>CAVZLL010000003.1:0-1200866 GCA_963776225.1 uncultured Acidimicrobiaceae bacterium | reverse complement strand
TCGCCTGGCCGACCGCGGTGTCGCCGGCGTACCGGTAGAGGGGCATCCCCTTGTAGGTGACCTGGGTCGTGCCGTCCGGACGGGTGATGGTTCCGAGGTCGCCCGCCGGGATCCCGCTGCCGGCCACCACGTGGGCCGTGCCGGCGGGCACCGTGACCGGGGGCCACGCGGCGGCGCACCCCCCGGTGCAGGTGCTCTTCCCGGTCCCGTCCGGGGTGTAGCGGTAGAGGGTCGCCCCCGAGTGGTCGACGAGGATCACCCCGAGGGAGCCCCGGGCAGCCGTTCCGACCACGTCGGAGGTGCCGGCAGCGGTCGACGAGGAGGTCGACGCCGCCTGGGCGGTCGTGGTCGTGGTAGTGGTGGTGGTCGTCCCGGATGACCCGCTGTTCGAGCTGCAGGCGGTGGTGAGCACCGCGATCGCGACGACCGCCCCACCGACCAGGGCGTGGCGGCCGGCGGGACCCCGCCCCACTCCTCGCCGGCTCCTCGTGCCGAGGTCCCGATCTGGTTCACGCTCGCTCATCGGCCGCCCTCCCCGGGGGATCCCGCATCTCGCCCGCTCGCTCCGTGTGTCCTACGTCCTCCAGGCGGGGCTGTCAACGGTACGGAGACCGGTCCGCGGTGTCGTGCAGCCCCGGGGGCACCGGGGTCGGTCACCCGAAGGTGAAGTCGTAGGCCTGGACGCCGGCCGGCACGGACAGGGTGACCGTGGCGTCCTGGTACGGGCCCGGCCCGACCAGCTGGTAGAGCTTGGGCTCGCCCGCCACCACCACCGTGCGGTCCGGCCGGCCGTCGAGCGACACCTGGATCGTGCCGGAGCCGCCGAGTACGAGGTACACGTCCCGGGCCTGGAAGTGCAGGCCGAGGGTGGCCCCGGCCCCCGCGGTCGAGGCCTCGCTCCCGATGTTCCACTGGCCCCCGTAGGCGTATCCGTCCTGGGGAAGGCTGGCCTGGACCGCATAGTCGGTCATCTCGTCGGGCACCACTCCCTGCCCGGCCAGGTTGGGCACCCCGTGCTGATAGCCGAGATAGGACTCGGGTGTCGTCTGCTCCTGGGGGGTGAGGTCCGCCACGTCGGTCCGGGGTGGGAGCACCACCTTGGGGTCGGCAGCGGTGAGCAGCTGGCGGATGAAGGTCTCGGTGGCGGAGTAGCTCCCCTCCCCGAAGTCGACGTGACGCACCTCTCCGGTCGCGTCGACGAGGTACTCGGCCGGCCAGTACGAGTTCTGGTAGTTGTTCCAGGTGCCGTAGTTGTTGTCCACGGCGATCGGGTAGTGCACCCCCAACTGGGCGGCCGCCGCGGTGATGTTGGACGTGACGTGTTCGAAGGCGAACTCCGGGGTGTGGACGCCCACCACGGTCAGTCCGTCCCGGGCGTAGGTCGCGTCCCAGGCCTCCACGTGGGGCAGGGTCCGCTGGCAATTGATGCACGAGTAGGTCCAGAAGTCGACCAGGACCACCCGGCCTCTCAGCCCCCGGATCGAGAGCGGCCGGCCGCCCGGCGTGTCGAGCCAGCGGGTGATCCCGAGGAAGGCAGGTGCCGGACCGCAGCGCTGGAGCACCGGGCTCGTCGGTGAGCAGTCCGCCAGCGCGCCGCCGGTGGTCTGCCCGGTGACCCCGGCCAGGGCCCGCTTGGCCGAGGCGTTCGACTCGAGGTGGGTCTGGAGGGCGCCGGTGTACCCGGGGACATCCCGTTGCAGTCCGTCGGTCAGATTGAGCGCGAGGACCAACGCGGTCACCAGTAGCACGGCCCCGATGACCGTGCGCACCTGGGCGGCGTGGGTCCGGATGACCTGCATCCGTCCGGCGAGCCGCTGACCCAGCAGCGCGAACACGAGCAGCGGGATGGCCACCCCGAGGGAGAAGGCCACGGTGAGCAGGATCGCCGAGAACCCGACGTGGTGGGTGGCCCCCACCACCGTGATCGCCGCGAGGACCGGGCCGGCGCAGGGGACGAAGACCAGGCCGAGGCTCAGACCCAGGACGAAGCCACCTCCCTCGACGACCGGGCGGCCGGCGGTCAGCCGGGCGAAGGGGACTTCGAGGAGGTCGCCGACGGCGGGGACCATGAGGCCGAGGCCCACCACCCCGAGAACCGCCAACCCGAGCCAGCGGAGGAGGTCGTACGGCAGTCCGAGGGAACCCAGCACCCAGGTGCCGAACAGGGTGACCACCGAGAAGCTGAGGACGAGGCCGGCCACGACGGCGAACGGCCGACGGCGTCGCCGGAGCTCGGAGAGCCGCTGACGGGCCTCGTTCTCCGGTACCCGGCTCCCGGGCACCGGGGAGCCGGCCGGAACGGCCTCAGGCTCCCCGATCACACCGTCCGCCCCGGTGGCCGTGCTCCGAGCCCCCGCCCCGACCGGCGCACGGTCCGGCAGCGGCGTGGACGGCCGGCCCCCGGTCGGCGGTCCGTCGTCGAGGGCGCTCGCCGCGCCGGCGGCGAAGATGACCGGGACCACCGGCAGGATGCAGGGGGAGATCCCCGTGACCAGCCCGCCGAGGAACCCGATCAGCAACAGGACGATCACCGCGACAGCCTCCCATCGAGGATCAGGGCGGAGTGGCCGCGGCAGGCCGTAGCGACGGCCACCACCGTCCGCCGGGAGCGCTGGGATCGCCTCACGGGTGCGTGGTCCGCGGTGGGGCGTCCCGCGTTACACCCGTGGCCGGTCACCCGAGCGCGGCCACCCTGATGCGGTCCGCCTCCAGCCGGTGGACGAAGCGGGTCAGCTGGACGCCGACCGCTGCGGGGCCCGCGCTGCCCGGGGTGGTGCGCCGGGTCACTGCGACCCCGGGCTGGAGCAGCGCGGCCGCGTCGGCTCCGAGCGAGGGATGGGCCTCGACCAGCTCGGCGAGGGGCACATGGCGTTCGATCGAGTCGTGCACGAGGCCACCGACGACGGTATGGGCCTGCCGGAAGGGCATGCCCTGCTCCACCAGCCACTCGGCGAGGTCGACCGCGGCCACCGCCGACTCGTCGGCCGCATCCTGCATGCGCCCCGCGTCGAAGCCGACCGTCGCCAGGAGGCCCGAGAGCGCGGCCAGTGCCAGCCGGGTCTGGTCGACCGAGTCGAACAGCGGCTCCTTGTCCTCCTGGAGGTCGCGGTTGTACGCGAGGGGGAGGCCCTTGAGGGTGACCAGCAGGCCGGTCAGGTTCCCGATGAGCCGGCCGCTCTTGCCGCGTGCGAGCTCGGCCACGTCCGGGTTCTTCTTCTGCGGCAGCATCGAGCTCCCGGTGGCGAAGGCGTCGTCGAGGACGGCGAACCCGAACTCGCCGCTCGACCACAGCACCAGCTCCTCACCGATCCGCGAGAGGTGGACCCCGAGCATGGCGAGGTCGAAGAGGGCCTCCGCCACGAAGTCGCGGTCCGAGACCGCGTCGAGTGAGTTCTCGAACCGGGCGGCGAACCCGAGGTCGGCGGCCACCCCGTCCGGGTCGAGCGGAAGCGACGAGCCGGCAAGGGCCCCCGCCCCGAGGGGGGAGACGTCGAGCCGGGTCACCGTCGCCACCAACCGGTCGACGTCCCGGGCGAGCGCCCAGCCGTGGGCGAGCAGGTGGTGTGCGAGCAGGACCGGCTGGGCCCGCTGCAGGTGGGTGTAGCCGGGCAGATAGGTGTCACCGACCTCGCGCGACCGCGTGACCAGCACCTCCTGCAGCCCGAGCACCTCGGTGGCAAGGGCGCGCAGCTCCCGCTTCGCATAGAGGCGCAGATCGGTCGCGATCTGGTCGTTCCGGCTGCGGCCGGTGTGCAGCTTCGCCCCGAGCTCGCCGGCCAGCTCGGTCACCCTCCGCTCCACCGCCGTGTGGATGTCCTCGTCCTCGGGGAAGAAGGTGAGCGTCCCGGCCTTCAGCTCGCCCTCGATCGCGTCGAGCGTCCCGAGGAGGGTCTCCACCTCGTCGTCGGTCAGGAGGCCGCCCCTGCCGAGCCCGCGCACATGGGCGCGCGACCCGGTGATGTCGTCGTGGGCAAGACGTCGGTCGTAGTCGATGCTCACCGAGTAGTCCATCACCACGTCGGCGGTGCCGCCGCGGAGGCGGCCGTGCCAGAGGGTCATCGCGGGGCCACGTCCGGTGACCCGTCGCCCCGAGGGTGCTCCTGGAGCGCAGACCAGGTCGCCACGCCGAGCCCCCACAACCGGACGAACCCCTCGGCGTCTTGGTGGCGGAAGGTGTCGGTGACGTCGTAGGTGGCCAGCCCGTGGTCGTAGAGGCTCACCGGGCTGCGCCGGCCCACGACCCAGCAACGGCCCTCCTCGAGCCGCAGGCGCACCTCGCCGGTCACGTGGCGCTGTGACTCCGCGAAGAAGGCGTCGAGGGCCTGTTTGAGCGGGGAGAACCAGAAGCCGTCGTAGACCAGCTCCGACCAGCGCGGCTCGAGGCGCAGCTTCTCGTGATGGAGATCGCGCTCGAGGGTGAGGTCCTCGAGATCCGCGTGGGCGAGCAGCAGGGCGAGCGCCCCCGGGCACTCGTAGGTCTCGCGGCTCTTGATCCCGACCCGGCGGTTCTCGACGATGTCCAGTCGGCCGAACCCGTACGACCCGACCAGCCGGTTGAGCTCGGCGATGAGCGGCTCGGGTCGCAGCGGGCGGCCGTCGACCGCGACCGGCAGGCCCCGCTCGAATCCGACCGTGACCTCCGTCGGTTCCGCCGCGGTGGGCACGGTCATCGTGTAGACGTCCTCGGGCGGACGCTGCCAGGGGTCCTCGATGACCCCGCACTCGATGGCACGCCCCCACAGGTTCTCGTCGATCGAGTAGAGCTTCTCCTTGGACACCGACAGCGGGATGTCCCACTTGGCCGCGTACTCGATCGAGTCCTCGCGGGTGAGACCCCACATGCGTGCCGGGGCGATGACCTCGAGGTCCGGAGCCAGGGCCCGGGTACCGACCTCGAACCGCACCTGGTCGTTGCCCTTGCCCGTGCAGCCGTGGGCCACCGCGGCGGCGCCGTGCCGTCGGGCCTCGGCCACCAGGTGGCGCACGATGACCGGTCGGGAGAGCGCGGAGACGAGCGGGTACTTCCCCTCGTACCGGGCGTTCGCCAGGAGCGCCGGCATGCAGAAGTCCTCGGCCATCTCGGCCCGGGCGTCGACCACGACGGCTTCGACCGCGCCGGCGGCGAGGGCGCGGGTCCGGATGGCGTCCCAGTCCTCGCCGACGGACCCGGCGCCCTGCCCGACGTCGACCGCCACAGCGATGACCTCGACCCCCTGGTGTTCGATCAGCCACCGGACCGCGACCGAGGTGTCCAGTCCCCCGCTGTACGCGAGCACCACCCGTTTGGTCATTGCACACCCCTTGCCTCGGTCGTTCCTGCGTCTTGCGTCATCGCTGGTCGGCCCGGCGCGGGACGCCGCTCCGGTGGACCCATCGTCCCACTGGAGCCGGTCCCCGAGAGCGCAGCCAGGCGAACGGCCACCGCCCGCCCTCCGACCGCTTCCGATGCCACCACCAGGACGGTGTCGTCCCCGGCCACGGTGCCGATCACTCCGGGGAGTCCGCTGCGGTCGAGGGCCGAGCCTACGACATGGGCCGAGCCCGGCGGTGTGCGCAGCACCACCAGGTTGCCCGAATGGGCCGCCTCCACCACCCACTCCCCGAGCACCCGGCGCAGATGGTCCTCGGGTGCGACCTGGTGTGACGGCAGTTCGGGCAGTGCGTATGCCGTGTCACCACCGGGAAGGCGCACCTTGAGTGCACCGAGCTCCTCCAGGTCCCGCGAGACGGTGGTCTGGGTCGCCTCGACCCCCTCGGCCGCGAGCAGCTCGACCAGATGGGCCTGGCTGGCGACGGCCCGGGTCTCGAGGAGCTTGGTGATCCGGTGCTGGCGCTGGTGCTTGGTCACCCTGCTCACCGACCCTCCCCGGCCCGACCGTGCCCCTGGGTCTCCGCGCCGCCGCCGAGGTCGGTCGCCAGACCGGCGAGGACGGGACCGAGGATGCCCAGCGCCCGGTCGATCTCGTCGTCGGACACCAGCAACGAGGGGGCGAAACGCAGGACGTCGGGGCGGGGCGCGTTGAGCACCAGACCTGCGGCGAGCGCCTCACGACAGGCCGCACCCGCGAGCTCGCGGTCGAGGACGGCGGCGAGCAGCAAGCCCTCGCCGCGCACCGAGGCGACGGTGGGGAGCCGCTCGAGACCGTCCCGCAACCGGGCTCCCGCTCGGATGGCGCGTGCCGGCACGTCCTCCTGCTCCATGACCGCCAGGGTGGCCCGGACCGCCGAGAGGGCGAGCGGCTGCCCCCCGAAGGTGCTCCCGTGGTCACCGGGGACGAACGCCGCGGCCACCTCGGCACGCGCCCAGCAGGCGCCCACCGGCATCCCGTTGCCGAGCGCCTTGGCCATGGTCACCACGTCGGGCTCGATACCGAGGTGCTGGAAGGCGAACCATCGCCCGGTACGGCCGAGGCCGGTCTGGACCTCGTCGACCATGAGCAGGATCTCTCGCTCGGTGCACAGCTGGCGGATCGCCCCGAGGTAGTCGGACGAGGGGACCACCACGCCTGCCTCGCCGAGCAACGGCTCCACCAGGACTGCCGCCACCGTGTCCGGGTCGCAGGCGGCGTCCATGGCCTCGATGTCGTCGTAGGGGACATGGTGGAAGCCGTCGGGCATCGGCGCGAAGCCGACCTGCTTGCCGACCTGGCCGGTGGCCGCCAGGGTGGCCAGCGTCCGGCCGTGGAACGCATCCCACGTGGAGACCACCGCGTAGCGACCGTCACCGGCCCACCGACGCGCGAGCTTGAGCGCGCACTCGTTCGCCTCGGCCCCCGAGTTGGCGAAGAAGACCTGTCCCCCGGCCCGTTCGGTCCCCCCGCCGACCAGGCGGTCGAGGGTGGCCGCCACCTCGGGCGCCAACACCGTCCCGAAGAGGTTGGAGACGTGGTTGAGGGTCCGTGCCTGGTCGGCGATGGCTTCGGCGACCGCGGGATGGGCGTGGCCGAGCGAGGTCACGGCCAGACCGGAGAGGAAGTCGAGGTAGGCGTTGCCCTCGCTGTCGTAGAGCACGCTGCCGTCTCCGCGCACGAAGGTCACCGGCGGCTCCGGATAGGTGTGCATGAGCGCGGAACGGTCCTCGGCGGTCGGCGGGTTCACCGCAACCCCCCGGTCATGCATCGGCCATCACCATGGTCCCGACGCCTTCGTCGGTGAAGATCTCGAGCAGCAGGGCGTGGGGGGTCCGGCCGTCGAGCAGGTGGGCGCTCCTGACCCCGCCGCGGACGGCCAGGGCGCAGGACTCGAGCTTCGGGATCATCCCGCCGGTTGCCACGCCGGTGGCCACCATGCGGTCGAGCACGTCGACACCGACCCGGTGGATGAGGGTTCCCGGGTCTGCCGGATCGGCGCGCAGGCCGGACACGTCGGTCAGGAAGACCAGCTTCTCTGCGTCGAGGGCTGAGGCCAGGGCGCCTGCCGCGGTGTCCGCGTTGATGTTGAACGCCTGGCCGGACTGGTCGGTGCCGATGGTGGCGACGACCGGGATGAGCCCCTGCGCCAGCAGCTGCTGGACGATGACCGGGTCGACTCCGACCACATCGCCCACGTACCCGAGCGCCTCCGACCGGGCGGTGGCGGTGATCAGGTTGGCGTCCTCGCCGGAGAGCCCGACCGCCAGCGCGCCGTGCACGTTGATCGCCCGCACGATGTCCCGGTTGACCTTCCCGACCAGGACCATGCGGACGAGGTCGATGGTGTCCGCATCGGTGACCCTGAGGCCGTCCTGGAACTCGGCCTCCTTGCCCACCCGGGCCATCAGCGCGCCGATCTGCGGACCGCCGCCGTGGACGACCACGGGCAACATGCCGACCGACCGCATGAGCACGATGTCCTCGGCGAAGGAGGCCAGGGCATCCTCGTCGACCGTCCCGTCTCCGCTGCCGGGGGCAAGGGCGCTGCCGCCGTACTTGACCACCACCACCTTCCCCCAGAACCGCCTGATGTACGACAACGACTCGACCAGGACGGCGGCCTTGTCCCCGGGGGCGAGCACGGGTGCCGAGGGCAGATCGGCCGTCACGACGTCGTCCGGTTCTCGTCGATGTATCCGTAGCCGAGCTCGACCCCCATGACCACCCCGGTGCCGTCGGCAAGACCCAGCCCGCACTCGATCCGCACCAGGGACCCCGAGAGATGTGCCGCCACTGCAGCGTCGTCGTGGGGTGCGGCCACCCCACCCCGGCAGACGGTGGTCCCACCGTAGGAGACGGTCACCCGGTCCATCTCGAACTCGACCCCGGCCGAGCCCAGCTCGCTCACCACCCGGCCCCAGTAGGGATCCGCGCCGTTGATCGAGCACTTGACGAGCAACGAGTCGGCGACCTTGCGGGCGGCCCGGTGCGCCTCGCCGTCCGAGCGCGCTCCGGTGATCTGCACCTGGAAGATCCTGGAGGCCCCCTCTGCGTCGGCGGCCATCTGGGTTGCCAGCGCGGTGCACGCCTCGGTCACCGCTTCGGCCACCACCTCCGGGTCGGCCGGTCCGGCGTGCCCCGACGCCATCAGGAGCACCGTGTCGTTGGTCGAGGTGCTGCCGTCGATCGACATCGAATTGAACGAGTCGTCGACCGCACTCCGCAGGAGGCCGGCGAGCGGACCCGGAGCGACCGCAGCGTCCGTGGTGAGGAACGCGAGCATGGTGGCCATGTCGGGCGCGAGCATGCCAGCCCCCTTGGCCATGCCGGCGACGGTGAAGCTCGGGTACTCGACGAGGACCTCCTTGCGTCCCGAGTCGGTGGTCAGGATCCCGAGGGCGGCGTCCGACCCGGCTTCGGGGCCGGGCGCCCGGGCGGCGACCAGGCGAGGGATGGCCGCAGCGATCGGGCCCATGGGAAGGGGAATGCCGATGAGCCCGGTCGAGCACACCAGGACCTCCTCGGCAGCGACGCCGAGTCCCTCGGCGGTGAGGAGGCACATCGCCTCGGCGTCCGCCCGACCTTGCGCGCCGGTCGCCGCGTTGGCGTTGCCACTGCTGATCACCACCGCGGCGGAACGACCGCCGTTGGCCGCATGGTGGGAGCGGCTGACCTGGACCGGCGCGGCTGCGGCCCGGTTCGAGGTGAAGGTGACCGCGGTCGGCACCGCCCGGGAATCCTCGGTGGCGAGCAGTGCGAGGTCGAGGGTCCCCGAGCTCTTGATCCCCGCGGCCAGCCCGGCGGCCACGAACCCGGCGGGGGTGGTGATGCTCACGGGTACAGCCCGGCGATCGGGAGCCCGGCCGTCTCGGGGAGGCCGAGCGCGAGGTTCGCGCACTGCAGCGCCTGCCCCGACGCGCCCTTGACCAGGTTGTCGATGGCGGCGAGGACCACCACCCAGCCCGTGCGCGGATCGACCCGTGCGGTGAGGTGGGCCGTGTTCGACCCGCTGGCCGACTTGGTCGACGGCGGGGAGCTCCCCACCAGCACGAAGGGCTCGCCGGCGTACCGGGTGCGCAGGAGCTCGAGCGCGTCCGACGTGGTGAGAGCGTGGCCTTCGGCCGGGCGGGCATAACAGGTGGCGAGGATGCCGCGCACCATGGGGGCGAGGTGCGGCGTGAACAGCACCGCCGTCCCGAGACCCTGCTCGATCTCGGGGGTGTGCCGGTGGTCGAGCAGCCCGTAGGCGACGAAGTCCTCGTCCACCGTGCCGAAGTGGAGCGTCTCGGAGGGTGCCCGACCTGCCCCGGACACCCCGCTCGCCGCGTCCACCAGCAGCGGCGCGGCCCCTCCTCCGAGCCCGTCGGGCAGGCTCAGGACGCCGGCCTCCACCAGTGGGGCGAGCGCGAGCAGCGCGGCGGTCGGGTAGCACCCCGGGGCGGCGATGCGGGTGGCGCCGGCGAGCACGGCGCGCTGGAGCTCGGGCAGGCCGTAGACGAACGTGTCGAGCAGCTCCGGTGCGGAGTGCTCCGCCCCGTACCAGGTCCCGTACAGCGCAGGATCGCGCAGGCGGAAGTCGGCCGCCAGGTCGACCACCACACCGACCCGTTCCACCAGCTCGGGCACCAGGCGCTGCGACTCCCCGTGGGGCAAGGCGCAGAAGACGAGGTCCAGGCCGTCCAGGACGGTCGGTTCGGTCGGGGCGTAGACCAGCGAGGGGTAGGCCGGGGCAAGCGAGCGGGTGTGGTCCCCCACCGACTCCCCGACGTGGGTGCGGGCGGTCGCCACGGCCACCTCGAGATCCGGGTGGGCGGCACAGAGCCGGAGCAGCTCGACCCCGGCGTAACCGGAGGCCCCGACGACCCCGACCCTGCGGACAGCGGACATCTGCAATTATATGCACATATCCGCATTATTATGCAACCACTCCCCAACCACACCAGCGACCCCGCTGCGACGGCACGTCGCCCGCTCGGTGCGTCGACTCAGCGCAGAACGGCCCCGTGGTCCTGCTCGACCGCGGCGATACAGGCCGACCGCAGCCTGCCGACCTCCTCGTCGGTCAGGGTGCGGTCGAGCGCGCAGAAGCGGAGCCGGAAGGCCAGGCTGCGCGAGCCGTCGGCGACCGGTGGGCCCCGGTAGACGTCGAAGAGGTGCACCGACTCGAGCAACTCACCCCCGGCGGCCTCGAGCGTGGTCTGGACCGAGCCGGCCGGCACCCGGTCGGCGACGACGAAGGCGAGGTCGATGTCCGAGGAGGGGAACCGGCTGACCGGCACCGCCTCGAGTGGCCGCCGTGGGACACGTCCCGGGTCGAGCAGGACCTCGAGGTCGACGTCGAGCCAGCCGATCCGTCGCGGGCGCCCGTCGGGGCCGACCAGACCGTAGCTCTCGGTGATCGTCGGATCGATCTCACCGAGCACCCCGAGCTCGACGGGCGCGTCCGGCGGTGCGTCCGGTCCGGGATCGCTCCACACGGTCGCCGATCGGTGCTCGTGGAGGACCCGGGTGACCGGGGCGGCCCGTCGTGGTCCCTGTTCGAGCCGCCAGCGGACCAGGCCGAGCGCATCGGCCAGGATGCGCCAGGCGGCGACGGCGGCCCAGGCGTCGTCGCCGTCCTCGACGAAGACCGCCGACACCCGCTCGCCGGACTCGGCCGGCGGCCCGTCGGGGGCCGCAACCTCGGGAAGTCGGAAGACCGAGCCGACCTCGAAGAGCCGGAGGTCGTCCTGGCGCCGGTCGAGGTTGTAGCGCACCGCCCGGAGCAGGCCGGGCGCCATCGAGGACCGCAGGAACCGTTCGGCGTCGACCAACGGGTTTGCCACCTCGATGTGGGGCGGGGCGAACCCGACCCCCAGGAGGTCGTCCTCGGTCACGAAGGTGGAGGTCCACGCCTCGGTGGCGCCCACCCCGCAGAGGACGTCCTTCACCAGCCGCCGTCCGCGCTGGTGGTCGGTCAGCCGTCCGGGTTGGGGCCAGGCCGGCACCCGCCGGGGCAGGCGGGCGTACCCGTAGGTGCGGGCGACCTCTTCGGCCAGGTCCGCCTCTCCCATCGGCGCGGGACGGATGTCCGGCCGGAAGGTCGGGACCACCACGTCCAGGGGCAGGTCGGCCGGGCCTCGCTCCGGAACGCTGGTCTGCATGCCGAGCGGGGCCAGCAGATCGGCGATGGTCTGCGCGGTGAGCCCGGTGCCGAGGAGGGCGTTGACCCGGTCCGGGCGGATCGGAACGGTGAGGGGGGTCGGGACGTCGCCCACGATGTCGATCACTCCCTCGGCGAGGGCGAGGTCCGGTCCCGCGCTGAGAGCCACCAGCTCGCAGAACCGCTCGGCGGCACGGTCGATGCCGGCGGGGTCGCAGCCGCGCTCGAACCGGGCCGAGGCCTCGGTGCGCAGGTTGAGCCGCTTGGAGGTCCGGGCGATGGCCATCGGCACGAAGTACGCGGCCTCCAGGAGCACCCGCGTGGTGGCGGGTCCGATCTCCGAGGAGGCCCCGCCCATGACCCCGCCGATCCCCACGGGGGCACCCGCCGCATCGCAGATGAGGCAGTCCTGGCCGGTGTCGCCGAGTCCGGGACCGCGGGTCCCGAGTGTTCGTTCGACGCCGTCGAGGGTGGTCAGCCGCTCCCCCGGTTCGGCGCGCCGCACCAGGAGCCCGTGGCCGGCGAGCCTGTCGAGATCGTACGGATGGGTCGGCTGGCCGAGCTCCAGCATCACGTAGTTCGACGCGTCGACCACGTTGTTGATCGGGCGCATGCCCGCCGCGGTCAGGCGGCGTGCCAGCCAGGCCGGCGAGTCGGTGACCCCGACCCCGGTCAGGACCCGGGCGTTGAACCGCGGGCAGAGCTCGAGATCCTCCACCCGGACGTCGGTCAGCGACCCGATGTCCGGACCGGTCGGAAGGGATGCGCCGGCGGGTGCCCCGTGCTGCTGCTCCGGGGTCGTGCCCGAGGCGGCCGCCACCAGCGCCTCCGTGGTGGGGATGGCGAACGGCAGGGAGAAGCGGGCGGCCAGGTCCCGTGCCACGCCGCAGATGCTCCATGCGTCGGGTCGGTTGGCCTCGACCGAGAGGTCGAAGACGACGTCGGGACGGATGCCCAGCAGCTCGGTGAGCGCATCGCCCGGTGCCGCCCCGTCCACGTCGTTGAGGACCAGGATCCCCTCGTGGTCGGTGGACAGGCGGAGCTCGCGACCCGAGCAGAGCATGCCGTTGGAGACGACCCCGCGCAGTTTGCGGCGGCCGATCGCCATGCCTCCGGGCAGGACCGAGCCCACCGGTGCCAACGGGACGAGGTCGCCGGCGCCGAAGTTCCATGCGCCACAGACCACCTCGACGGACGCCGACCCGTCGTCCACCACCACCCGCCGGATCTTGTCCGCCCCGTCGATCGGACCGACGTCCACGACCCGGGCGACCAGCACATCGGTCAGGCCCTCGCCCACCAGCTCGGTGGACTCGACCACCAGACCGAGGTCGTCCAGTGCCGCTGCCAGTGCGGCCGCATCGTCCCCGAAGGGGGCGAAGTCACGCAGCCAGGATAGGGGAACCCGCACAGCTGTCCTCTCGGGAGACGCGCCTCAGAACTGGCGCAGGAATCGGATGTCGTTCTCGGTCAGGGCCCTCATGTCGGCGATCTGGTGCAGCATCTGCGCGCAGCGGTCGATGCCGAAACCGAAGGCGAACCCGGTCCACTCGTCGGCGTCGATCCCGGTCGCGGCGAACACCGCCGGGTCGACCATGCCGCAGCCGCCGAGCTCGATCCAGCCGGTCTGCGAGCAGGTCCGGCAGCCCTCGCCATGGCAGATGGTGCAGGTGATCTCGAACTCCGCCGACGGCTCGGTGAAGGGGAAGTAGGCCGGCCGTAGCCGCGAGTGGATGTCCGGACCGAAGTAGGCGGTGGTGAAGGTCTCGATGGTCCCGGCCAGGTCGGCGAAGGCGATGCCCCGGTCGACGACCAGACCCTCGATCTGATGGAAGACCGGCAGGTGCCGGGCGTCGGGGGTGTCGCGCCGATAGCAGCGACCGGGCATCACCGTGTGGATCGGGAGGGCGCCGTCCAGGACCGCCTGCTCCATGAGATGGATCTGGACCGGCGAGGTGTGGGTCCGCAGGAGGACCGTCTCGGGATCGCCGAGGTCGAGGTAGAAGGTGTCCCACATGCCGCGGGCCGGGTGCGCCGGGGGCATGTTGAGGGCGCCGAAGTTGTACCAGTCGGTCTCGATCTCGGGACCTTCGGCCACCTCGAATCCCATGCCCACGAAGACGTCCTCGAGGGCGTCCCGGGTCCGGGAGACCAGGTGGAGGTGGCCCCGGGTCGCCGGGCCCCTGCCGGTATCGGGCAGGTACTCGGTCAGGTCCAGGCGGGAGGCCGCCATCTCCCTGGCCAGCTCCTCGTAGCGGATCTCCTCCTTGCGCCGCTCGAGCAGCTCCTCCACGGTCGACCGGGCCTCGTGCAGGATCCGGCCGACCTCCTTGCGGGTCTCGGGATCGAAGGAGCCGAGACCGCGTGAGGCCTCGTTGAGGGGCGATCGCTTGCCGGAGACGGCAGCCGCCACCTGGCGGATCTCCTCGGTCGACGCCGCAGCGGTGATCGCGGCCCGGGCCTCCTCCACCAGGGCGTCCACGTCGAGCGGTTCCGCTCACCGCGGTCCCCCCGTGTGATCGGCCGGCGCGACCGGTGCGTGGTCCATGCCGGGCATCGTAGAGCCCGGCACGGTCGGCTCCGGAGGAGCGCTCCGCCAGCGGCGGGCCCGTCGCTGGCGTAGCGCCTCGAAGCAGAGCACCGCCGCCGACACGCTCACGTTCAGCGACTCCGCCCGGCCGGCCATCGGGACGGTCACCACGGCGTCGAGCGCCGCGAACACCCGGGCGTCGAGTCCGGCCGCCTCGTTGCCGAGCACCAGGGCCACCGGGCGGCACCAGTCGAACCCCGCATAGTCCTCTCCGTCCCGCACCGAGGTGCCCACCGTGACGAACCCGCGTCCCGCCAGGTCGGTCACCACGTCGACGGCCGAGCCCCCGACGACGACGGGGAGATGGAAGAGCGAGCCGGCGGTGGCGCGTACGCACTTGGGGTTGGTCGGGTCGACCGTGCCGTCGCAGCAGATCACCGCGTCCGCGCCGGACGCGTCGGCGGTGCGGATGACGGTCCCGACATTGCCCGGATCGCGCAGGTCGTCGCAGACCACCAGCAGCGTGCCGGTGAGCGTGTCGGCAGCGGCCGGCTCCCAGCCGACCACCGCGAGGACGGGCTGGGGGCTCACCGTCGACGCCACCCGTTCGATGACCCCCGGGGCCAGATCGAAGACGCGACCGCCTCCGGCCAGAACCTGCGCCGCCGCCTCGGCCACCGCCGGCGCCCGCGCACCTTCGGGGGCGACGTACACGGCCTCGACCGGAGCACCCGCGCCGAGCGCCGCCATCAGCAGCTCGGCGCCCTCGACGACCACCACCCGCTCGGCTGCACGCAGGCTCCGTTTGCGCAGGAGCTGGCGGAGCCTCCGCACCCGTTGGTGGGTGGCGGCGAGACCGGGCTGGGTCAGGAACCGGCCTCGGCGTCGGAGGTGGTCGCCGACAGTGCATCGTTGGCCACCTGCACCAGGGAGGCGAACGCCTCCGGCTCGGTCACCGCCAGGTCGGCGAGCACCTTGCGGTCGACGTCCACCTGGGCGCGGTGCAGCCCGGCGATGAACCTGCTGTAGCTGGTGCCGTGGATCCGGGCGGCCGCGTTGATCCGCTGGATCCAGAGCTGGCGGAAGTCTCCCTTCCGGGCGCGGCGGTCCCGGTAGGCGTACTGCATCGAGTGCATGACCTGCTCGTTGGCGGCGCGGAAGGAACGGCTCTTGTTGCCGTAGTAGCCCTGTGCCTGCTCGAGGATGGCGCGGTGGTGCTTCTTGGCGTGGACTGCGCCTTTGACTCGGGCCATGGGAGTGCTCCTTTGTCGGGGGACTGTCGGGGGATTTGTCGGGGGTCTGTCGGGGACCTGGGTCGGTCTCGGGGGGCCTGGGTGTGTCGGACTGTCTCGGGCCCGGGGACGAGCCGGCCCGATCGACGGGTGTCGTGCGCGGGAGGGGCAGCCGGGGGTGCCCCGGCCGGGAAGGGAACCGGAGGTGTGCCCGGCCCCTACTGCCCGAGCATGCGTCGGACCTGCTTCTCGTCGCCCCGCGCGAAGTCGGTCTCGCGGCCGAGCCGGCGCTTCCGCTCGCTCGACTTGTGCTCGAGCAGGTGCGACCGGAAGGCCTTGCGCCGCCGCAGGCGTCCCGTTCCCGTCACTTTGATCCGCTTGCGGGCCCCGCTGTCGGTCTTCATCTTCGGCATGCGCTATCCCTCTCCTTCGATCGTCCCCGCGGCCGGGGCCGGAGCCCCTTCCACCGCTGTCGTCTGCACCGGGGCCTCCGTGGGGACGGCCGCGTCGGTCGTCCCGTCCACGGACACGGCCGCGGTCGCACCCGTCTCGGCAGGACGCCCAGCTCCGGCCTCCTTCGCCGCGGCGTTCTTGGCTGCCGCCGACTGCTTCGCCCGCTTCTCCGGGGCCAACACCATCACCATGTTCCGTCCGTCCAGTCGTGGCACCGCCTCCGGTTTCCCCATGCCCTCCATCTGATCGGCGATCCGGTCGAGGATCTTCTTGCCCAGCTCGGGATGGAAGACCTCCCTGCCCCGGAACATGATGGTGATCTTGACCTTGTGGCCTTCGTCGAGGAACTTGGCCACCTGCCGGGTCTTGGTCTCGAAGTCGCCCGGCCCGATCTTGGGCCGGTACTTCATCTCCTTGATCCCGACGTGGACCGTCTTGCGCTTCGACTCCTTGGCCCGCTGCGCCTCGTCGAACTTGTGCTTGCCGAAGTCCATGATCCGGCAGACGGGAGGGTTGGCGCCCGGCGCGACCTCGACGAGGTCGAGGTCGAGGTCCCGGGCGATGGCGAGTGCCTCCGGGAGCAGCTTGATGCCGAGTTGCTCCCCCTCCGGGTCGACCAGGCGGACCTCACGGGCACGGATACGGTCGTTGATGCGGGGGTCGGTGGTGGTGGTACCGGTTGCTATGCGACTTCACTCCCTGTCTGTTCGGTCACGGAACCTCCGTGACCGGAGAGGAAGGAGCGGAGCCGGCCCGGCCGCCCGACTGGTGTCGGACCCCTGCCCGATGGACCCGGCGCACGGGCGTCCGACCGCCGGTCGGTGCTGTGGCAGGGTGGGGGCAACGCAGCGCGCCGCCCCGCTTCCTCGTCTATCAGTTGCTTTAGGCTATCAGTCGTGAGCTCGCTCTGGACACCCGACGGCGAACGTCCGGTGGGACGGCCCTCGCCCGGGCCCTCCGCTCCCACCCCGCCGGGGGCCGGGTCGGACCCCGGCGGCGGCGACAGCGGGGAGCTGGACGAGGAGGCGTTGGCCGCACAGGTGGCGGCCCTCCGTGACGAGCTCGCCGACTCACCGGTCGAGGTGGTCATCGCCAACCATTGCTACGGCCTGTTCGAGCTGGCCGCGGTGTACCTCTCGCACGTGCCTCCGCGGCTCGATCAGGCACGACTCGCCATCGATGCCCTCGGCTGCCTGGTCGGCGGTCTCGAAGGACGGCTCGGCGACGGGGAGTCCTCGTTGCGGGACGGGCTGAGCCAGCTCCGCCTGGCCTACGTACAGATCGACGGTGCCCGGCGGGTCGGGGCCGACGTGACCGCCTCCGCCGGGGTCGACGGGGACGGGGACCTGACCGGGCACGTACCCGGGGCCGACGGTGACGCAGCCGGCGGCGCCGACGTGGCCGACGACGCCGAGGGGTGAGCGACCCACCGGAAGGCGCCGAACCCCCCACGGCGGACGGCGCGGCCTCGCGCATCGACGCCTCCCGCCTCCGCAGCTTCATCGGGCTCTCGATCGGGCTGGTCGGCCCGCGGGCCAACCTCGCCGTCTCGGGAGTGCTCATCACCCTCTTCGTCCAGCAGCGGGCGTCCGGCGCGCTGGCGGTGACCTTCGCCCTGACCGCCGACCGCCTGGTCAGCTGGCTGACCTATCCGGTGGCGGGGCGACTCAGTGACCGCACCCGGAGCCGGGTCGGGCGGCGCACTCCCTACATGGCCGGAAGCCTCATCCTGATGGGGATCGCGACCTGGATGTTCACCGTCGTCCAGGGGTACTGGCTCCTCGTGCTGATGATCCTCATCGCGGGACAGGCCTCGGCCACCTTCACCCTCACCAACGTCGCGGTGGTGCCCGAGGTCTTCGGTCGCAGCCGCTGGCTCAAGGCGCTGCTGCTCACCACCGTGCTCGGGACGCTGGCCAGCTGGACGATCAAGGGAACCGTGATCGCCTCGTGGAAGCAGAGCAATCCCGCCACATGGAACCTCCCCTTCCAGATCGACGCGGTGATCCTGGTCGCGGTCGGCCTCGCCGTGCTGCTGCTGGTGCGAGAGGCCCCGGCCGCCTCCTTCGGTGCCGAGATCGACCGCAAGGTGCGGGACCGCCCCGCGCTGGGCGAGCTCCGCGAGATCCTGGCCGGCCCCAACGCCAAGGTGCTCATCGGTGGCTCGCTGCTCTTCTGGGCCGGCGTCGGATCCACCGCGTACGTGGCCATCCTCTTCTTCCAGCGGGTGCTCCATGCCGGGGCGAGCGCCCAGACCATCGCCGGTCTGGTCACCGGCATCCCGGTGTTCTTCCTCGGGATCGGACTGGGGATCCCCCTCAGCCGCCGGCTCACCCCGATGCAGCTGGCCGTCGGGGCCCCCCTGGTCGGAGCGGTGCTCGCCGGCGTCCAGTACTTCGACACCCATCTCTGGCAGGCGGTGGCGCTCGCGTTCATCGGGGCCCCGTTCGTCGGGGCCTACATCATCGTGATGGCCCCGCTGCTCCTCCGGCTCCTCCCGACGGCGGGTGGACTCGGCGAGCGGATCGGGGTGCTGCTGGCCCCGTTCAACCTCTGCAGCGTGGTGCTGGCCTACATCGCCGCTGTCGTCATCGACGCGACCGGTAACTACCGATTGATCTGGCTCTTCCCGGCCGCCACCGGGGTGGCCCACGCCGTGGTCAACTGCTGGCTCCGCTACCCGGCCCGGAACCCGGCCAGTCCCGACATGGTCAAACGGCTGTGGGAGTGGAGCGTCGTGCAGGCCGAGTCCATGGCGGAGACCGGCATCCTGACCGGTCTCCTGGCCGCCCCCCTGCTCGGGGTGGTCACCGAGGAGGACGCGGACAGCGCGGTGGTCGTCGACATGGCGCGCTCGATCCTCGGCAACCCCTATGAGGACGGGACAGGCCAGGGGTCGGACCCCCGACCGGACGACCCGGCCGAGTGGGTTTCCGAGGAGCGGGCCCCGGGCCAAGGACCCGAGCCGGACCCGGACGGGTCCGGCGACGACGACGGCACCCCACCGAGGTCGTGACCGACCAGATCGCCTGAGGCGAGCGACCCCCCGGGGGAGACCACACCCGGCAACGGCCGCACCGAACGGGCCTCGAGGACTCCCAACCGGCCGGCCACGATGCGCACGGCCACCACCGTGCCGACCTCGATGCTGCGCGAGCCGTCGGTGATCGCCGAGCAGTGGAAGGGGACGGTCCGGTCCGGTCCGGTCTCGATGGTGCCGATGCCGCGGGAATCGTCGAACGAGACCACCGTGCCGATCAACGGGGCCCGTCCGACCGGAACCAGGTCCGAGGGGGAGGTCGGCGTGGGCGGTGTCACCGGTGCGTGCTCAGTGGACGATCTTGGACAGTGCGAGCTCGATGATGTCGGTGGCCCCACGGTCGCGTAGCGCGGGGATCAGCACGTTGATCTCCGATTTGGGGACGACCGTCTCGACCGCGAACCCTCCCTCACCGAACAGCTCCGACACCGTCGGCGAGCGCAGGGAGGGAAGGACCTCGATGACCCCGGCCAGCTGGTCTGCGGCGACGTTGAGCTTGACCAGGACCTTGCCCCGGGCCTCGAGCGCGCCCTGGAGGAGGGTGAACAGCTGCTGCATCGCATGGCGCTTGGCCGGATCGGCGGCGGCGGTCGGATTGGCGATGAGCTCGGTGTGCGAGACGAGCAGGGTCTCGACGACCTTGAGCCCGGCGGCCCGCAGGGCGCGCCCGGTCTCGGTGATCTCGACGACGCAGTCGGCGATGTCGGGCACCTTGGCCTCGGTCGCCCCGTAGGAGACGCTCACCGAGGCGCGCACCCCGTGGTCGGCGAGGTAGCGACGGGTCAGCTCGGGGTACTCGGTCGACACCCGCAGGGCGCCGTCGGTCCCGGTCGCCGACCGGGACAGATCGTCGACCGAGTCGACCGGGAGCCCGGTGGGTACCGCCAGGACCACCCGGACCGGGTTGGCCGAGGTCTTGGAGTACTCGAGGGTACCGAGCGAGGTGACCGCGCTCCCCCGCTCCTCGATCCAGTCGCGCCCGGTGATACCGATGTCGAACAAACCGTCGGCGACGTACAGCGGGATCTCCTGCGGCCGGAGGATGCGGACGTCGTCGATCCGCGGGTCGTCGATGGTGGCCCGGTAGTCCACGCTCGAGGAACGACAGACCGCGAGGTCGGCGTCGGCGAACAGATCGAGCGTGGCCTTCTCGAGGGAGCCCTTGGGGAGAACCAGCCGGAGCACGGCTCACCCCCCGCCGACGGAGCCAACCGCCCGCGCACCCGCGCCGACCCCGCCGGCGCCCCGCAACACCGCAACCGTCTCCAGGGCGGTCCGGGCCGCCTCGGCGCCCCTGTTGGTCTGATCGGGCAGGGAGCGCACCAGCGCCTGCTCCACGGTGTCGGTGGTCAGCACCCCGAACACGACCGGCATGCCGGTGTCGAGCTGGACCCGCTGGATCCCGGCGGCGCACTCGCCGGCGACGAACTCGTAGTGCCCGGTGTCCCCTCGGATGACCGCCCCGAGGCAGATCACGGCGTCGACCCGGCCGGAGGCGGCCAGGCGCTGGGCGAGGAGCGGCAGCTCGAAGGCACCCGGGGCCCAGGCCACGGTGACCTCGGCGAGATCGCAGCCGGCCGCCTCGAGCGCATCGAGGGCGCCGGTGAGCAGCCGGTCGGTGATCCCTCCGTTGAACTCGGCGCAGGCGAAGGCGATCCGGGCGGGGACGCTCGCCCCGACCGCCGGGCCCAGGGAGGTGCCCACCCGGCCAGCCGCACGCGCGACGGCGTCGGCGGGCAGGAGGGTCCGGTCAGAGGACGTCATCGAGGCCCTCGAGCAGGTGGCCCATCCGTTCGCGCTTGGTACGCAGGTACTCGATGTTCTCCGGTGTCGGGGAGGACTGGAGGTTCACCCGCTCCACGATGTCCAGCCCGAACCCTTCGAGGCCCCCGTACTTGGTCGGGTTGTTGGTCATGAGGCGCATGGTGGTCACGCCGAGGTCCACCAGGATCTGGGCGCCGATGCCGTACTCCCGCGAGTCGGCCGGCAGGCCGAGCTCGAGGTTGGCGTCAACCGTGTCGTAGCCCTCTTCCTGGAGGTTGTAGGCGCGCAGTTTGTGGGCGAGACCGATCCCTCTTCCCTCGTGGCCGCGCAGGTAGACCAGGACACCGCTGCCGGCCGCGTCGATCATGGACATCGCCGCGTGGAGCTGGGGGCCGCAGTCGCAGCGGAGCGACCCGAACACGTCGCCGGTGAGGCATTCGCTGTGCACCCGGACCAGGATGTTGGGCTGACCGCGCACGTCACCCTTGACCAGCGCGACGTGGTGCTCGCTGTCGAGCACCGACTCGTAGGCGTAGACGGTGAACTCCCCGAAGTCGGTGGGGATGCGGGCATCGGCGATGCGGCGTACCAGCTTGTCCTTGCGTCGCCGGTAGCGGATCAGGTCGGCGATCGAGATGAGGTGCAGGCCGTGCTTCTCGGCGAACACCTGGAGCTCGGGAAGGCGCGCCATGCTCGCCTTGTCCTCACTCACGATCTCGCAGAGGACCCCGGCCGGCGCACGGCCCGCCGCCCGGGCCAGGTCGATCGCGGCCTCGGTGTGGCCGGCCCGCTTGAGGACACCGCCCGGCCGGTAGCGGAGCGGGAAGATGTGCCCGGGCCGGTTGAGGTCGGAGGGTCGGGTGTGCGGATCGACCAGGGCCTTGATCGTCGAGGCGCGGTCTGCCGCGGAGATGCCGGTCGAGGTGCTGTGACGGAAGTCGACGCTCACGGTGAACGCGGTGCGCTGGACCTCGGTGTTGGAGATCACCATCAACGGGAGGTCCAGCTGCTCGACCCGCTCGGGGGTCAGCGGGACGCAGATGACCCCGGAGGTGTGGGCGAGGAAGAACGCGATCTTCTCCGGGGTGACCGCATCGGCGGCCATGATCAGGTCGCCCTCGTTCTCGCGGTCCTCGTCGTCGACCACGACGACGATCTCACCGCGGCCGATCGCCCCGATCGCATCCTCGACTGCTGAGAAGGGCATCGACCCGGTCTCTCCCTTGCCTTGCGTAGAACCGCTCTTGTCGTTGTCGGCTCCTGGCGGGCCGACCTTGGGCAATTTTCTCCGGAAGGACCCGCGGGCGCCTCCGGCGGGCGGCGTCAGCGGTCAGGCCGGGGAGGCGGCCGGTGCCAGCTCCAGCCGCACATCGTCCCCCAGGGTAGTCATCGAGCGCACCTCCCCATGCCACAGGCCCGCGATGGTGGCCGCACCGGGCCCGGCGAACAGCGGACGCGCGTCGTCACCGCCGAAGAGCGCCGGTGCCAGGTAGAGCACGTACCGGTCGACCAGGCCGTCGCGGTGGAAGTCGTGGGCCACCGTCGCCCCGCCCTCGAGGAGGACCTGGACCAGGCCGCGGCTGCCGAGGTCGTCGAGCACCGCTCCGGGGTCCCCGCTGAGCTCGAGCGCGGGCAGGACGGCCGCGCCGGTGGGGGCCCGGCCGAGCACCACCCGCAGCGGCTGCTCGTCGGGTCCCCGGAAGAGCGGGTCGTCGGCCGTGAGGCGGACGGTCAGGCTCGGGTCGTCCGCCCGCACCGTGCCCGCGCCCACCACCACCGCGTCGGAGAGCGCCCGCAGCCGGTGCGCGTCCCTCCGGGCGGCCTCACCGGTGATCCACCGGCTCGACCCGTCCGGCGCGGCGATCCTCCCGTCGAGGGTGGCGGCCAGTTTGAGCACGACCCACGGCCGCCCGGTGCGACGGTGCGCGACGTAGGCGGCGAGCTGCTCGCCCACCACATCCGCGGCGACCCCCACCTCGACCTCGACCCCGGCCTCCCCCAGGAGGTCGATCCCCCGTCCGTCGACCAGCGGGTCGGGATCGGCCATCCCGATCACGACCCGGGCCACCCCTGCGGCGATCACCGCGTCGGTGCAGGGCGGGGTGCGTCCACGGTGCGCGCACGGCTCGAGCGTCACGTAGAGGGTCGCGCCTCGGGCCTGCTCCCCTGCCGCGGCGAGCGCGGCCACCTCGGCATGGTGGCCACCCGGCGGGGCGGTCGCACCGGTGAACCAGGTCGTCGGCGAGCCGGGCCGACCCGGGGCCACCAGCACCGCCCCCACCGACGGGTTCGGGGCGGTGCGCCCGCGCACCCGCTCGGCGGCCTCGACCGCCCGGAGCATCCACCCGGTGTCCCCCCCGGGTCCGGGTCGGGGCGGCGCGGTCAGGGGATGACCCCGGCCCGCTCGGCCTGTGCCGCGGTCAGGATGGCCGAGACCGCGCCGAGCGGGTCGTCCGCGCCGAAGACCGCCGAGCCGGCCACGAACACATTGGCTCCGGCCCGGGCCGCCCGGACCACCGTCCGCCGGTCGATCCCGCCGTCCACCTCGACGTCGAGGCGGAGACCGGCCGTGTCGGCGGCGTCGCGGACCTGGGCCACCTTGGGCAGGACCTCCGCCATGAACGACTGCCCGCCGAAGCCGGGGAAGACGGTCATGCAGAGCACCAGGTCGACCACGGGCAGGTAGGGCTCGAGTGCGTCGAAGGGGGTGTCCGGGTTGGCGGCCAGCCCGACCCGGAGGCCGAGGTCGCGCATCTGGGCGATGAGGGCGGCGGTCTCGCCGACCTCGACGTGCACGGTGCACCCGTCCGCTCCCGCGTCGCGGAACGCGCCGAGGTACCGGGCCGGGTCGGTGATCATCAGATGGGTGTCGAAGAAGAGCCCGCTGTGGGCCCGGAGGGACGCCACCACCGGCGGACCGACCGTGAGGTTGGGCACGAAGTGACCGTCCATCACGTCGATGTGGAGCCAGTCGGTCCCGCCGGCAACCTGCTCGACCGCCCCCGCGAGGTCTCCGAAGTCGGCCGAGAGGATCGAGGGTGCGACCCGCAGGTCGGGGGGACTCCGGTGCGACCATCGCGCCCGAGCCTACCGGGACCGTCCGTTCGCACGAGGCCTGCGTCGGCCCCGCGGGCGGCAACCGACGGCTCACCTCAGCTGCCGAGCCGCTCCTCCGCCGAGGCCCGCACCCCGTTGAGCCAGGCGGTCGCCTCCATCGGTCGCCCACCCTCCGGCTGGACCGTCAGCAGTCGGATCGCCGTCCCCTCGCCGGCCCCGACCAGCGCGCCGCGCAACGACCCGGGGGTGAGCCGACCGACCTCGGTGTCGGGCCGGTCGCCGTCGCCTCCCGGGGCGGCCGAGAGGACCCGGACCCGCCGCCCCCGGAACGTCGTCCAGGCACGACCGAGTCGCACCACCCTGCGCAGGTGGACGGCGGGCCGCTCCCAGTCGAGCTCGAGCTCGTGGGGGAGGATCTTCTCCGCGTAGCTCGGCGTACCCGCCTGGTCCCGGGGGACGGGAAGCCCGGCGCGCCCTCCTGCCAGGTGCTCGTCGAGCAGCGCGCAGCCGATCGCGACCAGCCGGGCCCGGAGCTCGTCGACCGTCTCCTCCTCACCGATCGGGGTGGCCTCCCGGGCGTAGATCGGGCCGGTGTCGAGACCGGCCTCGACGGCCATCAGGCACACCCCGGTCTCCGAGTCCCCCTCCAGCAGCGCCCGCTCGACCGGAGCTGCACCCCGCCATCGTGGCAGCAGGGAGAAGTGGAGATTGACCATCGGGAGCTGGTCGAGCACGGCGACGGGGACGATCCGGCCGTAGGCGACCACGACGCCGAGCTCGGCGCCGACCGCGGTGGCGTCGAGCAGGTCGTCGGTGACCGCCAGCCCGTATTCCAGGGCCGCCGCCTTGACCGGGCTCGGGACCAGCGCGCTCCCCCTCCCCCGCCGCCGGTCGGGGCGGGTGACCACCAGGGCGACGTCATGGCCGGCCTCGACCAACGTCCGCAGCGGTGCGACGGCGGCATCGGGGGTGCCGAGGTACACCAGACGGGCCATGACCGCGATCGCTAGCTGTCCCGCGTCCGGAGCCGGTCGCGGCAGCGGGGGCGGTCCACCCGGGTGTCAGACCTCGCGGTCGCTGCCGGCCGAGACCAGCTTGGCCTCCATGGCCGAGGTGTCGAGGCCGAGGGCGCGGTCGCGGAGCACGCGCAGCGCCTGCTTGCGCATGTCGTCGCCGAGCCGTTCGAGCATGAGCACCCCGTCGAGATGATCGACCTCGTGCTGGAAGACCCGACCGAGGAACTCGTCGCCGTCGAGCGACCGCTCGTTCCCGTCGAGATCGAGCCCGCGCAGGTGCACCCGGCGGGGTCGGACGATCCCGAGACGCAGCCCGGGGATGGAGAGACAGCCCTCGTCGTGGTACCAGTCCCCCTCCGACTCGACGATCTCGGGGTTGATGATCGCCTCGGGTCCCTCCCCCACGTCGTACACGAAGACCCGCTTCTGCACCCCGACCTGGGGAGCGGCGAGTCCGGCCCCCTCCGACGCGTACATGGTCTCGACCATGTCGTCGACCAGCTTGGCCAGCGCGCCGTCGACGTGGTCGACCTCGCGGGCGACCTGTCGGAGGACCGGGTCGCCGTAGGTGCGCACGGAGTAGGCGGGCATCACACCATTCTACGGGACGGTACCCACGTGTCGTCTCGTCGCTGCTCAGACGTCGACCGGGTCGACCTCGACCCGCAGCCGCTCGTGCGGGCGGGCCACCGAGCCCAGCCCGTCGGCGAGGGCGGCGTGATCGGCGGCCCTGACCAGGTACCGGTCGGCGTCCAGCGGGGAGACCTCCAGATCGCCGACCCCCGCGAGCCCGGCGGCGTAGGCCTCCGCACCGGGACCGGAGAGGAGTGCGAGCGCACCGAAGGGAGGGAGACCGAGTCGGCGGCGAAGGTCCCGCTCCGGTGCGGCCACCAGCTCCGGGTCGGCCTGCGCGGCGGCCTGCAGGACCTCGTGCCGGGGGAGCCTGGTCTGGACGAGCACCCGTCCACCCGAGGACCGCGCGCCGACCACCCGGGCGGCGCGGGCCAGGAGGGCGAGGGCCTGCTCGCTGGCGGCGAACCGCGGCGCCAGCAGGTGCTGGTCGAAGTCCAGGAACGCCACCAGGCCGGCGTGCTCGACCCGGTGGAGCGCCGCCTCGGTGCCGACGACCAGCCGGGTGGTCTCGGACACGGCGTCCTCGGTTGCCGTGGCGGTGATCTCGACGCACCCGGTGCCGAGCAGGGCCGCCAGCTCCTCGGCCGCCCTGCCCACGCCGATCCGGAGGGTCTTGAGACGGGTCGAGTCGCACGCCGCGCACAGTGCCGGGCGGGTCTCGCCGCACCTCCGGCAGGAGAGCCGGTCGCTCCGGTCCGCCTGGCCCACCGCGCCACCGCAGCGGGTGCAGCGGGCGAGCACGCCACAGGCGGAACAGGCCAGCAGCTTGACCCTCCCGGTGCGGTTGAGCACGCAGACCACCCGGCCGCCGGCCCGGCCGAGCTCGGCGCGGCCCGCTGCGACCAGCCGTTCGGAGAAGAGTCCCGTCCTCGGATCGTCTCCGGCGCGGTCGACCACCTCGACCCGCGGCCAGCCGCTGCGCTCCACCGCACGGTCGGTGGTCACCGACCGTGCGACCCCGAGGAGTGTCACCGGCGGACAGGGGCTCACCAGCACGACCGGGGCGGCGTCGCGTCGCCCGCGCTCGAGCACCACGTCGACCGCCGACCAGGTCGGCGCCCGCTCCTCGCGGTGGGCCTCGTCGTGCGCGTCGAGCACGACGACCGCGCGTACCCGCTCGAGCGGCGCCCATGCCGCCCGGCGGGTGCCGACCACGGCGGTCGTCCCGCGTCGCGCCAGGGCCCACTCGTCGGGGAGGACCGCCACCGGCACGCCGGCCGCACGGAGCCGGCCGGCGAGTCCGACGACCCGGGTCCGGGAGGCCGCCACGACGAGGACGCCGGCGGGGCCGAGCCGGTGGACGACCTCGAGCACGATCCGACCGGCGTCGAGCGCGGGAGCCAGCCGGACGACCGCCGGGCCGCCACCGTCCAGGACCTCGCCCACCAGGGCGACCGCGCCCCCTCCGGGAGAGGCCGGAGGCCGACCCGGCGCACCGGTTGCCGGCGGCCCGAGCGAGCGCACCACCCGGTCCGGAGACGCGGTCCCGAGGAACGAGGTGAGCGGGCCGGCCCACCGCCATGCCGCCCACTCGGCCAGCGCGACCACCGTCGGCGGGGGGCCGAGACCGCTCGACCCGGCCAGGTCCTTGGTCAGCACCCCGGCGGTCGGGGTCACCCCGTCCTCGACGACCCACCCACCGACCCGGCGCCCGTGGAGTCCGATCCGCACCCGGGCGCCAACCGTGACCGCGGGTTCCAGGGCCGCCGGCACCGCGTAGTCGAACCGGCGGTGGATGGCGGGGACGTCGGGCGCCACCCGCACCACACGGCGGGGCGGCCCCTCCGCGGCCGGCGCGGGAGTGGCGGAGCCGCCGCTCAGAGTCCGAGCGCCTGCTTGACGTCGTCGGCCCGGGAGGTGTCCTCCCAGGTGAACTCCTTTTCCGAGCGCCCGAAGTGGCCGTAGGCCGCCGTCTTGCGGTAGATCGGGCGCTTGAGATCGAGATCGCGCACGATGGCGGCCGGGCGCAGGTCGAAGACCTCGTCGACCACCCGGGAGATCTGGACCGGGTCGGTGCGCTCGGTGCCGAAGGTCTCGACGAGCACGGACACCGGCCGGGCGACCCCGATGGCGTAGGCCACCTGGACCTCGCAGCGGGTGGCCGCTCCGGCAGCCACCAGGTTCTTGGCCACCCAGCGGGCCGCATACGCCGCCGAGCGGTCGACCTTGGACGGATCCTTGCCCGAGAACGCGCCACCGCCGTGGCGGGCCATCCCGCCGTAGGTGTCGACGATGATCTTGCGCCCGGTCAGACCGGTATCGGCGTGCGGACCGCCCAGCTCGAAGACGCCGGTCGGGTTGGCCAGGACCCGGAGCCCGGAGACGTCCAGCTGCGGCGGGAGCAGCGGCTGGATCACGTTGTTCCGCAGATCGGGCAGCAGCAGGGTCTCGAGGTCGATGCCCGGATCGTGCTGGGTCGAGATGAGCACCGTCTCGAGGGCCACCGGGCGCCCGTCCTCGTAGCCGACACTGACCTGGGTCTTGCCGTCGGGACGGAGATAGGGCAGCGTGCCGACGCGGCGGACCTGGGCGAGTCGCTGGGCCAGCCGGTGGGCGAGCCACACCGGAAGGGGCATCAGGTCCGGGGTCTCGTCGCACGCGTAGCCGAACATCATCCCCTGGTCCCCGGCGCCCTGCGCGTTGAGCTGATCCTCGCCTCCGGTGCCCGCCCGGACCTCGAAGGCCTTGTCCACACCCTGCCCGATGTCGGGTGATTGCTCGTCCAACGAGACGATCACCCCGCAGGTGTTCCCGTCGATTCCGTAGGCGTCGTCGTCGTAGCCGATGTCGAGCACCGTCTGGCGCACCAGCTTCGGGATGTCCACGTAGGTCGTGGTGGTGATCTCCCCCGCGACCAGCACCAGGCCGGTGGTCAACAAGGTCTCGCACGCAACCCGGCTGTCCGGGTCGTCGGCCAGCATCGCGTCGAGCACCGCGTCGGAGATCTGGTCCGCCATCTTGTCCGGATGGCCCTCGGTCACCGACTCCGAGGTGAAGGTGTATCGGCTACTCACAGGTGGTCCATTCTTCCGTTCGGTCGTCGGGACCCCGGCCCTCCGGGGACAACAGCGCGCACACCCTATCCAACACGGCGTCGGCCACCATGTCCTTGCTGGCCAGGGGCACCGCCTCGACCGAACCGTCGGCGCCGAAGATGGTCACCTGGTTGGTGTCGTGGTCGAACCCCACCCCGTCCGCCGAGACGTCGTTGGCCACCATCAGATCGACCTTCTTGCCGGCCAGCTTCGCCCGGGCCCGCTCGGGGAGCAGGTCGGTCTCCGCAGCGAATCCGACCAGCACCTGGCCGCGGCGACGCCGCCGCCCGAGCTCGGCGAGGATGTCGGGGGTCGCCTCGAGCACCAGGTCGGGGATCCCGTCCGCCTTGTGCAGCTTGGTCCCCGCGGCCGAGGCCGGGCGGAAGTCGGCCACCGCGGCGGCCATGACCACCACGTCCGCGTCTGCGGCACGGGCCAGCATTGCCGACTCCATCTCGGCGGCGGTCTCCACCCGGTCGACGGTGACCCCCGGCGGTCCCCCCAGGTGGCTCGCGGTCACCAGGACGACCTCCGCCCCGCGCCGTCGGGCCGCGGCGGCCAGGGCGTGACCCTGCTTTCCCGACGACCGGTTGGTGATGAAGCGGACCGGGTCGATCGGCTCCCGGGTCCCGCCCGCCGAGACCACCACCCGCACACCTGCCAGGCGGGACCTGCTGCCGCCGGGGGCGCCCTTCCCCGATCGCGTCCCGCGTCGGGGGCCGCCCGGGAGTCCCCCCCGAGCAGCTCGAGCACCGCGGCGACGATCACCGGAGGTTCGGCCATCCGCCCGGCTCCCACGTCCCCGCCGGCGAGGCGGCCCTCCTCGGGCGGGATCACGGTCACCCCGCGGGAGGTCAGCACCTCGAGGTTGTGACGGACCGACGGGTGCTCCCACATCTCGGTGTGCATCGCCGGGCACACCACGACCGGGGCGGCAGTCGCCACCAGGGTTGCGGTGAGCAGATCGTCGGCGAGTCCCGCTGCGTACCGGGCGAGCAGATCGGCGGTCGCAGGCGCGACCACCACCAGATCACAGGCACGGCCGAGCCGGGTGTGCGGGATGGGTGACGCCTCGTCCCAGACACTGGTCTGGGTGGGCTCGGAGCCGAGCGCGTCGAAGGTGGCCCGGCCCACGAACCGGGTCGCCCGATCGGTCAGCACCGGTGCGACGTGGATCCCTGCATCGACCAGGCGGCGACAGACCTCGACGGCCTTGTACGCGGCGATGCCCGCGGACACACCGAGCACCACGAACGGCGTGCGGCCGTCCCAGAGGCCGTCCGGTTGCGCCCCGTCGCCGCGACTCGGCTCTGCCACGACCCACCCCCCGGTCGGAGTACCCGGCCGCGCCGCGGTCCGGATACGCCTGCTAGACGATCGTCTCCGGCGGCGAGGTCTCCGCGGCCTCGACCGCCTCGGTCGCCTCTCCCTCCGTGCCCTCTCCCTCGAGGAGCGCCAGGGCGGCCGCTTCCGCCCGAGCCAGCTCCTCCGGATCGGGTCGCGAGTAGGTCGCCTTGCCCTCGGCGACCTCCTCGAAGGCGATCGAGAGCGGCTTGCCCGACGCAGAGGCCACCTGGGGCGGCACCACCACGCCGAGCCCCTCGCCCAAGGAGTTGTAGTAGCTGTTGACCTGACGCGCCCGGCGGGACGCGAGGGCGACGAGGGTGAACTTCGAGTCGACCTTGTCGAGGAGGTCCTCGATCGGCGGGTCCATCAGGGTGGTCTGGTTCTGGGCCATCACGATCCTTCTGACATCTCGTCGGCGTCGGTGTCGCCCGCCCCGTCCCTTGCGTCCGGCGGTCCGGCGCGCGGCCTACCCCGCGGTCCGGGTGGTGCGGCGACGCTCCAGTATACCGGCCACCTCGGCAGCGGCCTGGTCGACCGTGCGATTGACCACCACGTGGTCGGCGATCTCACGTCCGGACCGCTCCTCCTCCGCCCCCTCCGACAGCCTGCGGGCGATGTGGGCCTGGTCGTCGCCCCGGGAGCGCATCCGCTCGATCTGCACGTCGACCGAGGGGGGGAGCAGCAGGATCAGCGTCGCATCGGGGCGCAGCGCCCGCACCTGCCGGGCCCCCTGGAGATCGATCTCGAGCAGCAGATCGTGTCCGGGTCGCGGTTCGACGGTCGGCGTCCCGTAGAGGTTCCCGAGGTACTCCGCCCATTCGAAGAACCCGCCGGCGGCCCGTCGGGCCTCGAAGACCGGGCGGTCGACGAACACGTAGGCGTCCTCGGGCTCACCGGGCCGGCGTGGGCGGGTGGTCCACGACCGGCTCAGGCGGAGGCTGGCATCCTCGGCCACCAGCCGGGAGGCGATGGTCCCCTTGCCGGCTCCCCCGGGGCCGAAGAGGACGAACACCTGGGAGTCGGATCGGGGAGCAGTCGGTTCCCGAGCCGCCCGACTCAGCGGGCGGTCTCGCGGAGAAGCGCCTCTCGTTGGTTCGAGCCGAGTCCCTGGAGTCGGCGACTCTCCGAGATCCCCACCGTGTCCATGAGCCGGCGCGCCTTCACCTTGCCGAGACCGGGAAGGGACTCGAGGACCGAGAGCACCTTCATCTTGCCGACCGTCTCGTCGTCGTCCGCCATGGTCAGCAATTCGGAAAGGTTGATCGAGCCGAGCTTGAGCCTCTCTTTGACTTCGGCTCGCTCACGGCGGACCTTGGCTGCCTTTGCCAGGGCGGCCTGGCGCTGTTCGGGCGTGAGTGCAGGAGGTTGCGGCATGGTCGGAACGATAGCGCCTCCGGGCCGCCGGGTCATCCGGGCTCCGCGGGCCCGGTCCGGCCGGCCGGTACCCCGTCGATCACCGATACTGGAGTCGTGCCGTCAGTGGACCTCAACGCCGACATGGCGGAGGGCGACCGGTGGACCGCCCGGGACCGGGCGGTGCTCGGCGCTGTCACCAGTGCCAGCATCGCCTGCGGGTTCCACGCCGGCAACCGCTCGGTGATGCGTGCCGCCGCGGAGGCGTGCCTCGAGCACGGGGTGTCCATCGGCGCGCACCTCTCGTACCGCGACCGGGCCGGGTTCGGCCGGCGGCACCGCGAGGTCGCCAACGATCGTCTCGCCGCCGACCTCCTCGAGCAGTGGGCCGCGCTGGTCGAGGAGTCCGGTGCGGTGGGCGCCGCGGTGGTCTTCGCCAAACCGCACGGCGCGCTCTACCACCGGATGGCGACCGACCCGGAGGTCGCGGCCGTGGTGGTCGACGTGCTCGGACCGCGCTGCGGTGCGCTCGTGGCGCCTCCGGGTGGCGCGGTCGAGGGACCGGCCCGCCGAGCCGGACTGCGGGTCGTGGCCGAGGGCTTCCCGGACCGCGCCTACGGCGACGACGGCCGGCTCGCCCCGCGTGACCTGCCCGGCGCGGTCGTCCGCGAGGAGGCGGAGGTGGCCGCCCGTGCCCTCTCGCTGGTGCAGCGGGGCGGCATCGTCACCGTGGGGGGACGCTGGGTGGAGCAGCCCGTCGAGACGCTGTGCGTCCACGGCGACTCGCCGGATGCAGGTCCGGCCGCACGAGCGGTCCGGGAGGCCCTGGAGCAGGCCGGGGTGGCGGTGCGCGCGTTCGCTCCGTCACCGAGGGGATGAGCTCGTCGCCGGGCCCGGTCACCGCCTTCGGTGACCGGGCGGTATTCGCCGAGACGACCGGCGTCGAGGAGTCCCACCGCCTTGCCCGTGCGGTGGCCGACCGGGTGGCCGGCGGTACGGCGCCGACCGGTGTCGAAGAGGCGGTCGTCGGGTTCGGCAACGTGGTGCTGCTCCTGGACCCCACCGGTGACGACGTGGATCCCGATCGCTGCGCGACATGGGTGGGTGACCTGCTCGCGGAGATCGCAGCCGATCGAGGTGACCGTCCGGACTCCCGCTCGGGCGACCCGACCGCCGGCCGGTCGCACCTCCTCCCCGTCGTCTTCGACGGAGAGGATCTCGACGAGGTGGCGTCGTCGGTGGGCGGCTCGACCGACCAGGTGGTCGCGTGGATGACCGCGGCGGAGCTGCGGGTCGCGTTCATCGGCTTCGCGCCGGGGTTCCCGTACCTCACCGGCCTGCCGCCCGGGCTCGCCGCGCTCCCCCGCCGCGACACGCCCCGCACCGCGGTGCCGGCCGGCTCGGTGGCGGTCGGAGGCGGCTTCGCCTCGGTCTACCCGCGTGCCACCCCGGGCGGCTGGCATCTGCTCGGGCGGACCGAGGTCCCCGTGTTCGACCCCGACGTGCCGCCCTACGCCCTCCTGCGGCCCGGCGACCGGGTGGGTCTGACCGTGGCGACCGGTGGGACCTCGACCCGGCCGACCGCGCCCGTCCCAGCCCGGCGCCCCCTGCTCGACGCCGGCGGTCGTGGGCATCTCGAGGTGCTCGATCCGGGGTTCCTGAGCCTGGTCCAGGACGGGGGCCGGCGGGGTGTGGCCTCGCTGGGCGTCCCGCGGGGCGGGGCGGCCGACCCGGAGGGCCTCGTCCTCGCCAACCGGCTCGTGGGCAATCCCGACACGGCCGCCGCCATCGAGTGCACCGCGGCGGGACCGGTCCTGCGGGTCGTCGGGAGCGGCCACCTGGCGGTGGTCGGGGCCGGTCGCGGGGCGTTCGACGTCCTCCTCGACGGCCATCCGGTCGGCGCCGACACGGTCGTTCCGGTGGCCGACGGACAGATCGTCTCGGTAGGTCGGATCCGACGCGGGTTGCGCGCCTACCTCGCCGTCGCCGGAGGTCTCGAGACGCCGACGGTGATCGGCGGGCGGGCCACCGACCTGCTCTCCGGCCTCGGACCCGGACCGCTCCGGATCGGGGACCGTCTCGCACGCGGCCGGCCCGGACCGGTCCGTGGCGCCCTCGCCCCGCCCCCGGAGGGGGCAACGTCCCGGCGCGCAGGTGGCGCCGAGGTGCGGGTGCTCGGGGGACCCCGCGCGGTCCGCCCGGCACTCCTCGAGCAACTGACCGGTACCGTCTGGCGGGTCGGGCGCGGTTCCGACCGGATCGGACTCCGGCTCGAGGCGTCCGAGGCGCTACCGGCGACCGCCGCGGCACCGTCGACCGGAATGGTCACCGGCGCCATCCAGGTACCCCCCGACGGGTTGCCGATCGTGCTCCTCCCCGACCACGCGACCGTCGGCGGCTACCCGGTGGCCGCGTGCGTGATCACCGCCGACCTCCCCGTCCTCGGGCGGTTGGCACCCGGCGACGCCCTGGCCTTCCGCCTCTGCGACCGGGACGAGGCCCTGCAGGCGCTGCACCGGGCCCACGGCGAGCTCGCCCGGCGGGTGGCGGGCTGGTACCCGACCTCCGCCGGCACCTGAGCGCCACGTGCGCCGGCCACCCGCGCCGGCCGCGCCGCCGGCCGCCGACCGCTGTCGGCCCCGAGGCGTGGCACCATGGTGCCGAACAGGCGGGACCCACGGTCACGTCGAGAGGAGATCCACATGCGCGACGGGGACCGCACCGAGGACGGTGGGCTCATCCAGTCCCGCGAGGACGGGCAGCTCCACTTCATGCCGGGCACAGAGGAGGCGACCTTCCCGGTCACCGCCCCCGACAGCGCAACTCCTCTCGACGACGAGCCGGAAGGGGTCGTCCCCTCGAGCCTGCTCTGGGCGCTGAAGGAGCGCCGCCACGGAGGGATCCATCTGTTCGGGCACCCCCACCGCATGCGGGCCGTCGCGGGCGACGGCGACGGCGCGGTCTACGCGATCGACGACGGCGCCCACCACACGATGATCGGCAGGCGGGTCGGAGCCACTCCCGACGGGTGCGACTACTGCCTGGTCGCACGCGTCGACCGCGCCACCTGGGACACGGTCGCCGACGGCACCATCGACGGGAGGGAGGCGTTCCTCGTCTCCACCGAGGCCGGGTTGAGCGGCGTCGCGGAGGGCGACGGGGTCGGCAACGTCTTCGACGTCGACTGGTTCGAGCGTCCCGCGGACATCCCGCCGGAGTACCTCCCGCCCTCCCCCTTCATCCACTTCCCCGACGATCTCCCGACCGCCGACCGCTGACGCCGGTTGGCGTCGCGCGGCGCAGGTGACCCGGCCGGCGCGGTCGGCCCGTTCGGAGCCAGGTCCGGATCAGCCGAGGGCACGGCGCATCGCGTCTCGCTGGGTCTGCGCCTCGCGGGCGAGTGTGGCGACGTCCGGGCCAGCGGCGAGGAGGGAACGCGACGCACTGGGCAGCACCGTGCCGGGCGGGCACCCCGCGAACAGCAGGGCCGCGTCGCCGGCCGTTGCGCCCTGTGCCCCGATCCCGGGGGCGAGGATGACCCCGCCGAGGCCCGCGAGGTCGAACGCCGACGGCGCAAGGGTGGCACCCACCACCGCCCCGACCGTCCCCGGGGGAACGAGACCGCCGCGGTTGAGCTCGGCGATCGAGCCGAGGAGCATGTCCTCGACCGAGCAGCCGTCACGCTCCTCCGGTCGGCCACCGCTCCGGACGACCGCCTCCTGTAGCGGGCGGCCGTCGCGATTGGAACCCCGCACCACAACGATCACCCCGCGGCCGGTGGCGGCCGCGCAGTCGAAGCAGGGTCGGAGGGAACCGAGCCCCATGTAGGGGAGGACGGTCACCGCGTCGGCGACCAGGGTGCTCGCCGGGTCCAGCCAGGCCGACGCGTAGGCCTCCATCGTCGAGCCGATGTCGCCGCGCTTGGCATCGGCCACGACCAGGAGCCCGGCCCCGTGAGCCGCGCCCAGGACCGCCTCGAGGGCGGCCATCCCTGCCGCACCGCGGCGCTCGAAGAACGCCACCTGCGGTTTGACCACCGGGACCACTCCCGCGAACGCCTCGACGCAGCGCAAGCCGAACTCGCGCAGTCCGTCGGCCGAGTCGGGGAGGCCCCACTCCCCGAGCAGCGATGCCGACGGGTCGATGCCGGCACAGAGCGGGCCGGTGCCCGCGACCGCCTCGGCCACCCGTGCGGTGAACCCGACCGGGGCGTCCGGCGGCTCAGCCATGGGCGGCATCCCGCAGGGAGGCGACCGATGCGACCCCGTGCGAGGCGCACCAGCTGCCGAGCTCGGCGAGGATCGTCCACGGGGCGCGCGGGTCGCGGAAGGTGGCCGTGCCCACTTGGACCGCGTCGGCCCCGGCCATGATCAGCTCCACGGCGTCCCGTCCGCGGGTCACTCCCCCGACCCCGATGATCGCGGCGTGCGGATGGGCGGCCCGGACGTCGAAGACCGCCCGCACCGCGATCGGGTGGATGGCCGGTCCGGACAGCCCGCCGCCCGACGGACCCGACCCGAGCACCGGCCGGCGCTGCTCGATGTCGATGGCCATGGCGAGCGAGGTGTTGATCAGGGTCACCCCGTCCGCGCCGGCCCCGAGTGCGGCGCCCGCGACCGCGGCCAGGTCCGGCACGGTGGGGCTGAGCTTGGCCCACCGCGGCAGGCCCGGGCACTGCTCCCCGACCGCGGCGACGACCTCGGCGGTCGCGGTGGTCGAGTGGGCGAACATGGCCCTCCTGTCCTCGACGTTCGGACAGCTCACGTTCACCTCGATGGCGGTCAGGCCCCCGACACCGGCCAGCAGGGCGGCCGCCGTCGCGTAGTCCTCGACCCGCTGCCCCCAGAGACTGGCCACGGTCCGCGCCCCCGTTGCCACCAGACGGGGCAGGTCGTCGCGGATCCAGGCCTCGACACCCGGCCCCTGCAGCCCCACGCTGTTGACCATCCCGCCGACGGCCTGGTGGACCCGCGGGGCGGGGTGGCCGGGCCAGGGGTAGACCGAGAGGGACTTGACCACCACCGCGCCGAGCCCGGCCAGCGGCCGGTAGGCCTCGAGCTCGTCGGCGTAGCCGGCGGTTCCGGACGCGGTCATCACCGGATTGGGGAGCACGACCGTGCCGACGGTGGCGGTCAGATCGACGGTCGCCGGGTCGGCGCCGTGCCCGGGCCGGTGGGCCCGCCGGGGCCGGAGCGCAGCACCGCCGGCGGTCGCGCTCACCCGCTCATCTCCCGTGGTACTCCTGGAGCGAGCGGACCGACAGCGGATGGGCGGCCCAGTCGGCGATGCCTGCGGCGGCCGCCCTGGCCGCGGCCACCGTGGTGAGGCAGGGCACCCGGTGGGCGAGTGCGGCGGCCCGGATGTGGAGCCCGTCGGCACGCGGTCCCCGACCCCGCGGGGTGTTGACCACAAGCTGGACCTTGCCCCCGGCGATGAGATCGACGGCGTCGACCACCCCGTGGTGGGACTCCCCCACCTTTGCGACGACCGTCGAGACGGTGATCCCCTCGCGTTCGAGCAGGGCTGCCGTGCCCGAGGTCGCGGCGACCTCGAAGCCGAGCGCGGCGAAGTGGGCGGCGGCCTCCAGACCAGCCGGCTTGTCCCTGTCGGCGAGGGAGAAGAAGACGGTGCCGCCGACCGGGAGCCGGGTTCCCGCGGCGATCTGGCTCTTGGCGAAGGCCAGCCCGAACGTCGTCCCGATCCCCATCACCTCGCCGGTCGAGCGCATCTCGGGCCCGAGCAGGGTGTCCACGCCGGGGAACCGGTTGAAGGGGAGCACCGCCTCCTTGACCGAGACGTGACCGCCGACCGGCTCGGTCAACAGGCCCTCGCGCCGGAGCTCGGCCAGGGTCGCACCGACCATGACCCGGGCGGCCACCGCGGCCACCGGCACGCCGGTCGCCTTGGCCACGAAGGGAACCGTCCGGCTCGCTCTCGGGTTGGCCTCCAGCACGTAGACCCGGTCCTCCTTGACCGCGAACTGCACGTTGCACAGCCCGCGGACCTGGAGCGCCTCCGCGATGACCCGCACATGGTGCTCGAGCTCGGCGACGACCTCGGGCGAGAGGGTCTGGGGCGGAAGGGCGCAGGCCGAATCACCCGAATGGACCCCGGCCTCCTCCACGTGCTCCATCACGCCGCACACGAGCACCTCGCCGACGGCGTCCCGCACTGCGTCGACGTCGACCTCCACCGCGTCCTCGAGGAACCGGTCGACCAGCACCGGCCGATCGGGGGTCACCCCACCCTCACGACCGAGCGACCCGCCGACCCCGGACATGGACTCGACAGCATCGATGAGGCGACCATCGTCGTAGACGATCTCCATGGCCCGGCCGCCGAGCACGTAGGAGGGTCGCACCAGCACCGGGTAGCCGATGCCCGCGGCGACCGCGACCGCCTCGGCGGCGGTGGTGGCGGTGCCCCCGGGTGGCTGCGGGATCCCGAGCCGGCCGCAGAGACCGTTCCAGCGCTCGCGGTCCTCGGCGAGGTCGATCGAGGTCGGCGAGGTGCCGAGCACGAGATCGACCGGGAGGGTCGCGGCGAGCTTCAACGGGGTCTGGCCGCCCAGGCTCACGATGACACCGACCAGGCGCCCGCCGTCGCGCGAGGCGGCCTGCTCGGCCTCGACGATGCTGGCGAGGTCCCCGGGGGTCAGGGGCTCGAAGTAGAGACGGTCCGACGTGTCGTAGTCGGTCGAGACGGTCTCGGGGTTGCAGTTGACCATGATCGTCTCGAATCCGGCACGGCGCAGCGCCTGCGAGGCGTGGACGCAGCAGTAGTCGAATTCGATGCCCTGGCCGATGCGGTTGGGCCCGGAGCCGAGGATGATCACCCGGGGACGGTCCGAGGGCTCCACCTCGTCCTCCTCCTCGGTGGTCGAGTAGTGGTAGGGGGTGTGGGCCTCGAATTCGGCACCGCAGGTGTCGACCGTCTTGAAGGTCACGCCCGCACCGCCGAGCACCCTGGCGCGGCGGACCTCGGCCTCGGTGACCCCATCGCCGAACAGATGGGCCAGCTGCGGGTCGGAGAACCCGAGCCGCTTGAACCGTCGCCACGCCCGGCGGTCGAGGTCACCGACGGTCACCCCGAGGGTGACCTGGAGGTCGAGTGCCATCCGGGCGTCGGTGATGCGGGCGATCTGGGAGAGGAACCACGGATCGATCCCGGTCACCGCGGCGAGCCGGTCGACCGGGATCCCCCGGCGCAGCAGCGCCTCGACCTGGAAGAGCCGCTCGGGGGTGGCGGTACCCACCCGCTCGAGCAGCGCCTCGGTCGGCTCGACGTCGAGCGCTGCCTCCGCCGGATCGGCGTTCAGCCCGGAGCGACCCTGTTCGAGCGAGCGCACCGCCTTCTGCAGCGACTCGGGGAAGGTCCGTCCGATGCCCATGACCTCGCCCACCGACTGCATGCGGGTGCCCAGCACGTCGGTCGTGCCCGGCAGCTTCTCGAAGGCCCACCTCGGGATCTTGGTCACCACGTAGTCGATGGTGGGCTCGAAGGACGCCGGGGTCGCCCCGGTGATGTCGTTGGTGATCTCGTCCAACCGGTAGCCGACCGCCAGGCGTGCGGCGATCTTGGCGATCGGAAACCCGGTCGCCTTCGAGGCGAGGGCCGACGACCGCGACACGCGCGGGTTCATCTCGATGATCAGTTGCCGACCGTCGCGAGGATCCACCGCGAACTGCACGTTCGAGCCCCCGGTCTCGACGCCGACCCGCCGGATGCATGCGAACGCGGCGTCCCGCATCTCCTGGTACTCGACGTCGGTGAGGGTCTGGGCCGGGGCGACGGTGATCGAGTCCCCGGTGTGCACGCCCATCGGGTCGACGTTCTCGATCGAGCAGATGACCACGCAGTTGTCGGCGTGGTCGCGCATGACCTCGAGCTCGAACTCCTTCTGCCCGGCGACCGAGCGCTCGATCAGCACCTCGCTGATCGGCGAGGCGTCGAGCCCCTCGGAGGCGAGGCGGAGCAGGGCCTCGGCGTCCGTGGCGAGACCGGTGCCGGCGCCACCGAGGATGTAGCTCGGACGGACCATGATCGGGTAGCCGACCGACTCGGCGATCGACATCGCCTCCTCCAACGAATGGGCGAAGCCCGACGCGGGGACCGAGAGGCCGATCTCCTCCATCGCCGCCTTGAACCGCTCCCGGACCTCAGCGGTGGCGATCGCCTCGGGTGAGGCCCCGATCACCTCCACCCCGTGGGCGTCGAGCACGCCACGCTCGGCGAGGGCCATGGTCAGGTTGAGGGCGGTCTGGCCGCCGAGCGTGGCGAGCAGCCCGTCTGGCCGCTCCCGCTCGATGATGGCAGCGAGCACATCGGGATCGAGGGGCTCGATGTAGGTCCGGTCGGCCACGTCGGGGTCGGTCATGATCGTGGCCGGGTTGGAGTTGGCCAGCACCACCCGGAAGCCCTCCTCCCCGAGGACCCTGCAGGCCTGGGTGCCCGAGTAGTCGAATTCGCAGGCCTGGCCGATGACGATGGGACCGGAGCCGATGACCAGGATCGTCTCGAGGTCGTCGCGACGCGGCATCAGGTGTCCCGGCCCTTCCCGCCACCGGTGGCGTCCATGAGCACCCGGAACTCCTCGAACAGGTACCGGGCGTCGTGAGGTCCGGGACCGGCCTCGGGGTGGTACTGCACACCGAACGCCGGCGTCTCGAGGCTGCGGATCCCTTCGACGACCCCGTCGTTGAGGTTGACGTGGGTGACCTCGGCGGCGGCGAGCGAACCCGCGTCCACTGCGTAATTGTGGTTCTGCGAGGTGATCTCGACCCGGCCGGTGTCGGCACGTCGCACCGGATGGTTGCCGCCGTGGTGACCGAAGGGGAGCTTGTAGGTGGTGGCCCCGAGCGCGCTGGCCAGGAGCTGGTGGCCGAGGCAGATCCCGAACACCGGTAGCCGTGCCGGGCTCACCAGTCGGCGGACCTGGTCGATCACCCCGGGGAGCGCGGCCGGATCCCCCGGGCCGTTCGAGAGGAAGACCCCGTCCGGCTCGAGGTCGAAGACCGCCTCGGCCGGGGTCGAGGCGGGGACCACGACGACCGTGGCCATCGACTCGAGCCGGCGGAGCATCGCCTCCTTGACCCCGAAGTCGTAGGCCACGATCCGGTAGGGGCCACTCCCCCGGGTCACCGTCGTCGAGGCGGTGACCGTCGCCACCAGGTCCCGACCGTCGGTGGTCGGCGCGGCGCGCGCCGCCTCGGCGAGGTCTGCCTCGTCCGCGGTGCCGAACGCGCACGGCAGCGAGCCGTGCTGCCGCAGGTGCCGGGTGAGCCGGCGGGTGTCGACCCCGCTGATACCGGGCAGCTGGTGGCGGTCGAGGAAGTCCTCGAGCGTCCCCATGGACCGCCACGAGCTCGGACGGTCGGACAGGTCACGCACGACGACCCCGCGGCAGTGGGGTCGGGGGGATTCGTCGTCGGTGGGGTTGACCCCGTAGTTGCCGATGTGGGGCGCGGTGAACGCGATGATCTGTCCCGCGTAGGAGGGATCGGTGATCACCTCCTGGTAGCCGGAGAGCACCGTGTTGAACACCGCCTCGCCGGTGACCAGTCCGTCCGCGGGGACGGGACCGACCGCCTCGCCCTCGAAGACCGCGCCGTCGGCCATGACCAGCAGCGCCTCCGGCCTGCGGGCCGTGCCGTTCCGCGGGCTCATCGCCTGGCCTCGGCATCGACCACCACCGCCTCGCCGGCCAGCACGGTGTGGCGGACCCGGCCGGTGAGGACGCGTCCGGCATAGGGGGTGTTCCGGCTGCGGCTGGCCAGCGCTGCCGGGTCGACCGTCCAGGTGGCGCCGGGGTCGATCACGCACAGGTTGGCCGCGCCTCCCGGCACGACGGGGCCGCCCTGGTCGCCTCCGTGGGCGCCATCGAGCCCGGCGATCGCCGCCGGCTGCCAACTGAGCAGCGCGAGGACCCTGGCCATCGGGAGCTCGAGCTCACCCAGCGCCAGTGCGAGCGCGGTCTGGAGGCCGAGCATTCCGGGCGGGGCCTGATCGAAGGGGAGGTCCTTGAGCTCCGGCGCGTGCGGGGCGTGATCGGTCGCGATCGCGTCGATGGTCCCGTCGGCCAGCCCGGCCTTGACCGCCGCGACGTCGGACGGCGGACGGAGCGGCGGGCTGACCTTGAAGACCGGGTCGAAGCCGGCCGCGCAGCCGTCGGTCAGCGTGAAGTGGTGGGGAGCCGCCTCGGCGGTGACCGGGACACCCGCGGCCCGTGCCCGGCGGACCAGCTCGACCGAGCCGGCGGTCGAGAGGTGCAGGAAGTGGACCCTGCCCCCGGTCGCCCGCGAAAGGGCGATGTCGCGGGCCACCATGACCTCCTCGGCCTCGGCGGGGGTGCCCGGCAGACCGAGCCGGCTCGACCAGGCACCCTCGTGCATGACCCCGCCCTCGGCGAGGCTCCGGTCCTCGCAGTGCTGGCAGAGGGTCACCCCGAGGCCGGATGCGTACTGCAATGCCCGGCGCATGAGTCCCGACGACTGGACCCCGTCCCCGTCGTCGGTGAACAGGTGGACCCCGAGCGCGGCCAGCTCGGCCATCGGGGCGAGCGCCTCACCGGCCCGGCCGACGGTGATCGCCCCGGCCACCGCGACCCGGGCCATGGCCCCCTCGGAGAGCTCCAGCACGTTGCGCACGGCCTCCGCCGTGTCGAGGGGCGGGTCGGTGTTCGGCATGACCACGACTGCGGTGAACCCCCCCAGCGCGGCCGCCCGGGTGCCCGACTCGATGGTCTCTGCCTCCTCGCGCCCCGGCTCGCGCAGGTGGGCGTGGAGGTCGACCAGACCGGGTGCCACCACACAGCCGCCGGCGTCGAGGACGGTGGCCCCGCGCCGGGGCACCAGGTCCGCCGCCACCTCCACCACCCGGTGGCCGACCACGCGGACGTCGGCCCTTCGCTCGCCGGTCGCATCGACGACCGATCCACCGCGCAGGACGAGCTCGGATCCGGCGGTCTCAGGCACGCGGCGCCCCGTCGAGCGACCCCTGGCCGAGGAGGAGGAAGAGCACCGCCATCCGTACCGCCACCCCGTTCCTCACCTGGTCGGTGATCCGCGCGGCGGGCAGTTCCGCCACCTCCGAGGCGATCTCGACCCCGCGGACCATCGGCCCGGGGTGGAGGATGACCGCGTCGGCGGGCAGGAGCGCTGCCCTGCGGGCGGTCAGCCCGTACCCCGAGGTGTACTCGCGCAAGGAAGGCACGTAGGCACCGCTCCCCCGTTCGGTCTGGAGCCGGAGCAGGGAGACCACGTCGGTCGTCCCCAGCACCGCGTCGACATCGTGCCGCACCGAGGCGACCGGCCATCCCTCGAGGGAGGGCGGCAGCAGGGTCGCCGGCGCCACCAGGGTGACCTCGGCACCGAGGGCCGCGTAGGCGGCGATCTGCGAACGGGCCACCCTGCTGTGGCGGATGTCGCCGACGATGGTCACGCGCAGACCCTCGAAGCGGTCGAGACCCTCCGGCCCGCCGCCGAGCGACTGCCAGACGGTGAACAGGTCGAGCAGGGCCTGGGTCGGGTGCTGGTGCCAGCCGTCGCCCGCGTTGATCACCGCGCAGTGGTCGACCCAGCCGGCCACCCGGGCCGGTGCACCCGAGGAGCCGTGCCGGATGATCACCGCGTCCATCCCGATCGCCTGGACGGACTCGACGGTGTCCCGCAGCGACTCTCCCTTCTTGACCGACGAGGAGCCGGGGGCGAAGGAGAGCACGTCGGCCGACATCCGCTTGGCCGCCGTCTCGAAGGACATCCTGGTCCGGGTCGACTCTTCGAAGAAGAGGGTGGCCACCGTACGGCCGCGGAGGGCGGGGACCTTGGGATTGGCCCGCCGGCCGACCTCGGCCATCGAGTCGGCCACCCGGAGCACCTCGCCGATCGCGTCGGCGTCGAGATCGTCCATGCTCAGCAGGTGGGCGGGGAACGGGCTCACCGGCTGACCAGCTCACCGATCGACACGCCCGCGTCCGAGACGTCGACCATCTCGTCGCGGTTGGTGGGGAGGTTCTTGCCGACGTAGTCGGGTCGGATGGGGAGCTCGCGGTGGCCGCGGTCGACCATGACCGCGAGCTCGACGATCTGCGCACGCCCGTACTCGCCCAGCGCGTTGAGCGCGGCCCGGATGGTGCGCCCGGTGAACAGCACGTCGTCGACGAGCACCACGGTCGCCCCGGTCAGGTCGACGCTGATGTCGGTGGTCGCCTCGGGCAGCACCGGCCGGAGGCCGATGTCGTCACGGTAGAAGGCGACGTCGAGGGTGCCCACGGGAACCGACGCGCCCTCGATCCCGCCGAGGGTCTCGGCCAGCCGCCGGGCGATGCCCACCCCGCCGGTCTGGAGACCGATCAGGACAACGTTGTGCAGGCCCCGGTTGCGCTCGGCGATCTCGTGGGCCATCCGGGTGACCGCCCGACGGACGTCGTCGGCGGACATCACCTGGGCCCGGGGCACGAACACAGCACCCCGCGGACGGGTGTGACTGCGCTCTCGTTCGGCCACCTGATCCTCCTGTCCGTACGGGCCTCACGGGACCCGCTTCACGGTCAGGACGCGAGCATACCGTGCCGCCCGCCCGGTCGCCGTTCCCGGACCGTGTCCGGGCCCGCCTCACTCGGCCGCGGAGGTCACCGGGACCGGCTCGGCGTGCGCCCCCGCAGGTCCGCGGGCGAGCAGCAGTGCCGGTGCGAGGGCGACCACGGTCATCGCCATGACCCACCAGAAGGTGGCTCCGAACGCGGAGGCCAGCGGCTGGACCACCCGGACCAGCACCGCCGGGGGCGCGGTCGAGGCAGCGGAGAGGCCGCCGGCGAGCGCGTGCACGCGGGTCACGATCTGGTGGTCGAGCACCACCGCCACCAGGGCGGTGCCGATCGACCCACCCACCCGCTGCACGATGTTGACCGCGGTCGACGCCCGGGGCACCTGGTCACGGGAGAGCGTCTGGTAGGCGGCCGAGATGGCCGGCATCATCACGAAGCCGAACCCGATCCCGCGCACGAACAGCGAGACGGCCAGGAGGGCGAAGCTGGTGTGGGCCCCGAGCTGGGTGTACACGACCGTCCCCGCGCAGGCCACGACCAGCCCGGCCGGGACCACCCGGCCGGCGCCGAAGCGGTCGGTCAACGAGCCCGCCAGCGGCATGACCATCGCCGCACCGATGCCCTGGGGAGCCATGAGCAGCCCGGCGCTGAGCGCGCTCTGCCCGCGCACCACCTGGTAGTAGAGCGGGAGCAGCAGCATCCCGCCGAAGAGGGCGGCACCGAACCAGAAGGTGGTCGCCGCGGCCGCGGCGAAGCTGCGGTCGCGGAAGAGAACCACCTCGATGAGCGGGGTGATCGTGGTCCGGAGGGCGTGCACCACGAATGCGCCGAGGAGCACGCCACCGAGCGCCGCCGGCACCCACACGCTGGCCGCCGAGCCCTGTCCGGCCTGGGAGAGGCCGTAGACGACCAGACCGAGCCCCGGTGAGAGCAGGCAGAGGCCGCGCACGTCGAGGCGGTTGGCACGGTTGGTGCGCTCGTGCCGCGGAAGGAAGCGGAGGGCCAGCGCGATCGCCACGATGCCGATCGGGAGGTTGACGTAGAAGATCCACCGCCACGAGACGCTGTCCAGGATGAGCCCGCCGATGACCGGCCCGAGGATCGGACCCAGGAGCATGGGCACCCCGAGCACGCTCATCACCCGGCCCATCCGCTGGGGGCCGGCTGCGGTGGCCATGATCGACTGCCCGATCGGCATGATCATCCCGCCGCCGATCCCCTGGAGGATCCGGAAGACGATCAGGCTCTGGATCGACCATGACGCCCCGGAGAGAACCGACCCGAGCAGGAAGAGCACCAGCGAGGTGATCCACATCGTCCTGGCACCGAAGCGCTCGACCGCCCAGCCGGTGAGGGGGATGGTCATGGCCAGGGCCAACAGGTAGCCGGTGGACACCCACTGGACCGTCGACAACGGGGCCCGGAAGTCGCGGGCCAGGGTGGCGATGGCGACATTGACGATGGTGGTGTCGAGGATCGACATGATGCTGCCGATCACCACGACCAGCGCGAGGCGCTTGAGCTGGGGGTCGAAGCCGGTCGGCGTGGCGGGCACCGGAGCCTCGATGTCGCTCGACGTCATCGCCGTCCTCCGGGGGCCTGGGGCGCCGACGCCGGGGGGACAGCGGGCGCGGCGGGTGCCGACGATGTTACGGGGAGGCCGGCCGGGACCGCGCGGCGGGTACCGGCTCAGCCCCGGGTCCGCGTGGCCACCGTCGCCAGCACCCCGTTGACGAACCGTCCCGAGTCGTCGGTCGAGTAGGCCGATGCGAGCTCGACGGCCTCGTCGAGGATGACCGCGGTCGGGACGCCGTCGCAGGCCAGGAGCTCGGCGGTGGCCATGCGGAGCACGGTGCGGTCGACCACCGCCATCCGTGACAGGTCCCAGCCGATGGCCGACGCCCCCACCAGGGCGTCGATCTCCTCGCTCCGCTCCCCGACCGCGTCGAGCAGGGTCACCACGTAGTCGTCCGGTCGCATCGGCAGGGCCGCCAGCACCTCGGCGGGCGATTCGCCCTTGAGCTCGGCCTCGTAGAGCAGGGCCAGGGCCCGTTCGCGGGACTGGTGGCGGGGTGCGGGGTCCATGCGCGGTGCGGTCGGGTCGATGGGCGGCGGGAGGCGGCGGACCTCCGTCCGACCGGGACGGCTCAGGCCCGGGTCAGGTACTCGCCGGACCGGGTGTCGACCTTGACCTTCTCGCCCGGATTGACGAACAACGGGACCTGGATGACCAACCCGGTCTCCAGGGTCGCCGGTTTGCGGGCGCCCGAGACCCGGTCGCCCTGCAGGCCGGGCTCGGTCTCGGCGACCGTCAGCTCGACCGCCGCCGGCAGGTCCACACCCACGATCTCCGAGCCGAAGAACTGGAGCACGGCGTCGTCCCCCTCCTTGAGGAAGCGCGCCGCGTCGCCGAGTTGCCCGGTGTCGACCTGGAGCTGCTCGTACGAGCTGGTGTCCATGAAGACGTAGTCGGAGCCGTCGCGGTAGAGGAACTGCATCTCGCGTTTGTCGATGATGGCCTGTTCGAGCTTCTCGTCGGCCCGGTAGGTGCGCTCGATGACCGCGCCGGTCCGCTGGTTCTTGAGCTTGGTGCGCACGAAGGCACCGCCCTTGCCGGGCTTGACGTGCTGGAACTCGACGACGTTGAACAGTCCTTCCGGAAGGTCCAGGGTCATCCCGTTGCGGAGATCGTTGGTCGAGACTGACATCAGAGGGTGACTTCCTTCGGGAACCGGGTGAGCGAGCGGCTGCCGCCCGCGGTGACCACCAGCATGTCCTCGATCCGGACCCCGCCCACGCCGGGGAGGTATACGCCGGGTTCGACGGTGACCACGGTGCCGGGCGAGAGGATAGCAGTCGAGCCCGGGCCCACCGCAGGGCCCTCGTGGATGTCGAGGCCGACGCCGTGACCGGTCCCGTGCTCGAAGCGCTCGGCCCAGCCCGCGTCGGCGACCACCTCGCGGCACGCCCGGTCGACCTCGCCGGTGACCGCACCGGGCCCCACCGCGGCCGCCCCGGCCCGCTGGGAGGCGGACACCACCTCGAAGATCCTGGCCAGTTGTCCGCTGGGCGGGCTCCCCACGCAGAAGGTACGGGTCATGTCCGACCGGTACCCGTCGACGACCGCGCCGAAGTCGACCACCACCGGATCCCCTGCCCGGATCTCGCGTTCGCCGGGCCGGGCGTGCGGTTTGGCCGAATTCCCACCGGAGGCGACGATGGTCTCGAACGCCCGGTCCTCGGCCCCCCGTTCGCGCATGGCATGGTCGAGGGCCGCAGCGAAGGCCGCCTCGGTGAGCACGGAGCGGGCGTTGCCGGCGGACCGTCCGACCTCGGCCAGCCGCGGCACGACCGAGGCGAGCGCGGCATCGGCGATGTCCGCAGCCCGCGCCATCCGTGCCAGCTCGGCGTCGTCCTTGACCCGGCGGAGCCCTTCGACCAGCCCGGTGGTCGGGCGGAGCTCCGCTCCGTCGAAGACGCGCTCCCAGGTCCGCACCGCCGCCCACGTCACATCGTCGGCCTCGAGACCGAGCCGCCCCGACCCGGCGGCGGCCGCTGCGAGCGCGTCCCGTTGACCGGCCACCCCGCCCACGTGCACCTCGACCGCATCGGAGACGCCGGCTGCATCCAGCTGCTCCGCGGACTGGGACCGGTAGCGCCCGTCGGTGACCAGCAGCGCCTTCTCCCCGGTCACCAGCAGCAGTCCCGCCGAACCGGAGAACCCGGTGAGCCAACGGACGTTGGCCGGCGCGGTCACCAGCAGGGCGTCGACCGGACCGCCCGGGTCGGCGGCGTCTGCGAACAGCGACCGGACCCGGTCGAGTCGGCCCGCCACCCGCAGCGGTGGGAGCGGTTCCGCCGTGGGGACGGCGCCACCCGGCGGCATCAGGCGCGTACCGAGAGGATCCTGGCCGCCGCCTCGACGGCCAGCGGATACCCGAGACCGCCGAACCCGGCGATGCAGCCGTCGGCCACCGGGGCGATGGTCGACGTGTGGCGGAAGGGCTCCCGGGCCGCAGGATTGGAGAGGTGGAGCTCGATCACCACCCCGTCGAACGCAGCCAGCGCATCGTGCAGCGACCACGAACTGTGGGTGAGTGCCCCTGCGTTGACGATGACCGCCGCGAACGCCCCGCGCGCATCCTGGACCGCGCCGACCAGATCGCCCTCGTGGTTGGACTGGACGTGCTCGAGCTCGTACCCCAGATCCTCGGCCGCGGCGCGGGCCGCGGCGACGTGCTCACCGAGGGTCGCGGTGCCGTAGACGTCGGGCTCCCGATCGCCCAGCAGGTTGAGGTTCGGTCCGGAGAGGAGCAGCAGCCGTCCGCGTGCGCTCATCCCGGAGCGCCCGTCTCCCGATGCTCCATCTCCGCAAGGGTAGCGATCACCTGGTCCGGCGCGACGCCTCGCACGACCTCGACCCCCCGGGGACCGTCCAGCACGAAGGTGAGGTCGCCCCGCGACTTCTTGTCCCGCAGCATGAAGGGCAGCAACCGCTCGGCGCTCGCACCGGCCGGCAGGGCCATGGGAAGATCGAAGGAGGAGACCACCCGGCGGTGGCGTTCCACCCCGGCGTCGTCGATCCGGCCCAGCCGCCGTGCCAGCAGGGCCGCGTAGAGCAGCCCCACCGCCACCGCCTCGCCGTGGGGGAGACCGGCCCTGTCGGATCCGCCGAAGGAGGCAGCCTCGAGGGCGTGGGCCAGGGTGTGCCCGTAGTTGAGCAGCATCCGCCGGTCTCCCTCGCGTTCGTCGGCAGCCACCACCTGGGCCTTCACCGCAGCACAGCGGGCGACCTGCTCGTCGAGGGGGAGGTCAGCCGCCGGTGGTCCACCGAGGGCCGACCCGATGCCGAGGAGCGCGTACTTGGCGACCTCGCCACGGCCCGAGGACCATTCCCGGGGCGGGAGGCTGTCGAGGAGGCCGGTGTCGCAGAGGACCGCGCTCGGCTGCCAGAAGGCACCGACCAGGTTCTTGCCCTCGGGGAGATTGACCCCGGTCTTGCCCCCGATCGCCGCGTCGACCTGCGCGAGCAGCGAGGTGGCCACGTTGACGTAGGCGGTGCCCCGGTGGAACGACGCCGCTGCGAAACCGGCGAGGTCGGTGACCACGCCACCCCCCACCGCCACCACCACGTCGGCGCGGCTCAGTCCGGACCGCGCGAAGCCGCGGCAGAGCTCCTCGACCACGGCCATCGACTTGGCCTGCTCGCCGTCGGGCACGGTGAACACCTCGGCGGGGATCCCGGGGTCCACCCCGACCCCGATCCCCTCCTGGGTGACCACCGCCGCGCGCCGGGCCGTGGGGACCGTGGCGGCCACCACACGGGCCAGCTCGTGGCGGACCCCCTCGCCCACCAGGACGTCGTAGCGGCGAGGGCCCAGCTCGACCGGGACGATCCGCATCAGGACGTCCGCCCCCCGGAGCGGGTCGCGGCCAGGACGCGCTCCACCACCTGGTCGGCGGTCAGCTCGTCGACGTCGACCACCGTGCCGGCCACCTCCGCGTAGAAGGGCCGGCGCTCCGCGTCGAGCGCGGCGAGCGCTGCGGCGGGGTCCGCTCCGAGCAGTGGCCGCCCCGCGCCGTCCCCGACCCTTGCGGCGAGGGTGGAGGGGCGGGCGCGGAGCCACACCACCGGACCCGACCGCCTGAGCAACCGCCGGTTCTCCTCGGAGAGGACCGTGCCCCCGGCGGCGGACACCACCACCGGATCGGTCCGGGACAGGGCGTCGGCCAGCACCCGGGACTCCTCGCCCCGGAAACCCGCCTCGCCGCGCGCCGCGAAGAGCTCGGGGACGGTCGAGCCGGTGGTGGCCTCCACCTCGGCGTCGGAGTCGAGGTACGTCCACCCCAGTCGTTCGGCCAGCCGCCGTCCGACGGTGGTCTTGCCGGCTCCCATCATCCCGACCAGGATCAGGCGGTCAGCCATCGTCCGCGGCCGAGCCCGCCGCGGACGGGGTCGCCCCGAGCGTCGCCACGTAGCCGTCCCGGTTGCGGCAGAACTCCGCGACCGAGTCGCCGCCGAACTTGCGCAGCGCCTCCGAGGCGAGCACCAACGCGACCATCGTCTCCCCCACCACCCCCATGGCCGGCACCGCCGTCACGTCGGTTCGTTCCTTGAAGGAGACCGTCGACTCCCCGGTCACCACGTCCACCGTTCCGAGGACCGGACGGTTGAGGGTGGCGAGCGGCTTCATCGACAGGCGGGCGACCACCGGGGATCCCGTGGTCATCCCTCCTTCCACGCCGCCGGCGTGACCGGTGTCGCGGACGTAGCCGCCCGCGAGCCGGGCGGCAGAGGCCTCGGCCGGGTTCTCCTCCGGGCGGGCCAGTCGGATCGCGTCGTGGGCCTCGGAGCCACGCAGACCGGCCAGCTCCGACCCGTCACCGATCTCGACCGCCTTGACCGCCTGGATGCTCATCAGCGCCTGGGCCAGCAATCCGTCGATGCGGCGGTCCCAGTGGACATGGCTGCCGAGGCCGACCGGGACGCCGTGCGCGACGAGCTCGACCACGCCACCCAGGGAGTCGCCCGCCTTCGCCGCCGCCTTGACCGCGGCGACCATCCGCCATGCCGCCTCGGGGTCGGCACAGCGCACCTCGGACTCGTCGATGCGGGCCAGGTCGTCCGCGAGCGGCAAGGGCCCGGGAGCGGCGCGCTCGGGCCCGAGCTGCACGACGTGGCTCACCACGTCGATCCCGATCCGACCCAGCAACAGCTTGGCCACCGTGCCCGCGGCGACCCGGGCCGCGGTCTCGCGGGCCGAGGCCCGCTCGAGGACGTCTCGGGCATCGGCGAGCCCGTACTTGAGCATGCCGGAGAGGTCGGCGTGCCCGGGCCGGGGCTGGGTGAGCACCCGGGAGGGCAGGCCCGGTGCCGGAGACATCTCCTGCTCCCATTTGGGCCACTCGGTGTTGGCGATCTCGATGGCGATCGGTGCGCCGAGCGTCCTTCCGTGCCGGATGCCTCCGAGCAGGCTCACCTCGTCGAGCTCGAAACGCATCCTCGGCCCCCTGCCGAACCCCAACCGCCGCCGGGCCAGCCCCCGCTGGACGTCCTCCTCGGTCACCGCCAGACCGGCCGGGATCCCTTCCAGGATGACCACCAGGGCGCGTCCGTGGGACTCCCCGGCGGTCAGGAATCGCAGCATCCGCTCGAATCTACTCCGGGTGGTGGCGATCCCCGGGGGGCCGCGCGCCGCGGATCCCGGACCCCGCGGGCGCGTCAGGTTCCCGCATGGAAGATGTGCTGGGCCAGTGGACCTCCCCAGAGCACCGCGATCACCGCCCCGGCTGCGAGGGAGGGCGCGAACGGGACGTGCGTCCTGCGCCCGGCCGGTGAGCCCGCCACCAGCACCAGACCGAACACCATCCCGAGCAGGAAGCCGGCGAGGAAGGCCACGTAGGCGTGCAGGAGGCTGAGGTACCCGACCGTGATCCCGATGGCCCCGGCGAGCCGGACGTCGCCGAAGCCCATCCCCTTCGGCACCAGGAACCAGATGGTGAAGAACAGGCCGAAGGCGACCGCACCGGCGACGGCGCTGCCGGTCAGGTGGTCCCAGGTCCCCTCGGTGGCGGAGACCACGATCAGGAGGGGGACGATGATCACGAGACCCCCGTAGACGAGGTGCCTCGGCACCAGCCGGTGCGAGAGATCGGTCACCGAGACGGTGACCAGCATGGCGAAGAAGGCGCAGAAGGGAAGGAGGAGGAGATGGGGGCCGAAGTGGTGGGCGGCCGCACCCCACAGCACGGCGGTCAGGAGCGCCGCGCCCAGGGTCCTGGCCGGCGCGGGACCCGCGGGCAGCAGGTGGCGCGCGGGGCCGACCGGGGACGGGGAGCGGGTGGGGACGGCCGGCCCGTCCGTCGGGAGGCGGGTGCTCAGTGGCCCACCCGCGGCCTCGGCCGCAGCAGTCTGTTGCGGCTCGCCCTCCCCTGCGGGAGGACCGGCCCGTTCGTCACGGCGACGTGCATCGGCCGCCCGGCTCCGTTCCGCAAGGCGCTGCCCGAGCGGGTCGAGCACCGCGCCGACCACCGCGCCGGCGAGCGCCGTCCCGGCGACGAGCGTCGTGTCCACCTACCGCAACGTACCGGACGGGCCGGCCGAAAACGGGTACCGCGGGCGCGCGGGCCGGCGGCGGGCGGGCAGGTTCAGCCGTGCGCCGGCTCGTAGTACGGGTTGGCCCCGTCCGCGTGGTCGGTCACGTCGACGATGTTGGCGATCTCGGGGATCGACTCGCGGAGGATGACCTCGATGCCCTGGGCGAGGGTCGCCTTGGCCATCCCGCACCCCTGGCACCCGCCGCTCAGGCGCAGGTAGACCGACGCGTTCTCCACGGCGACCAGATCGGCGCGGCCGCCATGGGCGGCGATGCTGGGATTGACCTGCTCCTCGAGGACCGAGTGCACCCGCTGGGCGAGCGGGTCGGAGAGGTCGATCTCGGGGAGCGAGGCCATGCCCTGGAAGGTCGGGAGTGGCGGGGTGTTCGGGTTGACGATGACCAGGCCGCTCTCGCCCGAGGCGTCGGTGACGCAGTCGAGCGTCGACCCCTCGAGGCGTCCGACGCTCGCCGCAGGGACGACGACCGGCAACTCGTCTCCGTGCTGGACGGCGTCGCCCTCGGCCGCATCGGCCAGCGCCTCGAAGTACATGTCGTAGGTGTACGCGCCGTCGCTCTCACCGCTGACCTCGAGCCAGAGCGCGAGGGTGTCCGCCTCGCTCTCGTTGGCCAGCACCTCGAGCACGGTGGCCCGCGCCTCGGGGGTGATGGTCAGGACCGGCGCCCGGTCGTCACGGTCGTCACTCATGCCTGTCATCATACGGGCATGCCGTCCCCCGACAAGCACCTGCCGGACGACGCCCACGAGTGGGTCAGCTTCGACGACCCCGACGAGGAGCGGACCTGGCTCTTCGACGTCACCTTCCTCGCCAGCCGGTGGACCTGCATCTTCGGGCACGGGTGCCAGGGGGTGCTCACCGGGCCGGCCCCCGAGCTCGTCCAGGGCTGCTGCTCCTACGGTGCCCACTTCACCGGGAAGAAGGACGCCCGCACGGTCGAGAAGGCGGCCGAGCGGCTCAGCGCCGACCTCTGGCAGTTCCACGCGAAGGGCCGGCGCGGCGTGGTCAAGAAGCTGCCCGACGGGGAGCTGGGCACCCGGCTGGTCGACGGGGCGTGCATCTTCCTCAACCGTCCCGGGTTCAAAGCGGGCGCGGGCTGCGCGCTGCACCTGGCGGCAGAGGCCGAAGGGCGCAGCCACGTCGAGCTCAAGCCCGAGGTCTGCTGGCAGCTCCCCCTCCGACGTGAGGACGAGACGGCACCCGACGGAAGGGTGACCTCGGTGATCCGCCAGTGGGACCGGCGCCACTGGGGCGAGGGGGGCGAGGAGTTCCACTGGTGGTGCACCGAGGATCCGGCGGCCTTCACCGGAGCCGAGCCGGTCTATCGCGCGATGCGCACCGAGCTCGAGACCATGGCCGGGCGGAAGGTGTACAAGCGACTCGCCGCCTATCTCGACGGCCGCACCGGCCAGACGGCACGGGTGACCCTGCTCCCCCATCCCACCGTGCGGCGATGACCGAGGCGCGCCCGACCGGTGCCGCGAGCGGGGCGGCGCTACTGGGCGAGGGGGTCGTCGTCGACCGAGGAGGGCGGCCGCGACGACGTGCCGAGGATGTCGTCGTAGTCGTCCTCGGTCGCCAGGCACCACGATGCGTGCTTGTCGTCCGGCTCCGCCCCGCATTCGGGGCAGCTCCTGCTGGCTGTGGCGACCGACCGTTTGAGGCTTCGCGCTTCCTCGAAGCGGCGATGGCGTCCCTTCTTCAACGGAAACAACTCCTTGCCCCACCATCGGGGGTGGTCCGTGACCCGCGCCTGAGAGCGACGAGCACCACCGTTTCACGATCGCCCCAGTGTAGTGCGGGGGCCACCCGGTCGCGACCGCGGCGGCCGGACCGGCGGGCGGACCGCTACAGTCGCCCCGTGGCCGACGAGTTCGATCCCGCGGACATGGTCCAGCGATTCCGGACCCGTGCCGAGGCGGTCAGGACCAGGGGCCTCCCGCCGGTCGAGGGCCCCGAGCGGCAGCGCTTCAAGGAGCAGGCCCAGGTCGACTTCATGGATTTCGCCATGCTCGGCGACGCCGAGGCGTCGATCGAGGACGGCATCCTCGTCTTCCGGATCGACCTGCGACCGGGGGGCGGTCCGGACCAGGGTTGACCGGTCGGACGGGTGCGCACGTCTCGACCGCCGCCGCTCATCCGCCGTAATTCATGCGGGTGTCCCCCATCCGGAGGATCCGCCCGGCATCCCCCTCGTCCGGGTCCGCCGCCCCCGGCGCGGGGACCGATCCGCCGACGTCGACCACCTCCCCCACCACGAGCACGTGGCTCGCCTCCCGGTCGCCGTCCGCACCGGCGACCGCTCGTACCTCGCAGGCCAACCAGGCGAGCGCGGCGGCCAGACACGGGAGACCGCCCGCCACCTCGTGCACCGGCGCTCCCTGCAGCGAGACCGCCACCCCGTGGTCGTCGAGCTCCACGTCGCGCACCGGCTTCACGAACCGGCGCACCAGGGCCCGATCGCGCGCGGCGACGAGGTTGACCGAGAACCGCCCGCTCTCCGCCACGAGGGCACGGGTCACCGAGCCGGACTCGAGGGCCACCGCCACCAGCTTCGGCTTCGTCGCCACCTGCATCACCCAGTTGGCCGTCATCAGGTTGCGACGGACGCCGGACCGGCTGCCGACGACGAACAGCCCGGTGGGCATCGCCCAGAGCACCCGCCGCCGCAGCCGGTCGTACTCGACGGGGTCGCATCCGGCCGGGACCGGCCCGACCGGGTCAGCGACGTCCATGCGGCCCTCCTGCGGTCCCACCGGTCGCCGGGAGCGATCCGGGCGGCATCAGGACCCTCCGAACGGATCGCCGGATCCGCTCTGCGGCGCGGTGGTCTCGGTGGTCGGGGTGTGCCCGGTCACCGCGGTGATCCGCTCGACCGCCGCCTGGAGCAGCGGCGTCAGCCGGGCGCGCTCCGAGGCCGAGCGGGCCAGCAGGCGGGGGTCACCGCCGGCACCCTGGTAGCAGTCGTCTCCTGCCGCCGCGGCATCCTCGAACGCCGCGTTGAGTGCACCGGTCAAGGTGGCGTCGGGCGTGGGCAGGTTGCCGATCGCCGTCTCGGCGTCGTTGGTCAGGAGGGCGCAGACGGTCCGGATGGACGCCGGAGGGTCGTGGTGGGCGAGGGCCTGGTCGACGTTGCGGCTGTCGACCGCCACGGTGCCGATGGCGGTCCCGCCGCCGGCGCCCCGTACCCAGGTGGTGACCCGGGCGGCCGGGGTACCCGATTGCTCCTGGCCGGCGCACCCGGAGACGAGCACCGCGGCGACGAGGGCCGTGACCATCAGGCCTGCTCCCCGCCGGGTGCCCCACCGGGCGGTCCGACCGGAGGAGCGGGCCTCTCGGGCCCGCATCAGGCCGGGAATCCGGTCCAGTCCTGGCTCCAGTTCGGATCGAGCTGCCGCAGGAACTGGGCACACCGCTCCTCCTCGGGGTGCTCGCCGATGGCACCGGCGGTGGACCGGAGGCCGTCGACACACCGGAGGAACCCCCGGTTGGACGGCGCCGACCAGCGGACCAGCCCGGAACCCTTCCACCCCGCCCGACGCAGCGCGTCGAGCCCGCGGTGATAGCCGACCCGGAAGCAGGCGTACGCCTCGACGTCGTCCCGGGCCAGCGACCCGAGCGCCGCCCAGGAGGCGAGCGACCCGGGGTCCGAGCGCACGACGTCGGAGACCGCGTGGCGTCTCCGTTCGGCGGGTTGTCCGAGCGCCGCCTCGAGGGAGGCCCGAACCGCCGCCGGTTCCTCGGGAAGCACCGTCTCGGGCAGTCCGGCGGTGAGCCGGACGGCCGCCCCGTCCGTGTGTTGACCGCCGGGTGCGCTCATCGCGCCAGTGTAGGGCGGCCGCCGACGCGGTCCTCGGCGCCGGTCACCGAGCGGATCAGCCGAATCGGACCAGGTGGTAGTCCTTCTTTCCCCGTCGCAGCACGACGTAGCGGTCGGCGACCAGGTCGGCCGGGCCGACCCGGTGGGAGAGATCCCCAACACGCCGGTTGTTGAGGTACGCGCCCCCCTGGGTCACCGTCGTGCGTGCCTGGGACCTCGACGCGACGAGACCGGTCTCGGCCAGCAGGTCGACCAGCAGCAGGCCCTCGGTGTCGAGCCGGGTGCGCGCCAGGTCGCTCGACGGCGCGTCGGCGAACACGTCGAGCAGGGAGCCCTCGTCGAGGCCCGACACGTCCTCGCCGAAGAGGGCGGCCGCTGCCTGCTCGGCCCGGCCGGTCTCCGACTCGCCGTGGACCAGGGTGCAGACCTGGCGGGCGAGCGCGCGGTGGGCCTCGCGCCGTTCGGGATGGGCGGCGGTCGAGTCGTCGAGCGCCAGGATCTGCTCGTGGGGGAGGAAGGTGAAGTACCGGAGGTAGGTCCCGACCATGGCGTCCTCGCTGCGGAGGAAGAATTGGTAGAGCCGGTAGGGGCTGGTCCGGGACGGATCCAGCCAGACCGTCCCCGACTCGGTCTTGCCGAACTTGGTGCCGTCGGCTTTGAGCACCAGCGGGGTGGTGAGACCGAACACCTCTGCGTGGCGGGTCCTGCGGACGAGGTCGATCCCGAGGGTGATGTTCCCCCACTGGTCGCTGCCCCCGACCTGGAGCGTGCATCCGGCGGTGTCGAAGAGATGGAGGAAGTCGTAGGCCTGGAGGAGCATGTAGCTGAATTCGGTGTACGAGATCCCCTGGTCGGCACGCCCGAGCCTGGCCCGGACCGCCTCCTTGGCGACCATCTGGTTGACGGTGAAGTGCTTGCCCACGTCGCGGAGGAAGGTGAACAGGTCCATCGGCCGGAGCCAGTCGGCGTTGTTCACCAGGAGGGCCCCGGGCCGGCCCTGTTCCTCGCCGAACTCCACGAAGCGGGCGAGCTGGCGCTCGATCCCCGCCAGGTTGGCCGCCAGCACGTCCTCGCTGAGCAGGGCCCGCTCCTCGGTCTTGCCGCCGGGATCCCCGATGAGTCCGGTGCCGCCGCCGGCGAGGGCGATCGGACGGTGACCCGCCTCCTGCAGGCGGCGGAGGGTGCAGAGCTGCAGGAGGTGACCGACGTGCAGGCTGTCCGCGGTCGGGTCGAACCCGCTGTACCCGGTGAGACCGCCCGCATCGAGCCGGTCACCGAGCGAGGGGTCGGTCATCTGGTGGATCAACCCCCGGAAGCGGAGGTCCTCGAGGAGCGCGGCCATCGCCTCAGCCTGCCACGCGGCCGGCCGCAGAACGGACGCTACGATCGCCCCCCGGCCGGCCCGGCCGGTGGCCGAGCGCGCGAGGAGTCACGGTGGCGAACCCGTATCTGGAAGGAAACTTCGCCCCCGTGCAGGATGAGCGCAGCACGGGCGATCTCCCGGTGACCGGGGTCCTCCCACCCGATCTCGAGGGCAGGCTCCTCCGCAACGGTCCCAACCCGGTCTCGGTGCCCGCCGATCCGGCCGACTACCACTGGTTCGCCGGTGACGGCATGGTCCACGCCATCTCGCTGTCCGGCGGGAGGGCGACCGGGTACCGCAACCGGTGGGTGCGCACCCGCTCCCTCGCCGCAAAGGCGGGGACGACCCCGCCACGCGGCCCGGCCGAACCGGTCGACGGTCAGGCGAACACCCACGTCATCCGCCATGCCGGGCGCATCCTCGCGCTGATGGAGACCGGGTTCCCGCACCAGCTCTCCGCCGACCTCGGCCGCGCGCGGGTGTACGACTTCGACGGAACGCTGGCCTCTCCGATGTGCGCCCACCCCAAGGTCGATCCGGCCACCGGCGAGCTGGTCTTCTTCGGGATGGACCTGTTCGGTCCCCCGTTCCTCCGCTTCCACGTGGTCGACGCGGCCGGCGAGCTGGTGACGACCGAGGATCTCGAGATCCCGCGTGCCGTGATGATGCACGACTTCGGCCTGACCGCCACCCGCGCGGTCTTCCTCGACCAACCGGTCCTCTTCGATCTCGCCCTGGCCGGGTCCGGCCGCTCGGTTCCCTTCCGCTGGTCGCCCGAGGCCGGCTCGCGGGTGGGGATCCTGCCCCGCGGGGGGCGGGCCGGCGAGCTGCAGTGGATCGCCACCGACCCCGGCTTCGTCTTCCACGTCCTCAACGCCTTCGACCTGGGCGACGCGGTGGTCATGGACGTCATCCGGTACGGATCCGCGTTCGACACCGGACCGGGCGAGGTCGTCTCCCGGTCCGCCCCCTCCCTCTGGCGCGTGACCGTCGAGCCGTCGATCGGCCGGGTGTCCGAGGAGCGCCTCGACGACACCCCGGTCGAATTCCCGAGGATCGACGACGCGGTGGCCGGACGACGCCACCGCTACGGCTACTGCACGGTCGCAGGCGACCGACCCGAGGAGCCGTCCTGGGCGGGCCTGGTCAAGTACGACTTCCAACGCGACGTCTCGGAGCGGTTCGAGCCGGGCCCGCACCGGGCGGCCTCCGAGGCGGTCTTCGTGCGGGCGGCCGACGGCAGCGGTGAAGACGAGGGATGGGTGCTCTCCGTCGTCTACGACGCCACCCGCGACGCCAGCGATCTGGTGGTCCTCGACGCCACCTCCTTCTCCGGCCCGCCGGTGGCCACGGTGCACCTCCCGGCGCGGGTGCCCTTCGGGTTCCACAGCTCCTGGGTCCCCTCGACGCCCTGAGCCGGCGGCCCGCCGACCGGGTGGTGACCCGTCCCGGGCCGGTCCGAGTGGGACACTGGGGCGCCCCGACCTGCCACCCGACGGACCCCCGCCGACCGCAAGCGCGCGGTCGGGGCGCCCCCCAACGCAGCCATGCCACCCACCGACCCCCCACCGCCGCGTCCGCCCCGACCGTCGGGAAATCCCGCCGGTCGTCCGACCGGCCGGCCGCGGAGCGCCGCGCACTCGCCCCGCGGAGCGCCCGACCCCCGTTTCTCCGGACCGATCCTCGGCGGGGAGATCGCCGTCCCCTCCCGGCGGGAGCGCCGCCGGGCCAAACGCCGTCGCCGCAGCCGGCCCGAGCGCGTGCTCCGGACCCTGGTCGGCCTGGTCGTCGCGCTCCTGGTGGTGGCCGGTCTCGGGTTCGGGTACTTCCGCTACCAGTGGGGGAAGATCGCCAGCGCTGCGTGCGCCACCTGCGTCGCGGCGGCCGACGGGCAGCCCTACAACCTCCTCTTGGTCGGTTCGGACAGCCGCGCCGGCGAGACCGCCGCCCAGGCGCAACACTTCGGGACTCCGACCGCCACCTCGGGCCAGCGGTCGGACACCATCAAGATCCTCCACATCGACCCGGCCAGCGGGACGGTGTCCTCGCTCTCGATCCCCCGCGACACCTACGTGACCGTTACCGGGCTACCGGCGAACTCGGCGCTCTCGGCCGAGAACAAGATCAACGCGGCGTTCGACAACGGACCGGACGCGCTGGTGAAGACCATCGAGGACTCCTTCGGGATCCCCATCAGCCACTACATCGTCGTCAACTTCTTCGGGCTGCAGGACGCGGTCAACGCGCTCGGGGGGATCTCGATGGACTTCCCCTATCCGGTCCGGGACCAGGACTGCTCGAGCACCTGCAACAACAATTCGGGCCTGGACGTCCCGTCCACCGGCTGCCAGGTGCTCAACGGCGCGCAGGCGCTCAGCCTCTCCCGGTCCCGCTACTTCCAGTACTACGCGGACGGGTACTGGCACGCCGACCCCACGTCCGACCTCGGGCGGATCGAACGCCAGAACCTGATCATCGAGGCCGCGATCGACAAGGCGAAGAGCACCTACGACCCGCTGCGGCTCAACGCGCTGCTCAGCTCGGTGGTCCACGACTTCTCCAAGGACGACAACCTCTCGGCGAGCGACCTGTTCTCGCTGGCCGAGCGGTACCACGCGTTCTCCGGCTCCCAGCTGCAGAACTTCACGCTGCCCACCGCCGGGGCGACCTCGGCGACGGCCGGATCGGTCGAGGTGGTCCAGCCCGGGGCTGCGGCCACCACCATCACCCAGTTCCTCGGGGGACCGTTCGGCTCGATCCTCACCCCACCGCTCGACGCGAACGCCAGCCCGCTCGCGCTCACCGTGCCGACGACGGCTCCGACCACCGCCTCGACGGTGCCGGCGGCGCACCCGGCTGCGACCCCGACCGCCCCCCAATCGTCGATCCCGCCGTACGACCCTCGCCCCTGCTGAGCGCGCAGTGCGGGCGGCGGTGCGTCGCTATCCCTGCTCCACGGCGGCGACGACGGTCGCGTTGAGCCGGTCGTGGGCAGTCACGTTGGCCGCCCGGTCGGGCAGCACGACCCGCACCAGGCCATTCCCGCCTCGGCCGACCGCGAGGTCGAGGGAGCTCCGCAGGTCGCCGGGCGACGCGGCGGGCCCGAGGTCCTCCACCACCCAGCCGAACCCGCGTGCGACATCGGCGACGTCGGGGCCCTGCGGGGTGCCGAACAATCGCTCGAAGGCGACCGGCTCGAGCGCGCCGGCCGCCGGCAGGAAGGAGAAGATCCCTCCACCGCGGTTGTCGGCCACCACCAGGGTGAGCTCTGGGAGCGCCCCACGGGGTCCGACCAGGGCGGAGACGTCGTGGAGGAATGCCAGGTCCCCGACCAGGGCGACCACCGGTCCCGCCGTCGCCGCGGCCACCCCGAGCGCGGTCGAGACCACCCCGTCGATCCCGTTGGCACCGCGGTTGGCGAGCACCCGCGGGGGATCGCTCCGCGGGAGCCCGAACGCCTCGAGGTCACGGACCGGCATCGAGGAGGACACCACCATGGTCGCGCCGCCCGGGAGGGAGGCGAAGAGATGGCGGGCGAGGGCGGGCTCGGTGAGGGTCGCGCCCTCGTCGATCGACCGGATCAGGGCTCGGCGGGCTCGCGCCTCGGCCTCGTCCCAGGACGTCCTCCACGACTCTCCCGCGCCGGGGCGGCCGCCCGACCCGGTGCCCGTCGCCCGCTGCATCGCGACGCAGAAGAGGGTCGGGTCGCAATGCACCAGTCGCTCGGCGCTCCGCTCGGGATCGGGCCACTGGTCGAAGGGGTCGACGACCAGCGCCGGTGCGTGGTCGGCGAACGCGTTGACCACCTTGGAGGCCCACCGGGCACCGAGCCGGAGCACGAACGACGGCAGGTGGGTGTCGACGAAGCGCTGCGAGCGCAGGATGCCGTCGGCCGCGGCCACCACTCGGGCCCCGTCGCTGCGGAGCCCCGAGCGCGGGTCGGCCAGGACCGGCCACCCGAGTGCCCCGGCCAGGCCGAGCACCGCGGCAGGATCGCCACACCCGGACCCGGCGACGATCACGCCGTGCGAGCCGGCATCGAAGTGGCCGGACCCGGTGAGCGCGTCGACGAGGGCCGGGGCGGGAGCCGTGGCGGCGACCTCCACCCGGTGCCAGGGACCCCCGTCGGGCCGACCTGGCGGCGGCCCGCCCGCCACGCGGGGGTCGCCGAGCAGCGGATCGCGGAAGGGAAGGTTGAGGTGGACCGGGCCCGGCCCCCGCGGCCCGGCGACCGCTTCGACGACCGACCGTGCGGCCAGTGAGCGCCAGGCGGGGCGCCCTGGCCCGTCCGGCACACCCGGGTCGGCGAACCAACGGGTCGCCCCCCCGAACAGGTGGGTCTGGTCGATGGTCTGTGGGGCCCCGACCCCGCGCAGCTCGGGTGGGCGGTCGGCCGTGCAGACCAGCATCGGCACCCGCGCAAGGTCGGCCTCGATCACCGCCGCGTGCAGCTCGGCGGCGGCGGTTCCGCTGGTCGTGAGCACGACTGCGGGGGTACCCGACGCCATGCCGATCCCGAGCGCGAGGAACCCGGCCGACCGCTCGTCGAGACGGACGCTGAGCGAGAGTCGGGGATCGGCGGCCAGCGCCACGGCCAGCGGCGACGAACGCGACCCGGGGCAGACCACCGCATGGGCGACACCCGCCCGCACCCACTCGTCGACCAGAGTGCTGGCGAACGCGGCCTGGCGGTCGCCGTCGCCGGGGGGTCCGGTCGGTACGCTCACCTGCAGGTCCCATGCCGACACACCAGCCCAGCCGCGACGCGGTGACCATCCGCGACCCGACGACCGACCTGCACGCCGAGTCGGAGGGGGTCGGGCCGATCCTGGTGCTGGCCCACGGGTTCACCCAGACCGGGCGACTCTGGGGCGGGCTGCGCGCCGAGCTGGCCGATGCCCACCGGTTGGTGCTGGTCGACCTCCCCGGCCACGGGGACTCGGCGGCGGTCCGCGCCGATCTGCGCTCGGGGGCGCTCCTCCTCGGCCGCGCAGGCGGGGCCGGTGACTACCTCGGCTACTCGATGGGGGCGCGCGTCTGCCTCCACCTCGCGCTCGAGCGGCCCGACCTCGTCCGGCGTCTGGTGCTCCTCTCGGGCACCGCCGGCATCGACGACCCGGGCGAACGGGCCGAGCGGCGTCGGACCGATGGCGCGCTGGCCGACCGGCTCGACCCACCCGACGGCGGCCGGCCCGCCGACACGGTCGCCGAGTTCGTCGGACGCTGGGCCACCGGGCCGATGTTCGGGGAGGTCCCTGCCGGGGCCCTCGGACTCGACGAGCGGGTCCGCAACACCGCGGACGGCCTCGCCTCGAGCCTCCGCCTGGCCGGCACGGGGACCCAGGAGCCGCTCTGGGGCCGGCTCGGCGGCCTCGGGATGCCGGTCCTGGTGGTCAGCGGGGAGCGGGACGCCAAATTCACCGCCCTCGGACGGCGGCTGGTCGAGGCGATCGGCGTGAACGCGACGGGCGTGGTGGTCCCGGAAACGGACCACGCGCCCCACCTGCAGAGGCCGCGAGCGGTGGCCGATGCGGTGCGCGCCTTCCTGGCGGCGGACGCCGGGCGCTGACCGACGACGCCGGCGAGCCCGGTCGGACGGCCCCACCGCGGTCAGCCGATCCACAGCCAGAGGGCCGCCGAGAGGAGGATCCCGAACGCGAGCTGGAGGCGGCTGGTCGCAGCGAGGAGCGGCAGGAGCGCCCGGCCCTCGGCGTCGCTCCGGGCGAGCCGCGCCGGCAGGGCCACCAGGACCAGCGCGAGCAGCGGCACGAACGCCGCCGCCGGCCGGTCGGACCTCACGGCGCCGGTGACCGAGAGCAGTCCCCACAGGGTCACCGCGGCGAACGGCACAGCGATGCAGGCGAGGTAGCACCACCCCGCATCCCGGCGACCGATCCGGACGGCCAGGGTCCGCTTGCCGGCCTCCCGGTCGGTCTCGATGTCGCGGAGGTTGTTGGCGAGGAGCAGCGCGGTGGCGAGGAGCCCGATCAGGGCGGCCGCGAACCACACGACGGGGACGTCGAGACGCACCGTCTGCACGTAGAACGTGCCGACGGTGGCCACCAGGCCGAAGAAGACGAAGACGAACAGCTCCCCGAACCCCGCGTAGCCGTAGGGTCGCGGGCCGCCGGTGTACAGCCACCCGGCGAGGATGCAGGCCGCTCCGACCGGGAGGATCCACCACGACGTGGCCCAGGCCAGACCGAGCCCGGTCACCGCCGCGACACCGAACGAGACGAGCGCCGCAGACCTGACCGCACGGGGCGAGGCGACCCCGGACGCGACCAGCCGGGTCGGGCCGACCCTGGTGTCGTCGGTGCCCCGGATGCCGTCCGCGTAGTCGTTGGCGTAGTTGGTCCCGACCTGGATGGCGAGGGCGACGACCAACGCGCCGAGGGCACAGACCCAGGGGTCGACGCGCGGCACTCCGGGGGTCCCGCCGGGCAGGGTCCAGGCGCCCGGGTGGCCCGGATGAGCCGCCGCGGTCCCGACCAGCACCGGGACCAGGGCGGCCGGCAGGGTACGCGGTCGCGCGCCGAGCCACCAGGTTCGGACGGCGCCCGGCCGGGAGGGGGCGGCTGCGGGTCCGGTCACCCCTCCGGGTGCACCCGGATCGGCGAGCGCGTCATGGGCGGCGGGGGAAGCGGCCGAAGTCGGGCGACCGGTGCTCCTGGAAGGCATTGCGACCCTCCTGGCCTTCGTCGCTCATGTAGAACAGCATCGTCGCGTCGCCGGCGAACTGCTGCAGACCGGCGAGACCGTCGTCGGCTGCGTGCAGTCCCCCTTTGAGCATGCGAAGGGCCAGCGGCGAGAGGGTCAGCATCTGGCGGCACCAGGCAACCGTCTCGCGCTCGAGGTCGGCGAGCGGGACGACCTGGTTGACCAATCCCCAGTCGTGTGCGGTCGTCGCGTCGTACTGGCGGCAGAGGAACCAGACCTCCTTGGCCCGCTTGAGCCCGATGGTCCGGGCGAGCAAGCTCGCGCCGTACCCGCCGTCGAAGCTCCCCACCCTCGGGCCGGTCTGTCCGAACCGGGCGTTGTCGGCGGCGATGGTGAGATCGCAGACCAGGTGGAGGACGTGGCCTCCCCCGATCGCGTACCCGGCGACCATCGCCACCACCGGCTTCGGGAGGCGGCGGATCTGGATCTGGACGTCGAGGACGTTGAGTCGCCCGATCCCCTGCCGGGCCACCGCGTCGTCGCCGAGGTACCCGTCGTCACCACGGATGCGCTGGTCACCTCCCGAGCAGAAGGCATCGGGGCCCTCGCCGGTGAGGACGACCACCCCCACCGACGGATCGTCACGGGCCTCGGAGAGCGCGTCGCCGAGCTCGAACAGGGTCTGCGGGCGGAAGGCGTTGCGTACCTCGGGGCGGGCGATGGTCAGCTTCGCGATCCCCTCGGCCACGTCGAACCGGATGTCGCGGTAGTCACCACGGCGCTCCCACGACGGCGCCGGCAGGCTCCGGAACCGCGCCACCGGGTCCTCGGGCGGACCGGTGGTCATCGGCTGGCCCCGGTCGCCCGCGGCCCGGTCGCCCGGGCTCGCCGCTCCCGCCACGTCCGTCCCGGCCCGACCATTCGACCAATCACTCCTAGAGTCGTCACTCGTACGGTCGCTAGGCTACCCCGCATGCCGGAGCTGGTAGCGCTCGACCTGCCGGCGGGTCCGGCCTTCGTCGACGCCCTGCGCTCGGTCTGGGACACGGGGGATGCGGTGCTCCCGATCGACCCGCGCCTCCCCGAGCCGGCGGTGGCCGAGCTCCTCGACGCGCTCCGGCCCTCCCGGATCCTCTCGGGGGACGGTTCGTGCCGCCTGCCGGGCGGGGTCCCCACCGAGCCCGGGGACGCCCTGGTGATCGCCACCAGTGGCACCACCGGAACACCGAAGGGGGTCGTCCACACCCACGCCTCGGTCACCGCCTCGGCCCTGGCCTCCTCGCGACGGCTGCGGGTGGACCCCGGGCGCGACCGCTGGGTCGCCTGCCTCCCGCTCGCCCACATCGGCGGCCTGGCGGTGGTGACCCGCGCCCTGGTCACCGCCACCCCCTGCACGGTGCTCGAACGGTTCGACCCCTCGTCGGTCGAGGCCGCCCGCCGCGCGGGGGCCACGCTCGTCTCGCTGGTGGCCACCGCCCTCCGCCGCATGGACGCCTCGGGCTTCCGGGCCGTCCTCCTCGGGGGTGCCGCCCCGCCCGACGCCCTGCCCCGCAACGTGATCGCGACCTACGGTGCGACCGAGACCGGGTCCGGGATCGTCTACGACGGACGGCCGTTCGACGGCGTCGAGCTCGCCATTGGCGACGGGACGACAGGGGCGGTCGGGGAAGTGCTGGTGCGCGGATCGTTCCTGCTCCGCTGCTACCGGGACGGCACCGACCCGCGCCTTCCCGGCGGCTGGTACCCGACCGGGGACGCCGGGCGGCTGGCCGCCGACGGCTCGCTGACCGTGTTCGGGCGGTTGGCCGAGGTCATCGTGACCGGCGGCGAGAAGGTCTGGCCGACCCCGGTCGAGGAGGTCCTGGCCGAGCATCCCGGCGTCTCCGACGTGGCGGTCTGGAAGCGGGCCGATCCGGAATGGGGCGAACGCGTGGTGGCCTGGGTGGTGGTCACTCCCGGGGTCGCTCCCCCCGCCCTCGAGGCGCTGCGCGAGCTGGTCGCCGGCCGCCTCGCCCCCTGGTCCGCCCCGCGGGAGCTGGTGGTGGTCGGCCGCCTCCCGCGCACCGCCGGCGGCAAGGTCCGCCGGTCCGAGCTCACCTGACCGGCGGGAGCCGCTGCGACGCGGGACGCCGGCCGGGGCTCCGTGTCCGGCCTACGAGAGCGAGCCGCTGGCCACGCAGAGGGAGCCCCCGTCCACGACGAGGGTGGCCCCGGTGATCCAGGAGGCGGCGTCCGAGCAGAGGAAGAGCGCGGCGTCGGCGATGTCCTCGACCTCACCCAACCGCCGCAGGGGCAGTCGCCGCGAGATCGCCTCCTCCCCCGTCTCCCAGAGCGCCCGCGCCAGGTGGGTCTTGACCAGGCCCGGGGCGATCGCGTTGACCCGCACCCGCGGCCCGAGCTCGCCGGCGAGCTGGCGGGTGAGGTGGATGACCGCCGCCTTGGTCACGTTGTACCAGCCGATCCCGCCCTCGACGGCCAGCCCCCCGATCGAGGCCATGTTGAGCACGACCCCCCCGTTGCGGTCCATCCCCTTCCGCCACGCGGCCTGCACCCACTCGAGGTAGCCGCTCTGGTTGACCCGCACGGTCTTGTCGGCTCTCGTCCGGTCGATGTCGACGATCGGACCGAAGTACGGGTTGGTGGCCGCGTTGTTGACCAGGATGTCGACCGACCCGAAGCGGTCGATGGTCGCGTCGAGGCAGGCCTCGGCCTGCTCCGGGTCACCGGCGTGGGCGACCGTCCAGGCCACCGCGCCGGAACGGTCCCCGCTGCCGGCGGCGATCTCCTGGGCGGCCTCGGTGAGGGCGTCGGCCCTCCTCGACGAGATCATGACCGATGCACCGGCGTCGGCGAAGGCCCGGGCGACGGCCTTGCCGATCCCCCGCGAGGCACCGGTGACCAGCGCGGTCTTTCCGTCGAGTCGCAGCTCCATGGGCGGACACCCTACCGGGGCCCTCCACCGCCGATCCGGCGGCGCCTGCAGGCACCGCCGCGCACCGCAGGGGCCCGAGTGGGCCTGAGTACGCTGACGCGGTGAGCCCCAACCGCCTCGCCGGCGAGACCAGTCCCTACCTGCGGCAGCACGCGGACAATCCGGTCGACTGGTACCCGTGGGGAGACGAGGCCTTCGCCCTGGCCACCGAGAACGACCGGCCGATCTTCCTCTCGATCGGCTACTCGGCCTGCCACTGGTGCCACGTGATGGCCCACGAGTCGTTCGAGGACCCGGCCGTCGCCGCGCTGCTCAACGCGTCGTTCGTGCCGGTCAAGGTGGACCGCGAGGAACGGCCCGACGTGGACGCGGTCTACATGGAGGCCGTCCAGGCCATGACCGGCTCGGGTGGGTGGCCGCTCAGCGTCTTCCTGACCCCGGACCGGCGCCCCTTCTACGGTGGGACCTACTTCCCGCCCCGCGAGCGCCCCGGTGCTCCCTCCTTCTCCACGGTCCTCTCCGCGCTGCGGGACGTCTGGGACAACCGTCGCGGCGAGGTCGAGGAACAGGCCGAGCAGCTCGCAGAGGCGGTCGCCGCACGATCGGTGGTCCGCGCCGCCCCCGGTTCCGGCTCCGTGCTCGAGGCGATCGGTGCGGGCCGACCGGCCGATCTGCTGACCCCCGCCGTCGATGCGCTCGCCTCGACGTTCGACCCCGAGTGGGGTGGGTTCGGCCGCGCGCCGAAGTTCCCCCAGCCCTCGCAGGTCGACCTGGTCCTCCGTCAGGCCCGCCGGCTCCAGGGGACCGGCGCGGCCGACCGGGACGAGCGCGCCGAACGGGTCGGGCACATGGCCCTGCGAACGCTCGACGCCATGGCCGCCGGGGGGATCCACGACCACCTGGGCGGTGGGTTCGCCCGCTACGCGACGGACGACGAGTGGCTGGTGCCCCACTTCGAGAAGATGCTCTACGACCAGGCCGGCTTGCTCCGCGTGTACCTGCACGGCTGGCAGGTGACCGGGTCCGGCGAGTACCGGGCGGTGATGGAGGGCATCGTGTCCTACGTGCGCCGGGACCTCACCCTCCCCGAGGGCGGCGTGTACTCGGCCGAGGACGCCGACTCGGAAGGTGTCGAGGGCCGGTTCTACGTGTGGACCCCCGAGCAGGTCGCTGCGGCCGCCGGGACCGGACCGGACGGCGCGGCGGTCGGCGAGGCGGTCGCCTCGTGGTTCGGGGTCTCCGCGCCGGGGAATTTCGAGGGGAGCACCATCCTCCGCCGGCCGGTCGGCACTCCCCTCCTCGGGCCCGCGCCGGTCGAGGAGGGTCGCCGACGGCTGCTGGCCGCGCGGTCGCGGCGGGTCCGCCCCGGGCTCGACGACAAGGTCCTCACCGAGTGGAACGCGATGTACGCCTCGGCCCTCGCCGAGGCGGCGGCCGCGACCGGCGACCCGCGGTGGGCCGAGTCGGCGGTGGCCGTCGGGGAGTTCCTCTGCGCCCACCTGCTCGGCCCGGACGGCAGGTGGCTCCGCAGCTGGCAGCGGGACGGCGGCGCCCGTCACCTCGCCTACGCCGGCGACCACGCCTGGCTGGTCGACTGCTTCACCCGCCTGGGCGAGCTGACCGGTGAGGCCCGCTGGACCGGCCGCGCGGTGGCCACCGCCGACGCCCTCATCGACCGGTTCGCCGACGTCGACGCAGGCGGCTTCTTCACCACCGCACGCGACGCCGAGCAGCTCATCGTTCGCACGAAGGACGTCCTCGACGGCGCCACCCCCTCGGCCAACGCGGTGGCGGCTCTCTCGCTTGCCCGGCTCGGAGCCCTGACCGGGGCGCCCGAGTACACCGACCACGCCCGACGGGCGGTCGACCTGATCGGCGAGCTGCTCACCCGACACCCGGGCGCCTTCGCCCACACCGTGCTCGCGGCCGACCTCCTGGCCCGGGGATGCACCGAGGTGGTGGTGGTGGGCGAGCGCCCGGATCTGCTCGACGAGGTGCGGGGACGCTGGCTCCCTGGCGCGGTCCTGGCCTGGGGCGAGCCGACCGGCGCTCCGCTCTGGGAGGCGCGCGATCCGGGGTGGGCCTACGTCTGCCGCGACGGTGCGTGCGAGCTGCCGGCAGCGGACCGGGCGCTGCTCTCCCGCCAGCTGGCCGGGGCGGGCTGATGGCCGACCGGTCGACCCGCACGCCGCGGAGCGGCACCGCCCGCGGGGTGGCCCGCGCGATCAAGCACCGCGACCGGATCGCGGTCGACGGGGGCGCAGCCCTCACGCTCCTCGTGCTCTCCTGCCACCGCGACGACACCATCGGTGTCGACCTCGCGTCGGGGGCGCTGGTCCGGGTGCGGGTGGACTGGCCCGAGGAGCACGGCCCCGACCTCGCCCCCTTCGACGTGGTCGAGACGCAGTTGGCGGGGGAACCCGAGCGTGACGACCTCGCCCAACCCGAGGCGGTGACCGCGACCGGCCTCCCGCGCCACCTCGGGACCCTCCACGGGCGCCGGGTGCGCCATCTGCTCCGGCCGCTCGGCGCGCCGGTGGAGGAACACGTGCTCGGCTTTCCCGGTGCCTCGGCTCCCTACTGGGAGTTCCGCGGCTTCCGTCCCTCGCTCTCGCTCATCGAGCCGAGCAAGGGTCCGGTCCTCTTCAGGCGGCGGGGGGACCGCACCGCCTGGGTCCGCTTCGGGTGGGGTCGGAGCGACAACTGGCTGCCGGTCGAGGACCCGCGGTCCGAGCGCGCCCTCGACGTGGCCCGACGGGACCGCCTCCACGGCAGGGACCTCGCCTCCGCGCTGGGCTTCAAGCCCCACTACCTGGTGGCCGCGGTGAGCACCCCGCGGGACGGGCACTGCTACAAGACCGTCCGGGCCCTCCTCCCCCGGGGCTGAGCGGAGCGAGGGTCCGGGGGACCGCGCGCCCGGTTCCCGCACTCCCGGGTCCCCGGGCCGCTCGCCTACAGTCGGGGCGATGTCCGGCCTCCAGGATGCGTCCCCCGACACGGTGCCCCTCCTGCCGGACTACCGGTCCGGCTGCATCGTCAACGTGGTGCCCCGGCTGCTCGGGACGGCCATCGCTCCCGCCGCGGACGAGGACTGGCTCCCGCCCTCTGCCACCCGGGCGCACCAGCTGGTCCTGCTGGTCCTCGACGGCCTCGGCTGGGAACAGCTCCGCTCCCGCCCGGCGCTGGCCCCCACCCTCAGCGGAGGCGAGGGCATCGAGCGGGCGATCACCTCGGTGGCCCCGACCACCACGGCCACCGCCCTCACCTCGATCACCACCGGCCTGCCGCCGAGCGAGCACGGCATCCTGGGGTACCGCCTCGCGGCCGGCGACGAGATCCTCAACATGCTGCGCTGGACCCTCGGTGGCGGGGCAGGCAACGACGCCCGCAGGCGGGTCCCCGCCCACCAGTTCCAGCCGTTCCCCTCCTTTGCCGGATCGTCCGGCCCGGTGCCGGTCGTCTCGAAGGAGGAGTTCGGGGGCACGGGGTTCACGGCCGCCCATCTCGGGAACTCCCCGCTCCACGGCTACCGGGTCCTCTCCTCGCTCCCGGTCGAGGTGGGCCGCCTGCTCCGTGAGGGGGAGCCGTTCGTGTACGCCTACTACGACGGCATCGACAAGGTGGCCCACGCGCACGGCCTCGAGGACCGCTACGACGCGGAGCTGCGGGCCGTCGACCGCCTGGTCGCCGACGTGGTCGAGCAGCTCCCACCCGGCGCGGTGCTCGTGGTGACGGCCGATCACGGGCAGATCGACGTCGGGCCCCGGGTGGAGCTCCTCGGGCGCGAGGTGATGGCGATGACCCACTTCCTCTCCGGCGAGGGCCGGTTCCGGTGGATCCACGCCCGACCCGGCGCGGCCGGAGACCTGTCCGATCTGCTCGACGAACGGTACGGCGCGACCACCTGGGTCCGTGACCGTGAGCGGCTGGTCGACGAGGGGTGGTTCGGCGGCCGGCCGGCCGGCGACCTCACGTCGCGGCTCGGTGACGTCGCCCTGATCCCGTTCGCGCCGCTGGCCTTCGTCGACCCGGCGGACACCGGCGAGAGCCGGCTCGCCTGCCGCCACGGATCCCTGACCCCCGACGAGATGCTGGTGCCCCTGGTGGCATTCGGAGGAGAACGACTGTGACCGACGACCAGCTGCCCGGAACGATCCCCGACCCCGACGGCGGCGGCGCGCCGCTCCGGCCGGAGGTGGTGGACGGTCCCCCGGGGGCGCCCGGGACCGCGGTCGCCGCCCGTGACGCCGACACCGGCGAGGAAGACCAGGAGCCGCGGCAGGAGTCCATCGAGCAGCCGGCCAAGCTGCTGCGCATCGGGTCGATGGTCAAGCAGCTGCTCGAGGAGGTCCGCTCGGCACCCCTCGACGAGGCGAGCCGCGGACGGCTCCGCGAGATCTACGAGCAGTCCATCCGCGAGCTCGCCGACGGCCTCTCCCCCGACCTGGTGGCCGAGCTCGACCGGGTCTCCATCCCGTTCGACTCGCCGACCCCCTCGGACGCCGAGCTGCGGGTGGCACACGCGCAGCTCGTCGGATGGCTCGAGGGCCTGTTCCACGGCATCCAGGCCACCCTGGTGGCCCAGCAGGTGGCCGCCCGTGCCCAGCTCGACGAGATGCGGCAACGCTCGCTCCCCGGCGGCGACCCGACCGCGGGGCGGCCCGGAACCTACCTCTGAGCCACGGTCGGGGCCGCCCCACCACCCGCCTCGGGTCACCCCCCGCCGGCGGCCCTCCCGCGCTATCGTCGCAAATGACAGCGCTGTAACTCGCCCGGGCCGGTGGAGCGCCCCGCGGGCGGCGCCGGACCGAGGGAGGCACCGGAGACGTTGGCCGCACGATCGTTCACCCACCTGCACACCCACACCGAATTCTCGATGCTGGACGGCGCGGCGCGGGTGAAGGACCTGGTGGCCGCTGCGGTGGCCGACGGCCAGCCGGCGCTCGGCATCACCGACCACGGCAACATGTACGGCGTCCTGGACTTCTACGCCGCGTGCCGGGCGGCGGGGATCACCCCGATCATCGGGACCGAGGCCTACATGGCCGCCGAGTCGCGTCACGAGCGACCGGTTCGCCGGGGCAGGGTCGACGACACGGGCGGCGACGTGGCCGGGGGGGAGAAGCTCTACTACCACCTCACCCTGCTGGCCGAATCCGACCAGGGCTACCGCAACCTGCTCAAGCTCTCCTCCGCCGCCTATCTCGAGGGCTACTACTACAAGCCCCGGGTGGACTGGGAGCTGCTCTCCCGCCACGCGGGTGGGCTCATCGCCACGACCGGGTGCCTGGGGGGGTCGTCCTCCAGGCACTCCTCGCCGACGACCAGGTCAAGGCCGAGGCGCTGGCCGCCCGGCTCCAGGACATCTTCGGCAAGGACAACCTCTTCGTCGAGCTCCAGGACCACGGCCTCCCCGCCCAGCACAAGACCAACCCGGCCCTGGTCGAGATCGCCCGCCGGATCGGGGCACCGCTGCTCGCGACCAACGACAGCCACTACACCCACCGAGAGGACCACATCGCCCACGACGCCCTGCTCTGCGTGCAGACCGGCGCCCTGATCGACGATCCCAACCGTTTCAAGTTCGAAGGCGAGGAGCACTATCTCAAGACGGCGGCCGAGATGCGCCACCTGTTCTCCGAGCTCCCCGATGCCTGCGACAACACGTTGCTCATCGCCGAGCGGGCCTCGGTGGAGATCGACTTCGGGCGCCCGAGCCTCCCCCGGTTCCCGGTGCCCGAGGAATTCCGTCGCGAGACCTACGAGCAGGGGGCGGCGGCCTATCTGCGCGACCTGAGCCTGCAGGGGGCGACCGAGCGCTACGGCACGCCCGTCCCGCCCGAGGTGACCGGTCGGCTCGACTACGAGCTCGGGGTGATCGCCGACATGGGCTTCTCGGCCTACTTCCTCGTGGTCTGGGACCTCATCCGCTTCGCCCGCTCGCGGTCGATCCGGGTCGGTCCGGGCCGAGGGTCGGCGGCCGGGTGTTGCGTTGCCTACTGCCTCCGCATCGTCGACCTCGACCCCATCCACTACGACCTGCTCTTCGAGCGGTTCCTCAATCCCGGGCGCATCCAGATGCCCGACATCGACATGGACTTCGACGAGCGCTACCGCGGCGAGATGATCAGGTACGCGTCAGACCGCTACGGATCCGACCACGTCGCACAGATCGTGACCTTCTCGACCATCAAGGCGCGGGCCGCGGTCCGTGACGCGGCCAGGGTCCTCGGGTTCCCCTACGTGGTCGGTGACAAGATCGCCAAGGCGATGCCACCGCTCTTGATGGGCCGCGACACCCCCCTCGCCGCCTGCCTCGAGCGGACCGAGGGGTTCGAGGACGGCTACGTCGCCGCCGCCGAGCTCCGCACCATGTACGAGAGCGATGGCGACGCCAAGCGGGTGATCGACGTCGCCAAGGGCCTGGAGGGCCTCCGGCGCCAGGACGGCATCCATGCCGCCGCGGTGGTCATCACCGACGCACCCCTGACCGAGTACCTCCCGGTCCAGCGCAAGCCGGACGGCGACGACCCCGAGGACTCCCCGGTGGTCACCCAGTACGAGATGCACGGTGTCGAGGACCTCGGGCTCCTCAAGATGGACTTCCTCGGACTCCGCAACCTCTCGGTGATCGAGCGGGCGCTCGACCTCATCGAGATCTCGACCGGTCACCGTCCGGACATCGACGCCATCCCGCTCGACGACGAGCCGACCTTCACCATGCTGCGCAAGGGCGAATCGATGGGTGTCTTCCAACTGGAAGGAGGGCCGATGCGCTCGCTCATGCGATCGCTCGCGCCGACCACCTTCGACGACGTGGCCGCGCTGGTCGCCCTCTACCGGCCGGGACCGATGGCCGCCAACATGCACCGTGACTACGCGGATCGCAAGAACGGCCGGCAGGCGGTCAGCTACCTGCATCCCGACCTCGAGGAGGTGCTCGCCGACACCTACGGCCTGATGATCTACCAGGAGTCGGTCATGCGGGTCGCCCAGAAGATCGCCGGCTACGACCTCGCCGAGGCGGACAACCTGCGCAAGGCCTGCGGCAAGAAGAACCGGACCCTCATCCAGGCCGAGCGCGAGAAGTTCGTGGCCGGCTGTGTCGAGCAGGGGTACGGGGAGTCGCTCGGCACCGATTTGTTCGACATCATCGAGCCGTTCGCCGACTATGCCTTCAACAAGTCCCACGCCTACGGGTACGGCTTCATCGCCTACCAGACCGCGTGGCTCAAGGCGCACCACCCGGTCGAGTACCTGGCGAGCCTGCTCACCTCGGTCAAGGACAACAAGGACAAGACCGCCGTCTACCTCGCCGAGTGCCGTTCCATCGGAATCGAGGTGCTGGTCCCCGACGTGAACCGGTCGCTCGCCGAGTTCGCTCCCGACGTCGCAGCGGACGGCGGGGCCGGGGGGCAACAGCCGCGCGCGATCACCTTCGGGATGGCGGCCGTGCGCAACGTCGGAGAGGGTCTGGTCTCGCTGATGGTGGCCGAGCGGGAGCGGAACGGCCCGTTCGCCGACTTCTACGACTTCTGCCAGCGCGTCGACCCGCAGGTCCTCAACAAGCGGACCATCGAGTCGCTGATCAAGGCAGGCGCCTTCGACGCGCTCGGCCATACGCGCCAGGGGCTCGTCCTCTCCTTCGAGGAGATCGTCGACCGCACGCTCGAGCGCCGGCGGGAGCACGACGCCGGCGTGGTCTCCCTCTTCGCCACCCTGGAAGAGGAGACCGAGGGCCGGACCACAGGGTTCGCCGACACCCGGCTCCCGATCGCCGACACCGAGTTCGACAAGCCGGTGCGGCTCGCCTTCGAGAAGGAGATGCTCGGTCTCTACATCAGCGACCACCCGCTGATGGGGCTCGAGGGATCGCTCTCCCGGCTCACCGACTGCACCCTCGCCGAGCTGCGCGACGTCGACCCCGACGTGCTGGCTGCCGGGGCCAACGGCTACGACAGCCAGGTCCGCGTGGTAGGGGGCGTGGTGACCGAGCTCACCCGTCGGTACACCAAGAAGGGTGACCTGATGGCCACGTTCGTGCTGGAGGATCTCAACGCCTCCATCGAGGCATTCGTCTTCCCGAAGACCATGGCCGACTACGGGGCCCTGCTCGACGACGACGCCATCGTGGTGGTCAGGGCCCGGGCGGACCTCCGGGACGACCGGCTCAAGCTGGTCTGCATGGAGGTCCAGCGACCCGATCTGGCGACCGAGGGACCCCGCGACCTGCGGATCTCCCTCCCGCTGCGTTCCCTCACCGACCGGTCGGTCGAGGATCTGAAGCGGCTGCTCACCGAGCACCCCGGCGATTCCCCGGTCTTCCTCCACATCGGGGAGAAGGTCCTCCGGCTCCCTTCCGAGTTCAACGTGGACTCGAGTCGGGGCCTCGTCGGCGAGCTCCGCGTCCTGCTCGGTCCGAGGGCGATCCAGGCCTGATCGCCCCTCGTCGGGGGGCCGTCGGGGCGGTGACGGGGGTGCCGGAGGGACCCGGATGGGACAGGCGCCCGCAAATCCCGTAAAATCGTCGGACGGCTCCTGGCGCGAATGCCCGTCGGACCGCTCGCCACCGTGGTCGGGCGTCCCGGGCGTGCGCACCAGACCCGGGCCGGCGGCTGGTGCCGTAGGGTGACCGAGGAGTACGGAACGGCATATGTCCATCCAGGTGGAGACCAAGGATTGCACGTCGATCAGTGACACCGAGCTGGCCGAGATGGCCGACCTGTGCGCTGAGCGGGAGCCCCGGTTCGACATCGGCTTCCTCTCCAAGCAGCAAGAGGAATGGGTGCTGGTCACCCGGGCCCGCGAAGGGACCAAGCTCCGTGGCTACTCCTTCTCCACCCTCGAGCGCATCGGGGGGACGCCCTCCCTGCTGATCGGGCTCGCCGCGGTCGACCGCACCTCACGGGCCGAGACCGTCCTCCGGGCCATGATGGGGGACAAGTACCGGCGGGCCCTGCTGGCCTTCCCCGACGAGGACGTCCTGGTCGGCACCCGCCTGCTCAGCCCGGACGGCTTCCGGGCGTTCGCCGGGCTCACCGATGTGGTGCCCGCCCCGGACCAGAAGGCCACCGGCGAGGAGCGGGCCTGGGGCCGCCGGCTGGCCAAGCGCTTCGGCGCCGACGGCCGCATCGACGACCGGACGTTCGTCGTGTCGGGCGACGGATGCGAATCCGGAGGGTTCGACTTCGTGAGCCCGAAGGGGGACCCGCCGCCGGAGTTGATCGCCTTCTTCGAACAGATCGACGCCGCGAACGGCGGTCGCCTGGTGACCTTCGGATGGGCGATGGCCGAGGACCTGGCCGGGGGCAAGCTCGGAGGACGCTGACCGCCGGTCGAGCGGCTCGGAGTGACGACCCGGGAGGCGCCTGCCGCTGGCGCAGCCTCCGGGAGGGTGCAGGGAATAGGCAATAACATGGGTCCGTGAAGGTTTCGACCCGGGGGGACTACGCGAGTCGGGCGTTGCTCTCGCTCGCCCTGCACGGCGACGGGGAGGGGCCCACCGCGGTCCGGGACATCGCCGAACGGACCGGGCTCCCACAGCCGTACCTCGAGCAGATCCTCCTTGCGCTCAAGGGCGCCGGACTTGTCCGCTCCAAGCGCGGGGTGGGTGGAGGCTACGTGCTCGCCCGACCACCCGAGGAGATCACCCTCTCCCAGATCGTGTCGGCGGTCGACGGGCCGATCGTCGCCGGCGACTTCGGGCTCCCCCACGAGAACGGCGCCTGCGACCACGAGGGCCAGTGCGTCCTGCTGACCGTGTGGGCGGACGTGGGCGAGCACATGCGCACCCACCTCGACTCGTTCAACCTCGCCGACATGGTCGCACGGGCCCAGGGCCGGGTCCCCGCCCTCGGCCGGGCCGCCGCCCGCCCCGTCGGCTGACCCGACGGACCGGAGGACTCGGTCCGCACCGAGCTCAGGTGTTCCAGCGCTCGACGACGGCCTGGCTGCGCTCCCAGCCGAGGACGCTCACCGAGACCGGGCCGAGCACCAGGTACCGGGCCGCATCGGCCCCGACGCCGAGCCAGCGGGCGGCCATCACCCGGAGGAGATGGGCGTGGGCCACGCAGGCCACGTCCCCAGGCTGTGCCCGCACCCGCGCGATGACCCGGTCCGCGCGGTCGGCCACCTCGGCGAGGGTCTCCCCTCCCGGGACGCCGTCGTCGAACAGGTTCCACCCGGGCCGGCCGTCCCGGATCTCGACCGTGGTCCGTCCTTCGTAGTCGCCGTAGTCCCATTCGAGCAGGTCGGGATCGGTCACCGCCGTGTGGAGCCCGGCCAGCTCGGCCGTCCGGCGGGCCCGGTCCATGGGACTGACCAGGACCAGGGAGAACGCCCAGCCACGCAGCCGCTCGGCGAGCCCCACCGCCTGCTCCTCGCCGGCGGACAGCAGGGGGAGGTCGGTCCGGCCGGTGTGCCGGAGGTCCCGGCTCCAGACGGTCTCACCGTGGCGGATGAGGACGCATCGGGGACGGTGAGCGGTCACCCCTGCAGCCGATCACCCAGGCGTGTCCCCGTGCAACCCGGTGCCGCCGAGGTCGACCGCCCCGACGACCCCGTCGACCAGGGCGTTCGTGACCCGCAGCGCAGCCGACGGCCAGGAATGTCCCGGGGCGTCGAGGCGTTGCACTGGGAGGCAAGGTGGAGATCCAGGACGAGAGATCCAGGACGAGGAGACGGATGACGACCCTGACGGCGACCAAGCAGGACCAGGTTCCCGAGCGTTCCGAGCGCGGAACGGGCGCGACGGCAGGACGACGCGCGCCGGCGTCGGGGTCGACCGGCAAGGCCGGCCGCAGCCGCGGGTCGGACGCGGACAGCCTCGGACTGTTCCTGCGCGACCTCGAGCACCACCCCCTTCCCGATCACGAAGCACAGACCGAGTTGGCCAAGCGTGTCGCGGCCGGCGATGACGAGGCCCGTCGCGAGATGGTCGCCGCCAACCTGCGCCTGGTCGTCCACTGGGCCCGGCGGTACCAGGACCGCGGGGTCGACCTCCCCGACCTCATCCAGGAGGGGACGTTCGGGCTGATGCGCGCCGTCGACAAGTTCGACTGGGAGCGCGGTTTCCGGTTCTCCACCTACGCCACCTGGTGGATCCGCCAGGCGCTCCAGCGGGCCGTGCAGCAGCACGGCCGGACCATCCGGCTCCCGATGGAGGTGGCCGAGCGCAACCAGCAGGTCGACGCGGCCCAGTGGGAGCTCACCCACCAGCTGCAGCGCCCGCCGACCGACGCCGAGCTCGACGATGCCACCAACACCTCCGCCGCCGTGCGGTCGGACCTCGGTCAGCTCGCCCGGGTGGTGGCGAGCCTCGATCAACCTGCCACCTCCGACTCGACCGCCACGCTCGGGGACCTGGTCTCGACCGACCCGAGCGACTTCGAGGACGAGGTGACCTCCGAGCTCACCCTCGAGCTGGTGCGTCACGCGGTCGACCGGCTGACCGACCTCCAACGCCAGGTCATCCGCCACCGGTTCGGCTTCGACGGCACGGATCCTGCCTCCCTGCAGACCACCGCCGAGCGGCTCGGGATCGGGGTGCGCAAGGTGCGCCAGGCCGAGGCCGAGGCGCTCGAGGTCCTGGCGGAGAGCGACGTCCTCGAAGCGGCCCACGAGGCCGCCTGAGGCGCAGTCCCTCAGGGCCGCAGTGCCCCGAGCTGACCCATGAGGTCGTCCGGCAGTTCGGAGGACCAGGACACCCGTTCCCCGCTCGCCGGGTGCTCCACGGACAGCTCGAACGCATGCAGGAACGGTCGGTCGAGGGTCGCACCGGGCAGCGAGCGGCCGCGGCTGTAGGTGTCGTCGCCCACCACGGGATGGCCGATCGCCGAAAGGTGGACCCTGATCTGGTGGGTGCGGCCGGTCTCGAGCGACGCCACCAGGAGCGTGGTCGGCACCGGCCCCCCGAACCGCTGCTCGACCCGGTAGCGGGTGCGCGCCGCCTTCCCCTTGGGCGAGACGGCCATCCGGGTCGGTGCGCTCGTCGAGCGGCCGACCGGTGCGTCCACCACGCCCTGCTCCGCGTCGACCGCACCGAGCACCAGGGTGCGGTAGGTACGGACCACCTCCCGGTCCGCCAGCTGCGCCACCAGCGAACGGTAGGCGCGGGGGGTCCGTGCGACCACCAACAGACCCGAGGTTCCGCGGTCGAGCCGGTGCACGATCCCCGGCCGCTCGGGATCCGACCCGACCGCGGCGGGGAGGGCGGCCAGCTCCGGGAACCGGGCCAGGAGTCCCTGGACCAACGTGCCCGACCGGTGCCCGGCCCCCGGGTGGACCACCAGTCCGGCGGGCTTGTCCACGACGATGATCTCCTGGTCGGCGTGGACCACCCTGACGTCGACCGTGCCGTCCGGCTCCGGCCCGGTGACCTGCTCGTCGGGCCGCTCCACCGCCAGCTCCTGACCGGCCCGCAGGAGGACGTTCCGCCGCCGCACCACCCGACCGTCGACCGCCACCCGGCCGGCACCCACCAGCGCGTCGACCGAGGACCGGGACACGTCGGCGAGCAGTGCCACCGCCCGGTCCACCCGGACACCGTCCAGGGAGGACGGGACCACCACCGAGAGGGTGGTCACGAGCGGGTCGATCCCCGGAGGAGCGACGCGACCAGCAGGATGCACCCCACCACGATGCACGAGTCGGCCACGTTGAAGGTCGGCCAGAAGTGGACGTCGATGAAGTCGACCACGGCGCCGTGGTCGGACCGGAAGATGCGGTCGGCGAGGTTGCCGAGCGCCCCGCCCAGGATGAGCCCGAGCACCGCCGCCCGGGGGAGGGTCGGCGCCCGCCAGACCATGACCAGGAGGACGGCCACCAGGGTCAGGGCGAGCACGACGATGACCACGGCGTGACCCTGGAACGCGCTGAACGCCGATCCCGTGTTGAGCGACAGCTCGAAGTCGAGGCGTCCGATGACGTGGACCGGGCCGGCGCTCAGCCGCCGCAGTGCCCACCACTTGGTCAACTGGTCGGCCAGGAGGACGCAGGCCACCACGCCCAGGCCGACGCCGATGCGGGCGGCACCGGTGGTCGGTGCCCGGCGCGTCCGGGCGGCGGTCACCGGGGCGGGTTCACCGCTCAGCGCCGAGACAGGCCACCGCTCTTGCAGGCCACGCACAACCGGGCGAAGGGGAGGGCCCGGAGCCGGGCCTTCGGGATGGGCTGGAAGCAGCGTTCACATGCCCCGTAGGTCTTCCGCTCGATCTTGCGGAGCGCGTCGTCGATCTCCTCGACGGCGAGCACGGCCTGGGCCGAGAGGGCCAGATTGCGCTCGCGGTCGACGGTCACCGTGCCGCCCTCACCGGACTCCTCGTCGAACTGGACGTCACCGGGCTCGCGCTCGAGCGCGAGCGAATCGGCCTCGGCACGAAGATCCTCCGCCTGGCCGGCGTAGATGCCGCGCTCCTCGAGCAACAGGGTGCGCTGCTCGTCGAGGAACTTCGGCTCCTTTGCGTAGGGGCCGACCGTCGGCCGTTTCGGAGCCGGGGGCGGCGCGGCCACCTTCTTCGGTGGGGAGCCGATCCGGGTCGGTGCCGGCTTCTTCGGGGCCGCCTTGGTGGCGGCTTTCTTCCCCGCCGCCTTCGGGGGTGGGGACGGCTTCGTGGCGGTCTTCTTCGCGGCCGGCTGCTTGACGGCCGTCTTCTTCGGAGCGGCCTTCTTCGGAGCCGCTGCCGCCTTCTTCGGAGCCACCTTCGGGGACGGTGACCGTTTGGGCGTCGTCTTCTTCGCGGCCGGCTGTTTTCCCGCACGGGCCCCCGGCGCCGCCGCCTTGGTCTTGGCCGCCGTTCTCTTGACGTGCGCCGACGGCTTCTTGACCGTCGTCGACGGCTTCCTGCCCGCCGCCTTCCTGGCCACCGCCACCGCCTTCTTCGCTGGCGTCACATCGACCTCCTCCAGGGACCGGCTCATCACGCGTCGCCTCCGCCGGATCAGCGTGGCGCGGGCGGTCCCGGACTTTGATGAGCGGGTGACCCTACCGTGCCGGCGTGATGGCGGCAATCCGGCGCTGCCGGAATGCCCAGGGACCATACCGGGTGGGATCGGCCGGCCGATCACCCGCGCCGGGCCCCGGACGACGGCGGTCCGGTCCGGGCACCGCCCGGTCCGCCGGGTGTGACCGCTAGAGCGGGAGCGAGGCGCTGGAGGTGGTCGGCCGCGCGGTCGCCCCGGAGGGGCGGAGCTGGGTCATCTCGTCCGGCGCGCCCTCGGCGAGCCGTGCGGTCTCCGAGGAGCCGGTGACCGTGGACCCACCCGGACCACCACCAGGGGTGGCGACGGGTTCACCTTCCTTCGTGCCGGACGACGGGTGCACGTTCTCGTCCACCCAGTCGAGGAGGTCGGCCAGCGCAGACCGGAGACGCTGGCGCTCGCTCTCCAGATGACGGGACATGGACTCGACCTGGCTCGAGAGATGCCCGCGCGCGCCCTCCAGTCGGGAGATCTCCTCACGCAGCCGCTGCTCGGACTCCGCCTGGATCTGTGAGGCCTGGTGCTGGGCCTGGTCGGTGAGCAGCCGGGCCTTGGCGTCGGCGTCGGCGAGGATCCGGGTGGCCTGGGCCTCGGCATCGGCCTTGGTCTCGTCGACGAACTTCTGCGCGAGCACCAGGGTGCGCTGCAGCGTGTCGTCGGCCACGGCGGGCTCCGCCGGTGGCATCTCGTCCGGCTTCGCCGCGAGCTCGGCCTCGAGCTGTGCGATGCGCTCCGCCGCCTGGCGGAGGCGTTCGCCACCCTGGCGGAGCTGTTCCTGGAGGCCTTCGGCCTCCACTGCGGCCTTCTCCAGGTACTCGTCGACGTCATCCCGGTGGTATCCCTTGAGCGTCTCCCGGAACTCGACGGTCCGCAGCGAATCGAGCGCAGATTGGGAAGGGTCCATGGCGCCCATGCTAGCGGCGGGCAGGGCGATTCCGAGGGACCGTGCGTCCGGCCGCGATCAACGGAACACCGAGATGAGGACGTCCACCACCAGGAAGACGATCAGGACCGACAGGTCGATGCCGACCCCACCGACCCGGACCGGCGGGATGAGCGCGCGCACCGGGCGCAGCACGGGCTCGCAGATCGAGGCCAGCACCCGTTGGATCTTGATCACCGGCGAGTCGTAGGCCAACCGACCCGAGACGGTGAACCAGCTCAACACTGCGTAGGCGATCAGCACCAGCAGGAAGAGGTAGAGGAGGTCGGCGATCAGTCCGAGCACCGGCTCCCCCTTCTCGCAGCCGCTCCCACTCCGTCAGGTGGGCAGGTCAGGGATTCACCAGCCCGCGGTCGGCCAGACGCTGGCGCTCCTCGTCGGAGACCTTGACGTTGGAGGGCGTGAGAAGGAAGACCTCGTCGGCCACCCGTTCCATCCCCCCGGAGAGCGCGTAGGTCACCCCGCTGCAGAAATCGATCATCCTGCGCTGGAGATCGCGGTCGGCGCTCTGCAGGTTGACGATCACCGGCTGGCTGTTCATCAGGCGGTTGGCGATCTCCTGCGCATCGGCGAACCGTCCGGGGGCGACGATGTGCACCCGCGCGCCGGCCGAATCCGGGGAGATCGGCCGGACCGAGGGCGAGCCGGCCCGCGGACTGATGACGGACGGGGCGGTGGCCAGGGAACCGTTTGCCTCGTCGCGCCCGATGGTCCGGATGCGCGGGCTCGGTGCCACCACCGGAGCCTCCTCGACCTCCTCGGCGACCGGTGCACGTTGGCCGGGGCGCGCCGCGAGGGCCGAGGACCGCGCCTCGTAGTCGTCGTAGTCGTCGTAGTCGTCGTCGACGAGGCCGAGGTACGCCATCGTCTTCTTCATGAACGAAGTTGGCATGATCTCCTCCCTCCGCCCCAGCGTAGTGCCTGACCCCAACAGGGGGTGGACGCCTCCGCCCCGTGCCAAGGGTCCTGGCCAGGCGCACGGAAACCACCACGCCGCGACAGGGGCGGTGCGATCGCCGGGGTGGCACGCGGCTCAGCTCTTCGGCGCCCGGCCCGGTCGGTCGCCGAAGAGCGCTCGCCCCACGCGGACCATGGTCGACCCCTCCTCGAGGGCGACCTCGAGATCGTCGCTCATGCCCATCGACCGGACCGGCAGGTCGAGCGCGTCGGCCAGTCCGGACAGCTCGCGGAACCCGGGACGCGCGTCCTCCGCCGGTCCCGGGGGGCCGACGGCCATCAACCCGGCCACATCGAGGGCGTCGCCCCTGAGGGTGGCCACCAGACCGGCCACCCCGGAGGGCGGCACGCCGCCGCGCCCCGGACGTCCTGCGACGTCGACCTGGACGAGGACCGTCGCGCCGGGGCGCCTGGCCGCGATGGCGACCCCCTCCTCGGGCCGGGCCACCGCCTGCCAGCAGGCCACCAGCGGGGCGAGCCGGGAGACCTTGTTGCGTTGGACGGCCCCGAGGTAGTGCCAGGCCGGCGCACGAGCGTCGGGTGTGGCGCTCAGTTCCCGGAGGGCGGCGGCCTTCGCCAGCAACTCGTCCGCGTAGTTCTCGCCGATCGCGTCGATCCCCGCGTCGAGGGCCAGGCGGACCGCGTCGGGCCCGAACCCCTTGGTGACCGCCACCACCGTCACCCGGTCCGGGTCCGGGGCGGCGCCCCGGATGCGTTCGCGGACCCGTGCGAGCCGCCCGGCGAAGTCATCCTGGCTCCTGACGGCGCTCACCTCAGCCGCCCGGGTCGTCCCCGTCCGCCCAGACCACCATCGCCTGCCGACCGTGGTCGCCCCTGGCCCGGTACGAGTAGTACCCGCCTGCACATCCGGTACAGGCACCGCCCGCGGGGATCTGGGTGGCACCGGCCGCCTCGAGGGCCGCGCCGACCGCGGCAGGCAGGTCGAGGGCCGGGCCCCCGGTCCGGGTGCGCGACCGGACCTCCGCCCCGAAGACGGCGACCAACTGGTCGAGCCCGATACCGTCGAACTCGTAGCAGTCGGCGTGGATGCAGGGGCCGATCGCACCGGCCACCTCGACCGCCCCGAGCTCGCGCATGCGTCCGACCGCCGCCTCGACCACCCCCGCCAGCAGGCCCCGCCACCCGACGTGCACGGCGGCGAACACCCCCTCGGGGCTGCCGAGGGCCACCGGTGCACAGTCGGCGGTGAGCACGGCCAGCGCCGACGCCGGATCGGTCGCCACGAGGGCGTCGCCCTCGCCGGCGTGCCGCACCACCGGGGCAACCGGTGCCATCGGGCCGGCGTCGCGATCCGGAGGCGGAACGTCCAGGACGGTCCGACCGTGGACCTGGGTCAGCCAGGCCACCTCGCGCAGCGCCCGACCCCCACCGGTTCCTGCGATGTCGGCGGCCAGCGCGGCAAGCCCGTCGGCCGGGTCGGCACGCCCACCGGACGGCCGCAGGTCGCCCCTCGCGCTCGTGGTCCACGCCGCACGGACCGGCCCGACGACAGGGGCACAGGTGGCACCCGCGATCGGGGACCGCCCGCTCAGCGAAGGAACGAGGGGACGTCGAAGTCGTCGTCGCCCAGGTCGAGGTCGTCGTCGGTCGGCGTGGCGAAGATGTCCTCGTGCGCGTCGTCCACGCCGAGCACCCGACTGCGCGTCTCGTCCCGCCCGGTCGAGTCGGTCATGGGGACGCCCCCGCGCGGCTGGGCCTCCCAGCGTTCGAAGCCGGCGGCGATGACGGTCACCCGGACCTCCTCGCCCATGGACTCGTCGATGACGCTGCCGAAGATGATGTTGGCGTCGGGGTGGGCGACACCGTGGATGATCTCGGCTGCTTCGTTGACCTCGAACAGCCCGAGGTCGGGACCGCCGGCGATGTTGAGCAGGATGCCGCGGGCGCCTTCGATCGAGGCCTCGAGCAAGGGGCTGGTGATCGCGGAGCGGGCAGCGTTGACCGCCCGCCCCTCGCCGGTGGCCGAGCCGATCCCCATGATGGCCGTCCCCGCGTTGGACATGATCATCTTCACGTCGGCGAAATCGGTGTTGATCAGGCCGGGGACGGTGATCAGGCTGGTGATGCCCTGTACGCCCTGCATGAGGACCTCGTCGGCCATCTTGAACGCATTGACCATCGAGGTCTTCTCGTTGGAGACGGTGAGGAGGCGGTCGTTGGGGATGATGATGAGGGTGTCGACCTTCTCCTTCAGGTTCTGGATGCCCGCCTCGGCCTGGACCGAGCGGCGCCTCCCCTCGAAGGTGAACGGGCGGGTGACCACGCCGATGGTCAGCGCGCCGAGCCCCTTGGCGATCTCGGCGACCACCGGCGCAGCGCCGGTGCCGGTGCCGCCGCCCTTGCCCGCCGTGATGAACACCATGTCGGCGCCCTTGAGCGCCTCCTCGATCTCCGAGCGGTGCTCCTCGGCGGCCAGGCGCCCGACTTCGGGATCGCTCCCGGCACCGAGGCCACGGGTCAGCTGTCGGCCGATGTCGAGCTTGAGGTCGGCGTCGCTCATCAAGAGCGCCTGGGCGTCGGTGTTGGTCGCGATGAACTCCACGCCCCGCAGTCCTGCATCGATCATCCGGTTGACGGCATTCACCCCGCCTCCGCCGACACCGACCACCTTGATCACGGCGAAGTAGTTGTTCTGTGCCGGAACGGTCATGGAATCCCTTACCCTCGACCAAAGGTTGAATCCGTTCCAACCGGCGAGTTGAGGCCAACGATAGGGTTCAGAGACTTCCTGGTCAAGCAACACGGAACCCGTCGGGGACATCGGGTGCCCGGTCGGCCCCCGCCGCGGCATCAGGGACCCACCGTCGGCGACTGGGGCACGGTGACGTCGATGGTCGCTCCGGGAGGCGGCGACGCGTTCGCGATGATCGCCGCGACGTCCTCGTACTTGGCGGCGAGGTCGGTATCGGTGCCGAGCAGGACGACGAGCCGCGAATCGAGGGCGAGATCGACCGTGCCGTCCGGGGCGGTGGTGATCGAGACGACCTGTCCGGCGAAGGCGGGAGGGAGGGTGCGCGCCACCGTGAGGCCGGGGTCGGCCGGGGAGGGCAGGGTCCCCCCCACCGGCAGCGGCGGCACCGGCCCGGACGGTGCGTGCACGATGAGGACCACCAGGTGCGGGGGCCGCGCCGGGACGGTCGCGAGGGTGCGGCCGGAGCCGTCGAGCACCGACCAGTCCGCACCCGGTCCCGCCATCGTGACGACAGGGTCACGCTCGGTGACCGTGATGGTGACCGCGTCCGGCCAGTGCCGGTGGATCTGCGCGGTGGCGATGAAGGGCAGGGACTCGACCCGGTGGGCGGTGGTCCCCGGGTCCACGCTGATCAGCGGCGGGTGATGGACCAGACCGGCGGCGGCCACGATGGCCGCTTCGCTGGTGTGGGGATGGGGGCCGGTCACGGTCACCACCCGTGCGCCGAACCACGGGGTGTGGAGCACGCCGAAGACGACCCCGGCGAGTGCCACCGCCGCCGCCCCGACCGCGACCTGCCGCCACCGGCGACGGGTGCGGTCGCGTTCGACCTCCTCCCGCCGCTGGCGGATCCGGGGATCGATGCCGCCCGCCGGGCTCCGGGCCGTCACCGGGCCACCCCCGATCGGGTCATCGGCCCGGTCCCCCTGCGGCGCCCTCGAATCCCACCAGCTGGATCTCGGGGACCAGCTCGGTCCCGGTTGCCGCGCGACACCACGCGCCTGACCTGGTCGATGAGGTCGCGGACGTCGTCGGCCGAACCACCCCGGTCCACCTGGATGAAATTGGCGTGCTTCGGGGAGACCTCGGCCGTTCCGACCCGCATCGCCCTTGAGGCCGCAGGCGTCGATGAGCCTGCCGGCCGAATCACCCGGGGGGTTGGTGAAGGCAGACCCGGCGTTGCTGCCACCGGGCTGGTTGACCCGCCGCCACCGCACGATCTCGTCGATCGCGGCACGCGCCTCGCGCGGATCGCCCGGCTCGAGGCGGAAGGTCGCCGCGACGGCCACCTCGGCCGGGGAGAGCGAGGTGTGCCGGTAGGCGGCCGCGAGGCGGGTGGCCCCGGCCTCGACCGCCCTTGCGGCACGGAGGTCGACCACGCGGTAGCCGACCAGGGTGGCCGCGGTGTCCGAGCCGTGGCCGCCCGCGTTCATCCGCAGCGCCCCACCGACCGTGCCGGGCACCCCGACGGCCCATTCGAGACCGCGGAGCCCGGCCGCCGCCGTCCGGCGGGCCAGGGCGGGCAGATCCAGCGCCGCCCCCGCCCGCACCTCGCAGCCGTCGATGGCGAGGGAACCGAACGCCGCCCCGAGGAAGATGGCGAGGCCCCGGAAGCCACGATCGGCGACGAGCAGGTTGGAGCCGTTCCCGACCACCAGGACCGGCACGTCGAGCCCGTCGAGGGCCCGGGCCACCCCGAGGAGGGCGTCCTCGTCGGGCGGCTCCACCGTGAGGGCCGCCGACCCGCCGACCCGGTAGGTGGTGCGGGCACCGAGCGGCTGGTCCCGGCGGACCGAGGCGCCGAGGCGTTCAGCCAGGCGGTCGAGGTCGCCCGGTTCCCGGCTCATCGCACCCCTCGGGCGAGCACGGCCGTGAGCTCGTCCGCCAGCGAGGTGAGGTCCCCGGCCCCGAGGGTGCAGCAGAGGTCGCCCGGCAGAAGGAGCTCCGCCACCGCGGCTGCAAGGTCGCCCCTTCCGGGAACGTAGTGAACCGGGAGTCCCGGACGGGCCCGCCGCACCGCATCGGCCACCAGCCGGCCGGACACCCCGGGCGCGGGAGGCTCTCCTGCGCCGTACACGTCGGTCACCACGACCAGGTCCGCGTCTCCGAATGCCTCGCCGAATCTCGCCCACAGCTCGGCGGTCCGCGTGTAGCGGTGCGGCTGGAACACGGCCACCACCCGCGACCACCCGCCGTCCCGTGCCGCGGCCAGGGTCGCCCGGACCTCGGTGGGCAGGTGGGCATAGTCGTCGACGAAGGTCACCCCGGCGCACTCCCCGCGGAACTCGAACCGCCGGGCCACGCCCGCGAACCGGGCGAGCGCACGCTCCGCCGCGGCGAACGGGGCACCGGCCGAGAGCGCGGCGACGGTCGCCACCGCAGCGTTCCTCGCGTTGTGGAGGCCGGGGACGGCCACCGCCAGCCGGCCGAGGCGGACCCCGTCCGGTCCCTCGAGGGTGAAGGAGACCGAGCTCGCGCTCCACCCGGGCGTCGACCATCCGGTGGGTGCAGCCCGGGGCGAAGCCGACCCGGTCGGCGCCGGCACGCCTGCCGAGGGCGGCGGCCACCGGGTCGTCCCCGCCGACCACCCGGTGGCGGAGCGCTGACGCGAGGAACCGTCCGAAGGCCGAGCGCAGCGCGTCGAACGAGCCGTAGTGGTCCAGGTGGTCCGGCTCCACGTTGGTCACCACCGCGGTGTCGGGAGCCAGGGAGAGGAACGTGCCGTCGCTCTCGTCCGCCTCGACCACCAACCAGTCGCCCGTGTCCCAGACCGCGTTGGTGCCGATCTCGTTGACATCGCCGCCGATGAGGAAGCGACGGGTCGCATCCCGGCCTCGACCAGGATCAGGGCGAGCATCGACGCGGTGGTCGTCTTGCCGTGGGTCCCGGACACCGCGATGCACCGGCGCAGGGCGGCGATGGAGGCCAGGGTCTCGGCCCGGGAGAGGACCGGGAGGCCGCGGCGCGGCGGCCTCGACGACCTCCGGGTTGTCCGCGGCGACCGCGGAGGAGACGGTGACCAGCTCGCGCGGCGCCGAGGTTGGCCGCCGCGTGCCCGATGGCCACCCTGATCCCCGCCGCCTCGAGGCGATCGGTGACCGCCGAGGACCGCAGATCGCTCCCCGACACCGAATGACCCATGGCATGGAGGACGGTGGCGATCGCGCTCATCCCCGCACCGCCGACGCCGACGACGTGGACGGTGCGGAGGGTGCCCGGGTCCCCCAGGCCCGTCGCCGGCCGGCCGTTCACGCCGCGCTCCGCTCGGCCGGGCCGGCCACGCGCTCGACCACCCTGGCTCCGGCGGCGGCGGCGTCGGGTCGTCCGAGCCGGGACGCCGCCCGTCCCATGGCGTCGAGCGCGTCCGGGTCTGCGAGGAGCCCGTCCAGGATCCCTGCCAGGCGGGCCGGGTCGCACTCCTCGTCGGCCAGCAGGACGGCGGCCCCGGCGCGCTCGAGGACGCTGGGCGTTTGCCGTCTGATGGTCCCCCGGCGCCCCGGGCAGCGGCACGAGCACGGCCGGTACACCGGCGACGGCGAGCTCGGCCACGGTCATCGCCCCCGCCCGGCAGACCACGAGGTCCGCCGCGGCGTAGACCGCCGCCATCCGCTCCTCGAACGGCACCCGGAGACGGACCAGTCCCGGAAGGTCGGCACCGGGGGCCGGTGCCCGTCGCGTCGTCCCAGTCGCGCCGGCCGACGATCTGGTAGACGGCCAGGTCCGAGCGTCCGGCCCACCGGGCGGCCAGACCGTCGACGCACCGGTTGATCGTCCTCGCGCCGAGGGAGCCGCCGAAGGTTGCGACCAGGGCGCGGTCGGCAGGCAGCCCGAGCAGGCGGCGCGCTGCGGCGCGGTCTGCCGGGATCGCGCCGCACCGCGGCGATCTCCGGGCGCACCGGTGTCCCGGTGACCACCGCGCGGGGCAGGCCGACCCCCTCCCATCCGACCGCGCTGGCCCGGGCGAAGCGGCCGAGGAGCCGGTTGGCGGCACCCGGCACCGCGTCGGTGTTGACCAGGACGAGCGGGACCCGCAGGAGCACCGCGGCGAGCGCGGCGGGAAGGCTCGCGTACCCCCCGACCGCCACCACGACCCGGGGGCGGGCCCGGGCCAGCACCCGGAGGCCGCCGACCGCCGCCGCCGCGAGCCCGACCAGGGAGACGGCGTTCCGCAACAGGTCGGGTACCGCGAGGCTGCGGACGATGCCCCGCCCTGGCAGCAGGGTCACCGGAAACCCGCGACCGGCCAGCGTGGCGCCGTCCTGACCGCGCGTCGAGCCGACGAACTCGATCGACTCCCGGCTGTGGCCGAGCACCACCAGCGCCTCCCCGATGGCCAGGGCCGGCTGGAGGTGCCCGGCCGTTCCTCCGCCGGCCACCACCGCGTAGCGCCGCCCGGTCACGCCCGGGCGGCGAGGCGCCTCGGGCGGGCGGCGCCGTTCCCCGACCGTTCCTGGACCGCGATGTTGAGCAGGATGCCGACCGCCGCCATGGTGATGACCAGTGAGGAGCCGCCGAAGGAGATGAACGGGAGGGGGATGCCCGTCACCGGGAGCACGCCGACCACCGCGCCCACGTTGATCACCGCCTGGCTGGTGATCCAGGTGGTCACCCCGATGGCGAGCATGCTGCCGAAGCGGTCGGGCGCCCGGCTGGCAGCCCGGACCCCGAACCAGGCAAGGGCGAGGAACAGTGCGAGCACGGCCACCGCTCCGACCATCCCGAGCTCCTCGCCGACCACCGAGAAGATGAAGTCGGTGTGCGCGTTGGGCAGGCTCCCCCATTTCTCGCGCCCACCTCCGAGCCCGAGCCCGAACAGGTGCCCGGCTCCGAGCCCGATGAGGGACTGCCAGACCTGGTACCCCGAGCCGGACTGGTGGGCGCCCGGGTTGAGGAAGGACAGGATCCGGTCGCGCCGGTAGGGGTCGGCCAGTCCGAGGATCAACGCCAGGGTGGCGAACGTGGCGAACACCTTGAGGAGCGAGAACATCGGAACCCCGCCCACGAAGAGGACCCCGAAGGCGATGCAGCCGAGCACGAGGGCGGTGCCCATGTCGGGCTGCTTGAGGATGAGTGCCCCCGAGAGCAGCAGGACACCCAGCACAGGGGCGATCACCAGCTTCGGCTCGTCCATCCGGTCGACCCGTCGAGTCAGGAGGTCGGCGGCGAACACGACCAGGGCCAGCTTCATGAGCTCCGAGGGCTGCATCCGCAGCTGGCCGACGCCGATCCAGCGCGACGAGCCTCCGGCGGTGTCCCCGAGCCCCGGCACGAGGACGACGACCAGCAGCCCGATGCCCACCAGCACGAGCGGGGCACGAAGCGCGCGCCAGCGCCGGTAGTCGACGCGCGAGCAGAGGACCAGTGCCACCGCCCCGATCGCCATCCAGATGCCCTGACGGATGAGGATGGTCCAGGGGGAGCCGTAGAGCCCGAGGGAGATCACCGGTGAGGCCGAACCCACCATGACCAGCCCGACCACGCACAGCGCCACGACCAGGATGCCGAGCGCCGTCGCGGTGGGTACGGCCGACAGACCCGATCGCGCCGAGGGGGCGACCGGTGCGATCGGTGCGACCTTGGAGACCTTGGAGACCTTGGAGCGACGAGCGACCGACCGCGCCGAGACCGTCGGATGCCGGTCCCGGGTCGACCGCCGCGCGGTGGCGGTGCGTTCAGCCACGCCCGGCACCCCGGGTCGCGGCCGCCGACGATCGACGGCGTCCGGGACCGGACCTGTCGTGCGCGTGCATCCCCGTAGCCTCGTCCACCCGGGCGGCGCAGTGGTGGAACCCCGGCCGGGACCGGGCGGGCCTCCGCCCGGACGGCGGCCTCACAGCTTTCCCACCGAGAGGAAGTCGCCGTAGAAGATCCCGAGCCCGAGGGCGGAGAAGAGCCCGGCCAGGATCCAGAAGCGGACGATCACCGTGGTCTCGGGCCAGCCCAGCAGCTCGAAGTGGTGGTGCAGGGGCGCCATCAGGAAGACCCGTCGGTGGAACAGGCGGAAGCTCACCACCTGGATCACCACCGAGAGCGTGACGATGACGAAGAGCCCGCCGATGACCACCAGCAGCAGGTCCAGGTTCATCATCAGGCAGAGCGCCGCCAGGCCCGACCCGATGGCCAGCGACCCGGTGTCCCCCATGAAGATCCTGGCCGGGGCCGCGTTCCACCACAGGAAGCCGAGGCACGCCCCGGCGAGCGCGACCGCGGCCAGTGCGAGGTCGAGGGCGGCACCGACGTGGTAGATCGCGAAATGCCGGTACTGCCAGTACCCGATGATGGCCAGGCAGGCGAAGCAGAAGGTCGACGACCCGGCCGCCAGGCCGTCGAGACCGTCGGTGAGGTTCACCGCGTTCGCCGACGCCGCGATGATGAACGTCGCCCAGACCACCCACGCCACCGTGCCCATGTGCAACCCGACCGAGTTGTACCGGGTGAACGACAGGGTGGTCGATGCGTGGGCCCAGTAGACCCCGAGCAGGGAGAAGGCCAGACCGAGGGCGATCTGCGCCCCGAATTTGGTCCGCTTGTTGAGACCCAGACTCCGCCGATGCCGGACCTTCGTCCAGTCGTCGGCGAACCCGATGAGCCCGGCGCCGACGATTGCGAGCATGACCAGGGCACCCGGGCGCGAGAAGTGGACGCCCGGGATGGCGTGGGCGGCCAGGAAGCCGACCAACACCGCCTCGACGATGCAGATCCCGCCCATGGTCGGGGTGCCGGCCTTGGCGATGTGGACCTGGGGACCGTCCTCCCGGATCTGCTGACCGATGTTGTGCCTGACCAGCCAGCGGAGGAGGATCGGCGTGGAAAGCGCAGCCACCCACAGGGCCGCTCCGCCCGACGTCATGAGGGAGATCACCCGTCCGGCCTCCCGAACCGGGTCTCGAGTGCGGCTGCCGCCACGAGCCGGTCGTCGAAGGGGACGGAGCTCCCGCCGAGCGTCTGGGTGGTCTCGTGGCCCTTGCCGGCCAGAAGGACGAGGTCTCCGGGGCGGGCCCGGTCCACCGCACTGCGGATGGCCGTGGACCGGTCGGCCACGACGGTGAGATCGGTGCCAGGCAGGATCCCCGCCCGGATCTCGCCGAGGATGGTCCCGGGGTCCTCGGAGCGCGGGTTGTCCGAGGTGAGGATCACCACGTCGGCATCACGCGAAGCCACCGCGCCCATCTCCGGGCGCTTCCCCGCGTCGCGGTCGCCCCCGCACCCGAACACGCAGAACACCCGACCGCCGCCGGCCAGCGGACGGACCGCGTCGAGTGCCGCTGCGAGCCCGGCCGGGGTGTGGGCGTAGTCGACCACCACCGCCACCGGGGTGCCCGGGCGCACCACCTCCATCCTTCCGGGCACCGCCGGCGCGGCAGTGAGCCCGTCGGCAACCCGATCCTCCGCGACCCCGAGGGCGACGCCGACGGCAGCAGCGACCAGGGCGTTGTCCACGTTGAACCCCCCGGTGAGCGGGAGCGACACCCGGCGCCCCCTCCACCGGAAGCCCGTCGTGCCGATGGCCAGGGTCACCTCCTCGGCCTCGGCGCGGCGCACCGCGATCACCTCGCCGCAGGTGAGCCGGGCGGCAAGCCGGGCGCCCCAGGGATCGTCGACGAAGATCACCGGGCGCTCGCAGCGGGACGGATCGAAGAGCGCCGCCTTGGCCGCGAAGTACTCCTCCATGGTCCGGTGGTGATCGAGATGTTCCCGGCTCAGATTGGTGAACGCACCGACCGAGAACACGATGCCGTCGACCCGGTGGGCGTCGAGGGCATGCGACGAGACCTCCATGACGGCCGCCTGCTTCCCCTCGTCGACGAACCGGGCGAGCGTCGCCTGGAGGACCGGTGCCTCGGGAGTCGTCCGCGCTCCGTCGAGGGTCCCGATCACGCCGGTGGGGCGACCGTCGGCCTCGAGGATCGAGCGCACCAGATGGGTGACGGTGGTCTTGCCGTTGGTGCCGGTGACCCCCACGGTGGTGAGCGACCGCGACGGGTGGCCGTGGAAGGCCGGACGCGACCGCGGCCATGGCCGGCCGGACACCGCCGGGACCCACCATGACCTGGGTGACCCCGAGGTCGAGGAAGTGCTCGCAGAGGAGGGCCGACGCCCCGCGGGCGACTGCTTGTGGCGCGTGGCGATGGCCGTCGGTCCGCTCGCCCGGCACGCAGCAGAAGAGCGCTCCCTCGGCGACCTGCCGGCTGTCGAGTTCGATCGAGTGGATCTCGGTGGTCGCCGGGTCACCCCGGACGCCGGCCACCTCGACCTCGTCGAGCAGGTCCGCCATCAGCATGCGGTGCTGGTCCGGACGGTCGGGTTGCGGGACGGGCTCGCGCGGCTCGCGCCCGGGCCCACCTAGGGCCCTTCCGTGGCGGCCCCGGCCGGGACGGTGACCGAGCCGGACCCCCCGACAGCCGTGGTCGAGGCGGAGGCCGTGGCGGCCGCGGTGGTGGGGATGCCGTAGTGGTGGAGTGCGTAGGCCATGATCGTCGAGAACACCGGAGCGGCGACCGCTCCACCGTAGATCGGGGTGGGATGGTCGAGGACCACCACCGCCGAGAGCACCGGGTGCTGGGCCGGCGCGAATCCGGCGAATGATCCCACGTACGCGCCCGGAATGTAGCCGAGATGGCTCGGATCGGGGATCTGGGCGGTGCCGGTCTTCCCGGCCACCGTGTACCCATCGATGGCGGCGCTCGTGCCGGTCCCCGAGCTCACCACGGCCTTCAGCATGGAGACCAGCTCGGCGTCGGTGGCCGGGTCGATGACCCGGCGGGTGGACGGGGCCGTGCTCGCGGTGACCCCGCCCGAAGGGTCGACGGTGGCCCTGACCAGGCGTGGGGCCACGAAGACCCCGCCGTTCGCCACCGCGTTGTAGGCGTCCAGGATCTGCTGGGCGGTCACCGCGTCGTCCTGGCCGATGGGGGTCGACCCGATCGAGGTCCGGGTCCACTGGGCCGGCCCGGGGACCAGTCCCTCCGACTCGCCCGGGAGGCCCAAGCCGGTCGGATGGCCGAAGCCGAGCAGCGAGATCTGCGAGAGCAGCCGACTCTCACCCAGGCCCTGAGCGACTTCGATGGTTCCGATGTTGGAGGACTGGGCCAGGATCTGGGTGGCCGTGATCCGCTCGGTCCCGTGCTGCTCCGCGTCGTGGAAGGTGTACTTCCCCATGGGCAGGGAGCTCGGCACGGTGAGTGGCTGGTCGGGGGTGACCACACCGGCGGCGAGCGCCGCAGAGAACGTCACCAGCTTGAACACCGAGCCCGGCTCGTAGACCTGGGTCACCGCGGTGTTCGACGGTGCTTCGGCGACCCCCGCCGGCAGGGTGTCCGAGTCGGCCACCAGGGTCGGACCCGAGCCGGAGGTGTGTGCCGGGGTCGCGGTCACCGTCGCCCGACCACCTGCTGGGCCGGTGGTCGCGACGAGGTCGGCCATGGCGAGGATGTCCCCCGTCTTCACGTCCATGACGACGGCCGTCCCCGAGTGCGCGTGCGAGGCGACCACCTCTGCGGCGAGCGCCTGTTCGGCGATGTACTGCACGGATTCGTCGATGGTGAGCTCGATCCCGGTGCCGGGGTCGGAAGGTACCGTCCGCTGCCCCCCCGGGAGGACGACACCGCCCGGCGACTCGAGGAGATCCGTGGATCCGGGCGTACCGGCCAGGAGCGACTGGTACTGGTACTCGAGCCCGGCCGCCCCGTTGCCCGCCCAGTCGACCGAGCCGACGACCGGTTCGGCCAGGCGCCCGACCGGCACCACCCGCTGGGCCTCGGGGACGAGGTTGATCCCGGGGAGCGCGAGCTTGGCGACCTCGGTCGCCACCGAATCGGGAACCCGGTGGGCCAGATAGACGAACTGGGCGCGCCCGGTCAACTCGCTCCGCAGGGTGCTCGCCGGGATACCGAGGACCGGTGAGAGCGCATCGGCGATGGGGCCGGGTCGGGTGATCAGGAGCGGGTCACCGACCACGGTCTGACGGGTCACCGTCTCGGCGAGCACCTCACCGTTGCGGTCGTAGATCCCGCCCCGGACGGCGGGCACCGTGACGGTCTGGGTGAGCTCGGAGGCGGAGAGGGCCGCATAGTGCTGGTGGCCGAGCTCTTGGACCCCGACCAGCCTCGCCACCAGGACGCAGAAGGTCAGGGTCACCAGCAGCCGCATGGCGCGCGAGCGCCGTTTGACCAGGAGCTCGGGGCTCAACGCGTCGGCGGTGCGGTGCGGGTCGGCGCGCCGGCGGTCGACCGGGGGGCGGGCAGCGGAACGTCGAGCGGCACCTGGGGCAGGTCGACCACCTTTGCGGGGGCGGTCAGCCCCAGCCTGATCCCCTGGGCCACGACCCTGGTGGGGGCGGCGAGCTGGGCGACGGTGACCTGGGCGGCCTTCTGGGAGGCTTCCGCAGCGCTCACCTCGCTCTGGAGGGAGGACACTCGGACCTGGCCCTGGGTGACCATGGCGTCCCCGACGACCACCGCGAGGAGGCTACCGACCACCAACGCGCCCGAGGCCACCAGCCCCGGTCGCCGTGCGCGACGTCGGGACCGCGATCGCCGCGGAGCAGGCTCGAAGAGCCGGAGCGGTGGGCGACGGGGTGTGGGGCGTGACTGGGGCCGTGCCGCGGGACGGCGGGCGGTGACTGCCGGTGCCATCACGCGACCTCGTCGTCGGGGCGACCGGTCCCGACCGGATCGGGAAGGCGCTCGAGCACACGCAACCGTGCGGACTCGGCCCGGTGGTTGCGGAGCACCTCGTCCGCAGACGGACGACGCGCCCCGCGGGAGACCAGCCGGAACCGGGGAGTGGCACCGCAGACACACGGCAGGCCGGGCGGGCATTGGCAGTTGTCGGTGGCGGCACGGGCGAAGACCGCCTTGACCAGCCGGTCCTCGCCGGAATGGTACGAGATGACCGCGCACCGTCCACCCGGACGCAGCAGCGAGAGCGCGTCGTCGAGTCCGGTGCCGAGCTGCTCGAGCTCTTCGTTGACCGCGATCCGGATGGCTTGGAAGACCCGGCGGGCCGGATGGCCTCCCGTGCGCCGGGTGGCAGCGGGGATGGCGGTCCGGACCACGTCCGCGAGCTGGCCGGTGGTGGCGAACGGGCGGGCGGCGACGATGGCGCGGGCGATGCGCCTGCCGAACCGGGCCTCACCGTTCTCGGCGAAGAGCTCGACGAGGGCGTCCTCCTCGTACTGGTTGACCACATCCGCTGCGGTCGGCCCGGTGGTCGGGTCCATCCGCATGTCGAGGGCTGCGTCTCTCCGGTAGGAGAACCCGCGCTCGGCCACGTCGAGTTGCGGCGAGCTCACCCCGAGATCGAAGAGGCATCCGGAGAGCCCGAGCGCGTCGGACCCGGTGGCGAGTTCGGCCTGGGTGTCCCGCACCACCCGGGCGAGGTCGCCGAAGCGGGCGCGGCGGAGGGTGACCCGGTCGCCGTACGCGGACAGCTCCGCGGTGGCTGCGGCCACGGCACCCGGGTCGCGGTCGATGCCGAGCAGGTGGATGGCGGGCAGGGCATCGAGCAGGGCACGACCGTGACCCGCACCGCCCAGGGTCGCGTCGAGGACCAGACCGTCCGGGACGGACGCGAATGCCGCGACCACCTCGGCGGTCATGACCGGCTGGTGGGAGAAGGCCTGGTTCATCCGCGGTCCCCCGACCGGCACGAGTCGTGCGGGTGGAGCGCCGCGACCGTCCGACTGGAAGGAGGCGGAGGAGAATACTTCCAGTGGTCCGGTCGGGGGACTGCGCATGGGCCAGACGCGTTCGATGTGGACCTCGTGACGGGCCACGGCGGCCGTTCCCGACTCGAGCGGGGTGAGACGCCGTGTCCCGGACGGGTGCCCCGCACGGAGTGCCTGCTCCTCCGGCAGCACCCGAGTGGTGATCGTCGGAGCGCCGAGGCCGTCGCCGGCCGGGTGGTCGTCGTGGGCGTGAGGATCGTCGCGATCTGCGTGATCTTCGCGCGGGTCGGCGAGGGCCACGGCCGAGAGGCCGGTCGATCCGCGGTGTGCGCCTTGCGAACGGCCGCCCGCACCGGTGGGATCCGTGCCAGTCCGCACCACCCGGAGATGCATCGGGTCACTCAACCGTCGCCCTGGGTGAGACGGGCTTCCTCCGGAAGCACCTTCTCCTCCCAGGTCTCCCGGTTCCAGAGCTCGACCCTGTCGATCGCTCCGAGCACGAGCACGTCGCCGACCAGTCCCGCGTACTCGCGGAGCCGGGCCGGGATGGCCATCCGTCCCTGTCGGTCGATCTCCAGCTCGTGGGAGGTCGAGGCCCACAGACGCACCAGGTTGCGTTCGCTCCGGCCCGAGCCGGCCCGCTCCGTCATGGAGTCCATCTGCCGCTCGAACTGCTCCGGGGTCCAGAGCGACAAGCAGCCGTCCTGGTACTGGGTCAGGTACCCGCCGTGCTCGAAGGGGCCGCGGAACTTGGACGGGAGGATGATCCTTCCCTTGTCGTCGAGCGAGTGCTCGTACCTTCCGAAGAACCGTGCCACTGGTGCTTGCTCCCACGATGCTCCCCGCAGTGCCAGGGGACCCGGTGGTCGGACCCCTCCCTTTCACACCACTTTACGCCACTTTATTCCCCCACCCCCCACACGTCAACCACCAAGACCCAATCGGTTCCCCGTTCGCGCCACGTGGCCCGAGGTCCCACCACCCACGACCACCGGTCCCAGCGCAGAGGGACGAGCCCCCTCGCGGGAACCGGCGCGTGGGGACCATCACCGCGGCAATCGCTGCCGTCCTTCGCCCGCCGGCCGGGCGGCCGCCGGGACGGCTCAGGGAAGGTGCGCGAGGAACGCGGCGTAGATCGCGTCCCCACCCGGCACCGGCCGGTCACCCCAGTCGAGGTCTGCCACGCCGACGGCCGCGACGGTCAGCCCCTCGGCTGCCTCGGCCCGCTGCCCGGTGGGAATCGTGAGGCAGTCGAGGAGGGTCGTCGGGTCCCAGCGGATGGCGCAGGCTCCCTGGAACCACACTCCCGACCGGACGCGTCGTTGGGCCAACCCGACGATCTTCCGGCCATCCACGGTCACCTCACCGGCCCCCACTCCGCCGAAACAGATCAGTGGGGACCACCTGGTCCGGCTGGGTTCCGCCCCCCGGACCGACGGGTCGTGTACACCGAGCGACCGCAGGGCCGACTGCCACACCGCGCCCAACCAGGCAAACGCCCGTGACACGTCCTCCTCCCACAACGGATCCCCCACCGGGACCCACGCGTCGATCCACACCGGGTCCCGGGGCGCGACCAGCACCGCGCCACCGCCGGTCCGCCGGCGCGCGACTCCGACTCCGGCCCTTGCCGTCCCGACCGGATCGGCCACCGAATCGGCCTGGGCCGAGCCGAGCACGAGCGTGTGGCCGGTCGGGTGGCATCGGGCGACCGCACGCGCGTCGGGAAGGCGATCGGCGGACGGCCACGATGCGTGCAGCTCGGCCGCCGGACCGAACCGTTCCTCCACCTGCCAGCCCGGTGACACCGGATCAGTCTCGCGTCTCCGGCCGGAGCCGCCCCGCCCGCGCGGTCAGGCGGTCAGCTGGCGATCGTCTTCGGCGCCGGCGCCCGCCCCGAGATAGGTGCTCCACTCCGCGCTGGTCCCCCCACAGAGCGCGAGGAGCTGGACGCGGTGGCGGGGGGCCACCGGGGTCGACCGGAGCACCATCCCCGCCTCGTGGGGCAATCGGTCCTCTTTTCGGGTGTTGCACCGCCGGCACGCGGCCACCACGTTCTCCCATGTGTGGGCTCCGCCCTTGCTCCGGGGGATGACGTGGTCGAGATTCTCGGCCGCCGAACCGCAGTACTGGCAGCGGGCCCCGTCCCGGGCGAACACCGTCCGGCGGTTGACGGCGACCCGGTAGTGGTGCGGGACCTGGATGTACCGGACGAGCCGCACCACGGACGGCTCGGGGACGCTCAGGCGCTCGGCCCGGAAGACACGCTCGGTCGAGTGGATCAGCTCCGCCTTCGTGTCGAGCACCAGGAGGACCGCCCTGCGCGACGACACGATCCCGAGGGGCTCGAAGGTGGCGTTCAGGACGAGGGCCCTCCGGGACGGGCTCATCGGTGAACGGACCGGATCGGCATGCCCGGGTGCCCCGGCCCGCCCGGACCCCCGAGCCGTCCCTGGTTTGTGCAGTCGGTCCATAGCGGGAAATTAGCCCCGCTCGCCGGGGCGACGGGGCGTGATCGGTCGGAGGGATGGGTTCACCGGCCGCCCCCACCGAGCGCAGCGGTGTCGCGACACCACTCCACGTAGGTCACCACGTCGGCCGGGTCGGGCACCGCATCACCGCGTCCGTAGGCGGTGACCATCCGGAACTCCCACAGACGGGGGTCGGGAAGCGGGAGGTGCGGAGCCCTCCGCCACCATCCCGGCGGCGCCAACCGGCGGAGCACCCCGAGCGCCGACCACCAGAGGTCGGGCCGTCCGAGCAGCGCCACCACGACAGCCCTCGACGTCCCGGGCGCCCCGCTCCCGGGGGTCCGGCTCACCATCGCCCCGCGGCTGCGTCGACCGGGTGGCGGCGCGCGACCGCGGCCGCCCCGAGCAGCGGCCCGTCGGCTCCGAGACCGGCCGGGAGGATCCGCGCCGGCCGGGCGAAGTCGAGCCCGCAGCGCAGGGTCATCTCCTGCTGCGCCGCGTCGAAGAACTCGGTCCCGAACCCGAGCGCGACCGAGCCACCGACGACGGCCAGCTGGAGATCGAGCAGGTTCACCACCGACGCCACGGCACGGCCCACGAGGGTCCCGGTCCGTCGACGGATCGCAGGGCCCGCCTCAGCGGCCGGTCTGCCGGTGACCGCTCGGATCGCCGTGCCGGAGGCCTCTGCCTCCAGGCACCCCCGTCCCCCGCACGCGCACTCGCGTCCGTCGGGCTCCACCACCACGTGTCCGATGTGCCCGGCGTTTCCGTCGGTTCCGTCGAGCAGGCGGCCGTCGAGGACGATGCCTCCGCCGACCCCGGTCGAGACCACCATGGCCAAGAAGTTGGAACATCCCCGCGCGGCTCCCATCCACTGCTCACCGAGCGCCAGGGCCTTGGCGTCGTTGTCGACCCACACCGGGACACCGAGGAGGTCAGCAAGGCGCCGGCGGAGCGGGAACCGTCGCCAGGCGCGGATGTTGAGCGGTGACACCGTCTCGCCCGCGTCCTCCATCGGACCCCCGCACCCCACGCCGCAGGCGACCGGCCGCACAGCGGATCCCCCGACGGCCGAGCGGACCACCCCGGCCAGCGCGCCGAACACCGCCTCCGGGTCGTCTGCGTCCGGGGTCGCCGCTGCCGATCTGGTCAGCAGATGACCGGCCTGATCGACCACCGACGCAGCGACCTTGGTGCCGCCGATGTCGACGGCCACGACCGCCCGCTCGGCAGGTGCGCCTGCTGCAACTGCCGCGCCCCGGAGGCCGCCACCGCTGGTGGGTGCGGCTGAGGCGTTGCCCTCCGACGGTTCAGTCGTCGCGGTGGAAGCGCCCACGGATCCAGTCACGGGGATCGTGGACCGGGTTGCTCATGCTGCGGTTGTGGAGCGAGCGCGAGATGTCGTCGATCCCCGCCTTTCCCATGCGACGGGCGTTGTTGGCGAAGACCACCCCGGAGAGGAACATCACGACGACACCCACGAATCCGAGGGCGATGTTGGTGGCGAAGGTGAAGAGCATGAAGACGAGCGCGGCGACGAACACCAGCGCGGACCAGATGCAGTACCTCCCGGCATGGCGGTAGACCGTCTCCGATCGCACCCGCTCGGCGAAGTCGGGATCCTCCTGATAGAGGGACTGCTCCAGTTCGTGCAATATCCGTTGTTCGTGCTCAGAGAGCGGCACCGACTCGTCCCCTCCACCTCTTGTCGACTCCAGCGCTGATCGCCCCCACCATCCTCGCGCACCACCGCCGCGAACACATCGCGTATCCGAGGCCCAGGGGAGGGCCGGAATGGCCGTGATCGAGCACCAGGGCCATATTACAAGGTGCCCGGGTCCGGGGCCCCAGATTCCCCGGCGACCGGACCGCTCGGCCCCCAGGCTGCATCCCCCCGACGGCGCACACGGACGCCGTCGTCCCCGACCAGGGAGGCCGGACCGACCGACTCCCCCCCGTAGCGGGCCCGGATGGCGTCCACCGCCGTGCTCACCGACGCCCAGGATCCCTGCAGCCGCTCGGCGTCCTCGCGGGCCGCAACCAACGGGTCCACCGGCACGGGCGCCGGAGCGGACCCGCCGCCGGGACGCAGGTCGAACCGGAGCTGGCTGCCACCGCCCGGCTCGGACAGGCCGGAGAGGCTCACCCCGAGGAGGCGCACCCCGCGGTCCCGCTCCACGGAGTCGACCAGCGCGGACGCCACCACCCCGATGGCCGCGGCGGCGTCGATCGGACTGTCCAGGGTGTGCGAGCGGGTGACCTGTCCGAAGTCGCCGAAGCGGATCTTCACGGTCACCGTCCTGGTCGCCCGTCCCGCCGCGCGGAGCGCCGATGCCGAGGCGTCGACCATCCGCTGGAGACGACGGTGCAGGTCCTCGCGGTCCCACAGATCGGAGGCAAAGGTCTCTTCGTGGCCGATCGACTTCGCCGCCTGCACCGGGACCACCGCCCGGCTGTCCTCGCCCCGGGCGAGCGCGGCCAGATGACTCCCCGCCGCCGGACCGAGGTAGCGCTCGAGGGCGGGGGTCGGCACGGCCGCGAGCTCCCCGACGGTGGTGACGCCGAGGGCGCCGAGCCTGCGCTCGGTCGCCGGACCGATGCCCCACAGCGCCCGCACCGGCAGGGGATGGAGGAAGGCCAGCTCCCCGTCGGGCTCGACCACCACGATCCCGGGACCCGGGGTGATGCCGTCCTCGGTGGCCCGCGGCTTGGCCGCCTTCGAGGCGAGCTTTGCCATGAGCTTGGTCCGGGCCACGCCCACCGAGCAGGCCAGTCCGAGCTCGTCCCGCACCCGGATCCGGATGGTGGAAGCCACCGCGGGTCCACCGCCGTGCAGATGGGCGCTCCCGGTCACGTCGAGGAACGCCTCGTCGAGGGAGATGCCCTCCACCAGCGGAGTGAACGAGAGGAGGATGGCGTGCAGTCGACGGCTCTCCTCGACGTACCGGTGGAACCGGCCGTCCAGGAAGACCGCGTGGGGGCACCGACGGCGGGCGACCGTCGACGGCATGGCCGAGTGGACCCCGTACCGGCGCGCTTCGTACGTGCACGCGGCCACCACGCCGCGCGGCCCGCTCCCACCGACGATCACCGGGCGCCCCCGCAGGGAGGGATCGTCGAGCACCTCGACCGAGGCGAAGAAGGCGTCCATGTCCACGTGGAGCACGACCCGGTCCCGCCGCGGCGGGAGGCCCTCCCCGCCGGGTTCGCACCCGGGCCGCGGCGGCCGGTCGGCTCCAGTCACCCGCCGAGGCGCAGTCTCCGAAACCCCTCGGCCAGGGGGACGCCGGCCCGACGGCCGGCGTCCTCGGCGGCCAGCCGCACCGCGGTGGCCGCCCACTCCACCCCGTCCGGGAATTGGCTCCTGTGGCAGCCCACCGCCTCGCCCTTCCGGTCGACGGTCGTCGAGATGTCGACCCACACGTCGGGCTCCAGGGCACCGGACAGGAGGACCGTCCCGACCTGGTGCGGGGGCCCGGCGTCGGGAAAGTACAGCGGGAGGGCCGCGGCCGGGGCGATCGCGTCGAGCGCGACCAACCCGGCGATCCGGTGGTCACGGTGGTTGAAGTACTCCTGTCCGAAGAAGACGGCGGTCGGATCGGGGCAGAGCACGGTGTCCGGACGGATCCGGCGGACCACCGCCACCAACGCCGCCCGGAACCCCGGTTCGTCGGCCAGGTCACCGTCGGGGTACCCGAGGCACTCCTGGCCGGCCAACCCGATCACCGCGGCCGCCTCCGCAGCTTCAGCCGAGCGTCGTCGGATCAGCACGGCAGGGTCCGCGTCGGGATCGGCCGTTCCCTTGCCCCCGTCCGTGCAGAGCAGACTGTGCACCTCGGAGCCGGCCTTCGCCCACGCCGCCAGCGTTCCGCCGCACGAGACGTCCGGATCGTCCGGGTGGGCGTAGACCGCCAGGGCCCGTGCGGGGACCTCGGTCAGGATCTCGGGCACCGCTCAGCCTTCCGGCCGCTTCGGCGCGGTGGTCTTGGTCAGCAGGCCGACCTCCCGGCGGAAGTCGTCGACGCCCTCGAACCCCTTGTAGACGCTCGCGAACCGTAGGTAGGCGACCTCGTCGACCGAGCGAAGGCGTTCGAGCACCGCGAGGCCGACCTGCTCCGAGGTCGGCTCCGACCCGTCCTCGCGCAGGGCTTCCTCCACCTCGCGTGCGACCTCGTCGAGTTGCTCCTCGGTGACCGGGCGGTTCTTGGTGGCCGCCCGCAGACCGTCGACGAGCTTGCCGCGATCGAAGGACTGGCGATCGCCGGAACGCTTGATCACCATGAGCGGGATCTCGTCGATGCGCTCGAAGGTCGTGTAGCGGTGGCCGCAGCTGGTGCACTCACGACGGCGCCGGATGGCAGCACCGTCCTCTGCCACCCTCGAGTCGACCACCCGGTCATGGTCAGCCAGGCACCAGGGACAACGCACGAACTCGAGGCTACTGCGCACGACCTCCGCCCATTGCCCCACCTCCGTCCCCTCGGGACCTGGCTCTGCCGCCCGTGCGCAGTTCAGTGAAGGACGAGCCGCTCCCCGGGAACGACCTGGTACGTGCCGATCTCCGAGGCCAGCCGTGCCACGGTCGGCCTCGGGTCCGCCGACGGGTCCATCCGCACAGCGATCGACCAGAGCGTGTCACCCGGTCGCACCGTGTAGTCCGTGGAACCGGTTCCCGCCAGAGCGGAGCCGGTGGCGTGGGAGGCACCACCGGCTCCACCCAGCGGAAAAGCGAGGGCGGTGAGGGCGAGCGCCGTCACCGCCAGGAGCCCACGCCGGCGGCGGACCGCCGGAGAGCTGCGGCGGCGGACCTGTTCCGTGGGGATCGGACGGTCGACCCGCAGGGGGCGGTCGGACCGCCGCCGGTCGCCGTCCACCAGCCGCAACAGAGGTCGGGCGGGCGGGCGCCGCTCCGCGCGGTCGGTCCCGATGGCCTGGTCGCTGTCGCCCTCGACGTCGATGCAACTGCCGGGGCGGGGCGCTGTGAGAGGCGCTGTCATCGGACCTCCTCTGGGTGGACCGCTCGGGGACGGTGTCTCGTGCTCCAGGTGTTTCGTGCTCCGGCGGTGGTCTACCGCAGGGGTGTGACGCCGGACCCGGCCGGTCGATCCTTCGACGATCGAACCTGTGTTCGTCTCGGATCCCATCTCAACACGAACACGTGTTCGGTGTCAAGGCCGAAGACGAACAGATGTTTGCTTCGACGGTGCAGCGGGGCTACCGTCGTCCAAACACACGTTCCCCGCTCGGCCTCCGCCACCAAGCGGACCCGTGCAGGTCGCACGGGGGCAGGAGGAACGGCGGACCTGCGGGAACCAGCGTGACCGGCAGGACATCGAGAGGAGACCACGGCAGATGGCCCAGGTACTGAGCACCAAGCGCAGGCAGATCCTCGATTGCATCTCGGAGGCGGTCCGCGACCGCGGCTACCCGCCCTCGGTACGGGAGATCGGGGAGGCGGTGGGCCTCACCTCCTCCTCGACCGTCCACGCCCATCTGGCCGTGCTCCAACGCGAGGGCTACCTGCGGCGCGATCCGACCAAACCCCGCGCGATCGAGGTCTGCTACGACCCGTCCTCGAAGGTGATCAAGGATGCCCGGCCGGTACGCCACGTGCCGCTGGTCGGCGACGTGGCCGCCGGCACCGGGGTGCTCGCCCAGGAGAACGTCGAGGAGCTCTACCCGCTGCCGGAGGACTTCACCGGCTCCGGGTCGCTGTTCATGTTGCGGGTGAAGGGTGACTCGATGATCGACGCGGGCATCGTCGACGGCGACTTCGTGGTCGTCCGCCAGCAACCGGAGGCCGACCGCGGCGACGTCGTCGTGGCCGGCATCCCGGACGGCGAAGCGACCGTCAAGACCTTCTCGGTCAGGAGCGGCAAGGTCGTCCTGAGCCCCGCCAACCCACGCCTCTCCCCCATGGAATTCGATCCGGCCGAGGTCACCGTCTACGGCAAGGTGGTCACCGTCCTGCGGCGCCTCTGATCGGCCGCGGACAGAGGAGGGCGCCGGGCTACCCGCCGGCGACGAGCACCGTGGCGAGCGCACCGGCGGCCGCCTCGAGCTCGGAGGCGGTCACCAGCTCGCCGGGCGTGTGGGCGAGCAGCGGATCGCCGGGTCCGAAGTTGGCCGCCGGGACCCCGTGGGCCCAGAACGAGGCGACGTCGGTCCAGCCCTGCTTGGCCCGGGGGGCCGCACCGCTCGCGGCGACCAACGATGCCAGCAACGGATGGTCGAGCGCCGGCGGCGCGCCCGGTTGCGCCTCGAGGAGATCCCAGTGGTCGCCCGGCTCGAGATGGGGGGAGAGCAGGTCGCGGACCGAGGACTCCGCCTGCTCCGGGGTGCGGTCCGGGGCGAACCGGTGGTTGACGACCACCGAGGCGCGGTCGGGCACGACGTTCGCGGCCACACCCCCCTCGACGTGCACCGCCTGCAGCTGTTCTCGGTACTCGCATCCGTCGAGCACCGGGTGGCGGGACCGGTAGGCGGCGACCGCGTCGAGAAGGGGCCCGAGTCGGTGGATGGCGTTCCGGCCGGTGTGGGGCCGGGCGGTGTGGGCCCGCTCGCCGGCGAGGCCGATCCGCACCCGCAGCGTGCCCTGGCATCCGGCCTCGACCCGCCCTCCGGTCGGCTCACCGAGGACGGCCGCGTCGGCGACCAGCAGATCGGGACGGGCCTCCCACAGATGGCGCAGCCCGTTGAACTCGGCGGCGACCTCCTCGCCGGCGTAGAAGCACCAGGTCACGTCCACCGCCGGCTCGGGGATGGTCCCGGCGAGATGGAGGAACACCGCCAGCCCGCCCTTCATGTCGGTTGCCCCGAGCCCGTGCAACGTGGTCCCGTCGACCCGCGGGTGGTCGTTGTCCGCGGACGGTGGGACGGTGTCCAGGTGACCGGCGAGGAGGAGGCGGCGACCGTGACCGAGCCCGGTCCGGCCCACCACGTTGTCGCCGACACGGGTGACCTCCAGCCACGGGCAGAGCTCGAGGGCGGCCTGGACGGCGTCGGCCATGCGGCGCTCGCCATGGCTGACCGACGGGATGGCGACCAGGGCGGTGGCCAGGCCGAGGAGACCGCCCGGCGTCTCCTCGGTCACACCGACACCCCGTGCTCGCGCAGGAGGGCGTTGAGGGTGGCCTTGTCGTGGCGCTGGCCCTCGGTGAGCCGACGCAGGACCAGGACGCAGGGAAGGAAGAACTCGCCGCCCGGGAATTCGCGCCGCCGGGACGCCTGCACGGCGACCGACCACGGAGGGACGTGCCCCCGTCCGAGCTCCTCGCCGGACCCGGCGTCGATCACCGGGATGGAGGGGTTGAGGATGGTCCCCTCCCCCACCACCGATCCGCGTCCGACCCGGGCGCCCTGGGTGATCATGCACCGGCTCCCGATCATGACCTCGTCCTCCACGACGACCGGTGCGGCCTGGGCGGGCTCGAGGACGCCCCCGATCCCCACCCCTCCGCTGAGATGCACGTCCTCGCCGATCTGCGCGCACGACCCGACCGTCGCCCAGGTGTCGACCATGGAGCGGGCACCGACCCGCGCTCCGATGTTCACGTAGCTGGGCATGCAGATGACCCCGCTGCCGAGGAACGACCCCCAACGGGCCGAGGCCCCGGGCACCACCCGGACGCCCGACGCGGCGAAGTTGTGCTTGAGCGGGAGCTTGTCGGCGAACTCGAACGGCCCGAGCTCCGTGGTCTCCATCGAGCGCAGCCGGAACAGCAGCAGGATCGCGTGCTTGAGCCACTCGTGGACGACCACCCGGTCGGTCGCGGGATCGATCTCGGCCACCCGTGCCTCGCCCCGATCGAGCAGCTCGACCGCCTCGGTCACCACCGCGAGGGCGTCGGTGTCCGACGGACTCAGCCCGCCGGCCGTTTCCCAGAGTGCTTCGATCCGGGCCTCGAGATCTGCCATGGTGGGAGACGTTAGCCCTGGGTCCGGAGACCGAGGCCGGCCCCGGACGCGTGGCGGATGCCGGCGCGGCCCCTCGGGATCGGGGTCACGAGCGCGCGCTGAGCCGGTCGGCGACCAGCTCGAGCCGCTCGACGGGTTGGACCACGGCCACCCGCACGTGGCCCGAACCGTGGTCGCCGTAGAGCGCACCGGGACTCACCAGCAGCCCTGCCTCGGTGGCCAGCCGTTCGGTCAGGTCCCACCCGTCACCCTGCTCCGGCGGAACCGGGACCCACAGGTAGAAGCCCCCGGCCGGTGGCCGAACCGGCAGTCCGGCCCGACGCAGGACCTCGCCGAGGAGGGCCAGTCGGGTCGCGTACCGGTCACGCTGTGCCTCGACGTGCGTGTCGTCCGCAAAGGCCACCGCCGCGCCGGCCTGCACCGGTCCGGGGACCATCAGTCCGGCATGGCGCCGCACGTCGAGCAGGTAGCCGACGAGTTCGGGGTCGCCCGCGTAGAAGCCGGCCCGGACGCCCGCCAGGTTCGAGCGCTTGGACAGGGAGTGCACCGCCACGACCCCGGACGGACCGGACTCGAGCACGGTCCGCGGCGGGCCGTCCCAGGTGAACTCGGCGTAGCACTCGTCGGAGAGGACCGGCACGCCGTGCGCACGTCCCCACTCGGCCACCCGCGGGAGGTCGGTCAGCCGACCGGTCGGGTTCGAGGGCGAGTTGACCCAGAGCAGGAGGGCCCGGTCGGCGTCACCCGGGGTGATGGCGTCGAGGTCGAGACCCCCGCCAGGGCCCTCGGGGACCGGCACCGCCCTGCAGCGGGCCAATGTCGCGCCCATCGCGTAGGTGGGATACGAGACCGAGGGATAGAGCACGGTGTCCCGGTCGGGCGTCCGGAGCCGGAGGTGGTGTGCGGTCGCGGCCACGAACTCCTTGGTTCCCACGCAGGCGGCGACCTCCCGCTCGGGATCCACCTGCACACCGAACCTGCGGGACAGCCAGGCGGCCGCGGCCGCGCGGTACTCCGGAGACCCCGGCGAGGTCGGGTAGCCCCGCTCGGTGCCCGAGGCGGCCATGGCCGACAGCACGGCGGGTGGCGGCGGATCGCACGGGGTCCCGATCGAGCAGTCCACCACCCCTCCGGCCCCTTCGAACCGTGCCTCTGCCCGGGCCCGGGCTCCGGAGAGCCGCTCGTAGGGATACGGGGGCGGGGCGAAGCCGGAGGTGCCGGGCGGCACCGGAACCGTGGTCACGGATCGATGAACTCGGCGAACCGGGCCCGTCCCACCTCGTCGAGCACCACCTGGAGACGGGTGGCCAGATCGCCGGGTTCCTCCCCGACGATCTCGCCCTCCCGGTGGACGGCCGCCAGCACGTCCCCCCTCGCCCACGGGATGAGCAGCTCGACCACGCGGTCCCCGGCCCGGAGGCGGTCGGCCAGCGTCGCGAGGACTTCGGCGATCCCCTCACCGGTGCGGGCCGAGATGAGCGTCGATCCGGGGTGGGCGACGAGCAACCGCTTGACCTCCTCGCCCGTCGAACCCCCTCCGGTCCCGAGGGCGTCGGCCTTGTTGACCACGACGAGCTCGGGCAGCCCGTCCGCGCCGATCTCGGTGAGGACGGTCCGCACCGCGTCGATCTGACCTTCGAGGTCCGGGGCGGATCCGTCGACCACGTGGAGGACGAGGTCGGACTCGGCCACCACCTCCAGGGTGCTCCGGAACGCCTCGACCAGCTGGTGGGGAAGCTTGCGGACGAACCCGACCGTGTCGGTCAGGAGGACGGTCTCGCCACCGGGGAGATCGAGCTGGCGGGTCCGGGGGTCGAGGGTGGAGAAGAGCCGGTCCTCGACGAGCACGTCCGCCCCGCACAGCCGGTTGAGCAGCGTCGACTTCCCCGCGTTGGTGTACCCGACCAGGGAGATGGTCCGTTGCCGAGACCGATGCCGGCCGCGGCGTTGGGTGCGGCGGGTCCGGGCGAGCTGGCGCAGGTCGGCTTCGAGCCGGGTCATCCGCTGCACCAGGCGGCGGCGGTCGACCTCGAGCTGGGTCTCACCCGGCCCGCGGGTGCCGATGCCGCCCGCCTGCTGACTCAGCGCCCGCCCGCGCCCGCGGAGCCGGGGAAGGCGGTACCGCAGCAGTGCCAGCTCGACCTGGGCGCGCCCTTCGGGTGTCCGCGCGTTCTGGGCGAAGATGTCGAGGATCACCGCCGTGCGGTCGATCGCGGTGCGCCCGAGCAGTTTCTCGAGATTTCGTTGCTGGGCCGGCGTCAGGTCGTCGTCGAAGACGACCGTGTCGGCGTCGACGGCGAGGCAGACCGCACGCAGCTCCTCGGCCTTCCCGCCGCCGATGAAGGTCGCCGGGTCGGGCGCTGCCCGACGTTGGATGACCCGCCCGGCGACGTCGGCCCCGGCGGTGTCGACCAGCCGGGCGAGCTCGTCCATCCCGGCCTCGGTGACGGCGGTGCTGCCGTGGGGGAAGGTGACCCCGACCAGCACGATCCGCTCCCGGAGGGTCCGGGAGATGAGGGTGTCGGTGAACGCCGACTCGGTCGGGCTCATCGCCGCGCCGCCGCAAGGAGTGCAGTCGGGTCGACCACCAGCTCGGCCACCCGGTGGACCGGCCCGGAGAGCACGACCTGGTCACCGGCCAGTGAGACCTCGAGGGTGCCCCCGGGGTTGTGCACGATCACCCGTTCGCCGACCAGTCCCCAGCTGCGGGCGGCCGCGGCGGCTGCGGCGCTCCCGGTGCCACAGGCCTCGGTCTCGCCGACCCCCCGCTCCCACACCCGGAGGATCAGGCTGTCGGGAGCGGGCCCGGGGCTCACGAACTCCACGTTGATCCCGCCCGGGTGGACCTCCTGGAGCCTGGCGCCGAGGTCGGCGACCGGCGCCGAGCCGGGGTCCGGATCGAGCAGGACCAGGTGGGGATTGCCCAGGTCGACCGTCCGTGCGCGCCGGTCGGCGGGCCCCTCCGGCTGGTCCGGCCCGAGGGTGGCGGCGCCGAGGTCGACGGCGGCAACCGCGACGTCGGGCCGCTCGCCGGGGCGGTAGTCCACGGCCTTGACACCGGCCGCCGTGTCGACCGTGAAGCGGGGAGGGTCCACCAGCCCGGCGATGACCGCCGCCTGGGCCAGGCAGCGCATGCCGTTGCCGCTCATCTCGGCCTCGCGGCCGTCCGCGTTCTGGAGGACCATCGTGAGGTCGGCCCGCCCGCCGCCGGCGAGGATCCGGATGACCCCGTCCGCGCCGACGCCGAACCGGCGGTCGCACAGGGCCCGCACCAGCTCGCACGGGAGTGGACGGGCGTCCTCCAGGTCCACCGCCACGAGGAAGTCGTTGCCGATGCCGTGGTGCTTGGTCAGGTGCAGCGGGCGCAGGTCTGGAGTCGGCGGGGTCATGGCGTCTCAGTCTCCCACCGCGGCCTGTCCGGAGCGGTCCCCCAGCCGGAGGAGCACCGCGCCGACCGGGTCGTCGTCAGGGTCCACCCACACGATACGGGGATCGCGCCGGAACCACGCCCACTGCCGCCGGGCGAGCGCACGGGTCCTGCGGACCGACTCGTCGACCGCCTGGTCGAGGGGCACTCCCCTCTCGAGGTGGGCGAGCAGCTCGCGGTAGCCGAGCGCCTGACGGGCGGACCGCGACAGACCCCCCGCTCTGGCAGCGAGTGCGCGGACCTCGTCGAGCAGCCCCTCATCCATGAGCCGCGCGAACCGCTCGGCGATCAGGCGGTCGACCTCCTCGGGACGACGCCGGATCCCGACCTGGGCGACCGTGGAGGGCGGATAGCGTCCGAGGCCGGGTCCGAAGGAGGAGAACGCCCTGCCGGACCCGATCGTCACCTCGAGGGCTCGCACGACGCGCCGCTCGTTGGCCGGTTCGATCCGTGCGGCGGCACGGGGGTCCAGCCGGATCAGCCGCTCGTGCAGGGCCCGGCACGCGGCCTGTCGGTCCGGGCTGCCGGCCGGACCTGCCCCATCGAGCCCGGCGGTGAGCTCTGCCGCGATCCGGGGGAACCGACCGGGCAGGGAGAGATCGTCGATGACCGAGCGGAGGTAGAGCCCGGTCCCGCCGACCAACAGGGCCCGCTGTCCGCGCCCGGCGACGTCGGCCAGCACGCGGCGGGCGGCCGACTGGAAGTCGTGAACGGTGAACTCCTCCGACGCGTCGACGAGATCGACGAGGTGGTAGGGGACCTCGGCCCGGACCGCCGGCGTCGGCTTGTCGGTACCGAGATCCATCCCCCGGTAGACGGCCATCGAATCGATCGAGACCAGCTCGACTCCCCCCGGCCCCGGTGCCCGATCGACCCGCCGGGCAGCCCTGGCCACCTCGAGGGCGAGCGCGGACTTCCCCGATGCGGTGGGACCGACCAGGGCGACCGGCACCTCACCCGGCGGCGACGGGGATCCGCGTACGGTGGGAGGGAGGGGCGGTCATCCGGACCAGCGTGCCGGTGAGGTGGTGGGGCGCGGCACCGGTCACCCGCGCCTCTGCGAAGGACCCGGCGGGGATGCGGGCGGACTCCGGCACGGGGAAGTGCACCAGCTTGTTCTGAGCGGTCCGGCCGCTCAGCACCGAGGGGTCGCGCTTGGACGGCCCCTCGACGATCACCTCCTCGATCCGGCCGATCCGTTCCCGGTGCCGGGCCAGAGCGGAACGCTCGACCACGGCCCGGAGCCGGTCGAAGCGGTCGGCCACGATCTCGGGGGCCACGAATCGGTCGGACATCGCGGCGGCACGGGTGCCCGGGCGCGGCGAGAAGACGAAGGTGTAGGCGCTGTCGTAGGCGGCCTCCGCCACCACCTCCAGTGTGCGCTCGAGGTCGTCCTCGGTCTCCCCGGGGAACCCGACGATGAGGTCGGTGGTGACCGCCAGATCGGGCACCGCCTCCCGGGCCAGGGCCAGTCGTCCGAGGTAGCGCTCGGCGGTGTACCCGCGACGCATCGCGGCAAGCACCGAGTCGCTGCCCGACTGCAGCGGGAGGTGGAGGTGGGTACAGACCTCGGGCGTCTCGGCCATGGCGGCCACGGTCTCCGGTCGGAGGTCCTTCGGGTGGGGGCTGGTGAAGCGCACCCGGCGGATGCCGTCGATCGCGCCCACCGCGCGCAGCAGCTCGGCGAAGAGCGGTCGGCGCCGGGTGAGGTCGCGGCCGTAGGAGTTCACGTTCTGGCCGAGCAGGGTGACCTCGGTGACCCCGCGGCGGGCGAGCTCCGCCACCTCGCGCACCAGGTCGTCGGGCGGACGGGAGACCTCCGGACCGCGCACCGACGGCACGATGCAGAAGGCGCACGAGTTGTCGCATCCGCTCTGGATGGTGACCCAGGCCGCGTAGGGCAGGTCCCTGACCGCGGCCAGGGCGGTGGCCTGCTGGTCGCCTGCGGCCGGGTCCGCAGGCTGCGGGGGGCCGTCGAGGATCTCGACCACCGGACCCGACGCGGCGGCCTGGCGCAGCAGCGCCGGAGCCGACGTCAGATTGTGGGTCCCGAAGACCACGTCGACGTGGCCGGCCCGCTCGCGGATCCGGTTCCCCTCCATCTGGGCGAGGCATCCTCCGACCGCGATCTGCATCTCGGGACGCCGCTCCCGGAGGGACTTGAGGTTCCCCAGGTGCCCGTAGAACCGGTGGTCGGCGTTCGCGCGGATGCAGCAGGTGTTGAAGACCACCACGTCCGCGGACTCGAGCTCGTCGGTGGCCACCAGGCCGTCCGCCACCAGCACCCCGGCCAGTCGCTCGGAGTCGTGCTCGTTCATCTGGCACCCGAAGGTGCGGATGTGGAAGGTCCGGGGGCGGCCCACGACCCGCGCTCCCCGACCGTCCGCCCCGTCCGAGGACCCGCTGCCGGTCGTCACCACCACAGGATAGGACCCCGGACCGTGCTCCAGCTCCCCCGCCGGCCGGCGCCGGGGGTCAGGGGTGGGAGGCCTCCACCACCGTGTGGATGCCACCGCGTACCCGCCAGTCGGTGGTCACCGTGATCCGACGCGGCCCGATGGCCGCGACCAGGTCGTCGAGGATCCGGTTGGTCATGTCCTCGTGGAAGCCACCCTCGTCGCGGTAGCTCCAGAGATAGCCCTTGAGGGACTTGAGCTCGACGAGGGACCGGTCGGGCACGTAGGTCACGATGACCGTCGCGAAGTCGGGCTGCCCGGTGAGCGGGCACAGACAGGTGAACTCGGGGCACTCGCATCGCACCTCGTAGTCACGCCCGGGGTGCGGGTTGGGCACGGCCTGGAGCTCGCGGCTGGGCTGGGTCGGCATGCTCCGGGGCGGGTCAGTGCCCGTCTTCGTACAGGCCGGCCGAGCCGTCACGGTCGACGATCAGACCGTCCATGTCGGCGTGCAGCACCAGGACCTCCCCGGTCAGGTCGGCCTCGGCCAGGGCCCGGGTGGATGCCGCCTGGACCCCGTGGGCGTCGATACGCTGGCAGATCCCGAGCAGGGAGGGTCCGGCGCCCGACCAGCAGGCGGCCAGTGCCCCACCGGCCACCATCGCCATCAGCAACTTGGGTGCCGCCGGGAAGAGCGGGCTGCGGTAGTCCTGGTGGAGACGGTCCTCGGTGGCCTCGGGGACGAGCAGCCGGCTGTCCGCCAGACCGGCGACGAGGAGGGCCATCCTCCCCAGGTTGAACGCCGCGCTGTCGCGGCTGACCTCCAGGGGGAGGGCCTGGCGGGCCCGCGCCGTCGAAAGCGTGAACTCGGGCACGATGACCACGAACGCCAGGCTCACGTCGAGCGGGAGCCGCACCACGTGGACACCGCCCCGGACCCGGGCCGCCGCCACCAGACCGCCCACCGTCGAGGCCGCCGCGTTGTCCGGATGGCCGTCCATCGCCGCCGCCACCGCCAAGGGATCCTCGGCGCCGGCTGCCGCCGCGGCAGCCACGGCGAGTGCGGCCGAGGAGCCGAGCCCGCGGGCGATGGGGATCTGGGATCGCACGGTGATGGCCAGGCGGTCGGTGCCCGCCACGTCGATGGCAACCCGCGCTGCGAGGTGGGACGGGTCGTCCGAGAGACCGGCCCCCTCCCCCTCGGACCGGACGATGAGCCTCGAGGCGGGTTCGACGTCCACCTCCACGTACCGGTCGAGGGCGACCGCGAGGGTGTCGAAGCCCGGACCGAGGTTTGCCGACGAGGCGGGAGCTCGGGCGCGCACACCGCAACGGTACTCGTCGGACCTGGTCAACGGCGGGAGGGCTCACCCGCTGTGCAGCAGCCTCCACATCCACGAGGGCTCGGGAACCGAGGCGGAGAGCCGGAGCGGGACGGCGGTGAACTCGGTCCCGATCGCGTAGAGCGCGGTGCCGACCCGGGTCCCCTGCCGGCTCCCGGGCGGTACCCCGACGAACCGGAGCAACGAGCGGACCTGCTGGCCCGGCCACGCTGCGAGCGACGCGCCGTTCGCGGCCACCACCGGGGCGGGGTGGGCGACCCCGCCCCAGGTCGACGTCACCGATCCCTCGAGCTGGCCCGCGGTGGCGACCGTGACCTCGACCACGGCCGCTTCAGCCGCGGACAGCAGCCGCTCGACGACCGGACGGGTGAATTTGAACGGGTCGGGGATGGTGAGGTCGCTTTCGGGCGTCGTCGTGCTCGTGGTCGTGGTCGGCGGGGGCCGGACCGGCGGCGGCGGTTGCGTGGTGCTGGACCCGGTGGCCGGAGCCGGTGGCGTCGCGGGCGGCCTCGGTGTGGTGGTGGTGGTGGTGGTCGGGGGTCGGACCGGGGGCGGCGTCGGTTGACCCAGCACAGCCGCCAGCACGAGCACCTGGCGGCCGCCGATCGACCGCTGACCGGCGAGCACCATGCAGGCACCGGCCTGCGAGGTGTAGCCGGACTTGATGCCGAGCGCCTGGTGCTGGCCGACCTCGGTCACGATATTGGGCACGGTCCCGACCAGGGGGAGGGTCACGGTGGCCATGCCCACCACCGCCGCGAACGCCGGGATGGCCATACCGGCGGCCGCGAACAGGAGGACGTCCGAGGCGGTCGAGACGGTGTGGGGGTCGTAGCCGCTCGCGTCGACGTAGTGGGTCCCGCTGGCGCCGATGGACGCCGCCAGCGCGTTCATCCGGTCGACGAACGCGGGAAGCGTCCCGGCATCCCAGACGGCCAGGGTGTAGGCGACGTCGTTGGCCGACTGGGTCAGAAGGGCCTCGAGCATCTCCTGCTCGGTCAGGACCTCGCCGACCACGATCGGGACACTCGACTCGTCGTTGTGGAGCTCGTTGTCGTACTCGGCCACGTCCGCGCTGGTCACCGTCATCGAGGGGCCGGCAGTGCCGGCCGGGAGCGGGTGGTCACGGAGCACGACCAGAGCGGTGGTGATCTTGGTCAGCGAGGCGACCGGCACCGGCGGTTCGGGCCTGGATCGGGTGGCGTACCCGAGCGACGGCACCGCCACCGCGGCCTGACCGACGGCTGGCCAGGGAAGCGAGGGGACCGCCCCCGTGGCCGTTAGCGCGACCGCGGCGTCCGGGTGGATCGACGGGCGTTCGAGCGGCCGGTCGATCCGGTGGGCCGCGACCACTCCACCGGTGCCGAGCAGGACCACCACCACGCCCGCGAGCACCCAGGGGAGCCGGCGTCTCAGCCGACTCGCCCGACGCGTGCCCGAAGGCAGGTCGCCTGCATCGGTCGTCGTCGCGGGTCCGGCCCCCTCGTTCAGTGCGCGTCCAGCTCTTCCGGGGTCATGAGCACCGCGCGCGCCTTGGAGCCCTCGGAGGGCCCGACCACCCCCCGGCGTTCCATCAGGTCCATCAGACGACCCGCCCGGGCGAACCCGACCCGGAGCCGGCGTTGGAGCATCGAGGTGGACCCGAGCTGTGACCGCACCACCAGCTCCATGGCCTGCGCGAGGAGGTCGTCGTCGTCGTGGTCGTCGCCACCCGCATGGGGTCCGTCCGAGCTCACCACGTCCTCGATGCCCGCAACCACCTCCATCGGGCGCTGGCGCTTCCAGTGGGCGGTCACCGCCCGGACCTCCGCCTCGCTCACCCAGGGGCCCTGGAGGCGCTGCGGGATCGAGGACGACGCGGAGAGGAGGAGCATGTCCCCCTTGCCGATGAGCCGCTCGGCGCCGGGCTGGTCGAGGATGACCCGGCTGTCGGCGAGCGAGGAGACCGAGAAGGCCATGCGGGACGGGATGTTCGCCTTGATCACGCCGGTGATGACATCGACCGACGGGCGCTGGGTTGCGAGGACCAGGTGGATGCCCACTGCGCGGGCCATCTGAGCGATCCGGCAGACCGACTCCTCGACGTCGCGCGCCGCCACCATCATCAGGTCGTTGAGCTCGTCGACGACGATCAGGATGAACGGGAGCCGCGGATAGCGCGGACCGTCCGCGTCCCCGTCCTCACCGGAGTCGTCGGTTCCGCGCATCCGGAGCCGGTAGTCCTCCTCCAGTTCGGACAGGTCCCCGCCGTCGAAGGCCGCGTTGTACCCGGTGATGTCCCGCTGTCCGACCTCGGCGAGCAGGTCGTAGCGTCGCTCCATCTCGGCCACCGCCCAGCTGAGGGCGTTGGCGGCCTTCTTCGGGTCGACGACCACCTGGGTCAGCAGGTGGGGCAGGTCGTTGTACTGCCCGAGCTCGACCCGCTTGGGATCGACGAGGATGAGCCGCACCTGGTCGGGGGTGGCGCGGGTGAGGATCGAGGTGAGCACCGAGTTGATGCAGGACGATTTCCCCGAGCCCGTCGAACCGGACACCAGGACGTGGGGCATCTCGGCGAGGTTGACCATCACCGCCCGACCCGCGATGTCCCGGCCGAGCGCCACCTCGAGCGGATGGGTCGCCCGGGCCGCCTCGGATGTGGCCAGGATGTCGCCCAGGGCCACCAGCTGGCGCCGGCGGTTGGGGACCTCCACCCCGATGGCCGACTTGCCGGGGATGGGGGCGAGGATCCGCACGTCGGGTGAGGCCATCGCGTAGGCGATGTCCTTGGACAGCGAGGTGACCCGGGCGACCTTGACCCCGGCACCGAGCTCGAGCTCGTAGCGGGTCACCGAGGGGCCGACCGTCCGGCCCACCAACCGGGTGTCCACCCCGTGGGCGGACAGGGCACCGACCAGGGCCGCCCCCGCCGCATCGACCTCCTGCTCGTCGATGACCTGCGCCTTGGCCCGCTTGAGCAGCGTGACCGGCGGGAGGTCCCAGTCGCCGGGGGATCGGCCGACCCGCATCTCGAGCTGCTCGCCCTTCCCCGGGCGGGTGGGGGGGTCCGCGAGCGGCCCCGAATCCGGTTCGGGGAGGTCGGTCGGCCCGTCGGGTCCGAGGTCGGGGTCGGTGGACGGGGCCGCCGCGGGAAGCGCCGAGCCCCCGGCCAGGGCCCGCCCGAACGGGTCGGTCGGTTCGTCGTCGTCGAGGTCGCCGGGCCGCGGCTCGTCCCGACCACCGGCTTCCGCGGCACGGTCGCCCCGGGCCACCTCGACCGCGCACCGGGAGGCCCGCAGCAGGCCGCCGGCGGCTGCGCGCACCGTCACCCCGGTGAAGAGCACCGTGGCCACCACGACGAATGCCGCCAGCACGGTGACGGCACCGATCCCGCCGAGCGCCGAGCCGAGCGGGTCGGCGACCATGGCGCCGAGCCAGCCGCCGGCGACCGACAGGTGTGCGCTGCTCGACCGCAGCGGTGGCGACCCTCCGGCCAGCCCGGCGAAGCCGGCCACCGCGAGCAGGGTGACGGTGCCACCGATGACCGCCCGGGCCGGTTCGTTCCGGACGCGGCCGTCGTCGGTCTCGCCGGATCCGACCAGCAGACGCACCCCGACTGCGACCAGGATCAGCGGCGCCAGGAACCGGCCCTCCCCGAGGAGGTCCCCGACACCGAGGCGGGCGTCGCGGCCGGCCGGACCGAGCGAGTGTGCGTAGAAGGCGACCGCGGTGAGGGCCCCGAGGGTGACCAGCACCACTCCCCACAGGTCGGTCGCATGCGAGCGGGCCACCGCACCCATCGAGGCGAGCAGCCCGCCCCGCGCCTCGCCGCGGTCTCCCTTCCGGTCCGTGCGGGACCCTCGCCCGGCGGACGGGCGCTTGCTCGCGTGGGCGCCCGAACCCGACCGAGACGACGATGCCGGCCTGCGCTTCGACCGTGGAGCCCCGGATCGACCCGCCGGACGCTTGGTGGCGGTCGTCACAGTGCGTACAAGGGTAGTCCCGCAGAGTGCCGGTCGGGGGGACGGCGGGGTCAGACGGTGACGATGACGGGGACGATCATCGGCCGCTGGCGGGTGCGTTCGCCGACCAGCTTTCCGAGCGCCTTCCGGGCCACACGGTTGAGGGTCTCGTGGTCGTTGCTCCCGGCGGAGAGGGACTGTTCGAGCGCCTTGGTGACCTGGGCACGGGCTTCGTCGAGGAGCTCGTCGGTGTCCTGGTCGTAGGCCCATCCGCGTGTCACGATCTGGGGAACACCGACCACCTCGCTCCGCTTGAGATCGACCGTGGCCACCGCCATCACCACGCCCTCCTCGGAGAGCACCATGCGGTCACGCAGCACGCCGTGGCCGATGTCGCCGACCGAGCTGCCGTCCACGAAGAGATAGCCGCCGGGAACCGTCCCGTCCCGGTGGAGTCCACTGTCGTCGAGTCGCACGGCATCGCCGTCCTCACAGAGGAGGACCCGGTCGCCGGAGATGTCCATGCTGGCGGCGAGGCGGACGTGGTTGGCCATGTGGCGGTACTCGCCGTGGACGGGGATGAAGAACTCGGGCCGGGTGACCGTCATCAGCATCGCCAGCTCCCCCTGGCGCGCGTGGCCGCTCACGTGGACCGCGTCGACACCGGAGTGGATGACCTCCACCCCGCGGCGGTGGAGGCTGTCGATGACCCGGCCCACCGACCACTCGTTCCCGGGGATGGGGTGCGCGCTGATCACCACCACGTCGTCCTCCCGGAGCGTGAAGAAGCGGTTCTCGCCGGCGGCCAACCGTGAGAGCGCGGACATCGGTTCGCCCTGGGAGCCGGTCGAGATGACGCAGACCCGGCCGGGCTCGAGATCGTCGATCTCCTCGATGTCGATCAGCGAGCGGTCGGGAATGTGGAGGATCTCGAGGCGCCGGGCGAGGGCCACGTTCTTCTGCATCGAACGGCCGAGGGTCGCCACCATCCGCCCACCGGCGATGGCCGCGTCGGCCACCTGCTGGATCCGGTGGATGTGACTGGCGAAGCAGGTCACCACGAACCGGCGGTCCGGTCGGGCGTGGAAGACCTTCTCCAGCGTCGCGCCGACGGTCGACTCCGACGGGGTGAACCCGTGTTCCTCGGCGTTGGTCGAGTCCGACAGCAGGAGCCGGATCCCGGATTCGGAGGCGAGCGCCCCCATCCTGGCCAGATCGGTCCGGCGGCCGTCGACCGGATGGAGGTCGATCTTGAAGTCGCCCGAGTGGAGCACCACGCCCTGCGGAGTGTGGAACGCGGTGGCGAACGCGTGCGGGACCGAGTGGGTGACCGGGATGAACTCCACGTCGCAGGGACCGATCCTCCGCCGCTCCCCGTCGGCCACCGGGATGAACGTGGCCCGACTGCTCATCCCGGCCTCGTCCACCCGGTTGCGGGCGAGCGCCAGGGTGAGCTCCGAGCCGTAGACATCGACCGGGAAGTCACGGAGGAGATAGGCCAGGCCTCCGGTGTGGTCCTCGTGGCCGTGGGTCAGGATGACCCCGTCCACCCGGTCTGCGTTCTCCCGGAGGTAGGTGAGGTCGGGGAGGACCAGGTCGACGCCGGGCATGTCCGGGTCGGGGAACATGATGCCCACGTCGAGGACGAGGATCCGTCCGTCCACCTCCACGCAGGCGCAGTTGCGCCCGATCTCGCCGAGGCCGCCGAGGAAGACGATCCGGACCGCGGAGGTGCGGCCCGAGGTGGCCGGACCCCGCGCGACGCCCGGCACCCTTCGATGCCCTCGCCGCGCGCGATCCCGCCGAGCCGCGGGACGGTCCCCGGTCGTCAGGCAACCGACTGCCGAGCCCGGAGCATCCGGTCCGCACCTGCCACCACCGACGTCGCCCTGACGTCGAGCTCCGGCGGCGGAATGGGGTGGGGCAGGCGGCACTGTCCTGCGGGGAGGCCGAGCACCCGGCAGGCCGCCTTTGCCGGCACCGGGTTGGGGTACTCGTCCGATCCCTCGAAGCGGTAGGACTCCAACAGACTGCGGTTGAGGTCGGCCGCGCGGTCGACGTCCCCCGCGCGGAAGCTGGTCAGCATCTCACCGAAGACCGGGCCCGCCCAGTGCGAGGCGACACTGATCACACCGACGCCGCCCACCGCGGCGAACGGAAGGGTCAGCGAGTCGTCACCGCAGTAGACCTCGAAGTGCTGGGGGCTTGCCTCGACGACCTCCGCGGCGGAGGCCACGTCGCCCGTGGCGTCCTTCACCGCCACGATGCCGGGCACCTCCTGGGCCAGGTGCACGGTGAGGTCCGGACCGATCCGCCGGCCGGAACGGACCGGGATGTCGTAGAGCACCACGGGCAGAGCGGATGCTCCTGCGACCGCGCGGAAGTGGGCCGACAGCCCGGCGGCGGACGGACGGTTGTAGTAGGGGGTGACCACCAGGGCGGCGGCCGCTCCGGCCGCTGCGGCCTCCCGGGTGAGCATCATCGAGTGGGCGGTGTCGTTGGTCCCGGTCGACGCGATGACCGGGACGTCGACCGCCTCGATGACCGCCCGGAAGAGGGAGATGCGTTCGGAGTCGGTGAGCACGGGTCCCTCACCCGTGGTCCCGGCCACCACCAGGCTGTCGCTCCCGTGGGCGGCCAGGTGCCGTGCCAGCACCGCCGCGCCGTCGAGGTCGAGTTCACCCTCGGGCCCGAAGGGGGTGATCATCGCGGTGACCACCGCACCGAACCGTGCCACGGCGCTCAGCTCCCGGCCCGGGGGCCCGCGGTGGGGGACGGGGTCACGGTGGCCAATGCTACCAGCAGCGCCGGACCCGCCGGCCTGGGGGACCCGGAGGCGGGACTACGCGAGCGAACGCTGGGACGGAGGCACGGCGGCCATCGCGTCGTACTCCTCGGAGGTGTCCTCGGCCAGCTCGAACTGGATGACGCCGAGCTCGCCGAACTTGGTCCGCAGCCAGCCGTCGGCCGCGTCGAGCAACCCGAGTTTCCTGCAGTTGGGCACGATCTTGGAGAAGAGGAGCGCCTGGAACTCGTTCCGGTCGGGAGCCTGCTGGACGACCGGGACGATCGCCTTCGGATCGATGCCCATCCGGTCCCAGACCTCCTGTTGGAGGAAGCGGTCACGCATGCGGACCGCCGCCTCGAAGGCGAACTCCTGGCGCTCGCGCAGCTCCGCCGTACTGAGCTCCTGGTAGTACTCCTGCAGGCTCAGCACCCCGAAGGCCACATGCCGTGCCTCGTCGGCCATCACGTAGCGCAGGAGCTGCCGGAGCAGCGGGTCGGGGGTGGTCGAATGCATGAAGCCGAAGGCGGCGAGGGCCAGGCCCTCGATCATGATCTGCATGCCGAGGTAGGTCATGTCCCACCGCGAATCGGCGATGATGTCGTCGAGCAGCAGTCGCAGGTGGGCGTTGACCTGGTAGTGACCGGACATCTTCTCGTCCAGGTACTTGGCGAAGACCTCGACGTGGCGGGCCTCGTCCATCACCTGGGTGGAGGCGTAGTACTTGGCGTCGATCCAGGGCACCGATTCCACGATCTTGGCCGTGCAGATCAGCGCCCCCTGCTCACCGTGGAGGAACTGGGAGAGCGTCCAGTTCTGGCTCTCCACCCCGAAGGCGACCCACTCCTTCTCCCCCCATTTCTCGACGGGGGTCCCGGTCAGGTCGAAGCCGGCCCCGAAGCCGCCGGTCGCCTCGGCCTGCTCGATGACCAGGCGCTCCTGGTCGACCTCGGTCTCCCAGGGCAGGTCGGTCTCGCCGTTCCACTGGGCGCTCTTGGCCTTCTCGTAGAGCTTGTTGAGCTTGGGACGCGCGCCCTTCTCGTAGTCCCAGGTGAAGATCGAGTCGTAGTCCGAGTGGACCAGGTGGCGGCCGTCGGCCTCCTCGGTCCCGACCACGGAGAGGATCGCTTCGAAGTCGTCGATCTCCGTCCTGCCGATGATGTCCTCGGTGCTGCTCATCTCGGTGGTCATGCCATCTCCTCCTTCTTCGGATCCTTGAGATCCTTGAGATCCTTCAGATCCTTCAGATCAATTCGGTGCGGTGATGGTCCGGGCGACGATGCCGGCCTCACGGGACGAACCCGATGGTGGCGACCGGACCCTCGGCCACGGTGCCCAGCGCCTCGATCCCGGGCAGCAGGAAGGTCTCGACCAACCAGGCCGCCCGGCCGGGCTCGGTGAGGTCGAACCGATCGGACGGTGAGATCGCGTACGAGAGCACGATCCGGGTGGCCCATTCGGCCACCCGTTCCGCCTCGTCCGGTGACATCCATCGCGCGAGGAACGGCGCGGTGAACCGGGATGCGGTCGCGAGCAGCCGATCGGACTCGTCGAACGCGAGATGCCCGAGGACGGTCTCGGGCTCGTGCTCGGCCAGATAGTGGAGCGCGGCGTGGTCCCGAAGCCGGGTGGAGGCCTCCACGATGCCGCCGACCAGTGCCGCGGTCAGATCTCCGGCCTGCCCCAGGCGGACCCCGAGGGCGGAGAAGAGCCGGGCCATCTCGGTGTCGACCACGGCGCCCAGCACCTCGTCCCTGCCTCCGGGAAAGGCGCGGTAGACGGTGGCACGGGACACCCCGGCCTGCCGGGCGACGTCGTCGACCGTGGTCTTGGTCGTGCCGTGACGGGCGAGACAGCGCAGGGTGGCGTCGACGATGCGGAGCCGGTTGTGCGGGGAACCGCCAGGTGCCGGATCGGGGGCGTCCGCGAGGACTCCACCCTCGAGAACCCGGAGCGGCCCGGCCGGAGTACCCACGGTGGAACGATATGCCTCCGTTTGTCTCACTGTCAACGAGACCGCCGTCGAGGGCGTCAGCCCTGCTCAGAAAAGCGGTCCGCCGGCCGGACCTGGATCCGGGACGACCACACCGGCCAGCAGTTCGGATCGCACGAGGCGGGCGACCTGATCCGGGTCGCTGAGGTCCCACCTGCCCGGTGCCGACATGTAGGAGAGCACCATCCGGGCGAGGAGGTCGGCCGCGTCCCCGAGGTCCACTCCGGCCGCCAGCCCCCGGGCGAGGAGGTAGGGCTCGAGGAAGTCGGCGATCGCCTCGCGGATCCGGTTGCTCTCGACGGTGAGGGTCGGGAGCAGCTTCTCCGGCTCTGTCTGCATGACCCGCTGGAGGACCTCGTGCTCGACGATGGACCGGTGGGCGAACATGATCCCGCGCTCCATCACCTGCTCGAGGCTGTCGGCGCCTTGGACGTGCTCGTAGAGGCGCACGAAGAACTCGACCATGGCCCAGGCGACCGTCGCGCTGAGCAGCTCGTCCCGCCCGCCGGGGAAGGCCCGGTACACCGTCGCCCGCGAGAGGCCGGCCTCCCGGGCGGCATCCTCCACGGTGGTCTTGGCCAGGCCGCGGCGCGAGACGCACGCGTAGGTCGCCACCAGGATGCGCTGACGGACCGGTTCTGACACGGTCGGCCGGTCAGAGCCCGAGCAGGGGCTCGATGCCGAGGGTCAGCCCGGGGCGTCCCGCGACCGCCTCGACGGCCAGGACGACCCCGTCCATGAACGAGGCGCGGTCGTAGGAGTCGTGGCGGATGGTGAGCCCCTGGCCGGCCGCGCCGAGGAGCACCTCCTGGTGGGCCACCAGGCCGGGCAGACGCACCGAGTGGATGCGCACCCCGTCCGGTCCCGCTCCCCCGCGTGCCCCTTCGAGCACCTCCATCGTGGTCGCATCGGGTGGGAACGCACCCGTTCCCGCGTCGACCCGGGCGGCAGCCATGGCCTCCGCGGTGCGCAGCGCGGTGCCCGACGGCGCGTCCAGCTTCCCCTCGTGGTGGAGCTCCACGATCTCGGCGCCCTCGAAGAAGGGGGCCGCGATCGTCGCGAACCGCATCATGAGGACGGCACCGATGGCGAAATTGGCGGCGAGCACGCAGTTGGCCCCTCGCCCTGCCGCCGGGTCGAACCTGCGGGTGAGGTCGGCGAGATCGGCCTCGGTGAACCCGGAGGTCCCGACCACTGCGTGGATCCCCGCATCGGCGCAGAAGGCGAGGGTGTCGCGGGCCGCCTCCAGTCGGGTGAAGTCGACCGCGACGTCGGCCGAGGCCTCGACCAGGGCGTCCAACCCGGCGGCGACCGCCATGTCGCCGGCGTCCGCGCCGAGGAGCGCGGACAGGTCGGCGCCGGCATGAGCCGGGTCCACCGCGGCAACCAGCTCGACACCGGGACGGGAGAGCAGGGTCCGGCAGACTTCGCGGCCCATCCGTCCACCGGCACCGACCACACCGACCCGCATGACGACCACCCTATCCAAGCGGGTATCGATCCCATCGGGACCCACCGTCACCGTCACCGGTCACCCGGTGGGTGCGAATCAGCCGAGGCCGAGCGCGACGGGGTCGAAGTGATCGGCGTCGAACGGACCGACCACCGAGAGGGCACGCGGGGCCGCCACCAGCTGACGGGCGGCGGCGTGTACGTCGTCGAGGGTGAGTTGCTCCACCCGCGAAAGGACCTCGTCGACCGGCAGGACCTCACCGTGCAGCAGCAGACCCGCTCCGATGCGGCTCATCCGTGCGCCCGAGTCTTCGGAGGCGAGGAGGGTCTCGGCGCGGAGGTTCCCCTTGGCGATGGCCAGCTCCCGTTCGGTGATCCCGTCAGCGCCCAGGGAGGCCAGCTCGACGGAGGCGATGTCCAGGACCTCGTCCACGTGCTCGGGGGCGGTGCCGAGGCCGATGCTCAGGAAGCCGGCATCGTGGTACGCGACCCGCTCCGACCACACCGAGTAGGCGAGCCCGCGCCGTTCGCGGATCTCCTGGAAGAGGCGGCTGGAGAGGCCACCGCCGAGGACGTGGTTGAGCACGGCCAGCGCGTACCGGCTCGGATCGCGCCGGTCCACCGACCGTGCCGCCAGCACCAGGTGGACCTGTTCGGTGGCACGCCGGGTGACCCGCAGGGCGTCCACCCGGCCGCCGGGCGGCGGTCGGGTCGGCGTGGAGCCGCCGGCCCCGGTCCCCCGTCTCGCCTCGAGGCCGGCAACCACCGCCTGGTGATCGACGTCCCCGGCGACCGCCACCACCATGTTGCCGGGTCGATAGTGCTCGCGGAAGAAGGCCCGGATCCGGTCGGCGGTCATGGCCGAGACCGAGTGGGTGCTCCCCAACACCTCGCGACCGAGCGGGTGGTCGGGGAAGAGGGCCGCCGAGCTCTGCTCCGCGGCCTCGTCCGCCGGTTCGTCCGCGTGCATGAGGATCTCGTCGAGGATGACCTGCCGCTCTGCGTCGAGGTCCTCCTCCCGGAGTGACGGACGCCACATGATGTCGCAGAGGATGTCGAGGCCGAGGGTGAGGTGCTCGGCGAGCAGCCGGATGTAGAACGAGGTGTACTCCTTGGTGGTGAAGGCGTTGAAGTCACCTCCGACCTCGTCGACCGCCTCGGCGATCGACGAGGCGGACCGCTGGTCGGTCCCCTTGAAGAGCAGGTGCTCGAGGATGTGGCTCGCGCCGGCGTTGACCTCGTCCTCGTCACGAGAGCCGGTGCCGACCCAGAACCCGATGCACACCGAGCGCGCCTCGGTCATCGGCTCGGTCACGACGGAGAGCCCCGATGGAAGGACCTCGGTGCGGATCATGTCCGCCGGACGGACCGGTGCGTCCGCACTCGTGCCCGTGGTGGTCCGGCCGCGCCGGCCGGCCCACGACGGGCGCGCCGACTCACCGACGGCGGCGACCACCCCGCCCACCACCACTGGGCCGGTCGGAGGTCTCGGCGACCGCCGGTCCGAGATCGCCGAACTCCTGCGCGAGCTCGACCTCGAAGGCATCCTCGAACGAGGCGGCGCCGACCGGAGCGGCTCCACCCTGCCGCCGGCCGCGGTCGGGTCCGTTGTCCGGGTCGGCGTGGTCGCCACGCGGCGGTCCGCTCCGCCCACCCCGCTCCCCGCGGTCGTTGCGGCTGCCCCGGTCCCCGCCCGAATCGGCCACGGGGGCCTCACCGGCCAGCGAGAGGGAGACCTTTCCCTGGGGGTCGATGTCGTCGACGCGGACCTCGACCGGCTGGCCGAGCTCGAGGACGTCCTCGACCCGCTCGACCCGCTTGCCCTGGCCGATCTTGGAGATGTGGAGGAGGCCGTCACGACCGGGGAGGATGTTGACGAACGCTCCGAACTTGGTGATGTTGACCACCTTGCCCTGGTAGGTGGCGCCGACCTCGGCGAGCGGCGGGTCGAGGATCGTCGAGATCCGGCGGCGCGCCTCCTCCACCGCGGTGCCGTCCTTGGCACCGATGGTGACGGTGCCCACCATCCCGTCGTCGTCGACGGCGATGTCGGCACCCGTCTCCTGCTGGAGGGCGTTGATGACCTTCCCCTTGGGCCCGATCACCTCCCCGATCTTGTCCATCGGGATCTCGAAGGAGACGATCTTCGGGGCCGACTCGGCGACCTCGGCACGTGGCTCGGCGATGGCCGCCGCCATCACGTCGAGGATCGTCAGCCGTGCCGTCTTCGCCTGGAGCAGTGCCTCGATGAGGACGCCGAGCGGGAGCCCGTCGATCTTGGTGTCGAGCTGCAGCGCGGTGACCACCTCACGGGTCCCGGCGACCTTGAAGTCCATGTCGCCGAAGGCGTCCTCGGCTCCGAGGATGTCGGTGAGGGTGACGTAGGTGCCCTCCTCGTGGACGAGTCCCATGGCGATTCCTGCGACCGGTGCCTTGAGCGGCACACCGGCGGCCATCATCGAGAGCGTCGAACCGCACACCGAGGCCATCGAGGTCGAACCGTTGGAGGAGAGGACGTCGGAGACCAGGCGCAGCGTGTAGGGGAAGTCCTCCTCGTAGGGGACGACCGGGAGGAGTGCCCGTTCTGCCAGGAGACCGTGACCGATCTCGCGGCGCTTCGGCCCCCGCATGAACCCGGTCTCCCCCGTCGAGAACGGCGGGAAGTTGTAGTGGTGCATGTACCGCTTCGACTCGTCCGGCGTGATGGTGTCGAGGAGCTGGTTCATGCGGGGCATACCCAGCGTGGTGACGTTGAGCACCTGGGTCTCACCGCGTTGGAAGAGCGCCGAGCCGTGAGCCGTCGGGAGCAGGTCGACCTCGGCGGAGAGCGGACGGATGTCAGTGGTTGTTCGGCCGTCGATCCGGAGTCCCTCTTCCACGATCCGCTTCCGGACCAGCTTCTTGGTCAGGCTGCGCACCGCGGCCTTGACCTCACCCCCACGGTCGGGGAACTCGCCGGCCAGATCGTCAAGGATCGACTCGGTGACCTCGGCCAGTGCCGCATTGCGCTCGGCCTTGGGGGTCAGCACGTTGGCGGAGGCGAGACCGGCGGTGCCGAGCGCTTCCACCCGTTCCCGGACGTCCTCGCCGTAGTCGGCGTGCGTCGGGACCGGGATGGGTTCGATGGGACCCCGGGCGGCCACGTACGCCGAGACCAGCTCACGCTGGAGGACGATGGACTCGCGGATCCAGGTCTTGGCAGCCTCGAGGCCGTCGGCGAGCACCTCCTCGGTCACCTTGGGAGCGCCCTCCTCGTAGTACTGGAAGGAGCGCTCCGTGCCCCCGGCCTCGACCATCATGATGGCGATGTCGGCGTCTTCGGCGTCGCTCAGGGCCCGCCCGGCGACGACCAGCTCGAAGGTGGACTCGTCACCCTCCTCGAACGTCGGGTGCGGGATCCACTGACCATCGGTCGAGTACGCCACCCGTACGGCGCCGATCGGGCCGTCGAAGGGGATGCCCGAGATCATCAGGGCCGCCGAGGCCGAGTTGATCGCCAGCACGTCGTGGGGATTGGCCTGGTCGGCTCCGAAGATCGTACCGACGATGTGGACCTCGTTGCGGAAGCCCCCGGGGAAGGAGGGCCGCAGCGGCCGGTCGATGAGGCGGCAGGTCAGGATCGCCTGGTCGGAGGACTTGCCCTCCCGCCGGAAGAACGAACCCGGGATCTTGCCGGCGGCGTAGGTCCGCTCCTCGATGTCGACGGTCAGGGGGAAGAAGTCCGCCCCCTCCCGCGCCGACCGTGCCGCGGTGGCGGTGGCCAGGAGGACGGTGTCCCCGATGCGGCCGACGACGGCGCCGTCGGCCAGTTGGGCCAGCTTGCCGGCCTCGAAGCTGAGTGTCTTCCCGGTGCCGCTGATCGGCGCCGAGACGGAAATGGCGTCTGACATGACGCTCCTTGGTTGCTCGGGGGCTCCCCGCGCCAGTTCCCAGTTGTCGGCCACCCACCCACTCGCTCGGGGCGGGTGATCGGCAACTGGTGACTGACCTCGGTGGGAGCCCAATCTGTGTGGTGGGTGTTGCTGACGTGCGTGCTTCTCACGTCCGAAAACGGCCACCCGCTGCGCGGGAGCCGGCCCTGCGGCAGGCTGGCACCGGGCCATCCTGCGATCCGTCGGCACCGGGCCGACGGAGAATGTGCGACCGCCCGGCCGAGGCCGGGCGGAACGACGGTTGTGACGCGATCAGCGGCGGAGGCCGAGACGACTGATGATCTCGCGGTACCGCTCGACATCGTTCTTGCGTACATAGTCGAGCAGGCGCCGGCGGCGGCCGATCAGCTTGAGGAGGCCCCGACGGGTGTGGTGATCCCCCTTGTGAACCTTGAGGTGCTCGGTGAGGTGGACGATCCGCTCACTCAGGATGGCGATCTGCACCTCGGGAGACCCGGTGTCCGTCTCGTGGAGGCGGTACTCGGTGATGGTCGCCTGCTTGTCTGGCATCTGGGAAGTGGACCTCTGGAGTGGTGGTAACGGCCGACGGACTGAGCACGTCGACCCGGTCATGCTAGCAGGAAGCCTTCCCGAGCTGCGCCCGGGCCGCGGGCGGCCGCCCCGGGCCGGAACCCGGAGGACGGCCGGATCCGGTCGCCGGGACGACCTCCTGGCGACCGGATGTCGATCCGTCGACGCTCCGGCGTGCTACTTGTTCGGCTGGGGCGTGACCCTCAGGTACGGCTTGAGCGCCTTGAACCCCTTGGGGAAGCGCTCCTTTGCCTCCTCGTCGGAGACGGCCGGGACGATGATCACGTCCTGGCCCTCCTTCCAGTTCACCGGGGTGGCCACCTTGTAGTCGGCGGTCAGCTGCAGCGAATCGAGGACCCGGAGGACCTCGTCGACGTTCCGGCCGGTGGAGGCCGGATAGGTCAAGGTGAGCTTGACCTTCTTGTCGGGGCCGATGATGAAGACCGAGCGGACGGTGAGGGTGTCACTGGCGTTCGGGTGGATCATGTCGTAGAGGTCGGCGACCTTGCGGTCCTCGTCCCCGATCAGGGGGAAGTTGAGGGCGTTTCCCTGGGTCTCCTGGATGTCACCCGCCCACTTGTTGTGGGAGGTCACGTCGTCGACCGACAGACCGATCAGCTTGGTGTTGCGCTTGTCGAACTCGGGCTTGGCCTTGGAGAAGGCGCCGAGCTCGGTGGTGCACACCGGCGTGAAGTCCTTGGGGTGGGAGAAGAGCACGCCCCAGCTGTCCCCCAGGTACTCGTGGAAGTTGATGGTGCCCTCGGTGGTGTCGGCGGTGAAGTCGGGGGCCTCGTCGCCCAGACGGATTGCCATGTGCTGCTCCTTTTGTTCCTCGCGTGGGGTGCTGGTGCATGCCGACCCGGGTGGCGGTCCCCGGATCCTGCCGGGTCGTCGGGTCGGCGCGTGGTCAGCGTAGTCGGAGCCCCGCCAATTGTCGACCGAGGCAGTCAAGTATCTCCCGGCTCCGGTCGACCCGGCGTGCCGGCCCGTGGACGCCCTGGCCGACCGGCGCTTGGTCGGCCATGCTGGGGCGGTGAGCCCTCCCCTGCGCGTGGAACGGCACGGCCCGGTCACCGTGGTGACCATCGACCGGCCCGGACGGCGCAATGCCGTGGACCGGGAGACCGCCGACGCCCTCCTCGCCGCGTTCACTGCGTTCGACGCCGACCCGGACGCCTCGGTCGCGGTCCTGACCGGGTCGTCCGGGACGTTCTGCGCGGGAGCCGATCTGCAGGCGATCGCCGCCGGCCGGGGCAACCGGGTCGAGGAGGAGGGTCCGGGGCCGATGGGGCCGACCCGCCTCGAGCTCTCCAAACCGGTCATCGCCGCCGTCGAGGGGCATGCGGTGGCCGGCGGCCTCGAGCTCGCCCTCTGGTGCGACCTCCGGGTGGCCGCCGACGATGCCGTCTTCGGTGTGTTCTGCCGGCGCTTCGGGGTGCCCCTGGTCGACGGCGGTACGGTCCGCCTCCCGCGGCTGATCGGGCAGGGCCGGGCCCTCGACCTGATCCTGACCGGGCGCCCGGTCGGGGCGGAGGAGGCCCTCGCCATCGGCCTGGCCAACCGGGTCGTCCCGTCGGGCAGGGCGGGCGAGGCAGCGCTCGCCTGGGCGCAGGAGCTGGCCACGCTGCCCCAGGCCTGTCTGCGCAGCGATCGCCGCTCGGCCCTCGCGCAGTGGAGCTTGACCATGCAGGAGGCCCTGCTCATCGAGACCAGGCTCGGTCTGGAGAGCCTCCGTAGCGGGGAGGCCGTGCGCGGGGCGGGCCGCTTCACGGCAGGCGCGGGCCGCGGCGGCTCCTCTGTGCCGCCGGCCGGCTGAGCGGTCCCGGGGCTGTGGCCGATGTCGCCGCCTTCGACTTCGACGGCACCCTGACCGACGGAGGGAGCGTCTTCGAATTCCTGGGGGCGGTGGCGGGCCGCCGGGCGGTGCTCGAGGCGACGGCAGCGCTGGCTCCCGCGCTGGCTCGTGCCGGATTGACCGGGGGCGCCGCGGCCGACGAGACCAAGCAGCGTCTCTTCACCCGGCTCCTCGCCGGGGTCGAGGCCGACCGGTTGCACCGGGAGGCAGCCGAGTTCGGCGTGCGCCACGTGACCGCGCACCTGCGCCCCGAGGTGCGGCGACGCCTCGAGTGGCACCGCTGCCGCGGGGACGCCGTGGTCGTGGTGTCGGCCTCACCGGACGTGTACGTCGCCCCCGCGGCGGACTGGCTCGGCGCGGACGGCTCGGTCGCCACCAGGCTCGAGGTCGGGGCCGACGGCCGGCTCACCGGTCGTTACGAGGGACGCAACTGCCGGGGCGAGGAGAAGGTCCGCCGGCTGCGCCTCTGGATGAGTGACCGGAGCCTCGAGGGACGGCGCCTCTGGGCCTACGGGAACAGCCGCGGCGATCTCGACATGCTCCGGGCGGCCGATGTCGGTGTCAACGTCGGACGGCTCCGCGGTCTCGGGCGCCTCCGCGCCTTCGCCGAGCTCGACCAGACCGGTCCGCACCGGCGCGACGTCGCGTGATGGCGCGACGGCCCGGTCGGCACTGGTCGGCGATCAGAGATACTCCTTCTTCCTCATCCATACCAGGGCGCCCCATCCCCAGATCGGCGGCAGGTAGGCGGTGAACAGGCGCTGCACGAACACCGCCGCCACCGCATCGGTCTCGCTGATGCCGGCCGCGGTGAGACCGAAGATCATCCCCGCCTCGACCACCCCCATCCCGCCCGGCACCGGCGAGATCCCGCCGAGCATCGACCCGAGCGTGAGGACGATGATGAGCGCGGCCAGGCTCAGGTGGTCGCCGAAGGCGTGCAGTGAGGCACCGAGCGCGAGGGCGACCAGCACCTGGGCGGCGATACTGCCGCCGAAGATCTCGACCAGGTTGCGGGGATGGGCGGAGAGCACCCGGAGGTGCCCCCAGACCTCGGAGAACTTGGGGCGGATCTTCTCGGCGGCGAGCCTGCGCCACCGCGGCACGGCCAACACGATCCCGAGCACGACCCCGGCGGCCAGCACGGCGAGGATGATGAGCCACACCAGGTGGGCGGTGCTGCTCCCGGAGCCGCCGCCGGTGCTGGTGGGCTCCTGCCCGAAGTGGAACTCCGACCAGGCGAGCGGCAGCGCGACGAGGAAGAGGGCGCCCTTCACGATCCAGCTGACGGTCGAGGCGAGCACCCCCGAGCTCACCGCGAGCGTCCCGTTGTACCCCTGCTGCTGGAAGAACCGGACCCGGGTGGCGAGGACGGCCATCGACCCACCGGCCAACCCCACGAACACGTCGGCGAACTCGAGCACGACTGCACGACCGTAGGGAAGGGGATCGGTGACCGAGCCCACGGTGGTCACCGCGATCGAGGGGTAGGCCGCCTGGGCGAGGAGGAAGACGGCAACCACCCACCCCCAATCGGCGCCGGTGATCGTGCTCCACGACTTGGTGACGTTGACCAGGACGCCGAGCAGGGCCCAGCCGCCGATCAGGCTCCCGGCCACCAGCGCGAGGCTGACCCAACTGATCCGGTGGGGCTCGACCAGCTTGGGGACCTCGACGCCGGTCGCCCTGCCCCCCTCCTCCCGCAGCGCGGTGAGCACTCCCTTCCTTCCGCGCAGGGATCGGGAAGAGGCCGGGTCGAGCGCCGCCCGCTGGAGGAACGGCAGCGCGGCGACCAGGGCGTCCGGCGAGAGCACCCGGACGGCGGCGGCCACCGCCCGCTCGGGTCCGACCACCAACGACACGGCGGCCAGGGTTGCGGCGAGGTCCCGGTCGAGCTGGTCCGGTTGGGCCACGGTCGACGCCGCCCGGAGGTCGAGCAGCCCGCACCGCCCCCCGTCGTCCACCACGATCGTCTCCACCGAGAGCGACCCGTGCGCGATGCCGGCGGTCCGCAGGATCCCGACCTGGCCGATGATCCGGTCGAGGGTCGGGTCGTCGATGACTGGCTCGTCGGCGGGTGGGCTCTCGGGCGTCGGGCCGGCCACGGGCGGCGCGTCGGGGACCGGGTCGCCCGTGTGCGTCCCGCCCCCGGTGGTGGTCTCACCCGGGAGCGTCCACTGCGGCAGCTCGCCGAGCCGGCGCCCGGGGGGCGGACGGGTGACGAACAGGGCGTCCCGGGCCGGGCCGGCCGGTCCCGCGGCGAGCACCCTGGGCACGCGCGCCCCGGCCCGGTCGGCCATCAGGGTCACGTACGCCTCGTGCTCCACCTGTTGTCGCCTGGTGAAGGTGAGGGTGGGTCCGGAGTCCCGATAGAGCAGGAACCGGAAGGTCTTGGCAAGCAGCTGTGCGTCGGCTGCGTCCCGACCGTAGAAGGAGACGTCGACCGGTGCCCCGGCCACGCTGGCGGTGAACGTCCCCACCCCCCACTCCTGGTGCGGTGTCGGCGCAATGCCGGTCGCCGGGATCTCGAGGTCGATGAGCAGGGCCAGCAGCTCGGACGACGAGGGCAGCCCGAGGGGCGAACCGAGGGCGAGGCGCACCAGCGCGGTCACGCCGACGCCGGTGGCCACGCTCGCCAGCACCGCCACGGGGAGGCCGTTGCCGGTGACCACCGCGGCGAGGGCCATCAGGACGATCGTCGCCTGGATGGTCCGCTGGAGCCAGCGGCTCAGATACGGCAGGGCGGCGGTTGCGACACCGACCGTCGCAGCCACCTGCGCGACCGGGAACGAGAGACCGAACCCGTGGAGGGAGGAGTCGGGAGGACGACCGCCGTCGGAGCCGAACAGGATCCCGAAGACCACGCACACCATCCAGGCACCGAGGCCGGAGAGAACGCAGTCGCGGACCAGCGTCCATCGCCGCGAGACCACGGCGAGCACCCCGACCACGGCGATCAGGCCCAGCGAGGCAACCCACCACACGGAGGACACCAGCCAGCGGACCCCGTCCGGCGGCGGGGAGAGTGTGGTGGCAACTGAGTGCTCGGAGTTCGAGTTGGCCACCGCGGCCAGCCAGCAAACCAGCACCACCAGGACCGAGAGACCCAGACGGAAGGCATCACTCCCCCGCCGCCGGGTCGCGCCGTCCCCGACCGGTGCGAACAGGATGGCGCGCCACGTACGGTCGGCCCGGTCACCGTGGTCTCCTCCCGCCTCCGGCAGTCGATCGGCGACGACGGGGCCCGAACCACCATCTCCGTTGCCCCCGCCGCCGGATGATGCGGCGGGCGGGCGGGCGACCTCGGGCTCTGCGGCGCGTTCGGTCATGCGGGTAGGAAGACTACGACCTGGGGATCCCGTCCCAGGGGAGCATCGGCGCCGTTCGCCGCCCGCTCACCCCGCGGCGGAGCCGTAGAAGTGTGCGTCGCCGAACGAGAAGACCCCCCCGTCGGAGGCGACCATCCAGTAGCCCTGGCCGTCCGGCGAGTCGGCCATCCCGACGATGGGCCGTACGAGGACCAGGTTGCCCGTCGAGCCGAAGAACGGTGCCGTCCCGAACGAGAAGATCCCGCCGTCGGAGGCGACGAGCCGGTAGCCGGTGCCGCCGGGTGCCTCGGTCATGCCGACCACCGGCCGGTTGAGGTGCCGGCCGCCCATCGACCCGTGGAACCGGGCGTCCCCGAATGCGAAGACACCGCCGTCGGAGGCGACCAGCCAGTAGCCGCCTCCGTCCGGGGTGGCCGCCATGCCCACGACGGGTTGGTTGAGCACGAGATTGCCGGTCGATCCGTAGAAGTGGGCGTCGCCGTACGCAAAGATCCCGCCGTCGGAGGCGACCAGCCAGTAGCCACCGCCGTCGGGGGTCTGCGCCATGCCCACCACCGGCTTGTTCAGACGGATGGCGCCTGCCGATCCCTCGAACCGAGCGCTCCCGAAGCTGAACACGCCGCCGTCGGAGGCGACCTCCCAGTAGCCCTGGCCGGCCAGCGAGGCCGCCATCCCCACGACGGGCGCGGCGAGCGGCAGTCCGCCGAGGGAGCCCGCGAGCGTGGCGTCGCCGAAGCCGAGGACCTCTCCGGCTGTTCCGTCGATCCAGTAGCCCCTGCCGTCGGGGGTGACCGCCATGCCGGCCACGGGACCGGCCAGCGTCGAGGTCACGGTGAACCAGTCCGAGCGGAGCCCGAGGGCGGAGGCGAAGTCGTCTCCGGTGAGCGGCACGTTCCGGGACGAACCGACCAGGGTCATGGTGGTCACTCGACCGCCCCAGTCGCCCAACCCGTTTCTGCCGGTGATGGCGATCGACTCGAGCGTGCCGAGCGCGGGCCAGGCGGCCTCGATGGTCGAGACCGGAACGGATGCCGTCCAGGTGTGGTTCGAGTTGCAGGCACCCGGGACGCAGACCGCGTCCCCGTCGTCGGGCACCCCGGCGAAGGTGCCCGGATTGGTGTACCCGCCGGTCGATGCCGAGTACTGGGTCGACTGGACCACACCGTTGGTCTCCATGACACTGCCCGCGGTCGCCTGGGCCGCCAGGTCGGTCAGGGGGCTTTCGTTGGCCGTCCCCCGGTAGGTCTGGCAGGACAGGTCACAGATGTCGGCGTACCCACCGTAGGAGTTGATGCCGGCCATGACGTAGGAGCGGACCGCCACCGCCTGTGCCTCGAGCTCCTGGAACCCCCACGGCTGTCCCCCCGGCCCGGGGTTCCCGAGGGTGCCCCACCCGGCCGGGGACTCGCCCGGCACCACGTCGGCGACGTACGTCTCGAGGGGGAGGGTGTTGACGGTCCTCGGCTGGCCGTCCGAGTTGTAGACGGCCCCGATCGACCCGTGGACGCTCAGGTTCCCGCCCGCCTGGCAGAGCTGCAGGGTGCTCGTCCCGCTCGGTGAAGCGATCGGACTCGGCACTCCCGCGGAGACCGGCGTCCAGGGGCCGGCGCAACCCGGCCCCATGAAGAGGTTCCAACCTCCCCCTACGGGGACCATCTCCACCGCCTGCCCATTGAGGTACGTCGTGTTGTCGACGCTGAGCGAGGAGCCCGGGACCGGGGTCACGATGACGCTGTTGCCGTTGTTCTCGGTCATGGCCACCCTGATCGGTGTGGCGTCTGCCGCGGGAGACAGCCCGGCGACGGAGCTCCCCGGGTAGTAGTGCTCGACGATCTGTTGCCAGGTCGTCCCGGCCAGCGCGTACCCGAGCGCACCCCACTGGCCCATCCCGTGGCCGTGCCCCCATCCGTGACCGGTGAAGGTCACGCTTGTCGAGGGATAGGCCGCAGCGACCGGGGCACGTGCCGCGACACCGCCGGCCACGGCCGCGAGCACCAGGCCGGCCGCCAGCACCGGCAGCCGACCAGGCCGGAGCGCTGTCAATCGACCCCGCCGGCCGAGGCTGCGAAGAGCTGCGGGAGCGAGCCGAAGAACCCGACGTGGAAGGCGAACATGCCGCCGTCGGCCGCCACCATCCAGTACCCACGACCGCCCGGGCCCGGCGCCATGCCGACCACCGGCAGCACCAACGAGAGATTGCCGGTCGAGCCGTAGAACGGCGCGGTCCCGAAGCTGAAGACCCCCCCGTCGGACGCGACCAGCCAGTAGCCGCGGCCGCCATTGGAGGCCATTCCCACCACCGGCCTGTTCAGCCGCTGTCCCCCCATCGAGCCGTAGAACCGGGCGTCGCCGAACGCGAACAGCCCGCCGTCCGAGGCCACCAGCCAGTAGCCGCGGCCGTCCGGGGTCGCCGCCATCGCGACGACCGGCTTGTTGAGGGTGAGCGAACCGGTCGAGCCGTAGAACCGGGCGTCGCCGAATGCGAACAGGCCGCCGTCGGAGGCGACCTCCCAGTACCCGCGGCCGTCCGGGGTCGCGGCCATCCCCACCACCGGCTTGTTGAGGGTGAGCGAACCGGTCGAGCCGTAGAACCGGGCGTCGCCGAATGCGAACAGTCCGCCGTCGGAGGCGACCTCCCAGTACCCGCGGCCGTCCGGGGTCGCGGCCATCCCCACCACCGGCTTGTTGAGCTGGTGGCCGCCCATCGACCCGTAGAAGTGGGCGTCGCCGAAGTCGAAGAGTCCGCCGTCGGTTGCCACGTTCCAGTAGCCCCGCCCGCCCGCCGTCGACGCGATCCCGACGATCGGCGCGTTGAGATGGCCGGGGGCGCTCTGGCTCAGCCACCCGTTCAGCTGCGGGTTCTGGTGGAACATCGGCCAGGCCCGCTTGCCCAGCGAGTGGCCGGTCGAGCCGGCGATCTCGTAGTGCTGCACGATCCCGGCGTTGGAGGCGCCGTAGCCGGCGATGGTGATCCCGATCAGCCCGTCGGGGTCGATGGTCACCAGTGCCGAGTTCTGCAGTGCCACGGCTCCGCCGCCGAGGGTGGCGACCGCCTGGGCGCTGCGTCCGTCGTAGATCACCAGGCCGCCGGTGGTCGGGACCAGCACGTCGTTGTACCCGCCCCCGGTGAGATCCGCGGTGGTGATCCCGCCGATGATCCGCCCCGGGGTCGCCTGGGGCCACCCCGGCACAACTGCTCCGTTGGATCCGTTGAGCGCGTAGACGAGCCCGCTGCTCCCGGTGTCGGCGCCCTCGAGCACCTGGACGTTGCCGTCACCGTTCAGGTCGCCGATGGCCGGGCTGGAGACCGTGTTGCCGCCCAGGGTGTCCCGCCACACGATGTTGCAATGGGAGTCGGATGCAAAGAGGGTGTTCGAGTCGGAGGCACCTGGATAGTACGAGCCGGTCCCGAACGCGATCCCCACCTGGCCACCGGTGAGGAAGTTCCCGACGGCAGGAGAGGAGTCCACGGTCTGATTGGTGTCGTGGGAGCAGAGCAGGTTGCCTCCCGCACCGAGCACCCGCAGGTGTCCACCGTTCGAGTAGGTCTGCCCGTTGGCGAGTCCGGCGGTCGAGTCACCGCCCTGGACGATCTCGGTCTGCCCGTCGCCGTAGAGGTCGGCGAGTGACGGCGTGGTGAATCCACTGTCGGCGGTGAAGAACGGCCAGCCGGGCAGGAGGGCACCGGAGCCCGCCTGGAACGCGTACTCCTCTTGGCCGAGCGAGGGCGCCACCGCCGCGGTCGTCCCCCCGAGTTGGCCGATCGCCATCGACGCCTGCACCCCGTGGGCTCCGTTCGGGTCGGGCGCGCCGTGCGACCAGATCTGGCCCCCTTTGTTGTTGAGCGCGACGTAGCCTCCCGCCCTCGGGTCCGCCGCGTTGCCGACGGAGACGAAGACGTCATCGGTGCCGCCACCGGCGTAGGCGACCGATGGGGTCGAGTCGATGGGAGCGCCGAGATGTGCCGGCCACCCGGGAACGCCGGAACCGTCGGAGAGATGGAACGCGTACACACCGCCGGCCCGGTCACCCACCACGACCGACGGGCCGCCGCCATCGAGCGTGGCCACCGAGGGCGATCCCTGGGCGACCGGTGATCCGCCGTCGGGCAGCACCTGCTGCCAGGCGAGGGAGACGGAGAGGGCGGCGCGCGGCGCAGGTGCTGCGGCGGCTTCGCCGGGGACCACCACGGCGACTGCAGCGCTCACGACGAGCGCGGCACACAGCAGCAAGACGGGACCGACGACGGTCGCCATCTTCCCGGCTCTCGTCCAGCTCCCGATCGGTCCGTGCGAATCCACACACCTCATTGTCATCCTCCGGCTTTCCCCGGCCCGCCGGTGGGCGTCCGGTGGTTGCGCGCGTCGCGGGGTCTGCGTCGCAGGAGTATCGGCTCCCGCGCCGTGGAACTGAACCGCCGATCACCGGCGCGGGCCGACCTGACGGGTCCCCTGCCGGCGATCCGGATCTGCCGGGCATTCCCGGGCGGCGGGCGCCGGCTCGGTACCCTGAGCCATGGTCTCCGGCCGGTCCGCCTCGTCCCTGGCCGGGAGCACCGTCATCCCCGGGTCCGCCGGGCCTGAGTCTCCTGCGCCCCGCCAGGCCACCATGAGAGGGCGCCATTCGCCGACCCACCAGGCCCGCCGCTTCTGGCCGACCGTCGACCGTCTCGCCCCGTGGCTGGTGGGAGCGGCCACCCTGGCCGCGCGGCTGCTCACGGCGGCACAGGGCCCGACCGACTGGGACTCGGCCCAGTACGCCGCTGCCGTCGGTCACTTCGATGTCACCCACGGGCTCCCGCAGCCGCCCGGGTACTGGCTCTACGTGACGGTCGGACGTCTGGTCCACCAGGCCACTGGGCCCGGTGTCATCCGCTCGCTGGTACTGCTGGCCGCCCTGGCCTCGGCTGCGGGGGCGGGGCTGACCGTGGTGGCCGGCCGGGACCTGGGGGGACGGTGGGTCGGTCTTGCCGCCGGTCTGGTGGTCGCGACCTCTCCGTTCGCATGGTTCAGCGGGTCGATCGTCGCCACCTACTCCTTCGACCTCCTCGCCTGTGCCGCCCTGTTGGTCCTCGCTTGGCGGGCACGACCAGGCAGTCGGCACGGGGTCGCGGCGGTTGTCGTCCTCGGCCTGCTCGCAGGCTTCCGGCAGTCGATCATCCAGTCCTTCGCACTCCTCGCGCTGCTCGCGGTGGTCGGGTCGGTCCGCCGTTGGCGCGACCTCCTGGTCACTGTTGGCGCCGGGATCGCCGCGGTCGCCGTGTGGTTCGTGCCGATGATCCTTTCCCAACCCGGCGGGGCCGCTGCGTGGCTGCACGCGACCCGGCTCGAAGCCCAGGGGGCCGCGGAGGCCACGTCCGTCCTCGACCACGCGCCGGGAGGAACGACCAACCTCGGGACGTTCGCAGCCTTCACGGTCGTCGCGCTCGCGCCGCTTGCGGCCGTGGCGCTGCTCTCGGCCGGCGCCCTGGGCGCCCGGTCGCTCGCACGAACTCTCGCAGGTCGGAACACCTCCTCCACCCAACCCGCACCGCCGTCCGACGAGCCCGCTCCCGACGGAACCTGGTCGCGTCCGTGGTACCAGTCACGGGCCGCGGTGCTCTCCGCCGCCCTGGTCCCCGCGGTCGCTCTCGTGGCCCTGGTCCAGTTCGCCAAAGGCGGCTATCTGCTGGCCTACCTCCCGGCTGCGGTCATCGCACTGCTCCTCGTGCCGGGGAGGCTGATCCGAGGGCAGGGTCCCAGCGGTCGGGCGACAACGGCATGGACCGTCGCGGCCACGGTGGCCGTGCTGGCGGTCGCCGGGCTCGGCACCCAACGGTTCCTTTCCGGGCAGGGCGTGCTTCCCGGAAAGGTGGTGACATCGAGCGCTTCGGGCGGCCTGTGGCTCGACCAGGCCCGCTACCAGGCTCCTTACCCCGACACCCGTGACGCCCTACGTGCCGCCGACGCGATCGATGTCGCATTCGCCGCTCTCGGACCAACGGTCCGCTCCGCCCGGGACGTCATCGTCCTCGACACGCCCGACGGTGGCGCCTCCATCTACCGCAATGCCGGTTGGGAATTGCCCGACGACCGGATCGCGCTGATCACGCCGGGAGGGCTGCTCTACAACCAACAGCACGGCGCCCTGTACTACGCCAGCGGCACTTCGGTCGAGGTCGGACCCTCCGGTTCGGTGATCCTGGTGGCCTCTCCGACGCTCCCCGGGCTGTCGTCACTGGTGGCAGAGGGCTATGCGCTGCCGGTCAGCACGCCATTGCCGATCGGTGGCTACCGGGTCTGGGAGCTCCTCCCGGGCGTGACCCTGCTCGGCGTCCGGATCACCGAACGTGCGGGTGTGCGTCCGCTCGGACACGGACTCTGACCCGAGTCGCCGGCTCTTGTGAAATTGGGCAGGCTGCAGGTACGTCGGCCGACAGCGTGTTTGCGAAGGTTGCATGCGTCCAGAACGAATCCTCGGGGGTACCCTTGGCCGCAGTGGCTTGACATACAGGGTGTCGAGGCTGCGGCGGAATTGTCTTGGGCCACCCTCAAATGCAGTGTCATCGGTACACCACGACGGGACAGTGGGCAGCGTGGACGCAGTGAGTGCTCGTCGAACCGAGGATGAGATCCGCGAAGCCGCCATGACCCCTGGTTCCGACCACCAGCAACGCTGCGTTCTCGGAGGCATCGACGAGAACCTGCGCCGCGCTGCCACAGACGACCTCCAGATCGATCTCCAGACCTGGGTGGCGGGTGGCCACCGACGCGATCTGGCCCTCTGCCGTCTTTCTGCACGCGCCCGAACGGTCCCAGACCCCGCCTCCCACGTCGAATTCAATGCTAGATGGGTTGCGCCACACCGCCAGAGCGCGCACCGTCGCCCCAAGAGCCTGGGCGTAGGAGGCAGCCCACTCCAGGGCCGCTGTCGAGCACTCGGAGCCGTCGATCCCGACCACTACCGTTCCTAGCTGAGTCTGCCCGGATGCCTTCGTCATCTCGACCTCCCTGAACCTACTCCGCCAATGATTGGCTCTCACCAGGCCTCCCGCTAGGGCCTTAGGTCCCCGCCATCGGAGGTCCACTTTCGGCCCGGTGCTGGGGGAGCCACCGAACCGGGTGGGTGACGGTCAGGCCTCAGCGCTACCGGAACCTCGGCATGACCTCTTCTCCGAACAGGCGGAGGCTCTCCATGATCTCCTCGTGCGGGATACGGCCGGCTTGGATCAGGCAGATGATCTGGTCGGCGCCGATGTCGACGTAAGCCTGGACTCCTTCTGCCACCTTGTCGGGCGTGCCGATCAGCGAATACTCGTCGCTCAGTGCGTCCTCGACGGGTCTGAGGAACCGGGCCACGAATTCAGGATCGTTCGCGAGTTGGCCGTAGTACTCATAGCCCGCAACCTCCTTCCCAGCCCAAGGCGCGAACAGTTTGGCCGTCTGAGCCCCGTACCAGAGTGCCGCGACCGCCCCCAGGTCGAGAGCCTTGCGCGCATCGTCGGCGCAAAACATGAGGGTGGCTGGGGCCACCGCGTTGGTAACCACCTTCCCGACTTGCCTTGCTGGGTTGGCGATCCGCCTCTTGTAGCGCTTCAGGGAGTCGACTACATCGCCGGGCGCTCCGACGCCGAAGGCGAGGACTCCAATTCCATAGTCAGCGGCGAGGTCGAACGACGATGGTTGAGTGCAAGCCATCCAGATCGGCGGGTGGGGGTCTTGAATAGGCTTGGGCAGTATCGGCCGCTCGGGCATTGAGAAGTACTTGCCCTCGAACCCCGGATACGGGTTCTCCGTCCACATGCGGACGATCTCGGGCAGTACCTCATCGAGCATCGGCCGTGAGTCCTGCGGGTCGATGCCGAACCCACCGAGCTCGGCTTCGGTGATCGACCGACCGACACCGAAGTCATAGCGACCCTTGCTCATGATGTCGAGGACTGCCGCCATCTCGGCTGAGCGAGCCGGATGATTGAACGGCGGAGGGAGGAGCCGTACCCCGTTGCCAACACGGATACGTCCCGTGTTCTGTGCTACCGCTGACAGGAACACCTCGGGTGCCGAGGAGATGGAGTAACCCTCCAAGAAGTGATGCTCAACCTCCCACATATGTTCGAAGCCGAGTTCGTCGGCCAAACAGATTTGTTCAAGCGCCTGCCAATAGGCTTCTGTCTCCGACGAGAAGCCGTCAAAGGGTTCCGGCCGGCAGATCTCGTACACCAGACCGAATTCGATCATCTGTTTGCCTGCTTTCCTTGGTTGCCGCTTTGGAGCAGCCCAGTCTCTCCGAAGTGGAAACGAGCTGCACCTCAACCGCGGACCTCGGCGCCCGATAATGATGGCTCCGAAAGTGCCGCGAGCATCCCTTAACCACCAGCTCGGGCGGTTATCGCGAGACGTGTGCCTGCCGGGCTAACCGGTCCAAATATGTCCTTCCAGGGTCGTCCGGCTGTCCGGGCTCTGGGTCGAGTCCGCGGCCCCGTCCTACCTGCGCCCAATACGGGCGACTGACCTACCGGTGGCTAGCCCATATTGGTTCCTGGGGACCGTCGACAACGGTCGAATCGCCAGGTCATGTCAGGTCGAATGACCTGCTGGCGCCATCGCCCATGCTGCCCGTGGCCACGATGGAGTGGAAGGTGTGAGCCCCGGCATACGTCGGACCAGGAATCGTTCCATTGCACACGAACGTGCCCGTCGATGTGGCCGCACCGCTGCAGATCTTCACTGTTGCCGGGTTCGGAGCCGAGAGGCCGGTCCAGTACCGAACCTTCACGATTTCCCCCCGGGCGAAATGGGCACCCGTAATCCTAACGGCAGTGCCGGGCAGTCCCTTTACTGGGGAGACCGCAAGTGAGGGCCGCGGGCTGTAGGTGAACTGGTCGGCGTGCGACCTGGCGCTGGTCCCACCGGTGGTGGTGATCGTCAGGTCGACGGCCTCAGCCGTTTCGCCGGCGGGTGCCGTGACCGTGATCGACGTGTCACTGGTGGGTACGCCGTAGGCCAGGATCCCGCCGAAGTCGACCGACGTTGCTCCGGAGAAGCCCGAACCGGTGATCGTAACCGGCGTGCCGCCTGCAAGAGGACCCGCGGTGGGACTAATCGACGTGATGATGGGTCGGACGACAAAGGTGAATTGGTCGGCCGGCGAGGCCGCACCGGCGCCGGCGGCCGAGGTCACGGAAACGTCGATGGTCTGGGTGGCCGATGCCGGATCGATGGGCGTCGAGGTCGTGATCGTCGTGTCATCGACCACGGTGAACACGGCCGCTGCGATCGAGCCGAAGTCGACCGCTGTGGCGCCGAGGAACCCAACCCCGGTGATGGTGACCGAGGTCCCTCCGGATGTCGGGCCGACAGACACTGACAGCCCGGTGACCTGCGGGAGCGAGTACGTGAACTGGTCGGCTGGCGACGTGGCGCTCATCCCTTCCGACGAGGCAACCGTCACGTCGACCATCGTGTTCGTCGTCACGGCATCTGGCGGTGTGGTCACGGTGATCGTGGTGTCGTTCACTACCGTGAACGACACGCTGACCTCACCGAACTTGACGGTGATGGCGTTGGTGAAGCCGGTCCCGGCAATGGTCTCGGTCTCACCGCCGACGGTCGATCCGGCAGTGACAGACAACCCGGTCACCCTCGGCACGGGAGCGAAGCCGGAAGTCCACTGGAGATAAGTGTTCGATCCGGACTGGTACTCCTCATTCCCGTAGGCGTCGTACGCGGTGAAGGCGGGTCCGGCAATCGGATTGGCGGGGACCGTCTGGAGCGCGTCGAGGTGCCCGGAATCGTCCCAGACGGCTCCGGAGAAGGCCGTGTAGGTGTAGTGCCCACCGCCGTCTCTTCCGCTCCCGCTGCAAGTCGTGGCCATCTCTACGTTGGCGGATGGGTATCCTGTTGTCGGATCGAACCCTTCCGCAGTGACAATCTCCTGCACCGGGGTGCAGGCGTGCCCGAGGAGCCCGTAAGCAATCGAGCCGGGTATCAACAGCTGTATCGGGCTTGGGCTAGTCGCTCCGGCGACACCCACCGGGGCGACGACGGTGACACCTCCGACGATGAGAAACACGGCGAGCAGGCGTCGAAGCATGGTGGTCCTCCCATAGCGATTCCGTCGGCAACACTCGTAGATGGTACGGGACGATCGAAACGTTGCATAGACCCGAAACTGGCAGAATTTGACCAACCGGAGGTGGTCGGCTTCAGCAAAAGTGGCCACTGAGAGTCCCCGTATAACACCGGCTCAGGGGCTACCCATGGTGCCTCCGACCAGCGTTTCAGGGCATACGAACGACCGTCTGCAGTAGGTCGGATCTCAATCATCACGCAGGGCTACTCTCATCCCGGTGACTGCGCCAACTCGATCGATAATTCTGGCTGGGGTCGGGATCTGCGCACTCTTGGCAGCGTGGATCTTGAGTTCGCCATTGATGTCAATGCCTGACGAGGCCGCCCAACTCATTCGGGCCGTCTCGGCGGCTGAAGGTCAATGGACTGGTGCCCCCGTCCCCGCTCCGAGAATTCCCACCATCACGACGGTCAATACCCGCTCGTTCACACTACCCGCCAATCTGGCCGTGACCGACGCCGCACCATGCTTTGCATCCAGGCAAACCACATTTCCTGCTTCGTGTAGCCCGACGTACCGGCTGGGACCGACGAAGGAAAAGAGCTATGACGGGACCTACTATCCGCTGCTCTATGTGCCGGAGGGTGTCGCTGCCCTGTTGGCAGGAAGTGTGCCCAATGCGATTTACGCTGACCGCGTCGTCTCTGCGCTGCTCTGTGCACTCTTCCTCCTGATCGCATTCGCCGTGACCTACACATCGGCTTGGAGGCGGGCAGCGTGGTTCGTCGCCGCCGGACCGCTGACGTTCTATGCGGCCAGCTCCGGCGCTACAAACGGGATCGAGGTCGCTGCGTCCATCTGCCTGGTCTCCGTCAGTCTTGAGATTGCACGACGACGACCAACGTTTTGGCTATGGCTGGCTTGGACTATCTCTGGCATCGCGCTGGCCAGTGCGAGAGCATTAGGGCCTCTGTTCCTAATCTATGAACTGGTGGCCGTCACCGTCCTGACACGAACCTGGAGGTGGTGGTGGGAGCAGCTCCGAAGAGTCCCAATTGCCATCGGTCTGGTTGCAGCGGCAGCCATTGCGAACGGAATATGGAGTGTCGCCTTCGTGCGTTCTTCACCGACAACCTCCTCTTACGGCCATACCTTGTACGTGACGTTACGCGGGGTGAAAGGCTGGTTCAGGGGGTTCTTCAGCCTCTTTGGTTTTGGGCCTGGCGTCGATACCGCTGCACAGCTTTGGCTCCTGGGGGTCGCGGCAGCGGTCATTCTCATCGGATCGGCACTGATCACGATGGGTCCGTTGGCTCGGTGGAAGTACCTTGCCATCGGCGCGATGGCAGGTCTGATCACTTTCGCCGTGACGGTCGTCGTAGGGGGAGGCGGATTCTATGGTCGGTACACGTTAGCCATCGTGGCTCCCCTCGGGCTTCTGGCCGTAGCCGCCGCACGACCATGGGACGATCACACTTCGGCGTTGCCGCGGCTCTGTATTGCTCTGATCATCATGGTCAATGCAGCCGCCCTCTACGGAAGTGCACAGACGTACGCGGTCGGAAACCGTGGATCACTCTTCTTTCTCTCTGATGCGAAATGGTCACCTCCAGGCGGGTGGTGGCTCACGGCCCTCGTGGCGTTGGTCGGTCTCGGCACCTTGAGCATTGCGGGATTCCTCGATCCGCAGGACACCCCGCGATCACAGGAATCACCGCCGATCGCTGCCTGAACGGGATATGGAAGGCCCAGACGGCGATGCCCGGATCACTGATGTTTGTGTTCTCGGATTGTGGGCGGGGGCTGCACCAGATCGGAACTGGGGCCTCAACGAGCGCGGGGGCTTGTGCTGCCAGATAGCTTCTACTCCCAGAGAGTTGCCAGCCAACAGACGCGGCATTCGCTGCCTTCACGAGGTGCCGAAAAGACATGCCAGAGTTCCCTGCTATTACTCACGTGGCGCTAACGGTTACGAGCCTCGAACGGAGTGTGCCTTGGTACAAGGCTCTGTTCGGCTCGGACCCGATCCTTGACGAGGACACAGGTCCTTTCAAGCGTGTCGCTTGGCTTACGAGCGACACAATCGTCGGTCTCACTCAGTTCCCTGATTTGAACAGCACTCAGCCGTTCAACGAGCGCCGGCCGGGTCTCGATCATCTGGCTTTCGGCTGTGCCAACCGCGATGAGCTAATCGTGTGGGAAATCCGCCTGAACGAGCTCGGCATCCCCAACGGTGGCATCGTGGACGCACCTTCCTACTCGGCATTGTCATTTCGAGACCCCGACAACATCGCACTCGAGTTCTTCGCACCTCGGGGCTAAGATGGGCGGAGCATCCGACTGCTATCCGACGCTGCACGGCCATCCCCGCTGCCGGGAGAGTGTCACACTCCGGCACATGTGGGTCGGTGCAGCGAGTCCTCCCCACGATGCCGAAGCCAGAGTCAATGCCGGGCTGGCAGCTACAGCCCTGTGACGGCCACCGGGACGTACGAGTCGGTGGTGGTCCCGTTGCCCAGCTCCCCGTCGGTGTTCCACCCCCAACACTTGACTGTGCCGGTGCTAAGTCGCGCACAGGTGTGGTGATCCCCAGCGGCGACGGTGGTGGCCCCTGTCAAGCCCGTGACGGCCACGGGGACCGATGAGTTCGTGGTGGTCCCGTTGCCCAGCTCACCGAAGTCGTTGAGCCCCCAGCACTTGACCGTCCCGGTGCTGAGCCGTGCACAGGCGTGTAAGTCCCCGACGGCGATTGCGCTCACCCCGGTCAGGCCCTTGACGGTCACCGGGATGGGTGAGCTCGTGGTGGTCCCGTTGCCCAGTTGACCGTAGGAGTTGTACCCCCAGCACCGGACTGTCCCGATGCTGAGCCGCGCACAGGTGGAGAAGGAGTTGCCGCCTGAGGCGATGGCGGTCACCCCGGTCAGTCCGGTGACGGCCACCGGGACGTCCGAGGTGGTGGTGGTGCCGTTGCCCAGCTGACCGTCGCCGTTCCACCCCCAGCACTTGACCGTCCCGGTGCTGAGCAGGGCACAGGCGTAACCTGCCCCGGCGGCGATGGCGGTCACCTCGGTCAAACCCTTGACGGCGACCCGGATGTACGAGTTCGTGGTGGTCCCGTTGCCCAGCTGACCGTCGCCGTTCCAACCCCAGCATCTGACCGTCCCGGCACTGAGCAGCGCACACGTGTTGGTGTTCGAGGCGGCGATGGCGGTCACCCCGGCCAGTTCCTTAACGGCTATCGGAGCCAAATAGCAGGTCCCTGCGCAGGCAGGTCCGAGGTCCGAACCGTTGCCCAGCTGGCCGTAGTCGTTGTCCCCCCAGCACTTGGCCGCACCGGTGCTGAGCACCGCACAGGCGTGGTCAGAACCAGCGGACATGACAGTCACCCCGGTCAGGCCCTTGACGGTCACCGGGACGTGCGAATTCGTTCTCGACCCGTTGCCCAGCTCCCCGTAGGAGTTGTACCCCCAGCACTTGACTGTGCCGGTACTAAGTCGCGCACAGGTGAAGGAATCCCCAGCGGCGACGGCGGTGGCCGTAGCTCCGGTCGCCCCTGCAGGCTGCGCCGCCCCAAAAATGGCTCCGGCGAGAGTGAACCCCAGCATCAGGGCGACGATCATCCCCACCCGACCATGCAGAGTCTTCCTATCCATGTCCCCACCTCCTGTGAACGCATCCATGCTGGCAAGGTATGCCTGAAGGAGCGACAGGCGGAAGGGCCAAAGGACTCATGTTGGGCAGATGTCCCCGATCACCGGTTGGGCGGGACAGTGAGCCCTCATCCGGGACTAGACGCAGTCGTCTGGCAGATCGACCTTCACCGTTCGTCCTGTGACGATCGTTACTGGCCTCGGACGTGAATACAGGGTGGAAACAAAGTAGCTACCTGGCCCAAGCGTAAAGCGATAGACGTGGTCGCCCCGGACAGTCTGACTCGCCAGGGTCTGTCCATCACGAGTCGCCACGACCCTGACCGACGCTTTTCCGATGCCCTTGTTGGTGGGGTAGGGCCAGCAGGGAGATGCGACCCCCGTGACGACGCCAACCTTTTGAGGGCTCGGCTTTGGTGACGACGAGTTTGAGCATCCCGCTGTAAGCATCCCAATAACCGCCACTGTCAAGAGTGTCTTCGGCACTCGGAAAGTAGCGGGAAGGCGGCTCAGCACAGGTCTAGTGTTTCATCGCACAGTTGCGAAGTTGCATCACCAACCCGAGCTGTCCGGGAGGGTCGCCCCGAACACTGGTGGGTGCGGCAGCCACCAGCAATGGGGCGGGACTTCTCAAAGAGTCCATGGTCTAATGGGCCATGTTCTACATCGTGATCTTCAGTCTCCTTGCCGTCGTCCTTGTCGTCGGGGGTGTAACAACGATGAACCGTCGCCGCCACAGTCTGGCAACGGACGAGGGCCTGACCAACCCCGGCCACAAGGGGCGCACCACCGATAGTCAGGTAGGGCACACTCCCCATAGTGATGCCAGCCGTCGCAATCGGAAGGCAAAGCGAGTGCAATCCAGGAATGACCGGCGCAAGCGCCATTGATGCCGTGGCGAGGACCGAGCCGTAGAGGGGTGTCTCCTATCGGCGGCTCGGAGGGCGTTATCTGTCGGAGTCCGCTTGCCATCGGCTAACTGCGCACATCTGATTCATTTGACGGCGTGCCCCCACCACACCGGACGTGAGTCGGTGATCACCTGTGGCTGAACGGCACCCACGTCTGAAATGGCTCTGGGGCCGACTCAAGTAGAGATATGGCGGAACCGATCAATTAGTATGAGGGTCACAACCGAGGGGACCGGTCGGAGTCGAGTATTTCGAGCCCGAGCGGTCTTGATCGCCGGATTGGTAAACGTCTCCCTCGGACTCGCCCTTCTAGTCGTTGACCTGACCGTGATGGCGTGGCTGGGCAACCGTAGTGCGCTTCCCATCGGACTGGCCATCTCCTTGGTTGGTTTGATTCTGCTTGTGACCGGGTTCGGCCGGATGACCTCTCGGCTGGAAGTTACCGAGACAAGTCTGGTCTGGACGTGGGGCTTTTCGAAGCATGAGGGAGGTCTCAGCGAGCTTGAAGACGCTGCACTGGTGGAGAAGGGTTCGCCTGCCTCCGGAGCCTCCTGGGCAGGCTTCCTCGGAGGCGGCTCCCTATCGGCGCTCGTCTGGTGGCTCGTTGAGCTCATTGCCGCTTTCGTTGGCAGCGGGCCGAGCCTTGGAGCACTCGATCTGGTCGTGATGAAGCATCACGGCAGCCCAATCGAAGTCAAGCCCATCAGCACCTGGTCCACTCGCTCGTCCCACTCGCAGGCGAATCTGGCGCTACAAGCAGTGCAAGTGGCGATCGCATCATCGGAACGCCCATCGGCAGCACACCATCTACAGATTCTCCAACACGATGCATGGGATTCACCCGGAGAACCTTGAGCACCCTGTCCCATAACGCCTGCGAGCGGGGCGGGCACCATCTGACCGTCGTAGCTTCATATGCTTGCTAAGCGCTATACACCGCTCATTTCCGAAGCGCCCCCGATCTCTCCTCGCTCCCCTCCCCGCCGTCCGAACAGCCTTCGCCGGAGCCCTCAGCGGAACTTGTAGCGGACCGGGAGGGTCTTGGGGCCACTGACCAAGGTCGACTGCACGAAGGAGGGTTCACCGTCGAGCTCGATCCATTCGATGCGGCCGAGCAGCTCCCTGAAGAACGCCCGGACCTCCATGCGAGCGAGGTGCGCTCCGAGGCAGAAATGCTGGCCAAACCCGAAGGCGAGGTGCGAGGAAGCGTTCTCCCGGCGGACGTCGAGCCGAAAGGGATCCTCGAACACCTGCTCGTCCCGGTTGCCCGAGGCGAACGAGAGAAGCGTCACGTCGCCCGGTTCGAACGGGTGGCCTTCGACCGCGAATGGCGAGCAGCAGGTCCGGACGAAGTGCTTGACGGGCGACGCATAGCGGATGAGCTCGTCGGCTGCGTGGGTGATGAGCTCCGGGTGAGCCCGTAGCAGTTCGAGCTGGTCGCGGTGCTCCATCAGTGCAAGCATGCTCCCGCCGATGGAATTCGACGTCGTATCGTGGCCGGCGGTCGAGATGATCAGGTAAAAGCCCATCACATCCATATCGGGAAGGGGCTGACCCCCAATCTCGGCGTTCGCCACGACGCTGGCGAGATCGGCGGTGGGATGCCTTCTCCGATCGTTAGCCAGATCCGTGAAGTAGTTGACGAAGTCGAGCAGCACTTCGAGGATGCTCGAGTCCTCTCCCACGCGACCGATGTCGGGGTCCTCGGCCCCGAAGAGCTCCTGGGTGAGCTTGAGCATCTTCTGGTGGTCTGCCTCGGGCAGGCCCAGAATGGAGAGGATCACCTGGAGCGGGTAGGGCATGGCGACATCGTTGGCGAAGTCGCACCGACCGCCCCTTGCCTCCATCTGATCGACGACGCGGGTCGCCAACTCGTCGACCCGCTCGGCCAGCTTTCGCACGTTCACGGGTTTGAACCAGTCGCTCACGATGCCGCGGTTCGCCCGGTGCTCGTCTCCGTCCATCTGTACGAGTGTCTTCACCGGCTGGTCCTGCTCGAGGACGCCCGCCTCGATGTCGGCGCGCTTCTGGAGGATGGGCACTGGGGCGTTGCGGAAGACGTCGGCGTTGCGCTCGATCTCCATGATGTCCGCGTGCCGGGTGATAGCCCAGAAGTCCTGATACTCGGGGAGGGAGACCAGGGTGATCGGTGCCCCCTGCCGTAGACGGTAGGCGGACTCGTGCCAGGCGACCGGGTCTGCGTAGGCGGCCGGGTCCGCGAAGATCCGGCCTAGCTGCCCGAGTTCTGGCGTGCCGACCATGATGCAAACCTACCGCCTTCGAGCGAAGCAGCGTGGTGCCGAGCGAAACCTGTGATGAGTTCGCGAACACTTGGGATAGACGGGTGCCCCCGAAGGCCGGGACTGGGCGCGGTTTTGACCTCTGGGAAGTGAGACAGGCGCAGCTCGCAGCTACTGGGTCCGCGCTCTGGACGCCGCGATAGCCTCACCGTGGTGTTCGACGGTTCCCTGTGGGAGCAACACGCTGCTTGGTGGCAGCACGCCTTCTCCAACGGAGCCGACTCCGAGTACGAAGAGCAGATCCTTCCGCTAGTCAAGCACCACCTACGAGAGGCGCGGCGGGTGCTCGACGTCGGGTGTGGTGAAGGGCAGGTCTCCCGGTGCATCGCACGGGCAGGGACCGAAGTGGTAGGACTCGACCGGGCCTCCTCTCAGATTCGTACAGCCCACGACCGTGGCGGCCTGCCTTGCTACACGCGAGCACAGGCCGAGCTGCTTCCTTTCCACGGAGCCGCGTTCGACGCGGTGGTCCTGTGCCTAGCCCTCGAGCACATCGAGCCGTTCGAGCCCGCGATTCACGAAGTCGCGCGTGTCTTGGTGCCAGGTGGGCAGTTCCTGTTGCTCCTCGTCCACCCGCTTCTCCAGGCGCCCGGCAGCGGATGGGTCGATGACGAACAACTTGGCGAACCGTATTGGAAGGTCGGCCCCTACCTCCCCGATGATGCTGCGATCGACGAGGTCGCACCTGGGGTTCACTTGCCGTTCGCCCATCGGCCGCTGCACAGGTACGTCCATGTCATGGGCAAAGTCGGACTGTTCATCGAAGATATGGTGGAACCGCCGCCACCGTCGGAGGTTCTGATAGAGACTGGCGGATTTTCTATTGCGCCCACCATCCCGCGACTGCTGCTGTTGAGCGCCCGCCGAGTCGACGGATAACCCTGCGGAATGCACGTGACTTGGGCCGTTTCACAGACCAACCGTCTTGCACCAGCCGTCCCGAGCCACTCGCCACGACCATGGTGAAGACCTGTCTCATAACACCGGGAGAGAGTCAGTTATCAGAGCGGTCCCCGGCCCGCTGAATGGGGTCAAGGTCCCTGCCCCTTACCAACCGGACCGGCCCCGGGCGAGACGCCCGGGGCCGGTCACTGTCGTCAATGGTCGGGCGCGAGGAGGCGCCCGTCTTCGTCCGGATCGTCCTGGGTCAGCAGGTCCCGTCGGCAGCGGGAGCCGGTGCGACATTGGTGACGACCGAGTAGTCCGGGATTGCCAACGATGGGACGCCGTTCCCGAACTGGAGGGTGCCGACGCCGACTGAGGTGAGCTTCGCCTCGACGTTGGCGATCAGGCTGTCGTCGCCCGGTGTCGTCGCTCCTTCGTCAGGAGGTGTCGCCTTGGCATTGATCCATCCTCGGCCCGGCACCGGCGCGCCGGTAGCGGTAGGCAGACCCTGCGTGACAAGGGTGAGCTTGCCCGAGTAGATGGGCGCAGCCGCTGTGCCGATGCCTACGGTGGCGGTCAGCACGCCACGCATTGTCTTGAGGTTGATCGTCCAGACGATGCCGGTCAGGGACAGCGTACTGCCCGCCGGAAGCGGATAGTCGGTCGGATCCGGGACGATCTGGGTGATGCCTCCCGTGAAGGCGCCATAGTAGGACGTGTAGCCCATGGCGTCCTCACCCGGACAGCTCACCTGCCTGAGTGGGGGACCCTGCAGGCTGATCACCTTGGCGTTTGCCCGATCGATTTCCGGGGTCGCTCCTGGTCCGGCGTGGGCAACCAACCCACCGGTGACCACACCCAACGATGAGCACACCACCGCGAGTGCGACGACGAATCGTGTTTTCATGGACGTACCTCCGCTTCGTAGAGCGGCCCGCCGATGATGGTGGGCCGCGGGGTCATGCAGCGCATGGCGCGCTGTCATTCGTGTGGTCCTTTCGTTGGCGACATCGTTTATAAGAGCAGTGTGCGCCCAGGGGGTACGAGCCGTCAGTCGGCCAGGCGACACAGGAATTGTCAGGCTGGCGACGGTCGGGGGATGCCCCAGTTGCCGGGACAGTGGCGCATATCCCTGCCCACTTCAGGCATGATGGGGACAATCCGCCAAAAGCTCGCGTGCCGAGCGAAATCCGGCAATATCCCTCGGGCAGAGGTCGCCACGGTCACCAGTTGAGGACGATCCTGAGCGGTGCCGTTCTCCATACGCCGTGCGAAGGGCTAGCTGTGCCGCTGACCCCGCTTTGATCCCGTTCGCCGCGACTGAATCAGCTCCGCGGCACCGCCCCAAGTAGAGCTTCTGCGCCTTCGACAAGGGAGAGTACGAGTTGTGAGGCCGGCACGACAGTATTGACCAGGGCGACGGATTCGCCTGCGTACATGCACATCGCCTTGACATTTCCGACCGGCGAGGTTGTAGTTCTCGCCCGGCTCTTGGCACTAGCGTTTCTTGACGACCCGATTGAACGCTGGTGTCTAGCGTGTGACGCTCCAAGAAAGCTCCTCGAGCTCGAGCTCGAGCTCTCCTTGGTGGTTGATCAACTCGTCTCTGAGGGGTGGCTCTGGGTCTGTAATGACCTGTCGGGTGCCTGTGCTTGGATTCCGCCCGGATCCGGCTATGACGACGAGGCCCTTGACGCCGCCATCTGCCCGGTTCTGGCTGACCATGGTGGGCATCCCGAACGGTTCGTGGGGTTCTGGCAGTGGGTCGACAGTCATCGGCCGGCCGAACCTCATTGGTACGTTCCCCTCTTGGCTACCGACCCTGCCAAGCGCGGGTTGGGGGTTGGCAGCCTTCTCCTGAACCACGGGTTGGAGAGAGCCGACGCCTTTGGTAACCCCAGTTTCCTCGTGACTGGCAATCCGCGCACAGTGCCGTGGTACAAGCATCATGGTTTCGTCGTCCTCTCCCGGGAGGAAGCGCCCGATCGGGGACCAATCGTGTGGTTCATGTCTCGACCCGCGTCTGGCTCGAAAGCGGGTTGACCTTGAACGGGATCTACCCTTGCGATCGCCAGAGGCCACAGACAAGGGGCACGGCGTGAGAAGACGGTGTGCCCCCGATCATCAGATGGTGGTCACACGTCCTTGGCCTGGATGGCGATCCTGGGTCTCTCGTCCACATCGGCGACCCAGGCAAGCTGGGCTTCCTGGCCTGCGGTGAGCTCCTCGGGGTTGCGCGGCCGGACCCTCCTCGACCCTTGCAGCCCTTTGGCGTGCAGGGCCATGCCTGCCCCGCGACACCGCTGGTAAGTCTTCAGGCCGCCAGTGCTAGTCCGGCCGTGCCCATCAGGTCGAGGAAGTTGGCGCTGTAGAAGCGCTCCTGCGCGTCCTGGTCCGTACCTGCGGCGTCCATCGATGCGGCGAAGTGCTCGAGGGGCTTTCGGCCGCCCTCCACGTGGGGGTAGTCGGAGGAGAACATGGCCACCTCGGGACCGGACTGGGCGATGATCCACCCCACGTCCTCGCTCGGGTACGGCGTGAACCGGATCTGGCGCCGGACGTACTCGGTCGGGCGCAACTCCAAATTCCGAATGCGCTCCTCGTGGCGGCCGAAGGCGTCAACGGCGGACTCCATCTGCCGGATCCAGCTCGGAACCCACACCGCACCCTGCTCGATGACGCCGAATCGGAGCTCCGGGAACCGGTCGAGCACGCCGTCAAAGATCATCGTGGCCAGCGTCTGCTCTGGCGGATGCGGGATGCCCATGTAATCAACGGACCGGAAGTTCTCCTCGCCTCCGTGGAAGTCCGGCGGCACTGGCAACCCGTTGTGAAAGTAGTTTCGGTCGATCAGGTCGCCGGTGCCCCCCACGTGGAACACGACGGGTATCCCCGACTCTTGCGCCCGGCTCCATACGCCGTCGAGCCCGACATGGCTCGGCGAGTGGCCGGCCGGGCAGCCTGAGGCAACGAGAAGCGCGGCGGCCCCCATGTCAATAGCCTGGCTCGCTGTGGCCACCGCCCGGTCGAAGTCGGCCACTGGCACGTAGCAGGTGGGAAGGAGGCGGGAGTCGACCGAACAGAACTCGACCATCCCTCGGTTGTGGGCCAGTGCCGTGCCATAGGCGAGGTCGATGTCGCCCGAGTGCTCCCAGTCGTGCAACCGCCGGTTGTGGAACGTGTTGAAAACCAGCTGGCTGGAGAATCCCAGCAGGTCGAGGGCGCGAGGCCGGTCAGCGGCAATGAATGACCCGGTGGCGGTGAAGTTCTTGCGCGCCATGATGTTGGCCCCTTCTTCGGCCCGGTACTCGTCCGACGCGTGCCTCTCGGCCAGGTCGGCGAATGCCCGTCGGAGGTCGGCCTGCTGCTCCTCGGGGTCGCCGCTCTGTCGAAGCTCGTTGCCGCCGGGATAGCGAAGCGGTTGGATTCGATCACGGATCGAAGGGTCAGCGTACTCACGGAGCCATGTCGGAGTTTCCATGATGTGGGCGTCGGCGTCGTGGACGACTCGCCCGGTGTTATAGGGCATGCATCCCCCTTCTCCGGAGTCGCAGCGTCACCTTATCCTGGCGCCGGCCTGATCACTTCTACGTGCTGCCTCCGCGAATTGTCTCGACAGAACAGCGCACAGTTTTGGCAGGTCACGAAGGTGTCCCCTATGAACCCAGGCCAGCGCCGCCAAGATGCGCCCCAAACACCGGGTCACGGCGCACCCTCGGCCAGTGCGCCTGCTATGCCCGATACCGAACGCCACATTCGGGCGCGCCTGGGTGGTGTGAGAGATAGCCACCTCCCTGCCCCACACCTGCGAACATGTCACGATCCGGCACTTGTGGACGGCGTCCACTCCCCCTCATGCGGAACCAGCACGCAGTGGCAGTGGTCTTGGGCCCGTGAGAGAGACAGTATGTCGTGGTGACGAACAAGGCATTCCAAGACCAAATGGTGGGCAACTACTGCGTTAGACAGCCCGCACGTCAGCGAGCTCGAATCCTGACGGGCTGCCCCCGGGCGCCCGCGCCTACCGGGGAGGCGACTTCCGGCCGGCCACCGATTCGACGAACGCCGCGTACCGGTCGGTGATCAGCGACCACCGGAAGTGGCGGTCGACGTAGGCACGTCCCCTGCGAGCGAACCCGCCCCGGACCTCCGGGTCACCGAGCAGCCGGTCGAGCCCCACCTCGAACTCGCCGTACCCGCCGAACCGCAGTCCGCCGCCAGAGCGCGCGCACTGCTCGACCGTGGCACCACAGGCGGCGTTGACCAGCACCGGGATGCGGGCGCTCCACGCTTCGGCCACCACCAGCGAGAAGGCCTCCCACGGGGAGGGCGACACCAGGAGCGCCGCGGAACGGAGCAGTTCCCACTTGGTCGGGTCCCCGACAGACCCGAGCAGGTCGATCTCGGGGTGGGGCGCGGGTGGCTCGACGACCGGACCGGCCAGTACCAGGCGGAGCGGACCCGGGCGACGCGCCTTGTAGCGGGCGAAGTAGGTGGCGAGCATGGTGGTCCCCTTATGGCCGTCGACCCGGCCGAGGCAGACCAGGTAGGGGCACCCCGGTGGAACCACGGGAGGGCCGGGAGCGCCGGCGAGTGCCGGGTCGTCAGGGTCGTCGACCCCGAGACCGAGGAGCAGCTGGTGGTGGGTGGCGACCGGGAAACGCGCTTCGACGAGGTCGCGCTCTGCGGTCGTCTGGAACACCAGCCCGTCGGCTGCGTCGAACACCCGTGGGAAGACCGGGAGGCGCAGTGCCGGCTCGTCGTGGGCAGCGGGGTGGAGGATGGTCGGGGCGGCGACCCGCGCGATGACCCGGACGGTCGGGTAGTAGAGGTAGGGATAGAAGACGAACGCATCCGCCGACCAGTCGGCTGCGGCCGCGGCGAGGGCCGGCGCGAGCGGGCCCTGCAGGTCGACCCAGCGCTCGGCGTCCTCCAGCGTGGCCCTTCCGGGGTCGGCCAGCAGTGCGGCCGAGAGCGGATGGAACGACGGGTCGCGCCCCCTGGCCGAGGCGAAGCGCACCACCCGGACGCCGCCGATCCGCTCCTCTCCCTCCGGGTAGACGTCGTCCCAGCTCACGAAGTCTTCGGCGCAGGTGGTGAGCACGTCGACCTCCCAGCCCACACGGGATACCAGGTGCTCGGCGAGGAGCCTGGCCGCGGTCTCTGCGCCACCGATGATGGACGGGCCGTAGCGGGGGACGACGAAGGCGACCCTCATCGTCCGGGTGCCGTCGACGTCACGTCCGAGGTCACGCTGCGCAGGCGGCGTCGAGCGCGGAAGCGAAGTCCTCCCTGACCCGGGGTAGCGCGAACCGGGCGACGCGCTCGGTGGCGGCACGCGCCAGCTCGTCACGCAGCCTGGCGTCGGTCACCACCCGGTCGATCGCTGCGGCCACCCGCGCCGGCTCCTTGTTCGGAAGGATGAGCCCCGCCTGCTGGACGGTCTCGGGGACGGCGGTGTTGGCGTAGGCCACGATGGGGAGCCGGTGGAACATGGCCTCGAGCAGGGGCACGCAGAATCCCTCGTGGTTGGAGAGGCAGACGAAAGCGTCCGACGCGGCGTAATAGGCGATGAGCTCCTCGTGGGTCACCGAGCCGGGGATGTCGACCGCCCCGCGCAACCCGAGCTCGTCGGTGAACCGCTCGAGCGCATCGAGGTACTCGTCGCTGATCGCCCCGCCCACGACGTGCAGCCGGGCCTCGGGATCGTAGAGCCGTCGGTAGGCGGCCAGTGCCTTGACCAGATCGTGCTGGCCCTTGTGCGGGGAGACCTTGCCGACGAACAGGAGGTCGGTCCCACCCCGGGCCCGCTGGGCGGCCAGCTGCTCGGCCAGAGCGGGATCCGGGGATCCGGAGAACTCGTCGAGGTCGACGAGGAGTGGCACGGTCGCCGTGGCCCGGTAGCCGGCATCGCGGAGCTCATGCTCGTTGAAGAGGGAATCGGCGACCGCGAACTCGGTGACCGGCGCGAGGTCGCGCAGCTGTGCCCGTCCCCAACGCACCTCCTCACCGACGGCCGGCACCCACGCCTCGAGGAGCCCGGCGGGGGTGATGTTGTGATAGTTCACGAACTTGCGCTCGGGACGCTCCCGGAAGATGTCGGCGACGCCGCTCCCGATCGAGAGCTGGTAGAGCAGGACCCGTCCCGCACTCGGGGGATCGCCGATCCGGTGCACCGGGATCCCGTGATCGAGCCGGTCAGGGGTGGCGTTCCCGTAGTAGATCTCCGACGCGTACCCGCGCGACCGCAGGAGTGACTGCAACTGGATGGCGTGACCGCCGATGGCGTCGCGGCTGGCGAGTGAGGGGATCACCTGGTCGATCCTGGTCACCCCCGATCCCCTGGCCCGTCGGGAGACCACTGTGGCCGTGGTGGCCCTGGTGGTTCCGGTCGCTGTCACGCAGTGGACTCTTCCCAGCCGGGCAGCGGCCCGAACTGGGCGCCGACCGCGGGCACCTCACCGGTCAGACCGGTCGAGCGGAGCCGGAAGCTCACGTCGAGCGGCAGGCGCACCCGTCCGGTCGAACGGCCCGGGTTGACCACCTCGAAGGAGGTGGCCTGGTCCTTCCAGTCGTAGCTGGCGGTGACCGTTGCGCTGCGGACACCGACGCTCACCGAATAGGTACCGTCCAGCAGCGGGACCTCGGGGAAGTGGAAGCGTACGATGCCGCCTCCCTCGGGGATGTCGAGGGCACAGATCGGATCGTCCGGGTCGGATGCGAAGACCAGATCGCCGGCGTCGTCGTGGATGGCGATGGTGGCCATGCCGTCCGGTACCGGAGCCAGGCTGTCCACCTCGGCGGTCACCGTCAGGGACTCTCCTGGATAGAGGTGCATCCGGTCGCCGCTCCCACCGTGGTCGACGTGGACCATTCCGATGGCGAGGACGTTGCCGGCGATGCCGCCGGATTCGGACCCCTCGAGGGTGCCGACACCGAGCAGGTCGGCGAGAAACACCCGGATCCCCTCACCCGGTTCGTCGATGGTGATCACCCTGCCGTGGTTCATCACCATCACCCGTTCGGCGTTCTGGCGCATCACATCGGTGGCGTGGCTCACCACCACGATGGTCCGCCCCTCGTGCTGGAACCGCTTCACGTGGTCGAGGCACTTGCGCTGGAAGGAGGCATCCCCCACGGCCAGCACTTCGTCGACCAGCAGCACATCCGGTTCGACATTGACCGCCACCGCGAACCCCAACCGCACGTACATGCCGGACGAGTAGAACTTGACCTGGTTGTCGATGAAGTCCTCGAGCTCGGCGAACTGGACGATGGCATCGAACCGTTTCTCGATCTCCGCGCGGGAGAGCCCGAGCAGCGAGCCGTTGAGGTAGATGTTGTCCCGACCGGAGAGGTCCTGCTGGAAGCCCGCGCCGAGCTCGAGCATCGCTGCGAGACTCCCCCGCACCCGGATCTCCCCCGTGGTCGGCTTGAGGATGCCTGCGATGCACTTGAGCAGGGTCGACTTGCCACTCCCGTTGCGACCGAGAATCCCGAAGGTCTCGCCTTGCATGATGTCGACGTTCACGTCCTGGAGCGCCCAGAACGGCGTGTACGGCATCTTGCCGCCGTGGATGACCCGCTCCTTCAACGAGGTGTGCTTCTCGCTGTAGAGCTTGAACTGCTTGGAGATGCCACGGACCTCGATGGCGATGCTCACCGCTCAGAGCTCCTCGGCGAAGTTGCCTTCGAGGCGTCCGAAGACCGTGAGCGAGAGGAGGAAGAGCCCGACGCTCACCAATATGACGATGCCCAGCGCGAGTGCGTACCACTCCAGCCCCGAGGTCGGCAGGAGTGGCGTGACCGCGTGGGTGGGATTGTCCTTGGTCGCGATGTAGGAGGTCTTGCCGTAGATGGCCCGCTGAAAGGCCAAGACGATCGGGGTCATCGGATTGGCGAGGTAGAGCCCGGTGATGTGGAACTGGCCGAGGCGCGAGGCCACCAGTCCGTACGGATAGACGATCGGCGTGGCCCAGAACCAGGCCATCAGCAGCACCTCGGTGAGATGCTGGGTGTCGCGCAGATAGACGTTGACCGCTGACAGGAAGATGGACACGGCGCTGGTGAAGACCACCAGAGCAACGAACGCTATTGGCACGAGCCACAGGGCTTGCCAGTCGGGTGCCAGCCCGAAGATGGCGAGGAAGAATGCCAGCACGACGAGCTGGATGGCAAAGAGGACCAGCGCGACGCCGACGGTCGATATGGCCAACAACTCGCGGGGGAAGGCAACCTTCTTGATGATCCCCGCCTTGCCCACCACAACCGTCGTCGAGCTCATGGATGAGACGTTGTAGAGGTTCCAGGCGAGGAGACCGCAGAACAGGAAGATCGCGAATTGCGGTTGTTGGCTCCGCGCGATGACCTTGAACACCACGTAGTAGATCCCGAGCACCATGGCCGGGTTGAGCATCGACCAGGCGTAGCCAAGGACCGAGTTCTTGTACTTGACCTTGAGCTCGGTCCGGGTGAGAAGGAACAGGAGGTCACGGTTGCGCCAGAGATCCTTCAGACGCTGGCCGAGCTCGACCTTGCCATTGACGACCGTGATCCGGTCGTTGCTCTGCCCCGGGACGAAGCGGGTGCTCCCCCCGATGATCGTCGGGCGTTCGGGGTCGGGGCCGGTCGGCGCCGGCTGCTCGACGCCGAGGCTCACTTGGCAGGAGCCCCCGCGCCGGCCGTCGGGACTTCCCTCGCGTCCTTCTGGATGACCTCGTCGATGAAGCCGTACTCGCGGGCTTCGTCGGCCGTGAACCAGCGGTCACGGTCCGAGTCGGCCTCGATCCGCTCGATGTTCTGCCCGGTGTGGAAAGCGATGCGCTCGGCCATCATCCGCTTCAGGTACATGATCTGCTCGGCCTGGATGGCGATGTCCGCGGCCTGGCCTTGCATCCCCCCCGAGGGCTGGTGCATGAGGATCCGGCTGTGGGGAAGCGCGAAGCGCTTGCCGTGGGTTCCGGCGCAGAGCAGGAACTGGCCCATCGACGCCGCCAGTCCGACGCAGATGGTGCGCACGTCGCAGCGCACGTACTGCATGGTGTCGTAGATGGCCAAGCCGTCGGTGACCGAGCCGCCGGGAGAGTTGATGTAGACCGAGATGTCACGGTCCGGGTTCTCCGCCTCCAGCAGGATGAGCTGCGAGCACACCAGGTTGGCCGTGTTCTGGTCGATGGCGGACCCGAGAAAGACGATCCGCTCCTTGAGCAGGCGCTGGAAGATGTCCGACCCGGGGCCGACCTCGGCAGCGGTGGTCGCCATCCGGGCTGCTGCGTCGACGCTGGTGACGGGGGCATACGGAGACGAGATGCGCGGGGAGTCCATGGCGTGAGCCTAGTGGCTGGATCCCCGCGACGGATGCACAGCTCGCCGGTCACGACCCTGGTCAGCGGCCCGATGCGTCACCCCGCTGCACCGCCTGCAGCGCCTCCACCAGGTCGCTTCCGGCGCGCTCGAGACCGAACGCGGCAACACGGTCCCGACCGGTCGACGCCAGCGAGTCCCGCCGCCCCGGATCACCCGTGACCTGGGTCACCGCGCCGGCGACGTGGCGGGGACCCTTCTCCTCGAGGAGCACGCCGGCCCCCCCGAGCACCTCGGGCACCGCACCGGCGGCGAAGGCGACCACCGGAAGCCCGTGGGCCATCGCCTCGAGGAGCGGGACGGCGAACCCCTCGTGGTCGGAGAGCATGACCAGCACGTCGGCGGCCTCGTAGTGGGCCGAGAGCTCGCTGTCGCTGAGCCCGTCCTCGAAGGTCACCGCGCCGTCGAGACCCAGCGAGTCGGCGTAGCGGTGCAGCGCGGCGGCGTAGGACGGCTCGGTCGGCGATCCGACCAGGGTCAGCTGGGCGCGGGGGGCGCAGGTCGCCCTCGCCACGAACAATGCGGCGATCGTCTCCTGGTGGTCCTTGTTGGGTGCGAGGCGCCCCACCGACAACCACTGGGGTCCGTCGCCGTCCCTTCGATCGGACAGTCGCTCGAGGGTTGCCCGATCCGGGGTGACCGGCGGCACGGCGACACCCGCAACCGGGATCACCACGGTCCGCGTGCACCCCGCGCGGCGGAGCTCCTCGGCGTCGAACGACGACACCCCGATCCCGAGCGCCGCACGCGGTGCCAGCCGGGAGAGCTCGGCGATGGCTCCCACCTGGAGCCGTGCGATGGCGTTGTTCCACCGGGCGAAGAAGTCCGGCGGGGTGATGCTGTGATAGTTGAGCACGAGTGGCTCGGGGCGATCGGCCAACCAGCCTGCCAGGGCGGAGCAGGTGGCCACCTGGTAGACGAGCAGGTCCCCGGGCTCGGCATCCGCCTCGTAGGAGAGGTAGGGCCGGGTCTCCGCCACGGTCTCCGGGTCAGGGAGCTCGGTGTAGATGCGCGAGATGATCCCCGCGGCCACCAGGCGGTCGCGCAGCGAGCGGGTGTGCTCCCCCACCGCGTCCCGCCGATGCAGCATGGGGACGAATTGGTGGATGCCGCTCATGGCCCCGCGACCGCCAGGATCGCAGACGCAGTGCCGTCGTCGGATGCGAGCACCCGGGCTTCCAGGCCGTGGTGGGCGAGCAACAGTCCCCAGGTCTCGGGGTGGAGCGGCCTACCGGGGGTCAGATCGCGCACCGGCGGCGAGAGCGACGCGTCCCAGGCGGACTGCTCGGAGACCAGGAGGACCAGCCGTCCCCCCGGAGCGATGACCCGCAGTGCCTCGTCGACCAGCTCCGTCTTGCGTGCGAGGTCGTAGCGGTCCACGCAACCGGAGAGGACCACCGACCCCACACTGTCGGTGTCGAGGGACCGGAGATAGGCGTCGACCTCGGCGGTGACCGGTTCGGCATCCGACCCGGCAGACGGCCACGAGCGCCAGACCACTGCGGCGCGGGGGTCCACCCCACGGACCGGACCGCCGCGCTCCGTCCCGCCGGCGAGACCGCTCCAGAGGGTCCGGTCGCCGAGCTCCCCCACCACCGTCGTGCCGGCCGCGCCGGTGCCGGGTCCTTCGTCCGTCCGTACGAATCGGACGACGTCGGCGAGCAACGCGCCGACCTCGGGGACCGGCAGGTCGAGCGTTGGCAGGAGCGCTCCGACCGGGTCGATCCGCGCCTCGAGCTGCTCGAGACGCGCCGCCAGGTAGCGCAGCGCGTCCCACGCGGCGACGTTGGCCAGGGAGACCGCCTCCGTCGCGGTCCGGCGCGCGTCGTCGGCCAGCAGCTCGGCCAGCACCCCGGCGACGTCCCCGACGAACCGCCCGCCGATACGAGCCGACCGCCCCCGATCCCAGAGGTCGTCGGGGAGGCCGGGCCAGGGGGGGAGATCGGGGACCTCGCCGACCGACGCCTTGACCCGCCGGAGGGCGTCGTCGAATCCCCACTCGAGCGAGCCGGCGGGGCTGAGCCGCTCGAAGGCGCCGAGGAGCTCCCGCTCGTCGGGTGGCAGCTCGGCGCGGTCGGCCCGGTCCGGGTCGTCGGGCGTCTGTTCCGACACGGTCACGCCCCCCGCACGTACTCGACCCCGCCGACGGGCACCTCGAGCCGGTGGTCGCCGACCCCGCGACGGCGCCCGCGGGAGACGACCTCGGTCAGGAACGCGGTGTAGCGGTCGATGATCGACGACCATCGGTAGAAGTGGGCCGTGTACCGGCGCCCGGCCTCACCGAGCTCGGTGCGGAGCGATCCCTCCGAGGTCAGGCGGTCGATGGCGGCCTCGAAGGAACGGAACGAGTCGAACCACAGCCCTCCACCCGACCGTCGGCAGTGCTCCATGGTCGCGGCGCAGGTGGCGTTGACCAGGACCGGGATGCCCTGGGTCCAGGCTTCGAGCACCACCAGCGAGAACGACTCGTAGGCGGACGGTGTCACCATGACCTGCGCCCCCGCCAGGATGTCCCACTTGTCGGACTCGGACACCGTTCCGGTGACCACGATGTCCGGGTGGTCCGGCGCCCGGTCGGACACCGGGCCGACCATGGCCAGCGCGAGCGGTCCGGGGTGGCGTTCCTTGTAGCGGGCGAAGAAGTCCGCCAGCATCCCGCATCCCTTGTGCTCGTCGACCCGTCCCAGATAACAGAGGTACGGCCGGTCGCCGATCCCGAGGATCCCGCCCCCGGGCCGCCCCGCACCCGAGGGGTCGTCGACCCCGAGCCCGAGCACGATCTGGGGGCGGTCCCCGACCGTGAAGACGTGCTCCATGAGGTCACGCTCGGCCCGGGTGTGGTACACGAGCGCGTCGACCTGCCGGAAGCTTCGCCGGAAGGCCGAGAGGTAGAGCGCAGGCTCGTCGTGGGCCGCCGGATGGAGGACGACCGGGGATCGGGACACCGCGACGGCGTCCACGGTCGTGGCGAAGAGGTAGGGGTAGCAGGCCACCACGTCTGCGTCGGCGGACGCGACGGCGTCGACCAGGCCGGGGCAGACGGGTCCGTTGAGGGCCACCCAACGTCGCGACTGGTCGAGGGTGGCGGTTCCCGGCGCAACCCGCAGCTTTGCGTCGAGCGCGAAGTACTCGAGGGTCCGCCGTGACGCGGTCGGGAACCGCCGCACGGTCACCCCGTTGAGCAGGGAGGTCCCGGGCGGTTCGGTGTTCTCCCAGGTGAGGTGGTCGAGCGCGCAGCTGGTGAGGACCTCGACCTGCCACCCCGGGCGGAGGCACAGTCGCTCGGCCAGCATCCGGGCGGCCGTCTCGGCTCCCCCGATCACCTCGGTTCCATAGCGCGGCGTGACAAAGGCGAGCTTCATGCCACCACCCGCCGTCGTTCGGTCAGCCCTCCGAGGACCTCGAGGAATCGCTGCGCGGTGGTCGGTGCGGAGAACGCGTCGAGACGGCGGCGACCCGAGCTGGCCAGTCGCCCGGCGAGCACGGGGTCACGGCGCACCCGGTCAACGGCGACGGCCACCGTGGACGGGCGGGAGGTGGTGACCAGCAGGCCGGCACCGCCGAGGGTCTCCCCCACCGCGCCCGTGTCCAACGCGACGATGGGCAGCCCCGACCACATGGCCTCGAGCAACGGGATGCAGAAGCCCTCGTGCCGGGAGAGGCAGACGAAGACGTCGGCATCCTCGTACCACGCAGCCAGCTGCGCGGCGGTCAGGTCCTCGCCGTGACGGACCGCGTCCGCGAGGCCGAGCTCCCTCGCGTAGGCGGCGACCGCGCCGGCATAGGACGGCGTGACGGACGGGCCGACCAGATGGAGTCGGGCCCCGGGGTCGAACCACCGGCGGTAGAGCCAGAGGGCTCCGACCAGGTGGTGCTGGTACTTGTTGGGGGAGATCCGGCCCACGAAGAGGAGGACCGTCCGGGCGCCGTGCTCGGCGGCCAGCTGTGCCCGCTCGCCCGGGTCGGGACGCGGGACACTCCGCTCGACGTCCACCAGGATCGGGATGACCGCGGTCTCCGGGCAGCCGAGGCGGTCCAGCTCGGCCGCGTTGAAGGCCGAGTCGGCGATGCCCAGCACCGCCCGCGGCGCGAGAGCCGCCACCTGCTCCCGGGCGCGGGCGACCTTCTCCCTGGTGTGCTCCTCCCATCCCGCGTAGAACGAGGCCGGGGTCACGTTGTGGTAGTCGAGCACGAGACGCTCCGGGCGGCCGAGCAGGAACTCGGCCAGCGGTGATGCGGTCCCGAGCTGGTAGAGGAGGATGTCGCCCCGGCGCGACCGTTCGGGATAGCGCTCGAAGTAGGTGGCCTCCGCAGCGAGCTCGTCGTGTGCGGCCTCCACGTAGATGTCCGAGTCCCAGCCGGCGGACCGCAGCGCGTCCCGCAGGGCCAGGGTGTGATGGCCCGTGGCGTCCCGGGGCAGCAGCGCGGGGACGAACTGGTGGACCGCGGTCACCGCTCCCGCGTGGCGACCACGAGGTACTCCCCCGGACCGAGGAGGAGCCGGTTGATCGCGTCGATGGCCCCGTTGAGTGCGTCCGCGTCGCTTCCCCCCGAGGCCACTCGCGGAAGGCGGCGATCCTGACCTCCGGTCACCGGCGGATCCACCCGGAACCCGCGATGGCCGAGGAGGAAGGCCCATGTCTCGGGATGGATCGGGCTTCCCGGGGCCAGGTCGCGCACGATCGGTCCCGACGACGCCGACCAGGACTCCGGGGTAGCCGAATGGACGACCAGGACACCGTCGACGGCCAATCGGGAGGCGGCCAGGTCGACCAGCTGCTGGCGCTCGTTGGGTCGGAGCCGCTCGACCGAACCGCTCAGGACCATCCCGCCGAGCATCTCGTCGGCGACCACGGCGAGGTGGTCGAGGAGGGTCTCGGTCCTGACGTCCAGGCCCCGGTCGAGGGCCGGCTCGATGGCCGTCTCCGAGGGATCGATCCCGTAGGCGTCGACTCCGGCGTCGAGCAGGGCGGCGACCAGCGAACCGTCACCGCAGTCGGCGTGCACCACCCGCCCCGGCACCCCACCGACGGCCGTCGCCGCCGCGGCCGCCCACCAGGTGCGCCCGGGCTCGACCGGCGGAACCGCCGCCGCGGGGAGGTCCGGCGACCGGTGCGCCTCCACCGTGGCCTCGAGGTCCTCGATGTGGTCGACCACCACGTGCAGCATGCGCGAGACCGCCCAGGCGAACTTCACGATCTGGTGGACGATGAAGCCCATGTACCAGCCGAGCCCCTGACGCACCAGCCGCTTGACGTAGCTCCCCATCGCCTTCTGCGACTCGACGGGCACGGCGATGTCGACGTGGGCGCTCCCGTCGACCAGTGCGAGGGTCTCCCGGAGACGGGCGCGGCCGTGGAGGCCGACCGGCGAGAACTCGAGGAACAGCTCGTCGAGCTCGCGCTCGAGGCCGGGAGGGAGGTCGCCCGACGCCCGCCGCCGCCGGACCTCCGCGTCGATCTCGGCCATCACCTCGTCCAGGTAGCGGATCCGCTCGGCCGCATCGTCCCTGTCGTCGCCGGTGCTGACGGCGTCCGTGGTCATCGGGCCGTCGGGGGCCGCCGGTGACGCTGCGGAGGGCGGGGTCGGCACAGGCTGACTATAGCCAGGGCCGTTCCCGACCCCTGGGAGCGGGCACCGTCGTGGCGAGGTCCCTCGATAGGCTGATCTGCATGCGGGCGTGGCGGAACTGGCAGACGCGCCGGGTTTAGGTCCCGGTCCCCTTTGGGGGTGGAGGTTCGAATCCTCTCGCCCGCACGCTCGCCCAGCACCCACCGCTCGCCCGCACCCGGCCTTCGGCTGCGGACCGACCCACCCGTGTCCGAACCGGGTGGCGCCGCCGCCGACGGGGGTGTTCACTGTGACCATGCCGCTCGAGGGAACCTACGAACCGAGTCCGCAGCAGTGGGTGCGCGACCAGGTGGAGCTCTACGAATCGTCGGGAGGGACCGAAGGCACCACCCTGCTCGACACCGGCATGCCGGTCATCATCCTCACCAACCGTGGGGTCGCCACCGGGAGCATCCGCAAGACCCCGCTCATGCGGGTCGAGCACGACGGGACGTACGCCGTGGTGGCCTCGCAGGGCGGGGCGCCGTCCAACCCCCGGTGGTACGCCAATCTGCGCGCCGATCCACGGGTGGTCGTCCAGGACGGAGCGGAGCGCTCCGACCGGGTGGCCCGCGAGCTGGAGGGCGAGGAGCGGGACCTCTGGTGGGACCGGGCGGTCGCCGCCTACCCCCCCTACGCCGAGTACCAGGAGCGCACCGAGCGGCGGATCCCGGTCTTCGTCCTCGAGACCCCCGACTGACCCCACCCGCCCCGGGTCGGGCTCCCGGGGCCGGCCGGTCTTGCCGCTACCGGCGGGTTTCGGCCATGCTTCCCCGGTTCGCTTCCCCGGCTCCGCCACGGCGGGCCGTGCGCGGCGAGGACCGTCGATCGGAACATCGACGCGCAAGCCACGACCACACAGGCATCGACCACAGGAGGACACCATGGGAATGCTCGACGGCAAGGTTGCCATCGTCACCGGCGCAGGCAGGGGGATCGGACGGGAGGAGGCGCTGCTCCTGGCCGCGGAGGGCGCCAAGGTCGTGGTCAACGACGTCGGCGCGTCGATGCAGGGACAGGGCGGCGACAGGCACCCCGCCGAGGAGGTCGTGGAGCTCATCGAGGCCGCAGGGAGCAAGGGCGCGGTCAATGCCTCCGACGTGAGCTCGTGGGACGGGGCCAAGGCGCTCGTCGAGCAGGCCGTCGACACCTTCGGTCAGCTGGACATCCTGGTCAACAATGCCGGGATCCTGCGGGACAAGATGTGCTTCAACATGGACGAGTCCGACTGGGACGACGTCATCCGGGTCCACCTGAAGGGGCACTTCGCACCCTCCCACCACGCCGCGATCTACTGGCGGGGACGGGCGAAGGCCGGGGAGGAGGTCACCGGGCGGATCATCAACACCTCTTCGGAGGCGGGGCTCTTCGGGAACGCCGGGCAGGCCAACTACTCGGCGGCCAAGGCCGGGATCGCGTCGATGACCTGGGTGCTCGCCCGGGAGCTGGGACGGTACGGGATCACGGTCAATTCGATCTCGCCGCGCGCCCGCACCCGGATGACCGAGAACCTCTTCGGCGAGATGGCCAAGGCAACCGACGGGTTCGACAAGTTCGATCCCCGCAACGTCGCCCAGCTGGTGGCCTTCCTCGCCTCGCCCGAGGCAGCCGACGTCAGCGGTCAGAACTTCGTCGTCTACGGCGGGGACATCTGGGCGATGGGCGGCTTCCACCCGGTCGGCGAGGTGCACCGCGAGTCGATGTGGACCCCCGCGGAGCTCGCGGCGGCAAAGGGCGAGCTGTTCAAGAATGCGTCCTCGGGGGTACCGCCCTTCAGCATCAGCTGATCCTCCCCGGGCCGCTGCGGGTCCGTTCGAGGTGCAGGCCGGTCAGCCGCGTGACGGCACCAGCGCGGTTGCCTCGCCGATCACCTTCTCCTCGCCGTCGGCATTGCGGAGGCGCACGTCGAGGTCGATCAGGTGCTCGCCTCCCTCGGCCCGCTTGCCGGTGACCACGACGCTGGACCGGAGCTCCTCGTCGGGCCAGGTCTGGCGCGAGAAGCGCACCTGGAAGCGGCGGACGTTGCCGATGCCGACGTAGTCGGTGATCGCCGTGCCGAGGAGACCCATCGAGAACATGCCGTGGCCGAAGACGCTGGGCTGTCCGGCCGCCACGGCCTTGACCTCGTCGTGGTGCATCGGATTGAAGTCCCCCGACGCACCGGCGTAGGCCACCAGGTCGGTGCGGTTGAGCACGTGGGTCAGCACCGGGGCCTCGTCGCCCTCGTGGACGTCCTCGTAGTACAACACCGCGTCACCCATCGTTCCGGTCACCCATCGTTCTCGTTCCCTCTCTCGTGGTCCCCACTGTGCACCGGTCCGGAGCGGCCGGGCAACCCGTCTGCCGGCGGTGGGTCACCGGCCGGGTTCCGGGTCCCTCGGTAGCCCGAGGAGGCGCTCCCCGATCACGTTGCGCTGCACCTCACTCGTGCCGCCGGCGATGGTCAGGCACCTGCTCTGGAGCATGCCGTGGGCGGACACGGCCGCCTCGCCGTCCCCGACCGCACCGTCGGGCCCGCACAGGTCGAGCCCGAACTCGTGGACCCGCTGCTCGAATTCGGCACCCAGCAACTTGCCGACACTCGACTCGGAACCGGGCTGGAGGCCGCCGACCGAGCGCAGGGTGGCCCGCATGCCCAGCTGGGCGAGGGACTGTGCCTCGGACAGGAGCCCGCCGAGGCGGTCGAGTGTGACCGGGTCCTGGAGCTCCGGGCGGGCCGCCACCCGGGAGAGCACCCCCTCGAGTGCACCGCCGTACGCCGAGTCGGTCGAGAGCGAGACGCGCTCGTTGGCCAGCGTCGTGCGGGCCAGTTTCCACCCGCCGTCGACCTCCCCGACCACACAGTCGTCGGGCACGAAGCACGCGTCGAGGAAGACCTCGTTGAACAGCGCGTTGCCGGTGATCTCCCGGAGCGGCCGGACCTCGATGCCCGGCGACCGCATGTCGACCAGGAAGTAGGTGATCCCGCGGTGCTTGGGTGCATCGGGATCGGTGCGGGCGAGGCAGATCCCCATGTGGGCGCGCGCTGCCACCGAGGTCCAGACCTTCTGACCGGTGAGCTCCCAGCCGTCCCCGACCCTGCGTGCCCTCGTGCTCAGCGCGGCGAGGTCGGACCCGGCTCCCGGCTCGCTGAACAACTGGCACCAGATCACCTCGCCCCTCAGGGTGGGCCCGACCCAGCGCTCGGTCTGCTCCGGGGTGCCGTGGGCCATGATCGTCGGGAGGGCCCAGGCCGCAACCGCCAGATTGGGCCGCCTGAGCCCCGCCTCCGCGCAGACCTGGTCGATCACCAGCTGTTCGACCGCCCCGGCGTCCCGGCCCCACGGCACCGGCCAGTGCGGAGCGAGCAGTCCGGCGTCCGCGAGGGCCCGCCGCTGCTCGACCGGGTCCTCGATGGCCGCGAGCCCGGCCACCAGCGGCGAAAGTTCGGCCCGGAGCGCCTCGGCCTCGGGCGGCAGGTCGATGGTCAGCCGCCGGCGCCGGCCGGCCAGGGCCAGGTGGGCCGAGCCGGCCCGCAGCGGTGCGGTCCCCCCGATCAGCTGGCGGAGGGTGGTGGCCCGGCGCAGGTGGACGTGGGCATCGTGCTCCCAGGTGAAGCCCATCCCACCCAGGATCTGGATCGCCCCCTTGGCGGCGTCCACGTACCCGTCGAGGGCGAGGGTGGCCGCGAGCTGGACCGCCAGCCATCCCGAGGCCGCACCCTCCTCGTCGCCGGCCTCGAGGGCGCGGATCGTCCCGCCGTCGAACTCGACCGCGGCGTCCCAGGTGGCGGCGACTCCCTGCTCGACCGCGACCAGCATGTCGGCCAACCGGTGCTTGACCCCTTGGAACTGCCCGATCGGCCGACCGAACTGCTCGCGGGTGCGGGCGTGCTCGGCAGCGACCTCCAGACACCAGCGGGCACCGCCGACAGCCTCGGCCGACCAGACCAGGAGGGCCAGCGCACGGACGGCCTCGCTCGTGGTGGAGAGGATCCGCCCCGGGGGGATCACCACCTCGTCGAGCACCCACCTGGCCAACGGGCGGGTCGGGTCGAAGCTCGGGAGCGGAGAGATGGTGACCCCGTCCCCCGGGTCGATCAGGGCCCAGACGACCCCCTCCGCGACGACGACCGGTGCGAGCGCGATGTCGGTGACCGATCCGTGGAGCAACGGCCGGAGCTCCCCGGTGACGACCGGTCCCCCGTCGGGCGTGGTGGCGCCGGTCAACCCCGCCGCATGCGAGGCCCGGCCGTCGCGCGAGGCGGTCGGGGGGACCAGCGAGGCGGTCGACGAGCCGTCGGCGAGGGCGGGGAGGACCTCCTTGGCCAGCGCGGGACCCCCGACAGCCGCGATCACCGCGGCGACGACCGATCCGGTGTCCCACGGACCCACCGCGGCCGCACGTCCCAGCTCCTCGGCCACCACGGCAAGCCCGACGAACCCTGCGCCCTGGCCACCGAGCTCCTCGGGAAGCTGGATCCCGAGGGCCCCTTGGGCTGCGAGCTCGCCCCAGTAGGCCGGGAGGGCGTCGGCCTCGGCCTCGAGCGCGGCGCGCACTGCCGTTCGGACAGCGCGTGCTTCGATCCAACCCCGGAGCGAGGACCGGAGCGCCTCGTGCTCGTCGAGCAGGCCGATGGCCACCGGCTCAGGCTCCGAAGAGGTGGAGGACGTGGTCGATCGACCAGGTGTCCCAGGCGTGCGTCCCGAGAACAACGACCCCTGCCAGGACCATCATCAGGTTCTGGCCCTGCTCGGCCCAGTCGTTGATCATGAGCACGAAGTAGAGGAGATTGAGCAGGATGCTCGCGAAGGCGGCGATCGGGGTCAGGAAGCCGAGCGCCAGGCCGAGGCCGATGGCCAGTTCGGAGAAGACCACCACGTAGGCCATCACGATGGGACGGGGGCGGACGATCTTGTCGAAGCCGGTCTTCACGAAGGGCCACTTGTGCTTCTCGGCCACCGAACCACCCCACTCGATGCCGGCCCCGCGGGTGAGCCACGCCTTCAGGTCCTTGTGGAGGAAGCTCTTGATCCACCACAGTCCGAGCCCGATGCGCAGGACCGCGAGCCATTCGGCGGTGGTGAGCCAGGTCGAGTTCACGGGAGAGTTTCTAGCATCTCGGGCCTGCAGGAATCAGAACCCGTTCTCGTGACGGCGGCCGCTACCAGCCTCGGAAGACCGGCGTCCGCCGCTCGGCGAAGGCCGCCAGCCCTTCACGGCAGTCCTCCGTCCCGGTCACCAGCTCCTGTACCACCGCCTCGTCCCAGAACGCACCGGCCCGGTCCGATTCGAAGGAGCGGTTGGTGAGGTACTTTGCCGCTGCGAGGGCTCTGGTCGGTGCCGCCGCGAGGCGCGCCGCCCATTCGCCGACAGCCGCCGTGAGATCGGACCTCGGGACCACCTTGTTGACCAGTCCCATCCGTTCCGCGTCCCGGGCGGTGAGGTCGTCCCCGAAGAAGAAGAGCTCCTTCGCCTTCTGCGGCCCGATCAGGCGGGGCAGCAGGTACCCGCCACCCGCGTCGGGGGCGATCCCCCGCCGGACGAAGACCTCGATGAACCTGGCCTCCTCGGCGGCCATCACCAGATCGCAGGCGAGGGCGAGGTGCATCCCCCCGCCGGCTGCGGTCGCGTTGACCGCGGCGATCACCGGCTTCTCGCAGTCGAGGACCGCGCTGATCAGCCGCTGCCATCCGGTGCGGATGAGGCGCGCCGCCTCGCCGACCACCCGGTCGGGCGCGCCCTCGGGACGAGGCGGAGGGGGACCCTGCGGACGGAGGTCCGCACCGGTGCAGAAGCCCTTCTCTCCTGTTCCGGCGATCACGACCGCACGCACCGCGAGATCGGCGGATGCCTCCTCCAGCCAGCGCTCGAGCTGGTCGCGCATGTCGATCGTGAGCGCATTGCCCGCCTCGGGGCGGTTGAGGGTGAGCCAGGCCACTCCGTCGTCCATCGACCGGAGGAGCGTGGAACCGGCGCCGGCCATCAGCGGCGGTGGATGATGTTCATCCGCGACGTACACACCGGCTCGCCGGCGGCCTGGGTGCTCCAGGCCGTCTCGACCACCACGAAGGTCATCGTCCTTCCCTTCGACTCCTTCCGGTACGCGTCCACGACCGTCCCCCTGCCGACCAGCACGTCGCCGGCGAACACCGGGCGGTGGTAGATGAACTCCTGCTCACCGTGCAGGATGATCCCGCCTTCCGCCATCAGCGGGCCCAGCACCGAGGCCATCGGGTTGCCCCGCGGTGCGTCCTCGGGCTGCAGCTCGGGGTACGCCCCGAAGTTCCCCATCACGAAGGGGTAGGTGGGAGGGGCGGGGATGCCGGGCAGACCGGCCGCCGTCGCCGCTCGCAGGTCGCGGTAGACCGGGCTCCCGTCCTTCACCGCGGCGGCGAACAGGGCCAGCTGGCCGCGCTCGACCGTCACCACGGTGGTGTCGGTCGGTGTGCCGATGATCGCCTTCAGGTCGTCGTCATCTGCCACTGTCGTCGCCTTCCTGCCGCAGGAGCGGCCGCTCGTCGGACGGGCCGTCGGTCGTGCCGACCGTGTGCGCGGCGCCGGCCTGCCCGGTGGGCACCGTAGCGCGCCGGTGCTGCGGCCGTGAACCTGCTCCGTGTCGGGATCAGGGGATCGGTCGCGACACGACAGGCGCCCCGGCCAGGAGCGTCCGCAACGCACCGCGGTCCGGTTTCCCGAGGACGGTGACCGGCAGCTCGTCGGCGAGCTCGAGGTACTCCGGCACCTTGTAGCTGGCGAGCCGCGAGGCGCAATGGCCGACGAGGTCCTCCGGCCGCACCGGCCCCCGTGCGACGACGACGGCACCGACCCGCTCCCCGAGCTCGGGGTCGGGAACGCCCACCACGCCGACGTCGAGCACCGACGGATGGTCGCGCAGCACCTCCTCGACCTCGATCGGCCCGAACTTCTCGCCCCCGCGGTTGATGGTGTCTGAGAGCCGCCCGACCAGGAAGAGGTACCCCTCCTCGTCCTGCCAACCGGTGTCCCCGGTGTGCAACCATTTGGTGGTCGTGTTCTGCGCTGCCCGCACCAGGAACTCGCCGGGATCCCCCGGCGCCACCTGTCGGTCGGTCCCGGGCTCGACGATCCTGACCTCGACACCGGGGAGCGGCCTGCCCACCGAGCCGAGCCGGTCACCGCGTCTGTGGTCCTCGGGGCCCAGCGCGGCGTACGCCCCGAGGGTCTCGGTCTGCCCGAACGTATTGGTGAAGTCGACGTCCGGCAGTGCGGCGACCGCCCGGCGGATGAGGTCGACCGGCGCTGCGGCCGCACCGTAATTGAGCGATCGGAGCGAACCGAGATCGGTCGTCGGGAAGCTGGGATGGTCGAGGATGCGGCGGAGCATGGTGGGGACGACGAACGTCTGGGCGACCCGGTGCCGCTCGACGAGTGCCAGCCACTCCCCGGCCTCGAACCGCGGAAGCAGCACCATCTGCTTGCCCTGGTACAGCGAGACGAAGAGCCCGAGGGTGCCGCCGATGTGGAAGATGGGTGCCGACATCATGTCGACCACCTGGGGGACCTGGGGGTCGATGGGCTTCCCGTAGTAGACGAGGCGGTCGGCGATCGAGCGGTGGCTGATCTCGACCGGCTTTGGAAGCCCGGTGGTGCCGCTGGTGAACAGCACCAGCGCGACATCGTCCTCTGTGCCGGTCGTCTCCGGCATGGCGTCCTCCGGTGCGGACGCCACGTCGTCCTCCCCGATCACCGGCCCGGCCAGCGCCGGACGGAGCCGCTCGGCGAACCGCCGGCCGGCGACGCCGACCCGGGTGCCGGTGAGCTCCGCGAGCTGCGCGAGTTCGCCACCGGTCAGGTAGGCGTTCATCTGGGCCGAGGCCGCCCCGAGGCGGGCCGCCGCAAGGATCGTCGCCACCGAGAGCGCGCTCCCGAGGTTGACCAGGGCGACACGGTCGCCCGGCCCGACCCCGGCCGCGGCGAGCGCCGCGCCGGCGCGCCGGGTGAGCTGCTCGAGCCCGCGGTAGGTGATCGCCTCACCCTCCACCACGAGGGCGGTCCGATCCGGGACCCGCCCGACGGCCTGATCGATGGCGTGTCCGGCGTTCATTGCGGACGCAATTCGCGACCGAGGCTCTCTGCCCCCGGGATCGGCGGAGTCACTTGACGCCGGGAAGGTGGCCCAATGCATCGGGCGGGATCTGCTCCTGCACCGCGTCGGCCAGCCGCTGCGAGCGGGACCGCAACGACAGCAGCTCCGCGTAGCGCTCGTCCTCCCCCTTGACCCCGGAGATCAGTGAGGACTGGGCCAGATAGATCGCACCGACGAACATCACCAGCAGTGACAAGGCCTCGAGAGGTCCGTACGCACCCGAGGTGCGGAGATTGTCTCCGAACAACCCGATGCCGATGGCCAGGCTGGCAAGCGGGTCGACCAGGACCAACGCCGTCTGGGAGGCGGCGATCGGTCCGGCGTGGAAGGCGTTCTGGGCCAGGAACACGGACGCCAACCCGCACAACGCGAGCGCGTAGGTCTGCCAGTGCACCCACAGCTGCGTCCAGTCGGTTGCCACGTAGTCCCCGACCGTCTTGATCAGCGCCGCGGTGAACGCGAACCCGACGGCCCCGGCCGCGCCGAACATCGCCGCTCGCCACCAACGGGGGCCACGCAGGGCGAGGAGGACGGTGAGGACCACCAACCCACCACAGGCGGACCCGGCGATGATCCATCCGAGCGCTCCGGGGACCTCGTCGCCGCTCTCGGGTTGGGCGAAGACGAGGAACCCCGCCAGACCACCGGCCGCGGCCAGGCATCCGAGCCAGATCGACCACCCGATCCGGTATCGGAACCAGGTGGCCAGCAGGATCACCAGGATCGGGAGCTCGGTGGTGAGGATGGGTTGGACCTGGCTGAGGTTCCCCAGATGGAGGGCGACCGACTGGAACAGGAAGGAGCCCACCATGACTGCGAACCCGAGCAGCCACACCCCGCGTTTGAGGGCGTGGGTGATCAGGCCGACGGTGAGGGTCGACTCCTCCGGTGCGTCCTCCACGCCCATGCGCTGCAGGATGCTGGTGAGCGCGTTGGAGAGCGCTGCGGCCAGGGCGAGAACGTAGACCACCGCCGACTACCCCGATCCGGGACGGGCGGTATCGGTGCCCTCGCCGCCGCCCGGCCGCCTGGACACGTCATGATCTGGCACTGGACTGTGCGCCTCCTTGTCACGAGCTCCGCCGCCGTGCTCCCCGCCCGGCCCATACTAGGGGGAGGGTGTCCCGCCCGGACGCGTCCGGCCCGGCACGGGACCGCCGGGCTCTCCGGCGCCTGGCACCTGCCGGTCAGACGGCCAGGAACTCCTCGGCGAACCGCCGGATCCCGTCGATTGCGCCCGAGGTGCGTTGCCAGGGCCGCACGAAGAGCCGAGCCGGTCGGCCTCCTCGGTCACCGCCACCCAGGCCGTGGGGTTGAGCACCCCGAGGGAGATCGCGAACTTCACCCCGCACCCGCCGATCGACGGTCGCGGAGAGAACCGAGGATCACAGGACGGCCTCGCCGGGCATGGTGGGCGCACCGGCCCCCTCCTGGAAGGGACGGATCATCCCCTCCTGGGCGAACGAGGCCAGCAGTGCACCCTCCTCGGTGAAGATCTGGCCGCGTACGTACGACATGCCCCCGCCGACCTGGGTGCTCTCGTGGTGGTAGAGCAGCCAGTCCTTCCACGCCACCGGCTCGTGGAAGACGATGGAGATGCTCATCACCGCCGTCGACACGGTGCGGTGGGCCTGCGACGTTCCGATGGCGCGGTGACCGCGCATGGTGGCCGAGATCGAGAGATGGCCGGTGAAGTGGGCGAGGAGGGCGCGGGCCAGGTCGGACCTGTCGGGCACGGTGTCGTAGCGAACCCATGCGTCGAGGACCGCGGGGCCGACCTCCTCGGGGTCGTTCGGATCAGCCACGCCCACCAGTCGCACCTCCCGGCCGTCCAGTGGCATGGCGATCTCGACCGCATCGGCCGGCGTCCCGACCTCGGGCATCCGCGCCCCGTGGAGGATCACGTCGGGGTGGGTCACGTCGAGGAGCAGGCTGACCGAGGCACATCTGCGGTCGTCCTGGCCGACGGTCACCACGGCGCCCCCGAAGGTGCGCCCGCTGTGGGTCACGTCCACGGAGAACCAGACGGGGCGGACGTCGTCCACCGCCCGGGTGAACACGGCGTGGGCCGAGTGGACGGTATGGCCGCTCATCACCTTCGACGCGGCGACCACCGACTGGGCCAGCAGCTGACTGCCGTCCACCACCCTGCGGGCTCCGCCGTCGCTGCCACCGACGAAGCGGGGCTGCCCGGCCATGGCAGGGGTCCCGGCGCGGTCACCGCCGACCTCCGCCACGTCGAAGATCTCGAGCATCCGGGTGAGGCTCGACCCTCCCGCTGCGGTCCCGCGTCCGGCGCTCACCGCCCGGAGACCGCCGGGTCGGCCGCACCCACCCGCACGTGCGCCACGTCCTGGTAGAAGGCGAGATAGTCGCCGAGCCGGGCAACCTCGGGATGCGGGTCCGGATAGCTCCAGGCCAGGACCTCCATCCCCTCGTGGACGAGTCGCCGGTAGGTGGCCACCCCCTTGAACGGACAGACGCTGGTCCGGTCGACCGGGGTCAGCAGGTCGAGCCGGACGTCGTCCGGTGGGAAGTAGAACACGAGCCCGTGGTCCTGTTCGTCCACCAGCAGACACCGCACACTGTCGGCGAGTGTGAGATCCCCGACCGTCACGGTGACCCGGTTCCGGCGGGCCAGGATGTCCACCCGGTAATCGGGTCGGTCGAGGTATCCCGAACGTTCCATGGCCTGTCCCCCCACCGGCCGGTCCCCGTCGCGGGTCGGGCCGGTACCGGTCGTCGTAGTGTGCAGGGTCACCGGACCCAGGACGGTACACCCCGTGGTCAGTCCGGGGAAAGGACGACGACGCGATGATCGTGGTGGGCTCCATGGAGGTCGAGGACGTCGACCGCGAGCCGTCTCCCGGGCGTCGGCGGGAGGCCGGGCGGGCGGCACCTCGATGGGCCTGACGCCCGATCCGACGCCGGCGTCGGCGGGGTGGTCGCTCCGCACGGTGCCCTCCGCGCTCGCGAACCGTTGGGTCGCGGCAGGTCATTGGGACGACCGCACCCTCGGCGAGCAACTCGACGGTGCCCTGCGGGCCCACGCCGGACAGGTCTTCCGGATCCACTCGGACCAGCGGCCGTGGACGGGCACCTTCGGTGGGGTGGCCGAGCGGGCGCGGCGCCTCGCCGGAGCACTCCGCGAGCGCGGGGTCGGCCCGGGGGACGCGGTGGCGTTCCAACTCCCGAACTGGGTCGAAGCGGCGGTCACCTTCTACGCGGGCGCGCTCCTGGGTGCGGTGATCGTCCCGATCGTCCACTTCTACGGGCCCAAGGAGGTTGGGTACATCCTTCGGCGCACGGGGGTGCGCGTGCTGGTCACACCGGCAGGGTTCGGCCGCACCGACTACCTGGCCGGTCTCCCCCAGATGGAGGACGCACTGACGGACGTCCACACGGTCGCCGTCGTGGGTGCCCCGGCCGGACCGCTCCCCCGCGGCCTGGTGGCCTTCGACGAGCTCGAGGCGACCGGGACGCCGCTCGACGGACCACTCCCCGTGGACCCCGGCTCGGCCGCCATCGTCGCCTACACCTCGGGCACCACGGCCGATCCCAAGGGAGTCATCCACTCCCATCGCACCATCGGGTTCGAGGTCCGCCAGCTCGGTGAGATGAACGCGGCCCTCGACCGGCCGACCCTCACCGGGGCACCGGTCGGCCATGCCATGGGCATGCTGGGCGCCCTCCTGATCCCCGTGCTGAAGGGCAACCCGGTGCACCTGATCGACGTCTGGGACCCGACCCGCATCCTCGCACTGATGAAGGAATTCGGGTTGGCCTGCGGCTCGGGTGCCACCTACTTCCTCACCAGCCTGCTCGACCATCCCGACCGCACCGACGAGCACCTCGACCTGATGCGCAGCGTGGGACTCGGCGGCGCCGCAGTGCCGGGGGCGGTCGCCGAGCGCGCCGCGGGCCTCGGGATCTCCATCGTCCGGATGTACGGCTCCACCGAGCACCCCTCGGTGACCGGCTCCTACCACACCGACCCCGAGCCGCTCCGTCTGCACACCGACGGGCACCTGCTGGCGGGGGTGGAGATCCGGTTGCTCGACGACCGGGGCGAACCGGTCGGCACCGGCGAGCCGGGGGAGATCTGGTCCCGGGGGCCGGACTGCTGCATGGGATACACCGACCCCGACCTCACGGCCGCTCTCTTCGACGACCAGGGGTGGTACCGCACCGAGGACATCGGGGTCCTCGACGAGTCGGGGTACTTGACGATCACCGACCGCAAGAAGGACGTGATCATCCGGGGAGGCGAGAACATCAGCGCCGCCGAGGTCGAGGAGCAGCTGGCGGCGATGGACGGGGTGGCCGAAGTGGCCGTCGTGGCGGCACCCCACGCCAGCTTGGGCGAACAGGCCTGCGCCTTCGTGCGCTTGACGCCCGAGGGCGGCCCGGTCGACCTGGCCGGCATGCGCCGGCGGCTGGACGAAGCCGGTCTGGCTCGTCAGAAATGGCCCGAGCAGCTCCGGGTCGTCGAGGCACTGCCCCGGACCCCGTCCGGCAAGGTGAAGAAGGAAGCGCTGCGCCAGCAGCTGCGCGAAGAGGCAGCGGAACGGTGACGCCTCCGGTGGGATCGACCCGGTCCCGCCGCGACGCCGGGCAACGCGGCCTTCTGCTCGTGGCGATCGTCGCCGGCGGCGCCCTCTGTGTCTATCTCGCGGTGTGGGGACGCCGGTACGGACTCGACCTGCGGGTGTACCGCGCGTCGGTCACCGCCTGGCTCGACGGCCGCGATCCGTATCTGCTGAGCTTCACCGGGAGCCACCTCCCGTTCACCTACCCCCCGTTCGCACTGGCTGTCCTCTCCTCGCTGACGTGGGGGTCGTTCGTCCTCAGCCAGTGGCTCCTGTGGGGACTGAGCGTCGCAGCGACCGCCGCCGCGGTGGCGATCGTGCTCGAGGACCGGGGATTCGCCGGTGGACCGACGCTCTGGTGCGGCTCCTTTGCGTGGGCGTGTGTGTCGATGATCGCGCTCGAACCGGCGAGGAGCGGGGTCGACTACGGCCAGGTCGAGTTCGTCCTCCTCTTCCTGGTGGTCGCCGACCTCCTGGTGGTGCCGTCGTACGCCCGCGGGATCGCAACGGGTGTCGCCGCCGCGATCAAACTGACCCCCCTGCTGTTCGTCGTGGTCTTCCTCGTCCGTCGTGAGTGGCGATCCGCCTGTCGGGCGCTCGGGTCCTTCGCGGCCTGCACGGGGATCGCCTGGCTCCTCTGGCCCCACCTGTCCCACGAATACTGGCACCAGGACGTGATCCACCCTGCCCGGGTGGGAACTGTGTCCTACGGCGGCAACCAGTCCTGGTACGCCGTGGTCCATCGGCCACCGTTCCCCACCGCCGGGTCGACACCGGCGTGGCTCGTCCTCTCACTGGCGACGGCCGTGGTCGGAACCTTCGTCGCCTGGCGGTGCGTCGACACCCGGCGGCAGTCCTTCGCCATCGTCGCCGTTGCTCTGGGGGGACTCCTGATCAGTCCCATTTCGTGGACCCACCACTGGATCTGGGTGATCCTGATCCCGCCGATGCTCGTCGGCCCGCGCCGACACGAGACGGAACAGGTGGTCCGCACCATGTTGTGGGGAATCGTCGCGCTCACCGTGATCACCCCCTACTGGTGGGTCTCCACGGGAGGAGCGGGTGATGCCCTCGACGCGGTGCTGCCGGCGTGGACGTTTCTCACCTTGCTGGTCTGGAGTGCCGTGGAGCTCCGGGGGTGGCGGCACCGAGGCCGGGCGGAGCCCGTGGTGATCGAGAGGAGCCCGATCCCCACTCGGTGGTGAGACCGTGCTCGGGAGCAGCGTCGCGGCCGGCGACCCCCCGCCGGACCTCAGCTCTGGAGAGCGGGGACGCGGAGCAGCGGGACGACCTCGCTCATGAAGCGGCGGAGCGTCTCGTCGGAGGGATAGTCGCGCAGCCACAGGATGAGGCCGCGGCACCCCGCGTCGACGAACGCCTGGGTCTTCTCGGCCACCTGCTCGACGGTTCCGACCAGGTTGTCGGCACGGTAGGCGGCAGGAGCGGTGTGCCCCCAGAGGTCCCCGCCGGCCTCCGACTCGGTCCAGGCGACGGTCTCGGCCTCGGTGTCGAAGATCCGGCAGTCCGGCCCGTGGGTCCGGGTGATCGCCTCGAAGGGCCTCCCTGCCTCCTCACAGAACCGTTCCAGGATGCCCGACTTGCGCTCGAACCCCTCGAGTCCGACCTGCCAGTTGGTGAGATCCGCACGACGCGCGGCGATGCGCAGGGTGACCCGCTCTCCCCCGCCGCCGACCAGGATGGGCGGGAGGCGCTGGACGGGCTTCGGCTCGCAGTAGGCGTCGTCGACGCGGAGGTGGTCGCCCTGATAGGTGACGGTCTCCTCGGACCACAGCCGTCGGACCACCTCGATGGTCTCGTCGAGGACTGCGAGGCGTTCGCGATCGGGCGGGTACACGTACCCGTAGGAGTGGTACTCCTCGTGGAACCAGCCCGCGCCCAGGCCGAGGATCAACCGCCCGCCCGAGTAGACGTCGATGCAGGCGGCCTCCTTGGCCAGCAGCCCGGCGTTCCGGTACGAGGCGCAGGTCACCAGCTGGCCCAGACCCACCCCGGACGTCCGCTGCGAGAGCGCGGCCAGCATGGTGTACGCCTCGAACACATGACTCGGCCGCCGGAGGGGAACGGTCTCCACGTGGTCGTAGACCCACAGGTGGTCGTAGCCGAGCGATTCGGCCAGCTGGGCGAGCTCGACCGACCGCGCCCAGGCGTCGGAACTGCTCCAGCCCTCGTACTCGAGCTTCCAGCCCTGGGGCACGAAGACGCCGATCTCGAGCGGACCGGTCACGACGTGAACTCCCACCACTGGACCTCGCACATCATCGGGAGCAGGTACCCGACGTAGAACGAGTGGATCTTGACCACCCCCTGGTCGTCCATGCGGATGTCGATCAGGTCGACCCGATCGTCGTCGGCGAGGAAGGCGGCCGCCCTGTCCCGGGCGGCGGTGAGCTCCGCCAGCGAGCCGACGGCGAAGCCGAAGTGGTCCATCCGGGGACAGTGCATCGGCTCGTCCTCGGAGACCAGGAACATGAACTGGTCCCAGTGGACGCACGAGAGGACCAGCCGACGCCGGTCGAGGGTCATCATGTCCAGCTCCTCGAAGCCGAACACCTCCCGGTAGAAACGGCAGATCTCCTCCCGGTGGGTCTGGTCGAGCAGGTCGGCGGGAAGGCTCATGGCGACATGGTTGAGCCGCGGGTTGCCGCTCGGATAGAAGGGATGGGTCATCGGTCGTCCGCAGTGCCGTCGGACAGGCGTGGCACCACCATGACCTTGCCGGCGAACCTCCCGCCGGCGAGGCCGGAGAGCGCATCGGAGATGCCGTCGAGGGGAACATCCTCGGCCTCGATGATCAGGTCGGTCGGGAACCCGTCCGAGGCCAGCATCTGCAGGGCGTCGTCGAACCCACCCAGGTCGTAGATGAACGAGCCGACCACCGAGAGCTCGTTGAGGATCCAGCGATTGGCATCCAACGTCGGAGGTTCGATCCCTGCACCGACCAGAGCGAGGGTGCCACCGCGGCGCAACTGCTGGAACCCGGCCTCCATGGCGGCCTTCTTCCCCGAGCACTCGAGCACCACGTGCACCGCGCGCTCGGCCATCCGCTCGGGCTCCCAGCCGGGAAACGTCTCGAGCGCGGCGGGATCCAGCACCTCGGAGGCACCGAGGTCGCTGGCCAGCTTTCGTCGTCGCTCCGCCGGTTCCACCGCGATGACCGGCCCGATGCCGCGTGCGACCAGTGCAGCGATCGAGAGGGCGCCGATCGGCCCCGCCCCGATCACCATGACCGAGTCGCCCGGTGCGACACCCGACCGGGTCAGGCCGTGCAGCGCCACGGCGAGCGGCTCGGCCAGCGCGGCCTCGCGAGCGGTGAGCCCGGCCGGGCGGCGGAGCAGGGAGTCCCCCCGGACCAGCACATAGCCGGCGAACGCCCCGTCCCGGTTGTCGATGACCGAGCCCCGCTCTTCGCACTGGGACGGCCTCCCCTCACGACAGCGCCGGCAGCGACCGCATCGCGGTGACGGACCGCCGACCACCGGTTCTCCGAGTGCCCACTCCCCGGCACCGTCGCCCACCGCGGCGACGGTGCCGCTGAACTCGTGGCCGGCCACCAGGCCGGGACGGCCGGCCCATCCCTCGAGGAGCATGTGGATGTCCGACCCGCAGATACCGCAATGGTCCACCTCGACCAGGACCTCTCCGGGTCCTGGCTCGGGCACCGTGCGCTCCTCCACCTCCACCACTCCCGGCCGGCGGTAGACCGCGACCGGCATCGTCTCCGGTAGTGCGCTCACGACGCCACCTCCCCCGTACGGCCGACGTCGGGACACCGGACGGTGCCCGCCCGGACACCGGCACGGCCGTCACTCTAGGACCGCGGCCGACGGTGTGCACCGTCGCCCCACGTGCACCGTCCCCTAGAGTGCCCGCATGAGCGGACGGACACGCACCGACCGGGAGCAGGCGGATGTCCGGATCCTTCCCGACGCCGCGGCCGTGGCCCGTGCGGCACGCGACGAGGCCGCAACCGTGCTCCGCGAGGCGGTCGAGCGCCATGGCGTGGCCCACGCCATGTTCGCGACCGGTAACTCGCAGCTCGCCTTCGTGGACGCTCTGGTCGACCCCACCGCGGGGATCCCGTGGAGTGACGTGGTGGTCTTCCACATGGACGAGTACGTGGGCATCGGTCCCGACCATCCGGCGAGCTTCCAGCGCTGGATCCGCCAGCGGATCGAGGAGCCCGCCCGCCCGAGGGCGGTCCACTACCTCGACGGTCGGGCCGACCCGGAACCCGAATGCGAACGGTACGCCGGACTCCTCGCCTCGCATCCGCTCGATCTCTGCTGCCTCGGGATCGGCGAGAACGGCCATCTCGCGTTCAACGACCCGGGCGTCGCAGACTTCGACGACCCGCTCGACGTGAAGGTGGTCGAGCTCGACGCCGCATGCCGCCGGCAGCAGGTGGGGGAAGGGCACTTCGCCACCGATGCAGACGTGCCGGTGCTCGCCATGACCGTCACCATCCCCGCGCTGCTCCGCGCGGCGCGTGTGCTGGCCGTCGTCCCGGAGACCCGGAAGGCGGCGGCGGTGGGGGCCGCGCTCGACGGCCCGGTCGGGACCTCCTGTCCGGCGTCGATCCTCCGGGAGACTCCGCACGCCACGCTCTTCCTGGACACCGACTCGGCCGGCGGCCTGCTGGTCGAGGGTTGAGCCGGCCGCGAACGTCGGGGGTCAGTCCGTGGTGACGCCCCCGGCCCGGACCTCGCCGAGCCGGTCGTCCACGAACCCGAGGGCCCCGACCCCGTACCACTGGTGCTCGCCCTCGAACACCTCGTGCACCAGGTCGTCGCCGGCACCGAGGAAGTCGTAGACCCGACGGAGGCGGTCCACCGCGGCGGTGGCCGCGGCAACCGGGAAGAGCGGGTCCTCCCGTCCGGTCTCGACGAAGAGCGGGCGTGGGGCGATCAGCGCGCCGATGTCGGCGTGCTCCATCCGACCGAGCATCCGGTGGAGGACCTGGGAGCCGCACATGTTCCAGGGCATGCGGTGCGCCTCGGCCCACGACGAGAAGTACCCGCTCACCACCGCCGCAGCGATCCGCTCGTCGCACGCGGCAAGGAAGAGCGCGGCGGTCCCGCCGTAGGAGAAGCCGACGACGCCCATCCGTGAGCCGTCCACCAGGGGATGCTCCTCGAGCACGTCGAGGCACCGGGAGAGGTCCCACAGGTTCTGGGTGAGCGGGCTCCAACCGGCCATGAACTGGTGGACCAGGTTGGTGTCGCAGGCGTAGTGGTCGGGAGGATTCCAGTCGAGCCGCTCACCGAAACAACGGAGGTCGGGTGCGAGGACGAGGTGGCCGCGGCGCGCCAGCTGGGCCGCGTAGTCGTTTCCGGGCTCGTCGTCGGGAAGCATGCCGCAGATCCGCGACTTCCCCGGGCCGTGACCATGAACCGCCAGCACGGCGGACCCGGGATGGTTCCGTCCGTCGGGCACCATCAGGTAGGCCGGCACCGACATGGTGTCCTCGGTGTCGAAGACCAACCGGTGGCGGCGGAAGCCCTCGCACGCCACCCCGTCGTCGATCTCGGCGTCCGCCGGGACCCGCTCGGGCCACGGTTCGAGGGCGCGCCGGAACCGCTCCCCGAACCGGGATCGCCACGATTCGAAGTCGGAGAGGTCCTCGTCCGGAAGGGGATCGTCCTCGTCGGTGACCAGGAGGCGACTGACCACCTGGTACCACGGGGAGAAGTTCCGCTGTCGGGGTTCTTCGGATGTCACCACGGTCGTCCTCGCATCTGGAACGGTCCGTCCTTTCGGAGCGCGGCCTCCCACGCTGCCACAACCGACCGCCCCTGCCCCCGCATCCGGCGATCGGCCAGGCGCACCGGACCGGGGTGGGAGCCGGCGTGCCGGTTGAGCGGCCGACCCGCCTGGGCCACACTGTCGGCATGGCAGTCGATCAGCGAGTCGCCGTCCGGCCCCTCTCCCCGATCATCGGCGCCGAGATCGACGGTCTGGATCTCTCCCGCCCGTTGGAGGAGTTCGTGGTGCAGGAGGTGCGCGCCGCGCTCAACACCCATCACGTGATCTTCTTCCGCGACCAGGAGCTCTCCCCTACCCAGCAGGCCGACTTCGCCCGCCAGTTCGGCGAGCCGACCGAGGGGCACCCGGTCATCCCCGCGGTCGAGGGTCACCCCTTGGTGCTGGCCATCGACAGCCGCGAGGACCGTGCCAGCTGGTGGCACACCGACGTGACCTTCCTCCCCACGCCCCCCCTCGGGTCGATCCTCTACATGACGACCTGTCCCGAGGTGGGCGGGGACACCTGCTGGGCGAGCCTGCAGGACGCCTACGACCGCCTGGCCCCGGCGGTGCGGGACCTGTGCGACACCCTGGTGGCGGTGCACCACGACCCGTGGTTCGCCGCCGAGGTCGACGAGCGCGGAGGGTTCGACTGGCACGGCCAGCACTTCGACAAACTGCTGCCCGCCGTCCATCCCGTCGTACGGACCCACCCGGAGACCGCTCGCCGCGGTCTGTTCGTGAATCCCCACTTCACCCAGACCATCCTCGGCCTCTCGACCATCGAGAGCGACGCGCTCCTCGAGATGCTCTACCGCCACTGCCAGCAGCCCGAGCTCACCTGTCGCTTCCGGTGGCAGCCCGGGTCGGTCGCCTTCTGGGACAACCGCGCGACCCTCCACTACGCCCTCGACGACTACGGCGATGCGGTGCGGATCGCCAACCGGGTGACCCTGCGGGGTGACGTCCCCTTCGGTCCGGCGATGCCGCAGCGCTGAGCTGCTCAGCGCCCGGTGACCGCTCCCGGTCCGGCCGGATCGTCGGGACCCGGCGCACCGACCGGTGCCGTGCCCGAAACCGCCAGTGCGGCTTCGCTCGCGCCCAGGTAGGCGGCGACCGCCCGCGGATCGGATGCCACCTCTTCGGGGGTCCCCGAGGAAACCACCCGTCCGGACTCCATCATCACCACCCTGGTGCAGAGCGCGAACACCATCGGGACGTCGTGTTCGACGAGGACGACGGTCGTGTCGGCCACGTCTCGCAGTCGGGACAGCAGTGGGATGAACGCCTCCGCCTCTCGCTGGGCGATCCCTGCGGTGGGTTCGTCGAGGAGCAGCAACCGGGGTCGGGCGAGCACGATCGAGGCCAGGTCGACCACGCGGCGGGTCCCCGTCGAGAGTTCGGAGATGCGGTGGTGTCGGAACCGCCCGATCCCGAACGATCCGATCACCTCGTGCACCTCGGCGCGCTTCGAGCGCTCCGACCGGCGCGCCCACGGCAGCTGCAGGGTGGTCGACGTGACACCCACCGGACGAGCGGCGTCGAGCGCGACCAACAGGACCTCCTCCACCTGCAGGTCGGGGAAGAGCCGGCAGTCCTGGAACGACCGGACCACCCCGACACCGGTCCGCTCCTCGGGGAGGTACCCGTCGAGGGCCACCCCGTCGAGCTGGACCGAGCCCGCCCTCGGGGTGACCAGACCGGAGATCACGTTGAGCAGGGTCGTCTTCCCCGAGCCGTTCGGACCGATCAGGCCGACGATCGTCCCGGGCTCGGCTTCGAGGTCGACGAAGTCGAGGGCCAGCAGCCCGCCGAACTGGACGGCCACCCCTCGGACCTCGAGGCGGGCGGGTCCCGCGGCGTGCCCGGTCGGGAGCACCGCCCTCACCTGGCAACCCCCGCGACCGGCACCCGGCCGGCGCTGTCGGCGCCGGGTCCGGTGGACCGCTCCCCGGACCACCGGGCGATCGCATCCGCGACCAGGTCGCCGAACCGGTGGAGGAGCTGGGCCAGGCCGCCGGGCAGGTAGAGGATGAAGGCGAGCAGCCCGAGACCGCTGGTCAGGAATTGGATGGTGGGCGTGGTCCCGACCATCGCCGGCAGCCCGACCAGGTAGACGGCACCGAGCACCGCGCCGGCCACCGAGTCGAGTCCTCCGATGACCACCATCGAGACGACCAGGATGGACAACGTGGGATCGAAGGTCGTCGTCGAGATGCGCTCGCTGGCGAATGCCAGGCACACCCCCGCGTACCCGGCGATGAAACCCGAGAGCGCGAAGGCCAGCAACTTGGTCCGGGCCACCGGCGTCCCGAACGCTGCCGCGCCGGTCTCGTTGTCACGGACCGCCACCAGCCGACGGGCCACGCCCCGGTCGCGCCAGACCCGGACCATCGCCACGGTGGCGACCAGGAGGGCGAGGCTGAACCAGGCGAAGGCCCGCTCCGACCCGAGCCCGATGCCGAGGAGGCTCGGTCGGGTCAGCAGGGTGGACTGGGGGTTCGGGAGTCCGGTGCACAGGCGCCTGCCCAGCACGGGCAGGACCCAGCACGGCGTCGCGAGGACCGACTGCATGAGCCAGAGGCTGAAGGCGAGGGTGCTGACCGCGAGGTAGAGCCCCCGCACCCGCAGCGCGGGCAGGCCCACCACCACCGCGATCACCGCGGTCACCAGCCCGGCGAACGGCAGGAGGACGATGAGCGGGACGCTCGCCTCGAGATGGGTCGCCAGGAGCGCGCCGCAGGCGACGAGGCCGAACTGCCCGAGCGACACCTGGCCCGCCCACCCGGTCAGCACGGTCAAGGAGAGGGCGATCATCGCGTAGACGCAGATCTGCGAGATCAGGAACGACCGCCCGGTGCTGACCACCAGCGGCAGCAACGCAGCGACGGCCACGGTCAGGATGACACCGGTCCTGCCGACCGTCTGTCGGAGCGCGTCGGGCGCGCGCACCGCGGCGCGGGAGCCCTCGGTCCAGCTGCTCGGACCGTCGTCCCTCCCACGGATCTGCAGTGCGGCGATGCGCAAGAGCAGGACCAGCGAGACGAGGAGGAACAGCACCAGATCGACCTGGGCGGTGCTCGACAGGTTCCAGACCAGCACCTCCTGGACCACGCCCACCCCGATCGCCGCGACGAAGGCCACCGTCAGGTTCACCATGGCGCCGACCATGGCCGCGGTGAGGGCGAGCAGCAGGAGCTCGGGACTGAGCACCTGGGTGAGGGAGGAGGTCTGGCCCGGCGAGGCGAGGATGGCGGTGAACGCCGACAGCAGGCCTGCGAGAACCCAGGCCACGTTGGAGGTGCGCCGGGCCCAGACTCCCGAGAGACGGGCGGAGTCGGTGTTCTCGGTGGTGGCCCGCATGGCCAGACCCCAGGGCGACCACCGGACGAATGCCACCAGGCCGAGGGCGATCAGGGGCGCGACCACCAGCGCCAGCACCTCCCCCGGGGTGAAGAGATAGGTGCCGACGTGGAAGCTGAGGTCGATCGGGACGGGGAACGGGCGGAACAGGTTCTTCGGGCGGATGAAGGGAAGCGCGGTGAAGACGAACAGCACCTGACTGAGTCCGATGGTGGCCACCATCACCAGCACCCGTGGTCGGTTCGCCAGCCGGCGCAGCAGCAGCTCGCAGAGGGAGCCCACCGCCGCGGCCAGTGCCAGCGCCAGCACCAGCGCGAACCAGTAGTTGAACCCGAAGTCGTAGTAGCACTTGACCAGGAACACCGCCGCGACCACACCGAGTTGTCCTTGGGCGAAGTTGAGCACGCGGTTGGCCCGATAGATGAGCACCAGGCCCATGGCCAGCAGCCCGTAGATCATGCCGGTGACGACCCCCTGGACCAGGACGAAGCCGGGGATCGACACCGCGATCAACCGAGGCCGTCCACAGCGGCGCCGAGGAAGACCGGGCGGAGGAGATCCGTCCGTGCGAGGAGGTCGTCGACCGGCCCGTCGAAACGGACCTCTCCCCGTTCGAGGAAGACGGCACGGGCGGCCACGCTCATCGCCCGGTTCACGCTCTGCTCCACCAGCACCACGCTGGCACCCTCGGCGTTGACCTCGCGCACCAGGTCCATCAGGTGGTCCACCACCATGGGCGCGAGTCCCAGGGCCAGCTCGTCGATGAGGAGCAGGCGGGGTCTGGTCATCATGACCCGGGCGAGCGCCAGCATCTGCTGCTCGCCACCCGAGAGCGTGCCGGCCGGTTGGTGCAGATGCGGGATGAGTGCCGGGAACCGGTCGAGGGCCTCGCTCATCGACGACTTGGCCAGCCCGCCCTCGTGCCGGAGCGAGTAGGCGCCGACCTGGAGGTTGTCTCGGACCGACAACCCGGGAAAGGTCATCTTGCCGCCGAGCAGCAGGGCGACCCCCCGGTCGACGATCTGCTCCGGCTCGAGATAGGTGCAGGTGGTCCCCCGGATCCGGATCACCCCCCGGTGCGGGTGCTCGAGTCCGGCAACGGTGCGCAGGAGTGTGGACTTTCCGGCTCCGTTGGTGCCGAGCAGGGCCACGATCTCCCCTTCGGCGACCTCGAAGTCCACCCCGAAGAGGACCTGGTTCGCCCCGTAGTAGACGTCGAGGTTGTGCACCTGCAGGGCGGGGAGGTCGCCGCCGGCCTGGCGGCGCTGACCCTCGGCGTGCCGCTCGATCACGTCCTCGATGACCATGGTGATGTCCCGCCGCACATACCGCGAGCCGATCAGGAGCATGACCCCACCCAGGACGCAGACCGGACCGATCAGCGTCAGGGCGACGGTCGGACCGTGCAGGTAGCCCACGGCGTCGCTGACCGCGCCGAGCAGCACCCCGCCCGCGAACCCACCGAAGACGAGCGCGTAGACCCCGAACATGGCGAAGCAGATGGTGCGCATCTCCGCCGGCGCGGTCGCGGCAAGGGTGAGGAAGATGCAGATCGCGAGCGGGGAGACCGCGGCGGCGGCCAGGAGCTGGAGGGTGACCACCATCCAGAGCTGGGGCATGTACAGCGAGGTGACGAACAGCACGCCGTATGCGGTGATGCAGCCGGCGGCGATCACCAGCGGGCGTTCGGGTGCGCGTCGGAACATCCGGTCACCGAGGAGATATGCGGCCGGCAGGCCCACGAACGCCGCGAGATTGATGATCGAGAAGACCTCGCTCCGCTGGGCGGTGTCGAGGCCCCACCGCCGCACGAAGTAGAGGTTGCCGAACAGGGGTCCTCCGGTCCCGGCGAATCCGAGGATGGCCACCGCAACCAGCTCGAAGTAGATGGAACGGATCCGCAGCAGGCGGGTCACCGCCGATCCGAGCAGCACCCGGGGTGCCTCCTCCTGCTGGGTTTGCAGGTCCATGCCGGAGCTCTTGAGGATGAAGCTCGACTCGTTCTGACCCTTCTCCGGCTCCGGGAGGGTGAAGAGCGCGAGCGCGATCGGGATCCCGGCGAGGGCGATCAGCATCCCCCACCGCCAGCTGTGCCCGATGGTCACGACGAGCCCGAACACGAGGATGCCGATGGTGTTGGACAGGGGGTCGGAGAGGTTGTGCCAGCTGAAGATCCGGCCGCGACCTTCGGTCGGATAGGCATCTGACAGATACGAGTTGTGGACGGTCTGGTTGACGTTGAAACCCACCGACGCGACCAGGTAGAGGGCGGTGAACACCCAGACGTTGGGGGCGAGGGCCATGAAGGGCGCGACCACCGAGAACACCAGCAGCGCCACTCCCGCCACCACCTTGCGGCTACCGCGATCGGCCCAGAGGGCGAGGGGAACCGCCCACAGCAGCTGGGCGACCGCGGCGACGAAGGTGAGGGCTCCGAGGGCCGCGTCGTGGATGTGGAACGAGTGCTCGAGGTTGTTGCCGATGATCGTGATCCCGCTTCCGAATGTGCCCGGCACGATGGCTGCGGCGGTGAGCAGCACCAGCGGCGCGAAGCCGTACCTGCGGAGGATCCCGATCAACGGAGGCGGCTTGCCTTCTCCGGTGCCCGGCATCATGGCCAGGTCGGCCACCAGCTCCGGGTTCCCCGTCTTGGCCACGACTTCCTGCAGGAGCTCGTCGGGAACCGCGAAGTCGAACACCACCTGGTCAGCCACAGCGGGAACCCTATCCTCCGCCGGTGATGCGGGTGCTGGTCGGTCCGCGCGGTCTCGGGACGCTATCGGCTGCTGTGTGGTTCCAACGTCACGGGTGGTGGTGGCTCCAGGGCGAGAAGGGTGGTTGCGATCCGATCGGTACGCGGGCGCAGCTCCGCATAGCGCCGCACCGAGTCCGGATCGGGCACGGCGCGGGAGACAACCGGATCGAGCAGCTCGAGGTCCCACGGCTCACCGAGCGCGGTCGCGGCGACCAGCGCGGCACCGACCGACGCGGCCTGGCCCGACCTCCTGCGGGTCGCGGGCAGTGCGGTGCAGCCGGTGAGCACCTCCACCCAGATGGGTGAATCGGCACCCGCACCGGCGAGCTGGAGCTCGGCCGACCCGGGTCCCGACAGTTCCAGCGCAGACCACCCGGTCATCGCCTCGAGGCACCGCTGGACGTCCCGGGCCACCGCCTCGACGAGCGCACGCGCCAGGTCGGCCGGCCCGTGGGTGTCGGCCAATCCCACGAACGCGGCCCCGGCGTCGGGGTGCCACCAGGGAGCACGGGCACCGCCCAGCCAGGGCGCGGCCGTCACTCCGCGGGCACCGGGCGGTGACGCCGCCGCCAGCACCGCGAGGTCGGCCGGGGAACGTCCGCAGAGCCGGCCCAACCATGCCAGCAGTGATCCGGCGCCCGAGACTCCGCCCTCGAGGAGCCATCCGCCGTCGGCCGCTCGGGTGACCACCAGCCCCGGTGCTCGGTCCGGCGGGGCCCCGCCCAACGGGAGTGACACGTTGGCCGTGGTCCCCCAGCTCACCATCGGGCAGCGTCGGGCTCGCGCCGGTCCCGATCACCTCGCACGGTCGATCGCCGGCCCCGATGACCACGGGGAGGCCGCTGCGAAGCCCGAGGACCTCGGCGGCGGCGGCCTCGAGCGCGCCGGTGACCCGGCCCGACGGGACCACCGGCGGCAGGCGGGTGGCCACCGAAGCGTCGACGCTCCCCGAGACCGTTCCGTCCCGGTCGTACACACCGGTGCGCGAGGCGAGCGTGGGGTCGGTGGCGACGCGGCCGGTGAGCCGCCACACCACCAGATCGCGCGGCGCGAGGATCCATGCGCAGGCCTCGAGCTCCTCGCTGCGATGGGCGGCCACCCAGGCCAGCCTCGCCCCGACCGACGCCGACCCGCCCGCGCCTGTCGGGCCGTACCCGGCGCGGCTGTCCGACCAGAGGATCCCCGGGCCGAGCGGATCGCCGGCGGCGTCGAACAGGCCGAAGGTCTCGCGGGCGCCGGTGCACCCGACCGCCTCGACCGGCGAGAGCCCGCCCCGACGGCCGGTCCCGAGCCGGGCGCACGACTCGATCAGCGATGCCCACCACAGGCGAGGATCCTGCTCCGCCCACCCGGGCTCCGGGCTCTGCGTGTCGAGCGCGACCTCGGCCAGGTCCACCATCCCGTCGGGCTCCCAGAGCGCCGCCTTGGTGATGGTGGTGCCGAGGTCGACGGTGAGGATCACCGGGGGTGGACGACCGCTGCCAGTCGCCGGGCCACCTCGGCTGGGGCAGGGTCCTCGATGACGGACCGCCCGACCGCCAGTCCTGCGGCACCGCCCTCCATCACGTCCCGGGCCAGCTCAAGCACCCCGCCTCCCTCCTCCTGCCGCGGACCGCCGAGGAAGAGGACGGGGACGCCCACCGCGGCCACCACCCGGTGGACCGCGTCGACCCGTTCCGGACCGGTACGCGCGTCGGGGACCGGCACCTTGAGCAGGGGCGCACCGAGATCATGGGCGATGACCGCGGCCATCACCACGTCGTCGGGCCGGTGGGACATCCGGCCGTCACGCCAGAACACCGGCTCGATGAGCGCCTCGAGGCCGGACAGGCGCGACTCCTCCAGGACCCGCCCGAGCAGCTCGAGTGCGGCCGCCCCGGCCGGATCGTCGGTGGCGATCCGGGTCATGAGCTTCACGCCGGTCCAGCCGTCGCGCGCCGCCCGACCCACACTCGCCACGAGCCGGTCGTCGAGCTCGAACGCCGACCCGGCCAGACCGGTCCGGTTGATCGAGAGGTAGGTCCGGTGACCGCTGCCCAGCCGGCCGGCGGCGGCGAGGTCGGAAAGCGGCTGGGCGGTCGCCAGGATGCCGTCACAGTGGGGAAGGGCCGCCAGCAGGGCCGCCAGGTAGTCGCTGTAGCACTCGACGGTCCGGATGCCGCGGGCCCGGTGGTCGGCCGCGAGGATGAGGGCCCGGGTGTTCGCCCACGGGCCGGTTGTGGTCACGCCTCCTGCCCGAGACCCGAGAGGGCGAAGACCACCTTGGCGAGGGCCGAGAAGTCCTCCCGACCGTACCCGGCCGCGCTCGCCGCGGTCAGCGTCTGGCGGACCGCGGCGGTCGAGGCGAGGGGCACCCCGGTGCGGGCGCCGTAGGCGAGGGCGAGGTCGAGGTCCTTTGCCATCAGGTCGGTCATGAAGCCGGGGAGCCATCCGTTGGAGGCCGGGCTGGCGGGCACCACGCCCGCCACCGGGAGCCGGGTGCGCACCGCCACACAGTCGGCGGTCGCGTGGACGAGCACGTCGTAGAGCTTGGCGAGGTCGACCCCGGACTTGACGGCCATCGCGGTCGCCTCCGCGGTCGCCTGCATCTGCGCGGCGTAGATGAGGTTGTTGCAGAGCTTGACGACCTGGCCCATCCCGGGACCGCCGACATGGACGATGCGAGCGGCGAAGGCATCCATCGCCGGCCGGACCCGGTCGAGGGTGGCCTCCTCCCCCCCGACCATCAGGGTCAGCGTCCCCGCCTCCGCTCCGATGGTGCCCCCGGAGAGCGGGGCGTCGAGGAAGCCGGCGCCGGTGCCGGTGACCAGTGCGTGCTGCTCCCGGGCCACCTCCGGGTCGATGGTCGAGCAGTCGACGACCACCTTGCCCGCACCGAGCAACGGGAACATCGCTGCCACCACCTCGACCACCTGCGGTGAGCTCGGGACGCAGAGGAACACGATCTCGGCCGCCCCGGCAACACCGGACGGCGAGCGCCCGTCGACGGCGCCGAGCGAGACGGCGTGCTCGATCGGACCGGGACTGCGTGACGCGACGGTCACCTGGTGACCCGCTTCGAGCAGATGGCGGGTCATCGGCAGGCCCATGGCCCCGAGCCCGATGAATCCGAGTTGCATGGGTGTCCTCCTGGTCGGGACCCGGGTCCGGGCCCTCATCGGGACCCGGTCCGGATCGGTGCCGCGGTCGGTGTCAGTCGCGCACGCTGATCAGCGTCGGACCCGGCGAGCGAGGCGACGGCTCCTCGGCGGCGGTCACCGGCCGGCGGGCGTCGCGAACTGCGGCAGCCACGAAGCGGTCCCCGACAGGAGCTCCTCGACCATCGCCTCCGTCTGGTGCAGGTCGCCGCGCCCGGCCAGCGGATCGAGCAGGAAGGCGGAGGTGGCGAGGCTCCGGTCACCGCCGAGTGCGGCGTCGAGGGTGAGCTCGGTGACCGCCGCATGCCGGCGGACCAGCTCGGCGAAGGGTGCAGGGAGGGGCGCCCGGTCACGGCCGCGGATTCCGTCACCGTCCACCACGCAGATCGACTCGACGACCGCCCCGGTCGGTGCATCGGGGACCTGACCGGCATTGGGGATGTTGGCGGGGAGCTGACGTGCCGATCCGGTCACGAGGGCGTCGATGACCTGCGCGGGGAGCTCCCCTGAGAACCAGGTCTGGAGCTCCTTGGTGCCGGCCAGCCAGGCGTCGACGTCGGCGATGTACCCGTCCTGATGCTTCAGGCGGTCGGCGATGGCGGTGAGCCCGACGTTGAATTCGCCGCCCCAGCCCGATGCCTCGGTGAGGGCCCAGGGCACGAACTCGGCGATGTGCCGGTCCCCGGCTGCAGGGACTGCGCCCCACAGGTCGAGGAAGGTGAGCGAGAGCACGTGCCGCCGGGCGAAGTCGAGGCGCGAGAACGCCTCGGCCTCTGCCTGACCGGGACGTGAGACCAGCGCGTCGAGTCCCCCCGCTTCGGAGACCATCTCTGCGAGGATGGCGAAGCCGTCGCCGCCGTCGACGGTGAGCTCGGTCACCACCGGGAGGTGGTTGACCCCGGCCACCGTGGCCTCGACTGCGTCTGCCGGGAGCCCGAGCGCGATGGCCAGGTCCATCGTCCAGTTGCCGACCTCGTGGCAGAGGCCGACGGTCTTGAGGGGGGTCTCGCGGCAGACCGCACGGGTGAGACAGGTCATCGGATTGGTGATGTTGAGCATCCACGCGTCCGGACAGACCTCGACCATGTCCTTGGCGATGCCGACCAGCACCGGGACGTTGCGCAGCGAGCGGTTGATGCCACCCGGGCCGACCGTGTCCCCGACCGACTGGTGGATCCCGTAGCGGGCGGGGATCTCGAGGTCGACCCCCATGGAGTCGAATCCCCCGGTCGAGATGGTCACGATCACGAAGTCCGCACCGGCGAGCGCACGCCGCTGGTCGGTGGAGGTGGCGACCGTGACCGGGACGCCCATCGCCTCGGCGAGCCGACGGGTGAGCGCCTCCATCTTCTCGAGGGGCACGGGGTCGATGTCCTCGAGCACCAGATGGGCGCCGTGCAGGGACCCGGTACCCAGCAGGTCCGCAAGGAGCTCCGGCGTCCACTGGTAGCTGCCGCCTCCGACGATGGTGATCTGCACGCTGCTCAGGGCCCGTGCCGCGTCCGACCGTCACCGACTGCCATGGCGCTCACTCTATCCAGCCCCCCACCGCCGCACCCCTCCGGGCATCCGCGGGCTCACGCGGTCGGCGGCGGGCCCTCGGCACCCTGGCGCGCCCAGGTGATGATCCGCCGGTACGCGCCGGCCGAGTCCTGGCCCATGGCGTCGGTGTCGAGCCAGCGGAACCCCCGCGGTCCGCGGACCCGGTCGATGCCGAAGATGCCGAAACGCGGCTCGTAGGAGCCCCACTCGTAATTGTCGACGAGCGACCAGTGGAGGTAGTGGGTGATCGGCGTCCCGGAGGCGACCGCGTCGACCACCGCGGCCACGTGCTCGGCGAGGTACCGGGGCCGGTCCCAGCCGTCGGGTCGTGGGTAGGACCGACCGTTGCGGACCCGGTTGCAGAGCCCGTTCTCCACGATCCAGAGCGGGATCCCGGGGAGCAGCTCGTGCTGGACCTCGCACCAGCGCGCCAACCCGCCCGGATCGGGGCCGACGTCCCAGATCGCCCGGGAGGCCTCCCAGCGGCGTCCCCCCGAGGTCTGATGACCGGGGGCCCGGATCGCGTGGGCGGCGATCGGGTCGTACCAGTCGAAGCCGGTCGCATCCAGTGGCCGTTGCTGGCCGTCGTCGGCATAGACGGCGTCGAGCACGCGCCTCGGCGCGGTCGTGCGCAGGCGCGATCGCAACAGCCTGTCGAGCAATCCCTCCGACGGTCCCCCGGATGCCGGGCGGTGCTGCTGGTCGCCGTAGGGGGAGGCCGCCGCGAAGAGGTGGCGGAGCAGACGCTCCGCCCCGGCCGGCACCACCCGTTCGTCGTGCAGCGCCCGCCGCTCGCCGATCCACAGGTCGACGTCGTCCCGGGCGACCCCGGCGGCGCGGACGGTCAGCAGATCGGTGAGCAACCGGTCGTGCTCGTAGATCGACGACGAGCTCGTGTTGACGGTCACCATTGCGTCCGGCTGCAGGCGGTGCAGGACCCTGTGGGCGAGCACGTGCGCGGTGAGCAGGTTGTCCAACACGGTGAACGCCTCGGTGACCGCCATCCTGCGACCCGGTGGGTACGCACCCTCGACCCAGCCCAGCAGGGCCACGATGTTCGGCTCGTTGATCGTGACCCAGGTCCGGCAGCGTCCCGCCAACGCCGGCGCCACCCGGCCGACGTGCTCGGCGAACCGGTCCGGGGCGTCGGGGTCCAGCCAGAACTCGTCACCCAGCCACGCGGGATGGGTGAAGTGGTGGAGGCTCACGATCGGCTCCATCCCACGCTGGTGACAGCCGTCGAGGATCCGCGCGTAGCCGTCGAGGGCGGTGTCGTCGAACTGGCCCTCGGCCGGCTCCAGCCGGGCCCACTCGACCGAGAGGCGGAAAGCGTCGCACCCGAGACGTGCGGCACGGTCGAGCGCCTCCTCGGGCTGGAGCCAGAAGTCACAGGCGTTCCCCGAGGGCTCGATCCTGCCGCCCGCCTCCCAGCGCGCCCAGTTGTTGGCCGGCTCACCGGGCCCGTTGTAGCCACCCTCCACCTGGAATCCGGCGGTTGCGACCCCGAAACGGAAGTCGCCGGGGAGTGCGGCCGCACCGTCGGTCCCCGGGGTCACCGGTGGGTCCGCCTGCCGGGCCTCACCTGGTGCATCGGCTCAGTATGGCAGCCGGCCACGGGGCCGGACCGTGGGAGCGGACCGTGGGGCCCGACCGTCATCCCGCCGACCGGGAGACGATCCGGTAGCTCCCCGACCCGATCTCGAGGTGGGCGAGCCCGGCGGCCGCTCCGACCCAGCGGATCCCCGCCGCCCGGCTGATCGGCCTCCCCGACTCGGTCAGGTCGCCCTCGCGCGTGCCGGGGACCGTGACCTGGGCCACGGCGTTCGGTGGCACGCCCAGCTCGAGCTCGACGCCCGTGCCGGCTCCGGTGGACCGGCTCCAGGCGACCGAGACGGTGCCCCGCGGGGTCGGCACGGATCCTCTTGCCCACGCCAGGCCGCCCGTCGGCGGAGCCACCGCGAAGGTCGCGAACCCGGGACCGGTCGGCCGCACACCGAGCAGCGCGCGCTCGATCTCGACCAGCACGTTCGACCCCCAGCCGTGGGACATGCTGTCCCCGTTGGGGTCCGAGGGGTCCCACACCTCCCAGGTGAACGTCGCACCCCGGGCCAGGATGTTCGCCCACCCGTCGATGGAGGCGTCGGTCAGGATGGTCACCAGGTCGGCGTGGCGGCCGGCGAGATCGAGAGTGCGCAGGACCTCCGCAGCCGTGTGGGGAGGCGCCTCCATCCCGAGGCCCCAGACGTGCTCGGCCACGGCGGCCAGCCGTGCGTCCGGCACGACCCCGTAGTGGGCGGCACAGGCGTTCGCGGTCTGGGAGGAGGACGAGGACTGCGTGCCGGCCGGGTCGAGGCCGTCCACGTAGATGCCGTCGGGACCGGTCAGCCGCCGGTTGACGGCGGCGGCGAGGAGGGTCTGGCGATCCCGGTGGCGGGCGACCTCGGCCGCCGGCCGCCGCAGCACCCCGGCCACGTCGGCGACCCGGCGGAAGACGTTCACCCCGAGGACGTTCAGCCGGGTCACCACCGGGACGTCGTAGTAGACGTTGGTGGACGGGAGCGACGTCACCAGTCCGGTCCGCTTCGAGACCGAGTGCTGCACGTAGTCGGAGACGCGCCCGAGCACGCCGTAGACCGCGGCCAGCAATGCGGTGTCGCCGGTGTGGAGCCAGTACTGCCAGACCCACTCGGGATAGATCTCGGTGAACTCGTTGATGTCCAGCGCACCGATTCCGGTCGGATAGATCTTGTTGATGGCTCCGTTCGGCCAGTACCGGGACTGGGACTGGGCGAACTCGAGCAACGACTTGCGGGTCAGGTTCTGCTCGCCGACGGCCGCCATGGCGGTGCAGGACTCGTTGAACCCGTCGAAGAGCCAGGGGCCCTTCTCCCGCGTGGGCGTGTCGATGAACTGCTCCTGGGCGGTGAACACCGCCGAGTGCATCCCGAGTCCGAAGATGGCGTCGACCACCGGCTGGTCCGAGGAGAACGTCGCAACCGGCCGCGCGGGCAGCGCGGTGTGGCGTGCGAGGGCGACGACGTCGGCGGGGCCGAGCGGCTCCCCGGGTTGATCGATCTGGAAGTAGCGGAAGCCGAGATAGTCGAACGGATGGAACTCCTCGGTCCCTCCCCGCTGGACGTAGCCGTACCCCATGTCGGTGTGTTGGGTGCCGTGCACGGTCGAGACCTGACCGGGCACTCCGTCGAAGGGCTCGCCGGCGACCGGCTCGTCCAGCAGGTATCCCGCGCGCATCTGCACGGTCCTCCCCGGTGTTCCCCGGTGGAACCGTACGGTGGGAACCGCCGCCACCACCGCGCCGAAGTCGGCGACCACCGACCCGCTGGACAGCACGGTGAGCGACACCGGGTGCACCGGCGCCTCGACGATGCGGGTCCGTACCGAGACCAGCCGGGTCCAGGGCGCGCTGGGTCCCCGGCCGAGCACGGTCGCCCGCGGCCAGCTCGAGTCGTCGAAGCCCGGGAGCAGCCAGCCCACCGGTTGCGCGGGCCCGTCGATCTGCTCGGTGTAGTCCACCTGGTCCCCTTCGAGGTCCCGCTGGGAACCGGGGAGCCAGGCACCCTTGCGCACCCGCCACGACCCGTCGGAGCCCACCGTGACCCGCCGCCCGTCGGCGTAGTGGATCGACAGCTGCGCGATGAGACCCGGCTCGCCCGCAGGGTGTCCCTTGGTGGGGCCCTGCCAGTTGGTGACCACACCCACCGCGTTGGACCCGCCGGGATGGAGGAGCGCGGTGACGTCGAGCGTCTCGTAGTAGGTGGCGTCGGGATAGCTGTAGGCCTGCCCCTTCCCCGCCCGGATCCCGTTCAGGGAGAGCTCGTACTGCTGGTCGCCCGACACGTAGGCCCGCGCCCGGACGATCCGCCCCGGCGGGAGCGTGAACTCGGTCCTCGCGTAGGTGTACTGGTCGGGCTCGGTCTGTGGATCGGCGGGCCTGCGGATCCAGTGGGCCGACCAGTCCGGGCCCCGGAGTCCGGTCTCGAACACCGCGGGCGACGAGGGCGCACCCGGGGTCCCGCCGGCGTCCCAGGTCTGGACGGTCCACCGGTAGGCCGCGTCGGCTGCGAGCGGTGGACCGCCGTAGGCGACGAAGGCCTGCTCTGCCGAGGACCGCCGTCCGCTGTCCCAGAACGTGGGCGCCGGAGCGCGTCCCACCACGGGCCCTTCGACCTCGATCCGGTACGCGCTCTGGCTCGCGCCCCTCCGGGGGTCGCTCACCCGCCAGGCGAAGAACACGTCGGAGGGGTCGAGCCCGATCGGCTCGTCCAGCCCGTCGACCGTGAGGCCCGCCGGTCGCCCCGGACCGCCCGGCGATCCCTGCGCGGTGTTCCCGTCGGACGGGGCGCACCCGCCGGCGATGACCCCGACCGCGCCCACCAGCCCGCCGCCGAGCAGGCTGCGGCGGCTGAGCACCCAGTCTCCCCGCCCACCGTCCTCTCGGACCCCGCTCACCGGGCAGACCCTAACGGTCGGCCGCCGATCAGGCGGTGTCCGCCACCGGTCCCGACGGTAGGATCCGGCAGTGCCAGCGCCGTCCCTCCTCTACGTGACCCAGGTCGCCCCCTACCGGAACGGTCCGGCCGGCGTGCACGGGGTGCTCGACCAGTCGGCGACCGCAATCGCGGAGCTGGCCGAGTCGGCCGGCCTCGCCTTCCGCCGGGTGACCGACGTCCGGTCGCTCGACGACGACCTGCTGGCGCAGGCGACCGTGGTGGCGCTGTTCACCATCGGCGAGACCCCGTGGTCGCCCACCCAGCGCACCGTGTTCCTCGAGGGGGTCCGCAGCGGCCGCACCTCGGTGGTCGCCGTCCATTCGGCCACCGACTCCTGCCACGGATGGGACGACTACGGGCTGCTGGTCGGCGGCCGGTTCGCCGGGCATCCGTGGACCTGTTCGTTCACCGTCGACGTGCTGGAGCCGACCCATCCCGCGGTGGCCGATCTCGGACCGACCTTTTCCTGGCACGACGAGCTCTATCTCTTCCGAGGCCTCCGTCCCGACGCGCGGATCCTGCTCGCCGCCAGACCGGACGGGCTCGAGCCCGAGGACCACCCCGAGGACGTCGCCCGGTCGACGGGAACGGGTCGGGAGGCGGGCTATCCCCTCTCGTGGTGCTTCACCGAGGGCGCCGGTCGGGTCTTCTCGACCTCGCTCGGCCACTTCCCCCATGCCTGGGAGAACCCCGGCTACCTGCGACATCTGGCCGGGGGGCTGGACTGGGCGACCGCCCGCGTCACCGAGGTCTAGGGAGCGGCACGCTCCACCACGACGGCCTCCCAGCCGGAGACCACCAGCGCGCCGCGCACGACCTCGCCCCTCCGGCGGGGGTCGGTGCCGGCGCGGACCGTGCCGGTGATCCCCTCCAGCATGGCCTTCCGTTCCGAGAGGGCGGCCAAGACCACCATCCGCTCACCCCGGCTCCACGCCCACGCGCCGGGGGTGGCCGCCATCGTCCGGTAGGGCCCGCTCGAGAGCGCCGGCTCGGATCGCCGGAGGGCGATGAGCTCCCGCGCGAGGTGCACCATCGAGCCGGGGTCGTCGAGTTGATCCTCCACGTTGCAGGCGCGGGTGTCGCCGAGCGGGAGCCACGGCCGGGCGTCGGGAGCGGTGAATCCGCCGCCCGCGGCGTCCCGCCAGGGCATCGGGGTTCGGCAGCCGTCTCGGCCCGGCCAGTGGGGCCAGAACCTGGCACCGAGCGGGTCCCGCAGCAGCTCGCGGGGCACCGTGGTGTCGGGCAGTCCGAGCTCGTCGCCCTGGTAGAGCACCGGCGTCCCCCGCAGGCAGAGGAGCACCAGCAGGGCCACCCTCGCCTTTGCCTGGGACCCGTTCGCCCACCGCGTGGCGGACCGGCCGAGGTCGTGGTTGGACATCGTCCAGACCGGCCATGCACCCTCGGGAAGGGCGCGCTCGCTCGCCTCGACGATGCAGCGGAGGGCGTCGGCCTCGAGCGGCGCCGAGATGAACGGGAAGTTGAACGCCAGATGGAGCTCGTCCCGGCCGTCCCCGTAGTACCGGGCGAGGGCCTCCACCGTCGGCACCGGCGTCTCCCCGAGCAGCACCCGGTCCGGGTAGCGGTCGGCGAGCCCGCGCCAGTGCCGGAGCACGTCGTGGACCTCCGGACGGTCGCTGTTGAATTCGGGACGCTGCCCGAAGGCCGCGGTGTCCCACCCGTCGTCGGCCTCGGCCGGTGGGTTGTCCCGCAGCTGCACGTCGTGGACCAGCGCGGTGCAGGCGTCGATGCGGAAGCCAGCGATCCCCCGGTCCATCCAGTGGGTCAGGATGGCGTCGAACGCCGCGTGGACCTCGGGCTCCCACCAGTTGAGATCCGGCTGCTCGGTCAGGTGGGTGTGCAGGTAGTACTGCCCGGTCCGCTCGTCGAGGGTCCAACTCGGACCGCCGAAGCTCGAGATCCAGTTGTTGGGGGCGGACCCGTCGGGCGTCGGGTCCGCCCACACGTACCAGCCGCGGTGGCGCGCGTTCCTCGACGACCGCGCGTCGACGAACCAGGGGTGCCGGTCGCTGGTGTGACTCGGGACCAGGTCGAGCAGGATCCGGATCCCCCGTCGTCCGGCCTCGGCGACCAGCCGGTCGAGGTCCTCCGCGGTGCCGAGCTCCGGATCGACCGCCAGGTAGTCGGCCACGTCGTAGCCCCAGTCCGCGTTCGGAGAGACGTTGATCGGACCGAGCCAGACCCCGTCCGCCCCCAGCCAGCTCAGATGGTCGAGGTGGTCGATGATCCCCTGCAGATCACCGACGCCGTCCCCGTCCGAATCCGCAAAGGAGCGGGGGTAGATCTGGTAGAGGACACCGCCCCGCCACCAGGGTGATCCGGGAGGGTCGCTCGGGCTGTCCGACGGTTCGTTCGCCATCACGGATACGTGGTCGGGCCCGGCCTCGCTCAGCCGGACGGCAGGGGCGTGAACGGCTGCACGGTCACCCAGCAGGTTCCCTGGGCCTTGCCCTGCGAGGTGAGCTGGCAGGCCGACGAGGGGGGGACGTTGTTGTGGAGCCGGACGATCTTGAACTGGGTCGGTCCGTACTGCTTGTCCGGCCCGAAGCTCAGGAACGGGGTGACCGTGCCGGGGAAGCCCCGGATCCGGGACAGTGCGGTGACGAACGTCCGCCGGTCGAGATCGGGACCGGCCTCCTTCGCCGCGGCGGCGAACAGGTCGATGGCCTGGCACCAGCTCACCACCGGTCCCTGCTCCTCGAGATAGTCGGTCGTGTCGCCGGGGGGGATCTGCGGGTAGGCGCGGTGCCAGGGCACCCAGCAGCTCCGCACCCCGGGGTCGTAGCCGCGCGGGCCGGTGTAGTCGGAGGGCACCGTGCCGCCACCGAGGGTCTGGGTGGTGAGACCCTCCTGACCGTCGAGTGCCTTCTCGTAGGGGATGGGGATCAGGCCGAGCGCCGACTCGATGCTCTCCTCGTAGTCGCTCAGGAGGAGCTTCGGGAAGTACTGCTGCGCGGTCTCCGCCTGGAGCACCGGGTAGAACACGTTGAACGGGATCAGCGGGATGACCGAGCTGACCCCGGCGTTGCGCAGCTGCTGCACGACCAGCGGCGCCTGGCTGTCGGTGGTGGCGGTGGCGGACGGGTCGGAGGCGATGGTCTCGACCACCGGAGCGATCCCCGCCCGGCGGAGGTCGGGCAGCAGGTAGGCGTCGAGGGCGAGCTGGTCGGAGGCCCGGTCCCCGGCGATCACCCCGACCTTCCGCGATCCCCCGAGCAGGCCCGACCGCTTGCCCCAGTCGACCACCGCCTGGAGGATGACCGATTGATCCGGTCCGGTCCACCAGAGGTAGGGCGCCCCCTGGTCGGTCCAGTCGCTGACCGTGGTCCACTGTCCGATGAACGGGGTCTGCCCCTCCTGGGTCACGCAGAGCTCATTGTCCCCGGTCCACGCCCCGATCCCGTCGAGCACCGCGAACACGCCCGGTGAGCCCTCGGTCCACGTCTTGCAGAGCGCGCGCATGTCCGCTTCGTTGGTCGGGTCGTAGGTCACGATGATCGGGTCGATGGTCCGCCCGTTGATCCCACCGTTCCGGTTGACCTGGTCCACATAGAAATTAATTGCCTTCTGCTGTTCGCCGTACTCGGCGTCCTGTGCAAAGCCCTCCTGCCCGGCCAGCGAGCTGAGGGAGACCACCGGGAAGACCACGTTGATCGAGTGCGCGCCCACCCCCCGGGTGGAGGTGCTCGCCCGGTCCAGCGGCGTCGTGCGGTGGACGGTCGGTGTGGTGGTGGCGGTCGACGTCGACGAGGCGCTCGACGGAGCCGAGAGCACCCAGGCGACGGTCCCGACCAGCACGGCACCGACCGCGACGACGGTCCGCACCTGCGTCGAGCGTGGCCGGCGGACGAAGTGACCCCACGACCGGGCGAGGGCCGAGAACGGGCTCCACCGCGCCCAGCCGCTCACGCCGGCCACCCCGCGGCCCGCCGGCTCCCGCCGTTCACGGTCACGACCTCCACCTGCACCTCCCCCACCGCCCGGCCGGCCCTGCCGCCGACGGCCGTCCGGCGCCGTCGCGGGACGGAGTGCGCCGGCCGTGCTCCCCGTACCGTATCGTCGGCACCTGACGGGGACACGTCGTCGGTCCGAGAGGGGCCCGCCGAGGGATCCACGGAGGAGGCGGCGGACCCACCGAAGACGAGGAGAGCGGGGGGATGACCACAGCACCCCACGACACGGGCGGCGACGCCGGTCCCGTGCGTCGCAGCGGCGAGCTGACCGCGACCCTCTCCGACCGCCCCGGTGGGGCCGGGAGCGAGACCGTCGTCGAGGTCGCCGACCTGGCCAAGCGATACCCCAAGGCCGCGGTGGACTCGCTGGCCGGGGTGAGCTTCCAGGTCGAGCACGGTGAGGTCTTCGGGTTCCTCGGGCCCAACGGCGCGGGCAAGTCGACCACCATCGGCATCCTCACCACCCGGATCCGGCCGACCCGGGGACGGGCGCTGGTCGCCGGGGTCGACGTGGTGAGCGACCCGGTCGGTGCACGCCGGGTGCTCGGGGTGGTGCCGCAGCAGAACAATCTCGACCGGTCGCTGTCGGTGCGCCAGAACCTGCTCTTCCACGCCAGCTACCACGGCGTGCCCCGGGAGCGGCGGAACCGGTTGGCCGACGAGCTGCTGGAGCAGTTCGGGCTCACCGACCGGCAGAACGGACGGCCGGACGATTTCTCGGGCGGGCAGATCCAGCGGATGATGATCGCCCGGGCCCTCATGCACGCGCCCGCGGTCCTGTTCCTCGACGAGCCGTCGACCGGCCTCGACCCGGCGGCCCGGCTCTTCCTCTGGGAGAAGGTGGCCGAGCTCAAGTCGTCCGGGACGACGGTGGTGATCACCACCCACGACATGGACGAGGCGGCCACGCTCAGCGACCGGGTGGCCATCATCGACCACGGAACCTTGCTGGCCCTCGACACCCCCGACGCCTTGGTACGCGGCATGGCGGGAGAGCGCACCCTCGACTGCACGATCGAGCCCGCCGCGGGGACCGACCGGGACGCGGTGGCGCTGGTGGGCGACATCATGGCCCTGGCCGGCGTGCTCGAGACCGAGCGGCTCATCGACCCGAGCGTCAACGGCTGGCGGATCCGGATCCACGTCGACGGCGAACCCGCGACGTTCGTGGCACCGGTCGCCCAGGCGGTGAGCGCGGCGGGGGGCAGCCTGGTCGACGCCCGGCTCGGCGAGCCCAACCTCGAGGACGTGTTCATCCACCTCACCGGGAGGGCGCTCCGTTGACGACCGTCGGCTCCGCGCCGACCACACGGGCCTCCACCCTCGGGCGGCTCCCCCGGAGCGGGCCGTGGCGGACCGGTCTGGCCATCCTCCGCCGTGACCTCTTCGTGACCGGCCGGGAGTTCCCGATCTTCCTGGCCCAGGTCATCCTCCAGCCGCTCTTCCTGCTCCTCGTCTTCGGCAAGGTCCTCACCGAGCTCGGGTACGCCCGGCCCGGGTACGAACTCGTGCTCTTCCCCGGCCTGGTGGCCCTGGCCGCCGTGCTCACCGGGCTGCAGAGCACGGCCCTGCCCCTGGTCATCGAGTTCTCCTACAGCAACGAGATCGAGGACCGCCTGCTCGCGCCGCTCCCGATCGGGGCGGTGGCGGTGGAGAAGGTGGTCTTCGCGGCCATGCGGGGCTTCGTGGCCGCCGCGGTGATGTTCCCCATCGGTGTCTGGATCCTGGGGTCGATCCCCTGGCAGGCGTCGACCGCCGGCGCGGTCGTGGTCATGACCGTCCTCGGGTCGCTGATCGGCGCGGCGATGGGGCTGATCCTCGGCACCTACGTGCCGCCCAACCGGATCAATGTGACCTTCGCCCTGGTGCTCACCCCGCTCATCTTCACCGGGTCGAGCCAGTACCCCTGGCCCTCACTGAGCCGGCTCCCCTGGTTCCAGGTCCTCTCCGCGCTCAATCCGATGACGTACGTGAGCGAGGGACTCCGCGGGCTGATGGTCCCGTCCGTGCCCCACATCCAGACCTGGCTCTGCTTCGTGGTCTGCGTCGTCTACCTCGTCGTGCTCACCGTCGTCGGCATGATCGGGTTCATCCGCCGGGCGCTCGGCTGAGTCGGCCCGACCGCCGCTCGACCGCTCCGTTACGCTCCCGATCATGGACACTCGAACGATGTGGGGCGCGCTGCCCGACGGAGCCCTGGACCGGATCATGGTGGTCTCCCCTCACTTCGACGACGCCGCGCTCGGCGCCGCCCACCTGCTCAACTCCCACCCCGGGAGCACGGTGGTGACCGTGCTGGCCGGTCGCCCGCCGGCCTACCCGGACGAGGTCACCGACTGGGACGCGGCCGGGGGGTTCGTGAGCGGGGACGACGTGGTGGCGGTCCGCCGGGAGGAGGATCGGGCCGCCATGGCCGCCATGGCCGCCTCTCCGGTCTGGCTCGAGTTCTCCGACCACCAGTACCTGAGCACGGAGCAGCGGTACTCGCCGGGCGACGTCGCTCCCGCCCTCCGCCGGGCGGTCGACGAGGCGCGGCCGACCGCGGTCTTCCTGCCCCTGGGTCTCGCCAACCCCGACCACGGCCTCACCCACGACGCCGGGCTGTTGGTCCGGGAGGCGATGGAGGGTGGTCCCGGGGCACCCCTCTGGTTCGGCTACGAGGACGCGGGCTACAAGCACCTCCCCGGCCTGCTCGCCTGGCGGGTGGCCAAGCTCTTCCGCCAATCCCTCTGGCCCACGCCGGCGGTGGTCCCGGTCCAGCCGGACATGGACGCCAAGCGGGCGGCGATCGCCTGCTACACGAGCCAGATCGGACCGCTCGAGCGCGACCACCTGCTCTCCGAGCGCCTGGACGGCAACGTGCCGGAGCAGTACTGGCGGCTGGACAGGCCACCGTCCGGGTGGGAACGCCTATCCTCGGCCGATGACCTCGATGGCCGCTGACCCGGCACCCGACCGGACGGTGGGTCCGCGGACGGTGGCCCTGGTCACCGGCGCCTCCTCGGGGATCGGCGCAGCCACCGCCCGGATGATGGCGGCGCGCGGCGCGACGGTCGCCCTCGTCGCCCGACGGGCCGACCGGCTCGAGCAGGTCACCGCTGTGTGCCGGCAGACCGCCCCGGGTTCCCGCTTCTGGGCCGCCGACCTCTCCGACCCGGACGCCGCCGCAGACCTGGCCATCCGGATCTGGGACGAGATCGGTCCGCTCGACGTGGTCGTCAACAACGCGGCGATTCCGATGCGACGCCCGGTGGACCGCCTCACCATGGCCGAGGTCACCAAGGTCATGACGGTCAATTACCTCTCACCGGTGGCGATGACGCTGGCCCTGCTGCCCCGGCTGCTCGCACGGGGGTCGGGCACGATCGTCAACGTCTCGAGCATGGGGGGACGGTTGGGAATCGCCACCGAAGCGGCCTACAGCGGATCGAAGTTCGCCCTGGCCGGGTGGAGCGAGGCCATGGCCGCGGATCTGCTCGGGACCGGCGTCTCGGTCCGCCTGGTGTTGCCCGGGCCCGTCGACACCGAGATCTGGGACCAGCCCGACAACGATCCACCGGCGTACAACGGACCGCTGGTCCCGCCCGAGGAGGTGGCGGCCGGCATCCTCGACGGCATCGCGAGCGAGCACTTCGAGCACTACGTGCCCGACCTCAAGGCCGTGGTCGAGATGAAGACCAAGGACTTCGACGGGTTCGTGACCGCCATGCGGGCGATGGCCGACACGGCGCCCGACGCCGGCGGGTCGTCCCCGGCGGAATCGTGAAGGCACTCGTCTTCGGGGCGCGACCCGACCGCGACGAACCCCGTCCGGTGGTCGCCGACGAGCTCGAGGAGCGGCTCGCGCAGCTGCCGTTCGGACTGCACCGGATGGACGACGCCCGGCCCATCCGTCCCGACTGGGTGGTGACCCGTCCGATCCTGGCGGGCGTCTGCGGGTCCGACGCAAAGCTGGTCCTCGGGGACTTCGCCGAGGGCGACATCGACAACCCGATGGCCGCCTTCTCCTCCCTGCCGCACGTGCCCGGGCACGAGGTCGTCGCCGAAGTGGTCGAGCTGGGTCCCGAGGCCCGGGGCGTCGACGTCGGCCAGCGGGTGGTCCTCAACCCGTGGTTGAGCTGCGCCCCGCGGGGGATCGAGCCGCTCTGCCCGCCCTGCCGCAACGGAGACCTCAACCGGTGCTGGTCGTTCACCAAGGGTCCCATCGGCCCCGGGGTGCACATCGGGGTGGTGACCGGGGCGCCGGGAGCATGGGCCGAGCTGATGGCCGCCCACGACTCGATGCTCCACCCGGTTCCCGACGAGGTGAGCGACGAGGCCGCGGTGATGGCAGATCCGTTCTCGGTCTCCTTCCACGCGGTGGTCACCCATCCACCCCCGCCGTCGGGGAAGGTCGTCGTCTACGGAGCCGGAGCGCTCGGTCTCAGCAGCGTGGCCATCCTGAGCGCCCTCTATCCCGGGGTCGAGGTCGCGGTGGTGGCCCGGTTCCCGGCCCAGGCCGAGATGGCGCGCCGGATGGGCGCCGCGCTCGTCGTCGCCCACGAACCGAGCCTGGCGGTGGTCGAGGCGCTCGCCGAGTGGTCCGGTGGCGTCCTGCACCAGGCCCTCGACGGCCTCCCCATGGCGCACCCGGGCCACATCGACATGATCTACGACTCGGTGGCCAGGCCCGAGACGCTCGAGGTCGGTGTCCGTGTGCTCGCGGAGAACGGGACGCTGGTCTACACCGGGGTTGCCGTCCCCGGTCGCTGGGAGTCGACCCCGGTGTACTTCAAGGAGCTCACCATCGTCGGATCAAACGCCTTCGCCGTGGAGGAGTTCGAGGGACGGCGACGCCACGCGATCGACCACTACCTCTCGCTGGTGCAGGACCACAGGATCGACCTCACCGCGATGGTCACCCACCGCTACCCGCTCGAGGAGTGGTGGGACGCACTCAAGACCCTGGCCCGTCCCGAGGTGAGCGGCGTCCTCAAGGCGGCGTTCACGCCGGGTGGCTCGGGCTAGGCGATTCCTCCGGATCTCACCCCTCGGGGCCGAGTGCCTCGAAGCGTTCGAAGCGTTCGGAGGCAGCCGCCTCCCACACGGGGTCGGGGTCGACCCGGCGTCCCGGCGATGCCCAGCCGGCGGCTGCGTTGAAGTCCGACTCGAGTCCGGCTGCCATCCGAGCCAGGAACGCGGCGCCGAGCGCGGCACCTTCGGGGACGGCGACCGTCTCCACCGGGATCCCGGTCGCATCCGCCACGGCCTCCATCCACGGCAGAGAACGGGAGCCCCCACCGGTGGCCACGATCCGATCGGCCTTCCCACCCGAGCGCTCGATGATCCGGCGGATCACGAACCCGCTGGCCTCCCGGGCCGCCCGGATCATCGCCTGCGGACCCTGGGTGATGTCGAGGCCGTGCAGGCTGGCCCGAAGATCGGGATCGTAGAAGGGGGTCCGCTCACCGCGGAGGTAGGGCTGCCAGACCGGCACCCGGCCCGCATCCCCCATCCGTCCCTCGGTCGGTTCCGGTCCTCCACCCGCCAGCGACCGTGACCAGTCGGCGAACAGACCCCCGGCGTTGCTCGGTCCGCCGACCATGAACAGGCCGGGAACGGTGCTCGGGAAGGTGATCAGTCCGGGGATGTCGCGTGATTCCTCGGTCACCACCCACACGATCAGGGTCGCCCCGAAGATCACCAGCACGTCGCCGGGGCGGTCCGCCCCGGCGACCATCTGCTCGCAGAACGCGTCGATCGAACCGCCGCCGACCTGGGTGGAGCTCCCGGTCACCGTGCCGGCCGACTGGCCGAGGGGGGTCACGACCGACAGCTGCCGCTCCTCCAGCCCGAGCCCGGCGAGTGCGTCACGGTCCCAGCGCCCCCGGTCGAACAGCGCGCCGAACGAGGTGGCGGTGGCCGTGTCCACGGCCGGGACACCGCACAGGGCGTTGGTGGCCACCGCCTGGCAGGGCCAGTAGCCGGCAGCGCCGGGCAGGTGGCCGACCGCCCAGGTGAGCATCCGCATGCCCTGATCCCGCTCGCCCCCGATGTCGTCGAGGTCGAAGGTCCCGGCGGCGCCCGACCCGACCTTGCGGGCGCGGAGGTCACCGTAGAGCAGTCCGGGCACCTGGGGGACGCCCCGCCGGTTGACCGCGGTGATCGAGGGGACCATCGAGGTCACCACCACTCCGGCCGCCGCGCCGTCGAGCGCGGCCGACACGTCGGCGAACGCCCGGCGCGGTCCTCGGCGCCAGGCCCGTGCGGCATCGTGCTGGAGGTGGTCGGCGGTCGGCGTGATCACCGCGTGGGGAACCCTGGTGCGGGCGAGCACCGTCCCGCGTTCGTCGACGGCGACCGCCTTGACCGCTGTCGTTCCGACGTCGACACCGATCGTGCAGCGGGCACCGTTCGGCCTGGATCCGGAGCTCGACGATTGGCCCTCCCCTGTCATGGGAGGTCATTATGGACGCGATCGCGGCCGCGGGCAGGTGCTACCCTCCGGCTTTGCCGAGACGCCGAAGTGGGGGAACACCGAGCAGATGTCCGAAGGACGACCGAAGGCGCTGGTGACGGCCGCCGTACGCGGCCCGGGACTCGACCTCCTCGGCCAGCTGGCCGACCTCACCCTCGACTCCTGGCTGGAGCAGCCCACGTTGCGCATCTACAACGCGGAGCAGCTGACCGACCGGATGCGCGAGGAGGGCGCCACGATCGCCGTGGTCGAGAGCGACCGGTGTGCCGGTCCCCTCTTCGAGTTGCCCCTGGTGGCGGTGTGCAGCTGCCGGGGCGATCCGACCAATGTGGACGTGGCCGCCGCCACCGCCGCCGGGGTGCCGGTCCTGCGCGCGCCCGGACGGAACGCCGACGCGGTGGCCGAGCTCACGGTGGGACTGCTCTTCGCCGCGTCCCGCGGCCTGGTGGCCGCCGACGGGGACGTGCGGCGGGGCGAGATCTACAAGGACGGGACGATCCCCTACCAGCGGTTCCGGGCCTGGGAACTGGCCGGACGGACGGTCGGACTGGTCGGTCTCGGTGCCGTCGGGCGCGCCCTCCGTTGGAGACTCCGCGGCCTCGGGATGGACGTGGTGGTGCACGACCCGTACACGGACGGGCCGACCGTCTCGCTGGAGGAGCTGCTCGCACGCGCCGACGTGGTGTCGATGCACGCCGCGGTCACACCGGAGACGACCGGGATGATCGGGAGCGACCAGTTCGCCGCCATGCGCGACGGGGTGATCTTCCTCAACTCCGCCCGCGCGGCGCTCCACGACACCGACGCGCTGGTGGCCGCGCTCGGGTCGGGCAAGGTCTTCGCCGCCGGCCTCGACCACTTCGAGGGCGAATCCCTGGCCACCGACCACCCGCTCACCGGGTTCACCAACGTGGTGCTCGCGCCCCATATCGGCGGGGCCACCTACGACACCGAGACCAACCACACCCGGACCATCGCCGAGGACCTCTGCCGGCTGATGGCCGGTGCCCGGCCCCTCAACGTGGTCAATCCGGAAGTGCTCGACCGGCGGTGACCGCGAGCGGCCCTGCGATCCGTCTCCTTCCGAGGCTCTCCCAGGAGAACGAGTTCTTCTGGACCAGCGGAGCCGACGGCCGGCTCCGGTTCCTCCGCTGTGTCGAGTGCCGCACCTACGTGCATCCGCCCTCGCCGCGCTGCCCCGACTGCCTCTCGGACCGGCTGGCGCCCGAGGCGGTCAGCGGCAGGGCGACCGTGGTCGCCCACACCCTCAACGTGCACGGGTGGATCCCGGGGAGCGAGCCCTATCTCATCGGACTGGTCGCCATCGACGAGCAGGAGAGCGTGCGCCTGACCACCAACCTGGTCGACGTGGAACCCGACCAGGTGCACGCCGGCATGGCGGTCGAGGTCGTCTTCGAGCACCGGGAGGACGTCTATCTGCCGCTCTTCCGACCGGTCGGATCCGAGACGGGGTCGCCCCGTTGACCACGACCACCGAGGAGCCGCTCGAGCGGCGGGCGATCATCTCGGGGATCGGGCAGTCGGCGGTGGGCCGGCGGCTCGGGCGCTCCGACCTCGACCTCACCGTGGACGCCTGCCTGGCCGCGGTCGCCGACGCCGGGCTCAGCCGCGACGACATCGACGGTCTGGCCACCTACCCGGGGATGGGGGCCGGCACGCCGGGATTCGCGGGCCCGTCCAGCCCCGAGGTGCAGGATGCGCTCCGACTGCGGCTCAACTGGCACGACGGTGGCGGGGAGGGGCCCGGTCAGATGCGGGCCCTCATCGCCGCCTGCCTGGCCGTCGGGGCCGGCCTCGCCCGGCACGTGCTCGTCTACCGGACGGTGTCCGAGTCGACCGCCCAGGGCTCCGGGGGCCGCCAGGGCATCGGGGGCGGTGGCGGGGTGGCGGTGGCGGTGGCGGCCCACGGTTCTCGGGGTTCCTCCAGTGGACGCTGCCCTTCGGGGCGGTCTCGGCGGTGAACTGGCTCGCGCTGGTCGCCCAGCGCCGCATGCACGAGTTCGGGTTGACCCGCGAGCAGCTGGCCCAGATCGCGCTCACCGCCCGCCGCAATGCCGGCCGGAACCCGAAGGCGGTCTACCGCGACCCGATGGACATGGACGACTACCTGTCGTCCCGGATGATCTCGACCCCGCTCTGCCTGTTCGACTGCGACGCCCCGAGTGACGGGTCGACGGCCTTCGTGGTCTCGCACCGCGACTACGGCGCGGACGCCCCGAACCCGTCCTGCCACGTCAACGCGGTGGGCACCGCACTGCGCGGCCGCCCCAGTTGGGACCAGTTCGACGACATGACCACCATGGCCGCCCGCGACGCCGCAGCCTCGATGTGGGAGCGGACCGAGCTCGGCCCGCAGGACGTCGACCTGGTCCAGCTCTACGACGGGTTCTCCATCCTCCCCATGGTCTGGCTGGAGGCCCTCGGCTTCTGCGGACGGGGGGAGAGCGGGCCGTTCGTCGAGGACGGCTCGGTCATCGCCCTCGACGGGGCGCTCCCCCTCAACACCGCCGGTGGCCAGCTCTCCGGTGGCCGGCTCCACGGCTTCGGGCTCATCCAGGAGGCCTGCGTGCAGCTCCGGGGCGAGGGTGGCGACCGCCAGGTCCACCGGCGCGGAGGCGGACCGCCCGAGGTCGCTGCGGTGAGCAACGGGGGCGGGCCCATCGCCGGCTCGCTGCTGCTCACCCGGGGAGCAGGCTGACCGTCACCCGGGGAGCCGGGGTGGTCCGTCGGCCGAGGGCGCGCCCGCAAGAATTGCATGCGCCCCGAATCAGCATCACGAGTGGGGCACTCCCGTGAGTCCTGGCTGCAGGATATTTGGGGGCACCCGTAAGAACATCACAACACCAGCTCTGGATAGAGGCGATGGTGGCCGAGCAGATCCGCACACCGACGTCGGCAGGTCTCGGCGAGCTGAAGATCGATTCGGTACTTCGCCTTGGCCGTGGAGGTGGCAGGCGTCGTGGCGCGTAGCGCCTCGACGATCACATCGGCGACCTCGTCGAGCTCCTCCGGTCCGAAGCCCAGCGTGGTCAGCGCCGGAGTACCGAGCCGGATGCCCGAGGTGTACCAGGCACCGTTGACGTCCTCCGGGATCGAGTTGCGGTTGGTGACCACGCCGGCATCGAGCAGCGCGGCCTCGGCTTGCCGGCCGGTGAGGCCGAAACTGGTGGCCACGTCGATGAGGACGAGGTGGTTGTCCGTCCCGCCGGTGACCAGCCGGACCCCTTTGTCCAGCAGCCCGTCGGCGAGCGCCCGGGCGTTGTCCACGATCCGGGCCGCATAGTCGGCAAAGGCGGGGCGGCGGGCTTCGGCGAGGGCGACTGCCTTGGCCGCCATCACGTGAGGCAGCGGGCCGCCGAGGACCATCGGGCATCCTTTGTCCACGTGGGGGGCGTACTCCTCCGTGCACAGCACCAGCCCGCCACGGGGGCCACGCAGTGACTTGTGGGTGGTGGAGGTCACGACATCGGCATGAGGGACCGGATCGAGGTCGCCGGTGAGCACGTTTCCGGCCACCAGCCCAGCGAAGTGGGCCATGTCGACCATGAATGTGGCGCCGACCTCGTGGGCGATGTCGGCCAGGATGGCGAAGTTGGGGTTCCGCGGATAGGCCGAGTACCCGGCGACGAGCACGAGGGGACGGAACTCACGGGTCTGTGCGGCGATGGCGCTGTAGTCGAGGAGCCCGGAGGTGGGGTCGACCCCGTAGCTCGCCTGGTCGAAGAGCTTCCCCGAGATGTTGGGCCGGAACCCGTGGGTGAGGTGACCGCCGGCGTCGAGCGCCATCCCCATCATCTTCTGGGAGTGAAGATCGGAGCGCAACTGGCTCCAGCCCTCGGAGTCGAGGTCGTTGACATGACGGACGCCAGCCCGGTCCAGGGCGGGCTGCTCGATGCGGCGGGCCAGAATGGCCCAGTAGGCGACCAGGTTGGCGTCGATCCCCGAGTGCGGCTGGACGTAGGCATGTTCGGCATCGAAGAGGGCCTTGGCGTGGTCGGCAGCCAGGGTCTCGACCCGGTCGACCATTTCGCACCCGGCGTAGAGGCGATGGCCGGGGGTGCCCTCGGCATACTTGTCCGAGAGCCAGTTGCCCATGGCCAGCAGCACCGCCGGCGAGGCGTAGTTCTCGGAGGCGATGAGCTTCAGCTGGCGGCGTTGAGAGGCAAGTTCACCGGCGATGGCGTCGGCCACCTCTGGTTCGGCGACGGCGATGACCTCGAGGGCCGATTGATAAGCGGTGGCGACAGCCGGTTCGGGCATGGCGTGCTCCTTCGGACGACATCAGGTGTTCGCCCAGGCGCACGGCTCTGTCCGGCACGATGCCGAAGGGTCGGTCCCCGGTGGTGCTCCACCCTGACGCCAGTAACGACCCGACCCAACGTTAGCCCTAACGCACTACCGGGACTTCGGGGACTCGGCCGACGATGCCCACTTGCCGATCGTGGACCGGACACGGTGGAGGAACGGCATCGGAGCGACGTGATACCCGCCCGGAGAAGGTTCCCGGATACGTAGGTCATGCGGGACATCCTCTGCTCGATTTGGACTGCGTTTCTGCGTCGACCCCGGGTGCCCCACAATGCTCAGCTATTTCGCGGTCGCGTTGCGTCCCCGACCGCCGGTCGTGGGCGCCTCTATGAGCGGTTGTAGCGATCTTCGATACGCACGACGTCATCGAGTTCGGTGGTACTGGCCTCAAGGACGACCGTGTCCTCCAGAGCCGTCATCCGATGTCGAGTACCGGGGCGGAGATGAACCGCTTCGCCGGGAAGTAGTTCGAATGACTCCAACGGGTCGTCCGGACCGCCCACCTCGAAGAGGAGCCGGCCCGACTGCACTGCGATCGTCTCCTCCTTCTGCTCGTGATACTGAAGTGAGAGCGCTTGACCCTCATTGACGTGCAGTGCCTTACCGCAGTAACGACCATGGACGAGCGCGAAATGCTCCTCGTATCCCCAAGGTTTTTCGACTCGAAGGACGGTAGCTACCCACGATGACTTGGCCATCTCACCACGTTACTGACCGTTCGAAGGTTTGACGCGTCCGCATCTGGAACCAGTTCATCGAATCACGCGTGGATCACCTGTATGACGCCGGGCGTGGGACGGTCAACGTGCTGACGCGGCAGATCGAGCGTGGGCTGTGATCAGCTCGACCAAGCGGGGCCACAGCTGCGGGGCGTAGTCGTGACCCATGCCCGGCACGACCTCCAGGCGCGCGCCGGGGATGGCCTCGGCGGTGGACCGGCCGGCCTCCGGCTCCACCAGGCGGTCGGCGTCGCCGTGGACAACGAGGGTCGGGACCCGCAAGGACCTGAGTGCCTCCCGCCGAGAGGGGGACGACGCGATCGCCATGGCTTGGCGGGTCCGTCCTTCGGGGTCCCAGCACCGGTCGTATGCAGCGTGAGCCTCTGCGGTAATACGGGCGGTGTCGACGTAGGCCGGACTGCCCCACGCCTTCAGGCCGGCCAGGTGGTGCTCGGCCGCCTCGTCACGGTTCGTCGCCGGGGGGGCCATGAGGACGGCCATGACATCAGGGCGCGCGGGGCCGGGATCTCTCCGGGACCCGACATGACCGAGGTCATTGACAGAACCCGCTCGGGACGCGCGATGGCCATTGCCTGGACGATCTGACCGCCCATGGACCAACCGGCAATGTGGGCGGCGTCGGCGCCGATGGCATCGAGGATGGCGAAGCCATCGCTGGCCATGTCGTCCACCGAGTACTTCGGACCACCCTTGAGATGACTCGACAAGCCGACGTCTCGATTGTCGTAGCGTACGGTTCTGAACCCTTCGTCGACGAACATCCTGCAGAGCTCGACCTTGAAGTTGATGCATTGGGAACCGAGTCCGTTGACCAGGAGCAGAACCGGATTCCCCTTGTCGCCGAAGCTCTCGTAGTAAAGGGATACGTCACCATTCGTCGTCGTGGCCATGAGGACCTTCCTAGCACTCGCAACATCCCTGGGGCTGGCCCTGAAGGCAGCGAGTGCGATGGGACGAGTCTTGTGGGTCGACTGTCCCCCACCACCCCCCGGCTATGCGGGCAGCCACCAGAGTGTCGGACTACGGTCCAGCCCGGTGCCAGATCGCCGTACGCCACTCAATCTCACAGGCGAAAGAGAAACGCTGCTGGAGTTTCTCGACTACCTGCGGGAGTCGGTAATCCTGAAGGTTGAAGACCTGGACGAAGAGTCGGCTCGCAAATCGACTGTTCCCACTGGCACCAGCCTCCTCGGGTTGGTGAAGCATCTGACTGGAGTCGAAGTGGTCTGGTTCCAGTTCGCCTTCGTCGGACTCGACCCCCTGATCCCCACCGAAGTCATTGAGCCAACAGACACCGTGGAAGGTGGGGCATCAGGAGTTCAGATTGCTCGCCCCTCACCTCAGCCCCTCCAGGACTTCTGGAACTGTTCAGCGCTGACGGCTGGAGGCACCCAGTCATGGCGGTTCTCCGTATAGAACTCCATGCCGGGGGCAGGTAGCTCAGTGCCCACGATGTTGCCGGCAGCGATTCCGAGGATGCCTGCTTCGCCATCAGAGACCCAGTAGACGGTTGACCCGCAGGTCGGGCAGAAGTTGTAGGTCACAGAGGCCCCTGCAGCGTTCCCGACGCCGTCTATCTCCAGCCCGTTGTATGCCTTGGTCTTGCCGCTGACCTCAATCGGTTCGTCCGCGGGAAAATACGCTGCCACCTGAAAGACGCTTCCCGTCCGCTTCTGGCAGAAATCGCAGTGGCAGATTGCCACCGTCATCGGTTCGCTCTCAACTGAGATTGTAAGCCGCCCACAGGCGCACTCGGCAGTTCGTGTCATGCTCTGCATCGTTGCACAGGGGACCTTGGATCACTTCAAGTCCGGGGTGACCCACAACGACGCTGCCGGGTCTGCGGCGGTATAGACCCTGGCTGATCGGCGACTCCGTGCGGGACCCCGCAGGTTGACCGAGCGTTCATCGGAGCCATCCGGCAGAATGGTCATGGTGGATATCCCCGAGACCCGGTACGCAAGGACAGCGGACGGCTTTCACATCGCCTACCAGGTGCTCGGCGATGGCCCGTTCGACCTGGTCGCCGTCCTCGGCTACGTATCGCACGTCGAGTTGGCATGGGAGGATCCCTCCATGGCGGACTGCCTGCGAGGGCTCGCGTCGTTCAGTCGTCTGATCGTGTTCGATCGACGCGGGCTCGGCCTGTCGGATCCGATCCAGGGGGCACCGACGCTCGAAGATCGGATGCAGGACCTGCGCGCTGTGATGGACGATGCCGGATCGGAACGGGCGGTCCTGTTTGGCTTGTCGGAAGGCGGGCCGATGGCGATGCTCTTTGCTGCGACCTACCCTGATCGGGTCTCGGCTCTCGTGCTGTATGGGACCTTTGCCCGAATGATGGAGGCGGTGGACTATCCGTGGGGATACCCGCCGGATGTGCTCGACCGATACGTCGAGGCGAAGGTCGAGAGCTGGGGGGGTGACAATACGGTGGATTTCTTCGCTCCCTCCGTCGCGGGCGATCTCGAGTTTCGGCGCAGATGGGCTGCCTTCGAACGGCGAGCCACGAGCCCGGGAGCATACCGATCGCTGATGAACGTGAACGCGGAGACCGACGTCCGCGACGTGCTGCCGAGCATCCGAGTTCCCACACTCATCTTGCACAGGGCGGGGGACATCCCGATCCGCGTCGAGCACGGCCGGTACCTCAGTGAGCACATCGCCGGAGCGAGCTACGTCGAGCTTCCCGGTGACGATCACTTCTTCTGGGTGGGAGACAGGACGGGGATCTTCGATGAGGTGGAGGAGTTCCTTACCGGACACCGCTCGGCTCATGAACCCGACCGGGTGCTGTCCACGATCGTCTTCACCGACATCGTGGACTCCACCCGAACAGCCGCCGACCTCGGAGATCGTCGCTGGCGAGGTCTGCTCGACGATCACGACGCAATGGTCCACCGACAACTGGACCGCTTCCGGGGCCGGCAGATCAAGAGCACGGGCGACGGGGTATTCGCCACCTTCGACGGTCCTGCCCGGGCGATCCACTGTGCCGGAGCCATCCGCGACGGCGCTCGTCGGCTGGGCTTGGAGATCCGGGCGGGATTGCACACGGGAGAGTGTGAGATTCGGGGCGACGATCTCGGTGGCATCGCGGTCCATGTCGGCGCGCGGGTCGCGGGACTTGCCGGCCCGGGTGAGGTGCTGGTCTCGCGCACCGTGATGGACCTCGTCGCGGGATCGGGCATCGAATTCGCCGATCGCGGTGAATTCGAGCTCAAGGGCGTGCCCGGCATTTGGCAATTGTTCGCCGTTGCGTGATGCCACCCTCTGGAGAAACCACCACTGAGCCAGCGTGTCCCCGCACCGCTCATTTCCGAGGAGCCGGTGTCACCCGGCGAGCGGACCGAGGGTCGGCGTCGTCCCCGCCAGCAGGTGCGCGGCGCGCGCGGCGAGTGCGACCAGGGTGAGCGTGGGCCCGTAGCCGGCGGCGGTCGGGAAGACCGAGGAGTCGGTCACCAGCAGGTTGTCCACGTCGTGCATGCGTCCGGTCGGGTCGACCACAGAGGTCGACGGGTCGGTCCCCATCCGCACGGTCCCCATGTTGTGCCGGCTCTCGGGCACCGCCTCGGGCGAGCCCGCGTTGCCGCCCCCGGGGGACGTCGTGACGGTGGTCCACCGCGCACCCATCTCGGTCAGGATGGCCGCCAGCCTCGGCCCGAAGTGCGCCGACGCGGCCAGTTCGTGACGAGCGGGCCGGTAGGTGATCCGGGCCGCCGGGAATCCCCGGGCATCCCGGATCGAGGGGTCGAGGTCCAACCGGTTCCCCGGATAGGGGAGGTCCTCACCCTGCATGATGAACGCCCACAACCTGCCGCGGAAGGGCGAGTCGGCCATCAGGCGCGGGTGGTGGTCCCCCCAGGGGTAGTGCTTGGCCTCCAGGACCGGCATCCCGGATCCCGAGTGCTCGACCATGCCGCCCCGCAGCCAGGGCAGACCGGCCTCGCGCGCCGCCTCCTGCGAGGCGCTGTCGCCGACGATCATGTCGTCGTGGACATGGGTCACCGCGCGGCCGCGCTCGGCATGGGTGGGGAACGGCATCACCCCGGCGGCGATGGTCTGGAAGTGGGTCATCAGGTACCGGCCGATCAGCGGGTGCTCGAAGCCGGAGAGCAGCAGCAGCCGGGGGGTCTCGATGGCGCCGGCAGCCACGATGACATGGCGGGCGGCGAGGAACCGCTCGACACCGTCGGGTCCGGTCACGTCGACCCCGGTCGCCCGGCCGCCCTCGACGCGCACCCGGGAGACGAAGGTCTCCGCCAGGAGTTCGGCCCGGCCGCTCGCCATCACCCGCGACAGCATGGCCACCGGGTCCCCCTTGGCGTGGATCGGGCACCCGAAGAACGCGCAGAACCCGCAGTTGTTGCAGGCCGGCCTGCCGTCGTAGGGCACGCTGTTCGCCGCGGTCGGTGCCGGATAGGGGTGGTACCCGAGCCGCTCGGCCGCATCGGACGAGAGGGTCGCGCCGTACATCGGTGCACCCGACGGCATCGGGAAGGGGCCGGACCGCGGCCCGGCGAACGGGTTGGCCCCCTCGGTGCCGGCCACCCCCACCAGCCGCTCGACCTCGGCGTAGTAGGGCTCGAGCTCGTCGTAGCCGACCGGCCAGTCGACGAGGTCGGCGTCGGGCTGCGGCCCGAGAACCGAGTGCAACCGGAAGTCGTCGGGCATGAAGCGGGGTACCTTGCCGTCGGCGTGGACGCCACCACCACCGACCGTGGACGATACCGAGTTGACCTCGCCCACGAAGGTGCGGGGGCCGTCGGCCTCGGAGGTCCGGAAGGTGCGCGGCTCGACCAACGGGTCCGGGCCGAGGAAGTAGCGGTTGTGGAACTTGATCTCGTCGTTGGAGAAGTCGGAGGCGAGCCCGGTGGGGTCGTCGGGATCGAGGAGGTGGTTGCGCCCCTTCTCGACGACGGTCACCGTCCACCCGGCCGCGGTCAGCACGTCGGCCGCGGCGGCGCCGCCCGGCCCCGATCCGACGATCACCGCGTCGACGCTCACGGACCGGCGACCTCGGCGTCGGTCCAACCCCGCGGCTGCACGTCCCCCCTGAACCCGATGGCCCGCCAGGCGACCCCGTCCCGGTTGCCGCCGTACTCGGGCGCCCCGTACATCCCCTCGCAGACGTGGCCGTGGAGCAGCTCGGCGAACTCGGGTTCGGCGCGGAGGCGCGCCTCCTGCTCGGCCGGGTCGGCCCGGGTGAAGTCGTCACCCAGCGCGGCGAGTCCCTGCCGGTACCGCGCCTGCAGGCCGATGACCGGTCCGTTGAACTCGCGCTCGCCGATGCCGAGGGAACCCTCGATGCGGGTGCGCCAGGCCAGCTCGTCGAGGGCGGTGAGCCGGTGGAACCGGCCAAACGCGGCGTCCCCGCCCATCCGCCCCGAGGTCGGGCCCCCCGCCCAGATCCGGGGCGGGTCGACGGTGAAGGCGCCGAGCAGTCCGTCGATGTAGTCGGGGACCCCGGCGGCCACCGCCCCCGGGCCCCCCTCGGCGGCCGGGATCATCCGGTCGCAGGCGGCCGAAAGGACCCGGTACTCGTCGTCGGTCAGCCACGCGGGCACCGGCTCACCCCCCTCCGCTGCGGGATCAACTGGGGCTGAAGGTGACCGGCAGGGCGATCGGGGACCGGAACGCCATCCCCTTGATGTGGAGATCCTGACCGGGCTCGGGTGCGAGCTCCAACCCTGGGAGGCGGTCGAGGAGGGCGTCGATCGCCACCCGCGCCTCCATCCGTGCGAGGTGCATGCCGAGGCAGACGTGCACGCCGAAGCCGAATCCCACGCTCTGGCGCGAGGGCCGGAAGATGTCGAACCGGTCCGGATGCTCGTACTTGCGCTCGTCGCGGTTGGCCGAGCCGAGGAGCAGCCCGACGTCGGCGCCCTGCTGCACGGGGAGACCCCCGAGCTCGGCGTCCCGGGTCGCCCGGCGGAGGATGACGGTGACCGGCGGCTCCCACCGGATGGTCTCCTCGAAGGCAACCGGCACGAGCGCCCGGTCCTCGACCACCGCCCGCTGCTGGTCGGGACTGGTCAGCAGCCCGTAGAGCAGGTTGCCCGACGCCCGGTAGGTGGTCTCCACGCCGGCCGGCAGCAGCAGGCGCAGGAACGAATAGATCTCCTCGTCGTCGAGACGCCGGCCGTCGACCTCCGCCACCAGGAGGTCGCTGATCAGGTCGTCCGCGGGGCGGCGTCGGCGCTCGGCGAGCACGTCGGCGAAGTACTCCCGCAGCGCCTCGGAGGCGGCGACCCCGCGTTCCCAGTTGGCGGCCACGCTGGTGATCTCGATGGCCCACTTCTGGAAGATCGGGAAGTCCGAGCGCGGCAGACCGAGGATGTGGGCGATCACCTGGACCGGGAAGTTGAAGGTGATCTCCTGCACCAGATCGGCGGCACCCCGATCGGCGAACCCGTCGACCAGTTCGTCCACCACCCGCTTGACCAGTTCCCCCTCCCACCGCTCGAGCACCTTCGAACGGAAGGTCGGGGAGACGAGGGCGCGGTGCAGGCGGTGCTCGGGCTCGTCCATCTGGAGGATGGTCCGCCCCATGACGGCCCCCATCAGCCCCTCGTAGACGGTCGACGAGTAGGTCTCGTTGTCGCGGAGGACCTGCACCACCTCGTCGAAGCCGAACACGGTGACCCGAGGCGGTGCATCGGCGTCGACCAGATCACTGATGCCGTCCCCGAGGTCGACCGGACCGAGGTGGACCGGCGACTCACGGCGCAGTTCGGCCATCCTCGGATAGGGGTCGCGGATGTTGCCCGACACGGTGTCCTGGAGCTCGAAGGGGTCGAACGGGGCCAGCGCCCCGGTCTCCCCGACCCTCTCACCTTGCTGCGTCGACATCGGACACTCCCCCTTCGGACCCCCCGGGCCCCTCTGGGCACCCTCGGGTGCCCGGCACTGCAGCGCGGCGGCGCAGTCCCGCGCCGCCGATCAGACCCCGATCAGCTCGGCGGCGACCGTGTGCCACTGGTGCCCGCTTCCCCCCATGAGCACCTGGTTCTGCTTGGCCCGGGTGAACAGGAAGTGGGCGTCGTCGGCCCAGGTGAACCCCACACCTCCGTGCACCTGGATGTTGTCGCCGGTCAGCCGCACCGCCGACTCGGCGGCATACGCGGCGGCCATGGCCGCGGCCCGCGACCGCTCCGGTGCACCGGTGTCCGACGCCCATGCGGCGAAGTGCATCCCGGCCCGGGCCAACTCGAGGGAGTGGAACATGTCGACGATGCGGTGCTTGACCACCTGGAAGGTGGCGACCGGACGGTCGAAGACCACCCGGCCCTTGGCGTACTCCACCGCCTCGGACATGGCCCGGTCGCACACGCCGATGAGCTCGGCCGTGAGGGCCACCGAGACGTCGTCGAGGACCGCACGCCAGAGCCCGGTCTGGTCACCGGGTGGGCCGAGCGGCTCGACCGGCTCCTCCTCGAGGACCAGACGGGCGAGCTTGCGGGTCGGGTCCAGGGCGGGAACGGCCTCGGCCTTCGGGGATCGGAGCAGGAACGAGCGGATCCCGTCCTCGGCCAGTGCCACAACGATCGCCCAGTCCGCGCTGTGGCCGTCGACCACGGTCGGCTTGGCGCCGCTGACCACCCACTCCGACCCCCGCCGCCGTGCGCGGGCGCGCACCGTGTCCAGCGGGTGGCCGTGGCCCTGTTCGTGCAGTGCCACCGTGCCCCGGGGGGCGCCGGCGGCGAGCTCCGCGACCAGGTCACCGGCCCCGAGCGCGCGTGCGGCCAGCATCGCCAGGACCGAGGAGGAGAAGAACGGACCCGGCAGGGGGACCCGCCCCATCTGCTCGAGGACGATGCAGGTCTCGAGGAGCCCGGCGCCCGAGGCGGGTTCGAGCAGGCCGGTCCAGCCGAGGGAGACCAACCCCTCCCATTGCTCGGGCGAGAACCCGACCGGGTCGTCGGCCATCGCCCGGACCATGTCACCACCGACCTCGTCCATGGCCCGCCGCGCCACGTCCTGGAGCGCCAGCTGTTCCGCGTCGAATGTGAAGTCCATCTGGTACCCCCGTGGCACGGCCGTCCGGGTTCCGACGATCCGGCGTTCCGACAGTGTAGACCCGGATCCGTTAGCCTCACTGGCCGTGGACTTCGCACTGGCCCCCGAAGACGAGGCGTTCCGGAACGAGCTGCGCTCGTGGCTCGACGAGCACCTGCAGCCGTTCCTCGCCGGCGAGGAGCTGGCGGACGACTCGGCGATGTCGCCGGAGAAGCTGCAGCACCGCCGGGCCAGCTGGCAGCGCGTCCTCAACGAGGGGCGGTGGGCCGCGGTGCACTGGCCCGAGGAGTACGGCGGCCGGGCCGCCACCGCCATGCAGCGGATCATCTATTCGGAGGTCATGGCCGAGTACCGCACCCCGGGGCTGGCCAATCCCAACGGTCTCTGGCAGATCGGGCCGATGATCATCGCCTGGGGCACCGAAGAACAGCAGCAACGGTGGTTGCCTTCGATCCTCGACGCGTCGGACCACTGGTGCCAGGGGTTCTCCGAGCCGGATGCCGGCAACGACCTGGCCAACCTGCGCACGACCGCACTGCGCGACGGCGACCGCTACGTGGTCAACGGCCAGAAGATCTGGATCTCGACCGCCCATCTGGCCCGATGGGGACTGTTCCTCCTGCGCACCGACCCCACCGCGATCGAGCGCGGAGCCAAGCACGAGGGCATCACCGCGTTCATCGTCGACATGCACACCCCCGGCATCGAGGTCCGGCCCATCCGGGACATGACCGGCGAGGAGATGTTCAACGAGGTGTACTTCCGCGACGTCCACCTGCCCGTCGACAGCCGCCTGGGCGGGGAGGGCGAGGGGTGGATGGTGGCCATGGGCACCCTGGGCCACGAGCGGGTGGGTATCGCCGGTCAGATCTCGAGCCTGGCCGCCGACCTGCGGGCGATGGTGATGGCGGCACGCTCGGTGAACCCGGCCGCCCTCGAGGACCCGTCGATCCGCGATCGGCTGGCCAGGGCGTGGACCGACATCGAGCTGGCCCGGCTGCTCACGCTGCGCGCGCTCAGCAAGATCATCAAGGGTGAGAAGAACTGGCCCGAGGTCCCCTTCGCCAAGCTGCAGTGGTCGGTGCTGGCCCAGACCCTCGCCGACCTCGCGGTCGACCTGCTCGGACCGTCCGGCCTCCTGGCCCGCGGCGGACCGGACGCGGTCGACCGCGGCAAGTGGACCCGGCTCTACGCCTTCCAGCGCTACAGCACCATCGGCGGCGGCTCGACCGAGGTGCAGAAGAACATCATCGCCGACCGGGCGATCCGGCTCCCCGGTCAGGCCCGCACCTCCTGAGTCCCGTCGTGGCCGTCGATCGCCGGGCGCCGTGCATCGTGGGGGTCGCACGCCGGACCTGGCGCGAGGTCCCGGCTCCCGAACCGCTCGACATGTGGGCGGAGCTGGCCCGGTCGGCCGCGGCCGACGCAGGCAACCCCGACGCGGTCAAGGGCATCCAGAGCCTCCAGGTCGTCTTCTGCCAGGCGTGGGAGTACGACGCGCCCTGCGGCCGGCTGGCCGAGCGGCTCGGAGCCGATCCCGCACACCGCGTCTACTCGGGACTCGGGGGCCATACCCCGGTGCGCCTGGTGGCCGACGCGGCCGCGGCGATGGAGTCCGGTCGGCTCGACCTCGCACTCGTGGTCGGGGGCGAAGCCCTCGCCACCAAGCGCCGTCTCCCCGAACCCCCCTGGTCGTTCGCGCCGGAGGTGGCCGCTCCGTACCCGATCACCATCGACCGGGACGAGGCGTCCAACGGCATCTTCCAGGCCTATCTGACCTTCGCCCTGCTCGACACGGCCCGGCGGGCGGCGCTCGGCCGCACGCCGGCGGCGCACCGGGCCGAGCTCGGACGCCTGCTCGCCCCCATGACCGAGGTAGCGGCGGCACAACCCGAGCACGCCTGGTTCCCCATCCGCCGGGACACCGACGAGATCACCACCCCCTCCCCCGACAACCGGATGGTCTCCACCCCGTACACCAAGCTGATGACCGCGATCATGGACGTCGACATGGCCGCAGCCGTGCTGCTCGCCACCGAGGAGGAGGCCGACCGGCTGGGGGTGCCCGCCGACCGTCGGGTCTACCTGCGCGGGTTGGGTTTCGGCGAGGAGCCCCCCGCCATGGCCGCCCGGCCGGAGCTCGGGAGGTCGCCTGCGCTCGCCGCAGCTGCAGCTTCGGCCCTCGGCCCGACCTCCGTCGACCAGGTCGGCCATCTCGACCTCTACTCCTGCTTCGCCAGCTCGCTCGCGTTCGCCCGCGACGCCCTCGGGATCACCGACGACCGGAGCTCCACGGTCACCGGGGGACTCCCGTACCACGGCGGACCCGGGAGCAACTACGGCACCCATGCCCTGGCTGCGATGGCCGAGGTGCTGCGGGCCGACCCCGGGTCGTTCGGGCTGGTCACCGGCATCGGAATGCACATGACCCACCACGCCGCCTCCCTCTGGTCGACCAGTCCCGGCACGCGCACCCTCCCCGGTCCGGTCCCCGAGCTGCCGAGCGTTCCGGTCGCCCGGGAGGTCGCCGGCCCGGCCCGGGTGGCGACCTTCTCGACCGTCTACGACCGCACCGGACCCACCTCGACCGCACTCATCTGCGACCTCGCCGACGGCGGTCGGTGCTACGCGCGTCTGGACGAGCCGGTCCCCGCAGAGGTCGAGCTGGTGGGCGAGCCAGTCACGCTGACCCCAGGTCCCCGGGGAGCCCACACCGCCACGCTCGCCGGACCCGCGACCTGAGCGGCCGCGTACCCGACCCGCCGACACCCGAGGAGACCCATGCCCGTCCACTACGAGACCGGACACGACCACATCGTCCGGATCACCATCGACCGGCCCGAAGCCCGCAACGCGATGGACGCTGAGCACTTCGCCCAGCTCCGGATGGCCTGGGACCGGTTCGGCGAGGACGACGCGGCATGGGTGGCCATCGTCACCGGGGTCGGGCTCGACTTCTGCGTGGGTGCCGACTTGAAGACCTACATCCCGCAGATCACCGCCATGCAGAAGCGGATGCAGGAGGAGGGGGTGACCGAGATCGACGGCTACCGCCTCGACGACGGGGTCAGGGCCGTCCTGCGCAACGTCAAGCTCTACAAGCCGATCGTCGCCGCGGTCAACGGCACCTGCGTGGCCGGCGGTATGGAGATGCTGGGCGGGTGCGACCTGCGGGTGGCGGCCGACACGGCCACCTTCGGCGTCCTCGAGCCCAAGCGCGGTCTCTTCGCCGGAGGCGGAACCACGGTCCGCCTCCCCCGCCAGATCCCCTTCCCGGCCGCCATGGAGATGCTCCTCTGCGCCGACCGGATCTCGGCGGCCCGGGTCTTCGAGATGGGGCTGCTGAACGAGGTCTGCCCGCCGGACCGGCTCGTCGAACGGGCGGAGGACTACGCACGTCGGATCACTGCCAACGGGCCGCTCGCCGTGCGCAAGACCAAGGAGTCCGTCCTTCGTGGGCTCGCCGTCGACATGAAGGAGGCCTACCGCATCGAGTCGGCCATCTCCACCGAGGTCTTCTCGAGCGAGGACGCGATCGAGGGTCCGAAGGCCTTCGCGGAGAAGCGCACACCGGAGTGGCGGAACCGCTGAGCGGTCCGCCCGGCCTGCGGCCGGGTCGCCGGGCGCGGCACGATCGTCGGTGGGTAGCGTGGTCCGGTCGGGCCGTCCCGACCGGAGAAGGGGGAGTCACGTGGCCGACAGATTCGCAGGATCCCGGGTCCTGATCACCGGAGGATCGTCGGGAATCGGCGCGGGGCTGGCCCGGGCCCTGGCGGCCGAGGGGGCCACCGTGGGCATCGCCGCCCGTCGGGGCGACCGGCTGGCCGAGGTCCTCGAGCGGTGCCGGGTGCACGCGCCCGACTCACAGATGTGGGTGGCCGATCTCACCGACCCGGATGCCGTCGACCGACTGGCGCGGGATGCAGTCGAGCAGCTCGGCGGGGTCGACATCCTGATCAACAACGCCGGCATCCCCAAGCACCGACACGTGACCCGGCTCGACGCGGCCACGGTCGACGCGGTCATGGCCATCAACTACAACTCGCCGGTGCGGCTCACCCTGGCGCTCCTCCCCCACATGCTGGAGCGGGGATCGGGCCAGATCGTCAACATCTCGTCCTGTGCCGCCACCTTGAGCTCCCCGGGGGAAGCCCCCTACGGGGCGTCCAAGGCCGCCCTCGCCGTCTTCTCGGAGTCGATGGCGGTCGACCTGTGGGACACCGGGGTCACGGTCACCGTCGTCTACCCGGGCCTGGTCGACACCGAGCTGTTCACGATCGAGGACAACGACCCCTTCGACCCGGGCGTCGAGTTCATCTCGGTCGAGGAGGCGGCCGGCACCATCCTGGACGGGATGGTCGCAGGATCGATCTCGGTCTACGTCCCCGAGTACTTCGCCGAGTTCGCCAAGGGCAAGGCCCAGAACGTGGACGGCTTCCTGGCGGGCACGGCCGAGTACGTCAAGTCGCAAGCGGCCCGCCAGGCGGCCGGCCACTAGACCAGGCGCTCGATCACCGTGGCGTTGGCCTGCCCACCCCCCTCGCACATGGTCTGGAAGCCGTAGCGACCGCCGGTGGCCTCGAGGTGGTTGATCAGGGTCGCGGCCAGGCGCACCCCGCTCGCGCCCAGCGGATGCCCGATGGCGATCGCTCCACCGCGCGGGTTGAGCAACTCGGGGTCGATCGGAAAGGCACGGAGCCACATCAACGGGATGGCGGCGAACGCCTCGTTGCACTCGACGGCGTCGAACTGGTCGACGGTCATGCCCGACCGGTCGAGCAGCCGCTGGGTGGCCGGGACCGGGGCGGAGAGCACGATCGCCGCATCGTCCGCGGCCACGGTGGCGTGGGCGAATCGGGCCCGGGCGGGAAGCCCGAGCCGCTCCGCCACCGATCGCTCGGCGATGAGCATGGCCGACGCACCGTCGGTCATCTGCGAGGAGTTGCCCGCGGTGATGTCGGGGGCGGTGTCGGGTTCCCAGGACTGCGCCGGGGGGAGCCCGCCGAGGCCCTCCATCGTCCCGCCGCGCCGGATCCCCTCGTCGGCGTCGAGGGAGACGCCGGTCAGCCGGCCCTCCTCGTCCTTGAGGGGCACCGGCACCGCTTCGCGGCCGAAATGGCCGCTGTCCCACGACGCTGCCGCCCTCCGGTGGCTCTCGAGCGCGAGCTCGTCCATCTCCTTCCGGGTGACCCCCCAGCGGTCGGCAAGGACCTGGGCCACCCGGAATTGAGCCCAGAGGCGACCGTCGATGACCTCGAGAAAGGAGGGAGGGAAGGGGCCGGTGCCCCCCCGTGCGTTGGAGGCCATCGGCACCCTGCTCATCGACTCGACCCCGCAGGCGATCACCAGGTCGTAGTGACCTGCCTTCACACCGGCGGCGGCGAAGTGCATGGCCTGCTGCGACGAACCGCACTGGCGGTCGACGGTCGTCGCAGGGACCTGTTGGGGGAGGCCGGCGGCGACCCAGGCGTTGCGGCTCACATTGGTGCTCTGCTCGCCCGCCTGGGTCACGCAGCCCCCGATGACGTCGTCGACCAGCGCCGGGTCGATCCCCGTCCGCTCGACGAGCAACCTGAGAGCGAACCCGAGCAGGTCGACCGGGTGCCAGGTGGCGAGCGCACCACCCCGCTTGCCCAACGTCGTCCGCAGCACGTCGACGACGACTGCGTCGCGTCCCTCGTCAGTCATCGGTTCTCCCCGCTGTCGGTCCCGCCGTCCTGGCCCTGTGACTCCCCTTCGCCGGGCGCTGCATTGTACGGCGCCGCCGGCCCGGGTCCGTTCCGCTCCACCGGCTGCCGGGCGGGAACACCCGGTCCGCCCGGATCGGCGACACCGACCATCGCCCGCTCCCCCCGGGAGGCGAGCACCCGTTCCACCGCGACCATGGCCCCGTCGGCGGGACCGGAGTAGGCCACCGCGCCATGCTCGAGCACCACCGCCGTTCCGGCGATGTCCAGCACCCGGTCCACCTGCTGCTCGACGATGAGCAGGGCGGTCCCGGCACCGTTGATCTTGCGGAGCCCCTCGTAGACGGCATCGACCATCACCGGCGCCAGGCCGAGGGAGATCTCGTCGGCCACCAGCAGACGGGGCGGGGCGACGAGGACCTTGGCAAGGGAGAGGATGCGCTGCTCGCCACCGGAGAGCGTGCCCCCGTGCTGCTTGCGCCGGCTGCCGAGGATCGGGAACGAGCCGTAGGCGCGGTCCAGGGCATCGGGCACCTGGCGCTTCCCGAGCTTCTGGCGGAAGAGCACCCTGAGGTTCTCCTCGACGGTCAGGTTCGCGAAGATGCCCCTGCCCTCGGGGACGTGCGCGCACCCGGTCCGTGCGATCCGATAGGCCGGGCGCCCGGTGACGTCGGTGCCGCTGAGCCGCAGGGTGCCCTCCGTGCTGGCCAGGAGCCCGGTGACCACGCGGGCCACGGTGGACTTGCCGGCACCGTTGGAGCCGATGAGCGCGGTGACCCCGGCTGCGGGCACCGAGAAGGTGACGTCGAACAGCGCTCGGTAGGGCCCGTAGGCGGCGCTCACGTGGTCGACCTCGAGGGCCGGGGGATCGGCGATGGCCGTGCTCACGCGCTCAACCCCAGGTAGGCCTGTCGGACCCCCGGATCGGCCATCACTTCGTCGAAGGCGCCCTCGGCGATGACGTTGCCCAGGTTCATGACGATGGTCCTGTCGACCACCTCCCCGACCATGCTCAGATCGTGCTCGACCAGCAGCAGCGCCAGTCCGCGTTCGCGTTGGCAACGTGCGGAGCACCTTGGAGAGCTCCCGGGTCTCGTGGACGTCCAGGCCCGAGGACGGTTCGTCGGCGAGCAGCAGGACCGGTTCGCACACCAGCGCCCGGGCCAACTCGACCAGCCGGCACGAGCCGAGGCCCAGGGTCGAGACCTGGACGTCCGCCTGGTCACCGATCCCGACCAGCTCGAGCACCGAGGCGACCCGATCGCGCTCTTCGGTGGTGGTCGAGCTCATGTTGAAGAGATCACGCCAGAGCCGTCCCGTGCACCACCGGGCCCGGACCGCCACCACCAGGTGGTCCCGGACCGTCATGTCCGGGAACACCTCGATGCGCTGGTAGGTGCGGCTGATCCCCATCCGGGCCCGCTTGTAGGTGGGGCGCTCGGCGAGGCTCACCCCGTCGAGCTCCATGACCCCGTGCTCCGGCCGGAGCTGGCCGCAGATGCAATTGAACAGCGTGGTCTTGCCGGCGCCGTTGGGTCCGACCAGCCCGACGCTCTCCCCCCGCTCCACCTCGAGGCTCACGTCGCTGACCGCCACGATCCCGCCGAAGGTCTTGGTGACCCCGTTGACCCGGAGCAGGGGGTCGCTCCGCTCAGCCATGATCGGTCGCCATCGGCTCGGCGGGGGCAGGCGCCGGAGCGCCGTTGGAGGTCATCACCCCGCGTCTGCCGCCCGGCACCACCGGGCCGGTCCCGGGCGCGAGCGGGTCGGTGTGGAAGATCATCCGTTCGAAGCGGAGGGTCCACCGCCGTTTCTGGTACTCGAGGATCCCCTCGGGGTGCGCGGCGTAGGTGAGGGCGCCGAAGGCGAAGAGCACGACCACCAGGCTGTTGCCGCCGAGTCGAGCCGGCAGCAGGCTCAGGATCTTGCTCAGGATCACGAACCCGAATGCGGCCTGGAGGGCCCCCTCCACCGAGCGGGCACCGGTTGTCACGACCAGCACCACGATCACCAGGGAGAACTGGTAGTTGAACAGCCCGGGGCTCACCGATTGCTGCTGGAGGACCTCCAGGGTGCCGCCGACACCGGCCACCAGGCCGGCCAGGGCGAAGATGAGCACGTGCTGCCAGGTGAGGTTGATCCCCATCCCCGATGCGCCGGTCTCGCTCCCCCGGATCGCCCCGAGGAACCGCCCGGTCGTCCCACGGTGGACGAGCTTCACACCGGCGATGCACACCAGCAGCACCACCATCGCGAGCACGAAGAAGGCGTGGCCGTTGGGGTCGAGCACCCCGAAGCTGACCCAGCTGGACTTGATGCTGATCGACTGGCCGCTCGCCCCGGACAGTGCCTGCGGGAAGACCGTGTTGTCGAAGAAGAGGGCTGCCGCGATGGTCAGGAGGGCCAGGCCGAGGCCGCGCAGCCGGACCGAGGCGAAGCCCAGCACGACCGCGACCGCCGCGGCGATCACGGCGCCGACCAGGCCTCCGAGGAAGAAGTTGAGCCCGAGGTGGTTGGCCAGTTGGGCGGCAGTGAAGGCGCCGATCCCGGCGAAGGTGGCCTGGACGAGCGAGAGCTGGCCGCCCATGCCGGTGATCAGGGTGATGGAGAGGAACACGACCGAATAGGCCATCCCGGCGTTGAACACGTTCTCCCAGGTGGTCGGGAGCCAGGTCAGCATCGACACCACGAACGCACCGAGCAGGATGTACCAGAGGATCCGCACCACCCGGTCCAGCTGCGGGGCGCGCAGCGAGGCGATCGAGGGCGGCGTCGGGGGGTCCACCGAGGAGAGCGGATCCTTGGCCCGGTCGAGCGTGCGGAGCCCGGGCACGATCATCAGGGCGGCCACCAGCACGATGAACGGGAGCGAGGTGAAGAGGGCCGAGGACCACACACTGCCGACCGGGAGGTACCCCTGGAGGATCGTGGTGACCACGCCCATGGCGACACCGACCAGCGCGGCAAGGGTCAACGAGCGGAGGACGGCCCAGGCCGCGGCCGCGAAGGCGGCGACCATCAGGGCGGCGTAGTCGTCGAACTGCAGCTGGCCGTAGATCGGGGCCAGCAGGACGCCTGCCAGTCCCGCCAGGAATCCCGAGATGGCCCAGGCCACCGCCACCACCCGGCCCGCGTTGACCCCGTCGAGCTCGATGAGCCGCCGGCTCTCGACGGCACCCCGCATCTGCAGCCCGAGGTTCGAGAACCGGAGGAGCACCCCGAGCGCGACGAGGACGACCACGGTGGTGAGGACGGTGGTCAGGTAGATCCCGTTGACCGGGGTCCCGGCGATGCGGAAGTAGACCGTGTTCGGGTTGAAGAGGATGCTCGGCGGGTTGTACTGGTTGGCGCTGCCGAACAAGACCGCCAGGATGGCCGGGATCCCGACGAACAGAGTGATCCCTGTCACCAGTTTGGCGATCGTGTTGGTGTTGGCGATCTTGCGGAACAGGAAACGGTCGAGGGCGAGCCCGATGAGCGGGCCGAGGAGGACCACCGTCAGGACGAAGGAGAGCCAGACCGGAAGATGCTGGATCTGGACGAACCGGGTGAACAGGAACGCGGAGACGTAGGCCTGCGCGCCATAGGCGAAGTTGAAGACCCCGGTCGCCTGATAGGTGAGCACCAGTCCGACCGCCACGATCGCGTAGGTGCAGCCGTACGGGACCCCGGGGATGGCGAAGCCGAGGAAATGCTCCACTCCGGACCGCCCCCTATCGGGTCCGGAGCTGGCCGGCGATCATGTGCCCGGCGTGCCGGCCGGCGGGGTCACCGGCACCGGGTTCTTGGCGTTCGGCCCGATGCAGACGAAGACCTGCTTCCCCGAGCCCAGCACGGGGACGAACTTCCCGTGCTGGACCTGGACCCAGGCCGTGCAGTTCGGCTCGGTGAACCCGGTGTGAGAGATCGTCCAATTGGTCACCGTCGTGATCCCGGCGGCGGTGAAGTCGGTGATCTTGTTGGTCTGGGCGATCACGTTGCCCTGGGTCAGATTGCTGCCGGCCGCCTTGATGCCCTGCACGAGCAGGGCGGCCGACTGCCATCCCTGCACGGCGACACCGTTGTGGGTGAAGGAGGGCTCGTACTTGTTCATGGCCGCCAGGTACTGCTGCATGCCCGGGTAGGTGTTGCCGTACCGGGCGGTGTCGGCGGCCTCGAAGGGTACGTTCCCGTTGAGGTTCAGATAGACCCCCTGCATCAGGCTGCCGTACTGGCTGAGCAGGGTCTGGTCGTAGCCGTTGAGCCACACCTGCTTGATCTTGAGCCCGTACTGCTGGATGTCCCGGGACAGCGTGATGTTGTCCGACGCCTGCATGCAGGTGGCGACCAGGTCGGAGCCGGCCTGTTGCATCCGCTGCACGTCGGAGGCGAAGCTCCCGGAGAGCTGGGCACTCACGTCGACGAAGCTCACGTTGTAGCCCGCCGCCTTCAGCATGGTCGAGAAGGCGTTGCAGGCGTCGTAGGAGGAGGCGATCTCCTGCCCGTAGCTGATGAAGGCAAGTGACTTGGCCCCGAGCGTCTTGAAGGCGTGTGCGAAGGAGGGGACCCCCGGTGCGTAGAACTGGGTCGATCCCCCGGCGGCGAAGAGGTTGGGGGCGGTCTGCCAGTTGGAGCTCACGTTGTAGCCGTAGGTCGGAGTCCCGGTGGACACGAAGTAGTTGGGGGTGAAGAAGGCGGAGGCGACCCCGACCGCGAAGGCGTGGTCCTGGTCGATGGCCGTGTGGACCTGCTGGGTGAACTGGCTCGGCGATCCCCCGTCGTCGAGGTTGTCGGTGAGGACGATCTTGTGTCCGTTGACCCCGCCCTCGGCGTCGATCATCTTGAAGTAGGCGTTCATCCCCGGTCCGAGGCCGTTGAAGTACCCGGCCAGTGAACCGGTGTTGGTGGAGATCACCGCCACCGGGATCTGGGCCCCCGGGGCGATCGAGAGCCCCTGGCCGGTGGATGCCCCGGTGGACGACGTCGTCGATGCCCCCGTGGTCGAGGTGGTCGTCGACGCAGAGTTCCCGGACGAACACCCGGCAGCGATCACCATGACCACCAGGACAATCGCGGCCCCGGTCAGGCGGCTCCCCCCAATGCGACCCATGCGTTCACGTCCTTGCTCGGGACCCGCCGGACCGGACTGCCGCCGAGGCGGCCTCCCCCCGGGAAACGGCGGATCGGATGCGCAGTTCTTAAGGCACCGACATTAGCGATGTCAACAGCCGGCATCCGGGCACGACCCCAGGGCGGACACAAGTCCCGGATCCCGGGGACCGGAGGCGGTCGGCGGATCATCCGCCGAGGCGGACCTCGACCGGTGTCCCCACTGCCTCGAGGTCGGCGCACTCGTTGTCCTCGACGTACCGCAGACCCTGGACGTTGAAGAGCGTGACCGACGCCGCGGTCACCGGGAAGGGTCCCCAGTGCCAGGTCCCCCGGTGGAGCACCACGCAGGTGAGCGGGTCGAGGCGGAAGGCCTGGACCCGGTCGGCCCCGGACGGGGAGTCGAGCGTCACCTCCGGCGGGGCCACCGCCACCACGGCCGGGACGTCGAGGGGCATCAGCACCTGGGTGTGGGTCAGGTGCCGGTAGAGCATCTGGCAGAGAAGACCTCCGTCCGTCGCCGGCACCTCGTCCCTGCGGTGGGAGATGGTGTTGACGTGGACGTCTCCCCATGCGAAGTCGAGCCGCTCGGCACCGTCGCGCGGGTCGGTGTCCTCCACCGGCAACCATCCGAACGGCGCCCAGGCCTCCCGGGTCACCGGGTTGGGTACTATCTGGCGGAGTGTCGTGCCCAAAGGAGACCACATGGTGATGGACGTGCGCAACATCGAGAACGCCGCCCCCGTCGTCGAGCACAACGGCACGGTGCCGGTCTGGTGGATGGTGCAGTCACAGGAGATGAAGGACGCAACCGACGGTGGGTTCCTCGAGCTCGTCAACGAGTTCGAGGTTGCCGGAGGTGGCCACGTCCATCCCCACTCGCACCCGACCCACGAGTTCTACTACGTGCTGCGCGGACGAGGCATCATGACCATCGGCGACGAGGAGCGGCTGATCGCCCAGGGTGACCTGGTCCACATCCCGCCTGACGCCGTCCACAGTCTGCGGCCGGTGAGCGACAACGCGTCGATCCACTGCTTCTGCTTCGCCATCGGGGTCAAGGGCGCCGGGCCGATCAACTACACGACCCACTGACGACCCGGGAACAAGCCGGGGCGGGGACCCAGCGGCTCCGGACGGTCCCGGTCAGGGTCCGGGCGTCCCTCCGGTGTCGATGAGCGACGAGTCGAGCCCGAGAAGGGCCACCGTGGTCGATCCGCCGCGTAGCGCGTCGAAATAGCCGTCCTCGGCGGTCGCCCGCGCCCCGCCCGCGGCCAGCACTCCGGCCAACTCGCTCTGCGGCACGATCACCACGCCGTCGACGTCGGCGACCACCCAGTCGCCGACCGACACCGGCACACCCGCGACCGGGCGGGTGACGCCGGCCGTGCCCGGCGAGGACTTGGTCGCCCCGGGGAGCGAGACGGTGGTCGAGAACACCGGGAACCCGAGCCGCTCGAGCGCACCCACGTCCCTGACCCCCCCGTCGATGACCAGGCCGGCGAGCCCCCGGGCCCGGGCGCCGGTGGTCAGGACCTCTCCCCAGTACCCGCGGTCCGGAACGTCGCCGACATCCACCACCAGCACCGAGCCCGCCGGTGCCAGGGCGACCGCCACATGGATCGCCAGGTTGTCGCCGGGGGTGCACCCGACCGGGAAGGCGGGGGCGACCACTCCGGCGCCCCGCCAGACCGGACGGATGCGGGGAGCCATGCGGAGCGCGCCGCTCTCCCCCAGGGTCGCCGCCCCCAGCGCCGCGAGCTGCGCGGCGGTGTCCTTCTCCTCGGTGGCCCTCTCCTCCATCACGGTCCCCTCTCACTCCGGTCGGTCGACGCAGTCCGGACGCTGCGCCCGACGGTCAGTCGACGGTCGGTCCCGGTTCAGTCCCGGACGGCCACCGTCACCTCGATCTCGACCGCTCCTCCCCGGGGGAGCGCGGCGACTCCGACGGCTGAGCGGGTGTGCCGCCCGGCCTCGCCGAAGACCCGGGAGAGCACCGAGCTCGCGCCGTCGACGACGTCGGGCTGACGGTGGAAATCCGGCGCCGAGGCGACGTACCCGGTCACGGTGAGCACCCGGTCGACCCGGTCGAGGGTGCCGAGTGCAGACTCCAGCACCGCCAATGCGTTGAGCGCGCACACCGCCGCCGCCTCGGCTCCCTCCTCGACGCTCACCGAGCTCCCGAGGGTGCCGCGGCAGGTGAGCTCCCCGTCGATCCGGGGGAGCTGGCCCGAGGTCCTGGCGACCCCGCCGTGGACCACGACGGCATCCAGCGGGTCGTGCGGAGGGTGCGGTCCGTGCAACGTGAGGCCGAGCTCGTCGAGACGCGCCCGCACCCGACCCGGCCCGGCGGTGGCTCGTCCGTCGTCGGTGGGTGGCATCGGTCAGGATGCTATCCCCGCCGCGCGCTGCGACGCGAGCCCGGCGGGCGCGTCGACGGCCCGCATAGAGTGAGCCGGTGCACGTGACCCCCGTCCCCCTCGACGACGCCGACGACGCCGATCACACCGCGTCGTCGAGTGGCGGACAGGGCTGACCGGCCATGGAACCGGGCGAGTTCCGGGGTGTCATCGGTGACGACTTCACCACCTCGGTCCCCTGGTGGCCGGAGCGACGCCGGCCGCGGGCAGGCTCCCCCAACGTGGTGCTCGTCGTCCTCGACGACGTCGGGTTCGCCCAGCTCGGCTGCTTCGGCTCGGACATCGAGACCCCGGTCCTCGACAGGCTGGCCAGGACCGGCCTGCAGTACACCAACTTCCACACGACCGCACTCTGTTCGCCGACGCGCGCCTGCCTGCTCACCGGGCGCAACCACCACAGCAACGGGATGGGCCGGGTGGCCGAGCTCGCCACCGGGTTCCCCGGGTACGACTCCACGATCGCCCGGGCCAACGGATTCCTCAGCCAGATCCTGGTCGAGGAGGGCTTCGCCACCTATGCGGTCGGCAAGTGGCACCTCGTCCCCGAGGACGAGTCGCACCACGCCGCCCCCCGGCACAACTGGCCCCTGGGTCGCGGCTTCGAGCGCTTCTACGGCTTCCTCCACGGCGAGACCCACCAGTTCGTGCCGGCGCTGATCTCCGACAACCACCAGGTCGCTCCCCCGGCCACCCCCGAGGACGGCTACCACCTGACCGAGGACCTGGTGGACACCGCCATCGGGTACGTCGCCGACCTCCGGGCGATCGACACCGAGAAGCCGTTCTTCCTCTATCTCTGTCCCGGCGCCTGCCACTCGCCGCACCAGTCGCCACGGCCGTGGATCGACCACTACCGCGGCCGCTTCGACGCGGGGTGGGACGCCTGGCGGGCAGCCATCTTCCAACGCCAGACGGCGGCCGGCCTGCTGCCCGAGGGGACCGAGCTGTCCGCCCGGCCGGACTGGGTGCCGGCATGGGACTCGCTCCCCCCGGACGAACAACGGCTCTACGCCCGGTACATGGAGGCCTTCGCCGGCTTCCTCTCCCACACCGACCACCACCTCGGGCGGCTGGTGGACTTCCTCGAGCGGACCGGCGACCTCGACAACACCGTGCTCGTCGTCCTCTCCGACAACGGGGCCAGCTCGGAGGGGGGACCCACCGGCTCGATCAACGATCTGCGCCCCTGGAACGGCGCCCCCCGCCCGGTCGGGGAAGCGGAGCGCCGCATCGAGGAGATCGGCGGCCCGCTCTGCCACAACAACTACCCGTGGGGCTGGACGGTCGCCGGGAACACCCCGTTCCGCCGCTGGAAGCGCGAGGTCCACGAGGGCGGGGTCGCCGACCCGCTGATCGTGCACTGGCCGGCGGGCACCGGGCAGACCACCCTCCCGCGGCGGCAGTACGTCCACGCAATCGACATCATGCCGACCCTGCTCGAGCTGCTCGGGATCGCGGTGCCCGACTCGGTGGGCGGCGTCGCCCAAGCGCCGGTGCACGGCACCTCCTTCGCCGCCTCGTTCACCGAGCCCGAGGCCCCCGATCGCCACCTGGTCCAGTACTACGAGATCTTCGGGTGCCGAGCCCTCTATCTCGAGGGATGGAAGGCCGTCTCCTACCATCCGATCCAGGACACCTCCCAGGGGTTCGGAGACGACCAGTGGGAGCTCTACCACGTCGCGGTCGACCCGTCCGAGTGCCACGACCTGGCAACCGACGAGCCCGAGCGGCTCGAGCGGATGATCGCACGCTGGTGGGACGAGGCCCGCACCTACGGAGCCCTCCCCCTCGACAACCGTCCCTTCTCCGAGCTCGTCTTCAACCGGCCACGCCCGGTTCCGGAACGCTCGCGCTACGTCTACTACCCGGGGACCACCGCCGTGCCGGAGATGGCCGCGGTCAACGTGCGCAACCGGGACCACCGGATCCGTGCGGTGGTGGAGATCGCCGCACCGGGCGAGGCGGGCGGACCGGCCGAGGGCGTCCTGATCGCCCAGGGCAACGCGCTCGGCGGCTGGTCCCTGTACCTGACCGGGGGGCGGCCCGCCTACGTCCACAATCTGGTCTCCCTGGAAGAGGTGCTGGTCGAGGCCGAGCACCCGGTGCCCCCGGGCCGGCACGAGATCGGGTTCCGCTTCGAGCGCACCGGCGACCACCGGGGTGTGGGCCATCTCGAGGTGGACGGCGAGACGGTCGCCACGGTCGAGATCCCCCGGTTCACCATCACCCGGTTCTCCCTGACCGGCGCGGGCCTCACCTGCGGGTACAGCGACGGGCTCCCGGTCACCGGTCGCTACCGGGCGCCGTTCCGCTTCACCGGCGGCCTCGAAGAGGTGGTCGTCGACGTCGACGGCCCGGCGTGGATGGATCCGGAGTCCGAGGCCGAAGACGTCATGGTCACCCAATAGCCATGGGCATCCGCTAACCGTCCGATGGCAGCACTCCCCTCCGAACAACTCCACGCGATGGCGGAGGCTTTCGGTGACCGGTCCGCCTACCTGGTGGTGGGCGCCGGTTCGCTGACCTTCACCCAGTGGGACACCGGAGCCAGCAAGGTCGCCCGCTCGCTGGTCGACGCCGGGGTCGCGCCGGGCGCTCGGGTGGCGATCCATCTCGAGCCCACCAACGCCCTCCGATGGATGGTCACCTATTCCGGTGTCCACCGGGCCGGAGGGGTCGCCGTGCCCCTCAACCCACAGCTCGCCCGACCGGAAGTGGCCCGGATGCTCGACCACTGCGGCGCGGCGGCCGCGGTCGTCGAGGAGTCCCTGCTCCCCCGCCACGGGGACCACCGCCCGTCGGTCGTGATCGGCGTTCCGGCCGCGCGCCAGGGTGAGGACCCGCTCGCTCCGACCGACGACGCGGCCCCCCATCCGGCCACCGGGTCGTGGGGGCAGGTGATGACCGCCGACCCGACGTACTTCCAGGTCCCCCGGGAAGGCGGCGAGCTGGCCGAGATCCTCTACACGTCAGGAACCACCGGCAATCCCAAGGCGGTCGCGGTGCGCCACGACAACGCGTCCCTGGTCCCCTTCCGCGAGCCCCAGTGGAGCGGGGGCGGGTGGCTCCACGCCAGCCCTCCCTACACCTTCGCCGGCCTCTCGTTCGTGTCCACGCCGATGAAGCTCGGGCTCCGGGGGATCTACCTGCCCGTGTTCAATGCAGACGTCTGGTTCGACACGGTCGAGTCCGAGCGTCCCGGATCGGTCTTCCTGGTCCCGGCCATGGCGACCCTCCTGCTCGAGCACCCGCGCTTCGAGACGACCGATCTGAGCTCGGTCCAACTCTGCTCGGTGGGCAGCGCGCCCCTCTCGCCCGAGGTGCTCGAGCGGCTGCAGGAACGGATGCCGACCGCCCTGGTCTCCAACAACTACGGGATGACCGAGGCCGGATCGGTCTACTGCCTCATGCCCCCCGGGGAGGCGGTTCGGCGGCCCGGTTCGGTCGGCAAGCCGCTCCCGCCGGCCGAGATCGTCTGCGTCGACGATCAGGGACAGCCGGTCGGTGCCGGCGAGGTCGGTCAGGTGCGGATCCGGATCCCCGGCCGGCCGCGTGAGTACTACGGCGACCCGGCGGCCACGGCACGGACCTGGGTCGACGGCTGGCTGGTGAGCGGCGACCTCGGCCGGCTCGACGAGGACGGGTACCTCTATATCGTCGGACGGAGCAAGGACGTCATCATCCGGGGCGGCAACAACATCCACCCGACCGACGTCGAGCACGCCATCGAGTCCCACCCGGCCGTCCACGAGGTCGCCGTCGTCGGGGTCGAGCACCCGGTCCTCGGCGAAGACGTGGTGGCCTTCGTGGCCCTCCGACCGGGGATGGAGGCGGACGCGGGGGAGCTGCGCGGCTACACGCTGGAGCGGCTCGCCCGCTACAAGGTCCCCCGACAGTGGCACTTCATCGATGCGCTGCCGCGCAATGCGACGGGCAAGGTGGTCAAGGACAAGCTCCGATCCGGTCTGGTCACCGACCGCGCCGTCCCGGACACCGATGCCGGCGACGACGGTGGCGACCCGCGGTCCGCGGGTGCGACATGACTGTGTGCGTGCCGGTACTGTTGGCGCGATGGCACCCCCCACTGACGCGAGGCGCGCCGACACCGTGAGGATCGGGATCGTCGGGGCCGGCAACATCGCCGCGATGAACGTGGCCGGCTACCTGGACGACCCGCGCTGTTCGGTCGTGGCCGTCTGCGACCCTCGGGAGGGTCGAGCGGCCGAGATGGCGGCGGTCTGGGGAGCACCGGCCGCGTACACCGAGCTCGACGCGATGCTTGCCGACCCGGACATCGACGCGGTCGAGATCCTCACGCCGACCAACCTCCACCATCAGCACGTGCTCGCGGCGCTCGGGGCCGGCAAGCACGTCTCGTGCCAGAAACCCCTCGCCAACAGCGTCGCCGAGGCACGGGAGATGGCTGCCGCCGCAGATCGGGCGGGACTCGTCCTCAGGGTGAGTGAGTGCTTCCACCACTACCCACCGCTCGAGCTCGCCAAGCGGCTCGTCGAAGACGGCGCGATCGGCAAGCCCACCAACCTCCGGATCAGAACGGTGGTGGGCCAGACCGAGTCGCCCTTCCAGGCCGGGCTCGACGCGGACGGCTACGTCTGGCGGATGACCTCGGCGAGCCCCGGGGGCCACCTCTTCGACGACATGATCCACAAGTACGCGATGGCGCTCTGGCTGCTCGGACAGGACATCGTCTCGGTGCAGGCCGTGGTCCGGCGCCGCGACTACTTCTTCGAGCCGATGGCCGCCCTCTTCGAGTACGAGGACCCCGAGGTCCTCGGCAGCATGGAGGTCTCCTACGGCCCGCAGATGTGGATGCGGAGCTCCTACTACGGGGCGGACGAGTTCTTCGAGATCCAGGGGGACTCCGGCTTCCTCTGGGTCACCCGGTGCACCGGCGAGCTGCTCGACCTGCCGGCGGTGGTGCTCTACGACGGGTCCAAGGGCAACCAGACCACCACCTCGTTCCCCCACCTGGACGCGGACTGGGGCACGGGCTTCCGGCGATCGTCGACCCACTTCATCGACTCGTTGGTCTCGGGCACCCCGGCCAGGATGAGCGCCGAGGAGGCGATCAAGGCGCTGCAGCTCTGCTTCGCCGTCTACCAGGCCGGCAACACCCGCCAGCCGGTGGACCCGCGCTCGATCACCGACGTGGTGGTGCCCGACGGGTGGCCGACGTGATCGAGGCGGGGCGTCCACGATGAAGGTCACCCGGACGCTCCACCACAGTGTCAACGTCGAGGGTCACCTGGCGCCGACCGTCGAGTTCTACCGGCGCCTGCTCGAACTGCCGGACGACGTGCGCCCGGTCATCCCCGGGATCGACGGACACTGGTTCGGAGCCGGCAACGCCCAGCTCCATCTGGTCGACGCCGACCCGGGCACCGACCCGATCCGCCCGGCCGGGCCCCACGTCTGCTTCGCGGTCGACGATCTCGACGCAGCGATCGCCGAGCTCGAGGAGGCGGGCATCCCCGTCGTGCGCGGCGCGGAGGGGACGACGGTCCAGATCTGGTTCGTCGACCCGGCCGGCAACACCGTCGAGATCCAGCAGGATCCCGAGGTGGTCCTCCCAAAGGGGCGGGTGACGGCTCCCTGAGGCGGTCCACTCCGACCGGTCAGGGGATGCCCCCGTCGACCCGGAGCACCGCGCCGGTGGTGTAGCTCGACGCGTCGGAGGCGAAGTAGAGGGCGCTGCCCACGATCTCCTCGGGTTCTCCGATCCGCTGGAGCGCGTGGCGGCGCCGGAGCTCCACCTCGAGCGTGGCGTGGTCCCACTCCCTGCTCACGTCGGTGTAGAAGGGCCCGGCCATGATGCAGTTGACCCGGACCGTGGGTCCGTACGCGTGGGCGAAGCCGACGGTGAGCGCATTGAGCCCGGCCTTGGCTGCGTCGTAGGGGAGCATGAACGGCATCGGCCGGATCGAGCCGGTGCTCGAGATGTTGATGATCGCACCGCCGCCGGTCGCGACCATGCGGGGCCCGACCAGCGCGGTGAGGCGGAACGGGCCCTTCAGGTTGAGCCCGACCACCTTGTCCCACAAGGCCTCGGTGACCTCGCCCAGGTCGTCGTAGAGGAGGGACATCCCGGCGTTGTTGACCAGCACGTCGATCCTCCCGAACCGGTCGTAGGCCGCGTGCACCAGGTCGTCGAGATCGTCCCAGTGGGTCACGTTGACCGCGACCGCCAGCGAGCGGCGACCCATCGATTCGATGTCGGCGGCGACCGCTTCGCAGGCGTCGATCTTGCGGCTCGCGACGATCACGTCGGCGCCCGCCGAGGCGAAGCCGAGGGCCATCGCGCGCCCGAGCCCGCGACTGCCGCCGGTCACCAGCGCCACCTTGCCGGAAAGGTCGAAGAGTCCTGCGCCCGCCCGGGTCACGGTGCGGCCCGTCCCGGTCGGTGCATCCCCGGATTGTAGGGGCCCCGCGGGTGCTGGCGGAGGTCCGCCCGCGCCGCGTTCTGCGTTCAGTCGTGCGGGCGGCCGGGCTTCGAGGTCAGCGAGACCGGGACGTACTCGGGATCGTCCTCGGACCGCATGCTGAAGCGCCACTTGCAGCACACGTCGCCGGGGTCCCTCCGGGGCGGGATGGCCAGGATCTCGACCTTCATGTTCGGGTCGTACATCTTGGTCGTCTCGATCATCGACTTCGGACAGGTCGAGTGGCAGTTCTTCTCGAGGATGTCCGGCCGTCCCATGGTCTCCCACTGATCGGCGGCGACGCAGCGGTTGAAGGTCATGATCCCGACCTCGGCCTCGGGCATCTCGAAGGACACGTCGAACGCCTTGCCCGGCATGGCCGTGGCGTCCACCTGCAGGTCCTTCATCCAGTCGGCGACCGAGCTGCCGTCGATGCCGAGATACTCGGCCTTGAGCTTCTTCGCCCCCGGCAGGACGGTCTCACCCCAGATCGACCACTGGATGTCGAACATCACGTCGAGACCGTACCGAACAGTGATCTGGGTGGCCCAAGCCTCGATGCACTGCAGGAGGTACTCATGGGCACCGAGAAGCCAGGTCACCAGCTCGGGCTTGGAGAGGTCCGCCGCGTCCGGTCCGGGCGTGAAGAGGCCGGTGTAGACGACCCGTGTCCGTGCCCGCTCGTCCTCGCCGAGGTGTGCGTTGGGACTCTCGTAGACGGTGTCGGCCGGAAGGAACTCGTTCTTCATGCGCTCGATCTCAGGAAGGATCTGATCGTTCCAGGCGGTCCACTCGATCTCCGCCATGGTCTCGGCGCCGTAGCGCTTGGCCACCTCTGCCGCCCACGCGTCGATACAGATCGTCCGGTAGTGCTCGCTCCAGGGAAGGAACCTGGTCGCCAGCGCCTCCCTCGAGAAATCCGTGTAGCGCAGATCGGCCCGGTAGGGCCCGCTGTAGTCGGGCAGCTCAGCGCCGGAGTCGACGTCGCGTTGATCACGGATGTCCAGAGCGCCCTTCGGATAGGTCACGCTGTCATCGACCCGGGGAAACTTGGGGAAGTCGGTGAGGTCGACGCCCAGCATCAGGGTGAAGTCGTCGGTGACCACCCCGTCCTCCAGATGGGCCCCGGGCTTACGGATCTCGAGGAACTCGTCGAGCTGCGCATCGGTCGGTTCTCCCACCGTCGCCTCCTCCCGGTCGGTGCGCCGGATCGATCCCGGCCCTCGACAAAGTAGCCGATCGGCTAGGGGAGGGCAACCACCGGGTTACGCTGGGAACATGAGCGCCACCGGCTCCTCCGTCCGACGGATGGGATCCACCCCGCACAGCGCCTCGCAGACCCGGATCGTCCTGGCTGCGCTCGACCTGTTCGTCGAGTACGGGGTGAGCGGAACGTCGCTCCAGATGATCGCCGACACCGTCGGGGTGACCAAGGCGGCCGTCTACCACCAGTTCCGGACCAAGGAGGCCATCGTCGTCGCGGCGGTGGAAGTCGAGCTCGGGAGGCTCGAAGGGGCGCTGGACGCGGCAGAGGCCGGTGAACGTGGCAGGGATGCGGTCGAGGCACTCGTGACCCAGGTGATCGACCTCGCGGTCAGCCGGCGCCGGATGGTGAGCACCCTGCTCAACGATCCGGTCATCGCCCGGCTCCTGGCGCACCATGCACCGTTCCAGCAGTTCATGCAGCGCCTGTTCGGCGTCCTCCTGGGCGATCGGACCGATCCGAGGGGACGCGTCCGGGCTGCGATGGTCACCTCTGCCATCGGTGGCGCGGTGACCCACCCGCTCGTGGCCGATCTCGACGACGCCACGCTCGAAGCCGAGCTCACCCATCTCGCACGCGGGTTCCTCGACATCGACGGCTGAGACGGAAGACCTTCACCGGGACGTTGTACTGCTATGTTTCCGGGCGCACGGAGAGAGCATCTCCGCAGAAAGGCGGGTTGGCGATGCGGGTTCGACGGTCGGTGGGGATTGTCGCGTCGGGATTTGCGGCTCTACTCCTGGTTCTCGGTGGCGCGTCGCTCGCCGAGGGTGGATTCGGGGGCGGTCCGAGTGCCGGGGCAGCCTCCCCGCGCCTGTTGCAGGTCAGTCCGCTCGTGCAATTCCATGACACCACGCTCGGGACGTATTCGACTCCCAATACCGAACCGATTATCTCGTACAGCGGCGTGTCCACCGACATCATCGACCTGACCACCAATGCGGTGTCCTTCACCGGCCGCGGTGCCGACGACTACGGGATGACGCCGGGCAACTGCCCCGGCGACGGTGTGTCCACCATCGTCCTCACCTCCGGTCAGTCGTGCGAACCGGATGTCTTGTTCCTTCCCGGGGCGCTCGGTGACCGCTCCGCCACCATGACGATCCAGGGTTCGGCAGATGCAAGCGGTTTCGCCGTAACACTCGAGGGAGCCGGTTCGATCGGCTACTACCAGGTGAACCAGGCGGGCACCGTGGCCCACATGGGCGATGCCGCCTTTCACGGCGACGCCAACGGCGCCCCGCTGAACAGGCCCATCGTCGGCGTGGCGCAGACCGGCGACAACGGCGGCTACTGGCTGGTGGCCTCGGACGGTGGCATCTTCGCCTTCGGCGACGCGGGCTTCCACGGGTCCACCGGAGCCATCAACCTGAACCAGCCCATCGTCGGCATGGCGGCGACCCCTGATGCCCAGGGCTACTGGCTGGTGGCCTCGGACGGTGGCGTCTTCGCCTTCGGCGACGCCGGCTTCCACGGGTCCACCGGAGCCATCCACCTGAACCAGCCCATCGTCGGCGTGGCGGCGACCCCTGATGGGGGTGGTTACTGGCTGGTGGCCTCCGACGGTGGCATCTTCGCCTTCGGCGACGCCGGCTTCCAAGGGTCCACCGGGGCACTACACCTGAACCAGCCGGTGGTCGGCATGGCCGCCACACCCGACGGTGGTGGCTACTGGCTGGTGGCCTCCGACGGTGGCATCTTCGCCTTCGGTGACGCCGGCTTCCACGGGTCCACCGGCGCCATCCACCTGAACCAGCCCATCGTCGCCATGGCTTCGATGCCCGACGGTGGCGGGTACTGGTTCACCGCCGCCGACGGCGGATTGTTCAACTTCGGGGATGCGCCATTCCTCGGCAGCGGCACGAACCTGGGTCTCGGTCGAGTGGTGAACATGGCAACGAACGGCTCGCCGACACTCCAGGCACTCGCCGGTATCCCGGCTGTCCGACAGGCCCGTCTCAAGGAGCTCGGTCAGCGGAGCGTGAGACACCCACCGCGCTTCGCTGGGCCGTGATCCATCCCGCAGCGGCACGGGAGGGAACCTGAGCGATCCTGCGTAGCGTGTTGGGATGGCACTGACCGTGTTCGGAGTCGTCGTTCTCACGTTCATGATGGGCATGTACGCCTTGGAGGGTCGAGGTTCCGGTTTTGTCCTGGCCTTCGCCCTGGGTTGCGCTCTGTCGAGCACCTACGGATTCCTGTCTGGGGCCTGGCCGTTCGGCGTCGTCGAGGCGATCTGGACCGTTGTTGCACTACGTCGCTACTGGCAGGCGATACCTGATCACTCACTCCGACCGCAGCACGAGCGCCGTCGGTGTTCGAGCCGCGATCCGCCCCGGCAGTCCGGCGACCAGATTGGCCAACACGAGAGCGCCGATTGCAACAAGGACGATTTCGGTTCCCGGGATTGACGGTTCGGGGACCGCGTAGATCGAGCGAGCGAAGAGAATCCAGAGCCATCTCCCGAGTGCGATGCCGAGGGGAACGCCGATGACAACCCCGATGATCGCCGATACCGACGCCTGCCAAGCCACAATCATGGCCAGTTGGCGTTCAGTCAATCCGAGCGCCTTCATCAAGGCCAGATCCCGCCGTCGACGCCGCACCGAACTGACCAGGGTGAGCCCGAGGGCGACCACGGCGCCCGCAGCAACACCGGCGCCCAGGAATGCCGGGGTGGCACCGGTTGACTGATAGCTCACGATCTCCGCCGGCCGCTGGGCGTCGACAACGAAGGTCGTGGAGCCGCCGGAGTTGGGATCGGCGCTCAACACCTTGTTGGCCGCAGTGGAGATCCTTCGTAGCGAGGCCAGACCGGCGGCCGGTGCCACCCCGGTCCGGAACCGCACGACGATGATTCCCGGGCCGTCCAGATTGGGATCGGGTGAGGAAATCGCCGCCTTGAACGCCGCGCTTCCAAAGTCCGAGGAAAAGAGAACGCCGGTGCCCATCGAAGGGTGAAAGGTTCCGCTCGTACCGATAGAGGGGAACGTGGCGGCACCGACGATCACGAGTGGAGTCGGCGGTACGTAAACTGGGGCGTTCTGCGGGCTCCCGTAGCTGAGGTGAACCGTGTCACCCACCCTCTTGTGTAGCGCGGCCAAAGTAGCTTGGCCGACCACGATCTGGTTGGATCCGTCGAGCGTGTGCCCGGACAGCAAGGGCGGAGTGAGCGCGGCATGAGGGTCCCCGTCGAGTTCGGGAACGGTCTGGCCGTCGACCTGAACGTCTCCAAAGTTGAATCCAGTCCAGGCTGCGACATCGTGATCGTGGTCGAGCATCCGGCTTGCGATGGGCGGGATACTCCCTCCCGCCCCGGTTTCGATGGCGGTGCTCCAGTTCCATCCGTACAGGGCGGGGTGGGAGTTGAGAGTGCTCAGGCCATTGCTGAAGGTCGCGGTGGCCACCAACACCATCACGGCGAGAACGGCTCCAACCATTACCGAGCGAACCGGCACCGCGGTGCGGCCCCGGCCCCGCTCCAGGGAGAATCGAAGGCCTGCGACGGCCGGAACTGACATCCCCGACCGCGCAGCCGCATCTACCACGAGCGAGGGTTGGTCGATGGGCTCTGGACGCCGTCCAGTCAGCAGGGAACCCCGACGATGTGCGGCCAGCAGGGTGAAGGCTCCGAGTCCAGCAACCAGAACGGCGAAGCCGGTACCGAACACCGTCCAGTCGAAGGCGAACCCCGGAGATGGGTCAACCTGTCGCACCGGTCCGATCGGAGTGAGTGGCGACAGCAGGACGGCCAAGCCCGTGGCCACCAGCGATCCCAGCACCACTGCGCCGCAGAGGCCGAGTGCTGCATCCAGGGTCGTCACGGCCGGACCGGCACCGAGCGACCGGAGGACCTTCACATCCGCACCGTTCGCCCATAGCCCCCGGCTGATCAACAGTCCGCCGATCAGCAGGGTGGCCAGTCCGGCAATCGCCCCGAAGACGCCCAAGGCGATTGCCTCTGGTTTGATGGCGCGCTGGACCTGGCCGGTGACGACCGACGTCACGTGGAAGGCATAGACGGTTCCCCGTGGGAGGAGGTGGACGATCTCCCGTTCCAACGGACCCACATCCCGACTCGCGTGATCGAGCCGGAATCCGTAGACCGGTAGCGTTTCGTAGGCTTGGAGGCGTCGGGTGAGCGTCGGCGTGATCAACACCAGGGTCGGGTACCGGTCGACGTCGTCTCGAGCGACCTGGTTCGAGAACACCACCAGCCCGACCAGCTTCACCGACACTCGGGCGTCGGGACCGGTGACCTCCGGGTCGAAGCTGGGGTCTTGAATGTGGGCCGGTGTGTAGGCACCCAGCGAGATGGTTTCACCCAGGTGCCAGCCGAGGAGCTGCGCCGCCTGAGCGGTGGCCACCATCTCATCGCCACGGTTCGGATCCGCCATGCGGCCCTGAGCGAGGGTCACCCGGTCCTGTCGAAAGTACATGCCGCCCACGCTGCCAACGGTGTTCTCCCTGTTGTTGGCAACCGCCTGGATGGTGGAATTCGGCTTGCCGTTGGACCCCAGGGGGAGGAGGAGGACCGTCGGTGCGCTGGCGACGTGTTCCACGTGGGGAAGCCTGGCCAGCTCCGCGGTGATATTGGCCTGAGCTGGTCCCCTCAGTGATTCCTGCAGGTTCCAGATCTGGGCTTGCAGTTGGGAGGAGTCCGATTCGGTGAGATGGCTCGCGAACGCCGACTGGGTTCGACGGGCCCCGGCGATCGAACCTATGGCGACGCCGCCTACCAGTCCTACCAACAGGACGACGCCGACATAGCTGCCCCATCGCCGGCGAAGCGTGGCCCGAAGCCGGTACCAGGCAGTCGCCAAGGCCGCACCCATCACCATCTCAGGTGACCGGTCCGCCAATCATCGGAAGGCGCCGACCGGGCCGTGTGAGCCGCCTGCACACTCTGATTGTGCCCCACGCCGGGCCGATGACAAAGGTTGCCAACCCCCCGAGGGTCGTGGTGCTAACACGAGAGCGCCGCAATTGGTTGAGCAGACCAGCCGGTCGGGCGGCCGGCGGAGGGTGGGTCAGCTCCGCGGCTCGGGGTCCCTCGGCAGTCCGAGGATCCGCTCGCCGATCATGTTGCGCTGGACCTCGCTGGTCCCTCCAGCCACCGTGAGGCAGCGGGTGGCGAGGAAGCCCTGGACCCAGCGCGCGGATCGACCCTCGGTGGTCGCGCCCTCGGCCCCGAGCATGGAGAGGCCGAGCTCCTGGACCCGCTGCTCGTGCTCGGCCCCGAGCAGCTTGCGAAGGCTCGCCCCGGGTCCGGGGTCCGCACCGGCGAGGGACCGGAGCGTCGCACGGTGGGTCATCAGCCGGAGCGACTGTGCCTCGGCGAGCAACCAGCCGAGCCGCTGCACTGCATCATCCGCCGGTGGGCGTTCCTCCCGGGCTGCGAGACGGACCAGGGACTCGACCCCGATGCCGAAGGTCGCCCCGGAGGACATGGACACCCGCTCGTTGGCGAGGGTCAACCGGGCGAGCGCCCAGCCACCCCCGACCTCGCCGATCACACAGTCGTCGGGCACGAAGACCGAGTCGATGAAGACCTCGTTGAACATCGCGGCCCCGGTGAGCTCCCGGAGCGGCCGGATGTCCAGTCCCGGGGAGTGCATCTCGACGATGAAGTAGGTGATCCCCTCGTGCTTGGGGACCGAGGGGTCGGTCCGGGCCAGGCAGATACCCCAGTCGGCCGTCGTGGCCATCGACGTCCACACCTTCTGCCCGTCGAGCGTCCATCCCCCGTCGGTGCGGACGGCCCGGGTGGTCAGGCTGGCCAGATCGGAGCCCGCCCCCGGCTCGGAGAAGAGCTGGCACCAGGACAGGTCGCCGAGCAGCGTCGGGCGGACCCAGCGCTCGCACTGCTCCTCATCGCCCCGGGCGATGATCGGCGGGAGCGCCCAGGCCCCGACCCCGATGTGCGGACGGTCGACGCCGGCGGCCGCCATCAGCTCGTCGATGACCACCTGCTCGACCGCCCCGGCGTCGCGCCCCCACGGATGGGGCCAGTGGGGGGCGATGAGTCCTGCGTCCACCAGCAGCGCCCGCCGCTCGCGACCGTCTGCCGCCGCGGCGGTCTCGACCAGCGGAGCCAGCTCGGCCCGGCACCGGTCCGCCTCGGGAGGGAGGTCCGCGGCCAGGGTGCGCCGGACGCCGCGGCGGGCCTGGTCGGCGACCGCTTGCACGAAGGGGTCCGAACCGCCGAGGAGCTGCCGGTCGGCCAGGGCCCGTTTGAGATGGAGGTGGAGATCGTGCTCCCAGGTGAACCCGATCCCGCCGAGCAACTGCAGGCAGCCCTTGGCGCACTCGACGTACCCGTCGAGACAGAGCGCGCCGGCGGTCGCCGCGGCCAGGCCGGCACCCTCTGCCTGCCCCTCCCCGACCGCCATCGCAGCGTCCCACGCGACACCGGTCATCTGCTCGACCCGGACCGCCATGTCGGCCAGACGGTGCTTGACCGCCTGGAATTGCCCGATCGGCCGGCCGAACTGGACCCGGACCTTGGCGTACTCGGTGGCCGTCTCGAGACACCAGCGGGCGCCCCCGACGTGCTCGGCCGCCATCAGGGCGGCCACGACCTCGCGGACCCGCTCGGACCGGAGCGAGGGGAGCCGGTCGCTCGTCGGCACCCGGTAGCCGGAGACCTCGACCGCGGCGACCCGCCGGGTCGGATCGAGGCTGCCGAGTGGCTCGACCCTGACCGCATGGTCGTCACCGTCCGTCCGGAGAACGACCCAGACCGTGTCCCCCCCGACCGACCGGGCGGGCGCAAGGAACAGGCTCGCCATCCCGCCACCGAGCACCGGACGGAGCATTCCCGAGACGACCAGCTCACCGGCGGGCCCCCGATCGACGATGTCGAGGGTCTCCTGACCGAGCCACAGCGCACCGATCGAGCTGCCGTCCGCGAGTCCCGGCAGCAGACGGGCGGCCTCCGACGGATCGGCGGCCTCCGCGAGGAGGGCCGAGGTCGCCACGGTCGGCAACAGCGGACCGGGGACGGTCGACCATCCGGTCTCCTCCAGGAGGACCGCCAGTTCGAAGAGACCGAACCCCTGCCCGCCGTGTTCCTCCGGCAGGTGGATCCCGAGCCACCCCTGGTCGGCGAGTCCCCGCCACACCGGCTGGAGCTCCTCGACCTCGGCGTCGAGCAGGGCCCGTGGCACCTCGGGAGGGCAGTGCGCGGCAAGCCAGCGCCGGGCCGAGACCCGCTGTGCCTCGTGCTCATCGGACAGCGCGATCGGCACCGTTCCCCTCCTGCTCGCCGGCCGGTCGCACCTGGTCCGTCGCTCCACGGACCCGGGTGATCGAGATCGCCCGGGTCGGGCAGCCGTCTGCGGCCACCGCGATGCGGTCGGCGTCCTCACCGGAGGGGTCGATCACCACTGCCACACCGTCGTCACCCAGGTCGAAGGTGCCGGGCGCCCAGTAGAGGCAGTTGCCGGATCCCATGCACCGCTCGCGGTCGACGGTGACCCGGATCGCCCGGTCCCCTCCTCCGGCCGCACTCGCAGCGGTCCCCTCCATGTCGGGGGAGACTATCCGCCACCGGGCCCCGGTTCGGCGCCGGTTCCCCCCGGGCCCACCGGTTGTCGCCCCTCGACGGCGGCGGAGTATCCTGCGCCGGTCGGAGGACGGGTCCGGGCACCGTCCCGCATAGCCCGCGCCGACGCCCCCGGACCCGCGATTTCGGAGGAACGGACACCCATGGTTGCGACGGCATCGACCGCCACCCACCCGCTCGATTCGCTGCGTGCCGATGAGATCGGCGCGGCGGTGGCCACCGTCCGCGAGAGCGGCAGGATCCCCGAGACCGCCCTCTTTTCGCTGGTGGTCCTCGACGAACCCTCCCGCCAGGTGCTCGCCGACCACCGGCCGGGTGACCCGGTCGACCGGCGGGTGCGCATGGTCATCGTCCCGGGACCCGAGGCGGCGGTGATCGAGGCCGTGGTGGACCTGGCCACCGGCCAGATCGTCGGGTGGACGGAGCGCGGCGGGGTGCGTCCCGCCCTGCTCTTCGACGACGCCCTGCGGTCGATCCTCGCCCTCAAGGCCGACCCGGGCTGGCGGGGGGCCATGCTCCGGCGTGGGATCACCGACTTCGAGACCGTCCAGATCGACCCCTGGCCCACCGGCAACTACGACAACCCGGCCGAGGAGGGACGGCGCATCGTCCGCTGCCTCTGTTACTACCGGGAGCAACCACAGGACAACGGCTACGCCCGCCCGATCGAAGGGGTATTGGCCACCGTCGACGCGGCACGCGGTGAGGTCCTGGAGACGGTCGACCTCGGCGTGGTGCCCCTCCCGGCGGGGCGCGGATCGTACCGCCCCGAGGACAACGCCCCCCTGCGCAGTGACCTGCGTCCCCTGACCATCGCGCAGCCCGACGGGGTCAGCTACAGCCTCGACGGCAACCTTCTGAGCTGGCAGCGCTGGTCGATGCGGCTGTCGATGGACCCCCTCGAGGGACTGGTCCTCCACACCGTCGGGTACGAGGACCGCGGCGCCGTCCGGCCGATCCTCCACCGTGCGGCGATCAGCGAGATGGTCGTCCCCTACGGCGATCCCGGACCGATGCACGGGTGGAAGAACGCCTTCGACGTCGGCGAGTGGGGCCTCGGCCGGATGGCCAACTCCCTGACCCTGGGGTGCGACTGCCTGGGCGAGATCACCTACCTGGACGCCGTCCTCTGCAGCGAGCACGGCGCCCCCTACGTGGTCGAGAACGCGATCTGCATCCACGAGGAGGACTACGGCATCCTCTGGAAGCACAACGACATGAACACCGGCCACGTCGAGGTCCGTCGCTCCCGCCGGCTGGTCGTGTCGTTCATCGCGACGGTGGGCAACTACGAGTACGGCTTCTACTGGTACTTCTACCTCGACGGCACCATGCAGCTCGAGGTCAAGCTCACCGGGATCATGTCCACCCAGGCGGTCGCCGAGGGCGACGACACCCCCTGGGGGTCGGTGGTCGCACCCGGGCTGGCCGCTCCCGTCCATCAGCACCTCTTCTGCGCACGGCTCGACCTGAACGTGGACGGGCCGGTCAACGAGGTCCACGAGGTCGCCTTCGAACCGGTGCCCACCGGGCCGGAGAACCCGATGGGCAACGCGATCCGCAAGGCGAGCACCCGCCTCGAATCCGAGCAGCAGGCGATGCGGGAGGTGGACCCGGCCGGCAGCCGCCACTGGCGGTTCGTGAACCCGGCCAAGCGCAACGGGCTCGACCTCCCGGTGGCCTACAAGCTCGTCCCGGGGTCGACACCGACCCTGCTCGCGCAGGGGGACTCGAGCGTCGGGCGCCGGGCCGGCTTCGCCCGCCACAACCTCTGGGTGACCCCGTTCGCCGAGGACGAGCGGCGTGCCGCGGGGGACTATCCCAACCAGCACGAAGGCGGGGACGGGTTGCCCCGGTGGACGGCGGCCGACCGCTCGCTGCTCGGCACCGAGCTGGTGGCCTGGCACACCTTCGGGGTCACCCACTGGCCCCGACCGGAGGACTGGCCGGTGATGCCGGTCGAGTACTGCGGCTTCCACCTGGTGGCCGCCGGCTTCTTCGACGCCAACCCCAGCCTCGACGTGCCCCCACCGGCGGCGCACTGCAGCTGAACGCCCTCGCGGTGCCGGCGGGGCCGGCCGGTACCATGACCTGCCATGGCCGACCTCGAGACCCTGCTCTACGACGAGACCGACGGGGTGGCGTGGATCACCCTCAACCGCCCCGACGCGCTCAACGCCTTCGACCCCACCATGCAGCGGGAGCTGCGCGAGCTCTGGCTCATGCTGCGGACCAACGACGACGTGCGGTGCGTGGTGCTCACCGGCGCCGGCGACAAGGCGTTCTGCACCGGCCTCGACCGGGGTGGGGTCGGCTCGTTCGACGACCTCCCACCCGGGAAGATGCCGGGCTACAACACGCCGTGGGACTTCGACGATCCCGGCAAGAGCGTCTGTCCCAAGTCGAACGAGTTGTGGAAGCCGGTCATCGCCGCGGTCAACGGCATGGCCTGCGGGGGTGCCTTCTACATCCTCGGCGAGGTCGACTTCATCATCGCGGCCGAGCACGCGACCTTCTTCGACCCGCACGTGACCTACGGCATGCCCGCCGCGTTCGAGCCGATCCACCTGCTCCACAAGATGGCCTTCCAGGAGGTGGTACGACTCTCACTGCTCGGTGCGAACGAGCGCATGTCGGCCGATCGCGCCCACCAGCTCGGCCTGGTCTCCGAGGTTGCTCCGGCGGGCGACCTCGCGGACCGGGCCCGTTGGGCGGCCCAGGCCATCGCCGATCAGCCCCCGCTCGCCGTCCAGGGGACCGTGCGCGCCCTCTGGATGGGGCTCGAGCTCTCCCGCCGGCAGGCGCTCGACCTCGCCTTCCTGGTGACCCGCGTCGGCACCGATTCGGCGACCCTCGCCGAGGGACAGGAGCGCTTCACCTCGGGGACCCGCATCGACTGGCGGCTCCGCTGAGCTCGGCGCTGACCGGAGCCCCGCCGCGGGCGACCGGGCGGGCGCAACGGTTCACCCGGCGACCGACGGGTCGGCGGCCCTCCGGCGGAGCGCCGCGCGGTCGGGCTTCCCGACCCCGAGCACCGGGATCTCCTCCAGGTGGACCACCAGTTCGGGTGTCTTGAACCGGGCCACCTCCCGTTCGGCGAACCAGCGACCGCACTCGGCGACGTCGATCGCACGGTCACCCACCACGAACGCGACCACCCGCTCGCCCAACCGATCGTCCGGAGTCCCGACCACCACCGCCTGGCGCACGCCGGGGTGCAGCTCGAGGACGCGCTCGACCTCCGCCGAGGCGATGTTCTCCCCGCCCCGGATGATCAGCTCCTTGAGCCGGCCGACGATGGTCAGCCATCCCGCCCGGTCCAGCGTGCCGAGGTCTCCGGTCGCGAACCACCCGCGGCGCACCGACGCCGCGGTCTGCTCGGCCTCGCCGTAGCCCACGAACAGCTCGGGTCCGCGCACGAGGACCTCCCCACGCGCACCGGGGGGGACGGAGCGGACGGTTCCGGGCTCGGCCACCCGGACCTCGGCGTCACCCACCGGGCGGCCGTCGGTGTCACGGGCCATCTGGGGCGGGTCGTCCCAGCGGGCGGTGGTCACGGTCGGGGCCTCGGTCGACCCGTAGGTCCGCTTGACCATCGCGCCGAACCCCTCGCGGGCGGCGTCGACGAACTCGGGGGTCACCCCGGTCGACCCGCACGAGACGACGCGGAAGGTGGTGACCCGATCCCGGGCACCCGGCACCTCCAGCATCCCGAGGAAGAGGGTCGGCGGCCCGATCATGTAGCTGGCCCGGTGCTCGGCCGCGAGACGCACGCCCCGCTCGGCGTCCCACCGCTCCATGAGGACCACCGTCATGGCCGCCGCGCCGGGCACCAGCACCGAGTTGAGGAGACCGGACACGTGGGCGAGCGGGGAGGGCATCAGCGCCACGTCGGCGCTCCCGAGGCCGTGGGCGCGCGCCATCGCCCGCGCCTTGTAGGCCAGCCCCCGGTGGGTGTGGAGGACCGCCTTCGGGTAGCCGGTCGATCCCGAGGTGGACAGCACCACGGCCAGGTCCGAGCCGCGTGGACGGCGGGGCGCGACCGGTGAGGCGTCGAGCAGGTCCTCGAACCGCGGGTCTCCGGTGCGGACGCCGATCGCGTCGACCAGCCCGCCGAGAGGCAGGCCGGCGCCGGACAGGGCGACGGCCGGACCCAGATCGGCCTGCATGCGGGCCACCTCGGTCGCGCCGACCTGGTGGTGGATGGGAGCGGCCACCGCCCCGCTCCGCCAGCAGGCGTGGAACAGGACCAGCGCTTCCCACCAGTTGGGCAGCTGCCAGGACACCACGTCACCCCGCCGGACACCGCAGGCCCGCAACCCCGCAGCCACCGAGTCGGCCAGGCGGTCGAGGGTTGCGACGTCGATACGGCGGTCCCCGTCGACGACCGCGGTCGCACCGGGCCGGCGGGGCGAGGACAGGAGCCGGTCCAGCAGGGGGACGTCCCACGCTCCCCCGGCGGCGCGGTACCGGGCGGCGGCAGGCTGACGGTAGGTGGCCCGGAACCTCACCGTCTCCTCACCTGCACGACCCTCCCCACTCGGGCGTCCGAACCGGTGTCCCGAACTGGTGTCCTGTGCCGGCACCTCGGCCCAGCCGTGGCCACTCTAGGTGGTTCCCACCCCGGTGAGGGCAGTCGGTCGGGCGGCCGCGTTCTGCGGAGCAGACCTCTCGGCCTGCGATGTGCGCCCCTACTCGTGGAGGGAACGTTGTATGTGCCAGTATGAGAATGGTCTCATCACCGCCGCGAGGAGCCCCCGCATGGACGATCACCCGCACGCAGTCCCGCCCGACGCCGCACCCCCGGTCGACGAGGTCGACCCGCTGTCGGCCATGGACCCCGAGATGGCCGCCCACCCGCAGCCGGTGTTCAAGCTGATGCGGGACGAGATGCCGGTGATGCCGGTGACCGGTACCGGTACCGGGGACGGCGTCGTCCTCACCCGCAAGGTCGACGTGGAGGATGTCCTGCGCCACCCCGAGATCTTCTCGTCCAACTTCGACGCGGTGAACCTGATGAACGTCCGGCCGCTCATCCCGCTCCAGATCGACCCGCCGGAGCACAAGAAGTTCCGAAAGCTCCTCGATCCCATCTTCGCCCCACGCGAAGTGGCCCGGCTGGAGGACGAGCTCGTCTCCGCGGTCAACGAGCTCATCGACGGGTTCATCGACCGAGGGGAGGTCGACTTCGCAAAGGAGTTCTCGACCCTCTTCCCGACCAAGGTCTTCCTCGGCCTGCTCGGCCTTCCGGTCGAAGAGCTCCCGACCTTCCTCGCCATGAAGGACGGGATCATCCGGCCCCACATCGTCGTCGGGAGCACCTACGGCTCCCCGGAGACCAAGGCACACCAGAAGGAGACGGCCGACTCGATCTACGACTACTTCAACAAGGTGCTCGACGAGCGGGAGGTCGAGCGGCGGAACGACCTGCTGAGCCGGTTCCTCGACGCGACGGTCGACGGGGAGAAGCTCACCCGCGAAGACATCCTGGACATCTGCTTCCTGTTCCTCATCGCCGGTCTGGACACGGTCACCGCCACCCTCGACTGCATGTTCGCCTACCTCGCCCAGCACCCCGATCAGCGCCGCCAGATCGTCGAGGATCCCTCCCTCATCCCCGCCGCCATCGAGGAGCTGCTCCGCTGGGAGACGCCGGTGATGGCGGTTGCCAGGGTGGCCGCCCAGGAGACCGAGATCGACGGCTGCCCGGTGCACAAGGGCGATGGGGTGATGATCATGCTCGCCTCGGTCAACACCGACGAGGCGGACCTGCCCGACGCAGACGTCGTCCGCTTCGACCGCGAGGTCAACCGCCACCTGGCCTTCGGTGGCGGGGTGCACCGCTGCCTCGGATCGCACCTGGCCAGGATCGAGCTCCGCACGGCGCTCCGCGAGTGGCACCGGCGCATCCCGGACTACGCCGTGCCCGAGGGCCACACCCTCGTCTATACACCGTCGATCCGGTCGATCGAGACCTTCCCGATGGAGTTCACCGCGGCCGGCTGATCCCGGGCTCCGGCCCCCCGGACGCTGGGGCCGGGCCGGACCGGCCAGGAAATGGGAGACTCGAACCGGCGGGTTCTGGACTGCAGACATTCGCGGGAAGGCCTGCCGAGTGCAAACAGCCGACCTCGAGTTCGCTGCGAAAAGGTCGCACGGAATCGCCGTCGTAGACTCGGAGCAATGACAAGAACGCGGAGTCTTACGCTTGGACCCGCCGCTCGGCCAGTCGCGATACCCGCAACGTTCAATGATCGAGGAACGGCAACTGCCTCCGGCATCGTGACGCTTCCGTTCCATGTGAAGTGGAGTGATCCGGTAGTCACCTACGACATGGCTGTCCGGAAGGATCGGATTCGCGTATACGAGCAGGTCCTCCGCGAAGGCACCGAGGCCGATGTGCTCCACTTCATCGACCCGGAAGAGCTCGTGGAGCTATTCGATGAGCTGGTCCTTCCACCAAAGGTACGACGCACATGGGAGGAATGGTTCGAACGCCATGATGAGGCCTGGGCGGCGTGCCAAGTGACCTCCAGCTTCGAGTCGCGAGGATTATTGCAGGACTCACAGAAGCCGAGGACTTTGCGCTCGCCGGCGGTGCTGCACTGATCGTCCGTGGCGACGTCGAACGGGCCACTCGGGACCTGGATTTCTTCGGCACCAGTCCCGAGGCAGTGGACCGCTTGGTTCCAGAAGCAGAGCTTGCGCTCCAAGAGGCCGGTTTCCAAGTCGATCGGTTGATCGACAGCCCTGGTTTTACGCGCTTCGTCGTCGCGGACCAACTCGAACGAACGGAGGTCGACCTGGCGAGCGATGCTCGTCTATTCCCAACCGAGAAGGGCCCGGGATTCGAACTCCTGTCGTCCGAGGAGCTCGCCGCCGACAAGGTGCTCGCCCTGTTCGGCAGGGCTGAGGCTCGAGATTACGTCGATCTCATGTCCATCGAGCCTCGCTTTGGTCTTGCGCGGCTATTCGAACTGGCTCACGAAAAGGACGGCGGCTTCAGTCCGGCTGTGTTCATCGAGATGTTGGATCGCTTCCCACGTCTTCGTCGCGATGAGTTCCCGATCGACGACGTCCAGTTCGAAGAACTGCGGTTTCGGATTCAGGTATGGAGAGTAGGAGCGCACGAACTCAGTGCTCCAGAAGAACGACAGACGGAACTCAGGAAGGAGCGCGACACCGGGATCGATCTCGGGTACTGAATTGGAACTCAGAGGACGGCGCCGGAGACCTTGTGGGCGACGATGGTGTCCCAGTCGAGCCCGAGTTCGGTGAGGATCTCGTCGGTGTGCTCCCCGTGGCCGGGGGCCGCCTTCAGCTGATCGGCCGTCTCGTCCATCTGGACCGGGTTGGCCACCAGGTCGTACTCCTTGCCGTCCTCGCGGTGCACCCGGGCCAGGTACCCGTTGGCGCCGACCATCGGGTCGTCGACCAGCTCGTTGGCCATCTGCACGGGCGCCCACGCCCCCGAGAGGCCGGCCAGCACCGCCTTCCACTCCTCGTAGGTGCGGCCGGCGAAGAGCCGGTCCATCTCCGCCACGCACTCCTCGCGGTTGGCGAAGCGGGCCGCGCCGTCCTTGAAGCGCGGGTCCTCGATCAGATCCGGGCGACCGACCACGGTGCAGAACTCGGACCAGTACCGGTCCCCTTGGAGCATCATCAGGATGATGAAGCGGTCGTCGGCGGTCCGGTAGTGCCCGACCAGCGGGTTGGGGGCCGCGGACCGGTTGAACTTGGGCATCGGGTCGTTGCCGTAGAGGCCGGAGGCCACGATGTCCGGGGAGAGCTGCCACATGGCCAGCCCGAGCAGCGACACGTCCACGATCGGGGCCTCCCCGGTGGTCGCCCGTTGGAGAAGGCCGGCCGCGATCCCTCCGGCGATCGCCATGCCGCCGGCCAGGTCCCCGAAGGCGGCGCGGCCCCCGATCGGGTACTTGGAGTCGGGCGGAGTCAGGGCGTTGGTGATGCCGCCGCGCCCCCAGTAGACCGACCCGTCGTAACCCGGGCGGTTGCGGTCCACCCCGAGGGGACCCTGGCCGGTGCCGCGGGCGTACACGATCTGGGGATTGACCCGCCGGATGTGCTCGACGTCGATCTTGAGGCGCTGGCGCACGTCGGGGAGGAAGCTGGTGAGGAAGACGTCGGAGCGCTCGACCAGGCGGTAGAGCAGGTCGCGCCCTGTGTCGCTGCGGATGTCCAGCCCGATGCTCCGCTTGCCCCGGTTGGGCTGCTCCATGATGTAGTTGACCGCGTCGGGGCCGCCGGGGATGAGGCCCATCGAGATCAGCCCGCGCTGGGGATCGCCGGTCTCGGGGTGCTCGACTTTGATCACGTCCGCCCCCCAGTCGGCCAGGACCGCCCCGGCGGAAGGGACGAAGGTCCAGGCGGCGACCTCGAGGACCCGGAAGCCCTTCAGTGCATCGGACATGGCGGCATCCTTTGTTCGAGGGGCCGGCAGGGCCGGCACCGGGGTCGGGCGGAAGTGGTCGGTCCAGGACGACGCGGACGCGCGTCCCGGGGTTCAGCCGTCTGCGGCGCCAGAGCTGCCGACCCTGAGCAGATCCTTGGCCAGGGTGCCACCCGAGGCGATGCCGGCTCGGGCCGCGGAGCGGATCGAGATGTCGCGCCCGACCGCCCGTGCCCGCAGGGCACCGACCGTGCACTGCTCGCGGCCACCGAGCACGGTGAACGGGTCATAGTGGAAGTGGCGCATCGCGTTGAGGTGGGTGATCCGCTCGACGTCGTGCTCGGAGACGCCGTCCAGGCTCTCCGCCAGGATCTCGGGTGAGCGCGGCCAGGTCGAGTCGGAGTGGGGATAGTCGCACTCCCAGGTCACGTTGTCCATGTCGAGGAAGCCGCGGCTGGCCACCCCGAACTTGTCGTCGATGAAGCAGGTGATCACGTTCCGGTTGAAGACCTCGCTCGGCAGCGTGTCGCCGAAGTCCTGGCCGGTCCAGAGATGGTGGCGGCCGTAGTTGTAGTCGACCCGTTCGAGGAAGTAGGGCACCCACCCGATGCCGCCCTCGGACAGCGCGAACTTGAGGGCGGGGAACTTCCGGAGCACCGGGGACCAGACCAGATCTGCCGCGGCCTGCACGATGTTCATCGGGGTGAGGGTGATCAGGCAGTCCATCGGGGCGTCGTCCGAGGTGATCACGATCTGCGACGAGGAGCCGATGTGCATGCAGAGCACCACCTCCTCGTCAGAGCAGGCCTTCCACACCGGGTCCCAGTGGTCGGAGTGGACGCTCGGCCAGCCGAGCTTGGAGGGGTTCTCCGAGAAGGTCATCGCGTGAGCGCCCTTGGCCGCGACCCGCCGGACCTCGGCCGCCATCACCTCCGGGTCCCAGATGGCAGGGATGGGGCACGGGATGAACCGGCCCGGGTGGCTTCCGCACCACCCGTCGATGTGCCAGTCGTTGTAGGCCCGGACCATGGCCAGGGCCACGTCCTTGTCCTCGGTGCGAGCGAAGAGCTGGCCGCAGAACTGGGGGAAGGAGGGGAAGCAGAGCGACCCGAGCACGCCGTTGGCGTCCATGTCCTTGACCCGTTCGTCGACGTCGTAACAGCCGGGACGGAGCTGGTCGAAGGAGGTGGGCTCGAGGCCGTACTCCTCGGGCGGCCGGCCGGCCACCGCGTTGAGCGCCACGTTGTTGAGCACCTGGCCCTCGTAGAGCCAGGCGTTGGTGCCGTCGTCGTTGGTGATGAATTTGGGCGCCAGGTCGACGTAACGCGCCGGGAGCCTCCCCTCGAACATGTCCGGTGGCTCGACGACGTGGTCGTCGACGCTCACCATCACCATCTCGTCGATCTGCATCTGCGCTCCCCCCAGTGGACCGGGACCCGGACCATTCGATTCTGGCAGACCCCACTGTAGGGCGTCATCTCACCGGGTGGTCACCCCTAGGGGGTGGTCATCGCAGTGGTGAGGCGAGCAACCCGGCCGTCACGTCGGCCATCGAGGCATCGACCAACGCGTCGGCCCCAGCATCGAGCACCTCGAGCACGGCCGCGGTCGCCGCCAGCCCGGTGAGCGGATCGGCCACGGCATCGGCGCAGAAGCAGGGCCCGCGGTCGTCCCAGACCACCATGCCACCGGCAACGGCGGCGTCGTCGCCGAAGGCCACCCGGGTCGCTGACGGACCCTCCCACCCGTATCCGGTGATCGACAGCCAGACCCGCGTCCGCCCGGCGACAACCACGGTTGCGGGGTCGAGCCCGAGCTGTCCGAGGGCCCGGGGGCGGGCCGAGGTGAGCACCACGTCCGCCCCGGACACGATCTCGTGCAGTCGTCGTCGACCGGCGGTCGCGCCGAGGTCGAGCACGACCGACTCCTTCGCGCCGTTGAGGGAGCGGTAGAAGGCGGGCGGCCCGAACCGTGCCCCGTCCAACCGGCCGGACGACTCGACCTTCAGGACACGCGCCCCGCACCCGGCGAGCAGCGAGCCCACGAGGGGTCCGGCCCAGAGGGCGGAGAGGTCGGCCACCACCAGATCCGGGAGGCCGACGGAGCTCCGGTCCTCCCGGGTGACCCGGGTCCGGATGCCGGCCACCGGTCCGGTGCCGGTTGCCCCGGCCCGTTCCCCGAGCGCGGCGACCGGGAGTCCGAGCATCGCGGCCCGCTCGACCAGCCTCGCCCGGGGGGTGCGGGCGACCGCGTCCGCGACCGGCCCCCAGTCACCCGCCGCCACCGGCCCTCGGAGCTCGAGCCACGCCGCGGCCAGGACCCAGTCGTCGGGACGGGCCAGGTTCGCCGCGACCCAACCGTCGGCTGCTTCGAGCAACCGCGCGCTGCCTCCGCAACTGCGGTCGCCATCCCTGTGGAGGCCGGCCGCGCCCGACCGGGCGGCGAGGATGCCGAGTGGGTCGACCCGCAGCGTCCGCCCGAGGCGCGACGAGAGCTCGGCGATCCGCCCGGCGAGGCGGCTCACGCCGCGCACCAGGCCCGGCGGTGGATCCAGCCCGGGACCGTCCGGCCGGCCGGTCAGTGCCTGGAGCCCGCTGGCGGCCCAGGCCGACGCGTCGGCCCCCCGATCCTCGGCGGTCCCGCCGTCGGCCGTCCCGCTGCGCATCTCAGGCGTCCCCGTGGCCCATGGACAGCGAACAGTACCCTCGTGTGCATGGAGACGGTCCCGGTGCCCGGCCGGGCGTTCGCCCGGGCGCTCACCGACGGGACCGCCTACGACGAGCTCGCCGGGCCCGGCGGAGGCCTCACCCTGGTAGAGGGGGACGAGCTCCCCGACGTGCTCCATCCACGCGCCCGGGACCACCTGCGGAGCTTCCCGTCGGTGGTGGTGGCCCTGGTCGCCGACCCGGCCCGGCAGCCGGGCTGGGCCGACCTGGCCATGGTGCCGGGTGACCCCGCACTCGACCGGGTGGCGGCCACCGTCCGCGGCGACCCGCTCGCCGCCACCACCCTCGCCCTCCTGCTCAGGGGCAGCGAGAGCCGCTCGATCCCGGAGGGGCTGGTCGCCGAGTCCACGGCCTACGGGCTCCTCCAGTCCGGTCCCGAGTTCGCCCGCTGGCGCGCCGGGCGGCCCCGGGTCGACCGGCCGGGCGGCGACGGCCCCGCCGTGCTGGTCGAACGCAGTGCCGACGAGCTCGAGATCACCCTCAACCGGCCGAGGGTGCGCAACGCGCTGGACGCCGCGATGCGCGACGGGCTCGACGAGGCGCTCCGGATCGCCGCGCTCGACCCGGCGGTCTCCGTCGTGCACCTGCGCGGCGCGGGCTCCTCGTTCTGCAGTGGCGGCGACCTCGACGAGTTCGGCACGCGGTCCGACCCGGTCTCCGCCCACCTGGTGCGCCTCATGCGGAGCCCGGCGCGCGCGCTCGCCACCGTCGGCAGCCGGGCCGTGGCCCACCTCCACGGCGACGCGGTCGGTTCGGGCATCGAGCTGGCCGCCTTCGCCCGCCGCGTCGACGCCGATCCCGGGACCCGGATCTCCCTCCCCGAGGTACGGTTCGGGCTCATCCCCGGTGCGGGGGGCACGGTGAGCCTCCCCCGGCGCATCGGCCGGCACCGGACGCTGCTCCTCGCCCTGGGCATCGACGTGCTCGCCATACCCACCGCGCTCGAGTGGGGACTGGTCGACGCCGTCTCGGGATGACCGAGGGTCGGAGCGGCTATCGAGCCAGCGCGGCGATGACCTGCTCGCCGAATGCGGCCAGGGTCTCGACCGGCGCGAAGTCGCAGAACCAGCAGTAGAACCGCTGGACCCCCCGCTCCGACAGCCCGCGGAAGTGCTCGACGAGCTCGTCGCCGTCACCGACCAGCGGCCCACCGGCCATGCCACCGAAGCGCCGGGTCGCCAGCTCGATGACCTCCTCCCGTCGCGACGGGTCGGCCACGTAGGCCAGCAGGTGCTGGGTGGAAACCCGCGCCGTGCCGGCCTCCGCTCGCAGATCCTCGAGCCGGTCGAGTGCGTACATGGGGAGGTTCCACCAGTCGGCATGGCGGCGGACCAGGTCGAGGGTCTTCGGCCCCGCACCGCCCACCACGATCGGGAGCCGGCCGCCGGGTGCGGGTTGCTGGCCCGCGCAGTCGAGCGTGAAGTGCGCTCCCGAGTACCGGACCGGCTCGCCGCTCCACAGGGCCCGGACGATCTCGAGGCTCTCGTCGAGGCGGGCAACCCGCTGCGCGGGCGGATCGCCGGTGATCCCGTAGGCGACCAGTTCCGCGCCCACCGAGCCCCACCCGATGCCGAGCTCGAACCGGCCCCCCGACGCCCGGTCGAGGGTGACCGCCTGGCGAGCGAGCACCGCCGGGTGGCGGAAGGCGTCGCAGAGCACCAGATGGCCGACGCGCAGGTCGGTCGTGCGTGCCGCCACCCAGGTGGCCAGCGTCATCGCCTCGTACATCGGTTGTGATTCGGCCAGCGGCGGGGCCATGTGGTCCATGAAGGCGATCCCCCGGAAGCCGGACGTCTCGGCGGCCACCGCCCGCTCCACGATCGCCTCGACGTCCATCCGCAGCTGGGGCAGGTAGAGGAAGAACTCGGGCGCGTCCACGGTCCCGCGTGGTCCTACAGGTCCCAGAAGCGCGCCCGGCCGTGGTCGACCAGCTCACGCCGGAGCTCGTCGGCCTCGGCCTCGCCGAACGGCCGGTAGGCCGGGTCGGTGCGGCGGCGCACCCACAGGGCGTCCCCACCCACCCGGTCCGGCCGGTACTTCTCGTGCACCAGGGTCCGCAACAGCACCTTGTTGGTGGGTGAGGTCGGGATGGTGTCGGCGACCCGGACGTGGGTCGGACGCCACTTCGGGCTCAGATCGGCCTGCGCGTCCAGCCAGCCGGCGAAGGCTACCGGGTCGAAGGTCGCCCCGGGCCGCAGCACGAGGGCCGCCATCACCCGGTCGCCGGCCTCGGGGTCGGGCACACCGTAGGCCGCGCACAGCATCACGTCGGGGTGGCGCCCCACGATCGTCTCGATGGGCCCGACCGGGAAGTTCTCGCCGTCGACCCGGATCCAGTCCGCGGTCCGGCCGGCGAAGTAGAGGAACCGCTCGGCGTCGAGGTAGCCGAGGTCGCCGCTCCAGTACCACCCGTTCCGGGTGGCCCGGGCGTTGGCCTCGTCGTTGTTGTAGTAGCCCTCGAAGACCCCGGTTCCCGCGGTGTTGACGATCTCGCCGACGCACCCCTCGGGGTCGACCAGTGCGCCGCTCTCGTCGAACTCGGCCCGGGGCAGCTCGCCCCCGTCCTCGTCGACGATCCGGAGCTCGGGCCCGGCGCGGCCGACCGAGCCGGGTGGTGCCCCGTCGGTGCGGGTCACCGCCAGACCGCCCTCGGTGGCCCCGAACCCGTCGATCACCCGGACCCCGAAGCGCTCGGCGAACGCATCGACCACCGCGGGGGCCCCCTCGTTGCCGTAGGCCACCCGCAGGGTGTTCTCCGCGTCGTCCGCGTGTTCGGGCTGGGCCAGGATGTAGGCGAGCGGCTTGCCGGTGTAGTTGAAGTAGGTCGCGCCGTAGCGCCTGACGTCGGGCAGCCATCCCGACGCGGTGAACCGCCGGGCCAGGGCGACCGACGCCCCCACCACGATCGACGGGGCCCATCCGACCATGACCGCGTTGGAGTGGAACAGCGGCATCGAGACGTAGCCGATGTCGGCGGGACCGAGGCCCATCATCTGGCTCATGCGGGTGCCGGTGACCAGGATGCGACGTTGCGAGCAGATCACCGCCTTGGGCGCTGCCGAGGTGCCGCTGGTGAAGATGAGGGCCCACGGGGTGTCGAGGCCCCCCTCCGCATGGGGATCGGTGTCCGGCTGGGCGGCGAGCGCCTCCTCGAGCGTCCCGCCGACGGCCAGGACCTCGCCGAGCTCGGAGCGCACCGGTGCGAGCAGCGCCGCATGGGCCGGTTCGGTGATCACCAGGGCGCAGTGGGTGTGGTGGACGTCGTGGGCGAGGTGCTCGCCCCGGCGGGTGTGGTTGACGCCCACCACCGCCGCCCCGGCCAGGGCGGCGCCACCGAAGGCGAGCAGGTACTCGGGGATGTTGTCGAGCAGCACGGCCACGTGCAGCGGCAGATCGGGCCGGCGCGACGCGAGGAACAGGTTGGCCCAGCGGCACGACTGGCGGTAGAACTCGGCGTGGGTGAGGATCCGGTCGTCGAACCGGATGGCCGGGCGATCCCTGATCGCCGGGTCGGAGGCGTTCCTCCGCAACAGCTCGGCCGCGCTCGACGCCGGGAGTGCCGCCTCGCCGAGCCCGGGATCGGCGACCGGAGACACGGCTGGTCCCTCCGTCACCGCGCACCTCGCACGCCGGAGCGCGTCACCTCGGACCGCTGCCTGCTCACATCACACCGCTGCCGCTCAGCACCGCCGCGTGCAGGTCGGCGGCCAGCGTGCTCCGGTGATGGGCCGCGTCGCCGTAGTCGAGCTGCGAGAACTGGGCCCGCTTGAGGTAGAGGTGGAGGTCGTGCTCCCAGGTGAACCCGATCCCCCCGTGCACCTGGAGTCCGGACGCCATCACCCGCTTGGAGGCGTCCGCGCACCAGATCTTGGCGGTCGCCGCGGCCATCGGGCCACCGGGATCGCCGGCCGAGAGCGCCCAGGCCGCGTACCAGGTGGCCGAGCGCATGCCCTCGACGTCGACCAGCATGTCGGCGCAGAGGTGCTTGACGGCCTGGAAGCTCCCGATCGGCACCCCGAACTGGATCCGGTCCTTCGCGTACTGGGTGGCCATCTCGAGCACCCGGGCGGCGCCGCCCAGCAGCTCCGCCGAGGCTGCCAGCGCACCGAGGGCACCCAGGCGGACCGCGTCCTCGGCGTCGCCGATCCGGGTGACCGGGGTGCGCTCGAGCGTGAGCCACGAGAGGGTGCGGGTGAGGTCCATCGACGGCTCGGCCGTCGGCCGCCCGGCAGCCCGCAGGTCGACCAGATCGACGCCGTCCGGCGCGATCACCACGGCCGCGTCGGCGACCGACGCGGCCTCGACCGGACCCAGGCGGCCGGAGAGCGTGGGGTGGTCGGCGTCGCCCGATCGGCGGAGCGCACGGTCGGACGCCGTCCAGGCCACCGCGCCGAGCGCCTCGCCTGCCATGAGCCGCCGGGCCAGCTCCCGATGCTCGGACCGCCCGGCGATGGCGGCGAGGACGACCAGCTGGGGGACGAGCGGGACCGGTGCGGCATGCCTACCCGCCTCTTCGAGCAGCACGGCGCCTTCGACCCAGCCGAGCCCGAGACCGCCGTCACCTTCGGGCACGGCCACCGCCGGCCACCCCTGTTCGACCATCGACGCCCACAGCGAGCGGTCGTACGGCTCACCCGACGCGAGATGCGCACGCACCCGTTCTGAGCTCGACCGGTCGTCGAGCAGCTGGCGCGCCGCGTCCTGCAGCGCGCGCTGATCAGGCGAAAGGTCGAAGTCCATGGCTGGATAGTATGACCTGGATGCCGCCGATCGCGTGGGGCCGATGGACCTGAGTCCTACGGCGACCGAGGTCGCGTTCCGCTCCGAGATCCGTGCCTGGCTGGTCGAGCATCTGCCCTGGGAGTACGGAGAGGCACTCCCTCCGCGCTTCGACGATCTCGCCGACGAGGTGTCCTCCGGCCGGGAGTGGCAGGCCCTGCTGGCCGGTGGCGGCTGGGTCGGGGTGACCTGGCCCGAGGAGTACGGCGGGAGGGGCGCCGGGCCGACCGAGCACTTCATCGTCCAAGAGGAGCTGGCCCGGGCCCTGGCGCCCGAGCTGGTGGGCCGGATCGGGGTCAACCTGGCCGGGCCCACCCTGCTCGCCCACGGGACCGAACACCAGAAGGACCGCTGGCTCCCCGGGATCCTGACCGCGCAGGAGCTCTGGTGCCAACTGTTCAGCGAGCCCGGCGCGGGCAGCGACCTGGCATCGGTGACCACCCGGGCCACCGCGGTCGACGGCGGCTGGGTCCTGGACGGCCAGAAGGTGTGGACCTCCTACGCCCAATTCGCCGACTGGGGGGTCTGCCTTGCCCGGTCCGATCCCGACGCCCCGAAGCACCACGGCATCTCCTACCTGGTGGTCGACATGCACGCTCCGGGCATCGAGGTGCGCCCGCTGGTCCAGCTCACCGGTGAGGCCGAGTTCAACGAGGTCTTCCTCAGCGGGGTGTTCGTGCCCGAGGACCAACTGGTCGGTCCGGTGCACGAAGGATGGCGGGTGGCCAACTCGACGCTCTCCCACGAGCGGGGCGTCAACCCGCGCCAGCTGGTCATCCATCTCCAGCTGCTCGAGGAGCTGCTCCGCCAGGCCGCCGCGCTCGACCGGTTCGACGATCCCCGCCTCCGCCACCGCCTCGCCCAGGCCTACGTCGAGGTCCGGCTCTTCCAGCTGCACAACCTCCGCAGTGTGAGCCGCCTGGCCAAAGGGCTCGAACCCGGCCCGGAGGGCAGCGCGCTCAAGCTCTACTGGAGCGAGATGAGCAAGCGACTGCACGACACGGCCATGGCCGTGCTGGGCGAGGCGGCACCGCTCTGGAAGGGCGCCTCCCACCTCCCGGGCAACGGGGCCTGGGAGCGCTCGTGGCTCTATTACCAGGCGTCCTCGGTGTGGGCGGGCACCAACCAGATCCAGCGCACCATCCTCGGGGAGCGGGTGCTCGGCCTGCCCCGTCCGGGTCGTGCAAGAGCAACGGCCACCGCGGGTGAGCCGGGGGGGAAGGTGTCCTAGTGGGGGACGGAACGACAACGGACGGGGGTGCCACCGGGGTCGTCCTCTACGCGACGCGGGGGCACGTGGCCACCATCACCATGAACCGACCCGAGGTCGCCAACGCGCAGGACACCGCGCTCATCGACGGCATCGACGCCGCGCTCGACCGCGCCGACGAGGACGACGAGGTGCGGGTGGTGGTCCTCGCCGCCAACGGGCGGCACTTCTCGTCCGGACACGACCTGAAGGAGCTGGTGGGCGACACCGAGCCGAACGAGTGGCGTCGCATGCGCGAGACCCCGGAGGGCAAGTTCCGGCACGAACAGGTCATGTACTACGACCGGTGCCGGCGGCTCTACTCCTTCCGCAAGCCGACCATCGCGGCGGTCCAGGGGTCGTGCGTGGCGGCGGGTCTCATGCTGGCCTGCATGTGCGATCTCATCGTCGCCGCCGACGACGCCCGGTTCCAGAACCCGGTGCTCCGGATGACCGGGGCGGCGGTCGAGCTCCTGGTCGAACCCTGGGAGCTCGGGATCCGCAAGGCCAAGGAGTTCCTCTGGACCGGCGAGGTCATCGACGCACAGGAGGCCTGGCGTCTCGGCCTGGTCAACCGGGTGGTCCCGCGTGACGAGCTCGCCGAGCGGGTGGACGAGCTCGCCGACCGGGTGGCCCTGGTGCCGCCGGTGACCGCACAGGTGGTGAAGGACTCGCTCAACCACACGGCCACCCTGATGGGGAAGGACGCTTCGTGGAAGTACCACTTCCTCGCCCACCACTGGATGCACAACACGGCCACCGCCACCACCGCGTTGCGTGCCCGCCAGGAGAAGGGGTCGATGGCCGAGGTCTTCGCCGAACATCGTGACTGACCCGCCCTCGGGGCCGGTGACCGGCGCCCCGGACCGGCCACCGCTCGCCGGGATCCGGGTCGTCGACGTCGGCACCCGGATCAGCGCGCCGTTCTGTGCGGGCCTGCTCGGCGAGCTGGGCGCGGAGGTCATCAAGGTCGAGGATCCCCGGGGCGGCGACTTCATGCGCTCGATCGGCCCCTTCGCCCCGACCGGCGACGACGGACCCGGGTACTCGATGTGGTGGGCCGTCGAGGGACGCGGCCGCAAGGGGGTCACCCTCGACCTGCGCCGGGGCGAGGGCCAGGCCCTGTTCCGCCGGCTGGCCGCGACCGCGGACGTGGTGTGCGAGAACTTCCGACCCGGGACCATGGAGGGGTGGCACGTCGGCCCCGATCGGTGCGATCCGCGGTTGGTGTGGGCCCGGATCAGCGTCTTCGGCCAGGACGGCCCGTACTCGGGGCGCACCGGGCTCGACCGGATGGGCATCGCCTACGGGGGGCTGCTCCACCTGACCGGCTACCCGGACCGGCCCCCGGTCCGGCCCGGCGTCTCGATCTCCGACTATCTGACCGGGACCTTCGCCTCCGCCGCGGTGACCGCCGCCCTCTACCGGCGGGACGGCCCGGGGGGCACCGGGATCGGCGGCGTGGTCGACGCGCCGCTGTACGGCTCGATCCTGCGCGTCCTCGAATGGACGGTGGCCGCCCAGGACCGGCTGGGCGTGACCAGGCAACGCGAGGGGAACCGGATGGCCACCTCGGCCCCGCTCGACAACTACCCGACCGCGGACGGCACCTACGTCTGCGTGGTCGCCGGGTCCGACACCAACTTCCGCCGCCTCTGCGCGGCGATGGGGCGGCCCGAGCTGGCCGACGACCCGCAGTGGGCCACGCTCGCCATGCGGGCCGCCCGGTCCGACGAGATCAACGACCTGGTCGCCGCGTGGACCTCGTCGCGCACCGCCGCGGAGGTCGAGGCCGCCTGCATCGCCAACGAGGTGCCGGTCGGCACCGCCTACAGCGCGGCGGACATCCTCGCCGACCCCCATGTCGCCGCGCGCGGCGACCTCGTCGAGATCGACGACCCGGTGGCCGGGCCGCACCGGCAGCAGGCGCCCTTCCCCCGCCTCGACGGGCGCACCCCCGTCCCGCCGCGGCCTGCTCCGCGGCTCGGGGAGCACAACGACGAGGTGTGGCGCGAGCTGGTCGGGCTCACCGGCGAGGAGCTGGAGGAGTTCCGGTCTGCCGGCGTGATCTGACCGGCCGGCTCAGCCCTCCGGGGCGAACCTCGGCGCGCGCTTCTCCTTGAACGCGGCCATCCCCTCGGCCATCTCGGGGGAGACCGCGGCCAGGGCCTGGGCGTGGCCCTCGTGCTCGAGGGCGAGGGGCAGGGCCGTCTCGAACGTTGCGTTGAGCAGCTGCTTCGAGAGCCCGAGCGATCGGGTCGGCCCTGCGGCCAGACGCACACTGAGCTCGGCGGCGAGGTCCCCGAGCTGCTCGGCGGAGTCGGCGCAGCGGTAGGCGAGGCCGGCTGCGACCGCGTCGGCACCGGTCAGCTCCTCGCCGAGCATGACCATGGCCTTGGCCCTCGGCAGGCCGACCAGCCGCGGCAGGAGGTAGGCCCCGCCTGCGTCGACCACCAGCCCCCAGCGGGCGAACGACCAGATGAACCGGGTCCCGGGGTGAACCAGGACGAAGTCACAGGCCAGGGCCAGATGGGCGCCGGGACCGACCGCGGTGCCGTCGACCGCGGCCACGGTCGGCTTGTCCAGCTCCCAGAGCTCGCGGACCAGGGCCTGGACCCCGACCCGCAGTGCCTCGCTGGTGGTGCGCGGGTCGTAGCCGGCCGACCCCGCCTGGCTCACCGTGGAGGCGCGCAGGTCCATCCCGGCGCAGAAGGAGCCCCCGGCCCCGGTGATCAGCACCGCGCGCACCCCGGGGTCGGAACGGGCCGAACGGACCGCGGCGACCAGGTCGTCGCGCATCTCCACGGTGAGTGCGTTGCGCGCTTCGGGACGATCGAGCGTGATGCGGCCCACGTGGTCGGCGTCGACACTGAAGCGGATCATCGACGGATGCTAACCGGAGCCCGACTCCACTAGCGTTCCCCCATGCCCGACAAGGTCTGCTCGTTGGACGAGGCGGTGAGCCACGTCCGGGCCGGCGACTCGCTGCACGTCGTGACCAACCACACCCGCTGGACCGCCGCCGCACGGCACCTGGTGCGGGCCTGGTGGGGCCGTGAGCCCGGGTTCACCCTGGTCATGCTCAGCCTCTCGAGCCTCGGAGCGCTCTTCTTCCGCGGGAGCCTGGTCTCCAAGGTGGTCACCGGCTACTCGGGCGACGTCTTCCCCAACTTCTCCCCCAACCCCTGGTTCGCCGACGCGTACCTCACCGGACGGGTGGAGGTCGAGCACTGGTCGTTCCTCACCTTCCTGCAGCGCCTCGAGGCGGCCGCCCGCGGTCTCCCGGCGGTCACCACCGCCTCACTGGCCGGGTCGTCGATGGCCGACAACCCGGGCTACGCGCGCGTGGCGACCCCCTTCGGGGAGGTCGGGATGCTCGAAGCCTTCGCGCCGGATGTCGCCCTGCTCCACGCGCCGATCGGCGACCGTCAGGGCAATCTGGCCTTCAATCCCCCGGGTCTCGAGGGGGTCTGGGGAGCGCTGGCCGCCCGGCGGGGAGCCGTGGCCACCGTCGACCGGGTGGTCGACGACATCCGGCCGTGGTCCCACCTGGTCCGGGTGCCCGGCCACCGGGTGCTGGCCGTCTCCGAGACCCCGATGGGGGCCCACCCCGGAGGTCTCTTCTCGCGGGACACTCCGGTCGACCCCTACGGCGAGGACCTCGAATTCTGGTCGGAGGCCCGGGCGGCCAGCCACGGCGACCGGTTCGACGAGTGGATCGAGCACTGGGTGCTCGAACCGGCCACCCAGCAGGAGTACCTCGACCGGCTCGGCCCCGAGCGCCTCGCCCGCCTGCGCAGGAGGGCGGAGCCCGACTCCTGGCGCGACGACGAGGTGGCCTTCCCACCGGACCTGTCCGCTCCGCCGGGGCCGTGGGAGATCGCCGCGGTCAACGGGGCCCGCTACCTCGCCGACCGGGTCACCGCGCTCGGCGCCGATGCGGTGCTCGCCGGGGCGGGGGTCGCCAACCTGGCCGCCTGGTTGGCGGTCGACCTGGCCCGGGCGCGCGGCTCCGAGGTGGTGCTGACCGCCGAGCTCGGCCTCTGGGGCTACCGTCCGACCCCCGCCGACCCGTTCGTCTTCAACCACCGCAGCTTCCCCACCGCCACCATGCTCGGTGACGCCGACCAGGTCCTCGGCATGCTGGTCAGCGGCCCGGGCACCACCCTCCTCGGTTGCCTCGGCGCGGCCCAGGTGGACCGGTTCGGCAACATCAACTCGACGGTCATCCCGGATCGGACCTTCCTGGTCGGGTCGGGCGGCGGCAACGACGTGGCTTCGGCAGCCGACGAGATCGTGGTGATGTCCACCCTCACTCCGCGCCGGGCGGTGGCCGAGGTGCCCTACGTCACCTCGGTGGGTGAACGGGTGCGCGCCCTGGTCACCGATCTCGCGGTCCTGGAGAAGGACGACCGCGGCGAGCTGGCCCTGACCGCGGTCGCCCACGGGGAGGATCCGCTCGCGACGCGCGTCGAGCGGGTGCGAGCACTCTGCCCCTGGGACCTCCGGGTGGCCGGCACGGTCGCCGAGCTCGATCCGCCCGACCACGCGGACGTGGCTGCCCTCCGCCGGTGGGACCCGCAGGGCAGGTTCCTGCGACCCTGAAACGGGTCTTCCTCGAGAAGCAGTTCCTCAGTCGACCAGCGGATCGAGCCAGCCAGGGGAGACCGTCGAGCGTCCGCCGGCCACGGCGGCGCCGATGTAGTTGCGCTGCGCCTCGACCGTCCCGGCCCCGATGCAGAGGCCCCGGATGTCCCGGTAGGCGCGCTCCACCGGGTACTCCTGGCTGTAGCCGTACCCCCCGTGGATCTGGATGGCCTCGTCGCAGACGAACTTGGCCGCCAGGTTGGCCGCCGTCTTGGCGAGCGCCGTCTCGAGCGCGGGCGGCGTCCCGCCCGGACCGGCCAGGCGCACCGCGCGCCCGAGGAGGAGCCGCGCCCCCTCCAGCTGGGTGGCCATGTCTGCGAGCTTCCAGCGCAGGCCCTGCAGCTCACCGATCGGACGGCCCCCGACCTCCCGGTCTCGCATGTAGCGGACCGCGTGCTCGAGCGCGCCCTGGGCGGCGCCCACGCACATCGCGGCGTTGCCGCAGCGTTCATGGTTGAGGTGCGCGAGGAGGAGCTTGAAGGCGTCGGTGTTGGCCGGGTCCCCGGCGAGGAGGACGTCCTCCTCGCCGATCGCAACCCCGTCGAAGGCCACCTCGGCCTCGGTGGCCGCATGGATCCCCATGCCGCGGTGACGGCCGGTCACCTCGACACCGTCGCGGTCCATGGGGACGACCACCGCGCCGATTCCCTTCGCCCCGTCGCCCTCCGGCCACCGGCACCAGACCAGAATCCCGCGGGCAACGTCGCCGAGCGTCGAGTAGTTCTTGTAGCCGCTGAGCCGCCATCCGCGGTCGCCGTCGGCCACCAGGGCACTGCGCATGTTCTGGACGGCCGAGCCCGCGTCGGGTTCGGTGATCCCGATGCTCACCACCGCGTCGCCGTCGGCGACCGCCGGCAGCCACCGATCCTTCATGGCGTCGTTGCCGAGGTGCTCGATCCCCCGGGAGGGACCGTTGTAGGCGAGCTGGCAGCAGATGGCCGTCGAGACGTCCTGGCGGGCGACCTCCTCCAGCACGATGGCCGCCTCCACGTCGCCCAGTCCGAGTCCACCCCACCGCTCGCCGATGGTGACCCGGAACAGGTCGGCCTCGGCCAGTGCGCGGACTGCGTCCTTCGAGAGGACACCGGTGGCGTCGGCTTCCCGGGCCACCGGTGCGACCGCCCGCCGGGCGACGTCCCTTGCCAACGAGCGCAGCGCGCTCTGGTCCTCGTCCTCGGCGAACGGATCGGTACCTCGCGGTGGGGACACGCTGATCCATCCTTTGGGCCGGCCTGCGGGTGCTGCCATAGTATGCGACCGCCAGCATCGACCGCCGCTGGGGACCGACCGGCCCCGAAGCCTGCGGCGCCGGACCGAACCCGAGGAGCACCATGTTGCTGAAGGACCGCGTAGCTGTCGTGACCGGGGCGGGCCGCGGGATCGGACGGGAGTTCGCCCTGGAACTGGCCCGCCAGGGGGCAGCCGTCGTGGTCAACGACCTCGGCGTCGGCCTCCGTGGCGAGCGCTCCGACGACGACCCCGCTGCGGCGGTGTGTCGTGAGATCGGGGAGTTCGGCGGACGGGCAGCACCTTCCTACGAGTCGGTCAGCGACTTCGGGTCGGCGGGCCGGATCATCGCGTCCGCGGTCGACGCGTTCGGTCGGCTGGACATCGTGGTCAACAACGCCGGGATCGTCCGCGACCGGACCCTGGTCAAGATGGAAGAGGAAGACTTCGACGCCGTGATCGCCACCCACCTCAAGGGCACCTTCAACTGCACGCGGCACGCCGCGCCCATCATGAAGGAGGCCGGGTACGGGCGGATCGTCAACGTGACCTCCTCCGCCGGCCTGCGCGGGAACTTCGGCCAGACCAACTACGGCGCGGCCAAAGCCGGCATCATGGGAATGACCTTCGTGTGGGCCCTCGAACTGGCCAAGTCCGGCATCACCGTCAACGCGATCGCCCCGGCCGGGGCGACCCGGATGACCGCGGCCCTGGCCGGTGACGACACCGCACCGGACCCCCGGCTCGACCCCGCGATGAACGCGCCGCTGGTGGCCTTCCTCGCCTCCGACCGGGCAGCGCACGTGAACGGCCAGGTCTTCGGTCGGACCGACTTCAGCTATTCCCTCTTCCAACACCCGAAACAGATCGCCTGGATGGACCGGGACGGCGGGTGGAACACCGACTCGGTGGCCGAGCAGTTCGACGGCATGCTCGGACAACATCTGCAGACGGTGGGAATGGTCATGCCCTCCGGCCTCTCGCAGGACGCCGCCCGCTCGTGAGCCCGGCCCCCGGGGCCGACCGGCTCGCCTGACCGACGTGGCACCGGACGGATCCGGAGCACCTGCTCCCGAGACGGTGGCCGGGTTGCTCCTCGCCCACGCCGACAACGACGACCGGGCGCTGGTGTTCGAAGGTGCCGAGTGGTCGTGGCGCGAGGTCGTCGGCGCGGCCCGGTCCCGGGCGGCGCTCCTCCGCGATCTCCGGTGCACCGGTCCGTTCCACATCGGTGTCCTCCTCGAGAACACCGACGAGTACGCGTTCATGCTGGCCGGTGCCGCGTTGGCCGGAGCGGTCGTGGTCGGACTCAATCCGACACGGCGCGGCGAGGAGCTGGCCCGCGATGTCCGCAAGACCGACTGCCAGCTGGTGCTCACCGACACGGCCTCGCTACCGTCACTCGAGGGCCTCGACCTCGGGCCGGCGCACGGAAGGGTGACTGCGGTCGACACCGAGAGCTACCGGTCACAGGTCGCTTCTGCGTCGGCGGACCTCCCGGGGACGGCGGCCACCGAAGGGCTGCCCGGACCGGACGACCTCTACCTCCTGCTGTTCACATCGGGCTCCACCGGCCATCCGAAGGCGGTCCGTATGACCCAGGGGCGGGCCGCACGGGTCGGCGCCAAGATGCCGTTCTCCTCGGAGGACGTCCTCTACTGCGCGATGCCCCTCTTCCACGGCAACTCGCTCTCGTCGTCGGTCTTCCCCTGGATGGGCGGCGGCGCGACCTTGGCCCTCAGACGAAGGTTCTCTGCGTCGGGGTTCTTCCCCGACGTACGGGCCTGCGGCGCCACCTTCGCCAACACCGTGGGCCGGGCCATCGCCCACATCCTGGCCACGCCGCCGGCGGAGCACGACCGCGACCATTCGCTCCGCTTCGTGCTCGGTCCCGAGACCTCCGGCCCCGACAAGGAGGAGTTCACCCGTCGCTTCGGCGTCGTGGTGATCGAGGGATACGGATCGAGCGAGGGGGCCATTGTGCTCAACCCGGTGCCCGGAGCCCCTCCCGGTGCCCTCGGCCGAGCTCCGAGGGGCACCGACATCGCCGTCGTCGACCCGGTCACCCGGGATCCCTGCCCCACCGCCCGCTTCGACGAGCGCGGCCGCCTGGCGAATCCCGAAGAGGCCATCGGGGAACTGGTCGGTCGCACGGCGGTTCCGGCGTTCGAGGGGTACTACAACGACCCCGAGGCCGAGGCACTCCGGGTGCGCGACGGCTGGTACTGGTCCGGTGACCTCGCCTACCGGGACGACGACGGGATCTTCTACTTCGCCGGTCGGACGGGTGACTGGCTCAGGGTGGACAGCGAGAACTTCACCGCCGCACCCATCGAGCAGATCCTCGGGCGGATGGACGGCGTGCGCGGGGTCGCGGTCTTCGCGGTGCCCGACAGCCGGACCGGGGACCAGGTGATGGCCGCCCTCGAGCTCGAGGAGGGCACCTCCTTCGACCCCGACGCGTTCACCGCCTTCCTGGCGGCCCAACCGGACCTGGGCACCAAGTGGGCGCCCCGGTACGTGCGCATCGTCGACGCCGTGCCCACGACCGCCACTCACAAGGTGGACAAGGCGCCCCTCCGTGCCCGGCAGTGGTGGTCGGATGATCGCTACTGGCAGCGCGAGGAGCGGGGAACCGGCTACGTTCGCATGACCCCGGCGGACATGGCCGGGCTGCGCGCCGAGTTCGTGGCCAACGGCCGCGCCAATCTGCTCACCGACTGAGCGCGGCGCCGTCGTTCCGCCGGGGGGACCGGTCTGAATCCCGACTCGCGGCCGATGCCGTCGTCCGGCACACGCCGGAGGGGGCGGCTGCCCTCAGCGGGCCAGGATGGTGACGGCGGCGATACCGGGGGCCCCGTAGACCTGGGCATAGCCGACGCGCGGGTCGCCGTGGACCTGGCGGTCGCCGGCCTGGCCGCGGAGCTGGAGCACGAGCTCGTGGACCTGGCGGAGGCCGGAGGCGCCGATCGGCTCACCGTTGGCGATGAGGCCACCATCGGTGTTGACCGGCATGGAGCCGGTGATCTCGGTGGCGCCCACGGCGAGAAGTTTCTCCTGCTCGCCATCGGTGCAGAAGCCGTTCTCAGCCATGTGGATGACCTCGGCCCCGGCATCGGTGTCCTGGAGCTGGATCACGTCAACGTCCTCTGGCCCGATCCCGGCTTCCTCGTAGGCGGCGCGGGACGCGTACACGGTGGGTGCGACGTCTTCCTCGACGGGGGCCCATGTGGTGTTGACCTCATAGGCGCCGTAGTTGCGCGTGCGGATTGCAGTCGCCTTCACGAACACCGGTGTATCGGTATACCGGTGGGCGATGTCGGCGCGACAGAGCACGACCGCCGCGGCTCCCTCGTCGGGAGCGCAGAACATGTACGAGGTGAGCGGGTAGTTGAGCATCTGCGAGCCGAGGATCTCCTCCTCGGTGATCGGCTTGCGGCGGAACGCCTTCGGGTTGAGCGCGCCGTTGCGGAAGTTCTTGGCTGCCACCTTGGCCAGCGTCGCAGAGGAGACTCCGTAGTCGTGCATGTACTTGTTGATCTTCATGCCGAAGAACTTGGTGGTGACGTATTGCCCGTTGTCGCCGTACCAGGCGGGCACGTTGGTCAGCATCGGGTTGCCCTTGAACGAGCCGCGAGGGTGCTTGTCGGTGCCCACGGCCATGACGATGTCGTCTGCGCCGGCGCGGATGGCGTTTGCGGCCTGCTGGATGGTGGCGGCGCCGGTCGCACACGCGCTGAACACGTTGACGAACGGGATGCCGGTGAGGCCGACCAGACTGGTCATGGGGTCGGTCCAGACCTCCCAGCTCCCGCCGAAGGCACACTGGACGTCACTCCATGGCACGCCAGCGTCGGCCAAGGCCAGCTCCACGGCATCGGCGCCCATCTCGAACGCCGACTTGTCGCCGTGGCGACCGAAGGGGTGGAGGCCGACCCCGATGATGGCGACGTCGTCCATCTAGCGCTCCTCGTTCTGGACCCCGACCGGGGCGAAGGCAAAGGTGACGATCTCGTTGCCGTCACCGTCGACGTAGAACGGGACGATTCGCAGCTCGACCTCCATGCCGAAATCGAGCTTTTCGGGGTCGCTTTCGGTGAGCCGCGACTCGACCCGCACGACGTCGTCGAGCTGTACCAGCCCGACGCCAAAGGGCTCGAAGGACGCCCCTGTCGTATCGCCCATGTAGTCGAAGCTCGGGGGGAACCCCTGGGTCGTCCAGGACACAAGGGTGCCGTGGCGTGGCAGGAGCAGCTCTGTCATGCTCGGGCTGCCACAGCGCGGACACCGGGATTGCATCGGGAACGTGACCGCCCCGCAGCTCTCGCAGCGGGTACCGATCAGCTGCGGGTCATCGGCCGGCCAAGTGAACACGTCCGCGACCGGCTGCTGCATCAACGCTCCACCACCGTCCGATTCACCGCGACGACGCTAGTCGGCAGAGCGACAAGCCGCGTCATCTTGTGGCAGAGCGTGTCTGTGGGCTCGACGATCCCGAACGTGGTCCCGCCCTCGGACACGAAGGCTCATCGATCCCCTCCGCAGGTCAACGGGGCAGACCCAGGATCCGGTCCCCGAGGATGGTCCGCTGGATCTCCGAGGTGCCGCCGGCGATCGACGACGCCTTGCTCCACAGCCACTGGCGCTGCCACTTCCCGCCGGTCGGGTTGTCGGTCGCCGACCCCCAGAGGGGAGCGGCCGGACCGACGACGTCGAGCGCCACATCGGAGAGCCGGTGGGTCATCTCGGTCCAGGCCAGCTTCACCAGGCTCGACTCGGGGCCGGGTGCTGCGCCGTGACCCAGTCGGGTCATGGTCCGCCAGTTGTGCAGACGCAGGATCCTGAGGCTCACGTAGGCGTCGACCAACCGGTCGGCGACCAGGGGGTCGTCGAACGCGCCGACGGCGGCCGCCCGCTCGAGCACCTCCTCGAGGTAGACCTCGTGGACGACCTGCTCCTTGAAGGGGAAGGTGGTGCCGCGTTCGTGGGCCAGGGTGGTGTTGGCCACCGCCCAGCCGGCGTGCACCCCGCCGATGACCTGCTCGGAGGGGACGAACACCCCGTCCAGGTAGACCTCGTTGAACTCGGCCTCCCCGGTCAGGGTGACCAGCGGCCGGACCTCCACCCCCTCTGCCTGCATGTCGACCGCCATGCAGGTGATCCCCGCGTGCTTCGACGCATCGGGGTCGGTGCGCACCAAGGCGATCCCCCACCGGGAGAACTGCGCGTAGCTGGTCCAGACCTTCTGGCCGTCGACGATCCATCCGTCCCCCACCGGCGTGCCCCGGGTCGAGAGGCCGGCCAGGTCCGAGCCGGCCCCCGGCTCGCTGAACAGCTGGCACCAGATCTCGTCGGCGGTCAGGATCCCGGGCAACCAGCGGGCCCGCTGGGCGTCGGTCGCGTGGGCCAGCAGGGTCGGCCCGACCAGGTTGACCCCGGTCCGGTTGACCGGCTGGGGCGCCCGCGAGCGGGCGTACTCCAGGTTGAAGATGGCCAGCTCCAGCGGGGTGGCCCCCCGTCCGCCGGCCTCGAGCGGCCAGTGGATCCCGACCCAGCGGTCGGCGGCCAGCCGGGCCTGCCAGCGCCGGCCCCGGGCGAACTCCTCGTCGAAGCTGCCCGGCTCCTCCACCGGTTCGACGTGCTCCTCGAGCCAGCTCCGTACCTCGTCCCGGAAGCGGCGCTCGTCGTGCGTGAGGGTCAGGTCCACGGACGCCGTCCGCGGCGATCGGACTCGCGGGACAGGTGTGCGGGACCGGCGGGCATGGGCCAACGTTGTACCCCACCGGCACCGGTCGTGCAGACCGGCCGGGGCGGGTCGTGCCATACTCGCCCCACTGCATCCAGCGCCCGGCTCAGGGGCCGCGGACCCGGGAGGACGACCATGACCACCACCGAATCCCCCGGCTCCACCGGGGCCGCCGTCGGCGAGTTCCGCATGCTGGTCGACGGGAAGCTGGTCGAGGCGACCGGTGACGGAGCCTTCGACAACGTCAACCCGGCGACCGAGGACGTCCTCGGCCAGACCGCCGACGCGACCGCCGCCGACATGGACCGGGCCATCGCCGCCGCCCGCCAGGCCTTCGACACCACGATCTGGGCGACCGACCGCAGCCTGCGCCAGCGGTGCCTCCGCCAGCTCCACGAGGCGATCGTCTCCGAGCAGGAACTGTTCCGCTCCGAGCTGGTGGCCGAGGTCGGCACCCCGGTGATGGTGACCTCCATGGCCCAGCTCGACGCGCCCCTGGCGGAAGCACTCCTCTGGCCGGCCCAGGAGATCGACTCCTTCCCGTGGGAGCGTCCGCTGCCGGACAACAATGCGTTCGGCGTGCCGAGCTGGCAGAAGGTGGTCAAGGAGCCGGTCGGCGTGGTCGGGGCCATCATCCCCTGGAACTACCCCTTCGAGATCCTCCTCAACAAGCTCGGCCAGGCGCTCGCCACCGGCAACACGATGGTGGTCAAGCCCGCGCCGGACACCCCGTGGAACGCGACCCGGATCGGCAGGCTGATCGCCGAGCAGACCGACATCCCCGCGGGCGTGGTCAACGTCGTCCCGTCGTCGGACCACCTACTCGGCGAGCAGATGGTGGTCGACCCGAGGGTCGACCTCATCTCGTTCACCGGGTCGACCGCCACCGGGCGCCGGATCATGGCCGCCGGTGCCCCCACCCTCAAGCGCCTCTTCCTGGAGCTCGGCGGCAAGTCGGCCGACATCATCCTCGACGACGCCGACCTCGAGGCCAAGCTGGCCTTCTTCGGGTTCATGTGCATGCACTCCGGACAGGGTTGCGCCATGCTCACCCGCACCCTGGTTCCCGAGGCGCGCTACGACGAGGCGGTGGCGCTGGCCAAGACCGCCGTGGAGGGCGTGACCTACGGCGACCCCACCGACCCGGGGGTCATCCAGGGTCCGGTCATCAACGCGCGCCAGCGCGAGCGGATCCTGGGCTACATCGAGAAGGGGGTCGACGAGGGGGCGCGCCTGGTGACCGGCGGGGGTCGGCCGGCCCACCTCGAGCGGGGCTACTTCGTCGAGCCGACCCTCTTCGCCGACGTCGACAACTCGATGACCATCGCCCAGGAGGAGATCTTCGGCCCGGTCCTGATGCTCATCCCCTACCGCGACGACGAGGACGCGATCCGCATCGCCAACGACAGCCAGTACGGCCTCTCCGGCGCGGTGACCTCGGCCTCCGAGGAGCGCGCCCTCGCCGTGGCCCGGCGGATCCGGTCCGGCACGGTCAGCGTCAACGGCGGCGTCTACTACAGCGCCGCGTCCCCGTTCGGCGGCTACAAGGCCAGCGGCCTGGGTCGCCAGAACGGCATCGAGGGGTTCGAGCAGTACCTCGAGACGAAGACCATCGCCGGCGGCCTGTGATCGACCCGGACACCGTGGACCGGCCACCGGCTGGTCCACCGGGGGCGCCGTCCCGTGACGACACCCTCGCCGAGCACCGGCGGGTCCTCGCCGAAGGTGAGCACTTCTTCCAGCAGCTCGCGCTGCGCGACGTGGAGCACCCCGGGGCCGACCTGGCCATCGAGCTCGACCTCGACTCCCGGCTGACCAACCCGCGCGGAGCGCTCCAGGGAGGGCTGGTGGCCACCCTGGCCGACATCGTCGCCGGCCGGGCGATCGTCGCGGAGGCCCCGCTCGACTCGGCCGCCACCATCGACCTCACCATCCACTACCTCCAGGGGATCACGGTGGGGCCGGCCCGGGCGGCCGGCAGGGTGGTCCGGCGGGGCCGGAGCCTGGCCGTCGTCAATGTCGATATCCTCGACGCGGGCTCCGGCGAACTGTGCGCCGTCGCCACGGTGGCCTTCGCCATCCAGACAACCCGCCGGAGCGCCGGCACCGAGGAGAGGCAGGAGCAGTGATGTCGGAGGAATTCGTCACGTACGAGACGCTGGACGACGGGCGGATCGCCAGGATCATGCTGAACCGGCCCGATGCCCGCAACGCGCAGAACCGCGGGATGCTCGTCGAGCTCGACGAGGCGTTCCTACGGGCCGAGGCCGACGACGGGGTGCGGGTGGTGATCCTCGGTGGCATGGGACCGATGTTCTCGGCGGGGCACGACATGGGTTCGAAGGTGGCCACCGCCGAGTTCAGCGGCGACAATCCCCACCCGTCTTCGCTCGTCAACGGCGGCACGCGCCAGGCCACCGAGAAGATGATGCTCCAGGAGTGGCATTACTACTTCCAGAACACGCGGCGGTGGCGCAACCTGCGCAAGATCACGGTCGCCCAGGTCCATGGCACCGTCTTTGCCGCCGGGCTCATGCTGATGTGGGCCTGCGACCTCATCGTGGCGGCCGACGACGTCTCCTTTGCAGACGTGGTCGGCACCCGACTCGGCATGTGCGGGGTCGAGTACTTCGCCCACCCCTGGGAGTTCGGTCCGCGCCGGACCAAGGAGCTCATGCTGACCGGGGACTCGCTCGACGTCGACGAGGCCTACCGGCTCGGGATGGTCTCCAAGGTCTTCCCGGCGGCCGAGCTCGCCGACAAGACGCTCGAATTCGCCCGTCGGATCGCCGAGCTGCCGACCATGACTGCACTGCTGATCAAGGAGTCGGTCAACCAGACCGTCGACAACATGGGCTTCTACAACGCCCTCAACGCGTGCTTCACCCTCCATGAGCTCAACCATGCCCACTGGGCCAACGTCCACGGTGGCGGGTACCCGGTCGCCCTTGCCGAGGACGGGATCTCCGACTGGAGGTCGGCGCCGCCGGTGCGGGCGATCGCCAAGTCCGAGCCCTGATCCGGCGACTGCCCGCCGGATGGCCGGCACGGCGCCTCCGACCGGACCGGTGCCCTGGTCGCGCCCCCTCTCCGGCCCGTCTCCCGCTTGAGCGGGCCGGGCAGAGGTGATAATGTCGTTCTCACTGGACGAGATGCTTCGTTTGCCTCGTTCGACGCCCAAAGAGAACAGGGGAACCCACCGTGCCATCCCGAGCGCTCGACTATCCGATCTTCGATGCGGACAACCACATGTACGAGACGCGGGAGGCGCTGACCAAGTTCGTGCCCGAGGAGTACGCGAAGGCCATCGACTACGTCGACGTCAGGGGACGGACCAAGATCGTCGTGCGGGGTCAGATCAGCGAGTACATCCCCAACCCCACCTTCGACGTCGTGGCCGCCCCGGGTGCCCAGGAGGAGTACTACCGCCACGGGAACCCCGACGGGAAGTCCTACCGCGAGATCATCGGCAAGCCGATCAAGTGCCTGCCCGCCTTCCGCGAGCCAGAGCCGAGAGTGAAGCTCATGGACGAGCTCGGGATCGACCGGGCGCTGATGTTCCCGACCCTGGCCTCCCTCCTCGAGGAGCGGCTGAAGGACGACCCCGACCTGATCCAGGTGCTCGTCCACAGCCTCAACGAATGGATGTACGAGACCTGGCAATTCGACTACGAGGGCAGGATCTTCGCCACCCCGGTGATCTTCATGGGGCTGGTCGACAAGGCGCTGGAGGAGATCGACTGGGTCATCGAGCGTGGTGCGCGCTGCGTGCTCATCCGCCCGGCACCGGTCCCCACCCACCGCGGCACGCGCTCTCCAGGTCTCCCCCAGTTCGACCCGATCTGGGAGCGGATCCAGGAGGCCGGGCTCCTGGTCGGCATGCACGCCTCCGACAGCGGCTACAGCCAGATCGCCAACTGGTGGGAGGAGAGCGCGGAGTTCCTCCCCTTCCAGCCCTCGGCCTTCCGGATGTTCTCGCAGGGGAAGCGCCCCATCACCGACACCATGGCGGCGATGGTCTGCCACGGGGCCTTCACCCGCTTCCCCGACCTCAAGATCGCCGCGGTCGAGAACGGGGCCAACTGGGTCGGCCACCTGCTGCAGGACTTCGCCGATGCCTACGAGAAGATGCCCCACCAGTTTCCGGAGGACCCCAGCGCCGCCTTCCTGCGCAACGTCTACGTCAACCCCTTCTGGGAGGACAACCTGTCCTCGCTGGTCGACCTGGTCGGCGCCGATCACGTCCTCTTCGGCAGCGACTTCCCGCACCCCGAGGGGCTCGCCGATCCGATCAGCTACGTCGATGAACTGGAGGGCCTCCCCGACGACGTCGCGGCCAAGGTGATGGGCGGCAACCTGGCCAACCTGATGGGGGTGGGCGTCCCCGCCTGAGAAGGTGGGACCTGCTCGGCGGGCCGCGACGTCGAGCAGCGCGTCGGCGACCTGCTGGGCTCGGTGATCATGAGGTCGTGGCCGGTGTCGAGCCGGGTGGTCAGAACCGGGACTCCCGCCGGCGAAGGATCGCGCACAAGGTCTCGTTGTACGGGGCGTCCATGCCCAGCTCGCGGCTCAGCTCGACGACCTGCCCGTTGATGACGTCGACCTCCGACCGCCTGCGGGCGAGGTGGTCGAGGCGCATCGACGGGCTGGCGTTGGGGATGGTGGCGGCGAACTCTGTCACGTAGCGGACCGGATCGTCGAAGGCGAACCGGATCCCGTTGGCCCTGCCCACCCGGTAGGCCTCGACCGTGCACCCGAGAGCGATCCCCCAGAGCCCGGGGTCGGCCATCAGCTCGCCCACCGTGACGTCGAAGACCGCGCACGGTGCGCTGAGGGTCACGTTGCAGAGGAACTTCTCCCAGATCATGAGGTGCACGTCGGCGAAGGCCCTCACGGTGAACCCGGCCTCACGCCAGGCCTGTTCGATGCCGAGGACCCGATCGGTGAGACCGCCCTGCATCTCGCCGATCCGGATGAGCCGCATGCCCTCGTGGTGCACGTGGCCGGGCCGCGGGATCGACGATCCGAACCCCTCGGCGATCCCGATCACGATCTGCCGTTCGGGCAGGTGTCGGGCGACCCGCTCCGCCGAGCCGAGCCCGTTCTGGAAGGCCATCACCACGCTCTCGGGGCCCAGCAGTGGGGCGATCCGTCCGGCGACCTCCTCGACGTGCTGCGCCTTGGTCGCGATCACCCACAGGTCGCAGGGACCGGCCTCCTCGGGCGTGCGCCCCACGTCGAGACCGTCGACCACGAAGCTGCCACTGGCACCGGAGACGGTGAGCCCCGACCTGGCGATGGCCTCTGTGTGCTCCTGCCAGGTGTCGATCGCCCACACCTCGTGGCCGGCCTTGCCGAGGAGCCCGGCGTACACCGACCCCATGGCTCCGGTTCCCACGATGGCGATCTTCACGGCAGGCTCCAGCCAGTGGTCCGGTCGGGGCCGGGCACCCCGTCCCCCGGTTGATGTCTTACCTTGACATGAACCGATCGCAAGCGTCAACCGGACCGGGACGACTCGTCCCCGGTGCGGCGGGCCGAGCATCGGGTCCCGCTCAGGTCGCTCCCTCACCCATCGGGGACCAGCCGTCGCCCGGCGCGTCGACGTGCACGATCTCGGGAACCGCGGCGAGCCAATTCCGGAGCTGCTCGCCGGCCGTCGCAAAATGGGCCGACTGGACGTGCGCCTCCCCCGCCGCGGCGTCCTCGAACGCCTCGACCAGGACGTACACGGTCGGATCCTCCACGCTTCGATACCACTCGAAACAGATGTTCCCCGGCTCGGCGCGGGACGCCCTCGTGAAGTCCTGGACCAGGTCGATCCACTCGTCTGCGAATTTGCGACGGACCCGGTTCTTGACGACGATGAAGATCACTGCGGTGTCCTCCCTGCTCGGCTGTCCACCAACGTCCGGAGCTCACGCTTGAGCACCTTGCCCGATGGATTACGGGGCAGGGCGTCGAGGAAGGTGACCTCCCTCGGGACCTTGTAGCGCGCGAGCTGGGTACGGCAATGATCGATGAGCACGTCTGCCGAGGCCGACACGTCCTCACGGAGCACCACGAACGCCACCGGGACCTCTCCCCACCGCTCATCCGGATGGCCCACGACTGCCGCCTCGAGCACCGACTCGTGCTCGTAGAGGACACGCTCGACCTCGGAGCCGGCGATGTTCTCCCCGCCGGACACGATCATGTCCTTGAGGCGGTCGACGATGTACAGGTACCCGTCCTCGTCGCGGACGCCGATGTCACCGGTGTGGAACCATCCCCCGTCGAAGGCGGCGGCGGTCGCCTCGGGGTCCCGCCAATAGCCGCTGAAGACCTTCGGTCCACGCAGGACGATCTCCCCGCGCTCCCCACCGGGCACCGGGCTCCCCCGCCCGTCCCAGATGTCGAGCTCGAGGTAGAGGCAGGGACGGCCGACGCTGCCGAGCTTGGTCACGATGCTGTCCCGGTCGAGAAAGGTGTCGCCGGAGACCGTCTCGGTGAGGCCGTACGCATCGGCGAACCAGGCCGCCGGGAAGGTGCGCTGGATCGCCTCGATGAGCGGGATCGGCATCTTCTCGCCGCCGTTGACGATCAGGCGCACCGACGACAGGTCGCGGTGTTCGACGCCGGGCAACGCCATGATCGCGTTGACCATGGCGGGTGCGAGCCACACCGTGGTGACCCGCGACCGCTCGAGCTCGTCGACGACATCGGACGCGTCGAACACCCGGTGGATGATGGTCGTGGCACCGGCGGCGATGAGCGAGGTGGTCGTGAGGTCGAGCGCGCCGACGTGGTAGAGGGGCCCGCAGGCGAGCCCCAGGTCGGCACCGGTGAAGCCGAACTCGACGATGTGCGCCAGGTTCTTCCAGGCCAGGTTGGCGTGGGAGATCATCACCCCCTTCGGGCGCCCGGTGGTGCCCGAGGTGTACATCAGCCGGTGGATGTCGTCGGCGGCGACGGGGGAGTGCCCGGACGGGGTACCGGTCACCCGCAGCTCGCCGAGTGGAGTCCATCCACCGGGCGGGTGCTGCGACACGCAGGCACGGACGAGGGAGGGCCCCGCGTCCTCGGTCGCCTCGTCGGCCCGTCCGACCAGTGACTCGTCCGAGACCAGCGCCCGGGCCCCCGAGTGTTCGAGGATGTAGCGCACCTCCGGCGTGGCGAGCCGCCAGTTGATCGGCATCGCGATCGCACCGAGGTAGTTCGCGGCGAAGACGGTCTCCAGGAACTCGGTGCAGTTGTACATGAGGAGTCCGACGACGTCGCCTGGACCGACCCCTCGCTCCGAGAGACCTCCGGCCAGGGCGGTCGAGCGAGCCGCCATCTCCGCGTAGGTGGTGGTCTCTCCTTCGAAGACGGTGATCGCCTTGTCCGGTCGGCGGGTCGCGTGATGGGCGAGGACGGAGAACCAGTTCACGTCCGGTCGCCTTCCCTCGACGGGGGTCACGACCAGGACGTCCTTCGCTGCTCCACCCCGTGGGTTGGCCGTGCCATACCGAGGACCTTTCCGGACCGACCGAGACTTGTACCGACCAGTCATCCTACCGATTTGCTAGCGTCCCAACCGATGCCGCAGGCCGACGCCACCAACGACACCCAGCGTGCGGCCAAGAGGCGGGCACGCAGCGAGGCGATCGTCGACACCGCCGCCCATGTCTTCGCCCAACGCGGGTACCACGCCACGGGCATCACCGAGCTCTGCGCGGCGAACGGCCTCGGCAAGGGCGCGCTCTACCACTACATCGGTTCCAAGGAGGAGCTGCTCGCCTCCATCCACGACCGGGTGATGGACGAGGTGATGGCGGGGGCCGATCGGGTGGCCGAGGCCGGCGGGTCGCCGACCAAGCAGCTGACCATGCTCGGGGAGGAGCTGCTGGACGTGATCCACCGGTACCCGGACCACGTCTGGGTGTTCCTCCACGAGTTCCCGGCGCTCACCGGCGAACGGGCCGAGCAGTTCCGGCAACGGCGCCGCGCCTACGAACTGCGGGTCGAGGGGGTGCTCGAGGCCGGCGTCGACTCGGGCGAGTTCGGTGCGCTCCAGCCGAGGTTGACCGCCCTGGCCTGGCTCGGGATGCACAACTACACCTACCTCTGGCTGCGCTCCGGAGGCTCGATGTCCGCCTCGGAGGTGGCGGAGGTGTTCGCCGAGATCTTCACCCACGGCATCGCCCATCCCCCTGCCGGACGCGGGTAGCCGGTTCAGGGCGCCGAGTACCCGCCGTCCACGACGATGGCCGAGCCGGTGGTCCATCGGGAGGTGTCGCCGGCCAGATAGGAGTAGGCACCCACCAGATCGGCCGCCGATCCGAGCCCGAGCGGGTGGCGCCCGGCGATGGCATCGAGGGCCTCCGGCGGAAGGTCGGTGTGGATCGCCGACCGGAACGACCCGGGGCACACCGAGTTGACCCGGATCCCGTCACGGGCGTACTCGACCGCGGCGACCTTGGCGAGCTGGATGACCGCCGCCTTGGTCGCACAGTAGGGACCCGCGTGCGACCACGCGGTGAGCCCGGAGACCGAGGCGGTGAGCACGATCGATCCCGATTGCTGCGGGCGCATGACGGCCACCGCCGCACGGATGCCGTTGACGGCACCGAGGACGTTGATCCGGAACGCACGCTCCCAGTCCTCGGTCGCCAGGTTGTGGATGCGACCGTTCGGCGAGAGCACCCCCGCGTTGCTGATCAGCACGTCGAGACGGCCGAAGCGCTCGACCGCCAGGGAGATCACGGCCTCCACCTCGGCGAAGTCGCTCACGTCCGCGAGCGTGGTCTCGACCGACCCGTCTGCTCCGGACAGGCCGCCGACGGTCGCCTCGAGCGACGCCGCGCTGATGTCGCTGAGCACGAGATCGGTGGCCGGCTCGGAGCCCAGCTGCCGGGACACCGCCGCACCGAGCGCGCCCCCCGCACCGGTGATGGCGACGACCCGTCGTGGTGTGGTCATCCGGGCGCCTGCTCGCGGATCTCGATCGGGCCGGCCATCGATCCTCCCCTTGTTGTACCGACCAGTACACTACTCTGGTGTCCGCCGGCCGATCCCCGTCGTCCTCGCACTCCCGGTCCGATCTCATCGAGATGTACCGTCGGATGCTGCGCATCCGCGGCTTCGAGCAACGGGTCTCCGTGCTCTATCGCGACGGGGAGGTCCCCGGTTTCGTGCACCTCTCGATCGGCCAGGAGGCGGCGGCCGTGGGCGCCTGCTGGCCGCTGCGCCCGACGGATGTCATCACCTCCACCCACCGCGGCCACGGCCACTGCCTGGCCAAGGGTCTCGACCCGCTCGGGATGTTCGCCGAGCTCATGGGCAGGGATCAGGGGACCAACCGCGGCCGCGGCGGCTCGATGCACATCGCCGACCCCGCCCTCGGGATCTTCGGCGCGAACGGGATCGTGGCGGCGGGCCTGCCGATCGCCGTCGGTGCCGCGACCGCGGCACAGCTCCGCGCCGACGGCGGCGTCGCGGTCGCGTTCTTCGGGGACGGTGCACCCGCCCAGGGTGCGTTCCACGAAGCGCTGAACCTGGCCGCCGTCTGGCACTCGCCGGCCGTCTTCTTCTGCGAGAACAACGGCTACGCCGAGTTCTCCGCGGTCTCCGACCAGCATGGCGCCTCACTCGACCACCGCGCCGCGGGATACGGCGTCGACCACGTCGCCGTCGACGGCAACGACGTCGTTGCGACCGCTGTCGCGATGGAGGACGCGGTGCGCTCGGTGCGGGCCGGACGCGGACCTGTCGTCATCGAGGCGACGACCTACCGGTGGCACGGGCACTACGAGGGTGATCCGCAGCGCTACCGGACACCGGAGGAGCTCCGCGAATGGGAGGAGCACGACCCGCTCCTGGTCCACGAGGAACGACTCCGCGCGGCCGGGGTCGACGGTGTCCAGATGAAAGCGGTCGGGTCGACGGTCGACGCCGAGCTGGACAAGGCGGTCGAGGAGGCACGACGGCTCGGAAGCCCGGATCCGGCCGCGCTGTCCGATTTCGTCGTTCGGGCGAGGCCCGCGAGGTCGGAACCGCCTCCCCTGCCTGACGACGCACCCGAGTTCCGCACCATGGACGCGGTCCGTGGTGCCCTCGAAGCCGAGCTGTCCGCCGACGACCGGGTCTTCGTCGCCGGCATCGACGTCGGGGAGGGCGGGAACGTCTTCGGGCTCACCCGGGGACTGCGCGACCGGTTCGGTGGGCGGGTGCGAGACACCCCGATCTCCGAGATGGCCATCCTCGGGATGGGAGTGGGCGCGGCGATGGCCGGGATGCGCCCGGTGGTCGAGCTCATGTACCTCGACTTCATCGGCGTCTGCTTCGACCAGCTGCTCAACCAGGCGGCCAAGCTGCCCTTCATGACCGGCGGGGCCGCCGAGATGGCGCTGACCGTACGGACCCAGTTCGGTGCCGGGCGCTCCTCGGGGAGCCAGCACTCCCAGAGCCTCGAAGCGCTGCTGGCGCACGTCCCGGGGTTGAGCGTCGTCATGCCGTCCTCGCCGGCCGACACCTATGGCCTCCTGCGTGCGGCGATCCAGGATCCCAACCCGGTGATCTTCATCGAGAACAGGCTGCTCTACGGCATGAAAGGGCCGCAGCCGCCACCGGACCACCTGGTGCCCATCGGGAGGTGCGCCGTGGTCCGCCCCGGAACAGACGTCACCGTCGTGTCGGTCTCACGGATGGTCCACGAGGCGGTCGCCGCCGCCGGCCAGGTCTCGGGGGACGGGGTCTCCGTGGAGGTGATCGACCTGAGGACGGTGGCCCCGCTCGACGTCGGGCCGATCCTCGAGTCGGTGCACAAGACCGGACGGCTCCTCATCGCGCACGAGGCGGTCGTCCCGTTCGGCATCGGGGCCGAGATCGCGGCCGTCGTGGCCCGCGAGTCGTTCTGGGACCTGGACGCGCCGATCGAGCGGGTCGGGGCGGCGGCGACGCCACCGCCCTATGCGCCCGAGCTCGAGCAGGCCTGGCTCCCCGACCGCGACACCATCGTGGACGCCATCAGGCGCCTCGCCGCGGTCTGACTCAGCAGCCCAGCGCGCGCGCGATGACCAGGTGCTGGATCTCGTTGGTGCCCTCCCCGATCTCGAGCACCTTCGAGTCGCAGTAGAAGCGGGCCACCGGCGTGTCCAGCATGTACCCGAGCCCGCCGTGGATCTGGACGGCCTCCGAGGCTGCCCAGGTGGCGGTGCGACTGGCCTTCAGCTTGGCCATGGCCGCCTCCTTGAGGAACGGCTGGCCGGCGTCGCGGAGCTGCGCGGCGCGGTAGGTGAGCCAGCGGGCCGCCTCGAGCTCGGTCGCGATGTCGGCGAGCTTGAACTGCACCGCCTGGAACGTCGAGATCGGCTGTCCGAATTGCACCCGTTGACGGGCGTACTCGAGCGCCAGGTCGAGGACGGCCTGGGCCAGGCTGAGCGACAGTGCGGCGACCGAGATGCGTCCGACCTCGAGGGTGCGCAGGAACTGGCTGAGCCCGAGCTCCGGATCACCGATGAGGTGCTCGTCGGGGAGCCAGACGTCGTCGAAGAACAGGTCACGGGTATCGAGCCCCCGCCACCCGATGCCCCGCAGCTTCGGGCCCATGGTGAAGCCAGAGGTGCCCTTCTCGACGACCAGGCTCGCGTACCTCGGCGCTGTTCCTTCCGACCACTCGGTCCGGGCGAGCAGGGTCACGCCGAACGACATGTCGGTTCCCGCGTTGGAGATGAACGTCTTGCGCCCGTTGAGCAGCCACCCACCGTCCTTGCGCTCGGCGCGAGTGCGGATGCCGCGGGCGTCGGAACCGGCATCGGGTTCGGTGAGGCCGAAGGCGCCGAGCACGCGACCCTCGGCCAGTGGCCGCAGCCATCGCTCGCGCTGGGCGTCGCTTCCGAAGAGGAACAGCGGCAGCGACCCGATGGTCACGTGGGCCTGCAACGCCGCCGCGACCGACTGGTCGGCCAGCCCGATCTGCTCGAGCGCCGCGACGAACCCGACGGTCGACATCCCGATCCCACCCCACTCCTCGGGGATCAGGATGCCCAGGAGGCCCAGCTCGCCCATCTCCGAGAGGAGGTCGGTCGGGCAGCGGGCCTCCTCCCACGCCAGCGGGGCCCGGGCCGCGATCTCCTTCTGGGCGAAGTCGCGGCAGAGGTCGACCAGGTCCTGTTCCGGGCCGCTCAGCGAGAAGTCCATCAGCGTCCCCTCTCCGGTCGCAGGTGGGCGGTGAAGGTGGTCGACCAGTCGATGAGGTCGGCGGGAACGTAGTACCCGGTTTCGTCGTTGATCGCCTCCCAGTTCCGGGCGACATCCTCGATCGTCGGCTCCGTCCCCGGGTGGACGTACCCCCGGGTGGAGGCGAGGAAGAGGCGGGCGAAACGGCCCGCACCGGCGGCGTACATCTCCCCGCTGACCGGGCAGGACTCGTGGGCGAGGAAGGCCGCCATCGGTGCGACCTGCTCCGGCGCCATCTCCGGAGCGCCGGGACCCGAACCGGCCATCCGGGTGGTCGCCGCCGGTGCGATGAGGTTGACCTTGATGCCGTGGGCGGCGCCGGCGGTGGTGAGGCTGCGGGTCAGGCCGACCACCGCTGCCTTCGCCGTGGCGTACGACGTGTTGGTCGGGAGCCCGAGCATCCCGGTCGAGGTCGTCATCACCACCCGGCCGTAAGCCTGTCCGACCATGTGAGGCCAGGCGGCCCGGGTGGTGTTGAACGCGCCACCGACGTGTACCGCGAGATGCCGGGCCAGGTTGTCCGCGTCCGCCTCCGGGAACCCCGCCCACCTGATGATGCCCGCGTTGTTGACCACGATGTCGAGGCGTCCGAAATGGTTCACCGCCGCATCGACCAGCGCCTCCGCGCCCTCGACCGTCGACACGTCGCTGGTGTCGGCGATGGCGGCTCCCCCGGCGGCCACGATCGACGCGGCGGCGGCGGAGGCCGGTCCCTCGTCGGCCCCGACCCCGTCCATCGATCCCCCGAGGTCGTTGACGACGACACGTGCGCCACGGTCGGCGAGAAGGCGCGCGTAGGCCAGGCCGATGCCGCGCCCGGCGCCGGTGACGACGGCGACGCGCCCGTCGAAGCCGAGCTCGGTCAGGCCGGCACCGGGACGTCGAAGCCCAGCAGCCGGGCGAGGGTGCCGCCCACGATGGCCGCTCGCTCGTCGGCGGCGAGACCGCCGAGCTGCGCCGCGAGGAGCTCCCGGCTGCCTCGGAACGTGCCCTCGGCGTGCGGGTAGTCGTTGCCCCACACGATGGTCGACAGTCCGGTGACGTGCCGGCAGGCGACGGCCACGGGGTCGTCCTGGAAGGAGACGTGGAACTGCCGCCGCACGTACTCGCTCGGCAGCAGCGGGTAGGGCCACTTCTCGTTCAGACGGAACAGCTGCGCCATGCTGGGCTGATCGTCTGCGGATCGAGTGTCGTCCCAGAACCCGAGCCACCAGTCGGGGTCCTGGCCGACCCCGGTGACCCAGCACTTGTCCATGGCACCGACCAACGAGGCGAGCCAGTGGGCGTTGAACTCGATGAGCGCGAAGTGGAGGTCGGGATAGCGCTCGGGGACGCCGCCGCCGATGAGCTCGCAGATGACCTGTTGCGGGACGACCGTGCTGTAGACGCACTGCGTGATCATCCGCTTGGAGGCGGCCTTCTCGGTCATCGGCTGGTTGACCTGGGCCGCCGACTCCATGACAACCTTGAGGGTCGTGGACGCGGGGTCGTTGACCTTCACCCCACCGGTCTGGGTGTGGATGAACACGTGCACGCCATTGGCCTGGGCCGCCGCCCACACCGGGTCGAAGTCCCGCGAGTAGTACGGCTTCGGCGGGATCGCCGGGAGGAGGACGGCGCGGAACCCGGCTGCGGCGACCCGTTCGATCTCGGCAACCGCGTCGTCGATGTCGGTCAGCGGGACCGGGGCCGTGGGGGCGATCTGCGAGAAGTAGGGCGTGAACCGCTCGATGATGTAGTCGTTGTACACACGGGCGTGTGCCATGGAGAGCTCGTGATCGTCCGAATAGAGCCCGAACAGCGACAGGTTGGGGTGCATCACCTGGATGTCGACCCCGTCGAGTGCCATGTCGTCCAGGATGATCTCGGGATCGCCCTCGGGCATCCGTCCGCCGGTCTGGCGGTACCGGGAGATCGTCCAGCCCTCGTACCCGGAGGTGTGGAGACGCCGGAAGATGCGGGCGCCGCCTTCCACCAGCGGCTCGATCTCGAAGTCCTCCTCCCAGACGCCCCGGTCCCGCAGGTGTGCAGGCAGGCGGGTGCGGAAGAGATCGGTCGGCTCGAGCATGTGCCCGTCGGCGGAGACCACGAGCTCCTTCTGGGTCACCGGCATCACCTCCCTCCGTCGGACCCAGCGTGCTCCACCGGTCCGGAACGCTGCTTCGCGGAATCCGCGAACCGCGTTCGCATGCTAATCCAACCGGTCGGTACAGTGCAACGCGATCGGTGGACGGAACGGCCACCGGGGAAGGAGCACGACCAGTGACCAAGCGGTGGAGAGAGCGCCCCCCGGGGTCGACCTGGGGCGACTGGGGCGATGACGACGAGCTGGGCCGGATCAACCTGCTCACCCCGGAGAAGACCCTCCAGGGTGTCCGCGAAGTCGAGGCCGGCATCAGCTTCTGCCTGAGCCTTCCGCTCGACTACCCCGGCGGGACCGCCCTCAACCAGCGGCGGCCCCCACCGGTCCTCACGCCGACCGAGGACATGCTCGGCAACCCCGACACCTTCTACAACATCCGCATGAGCGAGATGTCCGAGGGGGGGTCCCGCTACGTGGACGTGTGGTCCGACGACCTGGTGACCCTCTCGCTCCAGTACTCGACCCAGTGGGACTCCCTCGCCCACGTCGGTGCCGAGTTCGACGCTGACGGCGACGGGGTCGAAGAGGCCGTGTACTACAACGGGTACCGGGCAGGCGTCGACCTGGTGGGACCGAAGCCCGACGCTGCGGGGAACGGGGGCGGCCACCGCTGCTTCGCCCACCACCTGGGTCTGGAACACATGGCGTACCACGGCGTCCAGGGACGGGGGGTCCTCGTCGACCTGGCGCACCATCTGGGCCACGACTGGCGCGGTGTCGACCGGACGACGCTCGAGGAGATCATGGCCGAGGACGGCGTGGCGGTCGAACCCGGGGACATGCTGCTGCTCCACACCGGGTTCGCCACCAAGCTCCTCGAGTGGGACCGTGACCCGGATCCGGTGGAGATCCACCGGACCTGCACCTACCTCGATGCGCGCGACGAGTCGCTGCTCGAATGGATCCGCGAGTCGCAGATCGCTGCGCTGGTGGCGGACAACTACGCCGTCGAGGGCCTGACCGGGCGCGACCGTGACCAGAGCCGGCACTCCTTCCTGCCGATCCACCATCTCTGCCTCTTCGAGCTGGGCGTCCCGCTCGGCGAGCTGTGGTACCTCGACGAGCTCGCAACCTGGCTGCGCGAGCACCGGCGCAACCGGTTCCTGCTCACCGCTCCGCCGCTACGACTCCCCGGGGTGGTGGGCTCACCCCTGACGCCGGTCGCCACCGTCTGACGACCACGATCGGCGGAGCCCACACCAGAGCGGTGACCTCGGGCGGGTTTATAGTTGACCCGGTTCGCGTCGCGTCGCCGGATTGCGTCACAGAGATGGGGTCGAGGGATGAACATTTCGTGCGGACTGCCACCCGGTCTGGCCGTCGTGGAACAGGCCCAGCTGGCCGAGGCACTCGGCTACGACCGTGTCTGGCTCTACGACTCGCCGGCGATCTACCTGGACATCTGGGTGTCGCTGGCCCGGGTCGCCGACCACACCGACCGCATCGGCCTGGGGACGGCCGTCCTGGTGCCCAGCCTGCGCAACGTGGTGGCCACGGCGGCGGCGATCGCCAGCATCGAGGGAGCCGCTCCCGGCAGGCTGGCGTGCGGGTTCGGAACCGGTGCCACGGCACGCTGGACACTTGGCAAGGATGCCCTCGGTCTCGGGGCAACCGGGGACTACCTGCGCCAGCTGCGCGGCCTCCTGCAGGGCGAGGTGGTCGAAATCGACGGCGAACCGGTGCAGATGTGCCAGCTCCCGAGCTTCGCCCCGGCCCGACCCATCGACGTCCCCATCCTGCTCAGTGCCCTCGGCCCCAAAGGACAGGCGCTCGCCCACGAGGTCGCGGACGGCATCATGACGGTGGGCTTCGGCCTCGGCGGCTTCGGTTGGAGCGCACAGCTGGTGCCGGGCACCGTGCTCGACCCCGGCGAGCCCCTCACGTCGGCCCGGGTCAAGGCGTCCGCCGGACCCTGGTACGCCATCATGGCCCACGCTGCCTGGGAATCAGTTCCTTCCGCAGCGGACGGGTTTCCCGCAGGAGCGCAGTGGCGGGCCGAGCTCGAGTCCCGCCGACCTGAGGCAGAACGGCACCTCGCCGTGCACGAGGGACACGCCACCACGGTGACCGATCTGGATCGGATCCTGGTCGACGCTGCGGGCGACGGCATCACCGGGCTTGGGTGGGTGGCCGAAGCCGACGGCATCCGAACCAGGCTCAAAGAATCCGAGGCTGCCGGGAGCACCGAGATCATCTTCGCCCCGAGCGGCCCCGACATCGAACGTGAGTTGCGGGTGTTCGCCCAGGTGGCCGGGCTGTAACAACGCAGCTTCCACCGCGGGCCGTCCCGGAGAAGCCCGGCGATGATGGCCGAGGCGCAAATTTCGAGGTTTGGACCCGGTTGGCGGTGGGTATGTCCACGGCGTCAGACCGTCGAGCAGGGGTTCCGCCGCCCCGACCTCCGACTGACGCACTGCGCCAATCCTCTCCCGCCGGGGGGATCGGCGCGCCCGTGTTCCTGGCGCCTGTCCGTCGCAGCAGGGGGATACCCGGCTCTGCTGGTCTCCCTACCATCGTGCCGGCCCTGTCCCCTCAGTCTTCAGAGGGTGTGGCTCCCGGCTGCTCGAAACGCCGGTCTGGGACGAACCAGATCACGGCGACGAGGGCATACACCGCATACGCCACGTACGGACTGAGCAAGGCCAGCCCGATCGCACAGGCATAGAGCGCGATCGAGAGGTTTCCCTTGCGATCTGATCCGATGGCGCGGCCGACCGCGGAATCCCGGCCGTTCGCGTGGATGATGGCGACCACGAGGATGGAAAAGGCGATCGCCGCACCCAAGGCCACGATGCCGTACGTCGCAGCCGGCCAGTGGTCCCCGTAGAAGCTGCCGACCCACTCCGTCACGAGCGGTATGAGCGACAGCCAGAAGAGCAGGTGGAGATTCGCCCACATGACGCCACCACTGATGTGATGCGTCACGCGGAGCAGATGGTGGTGGTTGTTCCAGTAGATCCCGATGAAGGTGAAGCTGAGGATGTAGACGAGCATCTCCGGCAGTCGCCGGCTCAACGAGGTGAACGATCCACTGAGCGGTACCTTGAGGCTGAGCGCCGTGATGGTGATGATGACGGCCATCACCCCGTCGCTGAAGGCCTCCAGCCGACTCGTCCCGATGGTCGTGTCCGGGAATTGCGGATCGTGGGCTTCGGTCACCCGAGTCGTCCGGTCGGCCGAGCCCGTGTCTCGACGTCGGCCCAGATGCGGATGGGGCCCGATCGCAGGCGGGCCACCGGTTCGGGGGGGTTCGGACAGCGGGTCCGCCGGTCGTGCACTACCGGCGCTCGATGCAGATCCGGGCTCCAGGCGATCTCAGCGGCTCCTACCAGGTCTCCCACGTCCTCGTTCCTTCCCACCTCCACATTCTGTGCGATGGCTTGTGATGTCGGGGTGATGGCGAGCAGTCACGCGACTCCGTTTTGCTGGCTGGGGCCGGCTCTCGCGTCCTGAGGCGACTGGTCCCGTGCGATGGCTGCACCGTCTGGACGGCGACAGCGGAGCTCCGGGAAGTGAGTCGAAGCCGTTGAACTGGGATCCTCCTCATCGCCAAGGTGAGAACTCGGGATCGGGTTCGAGGAACTGGTCAACAAGAGCTTCCATTCCGCTGGCATACGCCGACCACTCCTGACCTTCCCCGTTCGGGCCGGTCTCACGGACCACCATCTCGATCTCATCACTTGCGAACTGACGGAGTGCACACCCTTCGGCAAATGCGATGGCGGCCGTGCTGAAGTGGTCCATCGACCAGGGGTGACGGATTCGAAATCCGAGTAGTCCGATGAGGGCCAGGAAGTTCCTGCTCCAAAATTTCGTGACCGACAGATACCCGTCTGCAACAGCTGCCTTGATCCTCGTCTGCAATTCCGGTGCCGGCGTGGACATTGCCATGCCGATGACACCGATCCACAATTGCCAGGTCGCGGATTCGTTCATCGCCTCGCTACTTGCGTTCCCCTCCACACGACACACTTCCCGAAGGGCACGCTTCCGGGAGTCAAGTGTCGTCATGTCGAATTCTCTGAGCATGGCTGTTACCCGCTGGCCACTCCCCTCGGCCCGCCGTTCCTCGTCCCGAGCGATGGTGGCGAACACATCCGCCTGGAAGTCCGCCTGGTTCTGCCAGATTCGCTTGATCACCGATGCGTTGGTGATTCTCCGGCCCGACTTCGCTTCGACCCGGTCAAACACCCTCTTGAAGGTGAGGCTGCTTGAACCAGCCTCGAGTCCTTCTGTCAGCAGGATCTCGCGTCCCTCTTCGACGAGCGTGGAGCGCAAATCTTCTCTGTCCCGCCTGGTCGATTGCAATGTGCCTACCCCCGCCGGACTGCGATCCCCACTATGAAGCCTGTAGAGGTCATCAACAGGCTCACGCCATGCTCGATCGGAGAGACACTACACAAGACGGTGCCCGAGTTCAGCGGGGAGAGGGACCCGGACCGACTGACTGCCCTGCCCGCCCCCTGGCTGCAGGATGCCGCCCGGATACGGACTCCGAGTGATCACGCCACCTGATTGTGCTCGAACGCCGTCTCGAACATGATCGAATCGCGGCCGCCCAACACGGGCATGCCCCCAGCGGCGCCTGCCATCGCTGCAGCCGCACTGTGTGCAGCTTCTTGAAAGTCGTAGGGACTCGGTATTGGCTCCCTATGTGGACCATCTGCGCGCACCATGCCTCGACCAAACGAGCTCTCGTCACTTGTCGCCGGTACAAATGGACGCGACGGCGTCCGGTCAGGAGGTTCGTCCTGTCCCTCCACTCCTCGGTCGCTCACCAAGCTGGTCGGACGACCCTGCGACACCCACCGTTGTCCGTGGGTGGCGTAGGGGTCTCGGTACCAGCCTTCTTCTGATCCATCGACCTCGTCCGCCGCATCGGAAGCCATGGCGAAAGAAGGCTGGTGGTCACCGGACTCATCGGCCTCGACGATGTCCCTGCTCCCGCGACCGGCCGACCGCCCAATGAGGCGAATGGTCGGCATACCGCACTGCAGGGGATGAGATTGCGGGGTCTGACAGCCGTCGCACGACGCCCTAAGGTGCTGGCGTGCACGCTGCGGTCACACTCCACGTCGACGCCTCGCCAGAATGTGTCTGGAGGCTGGTCAGCGACATCACCAAGATGGGTGACTACAGCCCCGAGGTGATCGAGGCCGAGTGGATCGACGGCGCGACCGGCCCCGCGGTCGGTGCGCGGTACCGGGGCCACGTAAGGCGCAACCAGAGCTGGCCCGTCTACTGGACCACATGCAAGGTCACCGAGTGTGTGCCCGGTGAGGTCTTCGAGTTCGCGGTCATCATGGGCGACCGCCCGGTGAATACCTGGCGTTACGAGTTTTGCGCCGCGGACGATGGAGGCACCGACGTCACCGAGTCATTCGATCTAGGTGACAACCTCTTCACCAAGATCTGGCGCCCGCTCGGTGGCTTCCTGCGGGAGCGTCGCAACCAACGTGACATGCTCTCCACCCTCGAACGGGTCAAGGCGGTCGCCGAGGGCTCGTAACCTGCCGCCCATCAGAGCATCGGTCAACACGTACGAGGGGCCGCACGGTGGAACACCCTGGGTAGTGGCTGGACGTGCGGAGCCTGCCCTCAGGGCCGGCACCCTGTACGCCCCCTGACCCGGCGGCCAAGCGATTGCTCCCCTCCCCACAACGACGACATCGGTCCGGGTAGCGTAATCAGGTGGATCTCGGACCAGTGGGCGTGTGGTGGAGTGGTGCTTGGCGGACACCGGATCATCCTTCAGACGATGTAGCAGCCGAGTTGGAGGAGCTTGGCTACACAGCACTGTGGTCGTCGGGCGGGTTCCAACCGGGGCTGTCCCCCCATTTCGAACGACTGCTCGGAGCGACCAACTCGATGATCGTGGTCAGCGGGATCGTGAGCATCTGGTCAACGACCCCGGACGAGATCACCCTGGCCGTCACGGACCTCGATCTCCGCCATCCGGACCGGTTCGTCCTCGGTCTCGGAGCGAGCCATGCACCGATCGTCGAGAACTACACCCGTCCGTACAGCCACATGGTCGAGTACCTCGATGCCCTCGACACGGCCGGGCCGTCGGTGGCGAGCGAGCGCAGGTTGCTCGCCGCCCTGAGGCCTCGGATGCTGCAACTGGCAGCCGACCGAGCCGCTGGTGCCCACCCCTACTTCGTACCCGTCGAACACACATTTCGAGCCCGCGAGGTCTTGGGAGCCCACGCGGTGCTGGCTCCTGAGGTCACCGTGGTGCTGGAGAAGGACCCGAGCACGGCGCGGGAGGCAGCCAGGGGATTCACGACGGGCTATCTCTCCTTGCCGAACTACGCCAACAATCTCCGCTCACTCGGCTTCGGAGACGACGACCTTGCAGGAGGCGGAAGCGACCGACTCATCGATGCGGTTGTGGCCTGGGGTGAAGCGGACGGAATCGCCGCTCGCGTACGTCAGCACCGCGAAGCCGGCGCGGATCATGTCTGCATCCAGGTCCTCGCCCCTCACGGTTCATTCCCGCTCACGGTCTACCGAGAACTGGCGCCTGCGCTGATGGAACTGTGAGCGGGCACGAGATGTGCGCTCGCCGTCGTTCCTACTCGGCGAAGTGGGTGAGCGAGAGAGTGTTGCCATCGGGGTCTCTGAACCAGGCGACCTGATCCCCGCCGGGCGTCCACCAGATGCCGTCTGCGTCTTGTTCCATGCCCTCGTACCTGATGAAGGCGACCCCTCGGGTCGCCAGGATGTTGATTGCCCCTCCCATGTCGGGCACGCGCCAACCGGCAATGGTGAAGGGCTGAGGGTGCAGTTCATCAACCTGGGTTCGGGGGTGGCCATCCGACTTTCCGGAGGACATCGCCGTTCAACGCCGAGCGCCGTACGAGAGCCGGGCCGACTCCGTCATGTATTGCAAGGTGATGGCCGAACTCGCTCAGGCACGCGGTTGGGTCGTCCGTACCTACGACGCCAGACGAGTGGAGGCCGAAGCTGCCGTCATCCTGGGCGAGCGAGCGGACGAAGTGCTCCGTGGTCCGCGCAGAGCTCTGGGTCCACCATGGTCGAAGGACCATCGGATGGCACTCGCTGCGACCATCGTGACCACCTGAAACCGCGGTGGGGGGACCATCGGTGTCGATCGGCCCGCTGGAGGGGCTTGCTCGTTCGCATACCGGGCCGGCTCGGGAGGTGCGCCAGCCCAAGGCATTGTCGGGCCGCAACGGTGCACCGGACCCGGTCAGAGGCGCAAGAGCCGCGAACCAGGCCTCCACGATGCGGCCGGCTCGGGCGCGGATGCTCGATGGTTACCTTCTCGGCTCGTATCGCATCGCCACTGCCCCAGAGCCGTACTCGATCCGGCTCACGAGCTTCAAGTCGACATGCCTCGGCAGCCCTGCGAACAACCTCGGCCCGTGGCCCGCCAGCCTGGGATGCACCACGAACTCGTACTCGTCGATCAATCCCAGCTCCGTCAACGCCAGTGGCAGCGTGACACCTCCCACGAACAGGCCGTTGCCCGGCTCTCGCTTGAGGTGCTGGACGGCCTTGCCCAGATCCCCGCGCAGGAGTTCCGCGTTCCAATCGACCTGCTCCAGGGTGCTCGACACGACGTACTTCTTTGCCGAGTTGATCGTCTGGGCGAAGCGTTCAATCGATTCAGGTCTCGATTCCGTGGGCGCCGGCGGCCGCCACGCTGATTCCATCATTTCGTAGAGCACCCGGCCAAAGAGAAGGGCATCGGCCTGATTGAGGCTCTCCGCCGCGTGACGATGCAACTCTTCGTCTGCGGGGATTGCAGCATGATCGCAGCACCCGTCCAACGTGACGTTGATGGAGTACCGAAGGGGTCGCATTTCGCAAGAGTACGCAGATTCATCCGGCGATCGGAGGCACATCCCGGCGAGTCGGCACCGTCCGCCACTGCTCCATGACCTGCATGCAGGCGAGCCCATCGGCAAAGGAGGGCCCGATCGGCTGCGCGGTGAGCACCGAGTCACGGATCGCGGCCGCCCATGCGACCATTGCCTCGGCGTGCGGATCGCCGGCCCGTGGCTCGAACTCCAGTTGCTCCGTCGATCCGTCCCCCCGGCGAACCACGACGCGCGCGTCCCCGATGTTCTCGATCGCACCCTCCGAACCGAGAACGACGATGCGCGGGGTTACCGATGCTCCTGCCGCAAAGGAAGAGTTGACTGTCGCCGTTGCCCCTGAGCGAAGCTCGACCCAGCCGGCGAAGGAATCCTCTGCGTCGCATTGCCGCATGGTCCCATCGGCGTCGGGTCGCTGAGGAACGACGATCCACGTCGCCGCACCCGCCACGGTGATGTCCCCGAGCAACCAGCGGATGAGGTCGATGGCGTGGGCACCGAAGGCTCCGATCCAACCACCTCCGCGGGACCGATCGAAGAGCCATCCCCACGGTCGGAGTGGGATGCGGGATCCCGAGGTGTAGGCGGTGTACGCCAGATGCTCCGGTGACCCGATGACACCAGATGCGAGCAGCTCTGCCATCGCCAGACGTGCCGGTTGACAGCGGAACTCGAAGTTCACGAAGTTGGCGACCCCGCTGGCGTCGGCAGCCTCGGCCATGGCTGTCGCTTCACTGACCGACACGCCGAACGGCTTCTCACACAGCACAGCACGACCGGCGTCGATCGCCCAAGCAACGTGCTCTGCATGGAGGAACGGCGGCGAATGGACCGCGACCAGATCAATCCGGGAACGACAGAGCGCGAGCACGGCCTCCGGATCGCGGGCGGTGACGACATCGACCACCTCGCATCCCGCTTCCCGGAATGCACTGGCGACCACCCGGGATCCGAATCCGGTCCCGATGACGCCGACCCGCATCTGCCGGGTGCCGAGTCGACCGTTTCGTTGGCTCCGATGCACCGGCGCTCTCAACCGGACCGGAAGCTACGGACGCCGTCACCCACCTGGCCATTCTGGTCCTCAGCGGAACCAGGCTGCACGGGCGACTGCTTTCGTGCACTCGAGGACGACCAGTCGACAAGATCTGGTTCGACCGGACCTGGTCGAGTTCGTCGATCACGAGTAACATGCCGCACCGATCCGCCCGCCGATCCAGCCGGGGTGGACCTCTCGTCAGCGGTCCCTGTCAGTCCGACAGCTGCCCGACCAGGACCTCCAGATCACCGAGCGACCGCAGGGTGTCATTGAGGTGGGTGCAGGTGGAGATTCCGGTGAACTCGCGTCGCACGCGGGCCCGGAGCTCGGCGATGGGCATGCCGGACAACCGCTGAGCGCTGGCCACCGCCCCTGGGCATTCCATCCACGGGAGCACGCGGGCCTCGGCCCCGATGTCGAGCACCCTGCCACCGACGATGTCGAACGTGCCGGTCGCGGAGTACTCGTGCACGACCCACTCGGCTCCATCCTGGTCCATGTGGCTGTCACGGAAGTGGGCATCGAAGCGGTGCGCCCCCTCCGAGCTGCTCGGGGGCATCACGTCGAGTCGGCGGCGACGGCGCATGGCGTGGGCAGGGAGGGCCGGCATCGCGTGCCAGGCCATCGGGTCGTCCTGCCGCTCGAGCGACGGGGCCGGCGGCCCCGTCGAGACCGGGATCTCGCCCGAGGAGCGGACCGTCACCATCAAGGTGGCGTCGTGAGCCCATCCGGCGCAGAGGTCGTCGTGGGATGCCATCACCCGGGCCAGGACCGACGAGCTCGCGGCGGCTGGCTCCGGCATCCGTCGAGGCTGATCGAGCACCCCGCCCCGCTGTGCTGAGTAACCCGAGACCAGGGCGGCTCCGGGGAGGTCGTCCAACAACAGGTGGAGCAGGGTGCCGGTCTCGCGCTCACCGGGGCAGACCTCATTTGCCCGCGACCGGAAGCCCGGGCCGACCGGACTCCCGATCAGCTGATCCAAGCCCGGGAGAGCGGGAGTCGAGGCGATCGAGACAACCTGCCGGTTCGATCCGTCGACCCGCAGCGAGAGGTCGACCTGGTCGATGACCACCGACGTCGCGTCGGAAGCCGTCCGGAGGTCGCGTGCCCGGGCGGTCATGACCAGAGCACCCTGGAATCCGTCGGGTCGTGCCGTGTCAATGGTTGACGTCCTGCGCACCGAGCCGGGCCAACGGTCGATGGTGGCGGTCACCGGGTCGCTGGGACCCCCAGCTTCGGGGAGGAGCAACATCGCCATCCGACGATAGCTGCGTGGCACGTCACGCCGCGAATCACTCTCGGCGGTTGACTCGACCCGTCAGCGGGTTTCCGCGAGTCAGTCTCCGTCGTCCGGTCCTGATACGGTCACCGGCCGGTCCGCTCGCGGTGCGCGCACCCCGGCCAGCAGCAGGGCCGACGCTGGCCTTCTTCCAGCTCCTCCTTGGTCCGGCGAATGCGGCGTTCTCGGGTCATCTCCTGCTTGGCATCCTCTACCCAGCAGATGAACTCGTTGCGGGCAAGAGGCGTGATGTCCTTCCAGGCAGCGAGCGCGGTGGGGTTGGCGATGAGCGTCTTGCGCAGGTCTCCTGGAAGCCGGTGCACCACCCCACCGGGTAGTCGCGGGCTGCTCACAGGATCACGGTAGCGGGTCAGGGCGCGTCCGATCGGCTCGTCGGAGTCGCACCCGCACTTCCCGCTGCCGTTCGGCCACGATCTCCTGACGTCCGCGAGAGTCGGAACGCCTTGTAGTCGCTCCGGAGGACCTTGGCGATCTCCTTGAACAGCTTCGGCCGGCCGCCCGAGTTCAGCAGGTACTTGCGTGGTTTCCCCGGGATGTTCGACCCGAAGAAGTAGCTGCTCTCGCCGAACGGTGAGTTCACCACGCCTTCGTCGACCATGGTGGTCCACTCCTCCTCGGCGGCGGGATCCACCTCTATCGAGTCGAAGCCGTGCTCGCGGACGAAGACGAGCGCGTCGGTGATGAAGTCCACCTGGTCTCCGTTGTACCGGGGGTTGTTGCCGGCGGCCGCGTGCGGGCCCCCGGGGAAGAAGAAGTTGGGGAACTCGGTGGTCTGGACCCCGAGGAACGTCTTCGGACCGTCTGCCCAATGATCCTCGAGTGCAAGGCCCTTCCGACCACGGATCCCCATCCGGTTGAGCGCCCCGGTGCCGAAGTCGAAGCCGGTCGCCCAGACGACCACATCGAACCGGCGCTCCCCCTCAGCCGTCTCTATCCCGCATTCGGTCATCCGCAGGATCGGCGTCTCCTCGAGGTCGACCAGCGAGACCTCGGGTCGGTTGAACGCCTCGTAGTATCCGGTCACGAACGGGGGCCGCTTCTCGCCGAAGCGATGGTCCTTCGGGATCAGCTTCTCCGCGGTCTCCGGGTCCTCGACGATGTCCCGGATCTTCTCGGCGATGAACCCGCACCACTCGGCGTTGGCGACCGGATCGAACAGCACGTCGGTGTAGTTGCTGGTGAGCTTCGAGAAGCCGGGGCTCCGCCACATCGTCTCGAAGAATTCGCGCCGTTGGTCCTCGGAGTCGTCGAACGTGGCGCGATCGTGCTCCTTGTGGAGGAATCCGGTCGGAGAGGTGTTCAGCACCGCACGCATCGATTCGAACCCTGCCCTCAACTCCGCCTGTTCCCCGGGCGTGATCGGTGCGTTGTTGAGGGGGGTGCACCAGTTGGCGCTGCGCTGGTAGACGGTGAGCGAGGCGACGTCGCCGGCGATGGCGGGCACGATCTGCACTCCGCTCGACCCGGTACCGATCACCGCCACCCGCTTGCCCGTGAAGTCGACCGGCGTGGCCGGCCATCGCCCGGTGTGGTAGGACTCCCCGCCGAAATCGTCGCGCCCCGGCACGTCCGGGAAGAAGGGAACCGAGAGGACGCCGGTCGCGGCGACGAGGAACCGGGTCCGCAGCTCGACACCGTCGCTGGTGGCCACGGTCCAGGTCGCCGACACCTCGTCGAAGGTGGCCGAGGTCACCCGGGCGTCGAAGCGCATGTGGCGCCGCAGGTCGAACCGGTCGACCACGTGGTTGAGATACCGCTCGGTCTCCGGCTGCTCGGCGAAGTGTTCCTGCCACTCCCATTCGTCGAACAGCTCCCGCGAGAAGAGATAGGCGTAGGTGTAGCTCTCGGAGTCGAACCGGGCACCCGGATAGCGGTTCCAGTACCAGGTCCCGCCCACACCGCCGCCCGCCTCCACCAGCTGTACCGAGAAGCCGGCCTCACGGGCGCGGTACAGCTGCCAGATACCGGTCATGCCCGCACCGACGATGACCACGTCGACGTCGGGACCCAGCGGGATCGGACGTCGGTCAGGTGTGGGTTCGGGAGGATTCTCCATGGGGCCGCGCACTGGGTGGACACCGTGTCATCGGCGGCGTCGATCCCGCCAGCTGGTCGAGATGAGCACTGTACCGACCGGTTAGTATACTGTCCGGAACGCACTGAAGGGGAAGCGGGCCAGATGGCGATCGCAGGTCAGAGGTGGTCGACGCGCACGGTGCCCTTTGCGGTGGAGGTCCCCGACCGGGTGCCCAAGGAGCGCTACTTCGACCCGGACTTCTACCAGATGGAGGCCGAGCTGCTCTGGCCCCGGACCTGGCAGATGGCCTGCCGGCTGGAGGAGATCCCGGAGGCGCACGACTACGTCGAATACGAGATCCTCGATCAGTCGATCATCGTGTTCCGTACCGAGGACCTCGGTGTGTGTGCGCTCCAGAACGCGTGTCGCCACCGCGGCGTGCGGGTCGTCCAAGGTCGTGGGAGGTGCGAAGGAGGGTTCGTCTGCCCGTTCCATGGCTGGTGCTACGGCCAGGACGGCCGCAACACCTTCGTCCCGAAGGCGCGCACCTTCGCGGAGCACAATCTGAGACCCGAAGACCTGGATCTCGTGCCGGTACGGTGCGAGGTGTGGGGTGGGTGCGCGTGGATCAACCTCGACAACGACGCGCCGCCGTTGCGGACCTGCATCGAGCCCTTCGCCACCATTCTCGACGCATGGAGGGCCGAGTCCCTACGGACCGAGTGGTGGTATGCCTTCCGGCTCCCGGTGAATTGGAAGCTCGCCGAGGAGGCGTTCCTCGAGCAGTACCACGTGGTGCAGACCCACCCCCAGCTGGTCATCCCCGGGAGGTACCCGCCGCGTGATGCCGGGGCGTTCGACCCGCGGGTCTTCGTGGATTCCGAGCTCCACTACCTGCGCACGATGAGTGACGGCATGGCCGGGATGGTCCACGCCCACGACGTCCGGGTGGCCGAGGGACTGCGGGACATCGACCTGCCCGCCGACCCGGTCCAGGCGATGGCCCTCTGGCAACGAACGCTCAACGACGAGGTCGTGCGCTGGCACCGGGGGCGGGGTTCCGACATTCCCGACCTCAACGAGCTCGACGACGGCGGCATGAACGAGCCGATGGGCTACTGCTTCCCGCACTACTACGTCCTGCCGATGTACAGCAGCGCCTCCTCCTACCGCTTCCGCCCACTGGGTCCGGAGGAGACCCTGATGGAGATCTGGTCGCTCACCCGGTTCCCGGAGGCGGGCACCCGGGAGAGGCCCACGCCTCCCGAGGCGTGGGAGTGCGACGATCCACGATTGCCGCCGATCCCGATGCAGGACTTCTCGAACCTGCCCCGCCAGCAGCGCGGCCTGCACGCGAGGGGCTTCGAGTACATGCGTCTGTCCGAGGGGATCGAGGGGGGCGTCGCGAACTTCGAGCGAACCGTCGACGGGTTCCTCGCCGGTCTCCCCTACGACGCGCTGCTCCCGGCGCTGCACGCGATCAATCTCAATCCGCTCGAACGCCCTGTCGTCGACCTCGGCTTCTGAGAGCGATCCACCATGCCAGCACCGAGCCGGACCCAGGGCTATCAAGAGGTCGTGGAGGGTGTCCGCGCCACGCTCGCCGCGTACACCCAGGCGCTGGACGACGGTCGGACCGACGCGGTGGTGGCCACCTTCTGTCCCGACGGCACCTGCGAGATCCCCGGACTCGGCACCCACCAGGGCCACGATGCGCTCCGTGAGGCCTACGCCGGATGGACGCCGGTACGACCGCAGCGACACCTCGTCCTCAACACGCTGGTCACCGACTGGAACGACGACGAGGCCCGGGCGACCAGCGACGTGGTCTTCCTGTTGAAGTCCGACCACGGCTGGGCGGTCCAGCTGGTCGGGCGGTACCACGACGTCCTCCACCACGCAGAGGGCGGATGGCGTTTCCACCATCGGTCGGCGGAGTTCGTGACGTAGAGAGATCAGCATCGAGACCGTCGGTTCGCTCTCGCGCCGCTCCGGTCTCGTCAGAGAGCCAATTCACCGAGGAGGGATCACCGATGGCAGTGATCACGACCGAGAAGCTGACACCGACCGTCGGCGCCCTGGTCCAGGGTGTCGACCGTGACCAGCTATTGGGCGACGCCGAGCTCCCCGAGTGGACGCTCGAGGCACTGGACGCCTACGGCGCGCTCGTCTTCCGCGGCCTCGATCTGGACGACGAGCACCAGGTGGCGTTCAGCCGCAAGCTCGGCGCCGTGGAGACGCTCGGGCGGGGTGAGCATCCCGAGATCTTCCGGGTGACCCTCGACCCGAAGAAGAACCCGGCCGCCGCGTACCTGAGAGGCACCTTCGACTGGCACATCGACGGCTGCACCGACGACGTCCCGATCATGGCCACCATGCTCAGCGCGCACGCCGTGGCCGACTCGGGCGGCGAGACCGAGTTCGCGAGCTCCTACCAGGCCTACGAGGATCTCTCCGGTGACGAGAAGGCCCGACTCGAGTCGGTCCGGGTGGTGCACACCATCGAGGCCTCCCAGCGCTTGCACAATGCCGACCCGACCCTGGAGGAGGTGGAGCTCTGGCGGCGGCGGCCGGCCAAGGAGCACCCGTTGGTGTGGACCCATCGTTCCGGCCGCAAGTCGCTGGTGCTCGGCGCGACCACCGACCATGTCGTCGGCATGTCCCGTGACGGCGGCAGGGCCCTCCTCGACGACCTCCTCGCCCGGGCGACCGTCCCCGAGCGCGTCTATCGCCACCAGTGGGAGGTGGGCGACGTCGTGCTCTGGGACAACCGTGGCGTCCTGCACCGTGCGTGCCGGTACGATCCGAGCTCACCGCGGGACATGCACCGGACCACCTTCTCCGGAGACGAACCGATCCAGTGACCGGGGTGGGGGACTCTCTAAGCGGACCCGGACGGATCGACGGCCGTCGGTTCCCCCTCGAGCTGCTCGAGGGTCCGTTCCACCAGGGCACGCATCTCCGCGTGGCCGGTGGACATCCCGAGGGCCTCCTCCATCACCAGGATCTGCGACACCCCGGTGATCAGAACCATCAGCCGCGATGGGTGCGAGTTCGTCGGTGTCGATCCCGCGTTCCGCGAAGGACCTCGCTCAACGCTTCGGTGTGCCGACGACGGAACAACTCGCCGTAACGGGCGATCTCGGTCCGGATGGACTTTCGGTGGTTGGCCAGGGCTGCATACTCCAAGGTCGAGCGCGGTGCCGGTGGGATCATCGCTGAACGACCAGAGCGCTCGTAACGGCTGATCCGAACTGAACGCCCTCGCCTGGCGGGCGAGACCGATCTCGGCGCGCCGGCGGAACGCCGCCAGGAAGAGCTCGTCCATGGTCCGGAAGTAGTAGTGGACGAGTTGCGGCTTGAGTCCGGCCTTCTGGGCGATGCGTCGTGAGCTCACTGCGGCATAGCCCTCTTCGAGCATCAGCTCCTCGGCTGCATCGAGGAGCTCGGCGCGCCTCCCCGAGCTCTCGGAGCCGATCCGTCTGTTCGAGGCCATGTCCGTTCCTACCAGGAGCGCACGCCCGGTTTCCTCCGTGGCGTGCGCCCGCTGCGTCCTGGTCCCCCGACCGGTCTGCCCCTCTCCCCCCGTTGCGCAGGGGCCGCCGGCCCGATTGACCTGGCCCTTCGCCGATGCTAAGCAATCGCTCAGTTCCCCGCGTCGGACGATCGGAGCCGTGTGACCAACTACGAGTCTGTCGACTTCTTCACCGACGAGTCGCTCGTCGAGGATCCGTATCCCTACTTCGACCACCTCCGTTCGAAGAGCCCGGTGGTGTCGACACCGCATTACGGCGTGGTGGCGGTCTCCGGGTACGACGAGGCGACCGAGGTCTACCGCGACCTCGACACCTTCTCGTCGTGCATATCCGTCGTGGGCCCGTTCGCCTCGTTTCCCGTGCCCCTCGAGGGGGACGACGTCGGCGAGATCATCGACCGCTATCGCGATCAACTTCCGATGAACGAGCACATGGTCACGATGGATCCGCCCATGCACACCCGTGAGCGGGCGCTGACCATGCGGCTGCTGACCCCGAAACGGCTCAGGGAGAACGAGGCGTTCATGTGGCGTGCTGTCGATCGGCAGATCGACGAGTTCATCGGCGACGGGCACTGCGAGTTCATCGGTGCCTACGCGCAGCCGTTCGCCATGCTGGTGGTCGCTGACGTCCTGGGTGTCCCCGAAGAGGATCACCCGGCGTTCCGGAAGTTCTTCGGTCTCTCGGTCACCCCCGGCGGTATCTCGGCGGCCGATCAGCACACCGAGGGCGACGCGGATCCGTCGTCGCTCAACTTCCTCGCGTCGCTCGACGACTGGTTTGCCAGGTACGTGGAGGACCGCCGGCGCGAGCCGCAGCACGACGTGCTGACCGCGCTCGCCCAGGCCACCTACCCCGACGGATCCACCCCCGAGGTGGCCGCCGTCGTGAGGACGGCAACCTTCCTGTTCGCCGCCGGGCAGGAAACGACCGCCCGCCTGCTCGCCACCGCGCTCAAGTACCTCGCGGAGTATCCGGAGCTCCAAGACGAGCTGCGGGCCCACCACGAGCGCATCCCCGACTTCATCGAGGAGGCGCTGCGGATCGAGAGTCCGGTCAAGGCCGATTTCCGGCTCGCCCGCCGACCGACCACCATCGGCGGGTACGACATCGCCGCGGGGACACCGGTCATGCTGCTGAACGGGGCGGCCAACCGTGACCCGCGCCGGTTCGAATGCCCGGCAGAATTCCGGGTCGACCGGCCGAACGCCAAGGAGCACCTCGCATTCGGACGCGGCGCCCATTCGTGTCCCGGTGGCCCGTTGGCCCGGGCCGAAGGCCGCATCAGCATCGAACGGATCCTCGACCGGATGCGGGACATCCGGCTCTCGGACGATCACCACGGGCCGCCCGGGGCCCGCCGCTTCGACTACGAGCCGACCTGGATCCTCCGTGGTCTTCACGATCTGCACATCGAGTTCACACCCATGGACGGGTCGAGATGAGTCCCCGGGTAGCCGTCGTGACCGGAGCAGCGTCGGGGATCGGCCTCGGGATCGCCCGTCGCCTCGCCAGCGACGGCCACGCCGTCGCCCTGCTCGACCGCGACGGGACCGGCACGCGGGCCGCAGCCAAGGAGCTGGTCGGGCAAGGCTGCAGCGCCGCGGCCTACGAGGCCGACGTCGCCGATCGTGCGGCGCTGGAGCAGGTGTTCTCCGCGGTGCGTGCCGAGCTCGGTCCGACCACGATTCTCGTCACCAGCGCTGGCATCGAGTCCTTCGACGCCGTGCTCGACATCACCCCGGAGAAGTGGGACCAGATCCTGGCGGTCAACCTCACCGGCACGTTCACCTGCATGCAGCTGGCGGTGCCCGACATGATCGCCGAGGGCTGGGGACGGATGGTCACCATCTCCTCGTCGAGCGCCCAATCAGGTGCGCCCCAGATGGCGCACTATGTCGCCTCCAAGGGCGGCGTGATCGGGCTCACCAAGGCGTTCGCCCGCGAGTTCGCCACGCAGGGCATCACGGTCAACACCGTTCCCCCGACCATCGTGGACACGCCGATGGCCCGGAAGGCCTTCGCGGTCGGGAACGTGCCCAGCATCGACGACCTCGGGAAGATGGTCCCGCTCGGGCGGGCCGGGACGCCGGAGGACATCGCCGCCGCCTGCGCCTTCCTGTGCTCCGAGGAGGGCGGCTACATCACCGGGCAGGTGATCGGGGTCAACGGCGGCATGTACATCTGAACGCCGCTCGGGTGTCGACCCGGGTCGGCGTCTAGGTCCGGGCGTGCGCCCGGAGCGTCCCGCGGAGCCAGCTGCCGATGTGCTCGAAGGCCTGGGTGGCCGCAGGGAACCCGAAGTTGAGGAACCCGTGGGGCTGGCCGGCGAGGCAGAGCTCGTCCACCTCCACTCCCTCGTCCCGGAGCCGTGCCGCGTACGCACGGCCCTCGTCCCGGAGCATGTCGCAGCCGCCCAGGACGACCAGTGCCGGAGGGAGGCCCGCGAGGGACCCGGCGTGCAGCGGCGCGGCGTAGGGGTCCGAGTCCAGGTCCCGGCCGCTGCTGTAGGCGTCCCAGAAGTACGCTGCGGCGAGCCGGCTGATGATGAGCCCGTCGAACTCGATCGAGGACGGGTGCTCCTGCGACCCGGCGAGCGCCGGATAGAGGAGCGCCTGCCCGGCCAGCGCACCGCCGCCGGAGTCGCGCAACCGCAGCGCGACCGCGGCCGCGAGGTTCCCACCGGCACTCTCCCCGGCCACGGCCACCACCGGGTGCTGCAGACCGAAGGTTCCGGCGTTGGCCATCGCCCAGCGGGTCACCGACTCACAGTCGTCCAGCCCGGCCGGATAGGGATCCTCCGGAGCCAGGCGGTACCCGACCGACACGACGACGGCGCCCGACCCGTGGGCGAGCTCGCGGGCGACAGCGTCCATGATCCCGATACTGCCGATGACGAAGCCACCGCCGTGGAAGTAGACCACGACACCGGTCGGCTCGCCCTCGCCCCGGTAGACCCGGACCGGGACGTCACCGACGTGGTCGTCGTGGACGTGGGCGATCTCCCGGGTCGTCGGTGGATCCCAGGCCCCACGAGCGAGCTTCAAGAGCTCAGGGGCGAAGGCCTCCAACGGCGTGGATCGTTCGGGATTGGCCGCGATCCACTCGGCCACCCAGGGATCGAGGACGCCCTCGTCGCTCATGCGCGCACCACCGCCGGCAGAGTAGCTCCGAATGCGCTGGGCCCCATCGACGTCATCCGGCGCCGACCTGTCCCCCCAGGTCGGCCACGATCTGCGGGAGGTCGACGGTGGTCCTGATCCCCGGTGGGGCCTCACAGACCACCGGAACCGCGTTCACCGCGCGGTTGGCCGTGTAGCCGGGAGTCGTCTCCGCCATCCGCTCGAGGGGGATCGCCAGCCGGATCTCGACATCGAGCGGGCTGTCCCCGTCGACGGTCACCCGCCACCCTCCCTCCCGGAGGTCCCACGCCGCCTCGAGCTCGGTCGTGCAGTACCAGGTGGCACGGAACGAGAGGAGCTCGCTGTCGTTCCTGCAGCCGGTGACCGTCATCCGCTGGCCCGCCACCGTCCCCGACCGGATCGTCCCGGCGGCGATCTCGGTGTCCCGCGTCGCCGTGGCCACCTCCCCGCTCGATTCGACCGAGTCCAGAGGCAGTCCGAGTGCGTCACCGAGCTGCCGCAGCGAGGGCCCGAAGGCGACGGCGCCGTGCGCCCACCGGCCGGTGTCGAAGTCCGAGGGGTCCCGGCCGAAGCCCATGAGCTCGAAGAGCAGGGTCGGTGAGTTGCGGCTGGAGAGGTCGGCGAACTCGTCGATCCGGAGCCGGTCGAGCCTGCGCTGGATCGAGGTGAGCACGATCGGTACCGCCTCGGAGATGAAGCCCGGACTGCTCCCCGTGCTGTGGATCGACGTGCCCCCACGCGCGCACGCGGACTCGACCCGCTGCCGGACCGCGGGATCCATGCTTCCGGGGTGGTGGAAGTCGCCGGCGGTGGTCACCACGTTGGCCCCCGACTCCAGGAGTGCGCAGAGCACCTCGAGGTCGGACCCCTGCTGCATGTACAGCACGCAATCCGGTCTCGAGCGCGAGGATCCCGTCGGGGTCGGAGGTGGCCGTGATCCCGGTCGGACCGAGCCCGCAGAGGGAGCCCGCATCGCGCCCGACCTTGTCCTGCGTGCTCACCCACAGCCCTGCCAGGCTCAACCGGGGGTGCTCGATGACCGCCCGCAGCGAACGGGAACCGATGTTCCCGGTCGCCCATTGGACGACCCGGTAGGTGGACCCGTCCGTCACCGGTGCGGCCGGCCGTTCACCTGGCGGCGCGCTCGGACTCGACGAGGGCCGCCTTGTGGAGAACGTTGGCGGCCAACCTCATGTGGGCGGCGTCGACGAGGGTGCCGTCCCGTCCGATGGCCCCGACACCGTCGGCCTCCGACGCCCGGTAGGTCTCGATGGAGTCCTCGGCGTCGCGGATCTCCCGCTCGGTGGGGGCGAAGACGGCGTTGGCGATCGGGACCTGGTCCGGATGGATGGCCCACTTCCCGTCGTACCCGAGGAGGCTTGCGTGAACGGCGGACCGCCGGTACCCCTCCGGATCCGTGTACGCCGGGTAGGGCGCGTCGATGGCGTCGATGCCGGCGCCCCGGGCGGCGGCCAGGATCTGGACCCTCGCGAAGTGCCAGAAGTCACCGGGGTACTCACCGACCGGATCGAAGTTGCCGTCCACCCGCGCACGGAACGAGGCGGAGAGGTCCCCTGCCCCGAAGATGACGGCTTCCAGTCGATCGCTCGACCGTGCGATCTCCGCGGCGTTCGACAGTCCCTCCGCCTCCTCGATCAGGACCTCGAGTGCGATGCGCTTCCTCAGTCCGAGCTTGGATTCGAGCTGGGTGAGCAGGACGTCGTACCACCACACGTCCTGGGCCCTCCGCGCCTTGGGGACGATGATCACGTCGACCGCCTCCCGGGCACCGGTGACCACCTCGACCACGTCCCCGTAACACCACGGGGTCTCCAGGCCGTTGACCCGGACCGCCCGGACGACCCGGCCCCAGTCCTGCCCGACGAGCGCGTTGACCGCGGTATGGCGGGCTGGCTCCTTGGCGATCGGCGCGCAGGCGTCCTCCAGGTCCAGGAACACCAGATCGGCACCCGACGTCGGAGCCTTCTCGCACATCCGCTCGCTACTGGCCGGAGTGGCGAGTTCCGATCGTCGGGCTCGTGGTGGGTGCACGGTCTCCTCCGTCAGCGGATGCGATCAGACGACGCCGGCCGAGCGCAGCGCGGCGATCCGGTCGGCTCCGATGCCCAGGATCTCACCATAGACGGCGTCGTTCTCGGCACCCAGCGCCTGTCCGAGGTGGTCGATCCGCCCGGGGGTCTCGGAGAGTTGGGCCACCGGTGCCTGAACGGAGATCCATCCGAGATCGGGGTCGGCCAGGCGGGGGAAGGTCCCCCGGGACTGCAGATGCTCGTCCGCGAGCAGCTGCCGGGCGTCGTAGACGGGCGCCGCCGCCACCTCCGCCTCGAGGAACACCGTCATCGCCTCGTCGAGGGTGCGTCGTGCGACCCACTCGGCGACCAGCGCATCGATCTCGATCTCCCGCTCCTGGCGGCGGATCGGATCCACGTAGTCGGGGTCGGAGGCGAGATCGGACCGGCCGATCGAGCGGAAGACCCGCACGACGATGTTCGACGACGCGCTCGAGATGGCCAGCCATCTGCCGTCGGCGGTCCGGTAGGCGTTGCGCGGCGCACTGGCCGGGAGCCGGTTGCCCTCCCGGGTGGGGACGGTCCCCAACTGGTCGAAGGCGAGCGTCGCCGACTCGACGAGACGGGCCAGCGGCTCGACCAGGTTGACGTCGACCAGCTGCCCTGCGCCCCCGCGGACGTCGCGGTGGTAGAGCGCGATCATCACCGCCCAGGTGGCCGCCTGTGCCGCGACACCGTCCGCCAGCATGAACGGCGGCAGCGTGGGCGGCCCGTCGGGTTGCCCGGTGACCTGTGCGAACCCGCTCATCGCCTCGGCCAACGTGCCGAACCCCGGTCGGTCGCTCGACGGGCCACCCCGGCCGTAGCCACTCACGTGGAGCATCACCAGCCGGGGGTGCCGCCGGTGGACGGACTCGTAGTCGAGACCCCAACGGAGCAGTGCGCTCGGTCGATTGCCCATGACGACCACGTCGCTGACCGCGAGCAGCTGATGGAACACCTCCTGTCCGGCCTCCTGACGGAGATCGAGGGTGACGCAGCGCTTGTTGCGGCTGACGCTCTTCCAGACGAGCCCGATGCCGTCCTTCCGATCCCCCCAGGTACGCAGGGGATCGCCGCTCCCGGGCTGTTCCACCTTCACGACCTCCGCCCCGAACTCGCCGAGCATGGTGGCCACCATCGGACCGGCGACCAGCGTCGCGGCGTCCACCACCCGGAGCCCGGCCAATGGGCCAGATGCCTCAGTCACCGGCCTTCCACTCGGGTCTGGCCAGACCGAGGTTCTCCCGCAGGGTGGTGCCCGCATACCTGTCGCGGAAGACCCCGCGCTCCTGGAGCTCGGGCACGACCAGGCGGACGACGTCCTCGTAGGCGCCGGGCGAATGGGTGGCGGCAATGACGAACCCGTCGCAGGCGTCGCCACCGAACCACTCCTCCATCTGGTCGGCGACCTCGACCCCGGTGCCGACGAAGCGGGGGCCCTGGAGGAGCGTCGCCCGGTGGCCGGCAAGGTCGGCCAGGGTCACCGTCGCACCACCGATGTGGGCGCGCAGGTTCTGGACGAGCCCGCGGATTCCCGAGACCGACTCGATGAGCTCGTCGGTGATGGGCGCATCGAGCGAAAGACCGGAGAAGTCGTAGTTCATGAGCTCGGACAGCAGGGTGAGGGAGGCCATCGGGTCGACGAGGTCGTCGAGGAACATCTGCTCCCGCTCCCGGGCATGGGCCGTCGACTCCCCGACCACCGTGTAGGCCATCGGGAGCATCTTCACCGAGTCGGGATCGCGCCCGAGCTCGCCGATGCGCTGCTTCTGGTCCCTGAAGTGGTCCCGCGCCACCTCGATGCTGGGGTCGCCGGTGAAGATGACCTCGGCCCACCGGGCGGCGAAGTCCCGTCCGCGTCCCGACGAGCCGGCCTGGAGCAGCACCGGTCGCCCCTGCGGCGAGCGGGGCACCGTCAACGGTCCGCGCACCGTGAACCAGTCCCCCTTGTGGTGGAGCTCGTGGACCTTGTCCGGGTCGGCGAACAGGCCGCTCGCCCGGTCGAGGATCAGGGCGTCGTCCTCCCAGGAGTCCCAGAGCCCGATGGTGGCCTCGAGGAACTCGTCGGCCCGGTCGTAGCGGGCGTCGTGAGCGAGCACCCCGTCCACGCCGAAGTTCTGCGCCTCACTGTCGTTGACCGAGGTCACCACGTTCCAGGCCGCCCGGCCACCGGTCAGATGGTCGAGGGTCCCGAAGGTGCGGGCGATGTGGAACGGGGTGTAGTAGGTGGTCGAGTAGGTGGCACCCAGACCGATCGACCGGGTCGCGCCGGCCATGACGCCGAGCACGATGCCCAGGTCGAGCTTGACCGGGCGGGCACCGTGGCGCACCGCTTCGGCCACCGAGCCTCCGTAGATGCCGGGCATGGCCAGCCGGTCGTCGAAGAACAGCATGTCGAAGCAGCCCTCTTCGAGGGTCCGTCCGAGCTTCTGGTAGTAGCCGGCGGTGAGGAACCCGTGCTCGGTGGCCGGATGCCGCCACGATCCCGCGTAGACGGTGGCATTCCCCGCCTGCATGAACCCCACCAACGACATCTGCCTCGCAGGGCTCACCATGACGCTCGTCGGCTCCGACCGCACGGCGACCGCTCGTCGCCCGAGCGTTCGTTGACTCTGGACATTGATTGAAATATAGAATGTGATATGTCAGATTTCAAGTCGATCGGTGGCACGGTCCGCTCGCGGGCCGCGCACGAGCTGCGCGACCGGATCCTCACCGGGCGGTTGCGGCCGGGTGACCGAATCGACCTGGACGAGATCACCAGGGAGTTCGGCATCAGCCGGACCCCCGTGCGGGAGGCCCTGCTCGAGCTCTCCTTCGAGGGCCTGGTTGCGGTCACGCCCCGGAGCGGGATCACCGTCACCGGGGTCACCCCCGAGGACGCCGTCGACAACTTCGCCGTCCTGGCGGCTCTCGCCGGCAAGGCGGCCGAGTGGGCCACCGCCCGGATCACCCCGGAGCAGCTGGCCGAGCTGCACGTGCTGGCGGCGGCCGTCGGGCCGGGCCATGACGTGGTCGCGGCCAACCGGCGGTTCCACCGCGCGGTCAACCTGTCCGCTGGTTCACCGCGATTGATGACCTACCTCCGCCAGGCGGTGCGCGTGGTCCCGGAGAGCTACTTCGACCTCTTCCCCGAGCAGGAGAGCCGCAGCCGGGCCGACCATGCCGCGCTCCTCGATGCCATCGGCCGCGGTGACGGCGCGGCCGCCCGGGGCATCGCCGAGTCCCACGTCCTCGACGCGGGCACCGCCCTGGGCGACTGGCTGCGGACCCACTCGGCGTCGGACGGAGCGAGGTCCTCCACGTAGGTCGCCGTCGGACGTCGACACGTGGTTGCCCAGGCGCTCAGCGCTCCGCGGCCACGGCCCGGCGCGCCCGCTTGCGGAACCCCTCGAGCTTCTCGTCCGGTGTCCGGACCCGGGTGCTCCTCGACATGACCGAGACGTCGTGGCCCTTCGCCCGGCGTCTCAGTGCACCGACGGTCGACTCCTCCCTGGGCAGGTGGACGAACGGGTCGAACGAATACCACCGCATGGCGTTCTCGTGGGTCATCTTCCTGATGTCGTCGTCGGAGACCGCGCAGTCGACGAAGACGCCGTGGAGCTCCTCGGGTGCGGTCGGCCACATGGAATCGCTGTGCGGGTAGTCAGCCTCCCACGCCATGTTGTCCACACCGATGCGGTCCCGGAGCTGCACCCCCACCGGATCGCTGATGAAACAGGTGAGGAAGTGCTCGCGGAACACCTCCGACGGCAGTCGACCGCCGAAGTCCTGCAACGTCCACGCGTGGTGCATCTCGAAGGTCCGGTCGACCCGGTCGAGGAAGTAGGGGATCCATCCGGTCCCCCCTTCGGACAGCGCCACCCGGAGGTCGGGGAATTGCTTGAGCACCCGGGACCACAGGAGGTCGGCCGCGGCCGACTGGATGTTCATCGGCTGCAGGGTGATCATCACGTCGGGGGGCGAGTCGACCGCCGGGATGGACAGGCGCCCCGAGGACCCCAGATGGATCGAGAGCACGGTGCCGGTGTCGCAGCACGCCCGCCACACCGGGTCCCAGTACTCGTCGTGGAAGCTCGGGTATCCGAGCGCCGCCGGGTTCTCGGTGAAGCTCAACGAGTGGCAGCCCTTGGCCGACGTCCGGCGGATCTCGTCGGCGGTGAGCCCCGGGTCCCAGATCACCGGCACCGCCATCGGGATGAACCGACCGGGATGGGCGCCGCACCATTCGTCGATGTGCCAGTCGTTGTAGGCCCTCACCAGCGCCAGGGAGAGCCCGGGGTCCTCCGAGGCGAACACCCTCGCGGTGAAGGTCGGGAAGGACGGGAAGTTCATCGACGCGAGCACTCCCCCGGCGTCCATGTCCCGGACCCGCTCGCCGACGTCGTAGCAGCCGGGCCGGACCTCGTCGAGGCTCTGGGGTTCGAGGCCGTACTCCTCCCTCGGCCGGCCGGCGACCGCGTTGAGGGCCGCGGTCTCCATGACCACCTCCCCGAACACCCAGACGTCGGAGCCCTCCTCGTTGCGGACCAGTTTCGGGGCCCGGTCCAGGTACTCCCGAGCCAGGTGGTGGACGAACAGATCCGGGGGTTCGATGATGTGGTCGTCGACGCTGATCAGCACGAGGTCGTTGATGTCGAGCATGTCTCACCTCTCCGAGAACCCGATTATCGCTGAGGTAGAACCTACCTGACCTGGGTGGTGACCGCGGTCCGGGCCCTCGCACCGGTCAGGTGTTGCGGCCGCCGTTCACGCCGAGGACCTGACCGGTCACGTAGCCGGCCCCCTCGGAGACGAGGTAGGAGCAGGCGTGGGCGATGTCCTCCGGCGTCCCGGCACGCCGGACCGGTGTGCGCCCCGCGGTCTCGTCCACCGTGCCCCCGAGGAGGCCCCGCTCCTCCGATCCCCGGAGCATCGGGGTGTCGATGAACCCCGGTGGAATGGTGTTGACGGTGATCCCCTTCGGTCCGAGCTCGAGCGCCAAGGCCTTGGTCAACCCGATGAGGCCGGCCTTGGAGGTCACGTAGTGGACCATGTACGGCTGCCCGGACTGGGCGCTGGAGGAGGAGATGTTCACGATCCGCCCCCAGCCGGCGGCGACCATGTCCGGGACCACGGCCTGGCAGAAGTAGAAGGGGCCGTTGAGGTTGACGGCCATGATCCGGTCCCACTTCTCGTCGCTGATCTTGAGGAACTCCTTGAAGCCCGGGATCCCCGCGTTGTTGACCAGGACGAGGGGCGGGCCGACCTCGGTGCGGACCCGCTCGACGGCGGCGTCCACCTCGGCACGGTCCGACACGTCCACCCCACCGAGGGCCGTCGCCTCGAACCCGCGACCGGCGAGCTCGCCGGCGACCGAGTCCGCGGCGTCCGTGTCGAGGTCGAGCACGACCACCGGAAAGCCGTCCTCGGCCAGGCGGACCGCGATGGCCCGGCCGATCCCCGATCCCGCCCCGGTCACGATGGCCACCCGTCGATCGCTGCTCATGGGTGGGTCATCCTAAGAAGACCGTCTTCTCCGGTCAAAAGAATCGACAGCGCTCGCATGTTCAGAGCTGCTCGTACTCGACGCTGAGCGACGTCCCGGTGGGCAGCGACTGGCAGGTGAGGATCCATCCCTCGTCGACCTCGTCCTCGGTCAACGCGTTGTTCGCCCGCATCCTGACCGATCCCTCACGGAGGAGGGCCATGCAGGTCGCGCAATTGCCGGCCTCGCAGGAGTAGGGCACCGGGAGGTTCGCCCGCCGTGCGGTCTCGAGCACGGTGTCGCCGGCGTGGTACTCGACCTCGTGGCGACGGCCCCGCACCTGCAGCACGACGGTCGCAGGCACCGTCTCCCCGGCAGATCCCGCGGGCGTGGATGGTCCGGGCACCGCAGCCTCGAAGCGCTCGACGAGGATCGCGTCCGGTGCCACGCCCAGCTCGAGGAGGGTCCTCTCGGCCAGCTCCATGAACGGACCGGGACCACACACGTAGAAGTCCGCACCGAGCGCGCCGTGGACTACGTCGGCGATGGTCGAGCGCCCGGGGAAGCCGCTGACCGAGTCGAAGTGCCGGCACACCGCGAACCGCTCCGGGAACCGTCGCTCGAGGTCGGCCAGCGCGCCGTCGAAGATGACCGAGTCGGGCCGGCGGTTGGCATAGAGGAGCCTGACCGGGCGGCTGGACGAGACGAGTGCGCGCTTGGCGATCGAGATCACCGGCGTGATGCCGCTGCCACCGCAGAGCCCGACGATCGGGCGGTCGGGGCTCCGGAGGCAGAACGTGCCGGACGGCCTGGCCACGTCGAGACGGTCGCCGGCGGCGACGTGGTCGTTGAACCAGTTGGAGACCGTGCCGCCGTCGACCCGTTTCACCGTGACCGCCAGCTCACCGTCGACCTCCGGAGCGCTCGACATGGAGTAGCAGCGGAAGTGCTCGGTGCCGGAGAGCTGCACCCGGAAGGTGCAGAACTGCCCGGGCTCGTACCGGAAGTCGTCCTCCAGGTGGTCGGGGACCTCGAGGACGAACGAGCGGGTGTCCCCCGTCTCCTGGACCACCCGCTCGACCGTGAGGGCGTGGTACCCGTGGCGGCGGAGCACGTCCTCGACGTCGGTCACGGTGCCCGCTCGGGCAACCGGCCACCCCGGGAGTTGGGCTCAGCCCTCACCGACCCGAGCTTAGCCGCCCGGCGAGAACTACGTTCTCACCGGGCGGGCGGTTCGCCGGGCCGGAATTGCAGTACTGGACAGGGATGTCCCCCACATCCCTGCAGCCTTCGTCCAGGATCGCCCTTTGCTACGATAACCACCGTCCCGCCCACCGAAAACTGCGTAGCGCCAGGCCGACAACGTTGCTTCCGTTCTCGAAGGAGCCACCATGGCACGTCCCCGCACGCCGGAGCCTCCCGTCCACCTGGCCGGGGCCCGGATGCTCGACCGGACGGGTGACCGGCTGGTCGAACCCGGCAGCCTGATCGTCGAGGGCGACCGGATCGCGGCGGTCTCGCCGTCGTCCGTCCCCGCCGACATCCGGACCATCGATCTCGGCGACGTCACCCTGCTCCCGGGGCTCATGGACATGGAGGTCAACTTGCACATGGGCGGGCCGGACCACGCCAGCCCGCTCGTCCCGGTCCAGGAGGACCCGGCGATGCGCACCCTCCGCGGCGCTGCCAACGCCCGGCGGACCCTGCGCGCGGGCTTCACCACGGTGCGCAACCTCGGGCTCTTCCTGCAGACCGGCGGGATCCTGCTCGACGTCGCGCTGATGCGGGCGATCGACCTCGGATGGCTGGAGGGTCCGCGCATCGTCCCGGCAGGACACGCCATCAGTCCCACCGGCGGGCACCTCGACCCGACGATGTTCCAGGCCCTCGCACCCCACGTGCTGCCCTTGACGGTGGAGGAGGGAATCGCCAACGGGGTCTCCGAGGTCCGCAAGGCCGTCCGCTACCAGATCAAGTACGGCGCACGGGTCATCAAGGTCAGCGCGTCCGGCGGCGTGATGTCGCACACCGGCCCCGCAGGGGCCCGCCAGTACTCGACCGAGGAGCTCGAGGCGATCGTCGACGAAGCCCACCGCGCCGGCCTGCGCGTCGCGGCCCACTGCCACGGGGACGAGGCGATCCGGGTCGCCATCGAATGCGGGATCGACTGCATCGAGCACGGCTCGCTCATGAGCGACCAGACGTTGGCACTGATGATCGAACGCGGCACCTTCCTGGTGGCCACCACCTACCTGGCCGACGGGATGGACGTCTCCCACGCGGCACCCGAGCTCCAGGCCAAGGCTGCCGAGGTCTTCCCGCGGGCGAGACAGACCATCAGCAGGGCGATCGGGCGCGGCGCACGGATCGCCTGCGGGAGCGATGCTCCCGCCATCCCCCACGGGCGCAACGCCAAGGAGCTGGTGGCCCTCGTCGACCGGGGCATGACCCCGGTCCAGGCCATCGGGGCGGCCACCACGGTCGCCGCCGAGCTGATCGGCGTCGAGGACAGGGGTCGGCTCGAGGCGGGTCTCCTGGCCGATGTCATCGCGGTGCCCGGCGACCCGTTGGACGACATCACGGTGACCGAGACGGTTCGCTTCGTGATGAAGGGTGGCCAGATCCACCGCCACGAAGACCCTGCGGCCTGACGCGGTCCGCCGACCCGACAGCCGGTCAGATCGATCCGGTCAGGGACGCGACGTACTCCCGCGTCCGGCGTGACGAGGCCAGCTTCTCCTCCCGGCTCTCCCCGATCGGCACGATCCGCAACGAGACGTCGGTCGCCCCCGCATCGGCGAACGCCTGCAGCCGCTTGCGGATCGAGGTCTCGCTCCCCGCTGCGAGGATGTCCCCCACGCTCCGGGCGTCCCCGTGTTCGAGCAGCTTCTGGTAGTTGGGCGACACCTCGGACTCGGACAGCACGCGGTTGGCCCGGCTCACCGCCACCTCCACCTCGTCCTCGAGACAGAGGCAGACCGGCACCCCGGCCACGATCCGTGGCAGCGGCCGGCCGGCCGCCTCGGCTGCCGAGTTGATCGCCGGGGCGATGTGCGAGCCGATGGTGCGTTCGTCGGCCAGCCAGAGGATGGTCCCGTCCGTCCGCTCCCCGGCGATGCGCAGCATCATCGGTCCGAGGGCCGCCAGCATCACCGGCGTCGGGCCGACGTCGGTGATGTCGATCGGAGCGTGCACGCGGAACCGGTCGTTCTCGACGTCGACCATCCCCGGCCCGGCCAACGCCCGGTCGAGGACGTCGAGGGTCGCGCGCACGGTGCCGGCCAGATGCTCGTAGGGAATCCCCAGCATCTCGTCGATGACCCAGTGGTGGGAGACGCCGAGCCCGAGGGTCAGCCGGCCCCCGCACACCGCCTGGGTGGAGAGCGCCTGCTGGGCGAGCGCAATGGGATGGCGGGGCTGGATCGGGACCACCGCGGTCCCGATCTCGATCCCCGAGGTCGCCGCACCGATGAGCGCGGCCGCGGTCAGCGCGTCGAAGTCGTCGGGGATCTGGGGTATCCAGAGGTGGGCCAGCCCGCCGTCCTCCGCCGACCGGGCATCGGACAGGAGCCGCTCGACCTTGGTCGAGTAGCGGCCCCGTTCCGGGCCGACCATCACACCGATCCGCACGCGGGTACCCGGTCGGCTCAGACGGCCGGCTCGACGACGGCGTCCATGCTCGCCGCACCGCTGTCCGGAACACGGGCCTGGCGCCACACCTCGACCGGGAACGAGACGTTCACCAGGGAGTAGGCCAACTGGAGGAGCCGGCGGGCGTCGTCCGGGAGCGAGTCGAGGTCGCACGCATCGAGATACGCCGTGATCCCCCCGAGGCGGGGGAAGGCCGCGTCGTAGAAGGCCTGCATCTCCTCCATCGAGCTGACCAGCCGCTTCGAGTAGCGCTCGGCCTCGGTGGGGAGGCACCAGGCTGCGAAGGGCTCGAGATCGGCGAACTCGGTCGGCAGCAGCGCGCGCACGGTCACTCCCCGCTCAGGAGGCCGCCGGGGCGCCGACCGACGACCCGATCTTCTGGTGCTGGGCGACGTACCGCCTTGCCGTCTTGTGCAGGTGGCGGAGGAGGATCTCCTGGTCGTTGAGGGGGAACTCGGCGACCGCCCGCGACTCGAGCATGGTCTGGGTGGCCTCGAGGGTGTTCCCGTCCTGCAGGGCGTACTCCTTGAAGGTCACCGCCGCCAACTCCTGGCGAAGACGCTCGGTGGCGTTCTGCGGGGGGACGAAGTACAGGGCTCCCTCGAAGATGTGCGAGTTGTAGGAGGTCGGCCAGTAGTGGTAGGTGAGGTACCACCCCGGAGCCCAGATCAGGAGCATGAAGTTGGGGAAGAAGACGAAGGAGTCGATCCCCCAGGACGGGGAACGAGCCGGATTGAGCCCTTCGGGAAGATGGCTCAGCCCGTCGACCGCCGGCCGGTCCCACGGTCCGAACAGTCCGCTGCGCAGGGTGCGCTCGATCGGCTTGACCATGGCAGGATCCTTCGGCGGGGCCATGCCGCCCCACGACGAGACCATGCCGTGGGGTCCCTCGATCTCATAGCAGAGCGCCTCGAACCCGTAGCCCTGGAGCTTGCGTGACTCGTCGTCTGTCGCCTGCTTCGCGTGCAGAACGGGTGCGTGGTAGAACTCCGCGAACGCATCGATGAAGAGCTTCCAGTTGGCGCCGACGTCGGCGCGGTACTTGTACACCTGGGTCATCTCTCCGAACGGATAGCCCTCGATGCCCGCGGCGAGGCCGCCGAGGTACTCCTTGACCGACGTCGTGTTGTCGGGGTCGAGGTTCACGAAGACGAAGCCCTCCCAGACCTCGGTCTGCACGGGGACGAGCCCCAAGGTCGACTTGTCGAGGTCGAAGAACTCCGACTCCTGCTGGACGAAGCTCAGGGACCCGTCGAGGCCGTAGCGCCACCCGTGGTACTTGCAGGTGAACTGACGACAGGCCCCGCTGGTCTCCTCGCCGGGGTAGTCGTTCCAGACCAGTTTGTTGCCACGGTGCCGGCAGATGTTGTGGAAGCCGCGCACTCCGCCGTCCGCGTCACGGACGATCACCACCGAGGTCCCGGCACAGCGGAGCTCCTTGGTGAAGTAGCGGCCGGTTCGCGGGATCTGCTCGACCCGGCCGACGTTCAGCCAGGTCCTGGCGAAGATCGCCTTGCGCTCGAGCTCGTAGAACTCGGGGGAGATGGAGTCCTCGTAGTCGACCGGTCCGGTGCCGAGCTCGGGGTAGTGCTCCGTCCAGCTCCCCTCGGCTGGCTTCGGAAAGTGGGGCATGTCGCGGTGTCCTCCCGTCGAGGCGATGGACCGATGATACACGTGATATCTGAAAAAGAGAAGCTCGTTTTCACAGGAGGTCGTCGTCGAGGGGGACCCCGAACGAGCGAAAGACCATGGCCAGCGTGTCGTAGGCGCCGACGGTGAAGACCAGGTCCAACAGCTGGTCGATCTCGAGCACCTCGGCAAGCGCGTCCCAGGTCTCGGTCGTCACCATGGCGTCGCCGAGCAGTTCGTCGACCGCCCGGACCATCGCCCGCTCCACCCCGGACCACCCCGGTGCGTCCGGCCCCTCGGCGATCCGGGCCACCTCCTCGTCGGTGATGCCTGCGTCCGACGCGAGCACGACGTGCTGCGCCCATTCGTAGGCGGCATCGCGGACCGCCGCCACCCGCAGGACCAGGAGCTCGCGCTGGCGAGACGAGAGCGTGGACCCGAACAGGACGTGGCCGTTGAAGGTGTTGAAGGCCCGGGTGAGGTCCGGATGGTAGGCAAGGGTGCCGAGCGCGTTGAGGGCCTTCGGCCGTCCCGGATCGGTCGACGGGAAGGGATGGCGGGGCCTCGGCGGTCGCAGCGCGGCCAGGGCCTCCCGCATCTCCTCGGGCCAGTCCGAAGGCGTCAGCGGCACGACCCGCGGCTCCCGCGGCTCCCCCGATGCCCGGCTCACGCGATGGCCTCGTCGCCGGCCAGCGTGCACCGGTGCATGTCCCGGGCCGATCCGGGGTCGTAGGGCAGCGCCCGGTGGAGGACGCCGCGGTTGTCCCAGATCACCAGGTCGCCGACCTCCCATTGGTGGCGGTAGACCAGATCGGGGGCCGTCGCCCGGGCGAGGAGGTCGTCGAGGATGATCCGGCCGTCCTCGCCGGACCTGCCGACGACGTGGTCGGTGGTGGCCCCGAGCACGAGCGACCGCCGGCCGGAGCGGTGGGTCCAGACCAGCGGGTGCTGCTTGGCCGGACGCCGCCGCCAGAGCTCGACCTCCTCCGGGGCCGGATCGGGGTTGTGCAGGCGCTGGGATGCCTCGATGGTGTGCACGACCCGGAGCGCGAGAACCTGCTCCTTCTCCGCCGGGGACAGCGCGTCGTAGGCCGCGTAGGTGCTGGCGAACTCCGTCTGGCCGCCGGCGCCGGCGACCGCATGGGCGCTGAGGACGGTGGCCATGATGGGGATGTCGTCGGTGCAGCCGTCGATGTGCCAGTCGAAGGTGCCGCGGAGGTAGGCGGCCGCCGGGTTCTTGGCCGGATCGAGCGTCACCCGGAAGATCTCCGGCGGGTCGTTGCCGGGGAACACCTCGACCCGGCCGAGCGTCCTGCTGAACTGCACCTGGGCGGCATCGTCGAGGTCGAGCCGGGGGAAGACCAGCACGCCGTTGGCCTCCAGTGCCTCGAGGCACCACCCCGGCAGCGCCTCGTCGGTGAGCAGCCGCTCGCGGTCGACCCCGACGACGGTCGCGCCGACACCCGCCCCCACCCGCTCGGCGATCAGAGCCGACATCTGGTCCTCCTCTCTGTTGTCAGCGAACCGCAGGGCCCCCGCTCCCGCACCTCCGGCGGCCTGTCAGCAAGAAGGTTCCCGTACGGGGCCACGATGGTTCTCGCAATGGTAGAACAATGATTCTCCCCGCTCAACCGCGGGAGGGGGGCAGGAGCCCTCGGCGGAGCTGCTCGCGGAGGACGAACTTCTGCACCTTCCCCGACGGCGTCCTCGGCAGTTGGTCGACCCGGTAGACGGCTTCCGGCCACTTCTGACGGGCCAGACCGGCCCCGGCGAGGTGCTCGCGGATCCGCTCGAGGGTCGGTGGCTGCATGCCCTCGCGTACCCGGACGATGGCCGCGGCATGCTCGCCGAACCGCTCGTCGGGCTCCGCGACGACGCTGACCTCGGCGACTCCGTCGAGGCCCATCAGCAGTTCCTCGACCTCTGCCGCGCTGATGTTCTCGCCGCCCCGGATGACCACGTCGGAGATGCGGTCGGTGATGGTGAGGTAACCCTCGGCGTCGAGGACACCCACGTCCCCGGTGTGGTACCACCCGTCGGCGTCGAACACCGCCGCGGTCAGCGCGGGATCGATGTAGCCGACGAAGCAGTCCGGCCCACGGCTGAGGATCTGACCCTCGTCGTCGAGCACGAGCTCCACCCCTGGGAGCGCCCGTCCGTCGGTGGTGAGCCGCTTGGGCTCCGGGTCGTCGAGGAGGCAGCCGGTGATCGAGGGGTGCTCGGTACTGCCGTAGGAGCGGAAGACCGTGATCCCGAGGTCGGTCGCCCGCCGGGTGACGGCAGCCGGCACGGGCGAACCCCCGAGACCGGCGAACGGGATGAGGTCGAGGTGTTCGCCGGTGAACTCGGGATGGTCGAGCAGGCTGGTGAGGAAATAGGTGGCGCCTCCCCCCACCCCGAGCCCCTCGTCGCGCATCATCCGCAGCACGGCGGACGGATCCCAGACGTCGATCAGGTTGACCGAGCGCTCACGGAGCAAAGGGACCAGGAAGGCATTGAGCATTCCGATGAAGTGGCCGACCGGGGCCCCGGTGATCTGGGGTGGTCCACCGGTGGGGAACAGGTGGTCGAGCTGGCGGGTCTCACACCCGATGGTCCGGTGCGAGTGGACGACCCCCTTCGGGTCCCGGGTGGTGCCCGACGTGAACCCGATGATCGCCGGTGCATCCGGATCCACGGGGAGCGGGCGTGCGACCGGATCCCCGTCGAGGAACGACCAGAAGGGAGCCGCCCCGGGCGGGAGGGCACCTGCCGGGCGGTCACCGACCACCAGCCACCGGGCCTCCGGGAGACCCGCCAGCAGCTCCCGGTAGGTCATCAGGTAGTCGTTGGCGCCGAACTGGTCAGCGGTGACCACCACCGACGGCGCCACCGCCCTCACGATGTAGTCGACTTCCTTCGCGCCGTAGAAGTGCACGACGGGGACAACGACGGCACCCAGGTACGCGGCCGCCCAGAAGGTGATCCCCGCCTCGACCCAGTTGGGCAGCTGGAACAGCACCACGTCCCCCGGCCCGACCCCGTCGGCGGCCAGTGCGGCCGCGAGCGCCCGTGCCGACCGGTCGACATCGGCGAACCTGCCCTGCCATGGACGGACCGACGAACGGACCCGGAACGCGATGTCCCCCATCCTGGCGAGGCCGCGCGCAGCCACCTCCCCGAGGCTCTCGTCGTTCCACCAGCCCTCGGCCCGGTACCGCCGTGCGCGCTCCTCCGGCACCCCCCGCAGCTGCCACCTGCCCGGATCCCCCACCTTCGACCTCCTCGCGATCACCCTCGCATGGTCACGCACCAACGATGCCAGCATGATTGCCGATTTGAGAGAACTTCGTTATCGTCGCCCGCGTGACGACCACCGGGAGCGCGTGTCGTGGGTAGCCCCCCCATCGCCGACGTCATCGAGCTCGAGCAGCTCCTGGCCAAGTACGCGGTGGGCATGACCAGGGACGACATCGACACGGTCATCGAGGTGTTCACCCCCGACGGCACCTACCGCGCGTTCGGCGACACCTACCGGCTGGCCGACTTCCCGTCCCTGGTCGCGTCGGCCCCGAAGGGGCTCTTCCTGGTCGGACCCCCCCAGCTCGACCTCGACGGGGACACGGGCTCCGGACAGCAACCGCTCTGCTTCGTCGACCAGGGCACCCACGAGCTGCGCATCGGCTACTACACCGACACCTACCTCCGTACGGCGGAGGGCTGGCGGCTCCGCACCCGTGCGATGACCTTTCTCCGGAAGAGCGGGGCACGCGATTCCGGTCGCCCCCACGACCCGGCCCGCCCCAAGCCGACGGCCCGGTGAGCGGTCCGGGCGGCGGTCCGGAGGATCTCGCCGAGGTCCGCGGACCACTCGACGCGTGGCTCGACGACAACCGGGACGTACTCGCCGCCGGATACGAGGGGACCGGCACCCTGGACCAGCAGATGGCCCAGCTGGCCAAGGTCAAACGGCTCACGTTCGATGCCGGATGGATGCGCCTTGGCTGGCCGGAGCGGGTCGGCGGCCTCGGTGGATCGACGCTGAGCCGCGCCTACCTGGGTGAGGCGCTCACCGCGCGGGACCTGGTCGAGCCCGGGCTCTACTCGATGACCGAGGTGCTCGCGCCCACCATGATCGACTACGCCGCGCCCGAGCTCGCCGCAGGCACCGTCCCTGCCCTCCTCCGGGGGGACGAGACCTGGTGCCAGGGGTTCTCCGAGCCGGGGACCGGGAGCAACCTCGCGTCGCTCGCCTGTCGTGCCGAGCGCACCGACCAGGGGTGGCGGGTCAACGGCCAGAAGGTCTGGACGAGCCTCGCCCAGTACGCTCAGCGCTGCGTCCTGCTGACCCGGACCGGGACCCCGGATTCGGCCCACCGCGGGATCACCGCGCTCTTCGTGGACATGGACTCGCCGGGGATCTCGGTGCGGCCGATCGGCACCATGCACGGCGGCGACGAGTTCTCCGAGGTCTTCTTCGACGACGTGATCGTTCCCTTCTCGCGCACGCTCGGCGAGGTCGGGAACGGCTGGGCCGTGGCGATGGACCTGCTGCCCTACGAACGCAGCACGGCACTCTGGCACCGGGCAGCGTTCCTCCACCGGTGTCTCCGGGAACTGCTCGAAACCGCCCCGCCCGGTGCGCTCGACCCCATCAGGCTGGGCGAGGTCACCCAGCTGCTCTACGCGTTCCGGGCCCGCTCGCGAACCACCCAGCACCGATTGGCGGACGGCGATCGCCTGGGTCCGGAGACCTCCATCGACAAGGTGCTGCTTGCCACGTCGGAGCAGGCACTGTTCGACCTGGTCGTCGACGCGCTCGCAGCCGAGGTGACCGTCGGCGACGACCCGGCGAGCGGTCGGTGGCGCACCGACTACCTCTACTCACGGGCCGCCTCCATCTACGGTGGCAGCGGCGAGATCCAGCGGAACATCATCGCCCGGCGTCTGCTCGGCCTCGGGGCCGACCGGTGATGGACTCCGCGGACCGTGCGTTGTTCGAGCGGGGCCTGAAGGACGCCACGGGCCGGACCAGCGGCGCCGGGCTGGACAGCGCACTCGACGATCTGGGGTGGCCCGATGCGCTCGTGGACGATCCGCGATCGGCCATCTCGCTGCTGTTCGCGGAGCAGGGGGCTGCCAACGCCACCTCCGCGTCCCTCGGCCGGGTCATCGCCCACGCCCTGGGCGCGCCGAGCGGACCCGGGGTCGGGATGGTGGTGCCCGCGATCGGACAGTGGGTTCCCCCCGGGACGCTCGCCGGGGATCGTCTGCGGGTCCGAGGGCTGGCTCCTGCCGGGATCGTCGACCAACCCACGACCGTGATCGCCGCCTCGACCGCAGACGGCGTGGTGCCTGTCACCGTCCCGACCACGACACTCGGGTTCCGTCCGGTCGCGGGTGTCGACCCGGCCCTGTCCCTCCTCGCGGTCGAGGGCGACCTCGCCGCCGACCGCAGGGAGGAGGTCGCGCCCCCCGCGGACTGGGACGGCGCCGTGGTGCTCGGCCGCCTGGCCCTGGCCCACGAGCTGGTCGGGGCGTCCCGCTCCACGCTCGAACTGGCCTGCGAGCATGCACGGACCCGCGTCCAGTTCGGCCGCCCGATCGGATCCTTCCAGGCCGTGAGCCACCGGCTCGCCGAGGCGCTGGTCGCCATCGCCATGGCGGAGGCGATGCTCGATGCGGCGTGGCTCGACCCGACACCGACGGCGGCGGCCATGGCCAAGGCGGTGGCCGGACGCCAGGCGAGGACCACCGCACGGCACGCGCAGCAGGTCCTGGCCGGCATCGGCTTCACCGTCGAGCACCCGCTGCACCGTTACGTCCGTCGGACCCTCGTGCTCGATGCGCTCCTCGGCTCGGCAGCGTCGCTCAGCGCGTCACTCGGCTCCGAGCTCATCGCAACCCACCGGCTACCCCCGCTCCTCCCGCTCTGACCGGACCGGCCGACCCGGGCTGGTCCTCAGCCGTCCCGCCCGGCGATGTCGAGGACGACCTTCCCGACGACGTGCCGGTCGGCCACCAGCCCCAGCGCGTCGGCGGCGTCGTCGAGGGTGAGGGTGGCCCCGATCACCGGGGACACCAGTCCGTCTGCGAGCAGCGTCCACAGCTCGTCGTCGTTGCGTCGGAGCTCCGCTGGGCAGTGCTCGGCGAAGGACAGGAACTCGAATCCGAGCACCTGGCAGCCTTTGAGCAGGACCAGATTGAGGGGGATCTTGGGGATGACCCCCGAGGCGTAGCCGACCGTCACGAACCGGCCTCCCCATCGGAGCGCCCGCAGCGCCGGCTCGGCGAGACCGCCCCCGACCGGGTCGACCACGACGTCCACACCCCCGGGGTGCAGCTCCTTCAACGAGGCTCTCAGGTCGCCGTCGGTGTGGTCGACCAGGTGGACCGCACCCGAGGCTCGGGCCGCCCCGAGCTTGGCCGCCGACGAGGCGATGGCGGTCACCGAGGCACCGAGGTGGCTCCCCAGGCGCACCGCGGCGAGCCCGACCCCGCCGCCCGCACCGAGGACCACCAGCTCCTCGCCGGCCTCCAGCCGGGCGACCGAACGCAGCACGTGGTACGCGGTCCGCCACGCCACGCCGAACGCGGCGACGTCACGGTCATCGACGCCGGACGGAACGACCCGGACCGCGCCGGCCGCCACCGTCACCTCCTCGGCGAACGCACCGACCAGCATCGTTCCCGCCACGCGGTCACCGGTCGCGACGCCGCGCACCCCTTCGGCCACCTCGGTCACCACGCCCACGAACTCGCTCCCCGGCACGAACGGGGTCGGGACGTTCACCTGGTACCGGTCGGCGATCACCAGGACGTCGGGGAAATTGACCGCGGCTGCGGCAACCCGGACCCGCACCTGCCCGGGGCCCAGCTCCGGGGACGGGAGGTCTTCGATCGCCACCACCGACGGCGGTCCGTAGCTTCGGCAGACCGCCGCCCGCACCTCAGCGGCCCCGCCAGACCGGGTCGCGCCGCTCGACGTAGGCCCGGGCGCCCTCCATGGCATCCTCGCTGGCGAAGACCACCGACTGCCACTCCACCCGGCGCGCCGCGGTCGCCTCCGGCTCACGTGCACCCATCCGGACCAGCTCCTTGGTGGCGGCGATTGCGAGCGGGCCGTTGGCTGCGATCCGTTCCGCCAGCTCGATGGCCCGTGCGAGGACCTCGGTCGGCGGCACCACGGCATTGACCAGTCCGATCTCGTAGGCGCGCGAGGCCGGGACGGGATCGCCGGTGAGGGTCATCTCGAGCGCGACCGCCAGCGGAACCCTGGTCCCGAGGCGCGTGCCCCCTCCCGCAGCGAACAGCCCGCGCTTGACCTCGGGCAGACCGAACGTCGCCTCCCCGGAGGCGACGACCAGGTCGCACCCGAGGAGCAGCTCGAGACCTCCCGCCACCGCGGAGCCGTTGGCCGCGCCCACCACCGGAACGGTCAGCGCACCCTCCAACAGGCGGAGGTACGCAGCCGTCGCCTCGTCGTCGCCCCTTCCCGGCACGTCTCCCTCGGCGAAGGACCGCAGGTCCATGCCCGAGCAGAAGGCGCGCTCCCCCGTCCCGGTGAGGACGACGACCCGGATCTCGGGGTCGGATTCAGCCTCGAGAATCGCCGCGCCGAGGTCGGTCAGCAGGCTCGAGGTCAGGGCGTTCCGCGCCTCGGGGCGATTGAGCCGGAAGAGGGAGACCGCCCCCCGCCGCTCCCGGACCAGCTCCTCCTCGGGCCCGCTCACCTGCCGTAGTCCGACGTCTCGGCCAGCTCCCCGGCCCCTCGCATCAGGTCCAGCACGACCGGCCCGTAGGTCTGGAGCACCACGGAATCGCCCGCCCGCTGGAACCCCTGCTCGAGCACGATGGCCAGTTTCCACTTGGCCAGCACGCAGTAGTAGTCGATGTCGTCGACCTGTCGTCCCGAGGTGGCGGCGTAATGCTCCAGCACCTCGCGACGCGACGGCATGCCGGCCATGTCGACGTACCCGCCCACGGTCCCCTCGTCACCACTCGTGTCCTCCGGCCACGAGTGCACGACCCAGCCGAGGTCGAGCTTGGGGTCCCCGACTGTGCCCATCTCCCAGTCGACCACCGCGGCCAGCCGGGCCGGCGCCCCGTGCTTGAACATCACGTTGGCGAACTGGTAGTCCCCGTGCATCAGTCCGGGGACGTAGTCGATGGGTCGGTGCGCCCGCAGCCACGCCGACGCCTCGTCGAAGCCGGGCAGCTCGCGCCCCTTGATCCGCTCGAGGAACGCCGTCCACCGGTCGACCTGGCGCTCGTGGAAGCCGTCCGGCCGACCCAGGTCGTCCAGGCCCTTGGCCCGCCAGTCGACGTTCGACAGCAGCGCGATCCCCTCGACGAGCTGGAAGGCGAGGCCGCTCCGCGCCTCGCGGTCCGTGTCGAACGGCGACGGCCACTGGCCGTGCATCTGCATGGGCGACCAGCCGTCGACGAAGCCCATCAGATAGAAGGTCCGTCCGAGCACCGAGGTGTCGGTGCAGACCGCGATCGCCTCGGTGTGCGGAACGTCGGTGCCGTCGAGGGCCTCGATGATCCGCCATTCGCGGAGGATGCCCTCGTCGTGTGTCGCCGGGGCCGCGGCTGGCGGGATGCGCACGGCGCAGTGGAGATCGCCACGGCGAAGCTCGTAGATGTCGTTCTGGCTGCCGCCCGAGATGTAGCGCTGCTCCAGTGGGGCTCCGGTCCCGAGACCCTGGGCGTCCAGCCACGTGGTCAGGTTGTCGACCTCGGTGATGACCGGCGTCGTCTCGGCGGTGCTCACAGGTTCCCCACCTCCAGCTCGAGGTACTCGGCGTACTTGGCCCTGGCGGCCTCGATCTTCCTCGGCGCCCACTGGGTGGGCCACACGTCGTCGCTGGCGCGATAGTCACGGAGCACCTGACGGGCGACGGTGACCTTGTGCACCTCGGTCGGCCCGTCGGCGAGGCCCATGACGCCGGCGGCGTGGATCATTCCGAAGAAGGGCATCTCGTTGGTCGTCCCCAGCGCGCCGTGCACCTGCATCGCCCGCCAGGCGATGTCGTGGAGCACCGTGGGCATGACCACCTTGGCGGTGGCGATGTCCTTGCGAACCTTCTTGTAGTCGTTGTACTTGTCGATCTCCCAGGCCGTGTACAGCACGAAGAGCCGGAACTGGACCAGCTGGGCATAGGAGTCGGCGACGTAGCCCTGCACGAACTGCTTGTCGGCCAGGAGGCTGCCCTGGGTCTCCCGGCTGAGGGCGCGCTCGCACATCATGTCGAGCGCCTTCTGGGACATGCCGATCGTGCGCATGGCGTGGTGGATGCGGCCTCCGCCCAGCCGGGTCTGGGCGATGACGAAGGCCTGTCCCTCTCCGCCGAGCAGCGCGTCGACGGGGACCCGCACGTCCTCGTAGTGGATCAGGGCGTGGGAGCCCTCGTTGATCGGCTCGCCGAACAGTCCCACGTTGCGGACGATGTTGACGCCGGGGGTGTCGGTCGGCACCAGGAACATCGACATCCCCTGGTACGGGCTCACGTCAGGGTTGGTGACCGCCATCACGATGAGGAACGACGCCGTCCGGGCGTTCGACGAGAAGTACTTCCAGCCGTTGACGACCCACTCGTCGCCGTCCCGCACCGCCCGAGTGGTGAAGCGCGTCGGGTCGGCGCCCGCGTGGGGCTCGGTCATCGAGTAGCTCGAGAAGCACTCGCCGTCGAGCAGGGGCTGCAGGTAGCGCTGCTTCTGCTCCGGCGTGCCGTAGTGGGCGATGATCTCCGCGTTGCCGGTGTCGGGGGCCTGGCATCCGAAGACGATCGGTGCCCACTGCGACCGGCCCAGGATCTCGTTGAGCAGTGCCAGTTTGAGCTGCCCGTAGCCCTGGCCTCCGAGGTCGGGACCCAGGTGGGTCGCCCACAGGTCCTGGCGGCGCACCTCCTCCTTCAGCGGGTCGATCGCCTCGCGGCGCTTCCCCTCCAGCGGAACGAACTGCAGGTGGGGGAAGGCCAGGTCGAGTGGCTCGACCTCTTCACGGACGAACGCCTCCACCCAGTCCAGCTTCGCCTGGAACTCGGGCTCGGTCTCGAAATCCCACGCCATCGCGGTCTCCCCTCCTCGTCGGTGGCAGAATAACATTCCAATTATGGAGAATCCACCTCCGATCTCTCAGAACGACGTTGCCTCGCGAATCGCCGGGCAGACCCTGGCCAAGCGTGGACCGGACTACGTGGCCGAGGTGCGCCGGCTGCTCGACGCGGGACGCGAGGTCATGCGCCGCTGCGGCACCGGCTCGCGGCCACGCGTCGCCGACATCGTCGCCGAAGCGGGGCTCTCCAATGATGGCTTCTATCGGCACTTCGCCTCGAAGGACGCGCTCGTCGCCGCCATCCTCGACGACGGGACCGACCGGCTGGTGAGCTACCTCGCCCACCAGATGGCCAAGGAGACGACGCCGCAGGCAAAGGTCCGCCGGTGGGTCGAGGGCGTCCTCGCCCAGGCGGCCGACGAGGAGATCGCGGCGACCACCCTCGCCGTCCTCTGGAACGCGGGGAGCCTCGGCCGAGCCACGGCTCTGCCCCATACCTCGACCGGCGCCAGGCTGGCGACGCTTCTCCGGGAGCCCTTCGAAGAGCTGCACAGCAGCGATCCGGTCCTCGACAGCGAGCTCGTCGCACACGCCGTGGTCGGGCGCCTCAACGACCTCCTCTGGCGTCATGCCCGGCCGACCAGGAGCGAGATCGGGCACCTGGTGGGCTTCTGCCTTGCGACCGCTCGCAGCGGCGCGGACTCCCTGCGGGGGGAGCCATAGGGAGCACCGCCCTGGTGCACGGGTTGGGCGAGTCGGCTCCCCGAGGCGGTGTCAGCAGTGGAACACCGACCAGCAGACTCCGTTCCGCAACCGCTGGTCGTCGAGCACGAGCTCGCGGATCGCCGCCGGGAGCTGATCGCGCGCCACCGGCACTCGAGCCGCCCCGCACCCTCGCCCTCTCCTTCCGGTGCGGCGGCCCGTGCGGCCTTGATCGCATAGGCGGCCGCCCCGAGCTCGTGCGCCGCGACATGTGCGACGACCGCTGCCTGGCCGGCGGCGTACGCAGCATGGCGTGGCGCCCCACTCAGATCTCTCGCCGTGGCCATTGCATGGCCTCCGGCCGAGCGTGCCTCGGTCATGGTCGTGTCGCCGCGCGCCCATGCCCGTCCGACGTCGATCGCGCGGCGCGGTCATGGGTCCTCCGGCCGGGCGGACTCGAAGAGGTGCAGACGTGATCCACACACAACGCCGCCCACAGGGCGAGGAGATGGTGGTCCGAATCGGTGAGGGTCCCACCACGGCGGATCGTCACGAGACGAGGGTCGCGTTCTTCGGGAGGATCACCCCCAGCACCTCAGGTGCTGGCATCTGCCTGTCGTCCATCCCCGTCCCGTCGGGGAGTCACTGTGGATGTGGTTGGGAACATCGGCACAGTTTCAGCGCGGGCAGCCTTCCTCGACACTGAGGGCACCCTTGAGCGCTACGATGCCGGTGAGTACTGCTGAATCGATGCCGGGAGGAAGCTCACGTCCGCAACCTACGGGGAGTCGGCGATCCCTCTCGCCTACGCACGACGCCGCTGGCAGCCGCAACTTCGCGTCACCGAGTTCCTCGAGCACGTGCCGGGAGTGAAGCAGAACATCATCGTGGCTGGGCGCACATAGGCCCTTCGGAACACACGCTCACTGCCCGACAACAGCCGGAGAGTGACACACTCCGGTGCCAGCGAGCAGGGTTCCGACCGTTACGAAGTCGCTGACATCACGGGTGGGGTCTTCCCACAACACCCGGTCGGCGCTTATCCCTGCCCACTGCCGCCACTTGAGGGTCACCCGTCAAACATCCCTACCAGCCGGCCCCTGGAGCTTCCGGCTCTCGTGGGCTTGGTGAACGGGTCATTCGGTTCTGCTTCCGGCCCACCTGCCTCCGGCGCAAGATGGGACTTTCAGCCCTTCCCGCCGGGGTATGAAGCGTTGACCATGTGAGTCAGGGTAAACCACCTCAGGAGGGCTGGCTCATGGCGGAATCTAAGCATATGCGGAAGCAGATCGAGCATCTCGGCGAGCGAGTTGGGTCCCGATCGTCCCGGTTGTCCATGAGGGTGGGTACTGCGATCGGCGCAGCTACGCTCGCCGCCGTTACCTTGACGCCCGGGGGAGCACAACAAGCGGCTGCCTTCATGATCCCTCGTGTCTATGTGACCAACTACGGCTCCGGCACCGTGAGCATCATCAACACGTTCTCCAACGCGGTGGTGAAGACGCTGGGGGTCGGGGACAGGCCAGAGTGGGTCGCCATCACCCCCAACGGAAACGATGCCTACGTGACCAACGCCGGCTCCGGCACCGTGAGCGTCATCAACAGCTCCACCAACACGGTGGTGAAGACGGTGGGGGTCGGGAGCGAGCCATTCGGAATCGCCATCACCCCCAATGGGAGCTACGCCTACGTGGCCAACTACGGCTCCAACACCATGAGCGTCATCAAGACCTCCACCAACACGGTGGTGAAAACGGTGGGGGTCGGGAGCGAGCCATACGGGGTCGCCATCACCCCCAACGGAAACGACGCCTACGTGACCACACTCGGTTCCAACACTGCAAGCATCATCAACACCTCCACCAACGCGGTGGTGAAGAGGGTGACTGTCGGCAGCGAGCCAATCGAGGTAGCCATCACCCCCAACGGAAACGACGCCTACGTGACCAACCTCGGTTCCAATACCGTGAGCGTGATCAAGACCTCCACCAACACGGTAGTGAAGACGGTGGGGGTCGGTAGCAGGCCAGACGGGGTCGCCATCACTCCCAACGGAAACGACGCCTACGTGACCGACTCCGGCTCCAACACCGTGCCCTCCAACACCGTGAAAGTCATCAACACCTCCACCAACACGGTGGTGAAGACGGTGGGGGTCGGCAGCAGACCGGAGGGGGTCGACATCACCCCCAACGGGAGCGACGCCTACGTAGCCAACTACCGCTCCAACACCGTGAGCATCATCAACACCTCCACCAACACGGTGGTGAAGACGGTGGGGGTCGGGAGCGAGCCAATTGCTGTCGCCATCACCTGAGTTATCTATGACACAAGACCCTTTTCGGTCCCTGACAAGACATCCACATTTCGGTCAAGTCGAGCATCGAGGTGACGCCTTCGAACGACGTCGCTATCGGTCGCGAAACGACTACATCTGACCGAGGCGAGCACGACATTGAATTGCGGGGACGTGCAAGCTGCGCATTGTGACGGGCTGAAGGTTCCGGACCGCCCCGGTACCCGCTATTCCCGACCCGCCCGGCTGTGCTGGTACCGGGCGGGTTCTGCGTCTCGCACACCCGGATGGGTGGGACGCTCTGCTTTCCTGCAACAGCATCGAGTACGTGGCGCAACCAGTATTCGTTTTCGTTCTGTTTTGCATCGCATAGTGGGCGAGGAAGTAGATGCCCGTGACACCGAGCTGCGCTGCTGATAGTTGGACTGTCGTGATTCCATCGCCACCTCCGCTGCAAGCTGCGAGAAGGGAACAGGAGAGAAACCCCGCCGTGAGGAGGCGACCCGAACGGCAATGGTTCTCCCACACGCCGCCCATCGTGTCAGACGGGTCCATTCGTCGCCCGACTACCCCTGCCCCTGATCGCCGGAAGCGGGTCGATATTCGGCGGACAGACTGCCGAGAGCTAACCGCCGCTGACCGGCACATTCGGGCGTGTGGAGAAGTCCGTTAGGGGCTTAGTGCTCTATCGCCGCTGGCTACGGGTGGCGCAAGGTATTCCAGTGGTCATCGATGGAAACTCGATCTTCTGCGACGGTTACGGATGCGGAACGCAGGAAACGTTCGAGGGGCACCTACCCGCCGAAGACATCCGGGTCCGCTACCACATGCTCGGCTGGCGATACACAGAAGTTGACGGTCAAGAGTTTCATTACTGCCCAATTCACCTCTGAATGGGCACCCTTCCTGTCGCTGCCCCCGGGGCACGCGGGGTACCCACGGAGCCACCGACCTGCATGTCTGAAGGAGCGGGGCCGTGTCAAGTAGGCAGTATTTCTTATGCCACGGTCGATGACTGCCGACGACGTGCGACTCGTCGAATGATGAACCCCATCCCGAGGATTACGCGATTCCCAACGACGAGCGAGTCAAGCTCCAGAGACAAGACCGCATTGTTCGTTCCGGGCTGAACGTTTGGATGGTGTCTCATCCACATGGTGTCGGCGATGCCTGCAAGGAACTACGCGTTCCAGGCAAAGACCAGCACGAAGTACACCACTCGTGCCCAACGTGGCTTCTGCCGCTCCGTTGCCTCCGCTACGTCCTGGGTCGCCAAGACCGTCGTACCCACATTGTCCCACCCGCTAACCAGATAGGGCTATCCCTATTCACCGGGAGGGGGCCATCACAGCAGGGATTCAAGCCTCGCTGCCATCTCTCGGTAGCGGTTTACGGGGATCAGATGGACGCCGTCGAACGCCTCCGACTCGTAGATCGCCTTGATGTGATCGCAGGCGATGTCCACACCTGACCCACGATCTCGGTCGAGCTGACCGATGATCGTCTTCGGGACTGCCAACTGGGGCACGTTTGCCGAAAGCTTGCGAGCCATCGATGAACTGGGGAGCACCATCACTCCTGCGTAGATCGGACCGTCAAACTCGACCGAGGAGCGCCACCGGAGCAACTCGTCGATCGAGTACGTGACCTGAGCGAGGAGAAAGTCGGCACTCTGCTTCCAACTCGGAAGAGGTCGAAGGCTCGTCACTGCGCCCAGCCGGAGTGAATCGATCATCTCCGTACGCTCAGCGAAGGCTCGAGCTTCGGTGATCATGGTCCTGACTGTAAGGTCGTCTGACCGGGCGCCTGTCTCGGGTCGGTCGCCGTACACGAATAGGAACTCGTTCACTCCGTAGGCTGCTGCGGTAAGTAGATCCCTCTGGAAACCAAGAACATTCCGGTCACGAGCATTGATGCAGGCGATCGAGCGGCCGCCCATGAGTTGTACCTCATGCGCGACAGCGATGCTCGACACCGTCGCTCGTCCGATATGATTGTCGGGAATCAAGAAGGCGCTTGCGACCTCGCCCAGCACGCCGATCTGGTGACGCACATGCATCACGTCTGGCCGGGTGGCAGGTTCGACTTCACAGATGATCTCGAATTTCCGCATCTGCATTGCTCCACAATACGTCGGGTACTTGGAGGGTGCCGCCGATCAACGGGAGTGGAACTCACGCAGATCGACTGACATCTGGGATCAGCAAGTGCATGAGCGCCCTCGCCAGGGCAGACTGTGGCGATGGCAAAGAACTATCAACTCGGGCCTGCCCGTCGAGCGGTCAATGTGCTCGTGACGCCGCTGGCTCGTCTTGGTATCGGCGGTAAGTCGACGTATCTCCTCACCACCACCGGACGGAGGACCGGGCAGCAGAGGACCACACCAGTGATCCTGGTGGAGAACGATGGTGAACGATGGCTTGTGTCTCCCTACGGAATGGTGGCCTGGGTTCACAACGTGCGTGCCCATCCAGAGGTCACTCTTCGCCATGGCAGGCGTGCGGAGTCACTCCACGCCCAGGAGGTCGACCCAGTGACAGCCGGTCCCGTCCTCCAGCGTTACGTTCAGAACGTGCGGGTAACCGCCCCATTCTTCGATGCGAAGGCCGACAACCCAGTGGAGAGGTTCATCGAAGAGGCACCCCGCCATCCGGTGTTCAAGCTCACCGCCACCTCTCCCTGACTGCACCCGACCACCGGATCTCGGAGGCGGTATCGAACGGGGTGCACTTGGCGGCAGCTAACTGCCATCAACGGGCACGACTCATACCACCTGATTTGACTCTGTCTTCGACTTCGCCCTAGGCAATCGACTGTTTCAGGTGTTCGTCGAAGAAGGCGGTAATGCGCCGGCGAGCGTCGAGAGCGGAACCCTCGTGGAACTGCGAACCCGAGAGCTTCGCCAGGACCTTGAAGATCATGGAAGCCTCCGCAGGATCGTGATCGTTGAGGAAGGAGTGCCCGGCGTCGGCATATACCTTTACATCGTGCTCGACTCGGTTGGCGCGCAGTGCCTCCTCTAGGCGGCGAGGTGCTTTGCGCAATGAACGATCCTTCGCTCCGTAGCTTCCGATTACCGGGCAGGCACCCCGCAGGAGGTCTTCGGCGTCCTTCGGGACTGCGCCGTAGTTGACGCTTGACGCGAAGAATCCTTTTCGAGGAGCCAGCAGGAGAGCGAATCCACCTCCCATGCAGAAGCCGATGACGCCGATGCGGCCGGTGCAGTCTGGTCGGTGAGCCAGCCAGGCCCGCGTGGCCTCCAGGTCATCGAAGGTCCGACCCCGGCGGGCGAGCGCGTCTTTGATCACCGTTCTCATACACCGGAGCTTGTTGCCTCCATGATAGAGGTCCGGAGCCGCCGCCAGGTATCCCTCACTGGCCAACCAGTCCGCCTGTCTTCGCAGGTCGGTGCTCATTCCAAACGCGTCGTGAATGACGACGACCCCGGGCCAGGCTCCCTCGCCGCTCGGCACTGCCACATAGGCCGGAAGCACGCCAACAGTCGAGATTTCGACCTCGGTCATGGTTCCATGATGGCTTGGGAGCCCATGGCGTGCACCGCCATGTCGGAGGTATCCCCGAATACCGGGGCAGGTGGGGCAGTTCTGGCTCCGGCCAGTGCCAACTATCGTGGGTCGGGTTCCTGGTCGAAGGGGTCGCATTGGCCAAGCTCATCTACATAGCTAACACGTCACTCGACGGTTACACCGAGGACCCTGACGGAGGCTTCGATTTCGGCAGCCCTGATGAGGAGTATTTCAGCTTCATCAACGAACTGGAGCGACCAGTCGGTACCTATCTGTACGGCCGCCGTATGTATGAGACGATGGTCTATTGGGAGACCGCACCCCTTGCTGACCAGCCGCACTGGATCGTGGAATTCGCCAACATCTGGAGAGCGGCTGAGAAGGTTGTCTTCTCGCAGACCCTGACATCGGTGTCAAGCGGTAGGACCACTCTTGAGCAGAAGTTCAAGACTGAGGCGATTCGGCAACTGAAGGCTAGGACAGACCACGATCTCACGGTGGGTGGAGCAGATCTCGCAGCTCAAGCGATTGAGGCGGGGGTGGTGGACGAATGCCACCTGTTCTTCTGGCCAGTCGTGCTGGGTGGTGGTAAGCACGCTCTACCACTGCGCACGCGCCTCGACCTCGAACTTCTCAGTGAGAGGCGCTCCCACAGCGGAGTCGCCCACCTCCACTACCGGATCAACTATTGAAGCTCGGTCCTCGGGGAAGGGTCCAGTACCTCGTGTTGTAGGACACGATTTGATCGGTGCCCCATACCATCGGCGGGGCAGCGATTATTGGCTGCGGCAGACCGACACTTTGGGGAGATTTGGGATACTCACGGCGATACGTCTGCAGCTCACACCCTCATGCCAGTCCTCAGTGCAGGAACACCAGTAGGTCTGGTGTGCTTTCAAGCGAGTAGGGATCAAGCCCGAGAGCTACCTCGAGGTCGTCACGGCTGTCGAATCGTCGCAATAACTCGCGAGCATCAACGATCGTAGAGGCCAGTTCGAGACTGATGCCCTCGACTCCACTCAGTACGCCAACGGGCACATGATTGACATCGATCAGTCCTCCGTCGTCGTAGGCCCTCGGCTGATCCGGACGGCCGATCTTCAGTTCTCTAGCGAGTGCCGGATCCTCTGCGGCAATTCGCCGTGCCTCTTGGCGCCTCCGCAGTCTCGCTCGGGCAGCAGCGATTGCCGGGTCAACTCCGCCATTCTCGGAGAAGACTGACCGACGAACGACGAGGGTATGCGCGGTGGCCACCGTCACCAGCACCATCGTCGTGAATCCTCCGATCTCTGATTGGAGGTTGGATTCGGAATCGGTGCTTGCCCCCCAGACCACGAGAAGAGTCAAGGCCGAATATGCGATGACGGCCACGTACAGGGCCCTGGTCCGAAGGCGATGAGCTGCATACACAAAGCATGGAACGGCCGCTAAGCCGAGGGTGAACAAGGGGGCGAATGCCCAAACAAAGGATGCGGACGATCGCTCACCTGCCCGCCTCGAGACCGTGACGAGGTCGATTCTCGATGGCCGGTGTTCGAACACGGGACCGGGAGCCGTTCGCTCAACAGAAGCAGCGAAGGCTCCAACGCTGATGCCCGCCGGCTCTCGTTGGTGATCAGCCACAACGGGGTGCCCGCCGGTCGTAGCGAGCTCAGGGACTGGGCGAGGCCGTGGCGTACAGCTCGATGCAGGCTCGACAAGGTCATATGGCATCATCGGGAACCTCCGCCGTCGATGTTGGAAATCATCACATGAGCAATCACCTTCCACCGGCATTGTGCACTCGACCTGTCGTTACCGCAATGGCGCGTACGTTACGAATTGATGTCTGTGACGAGCGCTCTCGGGCTGATCAGCTCCTTTGTGCGTCTTCAAGCACTCACGTGATCGTGAGAGGTGAGTGGGCCCGAGTTGCACTTCGGGACTTCCAGTCAGCAGGTCCGATTCGTCCAGCACTCTTGGCTTCGTCGGGGCCCTGATGCCCTCCGTGACTGATCGCTGGCGGGGGAGAATGGTCAGATGGCCCGCCGTGACGGTGGCACTCTGTTGTGCTGTCCTGGCCGCTTGTGAAAGTTCGAGGGCGACGAGCCGCGGCACCGTTCCGCTACCACATGCACATTCATTTCTGGGGTTGCCCACCGTCGGCCCGCTCTTTCCCCCAGGCAGCTCCGTGCACACTTGTACAGCGAGCGTTATCGCCAGCCGAACAGGAGACCTGGTCATCACCGCGGCGCACTGTATCTCGGGGACAGGCGCAGGCTGGAGGTTCGCACCCGGCTACCACGACGGCGTCGAGCCCTATGGCTCATGGAATGTCGTCGGGTTCTACGGTGCCACAGCATGGGTGCAGTCGACGTTGGCATCGAGCGACTACGCCATCGTGAAGGTCGCCCCACTCGTGATCCGCGGGAAGGAGCACACTCTGCAGGGCTTCGTGGGTGCCAACCGCCTCTCGAGCGCACCGGCCAGCGGGGCAACCGTAACCGTGCCGGCCTACGCGTTCGGAAGCAACGACCGCCCGGTGACCTGCACGGTGCGCATCAGCTACCAAGGGATCTATCCGGCGTTCACCTGTACTCCCTATGCAGGCGGCACGAGTGGGGCCCCGTGGTTGGAGCACGTCCATGGCGCAATGTCCGTGGTCGGGGTCGTCGGCGGACTCCATCAGGGTGGCTGTACCCCGGTGACGTCCTACAGCGCCCCGTTCAACGCGACCATTCTGGCCATCGCCGCATCGGCGGCGAAAGGAGGTGCACCCTCGCCGTTCCCACCCGCCCCTAGCGACGGCTGTGCTTCATAGACGGCCGGAACAACCCGACCCGCCTGCCCCCCAACAGGCTCGGAGGCGTTATCGAACCGGGGTGCGCTCGCGAACCTCCTATTGATGTCAAGCCCCACTCTTGAGGAGTTTCGGGAGTGGAAACAGCCTCCGTCAGCCCGGGACTTTCGGCTCTGTCATGTGTTAGTCGGATCCAATACGTTGAGGGGGGTTGAAGCAGGCGTCGCCGATGAGTCGGAGCCGACTGCCGCTGAGTGGCAGATCGGGAAGGGTGGACGCCTTTACGGCATGAAACGAGGTGAGCAGGTCGTGCTTCTTGAGTGCGCCCAGGACGAATCTTCGATCCAAGCCGGTACGTGTAGGTGTCGCACACAGCTCCAATAGGGGCCGTAAGGCCCGTGGCCTACCCACTGATTGGCAATCTGGCAGGTCAAGAACCGTCTCTGTGCTTGCCTGCTGCCTGCTTATCGTTGCAGCCTTGGGCGGCTTGGTGCTACGGACCGGACAAGCCGAGGCGGCACCTTCCCAGTGGTTCCTCACCCCCAGCCCCAATCCTGCAAACAACAGCCGCCTCGGGGGCGTCAGAGAGCGCCTTCGACAGCGTGTCCTGCACCGTCCCGACCAACTGCGTAGCGGTGGGCAGCCTCGGACAGACCCTGATCGAATCGTGGAACGGCAGCGCTTGGTCGGTCACCCCCACTCCCAAGCCGGTGAACAAGGATGCGAGTGGGGTCTCCTGCACCAGTTGGACGAGCTGCGTCGCTGTCGGTGACTACTACAACACCTCGGCGAACACTTGGCAATCCCTGAGCCTCACCGGCACTGGCCCACCCCCGACGATCAGTGGGTTTACGCCTCCTTCCGGGACCATCGGGTCTCACGTGACCGTTACGGGCACGTATCTCTCGGCGGCGACGAGCGTCAGCTTCAATGGAACGAAAGCCGCCATCACCACTGACGCTTCGACCAAGATCACAGCGACAGTACCCACGGTCGCCAAGACGGGACTGATCCGAGTGACCACTCCAGGGGGACAGCCATCAGCACCAATTCGTTCACGGTAACCTGACTCGCTTCCCGATCACCCCCACCAAGGCGGCTGACGATGACATCGTCCATCTTCGAGATCGAAGCATTCTCCCGGCCAGCAGACTGCCTAGTGCGCCTTGCCGGCCCGATTGCCCGCCGGGTTCAACGAACCGGAGCTACCCGCCATCTCCCTGCACTACAGAAGTTCGTGAAACATTGCTTCCAGAGCTAGGGGTGGTCCACATCGGGAGTGGGTCGGTTATCGAGCTGTCTCGTCTCGCCCAGGCACCTCGATGGGGACTAGATCGATGGGGTGGTCGATGCCACGGAGCCTGTGCTGCTCTGCGCTGCCGAGTGTGAATTCCGAATGGCCCAACGAAGCTGCGACTTCGGCCGACACGACGAGGTGGCCTGGACGGGCGACCTTGACAGCGCGCGCGACGAGGTTGACGAGCGTCCCGAAGTAGTCACCCCCCCGCGCGTAGACAGACCCGTACCCGACGGCTCCACGCGCAGGCGGTAGATCGGGGTCGGCATCGGTCATGGCGCAGATGTCAGCCGCGGCTTCGACGGCGGGGCGAGGATCGGTGGCCACCAGCATGGCCTCGTCGCCGATCAGCTTTACCAAACGGACCCCTCGGGCCGAGGCCGAAGACCAGGCCGCTTCCTCGAACCTGGACAATGCGGCCGAGTGACGGGTGCGGGGAACCTGCTCGGCCCACCTCGTCGAGTCGGTCAGGTCGACGAAGGCAATGGCAATGCGTGACAACTCGGCTTCATGCTCGGCACGCCCACGACGTGCCGACAGCAGCAGATGCTCGCGAAACACGTGATGCCACGCCTTAGGGGTGCGCGTGATCATTTCGACGACCATGGCTTGGAGAAGCTGCACGGTGTCGACGAGCGGTAGATCCATCTCGCGCAGCCGAGGTGTCGCGTCGTTGAGAGCGATCGCGGTAGCTGCGGCGGCCACGGTGGCGGCAGAAGCAGCGACCACTCGAAACCATGACCGGGTCACCTCGTCTCCGACCAGCGAGGCGGCTACTCGGTAGGACTCAAGGCCGTAGCTCGTCCACTCTGGTATGAGGTTCTCGCGGGCGGGAAGGCCGACGAGCAGGCGGTAGCGTTCTACGTCCTCGACTGAGACGCCGGCGGTCGCGGCGACGTCCTCGATGGGCACCCATTCGATGTCCCGACGCCGGACGACGTCCCCTGCCAGGGTGAAGAGAGCGTCGGCGTCCATGACACGGTCAATCTCATCCTCACTCGCCCCGGCGGCCAACAGGTACTCACGAGCGCCGTCGGGAAGCTCCATGCCCGGCACATCACATGGTCTATCTCGAACAAGGGCAGACTGCCCGCCCTGGGGTGTCCCCCAACCGGATATGCCCTCTCCCGACGGACTCGTCGACCCGGTCACAATGTCGACCGCGGCACTCCCCGACCGAAATCAAGTGCCATCGTCAGGCAAGTCTTCTTCTGGCACCTTGATCTGACCGTCATCTCGCATCCGGTTGATCAGGAGGACAATACCGAGGCCGACAAGGCACCCAAGGATCACGACGGCTGCCGTTCGGAGAAGTGGCCGTGTTCGCTTGGCGACCTCCTCCACCCTTTCAACCGCTACCAGTCCCCGTTCAACGTCGGACAACACTCGTTGTGCCGTGGCAACCCGGTCCTGAGCGTCCGAAACCCACGATTCAGCTTCACTCACCTCTGGACCTCCCTGTTCAATCGTCTGGAAGGGTCAAGCCTGCTTTGGCTCCACGCTACGCGAGCGGGGGGTAGGTCGCCCTGACGGCTGGGTCGCGATTGCGAGAAATATCAAACCGTTTACGCCAGTCATGTCGCCGATCATGCCTGCACCTCCTTCTGGGGTCGTTGACGACTCTATACGGCGCGTGCCGACGTGTGAGCTCGACCCGCGACTGCCGAGATAGTGGCCTTCATCGACGCCCACCGGGGCCGCTTCGGGGTCGAGCCGATCTGCCGGGTGCTCAGCGAGCACGGATGCAAGATCGCCCCGAACACCTTTTCGGTGGCCAAGAAGCGACCGCCGTGCGCTCGGGCCATCCGCGACGAAGTGCTCAAGGTCGAGATCGCCCGGGTCCACGCCGAGAACCTCGATGTCTATGGGGCGGACAAGGTCTGGGCCCAGCTCAACCGGGAGGGCACCAGGGTGGCCCGCTGCACCGTGGAACGATTGATGCGTGACCTGGGCCTCTCTGGTGTCCGGCGCGGCCGGGCCTACAAGATCACCACCCGTTCGGACGAGCGTCAGCACCGGCCCAGTGACCTGGTCGAGCGCCAGTTCGACCGCGCCGGCACCCAACCGGCTCTGGGTGGCTGATCTCACCTACGTGAAGACCCACGCCGGCTGGGTCTACGCCGCGTTCATCATCGACGTGTACTCGCGCCCCTGGTCACCAAGACAGAGGCGATACGCAGCCCGCTGGCGGCCGGCACATCCGGGCATGTCGGTAACTGGTGGTAGCCCTTGAGGGACTCGGGGAGCTTCGCGTGCATCAGAGCGCCTACGGGCACCCGTCCACCATCAACTTCCGCCGCGACCCGGTTGAGTCGGGCATCTGCGGCGTCCCGGTTGTATCCCTTCAGGGTCAACCGGAACTGGACCGCTCGGATGGCATCCCCTGTCGTGGTCGCAGATCCATCCCCTACGTCCACCGAATCGCCAGTCTCTCCGCCGGAGATGCGGTGTGTCCGGTCCAAGCCTCCCCGTCCCACCATCGCAGTGGTTCGACACCCCACGGGTCGACATTCCAGCCCTGAGCTCGAGAGACTCCCGCCACTTCATCCGCCATGTGGAAACTCTATCGACGTCGTCCGGTCCGTCGACGGCGTCCCATACTGCCGGGCGCGAGAGGCTCATCGGCGCGGCTCAGGTGGTCACCCTGCGAAGGCGATGGGTGCGAAGCCAAAGGGCCCGTCAGATCCCGCGGTGGCGACGATGACGCACCCACCTGAGCAAGGGACCGAGTCCGCACGAAGGGGTTCGGTTGCGGCACTCGATTCGACCGTGAAGGACACGGAGCCTTGGCCATTCTCGTCGGTGAGGCCGAACGGCTGGGCCGCCAATTGCTCACCGCAACCCAGGCGGTTTGCCTGGGTCGGACTCTCACACTCTGACAGATAGAACTTCGTGGTCGGGACGAAGCCCCTGACGCTGACCGTCACCAGTTGCCCACCGTGGAGGCTTGACCATGGGGTGACGGTGACTGCCTCTGCCATCAGACGGACAGATGGTCTTGCAGTGGTCGAGGTGGCCCGCTCGCTGGCCATTGGCGATGAGGACCCACTCCCGCACCCGGTGGCCAGCAAGGCGACCGAGAGCAACCCAACGGTTCCAACGGCCCATCTGCTCATACCCGCAAAGCCTTCCACAACCAATTCGTCCGATGACGATGAACTTCCCGGTTGCGACCAGGTCACGATCGCCCCGAGCCGAATGCGAGCCGGCGTATCGGTCCCTGCCGACGATCGCAGTCTCTGAATTCGGATCCATCGACGACGAAATGGCTGGGCACGCCTCTGATCCGATCCTGCAATTGGTAGATTGCATTCCGGAGCGCCGGGAAGCCTGGTCGGCAAGGTGAACACACGCGAACGGAGCCGACGTGGGTATCGGAGTCTCAATCGCCGAATTCGTGGTTGGGGCGGTTGTCAGCTTGGGGATGAGCTGGCTGCTTGTCTCGCGGCTGGAGCGTGTCGGTGAGCGCTTCGGCCTCTCCGAGGCCTTACTCGGAATGGTTGCCGCACTCGCCGCTGACGCGCCCGAGATCACGGCGTCGATCACTGCGCTCACCCACGACGAACGAGCCGTCGGCGCCGGGGTCGTCATCGGATCGAACGTCTTCAATCTTGCTGCGCTGCTGGGTCTCGGGGCCGTGGCTGCCGGAGGGTTTTCCCTTCATCGAAAGGTGATCTGGCTCGGCGGCGCCATCGCCCTGTGGGTGGCGTTCGTCTGTCTCATCTCCGTGACCGCCGTCGTCAGCCCCGCCATCGGACTCCTCCTCGTACTCGTGGTCTTGCTGCCCTACATCGTGGTGCTCGGCGTGCACCAGAGGGGTCTTCATTGGCTCCCCCTCCCTGCCCGGTGGAAGAAGTGGCTTCTCTCCGCTGTGGATGAAGAAGAGCTCGAGCTGGTCGTCGCTATCCGTCCGCAGCGCGGCACACCTGTTGATGTTCTGGTTGCCGGTGTGTCCCTCGTGGTGGTCGTAGCTGCAAGTGTGGCGATGGAACGGGGTGCGTCGTCGCTCGGTGTCCACTTCGGCATCGCCGAGATTGTCATTGGCGCCCTGCTACTTGCCGCCGTGACCAGTCTGCCGAACGCCGTGGCCGCAGTGCACCTGGCCCGAAATGGACGAGGAGAGGCGGCGCTCAGCACAGGACTCAACAGCAACACGTTGAATGTCGCAATCGGCCTTCTCCTACCGGCGGTCTTCATCGGGGTGACCCACCTCTCGGGCCAGGGATTCGTGATCGCCGGGTGGTATCTGGGCCTGACGGCACTGACCCTGGTGCTGGCCTATGCCGGGCGGGGTCTGCGTCCCTGGTCGGGGTGGCTGATCATCGGCTCCTACGCGGCATTTGTGGTGACCCTGCTGGCGATCGCATAGAGCGATCAGATGACCGCTGTTCCGATGCGGCGACGTTTGGTGAGAGCAGCCTTGCGCGACCCATCGCTGCTGCACGCGGTCGCGTCGCCGATCACCTGGAGCGAGAGCCCTCGCCTGGGCGCTGCCTTGGCCGTGGCGGTGACGCACGCCTTCGCGTAGAGGCCGGTGAGCCGCACCTCGCCCACGCCAGCCTCATCGCCTCATCGAGCAGCGTCATCAGATCCGGGTTGCAGAAGGCATCCGACCTCCACGTGGAGACGTAGGTCGCTCCAGCCGGATCGATACGCCCGTCCATGCTTGGCCCGGAGCTGCACGTGATCCTGGTCGGCCGGCATCCGACCACCGGGTTCGAGGAAGTCCTACCGGAAGTCGATGAGAAGAAGCGCCCTGCGCCTCGTGTTCGTCGTGTCGGCCGCCCCAGCAGTATGTCCGGATGACCCGGGCGGTACTCGCCATTGATCCAGGCCGAGTGCTCGATGGCCGGCGTTTCGGCGTGGCTGGCGGCACCCGGTCCGATCAGCTAGCCGCCAGACCCGACCTCCCGCTCGTAGGTGAGGAGGAGCACACCAGTGGTGGTTTGCGTGCACCGGGTGAGCCGCAGTGGCAGTGGGCGACCGTACTCCCGGAACAGCCGCTTGCCCGAGCCGAGCACGAGCGGGTGCAGCATGATCCGATAGGTATCGACCAGCTCGTTGGCGACGAGGGTCTGAACGAGGTCGCCGCTGCCCAGCACCGTGATGAAGCCCTCGCCCTCCGCTTTGAGCCCCTGCACCGCCTCCACGATGTCGCCGTCGAGTACGTGGCAGTTGGCCCATTCCAGGTCCTGCTGGAGCAGACTCCTCGTCGCCACGTATTTGGGGGTCGCGTTGAGACTCGCCGCGACGGGGTTGTCGGCGGATTCGTGCGGCCAGTGGGCGGCCATGTGCTCGTAGGTCCTGCGGCCGAAGAGGTAGGCCGTGGTCTCACCCATCCCCTCCCCGGCCTCCCGCGCGAGGACCTCATCCCCGTAGGGCATGCTCCAACCGCCATGGTCGAACCCTCCCTCGCGGTCCTCATCGGGCCCGCCCAGGCCCTGCATGACGCCATCGAGGGTGACGAACTCGACCATGGCCAGCTTCCGCGTGATGCCTCCTCTCGACGAGCTGAACCGGAATCTAGCCACCTTTCGACCCTGCATCATGACCCGGGCGGGCCGGCAGTTCCCGAGGGACCCACCCTGACGGGAACCAGTCGTGCCGCTGCGGACACGATGAGGCGTGAGGCTGACCAAGGCGACCGCCGCCCTTCGACTCGAAGAGGCGCTCCAGATCAGGCCATCAGCCCTCGTCGACGACGGCGATCTCCACCTCGTCCTCACGACTCGGCGACATGGAATTCGATCCGGTAGAGGAGTGTTCCGTCGTGAATGGGACCGGCATGAGCAGCCCGCCTCCGGAGCGACTCGAGGTCTGCCTCGCCGGCCCGACGGACGTCGGTGTCGTCGATGGAGGAGAACGGAACCAGTTCCACCGAATCCACGTCGATCTCGCCGACGCCGACCCGGTAGCGACCACCGGTTCTGACCTTCGGCCGCCGCCACAACCGGAATGTCACCGTAATGTCACCTGACAGGACGGACGCGCGCAGCTCCCGGCTGAACTCCACGGACCGACCCTAGACAGGACCAGGTGGTCCTCGAGCGTCGCCGGCCGGTGCTGAGAACGCTGCTGGTGAATGAAGGACCACTGACCGAGGTGGCCGCCTCGCCGACGCGTGATTGGCAACGTGGCACGACAGGTCGATGGGTCACCGGTGTGCGAGGCCGCGATATTCGCCGAGGAGATCCGGCGGTCGCAGCGATAGGCTGACGCCCGAGGTGGAGAGGCGGTTGCGCGCATGGGAGTTCGGGCCGAATGACTGACCTCGACGGGGTACGTGTCAAGCTGGCGATGGCTCGCGCCAACGCCGAGCAACTCGAGACGCTGCTCCGGCCCTTCGTCGAAGCAGCCCAGCGGTACATCGAACGAACGCCGAACGAGAATCCCTTCGAGGTCGTCTACAAGATCACCAAGGTTCCCTGGATCGATCCGGCGTGGAGCGCGATCTTCGGCCAGGGCATCTACAACATCCGGTCGGCGCTCGACCATCTCGCCTGGCAGCTGGTCCTCCTCGACGGGCAGGAACCCACCAGAGCCACCCAGTTTCCCCTGCTCGACTCGAGCAGGGACAAGAGCGGTCGCAAGATACCGGTGGACATCGCTCCCGGTCTCAAGCGACCCGACATCCTGGCCGCGGTCGAATCGATGCAGCCCTACCACGGGGGCGGCAAGTGGGGAGACCAGCTCGGCGTGGTCGCCGAGCTGTCGGGGATCGACAAGCACCGACTGCCGATCGCGGTCTCGACGATGCTCAACGTCGACAACATCTACTGGGGTCTCCCCGAGGGCACCACGACCCCGAGTTGGTGGTTCCCCGTCGGCAAGGCGCTCAACGCGGGCGACGTGATCGCCAGGTTCCTGTTCAACGAGCCGGTGGTGCCGGATCGGTTCGATCCCCATCTGGTTCCGCAGATCGCGCTCGACGAAGCTCCACTGGGGAGCCCCTATCGAACCCAGGACCTGGCGAGTCTCCTGGGTGGCCTGGCAAGGATCGCCGCATTCAAGATCGACACCTTGATCGTCGCGCCCCTGTTCGAGGGAGAGCTGCCGGCCTGGGTCGCACCGGCACCACCCCGCGACACGTCTCCGAGGACTGCCGCGAGCCCGCTGGTGAGCGCAGGGCGGCAGAGCGCCGAGGACAACGGCCAGACCGCCGCTCCGGTGGACGCCGACGCGACGTAGTCCGGTCGGCCACGCGGTGGCTAGGCCGGAGCCACCGTTCCCACGCCGTGGAGGATGAACTCCCAGAGCTCTTCGGCCGAATCCTGGTCGGACGGGTTTGCGGGCGCCCCGCTGATCGTCGCCGAGAACGCGTTGAACATGATCGCCTCGAGCACCATCCCTGCGATCGGACTGTGGCGGAGACCGGGGCGGATCCGCCCGGCCGATGCGGCCTCGTCGAGCAGGTCCCCGAACAGCGAGACGATCGGGGCGAAGGCGAGCGCGGCCTCGCTCGGATGGCTGGTGAGCAGCTGCTGGGCGAAGTCGACCATCACCGGAGCCGTGGACAGGCGTTCGACCCGGTCCCCTACGCGGGTCGGACGGCAGAGGCGGTAGTACTCGACCACGAACCGGTGGATGCGCTCGAGCGGGTCCTGGCCGCCCGCGGTGCGCTCGGCGAGGAGGTCCGCCGTCGACCGGACCGACTCCTCGAAGAGGGCGAGCAGCAGCTCGTGCTTGCCTCCGAAGTACTGGTAGAAGAGACGGAGCGACTGGCCGGAGCGTTCGACGACCTCGTGCACCGTGAAGTCCCTGACCGAGTCGGCGTCGTTCCCCTCGTTCATCAGCTCCAGGGCGGCGTCGAGGAAGCGCTGCAGGCGACTCTCCGCACGGGCCCGGGCCGTGAACAACGACCGCGCCACGGCCTGCTCCCGGCGGCTCATGCCGGGTTCGCCCTCCGCAGGATCGGCCTCGGCCGCCAGGTCGCTCTCGGTCATCCGCTGCAGTCTACTTGAGGAGGTGGAAATGCCCGTCTCTCAGGGTGTGACGTTTCGGTGCCCATTTCGTAGCGTTCCTTGCTCCCCGGCGAGAACTGTGTTCTAGCCGCTAGCCGCGCTCCTCTCCGGGGTCGAGGAGGCGATCGAGGTTGGCCCTCAGCTCGGACGAGGTGAACGACCGGTCCTCGGCGGCCAGGGCGAAGTCGAGCGTGGCGACGACGGCGCGCTCGAGGTGGAGGTTGAGGATCCGCTTGGTGTCCTCGACCGCCCGCCTCGGCAGTTTGGCGATTCGATGGGCGCACGCCAGGGCCTGGCCGAGGACCTCCCCGTCCTCGCACACGTGGTTGGCCAGGCCGATCTCGGCTGCCCGCGCCGCGGGGATGCGCTCACCGGTCAGTGCGTACTCCTTGGCCAGTTGCAGGCTGGTGAGCAGTGGCCAGGTGACCGGACCCCCGTCTGCGGCCACCAGTCCGATCATCACATGTGGGTCGGCCAGATGGGCGCTCTCGGCCATGAACACGATGTCGGAGAGGGCGACCAGACTGCAGCCCAGCCCGACCGCCGGTCCGTTGACCGCGGCGACGATCGGCACCCGGCAACGGACCATGCCGGTCACGATCTGCCTGCCGTGGGCCAGCGTCTCCTGTCGGAGGGTGGGGTCCCGGGCCAGTTCGTCGAGGTAGGAGAAGTCGCCCCCTGCGGAGAACGCCCGGCCGTTCCCGGTGAGCACGACCACCCGGGCGTCGACGTCGGCATCGACCTGCGGGAACAGTTCGGCGAGCCCCTGGTGCAGCCCGTGATTGGTCGCGTTGAGCTGGTCGGGCCGGTTCATGCGGACGAGGCGGACCGGTCCGTCCTCCTCGACCTGGAGCTCGGGGGTGAGGCGGTAGGGACTCACGACGCCGGGAGGCCCAGGATCCTGGTGGCCACGATGTTGCGCTGGATCTGGGACGTGCCGCCCATGACGCTCTGGGCCCGGCTGTAGAGGTACACCTTCATCATGGTGTCGTCCGATCCGCTCGCCCCGACACCACCGATCGAGAGCGCCGCGTGACCCACCGCCTGCTCGGTCGCGGTCATCAGCAGCTTGTCCACCGAGCCCTCCGGTCCGTGCGACAGTCCGTCCAGACGGTCGGAGAGCCTGCGACAGACGTGCTGACGCAGCATCTCCGATTCGACAATGGCCCAGGCGAGCTCGCGGAGTTGTTCCGCGCGCCGCTCGGGGGCGGCGTTCACGTCGGCGACCAGCTCGTGGACCTGCTTTGCGTAGCGTCCGGCGAAGCCGAGCTCGTGGGGTTCGCGCTCGTGGCTCACGATGGTCATGGCCAGGGGCCACCCGTCTCCCGGCCGGCCGATCATGTTGGCGGCCGGGACCCTGGCACCGTCGAACAGCACCTCGCCGAACTCCTTGGTGATCCCGTTGATCATCCGCAACGGCCGCCGCTCGACCCCGGCCTGGCCCATCGGCAGCGCGAACGCCGAGATCCCCTTGTGGCGGGGCGCGTCGTCATCGGTGCGGGCGAGCAGCAGGCACCACTCCGCATCGTCGGAGTAGCTGGTCCAGACCTTGTGGCCGGTGACCACGAAGTCGTCGCCCTCCCGGACGGCACGGGTCCCGAGGGAGGCCAGGTCGGACCCTGCGCCCGGTTCACTGAACCCCTGGCACCAGCGGTCGCTGCCGCTGATGATCCCCGGGAGCAGCCTGGTCCGGACGTCCTCGTTCCCGTGCTCGAGGATCCCCTCGACCAGGTACCCGAGGCTGGGCCGGGGCGGAGCACCGGCCGCGGCCAGCTCCTCGTCGACGATCACGTCGTAGACGCTCGGCAGGCCCAGCCCCCCGATCTCCTTCGGCCACGTCGTGCCGAAGAACCCGCCGTCGTAGAGCGAGCGGTGCCACGCCGCCTGGCCGGTCCAGTACTCGTCGTCGGTCGACGAGGGTGGCAGGCCGGGATTGTGCTCCCCGAGCCAGGCACGTAGGCGGAGGCGGAACCCGGCCTCGTCGGGCGAGTCACCGTAGTCCATGGGGTCCTCCCGTTCGGTGGTGGGCGAGCACGCGATCCAGGTTGGGTCCAACCCCTCCGAGCACCTCGGTCGAGAGGAGTGCGCGGCGGAGGTACACGTGGGCGAGGCACTCCCAGGTGTTCCCGATGCCTCCGTGGACCTGGATCGCGGTCTCACAGACCGTCCGGGCCGCCCGCGCGCAGTAGGCCTTGGCGACTGCCGCGGCGTACACCGCGACGGTCGGCGCCCGTGCATCGACCGCCCAGGCGGCGTGGCGCGCCACGCTGCGCGATCCCTCCATGAGCACGTGGGCGTCGGCCAGCAGGTGCTGGACGGCCTGGAACGAGCCGATGGTCCTCCCGAACTGCCGGCGGACCGACGCATACTCGACGGTGAGGTCGATGGCCCCGCGCATCGCGCCCACCAGATCGGCGCAGGTGAGGGCGAGGCCCAGCGCGGTCCACGCCGACAGGTCGTCCCCGGTGAGGAGCCGGGTCCCCGTCCCTTCCACCGAAGTCACCTCGGCGCGCGGATCGACGACCGAGCCTGGCCGGGTCAGGTCGGTGCCGCCGTCGACCGCGCCCAGCCGGACCGATCCGAGTCGGTACCCCCCTTCCACGCGGACCAGCAGCAGCGCCGCGGACGCCGAGGCGGCGTCGGGAGCGACCGTCCCCTCGGGGACCGTCCCGTCGCTGACGACAGCCGGTCCGGAGAGTGAGCCGGTCAGGGCGACCACCTCGTCGGCAACCTGCGCGGCCCCGGCCAGACGCCGGAGCTCGGCGGCGAGCGTCGGGCCGAAGAAGGGCACGTCGGCGAGGCCACGACCGAGCTCCTCGGCGACGACCGCCACCTCCACCCCTGAGCCCAGCGGCGACCCGTCGTCCACCGGGACCCGGAGCTCACGCCAGCCCGAGCCGGCCACGGCCGCGTCGAGCTTGCCGGTCCGCTCGGGATCGCCGAGCTCACCGACCGTCCCCGGACCGAGCCGTCGGACGATCTGGACCGCCGAGTCGCGGAGCGCCTGCTGCTCTGGGGAGAGACGGACGTCCATCAGCGGGCCCCGTCCACGGCCAGCAGGACCGGGGCCCACTGGTCGCGGAGCGTGCGACGCAGCACCTTCCCCGACGGGAGCCGCGGAATGGTATCGACGAAGACGACATGACGCAGCTGCTTGTACGTCGCGAGGGAGCCGGCCACCAGCGCCTGGAGCTCGTCGGCGGTGATGGTCAGCGCCGGATCCACCTGCACCGCCGCGACGGGCACCTCACCGGCCCGCTCGTCCACCAGCCCGAACACCGCGCAGTCCAGCACCGACGGGTGGGTGAGCAGGACGCCCTCGAGCTCGGCAGGCGCCACCTGGAACCCGTTGACCTTGATCATCTCCTTCGATCGGTCGGTGAGGTGCACCCACCCGTCGGGCTCCAGCCATCCGACGTCTCCGGTCCGGTACCAGCCATCGGCGAACGCGCCCGCGGTCTCCTCCTCCGGCAGGTAGCCGGCCATCACGGAGGGGCTCCGCACCTGGATCTCCCCGGTCTCCCCCGGCGGGAGCGGCGCGCCGCTGTCGAGGTCGGCCACCCGCAGCTCGACGCCGGTCGGCGGCAGCCCCGCGGAGTCGAGCCGCCAGGAGTCCGGATCGTCCACCGGGTTGCCGGCGATGACCGGCAGCTCGCTCGCCCCGTAGGCCGGCAGCCAGCGCACGCCCGTGCGCTCGGTGACCACCCTGGCCACGCTCTCGCTGACCGGTGTGGCCCCCCACATGATGTAGCGCAGCGACGAGAGGTCGAAGCGCTCGAGGGTGGGATGGTTGGCCATGGCCAGGGCGATCGGTGCCACCGCCATCTCGAGGGTCATCCGTTCGTCCTCGATGCGGTGCAGCACTTCGTCCAGGTCGAACCGGCGGTGGAGTCGGACCGTCGCGCCCGCCGATGCGGCAGCCAGGAGGTTGAGCAGCCCGAGAATGTGCGAGGGGGGTGTCGCGACCTGGAAGCGGTCGTCCGGACCGAGGCCGAGGGTCCGGCGCCAGTGGGTCGTGGCGGTGCCGATCGACCGGTGGGTGTGCCGGACCGCCTTGGGGAGCCCCGTCGTGCCCGAGCTGAACACCAGGACCGCCTCGTCCGTGTCGCCGACGCCGGCGGGCCGCACCCCGGCGTGGCCCTGGGCTGCGCCCGCGCCCTCAGCGGACGGCCCATCGAGGTCGGTCACCGATGCTGCGCCATCCATCAGCTCACCGAGCAGGTCGGCCGCCGGTCCGTCGGCCACCGCGTGGACGGGACCGGTGAGGTCGAGCGCATGGCCGGTCTCGACCGCCTTCCAGGCCGGGCTGAGGAGCACCGCGGCGGCGCCGATCTTGCTGATGCCGTTGAGTGCCACCACGAACTCGGGACGGTTGGAGGTCATCACCGCCACACGGTCGTGTGGACCCACACCCTGTGCGGCGAGCGATCGCCCGAAGTCGGCGGCGCGGTCGTCGAGGGCGCGGAACGACCAGCGCTCCTCCCCCGCGAGCACCGCGTCACGGTCGCCGAAGCGTGCCGCGGCCCCCTCGAGCAACTCGTGCATCAGGGCCGCAGCCATTGAAAACATTCTTCTCGCTCATGAGACCGACGTCAACACGAGAGGGATGTAGAGTTCTCGCCAATGGCAGCGGAGACCAGTGGCCAGACCACCGCCGTCCGCACCGATCCGGAGGTGCGGGACGAGATCATCGCCACGGTCCGCCGCTTCGTGGCCAACGAGGTGATCCCGGTCGCCTCGGCCATGGAGCACGAGGACCGCTTCCCAGAGGAGATCGTGGCCCGGATGCGCGCCCTCGGGCTCTTCGGGGTGACCATCCCCGAGTCGTACGGCGGGTTGGGCCTGGACCTCCTGACCTACGTCGGGATCATCGAGGAGCTGGCCTACGGCTGGATGAGCCTGACCGGTGTGGTCAACACCCACACGATGGCGGCGACCCTGCTCATGGCGCACGGCAGCGAGCAGCAGAAGCGGCGGTGGCTGCCGCAGATGGCCGATGGCGAGCGGCGGGGAGCCCTGTCGCTGTCCGAGCCGGATGCCGGCAGCGACACCCGCAACATCTCCTGTCGCGCGGTGCGCGACGGTGACGAGTACGTCATCAACGGGACGAAGGCCTGGGTGACCAACGGCGCGCGGGCGGGGATCCTCGCCCTCGCCGCCCGCACCGAAGAGGGCATCTCCGCCTTCGTGGTGGAGAAGGAACCGGGACCGAGGTTCGAGGGCATCGCGGTCAGCAAGGACGTCGGGAAGCTCGGATACCGCGGCGTGGAGACCGTCGAGATGACCTACACGGACCACCGCATCCCCGCCGCCAACCTGGTCGGCGAGGCGGGACGCGGCCTTCCCCAGATCCTGAGCGTGCTCGAGGTCGGTCGGATCAACATCGCGGCCCGAGCGGTCGGCGTCGCCCGGGCCGCCTTCGACGCCGCCCTCGCGTATGCCGGCCAGCGAGTGACGTTCCAGAAGCCGATCGGCGAACACCAGGCGATCCAGCTCAAGCTCGCCGACATGGCCACTCGGCTCGAGGCGGCTCGCCTGCTCACCAGGAACGCCGCCGAGCGGAAGGCCGACGGGTTGCGCTGTGACGTCGAGGCCGGCATGGCCAAGCTCTTCGCCAGCGAGACGGCGCTCGAGCTGGCCACCGAGTCGATGCGGATCCACGGAGGCATCGGGTACACCACCGATCTGCCCGTCGAGCGCTACTACCGGGACGCCCCGCTCATGGTGATCGGGGAAGGGACCAACGAGATCCAGCGGCTGGTGATCGCCCGGGGCCTCCTGGCCCGGGCCCGGGAGTAACCGACCCGGCGGGCCCGCGGCGCGTGGACCGTCGGCGGGTCACCCCGCGGGAGGGGGCTCGCGCCCGGCTAGCTCGGAGAGGACCTGGTCACCGTCCTGACCGAGTGCCGGGACGCCGACCGCGGGTCTCGGGGCCACCCCGGAAAAGGTCACCGGTCCGTTGACCGACCGCAGCGCTCCCTCGTCGACCTCGACGAACCCGTCGTTGGCACGCAGCTGGGGATCCTCGACGACCTCCGCCGGCGTCTGGGCCGGTGCCCACCAGACCCCTTCACGGTCGAACCGCTCGGCCCACTCGGCGAGCGGCCGCTCCGAGATGAGCCCATCGAGGAGGGCGATGAACTCGGACCGGTTCTTGCGGATGGCCGCCGCGCTGCTGAACCGCTCGTCCTCGAGCAGGTCGGGTCGGCCCAGCGCACGGGAGACCGCGGCGATGTGACGATCGGCCTCGAGACCGGTGAAGAAGAACCACCGCCCGTCGGCGGTGCGGTACGGGTTCATCAGCGGTGACTGGTTGGTCCGTCGGGATTCGGCGGGCGCGACCTTGCCGAGCATCATCTGGAGACCGAGATCCCATCCGAGCACGTAGGCCCCGGTGCGGAGGAGCGAGACCTCGACGACCCGGCCGGTGCCGGTGAGGCGCTGGTCGAGCACCGCGGCCAGGATGCCCGAGAGCGCGGCGAGGCCGGTGATGTGGTCACCGACACCGCCGCGTGCGATCAGGGGGCTCCCGCTCTCGTCGGCCATCTGGCCCGCCAGCCCGGACCGCGCCCAGAACGCGCCGAGGTCGTAGCTCGGACGGTTGCGGTCCTCGCCCCGCAGGCCGTAGCCGCTGATGCTGCAGTACACGAGACGGGGGTGCCGGGCGACGGTGGCCTCGGCACCGAGGCCGAGCGTGTCGAGGGCGTCGGGTCGGAGGTTGCTGAGGAAGACATCGGCGGTCGCCAGCAGCTCCTCCATGTGGTCCCGATCATCCGGGTCCCGAAGGTCGAGGACGATGCTGCGCTTGCCCCGGTTGTCGAGGGCGAAGGCCGGATTGGGGAGATCGCCGGCGATGCCGATCGATGCGAACACGTTGCGCATCGGGTCACCGCCCGGCGCCTCGACCTTGATGACGTCGGCACCCCAGTCCGCGAGAAGCGCGGCCGCCGACGGTGCGGCGACCCACACCCCGAGCTCGATCACCCGCAGGTCGGAGAGGGAAGGGAGCCCGTGGCGAGCCGCGCCGCTCACCCCGGGGACCCGGAGTGATCCCGTACCGTACGCTCGCGGAGGGAGTCCTTGAGCACCTTGCCGGTCGCGGTGCGTGGCAGGTCGTCGACGAGCTCGACCACCCGGGGGACCTTGTAATTGGCCATCTGCTCCCGGGACCACCCGATGATCCCCGGCCCGTCGACGGTCGACCCCGGGCGTACGACCACGAAGGCCCAGCCCACCTCGCCGAGACGCGCGATCGGGGACGCCGATCACCGCCACCTCGCTGATGTCGGGATGCCGCAGCAGTCCCTGCTCGATCTCCGCCGGGTAGGCGTTGAAGCCGCCGACGATGAACATGTCCTTCGAACGGCCGACGATCCGCAGGCATCCCGTCCGGTCGACCTGCCCGAGATCGCCGGTCTTCAGCCAGCCGTCCTCGGAGAGGGCCGCGGCGGTCGCCTCGGGGTCGTCGAGGTAGTGGGACATGATGCTCCCTCCCCGCAGCAGGATCTCGCCGGGCTGACCGGCGTCGGTATCCCGTCCCTCCCCGTCCACGACCCGCAGCTCGAATCCCGGACGGGGGCGCCCGACCGTCGTGGCGATCGTCTCGACGTCGTCCCCCGGAGCGGTCGCCGTCGCGGTGCCCCCTTCGGTCAACCCGTAGCCGGTGATGATCGTGGAGAAGGTCATCTCGCGGTCGAGGCGGCGGATCAGCTCGACCGGGATGTCCGCGGCGCCGGTCACGGCAACCCTGAGGCTCGACAGGTCGTGGCGATCGCGCTCGGGGTGGTCCAGGATGCCCTGATACAGGGTGGGGGGTCCCGGGAGCACGGTCACCTGCTCGTCGGCCACGGTCGAGAGCACCCGTCCGACGTCGAACACCGCCTCGGGGATCATGGCGGCTCCGGCGGTGACCGACGGCCAGGATGCCGGCCTTCAGTCCGAACATGTGGAAGTACGGATTGACCATGAGGTAGCGGTCCTCCTCGGTCAGGCCGGTCATCGCCACCCAGTCGGTGGCCACCCGGACGGTGCGTCCGTGGCTCTGGACCACCCCCTTGGGTGCACCGGTCGTTCCCGAGGTGAAGAGGATGTCGCAGGGGTCGTCGGCGTCGACGGCCGCCGACCGGCGGTCGACGTCCGAAGCGTCGCCCGAACCGGCGCGGGCCATGAAGTCCTCCCAGGACACGGTTCCGCCCGTCGCGGCACCGCTGGCGATCACGGTCGTGCCCAGATCCGGGAGGTCGGTACCGGACGCGCGCCAGCATGGCCACGTAGTCGGTGCCGAGGAAGTCGGTGACCGTCACCAGCACCCGGGCCCGGCTCCGGAGCAGGATGTCCGCAGCCTCCGCCCCTTTGAACCGGGTGTTGACCGGGACGAGTACGGCCCCGGCCTGGAAGATGCCGAGCGCGGCCACGATCCACTCGGTGCTGTTGAACGCCCAGACGGCGACCCGGTCGCCGGATGCGATGCCGGAGGAGACGAGGGCGGAGCCGAACCTGCGGGACAACTCGACCAGCTCGGCATAGGAGAGGCCATCGCCCCCGTCGATGACCGCCGGCCGGGCGCCGAACCGTTGGGCGGCTCCGGCGATCAACCCTGGAACGGTGGCCCGCTGGCTGGCGCGAGCGCCCTTCATCACCGCATGACGACGTCGTCGACGTTCATCAGACCGGCGAGGTTGCCCCCCATGATCTTCTTCACGGTCTCTTCGGGCACGCCCTTCAGCTCATCCAGATAGCTCGCCGGGTTCGGCCAGGCCTTCGGGGTGCGGGAAGTCGGATCCGAACAGGACGTGTTCCGAACCGATCAGCTCGGCCAGCTCTCCGAGGTCCTCCTCCCAGAACGGGCTGATGTAGATGTTGCGCTTGACCACGTCGACCGGGTCCTCGAGGAAGTCCTGCGGCATCTTCTTGTAGGTATCGGCCAGGTTCTTGAGCAGCGGTTCGACCCAGCTGCTCCCGTTCTCGACGACCGCGACCTTGAGCCCGGGAAAGCGCGACAGCGCGCCGTGGCAGACCAGCGCCGACACCGCGTCCTCGACCGGGCGCCACGCCGAGAGCATCCGGAACGCCTCGGGCTGGAACGGGAGCATCTCGCTGCTGCTCCCCAGCCAGTCGTTGGTGTACCGCTCGTAGCCGCTGTCCGAGGAATGCATGGCCACCAGGACGTCGTTCTCGACGACCTTCTGCCAGAACGGATCGAACTCCGGGAGCCCGAACGAGCGCGAGCCGCGGTACCCGGGGACCGGGGCGGGTCTGATCAGCACGACCTTGGCGCCGCGTTCGAGCACCCACTCGAGCTCCTCGATGGCCCGCTCGACGATCGGGCAGGGTGATGATCGGCGTGGTGAAGATCCGTCCCTCGTAGTCGAACTGCCAGGTCTCGTGCAGCCACTCGTTGAGCGCGTGGACGACGACGTGGATGAGCTCGGGGTCGTCCCGCAACCGCTCCTCGACCAGGCTGGCGAGCGTGGGGAACATGAGGGTCCGGTCGAGACCCTGTTCGTCCATGAGCTGCAGTCGGGGGGCGGGCTCGCGGAACGCCGGGATGGCGCGCATGGGCTCGCCGAAGATCTCCCGCCGGCTCTTGCCCTCGGGATTGCCCCATCCGGAAGTAGTCCTCCTGGGCCCCGGGCCGGGCCACCACGTCGAAGGTGGGGTTGGGGATGTACTCGCTGATCTGCCCGCGCACCACGATCTTGGTCCGGCCCCGGACGTCGACGTAGTCGATGACGCCCCGGTGCCGGTCGGGAAGGAACTTGGTCAGCGACTCGCGGGTCTCGTAGAGGTGGTTGTCCGCATCGAACACGGGGATGTCGAGCGTGCGTGTCTCCATGGTGACCTCACTTTCACAGGTGAGAACGACCCTACTCTCAAAAGAGAGTACCGTCCTCGCAAGGGGCCGCCAGCGACCTCCGGTGGGCGGCGCAGCCGGCACCGGGCAGGGCGGCGGGTCCGCCTGGTGGGGTGGCGGTCGGGCGCTTCTTGTGAGAATCTTCTTCTTGGTTCAGAACAATGTGCATCACGGCCGGGATGCGCCGCAGCGTTCCGGCGACGAACCAGGGGGACCACACTGACCACCACCGACTCGACCCACTCCGACCTCTACTACGACCCCTACGACTTCGCCATCGACACGGATCCGTATCCGATCTGGCGCCGCCTCCGGGAGGAGCGTCCGCTCTATTACAACGAGCGCTACGACTTCTACGCCCTGAGCCGCTTCGATGACGTCGAGCGCGGGCTGGTCGAGTGGAAGACCTACAGCTCGGCCAAGGGCACCCTGCTCGAGATGATCAAGAGCGACATGGAGATGCCGCCCGGCTCGATCATCTTCGAGGACCCCCCGGGCCACAACATCCACCGGAGCCTCCTCTCGCGGGTGTTCACCCCCCGGAAGATGAACGCCATCGAACCCAAGATCCGTGAGTTCTGTGCTCGGAGCCTCGACCCGCTGGTGGGGAGCGGCGGATTCGACTTCATCGCCGACCTGGGTGCCCAGATGCCGATGCGGACCATCGGGATGCTCCTGGGCATCCCGGAACAGGACCAGGAGGCCCTCCGGGACCGCATCGACGAAGGTCTCCGGCTCGAAGAGGGCACCATGCCCGACACGGCGGCATTCAGGGCGGACGCTCAGGCCAGCACCTTCGACGAGTACATCGACTGGCGCACCCAGCACCCCTCCGACGACCTGATGACCGAGCTGCTCATGGCCGAGTTCGAGGACGAGAGCGGCACCACCCGTCGACTCACCCGGACCGAGGTGGTCAACGTGGTGAACCTGGTGGCCGCGGCCGGCAACGAGACGACGACCCGGCTCATCGGGTGGACCGGCAAGGTGCTCGCCGACCACCCCGACGAGCGTCGCAAGCTGGTGGAGGACCGGAGCCTGGTGCCCAACGCGATCGAGGAGCTCCTACGCTACGAGCCGCCCTCGCCCACCCAGGCCAGGTACGTGACCGAGGACGTCGAGCACCACGGAACGGTGGTACCGCAGGGGAGCGTCATCCTCCTGCTCAACGGTTCCGGCAACCGGGACGAACGGAAGTTCCCCGACGGCGACCGGTTCGACGTCAACCGGAAGATCGACCATCACCTCGCCTTCGGGTACGGTCTGCATTTCTGCCTCGGTGCCGCGCTGGCCAGGTTGGAGGGCCGGGTCGCACTCGACGAGGTCCTGCAGCGCTTCCCTTCGTGGGAGGTCGACACGGAACGGGCGGTGCAGGCCCGCACCTCCACGGTGAGGGGCTGGGAGCGCCTCCCGGTGATCTTCACCTGAGGCGGGCTCGATGGGAACGCTCGGGAGGAGTCGGGATCGATGAAGGTCGTAGTGGTCGGTGCGTCGAGCGGCCTTGGTCGCTGCATCGCGCTGGGCCTCGCAGCGCGGGGAGCCAGGGTGGCGCTCATGGCCCGGCGCAAGGACCGGCTGGAGGCGGCAGCGAGCGAAGCCGGCGGGCACGCGCTCGCGATCACCTGTGACATCACCGTCGAATCGTCGTGCCGGGATTCGATCGACGAGGCCGCCCGGTCGCTCGGGGGCATCGACGGACTCGTCTATGCCACCGGCATCGGGCCCCTGGCCCGCCTCGCCGACGTCGACGCCGAGACCTGGCGTCAGACGTTCGACACCAACGTGGTCGGCGCCGCACTGATCACCTCGGCGGCACTCCCCCACCTGACCGCCTCGAACGGCACCGCCGCCTACCTCTCGTCGATCAGCGCCTCGTCCACCCCACCGTGGCCGGGCCTGGGTGCCTATGCGGTGAGCAAGGCGGCGCTCGACAAGTTGGTCGAGGCCTGGCGCGCCGAGCACCCGCGGATCGGGTTCACCCGGGTCGTCGTCGGTGACTGCGCCGGTGGCGAAGGACATTCGATGACGGAATTCGCCAACACATGGGATCCCGGGCTGGCGGCCGACGTGGGCCAGGTCTGGGTCGCCCGCCAGTACATCGCCGGGGCGCTGCTCGACGTGGACGAGCTGGTCGGGGTCATCGACCACGTCCTCCGGTCCGGGCCCACGGCGAGCATCCCCTCGGTCGCCGTCGAGCCCCGGCGCCCCGCATGACGGCCTCCTGACCTCCTGACGTCCTGACCCCGCTGCGTCCCGGTGGGCCTCGACCCTTACCGGCCGCCCGGCCGTGATCCGGGTACCACCACGTCGAGCACGAGCGCGGTGGCCATGCCGCCACCGGCGCACATCGCGGCGACACCGGTCCCACCACCGCGCCGTCGCAGCTCATGGACCAGCGAGATCACCATGCGTGCGCCGGTCATGGCGATCGGGTGACCGAGACTGCATCCGCTCCCGAGCACGTTCACGATCGAATCATCGATGGCGAGGATGCGGGTCGTGGCGACCGGGACCGATGCGAAGGCCTCGTTAATCTCCCAGAGGGCGACGTCGCCGATCCCGATGCCGGCGCGGTCCAGCGCCTTCGGAATGGCCACCGTCGGGGCGAGACCCGTCTCGGACGGAGGCACGCCTGCCGAGGCCCACGCCCGCACCGAGGCAAGCGGCTCGAGCCCGTGCCGGTCGGCGATCTCGCGTTCGGTGAGCACCATGGCGGCGGCGCCGTCGTTGACGCCTCCCGCATTGCCCGCGGTGATGCTGAAGTCCTCGATCTCGGGATGCAGTGGTTTGAGCGACGCCAGCTTCTCCATGCTGGTGTCCCGGCGAGGGTGCTCGTCGATCGCGAAGGTGGAGCGCTCCCCGGCCCGGTTGACGACGTCGACCGGGAAGATCTCGTCTGCGAACAGCCCGCCGTCGATCGCAGCGACCGCCCGCTGATGGGAGCGGAGCGCCCATGCGTCCATCTGCTCACGGCTCAGGCCGGCGCGGACCGCCGCGTTCCAGCCCACGGTGATCGACATGTCACGATTGGGGGCGTCAGGCGTGTCCCGGTGGCTCGGCGAATTCCACTCCTCCCACTCCTCGGTACCGGGCACCCGTCGGGTCGTGCGCGGGGACGTCGACGTCGAGTGGGCCCCGCCGGCCACCACCACCCGGTCCATCCCCGCCCGGATCGACGAAGCGGCGCTCTGGACGGCGGAGAGGCCCGACGCGCAGTGCCGGTTCTGGGCGATCCCCGGAGCATGCACCAGCCCGGTCTCGATCGCCGCGTAGCGGGCGATGTCGCCTCCCCCGTAGAGGAGCTCCCCGAGGATGACGTCGTCGACGAGCGCCGGGTCCAATCCCGAGCGCCGGACCGCCTCGCCGACCGCCAGCGTGCCCAGCTCGAGGGCGTCGACGTCGACGAGCGACCCCTTGAAGGCGGTTCCGATCGCCGTCCTGGCGGTCGAGACGATCACGGCATCGTGCATCTTGTTTCCTTCCTCGGCCTGGTGCGCCCCTCGACTGCATGTGCCCGTCCCGGGGAGGAACCGACCGCGCCCGGGGCGGACGAGGCGTCGAATTCGCGTTCGGGCGGACGAGCGCTCCCTCCCGATCATCGGCATCGGCACGGGGCCGTGTCGACGGGGGGCCGGGTTGCGGCTCGCCGCCAGAACGGTATTCTTTCAAACCACCAACGTCAATATCATCAGACGGTCAGGGCGTAGCCCCCGGCCGGAGGGGTCGCCATGGGGAGCACCACGACAGTCGATCCGGAGCGCAGCATGCTGATCGACGGGAAGCTCGTCGACGCGGCCTCGGGTGCGACCTTCGACAACGTCAATCCGGCCACCGAGGAGGTGATCGGTCAGGTCGCGGACGCCTCCGCGGCCGACATGCGGCGGGCGATCACGGCGGCCCGGCGGGCCTTCGACGAGACCGACTGGTCGAGGAACCACCCGTTCCGCCAACGCTGCCTGGTGCAGCTCCAGGACGCGCTCGAGTCCGAGCGGGAACAGCTCCGTGAGCAGCTCATCCTCGAGGTCGGCTGCCCCCGCATGCTCACCGCCGGACCACAGCTGGAGGTGCCGTTGGCCGACGCCCTCCGCTACCCGGTCCGGCTCGTCGACGAGTTCGAATGGGAGGTGCGCCTCCCGGACGCGACCGACTTCCGGGGTGGGAGCAATGCGCGTCTGGTGGTCAAGGAGCCGGTCGGGGTGGTCGGGGCGATCACTCCTTGGAACTACCCGTTCGAGGTCTCACTGGCCAAGCTGGGCCAGGCACTCGCCACCGGGAACACCGTGGTGCTCAAGCCCGCCCCGGACACACCGTGGAATGCCACCCTGATCGGTCGCCTGGTCGCCGAGCGGACCGACATCCCCCCCGGCGTGCTCAACGTCGTCACCTCCTCCGACCACATGGTCGGGGAGGAGCTGACCCTGGCGCGGGAGGTGGATCTGATCTCCTTCACCGGGTCGACCGCCGTCGGGAAGCGGATCATGGAGAAGGGCGCTGCGACGATGAAGCGGCTCTTCCTCGAGCTGGGCGGCAAGTCGGCGACCATCGTGCTCGACGACGCCGACTTCGACACCGCCCTGCTCGCGGGGCTGGCGGTGTGCTCGCATGCAGGCCAGGGGTGCGCCATCCCGACCAGGATGCTGCTCCCGCGATCGCGCTACGCCGAGGGGGTCGAACGGCTGACCAGCTACCTCGCCATGGTGCCCTACGGCGACCCGCAGCGCGAGGACGTGATGATGGGACCCCTGATCAGCGCCAAGCAGCGTGACCGGGTGATGGGGTACATCGCGCTCGGGGTCGAGGAAGGAGCCACGCTGGCGGTCGGGGGCGGGCGCCCCGAGGATCAACCGAAGGGATTCTTCGTCGAGCCGACCATGTTCACCGACGTCGACAACTCGATGCGGATCGCCCAGGAGGAGATCTTCGGTCCGGTGCTCGTGGTCATCCCGTTCGACGACGACGATGATGCCGTGCGGATCGCCAACGAGAGCACCTACGGGCTCAGCGGCGGTGTCTACTCGGGTTCACTGGACCGCTCGATGGCGGTGGCGCGACGGGTGCGCACCGGCACGATGGGCGTCAACGGGGGCATGTGGTACGGCGCAGATGTACCCTTCGGAGGCTTCAAGGAGAGCGGCGTCGGGAGACAGAACGGCATGGCCGGTTTCGATCAGTACCTGGAGATCAAGTCACTGGCGTGGCCGAGTGCCTGACGGACGACTCCCGGACCGGAGCCGTCCGTGCTGCTGAACCTGACTTCGGACCAGGAGTTCTTCCGTGACACCACCGCGAAGTTCCTGACCGAGCACGCGTCGCCGACGGAGATCCGGCGCCTCCGTGACGATCCCGACGGATTCGAGGACCGCTATTGGAAGGCCGGCGCGGAGCTCGGGTGGACCTCCCTCCTCGTCGACGGCGAACACGGTGGCGGCTCGATCAGCGGCGACGGGCTGATCGACCTGACCCTGATAGCCCATGAATTCGGCCGGCACGCCGCACCCGGTCCCCTGGTCCCGACCAACCTCGTCGCCCACGCGATCAGCGAATCGTCGCCCGGCGACCACACCGACATCCTCGCCGGGCTCCTGGACGGGACGGCGATCGCCTCCTGGTGCCACCGCGAGCCCCGGCCGGGCGACGGACTCTCGGACGTCGCGCTGGAGGTCGAGGTCGACGGGCCGGACCTCGTCCTCAACGGGACCAAGCGGCCGGTCGAGGCTGCCGAGCGGGCGACCTACCTGCTGGTGAGCGGACGATCGCCCAACGGGCTCACCCAGGTCCTCGTGCCGAGGGACACCGCCGGGGTGTCGGTCCGGCCGATGCGGGGGGTCGACCTCACCCGTCGGTTCTGCGAGGTCACCTTCGACGACGTGCGGCTGCCGGCCGGCTCCGCCCTGGGCGCCGTCGGGGAGGCCGGGGAGCAGATCGAACGGCAGCTCGAGCTCGCCCTCGTGGTGGCCAATGCCGAATCGGTCGGCGCCATGGAATACGCGTTCGAGCTCACCGTCGAATGGGCGTTCGACCGCTACTCCTTCGGGAGGCCACTCGCCTCGTACCAGGAGCTCAAGCACCGGTTCGCCGACATGAAGACCTGGCTCGAGGCCGGGCACGCCATCAGCGATCTGGCGGCGGAGGCGGTGAGCGCCCGATCGGCGCAAGCGGCCGAGCTGGTCAGCGCGGCCAAGGCCTTCATCGGCGACTACGGCGCAGAGCTCATCCAGGACTGCGTCCAGATCCACGGTGGCATCGGGCTCACCTTCGAGCACGACATCCACCTGTTCCTCAGGCGGGTCACGGCCAACCGGGTCCTCTACGGCACGCCGGGCGAGCACCGGCAGCGGATCGCATCGGTCGTCGAGCATCTCGGTGGAGCGGCATGAGCCCGGCAGACCCGGAGGACGTGGCGAGCTTCAGGGCGCGGGCCCGGACCTGGATCCGGGCCAATCTCGGGCCCGGAAAGGAGGGCGGCGCCGACGGGGTCCTCCGCAACGACCGCACCGACGAGGAGGAGCTGGCCGAGGTCTCCCACGACCGCGAGCTCCAGCGCAGACTGTTCGACGCGGGCCTGGCCGGGATCTGCTTCCCCACGGCCTACGGTGGCCAGGGCCTGACCCCCGCACACCAGCAGGCCCTCAACGAGGAGCTGGTCGGGTTCGAGCACCCGATGCGAGTGCAGGCGCCGACCATCTCCCCCTGCGCTGCGGTCCTCCTCGAGTGCGGGACCGAGGAGCAGAAGCGTCGGCAGCTCCCGGCCATCCTCAAGGGCGAGGCACTGTGGATGCAGTTCCTCTCCGAGCCGGGGGGCGGATCGGACGTGGCGGGTGCCCAGACCACGGCGGAGCGCGACGGGGACGAATGGGTCCTCAACGGATCGAAGATCTGGACAACGGGTGCCTGGTGGTCGGACTGGGGACTCTGCCTCGCCCGGACCAACTGGGACGTACCGAAGCACCGGGGTCTCACCGTCTTCATGCTCCCGATCCGCCAGTCCGGCCTCGACGTCCATCGGATCGAGATGTTGAACGGCACCAAGGAGTTCTGCCAGGAGTTCCTGTCCGACGTCCGGGTGCCCGACCACGACAGGGTCGGCGAGGTGGACGATGGCTGGACGGTCGGCATCCGCTGGATGTTCCACGAGCGCATGCTCCACAATTCGCCCTACGTGACCTACCCGGCAGGCGAGGCCCACGGCGGCGTCGGCGGGTCCGCCGTCGGCCGGGTGGCCCGCGCCAGCGGTCGGTTCGACGACCCGCGGATCCGGGACCTGGTCGGCGAGGCGCGGATGCTCCAGCTGGCCAACGAGGCGCTGCAGCAGCGCCTCGCCGAGGGGCTGCGGAGCGGTGCGATGTCGGATCAGGTGGCGGCCATCGGCCGCCTGTTCTCGGGTGTGGTCACCTGCCGGACCAAGACGATCTCCTTCGAGATCGCGGGTGGAGACGGCGCGGCGTGGACCGACGAGGACGATGCGATCGGCGACTGCGGGTCGGACTTCCTGATGCGCCAGGTGTCCACCATCGGAGGGGGCACGACGGAGATGGCCCGCAACGTGATCAGCGAGCGGGTGCTCGGGATGCCGAGGGAGCGCACGCTCGACCGGGACGTCCCGTTCCGCGACGTCCCGCGCAGCCGCCCGTCGTGACCCGGTCCACCGGGGGCGAGGGGGTACGCCGATGAGCGTCATGGAGGGCGTACGCATCCTCGAGGTCGCCGAGCACACCTTCGTCCCTGCCGCGTCCGCGCTCCTCTCGGACTGGGGCGCCGAGGTCGTCAAGATCGAGCACGTCGAGCGGGGCGACGCCATGCGGGGGCTTGCATCGACCGGCGTCATGAGCCTTTCGGGCGACGTCCACGTCCTCCTCGAGCACTCGAACCGGGGCAAGAAGAGCCTCGCCCTGGACCTGAAGACGCCCGAGGGCCTGGAGATCCTCTACAAGCTCGCGGCCACCTCGGACGTGTTCCTCACCAACAAGCTCCCGAGCGTGCGCAAGAAGCTCCACATCGACGTCGAGGACATCCGTTCCCACCGCCCCGACATCATCTACGTGCGCGGGACCGGCCAGGGCGAGCGGGGACCGGATGCGGACAAGGGCTCCTACGACTCGCTGGCGTTCTGGGCCCGAGCCGGGGTGGCGGCCGGCACCAGACGGCCCGAGTACCAGCTGGTTCCCCTTCCGCCCGCCCCCGGCTTCGGCGATTCCATCGGGGCGATGACCATCGCCGGTGGGATCATGGGGGCGCTGTTCCACCGTGAGCGCACGGGCGAGGCGACGACGGTGGACGTCTCACTGCTCGGCACCGGTCTCTGGGCGATGGGGCAGGCGCTGGCGCTCTCGCTCCTGCTCGACACCCCGTGGGCACCCCCGCCGGACGGATCGCTGTCGAATCCGCTGTCGCGCACCTACCAGACGGCGGACGGGCGGACCCTGTGGTTCACCTGCCTGCAGGCCGCGAAGTACTGGCCGACGCTCTGTCTCGCCGTCGGCCGGCCCGACCTGGCCACGGATCCGCGGTTCGCCGACCACGCCTCGCTGATGGCCAACAGCCGCGCGGCCATCAGGGAGCTCGATGCCGTCTTCGGCACCGCCGGGCTCGAAGAGTGGCGCCGCCGGCTGGCCGACTTCGACGGGCAGTGGGCGGTCATGCAGGACACCCTCGAGGCGGCCGCGGATGCCCAGAGCACGGCCAACGGCTACGTCCAGGACTGCGAGACAGCCGAGGGCAGGCCGTTCCGGCTGGCGGCCGCGCCGGTACAGTTCGATGGCCGGCCCGCGGTTCCGCGCCGCGCCCCCGGCCACAACGAGCACGGCGACGGCATCCTGGAGGAGCTCGGCTTCGACTGGGACGCCATCGTGGATCTCAAGGTCCGTGGCATCGTCGCCTGACACCGTCCGCACCCAACCACCAACGAGGAGATCGACATGACCCTGTTTGATGCGTTCCGATACGACGGCAAGAGGACCGTGGTCGTCGGAGGCGCCACCGGAATGGGCGCTGCGACGGCAGAGCTGCTGCTGTCGGCGGGAGCGGAGGTGGTGGTGATGGACTTCGCGGAGGTCACCCTTCCCGGAGTCACCACCATCCCCGTCAACCTCGCCGATCGTGCCTCCATCGACGCGGCCGTCGAGCAGTGCGGTGGCCCGGTCGACGCGCTGTTCTCCTGCGCAGGAGTGGCCGACGGCACGCCCGGCATCGAGAAGATCAATTTCATCGGGCACCGGCACCTGATCGACCTGCTGCTCGCCAACGACTGCATGCCCCGGGGCTCCGCCATCGGCTTCATCTCGTCGGCTGCCGGACTCGGCTGGGAGTCCAACCTCCCCCGGATCAAGACGTATCTGGCCACTCCCGACTTCGACAGCGCGGTCGAGTGGGTGGCGACCAACGGTGGTGCCGACTACCTCTCGACCAAGCAGGCGATCTGCGCCTATGTCGCGACCCAGGCATTCCCGATGATGAAGCTCGGGATCCGGATCAACGCCATCTGCCCCGGACCGACCGACACCCCGCTGGCCCGTGCGAACGAAGAGCTCTGGCTCGGCTTCGGCGCGGACTACCGCGGCGAACTGGGCATCGAGGCGTCGACCCCCCTCGAGCAGGCCTATCCGCTGGTCTTCCTGTGCAGTGCGGCGGCCTCGTCGATCAGCGGGATCACCCTGGTCACCGATTCGGGGTACTTCGCCGCGGGCGTCACCGAGATGTTCCCGGCCGCCACCCCCGTCGCCAACTTCCTCCTCGGGCGCCTGGGGTAGTCGCGACCAGCCCGAGCCCGGGCTCCGCTCGGGCACATTACTCGGACGTCGTAGTAATCTGTGGCGGTGACGCCGACGGTCACCCCCGCGCAGCCCGGGCCGGTCCCCCGGTGACCGATCTCTACCGACCGGTCCGCCCGGTCAGGTTCGTGACCGCGGCCAGCCTCTTCGACGGGCACGACGCGGCCATCAACATCATGCGGCGCCTCCTGCAGGCCCAGGGCGCCGAGGTCATCCACCTCGGACACAACCGTTCGGTGGACGAGGTGGTCCGGGCCGCGATCGAGGAGGACGTGCAGGGGATCGCGGTGAGCTCCTACCAGGGCGGCCACATGGAGTACTTCCGGTACCTGGTGGACCGGCTGCGTGCCGAGGGCCGACCGGACGTGGGGATCTACGGCGGGGGCGGCGGGGTCATCGTCGCCGAGGAGATCCACGCGCTCCAGGCGCACGGCGTGCGGCGCATCTTCTCCCCCGCCGACGGCCAGCGTCTCGGCCTGGAGCAGATGATCAACCTCCTCGTCGAGGAGTGCGACCGCGACCTCTCGGCTGACGGACCACCGTCGCTGGACGCACTCCGCGGCGGCGACCACCGGTCCCTCGCCCGGTGGATCACCTGCCTCGAGGCGGGAACCGTCGACGAGGCCACGGTCGGTTCGCTGGTCGGCGAATCGAAGCGGGCGGTCGCACCGGTGCTCGGGGTCACCGGAACGGGAGGTTCGGGCAAGTCCTCCCTGACCGATGAACTGATCCGCCGGTTCCGGCTCGACCAGGAGGACAAGCTGTCCGTCGCCGTCCTGGCCGTCGATCCCACCCGCCGCCGGGGAGGGGGTGCGCTGCTCGGCGACCGGATCCGGATGAACGCCATCCATTCGGGCAACGTCTTCTTCCGGTCGCTGGCCACCCGCCACTCGGGGTCCGAGCTCCCGCGCAACTTCCCGCTGGTCCTGGCCGCCTGCGCGGTGGCCGGCTTCGATCTGATCATCGCCGAGACACCGGGAATCGGACAGGGCGATGCGGCCGTGACCGAGATCGCCGACGTCTCGCTCTACGTGATGACGCCCGAGTACGGAGCCGCCTCGCAGCTCGAGAAGATCGACATGCTCGAGCTGGCCGATGTCGTGGCCATCAACAAGTTCGACCGGCGCGGCGCCGATGACGCCTTCCGCCAGGTCTGCCGGCAGTGGTCACGCGACCACCGGGATGATCGAGGAGGCGTCGCCGAGCCGGTGTACGGCACGATCGCCTCGCGGTTCAACGACGACGGGACCACCGCCCTCTTCCATCGGCTCAAGACCGAGCTGGGGGGCAAGGGCCTCTCCGGATCGGGGGGCGGCCTGCTCCCCGTCACGCCGGTGCGGGTATCGACCCGCACCTCCGCGATCGTCCCGCCCGAGCGGAGCCGCTACCTGGCGGACGTCTCCGCCTCGGTCCGCGGGTACCATCGGACGACCGAGCGGCTGGCCGCCGAGGCCCGGCTTGCTCAGCAGCTCGACGCGGTCGCCGCGCTCGGGGCGGAGCGCCGGATCGACCTCGGCGGCCTCGGGGACCTGGCCGACGGGATCGCGGCCGGGCGGGACCCCGAGGGGCGCCGCCTGCTCGGCGAGTGGGAGACCCTCCGTGCGTCCCTCACCTTCGACCAGGGTCCCCCCGAGGACGGGGACGACCGGCCGTCGCTGTGGCGCACCTCGCTCTCGGGACAACGCATCCCCCGGGTCGCACTCCCCCGGTTCACCGAGCACGGAGAGCTCCTCCGCTGGCTCCGCTCCGAGCACCTGCCCGGACATTTCCCCTTCACCGCCGGCGTCTTCCCGTTCAAGCGGACCGAGGAGGCACCGGCGAGGATGTTCGCCGGGGAGGGCGACGCGGTGCGGACCAACCGCCGCCTGCACCTCCTGGCCGACGGGCAGTCGTCCACCCGGCTGTCCATCGCCTTCGACTCGGTGACCCTCTACGGCTTCGACCCGGACGAGCGCCCGGACATCCGGGGCAAGATCGGCACCTCTGGGGTATCCATCGCCACGCTCGACGACATGAAGGCGCTCTTCGAGGGGTTCGATCTCTGCGATCCGGCCACCTCGGTGTCGATGACCATCAACGGGCCGGCACCGACCATCCTCGCCATGTTCCTCAACACGGCCGTCGATCAGCGCCTGGAGCGGTTCGAGGCCGGGCAGGGGCGGCCGGCAACCGACGACGAGACCGCGGCGATCCGCGCCGAGGTGCTCCGGACGGTCCGGGGGACCGTGCAGGCGGACATCCTCAAGGAGGACCAGGGCCAGAACACCTGCATCTTCTCCACCGAGTTCTCTCTCGGGGTCATGGCCGACATGCAGCAGTGGTTCATCGAGCACCGGGTCAGGAACTTCTACTCGGTCTCGATCTCCGGATACCACATCGCCGAGGCAGGGGCGAACCCGGTCACCCAGCTCGCCTTCACCCTCGCCAACGCCTTCACCTACGTGGAGTCCTACCTGGCCCGCGGGATGGACGTCGACGACTTCGCCACCAACTTCTCCTTCTTCTTCTCCAACGGGATGGATCCCGAGTACACCGTGATCGGCCGGGTCGCCCGGCGGATATGGGCGATCGCGATGAAGGAGCGGTACGGCGGCGGTGAGCGCTCGCAGCGGCTCAAGTACCACATCCAGACCTCCGGTCGTTCCCTGCACGCCCAGGAGATGGCCTTCAACGACGTCCGCACGACGCTCCAGGCGCTGTGCGCCATCTACGACAACGCCAACAGCCTCCACACCAACGCCTTCGACGAAGCCGTCACCACGCCGACCGACGACTCGGTGCGGCGTGCCCTTGCCATCCAGATGATCATCACCACCGAATGGGGGCTGGCCGTCAACGAGAACCCGCTCCAGGGGAGCTTCATCGTCGAGGAGCTCACCGATCTGGTCGAGGAGGCCGTGCTCGCCGAGCTCGACCGGATCAGCGAGCGCGGAGGTGTGCTCGGTGCCATGGAGGGTGGGTACCAGCGCGGGCGCATCCAGGACGACTCGCTGCACTACGAGCGGAAGAAGCACGATGGATCGCTCCCAATCGTGGGGGTCAACACCTTCCTCGCACCAGGCGGGGAACCGGCTCCGGAGACCATCGAGCTCGCCCGTTCGACCGAGGAGGAGAAGCGCGCGCAGCTCGACAGGCTGACGGACTTCACACGCCGCCACGCCACCGACGGTGAGGCCGCGCTCGATGCGTTGCGCCAGGTGGCACTCGAGGGAGGCAACGTCTTCGCCGAACTGATGACCACCGTGCGACACGCATCCCTCGGCGAGATCACCGGCGCGCTGTTCGAGGTGGGGGGCTCCTACCGCCGGAACGTGTAGCGGCGCCGGTCGCAGCGGCTCATCGGCCGTCGAGCACCCCGGCGATCCCGTCGATCAGCGTGCGGCGGGCGGTCACCAGAGAGGGTCCGTACCAGGTCAGTGCCCGACCCTCGACCAGCGCGGTGGCGATCCCGGCGAACGCGTCGGGCCCGTCCGTCGCCGAGAAGGGATAGGGCTCGTCCGGCAGGAGGACGAGCTCGGGGCGGAGGTCCTTCATCTCGGTGAGTTGGACCTTCGGGTACCGGTCCGCTGCGCCCGCGAGGACGTGGACCAGCCCGAGCCGTTCGACGAGGTCCCCGGCGAACGTACCGGCGCCGATGGCCATCCAGGGGTCGCGCCAGATCGGGGCCAGGGCCCGGCGCGGCGGGAGCTCGGGTGGCCCTTCCCACTCGCGCTCGGCATCGGTCAACCACAGGGGCGCGTCCATCTCCAAGACCACGCCGAACAGGCGCCGGAGCGAGCCGAACGCCTCGTCGAGCGAGCCGATCTCCGTCACCCAGACCCGGATGCCGGACTGCTCCAGGCGCTCAACGTCGGTCCGCCGGTTCTCCTCCCGGTTGGCGACGACCAGATCCGGTCGGAGCTCGCCGATCGCAGCATGATCCGGGTTCTTGGTGCCCCGGACCCGGGGCAGATCCAGGCCCGCGGTGTGCGTGCACCAGTCGGTGGCTCCGACCAGCAGCTCCGGAACGGTCGTGGCCAGCGCTTCGGTGAGCGACGGGACCAGCGACACCAGCCGCTCCGGTCGGCGCGGGAGGCTCGACCGGCCTTCCGAGGTCGTCTGCGATGACCGCCATCTGCGGATCATCGCACCTCTGCCCGGCGCGAACACGGCACACCGCACTGCGTCCCTCTCCGGGACGCTCGCCTTCCTCGGATAGCCTCCGGTGCGTGGCCGCCCGCCCCCTTCCGTTCGATCCCATCGAGGAGGCGAAGGGCAGATGGTCGGAACGATGGGATCCCGAGGTCGGCGACGCCATGGCCGCGGCAACCTCGATCATGCGGGCGCAGCAGGTCGTCCTTGCCGCGGTCGACGGGGCGCTCCGTCCCTTCGGGCTCACCTTTGCCCGCTACGAGGGTCTGGTCCTGCTCCTGTTCAGTCGCCGTGGTGCACTGCCGCTCAGCACCATGGGGCGGCGTCTGATGATCCACCCGGCCAGCGTCACCAACATCGTCGACCGGCTCGAGGGTCAGGGCCTGGTCCGCAGGCTCCCCCACCCGACCGACGGCCGGACCACCCTGGCGGAGATCAACGAGGAGGGCCGGCGGCTTGCCCTCGAGGCGACCAAGGCGGTCAACGGCGTCGTCTTCGGGCTCGGGGGCCTCGACAGCCGGGATCTCCACGCCCTCCAGCGGATCATCAAGAAGCTCCGGCGAGGCGTGGGAGACTTCGAGGCCTGACCGTCGGACCGCTCGCCGGCGATCCTCTCTCGATTCAGTCCTCTTCGATCGAGATGGCCTGCTTCGGGCACTGGCGGACCGCTTCCTCGACGTTCGGCCGCGCCGATTCGTCGGGCGTCTCGTCGAGGACCACCAGCTGATCGTCGTCGTCGAGCAGGAAGATCTGCGGCGCCGCGCCCATGCAGAGCCCGTTGCTCTCACACTGGCTCATGTTCACGACGACCCGCATCGATCCCCTTCCGCGCGATCTGCCCCGGTCCGCCCCCGGGGCCGGCTCCGTTGCCGTCGCTGTTGCATCGCTCCTGGACCGTGAGCAAGATACCAGCAATCTCCCCTCGCGAGAACCTCATTTCCGACGCCCCCGTCGCCGACCGGTACCCCGGTCCGGGCGACCCGACCCTCAGGGGAACCGAATGGACGGCCACCAGGAGACCGGCGCCATCTCGGGCGTCGACCACATCGCCCTCCCGATGCAGGACACAGCGGCCATGGTCGGCTTCTACCGCTCGCTCGGGCTCGAGGTGACCGAGAACGAGTACCTGGTCCAGGTCCATCTCGGCACACAGATGGTCAACTTCCACCGACCCGAGCTGTGGCACGCCCGCTTCGACCTGCGGGCACCGGCCGCCGTTCCCCCGTGCGGCGACCTCTGCCTGGTGTGGGAGGGATCGGCTGCAGCCCTCCTGGCACTCCTCGACCGGGCCGGCGCGAGCGTCATCGAGGGTCCTGCGGAGCGCGAGGGCGGCCGTCGGACCACCGGGTCGAGCGTGTACGTACGCGACCCGGACGGCAATCTGCTGGAGTTCATCCGGTATCCCCCGGTCGGCTCGGCGTAGCTCGAGCGGCGGGTCGTCTGGCCCCCTCGACTCAGTCGATGGGTGTGAACTCGAGGTAGAGCCGGTCGTGTCCCCGGAGCATCCAGGTCGGGGTGTACTCCCAGTGACGGGCGCCCGCCGGGCCGTGGTGCGACCCCGAGATGCGGATGTCCCCCATCCGGTCGAGGATGCCCTGCAGCGAGACGTTGGACTCGGCCCGGGCCAGCGGGGCCCCCGCGCAGGTGTGGATCCCGTGGCCGAAGGCGAGGTGCTGGCGGTTGTTGTCGCGGTCGAGCCGCAGCTGGTCGGGATCGCCGAACTCACGCGGGTCACGGTTGGCCCCGCTGGGCAGGATCATGACCGTGCTGCCCGCCGGGATCTCGGTGTCCCGGACCGTGGTCGGCGTCCGCGCCAGGCGGAAGGTGCCGTTGATCGGAGGCTCGAGGCGAAGGGTCTCCTCGATGAAGAGGGAGACCAGGCTGCGGTCGTCACGGAGCTGCTGTTGGAGCTCCGGACGCTCCCCCAGGGTCTGGAGGGCGGTGCCGAGCAACCGGGCCGTGGTCTCCTGACCGGCGGCGAACAGATTGGAGGCGATCTTCATCACGTCCTCCACCGGGGGCAGCGAGCCATCGGGGAAGGTGGCGGTGGCCAGCCCGGTCATCACGTCGTCCCGGGGTTCGCGCCGCCGGTCCTCGATGTAGCCGGTGAACTTCTCGTAGAGATACTCGAGGGGGCTGTGGGTCATCTCCAGGGCGTCGTGGTGCACGAGCTTCTCGAGGAACTCCGGATGGTCCTCTTCCGGCACACCCAGCAGGTCGGCGATGACCAGCATGGTGTAGGGCTGGGCGTACTCGCCGATGAACTCGCACTCGCCCCGGGTGTGGAAGCGGTCGATCCGGTCGTCGGCCAGGCGCTGCAGCGACGCTTCGTTCTCCTTGAGGCGCTTCGGGGTGATCAGCCGCATGAGGAGCCCGCGCTGGGCGGTGTGCTTGGGGGGGTCGAAGGTGGGCAGCTGGTCACCGAAGGGGAGGCCGTCGCGGTAGGTCTCGATGATCTCGGTGACGTCGTCGCCTTCCAGGGGCACCGGGAACCTGGCGAAGGGTCCGATGGCAGAGTTGCAGGCCGAGAAGGTCTCCGTGTCGTGGTAGACCTCGATTGCCTCCTCGTACCCTGTCACCATGTAGACGTCGTGGTACGGCTCCTTGACCACCGGGCACCGCTCCCGCAGGTGCCCGAGGTAGGGATAGGGGTTGTCGACGAGGTCCTTGCTGCGGAAGAAGTCGACGGAATCGAACCGGTCGTCGCTCAACGGTGCTCCTCTGTGGTTGCGGGTGGCCGCCCCGGCCGGACGCGCACGACGATCGAGTGGGTCGGTCGAGCGTCGACTCCGACGACCGGGGTCATCTCGGCCCCCGACCGTCCCGGACGGCCTCCTCGACCAGCCCGATGACCCAGGAGATCCCCTCGATCGCCCGCTTGTGATCGATCTGCCAGTCGACCACCAGGCGCTCGTACGCGGCCACGCTCCACAGGACGTCGAACACGGCGGCCGCCACGGTCCTGTCCTCTTCCGGCCACTGCTCGGCCGTCGCCGCGATGGCCGCGAGAAGTGCCTCCCGCTGGCGTTGGTTGGCGTCGACCAGGGTCGGGTCGAGTGGTGGACGCGGCTCCCTCGGATACTGCGAGACGTGCTCGAAGACCTGCGACGCCACCCTGGCGATGTCTTCGAGCTGCATGCCGACCAGCTCGATGCCGGCCTCCTGCTCGTTCCAGCGCATCACCGCATCGCGCAGCCCCCGCTCATTGCCGAAGTAGCGGTAGACGGTGCGCTCGTTGACGCCGGCCCGTTCGGCTACCGCCCGGACGGTCAACTTCTTCCAGTCCCGGACAGACGTGCGATGGAGGAGCTCGGACCCGGCGGCGATGATCCGCTCCCGGGTCTCCGCGGCCCGCTCGCGGCGGAGGGTGCCGTCGTAGGGTCGAGGGGGTCGCCCCGGTGGATCAGTCGGCGGTATCTCGGTGGCGGTCACGGCGTCCATTCTGTTACGCCAGCTTCGCTGACCAACCTCCATCGACCGGAATGACCGCACCGGTGACGAACGAGGCCCGGTCGGAGGCCAGAAAGGCGCCGACCTCGGCCACCTCGTCCGGTTGCCCGGCGCGGTTGAGGGCGGCCTTGGCGGCGATGTCGGGGATGAAGTCCTCTGCGCCCTTGGCCATGATCTCGGTGAGGATGAACCCCGGGCAGATGGTGTTGACCCGGATCCCCTGCGTGCCGTACTCGATGGCCGCTGACTTGCTGGCGCCGATGATCCCGTGCTTGGCCGCTTGGTAGACGCTGGTGAACGCTGCGCCGTTGAGCCCGCCGACCGAGGACCAGTTGACGATCGACCCGCCGCCCGTCGGGAGCATGGTACGGATGCCGTGTTTCATCCCGAGCATCACCCCACGCAGATCCACGTCCATCAGCCGGTCGTAGAACTCCATGGTCAGGTCGGCGAGCGCGCAGCCATCGGCGATGCCGGCCACGTTGAGCACGGCGTCCACCCGTCCGAACGCCTCGACGGCCGTGGCCATCATCGCTCCGACGTCGGTTTCGTTGGAGACGTCGCAGTGCACGGGAAGCACGTCCCCACCGACCTCGGCCGCGGTGTCCTGCTCGGCACCGCTGATGTCGGCCGCCACCACCGTGGCGCCCTCCCGGACGAAGACCCTCACCGACGCCTTGGCCATCCCCGACCCTGCGCCGGTGATCACGGCCACCTTCCCGTCGAGCAGGCCCATCAGGTGCCCTCGCTGGAGGTCGGTCGACCGCTCGCGGCGTTCACGGGGTGGAGACCGGAAGCGTCTCCCACCCTCGGACCGTCGAGGTGGGGGCGAGCCTGGCCCGGTCCATGTCGACCTCCCAGGTCGGAAACCGCGTGAGGACCTCCTCGAGGGCGACCCGACCCTCGAGGCGGGCCAACGCCGCTCCCAGACAGAGATGGATCCCGTATCCGAAGGTCAGCGGCTTTCCGTCGTTCCGGTGGATGTCGAAGCTGTCTCCGTCCGGGAAACGCCGATCGTCGTGGTTGGCCGATCCGGGGAGGAGCACCATGATGCTGCCCTCCGGAACCGTCCGGTCGTAGAGCTCGACATCACGGGTGACGTACCTCGCCGCGTGGGGTGCGGGGGTCTCGAAGCGCAGGAGCTCCTCGATGGCACCGGGGATGAGCGACGGGTCCCCGACCAGCTCCTTCCGCTGGTCGGGGTGGTCGGCCAGCACCTTTCCGCTCCATCCGATGAGCCGGCCGGTGGTCTCGTTGCCGGCACCGGTGATCACGCTGATGTAGGTGAGGAGCTCCTCACGGGTCAGGTTGCGCACCGTCCCGTTCTCGTCCTCGAACTCCGCCTGGAGGAGCTCGGTCATGATGTCGTCCGACGGATGGTCGACCCGCCAGTCGATGTAGTCGGCGAAGATGTCGGTGGGGACGATCTTCTCCCCCACCTCCATGGGCTGGCCCGCCTCGGTGCGGAGGTTGGCGTCGACCTTGTCCCGCACGGCCTCCTGGTCCTGCTCGGGGATGCCGAGCAGCATGCCGATGACCCGCATGGGCATCTGGGCCCCGAGGTCGGCGATGAAGTCGAACTCCGTTGCTCCGACCAACGGGTCGAGGCAGCTGACGCAGAAGGCTCGGATCTGGGGCTCGAGGGCGGCAACCCGGTTCGGCGAGAAGACCCGGGACATCAGGCGCCGGTGGATGGTGTGGACCGGGGGGTCCTCGAAGATGAGCACCCCCGAGGGCATCTCGATGTTGGCCCTGATCAGCTCGATGATGCCGCCCCGCCCGGAGATGAAGGTCTTCGGGTCGAGATAGCCACGCTCGACATCGGCGAACCGGCTCAAGGCGTAGAAGTCGTGGGCCTCGTTGTAGTAGAGGGGCGCCTCCTCCCGGAGCCGGCGGAAGACCGGGTACGGATCGGCGTCGATCTCCACGTCGTACGGGTCGTAGTAGACATCGCTGCCGCTCTGGACCGTCACTCCCCACCTCCCCTTGCTTCCATGTCGCAGTGTGACACTAAACTGCTGGTCGGTCAAGGGCGCACCGCCCCCAGCCGCGGGCCGAACGGGGAGGAACCGAGGATGACGAGTACGGGACCACTCACCAGGATCACCGGCGCGACCGTCGACGGGATCGCGTTGATGACGCTCTCCAGTGACAAGGTCAACGCGCTCGACGTGGAGACGCTCGGTGAGATCGCCGCGTATGTCGGGCGCTGCGAGGACGACCCCGAGGTCCGCGCCCTGGTGGTGACCGGAGCGGGCTCGATCTTCTCGGCCGGGCTGAACGTGAGCGAAGTCCTGGACAACGAGAGGAGCCGCACCGGGGTGCTCCTCGAGTCGTTGAACACCGCCCTGGTCGAACTGTTCCGGTTCCCCAAGCCGACGGTCGCGGCGATCAACGGGCCGGCGATCGCGGGCGGGTGCATCCTGGCGTGCGCCTGTGACAAGCGGGTGATCGCGGAGGGCGCACGGATCGGCGCCACCGAGCTCCGGGTGGGCGTGTCGTTCCCCGTCTTCGCGGTCGAGCTCCTCCGCCACGCCTGCGGCGAGCGGGCGGAGCAGTTGATCTTCGACGCGGACCTGCTCGACGCGGACCAGGCGTGCCGCCTTGGGATCGTGCACCAGATCCTCTCCCCGGACGAATTGCAACCCGGGGCCACCGCACTGGCCCGCCAGCTGGCGGGGCACGACGCCAGGGCCTACGCACTCGCCAAGTCGGCAACCAGACGACCGGCGCTGGCCGTCCTCGACGACGACGGGTCCCGGCGACTCGAACGAGCGGTGCTCGAGCACTGGCAGGACGACCGGACCAGGGGCAGTCTCGAACTGCTGCGGAAGCCGAAGGGGTAGTCCCGGCGGGGTTCGTCCGCCCTCCAGCCCTCAGCGCACGGTCCGGAAGAACTCCTGCAGGTCGTCGGCGAACAATCGCGGCTGTTCCATGGCGGCGAAGTGGCCCCCCTTGGGCATGGTGGCCCAGTGGGTGACGTTGTACTGCTGCTCGACCCACGAGCGTGGCCAGCGCAGCACCTCCCGTGGGTACCGTGCCACCCCGGTCGGAACCTCGATGAACGGCAGCTTCTCTGTGAGCACCCCGCTCTGGTTCGTCTCCCAGTAGAGTTGGGCCGACGAGGTGGCGGTCTGGGTCACCCAGTAGAGCATCACGTTGGTCAGGAGCTGGTCCCGGGTGAAGCAGTTCTCCGGATGGCCGTCGCAGTCGCTCCAGGCCCGGAACTTCTCCACGATCCACGCCAGCAATCCGGCCGGGGAGTCGTTGAGACCGACGCCCAGCGTCTGGGGCTTGGTCCCCTGCTCGCCGGCGTACCCGGACTCCTCGCGGGTGAATCGCCGCATGTCATCCAGGTCGGCCTGCTCCTCGTCGGTGAGCACCTCGGGTTCCCCCGGCCGGACACCGATCGGCATGTTGAGATGGATGGCCGCACAGTGCTCCGGATCCAGTCCGCCGATCCGGGTGGTCACCTGGGCACCCCAGTCTCCCCCCTGGGCGCCGTACCGCCCGTAGCCAAGCCGATCCATGAGGTCGATGAACGCCTGTGCGATGCGACGCACGTCCCAGCCCCGAGTGCGCGGGGGCTCGGAGAATCCGTACCCGGGAAGCGACGGTGCGACCACGTGGAACGCATCGGTGGCGCGACCGCCGTACATCTCGGGCCGGGTGAGCCTCGGGATCACCTCGAGGAACTCGACGATCGAGCCGGGCCAGCCGTGGACGAGGAGCAGCGGCAGCGCGTCCGGGTGGGGCGAGCGGGCGTGGACGAAGTGGATCGACTGGCCGTCGATCCGGGTACGGAATTGCTCGAAGTCGTTGAGGCGGGCTTCCTCGGTTCGCCAGTCGTACCCGTCCAGCCAGTGACCGACCAGTTCACGGAGGTAGGCGATCCGGATGCCGGCGTCCCATTCGGTACCGGCGATCTGGTCGGGGAAGCGAGTCCGGACGAGGCGATCCCGGAGATCCTCGAGGGCCGCGTCCTCGATCCGCACCTCGAACGGCTCGATCCCCTCAGGCATCGATCACCGGTTCCGCTCTCCCCGCACGCGGACCGCGGAAGCCCGACGGCCCCGCCCGGGCGGGCATCCGTCGAGGGTCATCAAGTACTCTCGACGTACCGACCGGGACGTCGGGTCGACCTCGCTCATGGACCTGAACCTTACAGACGAACAGCACGAGCTGGTCTCGGCCGTCCGGTCCTTTCTCACCGACCGTTGCCCGCCGGATGTGGTGCGCGCCGTCGAGCCGGTCGGCTTCGATCCGGACCTCTGGTTCGCCTTCTGCCAGTTGGCCGGGCCGACGGTCGGGGTCGCCGAGAAGCTGGGCGGAGGCGGCGCCTCGCTGCTCGATCTCGAGCTGATCAGCGAGCAGATCGGCGTCTTCCTCGCGCCGATGCCGTTCGTCGACGGCGTCGTGGCCGCCAGGACGCTCGCCTCGTCCGGCGAGCCGGGGAGCCGGTACCTCGACACCCTGATCGTGGAGCCCTCCACGATCAGCACGGTCGCCGTGCGTCCGGCGGTCGGCGGGACTGCCCCGCTGGTCCCCTCCGGGGCGATCGCCGACATCGTGGTCGCCATGGACGGCGACCAGCTCATCGCTCTCACCGGTGGTCACGCCGGGACGGCACCGCGGACCCTCGGTTCGTCACCGGTCGCCGACCGGTCGGTGAACGACCCGGGTCGCACCGTGCTCGCCGACGGGGACATCGCCCGGACCGTCCACGCACAGGCCCTCGACGAGTGGCGGGTCCTCCTCGGGGGCGCGCTGGTCGGCCTTGGTGAGGCTGCGCTCGCCCTGGGGATCGAGTACGCCAAGAACCGCCACCAGTTCGGCGCGCCGATCGGATCGTTCCAGTCGATCGCCCGTGACCTCGCCGACGCCGCCACCCTGGTCGACGGTGCACGGCTCCTTACCCGGGAGGCAGCCTGGTCCCAGGTCGACGACGAGGAGCACTTCGGCTCACTCGCCTCGATGGCGTTCCTGTTCGCCACCAGGGCGGCGCGCAAAGCGAGCAACGTGGCGCTGCACGTGCACGGAGGCTACGGATTCACCCTCGAGTACGACATCCAGCTGTACTACCGCAGGGCTGAGGCCTGGCCGCTCATGCTCGGTGACCCGAAGCAGGGGGTCGCACATCTGGCCGACACGCTGTTCGGCCCGATCGAGGGACCGTGATGGACTTCCGGCTGGGAGCGAAGAGCGACGCCTTCCGGGCAGAGGTGCGCGCCTTCCTCGACGAGCACCTCGACGCCGAGACGATCGAGCGCGCCCACCGAACCGGGACCAACCACGACGAGGAGTTCCACCGGGCCATCGGCCAGCAGGGTTGGATCGCTGCGTCGTGGCCGCCCGAGTACGGCGGTCAGGGGCGGGATCCGTTCGAGATGACCGCCCTCCGGGACGAGCTCCGGCTGGCAGGCGCCCCGACCGACGGGATGGGCCTGACCGTGATCGTGTGCCAGACCATCCGGCGGGTTGCGACCGACGAGCAGAAGCGCGACTTCCTCCCCCGCGCCCTGGCCGGCGAGTTCATCATGTCGCTCGGCTACAGCGAACCCGACTCGGGCTCCGACGTGGCCTCGATCAAGACCACCGCCGTGCGGGACGGTGACGAATGGGTGATCAACGGGCAGAAGATGTTCACCACCCTGGCCCACGTTGCCAAATACGTCTTCCTCTTGGCCCGCACGAACCACGACGTGCCCAAGCACAAGGGGCTGACCATGTTCCTGGTCCCGCTGGATTCGTCGGGCATCGAGATCCACCCGGTGCACACGCTCGGTGGTGAGCGGACGAACGCGACCTTCTATACCGACGTCCGCGTCACCGACCACCACCGGATCGGCGAGGTCGACCGGGGCTGGGACGTCATGACCATCGCCCTGACCTTCGAGCGGGGCGGGTTCGGCCTCAGCGAGGCCGACCGGGTATGGGAGCAGGCTGTGGCGTGGGCGACGGCCACCCGGCGACCCGACGGGACCCGGGTCATCGACGACCCCCACGTCCGCGAGCGCCTGGCCACGATGCGCACCAACAACGAGGTGGCCAGGCTCCTCGCCTACCGCACCTCCTTCGTGGCTGCCACCGGCGCGCTCCCCGGGGTCGAAGGGTCGATGCACAAGCTGTTCTATGCGGAGTCGATGACCGCGGACGCCGCAGAATTGGTCGACATGCTCGGCGCGCGAGGGAGTCCTCCAGCGCGGCGAGGACGACGCACCCGTGGACGGGTGGATCGAACACCTCTTCCGGCATGCGGCGGTGACCACGATCTACGGCGGCACGAGCGAGATGCAGCGCTCGATCATCGCCGAACGGGGCCTCGGTCTCCCGAGGTCGGGCCGCTGAGTCCCGGGCCGACGGGGTTGCGTCGCCGGCGCTACCATCCGGAGCACGTCGCCACAGAGTTTCTTGGTTTGAGCCGCGGAAACGGTGGGTATCTTCATATCGTCAGGCCGTTGAGCAGGGGTTCCGCCGCCCCAGGCTCCGAACTGATGATGTGCGCCGTCCTCTTTCCTGCGAGGGGATCGGCGCGCCCGGTGGTCCCAGCCGGTTCCGACGAATGAGTTCGTCGTCCCGGAGAGCCCCGATCGCAGCGCCGGAGGAGACCATGCCGACACAACCTGTCCTGCTGGGTGGCCGATCTGTCCGCCGCATGGGCTTTGGTGCGATGCAGCTCCCGGGCCCGGGTGTGTTCGGCCCGCCAAAGGACCGGGATCGTGCGTTGACGGTCATCCGTCGTGCGGTGGTCGCCGGCGTGAACCACATCGACACCGCGCAGTTCTACGGACCCGACGTGGCCAATGAGTTGCTGCGCGAGGCGCTCCATCCCTACCCGGACGAGTTGGTGATCGTCTCGAAGGTCGGAGCGGAACGAGACGATCAGGGTCATTGGCTTCCCGCGCAACGGCCCGAGCAACTCCGAGCCGGGGTCGAGGCAAATCTCGCGTCCCTCGGGCTGGAACAAATCCCTGTCGTCAATCTCCGTCGGCATCCGGATTCGGACGTTCCGCTGACTGAACAGCTGACCGCCATGGACGCCATGCGTGAGGAGGGCCTGATCGGGGAAATCGGATTGAGCAGCGTCGACCTGGTTCAGTACCGGGTCGCTCAATCCCTGATCGATATCGTGTGCGTCCAGAATCCGTACAATTTGGCTGATACCTCGGGTGAAGACGTCCTCGACGCCTGCCGGTCAGACGGCGTTCCCTTTGTCCCGTTCTTTCCGTTGGGTTCTGCCTTCAATCCCGAGAGCCCGGTGCTGCGTGCTCCATCAGTCGAGACGACGGCTCAACGGCTCGGCGCCACACCGGCTCAAGTTGCGCTCGCCTGGCTGCTTCACCGCGACCCGACCATATTGCTCATCCCGGGCACATCGTCGGTGGCGCACCTGGAGGAGAATCTGGCTGCCGAGGACGTGGTGCTCGACCAGGAAGCTCTCGATCTGCTTCCGTAACGAGAGCACCGAGTCGCCACAAGCACGTGCCTTCTCCCGCCGGTCGGTGGCACCGGGCTGCCCCTGCCCCGTGCGCGATCGCGGACACGGGATGTCGACTCAGAACCAGTGCAGCCACGGGTGATTGTGACGCCAGATCACCGCAGATACCTTTCCGATGATGTTGGAGACGGGAACCGTCCCCCAGTAACGGCTGTCACCGGAATCGCCACGGCAATCGCCCATCACGAAATACTGTCCAACCGGAATCGTCGTCGGACGAATATTGGCTGCTGCCTGGTAACAGACGCCCTCGAGGGTGGGCAGCCAGGGCTGAGCGATCGGTGTCCCATCGATCAAGATCGTGTCGCCGACCGAAGAGATGGTCTCACCCGGTAGGCCGACCACCCTCTTCACGAGAACGGGGTACTGGAGATCGTGGTCACCGGGAGCACGGTTGAACACGACGATATCGCCCCGATGGATGGTGGAGGACAGCTTGTCAACGGCAATCCGGTCCCCGATCTGCAGGGTGGGCAGCATCGAGCCCGAAGGAACGATGTAGTCCTGCACGGCGTACGCCCGGAGGGCGAACGACAAGACTCCGACCACGACGATCAGGACAACCACGGACATTGCGCCCCGCATGGTCGGTCGGGGCACCGGTACCCCGGTCACGATCTGGCTGCGCTCGCCGCTCTTGTTCACCGGTGCATCGTCGCATATCTCCATCGAACCTCGGGCGCGGTATCTGAGTCTGTCGCGTCGGCCGCCCACACCTGGCCCTGCCAACGGCAGTTGTCCACACGCCAGGATGAGCGCGACCACCTTTCCCCACGGGCACCCCCGCATGGTGAGTCCTATCATCGGTTGAGCGGGGCGGAATCGGAGGATGCCCCGGCCGAGACCATGATGTACGGAACACCGAGAACCGAGGTGTGGGGGCGAGCGGAACGAGCGAGAAGAAAGGTACGGTCGGAGCATGACTGTGATCGTGAGGGAAGCGGAAGCCCACATCGAAGCACTCGCTGGGCAGCAAGTTGCCGTCATCGGGTACGGCAACCAGGGACGTTCCTGGGCGCTCAATCTGCGGGACTCGGGCATCGAGATCACCGTCTGCGTACGCGCCGACGCCAGCAGGGACACAGCCGAGGCGGATGGGTTCGCAACCAGCGATCTCGATGGGGCGAACGATGCCGATGTGGTGTGTGTGCTGATTCCCGACGATGTCATCCCCACCGTGCCCCTGAACCCCCGCCCGGACGCCTTGGTGATCGTTGCCAGTGGGTACACGCTCGCCTTCGGGCGCCTGAATCCACCGTGTGACGTCGGCATGGTGGCACCGAGAATGCTCGGCCCAGAAGTACGCAGGTGCTATCTCGAAGGCATTGGATTCATCACGGCCGTCGGGGTTCACCACGACGTCACCGGCACGGCCCGGTCGAGAGTTCTGGCCATTGCCAAGGCCATCGGTGGGCTCCGTCAGGGCGCGATCGAGCTCAGTCCCGAACAAGAGGCGATCCTCGACCTTGCTGTCGAGCAGGCGCTCGCCCCGGCTCTGCGACGCGTCAGCGAGTCGTTCGTTCAGGTGATGCTCGAACGGGGCGTGCCGATCGAGGCGATCGTCACGGAGCTGGTGCTTTCAGGGGAGGTGGAGCGGACATACCGTCTGGTCCGGCTGGAGGGAGGTGCCGCGCAGATGGCCTACCACTCGCCAACGAGTCAATACGGTCAGATGTCGCGCGCCGACCGCTATCGGCACCTCGACATCTCCTCGACGATGCGAGACACCGTCGAGGAGATTGCCTCCGGACGCTTTGCCGATGAATGGGATGCTGAACGAGATGCCGGCTACCCACATCTGGAAGCACTTCGAGCAAAAGAGATGGCGCCCGAGATCCTTGCCTTCGAGGCGGATCTCCGGTCCAAGCTCGGCGAGGGTGCCACCGCAGTCTGACTTGCCGCTCTTGAGTCCCAGATTGACGGCGACGTCGGGCTGCCGAACTGGCAACTCCAAGGTTCCGACCGGTTGGGTCGAATCAGTCGGCAAGACCGCGGGGCCGAACCGTGGCAGTCTGCAGGTATGAAAGGACCCATCCAGGCGGCCCTGCGCAGACTGACGCGAGCGACACGACCGCTCGCAATGCGATCCGCCGGGACGCAGAAATCCAGCACCTCGATCGTCCGTCACGTCGGGCGCCGTTCGGGTCGGACCTACGAAACACCGGTCGTCGCCGTCGAGCACGACGACAGCTTCCTGATCGCACTCCCCTATGGCGAACGCACCGATTGGATGAAGAACGTTCTCGCCAGCGGGAACGCGACCGTCGTCTCCCACGGCCGAACGTACGGGGTCGATCAGCCGCAGATCGTCCCCATGACCGAGGCGACGAGATACTTCGGACCGAAGGAGCAGAAACTGCACCGGCGGTTCTCCGTCGAGACCTGCCTCCGCGTCCACCGTATGGCGATCTGAGGCCCGTCTCTACCTAATGCGTTGACTCGACTCGGCGAACAGAGTTCCCGTGGCTATCCTCCGCGACGGTCTGCTTCCGGCGGGTATTGCGGGTCTTCGGATCTGAGCAGGGTGCGCTCGCCTGACCAACCCGCTGCTCGCGATTGTTGCCTGCCCCGCAATCGCACCTCCGGGCGTGTGGACAGCCATCGAGGCCACACTCGATAGCCCCTCAGTCGGGACTCGAGGTCACAGCCTTGTGGTCCACACATTTCTCAGAACTGAAACACTTCTGATCGCGGGCGGTCGCGGTTCGGGGCAGACCGAAGTCGACCCCCGAAACTGCGCTGTTATATATGGCTTAGTTGTAGTTCTACCTGCTGGTACATCCGTCGAGCAGAGTCATCGTCGGATGCACCAGCAGGTCCGGTGAGTGCCAGAAGACGCGCCTGGATCTCTGTCGGCGCATCCGAGTCGGGGCGACATGCCGCGACTGCACGCCCAGAGCCAAGACCGCTCGCTCAGTCTTCCGTGAATTTGGTCGCGCTGGGCGCACTCCCATAGGTAGTGGTGACTCTGATGTAGCCGCTCGCGTCACCCGCGCCACCCAGTGGCACCCTCACCGTGATCTTCGTACCGTTGTCGCTGGCGACGGTGCCGGCTATGCCGTTGAAGGTCACACCTGCCCCGAGGAGGTCGGTCCCGGTGATGGTCACCACCGAGTTGGGTGGGCCGAACGCCGGGGTGAACCCGGTGATGGTGGGTCCTGCATCGGTGAATTCGGTGGCGCTGGTCGTGTCTCCATGTACTGTGCCGATTGTGATGTAGCCGGTCGTGTCACCCTTTGGCACCTTCACCGTGATCCCCGTGGGCGTGGTGTTGAGGACTGCGCCCGCTATGCCGTTGAAGTTCACACCTGCCCCAGGGAGGGCCGTCCCGAAGTTGGTCCCGGTGATGGTCACCACCGTGCCGGGTGGGCCCCCCGCCGGGGTGAACCCGGTGATGGTGGGTCCGGTATAGGTGAATTTGGTCTTGCTGGTCACACTCCCGCTTGGAACAGTGACTGTGATGTCGCCGGTCGTGGCACCCGTTGGCACCTTCACCGTGATCTTCGTGGACGTGTCGCTGGTGATGGTGGCCGCTACGCCGTTGAAGCTCACCGGCGTTGCATCGGAGAGGTTGGTCCCGGTGATCGTCACCACCGTGCCGGATGGGCCCCCCGCCGGGGTGAACCCGGTGATGGTGGGCGGGCCCAATGATTCCGTGAATTTGGTCGCGCTGGGCGCACTCCCATAGGTAGTGGTGACTCTGATGTAGCCGCTCGCGTCACCCGCGCCACCCAGTGGCACCCTCACCGTGATCTTCGTACCGTTGTCGCTGGCGACGGTGCCGGCTATGCCGTTGAAGGTCACACCTGCCCCGAGGAGGTCGGTCCCGGTGATGGTCACCACCGAGTTGGGTGGGCCGAACGCCGGGGTGAACCCGGTGATGGTGGGTCCTGCATCGGTGAATTCGGTGGCGCTGGTCGTGTCTCCATGTACTGTGCCGATTGTGATGTAGCCGGTCGTGTCACCCTTTGGCACCTTCACCGTGATCCCCGTGGGCGTGGTGTTGAGGACTGCGCCCGCTATGCCGTTGAAGTTCACACCTGCCCCAGGGAGGGCCGTCCCGAAGTTGGTCCCGGTGATGGTCACCACCGTGCCGGGTGGGCCCCCCGCCGGGGTGAACCCGGTGATGGTGGGTCCGGTATAGGTGAATTTGGTCTTGCTGGTCACACTCCCGCTTGGAACAGTGACTGTGATGTAGCCGGTCGTGGCACCCGTTGGCACCTTCACCGTGATCTTCGTGGACGTGTCGCTGGTGATGGTGGCCGCTACGCCGTTGAAGCTCACCGTCGTTGCATCGGAGAGGATGGTCCCGGTGATCGTCACCACCGTGCCGGATGGGCCCCCCGCCGGGGTGAACCCGGTGATGGTGGGTCCTGAACCGGCGACGCAGGCAGCGATGCTGGTTGAGCCCGAATTCGGATTGATCTTTCCTGTCGGACATGGAGTGGGTGCAATTGCGCCGGTGGTGGGCACGTAAGTGTTGGGCGGCGCAATCGTGCAGGGGGCATACCCGGTCGAGCTGTAGTACCCAGGGGTGCAGAGGGTCCCAGTGACCGTGAGGGTGAATGACCAGTTCCCGGCGTCACCGATGGTGTCACTGACCGTGCCGCTCACGGTGACGGTCCCCGGCGTCGTCACCGAGGTCGGGACGTTGACCGCCCCGGAGGACGAGACGGTGACCCCGGACGAAGGGATGGTTGTGGTCCAGGTGAGCGAGCCGCCGCCCGCCTGCGGGTTGGTCACGGTGAGCTGCCCCGAGAAGCCGGCCCCCGGTGTGATGGAGGCCGAGGTCGGAGTGCCCTGGGAGAGGGTGACGGCCGGTCGCACAATGGCATAGCCGGTCTCTGACTGTGACTCGGAACCGAGTGAGGTCGGGGCCACCCCCGTCGGCAGCGAGACGGCGACCGGTGTCGTCTGGGAGAAGGTCGTCGTGCCGTTCCCAAGGTTGCCGTCCAGACCCAGGCCCCAGGCATAGAGGGTGCCGTTCGAGCCTATGGCGAACCCGGTCAACTCGGAGGCACCGATCGTCGTGGCACTGACCCCGGATGGCAGGGAGACCGCCACCGGTGTGGTCTGGGGATCGTTCGCCGAGTTGTTGCCGAGCTGGCCCTCCGTGTCGCTGCCCCAGGCGTACATGGTGCCGTTCGAGCCGAGGGCGTACCCGCTCAACTCCCCGGCCGCGATGGCGGTGACGGTGACCCCGGTCGGGATCTGGACGATGGCCGGTGTGGACACCGAGTTGGTGGTGTTGTTCCCGAGCTCGCCGTCGGACCCGGAGCCCCAGGCATACAGGGTGCCGTTCGAGCCGAGGGCATAGGCGGTCTCCGTGCCGCCGGCGATCGCCGTGGCGGTGACCCCGGACGGGAGGGAGACGGCGACTGGTGTGGCCTGGGTCGAAAGGGTGCTGCCGTTGCCGAGCTCGCCGTGGGGGCCCATGCCCCAGGCGTAGAGGGTGCCGTCCGAGCCCATGGCGTAGCCGGTGTAGCCCGTGGCGCCGATGCCGGTGGCGGTGACCCCGACCGGCAGGGAGACCGCGACCGGGGTGCTGATCGCGCTGGGCGTCGTGCCGTTGCCGAGCTCGCCATCTGCGCCATAGCCCCAGGCGTACACGGTGCCGTTCGAGCCGAGGGAATAGGCGCTCAGCTGTCCGGCGGCGATCGCGGTGGCGGTGACCCCGGTCGGGAGGGAGACCGCCACCGGTGTGGTCTGGGTCGCAGTGGTGGTGCCGTTGCCGAGCTGGCCGTCGGTGCCGCTGCCCCAGGCGTAGAGGACGCTGTCCGAGCCGATGGCATAACCGGTCTCCGCCCCGCCGGCGGTCGCGGTGGCGGTGACCCCTGATGGGAGGGACACGGCGACCGGTGTCGTCTGGTTCGTCGTCGTCGTGCCGTTGCCAAGCTCACCATAGGCGCCGTAGCCCCAGGCCAGCTCGTCCGAGGGCACCGGGTTCGCTGCCGAGGCAACGGGAGCGCCGATGCTGACCGCGGCCACGGCCATCACACCAATCAGGAGCGGGGCGCACAGAAGCACCTTCAAAATGGAGACGCGGCTTGCTCGCAGGGACATCGAAACCTCCTCGTTCCGCCGGCATGAGGGGGCTGCGGACCTGCCGAAACCTTCCGCCGATAGTCGGCAGGCTAGGCCATGCTTCGCCCGGAAGCAATCGACTGTCGGGTGTCGCAAACTTGGTGCACCAGCGATTGCTGCAACCGGCTCTATTCATCCTCAAGATTTCGAACCACATCCAAAAGGGGGTGGAGGTACCGGTGGTCGAATGGCGAAGTACATGAGGTCGAATGGCATAGGGGAACCCGCATGGGAATGCGGCTCGCCTTGGAGAGGGATGCAGTGCAGACGCCTCGTTTACGGTATGGGGCCAACCAAGCCCAGGGTGGGCTGCCAACATGTCGTGTGTTTCCGCCGGTTGCGCCTGATGAACGGAGAGAAACCGAACCCACGAGTGCCCCAGATCACCTGCGAGTTCAGGGCGCGCTGTCGGCCGGCCCGTTTGCGGTAACCCACCTAGCCGAATACGAACCAACCGACCTTCGTTCGAGCAGGCGCACTCTCGGTGAAGTAGATGGTCACCTTGCCAGTTGAAGTGTTGGGGACTGCAGCGCGCACCGCCAATCCCACGGCTCCGTCGGTTTGCAGGGTCGCCAAGACGTGGCTCGTGGCCTTCAGTCCTCCAAGCACGGTGACAACAACAGAGGTCGCAGCTGCCGAGAGGGTCGCAACGCCGCTTCGCGTGAACTGAGCGGCTCCGTTCACCTGCAAGGCAGTGCCTGGACTCGAAGCCATGACGCCCACACCGGATGTACTAAGTCCCTCACCGAAGACCCCATAGGCACCGGGACCTATGGCTTTGCCGTGCACCCCGGTGAACCCATCCCTGCCTGACGTCACACCTTGGACGCCGTGGCCATGGACCGACGACCCATAGACGCCTGTGCCTCCCGGCACCGTGCTGGTGTCTTCTCCGAGGACTCCAACTGTATCGGCTCCAGTCCCCGCGTCGGCAGTTGTGACTCCGTGCACCCCCACTCCGCCAGACGAGAGCCCCAGCACACCGTCGACCTGGTCCGAGTCTCCGATGACGGCCGCAATGTCTGGGATCCCAGAACTTCCGTGCGCCTGGCCGTAGAAAGCCGGAAGGTTTGCCGTCGTGTTGTAGACGTTCAGCGAAGATCCCGAAAGGGGATTGGCCGTCATGCTCGTCTGATTGGGACCCGCATCGTTTGCGGTGGGCGTCCCGCCGTTCCCGAGGGTCAGGGGATCGCCTGCCGCAGCTCCAGCTGGAGAGGAATTCGTTACGGCGGCGATGGCCGCTCCAGCCACCCCGGCCGCTCCACCGAGCATCAGGGCGCGCCGGCCAACGCGGGGATCATCCTTCAGAGGTTCGTCCCTCTCCTCGGTGATCTCGGTACGTTCGATTGTGGACATAGATCCTCCTCACTGTTGCTGCCGACGGAGGCGCTCCGATACCTGCCTCCCGCCCTGCATGTAGTGACAACGATAAGGAATGAACGGCCCGGATTCCACCGCCGAGACGATGAGATCGCCGGCTTGTCACCCTGGAGTCACATTCGGAGGCTGGACCTGCACTTGTGCCTGCCTCTGAACACCGGTTGGGTGGGGCTCCCAATGGTGCCTTCGAGCAGTGGCTCGGGCCAGTCCACCGAACTCGCAATCCTGAATCCGGCAATCCCGCTCACATCTTCTGCGCATTGTCGAAGAAGCGGACCAAGTCCTTCGCAATCTGCCGAAAGCTAGGGTCAAGGGTCCTCGAGCCGACCTGGATGAACATGTGGCCCATGTTCTGGACCAAAACAAGTTGGGTCTGGTCACCTGCAGCTATGAGGTCCCCATAGAGCTCCATGGATTGCGACTTGAGGACCGTCGTATCGTCGACGCCCTGAACAAGAAGAATTGGCGGCGAGTTCGCGGCGACGAAATGCGTGGGGCTGGCAAGGAGGAGATCCCGGTGATCACTCTTGCCGAAGACTTGCTGAATTCCGGAGGGAGAGAACCCCGATGCTCGCTCGGTGAGGTTCGCTGGGCCGAACATGTCCGCCGCTGCCAGAAGGTTGCTCGGTTCCGTCGGATACGGTCCGACATCGAATACTGAATGCGAACCCGTGAGAGCGGACAGCGCCACAAGCTGTCCTCCAACGCTGGTGCCGAATGCGAATACCTCGTTTGCGTTCAGGCGGTAACGGGGAGCCGTGGCTCGCAGATACCTGATTGCGCACTTGACATCTTCGATTTGGGCAGGAAACCGAAACGCAGGAGCAAGCCGGTAGTTCATACTGGCGACCGCATAACCGGCAGAAGCCAGTGCATCAAGGAACACCGGGTTGAGGTCCGACTTGTCGCCTGCGGTCATACCTCCCCCGTGCACGTACATTGCAATGGGAAGAGGGCGAACACTAGCGGCGCGCGGGATGTAGAGATCTAAACTCTGCGAATTGCAATAAGTCAGATTTCGATCAGCAGTGCCCAGCGTAAATGGTACATCGGCTGGTGCTGCGCTGCACCCAGCAATCAATCCTGCCAAGAGCAGCACCGCGGGAAGAAGCATTCGCCTGGTCACCACCATCAGTCTCGGGGCCACCGCCGGTCATTGCTAGGGCCCTTGGTCATTCGTGCAGAAAGCACCGTGGCGGGTTCCTAGAGTTCCTAGGGTTTCTGCTGGGTGCCCCCTACCGCCTTCATGAAGGGGCGGGGCCGTGTCAACGGATCAGGCCGCTTTTCTGTGCCTGAATTTCGAGCGTCGTCCTGGAAGTGGGCGTGCGCCAGCGAGGAGCCGGGGTCAACGCTGGCGAAGCCATCCGAAGGACGGAGGCGTTGATGCCGGCGACGAGTGGCGCATCGTCGACAGGGATGACGCCTATGTGGTCCTCGAACTTCCCATTATTGCTTGTGGGTTCTCTCACGGGCGCCCGTGGGCCGCCAGCCATTCATTCGTCGATCTCCGACATGATGGGATTCGGCCACGTCCCGACGGGCTCAATCAGAATGCCCGGCCGCACCAGCTAGGGCGGGCTACGGCGATAGTCGAGCTCGCGTCGGTCCGTGTCCGCCGCTCACGCGGCCTCACCGGCTTCGAGACAGCGCACCTCGCCGTCCCGAAGGGCATAGAACACGAGGGTCAAGAGCTTGCGTGCGACCGCCACCCGGGCCTTGTACTTGCCCCGGTGCTCAACGATCCGTCGGTAGTCCTCACGCAGCTTCTCGTTGCCCTTCGCCCGGTAGTTCCCGACTGCCTCGATGGCCGCCCAGCGCACGAGCGGTGATCCCTGCTTGGTGATCGACCCGCGGTGGACCGTCTGGTCGGACTCCCGGTGCTTCGGGGTGAGCCCGGCCCATGAGCAGAGCGTCTTCGGGTTGTCGAAGCGGGTGATGTCGCCGATCTCCGCCACGAAGATGGCGGCGATGACCTTGCCGACGCCCGGCAGCGTCTGGAGGGCCCGGTAGCCGGGATCGTCGACGAGCTGGTGGTAGATGGTCCGGTCCAAGTCGGCGATCTCTGCGTTGTAGCGGACGATAAGTCCCCGCAGCGAACGGAGGCACAGGTCATAGGCGTAGGGCAGCTCGAGCGGTAGCGCACCAGCTCCCTGAGCTCTCTGATCTCGGGCGGGGCGATCCAGCCCTCGGCGAGCCGGCCCAGGCGGAGCATGGCGGCGAGGTCCTTCGCGTCACGCTCGTCGTCCTTCACCCTGCGGTTCCCCCAGCTGTTGCCGAGGGCATGGGCCAGATGCACGTTTGCACCGAGCTCGCTGAGCAGGTCGGCTGCCCAGTACCGCCCGTAGGTGGACTCGAGCACCACCTCTGGCGCCTCGCCGGCGTCTGCCATGGCTTCGGCGAGCTCTTCGGGTTGGCTCGGGATGCGCACGCAGCCGAGCACCTCACCGTCTTCGGTCATTCGGTAGATGGTCGAGCTGCGGCGATGCAGGTCGATTCCGACATACTGTCGTTCCATTGGGGCCTCCTCCTCTTGTCGAGGTTGGTTTGTGGAAACCCGAGTGTCGCTCGCGGCGCCCGAATCTTCACGAGGGGCGGAGGCCCCGCCCCTTCATCACATCAGGTCAGGGTGGCACACTCTGGCCGACGTAGGGTCAAGTGCTTGCTGTCGCAAGCGTTAGACCCCGCCAATTTCCGAAGTGCCACAATCCTGACGGGACCGCCATAGCCGATGTCAGCCCGGCGTTCTTCTCCTTATGGCAACAGACGGCAACGCGCCTCTCAAAGGAAGTTCAGGCAGCCGGGGCGACGATGGACTGGGTGAGCCCGCCACCGATCACCGCTCCAGTCCTGGCTCATGCCCGGCAACTCTTCCTTGGCTACACCTCCATCCCCGGCGTCAAGATCCTGAATGCCGGACCAGTTCTGGCCGCACCTGGCGGCAAGGAAGCGTTGGCGATCAGAACATGCGGGAATTGGGAGGTCGTCCGGACTCTGCCCGACGGAATCCACCTCACCGATCAGGGTGCGAAGATCTATGGCGAGGAAATCGCGCATCTCCTGACGGACGACACCGGGCTGCTCGTCAGCCCAGAGCGGTGTTGATGGTCGCCCCAGACAGAAACACGGGAGGCCGGTCGTGACGACGAGGTGACCCTCCCGGTGGGCTGGCCGTGCTAAATGTTCAGTGCCGTTCCTTCATCAGAAAGACGGTGGGCTGATGCCGAGCGCAGAGAGTGGCTACCCCGAAGATCGGGTGTCTCGTTAGACCGATTGAAAGGTGCGGAAAATGAAGGGTTTCAGAAGCTTCCTCATGCAGGGAGAGTTGATCGTCATAGCGGTGGGCCTTGTCGTGGCAGTCGCCTTCAGCACATTGATCAAGTCCTTTACCGATTCGATCATTACGCCATTGGTCAACGCCGTGGAGCGCGGAGGCGTGGGATCCCCGGGTCTCGGGTGGACGGTCAATGGCCAGCGCATCCAGCTTGGATCGTTCATTGCCGCGATCGTCTACTTCATCATCTTCATGGCCGCGATCTATTTCGTCTTGGTGGTTCCGTATCGCGCCTACATGAAACAGCGAGGTCACACGGTGTTCGGCCCACCCCCTGAAACCAAGACATGTCCACAATGCCTCTCGGATGATCTTCCTGCGGCAGCGATCAAGTGCAGTCATTGTGCAAGTTTGATATCTGCGACACATTGACCACGGACGTCGGTCTACGGGCCACCAAACGGTGATCGCTAAGCCACTCCCCGTTGGGTTCAGTCGGACACGCACCGCTGGTCGGAAGTGGTCGTCCGGAGCGGGTTCCTCTTCATCAGTAGCTATCCCTGAAGCGCAACAGGTTCTCAAGGTCCAAGACGCGAAATGTGTGGTCCTCGAGTTCCGAGAGAAATCCCCCGCTGAGGAGATCACCTAGCGCTTGCTCATACCAATAGCTGCTCGCAACTTCTTCCCCAGCATCTGGCTGCTCCGGAGGATCCGGCAATACCGCGGACTCGGCCACCAGATCCCACGAGGAAGCGAGGTCGTCCGGTGACAATGTCAGTGCTGCCCCCGGATGATTGATCTTCCGTTCGGCGAGGAGTTCAAGCAAGAATGAGAGCAGAGCCTTGGGAAACTCGTCCAAGCGCTCGAAATTGGTCATGTGAGCTCGCCGCCTCTGGAACCCCCGAAGATGGGACGGCTCAGTCTCGCCGATGAAGGCTTTGGCTGCCAGCGCGAGACCGTGTCGACCCATGGATGGACCGAGTCGGAGTCCCTCGGTATGCGTGGAACAGCGCCGGATCGAACCGATCGGTGACACCGCCCAGCCCCAGGGCTGGCACCTGCTCGGACGGCGAAATGCCGGATGCCGGACGGCCCGCCATGGATCCCCGAACCCCGCTCACGATCAGGTCAGCGAAGCCCGCTGACCCAATCGGCCACGATCGCTGCCGCCTCTCCCTCGGCCTTCCGCAGACCGTGATCACCATCGACGAAGGCCACGGTGACCGCACCGGGAATGGCCGCGGTCTCCCGCTCCAGTTCGGCGGGCGTGGCGAACGCGTCGCGACGGCCCGAGACGAACAGGCAGGGCACCTCCAGGTCGGGAAAGTGGGACGTCCGGAGCTGATCGGGCTTGCCCGGCGGATGCAGCGGGTAACTCACCAAGACGAGCGCGCGGGCCCCGAGTCCTTCGGCCACGGCCATCGAAGACATGCGGCCACCGAAGGATCGGCCGCCGACGGCGATCCGTCCCACCGAAACGCCCAGCCGTGAGGCCAGCGCGCCAGCGGCCTGGCGCACGGTGGCGATGCACACGGCCGACGAGTCGGTGCGCCGCTTACCGGCGGCCTGTGAAGGAAACTCGACCCGTTCCACCACGATGCCCTTGGCCGCCAACGCCTCGTCGATGGCGACCAGCCCGGACTGCCCGCGTCCGGCGCTGGCTCCTGGGGTGACCACCAATCCGGCTGGTGGCTTCCCGGGCATGGTGCCCATGATGGCCCATCCGGTCCGCCCACGACCCGGCGTTCAGGAACCCCGAACACGAGAGGCTCCAGCGTGAAGGGGCGAACACCCGACTGTGAACGGAAAGAACCGGGCTCACCTCCTTGGACGTTGCGCTGTGGCAGCGCTCGTGAACGAATTGAGCTCGAAGGCGGTCGGGCGAGGAGCTCCGCAGCAACTCAGCCGCAGCAGGCTCCTTCACCGCCTGACCCAGCACGACCACGTCGCTCGGTGCCGATGTTGAGCGGATGATCCGCAGCGCCGGATGCGCCTCCACCGAGCGAAAACGTAGGCTTTGATCCAGCAACCACCATGCGGCCCAGATCCTCAGAACCGAAGGGACGGAGCAACGGGCTTGCTGCCTGCGCACTTGTTGCCCTTGTGCTCAGTGCCTGTTCTGGCGGGCCGACTGAGACTCGTTCCTCGACAAGCACGACATCCGGCAATCCAGCCGTTGTCGTTCCATCGACCATTCGAGGGCGGTGTTCGAGTGGTGGGGCCTGTCTGCTTCGTGTTCCGGTAGGACTTCGAGACCGTCCGCTCCGCCTCTCCACGGTCGCGAGCGGAACCCCTTGTCCAGCGTCGACCGGCACAACGGTCACTCATCCCGGAATGGTGGGCGGCGTGACGCTGGGAACGGGAATCGTGACCGTGATCCTCTCGCAGGCCGGAGACCTTGCGCACGGGATCGTCGAGCTGGCCATGTCGAACATGGTGGGGTGGTACGGAATCAAGACGGACTGGACGATCAGTCCAAGCAATTCGGGGTTGGCGAAATCAACCCTCGGGAACGTAGGTGAAGGGCCCTGGTTGCTACGGCTTCCAGGTTGACGGCTCGTCCTTCACCGAGGTGATCGTCGTCGATGCTGTCCTGCCCACCACCTGACTCAGCCGTGCTGCCAGAACCGGCTCTGCAGGCTCCGCAGACCGGGGAGGGCAGCCCGGTCGAGCCGGGCCACATCGTCCTGATCGAGCTCCCATCCCAGTGCCCCGGCGTTCTCCTCGGCCTGCTTCCGGTTCTTCGCCCCGGGGATGGGCACGGCCCCCTTGGCCATCACCCAATTGAGAGCCACCTGGCTCGGGAGCTTCCCCCCGTGACGGTCCCCGATGGCGCGGAGCTCGTCGACGACGGTGTCGACCACCGCCATCGGATGGTTGGAGAACGTCCTCTTTCCCGGAGGCGGATGGGCGACCGAGTACTTGCCGGTCAGCCGCCCCTGGCCGATGGGCGAGTAAGCGAGTGGCAGGACACCCAGCTCGGCACAGCCGGCCAGGAGTCCGCTGGTCTCCGGCGACCGTCTGAGCAGGGAGAACTCGATCTGGTTCGTGGCCAGCCTGAGACCGCGTCGTTCGAGCTCGCCGGCGATCGAACGGGTCTCCGTGACCGAGTAGTTGGACACTCCCACGGCGTTGACCAACCCCTCCTGGTGGACGGTGGCAAGTGCCTCGGCCATCGCCGCATGGGAGCGCAGGCTGATCGGCCCATGGATCTGGTAGAGGTCGACGGCGGGCAGCCCCAGGCGGCCGAGGGAGGCCCGGAGGGAGGTGAGCAGCGCGCCGCCGACGTTCAGCTTCCACGGTGACGGCATGAACTTGGTGGCGACGACTGCGGATGTGGCCCGGTCCGGATCCTTGGCCAACAGCCCTCCGATGATCCGCTCGCTCTCCCCACGACCGTAGACCTCGGCGGTGTCGAAGAGGGTCACCCCTGCATCGATCGACGCCTCCCACGCATCCCGGATCGAGTCGCGGGTCAGATCGGTGTCGTAGCCGTCCATGCCCCAGGTGGAGGTGTCGCCCCACGCCCATGTTCCGACTCCGAGAGCGGGGACGGTGACCTCCGAACCGGCGAGCGTGTGGTTTGGGTTGATCATCGAAACAGCGTACCGAGCCGGGCCTCGGGTTACCTCGGGATGACGGCCCTGCTCGGACGGGACGCCTCGTGCACACCCGTGGGACTCCAGCCGAGCTCGCATGGCCCGGGCAGCAGGCTGGGGCGAAACACCGACTCCGGACGGCGCCACTCGCGACGAGGTGCTCCCGAGGTCGAGGGTCGGCGCGTCGACAGGTACCGGCGCCGCCACAATTGGGGCGGAAACGACGTTCTTCGGGATCCGTCACCCCCGGGCCTCCGTGCGACCGGGTGGTATCGTCGGTGCATGGTCCAGAAGGCTGAGAACAGCCTTTCCGGCACGCTCACCATCGACCGCGAGGCCTGCACGGGGTCGGGGAATTGCCTGTACTGGGCACCTGGAGGCCTCGACCTCGGCGAGGCCGCGGTGGCCGTGGTCACCGGCGTCCGGGGGTCGACCTCCCGACAATCCGAGGAATCGAGGATCCATGCCCTACGACGGTCCGATATTCGACGCTGACAACCATCTCTACGAGACGGAAGATGCCCTGACCCGCTACCTTCCGAAACAGTTCGAGGGGTTCGTCAAGTACGTGCAGGTGGACGGCCGTACCAAGCTCGCCATCAACAATTGCATCAGCAATTCCATCCCCAATCCCACCTTCGAGGTCGTGGCCCCTCCGGGTTCGTTCGCCGACTACTTCTCGGGCAAGAACCCGGAAGGCAGGACCTTGCGCGAGATGGCCGGCACACCGATCCGCGCCGTCGACGCGTTCCGCTCCGCCGCACCCCGGCTCCGCCTGCTCGACGAGACCGGCATCGATGCCGCCTTGATGTTCCCCACCCTTGCCAGCCTGATCGAGGTCAACCTCCTCGACGACCCCGAGATGACCTGCACGGTCGTCCACGCCTACAACCGGTGGCTCCTCGACGAGTGGACCTTCGACTACCAGCAGCGGATCTTCGCCACTCCGGTGGTCAACCCGTGCATCCCGGAGCGCGGGGTGGTCGAGCTCGACTGGGCGCTCGAGCACGGTGCCCGGGTGGTGCTGCTCCGGCCGGGCCCGGTCGCAGGGACCCGGGGCACACGGTCCCCGTTCCTCCCCGAATTCGACGTGTTCTGGAGCCGGGTCGCCGACTCGGGTGTCCTGGTCGCGATGCACGCATCCGACTCGGGTTACCAGCGGCACGCCAACGAGTGGGAGGGCGACGAACGGGACATGCAGCCGTTCGCACCCCGGCCGTTCACCGACGCGGTCAACACGGGACGGCCGATCAACGACGCGGTCACCTCGGCGATCTGCCACGGGATGTTGAGCCGGTTCCCGACCGTCCGCCTGCTGAGCGTGGAGAACGGCGGGAGTTGGGCGCTGCCGTGCCTCAAGTCGCTGGAGAAGACCTACGGCAAGATGCCCAAGGCCTTCGCAGAGCACCCCGTCGACGTCTTCCTCCGGAACATCTACATCAATCCCTTCTGGGAGGACTCGCTCCAGGCGCTGATCGACGCGATGACGCCCGAGCACATCCTCTTCGGCTCGGACTACCCGCACCCCGAAGGTCTGGCCGAACCCTTCGAATGGGTCGAGCAGGTGTCGGCCGTCTATCCCGAGTCCGACGTGCGCAAGATCATGGGTGGCAACATGTACGACCTGCTCGGGATGCCGGTGCCTGCCTGACCGCTGCCCGTCTGCCCGGGCGTGTTCTCGTCCGGCCAGGGCGGGCGCATGTCCTGGAAGCCGAAGGTGGTGAGCTCGATGAGCTGTCCGTCGGGGTCCCTGATCATGATGGCCCGACCCCCCATGTCGGTGTCCTCCAGGATCTCTCCACCGTGGGGTCCCGACCTTGGCCAGGGTCGCACCGATGTCCGGCACCGCCACCGACAGGTGGGTGAAGCCCAGGTCGTTCATCACCCGAGGGCGACCGGGTCGGATGCCGACGTGCGCATAGTAGAGGAGCTCCACGACGAAGGCCCCGTTGACCAGGTAGACCGCCTTGGACCCCACCGGTTCGGGCAGCCGCAACAGCCGGCTCGACCCCTCGTCCGGCACGTCCAGCTCCCACCAGTACCGGAACTGGAGCACCTCCTCGTAGAAGCGACGCGACCGGTCGAGATCGGAGACACAGATCCCGACATGGTTGAACGCGGTCGTCCTCCCGTCCCCGGGCCCGACCCCCATCTCCGTCCGCCCGACGCCGGTCGTCACGCCGGGTGGGAGGAGGGGCGCTCCTCCAGGATGACCGTCTTTGCCTCGAGGAACGGGAGGAGGCCCTCGGTTCCCCCCTCCCGACCGATCCCCGACTGCTTGAACCCCCCGAAGGCGATGCCGAAGTCGGTGCGGAAGGCGTTGTGTCCGACGGTCCCCGAGCGCAGCTGGGCCGCCACCTCACGGGCGCGGTCGACGTCGGTGGTGAAGACGGACGCGTTGAGCCCGTAGATGGTGTCGTTGGCGATGGCCACCGCGTCGCGCTCGTCCTTGGCCGGAATGACGCTCAGGACCGGCCCGAAGATCTCTTCACGGGCGATCGTGGACGAATTCTCCACGTTGGAGAAGACGGTCGGTTCGACGAACCAGCCCCTGTCGAGGTGGGCGGGACGCCCACCCCCGGTGGCCAGCGTGGCCCCCTCGGCCACTCCCTTCTCCACGTACCCGAGCACGCGGTCGCGCTGGCGACTGACGGCCAGAGGGCCCATCTGCGACTCGGGATCGAATTGGTTGCCGACTCTGACCGTCGAGAACCGGTCGACGAGGGCTTCGGTCAGCTCGTCGTGACGGGACTCGGACACGACGATCCGGGTCAGCGACGAGCACACCTGGCCGGTCATCATGCACTCGGCCTGGGCCAGCCGCTTGGCGGTGAGGTCGAGATCGGCGTCGTCGAGGACCACCGCGGCCGACTTCCCGCCGAGCTCGAGGGTGCATCGGGCGATCCGCTCGCCGCACAACGAGGCGATCCGCCGGCCGGCCGCGGTCGAGCCGGTGAAGGTGATCTTGTCGACACGTGGATCGCGGACCAGGAGCTCGGAGACCGCACGGTCGGCGGTGACCACGTTGAGGACGCCGGGCGGGAGGCCGATCTCCTCGGCGACCTCTGCCACCAGGTACCCCTCGCCGGGCGCCTCCGGTGATGACTTGAGGACGACCGTGCAACCGGCGATGAGGGCGGGGGCGATCTTGTAGCTGATGAGGCTCAGGGGTCCGTTCCAGGGGATGATGGCGCCCACCACGCCGACCGGCTCGCGCACGAGCAGACCGAACCCGGGGCTGCTGGGCTGCGCCTCTCGCTCCCACTCGAACGTGTCGGCCAGCCCTGCGTAGTAGTCGAAGGTTCCCGCGGCGCCCTTCGCCGCCGCGTCGGCGATCCGATGGAGCACTCCGGACTCGCGTGGCCAGATCTGCCCGATCTGGTCGGCGCGGGCGGCCAGCCCGGCCCCGAGCGCCCGCAGGTACTCGGCCCGTCCGGCATGGCTCATCCGGGGCCAGGGGCCCTCGTCGAAGGACTGCCTGGCGGCCGAGACGGCGCGGGCCATGTCGTCGGCCTGGGCCTCGGCGACGCTGAAGAAGTGCTCCTCGGTCCCCGAGTCGATCACCTCGATCACGTCGTCCGAACTGGGCGCGACCCATTCGCCTCCGATGTAGAACCGGTCGGCGTGCCGGAGCGGTGAGGATGTCGTGCTGCTCGGGGGCATGGGGGCTCCTCTCGTGCAGCTCACTGGGCTGCGATGGGACCGTCTTCTCGCGGGTCCCCAATCTACAGTCGGGCGATCACCTGTTCGCCGTAGTGGCTCCAGAGCGCCCGAGACGTCCCCACGGAACGACGCGGCCGGCACGATGACCCGGGTCGCACCCAGCTCGGCGAGCGCCTCCACCTCGGCGACGGCGCGAACGGCGTCGGTGCAGTAACTGGCCACGGTGACCTCCACCGATGACGGATCACGCCCGGCGTCCTCTGCAGCCCTGCGCGTGGTCCCGACGAGGTGGGAGAGCTCGTCCCGGTCGACGCCGAAGGGGAAGAAGCCGTCCCCGATCCGTCCCGCCCGCCGGGCGGCGACCTCGGTGTGGCCACCGATGTGGATCGGGATCGTCCCCGACTGGGGCTGTGGTCGCAGGTAGACGTCGGTGAACCGCACGGTCGCGCCCTCGAACGAGGCCCGGTCCTGGCTCCAGAGCGCCCGCATGGCGGCGATGCTCTCCTCGGCCCGCCTCCCACGACCCTCGAAGGGGATGCCGAGCGCGGCGAACTCCTCCTCCATCCAGCCGAGCCCGACCCCGAGGGTGACCCTGCCGGACGAGAGGTAGTCGAGGGTGGCGAGCTCGTTGGCCAGGACAACCGGATTGCGCTCCGGAAGGATCAGGATGCCGGTCGCCAGGCGGATCGTCGACGTCTCCCTGGCGACGTAGGCGAGCCAGATGAGCGGGTCCGGGAACGGCGCGTCCTCGCCGGACGGAAGTCGCCCCGACGGGTCGTAGGGGTACGTCGACCGATAGCCCGCCGGTACCACGACGTGGTCGACCGCCCAGATCGACTCGAATCCGGCCGCTTCGGCCGTCCGGGCGAGCGCGCAGGCCGGGTCCGGTTCGATGTTGGGACCGATGTTGGCGAAGGCGACCCCGAAGTTCATCGTCTCGATTCCACCTCCTCTCCCCCTCCCGCTCGGCGGATGCCGGCGCCCACGGTCGGCGCGCACCTCAGGTCAGTCGACACCGCAGGGACAGGTGCTTGATCCCGCCGTTGACCGCCGAGTTGAGGCGCTCCGGCGGTGCGGCCAGCTCGAACCACTCCAGCCGGGTCAGGAGGTGCCGGAAGAGGGTCTCGAGCTCGACACGGGCCAGGCTCGCACCCATGCAGAAGTGGGCGCCGGATCCGAAGGCGAGGTGGTGATTGGGCTGGCGGTCCACCCGGAATTCGAACGGGTCCTCGAAGACCTCCTCGTCACGGTTGGCCGACGCGTAGAACAGCGCAACCTTGTCGCCTGCGGAGATCTTCTGGCCCCGGATCTCACAGTCCTCGGTGGCCGTGCGGGTGAAGTGGATGATCGGACTGACCCAGCGGAGGATCTCCTCCACCGCGCACGAGAGCAGCTCGGGTTCCGCACGCAGGCGCTCCCACTGGTCCGGATGCTCGGAGAACGCGAGCAGCCCTCCGCCGATCGTGTTGCGGGTGGTCTCGTTGCCGGCCTCGACGATCAGTTCGCAGTAGCTGAGGAGCTGCTCCTCGGTGAGCGGCCGGCCGTCGATCTCCGATGCGAGGAGCTGGCTCACGATGTCGTCGTCCGGTTCGCGCCGACGTCGTTCGATGAGCGCGTCGAGGTAGGCGTGCAGCTCGCCGCGGGCCCGGCGGATCGTCTGGCCGGGGGTCTCACCCGGCTGGCGGAACTCGGGGTCGTCCTTCCCGATGATCTCGTTGGTCCAACGGAAGAGCAGCGCCCAGTCCTCCCGGGGGACGCCGAGGATCCAGGAGATCACCCCGATCGGCAGCGGCGCGGCGACCCGCTCCACGAAGTCGAATTCGCCGGCGTCGCCCGAGGCGGCCAGGTCGTCGAGCACCTCGACCGCGATGCGGTCGATCTGGTCGTGGCGTGACCGGATGGCCCGGGGGGTGAACCGTGGCATCGCGACGCGGCGCAGGGGACCGTGGCGAGGGGGGTCGAGCATGACCACCATCTCCGACGGTTGGGGGGGTGCCCCCGGCCGGCCGAGGGTGAGCCCAAGAGCGTTGGAGAACTGCTCGGGCCGGGCAGCGATCTCCACGATGTCCGCGTGCTTGGTGATGGCCCAGAACGGCATGTAGCCCGCAGGCTCCAAATACACCACCGGCGACTCGGCCCGCAGCGTCGCCCAGAGCGGGTGCGGGTAGCCGTTCTCGGCGAATCGGCTCGGATCGACCAGGTCCAGTGGGTCGACCGAGCTCCGGTCGGCGAAGACACCCGGCGGTGACATAGTTCGCATGGTAGGAGAGTGCCGTATTCGACGCAATCGCCCCAACGGCGAGACCCGAGTCAGGGTCGAGCGGCCGGTCAGCGGGATGTCCAGGATCGTTGGGCCGCTGGCCTGGGATTTCGGGCAGGGGTGTTGAACGGGCTGCGTCGGCCGGTCGGAGAGAATAGTGTTTGCACACAGGGTCACCGGGGTCCTCGCGATCGGGTCAACGAGGACCGCCGGCCCTGGTCCGCGTTCGCGCCGGGGTCGAGCCGGCGGTGGCCGGCGGGCGAACCAAGAGGAAGGCACGAGTCGATGGACCAGGAGCTCGCCGGGAAGGTGGCGGTGGTCACCGGAGGAGCGGGTGGCATCGGCCGTGCCACCGCCCGGCTCTTCGTCGAGCACGGTGCCCGGGTGGTCATCGCCGACATCGACGCCGAGCGCGGGGAGCAGCTGGCGACGACGCTCGGTGACTCGGCGGCCTTCCGCCGGACCGACGTCGCCGATCCGGACGATGTCCGGGGTCTGGTCGAGTCCACCGTCGACCGCTTCGGTGGTCTCCACGTCATGTTCAACAATGCGGGGGTGTCGAGCTCCTTCCGGCGGTTGCTGGAGAACGACCTCCGCGACGCGCAGCGGGTCATGGCGGTGAACCTCTTCGGGGTCATGTACGGCAGCAGGTTCGCGGCCCTGCACATGGCCGAGCACGGTGGGGGCTCGATCATCAACACCTCGTCGATGGGAGCGCTGACCGGAGGGTCGTTCCCCATCGTCTACCGCACCTCGAAGTCGGCGGTCATCCAGTTCAGCCGCTCCGCGGCATCCGATCTGGCCGAGTACGGCATCCGGGTCAACACGATCGCCCCCGGGCACATCGCCACCGGCATCACCAATTACGATCTCGGTCCGGTGATCCGGTTCAGCCAGCCCCTGCAACGCCAGGGAACGCCGGTGGACGTGGCCAATGCGGTGCTCTTCCTGGCCGGCGAGCGCTCGGCCCAGGTCACCGGGATCGTGGTCCCCGTGGACGGAGGGACCACCGCCGGTCCGCCGTTCGCCCAGACGCAACTCCTCCTGGCACAGGCTCGAGAACGCGGGGTTGGGAATGGCAGCTGATCTGGCAATCCGGGGCGGGACGGTCGTCGACGGGTCGGGCAGGCCCGGCCGGAGGGCAGACGTGGCCGTCACCGCCGGGGCGATCGAGGCGATCGGAGCGGACCTGCACGGTGCGCGCGAGATCGACGCGTCCGGCTGCATCGTCGCCCCGGGGTTCATCGACATCCACACCCACTACGACGCCCAGGTGTTCTGGGATCGGGCGCTGCGGCCCTCCTCCTACCACGGGGTGACCACCGTGGTCGCCGGCAACTGCGGCTTCACCATCGCGCCCACCCGGCCGGAGCACCACGACGTCATCGTGCGCACGCTCGAGAACGTCGAAGACATGGACCCGGCCACGCTCACCGAGGGCATCGTGTGGGAGTTCCGGACCCATCCCGAGTACATGGAACTCGTCCGCTCGCGGGGCACCCTGGTCAACTTCACCAGCTACATCGGGCACAGCTCGGTCCGGCTGTACGCGATGGGTGACGCCGCCTACGAGCGTGCGGCGACGCCCGGGGAGATTGCCCGGATGTGCCGGCTGGTGGTCGAAGGGATCCGCCGCGGGGCGGCAGGGTTCTCGACGAGCTTCGCCTACACCCACCGGGGAATGAACGGTCTCCCGGTTCCGAGCCGCTTCGCCGAGCGCGAGGAGGTCGAGGCGCTCTTCATGGCGGCCGGCAGCACGGGAAAGGGCGTGGTGCTGGCGACCGCAGGAGAGCAGTGCACCTACGCGGACATGTACGAGCTGCAGCGGCGCATCGGGCGCCCCTTCACCTACCCGATGTTCGCCCTGGCCGATGGGCGGAACCAGCCCCAGCTCGACCTGCACGAGCAGGCGGTCGAGCGCGGATGCCAGGTCTGGCCACAGGTCACCCCGAGGCCCCTGACCATGCAGTTCACCATGGACAGCCCGTTCAGCCTCAACGTGAGCCCGGTGGTCGCCGAGCTCATGGACCAGGACCGGGACGCACGACTCGCGGTCTACCGCGATCCGCAGTGGCGGGCCCGGGCCGCGGCGGACCTCGCGCAGCAGCCGATGCGGCCCCGGTGGGACACCTGCGAGGTCTCCGAGTCGGAGCACCATCCGGAGCTCGAGGGCCGCCGTGTCGACGCCATCGCCCGTGAGCGCGGTTGTGATCCGTTCGACGTCATCTGCGAACTTGCGGTCGAAGAGAACCTCGCCACCCGGTTCCGCATCTACATCGCCAATGACGATCCGGCCGCCGTGGGGGACCTCCTGGCCCACAAGCAGACGGTCCTCGGCCTCTCCGATGCCGGCGCCCACGTCGGTCAGCTCTGCGACGCGCCGATTCCCACCGATCTGCTGGGGACCTGGGTCCGCGACCGCAGCCTCATGCCGGTCGAGCGCGCCGTCCGGAAGTTGACCGGTGAGCCGGCCGACATCTTCGGATTCGTCAACCGTGGCTATCTCCGGGAGGGCTACTGGGCCGACGTGAGCGTCTTCGACCCCCAAACCGTGGCACCTGGTCCGACCAGACGGGTGCGGGACTTCCCGGCCGGCGGCGAACGGTTGACGGCCGAGGAGCCGACCGGCCTCCGCCACGTCCTGGTCAACGGTGTACCCATCCGGCTCGACGAGGTACAGCTGGACGTTCACGGCGAGCTTCCCGGAACGCATCCCGAGCTCGGGGGATGAGATGCGCAGGATGATCTCGCAAACGGGGGCGGTATGGTCCCGGAGAGGCGACGGACGGCTCCCGGAGCGGAAGGCAGGATCTGCGCGATGACGACGAACGACCCGGTCACCGAGACCGACTCGACGGGTGGTGATCCCAACGTCAGCCAACGGGAGCTCGCTGTTGCCCGCTCCCTCCATTCGGCCCGGAGGAGGGCGGAGAACCGGTTCCAGAGATTCCTGGATGCCGCGATCGAGCTGATGACCGAGGCGGAGCCGGGTAAGGACTTCACCGTCCAGGACATCGTGGACCGCTCGGGTCAGTCGCTGCGCCTCTTCTACCAGTACTTCGGCGGCAAGCACATGTTGCTGTTGGCGCTGTTCGAGGACTCCGTGCAGTCCACCACGGAGTACCTGCGGGACCGGATCCACGACGAGACGGACCCCCTCGAGCGACTCCACCGGTTCGTCATGGAGTACTTCCGCCTCTGCCGGCCCGCCCCGGAGGATGGCACGGAGGTTCCGATCCCGAATGCCTGGATGATGGTCGACTTCGCCCAACAGCTGCTGACCAGCTACCCGGCCGAGGCAGCTGTTGCGTTCGCGCCGCTCGTCTCGCTGTTCGGCGAAGCCCTCGATGGCGCTGCCGAAGCCGGCGCGATCCGCGCCGGCCTGCGGCACACGGCGGTCGCCGGCGTGATGCTGGAGGCGATCATGTTCAACGCGTTCTCGGCCACCATCAGCGGGACGTCGATCCGGGTCGAGGGCACCGATCCGGCCGAGGAGCTCTGGGACCTCCTCTTCCACGGGGTCGGGGCGGCCACCCCTCCGACCTGACCGGTGGGCTCCCGCCGGGGCGGGTGCCGGCCATGATCGGCTCCCGCGGGACAGCCGATCAGGCCAGGGCGAGCACGCCCCGGATGTTCTTTCCGTCGAGCATGTCCTGATAGCCCTCGTTGATCTGTTCGAGCTGGTAGGTCCGGGTGATCAGCTCGTCCAGCTTGAGCCTCCCGTCCTTGTAGAGGGCCAGCAGGTTGGGGATGTCGACCCGCGGATTGGCCGCGCCGAACACCACCCCCCGCACCTCCTTCTGCCACATCGCCAGCTCGAAGAGGTCGATGCTGCACTGCTTCTGTGACTGGGGTGCGACCCCGGTCACGACGCAGGTTCCACCCTTCCCGGTGAGGGTGAGGGCGCCGGCCATGAGGTCCCCGTGCATCACGCTCGGCACGAGGATCACCACGTCGGCCATCTGCCCCCGGGTCAGGTCGGTCACCAGGGGGATCGCCTCCTCCACCGAGCCGACCGAATGGGTCGCACCGAAGTCGAGGGCGGACTTCTGCTTGAACTCCACCGGATCGACCGCGACCACGGTGCGCGCGCCGACCATGCGCGCCCCCTGCACCGCGTTCATGCCGACACCGCCGACGCCGACCACGACGACCGTGTCCCCCGGCCTGACCTTCCCCCGGTAGACGGCGGATCCCCAGCCGGTCGTCACCCCGCACGACACGAGTGCGACCGCGCTCAACGGGAGCTCCGGGTCGACCTTCACCAGGGATGCCTCGTGTGAGACGCCGTGCTCGGCAAAGGTCCCCAGCTTGGACATCACGTTGAGGTCCCGGCCCTCGGCGTGGTACCGGATGGTGCCGTCGGAGAGCTGTCCGGGGGTGAACGTGGCCGCGCCGAGGTCGCAGAGGTTCGAGTGGCCGGTGATGCACATCTTGCAGCGGCCGCAGATGGGAAAGAAACTCGCGGCCACGTGGTCACCGGGCTGGAGGCTCTGCACACCCGGGCCGACCGCCTCCACGACCCCCCCGCCCTCGTGGCCCCCGACCATGGGGAAGAGCCTCGGGTCGGACGCCTCGGGGGCGACGCCGGTCGCCCCCATGTCGCTCGCCCGGAGGTGCTGGTCGGAATGACAGAGGCCGGCCGCCTCCCATCTGACCAGGACCTCCTGATCCCCAGGGGAATCGATGTCGATCTCCTGGATCTGCCAGTCCTGGCATCGACCCCAGAGCACTGCTGCCCGCGTCTTCATGGGTTCACCTCCCGGCGCTCGGTGCCGTTCCAGCCCGGACCGTCAGGACGAGCTCGCGGTGGACGTGTGGGGCAGATCCTTGCCGCAGGTGGGCGTCGACGAGATCGCGGTGAACCCGGTGGAGGTCGCCTTCATGATCCAGGCACAAGTCTCCGGCGGGTTGTGCCCGAAGTTGGTGGAGTAGTCGAGGGTCACCGGCAGCAGCCCGTTGGCCGTGTAGTTGGTCACGCCCCGGAGGTCCTTGATGACCGCTGCACGGGTCGGGTTCGGACCGGCCAGCTGCAGCCCTTTGATCATCAGGTCGGCCCCCGCCCACGACTCGTACTGCCCGAAGGTCGGGAACTGGCTCTTGCTGAAGTGTTGGTACTGCTGGAGTGCGGCCGCGAACTGCTGGGTGCCGGCGTTGGGGAGCGAGAAGGGTCGGAACAGCGACAGGAAGTAGTCACCCTGCAACGTCGACCACACCGGAGAGGAGACCACGTCCGGCTCGTAGCCGGTCGCGAAGAGAACCGCCTTGAGCTTGACACCCGACTGCTTGAGGGAAGTGGCCAGCGCGTAGTTCGAGTTGTTGTCGAGTGCAGGCACCATCGCGTCGATGTTGTGCTGCTTGGCGGTGAGCGCCGCAGCGGTGAAGTCCACGCTGCCGAAGGGGACGGTGGTGTCCAGGACACCGACCTTGCCCCCCGCGTGCTCAAACGACTGCGCGGTGCCGATGGCGGCGCGGCTCGACGACGGCGAGATGCTGTAACCGTACGAGCCGAGTGTCGTCCCGCCGTACTGCTTGAGGAAGTCCCCGATCTGGGTGTTGACCGGATACGAGGGGTCGACGCTGCCGTTGTCCGACGCGAACATGTTGGTGTAGGGCTGGGTACCCCACTCCGGTCCGTCGTCGTAGGAACCGGTCACCGGCAAGCCCGCCTGCTGCGGGTACTTGGCGGCGAGGAAGAACAAGGGGCTCTGGGACACGATCCCGAACGCACCCTTGGAGATCGCGCTCTGCACGGCGGTTGCGATGAGCGCCGGGTTGGTCTGGTCGTCGATGACCAGGGGCACCAGCTTGTGGCCGTTCACGCCGCCCTGTGCGTTCTGCATGTCGATGCGGGCGTAGAAGCCGGCCGGTGAGGATCCGTCCTGGGACGCTCCCTCACCGGTGATAGAGCTGATGTACGCGATGGTGATCGGAGTCGCCGACGACGACGCCGCGGTCGTCGTCGGCGCCGAGGACCCACTCGAGCACCCCGCTGCCACCAGAGGCAGTGCCACCCCCGCGGCCAGCACGACCTTGCCCATCATCCCACGTCCGAACATCATTCCTCCCCGATCCTTGCGTTGTTGGTTGCCACGTTGACATTGCTCGCCCTCGATAGCCGGAGCACCGATCTACCCGCTCCGTCCCGCAGGGACCGAGGGTCTCTCGTCCTCTGCGTCTCCGAGATACCGGGCGATGACCTCGTCCCCCGCCTCGGACGCGGGTCCGGCCCAGCCGACTCGCCCACGGGTCAGGATCACGCACCGGTCGGCCATGGCGAGTGCTCGGTGCACGAACTGCTCGCTCAGGACGATGGTGATGCCCGAGCTCTTCGCCTTCTCGAGGCTCTGGAAGACCGATTCGGTGACCGCGGGTGCGAGTCCGAGTGAGAGCTCGTCGGCGATGATCATCTTCGGCGAGATCGCGAACGCCCGGGCCAGAGCGAGCATCTGCTGTTCACCGCCGGACAGGCTGCCCGCTCGCTGCCACTGCCGGTCGCCGAGCACCGGGAACTGCTCGATGGCCCGTTCGATCGCAGGAGCCCGCTCGTGGCGCGGTTCCTGCGCGACCGCCATCCGCAGGTTCTCGATCACCGAGAGGCCGGGGAAGATCCCACGCCCTTCCGGCACGTAGGTGAGCCCCAGGCGCCGTACGCGGTGGGCAGGGCGGCCGGTGATGTCCCGCCCGTCGAACGTGATCCGCCCGGCAGCAGGAGCGACCAGGCCCGACACGGCCCGGGCCAGGGTGCTCTTGCCGGCCCCGTTCGTGCCCAGGACCGCGACGACCGTACCGGGCAGCACCTCCAACGAGACGCCGAACAACGCCTGTGACGGACCGTATCGAACGTCGATGTCCTCCACGCTCAGGAGGGGTTCGGTCATCCCTCTCGGTCCTCCGCCGGGGTTCTCGGAGTGTTCGAGCCGGAGCGGGAACCGATCGCCGATCGACCGATCGCCTTGCTGTCACCCAGATACGCCGCCCGCACCTGGGGGTCGTCGCGGATCTCCTGGGGGCTCCCGACCGCGATGCGCTGCCCGAAGTCGAGGACGACGACCGAGTCCGAGAGCGCCAGGACCGCCGCCACATCGTGTTCGACGATGACCAGGGAGAGCCGGTGCTCACTCTCCGAGACGATCATCCGGATCACGCCGAGCAGATTCTCCGACGCGCTCATGTCCAACCCGGACAGGGGCTCGTCCAGGAGGAGGACCTGGGGGTCACTGGCCAGAGCGCGCCCCACCTCGACGAGGCGGACGACACCCAGTGGCAGGGCGGCCACCGGCGCCTTGGCGACTCTGGTCAGCCTCAGGAGCTCCAGCAGCCCGTCCACCCGCTCGTTCTCGACCGACGAGGCGGGGAGCAGCGAGCGGGGATCGAGCATGTCCCGCCAGAGCCGGTGCGGCGAGACCCTGGCCCGGTAGGCCACGACCAGGTGCTCGCGCACGGTCAACCCCATGAACAGCTCGGGCTGTTGAAAGGTCCGGGCCAGTCCCTTGGCAGCCCGCGATCGGACGGAGGCACCGGTCACCTCCTCGCCGCGCAGCCAGACCGTCCCGGCATTCGGGCGCTGCAGGCCCGACAGCACGGCCAGCAGGGTCGACTTTCCGGCTCCATTGGGTCCGACCAGCCCCACGATGCTGCCGCTTTCGACCTCGAGGGACACCTCGGAGAGGGCGGCGATCCCCCCGAACCGCACGCTCACCTCCTTCGCAACGAGTGCGGGTCCGCCTGCGCCGGCCACCGGGCCCGTCCCGGCGGTGTCGATCGCCGTGGACATCACGAGGCCCGCTCGGCGATCACGCCGGCGAGCTCGCCCGACCGGGTCTGGTCCACGCCCGTCACATCGACCGCGTGGCGGCCCTCCAACCGTTCGGGTGCCACGCGCAGCAGCAGGTGGCGGAATCGACGGCTCTGCTCGGCGAGGATGCCGTCCGGGTACTTGGCGGCCGACATCGCGCCGAGACCGAAGAGCACGGGCAACACGTTGGCCGTCCAACCCGGCAGATACGCCTGGGTGAGTGCCGGAAGCATGACGAACGAGAGACCCGCCACCAGTGCTGCCGCCGTGGAGCGTATTCCGATCGTCACCAGCGCGGCGAACCAGACCGTCCCGGCAAAGGTGGCGAACTGGCTGGGCACCACCGTCGTCTGCGCCACGACGAGCAACCCCCCTCCGATCCCGGCGATGAAGGCCGCCAGTGCTCCGGCGATCACCTTCATCTGCACCACGCTGATCCCCGAGGTCCTCGCCCCCGCCTCGCTCCAGCGCGCCGCGTTGAGGGCGAGCCCGGTCGTCGACCGGCGGAGGTTGACGATGAAGAGCGCCACCACGACGAAGGCGACCAGGCACAGATAGGCGAACGAGATGTCGGATGCAGCGAACGCGGGCCTGCCGACGTTGAGCCCGAGCCCCTGGTTCACGAAGCGGGGCAAGGTGAAGATCAGGTTCTCGATGAGCAGACCGAAGGTGAGCGTGACCAGGGCGACGTAGAGATCACCCAGGCGGATGCTCAACATTCCGATGATGGCCCCCATCACCATCGCGACGAGCCCCCCGACGACCACCGCAGCGAGGATCGGCCACCCGAGGTTGTTGGCGAACTGGGCGGCGGTGAGCGCTCCGATGCCGGCGAAGGTGATCTGACACAACCAGAGCATCCCCCCTTCTCCCGTCACCAACGTCCAGGACAGGAAGATCACGCCGAACGCGAAGGCCTGGGCGGTGAGCCCCACCCAGTAACCGCCGAGGACGAGCGGCAAGGCCATCGCGAGCAGGATGAGGAGCAGCGGGCCGGCGTACCTGCCGAAGACGTTCATCGACGCGGTCTCGACCAGGCTCGCCGTCGACCCGGCAAGCTGGCTCTCGCCCTGTGGGGTGATCGCCCGATCCAGTGCGCCCCCCCACCCGTCGTTCTCCCCCACCCGACCCCTGCGGACCAGGTTGTAGAGGAGGACGAGGGCGATCACCATGAACGGCACCGCATCGATGATCTCGGTGGTCCAGGCGCTCGCCGGGGGGAGATACCGCTGGAAGAGCGACGTGGCGACGCCCATGAGCAGCGCGACCCCGACTGCGACCGGCAGGCTGCGCAACCTCGCGGCGATGACGGCGGCGAACGAGGCGGCGATGAGGATCGTGAAGTTGATCGCGTCGAGCCCGATGATCGGTGCCGCCAGCACACCGGTGAGGCCGGCAAAGAAGGTGCTGACCGCCCAGACACCGATCGAGATCGCCGAAGGGTTGGTACCGGACAGGTCGGTCATCGCGGTCGAGTCGACCATGGCGCGCACTTTGAGTCCGATCTGGGTGAACCGGAGGACGAGTGCGCCGATCACGACCGTGGCCACCACGCAGCCGTAGACGATGATCTGGTCGAGCGTCACCGGGACGCCGAGGAAGCGGTAGACCGCGACCGGTTCCGGCGCCAGTCCCGGTGCCTGGTTGATGGCAGCGCTGCCGAAGATGAGGGTGGCCAGGGACGGGATGGCGACGGAGAGACCGAGCGTCGCCACGACCTTGATCAAGGGCGACGAGAGCCGGAGACGTCGGAAGAGGACGCCGTACAGCAGAACGCCGAGGAGCGGCGCGGCGATCCCGATGGAGACCACCGCTGCAGCGGCGATCGCCCAGCCCTGCTGGGTGTGCAGGTAGTAGTAGAAGCGCGCGATGAAGAACGCCAGCGCTCCGAACGCGAAGTTGAGGATGCCGGAGGAGGTGTACGTGATGACCAGGCCGGCGGATGCGATCGCGTAGATGCCACCCAGCACCAGCCCGGCGATCACGAATTGCAGCACGCTGCGATCCCCCTTTGCGCCGCCCGGGTCCCCGGCCGGAACGTCACGGCGTGGGCTGCCACCCTCACCCGTTCAGGCGTGCCGATCGGTCGGCTCGCCGATCAACGAGCCACTTGTTGGTTCTTGGTTTGGCAGAACACCGTATACCAGAAAACGGGAGGTTGCTTGCTGGATCGAGGTGGATTCGTTTCCGTGCGCTTCCGATAAGCATGTATGCCCCGGACGCTGGTCCTTTCGACCAAATCGCCGTTGCTCCCGGTGGCGAGCGGGCCGCAGGTCGCCGGCTGCGGGGCGCGGACGGCCCGACCGCCGCGGATCACCTGTCGGCAGAGAGTGAGGACGTAGATGAGAACCGCCCTCTCACCGAGAGGTCAGGCGCTGCGCTCCGGGCCCACGATCGACACGAAGCTCACGCACTCCCCCGGTCCGCCGCCCAGATTGTGGGTCATGCCGAGCGACCGACCCTCCCCCACCGTGATGATCTGCCGTTCCGGTGGTGCCTGGCCCCGGAGCTGGAGCCAGCACTCGAACAGCATGCGGAGGCCCGAGGCGCCGATCGGATGGCCGAAGCTCTTGAGGCCGCCGTCGGGGTTGACCGGCAGTTCGCCGTCCCGGTCGAACGTCCCGGCCAGCACGTCCTTCCACCCGAGCCCCCGCTCGGAGAACCCCAGGTCCTCCATCAGCACGAGCTCGGTCGGGGTGAAGCAGTCGTGGACCTCGGCCATGGCCAGCTCGGACCGCGGGTCGGTGATCCCGGCCTGCCGGTAGGCGTCCTCACCCGAACGCACCACTTCGGGGAAGGTCGTGTAGTCGTACGCGGGGTCGATTGCCCCTCCACCCGGCCCGGCCACGAAGCTCAGGGCCTTCACGTAGAGCGGATGGTCGGTGTACCGGTGGGCGTCCTCGGACCGGCAGATGATCGCGGCCGCCGACCCGTCGCTCACCCCGCTGCAGTCGAACACGCCGAGCTGACCTGCGACCAGGGGCGACTTGGTGATGGTCTCCAGGGAGACCTCCTTGCGGTACTGGGCCCGGGGATTGACCGCTCCGTTGACGTGGTTCTTCCAGGCGATCCTGGCCATCACCTGCTTCATCTCCTCGGGATCGACCCCGTACTTGGCCTCGTAGGCCGGGGCCAGGAAGGAGAAGGCGGCCGGCGAGGAGAGCCCCGCGTCGGTACCGTCCCCGACCGGGCGCACGCCGGTGAGCCCCGAGAAACCCGAGTCCTTCAGCTTCTCCACGCCGATGGCCATGACCAGGTCGTAGGCACCGGAGGCCACCGCGTAGCAGGCGTTGCGGAAGGCCTCCGACCCGGTCGCGCAGAAGTTCTCGAGGCGAGAGACCGGCCGGTAGTCGATCTTGAGCGGCTTGGAGAGGGTGATCCCGGACACCCCCGAGGCCATGGTCCCCAGCCAGAAGGCGTCGAGGTCGTCGAGTCCGACCCCTGCAGAGCCGATGGCCTCCTTGGCCGCGTCGATCAACAGGTCGTCGACACCCTTGTCCCAGCGCTCCCCGAAGGGCGTGCACCCCATGCCCACGATCGCCACCTTGTCCCGGATCCCGTTGCTGCTCACTGCTCGCCTCCCCCGTCGTCTCCGCCCGGCCGCGCGTCGACCGGGCGGGCCTTCCAGAAGTAATTGTGGACGCCCTTGGCGGTGTAGAGGCGACGGAAGGTCATCTCGACCCGCGTCCCGACGGCGACCGTGTCCGGGTCCACGTCGGTCATCTCGCACCGGTACCGGCCTCCCCCGTCGAAGTCGATCACCGCGCCGACCACCGGCGGGGAGAGACTGAAGGCCAGCCGGTCGATGGTGAACGTGGCGACCGTCCCGGCCACGTCGGCGAGGCGCACCCGGTCCATCTCGTCGATGGTCCGGCACCGCAGGCAGACCCGGGCCGGGGGGAGGTGCCGGAAGCCGCAGGCCCGACAGTCACTGGCCTCGAACCCTTCCTTCCACCCGCTCGACCGCCAGGTCGCCGGGGCACCCGGTCGGTCGGGATCGGGACGGCGGGGGGGCTCGCGGCGGAGCTCCCCGCGCCAGGTGAGGAATCGGGCGTAGGGCAGGTCGTCGCGCCCGGCGTCGGCCTGCTCGGCCACCGTGGTGAGCCCGGCAGCCGCCCGGCGGGCCCGTGCGGCCGGGAGGTGGTCGGTGGTGCGGAAGAGGAAGGCGTCGGCGCCGTCGGCCACGACCACGACGGCGATGAGCTCCCCCGGGCCGGCCTGCTCGAGGGTATCGGCCAGCAGCACCCCGGCCTGGGCCGCCCCGAGGTTGCCGAGGGTCGGGGTCCGGTCGGCAACCGTGACCGCGGGACGCAGCCCGAGGGTGGTGCGGCACGCCTGCACGGCCCGCTGGTGGAGACCGGCCAGGACCAGGTGGTCGACGTCTGTTGCGAGCACGCCCGCCCGCTTGAGGGCCTCGGACGTCGCAGCCTCCACCAACGGGACATAGAGCTCCTGGCCGAAGCGTTCCTCCCAGACCTTGGAGTCCGGCTCCCCGGGGGTGCGCCAGCGGTCGAGGAACTCGGCGGTGGTGGAGGCGTGGGCGACCAGCTCTGCCGCCACCGGGGCGTCCCCTCCGGGGGCGCCGAAGACGAAGGCGACGGCCCCGTCGCCACTGTCCCGCTCCTCGGGACCGCCGGCCGGTCCGAACCGCAGGTCGGAGAGGACGACCAGCGAGGGCCCGTCTGCGGCGTGGGCCTGGGCTGCCCGGAGGGCGCCGACCGCGGAGCGCACCGAGCCCAGCATGTCGTAGGCGCCGGTCCACGAGGGCAGTTCGAGGGCGCCGTGGATCGCGGTGGCATTGGTCTTGTCGAGATAGGCCGGGGCCGGGGTCGAGAACAGGAGGTCGGCGGGGGCCGGACCGTCGAGCGCGGCGAGCGCGCGGCGGGCGGCCTCGACACCCATCGTGGTGGTGTCCTCGTCGTAGGAGGCGACCGTCCGCGTCCCCCGACCCGACGGACCACCGAGGATCGCGCCGATGGCCTGACGCTGGAGACGCCAGTACGGGAGGTAGGTCCCCCAGGAAAGGATCCCAGCGCGCACGTTGTTCCGTCCTTGTCGGCTCGGTGATCATCCGATGATCCGGACGAACACCGGGACCCGTGGTCGGTCCCGTTCACGAGCATAGTTGCCGACCGCTCGGGATCTAGACTGCGGAGAGGTCCGGATCGGTGGACCGGAACCGCGGGGGCACAGTGGTGGGGTGTCCCCGCCGAGGCGAGGAGACCTCATGCGACGGAGCCTGCTCCTTGACGAACACGACGAATTCAGAGCCAGTTTCCGCCGTTTCGTCGAGGCGGAGATGGTCCCCCGCTCCGACGAGTGGGACCGGGCCGGGATCGTCGACCGGACGGCCTTCATCGGGGCCGGTGCCCACGGGTTCCTGGGGATGGCGATCCCCACCGAGTTCGGGGGCGGTGGCAGCGACGACTTCCGGTTCAACCTGGTCATCACCGAAGAGCTCCACCGGGTCGGGATGAACGGCGCGGCCCTCGGGTTCGCCCTCCACAACGACATCGCGCTTCCCTACCTCCTCGCCTACGGCACCCCCGAGCAGTCCAAGCGGTGGCTACCCGGGATCGCCCGCGGTGAGCAGATCCTGGCGATCGCCATGACCGAGCCGTCGGCCGGGTCGGACCTCGCCTCCATCGCCACCACGGCGGTTCGGGACGGCGACCACTACGTGCTCAACGGCACCAAGACGTTCATCACCAACGGGATCAATGCCGGCCTGGTGGTGACCGCGGTCAAGACCGACCCGTCGCAGACCCACCGGGGCATCAGCCTGGTGGTGGTCGAGGAGGGGGCACCCGGGTTCTCGCGGGGGCGCAACCTCGACAAGCTCGGCCTGCACGCACAGGACACCGCCGAGCTCTTCTTCTCCGACTGCCGGATCCCGGTGGACAACCTTCTCGGCACGGAAGGGACCGGGTTCGCCCAGCTGGTCAGCAACCTGCCGCAGGAGCGGCTCTCCCTCGCGGCCGGCGGGCTGGCCGGGGCGCGGGCCGCACTCGACTGGACGACCGAGTACGTACGCGAGCGCAACGCCTTCGGCGTGCCGATCGGATCGTTCCAGAACACCCGGTTCACACTGGCCGAGCTGGCAACCGAGATCGAGCTCGGGCAGGTCTTCATCGACCGCTGCGCGGTGGCGCTCAACGACGGCGAGCTGACCGCCGAGGACGCCGCGATGGCCAAGTGGTGGTGCACCGAGCTCCAGGGGAGGACGGTCACCCGGTGCCTCCAACTGTTCGGGGGATACGGGTACATGTCGGAGTACCCCATCTCCAAGGCGTTCGTCGACGCACGGGTGACCACCCTCTACGGCGGGACCACCGAGATCATGAAGGAGATCATCGGCCGCTCACTCCGGCTCGGGTGAACGGCCCCCGGGACGCTGGAGGCGCCTCCTATACTCTGTCCGCCTGCCGGCTCTCCGGCCGGGTGCAGCATCCGGCGGCCGTGTCACGGCGACCCGACCAATTCCCGCGAGGCGCGCTGATGACAGACGAGACATCCGGGGCCACCCAGTGGCAGGGGCGGACGGTCGAGCGATCGCTGAAGACCGCCCGCCAGCGGGCGATCTCCCGGGGAACCGCCTTCATCGCCGCTTCCGCCGATCTGCTGCGCACGACCGGGAAGGCCGACTTCACCGTGCAGGAGGTGGTCGACCGGTCGGGACTCTCCCTTCGCTCCTTCTACCAGCACTTCGCGACCAAGGACGACCTCCTCCTGGCACTCGTCGAGGAATCGGTCCGCCTGCACGTCGCGGCAGCTCGGGCCGGCGTCGAGCGCGAGACCGACCCGGTCGCCAAGTTGCGTTCGCTGCTGCGGTCCCTCTACGGCAGCGAGGAGACCGATGACCCGGCCTCCCGCGGGATGGCCCTGTTCCAGTGGCACCTGGCCGAGACCCGCACCGACGAGTTCGCCTCCATCCTCCAGCCCTATGCGGACATCACCGTCGAGGTCCTGGAGGGGGGTGTCGAGGCGGGGGTGTTCCGCTCGGACATGAGCATCCAGGTCATGGCCGCGATGGTCGTCCACACCCTCTTCTCCCTTCTCGACATGCGGGTCCTGGGCATCCATCTGAGCCAGGACCCGGTCACGGCCGACCACATCGTGGCGTGGTGCCTGTCCGGAACCACCGACGGCACGCGAGGTCCCGTCCTGTCGGGGTGACCACCCCGGTCGGACGCACTCAGTGGGACGACGTCGTCCCCGGAGCGGGCGCCTTCCCTTCGGCGAAGGCCCGGATCATGTTCTCCTGGACGTAGGACGCGACCAGCCGGCCTTCCTCGGAGAAGACGTGGGCCCGTCCGTAGCTCCTCCCGCGGCCGGCCTCCGGGCTCTCGTGGTCGAGCAGCATCCAGCGACCGGCCCGGACCGGCTCGTGGAACGTCAGGGTGTGGGTGATGACGCTGGTCGAGATCGTCCGGTGCGCCTGGGCCTGGCCGACCCCGGCGTGGGGCCGCATGGCGGTGCCGATGAGGAAGCCGTCGGTGGCATAGGCCAGGAGGGCCTGGTTGGTGGTCGGATCCTCCGGGGCGCCCGGGAAGCGGGTCCAGACCCGCAGCTCGGCGGGGCCGACCGCATCCGGGTCGGAGATGTCGACGCCGCCCACCGTCCGGATCTCCCAGAAGCCGACACCGTGGGCCGAGGGGGTCGCGTCCTCCGGGAGCCCGACCTCGGGCACCGGCGGCTGATGGCGGATGAGGTCGGGGTCGGGCGCGTGCAGAAGGACCAGGGAGCGGGTGCAGACCCGTCCGCTCTGGCGAACGGTCACCGTCGAGCTCGCGAACGAACGACCGCTCTGCATGACGTCGAGGTCGAACTCGAGCGGGGCGTCGACCGAGGCCCCCCGAGCGAACACGGTGTGGACCGACTTGACCTCCTTGGTCGGATCGGCGGTCGCCCCGGCGAGGATGGTCTGGGCGAGCAGCTGGCCGCCGAAGACGACCGAGCCCCCGCCGAACGGCACGCTCGACCCGGACCAGGTCCCTTCACCGGTCGGCTCGAGGGCGAACACTGCGAGGAGCTCGTCGAGTGCGGTCATGACTGGGTGCCTCCAGGAGGATCGTCGATCGGACGCCGGCGCAGAGCGTACCGTCGGTGCAGGGGAACGGTCGGAGCTGGCCACCTGGTGCTCTCCGCGGCAGTCTGGCTACTCTGGCCCCGAACGGGCCCCGCCGATCTGCGCTTCAGAGGTGCCGGACCCACCCCCACCTCAGGAGCCACGCCCCCATGACTGCGCCCTCATCCCGATCACCCGGTCCGGAGGACGCCGCGGCGGACGCGGGAGCGTTGGCGGCGTTCCGCGCCGAGCTTCGTTCCTTCCTGGGAGAGGCGCTCACCCCGGAGCTCGCCGAAGCGGCCCACCGGTCGCCCGAACCCTCGGACCTCGGGCCCCTCAAAGCGTGGAACCGTCGTCTCGCCGACGCCCGGTGGGCCGCGCCGGCCTGGCCGGTGGAGCACGGTGGGCGCGGAGCCGGCATCGACGAGCAGCTCGTCTACATGGAGGAGATGAGCGCGGCGTCCGCGCCGGGGCCGATCAACTGGATCGGGATCTCCAACATCGCGCCCGCCATCATGACCTACGGCACGACCGAGCAGCGGGACCGGTTCCTCCAACCGATGCTGCGTGGCGACGAGATCTGGTCCCAGGGCATGTCGGAGCCCGATGCAGGCTCCGACCTGGCCTCTCTCCGGACCAGTGCCGTGCTCGACGGTGACGAGTTCGTCATCAACGGCCAGAAGACCTGGAACAGCCTCGGCCACCGCGCCGACTGGTGCCAGCTCTACGTCCGGACCGACCCCACGGTTGCCAAGCACAAGGGGATCAGCTGCCTCCTGGTCGACCTGCGCACGCCCGGCATGGAGGCCAGACCCCTCCGGACCATCACCGGGGACCGACAGTTCGCCGAGCTCTTCTTCACCGACGCCCGGGTGCCGGCGGCCTCACTGCTCGGCCCGATCCACGAGGGATGGAAGGTGGCCATGACCACGCTCAGCTTCGAGCGCGCCGGCGTGGCCCGGCTCCACCTCGGCCTCTCCCGCAAGCTCGACGAGCTCCTCGCCGAACCAGCAGCGGCACCGGCCCTCGCCGACCCGAGGATCCGCGACCGGGTCGCCGGCGTCTACGCCGACATCGCATGCATGCGCTGGATGACCAACCGGTCGCTCGCCCGGGCCCGCAACGGTCAGCCCCCGGGGCCCGACGGCAGTCTGACCAAGCTGGCCTGGGGGCGCACCGAGCAGCGGCTCGCCGAGCTGGCCCTCGACGTCCTCGGTCCGCAGGGGACGTGCGGCACCTGGGCCTACGGCCTGCTCGCCTCCCGCCAGTCCACCATCGCCGGGGGCACCACGGAGATCAACCTCAACATCGTCGGCGAGCTCGGCCTGGGTCTGCCCCGGGAACCGCAGGCCGGGTAGCGCGGATCGACCGGAGGCGAGAGGTCGTCTCCTCCGATCTGCCCGCGGTGCGGTCACCCGGGCCAGCCTCCACACGTGAACGAGGCCTGTCCATGAACAGCGCATCCGGGCTGGGCGCGCCCCGAACCGCTCGAGAGGTCAGGCCCATTGGTTGGACTCCCGTCGAACAGGAGTCCCGCTCAGCCGATCGCCCGGGACCATTCGGGCCGCACATGACGAGCGCCAGGTCTTCGGCTGCTCGTCTCAAGGGCGGCTCGAGCGTGTGACCAGTCGAGGTCGCTGGATCGAACAGCATGGATAACTTCATCTTCAGCAAGTCTGGGATCGGTCGATACGTCACCCATGGACGAGTTGGCACCCGATCGCCCTCTTGACCAGAAGACCATCCAGGGCGCGCCACGGGTACAGCAAGTTGCCGCCGACGTGTTCCTGATCCACGACACCGCCGTGAACCGAATTCTGATCCGAGAGGGCCGCGACCTGACACTCGTCGACGCCGGCTACCCGAACGACCTCCCAGCACTGATTGCGGCGGTTGAGCAACTCGGACACAACGTCGAAGACATACGCGCAGTCCTACTGACACATTCCCACGTGGATCACCTGGGAGCCCTTCCAGAACTCCTGGAACGGGTGGGCGCGGTCGTCTACGCACATCCTCTGGAGCTCCCGATAGTTCATGGCGAAGTGCGTGAACAGGCGAGCACCTGGGACATCGTTCGTCGGTGCTGGCGACCCCGAGTCGCACACTGGGCCCTCATGGTGGCTCGGGCAGGCGCGCGCACCCGCCCGCGGGTCTGTGAGGCGGTCCCGTTCCCCACGGCCGGCGCGCTCGACGTTCCCGGCCGGCCGCGCCCGATCCACTGTCCGGGTCACACTTCCGGTCACACCGCCTACGAAGTGCCGGAACAGGGCGTGCTTGTCACCGGTGACGCGCTGATCACCGGTCACCCTCTGAGCGCCCGAACCGGCCCGCAAGTCCTGCCTGCATACTTCGCGCACGACGCCCAGGAGAACCTCGGTTCGCTGGGCGTTCTCTCGGACATCGATGCAAACACGCTGGTTCCCGGCCACGGACCCGTTTGGCATGGATCGATGGGAGTCGCAGTCGCCCTGGCTCGGATTCCCACAGCGACCCGGGCCGAACGTCGTGGTGCTCCTTCTCGCGGCGTAGAACAGCCATGACGCCGCTCGGTAGGTAACCTCAGGCAGCGGGGACGACCTCTAGACCCCGCTGGGGACTCGCTTCCGACGAGGCGGGATACCCAGCGGTGACGGTCAGACGCGCTGCGACCCCTCGTCGAGGATGACTGCATCCTCGGGGCAGTTGGCCGCAGCCAGACGGGCTTCGCGGACGAGCGCGGGATCGAGGTCGCCCTCTTCGAGTACCTCGCCGAACCCGCTGTCGTCACAGCCGAAGACCGAGGGGGCGAGGGTGTAGCACCGGCCGTGGCCGGTGCACAGGTCGACGTCGATCCGAACTCGCATCCCAGCGCTCCTCCGGGCGAGGTTCTCTGCTCCTCCGGCCCTGTGGAGACTCTACCGGCCGCCATCTGTGACCACGGCACGTGTGACCAATGGCCCTGTACTCAACGACCGCAGCGGCGCGACGATCGGCTACGGGTCGGAAACGGAGGCGATGCATGGTGACCAGGCTGATCGGCGCGAGTCCGTGGGAAGAAGAGCTCTACGAGCACCTCACTGCTCACGAGGAGAGCGAACGGGACCTCCTCGTCGAGTACCGGCAGGCGGGCGAGCGTTCCGGGTCCGCCGCGTTCGAGTACCTCACCGCGCTCATCGTCGAGGACGAGATGCGGCACCACCGGATGTTCGGTGAGCTGGCCTCGGCGTTGCGCTCCGACGCCGAGCTCCGGCCGGATCAGCCGGAGGTACCCCGACTCGACCACTGGGGACCGGACAGGGCGGAAGTGATCGAGCTGACCGAGACGCTCCTCGACAGGGAGTACGCCGACGCTCGGGAGCTCCGACGCCTCGCCGCACACCTCAAGGAGTTGGAGGGAGTGTCGCTCTGGCCGCTCCTGGTCCGGCTCATGGAGATGGACACCGCGAAGCACATCGAGATCCTCACGTTCGTGAAGCACAGCGCGCGCCGGTCCTTGGCCTGATCGGAGCGGCATCGCCCCGCGTCGGCGGTCGTCAGGCAGGAGCCGCCGGGCCGTGCACCAGGCCCGCCGCATCGGCGAACTCCTGGCTTCGGGCGCGGTAGCCTCCCCCGCCCTCCGGGGTCGGGGCTCCCGGCGAGAAGAGCACCACTCCCCCCGCCGGTGTCTCCCGACCCGCCAGGGCAACCGCTTCCGACAGATCGCCCGCGACCCGGACCACCCCGCCCGGCCCGAGACGGTTCGAGACCAGTCCGGCCAGCCGTTCGGGGTCCGGGGGGACCACCACCACCGATACCGCCGGTCGATGGCTGCCGAGCGCGGCCAACAGCGGTTCGGGGTCCACCCCACGGTCGGCCCCGCCGACGATGACCGTCAGCGGGCGCCCGCCGAAGGTCTCGACCGAGGCCGCCGATGCGGAGGGGTTGGAGGCGAGGGCGTCGTCCACGTAGGTCCGGCCCGACCGCTCTCCGATGGTCCGGCATCGGGAGGGGAGGCCCTCGAACCCGTCGAGCGCGGCGCCGATGGCGGATGACGACGGCGACCGACCGGTCGCGAGCAGCACGCCGCTCAGCGCTCCGCAGAGGTTCCAGAGGTTGTGCCGGCCGGGGACCCGGAACAGCCGGCCGTCGGCGACGGTGACGCCGTCGATCTCGATCATCCCGGCGGACGAGACCCGGACCCGACCCTCCGGACCGTACAGGGTGCGGGAGGGGTGGGACGCGGTGCGGCGAACCGCTTCCGGACTGGCCGCGCTCACCGCGAGCGTGCCCGGCGGGCCGGCCTCGAACAGCCGGAGCTTGTCGCGGTAGTAGGCCTCGATCCCGCCGTGCCAGTCGAGGTGGTCGGGCGCCAGGCCGGTCAGGACGACCACGCCGGGCGACCGGGTCACGTCCACCGACTGGTACGACGAGACCTCGACCACGTAGAGGTCGGCCCGAGGGTGTCGGTAGGTCTCGACCACCGGGACACCGATGTTGCCGATCAGCTCCGCCTTCCATCCGTCCTCGGCCAGGACGGCCGCAGCCAGGGTGGCCGTGGTGCTCTTCCCCTTGGTGCCGGTGACCGCGACGATCCTGGCGTCGCCGAAGTCCTCGAGCCACATGGCCATGGCCGTGGTCACCCGCGTGCCGGCGGCCTCGGCGACGGCCAGCTCGGGACGGTAGCGGCTCACCCCCGGCGAGCGGACCAGGACGTCGACCCCTGCCCAGTCGAGCGCAGCGGGTGCGCGCACGGGGCGGTTCCCGCCGAGCACGGCCGCCGCCCTCGGCGCGGCGTCTTCCGGCCGATCGTCGACCAGCAGCGGCTCCGATCCCCGTTCGAGAGCGAGGCCGGCCAGCGAGAGGCCCTCCTGCCCGAGGCCCCAGATGGCGACCCGGCCGGAAAGCACCTCGTCGAGCGTCACCCGGCCCCCGAAAGCAGCGCGTCGACGGCTGCGGCCACCACCGGGTCGGGGAAGTCCAGCTCCCGTTGCGCGGTGAGCAGATCTGTGACCTCTCGGTCGGTGACCATTCCCTCGGCGCGCCGACCCGAGCGCGTCGATCACCGGCGAGCCGCGCCACTCGGGGAGGCGGGCCAGGATGCGGAGGGCCGCGGCGGATTCACGGCGCTCCCCCACGCACTCGAACGGCTTGTCCTCGTCGCTCAGGAGCGCGGCGAAGCCGGGCACCTGGGCGGGATCGGCGAACATGTCGGTGCCGATGATCGCGGTGAGCCGTGCTCGTCCGAGGAACGGCGCCAGCACGAGGCCGACAAACCGGCACTTCGGACAGTTCCCGCACCATCGTCGCGCCGCCGGGAGCGGCCTGCCGGAAGACCGTGTTGCAGCTGCAGAACACGTCGTGGTAGCCGGTGAGGCCGGCAAAGGTGCGGGCGATGGCGAGCTCCGAATAGGGCCGGAGGGCGGAGCCGTAGATCAGGGCCGCCGAGACGTCCGCGGTCACCAGGTCGGACAGGAGCTGCTCGAACCCGAGGCTCTTCGAGTACTGGTGGTTGACCGGCACACCTCGGACGGACGCAGTCGGTTCGCTGGCGGACCGCTCGACCGCCATGGCGATCGTGTCGTACCCGTAGAGGAAGCTGCCCACCACCGCGATGAGCGAGATGATGGCGGTGATCGGCACGTGCCCGTTGAGCGCCCCCGATCCGTTGAGCGCGTCGAGACCGGGATCGAGCCGCCGGCGCACCACCAACAGCTCCAGTCCTGACCGGTCGGCGAGCTCCACCACGATCGGGTGCGGATTGACCGCGAAGAGCCGGGGTCGGAGATGGCGCACGGCCTCGATGAGGACCATCGAGTCCTTGCCGCCTCCGATCGGGACCAGCAGACCCTGCCCGGGAGGGTCGGACCGGAGTCGCGTGCCTTCCCTCGGGGAGGATCCCGGGTGGATCGTCACCGGGCGGGGAACCGGCAACCCGTTGGTCACCGCGAACTCGCGCAGGCCGTCGTCGTAGAGGTGGTGGTGGACGGTCAGCGCCGCGGGGGAGAGAACCTCTTCCTCCACGACGACATCGGGCGGGGCGGCGGTCTTGTAGTAGCTGGTACCGGCGGCGACGTGGAGGTGGAGCAGTGCGCGTTCGAAACCCGGACCCTCCGGCGCGCGCCCGGTGGTCGGGGTCTCGAAGGTGACGGTCTCGACGAAGTGGTGGGAGTCGTCAAGCGCGTACCGCAGGCTGACGGTCCGCGAACCGGGATCGAACGACCGCCCGACGACCCGGAAGGCACCGAAGGAGCCCGGATCGAACCGGCGACGGGCGGACATGGGACGTTCAGCGTAGTGGCCGGGTGGCCGGATCCCGGCGGACCGTGCCGGCCAACGGCGGGAACCGGCGGGCGGTCGGGCGCCGGTGGTCGAGCAGGATCACGAGGGGAGCGCCGGCCGGAGGTGGTCGACGATGGTCAGGCGGGCGCCGGTCGACTGGATCACCCACACCTCGCCCTTCTGGAGACGCAGAGCATGGCGTTGCTTGGCCGTCATGCCGTCGGCGAGCACGTCGAGCAGGGCGGTGGCGATGTCCCGATGGGTGCACAACACGGCAGACTCGCCGGCCATGCGCTCGAGGAGGGCCGACGCGGCGGGGCCGTGACCTTCCCCGAGCTCGTCGACCGACTCGACCGGCAGTCCGAGCGCCTCCGACAGGGGTCGGACGGTCTCGTAGCATCGCACGTACGGGCTCGAGAGGATGCGACGCGGCCGGTACCCCCCGAGCAGTCCGACCAGCGCCTCGGCCTGGACCCGCCCCCGCGGCGTGAGCGGTCGGTCCCGGTCCTCGCCCCGGTAGGCGCTCCGGCGCCCGGCCCGGGCATGGCGGACGACGAGGATCGGCATGGCATGGATGCTCCCACGCCACCGGGCTCCGTGGTTGATCCGGGGCGGTTCCGGGCCGCGACGACACGGGGAACGGCCAACCCGGAATGTCCCGCCGTCGCTCCTGCTGCCGGTGGTCAGCCGCCCGCGCCCTGCTTGAACGATGCGCCGTTGAGGGAGCCCCCGCCCCCGAAGCTGACCGCACCTCCGAACCCGGCCGGTCCGCCACGGCTGGTGGTCGACGACGTCGGCACCGGCTGGTCCATCGCAGCCAGCGAGACCCGCTGGCCGACGGTGACCCCGGACAGGATCTGGGTGAGTTGCGCCCCGACGGTGCCGACCTTGACCGGGACCTGGGTGACCTTCGAGCCGTCGACGACGCTGACCAGGTGGGTGCTCCCGACCGTGCGCACCGCCGACGTCGGCACGGTGGTCACGTCGACGGCCCGTTGGGTGACGATCGAGACCGTCGCCTCGGCTCCCGAGAAGGGGCCGAGATCGGAGGACTCGAGCGAGACGGTCACCGGATAGGTGGTCGATGTCGAGGTGGAGGTACCGAGCACGCCGACGGCGGTCACCTTCCCGTCGAGGACCGCGCCACCCGAGTCGGGGGTCACTTGTGCGCTCTGCCCGACGACGACCCGGCTGATCGAGGTGACCGGGACCGTGGTCGACACCTGGTACGAGGCTCCGGCACCGATGACCACGATCTGTGGCGTCCCCGAGGACGAGCCTGCCAGGACCGACTCCCCACCGGTCACGGTGACCGAAGCGACCGTCCCGGCGATGGTGCTGACCAGGTTGGCGTCGGCGAGCGCGCGCTGGGCGTCGGCGAGTCCGACCTGTGCCACGTCGATGTCCGCCTGGTCCAGCGCCAGCTTCTCTGGGGTCACCGGCCGGCCCGACGTTCCGGACCCTGCGGACGGCGAGCTCCCGCCACTCGAGCCCCCGCTCGACCCGTCACCGTTGGAGGTTCCGCTCTTGGAACTGATGGAAGTCCCGCCGCCGGGCGGAGTGGTCGTGGTGGCCGGGTGGGTGGTCGTCGTGGTCGTGGCGTCCGGGTGGGTGGTCGTCGTGGTGCTCGACTGTCCGGTGCCGGTGGCCCCGGATCCGCGGCCGGGCGATCCGGTCGTCGGGCTCCCGCTCCCCGATTCCGTGCCTCCGAGCGCGGTGTTGAGCGCCGCCTCGTCCTTCTGGACGGTGGTGATGTCGGTGGCGACGGCGGACTGGGCCGCGGACGCCTGGGCGAGGGCGGTCGAGCAGGAAGGGGCCGGATGCCCGGAGCCGGTCCCGGTCGGGGCACCCGATGACCCCGACGATCCCGGTCCGCCGGACGTCGTCGGTGCAGCTGGCGAAGGCGGCGTCGAACAGGCGGCGGTCGCCTGGGCAAGTGTCGAACCGGCTGTTGCGGAGTCGGCGTCCAACCGCTTCTGGTCTGCCAGCAGGGTGGCCTGCAGCCGGGCGATCTGCTGGCTCGACGCGGTGGACGATCCGGACGTGGGCGGTGCGGTGGTCGGGGTCGACGTCCCGGGTCCGGTCGACGGTGCCGCAGAGGAGGTCGTCCCCGTGGACGGGGAGCTGCCCGCCGGCGCTGCAGATGCTGCAGATGCTGCAGCCTGGCTGGCCTCGTCGCTCGACAGCGTGGCCTGGTCCGCGGCGAGCGTCGCGTCTGCGGTCACCACGGCGTTCTCGAGTGGCGTGGTCTCGAGCGACGCCACGACTTCACCCGGCGTCACCTGTTGCCCGACGGTCACGTTGACGTCCCCCACCGTTCCGGCGACCGGAAAGGAGAGGCCCGACTGGTTGACAGGCGTGACCGTGCCGACCGACGTCAAGGTCGCAACAGCCGTGCCCCTCCCGACCGGCGCGGTCCGGTAGGCGGGCGTGGACGGGCGGGTGAGCGCCCATGCGGAGATCGCAGCTGCGACCAGGACGGCGGCGACGACCAGCCGGAACGGCGAGAGGCGCGGCGGCCGCTGGACCCTCGGCGCAGCCTGGTCCGCCGCGACGACGGACCCCGCGGCCGGCACGGGATCCCCGGCGGCGGGCTCGGCCGGAGAGCCGGTGAGCGGCTGTTGCTGCTCACGCACCGGTGGTCGCGCCGGCGCTGCGGAAGCCGAACCCTGCCGTGGTGCAGCTGCCGTTGGTGGGGGTCGAGAGGGTGATGTTCTGTGCGGTGATCGCCCCGGTCGTGTCTGCGGTGCCGGCCGCCCGGGCGCATTTGCCGACCGCGAGGTCGGCCGGGGAGGCCGCCCCGGTCGTGGTGAAGGTCGTGGTCGCGGTGAGCGTCACCACCACCGACGAGGACTGCTTGGTCCGGGGGTTGACCTCGTCGACGCTGACCGCGGTGCCGTTGACCGCGGTCACCATGCCCGACGCGGCACCGAACTGGCCGTTGCCGAACCGACGGCCACCGGACGGTGGCCGGACGTTCGGACCTCCCGGGGTGCCGTTCGTGCCGGAGCCGGTACGACCGGTGGCGAACCCGCCGCCACCGGCGGTCCCCCCACCGGTCCGTCCCGCGAAACCGCCGGTGCAGGCACCCGAGACGGGCTGGCTGACCGAGACGGTCGTGGCCGTGATCGGCTCCCCGAACGGCGTGGAGGACGAGGATGCCCTGGTGGGCTTACCGAAGGCGGAAACGCACGAACCGACGGTCACCGCGGACGACGAGGTCGTCGTGGTCTGGCGGAAGGTCGTGCTCGCCGTGTAGGTGACCGTGGTCTGGCCGGTGGCCGGGTCCTGCACCTCGAGCGAGGAGCCGTTGATCGCGGCGATGGTGCCCGATGCCCCGGGGAAGGCACGCGGCGGTGTCGTGCCTCCGGTCGACGGGACGGACTTGGGAGCCGTGGTGGTGGACGCCGACGACGCTCCGCCACAGGCCGCGAGGGCGAGGGCGGCCATCCCGAGTGCGGCGAGGGCCGCGGTGCGGTGGTGACGGCCGGCTCGGCCGGAACGGCTCGGGTCGGTGGGGCCTCGATGGCCGATCGTGGGGGTCAGGTTGGTCATCTTGCTTCCTTCGTGTGTCTGAGGGTTTCGTGGATGTCTGTGGGCTTCGTGGATGTCTGTGGGAATGGAGGAGAACAGATCGTTCACTCGCTGCGAAGAGCGTCGATCGGGGCGAGACGGGCGGCGCGGCCGGCCGGGTAGACCCCGAACGCGATCCCGATGGCGATGGCCACCGCGATGGCTCCGACCGCGGCCGCCGGGGAGATGGCGATCGGATCGGAGATGAAGTGCGGCAGCACCTCGGCCCCGATGAGACCGAGCACCGCGCCGAGCACGCCTCCCACCGATCCGAGCACCGAGGCCTCGACCAGGAACTGCCGGCGGATGACGCGGGGAGCGGCACCGAGCGCCTTCCGAAGTCCGATCTCGCGGATGCGCTCGGTGACCGACACCAGCATGATGTTCATCACACCGATCCCGCCGACCAGCAGTGAGATCGCAGCGACGCCCCCCAGCAGCACGGTGAGGGTCCGGTCCACCGAGGTCGCGGTCGAGAGGACCTCCTGCTCGCTGGTGATGGTGAAGTCGGTGCTGGCGGGCGAGGTGATCCGGTGAAGGCTGAGCAGCTCGGCGTTCGCCTCCTGATAGGCGGCCGACAAGGTGCTGCTCGAGGTCGCCTCGATGAGGATCTGGCTCACCGAGTTCCGGCTGGCCGGACCGAACAGGAGAGCCGAGGCGGTGGTGAGCGGGAGGATCGCCTGGTCGTCGGGATTGGCGGCCGTCGACGAGCTCGACGAGGAACCGACCGTGTTGAGCACACCGATCACCGACATCGGCTGGCCGGCGATGTTCACGGTCTGACCGACCGGGTCGCGGAAACCGAACAGCTCCTCTGCGGTGGTGGCCCCGAGTACCACCACCGACGCCCGGGTGGTCAGGTCGCGGGCGGCGACGAACCGCCCCTCGGCGAGGGTCCGCCCTCGGACCGTCAGCCATGCGGGGTCGGTGCCGACGACGGTGGTGGTCCAGTTGCTCGATCCGGCGACCAAGGTCTCGTTCGAGGAGGTTGCCGGGGCGACCGCCTCGATGTCCGGGGCGACGACCTTGGAGTCGAGCGCGGCCGCGTCACCCACGGTGAGCGTGGACGCCGAACCGAAGCCGCCCCGGATGCCCGAGCTCGAGGTGCTGCTGCCCGGGGTCACAGTGAGCAGGTTCGAGCCCAGTGCGGAGATCTCCGACCCGACCTGTTGCTGGGCACCCTCACCGAGACCCACGGTCAGGATCACCGCGGTGATGCCGATCATGATCCCGAGCACGGTCAGGGTGGAACGCAGGCGGTGCGAGACGATGGCCTCCAGCCCGGTCCGGATGGTCTCGAGGACGTTCATCCGCCCACCACCCCGCTTCCGGCGGGGGTCCGGTCGAGGATCTGGCCGTCCCGGATCCGGATGGTGCGGCCCGCCGTCTCGGTCACCTCGGCATCGTGGGTGATGAGCACGATCGTCCGCCCACTCCGATTGAGCTCGGTGAGGAGGGAGAGCACCTCTCGGGCCGAGACCGAGTCGAGGTTCCCGGTCGGCTCGTCGGCCAGGATGAGGTCGGGGTCGGTGACCAGAGCTCGGGCCATCGCCACCCGCTGCTGCTGTCCACCGGAGAGCTCGCCGGGTCGGTGGTCGACCCGGTCGGCCAACCCGACCCGCGCCAGCGCCTCTGCGGCACGGCGCCGTCGCTCGGGACGCCCGACGCCCGCGTAGATGAGCGGCAGCTCGACGTTGCGCAGGGCCGAGAGCGTGGAGAGCAGGTTGAACTGTTGGAAGACGAACCCGATCCGGCGGTTCCGGACCTGGGCCAGGTCCTCCTCGGACATCGAGCTCACGTCGTCACCGGCCAGGCGGAAGGTACCGGACGTCGGGATGTCGAGGCAGCCGAGGATGTGCATGAGCGTCGACTTGCCCGACCCGGAGGGGCCCATCACCGCGACGTACTCGCCGGTCTCGATCTCGAAGGAGACGCCCCGCAGCGCGTCGACCTCGAGCGTGCCGCTGCGGTAGGTCTTCCACACGTCGGTCACCTCGATGACCGGCAGCGTGAGCCGCGGGTGCTGGTCGGTGTGGTGCATGCGGATCTCCGCCGTGTCGTCCGGTGAGCCCGGGTCGGCGGACCGGGCGTCTCGGGACGGGACGTCTCCGGACCGGGTCATCCGCCCGCTCCGCCCGTGGTGACCCCGCCGCCCGGGGTGAACCCGCCGCCACCGAACCCACCGCCGCCGCCGCCACCGAAGCCGCCGCCGCCACCGAAGCCGCCGCCGAACCCTCCTCCGCCGGATCCTGTCCGGCCGGTCCCGAGCGGACTGCGGAAGGAGACCGACGTCACGTAGATCTTCTGGCCCACGCTCAACCCGCTCACGATCTGGGTCTCGCCGCCCGAGGCGGCCCCGATGGTCACCGGCTGGGGCACCTTCTGTCCGCCGGAGTCGAGGGTCACCGTGGTGGCACCTCCGCTGTAGGTGATCGCGCTGGTCGGGACCTCCACCACGTCCTGGAGCTGCTTGACGGTGATGGAGACCGTCGCGCTCGAACCCCCGTAGAGACCCGACGGGCTCCCGGTCACGTCGATCACCACCGGGAAGGAGGAGACCCCCGAGGTCGTGGTGGCCAGCAGGCCGACGGAGCCGACCGTCCCGTAGACGGGCGCGGTCGATCCGGACACGGTGACGACTGCCTGATCCCCGACCTGGAGCTGGGAGACCGAGGTGCTGGCGACCGACGCGTCGACGACGTACGAGCCGGTCGAGACCACGACCACCTGGGCGGTCGATCCGGACGACCCGGTCCCCGAGGAACCCGAGCCGGACGATCCCGTAGAACCCGAGCCGGAGGACCCGGATCCACCCGAGCCCGAGCCGGAGGACCCGGAGCCGCCCGAACCGGCAGACCCAGATCCGGACGATCCCGTCGAGGAAGAAGACGACGCCGAGGCCGACACCTGCTGGCCGACCGACAGGTCGACCGACGCCACGGTGCCGGTGCTGGTGGACACCAGGGTGGCGTCGTTGACCGAGGCCTGGGCGCTGGTCACCTGGGTCTGTGCCGACGCGATGTTGGCGTTGTCCAGCGTGATCTGTGCGGCGGAGACCCCCGCCGTCTGGTCAGAGGAGAGTTGTGCCTGGTCGTTGGCGAGGGTCGCCTGGGCCTGCGCAAGGGACGCGTCGAGCGCGGTCGGGTCCACCGCCGCCAGTGCCTGGCCGGCGGTGACGGCCTGCCCGGCGGTCACGTCGACCGCAGTCACCGTGCCCGACACCGCGAAGTCGAGGTTGGCCTGGCTGGCGGGTTCGACGGTCCCGGTCGCGGCCACCGTCTGGGTGATGGTCCCGGTGGTGACCGTCTGCACCGTCGTGCTCGTCGTGATGCCCGTCGTCGCGGCACCCGAGCTGCGGGTGGCCAGCCAGGTCCCCACGCCCGCACCGGCCAGCAGGACCGCCGCGCCGCCGACGACGATCCACCGCCTCGGACGGACCGCTCCATCTCGGTGTCGCACCTGTGCCTCGCCTGCCTTCCCGTGGCTCGCGCCACCTGGTCGTCTGCACCTGTCCGGCTCGGGTCGCGGCCCAGGTCGCCACCGACAGCAGAGCAAGCCAACCTGGGACCACCGCAAACGCCGGCTGTGAACCGGCTGAGAACCGCGGCCTGCGCGGAGTCCCTGGTCCGGGGCCCGGTGGATCCCCTATGGTGACCGTCGACGGACAGGAGCGGCCCGGGTGCGGGTCGCGGTACCCGTCGCCCGGGAGGTCCCAATGGAGTACGTCAACCTCGGTCGCACCGGACTCCGGGTCTCCCGGATCTGCCTCGGAATGATGAGCTTCGGCAACGACAGCGACCGGCCCTGGGTGCTCGACGAGGACGGGGCCGATCCGATCGTCCGGGCCGCGGTCGAGGGAGGCGTCACCTTCTTCGACACCGCCGACACCTACTCCGGGGGAGCCTCCGAGGTGGCCACCGGCCGCCTCTTGCCGAAGTACTTCAGCCGGGACGAGGTGGTCGTCGCCACCAAGGTGTACATGCCGATGACCCCGGGCGAAAACGGTGGGGGCCTCTCCCGCAAGCACATCCTGTCGGCCATCGACGCATCGTTGCAGCGGCTCGACATGGAGTACGTGGATCTCTACCAGATCCACCGGTGGGACGGCCGCACTCCGATCGAGGAGACCATGGAGGCGCTGCACGACACCGTCCGGGTGGGCAAGGCCCGCTACATCGGAGCGAGCAGCATGTTCGCCTGGCAGTTCGCCAAGGCACAGCACGTCGCCGAGCGCAACGGCTGGACCCGCTTCGTCTCCATGCAGAACCACTACAACCTCCTCTACCGGGAGGAGGAACGCGAGATGATCCCCCAGTGCCTCGACCAGGGGGTGGCGGTGATCCCGTGGAGCCCGCTGGCCCGTGGGGTCCTCGCCGGCAACCGCAGCCGGTCGGGCGAGAAGCGCACGGTCCGGTCCGACACCGACGGGTTCACCGACTACCTCTACAGCCAGCCCACCGACTTCGACGTGGTCGAGCGGGTCGGAGAGGTGGCCGCCGGACGGGGAGTCCCGGCCGCGCAGGTCGCCCTGGCATGGCTCCTGCAGCGACCCGGGGTCACCGCGCCGATCGTGGGTGCCACCAAGACCGCCCACCTGAAAGATGCCCTCGCTGCAGAGTCGCTCGTGCTCGACGAGTCCGAGGTGGCCAGGCTCGAGGAGCCCTACGTGCCCCACCCGGTGCTCGGCCACTTCTGAACCCCCGACCGTCGGGCACGGTGCGTGCGACCCTGCGTGTACGGTGAGCGCCGGGGCCGGGTGGACCCGGCCCGGAGGAGGAGTGGTGCGATGAGCGCGGTCAGCCCTGGGCGTCCCGCGGCGGTCGACTTCCACTTCGACGTCATGTGCCCCTACGCCTACCAGACATCGCTCTGGATCAGGGACGTACGCGACGCGACCGGCCTCGATGTTCGCTGGCGGTTCTTCAGCCTGGAAGAGATCAACCGCGCGGAGGGAAAGAAGCACCCCTGGGAACGCGAGTGGTCGTACGGCTGGTCGATGATGCGCATCGGCGCCTGGCTCCGCCGCGAGGACATGGCGCTGCTCGACCGCTGGTACGCGCAGGCCGGTAAGGCGCTCCACGTCGACGGGCGCAAGCCGCACCGACCGGAGGTGGCCGAGGAGATCCTCGGCGAGATGGGGATCGACCCCGGCGTCGTGCGCGCAGCCATCGACGATCCCACCACCGGCGAGGAAGTCCGGGCGGAGCACGACCTGGTGGTGGGGAAGGGCGGCTTCGGCGTGCCCACCCTGGTCTTCGAGGACGGCCAGGCGCTGTTCGGGCCCGTCCTCGTGGATCCTCCGACCGGTGACGCCGTCCTCCGCCTCTGGGACCTGGTGACCGGGTGGCTCGAGTTCCCGCACCTCTACGAGCTCCAGCGGCCGAAGGGCCGTGCCGACATCGATGCCATCGTCGCCGCCTTCTCCCCGTACCTCGAGGCCAGGGACTGGTTCTCGATCCAGCGCGCAACGCCGTGATCCGGTCAGGACGACCATGCTGATCCTCGTCGAGCCTCTCGCCGCCGCCGACCACGCCGAGGAGGGCCACCCCGAACGCCCGTCCCGTATCGATGCGGCGACGGCCGGGGTCGCCGACCTGCACCTCGGATCGGATCTGCTCGTCGTGCACGCCGGCCCTGCCCCCCTCGACCGCCTGCAGAGGGTCCACACCGCCGGACACCTCGACCGCCTGCAACGCTTCTGCGCCGTGGGTGGCGGCGCGCTCGATCCCGACACCTACGCCGGACCCGCCTCGTGGGAGGCGGCACGCCTCGCCGCGGGCGCCGGGCTGATCGCCGTCGAGGCGGCGGGCGCACATGGCGCGCCGGCCTTCGTGGCCGCCCGACCACCGGGCCACCATGCCGGAGCCGACCGGGCGATGGGCTTCTGCCTCATCAACAACGTGGCGATCGCGGCCGCTGCCCTCGCCGACGACGGCGAACGGGTGCTCATCGTCGACTGGGACGTCCACCACGGCAACGGCACCCAGGAGGTCTTCTGGGACGACCCCTCGATCCTCTACGTCTCGACGCATCAATGGCCCGCCTACCCGGGCACCGGCAGGTCGCAGGAGGTCGGGGGACCCGGCGCGAGGGGGACCACGCTCAACGTCCCCCTGCCGCCCGGCGCGACCGGTGACGTGGTGCGGCGGGCCTTCGACGAGATCGTCGCTCCGGCGGTGGCGGAGTTCGCCCCGACCTGGGTGCTGGTGTCGGCGGGCTTCGACGCCCATCGGGACGACCCCCTTGCGGGGTTGGCGCTCTCCTCGGGGGACTTCGGCGACCTCGCCGAGATCGTCGCCGGCTATGCGCCCGCACCGGGGCGGTTGGTGCTGTTCCTCGAGGGGGGCTACGACCTCGGAGCCGTCCGTGCCTCGGTGTCGGCGACCCTGGGACGTCTGGTCGGAGGCGGCCGGGAAACCGAGGAACCGACATCGGGTGGGCCGGGGCACGAGCAGCTGGCGTCGGTGGCCGAGCGCCGGGCGGCCGCGCTCGGCGGCTGACCCGGACGGACCGGGTTCGGGCCTTCCGGACCGCTACTCTCGGACGTTGCCCCCGGCCGGCACCTCGGCCCTGGAGACCCAGAGGAGCACCGACATGACCGACGCACCGGCAGGCACGGGGGGCGCCGACACCATCATGGTCGGTGTCGACGGGTCCGATTCCTCGATCAGCGCAGCGAGGTGGGCCGCCGCGGCAGGCCGCCCGCACCGGTGACCAGGTGGTGCTGGTGTCCGCCTGGCAGTACCCGACCACCTGGGGGAGCACCATCCCGCTGCCCGACGGTTACGACCCGGCGGCCGACGCCCGGGCTGTCGCCGACCCGGTGGCGACCGCTCTCCGGGCGGAGTTCCCGACGGTGGACGTCACCAACCGCCTCGTCGAAGGGCATCCGGCAGAGGTCCTCGTCGACGCCTCACGCCACGCGGTCCTGCTGGTGGTCGGGAGCCGCGGACACGGCGCGTTCGCCGGCATGCTCCTCGGGTCGGTGAGCGAGCACTGCGTGACCCATGCACACTGTCCGGTGCTCGTCTACCGGTGCGCCGACGACGGCTGACGGCGGTCACCCCACTCCTCGCGACGGCGGGATCAGATCGTGGGCATGGGGAAGATCCCCGGCTCGTCCGCGCACTCGGCAACCGCGCGGTCCCGCTGCTCCGAGGTGAGCGGGCGGACCGCACCTGCCGCGGCCAGTGCCGGAGCGAGCAGGCCGGCGTCGCCCGGTGTGCAGAAGGCCTGCACGCCCGGGGTCGACAGCGCGAACCCGATGCCCCGGGCGAGGTCAGCGTCGGCGGTGTACGGCTCGTACCAGGTCGTGGCGGTCCGGGTCCGGCCGTCCCACGGGCGGGCGGCGACCGCTTTGATGGCCATCACCCCGACATCGTGGGCCGCGGTGTGCTCGAGCAGGGCCTCGGCATCGCCGCGGTAGTCCCGGTCCGCCCAGAGCCGCGGGTTGACCGGGAACATCACCGTGTCCAGGTCGTAGCGGCGCAACGCCTCGAGATGGGCAGCCGGGGCGCCGAGATTGTGACCGGTGATCCCGATCCACCGGCAGAGCCCTTCGTCGCGCGCGGCCAGGATGGCCTCGACCGCCCCGGCGCGCGCGTTCAGCTCGTCGAGATCGGTGACCGCGTGCAGCTGGTAGAGGTCGAATCGGTCACAGCGCAGGAGGCGGAGGGACTCCTCCAACTGCGCCCGCACCTCGTCCCGACGGTGCAGCAGTGTCTTGCACGCGACGAAGAGCTGGCTGCGCACCGGTGGGATGAATGGTCCGAGCAACTCCTGGGCGCGACCGTATTGCGGCGCCACGTCGATGTGGTTGACCCCCGCGGCGAGCGCGGCGGAGAACGCACTGCCGGCGGATTCCGGGTCGCCGTCCCAGAAGGCGGCGCCGCCGAGGACGGCCACCGAGGAGTGGTGACCGGTGCGACCGATCCGACGTCGTTCCACGCTCCAGACCGTACTCCTCCGCGGCGCGGTGTTCCGGTCGTTCAGCCCGCGGCCGCCTCCCTGGCGGCCTCCCATCCCTCGAGCATCGCGCCGAAGCGCATCGGGTTGTAGATGTCCTCCTCGTAGGACCACCGGCCGTCCCCGGCGTACTTGAGGAGGGTGAAGTTGTACTCCTGGTGCACGGTGCGGTCACCGGGGTCGCGCATCCGGTTCCAGACCTGGCACACCACCCAGCCGCGCTCCTCGTCGATGACGTACCACTCGATGGGGAACTCGGGCATCTCGCTGCCCGGGTACTCGCCCATGGTCGCCGAGATCCACTGATGGATGGCCTCGCGCCCCTCCATCCGCCCGTAGAGGTGCTCGACGTACCGGGCGTCCTCGGTGAACAGGTCGGCCCACGGTCGCCAGTCACCGCTCGCCCCTGCGGTGGCGGCGACCCGCTGGTACTCGGCGAACGCGTCCTCCAGCTCGCTCCTCGTCCACCGTCCCATGTCCTGGCCTCCTGACCGGGCCGCCCCCGGGCCACGCCCAGAGTGTGGTGCGTGGGGGCAGCCCGGGTCAACGCCGGCCGGTCCCCTAGCATGGAACCCGATCGGACGATCGGACTGGAGGTCGAGCGGATGAGCTCCGCCTGGCGTGCCCTCGCCCTGGACGACCGCGACGCGGCGGTCCCGTTCGAGGACGTGGTGCGCCTCATCGACGTCTCGGGCACCGCGACCGGCGCGCCGTACAGCCGGAGCGACGTGGTGGAAGCACTCCACGAGCACCAGCCGGCGGTGGTCGCGCTCTCGTCGGCGGGCGATCTGGTCGGAGCCGTCGTGGCCCGGATCGGTGGCCCCGATGCCCACCTCCTCGCGCTCGCCCTCCACCCCGAGTGGCGCCACAGGGGAATCGGGTCGGCGCTCCTGCGCCAGCTCGACCAGGAGATCATCCACCGCGGGGCGGGTCGGTTGCTCGCCTTGGTGCGTCCCGGTCAGGTCGGCGAGGACGCCTTCGCCAACCAGGGGTTCACCCGACAGGACGGGCTCCACCTCTATGCGCGCGACGCGTCGATGGTCCCCGAGGAGCTGGCCATCATCGAGCGGTTCGGTGGCCAGGTGCCGGCGAGCGGGCTCTGGCAGTCCATGAAGGGGTTCTCCGCGGTGAAGGAGATCCTCGAACGCCGGGTGGTGGCGCCGCTCGGCCACACCGAGCTCGCCGACCGGCTCGGTCTCCGCCCCCCCACCGTGGTGCTGCTCTTCGGACCACCGGGGACCGGCAAGACCTCCTTCGCCCGCGCCGTGGCCTCGCGTCTCTCCTGGGCGTTCGTCGAACTGCACCCCTCCCTTCTCGGCCGCGGCGCGGAAGGGGCCCGGGCGCTCCGGGAGGCACTCGGCGAGCTCAGCCGGGTCGACCGTCTGGTGTGCTTCATCGATGAAGCAGATGAAATCGCATCGGACCGGGCCGAGCGGCCCGACAGCCAGCCGTTGGTCAACGAGCTGCTCAAGGCCGTCCCGTCGTTCCGGGCGCGGCCGGAGCGGCTGATGGTGATGGCCACCAACTCCATCGCCGCGATCGACCCGGCACTCCTGCGTCCCGGACGGTTCGATCTGATCATCCCGGTCGGTGCGCCGGACGAGACCGAGCGGACCGAGCTGGCGTCGGAGTTCCTCCCGGGCGGCGAGCCCCTCGAGGTGGCCAAGCGCACCGCCGGGTTCACCCCGGCCGACTTCGCCCTGGTGGCGCAGCGCAGCGCGCAGATCGCCTTCGACCGGGCGCTCGCCGGCGGCGCGGACGAGGTGGGGCCGGACGACGTCCTCTCCGCGGTGCGCCTGACCAGGCCATCGGTGAGCAGCGAGGCGTCCGCCCGCTTCTCTGTCGAAGCCGACCGGTACGCGCGGCTCTGACCCTCGGCCGCCCGGGCCGCGCGTGGACCGCCGGTGCAACACCGGCGGGTGATCCCGCGGACCGCGAGTGTGCGGAGGGTGTAACACAACCCCCGCCCGGAGCGTTTGTATAGGTGGGACGTCGGTACATCCGGCGCCGGAATACGGGGTCTTGCCGGTGGATGCGCGCCGGGAAGGCCCGGACACCAGCCGCGCCAATTGCTGCACCGCCCTCGGCATCCTGCGGTGCGGTCGATCCGCCGGGTACCCCACACCCGGTTCGCACGTGGCGCCGGACAGTTGACCGCTCCCGCCCACCGGTCGGCGTCCGCCGGCATCGCCCCCCCGGCGATGCCGGTGGGCAGGCCGGACATGCCGTTGCGGCCGTCGCTACCGGTCCCGCAGCCGGGCGACCGCTGCAGCCAGCTCGGCGGTGTCACCGTCGATCTCGAGGAGCTTGCGCCGCGACCGCCCCCCGGCCACGATCCGCACGGACCGGCGGACCAGGCCGAGCTCGGTGGCCAGCGCCCGGACCACCGCGTCGTTGGCCCGCCCGCCGGCGGCGGGCTCGCAGACCCGGACGACCAGCGCGCCGTCGTGGACTCCCCCGACCCCGGCCCGTGTCGAACCCGGACGGACCTGGACCGTCATCCGCACGGCGCGCTCATCCAGGCGATACCCGACCCGCCCCGGACCGTCATGATCGCCCTCCCACGGCCGCAGTCTCGCGCCGGCGGCGGCGGTCGGTGTCCTGGGCTAGGACTGGGCGATGCCCGCACGTGAGCTGGTGATCCTCGGCTCGGCAAGTCAGACCCCCACCCGTCACCGCAACCACAACGGATACCTCCTGCGCTGGGACGGACGGTCGATCCTCTTCGACCCGGGCGAGGGTACCCAGCGCCAGCTGTTGCTGGCGGGGGCGTCGGCCGCATCGATCCACCACATCTGCATCACCCACTTCCACGGTGACCACTGCCTGGGCCTCCCCGGCATGCTCCAGCGTCTCTCGCTCGACCGGGTGACCCACCAGGTAGAGGTCCTCTACCCCGAGAGCGGGGGCGAGTTCTTCGAGCGGCTGCGCCATGCCTCCGCCTTCGAGGACCACCTGGCCGTCCGGCCGGTCCCCGTCTCGACGGACGGGCCCGCAACGCTGAGCGGGCTGTCGGTGATCGAGGCGCAACGGCTCGATCACCAGCCCGAGACCTTCGGGTGGCGGGTCGTCGAGCCCGACGGGCACCGGATGGTGCCGGCGCTGCTCGACGCGGCGGGTGTCCGTGGTCCGGAGGTCGGCCGGCTCCAGCGCCAGGGATACCTGGATCGCGACGGGGACCGGCTCCTGCTCGAGCAGGTCAGTGAGGAACGGCCCGGACAGCGGATGGCCCTGGTCATGGACACCGGCATGTGCGACGCGGCGGTGGCCCTGGCCGCCGGTGCCGACCTGTTGGTGTGCGAGGCCACGTTTGCCGCCGCGGACAAGGACCTCGCCCGCCGCTACCGGCACCTGACCGCAGGGGACGCAGGCCGCATCGCCCGCGACGCGGGTGCCCGGCTCCTGGTGCTGACCCATTTCTCCCAGCGCTATCCCGACGTCCGGCTCCTGCTCGACGAAGCCGCCGCCGTCTTCCCGGAGGTGGTCGCCGCCGAGGACCTGCTCCGGGTCCCGGTCCCCCGTCGGCGCCGCTGAGCGTCCCGGGGCCGTCAGGTGGCCAGATCCATCGGCCCTTCGTGGACGACCGGCACGTCGAACGCGGCCCGGCGGGTCGCCCGGCGAAGGGCGGAGAGCACCGGGCGACCGAGCACCAGCACCAGCACGGCGTTGGTGAGCGCTCTCGGGATGTCGAATCCGAGCGAGGTGGTGAGGTCGAACAGCAGGAAGCTGTGCAGGTTGTGCGCGAAGCCGGCGCCCGGCACGAACGAGAAGCTGGTCGAGGTGCCGGCCCCGAACGGCCAGAACCAGAGGTTGAGCAGCGCCCCGTAGGCGATCCCGGCGACCGCTGCGTAGGCGGCCAGCATCCATCGCTCGGCGCGCCCGCGTGCCGGGGGGAGGCATCCCGCGCCGAAGCCCATCCAGGCCGCCCCGAACATCTGGAAGGGCATCCAGGGACCGACCCCGCCGGTGATGAGCGCCGAGACGGCGATGGTCACGGCACCGAGGACGAACCCGAAGCCCCTGCCGAGCACCCGGCCGGCGGGCATCAGCAGAAAGAAGACCGGTTCGAATCCGGCGACCCCCGGGCTCGGAATGCGGAGCGCCGCGCCGCAGGCGGCCAGGATCCCGAGCAGCGCGATGGCCTTCGCGTCGAGCGACCCCTCGGAGAGCTCGCTCAGCACGACGGCCAGCAGGAGCGGCAAGACCGCGACGAACAACCAGGGGGCGTCGCCCGAGTGGGCCTGGGCGGAGGTGGGGCTGCCCTGAATGACGAGCGGCCAGGCGAACCCGGCAGCCCCGACCAGGGAGGTCACCGCCAGGAGCACCGAGGCGCGCGGCCGGAGCCGGACCACCGAGACGCGGGCGTGCTCACCCATGGGTCCCGTTCCCCCCGAGCGCCCGCCGGACCTCGTCGACGGTGAGCCACGGATCGGGGGCCAGCACCTTGGCCACCTGCGGTGCGAAGACCGGCGAGTGGCAGACGACGTCGCGGGCCCTGCCGTCGGCCACGACCTCTCCGTCGGCGAGCACCACCGCCCGCGTGGCCACCCGGGCCACCAGCTCCACGTCGTGGGTGGCCACCACGACCGCGTGCCCGGTGGCCGCCAGATGGGCGAGCAATTCGACCAGCCGCGCCTTTCCCGGATAGTCGAGCCCGCGGGTGGGCTCGTCGAGCAGCACGAGGGGCGGGGCCGGGGCCAGCACGATGGCGAGGGCGAGGGCGAGCCGCTGGCCCTCGGACAGGTCACGCGGATGCCGGTCGGCAGGCAGCCCGGGAAGGACGCGCTCGAGCACCGCGGCGGTCGTCCCTTCGGGGAGGCCGGTGTCGTGGTCGGCGGATGCGCACTCGCCCGCCACGCTCTCGCCGTAGAGGAGCGCGCCGGCATCCTGGGGGACCAGACCGACCAGCGCGACCAGCGCACGCGGCGCGAGCGTCGAGGGGACCGCCCCGTCGATGGTGACCGACCCGGCGGTGGGCGCGCGCACCCCGGCCAGCTGGGCGAGCAGGGTCGACTTGCCGGATCCGTTCCGTCCCATCACCGCCACCACCTCGCCGCGGCCGACGTCGAGGTCGACTGCGTCGAGCGCCACCACCTCGTCGTAGCGGACCGAGACCCTGGAGAGTCCGGCCAGCCGGTCGTTCCGATCCGGCGCGGGGGGGTCGGTGCGAGGCGTCGAGCGCTCCAGCCGGTCCCGGAGCGGTCCGGCCACCCGTCGGGCGTCGCGCACCGAGAGCGGCAGGGGCCGCCAGCCGGCCAGGCGGCCGAGCTCGACCAGGGGCGGGGCGACCGGTGAATCGACCATCACCTCCGACGCCGGCCCCACGACGACCGGCAGCCCGCGGCCGGGGACCAGGACCACCGAGTCGGCGAAGGGGAGGATCCGCTCGAGACGGTGCTCGGCGAGCAGCACCGTCATGCCCAGGTCGTGGACGAGCCGGGTCAGCGACGCCAGCACCTCCTCGGCCGCGGCCGGATCGAGTGCCGAGGTCGGTTCGTCGAGCACCAGGACGCGCGGCGAGGCGGTGAGCACCGCACCGATGGCCACCCGCTGCTGCTGGCCGCCCGAGAGGGTGCGCAACGGCCGGTCGCGCAGCTCGTGCAGCCCGAGGAGGTCGAGGGTGTCCTCGACCCGGCGGCGCATGGCCGCCGGGTCGATCCCGAGGTTCTCCATGGTGTAGGCCAGCTCGTCCTCGACCACGTCGGTCACGAAGGTGGCGGCCGGGTTCTGCCCGACCATCCCGACCACGTCGGCGAGATCGCGAGGTCGGAAGTCACGGGTCGAGCGCCCCGAGACCAGCACCTCACCCGAGAGCCGTCCGCCGGTGAAGTGGGGGACGAGGCCGTTGACCGCTCGCAGCAGGGTGGTCTTGCCCGAGCCGGTGGGGCCGACCACCGCGCACAGCTCACCCTCCCCGACGGCGAGATCGACCCCGGAGAGGGTCGGACGGTCGGCGCCGTCGTAGGTGAAGGTCACACCGGTGCACCGGATCACGCGGCGCTCCCGGGGAGGCTGGCCGCCCCGTCGGCGGCACCCCTGGCGCCCGGCTCCCGCCCGGACGCGCTCCCCTGCGGCGCTCCGGTCGCGGTGGACGGGCGCTCGACCGGAGCCACGACCGCTGGCAGCAGTCCGACCAGGATCCCGGCCACCGGAAGCAGGGGGAGGCCCGGGACGGCCAATGGGTAGAGCTGCAGGTGGAGGCCGGGCACCGAGAGGAGCGAGGCCACGACCAGACCGGCCAGGACGACCACTCCCGACCCGGTCACCAGCCATTCGGGTGTGCGCCACGGGTCGGGCCGGTAGCGGGTCCGATTGACCCGCCGGCCACCGGCCGCCATGCCCGCCGCGATGAGCAGGGCGCCCACCGCGAGGAAGGGGACCCCACCGGCCGGCAGTGAGCCGGTGTCGAGGACGCCGTAGACCCCGGCGACGATCAGCAGCAGGCCACCGGCCGTCCCGCCGTTGGCGAGGCGCCGGGTACCGGGTGCGACCGCCACCCGCCGGCCGTAGCCGCGGGCGTCCATCGACGACGCCAGCTGGAGCGACCGGTCGAGCGCGCTCTCGAGCACGGGGACGGCCAGGCCGCGGAGTCCGGACACGCCGCGGACCGGGCGTCCGCGCAGGCGCCGGGCGTCCCGCACCTCGCCGATGGCGACGACCAGCTCGGGGGCGAACGCGAGCGAGACGGTGATGGCCACGCCCGCCTCGTAGAGCACGGCGGGGAGACACCGTAGGAGCCGATAGGGGCTGGCCAGCGAGTTGGCAGCGCCGAAGCAAACCAGCACCACCGCCAGACGCAACCCCTCGACCGCGGACTGGAGGACCGACTCGGCGGTGACAGGACCGCCGATGCTGACCCCCTCCGCCCAGGACGGCAGCGGGACCTGGGGAAGCGTGAAGAGGACGTGGCCGGGCACGCGGTTGCCGAAGACGATCTCGAGGACCACCCGCAGGACGATCACCGCCACCCCGAGCTTCACGAACACCACGATGGAACGCGACCACGGCGCGCTGGTGCGACGGGCCGAGACCACGAACGCCGCCACCGAGGCGATGAGCAGCAGGAGGATCGGATTGGTCGTCCGGGACGCAGCGCCGGCAAGGCAGGCCGCCCACAGCCACCACGCGGCGGGGTGCAGGCCGCGACGACCGGAGGCGGTGCGGACCGTCCACCTCGGCACGGGTCGGCTCATCGCACCTGCGATCGCCGGCGCCAGCGCAGCACGGAGGCCAGTGCAAGGGCGGCGACCAGGATCCCGCCGACGATGAGCGAGGTCGTGCCGGACCCGCCCCCGGAATGGGCGGACGCGGGCACAGACCCCAGGGCCTCCGCGTGGCCGCCACCCGAGCGGACGGGCGACGTCGCCGTCGAGGTGTGCCCGCGTGCCGCCGGCGCGGTCCCGATGACCGACGACCCGTGCGGACCGCTCCCCGCAGGCGCCGTCGTGGTGACCGACGCTCCCGGCGGCGGGGTCCCGGTCGCGACGGAGGCGCCCGGCGCCTCGTGACCGGGTGCTGCAACCGTGGTCGTCGGTCCGCCGGTCGCAGACGCCGGCGCGGCGAGGGTCGACGTCGGCGCAGCCGTCGTTGTCGGGGTGGTGGTGGTGGTGGTGGTGGTGGTCGTCGTCGGAGGTGCGCAGATCGCGGCGTAGTCCGGTGCGGTCCGGGGTGCCGGTGCGGTCGGATTGTCGGGACCGGGATCCTCGAACCGCCAGCCCTCGACGTCGCCCGGGGTGACCGGTGCGCTCGCCCCGCGGTCCGCGTACAGCCAGGACCCGCTCCCGCCGAGGAAGTACGCCCAGAAGATGTATTCGTTGCCGGCTGGCCGCCCGCACCCGCTGGAGGGGATGCCCCCGATCGAGCAGAGCAGTCCGCTCCCGGCATAGGTGGGTGCGGTCAGATGCTCCTGCTGGGCGAACGCAGCCAGCGCGTAGTAGCCGTTGTCCGACGCCGGGACGTGGACGCAGCCCACCACCCGACCCTTCGCACCCCCGAAGTCGAGCACGAATGCGACGCCGACCTCGGTCGCCGCCCCTGCTGCGTCGGCGAACGGCTCGAGCGCGTACGGACCGGCCAGGGCGAGGGCTGCCGACGCCGCCGCGACGCCCACCGACACCGTCGCCAGCCGGCGCATCCATCGGCGCCGGACGGGTGCCCCGGGAGGGCTGATCATGGGAAGCACTCGATGGGAGGCTCTCGCTTCCGGGGCGACGACCCGGGAGCATCGGCGGCGCAGCGCTGCCCGATGACCGAGCCCTCGCCGCTGTTCTCGACGGTCAGGACTCAACCGAGCGGTGGGCCGGCATCCCGACTCGTGGCGCCGCCGCCCCTCTGCGCACGCACCACCTACGGTTGCGGACCAGTGCCGGACTCCGACCGGCTTCCCCGACCCACTGCTCCATGTTGTCGGGCCGACCCTAGCAGGACGCCTCCGGCACCGCCGGGCCCGGGACGCCCTCCTCGCAAGCCGGGCCGAGCCATGTCCCGGTCACCTCTGCGATGCAGTCCAGGGTCTCCCCTTTTGCCCGGGCCGGCCCGAACCGCTCGCTCAGCGAGACCACCGAGGCGCCGGCCGATGTTGCGGTGGCGGTGGCGTCCGGCGTGGAGCGACCGGCGACGACGAGGGTGGGAGTGCCCGCCGACCGTGCGTCGGCGACCACGCCGCCGACCACCTTCCCCCGGAACGAGGACCCGTCGAGTCCTCCCTCACCGGTGATCACCCGGTCTGCCGAATCGAGCGCCGGCCGGAGTCCGACGATCCCCGCGACCAGGTCGTAGCCGGAACGCAGCGCTCCACCGAGGACGAGCAGCGCCCCACCCAGCCCACCGGCGGCGCCGGCGCCGGCGACATCGCGGACGTCCACGCCGTACCGGTCCAGGTACTCGGGGGCCAGTCGTTCGAGCCGCTCGGTGAGCTCGGCCACCTCGTCCGGCGTCGCCCCCTTCTGCGGCGCGAAGAGCGGGGCGGCGTCCACGAACGTGACGTCGACGTCGCAGGCGCCGACCAGGGTGATCCCGGTGATCCCGCCGGCCTCCTCGACTGCCGCGAGGGCCCCGGACCCTCCGTCGGTGGTGGCGGAGCCACCGAGGCCGACCACCACCGTCCCCCCGGGACCGACCAGACGGGCGGCCGCCACCAGCAGCTCCCCGGTTCCGCGTGAGGTGGCCGACAGCGGGTGGTTGCCCCTCGGACCTCCGGCGAGCAACAGCCCCGACGCCTGGGCCGACTCCACCACCGCCAGCCCGGGTCCGCTCCGCCACGCTGCGCGGACCGGCCGTCCGTCGGGCCCGGTGACCGAGCCGGTGTGCACCTCGGGGCACTCCTGCGCACAGGCCGTCAGCAACCCCTCGCCCCCGTCCGAGAGGGGGAGGGCCCGGACCTCCCAGCCGAGGGAGGTCGCGGTGGCCGCCATGATCCCTGCCGCATCCGCCGCGGTGGCCGTCCCCCGGAACTTGTCCGGGGCGACGACGACGAGCGGCATCGTCCGACCCTACCGATGCGGCGCCCATCCCGGCGGGTGCGGAACGAGACAGCCGGCTGTCTCTTGCACTGTAATTATGTAATATACTGACTCCGTCGGGCACCGCAGCGCCCGGCAGGTGAGCAAAGGAGCAGCTGATGGTGCAGCAGATGAGACGTGGCGGCAGGCGGCAGTTCGGCGAGAGCGACCCGCTCCCGGTCGAGGGGCTGGCCGGCTGGTTGGCCGGGAGGCTCCCCGACGACTGGTTCACCGAGGCGCCCGAGGTGACCGTCGACCGGGACGAGATCCTCATCATCGGGCGGGTCGCCGCGCCCGAGGCCCCCGACGGGGACGAGGCGGGGATCGCGGCGGCCGAGGCCGGCCGGGCGAGCCGGTTCCGGGAGGAGACCCGCGACGAGCGGATCTCCGTCGCCCGCGAGGCCGAGCACCGCTACGGCCGACACGTCGCCTGGGGTGTCGACGTCGGTACGACCCGCCAGGTGTTCACCACGGTGTCGGTGCCGGTCATGACCCGGCTGCGCCAACCGGAACGCCTGGTGCTCGACACCCTGGTGGACAGCGGCGTCGCCCGTAGCCGGTCCGATGCCCTGGCCTGGTGCGTGAAGCTGGTGGGCACCCACGCCGAGGAATGGCTCGAGGAGCTCCGGGCCGCGATGCAATCGGTCGAGACCGTGCGCCGCCAGGGACCGACCACCACCTCCTGAACCCACGTGCTCGGCGGCGGCCCGGCTCGACGGTCGTGCCGGTCGGCCCGCAGGGTCCGTCCGGTACGACCGACCAGCTGACAGGCTTGCTGCGTGGTCACCTCCCACATCGCGGGAATCGGCGAGGTCCGGCGACGACACCTCCTGGCCGCGGGCCTCCAGGCGGTCGCGACCACCACCGTCATCCTCGCCGCCTACTACCTGATCCCCCTCGGACACCGTTCCCACCAGCTCGTCGCGCTTCGTCTGGGGGTCGGGCTCGCCCTGTTCGTGGCCGCCCTCTCCTCCGAGATCCGCTCGATCGCCAAGAGCCCCACCCCGATGCTGCGGGCGGGCGTGGCCATGGCCACCATCATCCCCTTCTTCATCGTCGTCTTCGCCTGGATCTATCTGACCATGTCCGGGTCCAGTCCCTCGACGTTCGGCCACCCCCTCGACCGCACCTCCGCGCTCTACTTCACCGTGTCGGTGTTCTCGACGGTGGGGTTCGGAGACATCACCCCCCACACCGACGTCGCCAGACTGGTGACCACCGTGCAGATGCTCGCCGACCTCGTCGTACTGGCGGTGGTCATCCGGTTGATCCTCGGTGTGGCGACCACCCGCGGGACCGAGCTCCGGGAGGGGCGACCGGCGGAGGCCGGGCAGGCACCGCCGTAGGTCGGCCCCCGACGGCCGCTCACCCGCCGTGACAGCTCTTCGCCTTCCTCCCGCTCCCGCACGGGCAGGGATCGTTGCGCCCCGCCGCGGCGAAGAGCTCCAAGATCTCGTCGGCGTACCGACCGCTCCGGAGGAGCCCTGCCATCACCCGCATCGGCCCGTCGATGTGGGTGAAGAACGACTTGTACCCCGCGCAGAGGTAGTTGAGGCCCGGTTCACCGTCGGGGGTGAGGGTGAAGCGGTTCCGAGGGCACTCGCCATTGCAGGCGAAGCGCACCTCGCAGGCGCGGCAGTACGCGGGCAGGGTGTCGGCCTTCGCCCGACCGAAGGCCCGCTGTTTGGGCGAGGCCACCAGCTCGATCATCGAGGTGGTGGCGATGTTGCCGAGCAGGTGGGCGGGCTCGACGAAGTGGTCGCAGGAGTAGAGGTCGCCGTTGTGCTCGACGGCCAGTGCATCGCCGCAGGTCTTCCGGAAGATGCACAGCGTCGACGGCAGCCCGCACCACGAGGCCAGGGCTGCGTCGAACAGCTGGACGAAGACCGTCCCGACGTCGCGCCGGACCCACTCGTCGAAGACCGCCTCGAGGAACGCTCCCCACGCCACCGGGTCGACCGAGCGGTCGGTCACGGTGTCCCCTTCCTGGAAGCCGGTCTCGTTGACCCGCTCGACGATGGGGATGAATTGGATGAACGAGCACCCGAGCTCGTCGCGGAAGTAGCGGTAGACCTCAAGCGGCACTCCCTGGTTGGCCGCGTGCACGGTGCAGAGGATGTTGACGTCGACCCCGTGACGCTGGAGGAGACGGAACCCGCGCAGGACCCGTTCCGAGGTCGGGCCGCCCCGCTTGTCCACCCGGTAGCGATCGTGGAGCCCGGGCGGCCCGTCGATGCTGATCCCCACCAGGAATTGGTGCGCGGCGAAGAGCCCGCACCACTCGTCGGTGAGCAGTGTCCCGTTGGTCTGGATGGTGTGCTGGACCGTTTGCCCGGGTCGGCGGAACCGCTCGGCGAGGCCGACGGCCCGGCGGAAGAAGTCGACGCCGATCAACGTCGGCTCACCCCCCTGCCAGGCGATGGTGACCTCGCCGTCGGGCTGTGACCCGACGTACTGGCGGAGATAGGTCTCGAGCAGGTCGTCGCCCATCCGGAACCGGTCCCCCGGGTAGAGGGTCTCCTTCGAGAGATAGAAGCAGTACTCGCAGTCCAGGTTGCAGATGGGGCCGGTCGGCTTGGCCAGGAGGTGGTAGGCGGCCCGGTGATCGGGGCCGCTTCCGGAACGGCCCGGGCGGCCGTGGGTGCGGGTCGGCCCGATCCCGACCGCGCCGGCCATCAGGTGTACCGGCCGAGCTCGCGCCGGGCGAGCTGGCGCCGGTGGACCTCGTCCGGTCCGTCGGCGAAGCGGAGGGTGCGCAGCCCGGCGTACATCCGGGCGAGCGGGAAGTCGTCGGACACCCCGCCGCCGCCGTGGGCCTGGATCGCCCGGTCGACCACCCGAAGCGCCATGTTGGGGGCGACGACCTTGATGGCGGAGATCTCGGTGGCCGCGCCTTGGTTGCCCACCGTGTCCATCAGCCAGGCGGCCTTGAGGGTGAGCAGGCGCGCCTGCTCGATCTCGATCCGCGAATCGGCGATCCACTCGCGGATCACGCCCTGATCGGCGAGCGGGCGCCCGAAGGCCACCCGGCTGACCACCCGGCGGCAGAGGAGCTCGAGGGCCCGTTCGGCCATCCCGACGCAGCGCATGCAGTGATGGATGCGACCGGGTCCGAGGCGGGCCTGGGCGATGGCGAAGCCCATCCCCTCGTCGCCGATCAGGTTGTCGGCCGGCACCCGGACGTCCTCGAAGACCAGCTCGCAGTGGCCCTCCCGGTCGGTGTAGCCGAACACCGGGAGGTTCCGCACGATGGTCAGCCCCGGCGTATCGCGGGGCACCAGGATCATCGACTGCTGCCGGTGTCGGGCGGCTCCCGGATCGGTCTTGCCCATCACGATGAAGATGCGGCAGCGGTCCGACGCAGCTCCCGAGATCCACCACTTGCGGCCGTCGAGGACGTATCCGTCCCCGTCCCTGCGGATGGACAGCTGGATGTTGGTGGCGTCCGATGAGGCCACGCCGGGTTCGGTCATGGCGAAGGCGGAGCGGATCCGGCCCTCGAGGAGCGGCACCAGCCACTCCTCCTGCTGTCGCGCCGAGCCGAACAGCGCGAGGACCTCCATGTTGCCGGTGTCCGGAGCAGAGCAGTTCATGGCCTCGGCCGCCAGATGGCTCCGCCCGGACAGTTCGGCGAGGTGGGCGTAGTCGAGGTTGGTCACCGGGTCGGGGGTCCAGGGCGTGGCGTGGGGCATGAACAGGTTCCACAGACCGAGCCCGCGTGCGGTGGACTTGAGGTCCTCGAGGACGGCGGGATGGTGGTGGGGATCGCCCGACGCGCGCATCTGTTCCGCGTAGACGGCCTCCGCCGGGATGACCGAGTCCTCGAGGAACCCGGTCAGTCGCTGCCGGAGGTCGGCGCCCCGCTGGCTCGGCTCGAAGCTCACCGCCCGAGGGTAGCCTTCCCGGGCCGAGACACGAGGGGGACCCGGATGTTCCGATTGCTGAACGTGGACGGGCGTGCCGCCCTCGACCACAACGGGGAGTGGCACGACCTGGCCTCGGTGGCCGGGGACGACGACCTGGCCGATCCGATGGCCGCGGTCGCCCGCTCGGCGGAGCTCCACGGTCTGGCCGGCCGGTGCTCGCCCGCCACCGCCAACGGCACGGTGACAGGTGCCCGGCTCGGCCCGCCGGTGCCCGCTCCCCGCCAGGTCTTCGGGCCGCTCCGATCGGGGGAGGGCCCGGCGAGCGACCGCCTCAGGTGAACTTGCCGAGCTCCCGCAGCCACCGGGTGGTGATCCCGAAGCCCTCGTCGAGGGAGATCGGGTCGTAGCCGAGTCGCTTGTAGGTCTTGGAGTCGCGCAGATCGCGGCGATCGGTCTGGGTGCTGGCGGCCTTGGCGGCGATCGCCACCAGGGTCGGCCCGAACACCCGCACCAGCTCCGGGTCGTCCGACGGGAGCACGTCGACCACCCGATGGTCGATCCCGGCCAGCTCGCAGATCCGGTTGCAGGCCTCGGCGACACTCACCGTGTCCTCCGGGCGACCGTCGAGCATGTACCGCTCCCCCGAGACGCCGCGGTCCAACGCGAGCAGGCATCCCCTGGCGACGTCCTCCGCGTAGACCCAGCTCACCGGAAACCGGATGTACCGGGTGATGCGTCCGCGCAGCGCCGAGAGGAGCACCCGGTTGAAGCTGGTGATGCCCAGCGCGTTGCTCACCACCGGAGAGGGGCCGAAGATGGCGCCCGGGTGGGCGGTGACCACGTCCTGGCCCGCTGCGGCCCGGGCCATGGCGTCCTCGAACGCCGCCATCTTGGTGAGGGTGTAGGGATCCGAGCTCGGCTCCTTCGAAACGGGGGCGTCCTCCCGGTCGAGACCCCCCGACGTGTCGAAGAAGGTCCCGGTGCTGACCGCGACCACCCGGCGCATGCCCAGGGCCTCGGCCGCGTCGAGGACGTGGCTGGTGCCGCCGGCGTTCACCGCCTCGAAGTCGGGCAGGTGCTGGCTGGCCCCACCCAGGAGCGCCGCGCAGTGGATGGCCGCGTCGCTCCCCTCCGCACCCCTGCGGACGGCGTCTGGGTCGGTGATGTCCCCGACCACGACCTCGGCTCCCAGAACGGCAAGCGGCCCGGAGTCGGCGCCTGCCCGGGCCAGCGCGCGCACCCGGTCCCCGCGTTCGAGCAACAGCCTGCAGACGTTGGCTCCCGCGAGCCCGGTGCCGCCGGTGACGAAGACCGTCTCGCTCATACCGGTGCGTGTCCCGGAACGTCTGCCGACGCGGCGTCCACCTGTCCGGGGTCGTAGGCGATGACCGGCGCACCGTCCCCGAAGACATCGAGCGTGTGGATGAACCGGTGCAGACCCATGGAGTTGGCGCACGTGAACCCCAGCTCGACGATCTGGGCAGCGGTGAAGACCGTCCCGAGCTCCCGGTAGACCTCGTCGTCGATCGCGTGGTGGTCGGCCGAGAGCAGGTCGAGGAAGTGCACGGCCAGGCGCTCCTGTTCGGTGAGCTCCCCGTGTCCCGGGGCCACCAGGCAGGCCACGTCCTCGTCGGTGATCGAGTCGTGCTTGCGGGACTGCATGCACGGCTGGCACTCGCCGAGCTGCGCACTGCGGATGCGGATGAGCTCGAGGATCCTGCCGCCGAGGAGGCTCTGGCCCCCCCAGGAGCGGCGTGCGACGTCGGTCATCAGGATCTGCGAGGTCTTGTAGGCGAAGATCTGCAGCGGGATGGGGGTGGCATAGGTGCCGTCCGCCACGCCGTCCTCGATGATCCGACGTGGTTCCGGTGCCAGCTGGTCCAGTGGGATCGGCTCAATCCTCGGCATGGCTCGCTCCCCTCACGGTGTCCCGACGGCGCGCCCCCGGCCCGGAACTTATTAGAGTGTTGCACTCGTGTCCATCGATCCGTCACAAGTCCTCCTCACCGACCGGGTCGCCGTCGTGACCGGCGGCGGTGCGGGCATCGGAAAGGGCATCGCGGCGGGTCTTGCGGCATTCGGCGCGGCGGTCGCCATCTGGGAGCGCGACCCCGGGAGCGCGGCAGCGACGGCAGCGGAGCTCGGGGTGTTGGGCTTGGCGGTCGACGTCCGCGACTCGGCGCAAGTGGACACGGCGCTCACCCACACGCTCGACGAGCTCGGAACGGTGAGCATCCTGGTCAACAACGCGGGCGGGGTGTTCCTGTCGCCGTTGCTCGAAACCTCCGAGAACGGCTTCGACGCGCTCTACCGCGCCAATCTCAAGCACGTCATCCTCTGCACGCAGCGGGTTGCCCGTGCGATGGTCGCAGCGGGGACCGGTGGGAGCATCATGAGCGTGACCTCGATCGAGGGGGTCCGGGCCGCCCCCGGGTACGCGGCCTACGCGGCTGCGAAGGCCGGGGTCATCAACTTCACCAAGACGGCAGCGCTGGAGCTCGCGCCCTACGGGATCCGGGTCAACGCGCTTGCGCCGGACATCACCCTCACCGAGGGACTGGCCTCGGTGGCGCCTCCCGGATCCGAGAAGACGTTCCGATCCACGGTCCCGATGGGTCGACCGGGTGATGTCGACGAGATGGCCGGTGCGGCCGTCTTCCTCGCCGGGCCTCTCTCGAGCTACGTGACCGGGCAGACCCTGCACGTGGACGGGGGGACCCAGGCCTCGAGCGGCTGGTACCACCATCCCGACACCGAGACGTACGTGCTCGGGCCGTCCTGAGAACACCCGGCCCGCCCGGAGGCCCGTCCGGAGCCGGGTCTCCGACCGGACTCATCCGTCGTCCGTGCCGGGCCCGCCGACGTGGGCCGACATGCCGCCGTCGATGACGATCATCTGGCCGGTGATGTAGCGGGATTCGGCCGAAGCCAGGAAGACGACCAGGTGGGCGATGTCGTCCGGCTCACCGAGATACGGAGTGAGCGTCGACCGCCCGAGGCGTTCCACGATCTCGTCGGTGAGGTGGTTGCGAACGGCGTCGGTGACGATGAGGCCGGGGACGATCGTGTTGACCCGGACGCCCTGTTTTCCGTGGCCGGCGGCCACGTACATGGTCAGCGCGTTGACCCCGGCCTTCGAGACGCCGTACGCGGTACGGGTCCGGTCGCCCGAGAGCGACGCCCCCGAGGACATGTTGATGATCGAGCCACCCCCGTTGCGCGCCATCTCCGGGACCGCGTACTTGCACGCGAGCATCTGACTCCGCAGGTTGACCGCGAGGGTCCGCTCCCAGACCTCGACGGACATCTCGGTGACCAGGGTGTCGCGCGAGAGGAACGCCGACTCGGTGAGCGCCGCGTTGTTGTGGAGGACGTCGAGCCGCCCGAACCGGGAGACCGTCGTCGCGACCGCATCGGCGACCTGGTGATCCTCGGACAGGTCGGACTGCACCCCGATCGCAGCGCCGCCGAACCCCCGGATGGCCTCGGCACCGCGCTCGGCACCGGCGCCGTCGATGTCGACGAGGGCCACTGCCGCGCCCTCCCCGGACAGGGCCTGCGCGGTGGCCCCACCGATCCCCCCCGCGGCCCCGGTCACCATCGCCACCTTGCCGGCCAGTCGTCCCACTGACGTCCCTCTCCGTTCTCCCACCCTGCGCCGGCGTGGTCGACCGCTCCCGGAGCGTCGACGGCCTGCACGATGACTGGGAGCGAGACTAGCGAGTACGATGCCAGCGTCCCGGGCCGGGACCCGGATACCCGGGCGCTGGTGGCCCGGGGCCGGAGACCGGGAGGGGACACGAGATGAGCGATCTGCTCTTGGCCGACGAGCGGGAGGCCGTCGCAGGCGCCAGCCGCCACCTTGCCGAGAAGGGCCTGGTCATCGGCACCGCCGGCAACATCTCCGCACGAAACGGGGACCTGGTCGCGGTCACCCCGACCGGCGCCGACCTCGGGACGGTGACGGCCGAGATGATCACCGTGATCGACCTCGACGGCACGGTGGTGGACGGGGAGCTGGCCCCCACCTCGGAGGTGCCCCTGCACACCGGGATCTATGCCGCCACCAACGCGCTCGCCGTCACCCATGCCCACGCGATGGCCTCCACCGCGCTCTCGTGCTGCCACGACGAGCTGCCGCCGCTGCACTACAGCTGCCTCTCGCTCGGAGGCGCGCCCCGGACGGCCCCCTATGCCACCTTCGGTTCGGAGGAGCTCGCGCAGAACGTCATCAAGGCACTCGAGGGACGCAACGCGGCGATGATGCAGAACCACGGATCGGTCGCCTACGGCAGCACGATGAAAGAGGCGATCGAGCGGCTCGAGCTCCTCGAATGGCTGGCGGAGCTCTACTGGCGCGCCTCGTCGCTCGGCACCCCGAGGGTTCTCACCGACAAGGACTTCGAGAACATCATCGTCGCGGCGATGACCGGCCGCTACGGCGCTATCCGGAAGGTCGACAAGGACTAGCGGTCGTCCGCCCGTCGGGGCCGGCACATGGCTGCGCTGGGCCTGGGTCTCGCCGCTCTCGGCCGCCCCGGCTACCTCACGGTCGGCCACGGGGATGCACTCGGTCCCGACCGGTCGGTCGCCGCCCTCGAGCGTCGCTGCCACCAGGTCCTGGACGCGGCCTGGGCGGGTGGGATCCGGTGGTTCGACGCAGCCCGCTCCTACGGGCGGGCAGAGGAGTTCCTCGCCGGGTGGCTGACCGGGCGCGCCGTCGATCCCCGAGAGGTGACCGTGTCCTCCAAATGGGGATACACCTACACCGCGGCATGGCAGGTGACGGTTCCGGTCCCCGAGATCAAGGACCACTCGCTGGCCGCGCTCGACCGCCAGTTGCCGGAGACGGTCGCCCTGCTCGGACCGTGGCTGCGGTTGTACCAGATCCACTCGGCGACGCTCGAGTCCGGAGTGCTCGACTCGCCCGCTGTGCTGAGGAGGCTCGCCGGGATCGGGGTTCCGGTCGGGATCAGCCTCAGCGGCCCCCGGCAGGCGGCGACCCTCCGGCGCGCACTGGCCACCCAGGTCGACGGCAGGCCGCTCTTCTCGGCGGTGCAGGCCACCTGGAACCTCTCGGAGGTCTCGGCCGGCCCGGCGCTCGCCGAGGCGAAGGCCGCCGGCTGGACGGTCATCGTGAAGGAGGCCCTGGCCAACGGCCGGCTGGCCGCCCGGGGACCGGGGACGGCGGTGCTGGGCGACCGACCGGACGTCGTCGCCCTTGCGGCCGCACTGGCCCAGCCCTGGGTCGACGTGGTGCTCTCGGGGGCGGTGACCGTCGCGCAGCTCCGCTCGAACCTGGAGGCGCTCAGCCACCCCTGCGGGGTGGACGGGGACCGGCTGGCGACCCTCGTCCGCGATCCCCGGGACTACTGGAGCGATCGCGCCGCCATGCCCTGGAACTGAGAGCCGGCCGATCAGGGGCCGCTCCGGGGCGGAGCTGAACCGGACACGAGAGCGTGGACGGTACAATGCAGAGAAGCCGCGGGGTCCGTCGTAGCTGAGGTTTCCGCCAACCGATGTTCCGGACCCGGCGGCCCTTTCTCGCTCCGAGGCGCGGCCTGGAGCCGGGGGCAGGGACGGGCGCGGTCGGTGACCGCGGATCGGGGACGATCGCCCGGCCATGTGCGGTCGGTGATCCCGAAAAGGCCGGCGGCTCATCAATTCATCTGCTGTTCATGCACCCGTGCCCATCCGGCCGTTGCGCGCCTGGGCGAATCGTTAGAGACTGAATCCGGACCCGTCGTCAAGGGGAGGTGCGATGCAGGAGCGAAACGCCGCTGAGGTCCTCCGTCTTGCGGCGGACGAGGGGGTCGAGATCGTCGACCTGAGGTTCTGCGACCTTCCCGGCCTGATGCAGCACTTCTCGATGCCGGTGCACGTGCTCACCGAGGACGCATTCACCGAGGGGTACGGATTCGACGGCTCGTCGATCCGGGGGTTCCAGGCGATCCAGGAGTCGGACATGATCCTGCTCCCGGATCCGTCGACCGCGGTCATCGACGAATTCCGTCAGCACAGGACGCTCAACCTCAACTGCTTCGTCCACGATCCGGTGACCGGCGAAAGCTACAGCAGGGATCCCCGCTACGTCGCGTTGAAAGCCGAGCGCCACCTGCAGTCGACTGGGATCGCCGACACCGTGTACTTCGGACCCGAAGCGGAGTTCTTCGTGTTCGACGACGTCCGGTTCGCCCAGGACCAGCACTCGGCCTCCTACCGTGTCGACTCCGTCGAGGGCATCTGGAACTCGGACAAGGACGAGGGCCCCAACCTCGGGCACAAACCGCGCTACAAGGAGGGGTACTTCCCGGTGCCCCCGATGGACCACTTCCAGGACCTCCGGTCCGAGATGTGCCTGGCCATGGAGCGCCACGGGATCGAGATCGAGATCCAGCACCATGAGGTCGGCACGGCCGGTCAGGCCGAGATCGACATGCGGTTCGACACCCTGCTCTCCATGGCGGACAAGCTGATGCTCTACAAGTACGTGGTCAAGACCGTCGCCAACAACGCCGGCTTGACCGCCACCTTCATGCCGAAGCCGCTGTTCCAGGACAACGGCTCGGGCATGCACGTGCACCAGTCGCTGTGGAGCAACGGCGAGCCGCTGTTCTACGCGGACACCGGCTACGGCGGCCTGTCCGACATCGGGCGCTGGTACGTCGGCGGCCTCCTGGCCCATGCGCGGGCCGTGCTCGCCTTCGCCGCACCCACCACCAACTCCTACCGGCGGCTGGTTCCCGGCTACGAGGCACCGGTCAACCTGGTCTACTCCCAGCGGAACCGTTCGGCGGCGTGCAGGATCCCGCTCTACTCGAAGAGCCCGAAGGCGAAGCGCATCGAGTTCCGGTGCCCGGACCCCTCGTGCAACCCGTACCTCGCCTTCGCGGCGATGCTGATGGCCGGACTCGACGGGATCCGGAAGCAGATCGAGCCGCCCGCCCCGGTCGACGAGGACCTCTTCGAGCTGCCACCGGAAGAGCTGGCGAAGGTCGGTCAGGTTCCCTCGTCACTGGAGGAGGCGCTCGAGGCGCTCGAGGGCGACCACGACTTCCTCATAGAAGGCGGCGTGTTCACCGACGATCTCGTCGAGACCTGGATCGACTACAAGCGGTCGGCCGAGATCGATCCGGTGCGCCTCCGCCCCCATCCCTGGGAGTTCATGCTCTACTACGACATCTGAGGGAGTCGGTCGGCGCCGTCGGCAGCGGCCGATGTCTATTCGAGCCGTTCCTTCAGGTGCTCGCCCACCCGGATGGCGTTTGCCATGGCGGTGAGGGCGGGGTTGACGGCGCCGATGCTCGGAAAGAAGCTGGTGTCGACCACGTAGAGGTTGTCCAGTTGGTGGGCCTTGCAGTTCACATCCAGCACGGAGGTCGCCGGGTCGGGGCCGAACCGACAGGTCCCCGCCTGATGGGCGCACCCGGCCAGCGGGATGCTCATGCTGACGTAGAAGTTCTTGGAGAGCACGTGATGGTCAGCCATGCCGACATGGTTGAGAATGGTGCGCAGCTCCTTGTAGAGCCCGTCGGCCTCCTTGTCGTTGGTCGAGCGGTAGGCCAGGTGGATGCTCCCCTGCCCATCGATCGTCACGCGGTTCTCCGGTAGGGGAAGATCTTCGGTGGTCAGCCACCAGTCCACCGCATGCTTGGCCACGTCCTCGAGGCTCCACCTCGGCGCGAGCAGGGTCAGCTTGGGCTCCTCCCCCTTCATCGCACCGGCGTTGGACTTCCCCACCATCTGGATGTTGCCGAGCGGCCATTGGCGGTCACCGCCGGGGAGGTAGAAGTCGTTGATGCCGAGCGTCTTCTGGAAGACCGTCTCATTGGGCTCCTTGCCGAGCGAGACCACCGCCTTGCAGTTGTGGAACATGTAGTTCCGGCCGACCTGGTCGGACCCGTTGGCTAGTCCGGTCGGATGCGCCTCGTTGGCCGAGCTCAACAAGAGTTTGGCGCTGTTGGCTGCCCCGGCCGCCACGACCACGATGTCCGCCCGGTAGGTCTCGGTGGCCTGATCTCGCTCGACCACGACACCGGTGATTGTCCGGCCGCCTGGGTCGGTCTCCAGCCTGGTCACGACGGCACCGGTGACCAGGGTGACGTTCGGCGATTCGAGGCTGGGCCTGACCGCCATGACCTCGGCGTCGGCCTTGGCGTGGACCAGGCAGGGATACCCGTCGCACCAGGCGCAGCGGATGCAGCGACTCCGGCCGCGGTCCGACTCGTCGAGCAGGATGCCGCAGGGCGCGGGAAAGGGGTGGTAGCCCTTGGCCTGGAGGCTGTCCGAGATCTCCTGGAGACGCGGCTCGTGACTCACCGGCGGTGCGGGGTAGGGCTTCGAGAAGGGACCTTCGGTCGGGTCGCCACCGTGCAGCCCGTGGACCTGGTAGAGGTCCTCCGCCCTGGCGTACCAGGGCTCGAAGTCGTTGTAGGAGAGCGGCCAGGCCGGCGAAAGCCCTTCCACGTGCTGGAGCTCGCCGAAGTCTTCGGGGCGAAGGCGGTAGAGGGCGGCCCCGTACAGCTTGGTCGCCCCCCCGACGAAGTAGTGCACCTGGGGTTGGAACTCGGTCCCTTCCGCGTCGTACCAGGTGTCCTTCGAGATGTACTTGCCGTCCACGAAGACGTCGTCCGGCGACCAGTTTTCCAGCTCTCTCGGCAGGAATTCGCCGCGCTCGAGCATCAGGATCCTCTTCCCCGAGGAACTGAGGGTGTGGGCGAGGGTTCCCCCACCGGCGCCGGTGCCGATGACGATGACGTCGAAATGGTCAGGCATGAGGTTTCCTCTCGTCGACGGTCGATCTCACAGTGCGTGAACTCCCGCGGCAACGCTCCGGCCCCGGACCTGCTGTCGTCGGGCGATCGGGACGGCGAGCACGGCCATGACGATCGCGAGGGCCGCGGCGATCCAGAAGATCGAGGACAGCGAGACTGTGCCCTGGAGGGCTCCACCCCCGAACGCCGCCAGGCCGTACCCGAGCTGGTAGGCGGCGATGAGCCACCCGGCTGCCAACTCGACGAGGGCAGGGAACGTGGCTTCGCCGTAGCCGACGGTCATCGGGAAGAAGCCGGAGCAGGCCAGGCCGCCGAAGGCGAACACGAGGATGCCGGTGGCCGCGGTGTGTGCGGTCGGTACCAGCAGGAGTGCTGCCGCGATCGCCCAGGGAAGCACGACGTAGATGCGGGTGGAATGCACCCAATTCGAGCTGACCGCGATGAGCAGCCGGCCGACGGTCACCGATGCCCAGAACGCCGCCAGGGCACCGTTGGCCGAGGTCGTCCTGACCCCTCTGCTCACCAGCAGGGTGGTCCCCCAGTTCCCGAACATGGTCTCCCCGATCCCATAGAGGACCAGGGCGGCGGCAAAGAGCCAGAACACCATCGGGATGCGGCCGGACACGCCTGCTGCCTTGGCTTCCGGCACCTCCATGGGTTGCAGCAGGGTCATGACGATGAGCACCACCAACCCGGCCGCGGCGATCAAGGGGAGATACCACCAGGCTCCGACGTCGAGGAAGACGGCGATCAGCAGCGGCGACAACGCCGTCCCGAGACCGAGCAGGACATTGAGCGCGGTCAGGGCGACGTCGCGGCGGTCGGGCATGAAGGCCCCCGCATAGGCGCTTATCGAGCTCAGCGTGAGCCCGAAGCCCAGGCCCAGCGATGCGGTGGCCACCAACAGCATTGGATAGGCGATCGCATCGGTGCGGAGCGGATCACTGGCCACCATCAGACTCATCGCGACAGTGTCGGCGATGAGCCCGGCGAGCAACACCTGCTTGAGGCGGAACCGTCGGGTCAGCGCCGGTAGCGCCAGGGAGCCGGCGATCGCCATGATCACCTGGGGAAGGAAGAGGATCCCGTAGCGGCTCTTGGAGAGGTCGTAGCCGCTGGGAGACTGCAGGATGCTGGCGGAGGCGGGGAAGGCCACGAGGCTCAGACCCTGGAACAGGCCGATGGAGTACACGGTGACGATCTCGAAGCGGCGTCCCCGCTCCGCTGTGGTCGGGGTGGTGGGCGCGCCGCTCCGGGTGCCCTGACTGCCCGCTCGGGCCGCCTCACCCGGCTCGGTCACTGACGCCTCTCCGACGTCGGGGAGCCCTCCCGGTCCGTCCCGGTACCCTCGGTCTCCGGGAGCGCCGCCGTGCCGGCCGCTTCGACGACCGGGAAGAGGGTGGGCTCGACGCTTCGCCTGACCTGGTCGGGAAGGCTCAGGTCGCCGCCGGTGTGGGCGGTACTGAACTCCCGCTCGGCTCGGCCCCGCCCGACCATCGAGCGCAACCACTTCAACATCGTGGTGAGCCGGTTCCCGAATCCGGTCAGGAACGCGAGGTGGACGAACATCCACACCATCCAGCCGGGGAACCCGCTCAGGCGGAGCCCCTTCACGCTCACGATCGCCCGGAACCGCCCGATCGTCGCCACGCTGCCGAGGTCCCGGTAGTGGAACGGCCTGACGTCCGCGCCTTTCAACCGGCGCAGGACGGAGTTTGCGGCGTGGAGGCCACCCTGCATGGCCACCTCGGCGACACCGGGCAGATCGTCGATGCTCGCCATGTCTCCGACGGCGAACACCTCGGGATGTCCCGGCAGGGTCAGGTCGGGCAGGACGGCGATCCTCCCGGCGCGGTCCACGGTGGCGCCGGTGGCGTCGGTCAACAGGCCGGCCAGGGGGGAGGCCTGCACCCCAGCTGCCCAGATGGCGGTCCGGGCGTCGATCCGGGAGGTGCCCTCCACGCCTTTTACGTCAACGCCCGCTGCATCGACCCCGACCACCTGAGCCCCCATGCGCAACTCGATGCCCAGGTGCTCGAGGGTCTTCTGTGCTTTGCCGGAGAGCCGGTCGCCGAAGGTGGCCAGGGGCTCCCTGCCCGCGTCGACCAGGATGACCCGCACCGAGGAGGCCTCGAAGGTACGGAACTCCCCCCGCAGGCTGCGAGTGGCTAGCTCGCGGACCTGTCCCGCCAGCTCGACCCCGGTAGGTCCGGCTCCGACGATGACGAAGGTCAACCAACGGGCCTTCTCGATCGGGTCGGCGACCAGCTCGGCCATCTCGAAGGCACCGTAGATGCGCCGCCTCAGTTCGAGGGCGTCATCGAGGGTCTTCATCCCCGGCGCGAAGAGAGCGAACTCCTCGTGACCGAAATACGATTGGGTGACACCGGCCGCCACGATGAGACTGTCGTAGGGATACTCGACGGCGACCGATCCGGCAACGGTGGCGCGGACCACCCGGCGCTCGAGGTCGAAGCCGTCGACCTCCGCCAACTGCACCCGCACGTTCTTCGAGCGGCGGAGGACATGGCGAAGCGCCGGAGCGATCTGTCCGGGGGCGAGCATCCCGGTCGCGGTCTGGTAGAGGAGGGGCTGGAAGAGGTGGTGGTTGCGGCGGTCGACCAGGGTGACATCGACCGATCTTCCGCCGAGCCGCCGCGCGGCGGGAAGGCCGCCGAACCCTCCGCCGACGATGACCACCCGGTGACGCCGATCGGCCCGATCGTCGCCGTCGACTCCGGTCGACAGGACGTCCGACCGAGGGTTCACCGTCTCCGGGTCCTCGCGCGGGTGGCCTGAGGGGCGGGGACCCGCCCGCGGCCGAAGGCGTCGATACGGCCCCAGCGCCCGGGGATGTCCAGCAGCTGCATGTGGCCGAGGCTGGCGGGGATGGCCGGATCGACGATCAGGTGGTCGTCGAACGGCTCGAGCCCGAGCATCGTGCGCAACAGCAGGAGCGGGGCGGCCGTTGACCAGGCCTGGGGAGTGCACGCTGTCGGGTACTGGACCGGGTACATGGTCATCGACCGCGGATAGCCGCCGAAGGCCTCGGGCAGGCGGCCGTCGAAGAATTTGGCGGCCTCGAGGATGCCCTCCGCGATGTGAGCCGCCTCGTCCTTGAAGCCGTAGCGCCGCAACCCCCAGGCGATGAACGAATTGTCGAACGGCCAGATGGTGCCGACGTGGTACCCGATGGGGTTGTACCGCCCCTCTCCCACCGCCATGGTGCGCACCCCCCAGCCCGAGAAGAGCCGGTCCCCCATGAGGTGCTCCACCACCCGGCGGGCCTTTGACTTGTCCACGATGCCGCTCCACAGGAGGTGCCCGTTGTTCGAGGTCAGCGCATCGACCTGGCGGCCGTCGGTGTCGAGTGCGACGGCGAAGTAGCCGCCGTCGGCGACCCAGAAGTCACGGTTGAACCGGCGCTTGAGCTCCGCCGCCTCCTCCTCGAGCCGGTCGGCGAACACATGGTCGTGCCACACCTGCCGGGCGAGACGGGCGCCGCGTACTTTGGCGTCGTAGGCGTACCCCTGGAGCTCGCAGGTCGCCCGGGGGAACCCGGGGAGGGTCCCGTCCTGGTAGGAGATCGAGTCCCAGGAGTCCTTCCAGCACTGGTTCTCGAGTCCGGTCTCCTCGTTCCGTCGCTGGTAGGAGACGTAGCCGTTGCCCTGGAGGTCGGCGTACTCGTCGATCCAGCGCAGCGCGGCCCGGGCCTCGTACTCGAGGTCGCGGACCAACTTGGTGTCCCCGGTCCAGCGCTCGTACTCGTCGAGCAGCACGACGTAGAGGGGGGTCGCGTCGGCACAGCCGTAGTAGGGGGAGTGTGGACGCTCCTCGAAGGCGGTGAGCTCGCCGAAGCGCATCTCGTGCAGGATCCGGCCCGGGTCCTCGTCACGGAAGTCGTCGCTGCGGGTGCCCTGCCGCTCCCCGAGGATGCGCAGGGTGGTTGCCGCCAGCTCGGGGGTGAATGCGATCGACTGCAGGCTGGTGAAGATGCTGTCCCGCCCGAAGATGGTCATGAACCACGGAAGCCCGGCTGCCGGCAGGGCGTGGTTCGTCATGGTCCTCGGCGCGAAGCGCAACGCGGCCAGGTCGACCAGGCTGCGGCGGTAGGTGGCCCGGAGCGCGTCATCGTCGCACTCGAGCCGAGGCGCCTTTGCGAGCCACTTGTCGAGTCCGCGGGCCATCTGGTGCGGCGGCCTGGCGGCCGACGGCTTGCCCGCACTGATGCCGAAGAGGTCGAACCCCGGTGCCGCGGCCATCACGTTGAGCTCGAGCTCCCAGCTGCCGTGCGGCTCGACGGCGAGATCGAAGGTGAGGCCGTGATCGTCGACGGCTCCCGGCACCGACGAGGAGATCCAGGTCTCCCGCTCGAAGGTCCCGCGCCGGTAGGCGAGCACCAGCACGCCCTTTTCGACCCGCGACTCGTAGGTACCCGTCTTTTTGAGCGCGTCCTTCACCTCGAACAGGTCGGCGAAGTCGCTCGCCACCTCGATCCGCAGGGAGAGGGTCACCGGCTCCTGCTTGTGGTTGAGGATCTGGATCGACTCGACGAACCCGGCCGCGACGCTCCTTCGGCGGATGATCGAGAGATCGGCGTCGACGTAGACGGTCCCGGTCCCCGGCACGAGGAAGAAGCGGGTCTCGAAATACTGGAGGTCATCGGTCGAGAGTGCGTTGAGACGCTCGCCGTCGAGGGTCAGCACCCACTTGGAGAGGAATCGTGTGTCGAAGGAGAAGAGGCCGGTGGGATCGGTCATGGATGCCTCGATGTCCCCGCTTCGGTCGCTCACCACGAAGGTGTTGCCCTCGAGGATCTGGACCAGAGGTTCGCTCACCGGTGCGCCATCGCCGTCACTTCTGCCGACGAGATCGGGGGAGGCTTGGTGGACTTCGGAGGGCCGGGGAAGATGCGCTGGAAGGTCATCAGCAGGTGCAGGTCGCCCTCGACCACCAATGCGCCCCGGAGCTGTGCCGCGAGGGCGTTGTCGGTTCCCTCCGAGATCCGGTCGAAGAGCTCGCGGTCCGCCTTGACGACGGTGTCGGCGCGACCGCCCCGGTGCGCCACGGTGAGGTTGCCGTCGGCAACGGTCACGTACCAGCGCTCGAGCTCAGCCCCGCCGCTCAGATCGAAGCGGAGGACCCCCGACTCACCCTTCAGGATCGGCTCGTTCCCCCTTGCGTGCAGGTTCTCGAAGAAGCGATCGGTGGCGGTCGTCCCGAGCGCAGGCGCCCGGCGCGCACGGGATCTGGCCTTTGCCTTGGAGCGGGTCGCCTTCATCGAGCCCCCACCGCCGTCACAGCCCCGGACTGCTCTGCATGATCCCGCCATCGGCGAATATGGTGGTCGCGGTGAGGTAGGTGGCCCCGGGCCCGGCCAGGAACGCGACCACGCTGCCGATTTCCTCGGGCTTGGCCATCCGCCCGATGGGAATGGCATCGTCGAGTTTCTTGAGGGCAACGGGATCGTTGATGGTGGCGGTATTGATCGGCGTCTCGACCGCCCCCGGACCGACTCCGACCACCAGCACGTTGTGGGGTGCGAGCTCGACGCCCGCGGTGCGGGTGAGCATCCGCATCCCTCCCTTGGAGACGCAGTACGCGGTGTTGCCGGGCATCGGCCAGTCCTCGTGGACCGAGGTCATGTTGATGATGCGGCCGCCCTCGCCCTGGGCGATCATCTGCTTAGCCGCCAGCTGGGTCCCGAAGAACGCGCTCTTGAGGTTGATGTCGAGCACCCGCTCGTACTGCTCCTCGGTGGTGTCGAGTATGGAGGTCCGGGTCTCGATGCCGGCGTTGTTCACCATGATGTCGAGCCGGCCGAAGGTGTCTACAGCGGTGCCGATGAGGGCCTCGAGGTCGGCGATCTTGCTCACGTCCGCCTTGACCGCGGTCACCTTGTCCCCGAGATCCTGCACCTGATGCTCGAGCGCTTCGGTCGCCTCGGGTTGGGCAACGTAGTCGATCACGATCGACGCGCCCTCCGCGGCGAGGGCGAGGACCACCGCCTTGCCGATGCCGGTGTTCCCGCCGGTCACGATGGCGACCTTCCCGTGCAGTGTCACGCGTGACCCTCCTCGATCCGCTTCGCTTGCTGGTGCGTCGGGTTCGGGCTCATCCTAGGCAGAGCCCAGAGCCTGCTGCACGGCCGGTTCCTCCGGGCCCCCGATCCGTCACCCTCCGTTCACGCGTCCCCGGGCCCCGCCCCCGGCGTCGCGACCCGCTTCCGGAAGACGTAGAGGCTCCAACCCTGATAGAGGAGCACCACCGGGAAGAAGACGACCGCGACGACGGTCATCACCTTCAGCGTGTAGGAGGGGCTTGCCGAGTTGCCGATCGTGAGGTTGTACGCGGTGCTGGTCGTCGAGACCATCACCCGCGGGTAGAGGTCGAAGAAGATCGAGCCCACGGTGGAAGCGATGGCCACTGCCGCGGCGGCGAACGCCCATCCTTCCGAGCCCGACTCGGCCAGCCATGCCGCGGCTACGACCGCGGCGAGTGCCAACGCGTCGATCGGGCTCGGCACGAAGCCCGCCGAGCCGATGCCCACGTGGCTCCAGGTGAGCCAGCCGAAGGTCACCACCGCGGCAAGCCAGCCGAGCCGGCCCGACAGCCGGGACACCCGGTCGTGCAGCCCGCCTTCGGTCTTGAGGGTGAGGTACGCCGCACCGAGGAACAGGCACAGCACGGTGAGGGTGAGGCCCGTGTAGAGCCCGAAGGGGACCAGCAGCCCCCAGAAGCTGCCGGTGTAGTTGTGGGCCGAGTCGATGGGCAGCCCGTGGAGCAGGTCGCCCAGGGCGGTGCCGAGCAGCAACGGGATGAGGAGGCTCCCCAGGGTGAGCGACCACCGCCAGGTCGAGCGCCACCGCGGATCATCGATCTTGCGGTGGAATTCGAAGGAGACCCCGCGGACGATCAGGGCCAGGAGTACGACGAGGAGGGCCAGGTAGAAAGTCGAGAACATGGTGGCGTACCACGACGGGAAGGCGGCGAAGATGGCCGCTCCGGCGACGATGAGCCACACCTCGTTACCGTCCCAGATCGGCCCGATCGAGTTGACGGCGACGCGGCGTTCAACGTCGTTGCGCCCGACGAACGAGTGGAGCATCCCCACCCCGAAGTCGAATCCCTCGAGCACGAAGAACCCCACCCAGAAGATGGCCACGATGATGAACCAGATGTTGTTGAGATGGACCATGCTCGCCTCCTAGTAGATGAGGGCCGGGACCCGGTCGTCCTCGTCCTCGTCGATCGGTGCCTGGTCGGTCCGGCCCCCGCCGTCGTCTCGGCCGCCCTCTCCTCCGGCGGGGCCTGCCTCCAGGTCTTTCCTGCCGTAGTGGACCATGAGGTACGCGTCGGCCACTCCCAACGAGAAGTAGAGCAGCACGAACACGGTGAGGCTGATCCAGATGTCCGTCGAGGTCACGGAGGGCGAGGCGGCCTGGGACGTCTTCATCAACCCCTGGACGATCCACGGTTGTCGTCCACTCTCGGTCAGCAGCCAGCCGGCGGTGTTCATCAGGAACGGGGTGATCACGAACCAGGGGGCGATGAGCAGGAACCACCTTGCCCGCTCGAGGGTCTTGCGACGGACCAGCCACAGGCCCCACAGGGCGAACAACGCGATGAGGGCGGCGAGGTAGGCCATCACCCGCATCCCCCAGTACTGGATGAACACATTGGGGATGTAGTTGCCCGGCCCGTATTCCTTCACGTACTGGGCCTGCAGGTTGTTGAGGCCCTGCACCTCACCGTCCACATGGTTGGTGGCCAGGATGGAGAGCAGGTCGGGGATCTCCCAGATCTGGGTGGGTGTCTCGTCGTTGTTCCCCCCGCCGATCTGGAACAGGGAGAACGAACAGTGCGAAGGGCAGGTGGTCCACAGGGCCTCGGCCGCGGCGATCTTCATCGGCTGGTACTTGCCTTCGACGACCCCGAGCTCGCTCCCGATGAACATGTTGACGAAGACGGCCGGGGCGAGGACCGCCAGGGAGATGACCGCGGTCCGGCGGAAGGCCTCGACGGCGCTCCTCCGCTTGAGGTGCCAGGCCGAGACGGCCAGCATGACCAGGGCCCCGGTGACCAGCGATGCCAGGATGACGTGGGGGAAGCCCCAGAGGAACACCGGGTTGGTGAACAGGGCCCAGACGTCGGTGAGCTGCGGCTGGTGCTGGGCATTCATCACGTAGCCGACCGGGTGCTGCATCCACGAATTGGCCGCCATGATGAAGAGTGCGGAGACCATGGTCGCAGCCGCCACCAACCAGATGCAGGCCAGGTGCAGCTTCTTCGACAGCCGGTCCCACCCGAAGATCCAGATGCCGAGGAAGGTGGACTCGAGGAAGAAGGCGACCAGCCCCTCCATGGCCAGGGGCCCACCGAAGATGTTGCCCACGAACCGGGAGTAGTTCGACCAGTTCATGCCGAACTCGAACTCCTGGACGAGCCCGGTGACCACCCCGACCGCCACGTTGATCAGAAGGAGCGTGCCGAAGAACCTGGTCAGCCGCTTGAACGCGGGGCTATCGTTGCGGTACCAGGTGGTCTGCAGCAGTGCCACCAGGAACGCCAGGCCGATGGTCACCGGCACGAAGAGGAAGTGGTAGATGCTGGTGGTGGCGAACTGCCAGCGGGCAAGGTCGGTCGTCATCGCACGGGGCTCCAATCGTTCGGGGTGCCATGGGTTCCGGCAACCGTCTCTCCACAGGGTTGCCGCGGCTGCGCTTCCTCGCTCTGGTGAGGAGCGAACCGCTCGGCCTCCTGCTGGTCCCACAAGAGGCTCGCGTACGGTCCGCCCTCGGCGAGCAACCGATGGTGCGGTCCGCGCTCCACCACCCGGCCGCCATCCAGCACGAGGACCTCGTCCACCGCCTCCAGACCGGTCAGGTGGTGGCTGATGAGGACCAGGGAGCGGTCCTCGGTCGCGTCGAGCAGATCGGCAAGGAGCGCGGCCGCGCCGACCGGATCGAGGTGCTCGGCCGGCTCGTCGAGGATCAGCACCCGGAAATCGGCGAGGAGCGCGCGGGCCAACGCGACCCGGTGGTGCTGGCCACCGGAGAGCTGGGCACCGTGCCTGCCGACCGGCGTCTCGAGACCGAGGGGGAGCTCGTCCAGCCAGCGGGCCAGTCCCACACACCCAAGGACCTCTCGCAGCTCGAGGTCCGTCACGTCACGTCGTCCGATCCTCAGGTTCTCGGCGATGGTGGTGTCGAACAGGAAGGCGTCCTGTCCGACCAAGCCGACCTCCACGCGGAGGTCGGCACCACTCAGGCGGTCGAGGGGAACGCCGTCGATGGAGACCGAGCCCCCCTCGCAGGGGAGGAACCCGAGGAGCACCGCGGCCAGAGTCGACTTCCCGGCCCCGCTCGCTCCGGTGACCACCACCCGCCGGCCCGCCGGGAGCGAGAGGTCCACTCCGCGGAGCGCGGGACCGCCGGCGCCCGGGTAGCGGGCCCAGACCGAGTGGGCCTCGAGATCGTGGGGGCCCGCCGGCATCGTGGCCGGCCGACAGGGCTCACCGACGGGTGGCACAGCGTCGGTCACCTCGAACACCCGGGCCGCTGCCTGACGGACCCGCTGCAGCGCCTGAGTCGCTGCCGGCAGCCCGACCACGAGCTCGAAGGCGGCCAGCGGGATCAGGGCCACGACCGCGAGCTCAGTACCGGAGAGCCGCCCCGAAACGACCGCCGGCGCCCCGACCAGGAGCGCGCCCCAGCACGCCAGTCCGGCGAGCAGCGTGGTCAGTGCCAGCCCGACCCCCGCGGTCCCCGCCGATGCCGTGGCGATGGCCCCGAGCTCGGCATCCCGGTCACGAATGGCGTCGAGCTGGGCGTCCATCGCCCCGAACGCGACCAGCTCGGACGCGCCTTCGGTGAGGTCGACCATCGCCGCGGCGAGCTCCCCGCGTGCCCGTGCGAACCTCGATTCCCTCCGTCTGGCGAGACTCCCGGTGAGCCACGGCACCACCGTCGAGGCGACCAGGAGGGTGACCCCCAGGATCACCCCGGCTGCCGGGAGCATCCACCACACGAGCACGACCGTGGCGGTCCCGACCAGGGCGGCGATTGCGAAGGGGGGGACGACACGGACGACCAGGTCTTGGAGCGAATCGACGTCTTGGACGGTACGCGCGAGGAGGTCGCCGCGGCGGAACCACCACAGGCCCGCCGGCGCAAGCCTCTCAAGCCGCGTATAGACCGCCACCCGGAGGTCGGCGAGCAACCGGAATGCGGTGTCATGGCCGACCAGGCGTTCCCCGTATCGGAGGAGCCCCCGCGAGAGCCCGAAGAACTGGACCCCGACGATGGCGACGGCGAGCTCGGACTCGTTCGGGTGCTGGGCGGCCCGCGAGATGAGCCACGCCGCGGTGGCGATGAGGCCCACGTCGGCGGCGATGGCCCCCGCTCCGAGCAACACGGTGAGCGCGAGTCGGCCCGTGGCCGGAGCGGCGAGCGCGATGGTGCGCCGCAGCGGTGCGGCCGGCCCATTCGCCCCGGGCGTGGGCTCCGCGCGCATCACGAAGACGCGACCGCGGCCGACTCGAGGTGCACGACCCGATCGGCCACCGACAGCAGCGACGGTCGGTGGGCCGTGATGATCACGGTGCGGCCGGCCATGAGCCGGCGCACGGCGCCTAGCACGCCCTCCTCGGTGCGACCGTCGAGACTCGCGGTCGGCTCGTCGAGCAGCAGGAGCGGGGCGTCGCGGACGAAGGCGCGGGCCAGGGCGACCCGCTGTCGCTCCCCCGCTGACAGCCCGGCGCCGTCCTGGCCGAGCACGGTCCCGAGGCCGTCGGGGAGTCGGGCCACGAACTCGTCGAGCCCCGCATCGGCGACCGCCGCGCGGACGGCAGCGTCGGTGGCGTCGGGTCGGCCGAGGCGGATGTTCTCGGCGATCGACCTGGCGAACAGGTGGGGCCGCTGCGGGACCCAGGCGGTCTGCGCTCTCCACGCGTCGGGATCGAGGTCGGCGAGGCTCCTTCCCCCCACCCGGACCGAACCGCTCGAGGTGGGCACCAGCCCGAGCAGGACGGCGAGAAGGGTCGACTTGCCCGAGCCGCTCGGCCCGGCGATGGCCACCGCCTCCCCGGGGTCCACCGCGAAGGTCACTCCCGAACAGGCCGGGACCGACCGACCGGGGTACCGGACCTCCAGCCGTTCCACCCGCAGGGTGGACCGGGAGGGGTCGGGAACATCGAGACGGGTCCCGGTGGACGGCAGCGATCGCTCGAGGAGCTCGAAGACCTCCCCGGCGGCCTGCATCCCCTCGGCGCTCGAGTGGTGACTCGCGCCCAGTCGGCGCAGCGGGAGATAGGCCTCCGGTGCCAGGATCAGCACGAAGAGCGCAGTTGCCAGGCTCAGGTGGCCGCCGAGCAGTCGGAGCCCGACCGCGACGGCGACCAGGGCCACGGAGATCGTTGCCAGGAGCTCGAGGACGAGCGACGAGACGAACGCGATCCTGAGCGTGGCCATGGTGACCGTCCGGTACCGATCGGTCATCTCGCGCACAGCGGATTCCTGGGCCTTTGCCCGACCGAAGACCTTGAGGGTCGGGAGGCCGGCGACGACATCGAGGAAGTGCCCGGCGAGCCGCTGGAGAACCCGTGCCTGGCGCTCCATCCGAGCCCTGGTCGAGGCACCCACAAGCGACAGGAAGAGCGGGATCAGGGGGACAGTGAGTGCGATGATGGCTGCCGACACCCGATCGGCCCCGAGGGCCACGATGATCACGGCAACCGGGACGATCACCGCCAGGAACAGCTGCGGGAGGTACCGGGCGAAGTAGCTGTCGAGCGCATCGATCCCGCTGGTCGCGAGCACGACCAGGCTGCCAGGGCGCTCCTTCTCGATACTCGCAGGTCCCAGGTGGGCGATCTGCTCGACAAGCGCTGTCCGCAGGTCGGACTTGGCGGCTGCCGAGGCGCGGTCGGCCATGCGCTCGGAGAGCCAGCACATGGTCGCCCGCCCGAGGATCACCGCGAGGAGCAACGTGAGGGGCAGCCGGACCTGGGCCGGTCCTTCGCGCCCGACGAAGACGTCGGAGACGATGTGGGCGATGAGCCAAGCCTGAGACACCACGAGTCCGGCGGTCGCGACACCGACGACGACGGTCATCGCCAGGTACCGCCGCGTGCCGTGCGCATAGTGCAGCAGCCGGGGATCGATGGGGCCGGCCCTTCCGTTCACCGAGATGGTCCGATCACCGACGTGGTCCGATCATGGAGTTGCTCCGATCATGGGGTGGCACCGAAGGTAGGGGAACGGGTCCTCCGTGACAACCGGCCACCCTCCGGGTACCGTTTTGCGCGGGGAGGACCCTGATACCGGGAGCGCCGATGTCACCTGCCGAGGGAGACCTGGAGCGGGCCGTCGAGGAGGTGCTCGGGTCGGTCTGGCCCGGCGAGCGGCGCCGTGCCGCCAGACATCTGATCTGCTCCACGTTGGTCCGGGCCGCCGCTGGCGTTCTCGGGTTCTGGGCCCTCGCCCTGATGATCACCCTGGTCGCAGGTACGAGTGTCCCCTGGCCCTTCTACCCGGCGATCGCGGCGTTCACGATGGCCGCCGCCCTGCTCGAGGCCCGCGATCCCGACCACCTGCGGGCTGACCGCGGGACCCCGGGTCCGCGGTAGGCACTGCACCGTGTCCGCAACGGTGCGCCCCGAGCGCTCGCCAGAGGAGCGGTCCGTCGACGGGACGACCTCGGGGAACCGACGGCCACCCGGCCGGCTGGAGATCATGGTCCGGAAGGTGGACCGGTTCCAGCAGGACCACGTCGTCCTCGGATTCCCGTTCGCTGTCGTCCAGAAGTTCGGGAACGACCAGGCGGGCAGCAAGGCGGCTCTTATCGCGTACTACGGTCTCTTCGCCCTCTTCCCGCTGCTGCTGCTCTTCACCACCATTCTGGGCTATGTGCTGCACGGGAACGAGAAGCTCCACAACGACCTGGTCGAAAGTGCCCTCGGATCCTTCCCGATCATCGGTACCCAGCTCCGCTCCCAGACCCACGCCCTCACCGGGAACGCGGTCGCCATCGTGGTCGGGAGCCTGCTCCTCCTCTACGGTGCGGTCGGGCTCGGGCTCGCGACGCAGAGCGCGATGAACCATGTCTGGAACATCCCCTATGTGCGGTGGCCCTCGTTCTTCCTGAGGTACCTGCGAGCGGTGGCCATCCTCGCCCTGCTCGCCCTCTCGACCATCGGTTCCACGGTGCTCACCGGTTTCGCCACCCTGGTATCGCACGGGTGGACGACCCATGCGCTGCTCCTGGTCGGGTCGCTCCTGATCAACTTCGCGCTCATCCTGCTCGCCTTCATGGTGATGACCGCGGAGCCGCTGACCTGGCGGGACGTCGCCCTCGGCGCGGCACTGGCCGCCGTGTTCTGGCAGATCCTCCAGCTCATCGGGAGCCGGTACGTGGGGCGCGAGCTGCAGCACAGCACCGACACCTACGGGTTCTTCGGCATCGTCCTCGCCCTGCTCACCTGGATCTACCTGGGTGCCCAGCTGTTCCTCCTGGCTGCGGAGATCAACGTGGTCCAGCGCGGCCGTCTGTGGCCGCGATCGGTGACCCAGCCTCCGCTCACCGCGGCCGACCGGGTCGTCTTCGAGCGGCTCGCCCGGATGGAGATCCGGCGTCCCGAGGTCGACGTGACCCTCGAGTTCCTGCCGGCGGGGGACGTCGATCCACTGGCGCCGGCCGGCGGTACGCCAGAGCGCGGCCCGGACCCCTGACCGCCTGCGTGAGGGACCGAACGGGAGGTCGGCGCCCGCGTCCTCCCGGCTGCGGGAGAGCTCAGCCTCGGTCCATCGAGAACTCGAGCACCTGGGTCAGGCGGATGTTGTTCCCTGACGGGTCGCGAAACGACGTGTCGATGCCATAGGGCTGCGGGGTCGGGGGGTCGTTGAACACCACGCCTCGAGCGGAAAGTTCGTCGTAGGCGGCCTGGCAGTCGTCGGTCTCGAGGAACAGCGTGCCGCCCATGCCCTGGGCAACCAGATCGGCGAGCTTGTCGCTGCTCTCGCGGTCGAGCATCGGCTCCCCAGGGATGGGCATCAGGACGAGCCCGGGACCGTCCTGACCCACCGGTCCGACCACCAACCAGCGGAACGTCCATTCCTCCACCGTCACGTCCGCCTGCACCTCCCATCCGAGCGTCCGTGTGTAGAACCCGAGCGCCTCGTCCTGATCGTGCACCCAGAATTGTGCGTTGGCGATCTTGATCATCTGCCTCTCCTCTCAGTGTCCTCCGTCTTCTGACCATCCTACGGACGAGGTGACGGCTCGGCTTCTCGAAACGTGCGGTTTTGGGGGCGACCGTACGCACGCGCGACACAGTCGGGGATACGGATGCTCCGCCGCGCCGGCGGGAACGTCGACCGGTAGGCGAGCGGCGCGGCGCCGTAGACGCGCCGGAAGCTCGTCGTGAACGAGCCGACGCTGCCGAGCCCGACTGCGAAGCAGATCTCGGTGACCGTGCGATCCGTGTTGCGGAGCAGTGCCGCTGCGCGCTCGAGCCGCCGGGTCAGGAGGTACTGATGGGGCGCTTCACCGAAGGTGCGCCGGAACTCCCGGCTGAAGTGTGCCGGCGACAATCCAGCGGCCCGGGCGAGATCCGCCACCGTGAGCGGCTCGGGGTAGCGGGCATCGGCGAGATCCTTGGCTCTGAGCAGGTGACGAACCGGCGGCACCATCCTCTGCAGTATCGCGGAACGCTCGGCTTGACGACAGGGTTCCGGGCGCAGGATTGGCCACATGTCCGCGGGCAGGCAGGTGACGCCCCTTTTTGCCCTTCGTGATCCATCACCGACTGGTGCGACCATCCGCCACGCCGGTGGACATCAGTCCTCCAGTAGGCGGAGAGCCAACCGTCTTCCGCGACCTTGCTTGATCGCGAGGGCAATCCAGAGTTGGAAGAGTGCGTCGATGATCGCTTCCTGGTCCTCGCCCACGTAGATGGGACGCAGGCCCACATCCTCGATGATCGTCGCCACGACCATCCGGTCTCCCTCGGGCGCCGAAAAGAACATGTCCGCCCGACCCTCGGAGAACACCGGATCAGCGAAGTTCTCTCCACCGAGGGTGTTGAACGCGCGTGCGTAGCGAACGGTGTTCGGCAATAGCGTGCGTCCATTTGCAACTGGCTCGCCCATCCGGTTGGTTGCGTCGATGACGAGCTTGCCCGCCAGATCGCCTCCGTGCGCCGCCCCGAGCTCAGCAACCGCCGCACCGGGGATTGCCAGGATGATGGCGTCCGAGCGGGAAATCGCGTCACCGACGGGTTTCGTCCGTGCTCCCCGCACAGCCACCTGTTCGCCGCCGGGGTGCCTCGAACCGAAGGTGACCTGGTGCCCGGCCTCGGCCAGCGCCCGGCCGAGAGTGGTGGCGATGAATCCGGTCCCGATGATCGAAATCTCCACGGAGCTCCTCCCGGATCGAACCAACCCCTATCGACTCAGGCCTGCACACCTCATAAGATACGACCGATCCGGCGGTGGCCGAGCAAGGTATCGACCGTCGAAGCAGTCGAGCTGAGGTGGTGGTCACTGTGTTCAACACGATCGTTGTCGGTACCGACGGTTCTGCAACTTCCAGACAAGCTGTCGTCGCCGCGGTCAATCTTGCAGGTCAGAACGGAGCTGCGCTTCACATCGTGTCTTCGTTCCCGGTCCTACGCCATCCCCAGGGGGGATACAGCGACCCGGAACACGCGGCGGCGCCAGTCCTCGACGAGTTTTCCGGCATCGCGCGGGATGCCGGCATCGAGCCAACGCTCCACCCCACCTCTGGCTCACCGGCCGATGATCTGCTCCGAGTCGCAGGCGAGGTAGACGCCGATCTGGTCGTCGTCGGCAACAAGGGGATGAAGGGTGCCGGTCGGGTCTTGGGCAGCATCCCGAACACAGTCGCTCACAAGGCCCCCTGTTCGGTGCTCATCTTCGACAGCATCGGAGCGGACGAGCCGTAGTCCACAGCGTTCCCTCCATGAACGATCAGATACCGGTCCGAGGCCCGCCGGTTACATCCGCGGCCGAGCCCACCGGAATTGCGTGGCCCCATGGCTGACATTCCCCCACCGAACGTGAGCGGGCTCCCCACCGATCACGACGGGACGCCCAGCTTCGACGCCGCCTACGAGGGCACGCCTCCTTGGGACATCGGGCACCCGCAGCCGGCGTTCTCGGCCCTGTTCGAGTCCGGTGCGGTCGTCGGCCGAGTCCTCGACATCGGCTGCGGAACCGGCGAACATGCACTGCTGGCGTCCAGTCTCGGCTTCGATGCCACGGGCATCGACTCATCGCCCAGGGCCATCCAGCAGGCTGTGCAAAAAGCCAGAGAACGACACCTCGATCCCCACTTTGTGGTGGGGGACGCGCTCGAGCTCGGGTCGCGCAGCGACCGATACGACACCGTGCTGGACTGCGGCTTGTTCCACGTCTTCGACGACCGCGATCGGGCGACGTTCGTCCGGAACCTGCACACCGTGATTGTTCCTGGCGGTCGCTACGCGATGCTGTGCTTCAGCGACCGGCAGCCTGGTGACTGGGGACCACGACGGGTCAGCAGGGCCGAGATCGAATCGAGCTTCGCAGACGGGTGGCGTATGGAGTCGACCGACGCTTCCACCCTCGAGATCACGATCGACCCCGAAGGCGCACACGCGTGGCTTGCGGTCGTCTCGAGGTCGTAGAGGTCACCGGGCCGGCCGGTCACCTCCTGCTTCCTTCGGCATAGCGCTGCGTGCGGCCGACGACCAGCCGGGCCACGATCAGGAGCACCATCGCCATGACGAGGAGAATGAGGGCCGCATCGTAGGCAAGATGGTGGGCCTGATCCGATGGATAGTTGTAGAAGGTCCATACGGGATAGGTCAGGTAACCGATCGGCTGGTGGAGCAATTGACCCGTGGGATAGGAGCTGGTGTTCCCGGCGGTCAGGAGGAGCGGAGCGGTCTCGCCCCCCGCAATCGCCAATGCCAGGAGGAGTCCTGTCACGATTCCCGGGATCGCCGAGCGGATGACGATCGTGCGCAGCGCGTGCGAGGGCGACATGCCGAGCGCTTCTGCTCCCTCCCGGTAGTCGGTCGGTACTTGCGAGAGGGCCGTCTCGGTGGACTTGGCGATGTAGGGGATGACCATCACCGACAGCACGAGGACTGCGGGGAGGACCGAGAATCCCCAGTGGAGACCGACCACGAGCGCAACGTACGCAACGAAGCCGAGGGTGATGGACGGCACGCCGGACAACACCTCGGTGGCAGACCGGAAGAGTACGGCAATCCGCCGACCGTTCGGTTTGGGTGACGACATCTCCGACAGGTAGATTCCTGCGAGGACTCCCAGGGTACCGGCGACGACGAGCACCCCTGCCATGAGGACTAGGGTGCCCACGATGTCCTGGGACAAGCCGCCGCCTGCGCCTTCGGTTGGCGTGACCAGTACCGACCAACTCCAGTGGGGAATCGCCCGACCGACCACGCCGATCAAGATCCACGCCGCCGGCAGCACGACCAATACCAGCGCGAACAGCGTCAGCGCCCGAAAGGCGAGGTCTCGCATTCGTCGGCTGCGGTTGTTCGTCGGATCGGAGTGGCGCCTTGGCATGGAAGACCTCGGTGGGCGTGATGGTCGATGGATCAGATTGCTCGGCCGAGCGGGGCGCTGTTCCGGGAGGTGCGAGCGATGATCAGCCGGGCGATGACGTTTGCTGCGATGGTGATGATGGCGAGCACCAGAGCGGCTTCTGCCAGCGCAGAGATGGAGAACCCGGTGCCGCCGGTGTAGGCGGAGTCGAGCTGCGTGACGATGGCGGCAGCGATGGTTCCCGTGGTTCCGTACACGTTGGGGGCGATGGTGTTGAGCGCCGCCCCGGAGACCATTGCCACGGCGATCGTTTCCCCGAGTGCTCTCCCCAGCCCGAGCACCGTCGCGCCGATGATGCCGGATCTGACCCACGGGATGGTCACGCGACGGGCGACCTCGGCGTCGGTCATCCCGAGGGCAGTCGCTCCCTCCTTGGGGAGGGGCGGTACCTGGGCGAACAGATCCCGGGTTGTGGCGGTGATGATCGGAACGATCATGAGAGCGAGCACGATGCCCGACGTGGCCAGCCCCTCGCCGTGACCCACCGGATTCCGGAAGTAGCGGAACACGGGTAGGTCGGGCATGTGGTCCGCAATCACCGGGTACACATGCTGTGCCAGAAAGGGACCAAGGGTGAGTACGCCCCACAATCCGATGATCACGCTCGGCACCGCCGCCAGGATTTCGACAGCAACAGCCAGTGGACGTGCAATCCATCGCGGAAGACGCTCGGTGAGAGCAAAGGCTGCGCCGAGCGAGATGGGAAGGGCAAGGACGACCGCGATCCCTGAGGTTTGGAGGGTACCCACGATCAGTGCCCATGCACCGTATGAGGAGCCCAGGGGATGGGGCACGCCGTCGGTACGGACAGTGGTGCCATACGTGTTTCCCGGCTTCCAGGCGGAACCGGTGAGAAAATGAGAGCCGTTCACCCGGATCGACGGCCAGGCCTTCACCACCAAGATGATGACCGTGAAGGTGAGGGCGGCCAGCGGCACTATCGCGGCGCCGAATCCGACGGACCTCCAGATGGCCGTCTCGTTCGATCGCCAGGATCGTGTGATCCGTCCCGACAAGGAGCCGCCAGCGGCTGGCCCGTCCAGCGGAGAGAACTGAGCCGCCGTTGTGCTCCGCCCCATCAGGGCCACTATTGGATGGAGGCGATCTGCCTCGCGGATTGGGCGGCGACCGTCGTCGGCAATGGTTGGAAACTCACCGGGCTCAGGTATTGGGAATGGTTGCCGTACGTGGGAGAGATGGCCCACTGCAGCACCGAGCGAATCGCCTTCGCAGTGGAGGTGCTGCTCTGACTCGAGTTCACGATGGCGTACTCGTAATTGACAATCGGATAGCCGTTGGGGACGGGACCGCTTATCAAGGAGACCGTGCCGTCATTCGGCGTCTTGGGAGCGAAGTAGGCCGCTTCCGCCTCGATGGCCGCCGCCGTCGGCAACGCAAAATTGCCGGAGCCGTTCTGCAACTGGCCGTAGTGTAAGCCGGCTGCCAGCAACTGGGTCAGGTAGCTGATTCCGATATAGGCGACACAGCCCGGTGTGGCCTTGCAACCGGACACCATGCCCCCGTTCCCCTGTTCCGCCAAGGCGCCTGGCGTCCCCGGCCACTGCACGCTGGTTCCGAAGCCGACCGAATTCCCCCAGCCGGATGGATCCTGTTTGGACAGGTACTGGGTGAAGATGAAGGTGTCGCCGCTACCGTCCGAGCGATGCAACGCCACGATCGGCATCGAGGGGAGCGTCACGCCCGGGTTGGCCGAGGCGATGGCCGAAGCGTTCCACGTCGTGATCTTGCCCTGATAGATCTCCGATAGGACCTTCCCGCTGAGCTTCAGGTGGGCCGCGACACCCGGCAGGTTGTAGGCGATGACCTGTGCGGAGATCGCCAAGGGGATGTTGAGGAGCGTCGGGGTTGCCTGCTTCTGGGAGTTCGACAGGTAGGCGTCCGACGAACCGATGTCGGCGGTGCCGTTGGCGGCGTCGGAGATTCCGGTGCCAGAGCCCGTGCCGGCGGTATTGATCGTCACCTGGGGGAACTTCTGGCGGTAGGCCGGCACCCAGATGTTCCACAACGGGTACAGGAGCGTGCTGCCCGTTTCGCTGAGGGTGGCCGTTGGGGGCGTCTCGATGGTGCCCACTGCCCCCGAAGCGGAAGTTGACGTCGTCGGAGACGAGCTGGCGTTGCTACATCCCGCAGCGATCGCCCCGGCCATGATGAGGACGGGAATGAGTCGTTTACTGGTGCCACGGACCATGGGGCTCCTCCTTGCTCTCGCATCTCGTACCCGCTCGCACCCGGAGATCAGGATCGTTCGTCCTCTCCGGCCCCTGGACCAGGGAGGTGGAACAGCCGTCACCCGATCCGTCCGGTGACATAGCGCTGGGTCTGAACGTTCGACGGACGCTCGAACAGATCGGTCGTCGCGCCGTGCTCCACCAGGTGTCCCTCGTAGAGAAACATCGTCACGTCCGAGACGCGGCGAGCCTGACCAAGGTTGTGCGTCACGACAACGATGCTCAGCGCCGGGACCAGTTGACGTAGGAGGCTCTCGACCAACTCGGTCGAGATCGGGTCGAGGGCCGACGTCGGTTCGTCCAGAAGCAGTACCTGGGGTCCGACCGCCAGCGCCCGGGCCAGACAGAGCAACTGCTGCTGTCCGCCGGAGAGGCGGAACGGCGAGTCCCCCAGCCGGTCCTTGACCGCGTCCCACAACCCAACTTCTCTCAGACGCTGCTCGGCCAACACGTCGAGCTGCTTTCCCTTGGCGATCCGGTGAGCCTTCACGCCGGCCACCACGTTGTCCCGAACCGACATGGGAAACGGATTCGGCCGTTGAAAGAGCATCCCCACCCGTCGGCGGAGCAACAACAGGTCCCGATCCGGCGACCAGATACTCTGGCCGTCGAACTCGACATCACCCCGGTGGCCGAAACCGAGGACCTTGTCGTTCATCCGGTTCAGGGTCCGGAGGAGCGTCGATTTCCCAGAGCCGGTCGGCCCGATGAGCGCCGTGATCGTGCCGCGAAGGAACGGACAGGTAACGTCGCTGAGGATGGTCTTGGGCCCGAAGGACAGACCGAGCTTCTTCGCCTCCATCACATTCTCCGGGCGCCCCCGCTCAGGCTCCAATGCTTCGAGGACAGGGTCGAGTGGATCCACATTCGCGTGGGGTGGTGAGGTTGACACGTCTTCCCTTCCGGTCCCGTCGGGCATGGCGTTCCTGGGGTCGCCGACGCTATTGCTGTACCCATCCCATATGAACGCAAGTCAAATTCTCTGTGACATCGCCCTGAACAACTCCCCGCATACTGTGACAACACCGGTGGGGACAACACCGGTGGGGCCCGATCGGGCGCCGGGTCCACCCTCGCCTCGAGCCTGCGGATCCGGCTCCCCGAGCCCGGCTGTCACCCCGGCGCACCGTCGCGGAGTTGTGCGTGCGGGGCGGCCGGAATGAGGGCCGGAATGAAGAGCCTCGGGGCCGTCCACACCGCAATCATGGAAGACCCGGCAAATCGAGCAGCGACCGATCGGGGGATCCGTCCGCTGTACTCGGCGTCGGAACAGTCGAGGATCGCAATCATCGGTCAGGCGCCCGGACGGAAGGCACAGGACAGCGGGATCCCCTGGCACGACGCGAGCGGTGCGACGCTACGCGGCTGGCTCGGCCTCGGCGAGGATCAGTTCTACGACGCGACACTCGTCGCGATTCTCCCGATGGACTTCTACTATCCGGGAAAGGGTCCACACGGCGATCTGCCTCCGAGAGTTGGGTTCGCCTCGACGTGGCACCCGATGATCCTCGCCAATCTCAACCAACTTCAGGTGACCGTTCTGATCGGTCGGTATGCGCAGAAGGCGTACCTCGGGAGTGCCCGGAAGACCAACCTCACCGAGACGGTCAGGTCGTTCGGGGAGTACCTGCCCACATACTTCCCGCTCGTCCATCCCTCACCGCGCAACTTCCGCTGGCAGGCCAAGAACCCATGGTTCACGGAAGACGTCCTCCCGACGCTGCGTGACATCGTCGCCGGGGCGTTGACCGGCGCCTGACCCAGGGCCTCTCCGGGTGGTCTCTGGCCTGGGAGCGGCGGCTCCGTTGAGGTGTCGATCCGTCGAGGTCGTTGCCCACCCGAGCCATGGCACAATACGGTTCGTGCGCCCCAACCCTCTCCACGCCACCGAGGATCCCGGGGTGGTCCGTCGACTCATCCGCGAGAACCCGTGGGGAATCGTGGTCAGCAACATTGACGGTGAGCTGGTGGCCTCGCACTACCCGATCCTGCTCGACGACGAGGCCGAGGGATTGTCGGTCCTCACCCACGTCGGTCGGCCCGACGAGACCATTCATGGATTCGGAGATCGGGAGATCCTGCTCATCATCCAGGGGCGTCACGGATACATCTCACCCAGTTGGTACGCGCCGGGGGCGATCCGAGCTCCGACCTGGAACTTCAGCGCGGTCCACTGCTATGGCGTTCCCCAGATCCTCGAACCGGAGGAGAACCTTCTGGTGCTCTCCACACTCGTGGCGCGCTTCGAACGTCATGTCGAAGACCCCATGCTGCTCGACCTCGACTGGGGTCGCCCGGTCGCGATGGGCACGGTCGGCATCCGGGTGCCGATCACGCGCTTCGTCTGCAAGGTCAAGATGAGTCAGGACAAGGATCCGGTGACCCAGGATCAGGTGATGGCGGCCCTGCGGGCACCCGGGCCGTTCCACAATCCAGGACTGGCCGACGATATGGCGGAGGCCCTTTCGAGGGACTGATCGCGGCGCATCCGAAGCGGTTCACGGCAGGATCGCCGTTCCTCGCGGCGAGCGGGCCGCAGTCAGCCGGCCCTCAGCCAGGGAGAGCCCGGCGAGCAGTGCATTCCGGAGGTCGCGCGGATCGATGACCTCGTCATAGGCGAGTCGGCTCGCTGCCGTGATCGAAGCCCGTCCCTGCTCGGCCGCCAGCCGCGCCCTCTCCTCAGGATCGGCCACGGCGCTCCCTTCAGACGTCGCCGGCAGGGCACCGAGGGTGATGGAAGGAAAGGCCAAGGTGATGGTCTGGCCATCGAACGGGTTCATGGCCATGATGGACGAGCCGAAGCCGAATGCCTTGCGCAGGGTGACGTGGAGCTTGGGCACGGCCAGCCTGTGCTGGGCGGCGAACATCCGTGCGGAATGCCGCAGGATTCCCTGGCGCTCGGCGAGGGTGCCGGCCAGCACACCTGGGTTGTCGGCCAGGAAGACGCAGGGAAGACCGAAGGCCCCGACCACATCGAGGAAGTGTGCGACCTTGTCGGCTGCCGCGCTGTCGACGGTGCCGGCCATCACTGCCGGATCGTTGGCCACGATGGCCACGCTCTGGCCGCCAAGATGGGCCAGAGCGGTGACGATCGAGCGTCCGAAGGTCGGCTGGATGATGAGCAGAGCTCCCTCGTCGACGAGCGCTTCGAGCACGGGGACGATGGGGTACGGCTGGCGGGAGCTCGGTGGGATGAGGGTCAACAGGTTGTCCACCCTGCGGGGTCCGGTGTCGGAGCCCGTCCGGCGCGGGGGCGCCTCCCACGCATTGAGCGGAAAATATCCGAGGTATCGCCTGGCCAGCGCGATGGCTTCGACATCGCCGGCGACGACGTTTTGAATCACACCAGACGCATCGGCTGCCACCTGCGGTCCCCCGAGCTCCTCCTTGGTCACGTCCTCGCCGGTCGCCGACTTCACCAGCGGCGGCCCGGCGGCGAAGATCGAGGCTGATTCGGTCATGACCGAGAAGTCCGACAGCGGTGCGGTGAGCGCGCCGTGACCAGCCGAGGCGCCCAGCACGAGGCACACCATGGGCACGATGCCCGAGAGCTCGGCCAGGCCCATCAGGTCTCCTGGTCGCCGCCCTCCGGCCGAGTCGGTGACCCGGTGCCCGGCACCTTCCAGCATCATCACCAACGGCACCCGCTCCTGGAAGGCGAGCTGACAGAGGCGATAGCGCTTGTCCGAGGTCCCGGTGCCGATCGAACCGCCCAGGACGGTCACATCCTCGGCCCACGCCAGGGCGGGTCGGCCGTTGATACGCCCCGAGCCGGCCACCAGCGCGTCGCCCGGGACAGGGTGATGCTCTGTCGTCCCCACCAGCTGGCCGATCTCGGAGAACGAGCGGGGGTCGAAGAGCGTGACGATCCGTTCGCGGGCGTTGAGGCGCCCCCGCTCCTTCTGGCGGCTGAGGCGGGCGTCGCCGCCCATGGCAAGTGCCTGGGTCTTCCGCCGTTCGATCTCTTCGAGGGCCGGACCCCACCCATGCAATTCGTCACTCATCGCATCACCACGTACTCACAGGGATCACCCTGTCGAGGAGGAGCATGGACGGCAGTCATGGCACGTCAGATCCGTCCCATCTGCATCTTGAGGAGATCCGCCGAACCGCCACCATCGACCGCGATCACCTGTCCGGACACGAACCGCGCCATCGGACTGCAGAGGAAGAGCGCGAGGTACGCAATGTCCGACCCATGGCCCTGCATGCCGAGCGGGTTCTTGGGGCGCTCGTCGCCACCGGTCACCGCTTCGGAGAACCGTCGAACTCCCTCCGTCCCCCCAATCGTCCCGGGTGCGATCGCGTTGACCCTGATGCCATACGGCCCCCACTCCACCGCGCAGGTCCGGGTGAGGGAATCGACCCCGGCCTTGGCCGCCGCAACGTGTGACTGGAACACCACGCCCTTCTGCTGAAAGGGAGCGCTGATGTTGACGATGCTTCCACCGTGGTCGGACAGCCACACATCAAAGGCAGCTCGGGTCACGTTGTACGTGCCGAGTAGATCGATATCGACCACTGCCTTGAAACCGTTCGGCGAGATCTTGGACATCGGTGCGGGGAAGTTTCCAGCGGCATCGTTGACGACGATGTCCAGTCTCCCCCGGTCGGCCACCACGGCGTCGACCACCGATCGAACCGCCGCCGCGTCGCGGACGTCACAGACACCGAAGGCAGCGTCCACGCCTTCTGCCCTCAGTTCTTCGACCGCGCTCTCGAGGTTCTCCTGCTTTCGACTGGCCATGGTGACTCGTGCGCCATGACCACCGAGCACCCGGGAGATCTCCTTGCCGATTCCGGTCGCGCCGCCGGTCACCAGCGCAACCTGACCGTCCAGTAGGTCCGGGACGAATGAACTGGACTCCATGCGGTCCGATTATGCTCCAGCTCGGATGTGAGTGCCGGCTCGAGGAGGTGGCTCGATGAGCGAGACAGAAGCGAAGGCCATTCTCGCGGGAGGATGCTTTTGGGGGATGCAGGACCTCATCCGGAAGCGGCCGGGTGTCATCTCGACGCGGGTCGGGTACACCGGCGGTGACGTCGCCAACGCGACCTACGGAAACCACGATGGCCACGCCGAGGCGATCGAGATCACCTTCGATCCGCAGCAGACCTCCTATCGGGACCTGCTCGAGTTCTTCTTTCAGATCCATGATCCGACGACCCTGAACCGCCAGGGGAACGACACCGGCACCAGCTACCGGTCGGCGATCTTCACCCTCGGCGAGGATCAGCGACAGGTGGCCGTGGACACCATCGCCGACGTCGAAGCGTCCGGTCTCTGGCCCGGCAAGGTCGTGACCGAAGTGGTGCCGGCCGGGCCGTTCTGGGAGGCGGAGCCTGAACATCAGGACTACCTGGAGCACTACCCGAACGGTTACACCTGCCACTTCCCCCGGCCGGGTTGGGTGCTGCCCCACCGGAGCAACGTCGTCTCCCGATGAACGAGGTGTGGTGATGCAGACGGCCCAGGCCAGGGAGCTCCTCCGCGCAGAGCGCCTTCGGGTGGAACAGCTGCTCGACCAGGTGGCTGGACGCTCCCGGGACGACCGAACGGCGGCAAACCAGACCGGCGACATGTTTGACTCGGCACAGCCTCTCACCGAGGAGGGCACCGATGAGGCGATCTCGCTCGGACTGCAAGAGCGCCTGGTGGCCATCGATCGAGCAGAGGAGCGCCTGGATGCCGGCACCTACGGCTTTTCGGTACGCAGCGGTCTGCCGATCTCCGACGAGCGTCTTGAAGCCGATCCCGCTGCAGAACTGACCGTCGAAGAAGCTCGAGCATCGAGCTGAACGGCCGTTCCGGTCGAGTCCGAGCGGGACGCTCTCAGTCGCCACCACCACCAGGGACGACCCCCGACCCGGCAACCTCCTTCGCCCACGGGTAGTCGGGCTTGCCCGACGGAGAACGGGGAACCAGGTCGACGACGAACATCTGGCGCGGCACCTTGTGCCCCGCCAGATGGAGCCTGCAATGCGCCTGGATCTCGTCGAGGTCCGGGGCCGGCCTTCCTGGGGCCGCCTGGAGCACGGCAGCCACCCGCTCACCGAATCGAGGGTCCCGAACCCCCACCACGACGGCGTCGGCGATCGCGGGGTGGGATTTCAGCACACCTTCGACCTCTTCGGGATAGACCTTCTCCCCGCCCGTGTTGATGCACATGGCGCCGCGCCCGAGGAGCCGGATGGTGCCATCGGCGTCGATGGTGGCCATGTCACCAGGGAGCGCCCACCGCACGCCGTCCACCGTGACGAAGGTCCGAGCGGACTTCTCGGGGTCGCGGTAGTACCCGACAGGCACTCGTCCTTTGGTGGCCAGACGGCCGACCGCACCCGATCCGGGTGTCACCGGCCGAAGGTCGTCGTCGAAGACCGTCGTCCGCTCATCGGCGGTGAACCGGAGAGCGGGCGCCGCGCCCTGCCCCCGGACGGTGACCGACAGTGCCTGGGCCGGTGACTCGGACGACCCGATGGCCTCGGTCAGCACCATTGCCGAAGGGAACCCGACGAACAGCCGGTCCTTCACGTCGACCGACATGATGCTCCCCCCGGATCCGAGCATGAGGACCGAGGTGGTGTCGTGGCGCCCGGGGTTCGCCTCGATCGCTTCGACGATGGGGCGGCCCATGGAGTCACCGACGATGGTCAGCATGGTGACCTGCTCGCGATCGACCATCTCGAGAACGGTCTCGGCCTCCATCTTGCGACTCGGGTGCAGGATCGCGCGACCGCCGCTGAGCATCGCTCCCCACGCCGACCAGTGCCCGCTCACATGCATGAGCGGTCCGAGGGCGTAGGACACGAAGGTATCCGGCACCGCGACCCCCGTCTCAGCGAGGCTCGCCAGCCGCGGGTGTACGGGGGCGACCGCGTTGTCGGCGACGTCCTCAGGCCGCTCGACGACGACTCCGGGAGTCATGGTGGCGAAGAAGATGTCCTCGTGGCGCCAGACGACCCCTTTGGGGTTTCCCGTCGTCCCCCCGGTGTACGCGATGTAGAGGTCGTCGGAGGATCGGGGGCCGAAGCCGGCCGACGGGGAATTGGCGGTGAGGAAGGCCTCGTAGTCGAGGGCGTCCGGCAATGCTGTCCCCTGCTGTGCGCCGTCCTCGACCACGAGCACGTGCACGAGGCGGGGCAGTCGACCCAGAATCGCGGCCACGACCGGGGCAAAGCACGCCTCGACCACGAGCGCCCGCAGTTCGGCATCGTCGAAGAGGTAGGCCAGCTCTTCTGCCACGTAGCGGTAGTTGACGTTGATGGGTACGGCCCGGATCTTGTAGGTGGCCACCATCGCCTCGAGATACTCGGGGCGGCTGTACGTGAGCAGGCCGACATGGTCCCCGGCACCGAGGCCCAGGCCTTCGAGCCCGTGGGCGAGACGGTTGGCCCGTCGGTCGAGCTGGCGGTAGGTCAGTCTGGTGTCACGCCAGACCACGACCTCGCGATCGGGGACCCGCGCCGCGACGCACTCGAAGAGATCTGCCAGGTTGAATTCCACTGCCTCCCCCCTCCCTCTCGTGATCGGTGTCAGCGAATGAGATCGCGGAACGGCACATCGTTGTCGACTCGGACGTCATGGGGAAGCCCCAACACCCGCTCGCCGATGATGTTGCGCTGCACCTCGTCGCTCCCGGCGGCGATCCGGAGCGACGGTGCACTCAGGAACTGCCGTTGCCAGTAGCCCTTCTCCGGCGCGTCGGGACCGAGCAGCATGCCCCGGGCACCCTGGACCACCACGCCCGCCTCGGCGATCTCCCTCGCCACCTGGGAGTAGAAGAGCTTGCTGATCGAGGATTCGGGCGTGGAGACGCCCTTGCCCAGTGCGGTCTGGATCCGGAACCCGAGGTACTTCAGGATCTGGTCCTTGGCATAGCAGTCGGCCAGCCGTTGCCGGACCATCGGATCACCGGTGACGCCGCACTCCCTGGCCAGCGTCACGAGCTGGGGGAAGCTCGACGTCCCACCGCTCAGGCTCCGCTCGTTGGCCAGGGTGGTCATGGTGGCGCGCCAGCCTCCGTTGACGTCCCCGACCACGTTTGCGGCCGGCACCCTCACATCGCTGAAGAACACCTCGTTGAAGGTCGCCCCACCGGTCATCTGGCGCAGTGGGCGGACGTCGACGCCGGGTGTCTTCATGTCGAAGATGAAGAAGGTGATGCCACGGTGCTTGGGAAGATCGGGGTCGGTGCGGGCCAGCAGGATGCCCATGTCGGCATGGTGGGCGCCCGAGCTCCACACCTTCTGCCCGTTGACCACCCACTCGTCCCCGTCACGCTCGGCCCGGGTGGCGAGGCTGGCGAGGTCCGAGCCCGCCCCCGGCTCGCTGAACAACTGGCACCAGACCTCCTCTCCCCGGAGCATGGCCGGAAGGTAGCGGCTGCGCTGCTCGTCGCTGCCGTGGCCGATCAGCGTCGGGCCGGCCATCCCGATGGCGACGGCGAACAGGCCCGAGGTCACGTCGAACTGAGCCTCCTCCTGGCGGAAGATCATCGACTGGACGACATCGCCTCCGCGGCCACCGAACTCGACCGGCCAGGTGATCCCGGCCCACCCTCCGTCGAACAGGCGACGCTGCCAGGCCTTGCCCTCTCTGACGAAGACCTCGTCGAAGTCGTAGAAGGAGTGGGACGACGACGGCTGTCCGACCTCCTTCTTCTTCGCATGCTCGGTCAGCCAGCTCCGAACCTCCCGGCGGAACGCTGCCTCCTCCGGTGTGTCGTCGAAGTCCATCGTGACGCTCCGGTGTCAGCCGGCGACCGGTCGCCAGAAGGGAAGGCCGACGTCGTCGGCCGCCTTCAGGAGCACCACCTCGAGCGGCATGTCCACGTGGAGGGCCTCGACCTCGCAATCCACGATGTTCGACATCATCCGGACCCCCTCGTCGAGCTCGACGATCCCCACCGCGTAGGGAGAGAGCCGGGCGAACGCCTCGGACCGGTTCTGTCGGATGATGGTGTAGGTATGCAGTGTGCCCCGCCCCGAGGCGTCCACCCATTCGGTCTCGCCGGCACATGTGGCGCACAGCGATCGGGGGTAGAACTGGAATTGGCCGCAGGTCGTGCACCGCTGGAGGACCAGGCGGCCCTCGGCGGCGCACTGCCAGTAGTGACGGGAGGCGTGATCCGGCTGGGGCAGTGCCCGGAGGCTCACCGTGCCTGCGAGCTCTTCCATGGTCATGACCGGCCCTCCTTTCCGAGAACGACGGTCGCGATGCAGGAGAGCCAGCCGCCCGAACCGCAGGCCACCGCCACCTCGGCCCCGGGGACCTGCGCCTCGCCGCCATCGCCGCGGAGCTGGCGGACCGCTTCATTGATGAGGAAGATCCCCCGCATGCCCGGGTGACACGCCGACAGCCCACCGCCATCGGTGTTCAGCGGTTGGCGACCCCCCCGCCGGAGCACGCCGCTCTCGACGAACGGACCTCCCTCCCCCTTCTTGCAGAAGCCCATGTCCTCGAGCAGCATCAAGACGGTGATGGTGAAGCTGTCGTAGCACTGGATGGTGTCGACATCTTCGGGACGGACACCGGCACGACCGAAGGCCTCGGGGCCGCACTGGGCGGCGGCCGTGGTGGTGAAATCAGGCATCTGACTGATCGTCCAGTGGGTCTGCGCTCCGGCCGCGCCGAGCACGGACACCGGCGGCTTGGCCAGATCCCGGGCCCGCTCCCGGGTGGTCATGATGAACGCACCCCCACCGTCGGAGATCACACAGCACTCGAGCTTGTGGACCGGGTCGGCGATCATCCGCGAGGACAGCACGTCGTCGACGGTGATCGGGTCCTTGTACTGAGCGTGCGGGTTGAGCCCGGCGTACTCACGCACGCCCACCGCGATCTCCGCCAACTGCTCCGGGGTCGTCCCGAACTCGTACATGTGCCGACGTGCCGCCATCGCATAGGCCCCGGCCAACACGTTGCCCCATGAGCACTCGAACTGGGACGGGCCGCCCACCCGGGCCGAGGCACGGGCAAACGTGCTGGTTCCGAGCACCCGACCCATCCGCGACAGCATGTCCGAGCCGTACGTGACGAGGACGACGTCACACATTCCCGCTTCGATCGCGGCGGCGGCATGCTGGACATAGAACTCGAAGGTGGAGCCACCGACCGATGTCCCGTCGATCCAGCGGTGGTTGATCCGGAGATACTCGGCCATGTTCGCAGCATCGTCGTTGTGGTGCCCGAATCCGGTCCCGGCGCACATGTACCCATCGATCTCGGCTTTGGGAAGGCCCGAGTCCGCCAGTGCACGGCGGAGGGCCATCGCATGGTGTTCCATGGCGTCGAGCTCGGGGGCGACCGGATAGTCGCTCCAGCCGATGCCGACGATCACCGGATCACGCGATCCCATGCGCACTCCCTTTCTCCCGGCGGATGGTGTCACCCGACCACCGTCGTCGACCGCCGGCGGAGACGGTGGCTACCGTAGGGCCGAACTGCCGCGACGACCGGGGGTACGCACGACGATGGCATGACCGATCGGTTCGGGCGCTGATCACGAGGCCCGCCGCACACCGGGCTTGCGCACGGTCACCGATCCGCGGACCCGGGCCTGACAGGCCAGACTGATGATCCTTCCCTCATACCACGAACGCCCGGCGAATCCCCGCAACGCCACCTCCTCCAACCCGTCGGGTGGGTCGAGGTGCTCCGCTCCCTCCATCACCTCGAAGAAGCAGGTGTGGCACTCGGCCTGTCCGTGGCAGATCGTCGGCCAGAAGAGGCCCTGGTCCTCGGCCGCCGCCATGACGCTCTGGCCGTCAGCCACCTCCACGTCGACACCGCACGGCTGGACGTGGACCGTCACCATCGGCCGGCGACCGAGCAGAACGACGTGCCCCGGACCGAGTCCATCCTCGTATGCACGAACGGACCGTATCCGATCTGATTACGAGCAGAGGTACTGGTCGATGACTTCGTGCATACGGATGACATTTTGCTCTTGACGGGGGTTCAACCGGAGCCCGGTGCACCCTCTCGACTTCATACCTGCTTGCACATGAGCCATATTGGCGTAGTCCTGGTTGGTCACGAGGCCCCAGTCCTTCGCCGTCCAATCCGGATAGAACTTTCGCTCGCACATCTCCCGCTGGTCACCGGGCGACACCCACTCGAGTGTCCAGAGATCCTTGATCGCGCTGTCCGGGTCGAGCCCGTTCGGCCGGACCCGGAAGAGCGTGGTGCTCCCGGGATAGACGGGGCCGACCACGTTCGGGAAGAAGTGGACGTCATCGGAGCTGAGGAGCTGCTCGTCGGTGAGGTCTTCCACGTCGCCCTTGGAACGGAGCATCTCGACGCGAAGATCGTTGTAGACGTCCATCGCGGTCATCCCCTCGGGGATCGGCTTGTTCTTCAGCTCCTCGACCTGTTGGCGCTCCTCTTTCATGAACAGACCGCCCAGCTCGTCGATCATGACCGCAAGCAGCTCGCGCTCGTCGTAGTCACCAGGTTCGAGGCCGAGCCGGGGGCTGGGGCGTATCTCGTGCTTCACCTCGCCCAGGCCGCCCATGTGGTTGTGCTTGCCCAGTGGGCCGTACCGAATTGCCGTGTCGTCGGACCACCGGAGCAGCTGGGGATGGGTCCCCTGGACGTGATAGCTCTCGTTGAAGGCGTCGAGGACCGACTTCCAGTTGGCCGGGAGGACCACCGAGCGGTAGGAGCGGAACCGCATCTTGTCGAAGCGGTACGGTCCGAGAAGCTCCGGGAGCGGTCCGAGGAACGACTCCAGCGACTCACAGTGGGGATCCATGTTGATGAAGACGAAGCCGCCCCAGCGGCCGACCTGGATCTGGTTGAGGCAGACGTCGGCGTCGGTCATCGTCGGCGGGTAGTCGAAGCGGTCGACCACCTCCTTGTTGCTGCCGTCCAGCTCGAACCGCCATGCGTGGTAACGACAACGGATCTCGCCGGTGGCGAAGTTCCCGACTCCGGTGGCCAGTCGGGTGCCCCGATGCGGACAGGTGTTGTAGAACGCCCGCACGTTGTCCGGGTCGCTGCGGGTGACCAGGATGGATTGATCACCGATGACGTACTCGAGGAAGTCGCCGGTGCGGGGCACCTCCTCCTCACGGCAGGCCATCTGCCACACCCGGGGCCACAGCCGCTCCATCTCCAGGTCGAAGAAGTCCCGGGAGACGTAGCGGTCCTTCGGGATGATGTTCGGCTGCCCCGACTCGATCAGCGCTCCGTCGCGAGCGATCGTCATGACCATCTGCGTCGGCTCCCCCGTCCCAGCTCCATGCGGCGCTCCTGACTGCGATCCTCGGGCAACAGAGTACTGTTCCCCTGCAGAGATCCGCGCCGAGGTGGTTGCGAGGATCCTCGAACCGATGAGGGCGCGCCGGACGAGGAAATGGAGGGTCGGGGGTGGTCCTGGCAAGGCTCGACGATCGGGTGGCGTTCGTCGCCGGCGCCAGTCGTGGTATCGGCCGGGACATCTCGTTGGCCCTCGCCCGCGCCGGAGCCGCGGTGGCGGTCGCGGCACGAACCGAAGAGCCCGGCAGGCTGCCCGGTACGGTCCATTCGGTGGCCGACACCATCACCGGCGATGGCGGAAGAGCGCTCCCGGTCGTGTGCGATGTGTCGGATGAGTCGGCGGTGACTCGGGCCGTCGCCCTCACCACGGACACGCTCGGGCCGATCGACATACTGGTGGCGAATGCCGGAACGCTGTGGATGGGCAAGACCCTCGGCACCCCCCTCAAACGCTGGGACCTGTGCCTACGGGTCAACCTCACCGGGACGTTCCTCGTCACCAAGGCGGTGCTCCCGTCGGTCATGGAGCGCCGCACCGGCTCGCTCATCGCCATCACCACGACCGGTGTCGTCCAGACCGAGCTCGGGTCGAACGCCTATTGGGTCTCGAAGGCCGGCATCGAGCGCTACTACGCGGGTTTGGCCACCGAGCTCGCCCCGTACGACGTGGCGGTCAACTGCCTGGCCCCGAAGAAGGTGGTCATGACCGAGGGCGCGGTGGCCGGCGGGATCAGCGTGCCCCCCGACATGGTCGAGGACCCTGCGGCAATGGGAAAGGCGGCGGTGTTCCTGGCCGGTCAGTCCGCATCCACACTCACCGGGACGGTCCAGTACTCCCTCGACCTCCTGGCACACATCGGAGAGCCGATCGGCCCCACTGCCACGGAGGCTGTCCCGTGAGGCCCATCACGTGCGGAGGGGAGCTCACCGGATTCAACGTGCCCAGTGAAGTCCTGGCCGTCGATGCCATTCGCCGCGACGGCAAGCGGGTCGACGCCGACTGGGCCCTGCCCACTGCGGCAGGGCTGCTCGGCACCCCCGAGATCCGATGAGCGGTGGTCCGCTCCCCGGCCTCGGTGGGCTCCGGGTCCTCGACCTGTCGGAGGACATCGCCGGTGCCTACTGCGCCAAGCTGCTGGCCGACGCCGGGGCAACGGTGATCAAGGGCGAGCGTCCGGAAGGGCACCGCCTCCGCACCTGGTCGACATCGGGTTCGGTGGGCAGTGACGGGGATCCGGACGGAGCGCTCTTCCGGTACCTGGTCTCATCCCAACAGAGCGTGGTGATCGACCCGGCGGCTCCTTCGGCCGACGATCGCCGCGACACGCTGGCAGCAGCCTCCGACGTGGTCATCCTCTCGACGTTCGGGGACCGGGCCGGCAGGTGTTCCGCGGCAACCGATCCACGTGGACTGATCCTCCGCCACCCGGAGCTGGTGGTGGTCAGCCTCTCGGCCTTCGGCTTGAACGGCCCGCGTGGTGCCGAGGAGTCCTCGGACCTCCTCCTCCAGGCTCTTGCCGGCTCGCTGCACAGCCACGGGAACGACGACCGGGTGCCCCTCGCCGTGGGGGGCGGCCTCGCCGAATGGACCGTCGGGACCTTCGGCGCGCTCGGCGCGGTCAGCGCCCTGACATCCCGCCGGCGCTCCGGGCGTGGCGACCTGGTCGACGTGTCCGCCCTCGAGTGCCTGGCCGTCACCTTCATCTGCTACCCCTCGGTCGCCACCGCCATGGCGGGGGGTCAGCGCATCCGCCCCACCTACGTGATGGTCCCGGGCATCGAGGCCTGCCTCGACGGCTATGTCGGCATGGCCACCATCACCACCGCGCAGTGGCACACCTTCCTCGACATGATCGAGCGTCCGGACCTGGCGTCCGATACCTCGCTGTACATCCAGCGCAACCGCGAGCGTGGCGACGTGCTGGAGGCCATCGGGAACTGGATGGGGCGGCACACCGTCGACGAAGTCGTCGAGATCGGCGCCTTGTACCGCATCCCCACCGTGCCCATCGGGAACGGGGCGAACTTCCCCCGTATCGACCACGTCGCCTCGCGTCAGCTCTATGACCCGAACCCACGGGGGGGCTTTCCTCACCCCCGCACCCCGTTCCGATCGAACCTCACCCGGCACCGGCCACCCGGCCCCGCACCGACAATTGCCGAGCGCGCCCGCGACCTCCACGTGCGGTTCGAGCGGGAACGGGAGAACCCGGGCGAGTCCCGCCCGTTCCCCCCCGCGGGACGGACCATGGATGCCGACACCGGCGGGCTGCCCCTGACCGACATCCACATCCTCGATTTCACCGCGTTCCTGGCAGGGCCGATGTGCACGCAGTACCTGGCTTCCCTCGGTGCCGACGTGGTGAAGGTCGAGTCGACCCAGCGACCCGACCCGATGCGCTTCAGCGTCCGCGTCGACACCTCGGTCGATCACTGGTACGAGCAGGGTGCGATCTTCCAGTCCGCCAACCTGAACAAGCGAAGCGTGACGCTCGACCTCTCGGATGCGAAGGGTCGAGACCTCGCCTTGCGCCTGGCCGCCCGGTCCGACGTCGTCGTCGAGAATTTCACTCCCCGGGTGATGGAGCAGTTCGACCTCTCCTACGAGGACCTCCGGAAGGTAAACCCTCGGATCATCATGGTGCGCATGCCCGGTTTCGGGTTGGAGGGTCCCTGGCGCGAACGTCCCGGGTTCGCGGCTTCGATGGAGCAGGTGTCCGGTCTCGCCTGGATCACCGGGTACACGGACGGCCTCCCGTCCATCCCCGGCATCTGTGATCCGCTGGCCGGGATGCACGCTGCGTTCGCCGTCCTGACCGCCCTCGAGCACCGCGCCCGGTGCGGCGAGGGACAGCTGATCGAGCTGGCGATGATCGACCTGGCCGCCAACCTGGTCGTCGAGCAGGTCCTCGAGCACTCGGTCTACGGGACGCTCATGGCCCGGCAGGGGAATCGGCAGCCCGGAGGTGCCCATCAGGGCGTCTACGCCTGCCTCGAGCCCGATCAGTGGGTCGCTGTACGCATCGCCTCCGACGAGGCCTGGCACGGGGTTCAGGGCCTCCTCGGATCGTCGGCCCCGTCGCTCGACGCACGGCCCGGCACCGCGACGGGGCGGTCGGAACGTGCCGACGCGCTCGATGCCGAGCTCGCCTCGTTGGTCGCCCGGCAGAGTCAGAAGGAGGTCCTCGCCACCCTGCGGGCAGCCGGGGTGGAGACCGAGGCGGTCATCCACGCCTCTGACGTCGATCTCGACGAACAGATGAATGCACGCGGCTACTGGGAGGAGGTCACCCACCCCATCGTCGGCCCGAAGCGCTTTCCGGGGTGGCCGATGCGCTATGCCTCGAGGACATCCCCGTGGTTCCGGCGACCGGCGCCACTGCTCGGACAGCACAACGACGAGGTGCTCGGGGGCCTGGGCATCACCAAGGACGAGCTCGCGGTGCTCGCCGCGGAGGGCATCATCGGCTCCCGGCCGGCCGGAGCCTGAGACACGGTGGTCGAACCCGGCACCATCGACTGGGTGCTCACGACGACCCGTGCCGTCCGCCGTCGCCTCGACCTCGACCGCGCCGTCGACCTCGACGTGGTGCTCGAATGCCTCGACCTCGCCCTCCAGGCGCCCACCGGCGGTGACCTCCAGGGCTGGCGATGGATCGTCATCACCGAGCCGGACACCAAGGCCCGGGTCCGCGACATCTACCTCGACGCGCTCACCGCGGCGTCCGCCGCCAGGCCCCGCGCGCCGGGCGACGGGTCTGACGATCGAATGCTCGAAGGAGCCTGGCACCTCGCCACGCATCTCGAGCGGGTGCCCGTCCTCGTCCTGGCCTGCATTCGGGGGCGGATGACGCCGGCCACCGGCCCGGCCCAGGCGTCCGCCCTCTTCGCATCGATCTACCCGGCGGTCTGGAGTCTCCAGCTGGCCCTGCGGAGTCGTGGGCTGGCCTCGACGCTCACGACCGTCCACCTCGAACGGCACCGTGAGATGGCCGACCTCCTGGGCATCCCCGACGGCGTCACCCAAGCGGCCCTGGTTCCGGTTGCCCACCTGGTCGGGGACGATCTCCGTCCGGCCCACCGTCGTCCGGTCCACGACGTCGCGTTCCGTGAGCGTTGGGGAGGCTCGTGGGACGGGCGCGCCGGCTCGGGGCCTGTCCACAACGGTTGACCTGGTCCATCGAGAACGGCCACGCGACGGTCCTTCTCGATGGATCAATCAGAGGTCGGGGAGGGTCCCGGTGATGTCGGTGGTCGGACCGGCCTCGGCCAGCAGACCGGGGATCACCCCGGTCAGCTCGGCCGGTTCCCAGAGACCCTTCTTGTCCACACTCGGACCGGCGTGCCAACCCTCGGCGACGCTGATGTAGCCGCCGTGGACGTTGAAGACCCGCCCGGTCACGTCCGCGCTGGCACCGCTGCCGAGCCACACCACCAAGGGCGAGATGTTCTCGGGGGCCAGCGGAGAGAATTCGCCGGCGAAGCGGTCGGCGACGTCGCGGCCGAAGGGGAGATCGGCGTTCATCCGGGTGAGGGCCATCGGGGCGATGGCATTCACCGTCACGCCGTAACGTCCGAGCTCCAGGGCGGCGATCACGGTGAAGGCGGCAATCCCCGCCTTAGCCGCCCCGTAGTTGATCTGTCCTGCGTTTCCGTAGAGCCCGGTCGCAGAGCTGGTGTTGACGACCCGGGCGTCGTTCGACTCACCAGACTTGGCCCGCTCGCGCCAGTGGACGGCTGCCCAGTGGGTCGGCGCGAAAGTTCCGCCCAGGTGGACACGGACCACTTCGCTCCAGTCGGACTCGGTCATGTTCACCAGCATGCGGTCCCGGAGGATCCCGGCGTTGTTGACGAGGGTGTCGATTCGACCGAACGTCTCCATCGCATGGCCCACGAGGCGTCGGGACCCCTCCCAATCCGCCGCATCGTCCCCATTGGCCACCGCTTCTCCCCCGATGGCCCGGATCTCTTCGACGACGTCGGCGGCGGGACCGCTCGAATTGCCGGCCCCGTCGGGCGCGGTCCCGAGATCGTTCACCACCACCCGAGCCCCCTGGCGGGCGAACTCGAGGGCGTGGCTCCTTCCGATTCCCCTTCCCGCCCCGGTGATCACCACGACCCTGCCCTCGCAGATCCCGCTCATCGACCCTTCCTCACGAGATCAGGCCTACCTGAATCCGCCGCCGTCGACGCCGAGGCGCTGGCCGGTGATGTTCGAACCTCCGTCGCCGACGAGAAACCGCACCGCGTCGGCGACGTCTTCGGGCTCGCAGACGCGGCCGAGCGGGAACCGTCCATCGAGCTCATGAATGTCGTCCACCTTCATCGCCGCCTTGACCAGCCGCCGGCCCATGTCGGTGTTCGAGAGTCCCGGCACGACAACATTGACCCGAATGCCTGAGCGCGCTTCTTCCTTCGCCAGCGTGAAGGCCAGAGCCTCCTGGGCGGCTTTGGCCATGTTGTAGGGGCCTCCGTAGGGATCGGCCGAAACGGCCGATTGACTCGAGATCATCACGATGTCGCCTCTGGGCTGCTCACGCATGCTGGCAAGGACCAGCTGGCTCATGTGGTGAGATCCGAATGCCATGGTGCCGACCACCCGCTCCAACTCTTCGACCGGGGTTGTGGCCACCGGTGTTCCCCGGTTGGTGATCCCGGCGTTGTTCACCAGGATGTCGACATGCCCGAATTCGGACAGCACCTGGTCGACCATGGCGCTGGCTTCGTCATGGGAGGCGACCGATGCCTGGTACGCCTTCGCCCTTCCCCCATGGGCCTCGATGGCCGCCACGGTCTGCCCGGCCGACTCCTCGTCCTTCCGGAAGTTCACGGCAACCCGGGCTCCGTCGGCCGCCAAGCCGAGGGCGATGGCGCGACCGATGCCGCGCCCTCCACCGGTCACGATCGCCACTCGGCCTGAGAGACTCATCGGTCCTGTTCCCTTCGTCTTGGTCGAGCTCGGGGCCCTCTCCGAACGCGCTCCAGAGGCTCGATCGGTCGTCGACACCACCGTCAGAGGGAAGCCGGTCCCGCGGCAACGACGAACTCGTTCTCCGACGCCCGGTGGATGAGGCGGGCGTCTCGTCGACAGCGGCGAGCTTAGGCGAGGTCATGTGGCCTCGCCCTGAGCGACAGCGGCGGCGGATTATCGTCGGGCTCAGATGGTGGATGCCCCCAAACGACAGATGACGGCGGGACAGGAAGCGGCGTGATGCGATGACCAACGAGCTCCACCTGGGCTCCCGAGCCGAGCGGCGCCCTGATCGACCGGCCGTCGTCTTGGCCGGAACGGGGCTGGTCATCACGTACCAGGAGCTCGATGAACGCTCCAACCGGATTGCCCATCTCCTGCGAGACGCCGGTCTCCGGACGGGCGACCACGTCGCCCTGATGATGGAGAACGGCTCGGAGTTCCTCGAGGTCGCCTGGGCTGCGCAACGATCGGGCCTCTACTACACCGCACTCAACAGCCATCTCCGTCGGAACGAGGCTCAGCACATTCTCGACGACTGCGGGGCCACAGCCTTCTTCATCTCGGCAGGGCTGGCGGACGTTGCCGGGGAGCTCGACTTGCAACGGATCGGGCTGCGCATCGTGGCGGGGGGCGATGCAACGGGCTTCCAGCCCTACGACGACGCACTGGCACGTTGGCCGGTGACCCCGATCGCGGACGAAGCCGAAGGGCGGGAGATGCTCTATTCGTCAGGAACCACCGGATCGCCGAAGGGCGTACGCAAGGCCCTGTCCGCGGCGCCCATGGGCGATCCGACCGCGACCCCGGTGATCCTGGCCGGAAACTTCGCTCGGGTGGGAATCGGCGAAGACTCGGTCTACCTCTCCCCTGCTCCGCTGTACCATTCCGCACCCCTCGTCTACTCCATGGCGATGCACCGGCTCGGTGCAACCTGTGTCGTCATGGAGTCATTCGAGCCGTCGAACTGTCTCGAGGCAATCGAGCGGTACCGGGTCACACACGCCCAATTCGTTCCCACCATGTTCACCCGGATGCTTGCGCTGAAGGACGAGGAGAAGTCCTCGCACGACCTCTCGAGCCTGCAGTGGGTCGTCCACGCAGCGGCTCCCTGTCCCGTGCCGGTCAAACGTCAGATGCTCGAGTGGTGGGGACCGATCATCCACGAGTACTACGCCGGGACAGAAGATATTGGGTCCACCGCCATCGGCCCCGAGGAGTGGCTGGCCCATCCCGGTTCTGTTGGACGGCCTCTCAACGAAGTCCACATCGTCGGCGACGACATCGAGGTCGACCTGCCTGTCGGCGAGACCGGCACCGTGTACTTCGCCGGCGGGCGGGAGGTCGAGTACCACAACGACCCCGAGAAGACCGCTCATATGGCGAACCAGCAGGGATGGAGGACGCTGGGTGACGTCGGCTACCTCGACGCCGACGGTTACCTCTATCTCACCGATCGTGCGTCCGACATGGTCATCTCCGGCGGGGTGAACATCTATCCACGCGAGGCAGAGCTGGTTCTCGCCACCCATCCCCGGGTGCTCGACGTCGCGGTGTTCGGGGTCCCCGACGAGGAGATGGGAGAGTCATTGCTGGCGGTGGTCCAGAGGCAGCTCGACGATCACCCGCTCACGGCCGCTGAACTCATCGCATGGTGCCGGGAACGACTTGCCGGTTACAAGTGTCCCCGAGCCGTCGAGTTCATCACGGAGATGCCCCGGGACCCGAGCGGAAAGCTGTTCAAGCGGCTCCTTCGTGAACCCTACTGGAGGGATCGATCCTCTCGTATCGTCTGACCACCAGTGCGCTGCTCAACCGGTCAGGTACGCGGTGATGGCCTGCGCCATGGCCGAAGCCGCCGCCGACTGGAACCCCGGGGCAGCCAGAATGGCCGCATCGGTTGCGTTCTGCATGTTGCCGCATTCGATGAGCACTTTGGGAACCGTGGTCAGGTTGAGTCCGGCCAGGTCGTCCCGTGGCTGCAATCCGTCGACACCGTCATAGGAGCTCAGCGGCATCCCGGTATCCGCCAGGAACGTGTCGCGCATGATGGCGCCGAAGGCTGCCGACGACGGGATGACCGCGTTGTTGGGGCCGTCGGCAACCGGTTCGAGGACGGTGAAGCCCCGCCCGTCGACTGGCCCGCCGTCCGCGTGGATATCGACGGCCACATCGGCGTGTGCATCGTTGACGATGGCCGCACGCGTGGTCACACACGGCCCGACTCCCGAATTGTCCGGACGAGTCATCACCACCTCGGCACCTTCAGCCTGGAGGTCGGCCTCGAGCAAGGTGGCAATGGTGAAGTTGAACTGCGCTTCGGTGTAACCGCTCGCCGTTTCGGTGCCGGTGGTGTCGCAGGGTTCGGCTTCCCGGCCGTTCCACACCGGCTGATTGATGATCTGAGGAGCCGTGTGATTCAGGCCGTTGTGACCGGGGTCGATCCCGACGACCTTTCCGGCCAGCGGCAGCGGCGATCCAAATACCAGCCAGTACCCGGTTCCGGACGGTGTGGCGGCCATGCCGACGACCGGTGCGTCGAGCCGTGTCCCCCCTTCTGAACCGTAGAACCGGGCGTCACCAAAGCTGAAGATGCCTCCGTCAGAGGCCACCAGCCAGTACCCCCCGCCGTCGGGCGTGGCGGCCATCCCGACCACCGGCTTGTCGAGGGTGAGCGAGCCGGTCGAGCCCTTGAACCGGGCGTCACCGAAGCTGAAGATGCCTCCGTCAGAGGCCACCAGCCAGTACCCCCCGCCGTCGGGCGTGGCGGCCATCCCGACCACCGGCTTGTCGAGGGTGAGCGAGCCGGTCGAGCCCTTGAACCGGGCGTCACCGAAGCTGAAGATGCCTCCGTCAGAGGCCACCAGCCAGTACCCCCCGCCGTCGGGCGTGGCGGCCATCCCGACCACCGGCTTGTCGAGGGTGAGCGAGCCGGTCGAGCCCTTGAACCGGGCGTCACCGAAGCTGAAGATGCCTCCGTCAGAGGCCACCAGCCAGTACCCCCCGCCGTCGGGCGTGGCGGCCATCCCGACCACCGGCTTGTCGAGGGTGAGCGAGCCGGTCGAGCCCTTGAACCGGGCGTCACCGAAGCTGAAGATGCCTCCGTCAGAGGCCACCAGCCAGTACCCCCCGCCGTCGGGCGTGGCGGCCATCCCGACCACCGGTGCCTTTGGATTGGTCAGTGCCTTCGTGCCGAGCGGCGCTCCACCGAACGGAACGACCGAGTTCGGAGCCGGAGAAGGAGCGCTGAGCAGTGGAGATCTCACCGGCGCACCCGCGACGCCCGGTGCCGGGGTCCACGAGACCGCCAGCACCGTGAGGACCAGAAGCGGGCCCAGCGCCTGCAATCCCACCGACCGCGGCATCCCGGATGTCCGAATCGCTCCCATCATCCCGGCGCGTCAGGTCAGGCGACCGGCCAGCGCGGGCGACGCCTCGGCCGATGCTCGCATCGCCGCGTAGGCGCCGGTGACCGTCGTCATGTAGACCTGCTCGAGGAGTTCCGCGTTCTCGTCGGTCGGCCGGATCCGCCACTGGATGAGCACCGAGTCGAGCGCTCCGAGAAGTATGGCCGTGAGCGACATGGCCAGCCGTCGGTCCAATCCGAACTGGCGTACCGACCGGGCGCCGAACGCCCGCACCGTGTCGCGGTCCCGGGTCCGCTGCTCCTCCCGGAGCTGACGGCTCCAGGCACCGGCGGCCCGGAGAGCGGTGAAGAGCTGACCCCGCTCGGCGGCCGCCCGGAGCGATCCACGGACGAGGGCCCGGAACATTTCCTCGACCGTGCCGGCGGCGGTCACCTCGGCCGCCAACTCGTCGTGGACCCGCACCACCTCGCGCCGGTACACGGCGAACAGCAACTCGTGGCGGTTGGCGAAGTGCTTGTAGACGAGCGGCCGGCTGACCCCGGCCCGCTCGGCCACCGCCTCCATGGAGACGTCGTGCACGTCTCCTGCGCTCACCAGGGCTGCCGCCGCGTCAACCAGTGCGTCCCGGCGCCGGAACGCGCTCAACCGCAGGGGTCTGGCCGGCTCGGCCTTCCCGCTCTCCGAGGCCGTTGCCGGCGACCCGTCCACCGTGGCATTATCGCACGCAAACGGTGACATAATGTCACCGAGCCCACCAGGGGGAACGCCATGACCTATGTAGGCGACCGGAAGGTCCTGGACGCCGACAGCCACGTCATGGAACTCGCCGACTTCCTCGACGAGTTCATCGACCCCGAGGTGCGCGGCAGGCTGCGGCGCGGGGCGGCCGAGGCCTACGCGCCGGTGGTCGACGACGCCGTGGCCCGGGTGGAAGCCCGCCGGGCCTCCCCTCAGGAGGCGGCCCGGGCCGAGGAGCGCCTGCTCCAGGACAAGGGCTGGCACGCCCTCGGTGCCTTCGACCCCGAGGAACGGAGTCACGTCCTCGACCTCTTGGGGGTCGACGGCCAGTTGGTCTTCGCCACGTTCGCAGCCTCCCGGTTCACCGGGCGCGATGTCGGGCTTCTCTACGCCGGGGCCGCCGCCCAGAACCGGGCGATAGAGCGCTTCTGTTCGGCGGACGAGCGCCTCCTGCCGGTCGCCCTCGTTCCGCTGGTCGACCCCGAACGGGCACTGGCCCTCGCCGGCGAAGCGATCGACGCGGGTTGCGCGGCGGTGATGGTCCCCTCGACGGCCGCCGGCGACCGCGCCCCCACCCACCCGGACCTCGACCCGTTCTGGGGAACGCTGGCCTCGGCCGGCGTGCCCTTCGTCCTCCATGTTGGCGGGGGCGGCCGCCTCCTCGACCCGGCCTTCCACAACAACGACATGCCGGTCACCGACCACCTGGGCGGCGGTGAGAACGTCCGGTCCAAGGACTTCCTGACCGTCCCGCACTCGCCGGAGCTCTTCCTCGGGGCCCTCATCTACGACGGCCTCTTCGACCGGTTCCCGGCGCTGCGGGGCGGGTGCATCGAGCAGGGCGCCGGATGGGTGGTGTCCTGGCTGCGACACCTCGACTTCGGTCTGCGGGCCTTCCGCCGCACCGAGGAACCGCTGCGGCGGCTGGAACGCACCCCCTCGGAGTACGCGCGCCGGCACCTCAAGTTCACCCCGTTCGCCGGGGAGCCGGTCGGTTGGATGATCGAGCAGGCCGGCGAAGAGCTCTTCATGTTCTCGACCGACTTCCCCCACCCTGAAGGGAGTCGGGATCCCCTGGCCCGGTTCGAGGCAGACCTCGCCGGGACGGGTCCCGAGATCCAAGAGCGGTTCTTCCACCACAACATGTTCGAGCTCCTCCACGGGAGCACGACGGACGGGTAGCGCGCGCCGCGATCGAGCGGCGACGAAAGGAGGGGGGCGATGTCCAGCACCGAAGGGTCGAGCGGCGGGGACGGCACCGGCTCGGGCGGATACGGGAAGAGGTCGCCCTTCCGGGCGCTCTGGTTCCGGTCGCTCGACCGTTACCCGGACACCGGGCCCCGCATCCTCTATCTCGGGATCGTCGTCCTGGCAACGATCGTCCTCTACTACCAGCTGTACGCGGCAGGCTCGGTCGCGCCGTCGATCATCGAGCACTACGGCATGACGTTCCGTTACTACGTGTACGCGGTCGGCGTGGTGGCGGCCGGGGTGGGCGCCTTCTCGGCCATCCTGGCCGGGATGGCCGACCGGTGGGGCCGGGCCAACATGGTCACCTACGGCCTGGCGCTGGTCGCCCTGCTCACCATCTTCGCGGTGCCCAACGCCCCCAACAAGACCGTCTTCGTGGTCTTCATCTCCCTGGTCGGCTTCGTCGAGGGAGTCGTCCTCGTCGCCACCCCGGCCCTGGTACGGGACTTCTCGCCCCAGCTCGGGCGGGGGACGGCGATGGGCTTCTGGACGCTCGGGCCGGTCGTCGGGAGCCTGGTGGTGGCGACCGTGGCCACTCATACGCTGCCGCACCTCCCGGCCTGGCAGGACCAGTTCCGGATCGCCGGCATCACCGGACTGGTCGTGTTCGCCATCGCACTGGTGGGGCTCCGCGAGCTCTCACCGGGCCTGCGCGACCAGCTCATGATCAGCATCCGGGACCGGACGATCGTCGAGAGCCGGGCGAGGGGGGTCGACGTCGAAGCCGCGCTCAAGCACCCGTGGCGACAGATGCTCACGCTCGACATCATCGGCCCGGCCCTCGGGAGCGCCCTCCTGCTCCTCGTCTACTACGCCCTCGTCGGGTTCCTGGTCGTCTACTTCGCCACGATCTTCCACTACCCCGAGTCGCGAGCCAACTCCCTTGCCAACTGGTTCTGGGCCTTCAACGCCGGGGCGCTCGTCCTCGTCGGGCTGCTTTCGGACCGGTTCCGGGTCCGAAAGCCGTTCATGGTGCTCGGCGCCTGCGGCGCCATCGTGACCACGATCCTCTTCCTGCAGCGGACGGGCAACCTCTCGACCAGCTATGACACCTTCGTCGTGATCATGAGCCTGATGGCGGTGTCCTTGGGTATCGCCTACGCCCCGTGGTTCGCCGCCTTCACCGAGACCATCGAGCGGCGCAACCCTGCGCTCTCGGCACACGGGCTGGCCGTCGGGGGCTGGGTCGGTCGGATCGTGGTCACCATCTCGGCCCTGGTGCTCCCGTTCGTGGTGAGCTCCATGAACACGCTCGTGACCTACGGGCCCGGGGTGGCGTCGGCGGCCGTCACCTACGCGCCCGAGCTGCAGACCGCCGCCGCCCTGAAGCCGGCAACCTTGAAGGCCCTTTCCGCCGACCCGCACAACGCAGCAGCCGGTGCGGCGGCGGTAGCCCAGCTCACGACGACCCTCCACATCACCCCGACCGAGTCGGTCAGCCGGCTCGTCGCGCTGGGCAAGGCGGCCACCGAGCCCGGATTCCAGTACCTGACGGCCCACGGGACCGTGGTGGCCCAAGCGGCCAAGAACGCCCCATCGCAGTGGAAGACCTGGTGGTGGGTGTGCGTGGCCGGCCAGATCCTCTTCATCCCGCTCATCTTCTCGATGGCGGGGCGGTGGAGCCCGGCCCGGGCCCGGCGCGATGCCGAAGAGCACAAGAAGAAGCTCGAAGAGGAGATGGGCACGATGGCGCCGGGCGCGCCGCCACCGGTGCCGGCCGTCGCGGGGACCTGAACCAGGTCCCGCTACCCGCACGACGGCCTTGTTCCGGTCGCCGAGCGACACCCGTAACCGAGGGACGACGCTCGCCATCGACGTCCATCCGCCGACTCAACTTCCGAGGCCGCGACGGACCACTTCCCCGATCCACGGTCCGGGTGAGTTCCTAACTGCAGTCAAGCCCCTCGAGCCACGTTTTCGCTAACTTCTTCCGTTGGCGGGTCGGTGGCCGGAGCGACCTTTCGGGCCGACTCCTTTCTGCCTCGGCCCGCCGCTCTGTTCTTGAGCACTTTGGCCGGGGTGTTCCGACGACGCGCCGCCCGGACTTTAGGGTCAATCCTGAAGCGGTCGGTGCAGGCGGCCTTGCCCTCTGCTTCGGTGATCACTTCGCCGTCTTCATCTCGCAATTGATAGAGCTCTCCCTTTCGCCAGCAGGCGGCGATCCGGGTGATGAGGACGGTCGAGACAGAACAGAGGGCTGAGTTGTGGTGCTTGCCCTCGACCATGACGAGTCGGTAGTAGCGCTGTGCCAGTGTCGGGTCGATATGCCGAGCGTGATCGGCTGCCATGTAGAGGGCCTGGCGCAGGCCAACGTCACCCGCCTTGGTGACACCCTTGTGTCCCGCCACCAATCCGGACTGGTCGATCTTGGGAACCAGACCGGTGAACGAGCGCACACCGGCCAGGTTGGCGAAGCGGTTGAAGTCACCCGCGTTGCCCAAGATGGCCGCAGAGAGCACGGGTCCGAGCCCAGGGGCCGAGGAGACGATGCCCTTCGGGTCGGCCTCGTCATAGAGCATGGCGATCCGCTTGTCGGCGCCGGCGATCTCGTCGTCGAGCTGGCGGAGCACCCGGACCTCGGAAGCGATGTCGTGGGCCAACTCGGTGAAGTCGATACCCCCACCTGACCACAGAGCCAGCGTTTCGTTGGCCATGGCCAAGAGCTCGTCGGCCTTGTCCTCACGCCACAATCCCGCACTCGACCGGATCAACAACGTGGCGAGCCGGCTGCGCCCGAGACGCTTGAGCGCCCGTGGATCGGCGTATTTCTCCAAGACGACCAGGGCGGTCTTGGAGGCGGTGGCCGATCCGAGGGAATCGGCCCAACCCGGTCCCAGCAGCTCAACCAGTGCGTCGAGACGCAGGCTGGCGGCCGTGCGGCGCTTGACCAGGCTGACGCGGTGACGGACGGCACGGCGGAGTGACTGGGCCGGACCGAGGTTGTCGATGCCCCGTAGGCCCTCGGGGTGCAGCAACGGCAGGCGAGCCAGCACCCGTGAATCCAACCGGTCGGTCTTGGTGTGCTTGTTGTAGTAATCCCGCAGGTCGGCCGACTGCTCGGGTGGCACCAGGATGACCGTGGCGCCACGTGCTTGGAGCCAGGCGGACAAGGGCACCCAGGCGTTGCGGGTGGGCTCGAGAATGACGGTCACCGACGCACCGGCGGGAATCTTGGCCCACAGGCGCTCAAGATCGGCGGTCGTCGTGCGGAACTTCCACGACGACCACATGAACTCACCCCGCTCGTCGGCCAGGCTGGCTCGGTGGTCGGCCCGACACGCGACGTCGATGCCCAATCTCACTTCCTTCATGGCATGGTCCTTTCGCTGGACGATTCATCAGTCGGCTCTCCGTCGTCGACCGGTGCACGTTCCGCAGGGGTGTGACCATCCAGACATTCGAGAAGCAGGGGTCCGACTCCATGACTCGGCCGCCGAGTTCCAGAACAGGGATGCACGTGCGTCGGGAGGCTCGTCTGACAGACGATCACCGTTATGGAGTCGAGCTATCGCTCGCTCCGATCCCACAAAAGTCAAGCCAGAAGAACCGACCCGACGCACCCTACGAAGGGCTTCCGCCTAGTCGGTGGATGCCCAGGACCAACGCTAAGTATCCCTTAGCTCCGGGCAGATGGGACAGGGCGAGTCAGCAGGGCAGAATCAGGAACATGAGCGTCGAACGGTGCGTCGAGTGCGGCTTCGACTCTGATGAGTGGAGCGACGCGGGTGCGATCGCAACGATCAAGGACTTGCCACTTCGATGGACCGAAGCTGTCGCCGGATTGACTCCCACGGATCAGCTCCGCCGACCCGATGACCAGATGTGGTCCATCGCGGAGTACACAGATCACGTCCGGGAAGTGCTCTTCGGAATGCGGTTCCTCCTCGATACCGCCATCTCACAGCCCGGAATCGACCTTGGACCGTCACCATCGCCGCAATTCGCATCTCAGCCTCGACGGATTGACGTTCAAGCAGCGTTGGATGGCATTGACCATGAAGCCTTCTCGTTGAGTCAGCAATTGTCAAAGCTCTCTGCGGACGACTGGCTCCTCACCGTGATGTTCGATGGAAGCTCCGTTGATCCACACTGGATCGCCCGCCACATCGTCCACGATGCGACTCATCACCTTCTCGACATTGCCCGACTGCGATCAGCGCTTTGACGATCAGGGCGACTGCCCTACAACGCGGAGGGGTGAGGCACCCAGGCTTCCACTCATAAATCCAAACCGACAAACGCCCCAAGCATCAGGACGAGCCCAATTCGACTGATGATGACTCGACCCATCGATGGTCCCTTCTATCCACCAGGCAGCCAAGGGCATTGCCAAGCCAGTCATTGTCGCTGTCCAGTGGTTCTGTGCCCCATGCCCCTTGCTTGGCGAGGGGCAATCCTTGTTGACAAACGGTGATCCGTGCTTACAATCGCTACTGGTCGAAGGAAGGTAGCGGGATGGAATCGGGTATCCGGCGAGGAGAGGGTTCAGTCGCGGGCAGAGGCCTCTGGGCGCTGGGGGGTGGTGTCCTCGGGATCATCGTCTTGCTGGCTGGAGTCGTCCTTGGGGGATCAGCATCGGCTGAGGGCGTCTCGACCGGTTCGGTCACCGGCCTTGGCAGCGCCACCCCAGTCGGTGCGCCAGTGGGGAGTCAGCTGGCGGCACGGCTGGTCGCACTGGCGCCAACGTCCGATGGACACGGCTATTGGCTACTGGGGGCCGACGGCGGGGTCTTCGCCTATGGGGACGCCCGCTTCCACGGGTCCGCGCCCGGCATCGGTGTGGGCAACCGCTTCGTCGGCATTTCCGCTACCCCAGACGGAGGCGGCTACTGGCTGGCCGACCCGAGCGGCGTCGTGCGAAGTTTTGGCGACGCTGCGAACGTGGGAGCCGTCGGGGAAACCGGAGTCTTCCCCGATGCCCCAGTGGTGGGAATCGCTGCAACACACACGACCAGCGGCGTCTGGCTGGTAGGGGCCGACGGTGGCGTATTCACTCTCGGCAACGCCCACTTCGACGGATCGATGGGGGGTACCCGGCTGAACTCCCCGATGGTCGGAATGGCCTCTTCCCCGGACGCGAACGGGTATTGGCTGGTCGCCGCCGACGGCGGGATATTCAGCTTCGGCGATGCCCACTTCTACGGATCGATGGGGGGTACCCGGCTGAACTCCCCGGTGGTCGGAATGGCCTCGTCCCCCGACGGCAGGGGGTACTGGCTGGTCGCCGCCGACGGCGGGATATTCAGCTTCGGCGATGCCCACTTCTACGGATCGATGGGGGGTACTCCACCGCCGAGTGACGCTCCGGTGGTCGCTATGGCGTCCACACCTACCGGGAACGGGTATTGGCTGACCACCACCGCCAAGACGCTGCCCCCAACCACGCCGGTTCCAGCGGTGCTCGCTGAGTGCAACCTGCCGACGGCCGGGCCCGTCGTACAGCCGAGCAGCATCGTGCTCGCCTGCGGGGACGGCAATGCGTCCCTTGATGACCTCACCTGGTCGTCGTGGACCACGACCGGCGCTTCGGGCAGCGGCACGTGGACCCACAACACCTGCACACCGGACTGTGCGGACGGCACATTTGTCTCCGTCCCGGCCACCGTCCGCCTGGCCTACCCTGTACAGACCGGTGTCGGCGAAGAATTTGCCAGCGCCAGCTACACCTACGCGAATCCGTCTGCTCCGGGCGAGTCGTCCACCAGCACGTTGGTCATCGCCACCAATGCCGGGTGACAGGCGAGGCTGTCGGGTACAGCGTCAACGCAAGCCGTCTTCTGGGCGAGTCCGTCAGCCGCTGCCCAGCAGTCGACGGATCCAATCGCTGGACGCAGCAGCTGCAACGGTCTTAGCGTTCCCATCGACGTCGGTTGGCTTCGCGCCGTGTTCGAGTAGCAAGGCGATGATCCCGGCGCTGCTCGGTCTTTGCGAAGCGATGGCACCGACGAGAGCGAGTAGCGCAGCGTCGTCGGACCCTTCGGGCTGCCGAGCTGTGTTGCTCACCCGCACAGCATGCCTGATGTCACTGGAGAAGGAAGGACGGAAGCCGCGCTCCCTTATCTCCATCAGTGGCACCTGGCACGGTGATCAGAGGTGGATCTCCGCCCTCTGGCCATAGAATGGCGGCCCATCCCACCTCGGCGTTGGCGTCCCGCTTACTCGACTCCGTCGGCGTATCTCGCGATGCGGTCAGCTTTGAGGGAATACCCGGCGTCAATCAGTGCACTGCGCAAGCAGTCGCGCTCAGTCCGCAAGCGATGGATCTCAACCATCAGGTCGGTGAGGAGGTGGCTGTTCAGCTCCTCGTGCCCGTTGATCCTCTCAACGGGTCCACACTGTTCGCAGGCAGAGAGTCCGGGAATGACCACGGTTGAGACATCGGCCACATCCCTCCAAGGCTTGAGTTGGCGATCAGTACCACCTCTGCAGATGACGAGGCAGGATGTTGCATCGGTCGGCGTTCGAGCACGCTGGACCTGATCACCGGCTGCGGGCACGGTATCGAGGAGCGGGATGCTCCCGACCCCTGATCGGCCTCGACCGTGACCAGTGACTCAGCTAGCTTTTCAGCCACCTCATCGCTGGGAGGTCCACCATGCCTGATTTTCCTGCAATCACCCATGTCGCTCTCACGGTGAGCGACCTCGATCGCAGCCGCCCTTGGTATCAGCAGTTGTTCGGCTCCGATCCGGTGCTGGACGAGGACACCGGTCCGTTCCATCATGTCGTCTGGCTGATGGGAGGGACGCTCGTCGGTATTCACAAATTCCCGGACCTGAGGAGCACCGAACCGTTCGACGAGCGTCGCCCCGGTCTGGACCATCTGGCCTTTGCGTGTAACAGCCGGTCCGAGCTCGAAGAGTGGGAGCGCCACCTCAACAAGCTCGGCGTCGCACACGGCGGCATCGTCGATGCGCCGTATGGTTCAGGATTGTCGTTCCGTGATCCGGACAACATCGCCCTGGAGTTCTTTGCTCCTCCGGGCTAGCTGAGCGGGATCTCAGCAGCGCGCAACTGCCGTTACCGTGCGCACTCCTGGCTGTCCCCAGAACAGCGATTGGAGGGCCGACACGAGAGCGGACGACGGGATTCGAACCCGCGACCCTCACCTTGGCAAGGTGATGCTCTACCAACTGAGCCACGTCCGCGTGAGGCCGCCACCTTAGCAGTCGGAGGTGTGTTTCCTGGATGGTGCGATGGTTCCGAGGGCGACGCTGCGACGGCGAGTCCGCCTCACGCAGGCAGTTCGTCGTGCCACCACGGCACGGGTCGGGCCTTCCGCTGGGCCACGTCCAGTAGTTCGGCCAGGGAGTCCTCCATCGCCCGTGCGAGGACATCGATGTCCGGCACGAGGTCCCAACAGCCCTGCAGCCCGACATGGACCGTCTCGCAGTAGGAGAACACGGTCACGTTGACCCCCACCCCCTCCACGATCGGTCCGAGCGGGTGGAGTGAGACCAGTCGGGCGCCGGCCAGATAGAGGGGCACGTCCGGTCCGGGGACGTTGGAGACGATGAGGTTGCAGAGCGGAGCCAGTCGGTCGAACAGGCGGAGGTTGGTGACCAACCGGGACGCCCGGGTGGCCACCGCCGGAAGGGCGGTCTCGGCCCACGAGGAGAACACTCCGGGATCGACGTCCCGGTGCTGGTCCTTGGCGGACGCCATCCCCTCCCGGATGCGGCCCAGCCGCGCGACGGGGTCGGAGACCGAGGTCGCCAGGGACACCAGCATGCCCGAGACCCGGTTGCCGAGGGCGCCCGCCTCCTCCTCGGTGCGCACCGACACCGGCACCAGGGCGACCAGCGAGCGCTCGGGTTCCTCGTCCCGGCCGGCGAGGAACGTCCGCAGCGCGCCCGCGGTGACAGCCAGGACCACGTCGTTGGTGGTTCCCCCGAGCACCTCGCCGATCCGCCTGATGTCCGCAAGCGGTAGGTCTGCGATGGCCACCCGACGGTGGGGGGAGATGGACCGGTTGATCGACGTCCGTGGAGCCTCGAACGGCGCCGGTGGGGGCGGCCCGGGCAGCTCGCGGTTCCGGCCCGCCAGGATCCGCGCGGTCCACACGGTCCGTGCGACCGTGCGTGCGGCAGCCTCGACCTGGCCGGGCAAGGCGCCGAGGGCGTGGCGGACCTGAGCGAGGTCGCCGGGCAGCGCCGGTGGTGCCCAATGCGGTCCGCCGCCCCCCGCATCCGGCATCTCCCCGCTCGCTCCCGACCGGTCGACCGGGGTGCGCGCCTCTCGGCGGTCGCGATCGACACCGAAGAGCGGCCGCGGCGTGGGGTCCGGTGAGGCGTCGAGGAAGGCGGCGAGCACCTCGGCGCCGGAGACCCCGTCGATGATGGCGTGGTGCACCTTCGACACCAGTCCGACGTAGCCGTGCTCCAGACCCTCTACGACGTGGAACTCCCACAGCGGGCGATGGCGGTCGAGCGGTCGCGAGGCGATGTCCGCGACCAGTTCGGTGAACTCCTCCCGGCCGCCGGGTCGGGGAAGGCCATGGCGGCGGACGTGGAAGTCGAGATCGAAGTGTGGGTCCTCGACCAGTGCCGCGTGGCGGAGGCCGAAGGGGACCTCGACCATCCTCATGCGGAGCGGAGGCACCAGGGGGACCCGGTCGGCCACCCGGCGCCGGATCTGGCGGAAGCTCAGGCCCCCGGGGGCGTCCGCGGGATCGAAGACCATGGCCCCGAGGATGTGCAGGTGGGTGGTGGGTGACTCGAGCGCGAGGAAGGCACCGTCGAGCCCGGTGAGCCGTTGCATCCGCCGCTACCGGCCCGTCGACCCGAAGCCGCCGAGGCCCCGCTCGCTCTCGGGCAGCCGGTCGACCCGGACGAAGTCGGCCCGCTCCACCCGCTGGACGACCAGCTGGGCGATCCGGTCGCCGCGGTGGACCCGGTAGGCCACCTCCGGGTCGGTGTTGATCAGGAGGACCGCGATCTCGTCTCGGTAGCCCGAGTCGATCAGGCCCGGGGTGTTGAGACAGGTGACCCCGTGCCGGAGGGCGAGACCGCTCCGGGGCTGGACGAAGCCCGCGTACCCCTCGGGGATGGCGAGGGCAACGCCGGTGGGCACCATGGCCCGCCCCCCGTTCGGCTCGAGGGTCACCTCGATGCGGGCGACCAGATCGGCTCCGGCATCGCCGTGCCTTGCGTAGTCGGGTGGTGGAAGGTCGGGATCGAGGAGGACGACGGGGACGGAGAGATGCCCGTCGGATGCGCCCGCACGGGGGTGCAGCGCTGTGCCCCTCTCACCGCCAACATGCTGTGCTCCGGGCGTCACCGGGACTCCTCCGCTCGTCCTGCCCGGACGCTATCGCCCTGGCCAGGCTCGCGCAGCCGCCCCGATGGTGGGTTCCGGCACGGCCTCTCCCGACTCGCATCTGACGGCGCGTCACCTTTGAGGGTCTGGCAACGACCCGGTAGCGTGAACGCGTGCTGGTGTGGATGGATCTCGAGATGACCGGGCTCGACGCCTCCCGCCACGTCATCCTCGAGGTCGCCACGCTGGTCACCGACGATGAGCTCGAGATCGTTGCAGAAGGACCCGACCTGGTCGTGCAGGCCTCGCCGGCCGAGCTGGACGCGATGGACGAGTTCGTCACCAAGATGCACACGGCCAGCGGGCTGGTCGAGGCGGTCCGCTCGTCCACCGTCTCGTTGGCGGAGGCGGGCGATGCCACCCTCGCTTTCATCCGCTCGCACGTGCCCAAGGCACGGACCGTCCCGCTGGCCGGGAACTCGATCGCCACCGACCGGCGATTCCTCGCAGCCTACCTCCCCGAGATCGAGGAGTATCTCCACTACCGGTCCGTCGACGTGTCCACGGTCAAGGAGTTGGCCGGCCGTTGGTACCCGGAGGTGATGGCCGCGGCCCCGGTCAAGGCAGGTGGCCATCGGGCCATGGACGACATCCGCGAGAGCGTCGCCGAGCTGGTCTACTACCGGTCCACCGTCTTCCGGGAGCGCAACTCGACCACCTAGGGACGTCGGCGGTACGAGACTGGCGCCAAACCGGTCGCGGAGAGGAGCATGGATGGCCGATGCGGCCGAACCGATGAAGACGAGCGAGGCCGTTCCGGCCGGGCCCAGCCGTGCCGAGGCGACCGCCATGCTGACCGGGCCCGGTCAGCTGTTCGAGATCGAGGTGGTGGAGATCCGCGGGGCCCCGACCCGGACCTGGAAGGCCGCCCCCCCGACCCTGCGGGCCGTCCTCGAGCTCTCCGCGGCGCACGGGGATGCCGACTTCCTCGTCTACGAGGACGAACGGATGACCTTCGCCGAGCACTTCGCGTCGGTCGTGACGCTGGCGCACGCCCTCACCGAGCGGTTCGGGATCCGGCCCGGGGACCGGGTGGCCATCGCCATGCGCAACCTCCCCGAGTGGGTGATGGCGTTCTGGGCCGCCATCTCGGCGGGGGCCATCGTGGTACCCCTCAACGCCTGGTGGGTGGGCGAGGAGCTGGCCTACGGGCTCTCTGACTCCGGCTCGAGGCTGGTCTTCGCGGACGAGGAGCGCCTCGGCCGGATCGCCCATCACCTGGACCAGGTTCCCGATCTCGAGGCGATGATCGTGACCTGCGAGGAGCACGATCCCGACGGGGGACGACGTGCAGCGGTCGGTGCACACCTCGACCGGACCGGACGACCGCCGATTCCAGTCGTCCCCTTCGCCGAAATCCTGGCCGGCTCGCAACCCCGGACCGCCCTGCCACCGGTCGAGATCCACCCCGACGACGACGCGACGATCTTCTACACCTCGGGCACCACCGGTCGGCCCAAGGGGGCGGTCGGCAGCCACCGCAACAGCGTCTCCAACCTGATGAACCTCTTCTTCGTGGCCTCCCTCGGCAGCAAGCGACGCAGTGGCGCCGTCGCCGACGTCGACTCCGGTGGGCAGAACGCCAACCTGCTGTCGGTGCCGCTCTTCCACGCCACCGGTTGCCACGCCATCCTGGTCTCCAACACTGCGGCCGGCGGCAAGCTGGTCATGATGCACCACTTCGACCCCGAGCGCGCCCTCGAGCTCATCGAGCGGGAGCGGATCACCATCTTCGGGGGGGTCCCGACCATGGTCATGCAGGTCATCGACTCGCCGGCGTTCGCGACCCGTGACACCTCCTCGGTCCAGTCGATCTCCTACGGCGGAGCGCCCGCGCCGCCGGACCTGGTCCGCCGGATCAAGGAGCACTTCCCCGCCGGGGCCCCCGGCAACGGGTACGGGCTGACCGAGACCTCGGCCATGTCCACCATGAACGCCGGCGACGACTACGTCCGCAAGCCGGACAGCGTCGGCCCTCCCGCTCCGGTCTGTGACGTGGCCGTTGTCCCCGAGGACTACCAGGGCGCCGAGCCCCCCATCGGGGAGGAGCCCGACCCGGGTCGTACCGGAGAGCTGTGGATCAAGGGTCCCAATGTCGTCCGGGGCTACTGGAACCGCCCGGAGGACACGGCACTGTCCTTCTCCAACGGCTGGTTGCACACAGGGGACGTCGCCCGCATCGACGAGGAAGGGTTCGTCCACATCGTCGACCGCTCGAAGGACATGATCATCCGGGGCGGCGAGAACGTCTACTCGGTGGAGGTCGAGGCCGCGCTGCACGAGCACCCGGCCGTGGCCGACTGCGCGGTCATCGGCGTGCCCCATCCGGTGCTCGGCGAGGAGGTCGGCGCGGTCATCGTGTTGCGTCCCGGCCACGAGATCGGAGCCGACGAGCTGACCCGCCACGTCGGCGAGCGCCTGGCCGCGTTCAACGTCCCCGCCCGGTTCTGGTTCCGGTCCGACCCCCTTCCCCGCAACCCCGCCGGGAAGGTGCTCAAGCGCGAGCTGCGCAACGAGCTGCTCGGGGACCCTTCGGTCCACTGAACCCGGCCACTGAAGTCACAACGGGATGCTGCGGTATGGCCGCGGCGAGGTGTTGGCGCCACTGACCGATCTCGACGCCCGCGCCATGAACCCTGATCAGCGCCTGTCCCGCCGCCGGTGCTGGTCCGGCTGATCGCCCAGGTCCACGCTGTCGATCCCGTTCAGATTCTCCGCCAGCGCCACTCGCATGCCTCCGGCCTCCTCACTCTGTGCGCAACGGGCCCGCCGGACGAGCGTCGCTCCTGCTCCTCGAAGCTACCGTGGAATCGTGATCTCACCTCACGTTCGCCACCTCCGGGACAAGGTGGGCCATGACCTCCTCCTGCTCCCCTCGACGGCGGTCCTACCGCGAGACGACGCCGGACGCCTTCTGCTGGTCCGCCTGATCGACACGGGGAGCTGGGCGGCCATCGGGGGTGCGATCGAACCGGGTGAGCATCCGCGTCACGGTGCCGTCCGAGAGGCCGAGGAGGAGGCGGGTATCACGGTCGAGCTGGGCAACATCCTGGGCGTCCTCGGAGGTCCCGAGTACCGCGTGACCTATCCGAACGGCGACGAGTCGGCGTACGTCGTCACGGTCTTCGATGCCACGATGAGGGAGGGTACCCCCCGACCGGACGGCGACGAGACCTCCGAGGTGGGTTGGTTCCGACCCGAAGAGCTGCCCCTCGACGAGATGGGCGGGCTCACGCGGGCCCTCGTTCGTGACCTCGGGTTGGCTGGAGCTGAACATGCCAGCGCAGGTCAGCCGATCCTCGTCCTCGTCACCGGCCTCCAGGGCAGTGGCAAGTCGACGATCGGACGGCTTGCGGCCGATTTGCTGGGCGCGCCGCTCGTCGCCCACGACTGGGCCATGAGTGGCCTTCGACCCTTCCCGGAGATCCAGGCAGCGTTGGATGCCATGGAACCACCCGCGCACGGGCGGGTGGGGTGGTCTCTCCTTCGTGCCCTCGCTCAGTCCGAGCTGCGGAGAGGGTCGTCGGTCGTCCTGGACGGCGTGGCACGAGCAGCACAGGTGGAGGCGCTGCGACTGGTCGCCGCAGAGGAAGGAGCCAGGTTCTTGGTCATCATGACCGAGTGCTCCGATCCAGCGCTTCATCGCTCGCGCGTCGATCACCGGGAGCGGGGCATCCCTGGCTGGTACGAGTTCGACTGGAGCCACGTGGAGGAGTCGCGCAAGACCTGGGACCCGAATATGGCCGTGGACCTGAAGGTCGACACTTCGGAGCCTCTGTCGACGATCCAGAGTGTCCTGGGCGATCGCGTCACCGCACCGCCGTGCCTGCCCCCGTCCACCGACTAACGCCTCCCGGAGACCGCCCGCGGATCGCCGTCCTCGTCGACCAGGACCCCGACCTCGCCGTACCCGGCGGCACCGAACAGCGCGGTGACCGCGTCCACCTGGTCCCCGCCGGCCTCCAGGAGCAGCCATCCACCCGGCCGCACCCACCGCGGGCTCCGTCGCACCGCCTCTCGGACCAGCTCGAGCCCGTCGATCCCCCCGTCCAGCGCGAGGTGCGGCTCGAAGAGGCGGGCGTCCCGGGGCAGGAGCTCGATCCCCTCGCTCGGGACGTAGGGGAGGACCCCGGTCATCACGTCGACCCGGGACCGGAGTGCCGCCGGGAGCGCCTCGTCGAGGGAGCCCTCGAGCACCGTCACGCCGTTGCGGCGGGCACAGCGCACCGCAACGGGGTCGACCTCCGTACCCACCACCTGCGCGCCGGGCCGGGCCGCCTGCATCGAGCGGGCGACCGCTCCTGACCCGGTGCACAGATCGACGGCGAGCCCGTCAGCGGGGAGCAACCGGCCCGCGAGGCGGGCGAGCGGTTCGGACTGCCAGCGTGGGACGTAGACCCCCGGATCGATCGCGAGCTCGAGGCCGCAGAACGAGACCCGTCCGGTGATCCAGGCCAGCGGCTCCCCGGTCAGACGACGTCCGAGCATCCGCTCGAGATGGTCCGCGTCGACTGCGGCGTCGACGAGCTCGCCTGCCTCGTCGTCGGCGGCGATGCAGCCGGCGGCGGCGAGCGTGCCGGAGAGGGCCCGCCCCCGCGACGGGGTGCGCCTCAAGCGGGTGCGGCCAGCAGCTTCCGGGTCGCCTCGACGTCGCGGCCCATCTGGGCGACCAGGGCGTCCACCGAGTCGAAGGCCAGCTCGTCTCGCAACCGACCGGCGAACGACAGGCGGGCCGGCTCACCGTAGAGATCACCGGCGAAGTCGAGCAGGTGGGCCTCCACGAGCACCTCGCCGTCCTCCCCGTAGAACGTCGGTCGTCGGCCGATCGAGACGGCCGCCATCCATCGGGTCCCGTCGGGGCGCTCGTACCACCCGGCGTAGATGCCGGTGCAGGGCAGGCAGATGGCCTCGGGAACCGCCAGGTTCGCGGTCGGGAACCCGAGCTCCGGGCCCCCCCGCCGGTCGCCGGTCACGACCGGTCCCCGCACCTGGTGGAGGCGACCCAGCAGCACGGCCGCCTCCTCGACCCGGCCCGAGGCGACCAGTGTTCGGATCCGCGTCGACGAGATCGGCTCGGTGGGCTCGGGCCCCTCGGGGCCCTCGGAGGCCAGGGCCACCCCGTCCACCGCGAACCCGGCGACGTCCCCCATCTCGTTGAGAAGGGCCACGTTCCCCTTGCGCCCGTGCCCGAAGTGGAAGTCCTCCCCCACCACCACCAGCCTGGCGGCGAGGCCCCCGACCAGCTCGACCGTCACGAAGTCCTCGGCGGTCTCGTTTGCCCGCTCCTCGTCGAAGCGGACCACGACCGTTCGGTCCACCCCGGTCGAGGCCAGCAGCTCGAGCTTCTGGTCGAGGTCGCAGAGGAGCTTGGGCGCCGAGTCTGGCCGTACCACCGAGGCCGGATGCCGGTCGAAGGTCACCACCACCGTCGCCAGGCCGTCCGGCTCGGCCCTGGCCCGAAGCTCGGCAAGGAGGGCGCGGTGGCCCAGGTGCACGCCGTCATAGGCGCCGATGGTCACCGCGGACCCCCCGGGAGGGGGCGCACGCCGCTCGGCCGCCGTCACGATCTCCATCGCCTGGAAGGTTACCGCCGCGTCAGCAGCCAACCGTCGGTCTCGAGCGGGTGCCGATGACCCGGCTCCCGCTCACCCGGTTCCGACCACCACGGCCGGGCGGATGCGGTCGGTCTCGGTGGCCTCGTAGACCGCCAGCAGGTGGTGGCGGTCGTCGATCAGTCCCCAGGGGCCCTCACCGGAGACCCCGAGCGGCACACGGTCGAGGGGGAGGCCGCGGGCGACCAGCTTCTGGGCATCGAGCGGCACGACCACCTGGTCGAGGTCGCGCATGGCCTGCGCCGGGGAGAGGACCACCGCCCCGGTCAGCTCGCCGAGCGGCCGGGCGTCCTCGGCGGTGAACGACCCGATCCTGGTCCGGCGCAGGTTCCGCAGGTGGGCTCCGCCGCCGAGCGACTGCCCGAGATCGGCGGCCAGCACCCGGACGTAGGTGCCCGACGAGCACTCGACCTCGATCCGGTAGACCTGCGGAGCCTGTGACGGCGCGACCTCGAAACGGTGCACCGTGACCGGGCGCGGCTGTCGCTCGACCTCGATCCCTTCGCGGGCCAGTGCGTGCAACCGCCGGCCCCCGACCTTGACCGCGGAGACCATCGGGGGTACCTGTTCGATCGGCCCGGTGAGCGCGCCCGCCGCGTCCCGCACCGCCGCCAGGGGCACGCCCGACATGTCCCAGGTGCCGGTGACCTCCCCGGAGGCGTCCAGGGTGGAGGTTGCCGTCCCGAGGACGACCTCGGCCTCATAGGTCTTCGGGAGCGCGGTGAGGAACCGCAGGAGTCGGGTGGACCGCCCGAGCCCGACCAGCAGGACCCCGGTGGCGTCGGGATCGAGCGTGCCAGCGTGGCCGACCCGCTTCTGCCCGAAGATCCGCCGGCAGCGGGCCACCACGTCGTGGGACGTCCATCCGGCCTCCTTGTCGACGACGACCAGGCCGTTGACCTGCCCGGCCGGTGCGGGGCTCACGCCGTGTGCCCCGGTCCGTCCCCGCGAGGGGCTCCGTCCGGTCCCGTCTCGCGGATCCGCCGGAGCACGGCCTCGACCCGGTCCCCGGCCACCACGGCGGGATCCTGGGCGAACACGAGCTGCGGCGTCCGCTTCATCTGCACCTGGCGGCCGACCGCACGTTGCACCTGGACCCGCCGCTCGTCGAGTGCCGCGGCGGCGTCCTCGGAGAGCGAGCTCAGGAAGACCGTGGCGTGGCGCAGGTCGGGGGCGGTGTCGACCGAGGTGACCGTGACCAGGCGCAACCGTTCGTCGGCATCGGCCAACCGCTCGAGCTCTTCGGCGACCACCTGGCGGAGGACCTGGTTGACCCGCAGCGAGCGGGGATAGGGGGCGGCTCCACGGTTGCCCTGACGACGTGCCACAACTCCTCCGGTCCATCCACGACCACCGGGCCGCCCGCCGGCCGCCGGCCCTCTGGGACGCCGGTCCTGATCAGGTGCGGGGGATCTCCCGCTCGTCGTAGGTCTCGATGATGTCGCCCTCCTTGAGGTCCTGGTAGTCGGAGAGCCCGATGCCGCATTCGAAGCCGGCCTGTACCTCCCGGACGTCGTCCTTGAACCTCCGGAGCGAGGTGACCGCGCCCTTCCAGATGACCACGCCGTCGCGCAGGAAGCGGACCTTCGAGCCGCGGGTGATCACGCCGTCACGGACGTAGCAGCCGGCGATGGCCCCGACCCGCGGGATCCGGAACACCTGGCGGACCTCGGCCTCACCGGTGACGATCTCCTCGAAGACGGGTGCGAGCATGCCGAGCATGGCCGACTCGAGGTCCTCGAGCAGCTTGTAGATGATCTCGTAGGTGCGGATCTCGACGTCGGCCTTCGCGGCCATCTCCCGTGCGCGCCGGTCCGGGCGCACGTTGAACCCGATGATGGTGGCGTTGGATGCCTGGGCCAGCTCCACGTCCGACTCGGTGATCCCGCCCACGCCGCGGTGGACGAAGCTCAGCTTCACGTCGTCCCGTTCGAGCTTGCGGAGGCTCTCGGTGACCGCCTCGAGGGAGCCGCGCACGTCGGCCTTGAGGATCAGGTTCAGCGTGGCCGTCTCACCCCGCTGGATCTGCTCGAACAGGTCCTCGAGCTTGGCCCCGCCCAGCGCAGAGGTGGCCGCCGGCACGTGCCCGGCGACCCGGTAGCGGTGCGCCCGCGCCTCCCCGATGGTCCGGGCCTGCGCCAGCTCCGGAGCCACCCGGAATTCGTCGCCGGCCTCCGGGGGCTCGGAGAAGCCGAGCACCTGGACCGGCGTGGAGGGTGGGGCCTCCTTGATCTGCTCGCCGTGGTCGTCGACCAGGGCCTTGACCTTGCCCCAGGCGGCACCGGCGACGATCGGATCCCCGACCCGCAGGGTGCCTCTCTGGACGACGACCGACGCCACCGGGCCGCGGCCGATCTCGAGCTCGGCCTCGAGGACGACGCCCATGGCCCGTCCCTCTGGCGTCGCGGTGAGCTCCTCGACCTCGGCGACCAGGACGATCTGCTCGAGCAGGTCTTCGATGCCGAGGTCCTGGAGCGCCGAGACCTCGACGGTGATCGTGTCGCCACCCCAGGCTTCGGGAACCAGTCCGTGCTCCGAGAGCTGCTGGAGAACCCGGTTGGGATCGGCCTCCTCCCGGTCGATCTTGTTGACCGCCACCACGATCGGCACGTCCGCCGCCCTGGCGTGGTCGATCGCCTCGACGGTCTGGGGCATCACGCCGTCGTCGGCCGCGACGACCAGCACCACGATGTCGGTCACCTCGGCGCCACGGGCCCGCATGGCGGTGAAGGCCTCGTGGCCCGGCGTGTCGATGAAGGTGATCGGATGGCCGTGCCACTCCACCTGGTACGCACCGATGTGCTGGGTGATGCCACCGGCCTCGCCGGCCACCACGTTCGCCGAGCGGATCCGATCGAGCAGCAGGGTCTTCCCATGGTCGACGTGACCCATGACGGTGACCACCGGCGGCCGGGGCCGGAGCTCGGTCTCGTCCTCCTCTTCCTCGTCCTCGTTGAAGAACTTGGCGAGCAGCTCGGCTTCGCGCTCCTCGCCCGGGTCGACCAGTCGCACCTCGGCACCGAGCTCGGCGGCGAACAGCTCGATCATGTCGTCGGTCAGCGACTGGGTCGCGGTGACCATCTCGCCCTGGAGCAGCAGGAATCGGATCACGTCACCGGCCGACCGGTTGAGCTTGGGGCCGAGGTCGCGCGCGGTCGAACCGCGCTCGACGATGACCTCGGCGTCCGGCACCGGCGCGGTCGAGGGGGCATAGGCGGTCAGCTGGGTCGGCTCGAGCTCCTCGAGATTGCGGCGGCGGCGGCGTGGGCGTCGCTGGTTGGGCCTGCCCCGACCCACTCCGGGACCGCCGCGCCCTCCCGGCCCACCACCACCGGGGCCCCCACCGGGACCCCCGCCGGGACGCCCGGCGTAGCCGCCGGTGGACCCTCCTCCGCTCCGCCCGCCGTATCCGCCGCCGGTGGATCCGGGGAGGCCACCGGGCCGCGGTCCTGCGGGTCGTCCCGCGCCGGGGCCGCTGGGGCGGCCTGCATAGCCGCTCGGGGAACCGGGCCGGGGGGCGCCCGGGCCGGGGCGCCGTCCACCGGACCCGGGGGGCGGCGGGATGGGCTTGCCGGTGACCGAACGGGGAGGTCCTCCCGGAGGCGGGGGGATCGGCCGGCCGGACGCACTGGTCGGTGGCCGGACCGGGGCCGACGAGGGTGGCGACGTCCCGGGGGCCGCCGGGGTCGGCGCCGCGGGGGCCGCTGCCGGAGCATCCGGTACGCCTGCCGACGGGGCGGGTTGCGGGCGTGCGGGCGCCGGGCGGGCAGTGGCGGGCGCGGCAGGAGCGGCCGCTGCCGGCGCGACCGGAGCAGGTCGCGGAGCTGCGGGCGGTGCCGGAGCCGCGGGAGACTGGACGGCCGGGGCGGCCGGTGGCGCGGGGCGCGGGGGAATGGCCACCGAGGGCTGCTCCGAGGCCGGACGGCTGGTGATCAGCCGGGTACCGGCCCGCTTCTGCGGGGGCGGGGTGGCAGCCGCCGCGGCGGGCCGGGCGGGGGTACGGTCGCCACCGGACAGGGGATCGGTCGTGGGCTCCCCGGTCGGTGCTCCAGGCGTCGCCTTCTTGGCGACCGCCTTCTTCGCCGGTGCCTCCTTCGCCGGCGGTGCCGGCTCCTCCGGCTGGACCTCGCGCCGGAGGCCATCCCGGTCCGCCTTCCTGCGGGCGCGGTCGGCTTGCGCGTCCTCGATGGACGACGAATGGCTCTTGACGCCCATCCCGAGGGACAGGCAGAGGTCCAGGGCTTCCTTGTTGGTCAGGCCGAGCTCATGGGCGAGCTCGTAGACCCGGATCTTCTTCGGCAACGGCTGTAACTGCCCTTCCTTTGTCGTCGTCGGTGCCCTCGAGCAGCGACGACCCTCTATCCTCGCACATCACGGCACCGGGCCCTCCGAGCCCTCTGCCGCCGTTCCTCCCGCCGGCTCGTCCAGCGCCTTCCGCAATGCCGCCACGGAGTCGGCGGCCAGCGGCCCCCGGAGGGCCCGCTCGAACGCCTTGCGCCTCGCCGCCAGGTCGACGCAGGCCGGGCGGTCCCGGCACAGCCACGCTCCCCGCCCGGGAAGTGTGCGCCCGACCGCCAATGACCCGTCCGGGTTGCGGACGACGCGGATCATGGCCTCCTGCGTGCCGGTCCGGCGACACCCGATGCAGGTCCGCTCGGGGGCTATCCCGGAGCCTCCCCGGACGCGTCGCCCGACGCGGCCCCCCCGTCCTGCGACTCCTCGCTCGGCCCGGCCGTCTCTCCCTCCTGCGACTCGCCGCCCGGCACGGCCGTCGCCTCCTCGGCGGTCGCGGCCGGGCTCGGGGGTTCGGCGGCGTCGGCCCCCTGGGACCACTCGGTCGCCGAGACGGCCGTCCCGCCCTCTGCGGGCTGCCAGACCATCTCCCCCGCCTCGTTCTGGACCCACTCGCCCTCCGCCCACTCCTCGCCTGCGTAGCCCGACTCCTCCTCGGCCAGCTGGGTCTCGCTCTTGATGTCGATGCGCCACCCGGTCAACCTGGCTGCCAGGCGGGCGTTCTGGCCCTCCTTGCCGATCGCCAACGAGAGCTGGTAGTCGCTCACGATCACCGTCGCGGTACCCGTCTCGTCGTCGAGGCGCACCTCGCGCACCCGCGCCGGCGCCAGCGCCGACTGGATGAGCTCGATCGGGTCGTCCGAGTAGGGGACGACGTCGACCCGCTCGCCGCGCAACTCGTTGGTCACCATGCGGACCGCGCGAACCCCGGGCACCCACGCACGCTCCCACCGGATCGACGTTCGGGTCGTTCGACCACACCGCGATCTTGGTGCGATGCCCGGGCTCGCGTGCGGCCGCCTTGATCTCGACCGCGCCCGAGGAGATCTCGGGGACCTCGAGCTCGAACAGCCGCTTGATGAGGCCGGGATGGCTGCGGCTCACCACGATCTGGGGTCCCTTGGTCGTCTTGCGTACCTCGACGATGTAGGCCTTGAGCCGCGCGCCGTGCTCGTAGCGCTCGTAGGAGACCTGTTCGGCCTGCGGCAGCAGCGCCTCGACTTTTCCGAGGTCGAGCAGCGTGTACCGATTGTCGGTCTGTTGCACGATGCCCGTCACGATGTCCCCCTCGCGCCCCGCGTATTCCTCGTACTTGAGGTCCCGCTCGACCTCGCGGATGCGCTGGAGGATGACCTGCTTTGCGGTCTGGGCGGCAATGCGACCGAAGTCGTCGGGGGTGTCGTCCCACTCGCGGACGACGTTGCCGTCCTCGTCGAGCTCCTGCCCGTAGACGCGGATCTCCCCCGAATCGGGATCGATGGTGACCACGGCCTCCTCGGCCGCGTCGGGACGGCGCTTGTAGGCCGCGACCAGGGCGTTCGCCAGGGCGTCGAGCAGAGTCTCGACCGAGATGCCCTTGTCGCGCGCGATCTGGCCGAGCGCGTCGAGGAACTCGAAGTTCGTCTTGCTCATGGGGTCACGACCTGCTTCCTCTTTCCCGCTGCGCTCGTCTGCGCCTTCTTCTTTCCGGTGGGTGTGCCCGCGGGCTTCCTGCCGGTGGGCCCGCCCGGGGTGCCGCGGTCCGCCGCGCCCCAGACGAAGACCGTCCGGGCGCGGTCGATGTCGCCGTACGCCAAGCGCATCGGCGCGGTCTCGGTGCCGTCGACCCCGAGCAGGAACCCGCTCTCGTCGGCTGCGACCAGCGTGCCGCGCAGCCGCCGCTCTCCTGGGACCTGCGGGCGGGTCTTGACGGAGACCGTGGTGCCCACTGCCTTGGCGAAGTGGGCCGGCGTGCGCAAGGTCCGCTCGATCCCGGGACTCGAGACCTCCAACGAGTACCGCCCCGGGATGGGGTCCAGGTCGTCGAGCAGGCTCGAGACGGCCCTGCTGGCCTCGGTCAGGGTATCGAGATCGACGCCCCCTTCGCGGTCCACCGTGACCTGGAGCACCCCCGCGGCGAGCACCACGTCGACCAGCTCGACACCGGACGCGGCGACGCCGGGTTGGAGCGCGGCGAAGAGATCCTCGACCATCTGCGCTCCTTCCTCTCCGGTGTCCGTCGTGCCGTGTCCGTCGTCGGTCTCTGCGTGCCGTCAGCCTTCCTGTGCTGCCCAGGGACCGGCGACCGCGTCGGACCGACCCTCGCTGCGCCCCGGAGAGGTGGTTCCGAGAAAACAAAAGCGTGGGCTGTCCGCCCACGCTCCTCCAGCGTCACTACACCTCGACAGAACGGCAGGCCCGGAAGTATAGCAGCGACCCTCCCGGGCGCGTCCGCCCGGGAGGTGCCGATTGTCCCCGGACCAGGCCGTCAGTAGGACCGGCCGATCACCGCCGTCAGGGTGGCGTCGTCATCGCCGACCTCGGCCAGGGTGCCGTCGGATCGCTGCAGGCAACGGACGCTGAGCGACTCGTCGGCAAGGCGATCCTCGCCGTCGTTTCCCAGCGCGGTCATCGGGAGGCGGGCGAACCCGGTCCGCCCGGCCTCGGTCGCCTCCTCGATGGTGGCGACGTCGACGGTGTGGGTCGCACGGAACCCGTCGGCCTCGCTCCAGAGGTCGCGGGCAACCGTCGAAAGGACCCGGTCGACCTCGGCGGCCACCGCGGCCAGCGGGACCTGCTCTTTGGTCCTGCGGTGGCGGATGACCATGGTGACCTGGCCCTCGGCCAGGTCCCGGGGCCCGATCTCCAACCGGATGGGCACGCCCTTGCGCTCCCAGTCGACCGAGCGGCGACCGAACCCGAGATGTAACCGGTCGTCGAGACGGACCCGCCGGCCGGCGGCCGCCAGCTCCGCCCTCAGGACCTCGGCCGCGGTGCGCACCTCGGGCTCGTCCCGGACCACCAGCACCACCACCTCGGCCGGGGCGAGCGCGGGGGGCAGCCGGAGCCCGAAGTCGTCCCCGTGGGCCATGACCAGGGCGCCGAGCAGCCTGGTCGACACCCCCCAGGAAGTCTGCCAGACGTAGTCGAGGGTGCCCGTCTCGTTGGCGAACTGGATGGCGAACGCCCGGGCGAAGTTCTGCCCCAGCTCGTGGCTGGTTCCCATCTGGAGCGCCTTGCCGTCGCCCATCATCCCCTCGCACGACCAGGTGCGGATCGCGCCCGCGAACCGCTCGCGGGCTGTCTTGTGGCCGGTTACCAGCGGGACGGCGCACACCCCCTCCATGGTGTCGATGTAGACGTCCCGGAAGATCCGCAGGGCGTACCGGCGGGCCTCGTCCTCGGTGGCGTGGGCGGTGTGCCCCTCCTGCCAGAGGAACTCGGTCGTGCGCAGCAAGAGCCGCGGCCGCAGCTCCCAGCGGACCACGTTGGCCCACTGGTTGATCAGCAACGGGAGGTCGCGGTGGCCCTGGATCCACTTGGCGAAGAAGGTGTTGACGACGGTCTCGCTCGTCGGGCGGACGACGATCGGTTCTTCGAGCTCCTTCCCACCGCCGTGGGTCACCACGGCCAGCTCCGGTGCGAACCCCTCGACGTGCTCGGCCTCGAGCTTCAGGAAGGACTCGGGGATGAACAGGGGGAAGTAGGCGTTCTCCGCGCCGGCCGCCTTGATCCGGTCGTCGAGCGCTCGCTGGAGCAGCTCCCAGATGCCGAAACCCCAGGGCCGGATGACCATCGTGCCCCGGACCGGTCCGTTCTCGGCCAGCTCGGCCCCGGCGACCACCTCTTGGTACCAGCGGGGGAAGTCGTCGGTCCGGGGGGTGAGCCCGCCCTTCTTCTGCGCCTGGTCAGGAGCCGGGTCGGCCGGTGCGTGCATGGCTGCGCAGACTACCAACCCCCCGACCGGCGCCCCGGCGGGCGGCGGGTGCTCCGACGCTCAGTCCGCGGTTCCCTCGTCGCCGAAGCGCTTTCGGATGAGGTCGACCCTCGTCTCCGACGCGTTGGCATCGGCACCCTTCTCGTCGAGCAGCGCCCGTCGGTCGGCCTCGGCCTCGGCCTCCGCGGACCGGTCGGCCGCGGCGAGCCGGGCCTCGACCCCCTCCGCCACCAGCCGTTCGGCCTCCGCCACCAGTGCATCGACCATCTCCGCCTCGGGCACCACCCGGACGATCTTCCCCTTGATGAACAGGTGGCCGCGCCGGCGCCCGGCGGCGATCCCGAGGTCCGCCTCACGGGCCTCCCCCGGCCCGTTCACCACGCAGCCCATGACCGCCACCTGGATCGGCAGGTTCCGGTTCTCGAGGGCTGCCTGGGCCGCCGCTGCCACCGCGATCACGTCGATCTCGGCCCTGCCACAGCTCGGACAGGCGATCAGGTCGAGCCCCTTCCGCTCGCGCAGCCCGAGCACCTCGAGGAGCTGGCGGCCGGCGCGGGCCTCCTCGACCGGGTCGGCGGTCAGCGAGTACCGGATGGTGTCCCCGATGCCCTCGGCGAGCAGGGTGGCGATGCCGGCGGTGCCCTTCAGGAGACCGGCGGGCGGGGGACCCGCCTCGGTCACCCCGAGATGCAGCGGATGCTCGAAGGTCTCCGAGGCGAGCCGGTACGACTCGATCATCAGGGGCACCGACGACGCCTTGACCGAGATCTTGACGTCCTCGAAGCCCACCTCGGCGAAGTACGCCAGTTCCATCCGCGCGGACTCGACGAGGGCCTCGGGGGTGGCCCCGCCGTACCGTTTGTAGAGGTCGAGATGGAGGGAGCCGGCGTTGACTCCGATACGGATGGGCACCCCGCGGTCCTTGGCCTCGGCGGCCACCTGCTTGATCTCGTGCGCCTTGCGCAGGTTGCCGGGGTTGAGCCGGAGCCCCTGCACACCGGCCTCGAGGGCGGCCAGTGCCATCTCGTGGTGGAAATGGATGTCCGCGATGACCGGGACCGGTGATCGGGGGACGATCCGGGCCAGTCCTTCGGCGGCGGCTTCCTCGTTGCACGTGCAGCGCACCAGGTCGGCGCCTGCGGCGGCGAGGGCGTAGATCTGGGTGAGGGTCGCTTCGGCATCCGCGGTCTTGGTGGTGGTCATCGACTGGACCGTGACCGGCGCACCGCCCCCGACCGCGACCGCACCCACATGGATCTGACGGGTCGGTCTCCGCTCGGTCAGCGTCCGGGCCGTCTGTGCCATCTCACCATGCTAGTGACGGCCGCCGTCGGACCGGCTGTCGCATCAGCCGAACGGGTTGGGGGCGGGGTGGATGATGTCGTTGAGCAGGGCGGTGGAGATGACGACGAACAGAAAGAGCATGAACGCCCAGGTGATCGGCATCAAGCGTGCCACGTCGGCCCGATAGGGAACCGCTCGCCGACCGGTGCGGATCTTCTCGTAGACGGCGATGGCCACGTGACCGCCGTCGAGCGGCAGCATCGGGAAGAGGTTGATGATCCCGAAGAACACGTTGATGACGATGAGGATGCTCAGCAGGCTGGCGATGCCGTTCTGCGCGGCGTCCCGTGCCGTCTGGACGACACCCACGATCGACTGGACCCGGGTGTTGTTCGTCGTGGCCTGGCTCGACGCCTTGGCGCTGGTCACCTGATCGAACCGCTGGGCGACCCCGGCGGGACTGAACACGTGGGCGACACCGACCATCGATGCCCAGGCGATGTGCACGAAGTCGGCCCCCGAGGACGCGACCGCACGAAGCGGTCCGACCGGCTGCACCGGCGAGCCGAAGCTGACCCCGATCAGACCGAACGGAGCGGTTCCGCGGGGGACGGTGACCCCCTGTTCGTGGGCGGTCCTCCCGTCGACCGGGGTCACCACGAGGGTGTGGGTGGTGCCGTCCCGATCGACCACCAGGGTGACCGGGCGGCCGGGGTGGTCATGGATCGCCGAGATCAGGGCATCGCTGTTCCCCCGGACCGGCCGCCCGTCGAGGGACACCACGATGTCACCCGCGCGGACACCGGCCACCTGGGCGGGGCCGGGCCTGCTCCCCACCGGTGACAGACCCTGGATCTCGACCTGGTTGGCGTTCGGCACCCCGATGAAGGTCAACAGGGCCCACAACATCACGAACGCCATGAGGAAGTGCATGGCCGAGCCCGCCACCGCCACCAGCAGGCGGGCATGGAACGGTTGCTCCCGGTAGGTGCGCGCCTCGTCGGCCGGATCGACCTCCTCGAGGTTGGTCATCCCCGGGATCTTCACGTAGCCACCGAGCGGGAGGGCCTTGATGCCGTACTCGGTCTCCCCCCGGCGGAAGGACCACAACCGGGGTCCGAACCCGAGGAAGTACTCGGTGACCTTCATCCGGCCGTGCTTGGCAGCCAGGTAGTGGCCCAGCTCGTGGACCATCACGATCACGATGAGGCAGACGATGACCAGGAGCAGATCACCCTGTCCGGCTGCCAGCGCGAGCGCGACCAGCACGCCGACCACCACGAGCAGCTCGAGCGCGGAGCGGAGCGGGGGCTTGTCCGGTCCGGGCCCCCGGGCGGGTTCCCACACCGGGGTCGGCACCGGATCGCGCAGCGCGGTTCCCGGCGGGCTCGTGCTCACGCCGCCTCCCCGCCGCGGACCACCAGTCCGGCGATGCGACGCGCGCCGGCATCGGCGGCCAGCACGTCCTCGACCGTGCGCTCGGCGGCGTCGCCTCCGCGGGGCGCCTCGTAGCGGTCGAGGGTGGCTGCCACCACCCCGGCGATGCCCTGCCAGTCGATCCGTCCGGCCAGGAAGGCGGCGACGGCCACCTCGTTCGCCGCGTTGAGCCAGGCCGGTGCCAGGTCGCCGGTGCGTCCGGCCCGGTAGGCCAGGTCGAGGCAGGGGAAGGCGGTCCGATCCGGCGGTTCGAACTCGAGGAGCGAGAGCCGGGCCCAGTCGATGGCCCCGAAGGCCTCGGACAGGCGGTCGGGATAGGCGAGGGCGTACCCGATGGGGAGACGCATGTCGGGGAGGGAGAGCTGGGCCACCACGGCACCATCGGCGAATTCGACCATCGAGTGGACCACGGACTGGGGGTGGACCACCACATCGATCGCGTCGTAGCCCACGCCGAAGAGCTCGTGCGCCTCGATCACCTCGAGGCCCTTGTTCATCAGGGTGGACGAGTCCACCGTGATCTTGGGTCCCATCGACCAGGTCGGATGGGCGAGGGCGTCGGCCACCCCGACCGAACGGAGCGCCTCTGCGCCGCGCCCCCGGAATGGTCCCCCGGAGGCGGTCAGCAACAGACGGGCGACCTCCGCGGCCCGTCCGGCCCGCAGGCACTGGTGGAGCGCGCAGTGCTCCGAGTCCACCGGGATGATCTCGGCCCCCGGGGTGCGCCGGGCCCGGGTCACCAGTGGCGCGCCGGCGATGATCGACTCCTTGTTGGCGAGGGCGAGGCGACGGCCCGCCTCGAGTGCGGCGAGGGTCACCGTGAGGCCGGCGAACCCGACCACCCCGTTGACCACCACGTCGGCCGCCGTTGCGATCGCTGCCAGTCCCTCGGTCCCGGTCAGCACCTCGATGCCGGCCGGAAGCCGGGCGGCAAGCTCCGGTGCGCCGGCCGGATCCCCGATGGCCACGACGTCGGGCCGGAACCGGAGCGCCTGGGCGACGAGTGCGTCGACCGACCGTTGGGCCCCGAGCGCGACGACGTCGAACCGGTCGGGGGACGCCTCGACCACCTCCAAGGTCTGGGTCCCGATCGAACCGGTGGAGCCGACCACGCTCACCGACACCGGTGCCTTGGCGGTGTCCGACGCCGGGGAACCCGTGTCGCTGGTCGAGGGGTGCATCCCTCCAGCCTGCCCGAAAGTCAGCCGATATTGAGGGCGCGCACCAGGTAGTACGTGGCCGGGAGCACGAAGATGAGGGCGTCGACCCGGTCGAGGATCCCGCCGTGACCCGGCAGGAGCGTACCCATGTCCTTGAGCCGGAGATCGCGCTTGAGCATGGACTCGCACAGGTCACCGAGCGGGGCGACCACGGCCACCACGACGCCCAGCAACGCGGCGTTCCTCGCCGACCAGGGATGGATGGCGCCGACCGCGACGGTGGAGACGATGATGGTGACCACCGCGCCCCCGACCAGCCCCTCCCACGTCTTGTTGGGGCTGATGCTCGGCGCCAGCGGCCGTCTGCCGATCCAGCGTCCGACCACCAGGGCTCCCACGTCGTTGGCCACGGTGGCGATGATCGCCCCGAGGAGGAAAGCGATGCCGTGCCGGTTGGGGAAGGTCGAGGGTGACAGCAGCAGCCCGGCGTACGCGCCCAGCAGGGAAACCCATCCGACGGTCAGCAGCGTCGCCGCGGTGCCGGCCACCGGCGACCCCCGCTCGACCCCGAACAGGTACCACATGAGCGTGAAGACGGTGATCAGCACCATCACCAGCGGAAGGGCGGCGACGCCTTTGGCGTAGGCCCCGACCATCAGCGAGATGGTGCCGGCGAGCCCGAGGAGCGTCGCCGGGTGGTAGCCGACCTTCCGCAGGACGGCGAAGCACTCACCGGCGGCGAAGGTGACCACGATCAGGGAGAGGATGAGCGAGGTGACCGTCCCGAGCTTGAAGGCGGCCAGGGCGACCACCCCCACGGCGATCCCGGTGCCCACCCGTACGCCGATGCCGGGCGCCGCACCCCGGGAGCGATGGGCGACCTCGCGCCTGCCCGACGGTTCGGGGGGCCCGCCCCCGGTCACCTCGGGCGTGTACGGCCCGTTGCTGCTGCGCAGCGGCCGCGGTTCGCCGGACGGCGAGCGTCGCAGCGATCTGCGGCACGCCGTCGCGGTCGGGACCGCCGTGGTCGTGTCGCCTCCCCCGGTCCGGTGGCGAGCCCGGCGTCGAGCGGCTCGCCTGCCTGGCCACCGGACCCGGCATCCCCCGCACGAGCGGCATTCCGGTCGGCGGCGGCCAGCGCGGCCACGCCGCCCCTCGGTTGGCCGACCCCCGGTACGTCGGTGACCGAGGCCCCGGGGGTCTCGGCGCCAAGCGGCAACCGGCGCCTGGTCGGGACGCTTGGCCCGCAGTCGTGACGGGCGAAGCCCGCTCCGGCGGGCTCGCCCGACCGGTGGCGTCCCGCTCGGACGGTCCCGGTCGGCCGGATCCTGGTCGGCGGGCTCGGTCGCCGGGGCCGATTCGGCCGGTGCGTCGGCGTCGTGGATTCCGGGAGCGGCCTCGCCCGACACCGACGGGTCACCGGTCGAGCCCTCTGCGACGGCGCCCGTTGCCGGCATCGGCCGCTCGCCGGTCGCCTCCCCCCTCGGGTCGGCACCGTGCGCCGCGCGCTCCGCACCCGCGGCGGCGACCCAGGGGGCAGCCGCTTCCACCGGCCCGGTGACCGGGTCGACGGGCGCTCCTCCGGGAGCCGTGGCGCCCGGGCTCGGCGCGCCGGGCTTCACCGAGCCCAGGTCGAACTCCCAGGGCCGGCGCTCTTCGTCGCTGCCATGGGTCTCGTCGAGCGAGCCCAGTGTGGTGTGCTCGCCCGAGAACATGGCCGGGTCGAATTCCTCCTCGTGGGCGATCCAGTCGGCATCCTCCTCACGCCAGCTCGGCGGCAGGATCGCATCTCCGGATCCCTCCTCGGGTTCCCGCGAGAGGACAGCCGGGACCTGACCGGTGGGCGGCTCGGTCCAGTGGGGCAGCCCGGTCGGCACCGCACCCCCGGCGGGCACCGCGGTCTGCCCGGGCACCACCGGCTCGACGCCGCCTGCGTCGGTCCCGGACGTCTCGTCGAGGATGCGGACCGACGGGGTTCCCGGCTCCGTCCGGTTCGTCCTCCTCCGAGGGCACGATGGGGAGCTCGGACGTGATCTCCGCTGCTGTCTCCGCCCCCATGATGGTGACCCGGTCGCTGGCCGGACCGGCCGGCTCGGAGCGCGCAACTGGTGTGTCGGTCCTGGTCAGATCGTCCTCTTCCCGGTCCGGGCCGTTGTCCACGTTGCTTGCTTCCTCCCCAGGAACCGGCCGCGGATCCGGCCCACCTGGATGCCGGTCCGTGTGCCGAATCGTGTTCGAATACCGGGCTGGGCCCGGCTGAAATCAGATCTCGAGGAGCTCCTGCTCCTTGTGGGCGAGCTGGCGGTCGATCGCCGCCGACGTTGTCCTGGGTCAGCCGGTCCAGATCCTTCTCCACCCGCTCGAGCTCGTCGCTGGAGAGGTCGCCGTCCTTGTGCATCGCGTCGAGCTCGTGCCGGGCGGAGCGCCGTGCGTTGCGCACGGCCACCCGGCCGTCCTCCGCCTTCTGCTTGACCACCTTGACCAGCTCCTTGCGGCGCTGCTCGGTGGGCACGGGGAAGGACAGGCGGATCACCGTTCCGTCGTTGGAGGGGGTGATCCCCAGGTCGGAGCCCTGGAGCGCCTTCTCGATCGCGCCGAGCGACCCCTTGTCGTAGGGGGAGACCACCAGGAGGCGGGCCTCGGGGACGCTGAAGCCCGCCATCTGCCGGAGCTCGGTCTCGGTGCCGTAGTAGTCGACCTTCAGGTGTTCGACGAGGGCGGGGGTGGCCCGCCCGGTCCGGATGGCGCTGAACTCCGATCTGGGTGTGCTCGACCGCCTTCGCCATGTGCTCGGTGGCGTCGGAGACCACGAGCGCGATCAGGTCGTCGTCCATCAGCGGACCAGCGTAGTCATCGAGGTGCGGGGGCACCCAAAACGAGACCCACCTGCCAATTCATCTGATCAGCGTCCCGATCGGTTCGCCGCCGAGCGCCTTGCGGATGTTGCCCGGCTCCATCAGGTCGAAGACCCGGATCGGCAGCCCGTTGTCCTTGCAGAACGTGATCGCGGTGAGGTCCATCACCCGCAGGTCCTTGGCCACGACGTCCATGAACGAGATCTCGTCGTACCGGGTGGCGGTCGGGTCCAGCCGGGGGTCGGCGCTGTAGACGCCGTCGACACCGCCGTGGGTGCCCTTGCACAGCAGGACCGCCTCGATCTCCGCCGCGCGGAGGGCGGCCGAGGTGTCGGTGGTGAAATAGGGGTTTCCCATGCCCGCGGCGAAGACCACCACTCGACCCTTCTCCAGGTGCCGGATCGCCCGGCGCCGGATGTAGGGCTCGGCCACCTCGGCCATCTGGACGGCGGACAGCACCCGGGTGGGCTGTCCGTGGTGCTCGAGCGCGTCCTGGAGAGCGAGGGCGTTGATCACCGTCCCCAGCATGCCCATGGTGTCGGAGGTGGCACGGTCCATCCCGGCGCCGGCCCCGGTGGTGCCCCGCCAGATGTTCCCGCCGCCGACCATGACCGCCAGCTCGAGCCCGGTGAGCTCGTCCCGCGAGCGGGCGATCTCGACGCGCGAGCTGCTCGACAGCCGCAGAATCGATGGTCTCGTCCGACGCCGACGAAGCGAGCGCCTCGCCGGAGAGCTTCAGGATGATCCGCTGTGGCTGACCCACGTCGACTCAGTCGCCGACGACGACCTGGGCGAATTCGGTCACGGTGGCGTCGCCGAGGAGCGTGCCGATGGTCTGCTTCTCGTCCTTGACGAATGGCTGGTCGAGAAGGACCCGCTCCTTGTACCACCCGCCGAGGCGACCCTCGACGATCTTGGGCAGCGCCGCATCCGGCTTGCCCTCGTTGCGGGCGATCTTCTCGACCGTCTCGCGCTCGGCGGCCACCTCGGCCTCGGGAACAGCCGCCCGGGTGATGTAGATCGGACGGGCGAATGCGATGTGGGCGGCGATGTCGTGCGCGAGCTCGACGCTCCCGCCGGCAAGCGCCACGACGACGGCATTCACCCCACGACCGGCCTGCAGATGGAGGTACGAATCGACCACGCCCCCCGGGGGTGCCTCGATACGGACCACCCGCCCGATCGAGATGTTCTCCTTGAGGGTGACCTTGAGCCGGTCCAGTTCCTCGGCCCGCTCATCGACCGCTGCGGTCCCCTTCGCCGCGACCAGATCGGCGAGCTCGGAGACCAGGGCCACGAACTCGGCGGACTTGGCCACGAAGTCGGTCTCCGACCGGAGCTGGACGATGGAGGCGACACCCGGAGCGGTGCCGATCGCAACCGCTCCTTCGGAGGCGTCCCGGTCGGCACGCTTGGACTGACTGGCCAGTCCCTGCTCGCGCAGCCAGGTGACGGACGTGTCCATGTCACCGTCATTCTCCTCGAGGGCGCGCTTGGCGTCGAGCATGCCCACTCCGGTGAGCTGGCGGAGCCTCTGGACGTCCTTGGCGGAAAACGCGGGCACAGCTAGGCCTCCTTCGTCGGGATCGTCGGGGCGGGGTCGTCGGTCGCCTCGGGTACCGGGGTGGACGCGACGGCCTCCGGTGCTGGGCTGGCGGTGGCGGCGGGAGCCGTGGCCGGGGCAGGGTCGGCGGCGGGAGCCGTGGCCGGGGCAGGGTCGGCGGCGGGAGCCGTGGCCGGGGCAGGGTCGGCTGCGGGAGCGGCGACCGGAGGAGCGGCGGCCGGAGGAGCGGGGACCGGAGGAGCACTCGCCGCGGGAGCGGTCTCCGGCGCGGGGGCGGCCGTGGCGGGAGCTGCGTCCGGTGCAGGACTCGCAACGGGGGCGGTCGGCGGGGCGGGAGTGGCCGCGGCCACCGCGGCCGGACGCTGTTGGGCGATGAAGCGGCCCTCGGCGACGGCGTCGGCCACCACACGGCAGAGCAGCGCACCAGAGCGGATGGCGTCGTCGTTGCCGGGGATCACATGGGTGATCACATCGGGGTCGCAGTTGGTGTCGACCACCGCGACGACCGGCAGACCGAGCTTGTTGGCCTCGGTCACCGCGATGTGCTCCTTCTTGGTGTCGATCACGAAGATGGCGTCGGGGAGCTTGTCCAGTCCACGGATACCACCGAGATTGCGCTGGAGCTTCTCCAGCTCACGGGTGTGGCGGAGCGCCTCCTTCTTCGGCATCGCGTCGAAGTCGCCGGCCTTCTGCATGGCCTCGAACTCCTTCATCCGCTTGACCCGGGTGGAGACGGTCTGGAAGTTGGTGAGCATCCCACCCAGCCAGCGCTCGTTCACATAGGGCATCCCGCACGCCTCCGCGTAGACGGCCACCGGCCCCTGGGTCTGCTTCTTGGTGCCGACGAAGAGGATGGTGCCCCCACCGGCGACGAGGTCCCGGATGTACCCGTAGGACTCCTCGATGCCCTTCATCGTCTGGCGCAGGTCGATGAGGTAGATCCCGTTGCGCTCCCCGAGGATGAACCGGCGCATCTTGGGGTTCCAGCGGCGGGTCTGGTGCCCGAAGTGGACACCTGCGCCCAGCAACTGCTTCATGGTGACGACGGCCATCTGGCTGCTCCTTGTGACGGTTGATCCTCCCCGGCCGCTGCACCCCAGACGTCGGGGCGACCGTGGACGCGGCCGGGTGCGTGATTGCTGCTGTTCGAGTGCCCGCCGGTCGACGGACCCGATCATGCTAGTGCCCCCGGACGGGAAGCCTCCACTCAGCGAGCGGGTGGAGCGCGCCCCGATGCGGTGCGGGCCCGGCCGGGTGCGGGCTCAGCCGGCGGCGCGGGAGACGGCCTTGGAGGCCGCAGCCGCCCCTTTGGCCGACTTGGCTCCCGCCGGGCGGCCGCTCCCCTCCGGCCGGTCGGCCAGCTTGGCCCGAAGCTGCAGGACGGCCTTGGTGTGTATCTGGCACACCCGGCTCTCGGTGACCCCCAGGATGTCGCCGATCTCGGCGAGGGTCAGCCCTTCGTAGTAGTAGAGGGTGAGGACGGTCTTCTCACGCTCGGCCATCTGGCTGACCGCCCGGATAAGGGCCTCCTTGGTCTCCTTGACCTCGAGGCTGTCCATCGGCCCGGCGGTGGAGTCCGGGAGGGTCTCGCCCAGGGTCGACCGGTCGGAGCGGTCGCCGCCCCGGAACACCTCGTCGAGCGCGACCACGCCGACGAACGAGATCTTGCGGAGCGCCGTCTGGAACTCCTCGTCGGTCATCTCCAGGTCGGCGGCGACCTCGGCATCGGTCGGGGTGCGGTGCAGGACCGCCTCGAGCTTGGAGTACGACTGCTCGACCGCACGCGCCTTCGCCCTGACCGAGCGGGGCACCCAGTCGATGGAGCGGAGCTCGTCGATGATCGCCCCCTTGATCCGGGGGATGGCGTAGGTCTCGAACTTGATGTTGCGGGCCGGCTCGAAGCGCTCGATGGCGTCGATGAGTCCGATGATCCCGTAGCTCGCCAGATCGGCCTCGTCGACGTGGCGGGGCAGCCCGACGGACACCCGGCCGGCGACGTACTTGACGACCGGCGAGTAGTGCAGGATCAGCTGGTCGCGAAGCGCCCGGGCACCGGACTTCTTGTATTCGGTCCACAGAGCGTCGATCCCGTGGCCGACCGAGTCGAGTTTGGTCGCCAATTGTCCCCTTAAGCCCGTGGATGCGTGCCCGAATAGACCGCAAGCAGGCGTTCCTTGCTCACATGAGTGTAGACCTGCGTGGTCTGCAAACTGGCATGTCCGAGTAATTCCTGCACGACTCGCAGGTCGGCGCCCCCGTCCAGGAGATGGGTGGCGAAGGTGTGCCGGAGGGCGTGGGGGTGGGTGGGCACCGGTGAGCGCCTGTCCAGGATACGGCGGACGTCCCGGGGTCCGAGCCGGTTGCCCCGACCGTTGAAGAACAGGGCCCCGGACGGGCTGGTCGCCGTCATCAGCTCGGCACGCGGACCGTCGAGCCAGGCACGCAGGGCCGCCACGCACTGCCCGTGGACCAGCACCAGACGCTGCTTTGCGCCCTTGCCCATCACCGTGACCATCCCCTGGGCCAGATCGAGGTCGTCCAGGTCCAGCCCGCAGAGCTCGGCCACCCGCATCCCACTCCCGTAGAGCAACTCGAGCACGGCCTGGTCACGGCGGTCCCGGGGAAACGGTCCACCCGGTGATCCGCCCACTCGAACGGTCCCGCCGGGCACCGTCGTCGTGACGGCCGGGGTCAACAGGCGGTCGAGGTCGGCGTGTCCGAGCACCCGAGGCAGGCGCGAGTCGGGTGCCGGCGCAGTGAGCCGGGCCGACGGGTCCACGTCGACCAGGCCGCGCCGGGCACACCATTCGAAGTACGAGCGCAGCGACGCCGCGGCACGCGAGATGGTCGCCTTGGCGTACCGCCGGGTGGCCAGGTACGCGAGGTAGCGCCGGAGCGTGATCCGGTCGACATCGGGTGGTCCGTCGGCTCCGCCCCGCTCCGCCCAGACGGTGAAGCGCTCGAGGTCGGAGCAGTACGCGCGCACGGTCGCCGACGACAGTCCGGAGACCGAGCTTCGATAGGCGTCGATCTCCCAAGCCACCTGAGAACAGTACCCGGCAGGACCACCGGCACCCGGCATCCCGGAGGCGTCCGGGCATCGGGCGGCCCGGGGGTGACCCCCTTCGGGTCGGGGCCGCTCGCAGCGCACGCGGACCCTGGTCGGAGGGCTATCGTCGGCCCTGACGCAAAGGGGGACCGGGCCGCCGCCCAGACGACGCGGCACGGTGGTACCAAGAGCTGCAGGGCAACGTAGAGCCGTGGGCCATGGCCCCGGACCACTGTCGCAAGGGGGAATATGTCAGAACGCATCGACCGCCGCTCGTTCCTCGCGCGGGGAGCCGCCACCGGCGTGGGCGTCGCCGCCATCGGGGCCTCGGGAGGCATTCTCGCCGCCTGCGGCAACTCGGGCTCTGCCACCGGCACCACGAGCGGCTCCACCGGGACCCACTACGACGGCATCTCGACCACCACGCCCAAGCCGGGCGGCCAGCTCGTCTTCGGGGTGGACACCGAGGAGAAGGGATTCTCCCCGACCCAGGGGACCTTCGACGAGGTCGGCATCCTCTACGCCCGCACGGTGTTCGACCCGCTCATGATCCTGGACGCCGGTGGGACCCCCCAGCCGTACCTGGCCCAGTCGGTCACCCCCAACAGCGACCACACGGTCTGGACGATCACCGTGCGCCCGAACGTGGTGTTCCACAACGGCGCACCGTGTGACGCCGCCGCGGTCGTCGCCAACTTCGAGGCGCACAAGTCCTCAGCCCTGACCGGCCCGTCGGTCACCAACATCGACACCGTGGCCGCCACCGGCCCGCTCGAGGTCACGGTGACCATGAAGGCCCCCTGGGTGCCGTTCGACTACTACCTGACCGGGGGGATCGGGAGCCAGATCGCCTTCGTGGCCGAGCCCAACTGGCTCAAGTCGAACAGCCAGACCAACCCGGTCGGGACCGGGCCGTTCATCTTCCAGGACTGGACGCCGAACGACCATTTCACCGCCACCAAGAACCCCCACTACTGGCGGCCGGGACTCCCCTACCTCGACAGCATCACCTACAAGCCCATCCCCGACCCGAGTTCGCTCCTGAGCAGCCTGCAGTCGGGCTCGGTGGACATCATGCACACCGACACCGCGATCGAGATCAAGGCACTCCGGGGCAACAGCTCCTTCGGCTACACCGACGACTCGAAGAACGTCGCCGGCGAGCCCGACATGGGCTGCCTCCTCCTCAACCTGTCCAAGCCCCCGTTCGACAACCTCAAGCTGCGGCAGGCCGCGGCCTATGCGATCAGCTCCGCCCAGTACGTGGCGGTCATCGACCAGGGGGTCAATCCGACCTCGAACGGACCGTTCACCACGACCTCGCCCTACTACCTGGCCGACAACGGCTACCCCGTGTACGACGTCGACAAGGCCAAGCAGCTGGTCCAGGAGGTGCAGCAGGCCGGGCAGCCGGTGTCGCTCAGCCTCAACCACGTCCCGGACGCCAGCACCACGAGGATCGCCCAGTACTACCAGCAGCAGCTCCAGACGGTCGGCATGACGGTCACCCTCAACCCGATCCAGCAGGAGTCGATCATCAACACCGCCCTGCTCGGGTCCTTCGAGGCCCAGGTCTGGCGACAGTTCGGTGCGGTCAACCCGGACCTCAACTACATCTTCTGGAGTCCGACCAACGCCAACACCCCGGTCTTCTCCATCAACATGGCCCGCAACACCGATCCGGCGATGGAGACCGCCCTGATCAAGGGTCGCCAGGCGTCGAGCACGGCCGAGCAGGTCGCCGCCTACCAGGAGGTGAACCGGTTGCTCGGCAAGGACATCCCCTACATCTGGGCAGACCGGACCGTCTGGGCCATCGGGGCCAAGCAGGGGGTGGAGAACTTCGCCAACCCGACCACCCCTGCCGGAGGCAAGGCCTTCCCGCTCATCGGTGGGGCGATCTGGCCGACCCAGATCTGGAAGAGCTGACGCTGGGGCCCCTCGGGCCCGGCCGCGGCCGGCCGTTGCCTGCGTGCGGAGCGGCCGTGCCATGATCACGCCGTGAGCCGAATCCTGATCGTCGAGGACGACGAGCGGATCCGTTCCTCGATGCGCCTGGCACTGGAGGACGAGGGCTACTCGGTGGAGGACGCCGGGAGCGGCGAGGACGCGGTCGCCCGCTTCTCCGCCGAGCCCTTCGAGCTGGTCCTGATCGACCTGATGCTGCCGGGTATCGACGGGTTCGAGGCCTGCCGAACCCTGCGCCACCAGTCGACGGTCCCGATCATCATGGTGACCGCCCGGTCGGACACCCACGACGTGGTGGCAGGCCTCGAGGCCGGTGCTGACGACTACGTCACCAAGCCGTTCGTCGCAAAGGAGCTCGCGGCGCGGATCCGGGCCCTGCTGCGCCGATCGCGCGCCGACGAGGGATCGGCGGTGCTCAGCTTCGGCGACGTCGAGATCGAGCCCGACGCCGGGGTGGTCCGCCGGGACGGGCAGGAGATCCACTGCACCCGCACCGAGTTCCGGCTGCTCTGCGAGCTGGCCGACCACCCGGGCAAGGTGCTGAGCCGCGAGCACCTGCTCGAGCAGGTCTGGGGGTACGACTACTTCGGCGACGGGCGCCTGGTCGACGTCCACGTCCGCCGCCTGCGCACCAAGGTCGAGCCGGATCCTGCGACGCCCCGGTTCATCCTCACCGTCCGGGGCATGGGCTACAAGCTGGCGGTCTGACCGGTGGCCCGGTCGGACCCGCGGGACGCCGGACCGGGGGGCACGTCACCGCCGGGCGCCACGGCCCGCCGGCCGGTCAGCCTCGGACTGCGCGCACGGGTCACGCTCGCGTTCACCATCGGCGCCTTTGCGCTCTCCACCCTGATGGCCGGCATCACCTACTTCACCGCCCGCCAGACCTTTCTCAGCGAACGGCAGACGGCCGAGCAGCGCCAGGCCTTCGCCAACGCCTCGCTCATCCAGAACGCGCTGCGCTCCCCGACCACCCAGGTCAACCAGCTGATCGAGTCGGTCGACACCCTGCCCGGGTCCCGCTCGGTGCTGCGCACCCGCGGCCAGTGGTACGCCACCGCGATCTCGGTGGGGCAGAGTGCCATCCCCTCCGCGGAGCGGACGCTGGTGCTCTCGGGGACGCCGGCCTCCCAACTCTTCTCCCTGGCCGGGACGCCGCAGCTGGTGATCGGGGTGCCCCTGCCCGCCGTCCATTCGACCTACTTCGAGGTCTTCTCGCTCGACGAGCTGGCCGGGACCCTGCGGGCCCTGGCCTTCGCGCTCGGGGCCGCCGCACTGGTCACCACCATCGCCGGGGCCGCGGTGGGGCGGTGGGCCAGCTCCCGCGCCCTCCGACCCCTGGGCGACGTGACCGACGCTGCGGTGGCGATCGCCGGTGGTCAGCTCGGCACCCGGGTCGAGGTCGGCGACGACGCCGATCTCCAGGAACTCGCCTCCGCATTCAACACCATGAGCGCCAACCTGCAGGACCGGATCGAGCGCGAGGCGCGGTTCACCTCCGACGTGAGCCACGAGCTTCGCTCGCCGCTCACCACCCTCACCGCCACGGTCGCCGTGCTCGAGGCGCACCGACGCGAGCTCTCCCCGCGTGCCCAGCGCGCCCTCGACCTCCTCGACGGTGACCTCGAGCGGTTCACCCGGATGGTCGACGACCTGCTCGAGATCTCCCGGTTCGACGCGGGTTCCGCCGAGCTCTCCCTCGACGAGGTCGACCCCGGTGAGCTGGTGCGTCGGGCGGTGGCCGCCGCCATGCCGGTCGGCCCGGACGGCCGGCGGGATCCCGCCACCGACCCGGTCGAGATCGGGCCGGGGCTCGAGGGACTCCGGCTGCAGGTGGACAAGCGCCGCTTCGAGCGGGTCGTCGCCAACCTGGTCGAGAACGCGTCGCTCTACGCCGGCGGTGTCACCCGGGTCCTGGTCGAGCGCCGGCCGGGCCCGGACCGCCACGGACCGGACGGGGCGGTGCTGCCGGCCACCGCCATCCGGGTGCTGGTCGAGGACCACGGCCCGGGGGTGCCCGAGGATCAGCGGGCCCACCTCTTCGAGCGCTTCTACCGGGGCGGTCGGGCCGGCCAGCGGGCCTCGGGCAAGGGGACCGGGCTCGGGCTCTCGCTGGTCGCCGAGCACGTGCGGCTCCACGGGGGTCGGGTCTGGAGCGAGAACGCCGCAGACGGCCGGGGCACCCGGTTCGTGGTGGAGCTGCCGTTGCGGCCGGCCGAGGTCATCGGTGCGGTCGACCCCGCCGGCGCGGGGAGCATCCCATGACCCGCGCCACGATGTGGCACCGCGTCACAGCTCTCCTCGTCCTCGGTCTGGGGCTCGGTGCCTGCGGCATCCCGACAGGCGGCGGGCCGACCGCGATCGCACGCTCGGACGTCCCCTTCCATCTGCTCAACCCCGCGACGACCACCACGACGAGCCCCGGCTCGCCCCCGGCGGTCGGCGTCCCCGAGCCGATCTTCCTGGTGTCCCCCACCGGTCACCTGATGCCGGTCACCCGGGAGGTCCAGGTGCCCGCGTCACTCAGCGAGATCCTGGGGGCCCTGCTCGACGGTCCCACCGCCGCCGAGTCGACGGCCGGGCTCCAGTCGTTCCTGTCCGGGTCCAGCAGCGGGATCACCGCCACCGTGGTCAACGGGGTGGCCACCGTCAACTTCCACACCGACCCGATCCAGGTCGTCGGGCCGGACCAGACCTTCGCCATCGCCCAGGTCGTCTACACGGCCACCCAACAGCCCGGGGTGACCGCGGTGAGCTTCGAGATCGCCGGCGAGGGGATCCAGGTGCCGACTGCGAGCGGCGTCCAGGTGTCCCGGCCGGTCGGCCGTGCCGACTACGTCCCCCAGGCGCCCCTGCCCTGAGCCGGCCCGACGCCCGGGAGGAGCGTCAGGAGGTGGCCGTCGCCATCCAGGGGATGCGCGGAGCGCTGCTCCACAGATGCTCGAGGTCGTAGAAGGCGCGGGTCTCGTCGAGGAACACGTGGACGAGGAATTCGCCGTAGTCCATGAGCACCCATGACGCGTCGGTCAACCCTTCGACCCGCTCCGGCGAACGGCCGCTCGCGGCCTTCACCTGGCGCTCCACCTCGTCGACGATGGTCTTCACCTGCCGCGTGTTGCGACCGCTGGTGACGACGAAGGCGTCGGTGACCCCGAGCAGCTCGCCCATCCCCAGGATGACCGTGTCCTGCCCAGACTTCGCGTCGGCGGCGCGGGCCGCCACCACCCACTCCCCGGACACATCCGGGGAACCGGTCGATCTGGTCGGGACGGGGGTCACAGTGGTCAAGGGTGCTCTCCTTCTCACGCCGAGGCGGCGTCGGTTGGGACCGGTGGTCGGACGAGGGTTGTCATGTGGGCAGCGGAGGCCGCGACGGGCACGGTCGCGGTCGGACCGGGCGTGGAGGCCGCCGCCGGCGCCGGCCGGTCCCTCGCCAGGCCCACGATGAGCAGGGTCAGGGCGAGGCACACCAGGACGACCGCGGCACAGAGCCAGGCCGTCCGCCGCCGCCGGCGACGTGCCCCACGGAGCGCGCGCCGCCCGTCGACGGGCGGCCCTTCTGTCACCGTTTCGTCAGATGACGCTGCCTGGAGGGGGACTCGTGCGGGGGTGGTGCTACCGGACTCGGCGTGGATCGACCGCACTGTCATCTTCCCGTAGCGTACAGACCTCGCTGGGTCATGCAACGGATGACGCTCTCCGGGACGGTGCCCGAGACCGATCGGCCCTGCTCGAGACGGGTGCGAAGTCCGGTGCTCGACACATCGAGCGGTCGGACCGGGACCCGGACGGCTCGCCAGCCCGGGGGCGTCGGCACTGCCTCCGCACCGGGGCGGTCGACCACCGCCAGGGTCACCAGCTCGCGGAGGGCCGGCTCCTCGTGCCAGGAGGCGAGCCCCCCGACGACGTCCGCGCCCACCACCACGAAGAGCTCGGCGTCGGGCTCCTCGGCCAGGAGCTCGCGGACGGTGTCGACGGTGTAGGAGGGCCCGCCCCGGTCCAGCTCCACCCGGGACGCCTCGAGGCCGGGGTGGTCGGACAGCGCGGCGACGACCATGGCGTAGCGGTCCTCGGCCGGGGTGACCGGCCGGTCCTGCTTCTGCCAGGGCTCGTTGGCGACCACCACCAGCAGCCGGTCGAGCCCCAACGATCGCCGGACCTCGTCGGCCACCTGCAGGTGGCCGTTGTGGATCGGGTCGAAGGTCCCACCGAAGATGCCGATGCGCGGGGCGGCGCGGGTCACATCAGGTGCCGGCGAGCGCGGCCACCACCGGTGCGAAGGCCTCGATCTCGGCCTCGTGCACCACCACGTAGGAGAACCCGAACCGCTCGCGCCGCTCGCGGAGGCGCTCGATGATCTGCCCGACCGTACCGATGAGCGCGATCGGGGATCCGTCGACGTCTTCGGCGGAGACCCCCATCATGCCGGCCAGCCGGTCGATCGCGTCGTCGCGATCGGGCACGATCTGGACCAGGAAGGTCAGCACCTGCAGTTCGAGGCGGTCGAAGCGGTCCCCCGCCGCCTCCCGGACCCATTCGATCCGCCGGTCGTAGTACTCGGCGGTTGTCGTGGCGAGCGCCTCGGGACCCACGTACCCGGCGGCCAGGCTCGGGTTGACCCCGACGATGTCGGCCTCCCTGGCGGCGATGCCCAGCACCCTTTGGCCCCCGCCCCCGATGATGATCGGCGGGTGGGGCCGGGTGTGCGGCCGCGGGGCACCCGTCGCCCCGGTGATCGTGTAGTTGGCTCCCGAGAAGGTGGCCGTGCCGGACCCCCAGAGCGACTTCATGATCTGGAGGCTCTCGAGCATGCGCGAGATCCGCTCCCCCGGCGCATCGTGGGCGATGCCCGACTGCTCGTAGTCGGTGGTCATCCATCCGGCGCCCAGGCCGAACTCGACCCGACCCTCCGAGAAGAGGTCGAGGGTGGCGATCTCCTTGGCCAGCACGATCGGGTGCCGGTAGTCGTTGCCGAAGACGAGCGATCCGACCTTCAACCGGGTGGTGGTCTCGGCAGCGACGGTGAGGGCGACCAGGGGACCGAACTGGTCCTCGAAGTGGTCGGGGATGAACAGGGTCGAGTAGCCGAGGTCTTCGATCTTCCGGGCCAGGTCGCGCCACGCGGGTCCGCTGGATGCGGTCGACAGCTGCACGGCGAAGCGGAACGGTGCCATCGGGCCGAGCCTACCGGGGTCGGCCACGCCCAACGGGGGTCGGCGAGGCCGTACGCTGTGGGTGTGGCGACTCCCTCGACCCCGGCCACACCCCCGGCCACCGTTTGGACCCCCGACAGCTGGCGCTCACGAACGGCCGCCCAGCAACCGGAGTGGCCCGACCATGACGCGCTCAAGCGGGTGCACGCACGGTTGGCAGGCCTCCCGCCCCTGGTGTTCGCCGGGGAGGCCCGGCACCTCACCGCGTCGCTGGGCCAGGCCGCCCGTGGAGGCGCGTTCGTGCTCCAGGCCGGCGACTGCGCGGAGTCCTTCACCGAATTCACCGCGGACGGGATCCGCGACAAGCTCAAGATCATCCTCCAGATGGCGGTCGTCCTGACCTACGGTGCCGGGCTGCCGGTGGTCAAGGTGGGGCGGATCGCCGGGCAGTTCGCCAAGCCGCGCAGCTCGCCCACCGAGCAGGTCGGCGACCAGGTCCTCGACTCGTTCCGCGGTCATATGGTCAACGACGACCTGCCGGACGCCGACGGCCGCATCCCCGATCCGACCCGGTTGGTCACCGCCTACCAGCAGTCGGTGGCGACGCTCAACCTGCTTCGGGCCTTCACCAAGGGCGGGTTCGCCGACCTGAGCCAGATCCACGCCTGGAACCAGGAGTTCGTCGCCTCCTCCGCCCAGGGTCGCCGCTTCGAGGACATCGCCGACGGCATCGACCGCGCCCTGCGGTTCATGGACGCCTGCGGCATCAACCTGACCGACGAGGACACCCTCCACCAGGTCGACTTCTGGACCAGTCACGAAGCGCTCATCCTCGACTACGAGGAGGCACTGACCCGCCGGGACTCGCTCACCGGGGAGTTCTACGACTGCTCGGCCCACATGCTGTGGGTCGGCGAGCGGACCCGCCAGCTCGACGGCGCCCACTGCGAGTTCCTGTCGGGGATCCGCAACCCGGTCGGTTCCAAGCTCGGGCCCGACGCCTCGCCGGAGGACGCGGTCGGCCTCTGCGAGCGGCTCAATCCCGAGCGGGTGCCGGGACGTCTGACCCTCATCACCCGCTTCGGGGTGGACGCCATCGAGGAGCGGCTGCCACCGGTGCTGCGCGCCGTCGAGGCGGAAGGGTTCCCGGTGGTGTGGATGTGCGACCCGATGCACGGCAACACCTTCACCGCCGAAGGGGGCCAGAAGACCCGCCGGTTCGACGACATCCTCTCCGAACTGCAACACTTCTTCCGTATCCACCGGTCGGTCGGCACCTGGCCGGGTGGGGTCCACGTGGAGCTCACCGGGGACGACGTGACCGAGTGTCTGGGCGGGCTCGAGGACATCGCAGAGGACCAGCTGCACCAGCGCTACACGACCACCTGCGACCCCCGCCTCAACGGTCGCCAGTCGCTCGACCTGGCCTTCCGCATCGCCGAGCTGCTCGCCGGCTGACCACCGGGCCGGGACCCGGCCATTGACCAACCTGTCCCGACCGGCGAGACTGTGCCCGCCTGCCCGCCCGCCCATCGGCTCGCGTCGTACCGCCATGACGCACCCACGACGCCCGGGTCGCCCACCCCCTCACATCTGGAGACCCCTGGATCATGTCCCTCCCGCGCTCGCGCATCCGCCACACCGTCCTCGCCGGCCTCTGCGCGCTCGGGTCCCTGGTGGTCACCGCCGGGTCCGCCGCCTCGGCAACCGGCCCGGTCCCGGCACGCGCCGGGACCGGTGCGACCGCGCACACCCCGTCGACGGTGTCGGCGTACTGGCTGGTCGCCTCCGACGGCGGGATCTTCTCGTTCGGGGGTGCCGGTTTCTACGGCTCGACCGGGGGCATGCGACTCAACCAGCCGGTGGTCGGGATGGCCGGGACGGAAGACGGTCTCGGCTACTGGCTGGTGGCCTCGGACGGCGGGATCTTCTCCTTCGGCGACGCCGCGTTCCACGGGTCGATGGGCGCCACCCACTTGAACAAGCCGGTGGTCGGGATGGCTGCAAGCCCCGACGGGAAGGGCTACTGGATGGTGGCCTCCGACGGGGGCATCTTCGCCTTCGGCGACGCCGGGTTCCACGGATCGATGGGCGGCCACCCGCTCAACCAGCCGGTGGTCGGGATGGCCGCCACCCCGGACGGCAAGGGGTACTGGCTGGTGGCCGCCGACGGGGGCATCTTCGCGTTCGGCGACGCCGCGTTCCACGGGTCGACCGGCAACATCAGGCTCAACCAGCCCATCGTGGGGATGGCCGGCGACCCGAACGGGACGGGGTACTGGTTCACCGCGGCCGACGGCGGGGTGTTCGCCTTCGGCGCCCCGTTCTTCGGGTCGCTCGGCAACGTGCCCCAGAGCCGGCCCATCGTCTCCATCACCGCGGACAGCGGTGGGAAGGGGTACTGGTTCACCAACGCCAACGGCGCCGTCTCCGCCTTCGGGGACGCCACGTACTGGGGCTCCTCGCCCCAGGTGCTCAACCAGCCCGTCGTCGGCATGGCCGAGGCCACGGGCGACGGCAGCTTCACCGGCTCCTCCTACCGACCGGGGAGCTTCGGCTACGACATCTCGAAATGGCAGTGCCCCTCCCTTGGCGGCATGCTGCCGCCTGCCCCGCACACCATCGGGATCGTCCAGGTGGAGGAGCCGGGATTCCTCAATCCCTGCCTGCACCAGGAGGCGCAGTGGGCGGGCGCGGGGCTCAACCTCTACGTCTTCCTCAATTACGGCAACGCCGGCTCGAGCAGCGACCCGGCGTGCATGACAGCCAACGATCCGAGCACCTGCAACTACGGGTTCACCGTTGCACAGACCGCGTTCACCGATGCCCAGGCGGCCGGGGTCAACACCTCGGTGGCATGGTGGCTGGACGTGGAGTCACCCACCACCCCGGCCTGGTCACAGAGCACCGCGTCCAACGCCTCGCTCATCCAGGGAGCCATCGAGGGTCTCCAGTCCGAGGGCCTCAACAGTGTGGGCATCTACGCGAGCCCCGGGCTCTGGCCGATCATCGCCGGCACCTACCAACCGAAGGTCCCCTACTGGGCAGCCCACTGGCAAGTTGACCCGGGCACCACCTGCACATCGACGTTCCCAGGCCTTCCCACCGGGCCCGTGCAGATCGTGCAGTACGGCTCACCGAGCGCCCCCTTCCCCCTCGGGGGGATGGACACCCTCTTCGACAACGACTACGCCTGCTGAGTCCCGGCAGTGCTCGGAGACCGGGAGCCGCCCACGGGGACCGGGTCACCACCGCGCCGGGAGGCAAGGTGGTGCGCGCCGTCGTTGTACCCGAGCAGCCGCCAGCCGCCCGAGTCGACCTCCCAGGTGGTGAGCGAGGCGTGCAGGGTCCGAAGCTGCATGCGAGCGCCCTCGAGACCGCCGACCACCGGCAGCTTGGCGAGGAGCGACGACTCGACGACCCCTGCGTGACAGGCCACCACGACCAGGCCGCCCGTGTGGCCGGCGGCCAGTGTGTCGAGCGCGGCGGACACCCGGTTGACGAACCCGGTCCAGCTCTCCCCACCGGGGGCGATCGGCCGTCCCGGGTCGCTGTCCCAGTCGGGGACCCCGAACCTGGCCGTGTAGTCGGACCAGCCGAGGCCGTCGGCCTCCCCCGGGTGCAGCTCGCAGAAGGCGCAGTCCTGGATCGGGAACGCCGGCGCCGCCGGGGCCGCGCCGTCGTCGGGATCCTCGACCAGCGCGGGCGCGAGGAGCACGGCCGTCTCGACCGCCCGCGGAAGGACGCTCGAGTAGAGGATTGCCCCGGCCAGCTCCCGGGTCACCAACAGACGGTCCCGCAGCACGCCCACCTGGGCACGACCCAGCGGGGTCAAGCCGCCGCACCCGATCGGCCCGCCGCAGACCCCGGACACGTTGCAGACGGCCTCGCCGTGGCGCACCAGGACGATCCGGGTGGTCGGCCCCACCTCGGCGGCGACCGTCCGGATCCCCGGTGGGGGTCCCGGAGACGGGCCCTCGGGTGCGCCCGTCCCGGCACCGGCGAGGGCGTCGAACCCGTCGTCGGTCATGCGAGCTCCCCCACGAAACGCTCGAGCTGGCGTAGGGTCCGGCACTCGACCACCTCGTCGCAGTGGGTGGCGTACTCGCCGACGATCGAGTCGCCCGAGTTCCAGTAGGCCCGCGGTTCGGGGTTGAGCCAGTACACGTGGCGGGCCCGGGCGCGCAGCTCCTTGACCACCCACGAGCCCGAGGCATGGTAGTTGTTGCGGGCGTCCCCGAGCAGGAGCACGCTGGTGCGCGGCGTGATCTCCTCACCCCACCGCTCCCAGAAGGCGGTCAGGGCGTGGCCGTAGTCGGAGTGCCCGTCCACCCAGACCACGTCTGCCTCGGTGTTGATCCGGTGCACCGCCTCGGCCGGGTCGTCCACCCCCTCGAAGAAGCCGGTGACCTCGTCGATGCCGTCGATGAACACGAAGCTCCGCACCTTGGAGAACTGTGAGCTGATGGCGTGCACCAGGTGCAGGGTGAACCGGGCGAAGGAGGCCACCGACCCGGAGATGTCGGCGATCACCACGATCTCGGGTTTGGAGGGGCGCGGGTAGCGGAACCGCGGGTCGACCGGCACGCCTCCGGTCGAGAGCGAGTGCCGTACCGTCGAGCGGAAGTCGAGGGGGCCCTTGCGGCCGTGCCGCCGTTTCCTGGCGAGTCGTACGGCGAGCTTGCGCGAGAGCGGTTGGAGGGACTTGCGCAGGGCCACCAGCTCGTCGCGGGTGGCATGCATCACGTCGATGTCCTCGGGGAGGGGCTTGCGGATCGACTTGGCCAGGGCCGCGCTGCCCCGGTCGGCCACCAGCCGGCGCCGGATCTCGTTCTCGATCTCCTTCCGGAGCTGGTCGATGCGGGCCTGGTACTCGTCACGCAGCAGCCGCTCCTCGAGCGGGGTGAGGGTGACCTCGGGCCCGGGCGGGTCCTGGTCACCGGCACGGTTGAGCGCGGCGGTGCTCTCCCGGGCTTGCTCGAGCAGCCGCTCGAGCACCCCGTCGAGGTCGAGGTTCCGCAGCGTGCGGTAGAGGTAGTACGTGCCCCCGACCGGCCGCCCGGCCTCCATTCCGGCGTAGCGGGACACCGCCTGGCGGGCCACGGCGGCGAGCATCGAGGTGTTGGAATTGAGCAGGGCCCGGTAGAGGAGCTCGGCCAGCTCACCGGGGGTCATCCCCTCGCCACCGCCTCCACCCCGGCCCTGCCCTGCCTGGTTGCCCTCTCCCGCCGCGTCGTCGCGGTCGCCCGCGGTCTCGCCGGCTCCGCCGTCCTGGCCGGCGTCGATCCGGTGGTCGGGGCCGCGGAGGGAGAAGTAGATCTCGAAGGCCGTCTCGTACGCCGGCCAGTGGGTCGAGGACTTCACCAGGCTGGCCCCGAGGGTGTACTTGATCGCCTCCCGGTCCTCCAACGGGATGTGCCGGAGCGTCTCCGCCGCGTCGAGGTGCTCGGTGAGCGACACCGGGATGCCGGCGGCCCGCAGCTCGCCGACGAAGCCGGTGAGGACGTCCAGCATGGCCGCAGACCCTGGGATCAGCCGACGGAGTCGACCGACGTCAGCTCTTTGGCCGCCCGGTCGATGTCGGAGCGGTACTTGAGCAGGATGTGCAAGGTGTCCCGGGCCTGCTCGGCGTCGATCGACTCGATTCCGAGGACGACCAGGGTCCGGGCCCAGTCCAGGGTCTCCGAGACCGACGGTGCCTTCTTCAGGTCGAGGGTCCGGATGGAGCGGACGATGCGGGCCACCTGGTCGGCGAGCGCTCCGCTGATACCGGGCACCCGGGTCTCGATGATCGCCCGCTCGCGCTCCAGCTGCGGGTAGTCGATGTGCAGGTAGAGGCAGCGGCGCTTGAGCGCCTCGGAGAGCTCACGGGTGTTGTTGGAGGTGAGGAAGACGAGGGGGATCTGCTGGGCACGGACGGTGCCGAGCTCCGGGACGGACACCTGGTACTCGGAGAGGACCTCGAGCAGCAGCGCCTCGGTCTCGAGCTCCACCCGGTCCACTTCGTCGATGAGCAGGACCACCGGCTCGGTCGACTTGATGGCCTCGAGCAGGGGGCGGGTGAGCAGGAATTCCTCGGAGAAGATGTCCTCCTCGAGCTGCTGCCAGGGGACCCCCGAGTCCGCCTGGATGCGGAGCAGCTGCTTCTTGTAGTTCCACTCGTAGAGCGCCTTGGACTCGTCGAGCCCCTCGTAGCACTGGAGACGGATGAGGCGGCTCCCGGTGTGGAGGGCCACCGACTTGGCGAGCTCGGTCTTGCCGGTCCCCGCCGGGCCTTCGACGAGGACCGGTTTGGCGAGCCGGTCGGCCAGGAAGACCACGCCGGCGATCCCGTCGTCGGCCAGATAGCCCACACCAGCCAGCCCCTCGCGGACCGAGTCGATGGTGTCGAAACGCGGCGCCCCGGGCTCGGGGAAGCCCGAGCCGATCCCCCCGGTCGGCTGGAGGCCGCCGGTCCGATCATTGCTCATGTGCGCACCTGCCCGTTCCCCGAGACGACGTACTTGACCGAGGTCAGCTCGCGGAGTCCCATCGGCCCACGCGCGTGCAGCTTCTGGGTCGAGATGCCGATCTCGGCTCCGAGACCCAGCTCCTCGCCGTCGACGAAGCGGGTCGAGGCGTTGACCACCACCGCCGCGGCGTCGACCTCGGTGGTGAAGCGGGTGGCTGCGGCGAGGTCGCCGGTCACGATCGCCTCGGAGTGGCCCGAGCCGAACCGGGCGATGTGGTCGATGGCGCCGCCGAGGTCGTCGACCACCGCCACGCTGAGGGTCGGCCCGAGGAACTCGGCGGCGAAGTCGTCGTCGGTGGCCACCCCCGCTTCGGGCAGGACCGCCCGGGTGCGGTCGTCGCCCAGCAGGGCGACTCCCTCCAGGGTCCGGGCGACCCGGGGCAGGAACTCGGCCGCAACCGCTCGGTGGACGAGGAGGGTCTCCGCCGCGTTGCAGACACCGGGGCGCTGGGTCTTGGCGTTGAGCACGATGGCCTCGGCCATCGCGAGGTCGGCCGCCGCGTCGACGTAGACGTGGCAGTTGCCCGCTCCGTCGAGCACGTAGGGGACGGTGGCGTGTGCACGGACCGACGCCACCAACGAGGGTCCGCCCCGCGGGATGAGACAGTCGATGATGCCCTCCAGCTGCATGAAGCGGACCGCCGAGTCCCGGCTGGTGTCCTCGACCAGGGTGACCGCCTCCTCGGGCAGCCCGGCCTTTTCCAGCCCCTCCCGAACCAGCCGCGCCACCACGGTGTTGGAAGCGACCGCCGTCGACGAGCCGCGCAGCATGACCGCGTTCCCCGACTTGAGGCAGAGCCCGGCCGCATCGCTGGTCACGTTCGGGCGGTTCTCGTAGATGATCCCGACCACCCCCAGGGGCACCCGGACCTGCTCCACCCGCAGCCCGTTGGGGCGCACCCAGCCGCCGACCACCTCGCCCACCGGGTCGGGTAGCGCCGCCACCTTTCGCAGCCCGCCCGCCATTCCCGACACCCGGTCCGCATCGAGCCGGAGGCGGTCGAGGGAGGTGGCGTCCGCCCCCGCCCGCTCGGCGCCGGCGAGATCCTCGGCGTTCGCCCGGAGGAGGTCGGCGGCACGCTCCTCGAGGAGGTCGGCGGCGCGGAGGAGGGCCTCGTCCCTGGCCCCGGACGGGGCCGCGGCCAGCCGGCGGCCGGCGGATTTGGCCCGCAGGCCGAGGTCGCCGAGATCGGGGAGGGTGCGGGTGGGCACCGATTCAGGTTAGTGGCACCGCCGCGCGCCGCGGATCCCTCGTGGCGGATCAGCCCAGCACGACCAGGTCGTCGCGGTGCACGACCTCGGGGGCGACCTCTTCGGGCAATTCCGCCGATCGGCGTCCCGCCCAGGCCGACAGCGAGGCCGCCGGATGGCGGACCAGGCCCTTGGCGAAGACCACCCCGTCCGGGCCGGCGATCTCGACCGCGTCCTCCGGGCCGAAGTCCCCGCGGACCGACACCACGCCGGCCGGAAGCAGCGAGCGCCCGCGGTCGACCAGCGCCCGCCGCGCACCCTCGTCGACCACGATGGTGCCCGACGACCCGATGGCGAAGGCGATCCACAGCTTGCGCGCCGGGAGCACCACCTCCCGCGGGCGGAACCGGGTGCCGACCCCGGGCGCCGTCGAGACCACCGCGGCCAGCACCCCGGGCCGCGACGCGTCAGCGATGACCGCCTCGACCCCCGACCAGGTGGCGATCTTGGCCGCGGCCAGCTTCGACGCCATCCCCCCGCTGCCCGCCGCCGTCCCCGGCCCCCCCGCGATCTGCTCGAGCTCGTGGTCGATCTCGACCACCTCCTCGATGAGCGAGGCCTCGGTCGTGCGGCGCGGGTCCGCGGTGAGCAGCCCGGCGGTGTCGGTGAGCAGGACCAGCAGGCCGGCACCGACCAGATGGGCCACCAGGGCGGCCAGCCGGTCGTTGTCACCGAACCGGATCTCCTCGTCGGCGACCGCGTCGTTCTCGTTGACCACCGGCACCACCCCGAGCTCGAGCAGGCGGCCGAGGGTCCGGCGCGCGAGGAGGTACTGCCGGCGGTGGACGAAGTCGAGCGGGGCGAGGAGCACCTGTCCCGCGGTCAGCCCGTACCGCCCGAGGGCGTCGCTCCACACCCGCATGAGCAGATGCTGGCCGACCGCGGCGACCGCTTGGAGGGTCGCCAGGTCCGAGGGGCGGGCCCGGGTCCCCGAGAGGCTGGTCCAGCCAGCGGCGATCGCCCCCGAGGTGACCACCACCACCCGGTGGCCGGCGGCGCGGGACTCGGCCACGTCTGCGGCCAGCTTGTCGATTGCCGCGGTGGCCACCCGGCCGTCCCGGGTGGTGACCGAGGAGGAACCGATCTTGACGACGACGGTGGGCCGGCCCGCCGGGGGCTCGGACATCAGCGGCGGGGTCGTCGGCCCGCAGGGCGGCCGGTGAACTCGGGCTGGTCCCGGTACCAGGTGAACGAGTGTCCGCCGATGTGCACGGTGTCCCCGTCGCGCGCGCCGGCCCGGGCCAGGGCGCGGTCCACACCGAGCCGGCGCAGGCGGCCCTGGACGTAGTCTGCGGCCTCGTCGGTGGTCAGGTCGTGGAGGGCGACCGCCCGTTCGGCCGCCTTGCCGGTCACCGTGAACTCGCCGGCTCCGACCGACTCGACCACGAAGCCCTCCGGGAGCGGCCGGTGGACGACGATGGCCCGGTCCGGTTCGGGCTCCGCACTCCGGGCCTCCTCCACCATGGCGGACAGCCTCCCGACCAGTGGGGGAATGCCCTGACCGGTGACCGCCGAGATCACCAGGTCGGGAGCGAATCCGCCTCCACCCCCGGTCGCGGCCGGGGCTTCCGGCGTGGCCACCAGATCGGCCTTGGACCCCACCACCAGGCGTGGGCGCTCGAGCAGGGACGGCCGGTACCGACCGAGCTCGTCGATCAGCACCTGCAGCTGTGCCGGAGGGGAGATCCCGCCCACCGACTCGAGCGCGACCAGCAGCACCAGGACCCGGGCGCGGGTGATGTGCCGCAGGAAGCGGTGCCCGAGCCCCTTCCCCTCGGCCGCCCCCTCGACCAGCCCGGGCACGTCGGCCACGGTGAAGTCGGTGGCGTCCCCGGTGCGGACCACACCCAGGTGGGGCTCGAGGGTGGTGAAGGGGTAGTCGGCGATCTTGGGCCGGGCCGCCGAGATGCGTGAGATCAGGGTCGACTTGCCCACGTTGGGGAAGCCGACCAGCGCGACGTCGGCCACCAGGGCGAGCTCGAGGTCGTACCACTCCTCCTGTCCCTTCTCGCCCTGCTCGGCGAAGGTCGGGGCCCGCCGGCTGTTGGAGAGGAAGCTCGCGTTGCCGCGGCCGCCGCGGCCGCCCTGGCCGGCCAGCCACCGGTCCCCGGAACGGGCCAGGTCGGCGAGGGGGGTGCCGTCGGCGTGCTGCACCCGGGTGCCGACGGGCACCGCGACCTCGAGGTCCGATCCCCGTGCCCCCTGCTTCTTCCGACCCCCTCCGTGCCCGCCGTCCCCCGCCCGGCGGTGCGGATGATCACGGAAGGCGAGCAGCGAGGACTGGTTGGTGGTGGCGACCAGCCACACGTCGCCGCCCCTGCCGCCGTTGCCGCCGTCCGGTCCGCCCCGGGCCACGTGGGCCTCGCGTCGCATGGCGACCGCGCCCGCCCCACCGTCACCGGCCTTCACGTGGAGCTGTGCCTCGTCGACGAAGCCGGACATGGAGGACGATCCTACCGATCGGGGTTCGCGCCCCCGGGACGGCCAGGGTCCGCCTGCCGGCGACCCGCGGTCAGCCGTCGACGAGAAGGGTGTCGCGCAGGCGGTCCATCGCCCCGGTGACCCCGAGGGAGCCCGCCAGCTCGTCGTAGGTGCCGTACTCGGACCGCAACGAGGCGAGGAATTCCTCCATGGTCTCGGGGACCACGTGGAGGATGGCCGGAGCGAACCGCACCACCTCGTCCACCGAGTCCGGGTACTCGGCCTTGAGCCGCTCGAGCAGTCGCTCCATGGAGGCGGCCGAGAGGGCGTAGTCGTCCACGATGGTCTCGTCGGGCACCCCGAGGAAGGCCAGCACCAGGGCCGACACCACCCCGGTGCGGTCCTTTCCCGCGCTGCAGTGCACGACTGCCGGGAGGGAGCCGGACGAGGCCAGCACCTCGATGGCCGAGGCCAGGGCCGGACCGCCCTCGGTCACCATGGCCGCGTACCGGGACGCCACGTAGGTTGCCTCCTTCCACTCCGGGAGCTCCGCGGTGGCAGGGAGCACGTCGGTCAGCGGGAGGTCCACGTAGCGGACCGGCACCTGGTCGACCGGGAACCGGCCCCGCTGCTCCGCCTCGTCCACGGTGCGGAGGTCGATCACCGTGGCGAGTCCGAGCCCCACCAGCTGGTCGCGGTCGGCCTCGGTCAGCTTGTTGAGCCCGTCGGCACGGAACAGCCGGCGCCAGGCGACCGTCCGCCCGTCGACGGTCCGGTAGCCACCGAGGTCGCGGAAATTGACGCAACCCTCGAACGCGAGGGTCCGGGAGGGCACCGGCGGGGAGCGGTGAGGCTCAGGCGCCGGGGACGACGTCGACCAGCTTGCGGCCCTTGCGGCTCGCGAACCGCACGGTCCCGTCAGCGAGCGCGAACAGTGTGTCGTCGCCGCCGAGGCCCACGTTGTCGCCCGGATGGAAATGGGTGCCGCGCTGGCGTACCAGGATCGCCCCGGCCCGCACCGAGGTTCCGCCCGAGGCCTTCACCCCGAGGCGCTGGGCGTTGGAGTCACGACCGTTACGGGTCGATCCGCCGCCTTTGGTCTTGGACATGGTCGAGTGCTCCTTGTGGGATGCAGCCGGTCGCGGGACTCAGCTGGCGTTGATGGCGGTGATCTCGATGGTCGAGTACCGCTGGCGGTGGCCCCACCGGGTGGACTGGTTGGACTTGCTCTTGTACTTGTAGCCACGGATCTTCGGACCGAGCTCCTCGCCGACCACGGTCGCGGTGACCGTGCTGCCGGCCAGCTGGGTCGGGGTGGCCAGGACGATCTCGCCGTCCACCACCAGCACCGGCGCGAAGGTGACCTCGGTGCCCGGGGTCTGACCCAGCAGCTCGACGCGCAGCTCCTGGCCCTCGGCCACCCGCTCCTGCTTGCCTCCGGTATCGATGACGGCGTACATAGGTGTTGGAGTCTACAGCTCCGGATCGTCGAGCACGATCCCGCGTCCGGCGCAGACCTCGCAGGTGGTCGACATCGACTCGATGAGACCCTCGGAGACCCGCTTGCGGGTCATCTCGACCAGGCCCAGCTCGGAGATGTCGAAGACCTGGGTGCGGGTCTTGTCCCTGGCCAGGGCGGACCGCAGCGCGCTGCCGACCTTGTCCCGGTTCTCCCTGATCTCCATGTCGATGAAGTCGATCACGATGATGCCCCCGATGTCCCGCAGCCGCAGCTGGCGGGCCACCTCCTCCGCCGCCTCCAGGTTGTTGCGGTAGACCGTCTCCTCGAGATTGGTGGTGCCGACGTTCTTGCCGGTGTTCACGTCGATGACCGTGAGGGCCTCGGTCCGGTCGATGACCAACGAACCGCCCGACGGGAGGAAGACCTTGCGGTCGAGCGCCTTGTGCAGCTGCTCGTGCACGTGGTAGCGCTCGAACACCGGAAGGGACTCGACCTCGGGATCGAAGAACTCCACCCGGTCGGCGAGCTCGGGGTTGACCGCGCCCACGTAGTCGCGGACCTGCTCGTAGAGCGCGCGGTCGTCGATGACCACCGCCCGGTACTCACGGTTGAGCTCCTCGCGGATCACCCGCACCGCGATGGCCGGCTCACGGTAGAGGAGTGCGGGCCCCTGTCCCTTGAGGGATGCGGCGGCGATGGTGTCCCACTGACCGACCAACCGGGCGATGTCGGCTTCGAGCTCCTCGGCGCTCGCCCCGGCGGCGGCCGTCCGCACGATCAGCCCGTGGCCCTCGGGACGCACCGCGTCGACGATTCGCCGCAACCGCTTCCGCTCCGTGTCGTCGAGCCGCTTGGAGATCCCGTAGGCCGTCGAATTCGGCACCAGCACCACGAAACGGCCGGGGAGGGAGACCTCCTGGGTCAGGCGGGCGCCCTTGGCGCCGATCGGGTTCTTGGTGACCTGGCACAGGATGGTCTGTCCGGGCTTGAGCAGCTGCTCGATCCGGGGCTGCCCGGAGCCCTTGGGCGTCTCGACGTCGTCGGCGTCGAACCGGACGTCCCCGTGGTAGAGGACGGCGTTCTTCGGCGTGCCGATGTCGATGAACGCGGCCTCCATGCCGGGCAGGACGTTCTGGACCCGACCCCGGTAGATGTTCCCGTCTATCTGGGTGGCGTCGTCAGCGGCGCGCGAGATGTAGTGCTCCACCAGGGTTCGACCCTCGAGCAGGGCGATCTGGGTCATCTCGGGACGCACGTGGACACAGATCATGTAGCGGCCGACGGCCTTGCCCCGGCGCTCGCGTCCACCGCGGCGTCCGTCCGCACGGGTCGCCTCGCCGGTTGCCGGTGCGCCGGAGGCCCGGGTCGGGCCGCGGCCCCGACCGCCGGCAGCCGGGGCCTTGGCCGGCCGGGCGGTGGTCGTGGTGGCGGAGAGGAGGGTCGGCGCGACGACCGGGGGGCGGCCCGGTCGGGTGTCGCCGATCTTCGGGCGTTGGGCCGGGGAGGCGCCAGGGACCGGGATCCCCGCCCCGGGACCCGGTTGGGGGAGGGATTGCTCGGCGGGCGTCCGATCGGGGACCGGGACGGCCCGGGTACCCGCGGGTGCGGCGTTGCCCGCCGCATCCGCCGCACCGCTCCCGCCGCGGCCCCTCCGTCCCCTCGAGCCGCGCCGGCGGCGGCCGCCGGTGCCCTCTCCCGGAGGGCGTCCGGTGCCGCCCGGGTCGGAGCCGCCCGACCCGGGGATGGTGGTGCTAGCGGCGGTGCCGCCCGCTGTGCTGGTCCCCTGCTCCGGGGAGTTCCCGTGCGGGGACGGGCTCACCGGCCCTGCCCCCGTCGGGGCCTCGACCGGTCGCCCGGTGGTCGCGTCTGACATCGACATCCCTTCTCAACCTGCTCATGACGCACGCTCGAAGGCGTGCGTGGCGCGGGGCGTGCCGGCCGCTGTGACGGCGGCACTCCGCCGGAGCGGCTCTGCTCGGCGTCCCTCGCGCTCGATCCATTGGTGTGTCCTGCAGGCCCGGTCGAGGACCGGGCCGCCGGCAGGTGCAGAATGCGCACCCGGCCGGTGTGGCGAGCGGCCGGGCGACGCCTCGACCACCGCGATCAATCCCCGCACCAGTTCGATCGGGCGCACCCCGCGGGGTTGGGTGGCCAGCTCTGACCGCAATCCGACCGTGCGTCCGGAGGGGTCCTCGATCCGATCGGTCTCCGCGCCCGCCACGGCCAGGGCCCACACCGCGGGCCGGAGGTCGTCGTGCTCCTCCCGCCCCTTGCGCTCACGCACGATGGGGACCTCGGGGGCGGCGAGGAGGATCGCCACCCGGTCCTCGAGCTCGTCCCGGGGGATCCCGGCGAGCCGCATGGTCCACGAGCACGAGGTGACGGCCTGCTGCAGCGACTGACCGCCCGGCTCGACCAGCTCGGCCTCCTCCACCTCGATCCCCACCGGCAGCCTGTCGGAGAGCACCCCGGGGAGGCCGTCGGGGTCGACCGCCCCGCCTGCGGGGTGGGACCCGTCGACGGCCACGTCCACATACTCGGCCAGCGATTCGCACCCGGTGGGGAGGGCGAGGCCGAAGCTGAGCTGGGGACGCGGGAGAGAACCCCTCGCTGTAAGCCAGGGGGAGGCCGGCACGACGGAGCGCACGCTCCCACATGCGGGCGACGTCCCGCTGGCTGGTGAACCGGATCTTGCCGAGCTTGGAGAAGCGGAAGCGGATGCGCATGTCAGCCTCTCCCTTCCCCGAGCAACACGGCGTCCTCCCCCGACCGGGTGGCCGGGGCGGCGCCGGATGGCGCCGTCGACAGGAATCGTACCGGCACCCGGCCGCCGGTCGAGAGATCCTGCCCCGTTCCCTGGCTCCCACCGGCCGGGGGGACGGCGGAGGCGACCACGTGCTCGATCCCGAACCCGGTGCAGGCCCCGCAGTCGTAGCACGGGGTCCACCGGCAGTCGGGCAGCCCGTGCTCGTCCAGGGCGTCCCGCCAGTCCTGCCAGAGGAAATCGCGGTGCAGCCCGGCCGAGACATGGTCCCAGGGCAGAACCTCCTGCTCGGAGCGGTGGCGGTAGACGGTGTCCTCGAGGCTGAGGCCCGCCGCGGCGAGCGCCTCGGTCCACAGGTCGAGGTCGAACCGTTCCGACCATTCCTGGAAGGTGCCTCCGCGGCGCCAGACCTGCTCGATCACCGCCCCGATGCGGCGGTCCCCCCTGCTCAGGATCCCCTCGGCTGCGGTGGCCCTCGGATCGTGCCAGCGGATGGTGAGGCCCCGCACCGGCCGCGCCGCGTCCCGCAGGAGGTGGACCTTGCGGGTGAGCTCCTCCACCGTGTTCTGCCCGAACCACTGGAACGGGGTCTGGACCTTGGGCACGAACCCGCCGACCGAGGCGGTCACCGTGACGCCCTTGTGGTAGCGCCGGCCGATCTCCACGCACCGGGCGGCCAGCGCGACGATCCCGAGGGTGTCCTCGTCGGTCTCGGTGGGCAGGCCGATGAGGAAGTAGAGCTTGACCCGCCTCCAGCCCTGGCTGAACGCGGCGTCGACGGCCGCGTAGAGGTCCTCCTCCCGGATGAGCTTGTTGATGACCTGGCGCATCCGCCAGGTCCCGCCCTCGGGGGCGAAGGTGAGGCCGGTGCGCCTGACCCGCTGGATCTGGGCTGCGGTGCCCACGGTGAAGGCATCCACCCGGAGGCTGGGCAGGCTCACCGAGACCTGCCCGGAGCAGGCGGGGTCGTCGATGACCGCCGCAACCGTGTCCTCGATGCCCGAGTAGTCGGCGCTGGAGAGCGAGGTGAGCGCGACCTCGTCGTACCCGGTGCGGGCCAGTCCGGCGGTCACCATGGTCCGGACCTGCTCGGCCGGGCGCTCGCGCACCGGACGGGTGATCATCCCCGCCTGACAGAACCGGCACCCGCGGGTGCAGCCGCGGAAGAGCTCGACGTTGAGGCGGTCGTGGACCACCTCGGTCAGGGGGACCAGCTGGTGTCTCGGGTAGGGCGACGAGCCGAGGTCGGCGATGGTCCGCTTCTCGACCCGTGCCGGGGTGTCGGGGAAGCGGGGGGTGATCCCGGTCAGGCTCCCGGTGCTCGGGTCAGAGCCGACGTCGTAGCAGCACGGGACGTAGACCCCGGGCACCCGGGAGAGCGCCCGGAGCAGTGCCTGCCGGTCCGCAGCGGGAAGGGCGGGGTTCCCGGAACGGGTCGGAACCACGAACGCGGCGAGGACCTCGTTGACCTCGCCGACCACCTCCTCCCCGTCGCCGATCACGAAGGCGTCGACGAAGTCGGCGAGGGGCTCGGGGTTGAACGTGCAGTGACCCCCGCCGATGACGACCGGGTGCGCTCCCGAGCGGTCGGCGGCCCGCACCGGCACCCCCGCCAGGTCGATCAGGTTGAGCACGTTGGTGTAGACCAGCTCGGCCGAGAGGTTGAACGCGAGGACGTCGAAGTCAGCGGCGGCCAGGTGGTTCTCCACGGAGAAGAGCGGCACCCCGGCCGCCCGCATGGCCTCCTCCATGTCCACCCACGGCGCGTACGAGCGCTCGGCCGACGCGTCGGGGCGTTCGTTGAGGATCTCGTAGAGGATCTGGAGACCCTGGTTCGGCAGCCCGATCTCGTAGGTGTCGGGGTAGACGAGCAACCAGGACACGACGTCGGGGCCGTGCCGGGGGACCTGCGCGCCGAGCTCGCCACCGATGTAGCGGGCCGGCTTGGTGACCTGGGCCAACAGCGGCTCGATCCGTGGCCAGAGGGATTCCATCTCCCGGCTCATGCTAGGCCCCGGGCGGGGTGGCCCCGGTCCGCCCACCAGCCGCGCCCGGAGGCCCGGTCGCTCAGCCGCCGGGGACCGTGGTGGTCGGAGAAGAGGAGCCGGTCGACGGCAGCGGCACCGCCTGGGTCGCCCGAACCTGCTGCTGAGCAGGGGGAAGGGCCACGGGTGCGACCGGGTGGGCAGCCAGGTAGCCGAAGATGTCACGCACGACCGGGGCGGCCGCAGTCGCCCCGTAGCCGGCCTGGTCGATGACGCAGACCACCACGTACTGCGGGTTGGCGACCGGCCCGAACCCGACGAACCAGGCAGTGGGCTCCTTGCCGGGACCCCCCGTGTCCGCGGTACCCGTCTTCCCCGCGAGGCCTCCGGGGTAGTCGAGCCCCTGGAACGTGCCGTACGCGGTGCCCGACCTGCCCTGGACCGCACCGGTGAAGCCGGTCAGCAGGGCCTGGTAGGTCGGGGGGGACAGGTTCACGTGCCCGGTCACCTGGGGGGCGATGCGTTTGACCACCCGGCCGTCCGGGGTGACCACGGCGGCGGCGACCTGGGGGGCGTAGCGGGTGCCCCCGTTGGCGAACGTCGAGTAGGCCACGGCCTGCTCGATGGGGGTGATGTAGGTGCCGCCCTGGCCGAACGCCATCTGGACGTTGTCCCCGGTGTACCAGGTGGTGTTGGGGAACGCGGTCGGGTTCATGTCGTGCAGCTTGACCCGCACCGCCTGGCTGTCGACCCTCCCCTGCGCCTCGCCGGGGAGGTCGATGCCGGTGAGCTCGCCGAGCGAGTACTGGGCGGCCTGGTCCTGGATCGGGGTCTGGCCGTAGGTGCCCCGCTGGTCGTAGAACTGGGCACCCAGGTTGTAGAAGAAGTCGTCGCTCGAGACGGTCAGCGCGGTCGAGATGTCGATGGCGCCGAAGCCGCCTTCCCCCTCGCTGTTGTGGAGCTTGCAGGTGGAGCTGTTGTACATGCACCCGGGGACGGTGAAGGTCCCGGTGTCGTCGTAGTAGGTGCCGGGCGACCAGAGCCCGGAGTCGAGCGCGGCGGTGGCCGTGTTGAGCTTGAAGGTGGAACCCGGGGTGTAGAGCCCGTCGATGGCCCGGTTGATGAGCGGCTCGTTGTTGGCCGGGTTGGAGAGCGCGGCGTACTGGGCGGTGGTGATCCCCCCCACCCAGACCGACGGGTTGTAGCTGGGGTAGGACGACATGGCGTAGACGGCACCGGTCTGGGGGTTCATCACGACCACCGCCCCACCCGTGGGCTGCGGATAGCAGCCGGTGTTGTTGTTGCACTGCTTGTCGTAGGTGTTGCGGAGTGCGCCGATCTGAACGGCCAGCGCGTTGTCGGCCACCTGCTGGAGGTTGGTGTCGAGGTTGGTCACGATGTCGTCCCCGGACGTCGATGGCGACGTCTTCAGGACGCCGGCAACCTGGCCGTGGGAATCGACCTCGAGTTGCTGCTGCCCGGGGAGGCCGCGGAGCTGGGACTCGTACTGGTACTCGAGGCCGGACTGCCCGAAGGGATCCCCCTCCTGGTATCCCTGCGAGGACCGTGCCGCGAGCTCGGTGCTGTTGATGGTGCCCACGTACCCGAGCGCCTGGGAGGCCGGGTAGCCCCGCTGGGCGGGACCGGGCTCCTCCAGTTGGGGATACCTGCGCTCGGAGGTCTGGACCGAGGAGACCCCGGGGAACTCGTCCTGGTGCTCGCGGATGTAGAGGATGTCGGAGAGGGGTGCGTCGGAGAGGACGGGCACCGGCTTGTAGAGGCTGTAGCGGGGGTCGGCGATCGACGTGCTGATCTCGGCGGACGTCTGCCCGATCAGGGTGGCCAGGCGGCCGATCACCGCGGGGTGCTGCTCGGCGGACACCCTGGACAGGGTGATCTGCTCGGTCACCACGTTGTCGACCAGTGGATCGCCCGACCGGTCGAGGATGAGGCCCCTGGTCGGCTCCACCGGCACCACCCGGATCTGGTTGGCGGACACCGCCTGGGCGGCAGCCGGGGCCTGGAGCACCTGGAGCGCCCAGAGGCGCAGGCCGAGGAGGGCGAACAGGGCGACCACCACGATGCCGGTGATCCGCAGCCGCAACCCGGGGCGCGCGTCGGTGGTGTCGGGGGCCTCGAGGATCGACCCGACGGAGATCCGCCGGCTCGGGCGGATCCGGGGTTGGTGGGCCTTCTTGCGGGCCGGCTTGGCGGTGGCGCTCGCGAAGACCCGCTTGCGTCCGAACGGGTGGCGGAGGGAGCGGCTCACGGGACCCCACTATCCCAAGCCCGGGGCCGCGGGGGTACGCGGCGTGACCGTCGGGAACTCAACGGAGACTGCCGGTCGCCACGGTCGAGGTCGGCATGCCCTCGGTGGATGCAGCGGGCATGCACCAGGACACCATGCGCACGGCCGGCAGGACCAGGACCGCGTTGGTCACCGCGACGACCACCATCACCCGGAGGAGATCGACGTGGAGCATCTGGGGCTGGCCGAGCACCGAGCCGAGCGAGGCGTAGACCATCACGTAGAGCGCGCTCCCGCCCAGGGCCACCGCCGGGGGGAGCCACCGGGCGGTCCGGTCCAGCGCGAGGGTGGCCACCCCCACCGCGAATCCCAGCAGGCACCCCACCAGCGCCGAGAGCCCGAAGGGGGTGGGCAGGAAGAGGTCGGCGACCAGGCCGGCGCCGAACCCCATGGTCGCGCCGCGCGACGGCCCCCCGACGATGCCGGCCGCGATCGGAAGGAGGATCATCACGTCCGGGTGCACGATCCCGACCCTCAGGTCGACCATGAGGGCCTGCTGTACGACGACGAAGGCGAGCACGACCAGGGTGACCCGGCCGAGGTCGGGGGCGGTCACGTGGGTGGGCCCCAGAGCACGACCGACACATAGCGGAGATGGGCCAGATCGGCCTCCGGCTCCAGGGCCACCGATTCCTCGGACGCGCTCCCCCCGGTGCTCGACGAGACCACCCGGGCGACCGGGATCCCGGCCGGGTAGGCGGCCCCCTGCAGCCCGCTCGTCGTGAACACCTCGCCGACGGTGAGCGGGGTGTTCGAGGGGATCAGGGAGGCGGAGAGCGGTTTGCCCGCTCCCTGGCCGGTGAGCACGGCGAGTGACCCCGGAGCGGGCCCGTAGCGCACCCCGACCGCGGACTGGCCGTCGGTGATCAGCCGCACCGTGGCGGTGTGATGGCTGGTCGCCACCACCTGCCCGACCAACCCGCCCGCACCGACCACCGGCATGTCGAGCTGGACCCCGTCGCTGCGCCCCACGCCGATCCCGATCGTCGCGGCGAAGTCGCTCGTCCCGTAGTCGGTGACCTCGGCCGGCACCGTCTGGAGGTTGGCCAGGTAGGGGAGGTCGAGGAGGGCCGAGAGCTGTTTGAGTGCCTGCTCGGCGTCGGACGCACCCGCCTGGGTCGACCGCAACCGGCCGAGCTCCTCCTGGAGCTTCTCGTTCTGCTCGCGCACCGCCCCGTAGTGGACGGACCCGGCGAGGAAGCTGCCGATCGGCTCGACGATGGCATCCACCCCGGCACGGACCGGGGCGAAGGCGTCCGCCGCCACCGACCGCAGCCCGGAGGTGACCGTGTGGAAGCCACCGCGGGCGTCCAGGGTGATGATGGTCACCGCGGCCAGGACCAACAGGAGCAGGGTCGTGCGAGGGCGGCGGGAACGCCGCGGCATCGCCACGGGAGAACTGGACCCCCGTGGTTCAGCGGGCCGAGGAGGTGATCAGGACCTGCTTGAGTGCCTCGAACTCCTCGAGGCACTGTCCACTCCCGATGGCGACGCAGTTGAGCGGGTCGCGTGCGACCACGATGGGCATTCCGGTCTCCTGGGTGAGCCGGCTGTCGAGCCCGTGCAGCAGCGCGCCACCGCCGGTCAGGACGATCCCCTGCTCCATGATGTCCGCCGCCAGCTCCGGCGGTGTGCGGTCGAGGGTGACCTTGATCGCGTCCACGATGGCCGAGACCGGCTCGTCGATGGCCTGGCGGATCTCCTGGGTCGAGATGACCACGGTCTTGGGCAGCCCGGTCACCAGGTCGCGACCGCGTATCTCTGCGTGCAGCTCCTCCTCGAGCTCGTACGCCGAACCGAGGGCGATCTTGATCTCTTCCGCGGTGCGCTCACCGAGCGCCAGGCTGTACTCCTTCTTGACGAAGGTCACGATCGCCTCGTCGAGCTCGTCGCCTCCGATGCGGATCGACTGACTGGTCACGATGCCACCGAGGGAGATGACCGCCACCTCGGTGGTCCCTCCGCCGATGTCGACGACCATGTTGCCCGTCGGCTCGTGGACGGGGAGGCCCGCCCCGATCGCCGCAGCCATCGGCTCCTCGATGATGTAGGCCTTGCGCGCACCCGCGTACTCGGCGGCCTCCATGACCGCCCGCTGCTCGACCCCGGTGATGCCCGACGGGACGCAGATGACCATCCGCGGCTTGGCGAAGCGCCGCTGGTGCACCCGGTGGATGAAGTAGCGGAGCATCTTCTCGCAGATCTCGAAGTCGGCGATGACCCCGTCCTTCAACGGGCGGATGGCCTGGATGTGGCTCGGAGTGCGCCCGATCATCCGCTTCGCCTCGGCCCCGACCGCGAGCGGACGCCCGTCCTTGACGTTGACCGCCACCACCGACGGCTCGTTGAGGACGATCCCCCGACCCCGCACGTACACGAGGGTGTTGGCGGTCCCCAGATCGACGGCCATGTCACGTCCGAGCAGGGAAAAACTGTTGTCACGCATCAGCGGGGCATTCCTCCGTCGTCGGTCGGGCGCAACCGCGCCTCGGCGCGGGACCACGGGGCGCTTCCGGTTCGCAGGCGCTTTGGGGCAGGCCGCATGTGGCCATCAGGCTACGGGAATCCGCAGGTGGGCACAAGGTCCCCCCCCGCCGCCGGTCCGGGCGCCGTTCCCCGGACGACGCCGGAGGCGAAGGCACCTGGAGCCCGGGACCGCCCTAGAGGTCGGGGAAGAAGAGACCGATCTCGCGGACGGCCGACTCCGGGGAGTCCGAACCGTGAACCAGGTTCTCCCCCATCTCGAGCGCGAAGTCGCCGCGGATGGTGCCCGGTGCCGCCTCGACCGGGTCGGTGGCGCCCATCAGATTGCGCACCACCTTGTAGGTGGCCTCCGGCCCCTCGACCACCATCACCAGCGCCGGTGAGCGGGTGATGAAGGTGACCAGCTCGGCGAAGAACGGCTTGTCGCGGTGCTCGGCGTAGTGCTGCTCCGCGACTGCCGCGGTGATCGTCCGGAGGTCGGCCGCGACCACCCGGAGGCCCTTTCGCTCGAGACGGGCCACGATCTCCCCCGACAGCCCTCGCTCGACGGCGTCCGGCTTCGCGATGACCAGGCTTCGTCCCACGAGCGAGGCAGGCTAGCCGACGACGCCACCGACCGGGGACAGGGGTCAGACCGCGCCGCGGAGCAGGGCGGTCCGGGCATCGGCGACCACGTAGAGCGACCCGCAGACGACCACACGGTCGTCGGGTCCGGACCGTCCGACCGCGCTGGTCACCGCGTCCGCCGGCGCCCCGACGACGATCGCCTCCATGCCGAGGGCCCTGGCCGCCTCGGCCACCGTCTCGGCGGGAAGTGCGCGGTTCGAGCGTGGCGCGGTGGCCACCACCGAGCGGACACCGGCCGACCGGATGGCGTCGAGCATCGCCCGGGGATCGCGTCCTCCGAGCATTCCGACCACCGCGGTGGTCTCGCCGTCCGCGGGGAACTCCTCGACGAGCGAGCGAGCGAGGGCGAGCATCCCCGCCACGTTGTGCGCACCGTCGACCAGCACCAGCGGGTGACGCGCGATCACCTCCATGCGTCCGGGAACCCGGACTCCGGCAAAGGCCTCCTCCACCAGTTGCTCGTCGAGCGGGGCACCGAAGAAGGCCTCGACCGCGGCCAGCGCGCAGGACGCGTTCTCCGCCTGGTGACTGCCGTGGAGCGGGATCAGCAGCTCGCCGTACGTGGCGCCCGGCGTCCAGACGTCGACCAGCCGTCCGCCCACGGCCGGCCGGTTGGCGGTCACCCCGAAGTCGGCTCCCCGCACCCAACACTGCTCGGCTCCGGCCGCCTCCGCGGCGGCGCGGAAGAGCCCCACCAGGGTGGGGTCGGTCTCACCGACCACGACCCTGGCTCCGGGCTTGATGATCCCGGCCTTGTCGGCGGCGATGTCCTCCAGGGTGGGGCCGAGGACCTCCGTGTGGTCGAAGCTGATGTTGGTGATGACCGCGACGTCCCCGTCGACAACGTTGGTGCAGTCCCAGGTCCCACCGAGCCCGACCTCCACCACCGCCACGTCCACGGCCTCGTCGGCAAACCAGGTCAGCGCAGCCGCGGTCAAGAGCTCGAACCGGGTGGCCGTTCCCTCGAGCATCCCTTCGAGACGGGCCAGCGAATCGAGCACCTCGGTGAGGGACTCGTCGTCGATGGGCTCGCCGTTGCGGGCGATCCGCTCGTTGACCCGTGCGAGATTGGGGCTGGTGTAGGTGCCGACGCTGAGCCCCCGGGCGTCCAGGAGGGCGGTGATCATCGCTGCGGTCGAGCCCTTGCCGTTGGTCCCTGTGATGTGCACTGCGGGATAGGCCTCCTGCGGGTCGCCGAGGAGGGAGGCCAGCGCGCGCATCTGCTCGATGGTGGGTGCCGTCCGGCGGGTCGGCGCGGTCGACTCGAAGTCGATGTGGCCGTCCAGCCAGTCGAGCGCGTCGGACAGGTCGGTGAAGGTCACGGACGGAGGGGGTGGACGGGGCGCGCCTCGGCGGGACCGTCCGGCGACGCGGGACGTACCCGGCGCCGGCTACGAGGCGGCCCGGCGGCTCCGGGACTTGGCCGGTGGGCTGTTCAGGGGGACCAGGCTCGGGTGGACCTTGTCGAGCACCACCGCCCGGTCCACGACGCACTTGGAGATGTCGGTGCGGCTCGGAAGGTCGTACATCACCTCGAGGAGCACCTCCTCGAGGATCGCCCGCAGGCCGCGGGCGCCGGTACCGCGGAGCAACGCCTGCTCTGCCACGGCCTCGAGTGCGTCGTCGGTGAACTCGAGCTCCACGTGGTCGAGCTCGAAGGTCCGCTTGTACTGGCGGGTGAGCGCGTTCTTGGGTTCGACGAGGATGCGGATGAGCGCCTCTTTGTAGAGGTGGGACACCGCGCTCACCACCGGGAGCCGGCCGATGAACTCGGGGATCAATCCGAACTTCATCAGGTCTTCGGGCAGCACGTGGCGCAACAGCTCCGAGTCGTCCCGTTCGGAGGCCTTTCGCACCTCGGCCCGGAAGCCCATGCCCTTCCGCCCGATGCGGTTCTCGATGATGGTGTCGATGCCGGCGAACGCTCCGCCGCAGATGAACAGGATGTCGGTGGTGTCGATCTGGATGAATTCCTGGTGCGGATGCTTGCGGCCGCCCTGGGGCGGCACCGAGGCGGTGGTGCCCTCGAGGATCTTCAACAGGGCCTGCTGGACCCCTTCGCCGGACACGTCCCTGGTGATCGACGGGTTTTCCGACTTCCGGGCGATCTTGTCGATCTCGTCGATGTAGATGATGCCCGTCTCGGCCCGCTTCACGTCGTAGTCGGCGGCCTGGATGAGCTTGAGGAGGATGTTCTCCACGTCCTCCCCGACGTAGCCGGCCTCGGTCAACGCGGTGGCGTCCGCGATGGCGAAGGGGACGTTGAGCATCCGGGCGAGGGTCTGGGCCAGGAGCGTCTTGCCGCATCCGGTCGGGCCGAGGAGCAGGATGTTCGACTTGGCCAGCTCGACTTCGCTGTCGTGGGCGCCGCTGTTGCCCGCCTGCACCCGCTTGTAATGGTTGTAGACGGCGACCGACAGGATCTTCTTTGCGTACTCCTGCCCGATCACATAGTCGTTGAGGAACTCGTAGATCTCCTTGGGCTTCGGCAGTTCCTCGAAGCTCAACTCGGTGGTATCGGCCAGTTCCTCGGCGATGATGTCGTTGCAGAGCTCGATGCACTCGTCGCAGATGTACACGCCCGGCCCGGCGATGAGCTTCTTGACCTGCTTCTGCGACTTGCCACAGAAGCTGCACTTCACCAGGTCGCCACCGTCTCCGAATTTCGCCACGTCGGTTCCTCGTGTCCTTCTGTCAGCGGTCCGTGCTGTTCATGTGTGCGCCATCCGTGTGCAGTCCGTGTGCCGGGCCCCAGATCCGGGTCCCCCCGGTGGAGCCTGGCCTGCTGCTCCCAACCCTAGCCGCGCGACCATTCCCGAACGGCCCTTGCGACTCCACCTAGGCGGCGCCGACCGCCTCGATCGGCTGGCTGTCGCGCGCCGAGATCACCTCGTCGACCAGCCCGTAGGCCACCGCCTCGTCGGCCGTCATGATGAAGTCACGGTCGGTATCCTTGGAGACCCGCTCGGCGGTCTGGCCGGTGTCGTTGGCCAGCATGCCGTTGAGCAGGTCGCGCATGCGGAGGATCTCCTTCGCCTGGAGCTCGATGTCACTCGCCTGGCCCTCGACGCCCCCGAACGGCTGGTGGAGGAGGATCCTCGCGTGCGGGAGGGCGAACCGTTTGCCCCTGGTGCCGGCCCCGAGGAGCACCGCCGCGGCCGACGCGGCCTGGCCGAAGCAGAAGGTCGACATGTCCGGCTTGATGTACTTCATCGTGTCGTAGATGGCGAAGAGCGCCGTGATGTCCCCGCCCGGCGAGTTGATGTAGAGGTGGATGTCCTTGTCCGCCTCCTCCGACTCGAGGAACAGCAGCTGCGCGCAGACCAGGTTGGCCACCGTGTCGTTGATCGGTGTTCCGAGGAAGATGATGCGCTCGCGCAACAGGCGCGAGTAGAGGTCGTAGTTGCGCTCCCCCCGGCTGGTGGACTCGACGACCCACGGCACGCTGTAGGCCCGCGCTCCGATCGACCCGTTCTCGTCTGTCAATCTCACTTCGGGTCCTCCTCGCCCTGGTTCACCGTGAGGTCGTCCCGCGACACGGGCGCCCCGTTCTCGTCGACCAATTCGACCGAATCCATGAGCCATCGCATCGCCTTGGCCTTGCGTCGGTCCGAGCGTACTGCCGAGAGCCGCCCGGCCCGTTCCAACTGGCTCCGCACCTGGTCGACGTCCATCTCGAGGCGTGACCCCATGGCCGCCAGCTCCTGGTCGAGCTCCTCGTCGGTCACCTCGATCGCCTCGGCCTCCACCAGGGCGCGCAGCGCCAGATCCGCCTTCACCCCCTGGAGCGCGCCGGCCCGGAGATCGTCCAGGAACTCCTGCTCGTTCTGTCCGGTGACCCCGAGGAACTGGGCGAGGCTCATCCCCTGTCCCTCGAGCCGGTGGTTGAGGTCGTGGATCCGTTCGCGCAGCTCTTCGTTCACCAGCTGCTCGGGGATCTCCTCGGTCACCAGCTCGACCAGGGCGTCCACCGTCCGCCGCTGCAGCGCGACCCTGGCCTCGGCGATCCTCCGCTCTCGGAGGCGCTCGCCGATGTCGGCGGTGAGCTCGGCCATGGTGGCGAACTCGGACGCCTCCGCCGCCCATTCGTCGGTCGGCTCGGGCAGCACGGTCTCCCGGACCTCTTTCACCAGCAGCCGAAACGAGACCGTCCGGTCCTCCGGCCCGAGCGTCGAGTCGAACTGGAGGATGTCGCCGGCCTTGGCCCCGAGCAGCTGGTCGTCGAGCTCGGGCACCACGCCCCCGCTCCCGACCTCGTAGAGGAAGTCCTCGGCGGAGAGATCGTCGTCGTTCCCGTCGGCACCGGGGCCCGAGCGGGTCCCGTGGATGTCGATGGTCACCTGGTCCCCGGTCTGCGCCGGCCGGGAGACCTCGACCAGCTCGCCGGACGTGGCCCGGAGGCGGTCGATCTGGGCGTCGACCTCCTCGTCGGAAACCTCCAGGGACGGCACGGTGACCACCAGGCCGGCGTACCCGGGGATGGTGACCGTCGGCCGCACCAGCACCACCGCGTCGAAGGAGACCGCACCCTCCTCGTCGCCGGAGGTGATGTCGATCTCGGGCTGGTCGATGGGGTCGACCTCGGTGTCCGAGACGGCCCGCGCGTAGAACTCGGGGACCGCCTCCCGGATGGCCTCGCTGCGCAGGGCGGCGGCACCACCCATCCGCGCTTCGATCACCTTGCGGGGCACCTTCCCGGGCCGGAACCCCGGGACCCGGACCTCACGGGTGAGACGCTTGAGCACGTCGGCGAGCGCTTCGTCCATCTCCGCCTCGTCGATCTCGATCGACAGTCGAACCTTGTTGCCCTCCGCGGGCGCAGCTGTCGCGCGCATATGAATTGGTGAGTGTACCGGGCACCCGGGCACCGAATTCCCGGTGCTGTGCACACCGTGCCGTACCGACCGGCGGCCGGCGGGTCAGACCATGAACGGCATCGCCTCGATGACCCGGTGCCCGAGCGCGATGTCGCCCTCGATGCCCGCCTGTCCGGCCGAGAGGGCCCGCGCCGGGTCGACCCTGCCGAGACCGAGCCCCCAGAAGGTCTCCTGATCCATGGTCAGGACCACCGTGGGGGCACCCGGGGCCACGACGGGCGCGGTGGCCCTGCCGTCCCGCACCACGACCGGGACCATCCGACCGAGGACGCCGGTCACCGAAAAGACCACGCAGGTGCCGTCGGGCGGCGCCACCCGCTTGCCCACCACGAAGGGCATGGTCCGCACACAGCGGTCGAGCACGGTCGACTCGCCCGCGCCGTTGCGGCCGCCGGGCCGCCCGAGGGCCCGGCGGACGTCCTGCTCGTGGGCCCAGCTGTCGAGCACCCTGGTCACCAGGAACTCGCGGAACGGTACGTCGCCGATCGGGCTCCAGCCCACCACGTCGAACCGCTCGGGCGCGAGCGCCCGGAGCTCCCCGACCCGCTCGGTGACGACCTCGACGAGCTCGTCGAGCACCTCGGGGCCGGGAGTCCCGCGCCGGGCGTCGATCCAGGGCTCGTTGAGCTCACCGAACGAGTTGCGGACATGGGAGGGGGTCACACCCGGCGACGGGGGCGAGGGCTCGCCCCTCACCATGCGCTCGACGCCGATGATGTGGGAGAGCTGGTCCTTTACCGTCCACCCGGGACACCCAGTGGGGAGATCCCACTGTTCGGCGCCGATCCGATCGCAGGCGGCGATCAGCGACGACCAGACCTCGTCGAGATGGCGGACGACCGGTTCGCGGTCACCGGTGGCGTGCACGGCGTCCAGCGGGACGCGGACGAGGGGCGGGCCGGCCGGGCTCAGGCCGGCAGCACGGCCTCGATGGCGTCCACCACTTCTGGTGCCTCGGGGTCCACCATCGGACGGAAGCGGCGGACGATCTCGCCGGTGGGCGAAACGAGGAACTTCTCGAAGTTCCATTGGATGTCGCCGGCCTCGCCGTCGGCATCGGCGACCGCGGTCAGCTGCTCGTAGAGCGGGTGTCGCCCCTCCCCGTTGACGTCGACCTTCTCGAACAGGGGGAAGGTCACCCCGTACGTGGTGGAGCAGAACGTGGCGATCTCCTCCGGGCTGCCCGGCTCCTGGGCGCCGAACTGGTTGCACGGAAAGCCGAGCACGGTGAACCCGCGGTCGCCGTAGGTCTCCTGGAGGCGCTCGAGGCCCTCGTACTGGGGGGTGAGGCCGCACTTCGAGGCGACGTTGACCAGCAGCAGCGCCTTACCGCTGTAGTCGCCGAGGGACGCGGGATCCCCCTGGAGCGAGTGCAGGGACGGTTCGTAGATGCTCATGGGGGCAGTGTAGAGGGAGCACCGGCCGGTCGCCGCCGTGTGCCGGAGGGCCGTGCCCGCCTGGCGGGCGGGGGGCGGGCGTGGTGGGTCACGGGTAAAGAAACCCGAGGGAAGGTCGATGGAAGTGCGTAGACAACGGTGGGGAAGAGCGCGCGGACCGGCAGCCGAGGTCCGTCGAGAGGTCGGATGACGGATCATGACGGTTGAGGTCGGGCACGGGGAGCGAGCCGGGACCGTCCATCACGGGGTCTCGGGTGCGGTGGTCCACGTGCTGCTCTCCCTCGTCCGCTCGGAGGCCGGCGAGGCGGCGGTGGCCCAGACGCTCGCCCTGGCCGGTGACCAGCGCTCCTTCCGGGCGCTCGGCGACACCACCGCATGGACGCCCGCTCCTGCCGCGATCGCCCTCTTCAACGCGGCCGCCCTGGCCACCGGCGACCGCGCGGTGGGTCTGCACGTGGGCGAGGAGATCCTCTGGACGAGGGACGCCGCGGGCTTCGTCGCCCACGTCCGCTCACTCGGCTCTCCACAGGCGGCGCTCGAGGACGTGGGGGCGTTGCTCGGGCACTACGACGCCACCTCGGAAGCGGTGGCCCTCGAGGTGGGTGACGACCATGCACTGGTCCAGGTCTCGCCGGTCGCCGGGGCGAGCCGGCACGCCCACCTCTGCGAACTGACCCGGGGCCTCCTGACCGAACTGCCCACCCTCTTCGGGCGCGACCCCGCCCTGATCAGCGAACGCGAGTGCAGCGCGCGTGGGGGCCGATTCTGCCGCTACGCGCTGACCTGGGAGCCGGCGGAGCGACCGGACCCGACCGAGCGACCGGACGCTGAGGACGCGACCGCGCGAGACGAGCGAGACGAGAACGCGGACGAGGCGACTGCGGACGAGGAGTCGGCGCCACCGCCGGCGCTCGACAACGGGAAGGTGTCCGGCGAAACCGGTCCGGTCGTACCCGAAGAGCAGCTCCGGACGGCCCTGGAGGCCCTCGCGGAGGCCGAAGCTGTTTCGGCCCGCTTGGAGGCGAGGATTGCCGAGACACGCCGTGAGGCGGAGGAGGCGGAGGCCCGGATCCGGGAGGAGGCCGAGACCGAGGCGGCCGCCTTGCGTGCACGGGAGGCGGAGGCTGCCGACCGGCTCAGCCGGCAGACCGACCTGGCCGGGCGGCTCGAAGGTCTGCTCGGCGGGGCGACCGTCGGATCGCTCGACCTCTTGGACGACGGCGGCTCGCCGGTGGCGGTCCTGGCCCGGTGGGCCGATGAGGCGATCACCGCCGACCGGTACCTGCTCGTCCTCCGGATCGCCGCCGGCACGCCGCTCGAGCTCCACAGCAGGGGCCTCGACGAGGCACAGGCTGGGAAGCTCGCCGAAGAGCTCTGGCAGGAGCACCCTGTGGATTCGACCGGATCACGGCTGGTCGTCGACATCGCATCGAAGAGACGACGATACGGACGTCTCGCAGCGTTCGCGTCCCCGGATGCCCCTCCCGCCGAGGAGGACCTCCGGATCCTCCGGCATTTCGCCGGTCAGGCGGCCAAATTCCTCGACGAGTGGCTCGTCCTGAGCGATGCCCGGCGCAGCAACGCCACTGCGAGGACCCTGTTGTCCTTCTCCGAGGAGCTCTCCAAGCTGACCACCCTCACCGACGCGGTGCAACGGCTGGCCGACGCGGTCCCGGCGCTGACCGGGTGCGACCAGGCGACCATCTACCTCTGGGACCGTGACCGGGGCATCCTTTCGCCTGCGTCCCGCACCGGCGGGCTCGAGTCCGGCGACGCCTACACCGGCCCCATCGTCCCCTACGAGCCCGGGCAGACCCCCACCCCGCCGGGCCGGACCGGACCGCCGGACCCGGCCGACGCCGAGGCCGAGGGTCTGGTGACCGTGCGGGCGGACACGCCGGCGGTCACCCGGATGATGCAGGAGCACCAGGTCATGGTCCTCGACGCCGACATCGACGATCCCTGGCTGCGCACCCTGATGGAACGGTCGGCCACACCGGCGTCGGTGGTCGCACCGCTCTTCGCGACGGGGGCCTTCGTCGGGGTCATCGCCGCCAACTTCGACGCCCAGACCCCGGCGGCGACCATTCACGATCCGGACCTGCACGAGCGCCTCCTCGGGCTCGCCGACCAGGCTGCGACCGCCCTCCAGAACCTCGAGCTGCTGGAGAAGGTGTCGCACATGGCCTGGCACGACGCGCTCACCGGCCTGCCCAACCGGAGACTGTTCGAGGACCGGGTCGAACAGGAGCTGGTCCGGTCCCGTCGGGTGGGCGAGCCGGTCTGCATGTTCTTCGTCGACCTGGACAATTTCAAGAGGGTCAACGACACCTTCGGCCATGCCACCGGTGACGAGCTCATCCAGCAGGTGGCCGAGCGTCTCCTCGAGACCGTCCGCAGCCAGGACACGGTCGCCAGGGTCGGTGGCGACGAGTTCGCCATCCTCCTTCCCGGGCTCGCCGACCAGCTCTCGATCAACCTTCTCGCCGAGCGCACGCTCGAGGCGATCCACACCCCGTTCGTGGTGTTCGGCGAAGAGGTCATGACGTCCGCCTCGATCGGGATCGCCATCGCCCCCGAGCACGGGGACAGCTACGACGATCTTCTCAACCGCGCCGACGAGGCGATGTACCGGGCGAAGGACCTCGGACGGGACGCCTTCGAGATGTTCCACTTCTCGCCGGACCCGACCAATCCGGGACGGCGCGCCCTCGACGACCGCGAGCTCTACGTCGATCTGATCAAAGCCCTGGACAGAGACGAGTTCTTCCTCCTCTACCAGCCCTACATCGACCTGCGGACGGCGCAGGTGGTGGGGGTCGAGGCACTCGTCCGCTGGGACCATCCGTCGCTCGGCATCCTCGAGCCCTCCTACTTCATCGCGCTCGCCGAGAAGAGCGACCTCATCGTCGCGATCGACAGCTGGGTCCTCTGGCAGGCCTGCCGCCAGCTCCGGACCTGGCTCGACCTCGGCCTCGAACCGCTCCGCCTGTCGGTCAACCTGGCCTCCCGCGATCTGGCCAGCCCCGATCTCTCCCAGAGCATCAACCGGACGCTCGAGGAGACCGGCATCGACCCGACCCTGCTCGAGCTCGAGATCACCCAGCGGGTCGTGCTCGACACGACCGGTCCCGCACGCGAGAACATCGACCGGCTGCGCCGCCTCGGGGTGCGCTTCACCATCGACGACTTCGGATCCGGGAACTCGTCGCTCAACCGCATCGGGACCTTCCCGGTGAGCACCCTCAAGATCGACCAGTCGTTCGTCCAGGTGCTCGGCCCGGACGCCGACGACAACAGCCTGGTGTCGGCCATCATCTCGATGGCGGACCGGCTCGGACTCGCCACGGTCGCCGAAGGGGTGGAGACCTCGCTCCAGAGCCGGGTGCTGCTCCAGCGGGGCTGTACCACCGCGCAGGGGCACTTCTTCAGCCCTCCGCTGACGCCCGAGGAGGTCGAGCGCATGATGAGCGAGATCACCCCTGCTGAGCTGCCCGACTCCTTCGGCGAACCCACCGACTGACCGCCCACGTCTCCGGTCCGCCAGGCGTGGCGCCCCTTCCGCCCACCGCTGCCGGCGAGACCCACGCAGGCGTGCCTCCGGGCGCCCGCGCCCGGCCCGCCTGCTTGCTGGAGTTAGCACTAGGGCCTCCTATCCCCCTTTTGCCGGGGAGGCCCCGATACCTTCGGAAACATCGGCGCTCGGATGAGCGTCATGCTGAGCATGAGGAGGAGCCATGGCGTCGTACGAGGGCTACTGCGTGAAGTGCCGCGAAAAACGAGAGTTCGACGGCGAAGAGGTCGAGATGGCCAACGGCCGCCGTTCGGCCAAGGGGAAGTGTCCGGTGTGCGGCACCGGGATGAACAGGATCCTCGGCAAGAAGAGCTGAGCCTGCTGCACGGCCGCGCTGCGGCCGTCCGTGCCCCGGGGACGGGCATCCCTACTCGGTGTCGGCCGGGAGCGACAGGCTGTCGATGACCGCACCTTCACGCAGTCCCCACTCACTGACCACCAGCCCACGGAGGTCGAGCTCCCGGACCAGGGTCGAGAGGACCTCGGCACCGATCGGGAGCAGCGGAGCCCGCCGTGCCTGGATGCCGGGAAGGGCCATCCTGGCACCGAGGTCCAAGGTGGCCAGGCGCTCGGCGAGCTGGTGGATCTGCCCGGCCGGCAACTCGACCTGATTGACGCTCGGGGTCGCCGAGGAGCCGTTCCAGGTTGCAGGGCGGTGGAGGCCCATGGCGAGCCGAGCGAGGGCCCGCACCGTCCCCCCGCTCGCGATGACCCGCCCCCTGGCCCCCGGCCGATCGGCGAGCATCGTGCGCACCGGACCCGTCCGCGACGTGACCATCTCGCGGATCTCGCGACGGTCCTCCACCCCGAGCAGGTCGCCGGTGCCCAGCTCCCCGCGGATCCGGGCCGTCCCCAGGGGAACGCTCGCCACCGCCTCGACCCGGTGGATCGTGCCGACCCCGGCCTCCAGACTCCCGCCGCCGAGGTCCAGCCCCAACACGCGTTCGTGACCGACCCAGACCCCGGCCCGCTGGCCGAGAAAGCACAACCGGGCCTCCTCCTCCCCGGTCAGCAGGGTGATCGAGCTTCCGAGGATGCGTTCCATCCGGACGAGCAGCCGGGTGCCGTTGGCCGCCTCCCGCAGGGCGGCCGTGGCCAGCGCGACCACCACGTCTGCCCCCGCAGCCTCGGCGGCCGCATGCAGGCGGCGGATGGTGCGCACGGCCAGCGCCGCGCGGTCTGCGGGAACCGCACCGGTCCGGGCCACCTCGGTTCCGAGATGCAGGAAGGACCGCCGGCGGAGCACCGGCGCGAGACGCCCGTCGCGGGAGGCGTCGACCACCATGAGGTGGAACGAGCTGCTGCCCAGGTCGAAGACGGCGACACGCACGGTGGGCATCGCCGTGACGCTATCCCGACCCCGGGTCGGGGACGGGAACCCGGACGACCGCCACCGCCGGTGCCAGGACGACCGCGGCCTCCGGATTTCCGATAGATTCCCGGACGGAATGACCGGCTCGCCCGTGCGACGGAAGGGCGGTCGGTGAACGAGGTCCGGATCGAGGACCTGCGGGAGCCCCGTCGTGAGGGATCCGAGCGCTCCCTGTACGAGCACTCGCTGACCATCTCGGTGGATCTCCGCGTGGACGGCCTGGTCCACGAAGCGACCACCCGCACCGGCCTGTCCGACTTCGGGGACCCCACGCTGCTCGACCGCCTCGCGGCACAAGTGGAGGCCGTGGAGGCCGACACGGGGCTCTCCGGCCTCGGTCGCCTCATCGTACGCGACCGCCTGGTCGGCCTGCTCGCCTCCCGGCTGCGCTACGAGGACTACCTGACCCGCCACCCCGAGGCGCTGGCGGTCGAGCTCGAGCCGCCGGTCATCGTGGTCGGACTACCGAGATCGGGGACCACCCACCTGGTCAACCTGCTGGCCGCCGACTCCCGCTTCCGGGCGCTGCCGTGGTGGGAGGCGGCCGAGCCGACCCCGGTGCGCGGGGACGGGCCCGGCCCTGACGGCGTGGACCCCCGGTACCTTCGTTGCCTGGCCACCTGGGAGACGTCGAGGCGAGTCGCACCGTTGACCGCCCTCATGCACGACCGGCCGCCGTGGAGCATCGAGGAGGAGTGCGAGCTGGTGGACCTCGATCTGTGTTCCTACGTCCTCGAGTGGCACGCCCGGGTGCCGTCGTGGCGTGACCGCTACCTCGGCCTCGACCAGCGGGCCCACTACGCCTTCCTCCGACGGGAGCTCCAGGTGCTCTCCCATCTGCGCGGCCCGACCCGTTGGGTGCTCAAGACCCCCCAGCACCTCGAGCAGCTCGGCCCGCTCCTCGAGACCTTCCCGGACGCGACGATCGCCCTGACCCTGCGCGACCCGGTTGCGGTGCTGCAGTCGGCGGTCACCATGCTCGCCTACGGGGACCGCCTGCGCCGGGTGGCCATCGAGGCGGACGAGCTGGCCGCCTACTGGGTCGACCGGGTCGAGCGGCTGCTCCGCGCCGCGGTGAGGGACATCCACCTGATCCCCGCCGTCCGCCGGGTCGACGTGGAATTCGGTGAGTTCATGGCCGACGATCTCCGAATGGCGTCGTCCATCCTGGAGACGGCGGGCCTGGAGGTCACCGACCGCTGCCGCTCGGACCTGTCGGGGTACCTCGCCGGCAACCCGAGGGGCAAGGAGGGTCGGATCGTCTATGACCTGCGGCGGGATTTCCGGCTCGATCCCGACGCGCTGTACGAACGCTTCGCGTTCTACTTCGACGCCTTCCCCCAGATCACGAGAGAGGTGCACTGACGATGCCGGGAATGCACAGAGAGCGGCCGGGGGCCGACGCCATCGCTCCGGCCACCGGGGGCCCTGCCGCTCCCGTCGGGGACGGCATCTGGGTGTCGGCGGGGCTGTCGAACAGCTATCTCCTGGCCACCGACCAGGACCGCATCGTCGTCAACACCGGCATGGGGTTCGAGGGACCCCTCCACCGCCGGGCATTCGACGCCGTCCACCCGGCACCGACGCGATCGATCGTCTTCACCCAGGGCCACTACGACCACGTCGGAGGGACGGACAGCCTCCGGGAGGAGGGGACCGAGCTCGTCGCCCAGCTGAACTTCGACTCCTGGCGGGCCGACAACGAACGCCTGGCCGACTTCCGCTCGCGCAACGCCGCATTCGCCTGGATCCGGGCGATCATGGCGGCGATGGAACATGCCGAGGGGCTCGGTGCCGGCGCGACCGCCCAGGCCCGGCCGGAGCCGACCGTGACGTTCGCCGACCGGCTCGAACGGACGGTCGGCGGTCGCGAGCTGGTCCTCCTCTCGACGCCCGGGGGTGAGACCACGGACTCCCTCGTGATCTGGCTCCCCGACTCGCGGACCGCGCTCACCGGCAACCTGTTCGGGCCCCTCTTCGGTCACGTTCCGAACCTGGTCACGATGCGCGGTGACCGCTACCGTGACGCGCTCGTCTACATCGACTCGCTCGACGTGATCCTCGAGCTCGCGCCCGACCGGTTGCTCACCGGCCATTTCGACCCGATCGAGGGAGCCGGCCGCATCGCCGCCGAGGTCACCGCGATGCAGGAGGCCATGCGGTGGGTGCACGACCGGACGGTGGACGGGATGAACTCGGGTACCGACGTCCACACCCTGATGCGCGAGATCCGCACGCCGGAGCACTTCGACCTGGGTGAGGGCTACGGCAAGACGCCCTGGAACGTGCGGGCGATCTGGGAGAACTACGCCGGGTGGTTCCACCACCGGTCGACGACCGAGCTGTTCGGCGTGCCGGCGTCGGCCGTGGCCGCAGATGTCGTTGCTGCTGCCGGATCCGACGCGCTGGTAGCTGCCGCGCGGGTCGCGTCTCGTCGCAGGCGAGCCGGTCGCCGCCCTGCACCTGACCGATCTGGTCCTCGCCGCCGATCCGGCCGATGCCGGGGCCCGAGCCGCGGCGTCAGAGGCGTCGCGGGTGTTGCTCGACTCGAGCGAGAATTTCTGGGAACGTGCGTGGCTCACCCGTTCGATCGACCGTCTGGAGGGGCCATGAGCAACGCGGCGCACTTCGCCTTCGGTGGGACAGCGGTGCTCGTCACCGGGGGGACCAGCGGGATCGGCCACGCCGTCGCCACCGCGTTCGCCGACGCCGGGGCGTCGGTGACCGTGACCGGCAGGGCGAGCTCGAAGAGCGAGTACGGCACCGATCTCGACCGCTTCGCCTATCACCCCCTCGAGATGACCGACCCGGCGTCGGTCGACGAGCTGGTCGGAACGCTCGGACCTCTCGACGTCCTGGTCAACAACGCCGGCGCCAACTTCCCCGGGGGTCGGGACGAGTGGGAGCCCGACACCTTCGCCGCGGCCCTGGCCCTCAATCTGGCCGGCCCGATGCGCCTGACCATGGGTTGCCGGGACCGACTGGCGGCCAGCCCGTTGACCGGGGGGGCGAGCGTGGTCGGCATGGCGTCGATGGCGGCGTTCCGCTCCGTTCCGATCGTGCCCGGCTACGGGTCGGCCAAGGCGGGACTCGTCACCCTGACCCACAACCTCGCCCGCCAGTGGGTCGGGCTCGGCATCCGGGTGAACGCCGTCGCCCCCGGGGTGATCGACTCGCCGATGACCGCACCGATGGCCGCCTTCCCCGAACTGCTCCAGGGCGAGCTGGCCCACATCCCGATGGGCCGGCTCGGCACACCGGAGGAGATCGCCGGGGCCGTCCTGTTCCTCTCCAGCTCGGCCGCCTCGTACATGACCGGCCACGTCCTGGTCGCCGACGGCGGCTATCTCCTGCCGTGAGTGCCGGCCCGCTGTCGACGCACTACCACGTGGGCATCGTCGTTCCAGACGTCCGCGCTGCCCGCAGAACCTTCAGCGAGCAGCTCGGCGTCACCTGGGGACCGGTGCTCCATCTCGACGCCGTCGAGTACCGGGACGGTAGCGGCACGGACCTCGAGCTGCCCACCACGATGTGCTACTCGGTCGAGGCGCCCCACCTGGAGCTGATCGAGGAGGTACCGGGATCGATCTGGACCTGCAACGAGCACTCCAACCTCCACCACCTCGGCTACTGGAGCGACGACCTGGCCGCCGACGGCGACGGTCTGGCCGCCGTCGGCTGCCCCCTCCAGCTGTGCGGAAGGAGCGGCGACCAGGCGCCCGTGTCGTTCGTCTACCAGCGCAACCGGCTCGGGGTCCGGATCGAACTGGTGGACGCCACCATGCGCGAGGCCATGGGCTTCCTGTTCGAGCCAGACGCCGGCTGAGGAGGCCGCGAATGTTGCAGGTGCGGGTCCACGGGGCGGGCGACGTCCGGGTCGACGAGGTCTCCGCCCCGGAACCCGGCCCCGGGGACGCCGTCGTCCGGGTGGCGGCGTGCGGCATCTGCGGAAGCGACCTGTCGTACATCGAGATGGGCGGCCTGGCCGGGCCCGGGAACGCCCCGATGTCCCTCGGTCACGAGATCGCCGGCATCGTGGACGAGATCGGTGCCGAGGTCACGAGCGTGCAGGTGGGTGATCGGGTCGTGGTCCAGCCGGGGACCGACCAGCTCGGCCGCATCGGGAACGGTGCCCCAGAGGGTGGACTCACCCCACGGCTCCTTGTCACCGACGCCGATCGCGGCAGACTCCACCAGGTTCCCGACGCCCTGCCGCTCGACGTTGCCGCGTTCGCCGAACCGCTCGCCGTCGGCATGCACGCCGCCGATCAGGTCGCGGTCCGGGCGGGTGAGGGCGTCGCCGTGTTCGGGTGCGGCCCGATCGGCCTGGCCGCGGTCGCCACACTGGTCGACCGCGGCCACGACCGGGTCGTCGCCATCGATCCCAGCGCCACCCGCCGTGCACTGGCGTCGGGGATCGGCGCGCAGGCCGCCCTCGATCCCCTGACGACCGACGTCTGGGAGGAGCTGGCCGCGCTGCACGGCACCGCGCCCTTCCTGTTCGGGCCGACGCCTGCCACGTCGGCGTTCATCGAAGCCTCGGGATCGGCCCGGGTCATCGGGGAGGTGCTCGACCACGGTCCCGTGGGCGGACGGCTGTCGGTGGTGGCGCTCCACTACGAGCCGGTGCCGACCAACTACCTGATGGTCCTCATGAAGCAGTTCACCATCCGGGGGTCGATGGAGTACCCCACCCGGTTTGCCGATGCAATCGACCTGCTCGCCCGGCGCGACCTCTCGTCCCTCCTCACCCACCGGTTCCCGCTCACCGGGTTCGAGGACGCGGTTTCCCTTCTCGTCGGGTCGAAGGACTGCGGGAAGGTGCTGGTCACGATGGACGACGCGCCCTAGGGCTTCACCCGTCGCGCATCAGAGATCGACGTCGAAGAGTCGGGCGCCGGGATCCGCCGCGTGGCGTGCGACGGTCACCCGGTGACGGCCCTCCGCCGGACGCCAGCACTGCCCGACCGCGTCGCGTGTCGTCAACCGCTCGAGGGGAACGCTCAGCGTGAAGCTGGTGCGCCCCCCGCCCGGGACCTCGATTCGTGCGAAGCCCACCAGCCTCGCCGGACGGTCCGCTCCGGGGGGCTCGCCGTAGACCTGGACCACATCGGCTCCGTCACGGTCCCCGGTGTTGTCGAGGGCACCGCGCACCACGATGCCCGTCGGGTCCGTGGTCACCTCGACATCGTCGAGCGCGAACTCGGTATAGGAGAGCCCGAAGCCGAACGGAAAGGCCGGTCGGTGTCCGAGGCGGCGCAGATGCCACCAGCCGTGCCACCGGTCGTAGGTGAACGTCGTCGCGTCACGATCGAAAGGGGGAAGATGGGCTTCGTGGGTCGGTACGCTGAAAGGGAGCCGCGCCGATGGGTTGACCACTCCGAAGAGCACGTCGGCCAACCCTGTTCCCGCCTCGCACCCGCCATACCAGGCGTGGACGACCGCCGGGACGTGGTCGATCCACTCGGACACCACGACGGCGCTGCCCGCCTGGATCGCGACGACAGTCCGGGGATTGGCTCCGGCGACCGCCCGGATCAGCTGCACGTCGGCCTCGGCCAGTCGGAGCGACCCACGGTCGCCGCCGAGACCCATGCCGCCGTGAGGCCGGGAGGCGATCCGGTCGGGTTTGGTGGTGGGCGGCAGGCCGTCGAGCGACGCCTCGAACAGCTCCACGACGGCCGGCTCGTCGACGGCCGGGAAGCGCTCGACCATGGACCCGTCCATCTCCCCGAGGTACTCACCCTCGTCGAGGTAGGTGTACCCGACGACCACGAGCGCGGCGTGAGCCGACGCGGTCAGCGCTGCGGCCCTGTCGAGGTCGGCCCCGTCGTCGTAGACGACGTCCTCGATCGCGGCCCGGCATCCGTCGAGCACCGTCCTGCAGCCGAGGCTCCAGACATCGCTGGAGCCGGCGTCACCCAGGTTCACCGTGTCGGCGATCCGACCCACGACCGCGAGTCGCAGGCCCTCCGTCCGGAGCGGAAGAACCGGCCCCCCCTCGACCGGCTCATTGCGGAGGAGCACCACCGACTTCGACGCGACCTCTCGTGCCAGGGCCCGGTGGTCGTCGCACCCGACGATCTCGATGGGTGGGGCCGGGGCCGCGAGCACCTGGTCGAACCGGAGCAGCGTGGACACGATCCGCTGCACCGCCGCATCCACGTCGGCCCAGGAGCCGGACCCGTCTTCGAGCGCTGCGGGGAGGTGCTGGGCGCGGACCATCCGCCACGGCATCTCGATGTCGAGTCCGGCACCGAGCGACCCTGGGGCATCGTGCACGCCGAGGACCCAGTCGCTGATCACGAAGCCGTCGAAGCCCCATTCGTCCCGCAGCACATCGGTGAGCAGCTCGCGGTTCTCCCCGCACCATGCCCCGTTGACCGAGTTGTAGGCGCTCATGACCGAGGCGACGCCTTCGTCGACGATCCGGCGGAAGTGCGGAAGGTAGACCTCGTGGAGCGCGACCTCCTCGACGTCGATGTCGACTCTGAACCGGGCGTTCTCCATCGAGTTGCAGGCGAGGTGCTTCACGCAGGCCATGACGTGACGCTGCAGTCCACGGGTCAGGGCGGCACCTAGCTCCCCGACGTGGAACGGATCCTCTCCGTAGGTCTCCTGGGCCCGCCCCCAGGCAGGGTGCCGCAGCACGTTCACGCACACGGCTCCGGTCAGGGTCGCGCCGATCGCCCGGAGCTCCCGGCCGATCGCCTCGCCGATCCGCGCCTCGAGCTCCGGGTCCCAGGTCGCGCCCCGGGCCATGGACACCGGGAAGCAGGTCCCGTTCCCGACGACCGCGCCTCGCGGCCCGTCTGCGAAGGAGATGCCGGGCAGGCCGACGCGTGCGACCGCCGCAGCCCGAAACGGTGCCCGGTGGTACCCGTCCTCACCGACCAGGAAGGTGGCGCCCGCCCAGGCAGGCGCATCACCGTCGAGGCACCACAATCGCTCCTCGGGCGTCATGGCGGCCACCAGACCGCGGGCCGCCTCCTCGGGACTGGACCCGGCCGAGACGGCCGCCCGGGCATCTTCGAACGTGGCGATGGGACCCATGCAGCTGTTCCTCACGATGGTCGGGCTCTGTGACGACGCGCCCGGGGCCTCGATGTCGGCGGTCGGCTGAAGGTACCTGGAGGTCGGAGTCGTGTCCACCGTTGCGGCGAGCGACCGGGGCGCCCGACCGGTGTGGGCGGGGCGGCACGAGCCGATGAGCGCAGCCGGATGGCCTACGCTCGGGGCGGAGTACCACGGGACGTAGCGCAGCTTGGCAGCGCGCCTGCTTTGGGAGCAGGAGGTCGCGGGTTCAAATCCCGCCGTCCCGACGCAGCACGCACGCTCGCCGACGCCGCCCGCGGATCAGCCGCAGCGTCTGCCATCACTGGCTCTTGACCAAGGTTGGATACCTTGAGGCTGTGGATCTTCCAGAGTTGTTGGTCGCTGATGGGTCCGAATGGCGTCGCTGGTTGAGTAGCCACCACTCCAAGTCACAAGGGGTGTGGCTCGTCCTGGCCAAGAAGGGCATGACGCATCCGACAACCCTCTCCTATGACGAGGCACTCGAAGAGGCCATCTGCTTTGGCTGGATCGATGGGCAGCTCGGGCGTCGTGACAACACGACCTTCCGGAGACGATTCACACCTCGAAATGCCCAGAGCACCTGGTCTCAGCGGAACGTCGCCATCGCCGTGAGGTTGAGCGCATCGGGCCGAATGCATCGATCAGGGGAACACGAGGTTCGACAGGCGAAGGCCGATGGGCGTTGGACAGCCGCCTACGCCGGGCAAGCGAGCGCAGACGTTCCAGAGGACCTGACGAATGCCCTTAGAGCCAACCCCAGCGCTCGTGCAATGTTTCAGAAGCTCTCAAGTGCGAACAGGTACTCCATCCTCCACCGAATCGGAAGCGCCAAGACGTCGGAGGCCCGAGCTAAGCGAATCGACCAGTTTGTGGAGATGCTGGCTCGAGGAGAAACCATCCACCCGCAGGGTCCACGCTCACCTGAGTAGTCGGTGAGCACCAAAGAGTAGGTGTCTCGCATCGCCGGTGGGGTCCGCGTTCTCTGCTCTGGGATGCGCAGATCTGCTCGCCCTCGGGCTAACTGCCCATGAACGAGCACGTTGGGGCATCCCAGATTCGCTCCCACTGATTCGCCAGGAGCCCAGTGACCATGCCGGTCGACCGGACTCTGTCAACAAGCAGATCCGATCGACCAGCATCAGGTGGTCACAAGCTTCGTCAGTCAGGTGCCCTAGTGGAGGGAGTTCACTGGCGTTGCGTCCATGAACACCCAACTGACTCCATCGGTTGCCGTTGTTTGCGTGTCAGCGCAGTTGAGATAGAGAGTTTGCCCGGTTGCTATCGTCACCACGTGGTTCTCCGACATCGTTGCCGGATTTGTAGATGACGTAACACCCGACGTGTTGTGGTTGATCATTTCGAGGCTCGCCAGAGTTGTCGCCGAAGTACCCAAGCTGCAGATCACAGTGTTCGGGGATTCGGTGTTGACCTCGATCGTGGCATTCACGAGGTACTGGCCAGCCGGCACGACCTTCTTCGCCTCGATCGTCACCTTGCCCAGTGTGAAGGTACCGTGGACCACCGTCTTGGTCTCGTACACCGTGATTCCACCGGTGACTGTGGCGGCGACCGGGCCTGCAACAACACCTGCACCAACCAGCGCGGCGAGGGTGATGGCAAACACCACACGTGTGTGGCGTGAGAGATTCCTGATGCGGGTCATATCGGGTTCCTCCTTGGTTGAGCACCGATCATTTGGCCCACAAAAGAGGCAACAGTCGTGAATCCGCCGTTGTGATGCCCGCCGATGCCCTGATATCTTCACAGAACCAACCCAACGGTGCATCGTCAACTTCGATGAGCACGATTGAAGGGGTGCCGCGGTCGTCCCAGCACTTTGTGCGTTCGTTCATTCGTCGAAGCGTGCCCCTGACCAACGGGGAGGGTGGCGCACCAACGCTGCCTCCGACCGGCACGACTGGGGCAACCCGATCAACCGGAAACTGGCGCGCAACTGACCTTCCGGTGCATGTCTCAACCCGCCAAGGTGAATACGACCCCGGGTTCTGGACGCAGCAGATCCTCGACCTCATCGAGCATTTCCGGGGGCAGCGAACGCCCGAGGCCATGGCCTCGCAGGATCAGCAGATGGCAGTCCTGCGTGCACGGCAACTTTCTACCGCTCGTGCTGCGTTTCCTTGGGCGGAAGTCTGGTGGGATGACAGCGAACGGACCCTCTTCACCCAGGAAGCTCGTGACCGGATGTCTGACGATCAGGCCCGTCAAATCCGATTCCACCTGGTCGGGTCCCCGTGAGATGAGCCACCCACTGTGCGAGTCCGATGCTCCAAAATGGAGCAAGGAGGACTGCACGCATGAAGAACCGCCGGCATTCGCCCGAGCAGATCATCAGGAAGCTGGCTGAGGGCGACAAGCTCCTCAACCAGGGCCAGACCATCGAGGAGGTGAGCCGCCACCTCGAGATCACCGAGTCCACGTGGCATCGGTGGAAGAACCAGTACGGCGGCATGAAGGCCGACGACGCCAAGCGACTGAAGGAGCTGGAGAAGGAGAACCAGCGCCTGAAGCGGATCGTGGCCGACCAGGCGTTGGACATCGACATGTTGAAGTACCTCGCCGAGGGAAAATTCTGACCCCGGACAGCCGACGGAAGGCCGTGAAGGCTGTACGAGAGCAGTTCGGGGTGTCCGAACGACGGGCCTGTCGGGTCACCGACCAGCCCCGGTCCACCCAGCGGTTGCCTCCTCCCGCACCTGGCGACGAGGAGCTAGCGCTGCGGGCATTCCTGCGGGACTTCTCCCGGCGCCGTCCCCGGTGGGGCTGGCGCCGGGCCGCCACCGCCGCTCGGTCGGCCGGGTGGGTGGTCAACAACAAGCGGGTCCACCGCCTGTGGCGGGCAGAAGGCCTGCGTGTGCCCTATCGGAAGCGGAAGAAGCCCTTGCGGGGCATCGGGTTGGCAGTCGGTGCCTTCTCACCCATCCGGCCCAACGTGGTCTGGGCCCTCGATTTCCAGTTCGACCAGACCGCCGACGGACGGACGTTGAAGCTCTTGAACGTGATCGACGAGTACACCCGGGAGTGCCTGGCCATCGACGTCGAACGGTCCATCGATGCCGACGGGGTCGTGCGTTGTCTCGATCGCCTGGCCCAAGACCGAGGAGCTCCGGTCTACGTGCGCTTCGATCACGGCCCCGAATTCATCGCCTACGCCGTTTCCGACTGGTGTCGGTTCAACCACACCGGCACCGCCTTCATCGATCCGGGGTCACCGTGGCAGAACGCCTGGATCGAATCGTTCAACGGCCGTCTACGCGACGAGTACCTCAACGGTCAGATCTTCGAATCCCTGCTTGAAGCCCGGGTCCTGCTCGAGGACTGGAGAATCGACTACAACATCAACAGGCCCCACAGCGCACACGGCTGGCTCACGCCGGTCGAGTTCGTCAAATCCTGGCTCAACCAACAACAGCTGACACTCGCATAGCGAGTGGATCATCTATTGGGATCCGGCCACACCGATCAGAGGAAGGATTCACATGGAGGGCGGTAGCTGAGTGGTCATACGAGAATCTCCGGGTCTCCTGCCGTTTGAGATGGACCGATCCCTCCAACCAGGACGTTGGTCGGCTGATCTGTGAGGCGGCCGCTCGTCGGCTCCAGGAAGACCCATTTGAGGCTCGCTGGAACCAATCAACGGTAGGAGGTCCGCGTTATGCGGAGATCTGCTCGCCCTCGGGCTAACTGCCCATGAACCCGGCACGAGTGGGGCACCCTGAGCGTCCAAGGGTCTTCGCCCGGACCTGCGGTCCGATCGTGCGATCCCATCATGCACTAGGGGTGCTCAACCGAGCTCTGAGCAGTCCGACACTGCTCTGCGAAGCTGTCGGCTTTGACGGCTCCGGACAGTCACGAGTCCTGCGGATACTCGACGGTGGCTCGACATGGGATCAGCAGCAGGCTCTCGCTCAGGCACCAGTCGTGCTCTCGTCAGTCTCCTGCCACCGACTGTCATGCACCATTGTCGAGGCAGACAGGTTGGACTTCTTCCCGTCGCCTGACGGCAGGCCTTCTGGCCCCCTGTCGGATCAGCGAGGGCCGCGCCAACCGGGGCGACCGGCGCGGTCGACGAGCGGACCGGTCAGCGATGCCACACCGGAGCCGACCAACGCCCCAGCGATGACGTCGCTCGGGTAGTGGACCCCGGTGTGCACGCGCCCGTAGCTGACGACCGCCGCCAGAGCGCTGACCGGCAGACCGAGGAGGGGGTACTCCTGCCGGAAGGCGGTGGCGAAAGCGGACGCGGTGGCCGCGTGCCCAGAGGGGAACGAGCTCGACGTGGGCCGGCGGGCCGTCCGGTCGGGAGGCACCGGGGCGGCGTCAGGCCTCTCGCGCGGGAAGGCGAACTTTCCCACCAGGTCGACGAGGATCGAGGTCGCGCCGATCGCGGCCAGGCACCGGACGGCCGCCTGCCGGCCGCGCCGACCGTCGAACACCGCGACGGTCGCCGACGTGGCGAGCCAGAGGACCTTGTAGTCGGAGGCACGGGAAAGCCGCCGGATGACCGGATCGAGAAGCGGGGTCGGCGTCCGAAGCACGGCCGAGGACATCGCCTGATCGAGGGCGTCCACCTCGGCGCGCAGCCGGCCGACGGTCCCGCGTCGGCTGTCGGCGGGCACCACGACCGTCAGCCGGCTGGACATGGTCCCGTTACAGGATGCGAACGATCTCATCGGGCAATGATCTTCGCCTTCTGGGACTCGAACTCCGTGTCGGTCAGGAGACCCTTGTCGCGGAGGTCGGCCAGCTTGGCCAGCTCGTCGGCCGACCCGGTTCCAGCGACCTGGCGCACGTAGGCATCGAACGCCTGCTGGGCGTCCTGGGCGTCCTGGGTGTCGTGCTTCTGCATCTTGTCGCCCCTGGCGATGAGGTACACGAGAATGCCGACGAAGGGCAGGACGATCACGAAGATCACCCAAAGTGCCTTCTCCCAGCCCTTCATGTCGCCGCTCCGGAAGATGTCCGAGAATACGACGATCAGGAGCCAGATCCAGATGAACAGCAAAAGAATCTCCAGCATCGTCCAGAGCAGATCGGCCAGTGGATAGGTGTAGGCAAGCATCAAGGCATCTCCTTCTCGTCGTCGGCATTCAGTATGCGAATCAGGCGGGACGGAGGTCGCCGTGCATTCCCACGACACCAGACCGCCACCGTCCGTCGGTCGTTACAGATCAAGTGTGCTGGGACGCACGGGGACGGGGTAGGGGCGTTGGACCCTTCTTCGCCCCGGTGCCTGGCCCCCCGACGGGCGCACCACGTGGCACGGGACGGTGAGGAGGGCGTTCCGGCTGCTGGTTCAATCCCCGTGGTTCCCACCTTGGGTCAACCCGCGGCGAGCGACTGCCACCGACCTCACCACTTCTACCTGAGGGTTCCCGATGTCCGCTACTAGAGGGCGACGGTTCGTCGAGTGCCCGGAGCGCATAGCCAGCAAGACGGCGTAACTCAGGCATGAGCGGGTCGTTGATTACGTCCTCCGAGGGTCGGCGTCCATCGATCGGTGCAGCGATGCTGCGCACCCTTCGCAGCGTTTCGTCCAACTCGGCCCCGAATACTGGTCCCTTGTCCAGGTCTAGGCTGTCTCCGAGAGCGCTGTCGTCGAACAGCTCGCAGATGGCCTCGATGTAGTCGTTGGGAGTATCCGGGGAGAGCCGGACCTGCCGCTGAACGCTCTCGTCGGCAAGCTGCCGCCGCGCTTCCCGAACCAGGACTTCACCGAACCATTCACTGCCCGACCCCACAAACCGCAGTGTAGGTGTCGAACCCGAACGATTTGCCGGTACCGGGCGGTTACCCCTGACAACACCGGCTCAGGAAGTGTCAATCATGAGGCGCTGCTAGCTCTAGTCTCCTTCGCACCTCATCCGAATCCACGCCCAGTGCACGCAGAAGGATCGCCGCGGGGTCAGGTGATTCCAGACCAAGAACCCGAAGAAGCACTTGTTGAGGAGTGATGTGTTTGCCGCGTCGCATGGGCTTTCCTGCATCCTGAAGTACTCGCTTCGCCGCCGGAGTCATCCGAATGCGATCCTGCACGACGGCCTTGATAGTTGGCCTCTTGGGAACTGGATGCATTCGCAGTGGGGGCGCGTCGATGCCCTGCGCGACTCCCAGAGCATCGAGCGCTTCTCGGTCCAGCGAATCAAGACTGTCACGAGCCTCCGACAAACTCACTCCCAACGCGGCTGCGATCTCCGGTTCCTCAAGCAAGCCCAGTAGCAGGTGATCAGTACCCGCTCTCCGATCGCCTCGTCGGCGGGCCTCCTCGCTGGCCCACATGTACGTGGTCCAAGGGTGATAGGTGCGTGCTTCTGCGGACCCAGTTGCCATCAGGACTCCTTGCCATATTTTGTGTGCACGGACTGCCGAGTTACTCCGAGAGCGTCACCAATTTGCTGCCAGGACCAGCCCGCTTCTCGGGCTGCGGCGACATGACTCGCTTCGACCCTTTCGGCCAACCTGTGCAGTGCCAACGATGCCCGGAGCCCCACTTCCGGATCGTCGGCCAAGACGTTTTCGCCGTTTTCCTGAACGTCCATAGGTGTCAATCTAGATTGACATCCTAAGCGTGTCAAGCCACACTGACAGCCGCCGGGGACAGTGCGCCAAATATCTCCGACCACCGGCAGAGGGCGATATCGGGCAGACGGGCGCTTGCCAGGCGCTAAATCTTCTTCGGGACTTCCGGTCTGGCCTACGCGATCTCATTTCGTACGTTGAAGGTGAGACGGCCATTTGCATGCGACGGGCAGTAGTCGTGGTCCTCGTCGTCGTTCCGCCACCCTTGACCTTCTGACCAGTTGCGAATGGTGCGCTCTGGCCAACTCGGATCAGGCAACACCAGTGGGGAAACGTCGCACATCTCCTTGTCGCAGACCATGAGGTGTCTCGACAGCGTTATGGTCATCGATTCGGACTTTAGCCGTTTCCCCAGGTCCAACTGGCCCGATATCACGCTCCGGATTGCCCCGCCAAGCTGTCAGCATTGGCGGAACACTCTTGGTTGCGGCCTGTCTCCGAACGCCGGAAGAGGCGCTCACCTCAATCTCCACCACTGCTCTCGCCGAACCCATCCCAGGCAGCCTCTTCCTCGCGATCGGGATCGAATGCCTTGCCGTCGGCATCGTCGGCGCGTAGCAAGTCATCGCCGTCACTGGGGACCGTCTCCGGCAGCTCGGCGAGCTTCCCCAAGTATGTAGTACTTGGAGGAGGATCCTGTGCTTCGACATCGCCGTCCCGAACGAGCGCCGTGGGCGTCCCAGCGGAGATCCAACGAGCTTCATGGACCCCGTACGGATCCACATACCAGCCTTCTTCTTCCATCTCGCCTCCTTTGAAGCGCTGACTTGGCTCTACGTCGCCTTGGATGACGGTCAACACTAGGAGACCAGGCCCGACAACACCGGATCAGTGGGGCACCAAGGGTGCGATGGAGGTGCCAGTTCTCGGGTACCTGGCAACATCCCGACCATCCGCCCTGTCGGGTTCTTCCGGCATTCGTAGATCTTGGTGAAGAGGCCACTCCGTGCTGCTACCGGTCCCGCCCTCCCCAACGCAAGATGGGACTTTCAGCCCTTGCGGCCGGAGCGTGAATCGTTGACCATATCAGGCAGGGGTCAATGACCGGCAGACACGGAGGGAGTGGCTCATGGCCGAATCCAGGGACATGCGGCAGCAGATCGACCATCTCATCGAGCGCTCCCAGCGTGAGATTCTCGAGGCGAGTCGCAGTCTGTCCAGCGGCATCAACAAGGGTACCGATCGTTTAGTCACGCCCATCTCGCACGACATCGAACGCATTGTGGATGACGTGTTCGACTTTGCCGAGCGAGTCGTCAAGAGCCAGCGCCGAATGGTCAGTGACGTGGTGAAGGCGATCAATCAGCAGGCCGACCGGGCAGCCGATGCTGGTCGCATTACTACTCGGCGGATCACCAAGCGGACGGCGAAGAAGAAGGCGCCAGCGAAGAAGGCGGCGGCGAACCGGACGCCAGCGAAGAAGGCGCCAGCGAAGAAGGCGCCAGCGAAGAAGGCGGCGGCGAACCGGACGCCAGCGAAGAAGGCGCCAGCGAAGAAGGCAGCGGCGAAGAAGGTGCCCGCCGGGTCGTAGTCGCTCGGGATAGCCCACCGTCGGAGGGAATCACCAGAGCCAGTCGTCGCTGGCTTGTGGGTACCGGGTAACTTCATCGGCGCACCACATTTCACGCTGTGATGAGTGCTCCACAACAGTGCAAGTACAGGGGATCGGCTCAGGCACAGGTCGGCACCTGAATTCCGGTCTAGGGGACTTCGCTCGGCCGTTTGTGAAAGATCGCCCAACTGCCCCAAAGAGCTTCGCTCTCGACCGCCGACCATGAGGATTCTGGCGACTCCTTCGTCAGAGCGTCCCAGAGGTCGGCGGTCCTCTGGAAGTACGGGGCTCCGGAGCCCAGGGCATTCGACCAGATCAACGCTCCATCCTGGGCGAGGAGCCTCACCGTCTCGGCTGGGAAGAGAGGTCCGTCCCCGATGACGATCACACCGAACGTCGTATCCGGAAACGGGAGGATGCTGGCATCGGCCAGCACCTGGCATCCGTGCTTCTGGTGCGCCATCATGCCCAGGGAGAGATCCACGCAGATGAGTTCATTCCAGAGTTCGTGGAGGTAGGGCGTGAGAATGCCCGTTCCACTCCCTATCTCCAGACATCGACCTCCGCGTGGGGGATGACCGCGATCCAGAGCATCGATGAGAGGTGCCGTTCGGTACCCCCCGCGCTCGTCAACCCAGTTGTTGGACAGCCCGTCAAAGACATCGGATGTGATCTGGGCAAGCTCGGGCGTCCAGGCTGACGGATCTCGGAGAATCTCTCCCATCAACCGCTGATTGGCGGGCGCCTCTGGTCGGATCGGCTTCCCTTCGGGCGCGTCGATCGAACGTTGAAGAGTGATGATGTCACGGTCCATCCCAACCCCAGTATGGGGGCCGATCATGGCCGTGCCAAGGGGTGCCCCCGACCGCCCGATGGGTGGGCACCCAGGGCGCCTCCGATCGGCCCGTCGGGGCGTTCCCCAGAGTCCCGAACGTCGACTATTTGGGGACACTTGCAGGGTCCTGAACGCCCCTGTCTCGCCGTGAGCGTTTCTCGAAGGACCGCCTCAGGTCGGAGCCTCGTAGGAACGCTCCCGATCACGGACCTCACGGACCTTTGCGGCAATGGATTCCCAATCGGGCTGCGCCGTGCTCCGGCCGAGGAAGAACGCGCCAACAATCAGCACCGCTACCACACTGCCGGTTGCGATAGTCCGAACTCTGATGGTGACGACCTTGGGGTCCGACATTGCGCGAGTATCCCATTTTCCGCTCGGTCGCCCTGCCCCCGAACGCCTCTGGGCGCGTTATCAACCGTGACCGAACGGGAATTCGGGTAAATCCCCAGTTCATCTGTGTGCCGGACGACGAAGCCGCGCCGCTCCCGTCGTCGAGGCGGCTTCACTGCGCGATGAGCCGAACCGGTGCGTTCTGCCGCGACGACTCGATGGCCCCGAGAAGAAAGGCGAGGATCTCCCGAGACCAGTCGGCGTCGAGGTACAGCGGACCCATGCCCGTTCGCAGCCACCGCAGATAGTGCTCTGTCTGGCGAACGAACCCAGAGGCCCAGTCATCGTCGAGGTCGTGGTAGGAGCGCACGACGCCGTCCTTGTAGACCTCGAGGGCCGGCTGCTGGAGCCCATAGGAGGTGCAGTGGTTGACTCGCACCCATCCCTTCGTACCGGTCACCTCGAAACGCTCGTCGTTGGAGTAGTAGTCCGAGCGCATGTAGGTGTCCGGGGCGAGGGTGACATCGAAGACGCCCCTGATCCCATTTGCGTGGTTCCACATGATCGTCGAGGGAGCGTCGATGATGACGCCCGGTACCAACTCGTCATGACCTACCCACGCCATGACATCGGTGACCGGACCGAACAGCCATCGCGCGACCGAGAACTTGTGCCACCCGTCGTCGAAGACCAAGATTCCGAGCCCCTGCTCCTCCATTTGGCGGAACTGCCATTCCATCGTCGCCCGGGGCACGTCCCAGCCGCCCTTGCCGGTTCCCACCATCTTCATCGAGAAGCCGGCCACTTCGCCGATCTCGCCGGACTCAACGATCTCCTTGAGGACTTCGAGCGGCTCGAAGAACAGGTAGGGCTCCATCACCCGCAGCACGGCCCCAGAGCCCCGAGCGGCCGCGATCATCCGATCGGCCTCCGCGAGGGAGCTGGCCATGGGCTTTTGCAGGTTGACGTGGTGGCCGGCGTCGAGCACCTGGCAGGCGACCTCGCAGTGCAGCGGGCTCGGGACGCCGATCTCGACCATGTCCAGTTCCAGGTCCGCCTTCAAGAGCTGGTCGAGACTGGAGAATCGCTCTGCGTGGGGGAAACTTCCTGCTCCGTCATCGAGCCGGCCAGCGGTGCGATCACAGAGGGCAACGACCTCAGCATCCGGGCTGCTCGTGTAAGCCCGTGAGGTCAGCTCGAAGATCCTGCCGATACCGACCATCGCTACTCTCACAGGTCGTTCGATCGGGATCGACGTGGGCATGGAAAGGAACGATAGATGATGGCTACTCGGGTCGAGATGCCTTCGGGGTCGGGCTCAGGGACGACCTCGAGGCACCACCCGGTTCACGAACCGTTTGAGCCGTCGCCGCGCCCTCCTCCGGAACCGCTTGCGGAGACGCGCCCGGTTGCGCCTCCGCATCGACCGCTCGCGCCGCCGGAAGTACCGGAGGCGCCGCGCACGGACCCGCTCCGGCTCCTCGTAGGCTCTCCGGAGCGCCGGCACCACTGCGGTCGCGGTGCGCTGGACCTTCAGCAGTTGGACGATTCCCGAGCGGTAGGAGCGGTCCGGGAGGAGCGCGGCAACCGATGGCCAGTCCCCGCGCACCGTATGCAGCTGCTCGTGCATGGATCCGTCGTCGAGGTGCTCGTAGGGCACGGCGAGATAGCGCTCGACCAGCTCGTCGTAGCGATCGGCCAGGAGCGTCGAGTTCGGATCGAGGCCGCGCACCACGCCGACCCCGGTGGGCGGCCAGTCCACGACCGACACCTCGAGATCGGGCCGTTGTTCACGGAGCAGGAGGATCAATCGCCAGACGTCCCCGCTCCACGGGTATGGCGAGCGATCCCTACCGGCGGAGACCGCGTCGACCGGAAGGCAGTCGTGGATGAGGATGGTGGCGTCGGGATGCGCGCTGCGCTCGAGGTTCATGAAGTCCCGCAACGCGTACTCGAAGAGATGCATCCCGTCGATGAACGCGAGGTCGACGGGTAGCCCCCCGAAGAGGGTGGCGAGGTCGTGGCGCTCGAAGAAGTGGTCGCTGGTCTCGGCGAAGATCCGGCTGCCCGGAGGGGGCGGATAGCGGAGGTCGGGTTCGGGGTCGATCCCCACACACGCGGTTCCGGGCAGGGCGAGGGTCAGAGAACGGCCGTTGTTGACCCCGATCTCCACGTACGTCCTCGGCAACAGCCGCTGATGCACCCGGTCGAGCATCTCGAAATAGAGATCGTCGTACCCGGTCAGACGCCCGTAGGTCCGGTCCAGGAGTTCCACTGCCGATCGACTCTAGACGAGGCGCTCGGCACCGCCGGCGGGTCCGTTTCGACCTGCTCGAGCCGCCTGCACCGATCCGTCGGAGGCGCCCTGCGCCTCCCGTGCCGCGTGCCTGGCCTGTTCCTCACGCTCCCAGCGATCGACGAAGAACGACTCCACCGCCGCCCAGACCACCGCCGCGGTGGCCGCCGCGACCACGAGCGCCAGCAGGCCCTTGCGGCGGCGCCGGACCTCCCCGGTCGAACGCACCGTGCCCGATTGCCTGCCGCTGGTGTGCACCGATTCTCACCCCCCGGGTGGCTCCGTGACCCGCATGGATCGCGGGCATCCATGCTGCCATACGCGGAGTGGGGGCTCAGGCGCTCCGCCGGAGATCGAACCCGTCCCGGAGCTCGTGCTCGGCCAGGGGACGTGAGAACAGGTACCCCTGGGCGAGATCGCACCGAAGCGCACGCAGGACGATGAGCTGTTCCACCGTCTCGACCCCCTCGGCCACCACGTCGAGGCCCAGGGCGTGGGCGAGCGAGATGACCGCGGCGACGATCTCCTCTCCCTCCGGTCCGCTACCCAGGACCTCGACGAAGGTCCGGTCGATCTTGACGATGTCCAGGGGAAACCGCTGGAGATAGCTGAGCGACGAGTACCCGGTGCCGAAGTCGTCGATGGCCAGGAGCACGCCGATCTCCTTGAGGGCGCGGAGCACGACCAGTGCCGCGGCCGCGTCCTTCATCAAGGCGCTCTCGGTGATCTCGAGGGTGAGGTGCTCCGGGGACAGGCCCGTCCGGGTGAGGACCTGCTCGACCGTGCGGACGATCTCCGGGTCGTCGACCTGGCGGGCCGAGAGGTTGACCTCGACCGACCCTGCCGGCCCGGTCGGCTCGAGCTGGTGCCACCGACGGAGCTGGTGGCACGCCTGCTCGAGGACCCACGCCCCGATCGGGATGATCAGCCCGCTCTCCTCGGCGACCGGTATGAACCGCTGCGGTCCGATCAGTCCCCGCTCCGGGTGATGCCAGCGCACGAGGGCCTCGAAGCCGACCGTGGTGCCACCCCCGAGTTCGACCACGGGTTGGTAGTGGAGCAGCAACTCGCGGCGTTCGAGGGCCCGGTGGAGCGACCGCTCGGTGTTCACCCGATCGAGCCCCTCGATGCGGAGCGAGTCCTCGAACGTCTCGACCGCGAAGCCGGCGCGTCGCTTGGCCTGGTACATCGCAGCTTCTGCATGGGCGAGGAGGTCCTCGGGGTCGTCCACCCCGAAGGTGTTGAGGGCGATGCCGACCGAGCCGCTGAGGAAGACCTCACTCCCCTCCAGCGCGAACGGCCTCGAGAGTGCCAGGCGGATCCGGTCGACGAACGCGGCGGCTTTGCGGTCGGCCCGGCCGGTCGCATCGTGGACCAGGGCGAGGAACTCGTCGCCCCCGGACCGGGCAAGGCAGTCGACCTGGGCGCCCGCCATCTCGAGCCGGCGGGCCACCGCGCTCAGGACGGCGTCGCCGACGGCGTGGCCCAGGCTGTTGTTGACCGCCCTGAACCGGTCGAGGTCGAGAAGGACGACGGCCACGCTGCCGGGAAGTCCGGCTCCCGCTGCCACCGCTTCGGCCAGTCGGGATCCGAACCGGGAGCGGTCGGACAGACCGGTCACCGCGTCGCGACCGAGTTCGGAGCCGTGGCCGGCGCGGGACCGGTCGGCCAGGTCCCAGAGGAAGGCGGCCACCGTGCGATCGAGCCCCTCCCCGGCGGCGAAGAGCCGCCCTCCGGTACGGAGCCGGTGGCCACCTCGGTGGCGGATCACCAACGAGAGCCCTCCAGAGGGGCCCTCCGGGCCGACCGATGCTCCCGTTGCCGTGCCATCCATGCCGGCAAGGAGCACGCCGAAGGCCGAACGGGCGAAGCCACCGGGCAGCACCGTGTCGGAGGCGAAGCGCCCGACCACCTCCTCGCGGGCCCACCCGAAGAGCGACTCGGCGCTCGTGTTCCACTCGACCACGGTGCCCCGCCGGTCGATCTCGAGATAGGCGTCCGGACAGTTGGCGATGAGCCATTCGGCCCGGCGGACGTCCCGTACCCCGGCCCGTGGCGGCACGGACGGCGCGTCGGCTGCCCGGAGTGCGGTCACCGATCGGGCACCGTTCGCTTCAGCCGCCCGAGGTCATCGACCATCCCTGTCCGTTCCACCCGCCATCCGTGCACGGCCCCCGAGAGAGCCGTGCGGTTGCGGGTCATGGTAGGCACCACCCCCTCCCACTTCAAGGATTTCCCGACGCGCCGCCCCGGTCACCGGTCCGGTCACACCGCGGCGTGTACCGTGCACCGGTGGCCGAGCAGACCGGAAACGGACGCCCGGCGCGCCATCGGAGGCGACCGACACGCCGCGTGCGGCAGCGGCGGGCGGCCGTCCTGGCGCTGCTCCTCCTGGTGATCGTCGCGATCGTGATCGCCTGGTTGGCGGGCGGGAACCCGACGCCCACGTCGAGCGCTCCTCCGGCTCACCGGCACCAGACAACCTCGATCGACCGCGGACCGCGGTCGATCGAGGCCGGCCTGGCCGCATGGCAACTGCCGGCTGCCGTCTCCCGCGAGTCGGTCGTGGCCGGCGGCAGCGGCTTCACCGTGCTCGGTGGGCTCGCCCCCTCGTCGGCATCCGTGGCGACGGTCGACGCGGTCGACCCGATCACGGGGTCGGTGCTCCCCGCCGGCACGCTTCCCCATCCGGTCCACGACGCAGCTGCGGTGACCCTCGGGGCTTCGACCTACGTGCTCGGCGGCGGCACACCGGACACGGTCGCAACGATCCAATCCTTTCCGAGCGGCCGACCCGCGGGGACGGGGACAGTGGCCGGCTCGGTGAGCGGGCAGCTCCCGCGCCCGCGATCGGACCTGGCGGTCGCCACGGTGCACGACGAACGGGGAACGGTCGCCTACGTCGTCGGCGGCTACGACGGGACCGACTACCTCCCCGGAGTCCTGGCGACGAGCGACGGTGTGCGGTTCTCCACGGTCGCGAACCTGACGGTACCGGTCCGCTACCCGGCGGTCGCGTCGGACGGCGGGACGCTCTACGTCTTCGGCGGCCAGACCGCGTCCCCGGGGACCTCGGTCACCGCCACCGACGACATCCAGGCGATCGACCCGGTCACCCACCGCACCCGAGTGGTCGGGCATCTCCCCCAGCCGCTCTACGGGGCCGCCGCCTTCGTCATCGACGGGACGATCTACGTGGCCGGGGGTCAGGCGCCGGGCGGGCCGACCCTCACCCGGATCGACGCGTTCGTCCCCGCCACCGGCGCCGTGCTCGACGCCGGGCTCCTGCCCCAGGCCGACGCATTCGCCGGCTGCACCACGGTGGGATCGGGAGCGAGCGCCGTCGGCTATCTGGTCGGAGGGGAGGTGGCCGCGCAGTCCGGTCCCGACCAGGCCGGGGTCGCCTCGGGGACCCTCTCCAGCGTCATCTCGCTGCGGCCGAGCCGCTATGGCGGTCCTGCCGGACCGTCCGGGGCGGGCTCCCCCTACTCGGGGACCCTCCTCATCGCCGACCGGGGCAACGACCGGCTGCTGGCACTCGACACCAGCCGAACCGTGACCTGGCAGTACCCGTCGGCCGCCATGCCTCCGCCACCGGGGGGCTTCTACTTCCCCGACGACGCGTTCTTCATCCGCCGGGGGACCGGGATCATCTCCAACCAGGAGGACAATCACACCATCGTCGAGATCGGCTACCCCTCGGGCAAGCTCCTCTGGCAGTACGGGCACCCGATGCGGCCGGGCGCGGGGCCCGGGTATCTGGACCAGCCCGACGACGCCTACCTGCTCAAGTCCGGGACGGTCACCGTTGCGGACGCCTCGAACAACCGCATCCTGTTCCTCTCGCCCAGCGGCCAGGTCGTCGGTCAGATCGGCAACGGCACCGACGCGCACGACCCGCCAACCTCGATCGCCTACCCCAACGGTGACACACCGCTCACCAACGGGGACGTCCTCGTCTCCGAGATCAACGGTTCGTGGGTCGACGAGTACACCCAATCGGGCCGGTTGGTATGGACGCTGCACATCCCGAGCGTCGACTACCCCTCCGATCCCCAGCAGCTCGGACCCGACCTGTTCCTCATGACCGACTACAACCCACCAGCCGAGGGCAAGGTCCTCGAGTTCACCCGCAGTGGCCAGACGCCCTGGGTCTACGACGTCGCCTCCGGCGACGGGATGCTCAAGAAGCCCTCGCTGGCCGAGCGCCTCCCCAACGGGCTCGTCATGGTCAACGACGACTACCGCAACCGGGTGGTCGTCATCGACCCCGCGCTCGACGCCATCGTGTGGCAGTACGGGATCACCGACGTGGCCGGCACCGCCCCGGGGTTGGTCTCTATTCCCGACGGGTTCGACGTCCTGTTGGCCAACGGCGCCACCCCGACCCATCCGGTGACCGGTTGAGCGTCTCCTCGGCGGGGTCGCCGCCGACCGTCCGGAGTCGCTTGCGGCGGCGCAGGAGCGCGACGACCACCGCTCCCGCCACGATCACCCCCACCGTCGCCAGGGTCCAGGTGCCGACGGTCGAGAGGATGCGGGCGAACGAGAGCCCCACCACGTAGCCGAGCAGGGTGTAGCCGACGCCCCACAGCAGGCCCCCGAGCGCGTTCCAGAAGAGGAACACCCGGTAGCGGAGCCCGCTCATCCCGGCGAGGCCGGGGATGATCGCGCGGGCGAAGGCGACGAAGCGACCGAGGAAGACTGCGGGGCCCCCGTAGCGCTCGAGCAGGGCCATCGTCCGGTCGACTCCCGGGGCCCCTCTGAGCGGTCGGCGCTCCAGCAACCACGGCCCGGCGTGCTTGCCCACCTCGAAGCCGACCGAGTCCCCCGCGATGGCGCACACCACGACCACCACCATCACCACTCCCAGGTTGATCCGACCGAGCCCGGCCAGCACGCCACCGACGACCACCGCGGTCTCGCCTGGGATGAAGAAGCCGAGCATGAGCGCGGCCTCGGCGAAGGCCAGGGTCCCGACCAACGCGTAGGCGGCCGGTCCGTGGAAGTGGAGCAGCCACCCGCTGATCCCCCCCGGGCTCGGCTGGGTGGAGGTGGCGACCAGACGGGCGGTGCCGATCACCTGGTCAGGGAGACACTCGTCCAGCTCCGGCGCCGGCATGCCGGACAGGTCATCCACCGGTCGAAGGTCCGCCGGGGCAGCCACCCGCCCAGCGGGAAGTGGAGCGCCACGAACTCGAGGAGGCCCACCCGGCTGACCGATCCGCAGCGCGAGCAGACCACCGTGAGCACACCGCGCGGCGGCACCGGCTCCCCCGCGGTCGCCGTGGCCGTGTCGCGGTCCTCCTCGCCTGCCGGTGTGGCGGCCGAGAAGAGGGCGTGCTTACCGGCCGGCCGGGCGTGCGCCGTCCCGTGGGACTCCCCGTCCGCCCCGGCATCGTCCCCGACCGCCTCGGCACCGACGGGCATCCAGAAGAGCGCCCGCTTCCCCAGGGGATCGGGCCCGGAGTCCACTAGCCGGGGGTGCCGGCCACCGCGCTCGTCTCGAGCAGGATCGCGGCGAGCATCCGGTAGGCGATCGCACCGGGCGAGCTCGGGGCGTGCTGGATGATGGACTTCCCCCGGGCCGGTGCCTCGGCGAACCGGATCGACTTGCGCACCGGTGGCTGGAGGACCGGGATCCCGTAGCGGGACTCGACCTCCTCGAGGATGTGCCGCGCGTGCCGGGTCCGGTCGTCGTACATGGTGGCGATGATCCCCCGGACCGTCAGGTTTCCGTTGGCGAAGGCCCGCACGTCCTCGATGGTCTCGAGCAGCTGACCGACCCCCCGGTGGGAGAGGGCTTCGCACTGGAGGGGGATCAGCACGGAGTCGGCGGCGGTGAGCCCGTTGATGGTGAGCACACCGAGCGACGGGGGGCAGTCGATGAGGATCAGGTCGTAGTCGTGCCGGACCGGCTCGAGTGCCCGAGCCAGGACGTGCTCGCGCCCGGTCCGGGTAAGCAGGTGCACCTCGGAGCCGGCCAGATCGATGGTGGCCGGCAGCAGGTCGAGTCCCGGCACCCCGGGGACCGGGCGGGAGACGTCGGCCACCGCCTCGCGGCGCACGAACACGTCGTGGAGCGAGCGGTCCAGCGCGTCCGGGTCGAATCCGAGGGAGAAGGTGAGGCAGGCCTGCGGGTCGAGGTCGACCACCAGGGTGCGCCGACCGAACTCTGCCGACGCAACCCCGATCGAGTGGACGGTGGTGGTCTTGGCCACGCCGCCCTTCTGGTTGGCCACGGCCAGCACCTCGGTCACGGGCGGAGTCTACGCCTGCAGGCCCCGGCGACAACCCTGACCGCGCGGGATCAGAATCCGGCCATCCCCACGATCGGCATCCGCAGCGGCAGACCGCCCGCCGAGCCGAAGAACGGTGCCGAGAAGCTGAAGAGCCCGCCGTCGGCCGCGGCCAGACGGTACCCGAAGGCGTCATCGGAACCGGCCAACCCGACCACCGGTGCGACCAACGGGATCCCGCCGGTCGACCCGTAGAAGGGGGCATCGCCGAACGCGAAGATCCCGCCGTCGGCCGCGACCTCCCAGTAGCCGCCGGTCGAGGGATCGGTGGCCGTCCCCACCATCGGTCGGGCGAGCGGCACACCGCCCATCGAGCCGAGGAACGGCGCGTCGCCGAAGGCGAAGATCCCGCCGTCGGCCGCGACCAGCCGGTACCCCCGTCCGTCGGCGGACGGGGCGATGCCCACGATCGGCTGGTTGAGGTGGCTCCCGCCCATCGAGCCGAAGTAGGGCGCGTCGCCGAAGGCGAAGATCCCGCCGTCGGCCGCGACCTCCCAGTAGCCGCCTCCGTCCGGGGTCGCCGCCATCCCGACGATCGGCGCATTGAGGTGCCGGCCGCCCATCGAGCCCTCGAATCCTGCCTGGCCGAACGCGAAGATCCCGCCGTCGGCCGCGACCTCCCAGTAACCGCCGGTCGAGGGCGACATGGCGATGCCGACCACCGGGGCGTTGAGCTGCCGTCCGCCGGTGGACCCGCAGAACGGTCTGGCCGGGCTCGGATACGCGAAGATCCCTCCGTCGGCGGCGGCCAGGTCGTAGCCGTCGAGGGCGGCCGCCGGAATGGAGCACCCTGGCACGGATCCGACCGGTGGCGTCCCCCCTGCGTCGCCGCTGAGCTGCGGGTCGTGGTGGAACATCGGCCAGGCACCCCTCCCGACGGCGCCGGCCGCGTCCACCCCGGAGATCTCATAGTGGTAGACGACCCCCTGACCTCCGGCCACGACACCGCTGTAGCCGGCCAACGTGATCCCGATCGTGCCGTTGGGATCAGCGGTGATCAGCGGCGAGTTCTGCAGTCCGACGTTCCCGGCCAGATAGGCGACCTGGTGGCCGGTCTGTCCGTCGAGCACGTAGGCGCCGTCCACGGTGGGTGCCACGATGTCGTCGTGGCCGGATCCGGTCAGATCGGCGGTGACCACGGAACCGACCACCGGGGACGGGAGCGGGACCCGCCATTCGGTGGCCCCGGTCGCGGAATTGAGGACCCACACCGAGCCCCCGCTGCCGGTGTCGGTGCCCTCGACCACCTGGAGGCCGCCGTTGCCGAGCACATCGGAGAGGGCCGGTGACGAGAAGGTGCTTCCGTCCAGCCGGGCCGTCCAGATCGGATGGCACCGGGTGTCGTATGCCTTCACCGTGCCGGTGTCGCGGGCATTCGGGAAGAAGCTGCCGGTACCCATGACGATCCCGGTGGCCCCGTGGGCGAGGAACCCGCCCACCGCCGGCGAGGAGTCGACGACCTGGTCGGTGTCGGCCCGGCAGATGAGGTTGCCCGACCCGGAGAGGATCCGTAGGTGTCCGCCGTTCCGGTAGGTCTGTCCCCGGCCGGTGCCTGCCGACTGGTCGGCTCCCTGGACGATCTCGTCGGAGCCCGTCCCGTAGAGGTCGGCGAGCGCAGCGGTGGCGTGCACACTGTCGGAATCGAAGAACGGCCACCCGCGCAACGGGACGCCGGTCGAGGCCACCAGCGCGTAGCCCACCTGACCGAGCGAGCCGGCGTAGGCGCCTGGGCCCGATCCCGCCGAGGGCTGGAGGCCGCCGATGGCGATCCCCGCCTCGACTCCGGTTGCGGGATCTGCGTCGGAGGACGGGTTGACGACCGGGGTGAACCACTGGCGCCGGCCGCCCTGCCCGTAGGCCTGGTACCCCCCGGTTGCCGGGTCGGCGTCGTTGCCGCTCCCGACCAGCACGGTGTCGCCCGTGCCCGGTCGGGCCAGGACCGAGGGGGTGGAGTCGATCGGACCGCTCTCGTCGGTCACGATCGACCAGCCCGAGGGGATGGTCGGAGCGGTGGGCGCGGTCCCCGCAGTCGGGTTTCCCAGGTGGAAGGCGTAGAGGTTCCCGGTGCGGTCGCCGACGACCGCCGAGGGCTGCCCGTCGAGGTCCGCAACGATCGGTGAGGAGAACCCGATCGGGGCCCCCTGGTCGGGGAGCGAGGTTGTCCAGGTGCAGTTCCAGTTGGACGGGAGCTGGTCGGCGGTTGCCATACAGCTGGTTCCCGACGGAGCCGCACCCGCCTGCACCGGGGTGGCGAGGGTCACCCCGACACCGACCGACGAGGCGAGGACCGATGCGGCCAGCAGCCTGACGACCGGTGAGCGAGGGCGCGACCGGACCCCCCTTGCCACTCGCGTCGGCGCACAGCAGCGGCAGGTCGGTGCACCGGGTCGGGGGGACGGAGGCGGGACCACGCGAATCGGGACAGCCTAGACAGGGAATCCGCGAGCCGGGTGGGAGTCGCGCTCCCACCGATTGCCTCGGTGTCCGGCGCCACGAGCCCCGGTCACCGACCAGGGTCGGTCGTTGCCTTCCGGCCCCGATCATCCCGGTCCGGCAGCGAAGACGGTGGAGCCCTACGGTGACCAGAATGAAGGATCCGGGACCCCTGCTGGCCTCCGGTCGGGACGCAGACATCTTCGAGTACGGCCCGGGCCTCGTGCTCCGGCGCTCCCGGGAGGGACGTTCCATGGCCCGGGAAGCCCGGATCATGGAGTACGCCCGGTCACAGGGCTACCCGGTGCCTGCCGTCGAGGAGGTCAGCGACGACGGAGGCGACCTGGTCATCGAGCGGGTCGACGGCATCGACATGGTGAAGGCGATGACCAGGCGTCCGTGGACGATCCCCCGCTGTGGACGGCTGCTCGCCGATCTCCATGTTCGGCTCCACCAGATCCCGGCCCCGGACTGGTTGCCCGAGGCGCCCATCGGCCGGGGGGATCGGCTGCTCCACCTCGACCTCCATCCGCTCAATGTGATGATGGGCAGGGACGGCCCGATGGTCATCGACTGGACCGGAGCGGCCAGAGGAGACCCGGCGGTCGACGTGGCGCTCGCCTGGGTCCTCCTCGAGGCCGGCCGGATACCGACCGGCCGGCTCATCGTCGCGATCCTCGGCCGTGCCCGTTCGATCCTGATCAAGAATTTTCTCCGGTCCTTCGACGTCGATTCGCTCACGTCGACCCTGCGGGACGTGGTGGCGTGGAAGGTGACCGACCCTCACATGTCCGCCGGCGAGCAAGCCCGGATGTGGCGGGTGGTCGCAGAGGCGGGTGCAGCGTGAAGGGCATTGATCGCGCTGCCCGGCCTCACCGACCCTCGGTTGCACTTCAGCGCCCCCGGCAGGAGTCGAACCCGCAACCTGATGGGTAGAAACCACCTGCTCTATCCAGTTGAGCTACAGGGGCGTGATGCGACAGAGCCCGGCGGTCCGTTCCTCCGTCGGCCTGTGCCACACTAGAGGCTCCTTGGTGGCCGTAGCTCAGTTGGCAGAGCGCCGGGATGTGGCCCCGGAGGTCGCGGGTTCGAGCCCCGTCGGTCACCCTCTCGCCCCAGGACCTCCGGGCCTCTGCAGATCACGGCGACGGAGCTAACTTTCAGAACACGCGCCTCTAGCTCAACGGCAGAGCAACGGACTCTTAATCCGCAGGTTCTGGGTTCGAATCCCAGGGGGCGCACCAAGGTGCCGAGTGGCGAGACAAGGGCCTCAGCCATCGCCGATCCGTACGAGCCGAGTGGGATGCCACCTTGGGCGCGATCACGGTCTTTCGAGGCCCGGCAGCCGGAGCAGACGGACCACCCGCTCATCGTCTGGTCCGAGGTACCGGGCCAGCACCCCGACAACCCGTTCAACGTCGAGAGTGCCGGCCGTCGCCATGTCCTCGAGGTCAGCCCAGTCCCGGGTTCGGTTGAAGAATGCCTTGAAAACGGCCAGGTCGCTGCACGCAAGGAACGGCACCTGAGCGCCGGCGAACGACTCGACCCGACAGCGCAGCGCGGCCTGGCGGTGGAAGTCCGTCGTGTCCAAAAACACATCGACGGGAGTCTCGTCCCACCACAACCGGACCTGCCCGTCGCGGCTCAGGATCCGGCGATCCTCGGCCGTGGACCGCACGCCGGCCGGCAGAGCCGATACCACCCGGTCGGCCTGTTCGACGTCCACGAAGACATTCACGTCGATGTCGATAGTGCCCCTCGCTCGCTCGGTGCACCAGGCCAGGGCGAGGGCCCCGCCGAACGCGTGGTCCAGCTCGGACCGAGACAGGTGCTCGTGTAGGGCCACGATGAGCTCGGGCAGGTTCGTCACCGGGCCCCGAACCTCGGGAACGACAGTGTCGGGTGGTGCCGGGCCGGGAAGACAGAGGCCAGCCGGAGGGCCTGGAGCACCTCCACTTCCCGCGCCGGAGCGTCGGCGATGACCCTCCGGGCCAGCTCAACCTCGGGGTCGAGCCCAGCGGCCCGGAGGATCCGAGACCAGGTAGCGACGGACGGTTCGATGCGTCCCTGCTCGTAGGCGTTGAGGGTGGCGTGGGAGGTGCCGGCGCGCCGGGCCAGCTCTCGGAGGCTCAGGCCGGCCTCGGCTCTTGCTCGTCGGATGGTCATGGCGGCATCCACGGCTCCATGGTATCGGATCAGATACCACAGGCTGCAATGGACCGCCCGGCAGGCAGCCTGGGAGGCAAACAGGAGAGCCACCGGTGCCACAATGGCGGCCCGACGCGATCGACCTGGGACGGCTTCAACAATGCAGGCACTCGATCGCATTACGTGCACGCTCCCCCGGCCCTACGACGACGCCCACAGTTGCTACCCTTGCCCGCCACTGCATTGACCGGTAACGGACCCGGGGTTCCGGTGAGGGTCGTCTTCGGGTGGACTGGCAAGATCATCGGACGCCGCGGACGCTGATCGAAGTTGAAGTCGTCGACGAGGTTGCCGAGGATCTTCTCGTTCTCGCGGACGCTCGGGCGTGGGTCCGGTCGCCCGTCCGTCGCCGGGTCGAGCCGCTGGCCGTGGAGGAAATCGTCTTCGATAAACTTGTCATGCGCGTCGAAGCTCAAGGTCTGGTGGTCGATGTACCCGGCCTTGGCGTAAGGACTGATCACGATCCCTGGCACTCGCAGCCCATAGCCGTTCTCGTCAACCGCCGGCGGATCGACATGGTCGTAGAACCCTCCCCAGTCGTCCCAGGAGAGAAAGATGGCCGTCGAGTCCCAGTCCGGGCCGTCCATGACCGCATTGATCAGACTGGTGACGTAGCTCTGGCCGTAGCGGATGGCGGGTGCTCGCTCACCACATTCGAGGGGGTGACCCACGAGACGGCCGGGAGCGTCCCCGATTTGGCAGCTGCGTAGAACTTGTCGACATCTTGGATGTTCCCCAGCTGGTGGTCGGCTTGCACGGTGTCGAACCAGGGAAGGGGATTCCAGATCCCCGGTGTGAAGGCGTTCTGTTTGATCGGGGCACAGCTCAGCGCGGCGTCGTCCTCACAGTCGGGCTCTGTCCCGCTCACGATGTAGTACCCCCAGCTGACGTGGGACTTGTGGAGAAGGTACGTGGGATAGGTCCAGGCATAGACGGTCTGGGTGCCGCCCGTCTTCTTGCTGATCTTGGTGGAACCGGAGTTGATCGGGCCCGCCTTGCCGCCGTACATGGGAGTCCCGCGCTCGGGGTACTCCTGGGGCACCGTCTCGAGACTGTTCTTGCAGCTGGAGGGGTTGTCCCTTTCGGTGCAGTAGGCCGACCACTTCGACACCATGAAGAGATGGGATGGCAGGCTCCACGAGGCGTTGGGCTCGAACAGGTGGTCCTGGAGCACGAAGTCCTTTGCATACGTCCAGTAGTTGGGAATGTCCAAGCCGGTGTGATAGCCCATCGAGTCCACCGGGTCCCCGCTCGGGGTGCACGCCGGGTTGGTCGGATCGACGCAGGTCGACTTGCCGGCTTGTGCCTGTCCGATGAACCCGTCCATCTTGCCGCCGTTGATGTCCGCGGCGGCGTTGGCCTGACCGTGGGGGCCACCGCCGTTTACGTCCGAGTGGTCGACGTAGGGTGCCACGCAGGTCTTGGTGGCCGGATCGGGCACGCACGCGGTCGGCGTGCCGTTGGCCATCGGAAAGCCGTCGGCACCGGCGAACGTGCCGAAGTACGAGTCGAACGACCGGTTTTCCTGCATGATCACGACCACGTGCTTGATCTTGTGGATGCCCGCCGGAACGATGTAGCTGCCCGTCGGTCCGCCCGAGACCCGCTCAAGGTTGGCGGCCGATGGCGTTGATCCGCCGCCGCAGGATGCGATCCACAGGCGGGCCGATGGCAGAATTCCTGGTTTCCCGGTTCGAATCCCAGGGGCGCACCCACGAGTCAGGCAGACCAGGTCACCCTGTGCCGTCCTGCCGGTACCGGTCCCGGGGGTCAGTGACGGAGACCCTGCAGGAGAGCCACGCAGGAGCGATCGAAGACTGCGTCCTGGTCCTCGATGAAGCCGATACCGAGGAGCTCGAGCGAGACCCACTCGTGCACGTTGGCCCAGATGATGTGCGCGGTGTCGGTAAGTGGCGCTTCGGCGATCGTAGAGGCGGCCATGGCTGGCTCGACGGCGTCGACCAGACTGCCGAATGCCTGGACCGCCGCCTCGAACGCCTCCTCACCCGGGACGAATCCGGGCACCGCCCGCAGGAACATGATCTAGTACAGCATCGGATTGGCCAGCGCGAGCGCCCGATAACGGCGCCCGTGAACAACACGACGAGGGAGTTGGGTGGAACGCTCGGTGTCGCGGTCTTCGGCTCCCTCTTCGCCTCGTCCTACGCGCCGAGATCATTAGCGCATTGCGCTCACTTCCAATCTGATCCGGCCCGAAGGCCAAGGCGCACCAGTCGGTGGCGGCCGCGTTGGCCGTTGTCGGCCATGCGCCCCGACTCGCGAGACCCCATCTGCGATCCATCGCCTTCACGGCCTTCCACAGTGGCCTGAAGGTGGCCTGCGTTGCCGGCGCCGGTGCTGCGTTGCTGGGCGCACTGGATGCGTTCAAGCTCTTGCCCGGACGGACTGCTGGCGCGAGCACTCACGCACCGGATGCACAGGTGGTGAGGCCTACGGAGGAGGACCTGGAGTTGGCCCGGGCATGACCGGCGCCGAGGCTCAGCGGGGGGTGATCCCCCAGGACCCCGTCCACCGTCCACCCGGGCGGAGGCGGGCCAGGTCCGTCCCCGACCGCAGCGCGTCGGGCGGGCAGGTCATCGGTTCGACCGCCAGCGACGTCCGGCGGCGATCCGGTTCGAGGGTGTCGCCCGAGTAGACCATGACGCAGCGGAAGCGCTCGTCGGCCCACACGGTCACTCCTCGGTCACCGTCGGGATGGTCGAGCTCGACCCGGGCCCGGCCGTCGGTGTCGCGGGAGAGACCGACGAAGCCGGTGTCGAGGCGGGTCGCTCCGATCATCCGTGCGGTGGTGTAGTCGAACTCAGTACCGGCCACCCCGGTCTCGCCCTCGGGGAGGCCCCGCTCGTCGGTCAACAGCCGCCGCGACGCCGGAACCCGCAGGCGCACCTGGTCGACGGTCGGCGTGCCCACCGTGAGGTAGGGGTGGAAGCCGAGACCGAACGGGAGGTCGGAGGGGCCGATGTTCTCGGCGTCGGAGGTGACGGTGAGGCCGTCCCTGCCCAGCCGGTACTCGATCGCGAGGCGCAGTGCGAACGGGTACGCCGGCGAGGGCCGCAGCTCGCACTCGAGATCCACCCTGTTCTGCGCCCGCCCGACCATCCGCCACGGCATCCACCGGACCAGGCCGTGGATGGCGGTGCGCCGCGCCGGCTCGTTGAGCGGTGCCTGGGCGGACATCCCGTCGAAGGTGTAGGCACCGTCGCCGAGCCGGTTCGGCCAGGGTGCGAGCACCTGTCCCCTGCCACCGCGGCTCCACTCCTCGGGCCCGAAGCCGTCCAGCACCGGGCGGCTCCCGACGGTCAGCGAGCGAAGCGTGGCTCCGACCTCGGTGACCACCGCCCGCTGGTGGCCGTGCCCGATCACCCACTGGTCACCGGTGGCAGAGGTGGTCTCGGCCGGGCGCTGGTCGTGTGCGGGCGTGCGTGGTGTCATGTGCTGGGGTTGCCGGGTCGTGCGGACGTGACGCCGGCGGCACACCCGACCGGGCCGACGGGCTGCCGGCCGATGCCGCCCGGTATGGTAGGCGACGCGACCGCGACCGCCTGTCGGACGGGCGCGCGCGATGGACCGACGCCCCGCCTGCCGTCGGCTGCACCGGAGCCCCGACGAAGCCCCGACGAAACGGAACGTCTCCATGCGCATCCTGATCACCAACGACGACGGTGTCTTCGCACCCGGGATCGCAGCCCTGGCCCGGGGCCTGGGTGCCGCCTTCGGCGACCAGCACCAGCTGATGGTCGTGGCCCCCCTGACCGACCACAGCGGCGCCGGAGCGGCGGTGGGGGCGGTCTACGAGCGCGAGTCGATCCCCTACGAATCGGTGGAGATCCCGGGGCTCGGCGCGATGCCGGCCTACGGCATCGACGGGTCGCCCGCCCTGGGCGTGATCCTCGCCTGCATCGAGGGATTCGGACCCCGTCCCGACCTGGTGGTGTCCGGGATCAACCATGGCATCAACGCGGGCCGGTCGGCACTGCACTCGGGGACCGTCGGCGCCGCGCTGACCGGAGCCCAGTTCGGCATCCCGGGCCTGGCCGTCAGCATCGCCTGGAGCTCCGACCCGGTGCCCTGGGAGACCGCCGTCGGGCTCGCCACCGCCATCGTCCCCGGCCTGGCAGACGCCGAGCCGGGCACCGTGCTCAACCTCAACGTGCCCGCGGTGACCCCGGGGGAGCTGCGTGGCCTCCGCCACGGGACCCTCGGCACGATCGGCCTCATCCGCTCGGTGCGGCCGGAGCGCACCCCGATGCCGGTCGACGGACCCGCCATCGATCGGACCGGAGGTGCGGTGACCCTCGCACTGCGCGGAAAGGGCGTCCCGACCGACCGGCTCAAGGAACGGGCCGAGCTCGAGCCGGGCTCCGACGCCGCCCTGGTCGATGCCGGCTGGGCGTCGGTCACCCCGCTGGCCGGTGTCCGCGAGGACGTCACCGAGCGCGGCGGGCGGGCGCTGCTCCTGGCCCTGGCGTCCCACGGCGCAGGGTAGGGGCGCAGGGCGCCACTCGGAGCTCCGTCCGGGCCGTCACGCCCCACCTCGTCGCGGGTCGATCCTGGAATCACACAGGCTGGCATGGAAACCACTGTGAGTGGTATTATAGCTACTTCACGCGTTCGCCTCCGGGCCCCAACGACGTCGAGGAGGCGTGCATCCTGCGCTCGCAGCGATCTCCCGTACTCACCGCAGCGGTCTGTTGTCTCACGATGGGCGCGCTGTGCGCGCTCCAGCCGTTCGGAGCCGTGGCCACCGCGGCGGGCGGTCCGCCGCGCGAGCGGCCCCCTCCCCTCTCGCCCGTGGTCACTGCTGGCCGCGCGGCGGCCCAGGTGTCCAGCCGGGTGGTCCTCGACGGCATCACCGGGGGGAACGGGAGCGCGCCCACCGCGCCCGTCCCGGCGCCCACGATCGCACTCGCCGCGCTCCACCTTCCGGTGCCACTCACCCCTCGCGTCCCGCTCGCTCCCCTGCTTCCTCTGGTCGGCCCGCCGCCGGTCCCCCAGTCGGTCGGCGTCTGGGCGGAGCTCCGCCGGTGTGAGTCGGGAGGCAACTACGCCACCGACACCGGGAACGGCTACTACGGCGCCTACCAGTTCTCGCTGAGGACCTGGCAGGGCCTCGGCTACTCCGGGCTGCCCAGCGATGCTCCGCCGGCGATCCAGGACCAGGCCGCCAGCCGTCTCCAGGCGCGCAGCGGCTGGGGCCAGTGGCCGGCCTGCTCGCGCCGCCTGGGTCTCTGACCGGGTCTGGCGCCTCCCCGACGGCCGACCGCAGCGCCCCGATCAGGGCAGCCGCTCGTCCAGCCAGTCGAAGATGACCTGGGCGGAGAGCCGGATGTTGTCGGACTGGCAGTGGGTCGAGGTGCCGTCGACCGGACGGAAGACCACCGGGGTGACCGGCCCGGAGACCCCGGCGACGAAGGACTCGAACTGGGCGATCGGCTCGATCCCCTCGCGCTCGCCGACCAGCGCGAGGACCGGGCACCGGATGGCGGCGCACCGGTCACCCAGGCGATAGGCCTCCATTGCGTCACGCCAGGCGTGGAACGAGGGCACACCGAAGCGGGTGCAGATGGCCTCGATCCCCCACTGCATCTGCCGGGGCATGAGGTCCTCCGGGACCCCGGCAACGTCCTCGGGCCGGATGTCCCGGGCCATCCGGTAGACCTCGGTCCCGACCCAGGCCTCCATGTAGCGGCCCATGTCGACTACCGGCGGGTTGGCCACGAGGGCCGAGACCCGGGGATCGGTCGCCGCCGACCGTGCCGCGAAGTAGGACCCGAAGCTCTGACCGCACAGGGCGAGTCGGTCGGCGTCGACGTCGGGCAGGCGCCCGAGCCGGTCGAGGACCGCGGCGAGCGGCGCCTCGTAGTCGGGGCGGAAGGTCATGATGGGGTGGGCTCGCATGCACCCAGGTTGGCCCGGGCCATCGAAGACGAAGACGTTCCACCCGCGCTCCGCCCCCGGGGCGCCCAGCTGGAAGTAGAGCTCCTCCGCGCTCGAGTCGAACCCTCCGACCCCGACCAGGGTCGGGCGGCCCGGCTCCGAACGGCCGGTCACCGGGCGCACCAGGTACCCGGGCAGGGAACCGTCCTCGAAGGGGATCTCCATCCGCTCGACCGGCGGGTCGAGGAGCGCCGCAGCGTCGGAGAAGCAGGCCAGGCTCCGCTCACCGGCCCGGTGGGCTCCGCCGGCGGTCCCCGCCGCGTAGTACTCGGCCGTCCGGTAGTAGGTGGAGGCCCGCAGCAGATGGTCACGTGCGCTGACCCGCCGACCGGCGGTGAGGCAGGACCTCCCCCGCTCCTCGACCCGCTGGGCCAGCCGCTCGAAGGCCATGGCCCAGCTCTGCGGGCTGCCGTCGACGATCTCGGCCACCACCGCCAGGCACTCGCCCACGGTCGAGCCCCCGTAGTCGGCAACCCCGAGCGTGCGGATCAGCTGGTAATTGAACTCGTCGTCGCGGAACCCCTCCACCCGGACCGCGCTGCGAACCACCTCGGAGTCTTCGAAGGACACGTCACTCTCCTCGTGCCCGGCGCGTCCCGGTCCGGAGCCGGTGCCGCGGATGGCCCGGGCGCTCATTGTGCCCGATCGCCGGCCTGCCCGGTGCCCTACCCTGTGAGATGCGCGTCGCCGCCATCCAGACCACCGCCGGGCGCGATCTCCACGACAACCTGCGGTCGGCGGAGCGCCTGGTCGAGGTCGCGGCCAGAGACGAGGCGCAGCTGGTCGTCCTCCCCGAGTACTTCTCGGTCGCCGGTGCGCCAGAGGCGCTCCGGGCCGGTGCCGAGGCCATGGACGGGCCGACCGTCACCTGGGCGGCCGGGGTGGCCCGACGCTTCCGCCTCCACCTGGTGGCCGGCAGCTTCCCCGAGCGGCACACGGACGGGGAGGACCGGCTCGCCAACACGTGCTGCGTGGTCGGGCCGGACGGCGGAGTGACAGCCGTCTACCGCAAGATCCATCTCTTCGATGCGGTGCTCGGCGACGCGGCATTCTGCGAGTCGGCCACCATCGCCCCCGGGGAGGACGTGGTGACCACCACCCTCGACGGCGGCGCCGTGGTCGGGCTCTCGCTCTGCTACGACCTCCGCTTCCCCGAGCTCTACCGGGTCCTCGCGTTGGGGGGTGCCACCATCGTGGCGGTCCCGGCCGCCTTCACCGCGGCGACCGGCCCCGACCACTGGGAGCTCCTGCTGCGGGCCCGCGCGGTCGAGGAGCAGGTCTTCGTGATCGGCGCCGGCCAGGTCGGCCGCCTCCCGGCGGGGATGCCCCGGTGCCACGGGCACTCGATGATCGTCGATCCCTGGGGGACGGTCCTGGCGGTGCGGGAGGACCCGACTCCGGGCGTGGTGATCGCCGATCTGGACTTCGAGCACCTGGTCCGGGTACGGACCGAGCTGCCGGTGCTGGCGAACCGGCGACCCGGCGCGTACCGTGGTCTCCATGACGACGGGAGGGGCAGGGGGGGCATCGGCGTCTAGTGGGGCGCCCGTCGGGCAGTCGGGCAGGGTCGGTCCGGAGCCGCCGCCGGTCCCCTACGAGGTCGGCATGTTCGACTCGGACGGCGTCCGGCTCTACTACGAGGTGCACGGACAGGGACCACGGGTCCTGGTCTTCCTGCACGCGATCCTCCTCGACGCCAACCTCAACCGCCGCTTGGCGGCCGACCTGGCCGCCAAGGGCAACCGGGTCGTCCTGCTCGACCTCCCCGGCCACGGGCTCTCCGAGCGGCCGAGGCGGGCGTCGTTCCACCGGATGGACACCTACGCCCACCACGTCGTCGCCCTGCTGGACCACCTCGGCATCGACCAGGCCGTCATCGGCGGGGTGTCCCTCGGCGGCAACGTGAGCCTCCTCGTGGCCGCCCAGGCGCCCGAGCGCGTCCGTGGCCTGGTCATCGAGATGCCGGTCCTCGAATGGGCACTGCCGGCGGCGGCCACCACCTTCATCCCCCTGCTGTTCGCCGTCCACTACGCGCGTCCGCTGGTGAACCTGGTGGCCGGTCTCTTCCGCCGGCTGCCGCGCACCGGCAACGGACCGGTCGACAGCGTGATGAACTCGCTCTCCGCCGACCCTCTCGAAACTGCGGCCGTCCTCCACGGGATCCTGGCCGGGCCCATCGCGCCGACCGTCGCCGAGCGGGCCGCGATGGATGTCCCGGCGCTGGTCATCGGCCACCGGGTCGACCACGTGCATCCGTTCCACGACGCCGAGCAGCTGGCCAGGCGGCTCCCCCAGGGACACCTGCTCGAGGCCAGCTCGATGCTCGAGCTGCGCGTCCATCCCCAGCGCCTCACCGCCGAGATCGACCACCTGCTCGACCTGGCATGGGCCCGGCCGTCACCGGGCGAGACCAAGGCCGGCTGAGCGCACCGCCCACGGCCCGGGCGTCCGCGGTCGGTCGGTCAACGGTCAGCGGTCAGTCGTCCAGCTCGGGCCGCCGCGCCCGCTTGCGCTCCGATCGACGCCGCTTGGCCGCGAGCCTGCGTTCGGTGGACGCGCTCGACGGACGGGTCGGACGACGGACCTTCGCCACCTGGAGGGCTTCGGCAAGACGCTCCCGGAAGCGCTCGGTGGCCAGTGCACGGTTGCGGAACTGCGAGCGCTCGTCGTCGGCGACCACCCGGAGCTCGGGGCCGATCCGTTCGAGCACCCGGGCCCGTTGGCGCGGACCGAGCGAGGCGGAGCCCGCCACGTCGAAGCGGAGCTCGACCCGGGTGCTCACCTTGTTGGCGTGCTGACCACCGGGACCACCGCTCGGGCCGAACCGGAACTGCAGCTCCGAGACCGGGACCAGCACCGTGCCGGTGACCCGGACCACCTTGGGACCAGAGGGAGCACCGCCCGCTCGGTCACGCTCGTGCTCACCCACCGCTCCCGCCCCCGTGCCCGGACCTCGACGGCGGTGCGCCGGTGAGGACGGTCTCGATGGCGGTGCCGGCCCGGAGGGTCCGGGTGACCGGGGTGCGTTCGGCGATCTCCGCGAGGCGGGACAGCTTGCGCTCGTCGAGCTCGGCGGCGCAATGGACGGTCCGCTGGATTCGCTCGCTCCGCTCGGACCCGTCGCCGCTCCGGAACAGCCGCGCCCGCACCCGGAGCTCCCCGAGCTCCCACCCTTTCCGGCCGGCGTACATCCGGAGCGTGGCGGCGGTGCACTGCACCAGCGCAGCGAGCAGCAGCTGGTAGGGATTGGGCCCACGGTCCTCGCCGCCGACCGACGGTCCCTCGTCGACCACGAGGTGGTGTCGACCGGCGCGGACCTCGCCGCGGTAGCCGTCGGCGTTCACCAGATCGACGGTGGCGAGGAAGTCCTCACGTTTCGGGGCATCTCTCGCTTCCTCGTCCACCGGACCTTCGTAGCACCGAACCGGGTCGCAACGGGCCCTTTCCCGTCGGAGCCCACCGCGCGAGAGTGGGGGGGTGGGCACCGTCACCGAGTTGAGCAGCCGGTCCCCCGTTGAACGGGCCTCGAGTCGCCGACCCCTCCCCTGGCTCAGCACGGACACCTGGATCATGATCGCCGCGGTGGTGGCGCCGATCGCCACCGCCGTCGCGCTGACCCCGTGGCGGGGCCGCACGGACACCGCGGACAACGCCCTCGTCCTCGTCGTGGTCATCGTTGCCGTCGCCAGCACGGGGCGCAGGGCGGCCGCGGCCGTCTCGGCACTGGCTGCGGCTCTCTCCTTCGACTTCTTCCTGACCCGGCCCTACCAGTCCTTGCGGATCAGCCGGAGCTCCGACCTGGTCACGGAGATGCTCCTGCTGGTGGTGGGACTCTCCGTCGGCGAGCTGGCCGCCCGCGGGAGGCGTCACCGCGACGCTGCCTCGACCACCCGTCGGCAGGTCGCCCAGCTCCACCGGATCACCGAGCTCGCAGCGAGCGGTTGCGATACCGGGTCGGTCGCGATGGCGGCCGCGTCGGAGCTGCGTTCGCTGCTGTCCTTGCGCAGCTGCCGCTTCACCCGGCGCCCCCCCGAAGGGCTCACCGCCAGGATCGGGCCCGGAGGCGAGGTCTTTGTGGGCACGGAGCAATGGTCCACGGGCACCCTCGGACTGCCGACTCGAACGGTCGACCTGCCGGTGCGCGGCGGCGGATGGGTGCTCGGCCACTTCCTGCTCGATCCGCAACCCGGCGTACCCGTTCCGCCGGACGATCTCACCGTGGCGGTGGCCATCGCCGATCAGGTGGGTGCGGCAGCCGCGGCCGAGGAGTTCGCTGCGGACGGTCCGGATCGCCGCTGAGGGCCACCCTGGGCGACCGGCAGGGTGAACACGAACCGTGCCCCACCCCCCGGGGCGTCCTCGACCCAGATGTGCTCGCCGTGCGCCTCGACGAAGGCCTTGGCGATGGTGAGACCGAGACCCGCCCGCCCGCCGGTGTCGAAGCGGACGAACCGGTCGAAGACGGCCTCACGCTCGGCCGGTGGCACGCCGGGGCCCCGGTCGTTGACCGACAGCGCCACCCGGTCGCCGCGCATCTCGCCCGCCACGGTGATCGCGAGCCCCGCTGGCGTGTGGCGGTGGGCGTTGTCGAGCAGGTTGGCGAGGACCTGCCCGATGAGCACGGGATCGATGTCCACCTCGGGGAGCGACTCGGTACCCTCCACCTGGACCGAGCGCTCGCGCAGGATCGACCCGAGGCCGGCGACCACCTCCCCGGCGAGACCTGCGACGGACACCGGCTGCCGGTGGAGCTCCAGCGCTCCGGCGTCGAACCGTGTCATGTCGAGGAGGCTGTTCACGAGCCGGGTCAGCCGGTCGATCTCCAGGTCGATGAGCCCGTGCAGCTCCTGTTGGTCGTGGGTGGAAAGCGAGAGCCCGGGGTCCGACAGCATGGACGACGCGACCTTGAGGCTCGCCAACGGGGTCCGCAGGTCGTGCGAGACCGCGCCGAGCAGTGCATGGCGCAGCCGGTCGACCTCGTCGAGCAGCTCTGTGCGCAGCGCCTGTTCGCGCAACTGTGCCCGTTCCAGGGCGAGTGCGGCATGGTTGGCGAAGGTCCGCAGCACCGACGGGTCGTCGCCCGAGGCGGGGACCCCTTTGAGGACCAGCATGCCCACCGGTCGGCCCGAGGCGGCGAGGGCGACGGTGCGCGTGGCCTCCGGCTCTCCCGGTGCCATGCCCAGGCTGATCGGAACTCCCGACTTCGGTTCGAGCCGGCGGAGCTCCTCTTCGGTGAGCTCCTCTCCGTACGAGGCGGCCACGGCGAGCCGGCCGTCATCGGGTACCAGGACGGTCACCCCGAGGACGCCGAACACCGTGGCGACCGCCCGCACGATCGTCCGCAGGAGATCCTCGACCGACCGGTCGCCCACCAGCAGCTCGGCGAGGTCGGCGAGGCGTTGCGCCTCCTCGGTCCGCCGGTCCGCCCGGGCGCGGGCCGACTGGAGGCTGCCGACCACCCGCGAGATGAGCAGCATGACCAGCGCGTACACGGCCAGTGCCACCCAGTCCTGCGTGCTCCCCACCCGCACCCTGCCGTAGGGCGGGATGAACCCGACGTCGTAGACGACGAATCCGGCGACGACGCTCACCGCACCGGCGACGAACCCGCCGGCGATCACTCCCACCACCACCGGGACGACCAGCACCAGGCCGGCCGTGGCGACACTCAGGCTCCCACGGAACGGGAGCATGGCGAACCCCAACCCGAGCGCGCTCAGCGTCCCCACCAGTGAACCCACCAGTGTCCTCCTCACGGTCCCATTGTCCTCCGTCCGCGGCGCTGCGGGGCCCAACGCCAGGCCCGTTCAGAACTTATTAAGGGGGAACGGCGAGTATTCAGACCTTGTGCAGATCCAGCGGCTGATACTGGCTCCATGGCAGACTTCCTCGCGGTGCTCGGCATCATCGGGTTCGCCCTCGTGATGCTCGGCCTCATCTGGGCTCTGGACCGAGTATGACCTGGAGCCAGGGCGTCCTCCTCGGCATCGCCATCGTGATGTTCGTGTATCTCGGCGTTGCAATGTTCAAGCCGGAGAAGTTCTAGATGGGCTTCGCCTGGACCATCGTCCTCCTGGTCGTCGCCTTGGGCCTCGCCTGGCGCTACCTCGGTTCCTACATGGCTGCGGTCTTCGAAGGACGGGTCAGCTATCTGGCGTGGGCCGAGCGCCCCTTCTACCGGTTGCTCAAGACCAGCCCCGACCAGGAGCAGGCCTGGACACGCTATGCGGGTGCGACCGTCGTCTTCTCCGCCCTCTTCGTCGGATTCGGGTACCTGCTGCTCCGGATCCAGGGGTCCCTGCCGCTCAATCCTCAGCACTTCGGTGCGGTCGGGTCCGCGCTCAGCTTCAACACGATCGTGTCGTTCATGACCAACACGAACTGGCAGAACTACGGCGGCGAGACGACCATGTCCTACTTCTCCCAGATCGGCGTGCTCACGGTACAGCAGTTCGTCAGCGCCGCCGTCGGGATCGCGGTGGCCATCGCACTGGTGCGGGGCTTCTCGCGGCGGAACTCTCCCACCATCGGCAACTTCTGGGTCGACATCACCCGGTGCATGCTCTACATCCTGCTGCCGATCGCCTTCGTCGCCGGCATCATCGTCGTCGGTCAGGGCGCGGTGCAGACACTTGCCGGTCCGGCTCTGATCCACGACCACCTCAACGGGGTCACCCAGAACATCGCTCTCGGTCCCGCCGGCTTCATGTCCTCGATCATGCAGCTCGGGACCAATGGGGGCGGGTTCTTCAACGTCGACCTCGCCCACCCCCTCGAGAACCCGACCGGGTTCACCAACGTGCTGTTCATCTTTCTCACCCTCTCGATCCCGTTCGCCCTCACCTACACGTTCGGCAAGATGGTCAAGAGCATCCGCCACGGCGCTGCCCTGCTCGCAGCCATGGTGATCATCTTCGCCGTCTGGGTCGGCTACACCAGCTACGCCGAGCACCAGAACAACCCGGCCGTGGCCGCTGCCGGTGTCCACTCGACGACCGGGAACACCGAAGGCAAGGAGGCGCGCTTCGGAGACACCAGCAGCTCGCTGTTCAATGTGTCGATGACCCAGACCTCCGACGGGGCCGTCGACAGCGCGACCGACTCCTACAACCCGATCGGTGGACTGGGTCCGCTGAGCGGCATGATGCTGGGCGAGGTCACCCCCGGCGGGACCGGGAGTGGGCTGTACACGATCCTCATCTACGCGATCATCGCCGTGTTCATCGGGGGCCTGATGATCGGGCGAACACCGGAGTACCTGGGGAAGAAGATCCAGGCCCGGGAGGTCAAGCTCGCCGGGCTCGGGGCGCTGGTCATGCCCATCGCCGTGCTCGTGCTCACCGCGATCGCGGTGTCCGTCCACGCAGGACGGGCCGGCCCGCTCAACGCCGGCCCCCACGGGTTCTCCGAGATCCTCTACGGGCTCACCTCGCAGGGGAACAACAACGGCTCGGCGATGGCGGGTCTGACCGGCAACACCCCCTTCTACAACGTCGTCGGTGCCATCGACATGCTCCTCGGTCGGTTCGGCATCATCATCCCCGCCCTGGCCCTCGCGGGCTCTCTCGCGGCAAAGAACGTGGTGCCCGAGTCGCTCGGGACCTTCCGCACCGACAACGGGATGTTCGTCGGCCTCACCATCGGAGTAATCGTGATCATCGGTGGCCTCACCTTCTTCCCCGCCCTCGCCCTCGGCCCGATCGTCGAGCAGCTCAGCCACGGGATGTTCTTCTGATGACCATGACCGCGACGCAACCCGGTCCACCCGGACCGGCCCCGGAGGCCCACGGCGTGGCCGAGGCCCGGGGACTCTTCGACCGTGAGATCCTCCGACAGGCGCTCGTCGGTGCCTTCACCAAGCTCAATCCGGCACTCGAGATCAGGAACCCGGTGATGTTCGTGGTGCTGGTGGGTTCGGTGATCACCTTCATCGAGGCCATCGCCCACCCCGGCATCTTCACCTGGTCGATCACCATCTGGCTGTTCCTGACCGTGCTGTTCGCCAACTTCGCCGAGGCCATGGCAGAGGGACGGGGCAAGGCCCAGGCCGACACCCTGCGCCGGATGCGCTCGGAGACCGCGGCGCGCCGCCTCAACCCCGACGGCACCGAGGAACTGGTCCCCGCCGCGTCGTTGGCCAGAGGGGACATGGTGGTCTGCGAGGCGGGCGACCTCATCCCCTCGGACGGCGAGATCACCGAAGGCATCGCCTCGGTCGACGAGTCGGCAATCACCGGCGAGTCGGCCCCGGTCATCCGCGAGTCGGGCGGCGACCGGTCGGCGGTCACCGGCGGTACGAAAGTCCTGTCCGACCGCATCGTGGTCCGCATCACCGCCGAGCGCGGCCAGACCTTCCTCGACCGGATGATCACCCTGGTCGAGGGGGCGAACCGCCAGAAGACGCCCAACGAGATCGCCCTCACCATCCTGCTCGCCGTCCTCACCATCGTCTTCATCCCCGTGGTCGTGACGCTCCAGCCGTTCGGCCACTACGCGGGAGCGTCCGTTTCGGTGGTCGTCCTCATCTCGCTGCTGGTCTGCCTCATCCCGACCACCATCGGCGCCCTGCTCTCCGCCATCGGAATCGCCGGTATGGACCGCCTGGTCCAACGAAACGTCCTCGCCATGAGCGGGCGGGCGGTCGAGGCCGCGGGTGACGTGCAGACCCTGCTCCTCGACAAGACCGGGACGATCACGCTCGGAAACCGCATGGCCTCGGACTTCTACCCGGTCGGCGGTCACACCGAGGAAGAAGTCGCAGACGTGGCGCAACTCGCCTCCCTGGCAGACGAGACGCCGGAAGGGCGCTCGATCGTGGTTCTGGCAAAGGCGCGCTTCAACATCAGGGAGCGGGAGCTCGAGGGGGAGCACGCGTTCGTTCCGTTCACCGCCCAGACCAGAATGTCGGGACTCGATCTGGACGATCGCCAGATCCGCAAGGGAGCGGCCGACTCGGTCAAGCGTTGGGTGACCGAGCAGGGCGGAACAGTCCCCTCCGACCTCGACGGCATCGTCGAGCGTGTCTCACGGGCCGGCTCGACGCCGCTCGTCGTCGCCGACGGTCGGGACATCCTCGGGGTCATCGAGCTCAAGGACGTGGTGAAGCAGGGCATCCGGGAGAAGTTCGACGAGATGCGCCAGATGGGGATCCGGACCGTGATGATCACCGGCGACAACCCCCTCACCGCGGCCGCCATCGCCCAGGAGGCGGGCGTCGACGACTTCCTGGCCGAGGCCACACCGGAGGCCAAGATGGCCCTGATAAGGGCCGAGCAGGAGGGCGGGAAGCTGGTTGCCATGACCGGCGACGGGACCAACGACGCACCGGCCCTCGCGCAGGCCGACGTCGGAGTGGCCATGAACACCGGGACGACCGCGGCCAAGGAGGCCGGCAACATGGTCGACCTCGACTCGAACCCGACCAAGCTCATCGACGTCGTCGAGATCGGCAAACAGCTCCTGATCACCCGGGGCTCGCTCACCACCTTCTCCATCGCCAACGACGTGGCCAAGTACTTCGCCATCGTCCCCGCCCTGTTCATCGCCACCTATCCCCAGCTCGAGCCGCTCAACATCATGAAGCTGCACAGCCCGCAGAGCGCCGTGCTCTCGGCGGTCATCTTCAACGCCTTGGTCATCGTCGCGCTCATCCCGCTTGCGCTGCGGGGGGTCAGATTCCGCGCGGCCAGCTCACAGGCGATCCTGCGTCGCAATGTTTGGATCTACGGGATCGGCGGGATCATCGTCCCGTTCATCTTCATCAAGCTCATCGACCTCGTGCTCGTCGCACTGCACGCCTACTGATGGAGTCGATCTGATGCTCGTCCACCTCCGCCGCTCGGTCGTCTCGATCGTGGTCTTCACCGCCGTCTTCGGGTTCCTCTATGCCTTTGCCGGAACCGGCGTCGCCCAGGTGCTGTTCAGGCACCAAGCCGACGGCTCGATCTCCACCTACGGCTCGACCCTGGTCGGCCAGAACTGGTCACAGACGAAGTGCCCGGGCCACCCGCTCGGGAGCTGCGTGTTCCAGGGCCGGCCCGATGCCCTCGGTCCCTATGCCGGCTCGTCGAGCCCGGTCGCCGGTGGGGGGGACAACCCGCTCCAGGCCAACAACATCCCCGGCAAGTCAGGAGTCCTGAACAGCGGTTCCTCGGGCGCCACCAACCTGGGGCCCCGGTCCAAGGTCCTCCTCTCCAACACCCAGCAGCTCGTGGCCTACTGGCATGCACGCGGGGTCGACCCCACCCCCGACCTGGTGACCACCTCGGGGAGCGGCATCGACCCCGACATCACCCCGGCCGACGCGCTGGCCCAGATCCCGATGGTCTCGGCGGCGACCGGCCTCTCGCCCTCGACCCTGCGGGCGCTCGTCCAACGGGAGACCAACGGAGCACAGCTCGGCTTCCTCGGAAGCAGCTACCTCGTCGTGCTCCAGCTCAACGAGGCGCTCGCCGGCATGCGCTGATCCACCGTACCTGCGTCGGGGGTACCCTCGGGTGATGACCAGCCACGCCCCGCCGGACGACCGGATCCCCGTGGTCACCGGGGCCGGAGGGTAGCGCCGTTGTCCAAGGTGCTGGTCATCGACGACGACCCGTCGCTGCTCCGCGCCCTGCGGCTGGGCCTGCAGGCGAGCGGGCACGACGTGGTCACCGCGCCCAACGGCGCGCGGGGCATCTCGCAGACGGCGAGCACCTCACCGGACGTCGTGGTCCTCGATCTCGGCCTCCCCGACATGGACGGGCAGACGGTCTGCCGGCGGATCCGCCAGTGGAGCGAAGTGCCGATCATCGTCCTCTCGGCCAACGGTGCCGAGGACCGCAAGGTGGCGGCCCTCGACGGCGGCGCGAACGACTACGTGACCAAGCCCTTCGGGATGGCCGAGCTGGAGGCGCGGATCCGTGCCGCCATCCGGAATCGGCAACCCGAACCGTCCGAGGCGCTCCCCTCCGATCTCGCCGTCGGACCGCTCGCGCTCGACCTCGTCCACCACGAGGTCCGGCTCGACGGTGCCGCGGTCGACCTCACGGCCAAGGAGTTCGAGGTGCTCTCGTACCTGGCCCGTCACGCCGGGCGAACCTGCACCCACCAGATGATCCTGTCCGCCGTCTGGGGCGCAGGCTTCGGGCGCGAGGCCCAGTACCTGCACGCCTACGTGCACCGGCTGCGCCAGAAGCTCCACGACAACGCGGGAACGCTCATCCGCACCATGCCGGGCGTGGGCTACAGCCTGCGCGCCGACGCAGCGCCCGAAGGGCAGGGCCTCGGTGGTCCGGCGCCTAACATGAGGGCCGCCGGTCGAGCGGACCGATGAACCCGCCGGGGCAGGGCCGGTTCCTGCCGGCACCCAGGACGTAAGCGACCGTACGGGGAGGCTGCAGTTCGTGGCACGAGGAACGCTGCGGTTGTACCTCGGCGCCGCGCCGGGGGTCGGGAAGACCTACGCCATGCTCAACGAAGGGTGGCGGAGGAAGGAGCGCGGCACCGACGTCGTCGTCGGGTGGGTCCAGGATCACGGCCGGCCCCAGACGGACGCACAGATCCGCGACCTCGAGATCTTCCCCCGGACGGTGACCGAGTACCGGGGGCAGGCCTTCGAGGAGATGGACCTCGACGGGTTGCTCGCCCGCGAGCCACAGCTGGTACTGGTCGACGAGCTCGCCCACTCGAACGTTCCGGGATCCAAGCACGCCAAGCGCTGGCAGGACGTCGAAGAGCTCCTCGACGCGGGCATCAACGTCATCTCGACGATCAATCTCCAGCACCTCGAGTCGTTGAACGACGTCGTGGAGCAGATCACCGGGGTCACCCAGCAGGAGACCGTGCCCGACCCGGTGGTCCGGGCCGCCGACCAGGTGGAGCTGGTCGACATGGCCCCCGAGGCCTTGCGTCGCAGGCTGGCTCACGGGAACATCTACCCGCCCGAGCGCATCGACGCGGCCTTGAGCAACTACTTCCGGCCCGGGAACCTCACCGCCCTCCGGGAGCTCGCCCTGTTGTGGGTCGCCGACCGGGTCGACGAGGAGCTCACCGACTACCGCGAGCGCCACCGTATCGCCGGACCCTGGGAGACCAAGGAACGGGTGGTGGTATCGCTGACCGGATCCCGCGGCAGTGCCGTCCTCATCCGGCGGGCGGCACGGATGGCGACGCGGATCAAGGCGGAGCTGGTCGGCGTGCACGTGCGCACGGACGACAGCGTGACCGGGTCGAGCGCCGAGGACCTGGTCCGCAACCGTTCCCTGCTCGAGGACCTCGGGGGGAGGTACGTCGAGGTGGTGGGCGCGGACGTGGCCCCGGCCCTGGTGCAGGTGGCCCGCGCCGAGAACGCGACCCAGCTGGTCATGGGGGCGACCCACCGCGGCCGCCTGCACGACTTCCTCCGAGGCTCGATCATCAACTCGGTGATCCGGGCTGCCGGTGGGTCCCTCGACGTCCACGTCATCGCCACCGCTCCCGAGCTCAGTGAGGACGCCGATCGCTCCGACCGCGCTGGGCCGCCCCGGTCCGGAGCTCACCGGTCGGCCCTGCGCCATCCCAACCGGCTTCACTCGCCGCTCCCCGTCCGGCGTCGCGCCGCGGCGCTGCTCATCGGTGTCATCGGGTTCCCGCTGCTGACGCTGGTCCTGACCAGCCAGCGGACCACGGTCGGTCTCTCCGCTGCGCTGAGCTGCTACCTGGTGCTCGTGGTGATCGTGGCGGTCACCGGCGGTGTGTGGCCGGCCGCCCTCGCCGCGATCGCGGGCTTCCTTCTCTCCAATTACTACTTCGCGCCCCCGATCCACACCTTCACCATCGCCGACACCCGGGACGTGCTGGCGCTCGTGATGTTCCTGGTCACCGCCGGAGCGGTCAGCATCCTGGTCGACCTGTCGGCCCGCCGAACCGCCGCGGCCATCCAGTCGCGCGCCGACGCCACGATGCTGGCCCGGGTCGCCGGACGGATGGCGGCTCCCGAAGGGAATCCCCTCCCCGACCTGCTGGACGATCTCACCGTGGCCTTCCGCCTCGACGCGGCGAGCGTGCTCCGGAGGAGCGAGCGGGGACCCGAGGGCCGAGACACCGCCGGACCCGGGGAGCCGGGCGGCCGACACTGGGCGCAGGTGGCGGCGGCCGGGGCCCCACCGGTGCTCACACCCCAGGACGCGACGCTGGTGCTCCCGCTGACCGAGCACGAGGTCCTCGCGATCAGGGGACCGGGGTTGACCGCCGAGGACCGGGACGTTCTGTCGGCCTTCGCCGCCCAGCTGTCCACCGCGCTCGAGACCGAGCGCCTCCATCGCGAAGCTGCGGAGGCGGAAGCGATGGCCAGCGCCAACGAGCTGCGTTCGACGCTGCTCGCCGCGGTCAGCCACGACCTCCGCCCACCCCTCGCGACGATCAAGGCGGCTGCGTCGAGCCTGCTCTCGGACGGAGAGGCCGAGGATGCCGGACAGGCCCGCGACCTGTTGCGCTCCATCGACGAAGAATCCGACCGGCTCAACAGCCTGGTCGAGAACCTGCTCGACATGGGCCGGCTGCAGAGCGGATCGATGGAGGTCCTCCACCGGGTCACCGACATCCACGAACTGGTCGCCGCCGTCGTCGACGGCCTCGGGACCCGCCGGGACCAGGTCGGCTCGGACGTCCCGGCCGACGTCCCCCCGATCACCACCGACCCCGCGCTCCTCGAGCGGGCCATCGCCAACCTGGTCGACAACGCCCTCCTCCACGGCGGCGGGAGCGAGGTGCGCATCGAGGTCGGCTGCGCGGCCGGGTACGTCTTCATCCGGGTGGTCGACCGTGGCCCCGGCATCCCGCGGGCCGACCGGGAGCGCGTCCTCCATCCCTTCCAGCGCCTCGCAGGGGGTCAGGAGCGCCGGGAGGGGGTGGGGCTCGGCCTGGCGCTCTCCCGTGGCTTCGTCGAGGCGATCGGCGGGGAGCTCGAGATCGACGACACTCCGGGCGGGGGGTGCACCGTGGTGATCCGGATCCCCTCCGGGGACGCTTCGGGTCGGGACACCGCCCGCCCGGACGGCGCGGTCGCCGAGGCGTCCGCCGGGGACGAACCGGATGAGGCCGACCCCCCGGCCGGAGAGGCGCAGGGTGCGGGCCCGGCGACCGCCCCCGCGTCGGCACCTGTCCCGAACCCGTGAGCGGTCCGGCCCCCCCGGCGGACGAGCTCGACCCGGTGGAGGACCTCGACGATCTCCCCGCCGCAGAGCTCCCCCTCGCGCTCTGGCGGGTGCAGCGTTCGCGACCGGTCGGGGCACCTCTCGACCTGGTGCTCAGCGGATGGGGGCCGGGTGCCCTCGTCGACCTGGTGACCGGGGCGGGCTTCACCGTCGATCCCGAGTCGCCGACCGCCACGGATGGCACCGTGCGGATCAGGGCGACCAGGGCGCGCACCCTGGCCGACACCGTCGGAGAGGGCATGCGCCTCCTGGTGTGCGGGGTCAACCCCTCGCTCTTCTCGGCGGACGCGGGCGTCGGGTACGCACGGCCGGGCAACCGCTTCTGGCCGGCCGCGCTCGCCGCCGGCGTCGTCCGGGTGGACCGCGATCCGCTCGCCGTAGTCGGCGCGGGGATGGGGATGACCGACTTCGTCAAGCGGGCGACCCGGACCGCTGCCGAGGTGACCCCTGCCGAGTACGCCGCGGGCTTCGCCCGGGTCACCCGGCTGGTCGAGTGGCTCCGGCCCGGCGCGATCTGCTTCGTCGGGCTGTCCGGCTGGCGGGAGGTGGTGGACCGGCGGGCGGTCGCCGGTCCCCAGGCCCGACCGGTCGGGGGGCGGCCGGCCTACGTGATGCCCTCGACCAGCGGCCTCAACGCGCGCACGCCGCTGGCCGAGCTGGTCGGCCACCTGGCGGCCGCCTGGGAGCTCTCGGCAGGTCCGCGATGACGTCCGGAGGAGCCTTCTCCCTGGTGGCGCCCCACCGTTCCGGCAGGGTCGCGCCCGGTGGCGCGGGCCGGACCGGGACGGTACTGTGCCAGCAGTCGTGGCGGCTCGGACGGCGAGCGGCCACCGGTCAGAGGTGGGCGATGGACGGGTTCGTCGGCGACGCTCAGGAGTGCCCGCGGTGCGGGTCGACGGACGTCCCCCGGCTGATCGTGCGCGGCTCGGGCGCGGCCACCGACGGGGTGAGCCTCCAGTGCCGGCGTTGCAACCAGGAGTGGTCGGACGACGGCACCCGCAGCCAACAGGCGTCCTGACCGGCGGGCCGGCCTCACCCCGGCACGAAGCTGCCGGATCCCATCTCGACCGCGGTCCCGATGAGCTCCTCGACGCACGCCCGGGCGGCCAGAGCCGGATCGTCGCTCGCTGCCATGCAGCGCCTTCCGTCGGCGGTGTCGCAGACGGCGATGGTGCGGACAGGGTCGAGCCCCTCGTAGGTCACGGTGTAGGTGACCACGGTTCCCGGTCCGCCGTACCCGTCGAGGGTCCCCACGGCCTCGACGACCCCGGTGGCGGCCGCCGACTCACGCGCCAGGTCGGCCAGCAGCGGGGGCCGACCGTCGGGCCGGGCGGACCAGACTCCGAGGCCGGGCTTGGTGAGCAGGCCGCTGACCGTGGTGACCAGGCCGAGCACGCCGGGGTCCTCCCGAAGGAGGGGCACCACGGCTGCCAGGCCCTGGAGGACGGAATTGTTGAACGGCCCCCCGGAGAAGGCCATTCCCCCGGTCACGGTCGGGGTGCCTTCCGGATCGAGCCCGAGGGTCCGCTGCTGCACCCGCACCGCGGAGGGGAAGCAGCTGTAGAGCTCGACCACCTCGGCCTCGGCCACCGGCCGCCCGAGGCGTCCCGCCGCGGCCTCGGCCAGGACCGAGAGGGCGGGCCAGGTGGCGGGCTCGCTGCGGCGCAGCAGGGAGACCGCGTGGTTCGACTCGATCCCGACCAGGGGGAAGATCCAGCGGTCCGTCGGGATCGCGAGGCGCCTGGCGGCCTCGACCGAGCACAGCACCATCGCCGCGGCCCGGTTGACCGTCGACTGCGACGAGTGCCACTTGTTGTACGGGAACGACAGCGGGCGGTTCTCCGTCGAGGGGGTGGCGAGGAATGCGGCGTCGCGTGGCGCGGGGAAGGCCGCCCCGGGACTCACCGTCGCCACACGGTTGAACCGGGCCCAGAGCGCCGACACCTCGGACCGCTGCTGCCCCGGGGTGTGGCCGTCGGCCGCCCGGAGGGCGTTCTCGATCATCGCGTACTGCTGCACCGGCTCCCAGAAGCGGTGGGCGACCTCGACCGGTTCGAGCAGGGGACCGTCCCGCCGGTGGTGCACGTCGGGGACCGCCCCGACCTGCGGCGTCCACGCCGGCTCCAGCCCGGCCCGCTCGCGGTCGCGCGCCCAGCGCACCGACTCGCCACCGACCACCACCGCCACCTCCGACGATCCCTCGAGCACCGCGGCCATCGCGCCGTTGAACAGGGTCTGCTGGGGGATGCCCAGCTCCACGAGGTGGGTGCGGGCGTGGCCCGCGCCGATTGCGGCTGCCACCAGGCGGCCCGGATCGGGATAGGACCAGGTGCCCTGCGGGACGGCGATCCGGTCCACGGCGCCGGCAACGGCACCCGCCCCGGTGTCGGCCAACGCCCGCCCGAGCGCCGTCGCCATCAGCTCGGCGGCCTCTGCGTCGTGGTCGGCGACCCCGACACCGACCAGGATCGGTGTCCGCGGTCCGGGGAGGTCGCTCAACCGGTCCCCGCGTCCCGGGTCGTCCGGGCGGCGCCCTCCACGCGGATCGGGGTGGCGGCAGGGCGGCGGTCGCGGAGCATCCGCCCGAGCTCCCGCCAGCTGACCGGCACCGCCCCGCGGGCGATGGCCTCGGCTCGCACCCGTTCGGGCAGGTCGTAGTGGGCATGGTGCGGGCGGCCGCTCCGGACCTGGAATGCCGTCCGACGGATGCCCATCGCTGCGGCGAAGGCGTGCAGCTCGTCCTCGGTGTCCGCCACCAGGTGCGACCACCGATCGTCGATCGGCCCGAGCCGGGCCGGTTGCCGCCAGTCGTCGAGGTAGACCGTCACCGCATCGGCCGCGCCGCGCCGCGGCTCAGAGGACCCGGCCGGCCGTGCCGCCCTCGGCAACCACCGGCAGGCCGCACGCCATCCAGGCCTGCATCCCGCCGGCCACGTTGCGCACGTCGAACCCCGCCGACGCCAGGTGGAGAGCGACCGAACCGGATCGCCCGCCCATCCGGCACAGACACAGGATGGTCCGGTCGGTCGGCAGGTCGGCCGTCCGTTCGGGGACGAGCGCCATGGCGAGGTGGGCGGCGGCCGGGGCATGGCCCGCCGCCCACTCGTCGTCCTCCCGGACGTCGAGGAGGAGCGCTCCCCCGCGGGTCAGGTGGTCGGCTTCCTCCGGCCCGATCTCGATCACGTCCCCGGTCGGTGCGCTCACCGCCTCACGGTACAGGAGAGGGACCGGGGCGCCGGCGCAGGTCATCGGCGGGCCCCGAGATCCATGAGCTCGATGCGCACCCCGTCGGGGTCGGTGCAGTAGACGAAGTCCAGCGCAGCGCCGCCGACGTCGAGCGTGGTGCGGGTCGACCCGACCACCGACCCGCCGAACGCCCCGATGGCGGCCGCCACCGAGTCGAGGTCCTCCACCCGGAGTGAGAGATGGGTGAAGCCCAACCGGTTCATCGGCCGCCGGCCGGGGGCGCCGGTGGTGCCGGGGGCGTCGAAGGCGAGGAGCTCGAGGGTCACCCCGTCGCGGCGGACCATCCGCGAGCGCAACCGGACCCCGTCGACCTCCAGCAGCGCGGCGAACTCCTCGCCCACCTGGTGAGCCGCCACCTCCTCGAAGCCGAGGCCGTCGCGGTAGAAGCGGACGGACGCCTCGAGGTCGGAGACGCAGATGCCGATGTGGGAGACCGAGAGGTTCATCGGTCCGAGCCGGGCGACCCGCCCGCAGCGCCGTCCGGCCCGTCGCACAGCAGTCCGCGCACGAACTCGCCGACCGCCCGGTAGGCCCGGCGGCTCCCATCGGCCCAGGGCATGAGGATCGGGAAGACGTGGAACATCCCCGGTTCCTCGAGGGCCACCGTTCGGACCCCGGCCCCCTCCAGGTGGTCGACGAACTCGCGGATCGCGTCGCGGAGCATCTCGTCGCCGCCGAAGGAGACGAAGGTCGGTGGCCAGCCGGTCAGGTCCTGGTCGACCGCGGAGACCGACGGGCGCGGCCGGGTCCGTGCCGTGGAGGTAGGGCGAGGTCGGGATGTTCCAGGGCAGGATGTCCCGATCGGCGTTGGCGGAGACCGAGGGCTGGTCGAGCCGCAGGCTCACCTCCGGGGAGAACAGCACCACCCCGGCGATCGGTCGGTGTCCGGTGCGGACCATCGAGTAGACGAGCGACGTGGCGAGGCCGCCCCCGCTCGAGTCGCCGGCAACGACCAGACGGGCCGGGTCGACCCCGTGCGGTCAGCAGCGCCTCGAGGACGAGCACCGCGTCCTCGAGGCCGGCCGGGAACGGGAACTCGGGCGCCAGCCGGAGGTCGGCGACGAAGACCTCGCAGCCGGTCCTGCGGGCCAACCAGGCGGCGAAGACGCTGTACATCTTCGGCGAGGTCCCGATGTAGCCCCCACCGTGGAGATAGAGCATGGTGCCGCCCGACCCACCGGACCTCGGCCGGTACCAGGTGCCGGGTACCCCGGCGACGGTGCTCTGCTCCTGGGTCACCTCCAGCGAGCGCACGACCGGGGGGAGCACGACACCGCAGAGGTCGTCGAGGACCATCTCGACCGAGCGGAACTCGGCGATGGGCAGCGACGACGAGTACCCCATGAAGGTGCGGAGCGTCTCCCGGGTCAACGCCACGGTGAGGTTGTGGGGCAGGTCCCCGTCCCCGTCCCAGGGCCGCCGGAACGGCACGCGGAGCATGGCCACCGCCATCTGGCCGGCGAGCCCGCAGAGATCGGTCGCTGCGATCGGCCAGGACGCGTGCCGGACACCCGGTCGACGGGCCATCACCACGGCGACGGCCTCCTTGGTCGCCCTGCGGTGCTCAGACCGGCTCTGCCGCCAGGGCGGCCCCGAGCCGGAGCAGCTGGTCGGTCCCACCGCCGAGGGTGAGCTCGATGTGCTTGGTCATCAGGAAGTAGCGGTGGAGCGGGTAGTCGCGGTCGACACCCACGCCGCCGTGGAGGTGGACGGCGGCGTGGACCACCCGCTGGCCGCCGTCGGCCGCCCAGAACTTGGCCACCGCCACCTCCTTCTCGGCGGGCAGGCCCTCGGAGATCCGCCAGGCGGCCTGCCAGGCGGTGAGGCGGATGGCCTCGGCGTCGACGTAGGCGTCGGCAGCCCGCTGGCCCACCGCCTGGAAGGTGGCGATCGGCTTGCCGAACTGCTCCCGCGTCTTCGTGTACTCGGACACCAGCGCGATCGAGGCGGCGGCGGCCCCGGCCTCGACCAGGGCGAGCGCGGTCGTGCTGCGCAGCACCAACCACTCGACCACCGCCCGGCCGTCCTCGAGCGGACCGAGCAGTGCCTCGGGACCCAACCGCACCCCGGCGAAGGTGATCAGACCCTCCGGCTGACCGGTGTTGGCCACCTGGCGCTCGATGCCGACCCCCTCGGACCCGGTCGGCACGATGAAGACGCCGAGCGCGTCGGGCTCGACCCGGGCGGGGACCAGGACGGCGTCGGCCACTGTTCCCGAGGGCACGCAGGCCCTGGTCCCGGTGAGCACCCAGCTCTCGCCGTCCCGTTGCGCCACCGCGGACGGGGCGAGCGGGCTCCCCCCGAGCTCGACCAGCGCGGTGGTCAACACGACCTCACCCGCCACCACACCGGGGAGCCACCGGCGGCGCTGCTCCTCGGTCCCGAACGCGGGCGATGGCCGGGGCGGCGGCGGCCAGGGTCTCCACGACCGGCACGTAGGCGGCGGTCCGACCGACCGCTTCGGCGACGAGCCCGATCTCGATGAAGCCGAGTCCCGCGCCGCCGACCTCCTCGGGCAGGGCGATGCCGAGGAGCCCGGCCGAGGCCAGCTCGGACCAGAGCTTGCGGTCGAAGCGGTCGCCGTCCGGCTCGGCCTCCAGCTCGCGCAGCCGCTCGTGGGTCGACAGGTCGGTCAAGATCCGGTCGGCCAGCTCCCGGACCGCCTCCTGCTCCTCACTGTACGAGAAATCCATGTGCGCCTCTCCTCTGTTCGTTCATTGCGTTCTATTGCGTGCGATGTGTGCGATGTGTGGGATGTGTGCTTCGGTGTTCGGTACGCGGTCGACCGGGCGTGGCCGCGACTATCGGAGCGAGCGGGGCATGCCCAGGCCGAAGATGGCGATGAGGTCCCGCTGGATCTCGTTGGTCCCGCCCCCGAAGGTCAGGATGACCAGGCTCCGGGCGTACATCTCGAGCCGTCCGGCGAGCACCGCCTCGGGGGTTCCCTTGGTCAGGTAACCGGCCTGGCCGACCACCTCCATCAGCAGGCGGAACGCCTCCATGTAGAACTCGGTGCCGAACACCTTGATGGTCGAGGCGTCGGCCACGTCGAGCGTGGCCCTGCGTGGCGTTCCAGGCCACCTTCCAGTTGATCAGGCTGGAGGAACTCGAGGCGGGCGTGGATCCGGGCCAGGTGGACCTGCACCCACTCCTGGTCGATGACCCGGCGGCCGTCGGCGAGCTTGGTGGCCTGGGCCCAGCCCCGGACGTCGTTCAGGGCCCGCTCGATGATCCCCGGCGAACAGAGGGTCACCCGTTCGTGGTTGAGCTGGTTGGTGATCAACGACCACCCCTTGTTCTCGCCCCCGACCAGGTTCGCCGCCGGGACCCGCACGTCCTCGTAGAAGGTGTAGTTGATGTTGTGGTCGCCGAGCAGGTGCATGGGGACGACCTTGATGCCCGGGGTGTCCATGGGGACGATGAACATCGAGATGCCCTTGTGCTTGGCCACGTCCGGGTCGGTGCGGGTGGCCAGCCAGATGTAGTCGGCGTCCCCGGCGAGCGAGGTGTAGATCTTCTGGCCGTTGATCACGTACTCGTCGCCGTCGCGCACCGCCCGGGTCTGCAGCGACGCCAGGTCGGTGCCCGATCCGGGCTCGGTGTACCCGATGCAGAAGTGGATGTCTCCTGCGAGGATCTTCGGGAGGAAGAACTCCTTCTGTTGCTGCGTCCCGAACTGCATGATGGTCGGGCCCACCGTGTTGATGGTCAGCATGGGCACCGGCGCGCCCGCCCGCATCGACTCGTCGAAGAAGATGAACTGCTCGATGGGACCGCGGCCCTGTCCACCCCACTCCTTCGGCCAACCGATCCCGAGCCACCCGTCGGTGGCCATCTGCTTGACCACGCGGCGCATGTCGGGGCCGATGCCGTGGCTGACGGCCAGCTTGGCCTCGACCTCGGGAGTCAGCAGGTTCGCGTAGTACGACCGCAGGCGGTTGCGGAGGTCCTCGTGCTCGCTCGGTGTAGCCGATCTCCATGCGGTGCCTCCCACTCGTCACTGCCGTGCCTGGCAAGAGCAGGTCGAGGTCGTCCGACGTGCTCGCTGTGCCGTCGCGTCGGCGTGCTCGGCGGACGGTCGGGACGACTAGAACACGTTACATTCGAGCCGCGCGGAGCGCCACCGACACGCGACGGTCGGGCGGTCTGCGGCCCACGCGCCGCCGAAACCGCCCGGATAGCCTCCGCAGAGCCGGACCGGCCGGAACCGCCGGGCGGCGCACTAGGGTTACCATCCGGTAAGTTGCAGCGGTCCGGCCGGCCGCCCGTCGCGAGGAGCACCACATGCCCGAAGCCGTCATCGTCGCAGCCGGTCGGACCCCCATCGGTCGGGCCAACAAGGGGTCGCTGGTCGAGTGCAGGCCCGACGACCTTTCCGCCCTGGTCATCACCGAGGTCCTGGGCCGGGTGCCCGAGCTCGACCCGCTGAGCGTCGAGGACGTCCTCCTCGGTTCCGGACAGCCGGCCGGTGAGGCCGGCTACAACATGGCGCGGGTGGCCGCGCTGATGGCCGGCCTGCCCGACGTGCCGGGTGTCACGGTCAACCGGTACTGCTCGTCGTCGCTGCAGACCATCCGGATGGCCGCCCACGCGATCAGGGCCGGTGAGGGTGACGTGTTCGTGGCCGCCGGGGTCGAGACGGTGAGCCGCTACAACCACGGCGCGGCGGACGTCGGCCCGCACAACACGTCCTTCGCGGAGGCCGAGGCGCGCACCGCCGCCCGCGCCCCGTCTGCCGGTGATCCGTGGACGCCCCTCGAGGGCGCGCTGCCCGACATCTACATCGCGATGGGCCAGACCGCGGAGAACGTCGCCGAGTACAAGAAGGTCAGCCGCCAGGAGCAGGACGAGTTCGCCCTCCGCTCCCAGACCCTGGCGGTCGCCGCGCAGGAGTCCGGCTTCTTCGAACGGGAGATCATTCCGGTGACCCTTCCCGACGGCACCATGGTGACCAAGGACGACGGGCCCCGTCCCGGCACCACGCTCGAGGGTCTGTCCCAGCTCAAGCCGGTCTTCCGAGAGGGTGGCACGGTGACCGCGGGGAACGCCTGTCCGCTCAACGACGGGGCGGCGGCGGTCGTGGTGATGAGCGACACCAGGGCGCGCGAGCTCGGGATCACCCCGCTCGCCCGGATCATCGCGAGCGGTGTGTCCGGCCTCGACCCGGAGATCATGGGTCTCGGACCGGTCGGCGCCATTCGTCAGACCCTGGCCCGGGCGGGCATGACCATCGACGACATCGACCTGGTCGAGATCAACGAGGCCTTCGCCGCCCAGGTCGTCCCCTCGGCCCAGCGAACTGGGCATCGGGTGGGACAAGCTCAACGTACGCGGCGGGGCCATCGCCCTCGGGCACCCCTTCGGCCAGACCGGTGCACGCATCATGACCACCCTGCTCAACGCGCTCGAGGACACCGGCTCCACCATCGGTCTCGAATCGATGTGCGTCGGCGGCGGCCAGGGGATGGCCATGATCGTCGAGCGCCTCTCGTAGCGACGGGTCCCGCGGAGGGGACCGGCCCCTACCGGTCGAGCAGCGGGTCGGTCGGGAGACGGACCGGGCGCCCGGCGTCCCGCGCCCTCCTCCAGGCGATGCCGGAGAGCACCTCCAGCACGATGCGGTTGGCGAGGAAGGCGGTGACCTCGGCGTGGTCGTGCGGGGGTGAGAGCTCCACGATGTCGACCCCCCCGACCGGGAGCTCCATGGCGGTGCGACGGACCGCGTCGAGCAGTTCCCGAGGGCTCAGCCCGCCCGGCTCGGGAGTCCCGGTCGCCGGTGCCGACCCGGGGTCGACCACGTCCACATCGACCGAGAGGAAGACCGAGTCACACTCGTCGGTGGCGATCGCGAACGCCTCGGTGAGGCAGGGGTCCAGCCCGCGGTCGACCACCTCGGTCATCTCGTAGCTGCGGATGCCTCGACCGGCCATCCAGCCGAGGGTCTCCGGGTCCGGCCAGTAGCCGCGCAGGCCGATCTGGAGGAACCGGTCCCCGCGCACCGCGCCCGACTCGATGAGGCGCCGCATCGGGGTGCCGTGCCCGACCAGCGAACCGAACTGGGTGTCGGCGGTGTCGGCGTGCGCGTCGAAATGGACCATCGAGACCCTGCCCCAGCCGATCTGCCGGGCCACCGCGGTGGCGTCGGGCCAGGCGATGGTGTGGTCGCCACCCAGCACGACCGGGATCGCGCCGCTCGAGGCGATGAGGCCGACGGCTGCCTCGAGGCGGGACAGGGAGGTCTCGGTGTCGCCGGACGGCATCTCGACGTCGCCGGCGTCGACCACGCGGAGCTCGGTGAGCGGATCCACACCGAGCGCGAGGTGCGGGCGCGCACCGTCGTGCGGCAGGTAGTCGGTGAACCGGATCGCCTGGGGACCGAACCGACAGCCCGGCCGGTGGCTGGTGCCGCCGTCGAAGGGGGCCCCCAGGATGACCGCGGCGGCATCCGCGTAGCTGGCCGGGTCGTCGAGGTCCGCCCCGGGCACGCCGGCGAAGGTCGCATCCGGTCCGTACATGTTTCCCAGGCGCATCGGTCCTCCCTGCGCGGTACCGCTCGGGGGCGGCTCAGTCGGGGATCTGCTCGATGGCGAACTCGGGACAGTTGGCGATGGCGAGCCGCGCCTTGTCCTCGAGCTCGGGAGGGACGCTGCCGTCGCCGACCACCGACGAGAGGCCGTAGTCGTCCACCGAGAACAGCTCCGGCGCCAGGCCGTAGCAGCGGGCGTGGCCGGTGCACTTCTCCTCGATGACCCGGATCCTCACGGGAAGACCACCGGCACCTGGCGCGGACCCCGGACCTGTCCCCCCGCCCAGGTCACCTCGGCACCCTCGGCCAGCCGGAACTCCGGGATGCGTGCGAGCCATTCCTCGAGGGCCACCCGGAGCTCCATCCGGGCCAGGTTCGACCCAGCACAGCGGTGGATCCCCGAGCCGAAGGCCACGTGGCGGTTGTGGGCCCGGTCCAGCACCACCCGGTCCGGTTCCTCGAACGCCTCGGGATCGCGGTTGGCGGCCGGGAAGTTCATCAGCACCTTGTCCCCCGGCTTCATCGGGCACCCGCGGAACTCGACGTCCTCGGTCACCACCCGGGCCATGGTCACCGGAGAGTACGCCCGGAGCAGCTCCTCGACGGCCAGCGGCATCGCCGCGGGATCGGTCGCCAGGGTCTTGGCGTCGTCGGGATGGGTGGCGAGGTGCCAGAGCGAGGAACCGATCGCGCTCCAGGTGGTGTCCACTCCGGCGATCAGGGTGAGGGCGGCCACGCCGTACACCACCGCGTCCTCGATCGGCCCACCGTCGATCTGAGTGTGGAGCAGCTCGCTGAGCAGGTCGTCGCCGGGATCGGTGCGCCGCCGCTCCACCTCGTCGACGAAGTACGCGATCAACGCCTGGGTCCCGCGCTCGCGTCGTTCCGGGTCGTCGGCGAACTCGAGCACGTCCCGCACCCATTCGGTGAAGGTGTCCGACAGGGAGGTCGGGACACCGAGGATCGCGGCGATGACCCGGACCGGGATCTGCTGCGCATAGTCGACGCCGGCGTCTGCCCGGCCGTCCCCGAGGAACCCGTCGACCAACCGTGCGCAGAGCTCGCGGGTCATCGGTTCGTAGCTCGCCACCTTTCGGTGGGAGAACCAGGGCAGGAGGAGCCGACGGGTCCAGGTGTGCAGGGGCGGGTCCGAGGAGATGGGCGGCACGCCGTAGGGCAGCATCGGGTCCTCGGGGACCTCGCCCTCGAAGGGGATGACCACGATGTCGAGCGAGCTGAAGTGCCCGATGTCATGGGCCAGGTCGACCACGTCCTGGTAGCGGGTCGGGAGCCAGGTGCTCCCCCGGCGGTCGGTGTGGGCGACCGGGCAGGTCCGGCGGAGGTCGTCCCAGATGCGGAAGGGGTCGGCCACGTAGGCCGGGTCCATGATGTCGAAGTCGGTCTCCCAGCGCTCGACCGGTCGGACGTCACCCATGGTTCACCTCGTCGCCTCTGAGAGCAGTGGCAAGCGACAAATTGCCGCCCACTGTTCCATTGTTGCACGTGCCCGTGCTCCCCTCCTCACGGGAACACCACCGGGACGCTGCGCGGCCCACGGACCTGTCCCCCCGCCCAGGACACCTCCTCCCCCTCGGCCAACCGGAACTCAGGAATGCGTGCGAGCCATTCCTCGAGGGCCACCTGCAGCTCCATCCGGGCGAGGTTCGAGCCCGCACAGCGGTGGATGCCCGAGCCGAACGCCACGTGGCGGTTGTGGGTCCGGTCCAGGATGACCCGGTCCGGCTGATGGAACACCTCGGGGTCGCGGTTGGCGGCCGGGAAGTTCATCAGCACCTTGTCCCCGGCCGCCATCGGACACCCGCGGAAGTCGACGTCCTCGGTCACCACCCGGGCCATGGTCACCGGAGAGTACGCCCGCAACAGCTCCTCGATGGCCAGCGACATCGCTCCCGGATCGGTCACCAGGGTCTTGGCGTCGTCGGCATGGGTGGCGAGGTGCCAGAGCGAGGAGCCGATCGCGCTCCAGGTGGTGTCGACCCCCGCCACCAGGACCAGGGCTGCCGCGCCGTACACCACGGCGTCCTCGATCGGCTCGCCGTCGATCTCGGAATGGAGCAGTTCGCTGAGCAGGTCGTCACCGGGATCCGCCCGCCGCCGCTCCACCTCGTCGACGAAGTAGGTGATCAGATCCACTCTGGCCCGTTCACGCCGCTCGGGGTCGTCGGCGAACTCGAGCATGTCACGGACCCAGCCGGTGAAGGTGTCGGACATCGATGCCGGCACGCCGAGGATCGAGGCGATGACCCGGACCGGGATCTGCTGCGCGTAGTCGGCGGCCGCGTCGACGTGACCGTCGGCGACGAACCCGTCGACCAGTCCGGCACAGAGCTCGCGGGTCATCGGTTCGTAGCTCTCCACCCTCCGGTGGGAGAACCAGGGCAGGACCAGGCGCCGGGTCCAGGTGTGCAGGGGCGGGTCGGCGGAGACGGGCGGTACGCCGTAGGCCAGGATCGAGTCCGCGGGAACGTCGATCGGGACCACGAGGACGTCGGACGAGCTGAAGTGCCCGACGTCGTGGGCCAGGTCGACCACGTCCTGGTAGCGGGTCGGGAGCCAGGTGCTCCCCCGGCGCGCGGTATGGGCGACCGGGCACGTCTGGCGGAGGTCGTCCCAGATGCGGAAGGGGTCGGCCGCGTAGGCGGGGTCCATGACATCGAAGTCGGTCGCCCAGTCTTCGACCGGTCGGGCGTCACCCACAGCTCACCTCATCGCCTGCGAAGGGATGATGGGCGACAACCTGCCGCCTCCTGTCGCATTGTTGCACGGGACCGCGAACCGACGTCGAATCGTCCGCACCCCGGACGCTGCCCCGGAGGGTCAGATGGTCAGACCACCGTCGACCGAGAGCACCGCACCGGTCGTGTAGGACGACTCGTCCGAGGCGAGGAAGGCGATCGAGGCGGCGATCTCGGCCGGCGTCGAGAAGCCCATCGGAGTCATGATCTTGGTGAGCTGCTTCGGATTCGCCCCTTCGGGCAGGGTGAACGCCCCCATCAGCGGCGTGTCCGTCCCACCCGGCGCCACCACGTTGACCCGGACCCCCTTCCCGAGGAATTCCGCGGCGAGCGCCTTGGTGAACATGAGCAGACCGGCCTTGGATGCGCAGTAGGCGGCCGAATAGGCCTGACCCATGAGCGCGGTGTTCGAGGCCACGTTCACGATCGAACCACCGTGCTCGATGAGGTGGGGCAGGGCGGCGCGGCAGACCAGGAAGGGGCCGGTGAGGTTGACCGCCAGGATCCGCTCCCACGATTCGAGGGGCATCTCGGCGGTATTGAAGAACCCCCCGATCCCGGCCACGTTGCAGACCACCGTCGGCGGCCCGAAGCGTGCGGCGACGGCCGCGACCGTCTCCTGCACCGAGGATTCGGCGGTCACGTCGCAGGGGTGGGCGGCGGCCCGTCCCCCCTCGGCCTCGATGTCGGCCGCGGTCAGGGCGACCGTCTCCGGGTCGACGTCGAGGGCGGCCACCGCGGCACCCTCGCGGGCCAGGCGCTGGGCCACCGCCCTGCCGATCCCCGAGCCGGCGCCGGTGACGACCGCCACCTTCCCGTCGAACCGGCGACCGACGAACTCGCGGATGGCGGCGTCGGCGGCGTCGTGCTCGTCGCCCCCTCTGCCGAAGGTGACTCCCCGGATCGGGCTCATGGGTTGCTCCTCGCCGCAGAGGGCGTCGTCGTGGATGTCGGTGTCGCGGTCGGCGCGTACCGTTCGCGGAGTGCGTGCTTGAGGATCTTCCCCGCCGGGTTGCGCGGGACCGCGTCGACCAGCTCCAGCTGCTCGGGCACGGCCTGGATCCGCAGCCCCTGCTCGCGGAGGTAGGCGGCCATGGTGGCCACGTCGAAGGTGGCCCCCTCGGAGACGGCGACCACCGCACAGGCCCGCTCCCCGGTCTTCGGGTCGGGCAGGCCGATCACCGCGACGTCGGCCACCGACGGATGGGAGTAGAGCAGGTCCTCGACCTCCTTGGCCGAGATGTTCTCGCCGTTGCGGATGATCACGTCCTTGAGGCGCCCGGTGATGGCCACGTACCCGTCGGCGTCCACCACGCCGAGATCACCCGTCCGGAAGTACCCGTCCTCGTCGAATGCCTCGGCGTCGAGGGACGGGTCGAGGTAGCCGCGGATGACCTGGGGCCCCTTGAGGCGGATCTCCCCCTCCTGGCCGGGCCCGGCCCTCCGCCCGTCGAGGGCGACCACGATGAGCTCGACCCCGGGGGTCGGGCGGCCCTCGGTGGCGGCGAGCTTGTCGTCTGGGTCGCCCGTGCCGGCCATGACCACGATGGGTGCCTCGGTGAGCCCGTAGCCCGAGACGATGCCCACCCCTCCGATCTCCTCCTTGAGGTCGTAGTGGAGCTGCGGCGGCTTCGGGGCCCCACCCCCCGGATAGGAGCGGATGGCCGGGAAGAGCGGCCCGCTCGGCCCGGCCCGCTGGGCGGCCAGGTAGGCGAGGTGGAACGGGGTGCCCGACCCGGCCAGCGTGACCTGGTTGGCGGCGAGGAAGGCGGGGGTCGCTGCCGGGTCGAAGGTCTCGGTGGTGAGCAGGGTGCAACCGGTCAGCAGGGACGCGATGAGCCACCCGATGCCCCCGATGTGGGTGAAGGGGAACACGAGGGCGGAGACGTCGTCGGCCCGGATGTCGAGGCACTCGGCCATCGCCAGGGCCGAGGCGGTCACCGAGAGATCGGTGTGGGGGGCACCTTTGGGGTCGGCGGTGGTGCCCGAGGTGTAGAAGAGCCAGCGAACCGGCGCGTCCGCCGCCCGTCGCGGTGCCGGCTCCGCCGCGGGCAGTGACCCGGGATCCCCGTCGGGAAGCGACCGGTCTGCGACCAGGACCTGGAGCCCCGGCCGGCGCGCGGCGATCCCTCGGGCCATGGCCTCGAAGTCGAATCCCCGGTAGACGGGGGGGACCACCAGGAGCGAGGCACCACTCTGGTCGGTGATGAACCCGACCTCGCGGTCCCGGTAGATCGGGATGAGCGGATTCTGGCGCGCGCCGAGACGGGCCAGCGCCCCGACCAGCACCAGCGATTCGTTCCAGGTCGGGAGCTCCCAGCTCACGGCGGTTCCCGAGGCCACTTCCCACCGGTCGTGGAGTCCGGCCGCAGCGCGCAGGCAGGCGTCGCGGTAGGCGGTGAAGGTGAGCACGTCCCCGGTGTCCTCGCGGGCGAGCACTCCGCCCGGAGTGGCCGCGGCCCGGGCCTCGACCAGCCCCCACAGGCTGGGCGCCCACACCCATCCGCGGTCCGCCGCCCGCCGGGCCATGCTGTCGATGAGGTCGACGCTCACGCCGGTGCCGCCCACAGCTGATCGGCATAGGTGTCGGTCCCCGGAACGGTGCCGACGAACGGGGAGGCCCAGACGACCCGGCCGAGTCCGGCCGACGCGAGTGCGGCGTCCTGTCCGGCGAAGACCTGCCCCCATGCGCCGGTCGGGTCCCGGTCGGTGAAGCAGAGCAGGAGCACCCGCTCGTCGAGGCTCTCGCCGCGGGGCACGTCGCCCGGGGCGTCGGCGAGCAGCGGCAGCGGGCTGAACCCGAGCACGCCGGCAACCGAGGAGCCGGGGAGCACCGAGGGGAGCAAGGTCTCGCGGTACCAGCTCCCGATCTGGCGACCGGTCACCCCCTGCTCCGGCTCGACGAAAACCGAGACCATCCCGGCGAACCGATGGTCGAGGGTGAGCTCCGCCGGGATCCCGTCGGCGTCGCGCCGGTGCTCCCACTCGAAGCGGTAGAGGCCGGTGTGGATGTGGTCCCGGTGCTCGAACATGCGGCCCGCGGCATGGAGCACGTTGACCTGGTCGACCGCCCACCGGTTCCATTCGTCGTGGTGCCCGTCGAGCACGTAGTAGATCCCGAGGTAGCTGCCGGTCTGGGGGTCGGCCACCAGCGGCGACGGCCCGTCGTCACCGCCACGCGGGATGCGGAGCTCCTTCATCGCCGCGGTGGCGACGAAGCGAGCACCCGCGAAGTTGTAGGCCCCGATCTGGCACCCCGCGTAGAAGTGGTCCCGCTCGTACCAGCGGTTGTACGCCACCTCGTGCCCCCGGTGGGGCTCGACGAGCGTGTAGAGCATGGTGCCGATCCGGATGGGATCGTCGGTGACCCCGCCCTGGGCGGGGATCGATCTGCCGGTCATGGTGTTGCGTTCGCTCCGTTCGTCTCGAGGGCGGCCCGGGCGGCCAGTGCCCTCCTGTCCACCTTCATCATCGCGGTCAGGGGAAGTCGGTCGACCACCACCAGCCGATCGGGTGCCTTGTAGTCGGCGAGCCTCGCCCGCGCCGCGCTGCGCAGCGCGGTCAGCAGGTCCCCGGCATCGGGAGCGGTGCCGGCGGCAGGCACCACGAACACCACCCCCACCTCCCCGAGCACCGGGTCGGGCGCCCCCACCACGGCGACCTCCTCGACACCGCGTACCTCGCCCAGGACACCCTCGACCTCGGCCGGGTAGACGTTGTAGCCGCCGCGGATGTAGAGGTCGTCGACCCGCCCGGCCAGGTGGAGCCGACCCTCGCCGTCGACCCGGCCGAGATCGCCGGTGGTCAGCCATCCGTCCGGAGCCAGTACCGCTTCGGTCGCCGCCCGGTCGTAGACCACCCCGTCGGACCCGGGACCGCGCGGTGGACCGCCCCAGTAGCCGCGCATGACCGCCTCGGAGCGCAACCGTACCCGGCCGACCTCGCCGGTGGGGACCGGCGTCCCGTCCTCGCCGACGATCGAGAGGGCGACCCCGGGCACCGGACGGCCGACCGTGGAAGCCACCGCGTCGGTGGGATCGCCGGGCACGGTGCCGGTCCCGAGCGACGCCTCGGTCGAGGTGTAGCGCACCACCACCGGAACCCCGAGCGCCGACCGCATGGCCACCACCAGCTCGGCCGGGACCCGTGAGGCACCGGTGCCTGCGACCCGCAGGGAGGAGAGGTCGGCGGTCGCGAACAGCGGATCGGCGAGCACGAGCGCCCACTGGGTCGGGACCCCCTGGGCGACGGTGATCCGTTCGGCCTCCATCACCGAGATCGCATCCGCAGCCCGCCAGGGAGTCGGGGTGATGACCGTCGTGATGCCGTGGACCGCCTCGTCCCAGATCCTGGTCATCGAGCCGACATGGGCGAACGGCAGCGGCGAGAGGCGCCGGTCGCCGGGAGCGGAGAGGACGTCGGTCCCTTCGGCCACCGCGCGCAGGCAACGATGGTCGAACACCGCACCCTTGGGCAGCCCGGTCGTGCCACTGGTCCAGACCACCGCCACCGGATCGGTCGCCGCCACGCTCGGCAGGACGAGCGGCGACTCCGACCCGCCCGCAGTCACCCGCGACCGCTCGAGCACGGTCCCGACCGGGCCGCCGGGGTCGGCCGCGCCGTCGTCCACCACCAGCACCGCCGGCCGGGTGCGAGCCAGGATCGATCCGACCTCGCCCGCACCGAGTCGCGGGTTGATCCCGGAGGTGACCGCGCCGAGACGTGCTGCCGCCGCGTAGCAGACCATGTAGTCGATCGAGCTGGGGAGGACGAGGCAGACCACCGATCCGGGGCCCACGCCGTGCCGGGCGAAGAGACCCGCCACCATGTCGGCGGCGCGGTCCCATGCCGAGAAGGTCAGTGCCCGGCGCGGGGAGCCGGCGGTCGCCGGCTCGACATACGCCTCCACGCCGGCGTGGACGGAGGCCGCGGCGCGCAGCACGTCGACCAGCGTCTCGCACTCCCCCTCACCCCGGCCGTCGTTCATGGCGGAAGCCGACTGTAACAGGGGCCCCACGCGACCCGACCGCCCACCTGGACACACGGCCGGGTTCGCCGCGGCCGGCCCGCCGCCGGCGACCGGCCTGCCGCTCCGGAGGCGGCGCCCATGGCGGTCACCCGCGACCCCGGCGCGCTACGGTCACGGCACAGATGGCAACCATCCGGGTGGCGCTGGCCGAGGACAACGTGTTGCTTCGCGAGGGCATCTCTCGCCTGGTGGACGGCGACGACGATTTCGAACTGGTCGGTGTGTCGTCCGACCTGCCCGGGCTGCTGGCCCTCATCGTGGAGCGCGATCCCGACGTGGTGGTCACCGACATCCGGATGCCGCCGACCGGTACCGACGAGGGGATCCGGGCCGCAGAGTGGCTTCGCCAGCACCGGCCCGAGGTCGGGGTGGTGGTCCTGAGCCAGTTCACCGCGCCGGCCTACGCGATGGCCCTCCTCGAGGAAGGCTCGGCAGGCCGCGCTTATCTGCTCAAGGAACGGGTGGCCGGTGTGGACGAGCTCGCCTCGGCCATCCGCGCCGTGGCCCAGGGCGGGTCGGTGATCGATCCCCTGGTGATCGACGAGCTGGTGCGCTCCCGCTCGTCCCGCCGCACTTCCGATCTGGCCTGGCTGACCCCGCGCGAATTGGAGATCCTCGGCGAGATGGCCCAGGGCAAGAGCAATGCGGCGATCGCCGCCTCCCTCGGCGTCTCCGAGCGGGCCGTGGAGAAGCACACCAACTCGATCTTCTCCAAGCTCGGCCTCACCGAGGAGAAGGACGTCAACCGCCGGGTCAAGGCGGTGCTCGTCTTCCTGAGCGAACCGGGCGCCGCAGCCGATGGGTGATGCTGACCACACCATGACACGCCAGGTGGCACGATCTTGCCGGATTCGTCACCATGCGAAGATGCACTGGTGAGCACCCTCCCCGTGCTGGTGGTCGACGACCAGGCGCCGTTCCGCTCGGCCGCGAAGGCCGTCCTGCGGCGATTGGGCGAGTTCGAGCTCGTCGGCGAGGCATCGAGCGGAGACGAGGCGGTCCACCTCGCCGAGGACCTCCGGCCGGCGCTGATCCTCATGGACATCAACATGCCGGAGATGAGCGGGATCGAAGCCACCCGTCTCATCGTGTCCGCCCACCCCGACGTGGTGGTCTTCCTCTGCTCGACCTACAACGTCGAAGACCTGCCCCCGGACGTGGCGGACAGCGGCGCCCGCGCGTACGTGAACAAGGAGCAGCTCAGCGCAGAACTGCTGCGCCGGCTCTGGGAGCATCGGGACTCGGGCGTCTTCTCCGGGGACTGAGCCGCCCGTCCTCAGACCAGGGGGACAGAACCCCGGATGTGCGCGCCGCGACCCGGTTCCGCATCCCACCGGACCGTGCCTCCGATGGCCCCGAGCCGGTCGGACATGTTCATGAACCCGTGGCCCTTCTGCGCCTTTTCGACATCGAACCCGGGACCGTCGTCGTCCACCGAGAACAGGAGGCCGCCGGATTCCTCCCACAGGGTCAGCTCGACGTCCGCACCGTCGGCATGCTTGGCCGCGTTCTGCAGGGCCTCGAGACAGCAGAAGTAGACGGCCGCCTCGACCTCCGAGGGGTAGCGGCCGATCCCCTCGGCACTGACCGCGACCGACAGCGGACTCCTGGTCGCGGCGGCTCGCAGCGCTTCGGGGAGCCCGCTGTCCACCAGGAGCGGGGGGTAGATCCCGTGGGCCAGCTCGCGGAGCTCCTGGATCGTCACCTGGACCTGTCCCACCAGCTCGTCGAGCATCACCCCACCGGCAGTCGGGTCGTCGGCGATGACATCCTTGGCCAGACGCAGGTTGACGGCGAGGGCGACCAGGTGCTGCTGGGCGCCGTCATGGAGGTTCCGCTCCACCCGGCGCCGTTCGGCATCGCCGCTGGCGACGATCCGGGCCCTCGACTCGCGCAGCGCCTCCGCCTGCTTGCGCAGCTCGTCCAACGTGAGCTGCAGGGCCGAGTCCAACTGGGAGTTGTGGAGCGCGAGACCCACCTGGCGGGCGAGGTCGGCGAGGACCCGATCGTCGTCCTCCGAGAAACCGTCCGCCCAGGCGGGACGCTCGACGACGATGAGGCCGAGCAGCTCGCCGGCATGGCTGACCGGGGCCGTTCGCAGCTGGACCCCGTCGCGTCCGTCGAGGAGGGCGGGGAGCCACACGGTGATCCATGCGCTGCCGGACACCCCTGCCCGGGTGATGACCGGCCGCTCCCGGTCGGTGACCACGATCGACCGCGGTCCCATGTCGGGCACCGACACCGTCCGTTCCAACACCTCACCGGTGCCGGTGTAGATCTCTGCGCGGGTCAGCGTCATGGTCTTTCGGAGCGACTCCGCCAGCTGCAGCAGGAGCTCGTCCATGGGGATCGCCCGGGTGAGCCGGCTGCCGAACGTGCGGACCACCTCGTCGGGGGCCTGCCGGGCCCCGTACACGAACCGGGTGGCCGAGGCGACCAAGCGGTCCCGGGCAGGTAGGTAGCCCACCGCGGCCACCCCCGCGGCCAGCATCGAGAGCCCGAGCACCTCGCGGTCGTCCGAGCTGCTCGGGGCATGACCGAGGCCGAGCACGACCACCAGATAGATGGCCGCCACCACAATGGTGAAGCCGACCACCGACAGGACGTGGACGAGGACCCTCCCGCTCGACCCGGCCAGACGGTTGACGTCACCGGCGACGAGGCTGAGCGGGATGAGGACGGTGGCGCCCGCCGCCACCGCGCCGAGAGGTGCGGGCCAGCCGACGAGCGCGTGGAGCACCGCGGCGACCAGCGCCACGTCCGCGGCCAGCACCGCTCCGATCGCCAACCACTGCAACCGGTCCCGATCCCGACCGGAGGAGGCGAGGTGGCGCGAACGCATGGCCGGCAGGGCCATCAGCGTGGCGATCACCCAGCTCAGGGCCCCGGCGAGCAGGGAGAAGGGACGCCCGGTGACCGCCAGGGCGACGCCGGTTCCGACGGCCCCCGCATAGACCACGGCAACGGCTGTCCGCCGTGCCGTCCCGACCAGCCGCCCGTCGGGCAGGGAAAGGAGGAGATGGAACGAGATGGCGGTGACCAGGGGGCCGGCCAGGGTGGCGATCAACCGGGCGGCGCTGTGGTGGCCGCCGGTCCCGACGTCGGCGATCCGTCCGGCGGTGAGCGCGATCGCCGCCACCAGCGCGTCCACCGAGATCAGCAGGTAGGGCGTGACCAGCTGGTCGGGCGCCCGGCGGTGACGGGCGATGCCGAGCAATCCGGCGAGGGCCCACACCATGGCCAGCCCGAAGGCCACCTCCTCGACCGGGGCCAACCCGCCGGGGACGTCGGCCCGGACGCCGGCCACGACGACCAGCACCGTCGCCACGAACATGACGGCGCCGAGCACCGAACGGATCGGGAGCGCGGTGCGGTCCGACGACCGGGTGACGGTCGGCGCGTGCTGGAGGGTCGTGCTCATGGAGGTTGCTCCGTTCTCGGTCACTGTGCCCGTCTCCGTCACTCTCTCCATCACTCGGCCCGGAGGACCAGTGCGGTCGGGGTCCGGGCAGCCACCGCACCCGGGGAGGCGGCGACCAGGTTGGCGAAGATCAGGACGCCGAGCGCCACGAGCCGAGCGCCTCGAGCAGGGCGAGCTCACGCCGCCGCCAGCGGACCGACATCACCAGTCAGCGAGCCTCGAGCACGCCGGTTGCGTCGGCGGGTGATCCGTCAACGACGAGTCCTTCGTCGACGATCCGCCCGTCGCGCATGCGGACCACCCGTCCGGCGGCGGCCGCGACGTCCGGATCGTGGGTCACGAGCACGATGGTCTGCCCGCCCAGATGGAGACGGGACAACAGCTCGATGACCTCCTGTCCGCCGTCCGAGTCGAGCGCGCCCGTCGGTTCGTCGGCGAGCAGGAGGGTGGGCTCGTTGGCCAGTGCCCGGGCGATGGCCAGGCGTTGGCGCTGGCCGCCAGAGAGCACCCCCGGTACCGCGGTGGCCTTGTCGCCGATGCCGAGAAGATCGAGGAGATCACGGGCCCGCGACTCGGCGATCTTTCGCTTGCGCCCGGCGATGACCGCCGGCAGCGCCACGTTCTCGAGGACGGTCATTCCCTCGAGGAGGTTGAAGAACTGGAAGACGATCCCGATGTGGCGCCTCCGCAGGCGGGCGAGGTCGTCCTCGCTCCGGCCGGTCACCTCCTCGCCGGCGACCACGATGGTCCCCTCGTCGGCAACGTCGAGCCCCGCCACCAGGTTGAGCAGCGTCGACTTGCCGCATCCCGACGGTCCCATCAGGGCCACGAACGCACCGGTGGTGACACTCAGGTCCACGCCGCGCAGCGCACGCACCGGCGCACTCTCGGCCTCGAAGGTCTTGCGCACGCCGCGTGCGACCAGTGCCGGGGCTGAGGTTGGATCCGTCATGGCTCTGCGCTCTCCTTGCTGCATCGTTGACACCGGTCGTTCCCGCTCACGAGCCCGTATCCGGCTCCGACCCGTCGGGGATCGCGCCGATCTTGTAGGCGACCACCGGGGTATCCCGACCCTTGACCAGCTGAGAGGGGAGCTTCACGGTCCCCAACGGTACGGTGATTGCCCGGTGGGTCGCGTCCGAGAGCACCGTCTCTCCCGCAGATGCCAGCTGCTGGAGGCGCTGGGACAGGTTCACCGTGTCGCCCACCAGGGTGTACTCGAGTCGCTCCTCCGATCCGAGCAGGGCGGCGGCGGCCTCGCCGGTCGAGAGGCCGATGCCGAGCCCGAACGGGGGAAGCCCCTCGTTCTCCCACCGGCGGTTGATCTCGAGCTGCCGGGAGTGCATGGCGGCTGCGGCGGCCACCGCCCGGTCCGGGTGGTCCTCCTGGGCGAACGGGGCGCCGAACACCGCCATCACCGCGTCGCCGACGAACTGCATGACGGTGCCGTCCTGTCCGAGGATCGCGCTGTTCATCGCTGCCCGGTGGACGTTGAGCTGCCCGGCCAGCTGGCTCGGATCGGCGTGCTCGGCGATCGTCGAGTAGGAGCGGATGTCGCTCATCAGGACGGTCACCGTCACCCGCTCGGTCTCGCCGATGCGCCGGCCGTCCTGGCGGAGCTTCTCGGCGAGGCCTCCGGGAAGGAGGCGCGACAGGGTCTCTCCCTGCTCCTCACGGTCGACGATGGCCCGGTGGAGGAGCCGCAACCGTTGGAGCGCGCCCTGGTTGCCGGCCGACACGCCTTCGGCCAGCTTGACGAAGACCGCCTCGACCTCGGCGTCGACGGCTTCGGCCGGCAGCCTCCTGGCCGCAGCGATGGCCTTGATCGGCTTCCCCTCGGCCACCAGGGCCAGGAGCTCCTCCTCGGCCGGGTCGAGACCCCCGTGGGTGGTCATCGGCCGCACCAGCGCCTCGACGATGACCGGGTCGAGCGCCGTCCCCCCCGACGCCACCGCACGGATGGCATCGGCCAGCTGGTCACCCTCGGCGATGTGGTCCTTCAGCAGGTATCCGTAGCCGGCCGATCCCTCGGCCAGGAGCGAGACCGCGTACTCGGGATCGTCGTACTGGGAGAGGATCACCACCCCGGTTCCCGGATGGCGCTTGCGGACCTCCTTGGCGGCATCGATGCCCTCACGGTTGAACGATGGCGGCATCCGGATGTCGGTGACCAGGACCTGGGGTTCGCAGTCGTTCGCCCCGTGCACGACCTCGTCGTAGTCGGCTGCCACACCCACCACGGTGAGGTCCCGATTGCGCTCGATGAGCGCCCGCACCCCTTCACGGACGATCAGGTTGTCGTCGGCCAGGAAGACGTCGATCACGTCGCCGGCGGGGGCGTCGGGGGTCGCGCCGGTGGGGGACGGATCCATCGGATCAGTTCTCGCATCTCAGAGCGGTCGTGACAAGGAGGCGACCCGGTCGGGGCGGTGTGGTGGTAGGCACACCTCCCGGGGTCGGACACCACACTGTTCGGCACTCCCGGCACCTCCGATAATGGCCGCATGCGCCACTCCAGCACGGTCACCTCGCTGTCGTGGATCCCGTCAGAAGCCGTCGAGGGGAGCACCCGGCTGGCCTTCGACATGGGGTTCACCCACTACGACGATCCGCCACCCGACACCCTCGACGACCTCGACGGGCTGCGGGCCGCCGACCGGTTCCGGTTCGCCAATGTCCTCTCGGCCTGGATCGAGACGGACGGTGGCGGGCGGATCGTCGACTGCGGCTACAGCGGCGGCGGCCTGATGGGGGCCACGACGGTGAGCGTTGCGGGGCTGCGGCACCGCTTCCAGGCGGTCGCGCTGCCCGATCTGCAGGCCGAACCCGAGGTCGGTGACGGCTGGGTCAAGTTCGTCCAGACCACGGGGGGACGCACCGGCCTTCCCGCTCCGAGGCGGGTCCGGCGGCGGCCGTACGTCCAGTGGCAGGCTCCCCTGGTATGGACGACGTTGACCCTCACCCTGCGTGCGGAGGGACGTCCCGAGATGGCCATGACCGGGGCGAGCCGGTTCCCGCGCCACTGGGTCTACGACAGCGACGGCCGGTTGTCGCACAAGTCGGGACTCGCCGACTTCCGCGACTGGTACCGCAAGTCGTTCGGCCGCCACAGTCCTTGGGGCGACGAGGACTCCGAGGCCCTGGTGACCGCTGTGGAGACGGCGCTCGAGCGTTCGCTCTCGGCCCAGCTGATGGGGTCGTCGACCAAGCCCCGCATCGACGAGATCCCCGCCGGGGCGGCGCTCGTCCGGCAGGGGGACGTCGGCGACACGAGGATCTTCCTCGTCCTCGACGGCGTGGTCCGGATCGAGCGCGACGGGGAGCGACTGGCCGAATACGGTCCGGGGGCCATGCTCGGAGAGCGGGCCCACCTCGAAGACGGGGCGCGCACCTCCTCGATCGTCGCGGTGACCCGCTGCCGGGTGGCGTCGGTCGACGCCGGCCAGCTCGACCGTTCGTCCCTCGAGGAACTGGCCGAAGGACATCGACGCGAAGACGCCGGCCGCGTCTGACATGTGAAGGTCCATCTCTGCGGGGTCCGTGGCTCCACGCCCGCCCCCGGATCGCAGTTCGTCAGGTACGGGGGGCACACCTCGTGTCTCGCGGTGAGCGCCGACGGGAGCGGACCTCCGTCCGCCCCGACCCTCGTTCTCGACGCGGGGACCGGCATCCGGCAGGTCACCCCGCTCCTGCAGGGACGCCCCTTCCGCGGGACGATCCTCCTCACCCACCTCCACTGGGACCACGTGCAGGGCTTGCCCTTCTTCGGGGGTGGCGACCGCGACGACGCCCGGGTGACGCTCCTTCTCCCCGCCCAGCACGCTCCCGGGCCCGATGACGGCGACGGTGCGGCCGGCGACGGTGCGGCCGGCGACGGTGCGGCCGGCGACGGTGCGGCCGGCGGAGAGGCGGAGTCGGTGCTGGCCGAGATGATGTCCCCACCGCACTTCCCGATCCGGCCGCGCGAGCTGCGGGGCGCCTGGAGGTTCGCAACGGTGGACCCGGGTCACCTCGGACTGCACGGCGACGACGGCGCTGCCGGTGGGGACGGTCAGCAGTGCGGACCGCCGGGGCAACGGTTCTCGGTCGACATCGCCGAGGTCCCCCACAAGGGCGGGCGGACGTTCGGCTACCGGGTCGGTGACGGCCACTCGGTGCTGACCTACATACCCGACCACTGCCCGACCGCGCTCGGCCCCGGGCCGGACGGTTGGGGTGAGTACCACCGGTCCGCCCTCGAGCTCGCCGCCGGAGCCGACGTGCTCGTCCACGACGCGCACCTCTTTCCCGAGGAGTTGGCCGCCGAAGCCACCTTCGGCCACAGCGCCGCCGACTACGCGGTCGAGCTGGGCCGGAGGGCGGGGGTCGGTCGCGTGCTCCTCTTCCACCACCGGCCCGATCGCACCGACGAGGCCCTCGACGGGGTGGCGCGTCGGTTCGCGGGCGGATCGGTCCCGGTCGCCGTGGCCGCCGAGGGATCGGTCCTCGAGCTGTGAGATCGCCCGATGTCGTCGTCGTCGGGTCCGGGCCCAACGGGCTCGCCGCCGCGGTGACGATGGCCCGGGCAGGGCTGCGCGTCGATGTCTACGAAGGGTCGACGACACCCGGCGGCGGATGCCGGACCGAGGAGCTGACCCTGTCCGGATTCCACCACGACGTCTGTTCGGCGGTGCATCCGCTGGTTGCCGCGTCGCCGTTCTTCCGCAATACCGACCTGGCGTCCGCCGGGGTGACCCTCCGCACTCCCCCGGTCGCGTTCGCCCATCCCCTCGACGGCGGGCGGGCCGCTGCCGTGGTCGCCTCGGTCGGGAGAACCGCGGAGACCCTGGGCGAGGATGCGAAGCGCTACCGGCGACTGTTCGCCCCGCTGGTGCGTGACGCAGGATCCATCGTCCCGACCACGCTGACTCCCCTCCGTTCGGTGCCACGCCATCCGGTGGCCATGGCCCGTTTCGGAATCCCGGGACTCCTGCCGGCCTGCCGGCTTGCGAAGCGCTTCGTCACCGCGGAGGCCCGCGGGCTGCTGGCCGGGGTCGCCGCGCACTCCATGCTCCCGCTCTCGGCGCCCCTCAGCGGCGCATTCGGGATCCTCCTGACCACGACGGCCCACACGGTGGGATGGCCGGTGATCGAAGGGGGATCGGCCCGGCTCGTCGACGCCCTGGTGGGAGAGCTCGAGTCCCTGGAGGGGCGGGTGACCACGGGGCGGTGGATCCGGAGCCTCGACGAGCTGCCCGCGGCACCCACCGTGCTCCTCGACGTGACCCCCCGCCAGTTGATCGGCCTGGCCGGCGACAGACTGTCCGGCCGGGAACGTCGGGCGCTCGGCAGGTTCCGGTACGGGCCGGGTGTCTGCAAGGTCGACTGGGCGCTCTCCGGGCCGGTGCCGTGGGAGGCCCAGCCCTGTCGCGAAACGGCCACCGTCCACCTGGGGGGCACCCTGGAGGAGGTGGTCGCCAGCGAGGCGGAGGTGGCCGCCGGCCGTCACCCGGATCGGCCGTACTGCATCGTGGTCCAACCCGGCGTGGTCGACCCGACCCGGGCCCCCGAGGGGAACCACACCCTCTGGGCCTATTGCCATGTGCCGTCGGGATCGACCGTGGACATGACGGATCGGATCGAAGCGCAGATCGAGCGCTTCGCGCCCGGCTTCCGTGATCTCGTGCTGGACCGGGTCACCACGTCGGCGGCGGCGGCCGAGGGGCACAACCCCAACTACGTCGGCGGGGACATCAACGGCGGTGCCGCCACGCTGCGCCAGACGGTGTTCCGCCCCACGATGCGCTGGAACCCCTACCGGACCGGTCTCCCGGGGATCTACCTCTGCTCCGCATCGACCCCTCCCGGTGGCGGGGTCCACGGAATGTGCGGACTCGGGGCCGCCCGGACCGCCCTCTCCGACCTGGGGATGGGCGTCCCGACGCCGGCGGGGACGGCGACGACGTTCAGAAGGTGAGGACGCCGCGGGCGAGCTTGCCCGCCTCCATGTCCTCGACGATCTCCCGGAACCCCTCGAGGGGTCGCTGCTCGGTGACCAGTTCGTCGAGCATGAGCCTGCCCGAGAGGTAGAGCTCGACCATGAGGGGGATGTCGTGATGCGGCCTCGACGACCCGTACCGGCAGCCGAGCAGTCCGCGGTCCACATAGGCGAGCGCGTTGACGTCGACCGCGACCTCGGTCCCCTGGGGGGGATGCCGATGGCCAGGGCGGTGCCGCCCCAGTCGAGGACATCGAGCGCGTTGCGGAGCACCGCCGGATGACCGACGCAGTCGAAGGACCAAGTGACCCCGCCGGTCCACCCGAGCGCACCGGCCACCCGGTCCGGGCCGGGCGGGACCAGCTCGCGGATCGCGGCGACCGGGTCGGTGGCGGAGGCGTCGACGAAGTGGGTCGCCCCGAACTGGCGCGCCAGTGCCTCCTTCGACGCCAGGGTGTCCACGGCGATGATCCGGCTGGCCCCGGTGAGACGGAGACCCTGGATCACGTTGAGCCCGACCCCGCCGACGCCGAAGACCGCCGCGGTCTCCCCGGGCTGCACCTTCGCACGATTGAGGACGGCACCGACCCCGGTGAGCACCCCGCAACCGATGAGGCACGCCGAGGTGAGCGGCACGTCCTTCGAGATCCGGACCGCCTGGACCTCCTCGACCACGGTCGAGTCGGCGAACACCGAGGTCGCCGCGAAGTTGGAGGCCGGCTCGCCCTTGTAGGTGAAGGGCTGGGAGACGTTGCCCAGGGTCTTCACGCACCAGGTCGGATGCCCGGTGGCACAGGCCCGGCAGGTCCCGCAACTGGCCAGGGTGGCGATCACCACGTGGTCCCCCACCGCCACCGAGCGGACCTCGGAGCCCACGGCCTCCACGACCCCGGCCCCCTCGTGCCCGAGCACCGAAGGAGCTCGCCACGGGATGGTCCCGTTGATGACCGAGAGGTCGCTGTGGCAGACCCCCGCGGCGCCCATGGCGACCCGCACCTGGGTCGGTCCCGGGTCGCCGACGCTCAACTGGTCGGTGACCTCCACGTCGTCACCGGTGTAGACGATGCCCCGCACGGCAAGCTCCCTTCGTCGCGGATGGACCACAGACGCCCGGTCGGGCGTCGCTCACGTCCCGTAGGCGGCGCGCAGCTCGCGCTTGAGCACCTTGCCGCCGGCGTTGACCGGGAGGGCGTCGACCACCCGCACCCCCGCCGGGACCTTGAAATTCGCCAGCTGCCCGGTCGCCCACCGCGGGAGCGCGTCCGCCAGTGCGGCCGGGTCCGACCCGGGGGTGGGCACGACCACCGCGAGACCGACCTCGCCCATCCGACGGTCGGGCACGCCGATCACGGCCACCTCCGCCACGTCGGGATGGCGACGCAGGACGGCCTCGACCTCGGCGGGGTAGACGTTGAACCCCCCGCTCACGTACATGTCCTTGAGCCGGTCGGTGATGGTCACGTTGCCCGCGCCGTCCATGACCCCGATGTCCCCGGTGTGGAGCCAGCCGTCGCGGTCGATGGCCTCCTCGGTGGCCGTCCGGCTCGTTGAAGTAGCCCCGCATCACGTTGTAGCCGCGCACCAGCGACCTCACCGCTCGCACCGGATGGGGCCTCGGTCCCGTCGCTTCCGACGATGCGGACCTCCACGTCGGGGATGGCCCGCCCGGACGTCCCGGCGATCACCGCGGCGGGGTCCCCCTGCCGGCACATGGTCACCGTCCCGGTGGCCTCGGTGAGCCCGTAGGCGGTGAGCACGGTCTCGACCCCGAGGTCGGAGCGGAGGGCCTCGACCAGCTCGACCGGGACCGCCGCCGCGCCGGTCACCACCAGGCGGAGGGTCGAGAGGTCGAACGCGGCCCGGTCGGGGTGGTCGAGGATGGACTGGAAGACGGTCGGAGGGCCCGGCAGGACCGAGATCCGCTCCTGGGCGACCCGGGTCAGGATCGCGTCCACGTCGAAGACCGGCTCGGGCACCATGGTGGCCCCGGTCATCAGGCAGGCCAGGATCCCCGCCTTGTACCCGAAGGTGTGGAAGAACGGGTTCACGATGAGGTAGCGGTCGCCTTCGCGGAGCCCGACCACGCTCGCCCAGGTGGCGAAGGTCCGCAGGGACTGGCCGTGGGTGGTCATCGCCCCCTTCGGATGCCCGGTGGTCCCCGAGGTGAAGACCAGGTCGGAGAGGTCGCCGCTGGTGATCGACGCGGTGCGGCCGGCGGCCACGTCGGTCGAGCAGGACCCCCCTTCGGAGAGGAACACCTCCCAGCCGACCACCTGGTCGCCCCTGGCCCCCGGGCGTGGCGGCGCCGAGTCGCCGTCTCGGAGGATCACCACCCGCTCGAGCTCGGGCACCTTGTCGCCGGCCGAGACCGCCTCGTCGAGCAGCGCCGGGTAGTCGGTACCGAGGAACCCCTGGACGGTGAAGAGCATGCGGGCCCCCGAGGCGCGCAGGATGTAGGCGGCCTCCGCCCCCTTGTAGCGGGTGTTGAGCGGCACCAACAGAGCCCCCGCCCCGACCGCACCGAGCGCGGCGACCACCCACTCCGCACAGTTGGGAGCCCAGATGGCCACCCGGTCCCCCCGCTCGATGCCATTGGCCACGATGGCCCGGCTGGCGGCGGCCACCTCTTCGGCCAGCCGGTCGAAGGACCACCGGGTGGTGGTCCCGCCGGGACCGTGGTGGTCGACGATGGCCTCGGCGCTCGCCGAAGCGGGCTGCGGCATCCTCGACCAGACCGGGGATGGTCCCCCATTGGAGATCCCCGCGGGGGTCCATCACATCTGACACAGCCGTCAGGGTAGTGCATCGCCGTTCGGCCCCATCCACCCGATGGTCCGACCGGACCGCGCGCCGGCGCCGCGCCGAGGGCGTCAGGGGTGCTGGCTGCTGACCGACACGACCTCCCCGGTCATGTAGGTGGCGTAGTCGCTGGCGAGGAACGCGATGACGTTGGCCACCTCCCAGACCTCGGCGCCCCGGCCGAACAGTTCGCGCCGGGCAAGCTCGGCGAGGTCCTCGTCGGACATGACCCGGTTGAGGAAGGGATGGACCGCCAGGCTCGGCGAGACTGCGTTGACCCGGACGCCGTGGGGGGCGGCCTCGACCGCTGCGCAACGGGTGAGCGCCATGACACCGGCCTTGGCAGCCGCGTAGTGGGCCTGGCCGGCCTGGGCCCGCCAGCCGAGCACCGACGCGTTGTTCACGATGACCCCTCCGCCGCCCCGGGCGACGAAGTGGCGCAGCGCGGCCCTCGTGCAACGGAACGTCCCGGTGAGGGTCACGTCGAGCACCAGGGACCACTGCTCGTCGGTCATCTCGACGACCTCGACCTGACCGCCCAGTCCCGGCGTTGTTGACCGCCACGTCGAACCGGCCGTGCTCGGCGACGGCCGCGTCGTAGAGGTGTTGGACCTGCTCCTCGACGGTCACGTTGCAGCGGACCGCCAGCGGTCGGGTGCCGCCGAGCTCGGGCATCTCGGCGAGCGAGTCGGCCGCCTCGTCGAGGCGGCGCGGGTGGGTGTCGGAGACCACCACGGTCGCCCCCTCCTCGACGCACCGCCTGGCGGTGGCGAAGCCGATCCCGGTACCCGCCGCCGCGGTCACCACCACCACCTTGCCGGTGAGCAGCCCGTGCCCGGCCGGCGGGGCGGCCATCCGGTCCGCCGACTCGGTCATCGAGAGGTCCCCCTTCGGCTCGGGCGGCAGGCCGAGGACCCGTTCGCCGATGATGTTGCGCTGGATCTCGGTCGGACCCTCCGTAGATGGTCTCCGACCGGCTGAACAGGAAGCTCCGCTGGACGTCGTCGAGCTCGTAGGGGGGAGCCTCGAGCACCAGCCCAGCCGGGTCCGCGGACGTCCATGGCCAGCTCCCCGAGGCGCTGGTGCCAGCCGGCCCAGTAGAGCTTGATGATCGAGGCCTCGGGAGGGGCGACCGGACCGTCGTACCCCGAGAGGCTCCGCAGCGTGTTGAAGCGCAGGATCTCCAGCTCGACGTAGGAGCGGGCCAGCCGCTGGCGGAGGACCGGGTCGGTCGAGCGCCGCCGACTCGTGCGCGGTCGCCACCAGCCGGTCGAGCTCGCGCCGGAAGGTGAGCTGGTGCCCGAGGAGGCCGACCCCCCGCTCGTAGGCCAGGGTGGCCAGGGCCACCCTCCACCCGTCGCCCGGCCGGCCCACCACGTGGTCGGCCGGCGTGCGGGCGCCGTCGAAGAACACCTCGTTGAACTCCGAGGTCCGGGTCAGCTGGGTGATCGGGCGGATCTCGACCCCCGGCTGGTCCATCGGGACGAGGAGGTACGAGAGCCCTCGGTGGCGCGACGAACCCGGGTCGGTCCGGCAGACCACGAAGCACCAGTCGGCCTGCTGGGCGAGGGACGTCCAGACCTTCTGTCCGGTGACGACCCAGTGACCACCGTCGAGGACGGCCCGGGTCTGCACGTTGGCCAGGTCGCTCCCCGCGGCGGGCTCCGAGTAGCCCTGGCACCAGAGCTCGGTCCCCGCCACGATCGGGGGGAGGAAGCGGGCGCGTTGGGCGGGCGTCCCGTACTGGATGAGGGTGGGTCCGAGCAGCCCTTCGCCGAGGACGCCGACCCGTCCGGGAGCCCGCGCCTTCACGTACTCCTCGTTGAAGATGACCTGTCGGGCGATCGAGGCACCCCGACCGCCGTACTCCTCGGGCCACCCGAGGCAGGTCCACCTCCCGGCGGCGAGCTCCTTCTCCCAGGCGAGCCGGGTCTCGAAGCCGTAGGTCTCGTCCCCCGACCCGCCCCGTCCTGCGAGGGCGGCGAACTCCCCCACCACGTGCTCGGCCAACCAGGCCCTGACCTCGCTGCGGAATGCCTCGTCCTCGGGTCGGTCGCGAAGGTCCATGGCGGCGGGTGCGAGGTTAGCAAACGGCCCCTCCGGTCCCCCACGGCGAAGGGGCCCACCGACGTCCGAGCTCGCCACGAGACGTGGGAACACCTCCGGTCGGGACGGCGTTCACCCATCTGGACACTGTCGGCGAATTCGGGGATCCCGGGGCCGGCACAGGAGGAGGTTGCCCGATGAGTGACACCAACGAGCGCACCGGCGGTACGGTCGAGCTGACCGAGGTGGAGTGGCGTGACCGGCTCACCCCGGAGCGGTACAGCGTGCTGCGAGAGAAGGGGACCGAGCCGGCGTGGTCGGGCGAGCTGCTGCACGTGGACGGCAGCGGCGTGTTCGCCTGCGCCGGCTGCGGCGCCGCGCTGTTCACGACGGCGGACAAGTTCGAGTCCGGATCGGGATGGCCGAGCTTCACCCGGGCGATCGAGGAGGGGACGGTCGACGAGCACCGAGACACCTCGTTCGGGATGCGCCGAACGGAGATCACCTGCGCCCGGTGCGGCGGCCACCTCGGACACGTCTTCCCCGACGGGCCCTTGCCGACCGGCCAGCGCTACTGCGTGAACTCGCTCTCGCTCGAGTTCGAGCCCGCGGAGGGCTGAGCCTCCGCCAGGACCTCGGCGCCGCCGGCCCGGTCGGGCCGCGGTGAACGCTCAGGGCGCGGCATAGTCGTTCCTCGAGGAGGCCGAAGACCGCGGCCAGGGCGTCGGCCTCGGCGCCCCGGCCGGAGCGCACCAGGTGGCTCCCCGCGTCCGCGAGTGCCTGGCACGCCTCGAAGGCCTCGTCTTTGGACAGCACCACCCGTGGGCCGAAGCGGAGCGGCCCGGTCGGGGGCTCACCCACCGGCGGACCCGTTCGGCTCGGCGGTCGCGGACGCGGTGAGGTCGCCTTCGGCGACCGCCCGCTGCACCCGGTGGACGTCGACGGTCGCGAAGCGCAGCCCCGGGCCGACCTCGTCGGCGACCACCTCGACCTTGAACCGCCGCTCCCCGTCCTCGGTCTCCCAGCTGCGCTGCTCGAGGCGGCCGGTCACCACCACCCTCATTCCCTTGGTGAGGCTCAGCGCGACGTTCTCGGCCAGGTCGCGCCAGGTGACCACGTCGAAGAACGAGGTGGACTCCTCCCACTCGTTGGTCTCCCGGTTCTGCCACCGGCGGTTGGCGGCCACCCCGAGGGTGGTGGTGGCCTGTCCGTCGCGGGTGTAGCGGATCTCCGGATCCCTGGTCAGGTTGCCGACGATGGTCGTCGTGGTCGCGCTGCTCATGTGTTCCCCTTCCCGTGCACCGAAGTGCCTCGCCGCCGGCCCATCCGGGCCCGGTCGGGCCGCCCGCGGCGGGCGACCGGGTGAGCATCGGGCACCCACCTTGCCCGACACCCGGCCGCGACCTCGACGCGCACCTTGCCGCGTCCCGACCGCCGCCCAGATCCCCGAGGCCCGCAGACGGGCGACCGCATAGACTCCGCCGATGGTCGCGACCGATGCGGGGACCCACGGCGACGACATCTACACCGAGCCCGCGAGCGATCCCGACACCCTCGCCAACCTCGGGCCGCTCCGTCCGATGGCCGGGGTCTGGCAGGGGACGGGAGGCGCCGACCAGCACCCGGTGGCCGAAGGGACCGGGCGGGACGCCTTCGAGGAGCGGTACGAGCTGCAGCCGATCGATGCACAGACCAACGGGCCCCAGCTCTTCTACGGCCTGCGCTACCACACCCATATCGTGCGGCCCGCAGAGACAGAGACCTTCCACGACCAGGTCGGGTACTGGCTGTGGGAGCCAGCGAGCGGAACGGTGACCCTGACCCTCGGTATCCCCCGCGGGCAGGTGCTCCTGGCCGGCGGGCGTGCCGCGCCGGACGCGACCGAGTTCGAGGTGCGCGCCGAGGTCGGGCTCCGAGGTCTACGGCATCCTCTCCAACCCGTTCCTCGACCGGAGCTTCCGGACCCTCAGCTACCGCATGCACGTGGTCGTCCATGACGACGGCACCTGGTCCTACGAGGAAGAAGGCGTGCTCGACATCCCGGGGCGGGAGACCCCCTTCTCCCACATCGACCGCAACCGGCTGACCCGGATCGGCCCCCCCGAGCCCAACCCGTTGGCCCGGGATCTCGGACCCGATCTCGGGATCGGATCCCTCCGCGACGACACGACACCGGTCCCCGAGAGGAGCGCGCCTTGAACCACCTCCGACGCGAACTGGCCCCGGTCACCGGGCCCGCATGGTCGCAGATCGACGGCGAAGCCGGCCGCTCGCTCAAGCATTTCCTCGCCGCCCGGCGACTGGTGGACTTCGTCGGGCCCCTCGGGTGGGATCACTCGGCCGTGGACCTCGGACGGGTGATCGGCGTGCCCGAATTCGCCGGGCCGGTGCACATGGAACGGCGGCGCGTCCTTCCGATGGTCGAGCTGCAGACCCCCTTCGCCATGCCGCACACCGAGCTGGCGGCGGCCGACCGGGGCGCCACCGATCTCGATCTGCGTCCGGTCATCGACGCCGCCCGGGCCGCGGCGCTGGCCGAGGACCGCCTCGTGTTCCACGGGCACGAGGGCGCGGGCATCACCGGCCTCATCCCGGCGTCCCCCCACGAGGTGGTGGTGATCGGGGACGACTACGAGCACTATCCGGAGCACGTCGCCACGGCCGTGGCCACCTTGCGGAGCAGCGACGTGGGCGGACCCTATGCCGTCGCCCTGGGCTCGCGGACCTACACCGGGGTCACCGAGTCGACCGAGCACGGCGGCTACCCGGTCTTCGAGCACCTCCGCCACATCCTCTCCGGACCGGTGGTGTGGGCCCCGGCCGTCGACGGCGCGGTGGTCCTCTCCCAGCGCGGCGGCGACACCGAGCTCACCGTCGGCCAGGACTTCTCGGTCGGATTCACCACCGCCGACCAGGCCGCGGTGCACCTCTACCTCGAGGAGACCCTGGCGTTCCGGGTCCTCACCCCCGAGGCGGCGGTGCATCTGGCCCACCGGTGACCTCGGGTCCGCCGGGGACCCGGTCGATGACCAGGTCGCCGACCAGCTCGGCCCTCGTCGCGTCGGAGAGCACGACCCCGGGGCGGCCATCGGGGTAGCCGGGATGGTCGACCACCAGGGAGACGGGTCCGGACGCGAGGCCGCCGACCTGTTCGGGGGTGAACGGGAACCGCACGTAGTGCACCGCTGAGGTGACCGCGTCACGGGTGAGCTGGGCCGCGTGCTCCCGTTCGGGCACCGAGCGGACCACGGAAGGATACGGACCGTCGGGGAGGACCAGTCCGCACGAGCACTCGATGCCCACGAGACGGGGCAGCCACCTGTGGAGCTCCTCGTCGCTGCGCAACTCGAGGAAGAGGGTCGCCGAGAGCTCGCCGGCGGCGGGGAGCAGCCGGTTGTACACGTCGAGCTCGCGCTGGATCTGGCGGTCCGTGGCCATCCGCTCGGCGCGCGCCATCTCCTGCACCTGGAACCGCACCGTGGTCCGGCTCTCGAAGGTGAGGGTCACCACCGGTCCCACGGAGACCCGCCGCAGCCGCTTGACCGCGATCACCTCCCGGAGGAATGCGTCCCGCTCCCGCTCGTAGGCGCGCAGGTCGGCGATGTCGTCCAGGGTGAGCGGTCCCCGGGTCACGACGGTTCCTCGGCGATCCCGTAGGCGCGGGCCACCAGCTGGATCGGGTGGAGCGGGCGGGATCCGGTCTCCTGCTCGATCGCACCGTTGGCGAGGTGGCAGTCGCCACAGACCACCGGATGGCCGGCGGCCTGCACCTCGCGGACGAGGGGCCGGGCGACCGCGCGGGAGCGCTCGTAGTTCTCCGCCCGGTACCCCCAGGTGCCGTCGATCCCCGAGCACCGCTGCACCAGGGTCACCGCGATCCCTGCCCGTTTGAGCAGGTCCCGGCCCTTCAGACCGGTCTGCTGGGCCTGTTGGTGGCAGGCCACGTGATAGGTCACCCGTTCGGGGACCTGCCCCTCCTCGCGCCCGGGGAACCGGGTGTCGAGGCTGGTCCCCTCGGCGCGGTCCAGCGCGACCAGATACTCGGCGGGGTCCACGGTGTGCGCAGCCACCAGGTCGGCATCGGAGGCCGACGGGGACCCGGCGAGGTAGATCGGATAGTCCCTCCGCACCACGTAGGCACAGGTCGGCTGGGACACCACCACCTCGCGTCCGGCGCGGATCTCGTCGGCCAGGACGGCCACATTGCGCACAGCAGCGCGGGTGAACTCGCGGATGTTGCCCTGATGGAGCCAGGGGGCGCCGCAGCACCGGGTGCCCTGCGGCAGCGAGCAGGCCACCCCGTTGCGTTCCAACACCTTGACCAGGTCCTGGCCGATCGACGGGTCCATGTACTCGACGAAACAGGTGGGGAAGACCGAGACCGCGCCCTGGGCCGGTTCCGGCTCGGACGCGCCCGGACCGGCCCCGCCCGCACGCCGGCGGAACCAGGTCGAGAACCGGGTGCGGGCGTAGGGGGGGAGGAGCCGTTCCGAGGCCACTCCCGCGGTCCGCTCCAGCAGGCGGCGCGGCAGTGAGCCGGGGCGGCCGGTGAGCGCGTTGACCACCGGCGCCGCGGCGCTCGAGACGGCACCCACCAGATCGGTGCGGCCGAAGGCCTGCTCGCTGACCCGCTGCCGGAGGGAGCGAGGACCGGCGGTGCGGACCGCCGCGGCCCGCATCATGAGGCGCGGGAAGTCGAGCTCCCACTCGTGTGGTGGCACGTAGGGGCACTTGAGCGCGCAGAGCTTGCACTGGTAGCACTCGTCGACCACCCGGTCCTGCTCGGTCGCGGTCATCGCTGCGACGTCGCCGTCCCTCGCGTCGACGAAGCCGAACAGGGTCGGGAAGGACGGGCAGAGATTGAAGCAGAGCCGGCAGCCGTGGCAGAGGTCGTAGACCCTCCCGAGCTCGCTCCGCAGGTCTGCCTCGTCGAGGTAGCGGGGATGGCGGGGGTCGTAGGTGGTCGTCATCGGTGGAGTGGGCCGGACGCGGGAACGCCGCCGGGATCTCTCCCGGACCGGCCCCCCTGTCCCGGCGGTTCGCTCAGGAGACCGAGGCGAGTCCCTCGGTGAACCGGCCGGCATGGCTCTTCTCGGCGCGGGCGAGGGTCTCGAACCACTCGGCGATCTCGTCGAACCCCTCGTCGCGAGCCGTGCGGGCGAACCCGGGGTACATCTCCGAGTACTCGTAGGTCTCGCCCTCGATAGCCGACTTGAGGTTCTCGTCGGTGGCACCGACCGCGGCCCCGGTCACCGGGTCACCCACCTCGCGGAGGAAGTCGAAGTGCCCGAACGCGTGGCCGGTCTCGCCTTCGGCCACGGAACGGAAGAGGGCGGCCACGTCCGGGTAGCCCTCCACGTCGGCCTTCTGGGCGAAGTAGAGATAGCGGCGATTGGCCTGGCTCTCACCGGCGAAGGCCTCTTTGAGGTTGGCCTCGGTCTTGGTGTCCTTGAGTGCTGGCACGGTGCTCCTTTCGGTGGTTGTTCGGGATGGTGCGTCCGGCGGCGGGCGCGGTCTCAGCTCGCTTCGGCGGCGCGACGACTGGGTCGGGTGCCTGCACGGCACTCCGGACACATTCCGCGGAAGACCACCTCTGCGGCGTCGACCTCGTACCCGAGGTCGGCTCCCTCGGGGATCTCGAGTCCGGGGAAGTCGACCACCAGGTCCCGGACGCTGCCACAGCTGCGGCAGACCAGGTGGTGGTGGCGATCGTCGACGTTGGGGTCGAACCGGGTCCGACCGGTGCCGACGTCGAGTGTGGCGATCTCGCCCATGTCGGCGAGATCGTGCAGTGTCTGGTAGACGGTCTTGAGGGAGATCGTCGCCATCTCCCCGACCGCCCGGGCGTGCACCGCCTCGGCGGAGGGATGGGTCTCGTCCCCCTCGAGGATTCGGAAGATGCACTGGCGTTGGGCGGTCACCTTGCGACCCGAGCTGCGGAACAGATCGGTCAGCTCATCCGGCGGGCGCACGCCGGCCACAGTATCACCAATGATTGTTGATCAACAATCATTGGTGATATGGCTCCCCGGGCGACGGCGGACGGTCCCTTCCCGGTGGAGCCGAAGGGCCGCACCGGGTCAGGACCGGTCGCCCTACGGCGTGCTGACCAGGCCGAGGATGTTGGTGACCTGGATACCGAGCCCCGGCAGGGAGCCCGGGAACGCAGCGTCCCCGAAGGCGAAGATCCCGCCGTCCCGAGCCACGAGCCAGTAGCCCCCGTCGTCCGGTGTCGCCTGTGTGCCCACGACGGGCTGGTTGAGCGTGAAGCCGCCGGTCGAGCCGTGGAACTTGGCGTCCCCGAAGGCGAAGATGCCCCCGTCCTTGGCCACGAGCCAGTAGCCCTCACCGTCGGAGGTGGCCGCCATGCCCACCACGGGCTGGTTGAGCGGGAGGCCGCCGGTCGAGCCGTGGAACTTGGCGTCCCCGAAGGCGAAGATCCCGCCGTCCCGAGCCACGAGCCAGTAGCCGGCCGAGTCAGGGGTGGCCGCCATGCCCACCACGGGCTGGTTGAGCACGATTGCCCCGGTCGAGCCGTGGAACGTGGCGTCCCCGAAGGCGTAGACCCCGCCGTCGGACCCGACCAGCCAGTAGCCCCCTCCATCGGCCGTCGAGGCGATCCCGACGATGTTGGTGACGCCGATGTGCAGGCCAGGCAGCGAGCCGTAGTAGTTGGCGGACCCGAAGGCGAAGATCCCACCGTCCTTGGCCACGAGCCAATAGCCGGACGAGTCAGGGGTGGCCGCCATGCCCACCACGGGCTGGTTGAGCGTGATTGCGCCGGTCGAACCCCAGAACGACGCCTGACCGAAGGTGAACACCCCACCATCCGAACCGAACGACCACGACCCGCCGCCGGGAGCCGGGGCGATGTAGACGGGCACACCACCGGGCGTGACCGAGATCCTGTTCCCGCTCAGCGTCGTGCTCGCCGCCATCCGCGACATCCAGATGCCGAAGTAATTGTGGGCGATGGTGTTGTTCGAGATGACCGTCCCGGTGACCGCCGTGCCGCGTGCGATGACGAGGATCCCCGCGGTCTGGGTCGTGTGCACGGTGTGCTGTCCCGGGGAGTCGCCCCCGGGCCCGCCGAGCAGAGAGTTGACGCCGACCGTGTTGCCGGTCACGGTGTTGCCGTTCAGGTCCGCGAAGGGGATGTCGTCGTCGATCTCGATACCGGGGCCGCCGTTCTGGCTGACCGAGTTGCCCTCGATCGTGTTGTCATAGGCGAAGTTGAACAGTCCGATTCCGTTTGCTCCGGCGCCGTTCGAGGTGTTGTCCTCGACCGTATTGTCGTAGACGCCACCGGCCGAGGGGTCGGGCTGGCCGTCGGCACCGAGTGCCGCCGGGTTGTGACCGGCAAGGGTGATGCCGCAACCCTTTGCGTTGTCGAGGACCCGGTTGCCCATGATCGTGTTGTGGTCGTTGGGCCCGAGCTCGTCCGAGACGAGCAGGCCGCCGTCCAGGCCGTTCTCGAGGGTCGTGGTCTCGAGGGTCGAGTGCTCGGCGCTCATGAGCCAGATCGACTCGCCGTAGTCGCCCGCCCCGATGGCGGCCGCGCATCCGGTCGCGGACGGATTGGCCTGGCACTGGTCTGCGTTCTTCACGACGTCGTTCTCGATGGTCTCGCCGGTGACCGTCGCCGGAGCGGTGGCCGTCGAGGGTGGCGACACCATGATGCCCGCCGCGCCGGAGTTCTCGACCGTGAGGCCGCTCACCGTCACGCCGTCGGCGTTGACCGCGATCCCGTTGATCGCACCGGTCGCGTCGATGATCGTGTCGGCGGGGTTCCCCGACATCGACGCGATGGTGAGATTCATGAGAGCGGAGGGCACGGTGTTGGAGCTCCCGGCGGTCATCGTGTAGGTACCGGGATTGACCGTGATGGTGTCGCCGCTGCCGGCCTGCGAGAGGGCGTACCCGAGGGTTGCGCAGGCGGTCACCTGGCAGTTTCCGGTATCGGTGCCCGACGTCGAGACGGTGAGCGTCGACGCCGCGGCGGCGGGAGTCACCGCGACGAGCGCGCTCCCGGCGACGGTTGCCACGAGTGCGCCCGCCGCCGCCGCGACCACGGCAAGGCGGTGTGCTCCGCCGAACCTCCATCCCGTTCGCCGGTGCTCACAACCGCAGACCCGCGATCCTCGGTGCTCGCCCATGGGTGCCTCCTATTGTCGTTAAGTTGTCGTTAAGCGAATGGTCCTCAGCCACGACCCCCTGCATGAACGTGCATCGCCCCGGTGGCGGGTCCGAGCCTAACCAAGTCGTCTGGGGCGCGCCGGGTCGAACAGAGGTGCTCGGGAAGCGTCTACTCGGACATGGCGGAGATCGCCGATCGCCGACCACCCGAGCTTCCGGGGCTTCGGGCAGGCACCCGACGCCGGCGGGCGCGGCGTGGTAGGAACCCGCCATGGGAACCGAGACCGAGTCGGCCGTCTCCGAGCTGCTCGCCGAGGTCGGGGCCCAGCACCGCCGCCTGGTCGACCGGCTCTCCGGGCCGGGGGACGAGCAGACCCTGCTCGAGGCCCACAAGTGGCTGTTCTCGATCCTCCAGGTTGCCACCGACACCCAGGTCTGGGCGGACCCCGCCCGCCCGCGGTTCGTGGAGATCGTGGGCCCGTACAAGAAGTGGGGCGGGGACAACGCCGACGCCTTCTACTGCTACGCGCCGGTGGACCCGGCCCGGACCTACCGGGTGCGGGTGCGGCCGGGGGACGCGGTCTACCTCTCCCTCACCGTCTACGGCGGGCCCGACGACGGTCGCTACTCCGAGCGCATCGTCGGCAGCCTCAACGACCGCGAGGCACCGCCCGGGCCGGACGGGACGATCACCATGGTCCTCTCACCCGACGATCCCGGCGACGGGTCCCACTGGATCAGGCTCGACCCCGACGCGGTCGCCGTGATCACCCGTGACTACCTGGCCGACCCGGTCCACGACGCCCGTGCCGCGTGGGAGATCGCCGCCGACGCACCGCCCGCCACGTTCCGCGAGGACGACGCCACCCTGGCCCGGCGCTTCCGCGCCGCGCTCACCTGGCTGCGCGAGCAGTCCGCCATGGTCCCGCTCCCGCCGGGCGAGCCGAACACCGTGGATCCCCCCTACCCGGTGCCCACCACCACCGTGGGGTGGGTGGCGGGAGACGCCGCCTACGCCATGGGGCGGTACCACCTCGACGACGGCGAGGCCCTGGTGCTCCGCGGCCGATCCCCGACGTGCGCCTTCTGGAACCTGTGCCTCTGGAACCCGTTCCTCCACACCTACAACTACGACTACGAGCGGGTCACGATCAACGGCACCCAGGTGCGCCACGAGGAGGACGGATCGTGGGAGATCGTCGTCTCCCCGACCGATCCCGGACACCCCAACTGGGTCTCGACGGCCGGTCACCACCGCGGCTGGCTCTGGTTCCGGTGGTTCCTCCCCTCCGAGACACCGGAACAGCCGGACGCGGTGGTGGTCCCGGTGACACCCCGCACATGAGCCCGTCACAGCGTCCTCCGGCGATCGCCATCGACGATCTGGGCGAACCGCGCTTCGGTGCCGAGGCACGGGCCGTCCTCGACCTGATGGCCGAGGCCGGCCGGAGCGTCACCCTCCAGCCGGACGAGCTCATGACCACCGCCGTCGCCGAGGCCGGCCTCGACGACTTCGGGCCCGGCGACTTCGTCGAGCGCCTCGAGGTCCTCTGCCGCTCGCTGCGGGAGGAGAGCGGGCTCAACCACGCAGGCGTGTTCGCCCAGTCGCAGCTGCTCACCGGGCTCCTGCGGAACCGCCTGCTGATCGAGGATCTGGTCGCCCGCCATCCGGAGATCCTCGACGAGGTGATCGCGGCACCCATCGTCATCTGCGGGCTGCCGCGGACCGGTACCACCCACCTGCACAATCTCATCGCCTCGGACCCCGCGCTCCGTTCGCTCCCCTACTGGGAGAGTCTCGAACCCGTCCTGCCCGAGCGCGAGCGACCGGCCGCCGGACACCCCGATCCCCGTCGCGCCCGCACCGATCTCTCGCTCGCGTTCCTGGAGACCGCGATGCCCGAGTTCCGGCGCATGCATGAGATGACCACCGACCACGTCCACGAGGAGATCCAGCTCCTCGCCATCGACTTCTCGACCATGCTCTTCGAGACGATCGCCCCACTTCCGACCTGGCGCGACAGCTATCTGGCGCGGGACCAGTCCCCGAGCTACGCCTACCTGCGCAAGGTCCTCCAGGTCCTGCAGTGGCAACGGGGCGGAACCCGGTGGGTGCTCAAGTCACCCCAACACCTCGAACAGTTCCCGGCGCTCCTGGCGACCTTCCCCGACGCAACCTTCGTCGTCACCCACCGGGACCCGGTCTCGGTGACCGCGTCGATGGTCACCATGCTCGCCTACTCGGCACGACTCGGTCAGGACCGGGTGGATCTCCACCGGATCGGGGACTACTGGGCCGACCGCCTCGAACGGATGCTCCGGTCCTGTGCGGACCAGCGGGACGTCCTCCCGGCGGCGAGGACCCTCGACGTGCACTTCGACCGGTTCATGGCGGACGACCTGGCCATGGTCCGGTGCGTCCACGAGATCGCCGGGCAGCCGTTCACCGCGGCCTCCGAGTCGGCCATGACCGCCTTCCTGGACGAGCACCCGAGGGGACGGTTCGGAGGGGTCCGCTACGACCTGGGGCTCTTCGGCATCGACCGCCGGCGCCTGCGGCACGACCTCTCCTTCTACGTCGAGCGGTTCGGGGTCAGCGAGGAGGGCTGAGGGGACGGGCGGGGCGCGGGTCGAGCTGTGGCAGGCTTTGCCCATGTCAGAACCCGGGCGCTCCCCGGCGGCCGGCACCGACCGGTTCACCCGTGCACGCGCCCTCGAGCTCCTGGCATCGGAGCAGTTCGATCTCCTGGTCATCGGCGGAGGGATCACCGGGGCGGGGGTCGCGCTCGACGCGGCGAGCCGCGGCCTGCGGACCGCCCTGGTCGAGAAGGACGACTTCGCCTCGGGCACCTCGTCGAAGTCCTCCAAGCTCGTGCACGGGGGACTCCGCTACCTCCAACAGCACGAGTACAGGCTGGTCTACGAGAACCTGGCCGAGCGGCAGCGCCTGCTCGACAACGCCCCCCACCTGGTGACCCCCCTCCCGTTCCTCATCCCATTGTTCGGCCGGGCGGGGGTGGTCAACCGCAGCGTGGCCCGCGTCTACCGGACCGCGCTCTGGCTCTACGACGTGACCGGAGGGATCCGGATCGGCCGCCGCCACGAGAAGGTCACCCGCGAACAGGCCCTCGCCCACATGCCGACCCTGCGGACCGACCGGCTGGCGGCCGGCTTCCTCTACTGGGACGCCCGGACCGACGATGCACGGCTCACCCTGACCGTCCTGCAGACCGCGGTCCTCGACCACGGGGCGGTGGCCGCCAACCACACCCCGGTCACCGGCCTTCTGACCGGACCCTCGGGGAAGCTCCGCGGGGCGACCGTGGCCCCCGAGGGCTCCGATCCCTTCGAGGTACGGGCCTCGGTGGTGGTCAACGCCTGCGGCGTCTGGGCCGACGAGGTCCGCGCCCTCGACGAGGCGGGCAACCCGCACTCGATCCGGCCGGCGAAGGGAATCCACATCACGGTGCCGGAATCCGCACTCCCCTGCGACATCGCCGCGGTGATCCCGGTCCCGGCCGACCGGCGGTCGATCTTCGTCGTCTCGTGGGGCGAGCAGGTCTACCTCGGCACCACCGACACCGGGTGGGACGGGCCGCTCGACGACCCGGGCTGCAGGCCAGAAGACGTCGACTACATCCTCGAGGCGGCCAACGCGGTGACCACCCGGCCGCTCACCCGGTCCGACATCACCGGGGTGTGGTCCGGTCTCCGCCCGCTCCTCGCTCCGGACGGTCGCTCCCGCATCGACGAGCGCACCGCGGACCTCTCCCGCAGGCACACCGTCCAGACGTCGCCGGCGGGCATGGTCACGGTCACCGGCGGCAAGCTCACCACCTATCGCAAGATGGCCCAGGACACCGTCGACGCGGCGGTGGCCGCCCTCGGCCGGCGGCCGCTTCCCTGCGTGACGAAGAACCTCCGGCTGCACGGTGCGCCACCCGGGAAGCAGCCGTCCCCGCGATCGGACGGGCCGGGTCCCGGAGCCGGCGACGACCGCGCCGCCTCACTCGCCGCCCACCTGGCCGGCCGCTACGGAACGGGCACCCCGGCGGTCCTCGGGCTCGCCGACGATCGGCCCGAGCTGCTCGAGCCGCTCGTCGGGGGGCTCCCCTACCTGGGCGCCGAAGCGCTCTACGCCGTGCGGACGGAGATGGCCCGTTCGTTGTCCGACGTCCTCGACCGGCGGACCCGGTCCTCGTTGCGCGACGCCCGGGCGACCGCGGACGCCGCGCCCGGGGTGGCGGCGCTCATCGGGCCGGAGCTCGGGTGGGACGCCGACCGCATCGCCACCGAGGCCCACCGCTACGCGACCGCCCTCCGCGGCGAGCTGGCCCGGGCCGGACTCGACCCCTCGGACGGTCCGGACCCGGGAGCGACGCCGGTCGTCGGTTCCTCCGGCGCGACCGGCGGGTGACCCACCCCACGCCGGTCACGGCGATCGACGCACCGGCCGGCCAGGTGACCGAATCACTCGGCGGCACCCGGGTCGGAATCGACGACCGGCTCGCCCGCCGGCTGGCCGACGCGTGCGCGGACGTCTCGGTCCTCGACGAGGACCGGAACGAGGCGGGCCGCGACTGGTGGCCACTCGCCATCGGGTGGGCCGGCGACGGCGCTGTCCCCGCGCGTCCGGCATTGGTGGCCCGCCCCACCGAGACCTCGCAGGTCTCCGACGTACTGGCCCTCTGCGACGCGGCCGGGGTGCCGGTGACCCCGGCCGGGGGTCGGAGCGGGGTGTGCGGCGGCTCGGTTCCGGTCTTCGGAGGGGTCGCCCTCGACCTCTGCGGCCTGGCCGGTATCGCCGCGGTCGATGCCCACTCGCTGGTCGCGGACCTCCGGGCGGGGACCTTCGGTCCCGACGTCGAATCGGCGCTGCGATCCGAGCACGGGCTGACCCTCGGCCACTGGCCCCAGTCGATGGACCTCTCGACCGTCGGGGGGTGGCTGGCCTGCCGCGGAGCCGGCCAGTACTCGACCCGCTACGGGAAGATCGAGGACATGGTGATCGGCCTCGAGGTCGTGCTCGCCGACGGCCGGATCGTGCGCACCGGCGGCCACGGCCCCCGTTCGGCCACGGGGCCCGACCTGACCCAGCTGTTCGTCGGGAGCGAGGGCACCCTGGGCGTGATCACCGAGGGCCGGCTCCGGGTCCACCCGGTGCCGGCCGGCGGGATGCGGCGGGCGTTCGGCTTCGCAACGTTCGCCGACGGCCTCGACGCCTGCCGGCGCATCCTGCGGCGGGGTGCCACACCGGCCGTGCTCCGCCTCTACGACGAGACGGAGTCGGGACGGTCCTTCGACCGGCCGGACACCAACGTCCTCATCGTGCTCGACGAGGCCGATCCCGCCCTGGTGGCCGCGACGGAACCCGTCGTCGAGGAGGAGTGTCGCGGGGAGGAGGTGCTCGAGCCCGGCCTGGTCGACCGCTGGCTCGGCCACCGCAACGACGTGTCCGCCCTCGCCCCCCTCTGGCGTGCCGGAGTGGTGGTCGACACGGCCGAAGTCTCCGCCCGGTGGTCGGCGCTGCCCGGGCTCTACCGAGCCGTGGTCGACGCACTCGGCGGAATCGAGGGGACCGTGGCGGCCTCCTCGCACCAGAGCCACGCCTACACCGACGGCGCCTGCCTCTACTTCACCTTCGCCGGGCGGCCCGAATCGGGGACCGCGGCGGCCGACGACCCGGCAGCCTGCAGGGAGTGGACCGGCCGCTACTACCGGGAGGCATGGGACCGGGTGACCCGGGCAACGCTCGAGGCCGGTGGGGCGATCAGCCACCACCACGGCATCGGGCTCAACCGCGGCCGGTACCTCGAGGAAGCACTCGGGACGTCGTTCGCGGTGCTCACCTCGCTCAAGGCCGCGCTCGACCCCAACGGCATCCTCAACCCGGGCAAGCTCGGCCTCGACAACCCGTTCGGCCCGGCACCCTGGCCGTGAGCATCCTGGTCGTCGACGTGGGCACCTCCGGGGTGCGGGCAGCGGTGGTCCGACCCGACGCGTCCGTCGAGCACGTCCACCACGTGCCGGTGCTCCCGGAGACGCCCTTCCCGGGCCTGGTGGAGCTCGACGCCTCGGCGATCGCCACTGCCGTGCAGGACGTCGCCGCGGCAAGCCTTGCCGCCGGTGGTCCGGTGGACGCGGTGGGGATCGCCAACCAGCGAGCGTCGACGGTGGTCTGGGAACGGGCCGGCGGGGTCCCGGTCGCCCCCGGGCTCGGATGGCAGGACCTGCGCACCGTGGGCACCTGCATCGAGCTCCAGTCGCCGCGGCTTCCGGGTCGCGCCCAACGCGTCGGCCACCAAGCTGGCGGCCATCCTCGACCAGGTCGACCCCGACCGCGCTCGCGCCGAGCGCGGCGAGCTCGCCTTCGGCACCGTCGACACCTGGGTGGCCTGGGTCCTCTCCGCCGGCGAGCTGCACGTGACCGACCCGTCCAATGCCGGCGTCACCGGGCTCCTCGCAGCCGACGGGTCGGGATGGAGCGGCGAGCTCCTCGCCGAGCTGCGCATCCCCGAGGCGGTCCTGCCCGACATCGTCGACTCGTCGGGCGTCGTGGGCACCGCCCGTACCCTCGCCGGCACCCCTCCGGTCGCCGGGTTGGCCGGCGACCAGCAGGCCTCGCTCATCGGCCAGGGCTGCACCCGGCCCGGGCAGGCAAAGGCCACCTTCGGGACCGGAGGCATGCTCGACCAGTGCCTCGGCCCCGACCGGTCACCGGGGGGAGTGCGCGGTCCCGAGGGGACGATCCCGATCATCGGCTGGCGTCGGAAGGGCAGGATCACCTGGGGGATCGAGGCCATCATGCTGTCCGCCGGCACCTGCATCGAGTGGCTGCGCGACGACCTGGCCATCATCGACGATGCAGCCGACTCGGCCGCGGTCGCGGCACGGTGCACCGAGACCGGCGACGTCTGGTTCGTCCCGGCGCTGCTCGGTCTCGGGACGCCGGTGTGGGACTTCGGCGCACGCGGAACGGTCCTCGGCATCACCCGCGGCAGCGGCCGGCCGGAGCTGGTCCGGGCGGTGCTCGAGGGCGTCGCCCACCGTGGAGCCGACCTGCTCGAGGCTGCCGAGTCCGACTCCGGTCTCCCGGTCGACGCGCTGCGCATCGACGGGGGCATGTCTGCCAACGAGGTCTTCGTCCGCGCCCTCGCCGAGGCGTGCGGCCGGTCGATCGAGGTCTCTCCGGTGCTCGAGGCCACGACCCTCGGCGCCGCCTTCCTGGCCGGCATGGCGGTGGGCACCTGGGGCGGCGAGGACGACGTGGCGCGCACCTGGTCACCGCGGGTGGTGGTCGACCCGGAGCAGAGCCCCTCCGAGCGTGCCGCCGTCCGCAGCCGGTGGCTCGAGGCGCGAGCGCGCTCCGAGGGGACCATCCCCGAGCTCTCGGTCCTCGAGTTCTGACGATGGGACCGGCCGATCGCCGCCAGCCCTGGGCTCGCCTGGCGTTGAACCGTGCCGAGGGGGCCGCATAGGGTGGGTGAGATACCACGCACGGCGCTGCCCCCGACCCAACCCGGGAGACCAGGAGACCCCATGAACCCGGGCATCGAGACACGCGGTGCCGGAGGTGCACCGTCCGCCGCTCCCCGACCCGTCCCCGAGTACGTGTTCGCCGACGGTGCAGAGCCCGATGTCCCCGCCGCCGACGGCTCGGGGCCGTTCGAAGAGGCGGTCGTGACCGGTCGCGCTCTGCACGCGGCCCTCTCGGGCGTGCTGCTCGGCACCCCGGTCGCGGTCACCACCGCCGTGGTCGCGGCCCTCTCCGGCAGCCACCTGCTCATCGAGGACGTGCCCGGTGTGGGCAAGACGGTGCTCGCCCGGGCCCTGGCCACTGCGCTCGGGGTCGAGCTCTCGCGGGTCCAGGGTCATCCGGACCTCCTGCCCTCCGACGTCACCGGGGTCACCGTCTTCTCACCGGACCAGGGCGCATGGGAGTTCCGGCCCGGTCCTGTCTTCGGTCACGTGGTCCTGCTGGACGAGATGAACCGCACCCCGCCGCGTACCCAGTCGGCCCTCCTCGAGGCGATGGAGGAGCAGCAGGTCTCGGTGGACGGCGAGTCGTGGCCCCTCCCACGCCCCCACCTGGTCATCGGGACCCAGAACCCGGTCGGCCAGCTCGGCACCTACCCCCTGGTCGAGAGCCAGCTCGACCGGTTCGGGCTCTCGACGTCGATCGGCTACCCCGCGGCCGACGTGGAGACCAGTCTCGTGCTCCACAACGGGGGCCGCTTCGCGCTCGACCGCCTCGAGCCGGTGTCCGACGCCGCGGGGTGGCGGCGGGCCATCGCGGCGACCGGCGCCGTCCACGTGGCCACGCCGGTGGCCGAGTACGCGGTCTCGCTGGTGCGGGCCACCCGGACCGCGGGGACCGTCCGCCTCGGGGCGAGTCCCCGGGCGGCCATCTCGCTCCTGCGCAGCGCACAGGCGTACGCGGTGCTCTCGGCCCGCGACTACACCACCCCGGGGGACGTCCAGGCGGTGGCTGCTGCCTGCCTCTCCCATCGGCTCATCGCCGAAGGGGGGCGGGACGACGGCCCGACCCTGGTCGGCCGCATCATCGCCGACCTCGCCGTCCCGCCCACGTGAACAGTGCCCTGCCCCGGGGCGTGCGCATGAGCCGCAGGGTGCATCCGACCGCCTGGTTCGGTCCGGTCTTCGGCAGCATGGTGGCGCTCGCGGCGTGGGCGGGGGTCGCACACTCGAGCGGGTCGGGGTGGGTGCAGGCGGTGGGGGCATTGCTCGGGGGCATCCTCCTGGTCGGGCTGGTCGCCCCGGCGGTCCCGGCCCGGCGGGCCACGCTGGTCTGCACCGCGTCCCCGTCGGATGCCCAGGCCGGGCGGCCCCTGCAGCTGACCGTGGAGGCGACCCGGCCGGTGCGACTGCGTCCACGCGTCCCGGTGGGACCGGCGCAGTACGCCGGTGGCCCGGTGCGGGGCAGGCGCACCATCGAGCTCGCCTGCACCCCGGACCGCCGAGGCGTCGTCGACGAGCTGGCCGTCGAGATCGCGTCGTGCGCCCCGTTCGGCCTGCTCTGGTGGGCCCGCGATCTGGTGGTGGTCCTCCCCCGCCCGCTGCACGTCGCACCGCGCAGCGGGACGCCCGGGGACACCGAGCCGGCCGCCGACGACTCGCCCGGCGAGGCGGCTCCCCGGGTGCCCTCGGGCCTGGCCGAGCCGAGAGGCATCCGCCCCTACGCGTCGGGTGATCCTCGGCGGGCGGTCCACTGGCCGGCCACCTCGCACGTCGGGATCCTCATGGTGCGTGAGACCGAGCAGCCGACCGACGACCCGGTGGTCGTCGAGGTCGACCTTCCGTCCGACCCCGAGGCCGCCGAAGCCATGGCGGAACAGGTGATGGCGGAGGTCGCAGTGCGTCTCGCCCGGGGCCAGACCGTGGTGTTGGCGACCTGGGAGTCCGACGGACGGGTCGAGCGTCCGGTGCGCGACCGGGTCGAGCTCGGTCGCCGGCTGGCCAGGGCGCTACCCGCGCAGCACGGCGGATCCCCGGTCCATGGGGTGCAGGGTCGGCCGGGGTGACTCTCTGGGAGCACATCGTCCAGGCCAACCGGCCCGGGCCTCCCGAGCACTCGGTCTCCTTCCGGGCCGCCTCGGTCGCCGCGGTGATCATCGGCCTCCTGGCCTGCTGGAGCCAGGGCGAGCTGAGCGCCCAGGTGACCCTCTTCGCGATCGCGGCCACGGCGGTGGGCAACGTCCTCTCCTACAGCAGCAGGAGCGATCCGTGGCCGGCGGTCAAGCCGGTCCTCGCCGTGTGCGCGGTCGGAGGGTTCGCCTGGTTCCTGACCACGGTGACCCACTCGGCGACCCCTGGGGACATCGCCACGGTCGAAGGCCCGCTGGCGGTCCTCTTCGCCTGGGTGCTCAGCACGCACGCCTTCGACGTCCCGGCCCGGCGCGACGTCGCCTACTCGCTGGCGGGCTCGACCGCGCTCATCGCGGTTGCCGCAGCCCAGTCGGTCGACCTGATGCTCGGGATCTTCGTGCTCGCCTGGTTGGCGTGCGGGCTCTGGGGACTGGTGGCCATGTGGCAGTCGATGCAGGGCACCCGGGGGGTGCCCTGGGCCACCCTCACGATCTCCGGGGTGGTCGTCGCCCTGGTGGCCCTCCTCCTCGTCGCGGTCCTGCCCGCACCGAGGGTCTCGACCTCCCTCGTCTTCCCGTCGTCGTCGAACGGGTCACCCCCGGTCGACAGCCCGAACGACCTGACCGACGGGTCGGCTTCGCTGCCCGCCCACGCGGCGGCGGTGAACGGGCCGACCCGGGTGGGCGGGTTCCTCGGCTTCGCCTCCTCCCTCGACACCGGGGTCCGGGCCTCCCTCGGCGACCAGGTGGTCATGCGGGTGCGGGCCACGCGCCCCAACTTCTGGATCGGCCAGACCTACGACCGGTGGACCGGCCAGGACTGGCTGCAGTCGGCCGAGCCGGTCGACGGAAAGAACGTGGTCCGGCTCGAGTCGGGCTCCCCCTTCGCCATCCCCGTGGCCCAGGACGAGGTGTCGCCGCAGGCCAGCGGCACCCTGGACATTCAGACGTTCTACCTGGCGGAGTCCGGACCGAACCTGGTCTTCCATGCCGACAACGCCCAGCGGGTCTACCTGCAGTCGAGGTCGCTCTTCCTCACCGGGGACGGGACCATCGTCTCCTCGACCTCGATGGGACAGGGGACCATCTACACGGTGGTCTCGTCGGACAACCAGGCCACGGCCGCGCAACTGCGGGCGGCGACGGTGCCCCTCCCGCCGGCCGATCCGGCCGCTGACCAGCTCGCCCCCGACCTGGTGGACCGGTACCTCCGGCTGCCCCACCCCTACCCGCGTGTGGCGGCGCTCGCCGCGTCGATCACCGCCGGCTCGTCGACCCCCGGGGACACCGACCCTCGCACCTACGACAAGGTCGCGGCCGTCGAACGCTGGATGGCCTCGCACGTCCGTTACACCACCGACATCCCTCCGCTGGCGCCGGGAGCGGATGCAGTCGACAGCTTCCTGTTCGGCTCGCGTCTCGGCTTCTGCGAGCAGATCTCGACCGCAACGGTCGTCATGCTGCGCAGCCTCGGGATCCCCGCCCGCGAAGCCGTCGGCTACGTCCCGGGTGCCTACAACCCGATCACCGATCTCTACGACGTCCAGGCAAAGGACGCCCACGCCTGGGTGCAGGTCTGGTTCCCCGGGTACGGCTGGCAGAACTTCGACCCGACCGCGGTGGTTCCGCTGGCCAATCCCTCACCCGGCTCGGTGCTCGCCCGCAGCGCCGGGCGGTTCCTCGCCGGACTGCCCTGGGTCCCCCTCGGGCTGGTGGTGGTCCCCGCCGCCGGAACCGTGCTCTACCTCCGGCACCGCCGCCGGCGGCCGCCGACCTGGGCGCACCAGGTCGCGGCCGATCTCGGGCACGGGGGCACACGCCTCGGGCTCCCGCGCCATGCTCATGAGACCCTGACCGCCTACGGGACCCGTCTGGCCGCCGCCGATCCCGCGTACGCGCAAGGGATCCTCGGGGCGGCGCTCCTCGTGGAGCGTGCCACCTACGGCGGGATCGAGCCGACGGCCGACCAGATCGCCCGGGCCCTCGCCTTCACCCGCCGGTTCCGCACGGTCCCACGGCGCGGCGCCCGGACCGGCGACCCTCAGGACCGCGCGTGGGCCAGCGCCTCGTCGAAGGACGCACCGGCTGCCAGCAGGGGCCGGTAGGACATGAGCTGGCGTGGCTGGCTGAAGGCCAGCGCCGCACCGAGCCGATCCCCCGCCCGGTAGAGGGCGATCAGCTTCTGCTCCGCGGGCGAGCCGCCCACCACGACCACCTCGTCATCGGGTGAGGGGAGGCCGAGCATCTGGATCTTGGTCGTGTACTGGTCCGACCAGAAGAAGGGGACCGGGTCGTAGGGCGCAGCGGCGGACGGCCCGGCGAGCAGGTTCCTGGCGGCGGCGGCGCCACCTTCGGCGGCATTGGTCCAGTGCTCGACCCTGACCATGGCGCCGGTCGCGGGTCGCCGCCACCGGGCGACGTCACCGGCGGCGACCACCCGCTCGGCGGCGAACAGCGTCCCGTCGCAGAGGACGCCGTCGTCGATCCCGAGCCCGGAACCCTCCAACCAGTCCACCGAGGGTGCCACCCCGATCCCGACCACGACGACGTCGGCCGGGATGCGGGTACCGTCGACCAGGTGCACGGCGAGCGGGTCCGAACCCCCCGGGTCGGCCAGGATCCGGTCCACCCCCACGCCCACGTGCACGGTCACCCCCTGCGACCGGTGGAGGTCGGCGCAGACCGCGCCCATGGTGTCCCCGAGGACCCGGCCCATCGGCGTGGGGAGCGCCTCGACGAGCGTGACCGCGGCGCCCGACCCCCGGCAGGTGGCCGCCACCTCCGCCCCGATGAACCCGGCGCCGACCACCACCACCCTCGGCTCGGGCCCCGCCGCCGCGAGCCCGGCCATGATCGCGAGGCAGTCGTCGAGGGTGCGCAGGGTGAACACTCCCCGTATTTCCTCGGTGCCGGGCAGACGGCGGGCCGACGCACCGGTGGCCACCACCAGCCCGTCGTAGTGGAGGTCGGTCCCGTCGTCGAAGGAGACCGTTCGGGTGTCAATGTCGAGCCCGATGGCACGCCGGCCCAACCGGAACTCGAGCCCCAAGGTGTCGAGCACGTCGGGAGCGTGGTGGTGGATCCGGGCGACGTCCCACTTGCCGGCGAGCAGCTGCTTCGAGAGGGGCGGGCGGTCGTAGGGGGCATGCAGCTCGTCGCCACAGATGATCACCGGGCCGGTGTGGTGTTCGTGCCGGATCTCCTCGGCTGCCCGGAGGCCGGCCAGGGACGCACCGACCACGACCACGGTCGACTCCGGGGGAAGGGCTTCGCTCATGACCGGCATCGTAGAGTGGTGGCCGGACTCACCCGCCGAACATGGTCATCCACTGCTCGGATGTGCGGAGCCGGAAGACGTAGTTGTGGGCGCGGGTGTACCCCATGGTCGCCGAGGGCTCGGGTGAGTAGAGGTGACCGGGGTAGAGGATGGTGTCGTCGGGGACCCGGGACAGGCGGGTCATGAGCGACTCGTACATGGCAGCCGGGTCCGCGCCCGGAAGATCGGTGCGACCGCAGCCCTCGAGGAACAGGGTGTCCCCAGCGATGAGGCGGTCTCCGACCAGGAAGCACTGACTGCCCGGAGTGTGGCCCGGCGTATGGACGAGGGTGATCGGGACCTCCCCGACCCGGACGACGTCCCCGCCGTGGTGGATGGCCAGTTCCCCGGTGGTGACCCCGGTGGAGCGGACCACCCAGGGAGCCTCGTCGGCCTGGACGTGGACCGGGACCGGAGCCACCTCGAGCAGCCGGGTGACGCCCTCGATGCTCCACCCCATCAGGTCACCGCCGACGTGGTCAGGGTGGTAGTGGGTCGCCAGCACCCCGATGCAGGTCATCCCGTCGGCTGCGAGCATCCCGAGAAGCTCGTCCACGCCGTAGGCCGGATCGACGATGACCGCCTCCCCCGTCTCGCGGTCCCCCACCAGGTAGACGAAGTTGACCATCTGGCGGGCCACCGGGTCACCGGCCGCGAAGTCACGACCGGCCAGCAGCTGACGGAAGTACAGCCGGTCGGGCGTCGGGGTGCCGGTGGGGTCCGGGGTGGGCTCGCTCATGCTCCAACCTTATGGGTCGTCAGGTACCCGGGCCGCGGGGCGGAGTACGCTCCTGCGAACGATCGGAGGGATGACGACGAAATGACCGACCAGAGCAGTCCCGCCGGCGGCCGCCATCTCCGGTCGGCGGGCGCGATGCTCCGGCACTGGGGGACCACGCGACCCGACGCGCCGATGCTCACCCAGGACGACCGGACCGTGACCTGGGGCGCCATGTACGACGACGCCATCCGGATGGCCAGCGCGCTTGCCGCGAGCGGGGTCGTACCGGGCGAACGGGTCGCCTTCCTCGACCGCAACTGCATCGGGTACTTCGAAGTGCTCTTCGGTTGCGCCCTGATGGGAGCGGTCAGCGTGGCGGTCAACTGGCGTCTCGCCCCGGACGAGATGGCAGGTGTCGTGGAGGACGCGGGAGCCGGAGTGCTGTTCTATGGCGACGACTACCGGGCCGCTGTCAAGGAGATGGCCGGCCTCAACACCACTGTCCGCCACTGGGTGCCGCTCCAGGATCTCGCCGAGTGGCGGGACGGTTCGTCGGAGCCATCTCCCACCGACCCGGGGTTCGAGCCCGAGGCCGGGGACGTGGTCACCCAGCTGTATACGTCGGGGACCACCGGGCTGCCCAAAGGGGTCATGATCACCGGCGGCAATCTCGCGACGATCCTGTCCAATGCGGGCGAGCTCTTCTACATCGGGGAGGACACGGTCTCGATGGTGGCCATGCCGGTGTTCCACATCGGAGGCACCGGTTGGGCACTGTCGGGGATGTCCGGGGGTGGGCACTCGGTCGTCGTGCGGGACATCGATCCGGTCGCCATCCTCCGGATCGTCGAGGCCCACCGGGTCACCGAGACCTTCGTGGTGCCCGCGGTGCTGATGCTCCTGCTGGCCACGCCGGAACTTGCGACCGCCGACGTGCGCTCGCTGCGGACCGTGTTCTACGGCGCGTCGCCGATCAGCGAGGACGTCCTGGTGCGGTCGATGCAGGCCCTGGGCTGTGAGTTCGTCCAGCTCTACGGTCTGACCGAGACGACCGGGGCGATCACCGCGCTGGTGGCGGCGGACCACGACCCCGACGGCCCACGGGCACATCTCCTCCGCTCGGCGGGCCGTGCCTTCGACCATGTCGAGCTCAGGATCGTGGACCCGGCCACCGGCGACGAGCGGCCACCGGGGGAGGTCGGCGAGTTGGTCACCCGGTCCTCACAGAACATGCTCGGCTACTGGAACAAGCCGGACGAGACCGGCGCGGTGGTGACCGGAGACGGGTGGTTCCGCACCGGTGACGCCGGATGGCTCGACGAGGAGGGGTATCTCTTCCTGCACGACCGGATCAAGGACATGATCGTCTCGGGGGGAGAGAACGTCTACCCGGCCGAAGTGGAAAATGCGCTGCTCGCCCATCCTGCGGTCGCCGACGCCGCGGTGATCGGAGTGCCCGACGAACGGTGGGGCGAGACGGTCAAGGCGATCGTGGTCCGCGCCCCGGACGCGTCCGACGACGACGAGGCGCTCGCGGCGGACATCCTGGCTGCCACTCGCGACCGGCTGGCCCATTACAAGTGTCCGACCTCGATCGACTTCACCGAGGCGTTGCCCCGCAACCCGTCGGGCAAGGTGCTCAAGCGCGACCTTCGCGCCCCCTACTGGGCCGGCCGGGAACGCAACATCGGCTGAGGGCGGAGGCCCTCAGAACAGCCCCTGGGGATCATCCTGAACGTCGCCGTCCCGGACGGGAGTGTCGGGAGGCTCGGGACCGGTCTCGTCGTCGCCGAGCGGGCCGGCGCCGGCTTCGTCGCGGCCGACCGCCTCGAGTCGGGGTACCAGCTCCTCGACCCGCATACGGGTGCGGCGGAGGCGGCGATCGAGCTCGTCGACGATGTCGGTCGCCCGCTCCAGGCGCTCGACCAGCCGGTCGACGTCGACCACTCCGGTCTCGAACTCCTGGATGATCGCGTCGAGCTCCGCGCCGGCGTCCGAGTAGGTGAGCCCGGACACCTCCGGCGTCCCGGGCCCGCCCTCGCCCTGTGCACGTGTCGCCATCATGTCGTCCCTTCGTCGAGGTCGGTTCCGAGATCCTCGTCCGCTGGCACGTGGAGCGAAGTGACGGTGGAGGACACCTCGCCGTCGGAGAGGAGGGTGACCAGCCCGGCACCCGGAACCAGGCCGGCCGCCGTGCGGACCACCGCGCCCGAAGCGTCGCGGGTCACCGAGTACCCCCGCTCGAGCTGGCGCCGGTAGTCGTAGGCACCGAGGAGACGCCGCCACTGGGCGAGGCGGAGGTCCTCCGTGCCGAGGTGCCGGCCGGGGAGCGCGGCCAGCCGGCGGGTGGCGCCGAGGAACACCTCCTCCTCGGTGCGCAGGCCACGTTCGGCTGCGCGGCCGAGCAGGCCGCATCGGGCGGTCAGGCGTTGGGCGTGGGCGTCCAGCTGCCCGCGGCCGACACCGCGCAGGATGCGCGCACGGTGTCCGAGCCGGTCGGCATGGCGGTCGAGCTGGGAGCGTGTTCCCCTCGCCGTGCGGTGACGGTTGCGGTCGAGACCGCGTTGTGCGCGGGCGATCTCGTCCTCGGCCATCCGTGCGGCAATGACGCCCGCCTCCATGCCGGACCGCCAGAACTCGACGACGAGCCGGGCGAGCTCCTGCCCGCACTCGGTCGGGGTGATGAAGGAGCGGTTGGCGACCTCGTCCGCCACCGACTGGTCCCCGGTGTGTCCGATGCCCGTCCACACCGGGGTGTCGGAGGTGGCGATGGCCCGGGCCACCGGCTCGGCGTCGAAGGTGCCCAGGTCGGCCTTCGAGCCACCACCCCGGACCACGACGATGACGTCACGGTCGCGACGCTGGAGCCGGGTGATCGCCGCGGCGACCGCCACGGCCGCCCGGCGCCCCTGCACACGGGTGGGCACCAGCGCGACCTCGAAGGCCATGCCGGAGCCCTCGAGCCCGCCGAGGAAATCCCGGCAGCCCTCGGTCTCGGGGCTGGCCACCAGCCCGATCCGGATCGGAACACGGGGAACGGCGATGCGGCGGTTGCGGTCGAAGAGGTCCTCGTCGACGAGCGCCTTGATCAGGCGCGCGCGCTCGGCGGCCACCTTGCCGAGGAGGGCGTCGGTGTCGAGCTCGGAGAGGATGAAGCTGATGTCGCCCCGGGGCTTGTAGAGCTGTGCCTCGCCGCGCACCCGCACCACCATGCCCGAGTCGAGAGTGATGCCGAGCCGGTCGAGGGTGATGCGCACGGTGCGCCAGCGGCTGGACCAGCAGACCACCTTGAGGACCGGTGTGCCGTCGTCGTGAGCGTGTCTCGGGTCGACCAGATCGAGATAGCAGTGTCCACGTGAGCTCACGCTGAGGGAGCGGATCTCACCCGAGACCCACAGCTTTCCGGGCAGCGCCTCCCTGAGCGCGCGATCGATGCGGGCGTAGAGACCGGCGATGGTGAGGGCGTCGGCGCCGTCCTGCTCAGCGTGCTCGGGATGCTCGGTGATGAGGCGGCGGGCCCGGGATTCGAGGGACACGACGCCAGGTTAGAACCCCGGTGAGACGGGGAGACCGACGGTGGCCGCGGCCAGCAGGTGCGGGCGTGCTCATGACCACGGAGCGGGCGTCCGTTCAGCCCCGGAGGGCCATGTGCTGGGCCGGCGCAGCCTGTGGGACGATGGAGGAGACGGTGAGCCGGCCGGGTGGTCGCGGCCGGTCCCGGAAGGGGGGATCCTCCGGACGGGAACGGGCCGAGGAAGGTCGGGACTCCACAGGGCAGGGTGCTGGCTAACGGCCAGTCGGGGTGACCTGCAGGACAGTGCCACAGAGAACAGACCGCCGATGGCGTCGCCCCCGGGCGGCGCACAGGTAAGGGTGAAACGGTGCGGTAAGAGCGCACCAGCGGCCGGGGTGACCCGGTCGGCTCGGTAAACCCCACCCGGAGCAAGGTCGAACAGGGGGACGGGTTGCCCGCCCGGTGCTCCTTCGGGAGTGCCACCCCCGGGTAGACCGCTCAGATGGATGGCCACCCAACCCCCATTCGGGGGCGGACAGAATCCCGCCTACAGGCCGGCTCACCGTCACCAACCCCTGTGACGAGGGTTGAATGCAGGATCGTCAGAGCCAGTCCTCGGGGCGTCCTCGTTTGACGAACTGGAAACCAACGGCCCGAGTCCGGGCCACGAGGGTCATCAGAAGCCGAAGGCCGTCCGCAGGCTGTTGGCATGGGCGGCTCCGGCCAGCTCGGGCACCCCAGCCACGTCTTCGGCTGCCTTCAGGACGCTGTAGTGGGTGAAGTAGATGGACGACTTCGTGCCGGGGATGACGTAAGGGGACATGGCGATCATTGCCACGGTGCTGGCGACATTGCCCTCACCCGAACCCTCGTCCCAGACCACGATGATGGTCAGGCGGCCCGACTGGTAGTCCGGACCTGCGGTGATCTGGGGAATCCAGCTTGCCAGCCAGGTGTCCCCCTGGGCGATGGTTCCGTCGTGCATGTCGTGGTCGAGGTTCGGTGTGACCGTCGAGAACCTCGGCAGCGTTCCAGCCACTACTTCGCTGTGCAGCGAGCCCGCACTGGTGCTGCCCAACGACACATCATTCTTCGGGCACTGGGCCCCTATGTCGATGTAGTACTCGGCGGGGTTGTGCTTGGAGGCATACGCGTCACCCGTGTTGGAGCAGTTTGCCGACATCGACTCGGCAAATGCCTTCCAGCCTTGCGGCCCCACCTGGTGGAAGACATTGTCGTTGTGGGTGAGGCAGATGCCGCCGGGGTCACAGTCGACGTTCCATGGGAACGTGGCGTAGGACAGTCCCGATGTAGAAGCCATGTAGTTGGGTAGAGATGGGTGGGTCAGCGCCAGGTAGTTCTGAGCCGACCCACAGTCGGAGGCGTACGTGTTGATGTTTGGTGCCGACGACGACCCGTAGATGGACGAGGCGTCGTGGTTCTCCTCATAGATGACCACCAGCTTCATGGTGGTCGGGGTGCCGCTCTTACTACCGCAGTAACGATTGCCACTTGGCCCAGTGGTGCCGGAAGATGCCGAAGTCGGTGTGGCCGTGGTGGCCGACGGCGCAGTGTTCGACGAAGAACCGCAGGCTGAAGCCATAACGCCCATCAGCAAGAGCGCAATGACGCTGGCGACGCTACGTGAATCTCGTGGTCCGATAGGCCAGACACTACGCACTGACTGCGGAGGAGGTGGTCCTCCTTGGATTGCCTTCGAAGGCGAACGACACAGCGGCCCCCGAGGACCCGGCGCGCGATCACCTGTGCGCACAGCGGGAGACAACCGCCACGACGAGTGAACTCGGTTTCTTTCCATGAGCGGGGCGCCCTCTTCCGGTCTAGCCTCCTCTCGGATCGGGTGATTGCGTGCGGAAGCTCATCCGACAGCGTGCGAGAGGCAGGGACTCCATGTCACGACTGAGCGGCAGGGGAATCGGGAGCAGATCCGTCGGAGCCGTGGCGGTCGTCGCGTCGACGTTGGTGATCACGCTGGTCGTCGGGGGCACCGGCCACCTCGACGGTGCCAGTGCCACCACTAAAAGGGCAACGGGCAACCTGGAAGTGTGCAGCGTCGCTGCGGCCAACTCACCAAGTCTGGTCGGTCAGCCGTTCCATTTCATTGAGCACAGCAGCAACAGCTACATCGGTCCGTTCACCCTGGATGCTGGGACGAGGCCCGGTACGAGCTGCGGTGGAGTGACGAAATATCAAGTCGGGACCACGGTGCACGTCGGGGAGCGGACGACGTTGGGCACCGTCATCAATCAGGTAACTGTGCAGAGTGGACAGACCGTGACCACCAAGAAGTATGGACAATGCTCAGGAGTAGTGCCGCCGATTGCAGCAACGATCGGCACATCGGGAACGACCATCGTCACCTATACCAACGCTATTGCCATCCCCTACCTGTGCCCTGCCATCGAAGTGTGCGTGATGGCGGCGGATTCTGGTGTCCAGGGATCGTTCAACTTCACGCTCACGTCCCTCATCTCGGGCAGCCTCTGGAGCAAGAGAGTGTCCATCAATCTCGCCCAAGACTCCGCGTGTAGTGGAGATGTCGTAGCTCCCCCAGGTCAGGTCACCGTGACCGAGGAGTCAAACCCGACCTACTACGTGAGTGCGATCGAGGCCATCCCGACGGGTGACCTGGTGAGCGAGAACCTGACTACTCAGTCAGCCACATTCAGCGTGGGATTCGGCCACGCGACCACTGCGATCTTCACTGATTCGACAGCGATCGCCCAGCTCGCGCCGGTGGCAGGCAGGGTTGTACCAGGCGACCCCTTCACGGACCAGCTACACACCAACGGCGTCAGTCCGGTCACATTCACCGTGACGTCCGCTCGCGGTGGGGCCCTACGTCGTATCGGGCACCGATTCAGAAGTGTTGGGCGTCGTCGGTGAACGTAGCCTTGGCCGGCCCTCGTCGGTTGCAGCGATACCACCGCACGACCGGCGGTCTTGAGAGGATGCGGCGGTCAGACCGGCGGTTGTGTGGGAATGGTGTAGCACTGAATCGCCCCACTCTCACCGGTGACGAACACCTCGCCGTTGACGACGGTGGGAGCCGAATGCAGTGCTCCACCCGTCGACGCCGTCCAGGCCTTTGGCTGGAAATTGAGGTACTTCGAGCCGACCACGGTGCCCGAGGCGAGATCGGTCGTGACGAAATCCTGAGCTCCTCCAATGCCAGTGACAGATCCACCCAGAGAGTAGTCGTACGCCACGGCTCCGGTGGCCGGATCCAGGTAGACCTCGGTCCCGTTGGGTGCCCCGACCACGAGCATGCCGGCGATAAGGGCGGGAGAAGCGCTCACCGGTTCGCCGACCGAGTAGCTCCAGATCGTTGATCCCGAGGTCTCGTTGAGGGCCAAGACGTCCCCGTCGGAGGACCCGATGAAGACCATGCCCCCGGATATCACCGGGGAGTCGCTGACCGCACCTCCGGTCGCTGAGGTCCACAGCGGTGTGCCCGCCGTCGTGGAAAATGCACTGACGTCGCCCGATGCGTCACCCACGGCGACCACGCCGGCCGACGGATCGACCGCCGGAGAAGATGCACCCGGAGCACCGGTCAGGGTTGCCGTCCAGACCAGTGTCCCGGTCGTCGCGTTGAGGGCAGACAGGTAACCGTCTTCCGAGGCTACGTAGACATCGGTCCCGTCGAAGGTCGGCGCCGACTCGATGGCCCCGTGACCCACGACCGTGGTCCACGTCAGCTTGCCCGTCCCCGTATTGATGGCGATGACCCTGCCTGCTGCAGTGCCGACGATGACGGATCCGCTGGTGACCGCCGGTGTACCGGTGATGGGCGATCCCGAGTCGTGGTAGGTCCACATCTGTCGTCCGGTCCCCACGTTCACGGCGTACACGGCACCGCCAGTGTCGGCCGCGTACGCCCGATCGTCCACAACGGCCACCGATCCAACGATCGGAGCAGCGGCCACGAACGACCACGCCTGTTCGAGGAACGTCTTCGGCCCGAGCGCAGTAGCCCTCGAGAAGTCACCGTCATTCGGATCGTTGCCCTGGTGGAGCGAACTCTGCTGGAACTGATTCCATGCGTTGGAGACGTAGATACCGGTGGTGGTCGACTTCTTCGAGATTGCACCCGTCGCCGTGAGGCTCTGCGGACCAAACGCCACCGAGGCTGGAAGCGTGACCGTGGTGCTCCCGATGGTGCCGCTGGAGGAAGCGGTCAGGGATTCGAGCGTCGTCTTCCCCAAGGTAAGGGTGACCCGCTCGCCGTGTGCAAACCCGCTCCCGGTGATCGTGAACCCGGCGTCGGGCGCAATGAATCGTGCTGATGCCGAGAGCTTCGGCGCCGTGGTGCTCGGGAGCACGGTGAAGGTCGAGCGAGCGGCGGTCGCTACGCCCTCTTCTGCGGAGCGGTCCGCGATGCCGCTCGCATTGACGGCACTGGCCAGGACTTCCAATAGACCGCCGCCGGTCCCGACCGGCACGGTCACCGACCAGCTCGTCTGAGTCGTGCCTGGTGCCGCCAGTGCGGCCGGGTCGGGACACGGAGCAGCGCTCCAGGAACCGGTCGCGCCGTCCCACCACCGTCCGGTGGAGCCTCCTTCTTGGATGAAGACGCTGACCTTGCTGATGTCGGAGGCACTCGTCGCCGATCCCCTGATCGTGAGCTTCCCATTCGGGTTGGCAACGCTGGAGGAGTCCGCCGGGGACGACACGGCGGTGGTGGGCGGAGTGTCGTTCCCGCCTCCCACCGCGAAGTCGTAGACATAGCCATCCGCAGAAGAGATGATCAGGTTGCCGTTGGTTTCACAGGGGGACGCAGAGATGGCTTGGCCGGTCTGATAATGGTAGAGCAACGCCCCAGCCGCCAGTGAGATGACATAGAACTCTCCGTTCACGTCGCCGAAGGCGACGATCTGTCTACCCGTCGGACCGACGATGGCGGGCGAGGAGTCGACCTCTGCACCGGCGGTGAACTGCCACTGCAGTGCACCGGACACGGCATTGAGGTCTATGACCCCACCTTGTGGCTCGCTGTTTCCTGAAATACCGAACACGAGGTTCGTGCCCGACAGGGCGGCTGTCGAAAGGGTGACTCCGCCGAAGTGGTACTGCCAGATCAGGCTGCCCGTGGTCAGGTCCAGCGCGTACATGATTCCTGCTTTGGTGTCGACGTAGGCGACCCCGTCGGCAAACCCGTTGACTCCCGGTGGAGAGACGACAATTCCGGCACCGACGTCATAGTCGCCCGCACCCGTTCCCGCGGTTGCATCGTGCCACACCAGAGCCCCGGTGATGGCGTCGACCACGTAGACCTCACTGTCCGGATTGGACGTCCCATAGAGGACCAGGGGCTCGCCGGTGGCGTCGACCCCGTAGCTGATCGGATCCCATATCCCCGTCGAAGGCGAGACCGGCTCGTACGACACCGAGAAGTCAATCGTGCAGTCCGCCTCGTTCACCGCAGTGAGCGGCCCGCTCGTCACACCGTTGTCGACGGCCCCGATGTACACGGTCGATCGACCACCAGGCGGCGTTGCCAGCGTCGGTTCGGACTCGATGTACTGGCCGTTGGCGTCGGTCACAGGAGCCGAGCACTCGGTGGCGCCAGTCGACAGATTGAGCTTGTAGAGCCTCCCACCCGAGAGCGGGCCGATCCAGACGTTCGAGCCCTCGATCAGGGGCGTGCTGACGATCCCGCTGGCAAACGGATCGGACCAGACGGGCAGACCAGTCGACCTGTCGTACGCAATCAGGTACCCGGCGTCGTTCGGGACGAGCACGAGTGTCCGATTGTGGCTCGCGTCCCAGCCCACGACCGGCGACCCCAGGGCTTGCGAGCCGGTGTTCTCCATCCACCGGACACCGAGGCCCCCTGCGTCAGTGGTGGAGAGCGACGGGTCATCGGAGACACCGGTCAGTTGCGGGTTCTGGTGGATTTCCGGCCAGGTGTACGCCGGCGCAGTGGCTGGTCGCGGCGATGCCCCGGACGTCTGCACCCCCGCTCGGGAAGCGATCCCGAGGGCGGCAAGCACCACCGTACCCACGGCAGCCAAACGGATGGCTCGTTCGATCCTGTCGTTCACTGTGGCCCCCCATCATTCGGCAGCGTCCCCTGCCTGCACCCGTGCCGGAGGTGCCTTACGGTGGCGACCCTAGACGATAACCGGCACCGAGGTCAGCGGCAGCCTCCCCGCCCTGCTGCCCTCTCCCGGGCTGGTGACCAGGGAGGTCATCACGACCTATCGTGAAACCCGATGTTCTGGGCGATCATCTCCGCAGGAGTCGGTAGAGCTCGACCGGCTTGACGAAACCCTTCAGGGGGCGATGACCGAGCGGTTCACGGCGCACACCCGAGTTGATCGCCACCTCCGACGTTGCGACGACCTCGCCGGGCAATCCCGCCTTGACCGCCCGGGCCGCAAGGTTCACCACCGTCCCGAAGACGTCGCCGTCCCGACGAACGACCTCGCCAGCGGCCAGTCCCACCCGCACCGGAGGAATGAGGGGATGATCACTGAACACGCGGCGAGGTCGAGCGCGATTGCACAGGCCGAAGGGGCGTCTGGGGTGGTATAGAGGATCTCGTCCCCAATGAGCTTGACCACCCGGCCGCCGCCATTCGTGATGGCGTCGGTGGAGAGACGCTCGAAACCGGTGAGGGCTGCACCGAGGTCACGGATGCTCAGCTCTTCCCCCAGTTCCGTGGATCCGACCAGATCGACGAACCCCACGACGAGCTGTTGGGTCTCGTATCCGACCACGTCCGCGTCGACGGTTGCCGGACGTTGTGCGCTCAGCAGGTGTTGGCGGAACAGAGTGTCGAGGACGGACGCCACGGGGGACAACAAGGCGGCCGCCTCGACGTTGGCTCGGGCGATGCCGAGGGCACCCTCCTCGCGTCGAGCGCCAGGTTCGACGTTGACCAAGAAGGCCGATACCACGGCATCGGCCACCCGGGCCATCGAGGATCCCAACACCCGCAGTAGCTGGAAGGCGACGTCCTCACCGAACACAGCGGTGACGGCGTTCATACCCCCGGCGAGGGCGACGAAACCCGCTGTCAGCACTCCGGCTCCCGGCTCGGGATCAGGAAGACCGGCTGCCCGGGCCAGGAGACGCACCTGGTCAGTGCTCAGACCTGACAGTCCGGCGACCTCTTCGATCGTCACGCCCGGGCCGTCGCGTATCGCCAGCCTTCCCGCCAACGCGGGGAGCATGTCGCGGTACCCGACGAGCTCTTCGGCGGTGGCCCCCAACGCTGTCACATAGTTGAGCAGCTCGAGTCGAGCCGGGGCGTCCTCGGCGGTGCGGTCGTAGACGCCGAGGGATGTCAGTTCATCGGGTTCCACTGGGAATCAAGTACACACGACCGGTGAGCCCGCTGCCAGGCCGGAGGGGCACGCGGCCAGGTGACTTCGGATCCACCGAGAGACCGGCTCATCGCCTCCGAGGAACCTGAACTGAGGAGACGCTGCCCTCAGGACTGCGGCTTGCGGAGGATCGCCAAGAGCTCGAACTGTGAACGGACGCCGAACTTCCTGTAGATGGCACTGAGGTGGTTGCGCACCGTGCTCGGGCTCACGCAGACGGCCGTGGCGATGGTGGCCGGGCGCTCGCCCTGGTACAGGCGCCTGACGATCTCCCATTGCGGAGAGGTGAGTTCGCCGAGTTGCGGGTGCTCGTCAAGCGCCAGAGCCATATCCACCGAATCGAGAAGACCGGTCGCCCTCAACTCGGCGCCGATGCGCCGGAGCCGCCGCTCCAACTCGGCGAGGCGGTTCAACGGACCGGCGAAGAAGTCCTCGATCCTTCCCAAGAGGGCGAAGGCGATCGACGAGGTGACCCCGGGATGCCTGGAGGTTCTCGCGGCGACGGCGCGACGAGGACCGAGACGTGGACCCATTCCCCTTCCCGAGAAGCGAATCGGACCACAGGCTGGGGCGACATCCGGCGTCGACCGTCCTGGTCGCAGAGCCGCCCTGGTCAACGGCGCCTCCCTCGATTCCACCGGTTGCCCCTTTGCAGGTTGACGTCGCAACCGAGCCTGGTCAGCAGCGGTAGATCCGTTCCGCGTTCTCCGCGAAGAGCTTCGAGCGGGAACGCTCGTCGAGACCCGCCGTGACGGAGCTGAACACCGTGTAGAGCTGGTCGAAGGTGCCGTACATCGAGTCCACAGGGAAGTTGCTGGCGAACAGGCAACGGTCGACGCCGAATACCCCGATGGCATGTTCGAGCCACGGAGCAAAGGCACCGACGCTCATCGACTCCAACGGCATCGCCAGACCCGAGAGCTTGCACACGACGTTGTCGCCGAGGCCGGCCAGCGCGTCGATCCCCCCCTGCCAGAGGGTGCGCTCCTCGTCCGAGCTCGAGCGGGGCCACCCGGTGTGCTCGACCACGACGACCAGATCCTCGAAACCCGCGAGCTGCTCCGACGCCGCCCGGAGCTGATCGGGATGGGTCATCAGCTCGAACAGCAGGTTCCGCTCTTGCAGCGCATGGAGCACGCCGGCGTCGGGAAGAGGGCCCTCGTACCGACCCATCGGGCGGACGCCCCGGAAACGTGACGCGGTCATCTGCAGGTCGAGGAGCTCGACCGCATCGGCCACCGTGTCCGTCGGAGGGATGCCGCCGATGATGGCATCGGGGCCGCCGTTGGCCCGGGCGTTACCATCGAGCTCGATGGTCTCGTCGACCGAGTGGCGGCCGGTGGCGGCGGCGACGTTGACGAACTTCTCGACGTTCCATCCGGCCGCTTCGGTCTGATAGGTACGGGCATCGAAGCGGCGGAACATCCGCGAGGCGTCAGCGGTGGCGGGAGCCTGAGGGTGGGAGAGGTACGGATACCAGTCGGTTCGGGCGGGGTCCCACAGGTGGACGTGGGCATCCACGACCCGGGCGGGCCGGTCGGCCATCAGCCCTCCCCTTCCGACGGGTGGCCGCTGGCGCCGACGATCTCGCGCAGCGTCCCATCGAGCCAGTCGGGGACCGCGGGACCGCCATAGGTGATGCTGCCGATCGGCCGGGGATGACTGCGGAGCCCGAGCCAACCCGGGCCGACCACCAGCTCCGCACCGGCCAGCTCGGTCGCCTCGGGGCTGGCGAGAAGGTGAGCGACGAGCTCACCCGCCGGTTGGGCGGCGTGCTCATCGGGTGCCTCGATGCTCGCCGCGAGTGCGGTGACCCGCCCCTCGGTGGCACCGGCGGCGACCCGCGCGTGCTGGGCCGATGCCTGGGCGCGACTGCGACCTCCGGTGGTCGTGGCGTCGGTGAGCGTCGCCAGCCGGACCGGGCGGGCAGCACCGGCGGCGTAGTCGGCGACCGCCCGGGCCCATCCGGCATCGGTGTGGATTTCCCCGACGATCCCCCGGTGCTCGGCGAGCACCCGCTCCCAGCCTTCCGCGAGGCCGGCCGTCGGGTGACCACCTGCCGCGGCGAGGACCACCGCGTCGACCGGACCGATCGCTTCGACACCGGCGTTCAGGGCGTCGGCCGCCTGGCGGAAGCCGTGAGCGGGCTGGATCTGGTGACAGGTGATCGACCGAGCCCCGAGCGCGGCGGTGAGCGACGCGGCCAGAAGGGGCCGGTCGGACACGAGGAGACAGGACCGCGCCTGCGCCGGTGCGGGGTCGGCAGGGGCCGGGTCGTCGAAGACCGGCCCGAACCTCGAGTTGCCGCCGCCCACGCTGGACTGCTGCTTCTCGGCTTTTGCCAGGGCGCCGGGGACGACGACGTCGAGCAGCCGGGCGAGGGAGCCGACGTGGTCGGTGCGCACCACTTCGAGCAGGCGGGGTTGGTCGATGACGGCCGCTTCCGGTCCGCCGGCGAAGAGCACCTGGCCGCTGCACCACCCGAATCCTTCACCGAGCAGGTGGGCACCGAACGGACCCAGGTCCTCGGGATCCGCGACCGAGAGGAAGGAGATCCCGCCACCGCCGGACTGGCCAGCCTTCCGCGCTCGCTCGAGGGCAGAAGCCATCATCCGGGTGGCTGCGATGGGAGACATCGCGTTGACGGTGACGCCCGGCGGCACCTGACGTCCCAGCTGCCAGGTGAGTGCGGCGACGGCCCGCTTGGCGCAGCTGTACGCCCCGGCATCGGCCGCCCGCCATCCCGAACCCGAGGTGACACCGAGGATGCGGCCGTGTCCCGCGGCGGCCATGAGCGGCAGTGCGCCCTCGAGCACGTTTCGGTAGCCCTCGAGGTGCACCGCGAGCACCGCCAGCCAGTCCTCCTCGGTGCCCTGTCCGAAGTAGGTCTGCCGGGTGATGCCGGCGACATTGACGACGGCGTCGAGTCCCCCGTGTTCGTCTGCGAGTTCGCAGAACAGGTTGCGGACCGCCTCGCCGTCGGTCACCGACACGGACGAGGCACGAGCAGAACCGCCCGCTGCCACGATGCGGTCGGCCGTGGTCTCTTCGGGCTCCGGAAGCTGCGCTGACCCGTCGAGGGTCACCAGGGGGTCGACGGTCACGACGAACCAGCCGTTGCGGCCGAGCTCCTCGGCGACGCCAGCTCCGATCCCGCCCCCGCCGCCGGTCACGACGACGACACGCCTGCGAGCGCTCACGGCGCGCCTGAGCGGACCTCGAGGTCCAGGCCCTCCAAGGTGCCGGCCTCGAGCCACTGCTCGAGCAGCTCGCGATAGCCGAACCAGTCGCCCAACCCACCGCCGTAGCTCCCGTTGCGGGGGTTCATGGTCTCGGGGTGACCCTCGTTGTTGAGGCGCGAGGGGGTGCAGGCGGACATGATGGCGGTGGCATCGACGAAGGAGCCGACGATCTTCTGCGTCCAGTCCTCCTCCGCCTCGGCGCTCACGTCGAACACCTCCACGCCCTTCTGCTCGAGCAACCCGACCGTGCGACCGATGAACTCGGCACCCAGCACGGCCAGCTGCGTGTAGTTGACGGTCACCACCGCCTGCTGCCCGGGGGCCGGCATCACGAACATGTTGGGGAATCCACGGCTCATCATCCCGAACAGGCTGGCGGCGCCGTCGGACCACTTCTCGGTCAAGGTGACACCGCCGCGCCCGACGATCTCGTGGCCGACGCGGCGGAAGAGCGGAGTGAGCTCGGCTTCGAATCCGGTGCCGTAGACGATGCAGTCGACCTCGTACTCCTTCCCGTCGACGACCACGCCCCGCGGGGTGATCCGCTCGATCCCGCCGGGGCAGTCGATCACCGTGACGGTGGGGTTGTTGATGGCCGGTAGGTATTCGTCGTGGAAGCACGGGCGCTTGCACAGGTACCGGTAGTACGGCTTCAGGATCTCGGCCGTGGCCGGGTCGGCCACGAGCTCCTCGACCCGGTGCCGGTGCGCTTCCATGATCTGGTAGTCGATCTCCTCGAGCATCCGCATGTAGTCCTCGCCGGTCATGCCCTCGGGGCGTGGAACCTTACGGGTTGCGGCGTAGTCGCGCGTCCACCCGTCGTCCACCAGGTCGACCTCGACTGGCCGACCCATGATGATCCCCTGGAAGTTGTCCATCCGGTCCCGCTGCCAGCCGGGTTCGAAGTCGTGGCCGAAGTCTGGATCGGTGGGCCGGTTCCCCCGCTCACCGATGGCCGACGGCGTGCGCTGGAACACCAAGAGCTGCTTGGCCGACTCGGCCAGCGGCGGCACCGTCTGGATGCCACTCGCCCCGGTGCCGACGAGCGCGACGACCTTGTCCGTCAGGCCGGTGAGGGGTTCACCCGGGGCTCCGCCGGTGTACTCGTAGTCCCAGCGGGCCGTGTGGAACGAGTGACCGGTGAAGTCCTCCATGCCCTGGATGGTCGGCAGCTTCATGAGGTTGAGGATCCCGACGGCCAGGACGTACCACCGGCAGTTGATCCCGTCGCCGCGGTCGGTGTTGATCCGCCAGCGAGCCGCGTCCTCCTGCCATTCGGCGCGGATCACTCCGGTGTGGAAGAGGGCATCGTCCACGAGGCCGAACCGGCGTGCGATCACCTCCAGGTGGCCAAGGATCTCCTCGCCGAACGCGTAGCGATGGGTCGGGGTGTATCCGAGCTCCTCCAGCATCGGGAGGTAGATGTACGACTCCACATCGCACATCACCCCCGGATAGCGGTTCCAGTACCAGGTCCCTCCGACGCCACCGGCCTGGTCGATGATGCGGATCCGCTGGACTCCGGCCTGGCGGAGGCGTGCACCGGCCAGGAGCCCGGCGATCCCCCCGCCCACGATCACGGCATCGACCTCGTCGGCGACCGCTTCGCGCTCGATCAGCGGGGTGAAGGGGTCCTCACGGTACCGGGCGAAGTACTCGTCGGTCCGGAGGTCGCGGATATCGGCTCGGTGGGGAACCAGCCGCCTGTCGCGCTCCGCGAGGTACTTGGCGCGAACAGCCTCGGGGTCGTAACCGGCGACCGGCGGCTCGGATCTCGGCATGCGGCAATCCTAGGACAGCTCCCATTCCCGGGCTCAACCTCGTGTTTCTCGGTTGACGTGGTCAAGGAGCACCCTCCTCAGGCCGACAGGAGTGGATGCCGTCCGTCGATTGGCTCTGGCGCCCACCACCGAACTGGCCTCCCCCACCGCCCGGCTGGCGACCCCCCGAGGGATGGAGGCCACCATCCGACTGGCCGCCGCCGCCCGAAGGGTGGTCCTTCTGGACCGCGTCGGCACCACCCGAGTGGGAAGTGGAGCAACCATCAGTTCCGGTGGTTTTCGGGAATGGACCTGCGAGGAGGCATCTGGTCTGGGAGACCCGGTTGGTCATGCTCGCCTTCCTTCTACCGGTCGTCACGTCCGCCGTCATCGTCCTTGCACAACACGTGTCCGGCATCGGTAACATCACCCGGTTCCCCGTCATCATCGCCGGCCACCCCGTTTCCAACCTTGTCGTCGGCATCCTCAGCTATCTCTCGGTGGCGGCCGTGGTCCCGTTGGCGCTGTTGCTCCTGACCAGGACCGGCCAACCACCGGCGATACTGGGACTCGGGTCACCAAGTCTGCGACAGGACGTGCTGCCCGGGCTCGGATTGGCCGCCGCCTCCTTCGGTGCCGAGATCCCGGTGGCAATCGTCCTCGCACCGCTGCTTGCCCGTGAATCGACGCTGGTCAACCGGATCTCGATCGGTCACGTGCCCGGCTACTACGTGATCTGGGGGATCGCCATGGCGGCGATCACGTCGGTCGCAGAGGAGGTGATCGTCAATGGCTACCTGATCACTCGACTCGGCCAGCTCGGCTGGACACCGACGGGCGCGCTCATCCTGAGCCTGACCCTCCGAACCAGCTACCACGTCTATTACGGACTCGGCTTCCTGCTGACCATCCCGTTCGGATACTTCGTGACCAGATCGTTCCAGAAGCACCGCCGGTTGAACCGCTCGATCGCCGCACACTTCCTCTTCGATGCGGTGTTGTCCACGATCGCCATATTGGCCTGATGGCACTGGCGGCGACCGGCTCGCGCGACCGGCGGAGGTGCATCGCACCATCCGCCGGTCGGCCGAGGATCAGGGCACGACGACCGGAAAACCGACCTGGATGAAGGTGTTGGTGCCGGTGCCGGTGGTGGCGGTCGCCTGCGGCATCATCCAGATCCCGTAGACATCGTTGGCGATCGTGTTGTTCGTCAGGGTGATGGCGAGTGGCGCCACCGTCGCAACGACGATCCCCGTGGTGACCGGGTCGATCGACGGCGAGAAGTCGAAATCCCCGTCGAGGTTGTTGGTCCCGATGTAGTTCCCGTCGACCACGTTCCCGTTGAGGTCCTGACCGGGTGCGTGGCTGTGCACGGTGACACCTGCGAGGCCGTTTCCGGCGATGAGGTTGTACTGGATCACGTTGTTGTAGACGGCACCACCCGGGAAGGGAGTCGCGAGAAGGACCCCACCGCCCTGTCCGGCGATCCCGTTCTGCAGGATCGTGTTGGCCGCGATCCTGTTGTCGAACACACCACCGGCCGACGACTGGGGTACGCCGCCCACGAACGAGCCGGGATTGTGGGAGACGACTGTGATTCCGCAGTCGAAGGTGTTGTTCGACACGCTGTTGAAGGCGACCAGGTTGCCGTCGGTGGGTCCGAACTCGTCCGTGAGCAGGATCCCCCCGCTGTCACCACTCACCTGATTGTGCACCACCGAGGAGTTCGCGGCGACCATGAGGTGGATCCCCTCGCCGCAGTCACCCGGTATGCCTCCCATCCCGTTGCACTCCGGGTAGCTCGAGCCAGGATCCGCAGCATTGGTCGGATTGCCCTGGTCGTTGTGGACGACGGTGTTCGCGCTGATCGTGACGCGTTGGACGGGTGCTCCGGGCGCGCCCATCACCAGGATGCCCTCGCCGATGGCGTTGGTGACGGTCAGACCGGTCACCGTGCTCCCGGAGGCGAGCACCAGGACCCCGTTGTCGAAGCCGGTGGCATCGATCGTCGGATTGCCGACACCTTCGATGGTGAGGGGCTTGGACGGCGGGATGACCACGCCCTCGTGGTAGGTGCCCGCGCAGACCCGGATGATGTCACCAGCGCTCGCCGCGTTGACTGCGGCCTCGATGGTCGAGAACCCCTGGAACGAGCCGGGCGCGCACTGCACGCTCAGGGTGGTCGTGGGGAACAGGAACCCGGGCGGGCGGAACCGGAACGGCGACGAGGCTGCTGCGTTGCCTCCGGTGACCATCCCGGCAATACCGGTCGTGAGTGCAGCTGCACAGAAGAGCGCGACTGCCGCGCGCGTCATCTTGATCCTCATGGTAAGACCTCCGATCTTGTGTGCCCGGTCCGTCCCGTGCCCACACGGCAACCCTACGAACCGGCCCGGAGGTCTGCAACCGCCTTTTTTGCGCCTCGACGTGTGCCAGACACGACGCCCCTCGCCCGAGGGGCACGGCCTCGATCTATGCCACGTTGCGTTCACCTGGCTCGCCTGGACGGCCTCCGGTGCGCGCGCTTGCAACCACGCAGCGTGAGTCGTCCTGCAGCCAGTCGATCTCGGCCACGCAGTCGGCCACGCATTCCCTGCACATCCACCTGCGTTCGGGACCGCTGCCGAGGATGAGGGTCCACAGCGACGTCGACTTGGCCAGGAGGAGGGTCCGTCCGCACCGTTGGCAGGGACCGATCCGCTGGCGGGTCGGGCTCACGTGCATGGGCAGGGTCATGACCGCATCCTTTCGAGAGACGGCGACGGATGATCGCTGCTTCCAGATTCGTCGGCAGACGTTAGGGACAGGTGAAGGGTTCGTAATCATCTGCTAAATCCCGGACGGCCCGACCGGCGACCGGGACGGACCATCGCAAGGCGTCAGGGAAGGCCCTCGAGCAGCCTGATCAGCTCGTCCCGCCCGGACCCGTGCGTGCGGGCCAGGGCGAGGAGCTCCCTGGCCTGCGCCGCGCGTCCTCAGCTTCGGCGCCCCGTTCCCCGGCAGCAACGAGTGAGGTCCGGTGTCGGTCCGGTCACCCCCACCCGAGCTCCTCGAGACGCGGATCGCCGATCCCGAAGTGGTGGGCGATCTCGTGGAGGACGGTCTTGCGCACCTGCGCGGCGACCTCCTCGTAGGACCTGCACCGGCTGCAGATCGTCCTCCGGTAGATGACGATATGGTCCGGATTGGCGTACCACGATCCCTGGGTCCGCTGGGTCAGGGGGACGCCACGGTACAGACCGAACAGAGGAGGACCGTCGGCCTCCTCCTCCACCGTGATCGTCACGTTGCTCATCGCCCTGCCGAACTGCTCGGGCAGCGAGTCGAGTGCGTCGGCGACAAGCCGCTCGAACACCTCGACCGGGACGTCGACGCCGACCGCGCGGCCCGGATGGTCGTCGGTCTCGCCCACCCGCCCACGGTAGCCGTCGACCGGCCGGCACCGGCCGGCGACACGGATCGACGGCCGCGTCTGGGCAGGGCGGTGGCGGGTGGTCCGAACCCGGCGGTGGCAGACTGGGCCGGTGCGGCTGGTTGTCTCCTCCCCGGACCGACCCGGCGCCCGGATCGGGTGCCTCGGCTCCGTCCTGAGCGTGCTCGTGGTGGCCGCGGTCGTCGTCGCCGTCCTCCTCGGCGCGATCTTCCTCCTTGCGGTCGTCGCCGCGGTCACGGTGATCGGACTGCTCGCCCTCGGCGTCGACCGGCTGGCCATGGCGATCAATCCCCGCTACCGCCGGCGTCGGACCGGCCTCGAGCGGCCCGGGCAGGTCATCGATGCCACCGCGAGCCTCGATCCTCCGCGGCCGGACGGACGGCGCGGGGAGCCGTGATCCCCGGCTGCGTATCCGTGCGGTGACCGCGGGACGCAGTCCACGCGGGTGGCGGTGCGCTTCCGGCGAGGTCGTCGGCCGGAACCCCCAGATCCGGGGCTCCACCCTGATCTCGGTCGACGACAACTGCATCCCCGACTGCGCCCAGGGGAAGAACGGCACCGAGGTCTGGACCTACCGACTCCCGTCCGGCACGTTCACCGCTCCGACCTCCCCGGCCTGACCCCGGCTGCCATCCCCGGCTCGGTCTGCCGTACGATTCCCCGCAATGGATCTCCTCCGGCAGACGTTGGTGAAGGTGCCCGAGATCACCGGCATCTTCTGGTTCACCAAGCTCCTCACCACAGCACTGGGCGAGTCGACCTCGGACTACTTCGTGAATCGGATGAGCCCGGTGGTCGCGGTCGGGATCGCCGGGATCATCCTCATCGTCGCGCTGGTGCTGCAGTTCCGCACCGACCGCTACGTGCCCTGGGTCTACTGGTTGGCGGTGCTCATGGTCGCGGTCACCGGAACCATGGCGGCCGACGTGCTGCACAAGCAATTCGGGGTGCCCTACGCCGCCTCGTCCACCTTCTTCGCCATCGTGCTCGCCGTGGTGTTCGTCTCCTGGAACCGGACCGAGCGGACCCTGTCGATCCACAGCGTCAACACCCCCCGCCGGGAGGCCTTCTACTGGGCCACGGTCATGGCGACGTTCGCCCTCGGCACCGCGGTGGGCGACCTCACCGCCAAGACGTTGAGCCTCGGCTACCTGTCCTCGGCGGTGCTGTTCGGCGTGCTCATCACGATCCCCGCAGTCGGCTACTTCCGCTTCGGGATGAACGAGGTCCTCGCCTTCTGGACCGCCTACGTCCTGACCCGTCCGCTCGGGGCGTCGATCGCGGACTGGCTCGGCAAGCCGCACTCGTACAGCGGGCTGGGCTGGGGGGACGGGCTGGTCAGCCTGCTGTTCGGGTTGATCATCGCCGCGTGCGTCTTCCAGATGACGGTGGTGTTCCGGCGGGAGGCCGCGAGCCCCGAAGCCGGGTGACCTGCCGGTCCCGGGGGCGGGAGCTCAGCGGGAGAGCGATCGGGCAGCGATCACTCGCTGGTCTCGACGATCAGCAGATCGCAGGAGACCTTGCGCGAGACCTTGTTGGCGATCGGTCCGAGGAGGAACCGGGCCGTCGACTGCATCCCCTTCGAGCCCACCACCAGGAGGTCCGCGTTCTCCTGTTCGGTGACCCGGATGAGCACCTCGGACGGGTCGCCGGGGAGCGCCTGGTAGGCGGCCTTCTCCACACCGGCGGCCCGGGCCGCCTGACCGGCCACCTTGGCGGTCTGTTCCGCCGCCGACTGGGCGGCGGCCACCCATCCGGCGTCGATCGAGATGCCGGCGGCGGCGACCCCGGACGGCGCACGGTTGCTGTATGCGGACACGATGATCAGCTCCGAGCCGAGGGCCGCAGCCAGCGCGGTCGCCTTGGCGACGGCACGCTCGGCGGTCTCCGAACCGTCGGTCCCCACCACGATCTTGGTCGGGACCCCGCCCCCCTGTGCCTGATCACCCATCGCCGGGACCTCCTGTCGTCCTCGCCGCCGGATCGGCAGCCGCCCGTCAGTATGGCGCTGGTGAGGGAGGAAAGCGAGCGGCCGTGATCCGGAGGATCAGGTGGTGGCCAGGATGAGCACCGAGCACGGCGCCCGGTGGGCGACCGAATTGGGCACGCTCCCGAGCACCCTGCGGGCACCGTGCATCCCCTTGTTCCCGACCACGATGAGATCGGCCTTCTCGCGCTCGGCGACCCCGATGAGGGCATCGACCGGGTCGCCGGTGGCGGCGTGGGTCTCGAATTGGACCCCCTGCTCCGCCGCGACACCGCCGAGGTCGCGCAACAGGACGTCCGCCTCGATGCTCGAGGGCATCGTGTAGCGGAACTCGTCGGGGACGCCACCGTCCCCGACCGGCTTCGGTTTGTAGGCCGTCACGATGTGCAGGGTCCCTCCGGAGAGCTTGGTGAGGGCGACGGCGCGGTTGACCGCTTCGGCTGCCGTGGGCGAGTCGTCGGCTCCGACAACCACGGTCTGGTACATGGCACTCCTTCGGGGATCGGACCGACGGCCCGCCGGGATCAGGTCGTCTTGACGATGAGCACCGAACAGGGCGCCTTGTGGGCAACCGAGTTGGGGACGCTGGCCAGCACCTTACGCTGCATCCCCTTGTTACCCACCACGATGAGGTCGGCATTCTCGCGCTCGGCGACCGCGATCAGGGCGTCGACCGGGTCGCTCTTCAGGGCGTGCGTCTTGACCGTCACCGACCCCGCCCTGGCACGCGACGCGAGATCGTCCAGGAGCCCCTGGGCCCGCCCGTTCGCCAGCACGACGTTCTGGAACTCGCTCGGGAGACCGCTCGTTTCTCCCGAGGTCGGCTTGTAGGCGGTGACCACGTGGAGGGCGCCTCCCGCGACCTTCACCAGCTCGATGGCAGCCTCCACCGCGTGGGCCGCGGTGGGAGAGTCGTCTGCTCCCACGACCACCGAGTCGAACATGCCCGCACTCTAAACCGCGGTGCCTCCGCTTGTCGACGGTGGCGCCGGAGGTCGGCGCCGGCCGCTCAGCCCGCCTTCGCGTCCCGGACGGTCATCGGGAAGCGCTTGCGGAAGGTCCGCACGGTCAGCCCGCACAGGCGGGTCGGCTCGACCGCGCGCGCACAGGCGCTGCGGGGAAGGTTGAGGATGGGGCCGATCTCACCGAAGTAGTTCCCCGCGCCGAGCACCGCCAGGCGCTCCTCGCTGCGGTCGGCCCGCTCCCGGAAGATCTCCACGCTCCCCTCCTCGACCACGTAGACCAGGTCGCCGCGGTCGCCCTGCTCGAAGAGGACCTCGCCCGCGGCGAGGCAGACCGCGATCGGCTCGTGCTCGGCGGTCGGCGCGTGGGGAACCAGCTCGATGACCCGGTCGGCGATGTGGGTGATCCGGTCGTCGTGGGTGGAGACGACGACCATCCGCCCGGTGGTGGCCAGCTCGCGCAGCAGGAGCAGGATCCCCTCGACCTGGATGTGGTCGAGGTGGGCGGTGGGCTCGTCGGCCAGCACCAGTGGCGGGTCGTGCACCAGCGCCCGGGCGATCGCCACCCGCTGCTGCTGACCCCCGGAGAGCTGCCGCGGCAGATAGTGCAGGCGCTCCGAGAGCGACACCCGCTCGAGCAACTCGTCGGCGCGGCGCCCCGCGTCGCGCCGGCTCACCCCGGCCAAGGTCATCGGGACCATCACGTTCTTCTTCGCCGAGAGGCTCGCCAGCAGGTTGAACGCCTGGAACACCACACCGACCGTGTTCTGCCGGTGCTCGCTGACCGCGGCCCCGGACAGGGCGCCGACGTCGACGCCCTGGAAGGTGATCGTGCCCGAGGTGGGCGTGAGCAGCCCGGCCAGGCAGGAGAGGAGGGTCGTCTTGCCGCATCCGCTCGGGCCGAGCAGCGCGATCAGCTCCCCGTCCTCGGCCTCGAGGTTGAGCTTGTCGAGCGGCCGGACCACGTAGCCGCCGGAGTCGAACTCCTTGGTCAGGTCGCGTATCTCGAGTTCGGCCACGACGCTCCCCTCAGCCCGCGAAGGCCTGGGCCGGATCGGCGGACACCGCTCTCCGCAGGGCGATGAGGCTGGCAAGCAGGCCGATGGCGATCGCAACGAGCGGCAGGATCAGGTACGCGCTCGAGGGGATGGAGACCGGTTGCTGGAAGACACCGGTCATGAACTGGGCCAGCACGGTCGCCGCGAGCGCAGCGAGCAGCGCGACGATGGTCGCCTGCAGGGCGAGGCCGCCGAACAGTGTCGCCGATGACGCGCCGAGCGCCTTCAGGACCGCGAAGTCGCGGCTCCGCTCGAGCGCGGTCACGTAGACCAGTGAGGCGACGATGATGCCGGCGATCAGGGCCATGAAGACCTTCGAGTTGTTGATCGACGAGATGCCGCTGGACATCTGCTGGAGGCTGCTCTGCTCGATGGCCTGGTTCGTTCGCCACGTCAGGCCCGGCGGGAGTGCGGTCGGGATGCCGGTCACCAGCACCGCGTTGATCAGGTCTGCCCCCCGGAACGCGGTCGTCCTGGCATCCCCGAGGGTGACGTAGACGTTCGGCAGACCGCCCAGCAGCGTCCTGTTGCTGGTGACACCCACCACCCGGAAGGTCCGCGGACCGACGGAGAACGTCCGGCCGACGCCGAGGCCCATCCGTGTGTCGACCACCGCCTGACCGGGGCCGCGTACGTTCGTGCCCTGGGTGGCCTGATCGGTGCCGAGGCCGCCGATCGGGAGCCCGATCATGTTGACGCTGACCGGGGCAACTCCCCCCACCGAGGCGGTCTGGGGAACGATGATCACCGGGGTGGCCTTCCGCACCCCGGGCGAGGCGGCCACCCGGGGTCCGGCGCTGCCGGCGATCGGGGTCAGTGCGGCGACCCTGGAGGACGACGCGTTGGCCACCACCCAGGCGTCAGCCCCGAAGGACTCCACGGTTCTGTTGATCTCGACCGCGAACCCGGTCGCCAGGCCCGCCAGCAGCAGGGTCATGGCGAACACCAGGGCCGCCCCGCCGATGGCGATGAGGAATTGGCGCTTCCGGAACAGCAGGTCACTCACGGTGATGCCGAACACACCCGCCTCCCCTCAAGACCTGGTCCGCGCCAGGTCACGCCAATCTGCGGGGGCAGTCTACGCATACTCCCGGCTGTCCGGGGAGCTCGATCCCCAGGTGGCCTCCCGTGCGGCCGGCGAGCCGCCCGGCAGCCGGTCCGGCCACACGGGTCCATCGCCGCTCGCCCGCGGGGGCCCAGCTACCGTTGAGCCCCGATGGCCGTCGCGGAAGGGAGCGTCCGGAGCTCCGTGGCGGCGACACCCGCACACCGGGAGGAGCACCCGGTCACGGAACCACCATCCCGCACCGGTGCGGGATGGTGGGCGTCCGGTGCCGTCGTGGCCAGCTACCTGGTCCTCTCGGTGGCCGTCTACTGGCACGCCTGGTCGGGCGGGATCAGCTCGCGGCTGCAGCCCGGCGGCGACCAGTACGCGAACGTCTGGTACCTCAGGTGGACGGCCTTCGCCATCCTCCACGGCCACGATCCCTTCTTCACCACCTGGGCCAACCACCCGGCCGGGGTCAACCTGCTCACCAACACGAGCGTGCCGCTGCTCGGGTTCCTCGGGCTCCCGGTCACCGTGCTGTTCGGTCCGGTCGCCACGTTCAACCTCCTGTCCACGGTGGCCCTGGTGGCTTCGGCCACCGCCGGCTACCTGTTCGCCCGACGGTGGACCACCTGGCGCCCGGCGGCCTGGGCGTGCGGGCTCCTCTACGGGTTCTCGCCCTACCAGATCGCCCAGGCGAACGGACACCTCAACCTGACCTTCGTCGTCCTCCCCCCGCTCATCCTCCTCGGTGCGCACGAGGTCGCCGTCCGCCAGCAGTGGCCGGCGCGCCGGGCGGGTATCACGCTCGGACTGCTGCTGACCGCACAATTCTTCATCTCGAGCGAGATCCTCGCCTCGAGCGTGGTGCTGGTGGTGGTCTGCCTGGCCGCGGGGGCGGTGGTCGCCGGCCGGTCGATCCCTGGTCATGCCAAGCGGGCGCTCGCCGGTGCCGCCTGGTCCGCCGGAGTGGCCGGCGCGCTGCTCGCCTATCCCGTGTGGTTCGCCCTCCGCGGACCCGGGCACATCTCCGGGCCGATCCAGTTGGTGCCCGAGGCCTATCGGGCCGACCTTCTCGGCGTCCTGGTGCCCGGACCCTACGTCTGGCTCGCCCCGGCGACCGCGCTGCGGACCTCCGCGGTGTTCGCCAACAGCGCCGTCGAAAACGGCTCCTACCTCGGGGTCACCCTGGTCGTCGCCCTGGTGACCGCTGTCGTGCTGCTCTGGCGGCGCGAGCCGGTCGTCCGGGTCGCGGCCGTCGTCCTCGCGACCGTCTACCTCGTCTCGCTCGGGGGCGCGCTCGCCCTCGACACGCGTCCGGGGGCGGCGCTGACCGGCTTCCCCCTCCCGGAGCGGATCTTCGCCCACCTCCCGCTCCTCTCGAACACCGTGCCCGTGCGCTACACCGTCTACGTCGCCCTGTTCGCCGGCCTCGTCCTCGCCGTCGCCCTCGACCGGCTCCACCGTGCGCTGGCCGGCCGGTCGCGTCGCCGCCTCCGGCTCTGGCACGGGCGCACCGGTGCGGTCCTCCTGCCCTCCCTTCTGGGCGCGATCTGCCTGGTCCCGCTCATCCCGACGATCCCGCTCCGCGGATTCGCCCCCCTGCAGGTGCCCGCCTATTTCACCTCCCGCTCGCTCGACCGCATCGCCCCGGGCAGCGTCACCCTGCTCTACCCGTTCCCCTCGACACCCACGCCCGACGGCCAGCTCTGGCAGGCGGTCGCCGCCATGCGGTTCCAGATGCCGGGCGGCTACTTCCTCGTTCCCCAGGGCCCCCTCCATCGGATCGCCTTCGACCCGGCCGTCGGGTACGTGACCGACTCGGTGACCGCCCGCGCCCTGATCTCCCTCGCCGCCGGCGCCCCACCCCGCGAAACGCCCGCACTGCGGGCGACGATCCTCGGTGAGCTCCGGGCCTGGGGGGTGACCACGTTGGCGGCCGGCCCGGCGGCCGACGTCCGGAGCCCGGCCCGCTCGGTCCAGTTCCTCGTCTGGCTGGTCGGGGCGCGTCCGGAGCACGTCGCGGGCGCCCTTGCCTGGTACCACCTGCCGGGCTGACCGACGGCGGGCCGGCCGCACGATGGTAGGTTCCGCGCCGTGCGAGGCGTGCGGGTCACCACCGACGGCATCCGGATCGTCCCGACCGAACCCGACACGACCGGGGCGGTGCGGGTCACCGTGGAGAGCTCGGGGATCTGCGGCTCCGACCTCAAGCTGGTCACCTTCGGCCCCTCGCGGGTGACCCTCGGCCACGAGTTCGGCGGCCGCCTCGACGACGGCTCCGCGGTCGCCGTCCTGCCGGTGGCCCGCTGCGGCACCTGCGATCGCTGCCTGGCCGGTGAGGCGCAACAGTGCCGCGCCGCCCTCGGGTCCATGTACGGGGTCAGCCTCGACGGCGGGCTGGCCGACGAGGCGTGGGTCGACCCCCGCTGCGCGAAACCGCTACCGACCGGGGTCCGGTTGGAGGAGGCGCACCTGGTCGAGCCGTTGGCGGTGGCGCTCCACGGCATCCACCGGGCCGGGCTGGTCGCGGGCATGCGGGTCCTCGTCATCGGGGCCGGACCGATCGGCCTGTGCACCATCGCCGGGGCACGGCACCTCGGGGCGTCGGTCGACCTGGTCGCGCACCGTGAGCGCCGCGTGGAGGCCGGGACCCGGCTCGGCGCGCGCCCGACGGCCGGGACCGACTACGACCTGGTCCTCGATGCGGCCGGGACCCAGGGATCCCTGGACGAGGCCGTCGAGCGGGTCCGGCCCGGCGGGACGGTCTCCGTCCTCGGCACCTACTGGGAACCGGTGACCATCGGACTGGTCGTCCAGATGAAGGAGGTCACCCTGCTCTCCGCGTTCACCTACGGGCACCACCACGGCGTCGACGAGTTCGAAGAGGCCGCCCGCGTCCTCGGTGCGACACCCGACCTGCACGGCGCAGTGGTCACCCACGAGTTCTCCCTCGACGACGCCGCCGAGGCGTTCCGGGTGGCCGGCGACCGCGGGTCGGACGCCATCAAGGTGGTCGTCCACCCCTGACCGGCCCCGCTCCTGTCGCTAAGACGGAGGGCGGTCGTAACCTGGGGATGTGGGGCCGAGAGGGGCAGGGCCGCACGCCCGCGTCGCGCGCGGTGCAGGGCGTGCTGCGAGCCGTGGACGCCCCGCGCCGGACCAACCGGCCGACCGCCGGCTGCTGCGCGGGCACCACAGCCGGCTTGCCCTGCTCGAGGCCATGATCGAGCTCATCGACGGCAGTGCCGACCCGCCCTCCTCGCGGACGGTCGCCCGGCGGGCCGGGATCTCCCGCCGGATGATCTTCCACCACTTCCACGGCATGGAGGAGCTCCTGGTGCGCGCGGTCGAGCTCGCGCTCTCCCGCCAGCGGGGTCTGCTCCGCGGGGTGCCGCCCCGCGGTCCCGCCCCCCTGCGGGTCCGAGCCCTCTGCCGCCAGCGCCGCCAGCTCTTCGAGCTGCTCGGGCCCGTGTACCGGACCGCGCACGCCCGGGCCTTCACATCGGCCGGGCTCACCGGCGTCCTCACCGCGCAGCGGATCCTCCTCCGCGGGCAGCTCGCCCACACCCTCGCGCCGGAGCTCGAGACCCGCGGGGCCGAGGCCGGCCTCCTGCTGGACGCCCTCGACCACGCCACCGGGTGGGAGGCGTGGTGCATGCACCGGGACCTCGCCACACGGTCCGCCCCGTCGGCCGAGCGGGCGATGGCCTTCGCCGCCGTCGAGCTGCTCGGCTGACCGGGGACCCGCGACCCGGCGGTCCGGCTCAGCCCTCCGGCGACCAGGGGGTGTGGTTGAACCCGGCGAGCAACGGGCCGCTCGGTCCCCAGGTGATCCGGGTCACCGAGGCGGTCGCCAGGTACAGACGCCAGGCGACCTCGTCCCCGAGGCCGAGGGCCCAGCAGACCGCGGCCTTGATGGGCGAGACGTGGCTGACCACCACGACCGGTCCCCCTCCGCCTTCCCCGTCGCCGCCGGGACCGAAGAGCTCCTCGCACGCCGAGCGCACCCTGTCACCGGCCTCGAGCAGGGTCTCGCCTCCCGGAGGCCGGAACCCGGGATCGGCACGCCAGCGCCTCCACACCTCGGCGGGGACCGACCCGGGCGATCGGCCCTCGTACTCGCCGTAGTCGAGCTCGATCCAGCGCTCGTCGACCTCGACCGGCAGTCCGGTCCCGAGCGCCTCCGCGGTCGCCCGGGCGCGGGACAGCGGGCTCGAGACGACCCGGGTGGCACCCGAGACCACCTCGGCCAGCGACCGCGCCTGGTGGAGACCGCGCTCGGTGAGGGCGGCGTCGGTGCGCCCCACCAGCAGCCCGTCGGCGTTGCCGGTGGACTCCCCGTGGCGGACCAGGATCAGCACGGCCGTCCGCCGGGCACGCCGGTCACCGGTCGCGGTCCCTCACCCGTGCACCAGGATCCGGTCGCACTGGGGGCAGGTGACGACCGCACCGGTCGGTTGGTTGCGGACGCGCTCGACCTCGACCGAGGGGAGGGTGAGGTGGCAGCCGTCGCACCGGTCCCCCACCAACCGGGCCGCACCGACCCCGCCCAGATGGGAGCGGAGCCGTTCGTAGCGCTCGGCGAGATCGGCCGGCAGGCGGGCGGCGCTGGCCCGGCGCAGCTGCTCCTCCTCGAGGACGGCGGCCCGGATGGTCGCCCCCGCCTCGGAGACCGCCGCCTCGAGGCGCTCGGTCTCGGCGACGAGCTCGGCCTCGGTCCTCCGGTGCCCGACCAGCGCCTCGTCGAGGGGGTCCTCCTCCTCGAGCAGCATGATCTCCTCCTCCTCGAGGTGGCGCTGGCGCTCGGCGAGCTGGCGGACCTCGTGGTCCATGGCCTGCAGGTCGCGGGAGGCGACCCCCACGCTGGTGCGCATCCGCTGCTCGAGCTCATGGCGGCGCCGGGCCGACGAGGCGATCTGCTCCTCGAGTGCCCGCTGTCGCGCGACCAGGTCGTCGACGGCGGCCTGCACCTCGGCCACCTCGCCGGCCAGCGCGCGCCGGCGAGCGGTCTGCGCGGTCAGGGCTGCCCGCTCGGGGAGCGTCTCCCACCGGTGGCGCAGCTGGTCGAGCGTCGTGTCGTGCCCCTGCACCTCCATCAGGGTGTCGAAGGGCTCAGCCATCGTCCTCCTCGAGATCGCCCGGGCAGTTCCCGGGCCCTGCTGCGCTCAGCCTACGGGCAGCCCGGAGGGCCCCGACCAGTGCGACGTCGGCGAGCCCGGAGGCTTCGTCCCAGGTGAACCAGGCAACGTGCTGGCTCTCGTCGGGTGGCGGGGCGGGCCGACGATCGGGGGCGCGGAACAGGTACCGCAGATCGAGGTGCACGTGCCCGTGCGCCGCACGGTGCGCGTCCACATGCAGCAGCACCGGCCCCGCCAGGTCGTGGCTCACCGGGAGACCGGTCTCCTCGCGGCACTCCCGCTCCGCGGCCTCCTCGGGGGACTCGCCCGGATCGACGTGCCCGCCGGGCTGCAGCCACCGGTGGAGCCGGCGGTGCAGCAGGAGGATCACCCCGCGCCGGCCGACCACGATCCCCGACGCGGTCACATGGGTCGGATCGGCGTGACGGTCGAAGGGCGCGGGGAGTCGATCCAGCGCCTCGAGGAAGAAGGCAAGAGACCGTGCCTCGCGCCGGTCGCCGGCCGGGTGCGCCAGGAGCGCCGCCCGGAGACGCACCACGTCCGGGGCTCGGGCCGCGGTACCCCTCGGCGACCCGGCGGTCACGACCGGGGACGCGGCACCATGGAGGCGGCGACGCCGGGTGGAGTCAGGCCGACTTGCGACGCTGCCGGTGGATCCGGCGGCGCTCCCGCTCGGTCGTGCCGCCCCAGATGCCCTCGCGTTCCCGGTTGGCCAGTGCGTGCTCGAGGCATGCCTCACGGACCGCGCACTGGCCGCAGATGGCCTTGGCCTCGGCGGTTTCCTCGTCGGAGACCGGGTAGAACACGTCAGGATCGATGCCCCGGCAGGCTGCGTGCTTGCGCCAGGTGGCACTCATGGAACGGTCACTTCCTAAATTTGTTGCGGTCATTGGTCGGCCCGCCAGGGCGATACATCGGTGACCTGGGAGAATGCGGCCTCCCGACGAAAACTGGCGGAACAGACAGTATGGCGCAGCCGGGACGGCGGTGTCCACAGGGGCCGGTAGGATCGCCCCTCGTCCGAGGGCGGCCCGGTCCCCACCGGCCGACCTCCGAACGAGCTTCCGAACGAGCTTCGAACAGAGGAGTGCACCATGCCGGCAGTGCCGCTCACGGGCAAGACCGTCGTCATCACCGGTGTCACCGGCCAGGTGGCCGAGCCGGTGGCCCACGCCCTCGCGGCCGAGAACGAGGTGGTGGGCGCGGCCCGCTTCCGCGACCCGGAGGCCCGCAAGCGCCTCGAGTCCGCCGGGATCCGCTGCGTCCCCATCGACCTCGAGTCGGGCGACGTCGGCGGGCTGCCCGCGGACGCCGACTACGTGATCAACTTCGCCGTCGCCAAGTCCAACGACTGGGACACCGACCTCGAGTCCAACAGTGGCGGCCTCGCCTGGCTCATGGAGCACCACCAGGGAGCGGATGCCTTCCTCCACTGCTCGACCACCGGTATCTACAAGCCGATGGGTCACCACGTCTTCACCGAGGAGGACCTGCTCGGGGACAACCACGGGGTCTGGCCGTTCCTGCGCACCTACTCGATCTGCAAGATCGCGGCCGAGGCCACCGCCCGCTGGGCCGCCCGGCGCTTCGAGCTCCCCACCACCATCGCCCGGCTCTCGGTCCCCTACGGCGCCCGCGGCGGGTGGCCGGCCATCCATCTGGAGATGGTGCTCGCCGACAACGACATCCCGGTCCACGAGGACACCCCGAGCGTCTACCACCCCATCCACGAGGACGACATCGTCGCCATGGTCCCCGGCCTGCTCGGCGCGGCCTCGGTGCCGGCGACGGTGGTCAACTGGGGGGGCAGCCAGGCGGCCAGCATCGAGGAGTGGTGCGGTTATCTCGGCGAGCTGACCGGCCACACCCCGCGCTTCACCCCGACCCGGGACACCATCGACAGCGTGCAGATCGACCTCTCCCGCATGCACCAGCTGGTCGGACCCACCACCGTCGGTTGGCGTGAGGGCATGCGACGGATGGTCGTGGACCGCCACCCGGAGCTGCTCGGGGCCTAGCCGTGGATCCCACAACCAGCGGTCGGCCCCCTCGTCGCGCGCCGGGGCCCCGGCCACCGGGCGATCAGATCTGGCGTACCGGCGGCCAGCACACCGCCCCGACCGACCAGGCGGGGTCGGTCACCTCGGGGACGACGATGAGGCGCGACCCGTTCTCGAACACCAGGGTCAGCACCCCCTCGGGCGAGGACCACAGCCAGCGGGCCGTGCCCGGATAGAGGGCGAGCAGGGGACCGAGCTCCTCGGTCCGCCGCGGGTCCAGCCGGTAGCCGATCCCGTCGATCTCGACGGTGAACGGGCTCGCGATCGCCACGTCGGTCACCCCGAAGGTGAGCCGGCAGGCCGCATCGACCTGAATGTGCGCGAGCACGGGATCGTCGAGGACGAATTCCCGGCCGCCGTCGGGCAACTCCCTGATGACGCAGCCGTCGGGCACAGGTCAATGTTCGCATCTGTCCCGCGCTGCCGCACGGACCGGCCGGCATCACCAGCCGGGGCGCAGCAGACCGGCCAGCTCCCCGACCAGCCGGTCGAGCTCCGACGCGGTCGCCCGGTACCCGGCGGCGGGACCGCCGTAGGGATCGACGACGTCGTCCGACGGCTCGCGGGCCAGCAGCGAGGCCCGGTCACGGGCCCCGTGGACCTCGGCGATCCACTCCTCGACCGGCTGACCGCCGCGCCGGGCACCCACTGCGGCGGCGCGGCGCACGAACTCCTTCAGGCGGAAGGCGCGGGTCAGGGATCCGGGGTCGCACAGGACGACCTCGTGCACGTGGCGGCGGGTCATCCCGAGCACGAGCTGCGCGTCCTGCAACGCGGGAGCGGAGAGGGTGGTGCTCCGGTGACCCGAGAGGTCGATCCCCCGGGCGGACATCTCGGCGAGCACCTCTTCGGGCACCGGCCGTCCGGCCTCGAGCAGCCCGGTGGAGACGGCGGCCAGGAGACCGGAACGGGCCTCCGGGCGCTCTGCGAGCAGCGCGGCCGCCATGGGCGAACGGCAGATGTTGGCGGTGCAGACGAAGAGGACCTGAACGGCGGAAGTGTAGTGGTCGCCGCCGGACCCCCCGGGCGGCGACGAGCCGGGTGCCCCCGACACGCGCACCAGCACCTACGCTCGGTGCCGGGTGGCGATGTCCGCACCCTCGACCGCAAGGAGCACGCCGTGACGTCGAATGCCGACATCGTCCGCTCGGCCACCGAGGCACTGTCCCGCGGGGACCTGCTCGCGGTCATGGGCATGGTCGACCGGAACGTGCGCTGGGCGGTGAGTGCGGCCGACCGCGACGCGGCGCCCTGGTTCGGCGTCTACGAGGGGAAGCGCAGCCTTCCCGACTTCTTCGCCCACCTCGCCGAGCTCGACTTCGGCGAGTTCACCCTCAAGGCACTCCTCGCGGACGACGACCTGGTCATGACCTGGCTGCACGTGGCCTTCACCAGCCCGAAGGGCCGGGCGGTCGAGATGGAGGAGGTCCAGATCTGGCGGCTGGCCGGCGGCAAGATCGTCTCGGTCGACACGCTGCTCGACACCGCCGCCGTGGGGGCCGCCTTCGCGTGAGCGGGTCCCGTCCCCTGGCGCTGGTCCACGACTACCTCACCCAGCAGGGCGGAGCCGAACGGGTGGTCCTCACGCTGGCCGACGCCTTCCCCGACGCCCCGCTGTTCACCTCCCTCTACGACCCGGAGCACACCTTCCCCGGGTTCGCCGGCCGCGAGATCCACACCCTTCCACTCGACCGGATCGCCGTCCTGCGCGAGCACCACCGCATGGCCCTGCCGCTGCTGGCTCCTGCCTTCTCGCGGCTCCGGGTGGACGCCGACGTGGTGCTCTGCTCGACGAGCGGGTGGGCCCACGGGGCCCGGGCCGTCGGCCGCAAGATCGTCTACTGCCACACGCCGGCGCGCTGGCTCTACCAGGCGGACCGGTACCTCGACGGTTCGTCGCGGCTCACGGCGGCGGGATTGGCCGCGATCTCCCCGGCACTGCGACGCTGGGACCGCCGCGCCGCCGCGTCGGCCGACCGCTACCTGGTCAATTCGAGCGTGGTGCGGGACCGGGTGGCCGAGCTCTACGGCATCGAGGCCGAGGTGGTGCCCCCGCCGGTCGCCGTCGAGGTCGACGGCCCGCGGACGGCGCCGGCCGATCTCGAGCCGGGGTTCGTGTTGTGCGTGTCGAGACTGCTCCCCTACAAGAACGTCGCGGCGGTCACCGAGGCGTTCTCCCTCCTCCCCGAGCTGCGGCTGGTGGTCGTGGGCACCGGCCCCGAGCAGACGCGGATCGCCGCGGGCGCACCGCCAAACGTCACCCTGCTCGGCAGGGTGGACGACCCGGGCCTGCGGTGGCTTTACGCGTCGTGCCTCGGACTGGTGGCCGCCTCGTACGAGGACTTCGGCCTGACCCCGGTTGAGGCGGCCGCGTTCGGGCGCCCGACCGCCGCGCTGCGCTGGGGAGGGTTCCACGACACCATCGAGGAGGGGACGACCGGGCTCTTCTTCGACCACCCGGTGCCCGACGAGATCGCCGGGGCGGTGGCCCGCCTCGGCGGGAGCTCGTGGGACGCAGCGACGATCGTCGCCCACGCCGGACGCTTCTCCGCCGAACGGTTCATCGCACGGATCAGGGAGGTCCTCGCCGGGACGTGAGCCGGGCGGCGGGTCGCGTCAGGAGGCGCCGCGGCCCTTGAAGATCGTCGCCGGGGTCTGCCAGAGGATCTGCATGTCCCACCAGAACGACCAGGACGCGACGTAGAGGTAGTCGAGCCGGCACAACTCGAGATGGGAGAGCTCGTTCCGCCCGGAGACCTGCCAGAGACCGGTCATGCCGGGGCGCGCCTCGAAGCGCTTGCGGGCCCATCCCTCGATCCTGGCCGCTTCGTCCACGACGAACGGACGCGGGCCGACCAGTGACATGTCGCCCTTCCAGACGTTGATCAGCTGAGGGAACTCATCGAGGCTGGTCCGCCTCAGGAAGCGCCCGACCCGGGTCACCCGGGGGTCGCAGGTGATCTTGAAGAGCGGCCCGTCCATCTCGTTCAGGTGCTCGAACTCGTGGCGGCGGTCCTCGGCGCCGTCGACCATCGTCCGGAACTTCATCATCCAGAAGGTCCGCTCGTTGCGTCCGGTCCGCTTCTGGCGGAAGAAGACGGGACCGGGGCTGGTCAGCTTGATCACCGCGGCCACGGCGAGGAAGAACGGCGAGGCCAGTAACAGGATGGCCGTCGACGACCCGATGTCGACGGTGCGCTTCAGGAACCGGGAGCCCGCGCTCAGCGAGGCCGGGGCGATGTCCACCATGGGCAGCCCGGAGAGGTCCTCCACGTGCGACCGGCTGGTGATCAGCTCGTAGTAGCGGGGCACGATGGAGACCGCCACCGTGCCGGCCAGCCCCTTCAGCATTTCGATCGTGCGTTCGGGGTGGGTCTGCGAGAAGCAGACCACCACCCGCGCGACGTCGTACCGCCGGCAGAGCTCCGGCAGGTCCTCGAGCTCACCGAGCACGTTGCTGCGCCCGAGCGGGTTGTCGTCGACGAAGCCCACGAAGTCGACGCTCGAGTGGGCCCGCAGGTGGCTGGCCACGGTCTGGGCCAGCTTGCCGGTCCCCACCACGATGACCGAGACCGAGCCCACCCGGTCGCGACCGCCGAGGCCGAAGGCGGTGACCCGGGCGACGGGCACCGTCACCACCCCGATCAGGCACATCGAGGCGATCTTGGCCACCGAGAGCTCGTCGATGTTCCATGCCCGCCGGGCCCCGTAGCCGATGATCGTGTAGAGGAACCCGCTGATCATGAGGGCGTGGAGGATGTTGCGCAGGTCGGGGAAGATGCTGATGCGGACCCGGCGGGTGACCCCCCGGTAGAGGCCGTAGAGCGCGAAGACCCCGACGAACAGCGGGATGACCGCGAGGTTGAACAGGACGACGACGCCGTTCCGTCCGGCCGTCGAGTCGGGGTTGCTGGAGACCGTCGAGACCAGGAGGGGCCCGAGGACCGCCGCGGCGATCAGGCCGAGGACGTCCGCAGCGAGCAGTCGACGGAGACTGTGGCGCCGGACCTGGGCGACCGCGCCCGCTTGTCCGCCCGGCTCGGCCCGGAGGTCCGGCCGCGCCACGACGGCAATACCCCCTCGCGTGACCCGGTCCATCTGTGGATCCAGAATTGCCATGCCAGCCGGCCTGCCCGCTCCTTCGCCGGTCGACGGTGGATGATCCGCCGACAGGCCGGCTGCATCGAGAATGTGCACCGAGAGGCCCACGAACGTGACCCGTCGTTACATGGTAGGTGAGCACCAAGTTGTTACACAACAGCCAATTTCGGGGTCGGCGGCCGATTCGCGGCCGGCGGCGGCCCCCCGCTAGTAGATGCTCGCGAAAGATACAGTGATGTGCTTTGCTGTACGCATGCGACTACCTCCGCTGAAGCTGCGTCGTGGTGATCGGGCCGAGCTCGAGGCTCGGGTGCGGGCGAAAACGGTCGAGGCGCGCGTCGCCCAGCGGGCGCGCATCATCCTGCTCGCCGCCGACGGGGAGCCGAATCGGGCCATCGCCGAGCTGGTGGACATGCACTACAACCAGGTCGGGTTGTGGCGGAAGCGATACGAGGCGTTTGGCTTGGCCGGCCTGGAGGACGAGGAGCGCAGCGGCCGGGCGGCCGTCTATGACCATGACGACGTGCTCCTGCTGGTGAAGCTGGTGACCGAGCCGCCTCCCGACGAGGCCACACGCTGGACGATGGAGGCGCTGGCCCAGGCGATGGCGGACCACGGGGTCCCGATCTCCGCCTCCCAGTGCTGGCGAATCTGCACGGGCCTGGACCTGAAGCCCTGGCAGGTCCAGTCGTGGATGACGAGTCACGACCCCGACTTCTGGGAGAAGGCCTCTGACGTGTGCGGGCTGTACCTGAAACCGCCCGTGAATGCCGTGGTGTGGAGCGTGGACGAGAAGTCCCAGATGCAGGCCAAGTCCCGGGTGAATGCGACGATGTCGGCCCGGCCGGGAGCGCCGGTGCGACGTGACTACGGATATGTGCGCCACGGCACCCAGGTGCTGTTCGCCGGGCTGAACGTCCACACTGGCGAGGTGGCGGGCTGGATGACCGATTCGACCAGGTCGGAGAACTTCGTTGAGTTCCTGGCCGACCTCGTTTCTCTGACCCCCAAGCCCCTGCACCTGTACTGCATCGTGGACAACCTCTCCGCCCACATGACGGCCAAGGTCGATGAGTTCCTGGCCAAGAACCGGCGCGTGCACCTGCACTTCACCCCCACCCATGCCAGCTGGCTCAACCAGGTCGAGCTGTTCTTCTCCATCCTCGAGCGCAGGATGCTCAAGCACGGCGAGTTCGCCTCCACCGACGAGCTGGCGACACGGGTGATCGCCTTCATCAACGACTACAACCGCAAAGCCGCCCCGTTCCGGTGGACCTACGACGGCCGACCTTTGAAGGTCGCGTAACTCACAATGACTTACGCGCGAGACCGCTAGGGAGAGACCCGGGCCTCGCTCCGGGCGTTGAGCGCCCGCACCTTGCCCCGCGGTTCGGCGCCCGATCCCGGTTCCGGGGCCAGGGAGACGACCCGGGCACCCTCGGGCGGCAGATGGAACCAGGAGTCGTCCGGAACGTACCCGGGCACGTCCACATGGACGTACTGGGAGAACCTCCGGGCCGAGATGTGCAGGGACCAGGCCCCCCCGCCGGCGGGTTCGAGCCGCGCCTCGAGCCCCACGTCGTCCTCGACCGGCCTGGCCGGACCACCCGGGACGAAGCCGGTGGAGGCGAGGACCCTCGGGCCACAGCGCAGGTCGGCCGTGATCAGCTCGTAGGGCCGCGGGCCGAACCGGTAGGTGTAGGCGAGGTCGCGGAAGCCGTCGAAGAGGGAGTCGGCCGCCACGTCGATCCCCCCGCGGGCGGGGATCGACACCGGGCGGGAGGCCTCCTCCACCCGATGGGCGGCGGTGTGCAGCCCGACCGAGAGCGTGGCCTCGACGGGGTCCCCGGTGTCGTTGACCAGGTGCAGGGCCACTCCGTTGAGACCCTCGTCGGTCACCAGGACCGCGACCGGTCGGAACGCCCGGGCCAGCGCGAACCAGGAGGCCTTGGGCCGGCCGAGGGCGTCGAGGTGGCCCCACCCCGCACCGGCCCGCAGGTCGCGCAGGGCCAGACCGAGGAACCCGTCGCAAGGCGATCCCGGACGGCGCCACTCGGCGGCGGCCTGGGTCATGATCTCGCACACCGCCGCCCGGCCCAGGTCGAGGGCGCGCTCGGGGTCGGTGCGGCGGAGCACCGCGGGATCGACCCCGAAGAGGAGCTGCACGTAGTGGTCGCGCACGTCCTCGAGATCCCAGGACCCCCCGGTGTCGTGGTGCACCGCCTGTTTCCAACCCGGATCGTGGCCGGCCAGGCGGGCGCCCCCGCACGCCTCGTCCACGGTCGCCCGCTCCGGGGGGATGGCGAACGCGAGGCCCTCGCTCACGAACCGGGGCGCGGCGCGGCGCAGGTCCCCGAGCGGCTGCAGGAACACCCCCACCCCGGTGTAGTGGCTGACGCCGGCGTCGACCCGGAAGGGCGGATGCCCCCCGCTCGGCGACGAGGGGAGGACCGGCAGACCCGGCGCGAGCGCATCCACCACCGCGGGCAGGACCTCGTCCACGAGGGGGGTGGCCCACCGTTCTCCCGGCAGGCCCTGCATCGCCGCCTGCTCCTCGAGCTCCTGGCCTCCGCAGAAGACGGCGAGCGACGGGTGGGCCGCGGCCCGGGAGAGCCGGCCCTCGACCTCCGCCACCACGGTGGCGGTGAACTCCCCGTCGTCGGGGGGGTCGAGGAAGCCGAGCATGGCGTCCTGCCAGACCAGGATGCCCGCCCGGTCGCAGGCGGCGAAGAACGACTCGTCCTCCCAGACCGTGCCGCCCGGGACCCGCAGCATGTTCATGCCGGCGGCGCGGGCGAGCCCGACGGTGCGGGCCACCTCGTGCTCGGGCGCGGCGAACCCGACCGGGTCGACCGGGTACCAGCACGCCCCACGGCAGAAGACCGGGACCCCGTTGACCGCCAACCGGAATCCCCCGTCGGAGCGGTCGACCTCGACGGTGCGGAACCCGACCGCCCCGAGACCGAGCGTCTCGCCGCCGACCTCCACCCGGGCCGGGTAGAGCGCCTGGCTGCCGTGGGTGTGGGGCCACCACCGCTCGACGTCGTCGAGGACCAGGTCACCCCGAAGGTCGAGCCGTCCCCCTGCCCGGGTCACCTCGAGCGGGGCCGATCGGTCACCCACCACCAGCGTCGCCGGGACCGCGCCCGTCTCCCCGGACGGGGCTCCCCCAGGGACCGCCAGCCGGATGTCGACCCGCACGGTGCCGGAGCTGCGCCCACCGGTGCCGGGCGCGCAGGTGGTCACCACCCGGCGCTGCACCTCGGTGAACGGCCCCCTCGGGATCAGGCGGACCGGGCGCCAGGGACCGACCGGGGCCGGGGTCACCGACCACCCGGGCTGGCGGCCGAGCAGGGTGGTCCGGAACCACCGGAGGTTCTGGCTGGTGGCCGCGGCCGTCTTCCAACGCGGGCGTGGGCGGCGGCGGGCCAGCTCCGGCGCGAGGGCGGCGAACCGGATGCAGAGCTCGTGCTCCCCCGCCGGGCACGCCACGGGCACCGACAGCGGCGAGAACATCGATTCGGCGCGCAGGAGATGGCACCCGTCGAGCCATACGTCGGCCAGGGTGGCGAGCCCCTCGAGCTCGAGGGTCCAGCCTTCGCCGCGTTGGGGAGCGGTGAACCGGCAGCGGAACCACCAGTCGGAGGCGTCCAGTTCCGCGGAGGCGGGTTCGGGCCCCCCGGCCGCCCGCACCGCCCCGGCGACGGTGCCGGGAACGATGGCCGGGATCCAGCCGATGGTCAGATCGTCGAGGTCGGCGGGTGACCCGGCCCGGCCGGCGTCCGTGCCCGCGCAGGTCCACCCCGCGCCGGCGAGCAGGTCGGGCTCAGCGACCATAGCGGTCGACGAGCACGCCCATGGCCACGTCCCACCGGTCGGCCATCGGGCCGATCACCGCGTCGAGGTCGACCGTCCGGCCGCGGACCACGCGGGCGAGGGCGAACTGGAGGGCCTTGGCGCCGTCGGCCAACGCGTGCAGGGCGACCGCGGCCGCCTCGGTCCCCGGGCCGTCGTGGAGGTTGAGCCATTCGACGAACGACGCGGCGAGCTCGGCACTCGCCCCGCACTGACGGCAGATCCCGAACGCGTAGAGGTGGAAGGTCTCGAGGTCCTGCTCGGAGAGCCACGGCAGGTCACGGGCGAGCCCGGCCGCCAGCCGCGGGAACGGGTTGTCCGCGGGGCGGCGGGCCAGGTGCTCGGTGGTCGCCGCCACCGCCCGCGCCACCCGGTCCGGGTCGTCACGGACGATCCCGTCGAGACGGACCTGCTCGACGTAGGGCGGGAGCGCCTCCCGGTCGGCGTGGGGCCCGAGGCGGAACACCCCGTCGAAGTCGTCGCCGTCGAGCTCGAAGTAGCCGGCGTTGTGGAAGTAGCCGAGCCGCCGGGCGTCGAGGTCGACCAGGTTGGGAACGATGGTGCTCTTCGCGTGCGCCGTCCGGTAGGCGACGCCGCGGGTGTCGGGCAGGAACCAGGAGTCGGCCTCGACCGTGGTCAGCCGGCCGTGCCCGAGGAGCTCGACCACGTGCTCGACGACCGGTCGCCAGACGTTGACCTCGGTGACCTCGAGACCGTAGAGCGTGCGCAGGTCCTCCGGCGGGTACTTGAAGAAGCTCCACTGGTCGACCTCGAAGTCGCAGCTGAGTGTGAACGCGGCCGCGGCCAGCGGGTCGAGGCCGAGCGCGTGGAGCACCTCGATCCAGACGTCGACGTAGCAGTTTGTCTCCGTCCAGCTCCGGTCACCCGCGTGCAGCGGGTGGGGCCGGAAGGCCTCCGCGGTCACCGGCAGGAGCGGCGCCGGCGCGTCCAACGCGGTCCCCGGCCGGCCTCCGCCGGTCACGGCCACAGGACGGCGCGGGCCGCGGGCGGCCAGCTCGCCGGATCGGTCCCGTGGCGGTCGAAGAGGGCCAGGGTGATCCGATCGACCCCGAAGCCGAAGCACGCCGTGTGGGCGACCCCGCCGTCGGCGGTCTCGATGGCGAACGGCCGCCCGAAGTGGTCGAGGTGGCAGTTGGACGAGGAGATGGCGGTCGGCCTGCCGGTGGCGAACGCCGGGGTCACCAGCTCGATCTTGAGCTCCTCGGCGCGCTGGTTGGCGGCCAGCATCCGGCCCGGACGGCCGAAGAACGGGTCGTTGGCCACGACCGGTGCGATCTCCAGGCCGAGGTCGGAGAGGACCTGCGCCCCGCGCTCGACCCACTGGTCGCGGTGGGCGCGGGCACCCTCCGGGGTGCCCAGATAGACGTAGTCGTGCTGGCGGAAGGCCTGCATGCGGAAGGGGTCGGTGCTCGGCTCGTGGCGGAAGCAGTAGCCGTAGACCTCGACCCGGCGCCCACCCTCGGGCAGGACGCCCGACTGGGTCGGGTAGAGCGGATGGCAGACCGCGGGGCACAGGACCATGTCGGTCGTCTCGAGCAGCGGCGCCCGGTCCTCGTGGGCCTCGGCCCGCCTGACCAGCTCCGCGTGGAGGCGCTCGTCACCCCGGAAGGTGTGGACCGAGCCCATCTGGTCGGGGAACGACTCGAGGTAGCCGTTGAGCTCGAAGGTCGCCCAGGGCATGACCGGGGGGAACCGGATGCGCGCCGCGTCCTGGTCGACCCCGACCCGGAGCACCAGCCCGTCGACGGCGTCCGCCACCGCCTCGTAGGTCGCCGACCGTCCGTAGAGACCGTCGACGCCGGTGGCGAGCAGCAGTCCCGCGTCGAGGACCTGGCGGCGGAACGCGTCCCAGGGCTCCTCCCGGTCCGGGTGCGCCGGTTCCACGGTGGCCACCCTTCTCACTCCCCGCGGTGGACCAGGAGCATCTGGGCGTTGTTCCCCATGATCCGGTCGTTGTTGACCATCAGCGCCGCGCCCATCGCGTCGCGCAGGTGCCGGCCGAGGCTGTACGGCGTATCGAGACGGTAGGAGGCCAGCCCGCAGATGACCATGCACGCCCGCACGACGTCGACCACCAAGGTGGACGCGGAGACCTTGAGCGAGTTCATGGCGATCCCGAAGGAGATCGACGAGAGGCGGTCCGGATCCTCCCGGGCCGCCTCGTAGCGGGCCACCGAGGAGCGGAGCAGGTCCACGAACTGCTGGTGCACCGCCGTCACGTCGGCGAGGCGCAGCGCGGCGGCCGGCGTCATCCCCGGACGCCGGCGGGCCTCGGCCTGCACGAACTTGCGGGCCAGGGCGACCGCATCGGAGGCGATGCCCAGCCACAGGGAGCTCCACAGCAGGTGGGCCGCCGGCAGCATGGTCTGGGTGGAGATGTCGGCATAGGGGTCGTCGAGGACGGCGGCGACGTCCCCGCCGGCGCGCAGGACGAAGCCGGTGCTGCAGGTGCCCCGGAAGCCCAACGCGTTCCACTCGCCCACCTGGTCGAGCTCGAGGTCCGGCGGACGGCAGAGCACGAGCACCTGGTCGCTCGCCGGGCTCTCCGGCGTGCGGCGGGCGGTGGCGAGGATCGCGTCGGCGTAGGTGCCGTACGAGATCACCGGGGCCTGCTTCTCCAACCGGAAAGTGCGGCCGGCGGCCTCCATCTCCACCGCGCACACACTGCTGCTCACGTCGCCCCCGGTACCGATCTCGGTGGTGGCCGAGGCGAGCAGGTACTGGTGGTCGACCAGCTCACGCAGGTAGGAGCGGAGGTACTCGTTGCGCCCGTGGCCGACCAGGCAGGCGACCTGGATGTGGTGCATCGCGACCACCATGGCGCTCGACGCGCACCGGCGGCCGAGCGCGATGAGGCCGTCGGAGACCTCGGTCAGGGTTGCCCCTCCACCGCCGAGCGCGACCGGGACGAGCGCCGAGAGCAGTCCCTCTGAGCGCAGGGCCTCGATCGTCTCGGTCGGAAAGCGTGACTTCTCGTCGACATCGCCTGCGGCCGGGCCGGCCACCTTGTCGGCGACCGCGGCCATGCGCACGGCCACCGAGCCGGCCCCGGCGTCGACCAGGTCGTAGGTATCGGTCGTCATCAGTCGTTCACCCCTGTCATCTCCAGGACCGCGGCCCGGATGGACGCGACCGACTCGAACGTGGACTTCTTGAGCATCTGCTCGGAGAACTCGAAGTCGAACGCGTCCTCGATGGCCAGCATCACGTTGACGCTCGCGTGGCTGGTCATCCCGGCACCGAACAGGTCCGCGTCGTCGGCCAGCGACTCGATCGGCACGGCGAGGCGCCCGTGCTCGGCCAACACCCCGCGGATCGTCTCGTCCACCATCACTCCTCCCTCGGCCGGTCTGCGCACCGACCGACGACCACGGCCGCCGCAACCGGGGCCTCGTGGGTGAGACTCACCGCGAGCTCGTCGATCCCGGCGGCAGCGGCCAGCTCGGCGGCCCGACCGGAGAGCCGGATCTCGCACCACCCTCCTGCCATCCGGTGTACTTCGATACTACGCCAGTCAGGACGCGCCTCTCGGGGACGCAGGACCTTGACGACCGCCTCTTTGGCCGCGAACCGCGCTGCCAGGGACGCCGCGGAGTAGGCGTGCTCGGCCCCGTCGGGGACGTCCGGACGGTCCGATTCCCGGCAGACCGCGATCTCGTGCGGCGTGAAGATCCGGTCCACGTACCGATTGCCGAACCGACGCACCGACGCGGCCACCTCGTCGACGGCGACCAGGTCGACCCCGACCCGGAGGGTCCCCGAGGCCGGCGCGGTCACCGGACCGCTCCGCGCGGCCGACCGTTCGCCCCGGAGGGCACCGGGTCCGGACGCGGGACGACAGACTCGTAGACGGCCCGGTACCGCTCCGCGATCACCGGCCAGGCGAACGACGCCACCCGGTGTCGTCCCGCTCCGGCAATCGACCGGCGCTCGTCCGGGTCGGAGAGCAGGCGCTCCAGCGCGCGGGCGACCGCCACCGGGTCGAACGGGTCGACCAACAGACCGCTGACGCCGTTCTCGATGAATTCGGGTGCGCCACCCCGGTTGCTGGCCACCACCGCGACGCCGGCCCGCCAGGCCTCGAGCACCACGATCCCGAACGGCTCGAGACGGCTCGGCATCACGAACACGGTCGCTCCGGCCATGGTCGACACCACCTGCTCGCGGGTGAGCCGCCCGGTGAAATGGACCCGACCCGCGAGCCCTGAGTCCTCCGCCCGGGCTTCGAGGGCCTCGAGGGCCGGGCCGGTGCCACCGATGACCAGGTCCGCGCTGCGCCGTCCCGGATCCATCGCCGCGTAGCCGTCCAGCAGGAGGTCGAACCCCTTCTTCTCGACCACCCGCCCGAGGGCGAGGACGTAGGACCGTCCGCCGAGCGCGGCGACCGCCGCCGGCAGGGAGCCCGACGCCTCCGGGGCGTCGGTGAGCGAGACCCCGTTGGGCACCACGATCCCCCGCCCGGCGGCGAGGCCGAAGCGACGCTCGGCGTCGGCCAGGGTGAACGCGGAGCACGCGGTCACGGCCGCCGCCCTCCGGATCCCCGAACGGAGCGAGGTGCGCAGCGTGCGCGAGACGGTGAAGACGTCGCCGTCGTCCATCACGGTCTCCCCCTGCAGGGTGATCACCAGGGGGATCCCGGTCATCTGGGAGAGGGCCGTCGCATACGAGCCGTTGGGACCGAAGCACTGCACGTGGAGGACGTCGGGCCGGAACGCGCCGACCGCCCGCCGCAACCCCCGGAGTGTCCGGCTCCCGATGGTGATCGACCGCGAGACCGCCGAGAGATTGGCGGCCGGCAGCGGCATGGGCAACCGTCTGACCACCAGACCGTCGCGCACCTCGGCCGACTCGGGGACGAGATCGTCACCGGTCCCGGTCCACACCTCGACCTGGTCGTCTTCCCCGGCGAGGGTCAAGGCGAGGTGACGGGTCAGCTCCTCGACGCCGCCGACCGAGGGCGGGTAGGAGCTCGGCAGCAGCGCGATGCGGGTCATGGGTCGCGGTCGATCGTGCGAGGGAGCGTAACCCGGTCGCCATCACCGGGCACGCGTCGGTCCGGAACGCCGTGGATCGGGACACGGGCCGCGAAGGAGCGCATCGGTCACGCCCTAGGGATGCTCGGGTCGAGCCAGGGCTGCATCTGGGAGAGCGTGGCGCCACTGGGCTCGGGCGCGATCGACGCCCAGTTGCCGACACCCGGTGACCAGAAGTTGGAGAAGGCGGCCGCGTACCAGCCGGAGAGGTAGTTCTGTTCGGCGCAGTCGCACTGCGGAGCCCAGGTCTGCGGATGGATGCCGATGATGTCCTCGATCTGCTCGTGACCGTTCCTGGGAGGAGCCACCGCCGCGGCGTCGACCTCGTGGCCGATCTCGAACGCGGTGATCCCGGCGAGTTGTTCGATCGACTCGCCGGGGTACACGTAGAGGGTCGACTGACCACCCGCCTGGCCCCAGGTGAAGGTGGTGTTGCCGTAGAAGCCGGGCGAGGGCGCGTCGGTGATGGGCAGGAACTGGATCGAGTAGCCGGGGATGTTCTGCCAGGGGTACCGGACCAACCTGAGCGCGGCCGCCCCCATCTGGCTCGGGGTGTCCGGGGGCGGCGCGGGGGGCGGGACCGTGGTGGTCGGAGCCGGGGGCGGCGCGGGCGGAGCGGTGGTGACCGGCGCAGCCGACGGAGATGCCTGTGCGGAGGCGGGGGTGGGGCTGGTCTCGGCCGGTGCGGTGCTCCCGGTGGTGCCCGCGCTGCTGCCGGTGCCGGCGGTGGTGCTGGTGGTCGTGGACGGCGGGGCGGCCGGTGCATGGCGCGGCGGTTTCGACGGCGGGCTGGCCGGGGCACGCGGCGCGGTCCGGCGAGCGGCCGCGCCGGCGGTGTTGGAGCGGTGCGGCCGCCCGACCGAAGGGATGAGGAGCAGCGCGGCGACCAGAGCGAGCGCGATGCCCACGACGAGGACCTCGAGGCGGAGGAGGAACCGGCGCTGGCCGAACACGACCCGGGCCAGCGCGGCGGAGAACCCCGCTCGCCGGCGGTCCACGCCGATGTACCCCTCGGAGAGGACCAGCTTCGGATCGTCGAGATCGGCCAGGGCACCGGCCGCGGCGGCGACCTCCGCGTCCGGGACGCGCCCCGGGTCGGTACCCTGGCCCACGTCCTCCGGCAGGTGTTCGAGAGCCGGATCGGTCGTCTGGGTCGGCAGTTGGGCGTGGCGATCAGCGCTCAGTGCACGTTCCATGCCAGTCGATCGGCAACACGCGGAGCTATCTGAAGCACCACCGGCGACCGATCCGGCCCGTCGGACGGCCGTCCCGACCGGTCGCTACGGCGTGGGGAGGTGCGGGTGCGGGCGCGAGATCCGCCGCGCCGCGCGCTCGTTGCGCAGCATTCGCAGCCGGGCGCGGCGGGCGGCCACCTGCTGGCGGCGGGCACATGCCCTGGCCTGCGCCGCATGGACATGCAGGCAGGCCCCGGCGCCCGATGTGGCAGCTGGCCGCCGGGCCCCGATCGCGGGGACGACCGACCGACCGTGCCGGACGGCACCGGCCGCCCGGGGGTTCGTCCCGTCCCGGGATGTCGGCAGCGTCCCGGAGGACCGGGGCGGTGCCACCCTTCCCGCCGAGGCCGCCGGTGCGGGAGCCGAGGAGGCGGGGTGGATGCCCATCAGGGTCAGCGGGACCACCGCCGCGGCCGTGACCAGGACGGTCAGCACCGTCCATGCGCCACGGGGTGCCCGGTCGGGCGACGGACCCGGCTCCCACCACACGGGTGGCGGCCGGGATGGACGGGCTGCCCCGCGACGGTCCGGACCGACGTACCCCGGTGCGATGACGACCGCGGACTCGTGGAGATCGGCGAGGAGCTCCGGCGGGACGGGTCGCGGCTCGGCGGGTCCGAAGATCCCTGAACCGATCGCCTGCCCGCGCCTCGGGGGTGCCACGGAGGGCTCCAGGCACACCGGGGCTCCCGTCGCGTGTACCGCCCGACCGTCCCTGCGGTCCTGCCCCTCCCCGGTCATCACCCCGGTATCGGCAGCCCCCGTGCCCACCTGAAGACCCGGGGAGCAGCCGCCCGGGCGGCGGTCAGACGGTCACGCCGAGCGACCGGTAGGCGGCGGCCGTGGCCAGTGCGGTGCGGCGCCAGGACAACGAGCCGACCAGACCGGTCCCCAGTCGGGCCAGCTCGGTCCGCCGGTCGTCGTCGGCAAGGAGGTCGCGCAGCAACCGGGTGAGCCCTTCGGTGTCACCCGGTCGGAACGTCGCCGCGCCGGCGCCCACCACCTCGACCACCGAGGGAACCGGGGTCGAGACGACCGCGGCGCCGCAGGCCATCGCCTCGACGGGGGGAAGTCCGAAGCCCTCGTAGCGGGAGGCGTACCCCACCAGCGTGGCCGCGCCGTAGAGGGCGGGGAGATCGGCGGTCGGCACGTGGCCGATGGTCAGGACCCCGGCAGGAGCGCCGGCGCCCCAGAGGCCCTGGCCGGTCACCACCAGCGGGATCCCCGCCCCTCCACATGCAGCGGCGAGGGTGGCCAGGTCCTTGCGGACCTCGATGTTGCCGACGTGGAGCACGAAGCGGTCGGGCAACCCGTAGCGGACCCGGGCGGCGGCGACCGCCTCCGCGGAGGCCGGCACCATCGCGCTGCCCGGTGCCTCGTGCACGACCACCGCGTCACGGCCGGTGAGGCACCGCACCCGCTCGGCGGTGAACGCAGACACCGCGATGACCGTGTCGGCCCGGCGCAGCGCCGCACGGATCAACAGGCGCTCGCCGGCCACCCGGTGCCGCGGAAAGGCGCGCGGGACGTCGAAGACGGCGAGGTCGTGCACGGTCGAGACCGTCGGCCCCACCCGGCGGAGGGGGAGGTCCACGTCCAGACCGTGGGTCAGGTCGGCCGGCCCGAACCCGAGGGCTCCGGCCAGGGCCCGCCGCAGCCCCCGGGACTCCCCTGCGACCAGCGGGGTGACCCCGTCTGGGAGCTCGTCGAGCCCGGAGGGTCGGACCGCGGCGACGAGATCTGCGTCGACCACCCCGACCAGGCTCCCGAGGAGCTCACGGATGTACGTGCTCACCCCTCCGCCGCGGCGGTCGAGAGGGAGCGCGTTGAAGACCACGCGTGACCGGCGCGTGGTCACCGCCGGCTCACCCGGCGGGAAGGCCGGAGGGGCGGGAGGGGTGGGTCGCCGGCACCCGGCGGCCGTGATGGCCCCGGGGAGCGGGTGGTGGCGGGTCCGCCCCGTCCCGGTGGGCATCGGCCATCCCGAGGGTGAGACCGACGATCACGAACGGGACGATCGAGAGCGACCCGATCCAGAAGGTGTCGAAGAGCCCGTGCACGTAGTGGGCGACGAGGATGGCCACACTCAGCGTTCCGTAGGCGCGCGGGAGCGCGAACAGGACTCGCAACGTGAAGATCACCATGAGGAAGAACGCCACGCTGCCGAGCAGACCGGTCGACGCCAGGTTGTCGACCAGCACGTTGGGTGGCGGGGTCACCGTGACGAACTGCGGCAGGTTGTAGAAGCGCATCCCCAACCCGAGGATCGGGCTCAGGTGCCAGACGTGGATCGCCGCCCCGATCTGGCCGAACCGGATCGCCACCGAGTTGAACTTGGGGTTGTTGCGGGCCGCGAGCTCCAGGCTGTAGTACACGATGGTCATCAGCGGCACCGCGGCCAGCACGATCAGTTTCGATCTGCGCCGCACCTCCGGATTGAGCAGCACGGCCGTCCCCACCGCCACGATCAGCAGGATGATCGACTGGCGCGACTGGGTCGCCAGCAGCCCTCCGAGGCAGACGTACTTGGTGATCCGCGCCTCGGTGCGGTGCAGGGCGATCCACGAAGGATTGATCTGGGCGACCGCGATGGCGATCCAGAGCACGGAGCCGATGGCGTTCTTCTGATAGACACCCCACTGGGCCGGATGGAAGTGGAGCGAGAAGGCGTGCTCGATGGTGAAGACAGCGAGCACCGTGGAGCCGTAGAGGAAGAGCTGCACCGCCTGTCTCGCACGGCCGTTGCTCGCGATGACCCAACCGACGAGCACGCTGCCTGCCAGGTAGGAGAGCCGGTGGAACCACTCGATCACGTCCCCCCGGAACGGGTGGGCCACCACCACAAGGAGGAGCACGGCCTCGTACCAGACGATGACCACCAGGAACCGCCGGAGCATCGGCGCCTCACTCCACCGGACGTGGAAGAGACACACGATCGCGCCGAGGAAGACGAGAAGGTCGGCCACGCTGAGGTTGAGGGAGGTGCTCCCCACCCGCTGGATGAGCAACGCGCCGGGAAGCACGACGACAGCGAGCAGAACCGGGTCGGCAATGAACAGGCCGATCAGCAGCACCAGACCGGCCAGCGCCAGGCCCACCGTCGGGCGCACCGCGACCCCGACCCCGACCACGACCGCGACCGCGACCACCGCGGCCCAGCTGCTCGACCGGGCGATCAGTCGTTCGATCCGTGCCGCCCGCTTGGCAAGGCCGCCGGGCGCGGAGGTGGCCATCGGGCGGTTCACGGTGGCGGCTGCGTTCGGGTCATCGGGCCTCGGGCGCTCGGGTGGAACGCGGGGACTGCCCATGCAGCGTAGCGTTCCGGGGGTGAGCGACCGCGCTCTCCACGAGCTGCCGGGTCGGGCGCAGTGACCGCCGGAACGGCGCCGTCACCCGGCACCTCGCTCATCGTGTGCTCCCTCGAGCCATGGGGCACGGTCCGGCGGAGGATCCGGATCCTCGTCGACGAGTTGGTCGCGCTCGAGCCACGGATGCGGGTGCTCTACGTCGCCCCCGCGTTCGACGTCCCGTACGAGATGCGGCGCGGCGCGGCGCGGTCTCGGCCGGGGGACCGGCTCGAGCAGGTCCATCCGCAGGTGCACGTGCTGCGCCCGCGCAAGTGGCTCCCCCGCTCGCTCGGACCCGGCGCCGACCGCCTGCTCGGGCGCCAGGTGGCCAGAACGGCGGACCACCTCGGGCTCGCCGCTCCGCTGCTGTGGGTGAACGATGCCGCGTACTGCGCGCTTCAGCGTGGCGTCGGGATGGCCGATCATCTATGACGTGACCGACGACTGGCTGCTGGCGCCCCTCGCACCACGCCGCCTCGAGCGCCTCAAGGCCGACGACGCCCTGCTCGTGGCCAGGAGCGACGCCGTGGTGGTCTGTTCCCCCGACCTCGCCCGTTCGCGCGGGAGGACCCGGTCGGTCGATCTGATCCCGAACGGCGTCGACGTCGAGCGCTTCCGGCGGCCCCATCCGAGGCCGGAGGACCTCCCGGGCGGACCCATCGCCCTCTACGTGGGCACCCTCCACGAGGAGCGGTTCGACCTCGAGCTCGTCCACGGTCTGGCCCGGGCCAGACCGGAGCTGCAGATCGTCATGGTCGGGCCGGACGACCTCCCCGCCGCCGAGACCGCCCGGCTGGCCGCGGTCCCCTCGGTCCACCTCCTCGGCGCCCGGCCGTACGACGAGGTACCGGCCTACCTCCAGCACGCCGACCTGGTCATCGTCCCCCACCTTGTCAACCCCTTCACCGAGAGCCTCGACCCGATCAAGGCCTATGAGTGCCTCGCCGCGGGACGCCCGACCGTGGCCACCCCGGTCGCCGGGTTCCGTGGGCTCGGGCCTCCGGTCGTGGTCGCGCCGCGTGCGTCGTTCGTCGCCGCGGTCGACTCGGCCCTGGCGGCCGGCATGCCGTCCACCGGGTCTGCACCCGCCGGTCCCGCCGTGCCGACCTGGCGCGAGCGGGCCGAGGCGCTGGACGCGGTGATGGCGAGGGTACGGGAGCAGCGATGCGCCGCCTGATCCGACCGGCGACGATCCCCGCTCCGGCCGGCGGGATGGCGCAGGCCCCCCCGGACAGGCCGTATCCTCCAACCGTCACCCCCAGACCGAAAGCGAGCCTCCGCTGACCATCCACCAGTTCCTCTCGATCCTCTGGCGTCGGCGCCTGACCATCGTGGTCTGTCTGGTCGTCTCGGTCGGGGCGGCGCTCGGCTACGCCAAGCTCCACACCCCGACCTACGAGTCGACCGCCCTGGTGCAGGTCAACACCCCGACGCAGGGCGGTGCCGCGACCTCCTCGATCACCCTGCCCGATCCGGTCCAGGAGCTCGGCAGCACCGCTGTCCAGTTGCAGGCCGCCAAGCTCCTCAACAACCCCGACGTCGCGGCGGCGACCGCCGGGGTGACCGGGACCGTCAACCCGTCCACCGGGGCCCTCACCATCACCGCCTCGGGCTCCACTCCCGAGGAGGCCCAGGCCCTCGCCAGGGCCTACTCGACGGCATACGTCGACGAGATCGGCGTCTTCGTCCAGAACCAGGTCAACAAGATCGGCGGCGCCCTGGCCGAGATCAACGCCAAGATCGCCTCGCTGCAGGCCGAGCCGGGCGCGTCGACCAACCCGCTGACCGCCGCGCAGGTGGCGGGGCTGACCCAGAGCTATGGAACGCTGCAGGCCGAGCAGTCCAACATCCAGCTCGGCGGCCCCTACGCCTCCGTCCAGGTGGCGGCCGACCTACCGGCGAAGCCCTCGGGGCTCAGCGAGAAGAAGCTGGTGCTCATCGGGGCACTCGCCGGCCTCCTGGTCGGCTGCGGGATCGCCCTGGTCCGTGAGCAGTTCGACGACCGGCTGCGGAACAGCCCGGAGATCGAGTCGGTCATCGACGCCCCGGTCCTCGCCGAACTGCCCCAGGACGACGACGTGCGCACCGGCAAGGTGGCGATCGCCATCGTGCAGGCGCCCCAGTCGCCCATGGCCGAGTCGGTCCGCGAGCTGCGGACCAGCCTGCGGGTCCTCCTCGACCAGCACCCGTGCCCCGTGCTGGTCGTGACCAGCCCGGAGCCCGGCGACGGCAAGACCTTCGTGACCGCCAACCTGGCCGCGGCCTGGGCGCGTGCGGGCAGCAAGGTGATCGCGGTGTCGGCCGACTTCCGCCGGCCGCGGCTCGAGGAGGTGTTCGGGGTCGACGGCTCCGAGCGGCCCGGTCTGGCCGACGTGATCAAGGCGAACTGGAAGTCCGCCGAACCCGACGGACCGGGTGGCCTGCGGTCCGGGGGGGGCACCCTGAGAGGGGACGGCCGCCCCGACCGCGGAGACGGGCGCGAGTCCAGGAGGGATCGCGACCTCCCCCTCCCCCGCCGGGCGAACGAGCCGGAGCCGGGCGACACCTCGGTTGCCGCCCATCTCGTCGAGACGGGGATCCAGGGCCTCCAGCTGCTTCCGGTGGGCACCTTCCTGGACAGCCCGAGCGAGCTGTTCGGCAGTCCGGGCATGCAGCCGGTCATCGACCAGCTGCCCCTGCTCGCCGACATCGTCCTGCTCGACACCCCACCGGTGCTCTCGGCACCCGACACCGCGATCCTCGGGAGCATGGCCCACGGCGCGGTCCTGGTGGCCACCGAGGGGCGCACCGATCGCGGCGACCTCGAACGAACGGTCCACCGGCTGGAGACCACCAATTGCCATGTCCTCGGCCTCGTCCTCAACCACGTGCGACGGATCCACGCCGACAGCTACCGGGCCTACGCCTACAAGCAGTGAGCCGACGGTGACCGCCGGGGACCGCCGGCCGGTCACCGTGGTCGTGGTCGCGTACCACGCGCCGGACCTGCTGCAGGCCTGCCTGATCGGGTTGGCGGGCGCCTTTCCGGTCACCGTCGTCGACAATTCCTCCGATCCCGAGGTGCGGGCGGTGGTCCGGCGACTCGGGGCGTCCTACGTCGACCCCGGGACCAATCTGGGCTTCGCCGCCGGCGTCAACCTGGGGATCTCCGGGAGGTCTCCGGTCGGGACCGACGTGCTCCTCCTCAACCCCGACGCGGCGATCACCCCGGACGGGGTGGCGGCCCTGCAGGAGTGCCTGCTGGCCGACGACCGACTCGCCGCGGTCGCGCCTCCCCAGCGCGATCCCTCGACCGGCAGGACGGCCCGGGTCGGCTGGCCGTTCCCCTCCCCGATCGGCGCCTGGGTCGAGGCGATCGGGCTCGGCGGGCTCCGCCGGCGGACCGACTACCTCATCGGGTCGGTCCTGCTGATCCGGGGTGAGGCGTTCGCCGACGTCGGCCCGTTCGACGACCGGTTCTTCCTCTATGCCGAGGAGGCGGACTGGCAGCGGCGTGCGACCGACCGCGGCTGGACGGTCGCACTCTGCCCCGGGGCGTCGGCGACCCACGTCGGGTCCGGCACCGGCGGCGACCAGGCCGGGCGCGAGGCCCACTTCCATGCCTCCCACGAGCGCTATCTGCGAAAGCACCACGGTCCTGCGGGCTGGTGGGTCTACCGGGGCGCGGCCCTGTTCGGCGCGTCGGTCCGGGCCCTGGTCCTGCCCGGCGAGCGGGGCCGGCGGGCGGCAGCCCGGTTCTCCCTCTACCGACGGGGACCCCTCCGGGTTGAGGCCGCCCGGGAGAGGACCGCTGCCGGAACCCTCTCGGTCGTGCACGTCGTGCTCACCGGCGCCTTCGCCGGTGTCGAGCGCTACGTCTGCCAGGTGGCCAACGGACTGGCGGCCCGCGACCACACCGTCGCGGTGATCGGCGGTGATCCGGTGCGGATGCGGGATGAGCTGGCCGCCTCGGTCGACCACCGGCCGGCGACAACGGTGCTCGGGGGGGCGGCCGCCGTCACCCGGCTGCGGGACGTGGACCTCGTCCACACCCACATGACCGCGGCGGAGGTGGCGACCTGGGTGGCCCGACCGGTCCGCCGGGTGCCGACCGTCGCCACCCGTCACTTCGCCGCCGAGCGCGGCTCGGGCCCGTTGGCGCGGGCACTGGCCCGGGCGGCCTCCCGGCCGATCGCCTGCGACATCGCCATCAGCGAGTTCGTGGCACGCACCATCTCGGGACCGTCGGTGCTCATCCCGAACGCGGCGCCCGATCGCCCTCGGGCTCCCCTCGAGGCGCCGACCGTGCTGATGCTCCAGCGACTGGACCGGGAGAAGGCCCCCGAGGTCGGCCTCCGGGCGTGGGCGGGCAGCGGGCTCGGCTCGTCGGGATGGCGGCTGGTCGTCGCCGGGTCCGGTGCGCTCCGTCCGGAGCTCGAGGTGCTCGCCGACCGGCTCGGGTGCACGGCGAGCGTTCGCTTCGCCGGGCAGGTCGCCGACACCGACGCGCTGCTCGCCGGCTCCTCGATCCTCCTCGCCCCCGCCCCGGAGGAGCCCTTCGGCCTCTCGGTGGTGGAGGCCATGGCCCACGGCCTCCCGGTCGTCGCGGCCGCCGGCGGGGCCCACCTGGAGACGGTGGCCGAGGCCGGGATGCTGTTCGCGCCCGGGGACGCGGCCGCCGCGGCCCGGGGGCTCGTCGCGCTCGCGCACGACCCGGACCTCCGCCGTCGGACGGGCGCCGCACTCCGTGCACGCCAGCAGGCACGGTTCTCCCTCGCCGGCCACCTCGACCGGCTCGAGGAGCTCTACCGGTCGCTGGTCCCGGAGGCGGGGTCGACCGCGTCGGCGCCCCCGGAGACCGCGCGCTCGTAGAGCGCCTGCTGGTCGCCGGCGATCTGCGCCCACGAGCTGCGCCCGGCATCCCGCACCCCCGCGTTCGCGGAGCTGCGACCAGAGCCCCGGCTCGTCCAGCAGGCGGGCGAGGGCCCCGGCCAGCGCGACCGGGTCACCCGCCGGCACGAGGATCCCGCTCCCGCCGACGACGTCGGGGAGGGCCCCGCTCGCGCTGGCCACCACCGGGACACCGGCGGCCTGTGCCTCGACGACCACGCGGCCGAACTGTTCGACCCACCCGGGCATCGCCACCGAGGGCACCGCCAGCGCGTCGAGGAGCGCGTAGACATCGGGCATCCGGGCGTCGGGGACGTGGCCGGCGAACACGACCCGGTCGGCGATCCCGAGCCGGTCGGCCAGCGCCCGCAGCGTCGCTGACTCGGGACCGGACCCGTAGATCTCGGCCCGCAGCCGGGAGTCGCGGGCAACCGCCCGCAGCAGGACGTCCGCCCCCTTGTGGGGGATGAGCCGGCCGACGAAGCCCACCCGCAGCCCGCCCGCGGGGGGGTCCCGGTCGACCGGGTGGAACCGCTCGATGTCGACGCCGAGCGGGAGCAGCGCGAGCTCGCCGACCAGACCCTTGCGCCGCAGGATCCGGCCGGCCTCCAGATTGCAGGTGTAGGCGCCGGCGGCCCGACCCAACGACCACCGCTCGAACCAGCGGAAGGGCGGCGGATAGCGCTTGTCGAGGTTCTGGGCGGAGCAGACCAGGAACGGGGTGCCCCGGGCGCGCAGCCGTCGGAGGACCAGGACCTCCGCTACGGCGAGGCCGAAGGGCTCCTCGTGCAGGTCGACGAGGTCCCACCGCGTCGCTCCGAGGAGACGCCAGAGCGGTCGCGGATCGAAGAGGAACAGGTTCGGGCGGCGCCCGACCGTACGCACCGGCACGACGAAGTCGTCATCCCCGGCGGAGAACTCGACCACCGAGCCGCCCTCCTCCCACCGCGCCGCGACCACCAGGGTCAGGTCGACGCCCCGCGCACGGAGCAGGCGCTCGCGCTCGCGCCAGGAGGTGACCACCCCGCTGTGGGAGAGGCGGAGCACCCGTAGGCGGCCCCGGGGCGCCGCAGGGACCGTCGGGCGGGCGTCCACCGCACGTATCGTAGGCCCCCTCAGTGCTCGGATCGGCTGCCCGGTTCGCGCATGCGGACCACCCGGGCGGGCACCCCGACCGCAACGCAGTTCGCCGGCAGGTCGCGGGTCACTACGGCGTGGGCGCCGACCACCGTGTTGCACCCGATGGTGACCCCCCGGGTGACGGTGGCCTTGGCGCCCACCCAGACGTTGTCCCCGATCCGGACCGGCGCTGTCGAGCGTCCCTGTTCGACGATGGGAGTCGACGGGTCGGCGAAGGCGTGGTCGTGATCGCGGATCGAGACGAGCTCGGCGAGCAGGCAGTTGCGGCCGATCACGATGCTGCGGTCCGAGGCCACGGTGCAGTGGTGGCCGAAGACGGTGCCCTCCCCCACGTCCAGCCGACCCCGGCACTCGAGGGTGAAGCCGTGGTCGAGGACGCAGCGGGCGCCGAAACGGGCGACCGCGCCCCGCGCGACCAGGAAGTGACCGCCCGACCGCACGTCGCAGCGCGGTCCGAAGTCGACGCGCCGGTGGCGGATCCGGAGGAGCGCCAGCCCCAGCCGTCGGCGGAGGAAGCCCCCGGCCCGGTGGGCGAGCCCGAATTCGTCCGCGGACGGCGGGCCCGGTTCGGGCTCCGCCACTCCGTCGGCCGCGGTCATCGACGTACCCTACCGGCGCCTGTGGACCGCGGGCGGGAGCACAGCTGCCGCGCTACCCGGGGACGACGGCCTCCACGTAGACGCTCTCGGGCACCCGGACCGGGCTGTCGGGGGCCGGCTCGATCGCCGACCGTCCCCCCGGCATGATCGTGGGCCGCTCGAACCCGCACTCCCCGATGACCAGCGCGAGGGTCTCGCCGTCCCACGCCGAGACGTGCCCGTGCTCCTGGAAGACCTCGCCGAGTGCCAGCATCCGGGTCGGCCGGCCCGGTCGGAGCTCGTCCAGCACGGGGTCGCCCGACGCATAGCTCCTGGCGTAGAGACCGGCGTCGGGGACGCCGACGCGGAGCACGCCGCCCCGAGCCAGCACCGGACGGATCCGGCAGAGCACCTGGATCCCCTCGGTCACCGTCATGTGCTCGAGCACGTGCTCGAGGAAGACCGCCTCGGCGGACCCGTCGGCAAAGGGGAGGCGGTGCCGCAGGTCCCAGGCCACGTCGGCCCGGGCCCCGACCAGGTCCACGTTGACCCACCCGGGCAGGTTGTTGCCCCCCGAGCCGAGGTGGAGCCGCAGCGGGCCACCGGCGTACCCGCGGGCCTTCCGGCGCTCGAGTGGCTCGGCCATCGCGGTCGCCAGCTGCTTGGCCCGGAGCCGGACCCCGGCGCTCATGAAGGGGCGCAGCGCGTCGGAGAAGGGGATGGTCGACCGTCCGCCCTCGGCGGCCCGGGCATCGAGGTAGACGCGCAGGCTGGTCCGCCCCGGCCCGGGTCCCTCGGCACCCGGCGCCCGCAGACCTGGCTCGCCGGGGTCGCCCACCCACCAATTGGAGCACACCGCGCCACCCCCGGCCAGTTGCCGCGAGGGGGCGGTCGCGCCGGCGTCGTGTGCGACACTACGAGCCATGTCGGCGCTCGTGGAGGATCTGCGGCACATGACTGCGGCATGGGACAGGACCCCGGCGCAAGTGGTGGCCGGGTCGCTGCTCCGCTACCCCCTCTACCCGCGCCTCGGCGCGGTCATCGCCTACCGCGCCGCATCCTGGTGCTGGCACCATCGCCTGCGACCGCTCGCGCTCTGGCTGGAAGCCTCCGCCGTCCGTTCGTCCGGCGCCGAGATCCACCCCGCCGCCCGGCTCGGCCCCGGGTTCGCCATCCTCCACACCGTGGGCATCGTGATCGGGCACGAGGTGGTGGCCGGCTCCGGACTCGCCGTCTACCAGGGGGTCACCCTCGGGCACACCGGAACGGGGGACGGTCAGCCGCGCATCGGCGACGACGTCCGGATCGGGGCGGGGGCCAAGGTGCTCGGCCCGGTCACCGTCGGCGACGGTGCCTGGATCGGGGCCAACGCGGTGGTGCTCGCCGACGTCGCCCCGGGTGCGGTGGTCACCGGCGTGTGGTCCGGCTGACCCGCGGGCCATCCGGGCGGCTGTGCTCGCTCACCAGCTGACGGCCTCCCGGCCGTCGTCACTGAAGGTGCGGCCGCCGGCTGTCCACTGCTCGGGTGGGATCCGGCCCGACGGGACCACGGTCATCGATCCGTGGGCATACGGGAGGTGGAAGCGGACCACCACCGTGCGGGACCCGCCCCGGGCGAGGGTGAAGGGCGCGGCGATCAGCCAGGTCGGCCCTTCTCCCCCTTTCGCGCTCAGCGGACCCGCGCCGCTGAGGGTGATGCCCGAGGCGGCGGCCGGGAGGTTCTCGGCGACGATCCCGGTGTACTCGCCGTAGGAGACGGGCAGCCCCGGGTACGGTCCGGCGATGACCTGTGACAACCCGTCCGGGGTCTGGTTCTGGAGCGTGGTGGTCACGGTGACCTCGGTGCCCGTGCCCGACGGTCGGGTGCCGACACCGACCGACACCGGCAGGTACTGATCGAGCTTGTTGCCGCCGCGGTTGATCACGGCGACCGCCAGCGAGTCCGGAGCGATGGTTCCGCTCACCCCGCTCGCCACCCATGCGGCCTGGGCTGCCGGGGCGGACGACCAGAGCATGAGATGACGCCCGGCCACCGCGCCGGTCACCGCCGAGGCCAGCGATCGGAGATCGGTGGACTCGCCCTGGAGCTGCCGTAGGACCGCCGAGGCGAGCGAGCCGAGCTGGTCCTCACGGTCACTGATCCCGAGCGTGCTGTCGGTCAGGCCCGCGTACTGGTCGTGGAAGAGATAGGACTCCACGTTGTCGGCCCCGATGGTCCGCCCCCCACCTCGACCGGACCGGTGGCGGACAGGATCTGCTGGAGACCGGCAACGTCGATCCCCAGCACTCCGTCCACGCGCTGCCCGGTCGCCGCCAGCCACATGCGGGCGGCCAGCGGCGCGGTCACGTCGAACTGCGGGGTGACCCCGAGGTTTCGGAAGTCGACTCCGGGCAGCAGCCAGCCCCAGTTGCGCTCGAGGTCCCCGGTCGCGGTCACCGCGCCCACCGGCAGGCCGAGTGCACCGGAGGGGCCGAGATCGCGCAGTTGGACGGTGCCGCCGGAGGTCGAGGCCGCTCCGACGTCGAGGAACGCGCCCGAGCCGGCCCGCATCTCGGCGTTGTTGGCTGCGAGCACGAGGTACTGCTGCGGTCCCTGGAGGATGGTGGCCGTGACCGCCGACACCGCCGCCGCGTCGGCCAGCCGGGTTCGGGCGTCGTCCAGTTGGGAGACGAACTGGTCGTGCTTGCCGGCGAGCGGTGACACCAGCGCGTTCCCCGGCCCGGTGTCGATCCCGGAGAGCTGACGGGCGGACGCGAGGGAGAGCGCGGAGAGCCGTTTCAGCGAGGCGACCCGTTCGGGCCCGGCCGAGTGCGGCAGGTCGAGGACCTGGTGGACCTCACCGAGAAAGCTCGCGCCCACGGCCGAGACCTGGCCCGCAGCGGAGCTCAGCGCACGGACCGAACGGAACTGCCGCCCGATGACCGGGACCACGGTGACCGGTGCGAACAGCGGCGAGGAGAGGTCCGCCCGGGCCGCGTCGAACGCAGCCTCCGCCGACCGGAGGGCGCGCTGGGTGGACGCGGCGGTGACCTGGCCCGGTGCGAGGTTGGCCCGCACCGCGGCGAGCTCGGAGAGGCCCTGTTGATCGTGGCGGTAGGCCGACCAGGTCCTGGCTGCGAGGACGCCTGCCCAGGCCAGGAGCAGGACCACGATGCCGACCACGAGCACCCATCTGCGCCGCCGTCGACCCCTCGCATTGCTCACCGCGTCACTCGATCCTGCCGGCATCGACCCGCCATGGAGGACCCGATGGCCCTCTGCGCTGCGGATTTGCGGCGGTCATCGTACCCGCACGGGCGACACAGGACTCGGCGGGCGCCCCGGGACCGCCGGAGCGTGCCGGTAGCATCGCGTTGTGTCGTTCACGACCATCCGGATGGCCGTCGGGCGCGTCGTCCTGGTGGCCGGGGTCCTGGTCCTGCTGTTCATCCCCTACCTCCTGTGGGGCACCGGTCTCTACACGGCCCACGCCCAGGCCCAGCTGCGCCAGGAGTTCGCCACAGCCGAGCGCCGGGCGGGGACGCCGGTGCACCGGATCCCCACCGTTCCCCCCGGGACCCAGCCGGCGTCGCCGACGATCGCTCCTGCCACCGGCGATCCCGCCGCCGGGAGCCCGGTCGGGGTCATCTCGATCCCCACGATCGGACTCTCGATGGTCGTCGTGGAAGGCACCGGGGAGGCCCAGCTCCAGGACGGGCCGGGGCACTACCCGGCCACCCCGCTGCCCGGCGAGGCAGGGAACGTGGCCATCGCCGGGCACCGCACGACCTACCTCCACCCCTTCTACAACCTCAACGAGCTGGTGCCCGGCAACACCATCGACATCGCCACCGTGCAGGGGCTGTTCGTCTACCGGGTCACGAGCAGCCAGGTGGTCGACCCGACCGACGTCGCAGTGGTCGACCCGACCCCGACACCGACCCTGACCCTGACCACCTGCAACCCCCGCTACAGCGCGGCACAGCGGCTGGTGGTCCACGCGGCTCTCGCGGCCGACGTGCTCACCCGCGCCAAACCGGGAGCACCGTCCCCGTCGACCTCCCCCACCCCACCGACGTCACCGACCGCGACCGCGATCCACCGGACCGCACCGGTCGGGCAGCCCCGCAACCCGGCCGCGGCCATCCTCTGGGGCATCGCGGTGGCTGCGCTCATCTCGGGGATCTGGATCCTCGCCCGCAGGACACGTGGGAGCCGGCGGGCCGCAGTGCTGACCGGGGGTCTGCTCGCCTGGTTGGGCGTCGTGTTCCTGTTCTTCCAGGCGCTGAGCCCGCTCCTGCCTACGCAGTACTGATCGGCCCGATCCGCGGGTCAGCCGCGCGGATCCGGGAGTTCCGGAGCGTCGGAAACCGGCGAGCGGGAGTCGCTCAGGCGACGGAGCGGCGACGGCGCACCATCAGCAGCCGACCGGCTGCCACCGCGCCCACACCGATCACTGCGAGCTCGGCGATGTCCGCACCGGTGAACGGCAGGCTCGAGGAGCCGGTGGTGGTGCTGGTCTGGCTGACCACCGGAGGCTCCGCCGGGGTGAAGGGGAGCGCAGACGTCGGGGGCGGGGCGCTGATCCCGGTGACCGTCGGAGGCGTCGAGGTGTAGGTGTCGACGGCACCGGCCACAGGGGCCGCCATCAGGAACGATGCAGCCGCAATCCCACTTCCGATCATCAACCGTCTCACCCAGATCATCGCTGCCCTCTCCTCACGCGGGGCGCTGCCCCGTGCTGCCCGACCTGCCGGGGACCCTGGCCCGGTCGCTCTCGCCCACCCATCATGCACGCAGGCGAGCGCCCGCCGCAATGCATGCCCACCAGGTCCTCTTCGATCGCCACTCAACGAAGTTGTCTGATCATGGAGAGTGGCATTCGGTGCCGTTCAGGCCGGTACGAGCTGGCCGAACGTGCTGCAGAGACCGAACGCCTCGATGGTCAGGAACGCGGCGATCACCACCAGGACCACCGGCAGCCGCCACCGGGGGCTGTGCCTCGACATCGGCGAGGGCATGTACCAGTCCGGCAACAGCCCGGCGCCCTGACCGAGGAAGACCGAGAGGGGCACCGCATCGTCGGCCACCACTCCTGAGGGGTCCGCAGCGAGGGCCAGCTCGGTGAGCTCGGCCTCGGTCAGCTCGGCCTCGATCCCTGTCGAATCGTGCTCGTCGGGCATCGTCCACCTCCGTCCGCACGTCGCCTGCGCGGTCCCACCACTCTACTCGTCGCCCGAAGAGAGCGGCCTCTCGGATCAGAGCAGGTGGACGCCGGCCTCGAGCGCGACGATGAGCGCGCCGACCCCGACCAGTCCGAGCACGTAGCCGATGCGGCGCAAGAGGGACCGCTCGCGGCCCCCCACCGTTCCGATCCCGACCACCGCGAGGGCGAGCACGCCGATCCCCTCGGCGATCGCGAACGCCGCCCGGATCGACCACACGTGCGCGCCGGCGAGCACGAAGACCAGGGTGGCGGGGATGGCCGCCGTCACGATCGACCAGGACCCCCGCAGCTCGCCCAGCACGTCCGAGCGGTGGACCTCGAGGTGCTTCCACGACCGCTTGGTCACCAGGCGGGAGAGGGTGTGGGCGAACCAGATGGCCACCGCACCGACGATGACCACGCCTGCGGTCGTGAGCTCTCCGGGGTGCGACTCGAAGGTCAGGCCGGCGACCGCCACCAGCGTGGCGATGGTTCCGTAGACGTAGTCGGCCAGCCAGTGGACGGTCCCGGGGTGCTCGGGTGCCTCCCGGTCGTCCGCCGGCGCGTCAACCATGGTCGGGGCGGGCCGGCGTCACCCCGCCGAGGTTAGACAGCCGCGCCACCCTCGGGAACAGCCGGTGATCGGGCCGACGGAGATGCCCTCCGCGCTCGGGTGCGTCGGCCCAGCGCGGGGCCGACCGACGGCCTACGGTTCTCGGACGCACGGTCGGGTGGTGGCCATCGGGGCCCGCGGCCGGCAGGAGGAGGCGAGATGGACATCCGACGGGTCGTCACCGGCCACGACGGGCGCGGGAACGCGGTGTTCGTGAGCGACGAGAAGGTGCCGCCGATCACGCTGGAGCTCATGCCCGGCTTCGAGTTCCACACGCTGTGGGGGGCCGATCAGACGGTCAGGTTGCCCGGCGACGGGACGCCACCGGAAGCGATGCGCTACTTCCCACCGCGCGACGGCTTCCGGGTCGGCTTCTTCACCATCCCCCCCGACTTGGCCACCGGATTCCCCACCGACCTCGATGTCAACACCGCGATCACCGAGCTCGAGCAGAAGCTCCCGGGATTGGCCGAATACGCCGAGCCCGACGACCCTGGGATGCACACCACCGCGACCGTCGACTTCGGCGTGGTCCTGAGCGGCGAGGCGGTTCTCGAGCTCGACGACGGAGCGAAGGTCACCCTCCGGCCGGGCGACACCTACGTCCAGAACGGGACGCGACACCGCTGGAGCAACGCCGGCGACGTCCCCGCAGTGATCGCGATCGCACTCATCGGTGCCGACCACGACACGGTCGACTGACCGACGGGCTCACACGAGAGGACGGCAATTGATCGTTCGGATCCGGAAGGTCCCCCTCTCGGCGTTCGCCGTCTGTCTGGTACTGGTGGCCGGGCAACTGACCGCCTGTTCCTCGACCAGCTCGACGCCCGGCACCACGGGGAGCACGTCGACACCGCCGATCCCGGCGTCCGCCTTCCGGGACCATACCGGGGTGACCCCGACGTCGGTGACGATCGGCAACGTGTCGACCCTGGTGGCCGACCTGTTCACCGGCGGTCTGGTGGGCACCGAGGCCTACGCCGCCTCGGTGAACGCACAGGGCGGTGTCAACGGCCGCAGGATCGTGGTGTCGAGCGCCGACGACGGATTCCAGGGAGCGCTCAACAAGCAGGAGGTCCAGAGCGTTGTCCAGACCGACTTCGCCAGCGTGGGCGGGTTCTCGCTCGAGGACAGCTTCAGCGAGCCGCTGATCGCAGCCGATCCCGGATTCCCCGACGTCACGGCCACGCTCGACCCGGCGACACAGAAGCTGCCGAACAACTTCAGCCCGGCTCCGGCCTCCAACGGATGGCCCACCGGCCCGCTCCTCTACTTCAAGCAGGAGTACCCGACGAAGATCCCCCACACGGCCACGATCATCGCCGACCTGCCGTCGACGGAGTTGGCCTGGGGCAGCGAGAAGAAGGCCATGCAGCACCTGGGCTACACGGTCCTCTACGACCCGGCGCTGCCGGCCACGACCACCGACTTCACCGCGCAGGTGGTGGCCATGAAGGACGCCGGGGTGCAGATCCTCTTCCTCGAGCAGGAGCCGCAGAACTACGCGTCCGCCATCTTCCGGGATCTCGACCAGCAGAACTTCCACCCTGTGGTGGTGCTCGGCGCCCCGGCCTACAGCACGCAGCTCATCGCCAACGCGGGCGGACCCCGTGCCGTCAACGGCTCCTACCTCGAGCAGGCGTCCTCGCTCTACCTCGGCGAGGACGCGGCACAGCTCCCCGCGATCACCACGTTCGACACCTGGGTCCACGAGGTCTCACCGGGGTTCTCGCCCGACTTCTTCACCCTCATCGGGTGGCTGTGCGGCCAACTGTTCGTCGACGCGCTGCGCAACGCCGGGACCGATCCGAGCCGGGGCTCGCTCCTGCAGGCACTGCGGAAGATCACTGCGTTCGACAGTGGGAGCCTCCTGCCGGTCAGCAACCCGGCAGACAAGGTACCGATCACCTGTTACCTGCTCGGCCGGATCAGCAACGGCACGTTCCAACGGCTCGACGATCCCCCGGTGAGCGGTTCCACCATGGGGTTCCGCTGTGACGGGACCTACTACCGGGCACCCTGACGACGGATCACGAGCACCCGCTGGTCGTCCCGCAGCTCGCGCACACATAGCAGGACCCGGCCCGCTGCATGGCGTTGCCGCACTGGTAGCAGTAGGGGGCGTCCCGCGGCTCGTGGCGGGCCTCCGGACGGTCCACCGGGGACACCTCACCCGGGCCGCTCCGGGCAGGCGCGCTCCCCTCGACCACGGTGGCGATCACCGGGTCGACCGCGTCGGACTCGACGATGCCGGGCGAGGGGGTGGCGATCTCCTCGACACCGGGCAGGGTGGGCTGCAACCGCTCCGAGGTGGAGAGCACGCCGAGCTCGGCCCGCTCCTCCATCGGCAGGTAGTCCACGGCCAGCCGGCGGAAGATGTAGTCGACCAGGCTGGTCGCGATGCGCAGGTCCGGGTCGTCGGTGATGCCCGCCGGCTCGAAGCGCATGTTGGTGTACTTGCGCACGTAGGTGGCCAGCGGCACCCCGTGCTGGAGCCCGAGGCTGACCGAGATGGAGAAGGCGTCCATGATGCCGGCGAGGGTCGAGCCCTGCTTGGACACCTTCATGAAGACCTCACCCGGACGGCCGTCCTCGTACTCGCCGACCGTCACGTACCCCTCGCAGTCGGCCACCCGGAAGGCGAACGTCGACGACGCGCGACGGCGGGGCAGGCGCTCGCGCACCGCGCCGACCAGCACGGTGTCCGACGCCCGTGCCTGCTCGTGGACGAGCGCTGCCTCGAGCTCGGCGATCCGTGCGCTGAGCTCCCTCGCGTGGGCCTCGGCCTCGGATCCGGGGGGAGCATCGGCACCGGACCCGGCGTCCTCCTTGGTGGTCGTGGAGAGGGGCTGGGCGACCTTGCAGTTGTCGCGGTAGACGGCGACCGCCTTGATCCCCATCCGCCACGCGTCGACGTGGAGCTGCTCGACGTCCTCCACCGTGACGTCCTCCGGCAGGTTGACCGTCTTCGAGATGGCCCCCGAGATGAACGGCTGGACGGCACCCATCATCCGCACATGGCCGAGGTAGTGGATGGTGTTGTCCCCCATCGAGCAGGCGAAGACCGCGAGGTCCCCGGGCCGGAGGTGCGGTGCCCCGACGATGGTCTTGTGCTCGTCGATGTAGGCGATGATCGCGTCGACCTCGTCGGGCAGGTAGCCCAGCCTGGCGAGCGCGCGGGGCACCGTCTGGTTGACGATCGACATGGTCCCGCCGCCGACCAGTTTCTTGGTCTTGACCAGGCCCAGATCCGGCTCGACCCCGGTCGTGTCGCAGTCCATGAGCAGTCCGATGGTCCCGGTCGGGGCCAGCACGCTGGCCTGGGAGTTGCGCACCCCGTGCTGCTCGCCGAGCTCGACGGCCAGCTCCCAGGACTCCTGCGCCGCCGAGAGCAGCTCGGTCGGCACCTGCTCCTCGTCGATGCTCGCGACGGCGTCCCGGTGCATGCGCAGCACGTCGATCATCGGCTCGGCGTTCTCGTGGAACCCGGCGAACGGTCCCATCCGCGCGGCGGTCCTCGCCGAGGTCGCGTAGGCGTGCCCGGTCATCAGGGCGGTGATCGCGGCGGCCCACGCCCGGCCCTGGTCGGAGTCGTAGGGAAGGCCCTGGGCCATGAGCAGGGCGCCGATGTTGGCGTAGCCGATGCCCAGCTGGCGGAAGCGGCGCGAGTTCTCGGCGATCTTGTCGGTCGGGTAGTCGGCGTTGCCGACGATGATCTCCTGGGCGGTGAAGACGACCTCGACCGCCGACCGGAACCCCTCGACGTCGAACGACGAGTCCGGGAGCAGGAACCGCATCAGGTTGAGGCTGGCCAGGTTGCAGGCCGAGTTGTCGATGTGCATGTACTCGGAGCAGGGGTTGGAGCCGTTGATCCGGCCGGTGTTGGAGGCGGTGTGCCAGCGGTTGATGGTGGTGTCGAACTGCATTCCGGGATCCGCACACTCCCAGGCCGCCTGCGCGAACTGACGGAAGAGGTCGCGGGCGGGAACCGACCGGATGACCGATCCGTCCCCTCGTGCGGTCAGTTCCCAGTCGCGCCCCTCGACGACCGCCTGCATGAAATCGTCGGTGACCCGCACCGAGTTGTTCGCGTTCTGGTACTGCAGGCTGATCGAGTCCTTGCCGTCGAGATCCATGTCGAAGCCGGCGTCGCGCAGGACCCGGGCCTTGCGCTCCTCGATCGCCTTGCACCAGACGAAGTCCTCGATGTCGGGATGGTCGGCGTCGAGGATGACCATCTTGGCCGCACGGCGGGTCTTGCCCCCGGACTTGATCGTCCCCGCCGAGGCGTCCGCGCCGCGCATGAAGCTGACCGGACCCGAGGCCGTCCCGCCGCCCTTCAGGAGCTCGTGCGAGGAGCGGATGCGCGAGAGGTTGACCCCGGCGCCCGAGCCGCCCTTGAAGATCACGCCCTCCTCGGTGTACCAGTTGAGGATCGAGTCCATGGTGTCGTCGACCGAGAGGATGAAGCAGGCCGAGCCCTGCTGGGGGACGCCGGCCACGCCGATGTTGAACCAGACCGGCGAATTGAAGGCCGCCATCTGGTGGACGATCAGGTGCTTGAGCTCGGCCCGGAAGGTCTCGGCCTCCTCCTCGTCGGCGAAGTACCCGTCCTTGGACCCCCAGGCGGTCACCGTGTCGACCACCCGGTCGGCCACCTGCCGCAGCGACGACTCCCGCTCCTGGGTTCCCGGCGTCCCCCGGAAGTACTTCTGGGCGAGGATGTTGGTGGCGTTGAGGCTCCACGACGCGGGCACCTCGACCCCCCGCTGCTCGAAGGCCACCGTGCCGTCACGGAAGTGGGTGATCCTGGCGTCCCGCCGTTCCCAGGCGACCCGGTCGTAGGGGTGGGTGTCCGGCGTGGTGAAGTGACGGCGGATGCCGATGTCGACTCGCTGGGGTGCGATGGCCATGGGACCTCTTTCTCTCTGCGCTGCTCTCGTCGGCGCTGCTCTCATCGACGCCGCACTCGGCGGTGCGGTCTTTCTGCGGGTGCTGCTCCCACCGGGGGGATGCCGGGGGGGATTCGTCTGTCCCGTTCGTCTCTCGCCCGCAGATCGCCGGGGCGCCCGCTGCCTTCCCCACCGTGGCCTGCTGCCAGGATCCTAGACACAATATATTGTGGTGGACCCTCCCCCGAGGCACGAGATAGTGGGGTTATTACAGCAGTGTAACTACACCCCTGTCAACAGCCGGGGCGGGAATTCGCCCTCCTCGGCGACCCGGAATCCCCAGTTGGGAGGGCGTTCGCGAAGGTTTGCAAATCATTGCTGTGCGCGAGCGCCCGCCAGCGCTCCGTGGCCGGGCCCGACTCCCCGGCGCTCGCTACAGTCCCCCCGGTGGTCGCCCGCCTGCCCGTCACCATCGCCGTCGACGCCGGCACCACCGGGGTACGGGCACTGGTCGTCGACGAACAGGCCCGGGTGCTGGACATCGCCTACCGCGAGCTGACCCAGCACTTCCCCCGGCCCGGTTGGGTCGAGCACGACGCGGGGGAGATCTGGTCGACCGTGCGCTCCACCCTCGCCGAAGTGGCCGGCCGCCTCGACGGCACCGGGCGATCGGTGCAGGCCGTCGGCATCGCCAACCAGCGTGAGACGGTCGTGGCATGGGACCGGTCCACCGGGCGCCCCCTGCACCGGGCCGTGGTCTGGCAGGACCGCCGGACCGAGGCGGCCTGCCATGCCCTCGCCGAGGCCGGGTACCTCGGGCTGGTCCGAAGCCGGACCGGGCTGGTGCTCGACCCCTACTTCTCCGCCACGAAGATGCAGTGGCTCCTCGGTCCGGGCGGTGTGCAGACCGGGCCCGGGCTGGCCCTGGGCACGGTCGACGCCTGGCTGCTCTGGAACCTGACCGGGGGGTCCGCCGGCGCTGTCTTCGCCACCGACGTGACCAATGCCTCGCGGACCATGCTCTTCGACATCGTGGACCGGCGCTGGTCCGACGAGCTCTGCGACCTCTTCTCCGTCCCGAAGTCGGCCCTGCCGGAGGTGCGGCCGTCGTGCGGGCGGTTCGGCCGGGTCGGCGGTGCGGTGTTCTCCGGCTCCTCCCCTCTCGCCGGGGTGCCGGTCGGCGCGATGGCCGGCGACCAGCACGCGGCCCTCTTCGGTCAGGCGTGCTTCGACCCGGGGATGGTCAAGGCGACCTTCGGCACCGGGACCTTCATCCTGATGAACTCCGGAGCCACCTGTCCAGAGCCGGTCGACGGCCTCCTCACCACCGTCGCCTGGGATCTGGGCACCGACCGGGGCGGCGGGCGGACCGCGGGCGGCCCGCTGGCGTACGCAGTCGAGGGCTCGGTCTTCGTCGCGGGGGCCGGCGTGCACTGGCTGCGAGACGGCCTCGGCCTCATCGGGGGCTCGGCGGAGCTCGAGCCCCTGGCCCGCTCGGTCGACTCGAGCGACGGGGTGGTCATCGTCCCCGCCTTCACCGGCCTGGGCAGCCCGGAGTGGGACCCGAGCGCCCGGGGGACCATCGTCGGGCTGAGCCGGGGTTCGGGGCGCGGCCAGTTCGCCCGGGCGATGGTCGACTCGATCGGCTACCAGGCGCGCGACGTGCTCGATGCGATGGGAGCGACGGGCACCCGTCCCTCGGTGGTACGGGTCGACGGCGGCGCGGCCGTGATGGCACTGCTCCTCGAGCACCTCGCCGACCAGACACGGCTCGAGGTGCTCCGTCCCCGATCGGTCGAGAGCACCGCGATCGGTGCGGCCACCATGGCGGGCCTGGCCGAGGGGGTCTGGGGTTCGCTCGACGATCTGGCCGGGCTGTGGACCGAGGAGGCAGCGTTCACCCCGACCGCGCCGGCAGAATCGGTGGAGGCGTCGCACCAGGCGTGGCAGCGGGCGGTCGCGCGCTCGCGCGGGTGGTCGGACGGTGACGACTAGGCCAGCTCGCGCCAGCCCAGATCGGCGAGCTCGCACATGATGGCGATCCACTGACGCTCCCGCCCTCGGAACAACGGCGACGCCCGGCCGACGACCAGCACCAGTCCGGCCCGGACCATCTCCGCGGCGGCCACCCCGGGACTCCGGTCGGCCGGATCGGACCCCGAGGCGTCGGCCCTCACCGGCGGGGAGAGCGGCGAGACCGCCCACAGCACCAATTTGCGCAGCTCATCGTCGTCGGGCGGTTCCCCGGCCGAGCTCACCACCCGGGTGGCGTCCGCGTCCACCACGGCGGTGAAGTCGGCGGCGAGGCTGCGGCACACCCGCTCCACGAGCCGGTCGAGGAGGGCGGCAGGAGAGGACTGGACGAACAGATCCGTCGCGATGTCGAGCAGCTCCGAATGGCGGTCGGGAAGGGGCCCCTCGATCGGGCGCGTGCTCTCGATGACCACCCCGTCGACCTCGAGGATCTCGTCCCGGAGGAGCCCGAGCAGGTGGTCGCCGTCCAGGCCGACCCCGAGCTCGTCCACGACCACCCCGTTGTCGCGCTGTAGGATGTCGATCGAGATCACGTCGCCGCCCACCGAGCCGATCCGGCTGGCGACCGAACCGAGGGCACCCGGTCGGTCGGGCAGCTGGACCCGGATCAGGTAGTTCTGCACAGGAAAAAGGCTAGACGGCCAGTGTGTCGGCTCGGTTTCCAACCGGTTACGAACAGCGCCATGACAGAGACCCCGGGAACGGGCAACCGACCGCTCAGCCGGCCGCCTGCTCTCCGGCCGGATCCCGGGACCCCACCTGCCGGAGGGTCCTGCTCGCATAGTCGTCCACGTACTCCTGGCCGGAGAGCGCGGCGATCGCCGCCATCAGCGCGTCGGTCAGGGCCCGGAGCTCGGCCGGTTCGTCCGGCTCGCCTCCCCGGCCACCCGGTGCCGTGCGGTTCGCGGCGCTCCGGCCGGTGACGATCCGGGCCCCCTGGTGCAGGTAGCTGACCGGTGAGCCGAACCGCACGGTGACCGTACGGAACGGCCGCATGATCATGCTGCCCGGAGGCTGGACGGCACGGGTGCCGACGATCCCGACCGGGATGACCGGGACGTCGCTGCCCAGGCTGAGCCGGGCCACCCCGGTCTTCCCCCGGTGCAGGCGGAGGTCGGGGGCGCGGGTCCCCTCCGGGTAGATGGCGAGGATCCCGCCGGCCTCGAGCACCCCGGTGGCCGTGTCGAGCGCCCGCTGTGAGGCGTCCCCCCCGCTCCGGTTCACCGGGATCTGACCGGCCGCCCGGAAGAACCAAGCGGTCTTCCAGCTGTCGAAGTACTCGGCCTTGGCGACGAACGTCACCCGGCGCCGGACCACCAGGGGCAGGAAGAAGGAGTCGCAGAAGGACTGGTGGTTGGCGGCGAGCACAGCGGGTCCCCGGGCGGGGACGTGCTCCCGGCCCTCGACCCTGACCCGCCAGAAGAGGTGGAGGAAGGGGCTGATCAGCGCCTTCACGATCCAGTAGGCCACAGGGCAACGGTATCCCCGCGTGTTCCCCGCCGCGCTCCACGGCACCCGCCCGTCCGGGCAGGTCCCGGACCGCGGCCTCGCCTACCGGAGCCGGGTGAGCGCCCGGCGGAGGCTGCGGACCCCCTGGCCGATGCGCTGCTCGTTCTCGATGAGGGCGAACCGCACATGACCGTCCCCCCCGGGTCCGAACCCGACACCCGGGGAGGTCGCCACGTCGGCGTCGCGTACGAGGAACTTGGCGAATTCGAGCGAGCCCATCCCGAGGTAGGGCTCGGGGATCGGGGCCCAGACGAACATGGAACCCCGTGGCGGGGTGATCTCCCATCCGATCCGGTTGAGCCCGTCGCAGAGCGCGTCCCGGCGGGCCTGGTAGGTCTCGTTGACCACCTTCGGGTAGTCGGGTGCCTCGTTCATGGCCACGATCGCCGCGATCTGGATGGGCTGGAAGGTGCCGTAGTCGAGATAGCTCTTGAGCTTGGTAAGCGCCTGGACGATCTCGGCGTTGCCCAGCAGGAACCCGACCCGCCAGCCGGCCATCGAGAACGACTTGGTCATCGTGTAGAGCTCCACACCCACGTCCTTGCCCCCGGGCACCTGGAGGAGGGAGGGCGGGGTGTACCCGTCGAACGCGATGTCGGCGTAGGCGAAGTCGTGGACCAGCACGATGTCGCGCTCGCGTGCGAACTCCACGATCCGGGTCATCCAGGCGAGGTCCACGCACTCGGTGGTCGGGTTGTGGGGGAACGAGAAGACGACCACCCGGGGCTTGGGCCACGCGGACTCCCACGCCTCCATCAGGTTGCCGAAGAATGCCTCACCCGGGCTGCTCCCGCTCTCCGCCCCCGGCGCGTCGAGCCGCACATGGCGCACGTCGGCTCCGGCGAAGAGCGGCGCGTAGATGTGGATCGGGTACGACGGCGAGGGCACCAGCGCGGTGTCCCCGGGGCCGACCAGCACCCACATGAGATGGGAGAGACCCTCCTTCGCACCGATGGTGGTGACGACCTCGGTGTCCGGGTCGAGCTCGACCTCGAACTTGCGGAGGTACAGATCGGCGACCGCCTGACGGATCTTCGGGATGCCCCGGCTCGACGAGTAGCGGTGGTTGCGCGGATTGCGCGCCGCCTCGCCCAGCTTCTCGACCGCCACGTCGGGCGAGGGGAGGTCCGGATTGCCGAATCCCAGGTCGATCACGTCCCGTCCGTCGTGCCGGGCGGCCGCCTTGAGGTCGTTGATGGTGGCGAAGACGTACGGGGGGAGACCGTTGATCCGGCGGAATTCCATGCGACCAGGGTAGTCCCCGGGTCCGGTCAGGCCGAAGACTCGGCCCTGGCCTTCAGATCACGGAGGGCGATCGACATGATCCGGCTCTGGGCCCGCATCTTGATGAAGGCCGGGACCGGCACCTTCATCTCGACCTCGAGATGGTAGGTGACCTCGGTGCCCCCGTCCGGCGCGGGAGAGAAGACGTAGCGCCCGTCGAGCTTGTTGGTGATGTCCCCCTCGGTCTGGACCCAGGCCAGGACTCCCGGCGCCTCCGAATAGTCGTAGGCGAGGGTGTAGCTGGTGCTGCGACCGAAGGCCGCGGCCCGGAACGTCACCAGTGTCGGGCGGCCCTCGTCGTCGCGCTGGTCGACGGTGACCTCCTTGATGTCGGCGGCCCACGACGGGTAGCTGGCGATGTCCGCGCTCACCGCGTAGCAGCGCGCCGGGGTGGCCGACACGACGATTCGCTCAGTGGCATGCTCCGCCACGATCGGCCCTCCTCTTAGACGTCCGTCACGGGTCGCAGGGGAGTCAGCCTCCCACGCCTGCGAGCGACGCGGCCAGCCTAGGTGCGAGCCGGTCGTAGTCGAAGGATGCCTCGGCCCGCCTGCGGGACGCCGCGCCCATCCGGGCGCGCAGCCCGTCGTCGTCGAGGAGCGAGGCGATGGCGCGGGCCGCCTCGCCGGCCTCGGCGGGCCGGCGAACCAGGACTCCCGTCTCGCCGTCGACCACCGCCTCACCGACCCCGCCCGACACTCCGGCGACCTGGGGCACCCCCGTCGCGGCGGCCTCGAGGAAGACGATGCCGAAGCCCTCGCGCTCGAGTCCGAGCCAGCGGTCCCTGCACAGCATGGCGAAGACGTCGGCCGCACCGACCAGCCGGGGCAGGTCCGCATCGGACACCCCGCCGAGCAGCCGGACCGGCGCTCCGAGCTCGGCGACGCGCCCGGCCAACCGCTCGGCGTCCCGCCCGCTGCCGGCGATGGCGACGGTGAGACCCGGGAACTGCGGGCCCAGCCGGCCGGCTGCATCGATGAGCACGTCCATCCCCTTGCGCGGAACCAGCCGTCCGACGCTGACCACCAGCGGGCCGTCGGCAGGGAGGCCGAGGCCGATGCGTGTGCGGGTCCGCTCGTCGGCGTCGAGCGGGACGAACCGGTCGACATCGACCCCCGGGGGGATCTCCACGACCGGGGGCATCGACCGCCCCCGGAGCGCTCGGCGCGCTTCTGCGGCGGGGTACCCGCCGGCCGACACCACCAGGGCGCTGCCGCGAACGACGTGGGACAGGACCGACCGGCTCACCGGCAGCCGGCCGGGGAAGGCCACCTCGGCACCGTGGAGCAGGAGGCCGTAGGGGAGACCCAGCTTGGGTCCGACCACGCCCAGCGGGAAGGCCGGGTCGATGACCACCAGCCCGGCGCCGACCCGCTCGGCGGATCTCCGGATGCGGGCAGCCAGCCACGGCGAGGGGACCAGCACCTTCGCCCCCACCCGCTCGATGCGCACTCCCCGTGCGGCCTGCTCGCGGTCGAAGACCGCCGCCCCGTGGTCGGAGGACGCGGTCAGCACGGCGAAGGAGTCGGGATCGAGCCGGCGCCAGAGCTCCCAGAGGTAGGACTGGATTCCGCCGACCTTCGGCGGGAAGTCGTTGGTGACCAGCAGGTGGGTCACCGTGGTTCGCCGTCCCCCCCTGGACGAGGTCCGACCTCCCCAGTCGGTCGGCGGCCCACTGCGCGTGCTCGGCGAGGAGCGGGTCGGCCGAGCCGGCCCAGCGGGCGAGCGCCGAGGCGGTCGCCGGGTCGGCGCCGTCGCCCACGTTGCCGAGCGCGACCAGCGCGTTGCGCCGCAGGTAGCGCGGATCGCGCCCGGGGATGTACCACCGCCCGTGGGCGGCGAGCAGGTCCTCGTCGCTGGCCGCGAGCAGCCCGAGCAGGTCGACGCCGTCCTCCGCATCGGGCTCGGGCGCGCCGGGAGGGTGTCGCCGGTCGGCCAGCCGGTTGATCGGACAGACCTCCTGGCACTCGTCGCACCCGTAGAGGCGGCCGCCGAGTGCTGCGCGGAACTCGACCGGGAAGGTTCCCCGGGCCTGCACCAACCAGGCCAGGCAGCGGCGGGCGTCGAGCACGCCGGGCGCGACCAGCGCGCCGGTCGGGCAGGCGGCGAGGCACCGGGTGCAGCCGCCGCATCCCTCGGCCGGACCGCTCGGCCCGCCGGCGCCCGTCGGCGGGAGCGCCGCGTCGGTGACCACCGAGCCGAGGACGAACCACGATCCGAACCCCGGGAGCAGGAGCATGCTGTTCTTCCCGTAGAAACCCAGGCCCGCGCGGTGGGCCGCGGCACGGTCGACCAAGGCGTTGTCGTCGCACACCACGACCGCGCGCCAGCCGCCGGTCGCGAGGTGGTCGGCGATCCCGGCGAGCGCCGTACGCAGCGAGGCGTAGTGGTCGCGCCGCGCGTACCGGGCGACGGTGCCGGCGGGGCGTCCAGCGGGCCGACCGTCGCCGGTCGGGCGGTCGCGGCGGCGGTACCCCCAGGCCCCCACGACCAGGGAGCGCGCGCCGGGAAGGATCCGTCCGGGATCGGTCGAGCGGTCGGGGTCGCGGTAGGTGAACTGCATCCCTCCGTGAAGGCCGTCCCGGCGACGGGCGTGGAGGGTGGCCCGTGTCTCGGTCAGCACACCTGCGCCGGCCACCCCCACCGCGGCGAGACCCCGGTCGAGACCGATGCCCAGGAGCTCGTTCCGCAGCGGTTCGTCGCCCGACCCGCGGCCGGCTGTCGTCGTTCGCGGGCGGGGAGGGGACGTCGCGAGCGGGTCGGGCACGCCCCATGCTGGCACGGGCCGGTGCCGGACCCGTCCGGTCCCCTGGTCGGGACCGCGCCGCCGAGGTGGGGTCAGCCGGCCCGCGACTCGTGCCGCACCCTGGGGACCAGGCCGGCGTGGGCGAGCAGGCGGACCGCGCGCGCCTCCTCGGCGTCGACCACCACGGCGTCGTCCGGGTCCCGCCCCACGATGAAGGTGACCACGCACTCCTCGCAGACCGGCGTGGCGCGGTGGGCACAGCTGGCGCAGTCGATGGTCAGCGAACCGCTCTCGGTCTCGGGTCGGCGCACGGTGGTCTCTCCTGGGGTCGGCGTTCCATCGGTCTCCTCGTCCACCGGAACATCCTCCCGCCCGGGTGTGACGTGCCCCCGACCAGGGACGGAGCATCTGGCCGCTCCCGCGATCGGGGCTCAAGTGACTCCCGGTTCGGGCCGATACCGCCTTCGGGTGGGTCCACAGAGCAGGGGGAGGACGGCCGCATGGGGCAGGGACGCTCGGAGCGAAGGCGGGACCGGTGATGGCCAGCACCCTGTCGGCCGATCCGCTGACCACCCGCGTGTGCATCGAGGGCGACGGCAGCAACGTGGAGAACGCCCGGCGTGTCGTGACCGGTGCAGGGGCGAGCGGCAACATCGCCGCCGACGGCCGGGCCGGGCTCCACACCTTCTATCTGGCCAACGGCTTCGGTGCGCGAGAGCTCGACGTGCCCGTGGAGACACTCCCCCACCGGGGCAGTTCCGAGCGCGCCGCTCGGAGACAGGGCCCCGTCCACCGCGACGACGCCGTCGAGGTCGACTGGTGGGCCCGCCAGGTCAGGGTCGACGGACGGTCCGTGACCCTGACCCCGCTCGAGTTCCGCCTCCTGGAGGCGTTCGTGCGCCACCCGGGCCAGGCCCTCTCGACCGAGAAGCTCCTCGACCTGGTCTGGGGTGACCCCTTCGGCATCGGCCCGGAGCGGGTCAAGTTCACCGTGCTGCGCCTGCGACGGAAGCTCGGATGGCAGGACGGTGTGAAGAGACCCCTCGAGACGGTGCGGGGGTACGGCTACCGGTACGTGTCCTCGCCCTGAGGGCGGCGGGACTCCCGACCGCGCCGGCGGCGGTCAGTACCCGGCGGCCGGGTCGACGAGTCCGGCCAGGGTGTCGCCCGCGGCGAACCGCTCGACGTTCACCCGGATGCGCTCGGCGAGCAGGGGCATGATCATCTCGACGGTGTCCGCGGTGTGCGGGGTGATGATGCAGTTGTGCAGATCCCAGAGCGGGTGCCCGTCCGGGAGCGGCTCCGGCTCGGTCACGTCGAGGGCCGCCCCGGCGATGGTCCCCGACTGGAGGGCGCCGACCAGGGCGCCGGTGTCCACCAGGCGACCGCGCGCCACGTTGATCAGCCAGGCCGTCCCGTCCATGAGCTCGAGCTCGCGCTCCCCGATGATGCCGGTCGTCTCCGGGGTGAGGGCCAGGGCCAGCACCACCAGCAGCGCCCCGGGCAGCGCGTCGTGGAGCTCGCCGACCGGGAGGGTTCGTGCCGCGCCGGCCACCGGGTCGGGACGGCGGCGCACGACGGTCGCCTCGACCCGGAACGGGGCGAGCTGCTCGAGCAGGGAGGTGGCGATCCCACCCCCTCCCACGATGGTCACCCTCTGGTCGTAGAGGGAGGTGCCCGCCGGGATCCCCCAGGACCGGGCCTCGACCCGGGCCGAAAGGTGGCGGAGCCCGGCCAGGGCGAGGGCGAGGGCGTGCTCGGCGACCGGCTCGGCATAGGAGCCCTTGGCACAGGTCCAGGTCCGGTTCGGGTCGAGCAGACCGGCCTCGGCCATCCGCTCGACCCCGGCGAAGGGGAGCTGCACCCACCGTGCCTCCGGAGCCCGGGCGAGCCAGTCCGAGAGCCCGGTCACGTCTCCCGGGTCGAGCCAGACCAGGGCGTCGGGGTGCTCGGCGAGGTCGACCACCTTCCCTCCCCCGGCGGCCACGGCCTCCGTCGCGAATCCGGACGGCAGAGGACCAACGGCGACGCGGGGGATCGGCATGACCGCAGACTAGATCAGTGCCTCGGCGGCGGGTCCGGCTCAGCGCACGAACGTTGCGAGCGGGGTGTAGGCCGTGCCGTGGGCCTCGGCCACCGGCTGGTAGACCACCGAACCCTCGACCACGTTGACACCCTCGGCGAGCGCGCCATCGGCGCGGACCGCATCGCGCCAGCCGTGGTTGGCGATCGCAAGCACGTAGGGGAGGGTCGCGTTGACCAGCGCGTGCGTCGAGGTATGGGGAACCGCGCCCGGCATGTTGGCGACGCAGTAGAAGAGCGAGCCGTGAACCTCGAACGTGGGGTCGGAGTGGGTGGTGGGGCGGGTCGACTCGAAGCAGCCCCCCTGGTCGACCGAGACGTCCACCAGGACCGAGCCTTCGCGCATCCTGGCCACGAGCGCGTCGGGGACAAGGGTGGGCGCCCGTGCGCCGACCACCAGCACGGCGCCGATCACCATGTCGGCGTCGAGGCAGGTCTCCTCGATCGCGTGGGTGGACGAGGCCACCGTCTCCAGCGCGCCCCGGAAGTGGTGGTCGACCTGGCGCAGACGCTCCAGGTTGCGGTCGAGGATGTAGACGTCCGCGTGCAGCCCGACGGCGAGGGTCGCCGCGGCCATGCCGGCCACCCCGGCGCCGAGTATGACGATCCTGGCGGCACGCACGCCGGGTACGCCGCAGACCAGGGTCCCGCGGCCCCTACCGGGTCGCATGAGGTGGTGGGAGCCCACCAGGGGGGCCATCCGGCCCGCGACCTCGCTCATCGGGGTCAGGAGGGGGAGCGACCCGTCATCCAGACGCACGGTCTCGTAGGCGATCGCGGTGTTGCCGGCGGCGACCAGGGCGTCGGTGCAGGCGCGGGACGCAGCCAGGTGGAGGTAGGTGAAGAGGACCTGGTCGGTGCGCAGGGCCAGCCGGGGGTACTCCTCGACGGTCGGTTCCTTCACGCCGAGGACGAGGTCGGACGCGGCCCAGACGTCCCTCGGGTCGTCCACGATCGTGGCACCCGTCGACACGAACTGGGTATCCGGGATGGACGAGCCTTCGCCGGCCCCCCGTTCGACGTAGACCGTGTGCCCGGCGGCGGTGAGCTCGCGCACGCCGGCCGGGGTCATCGCCACCCGGTACTCGTCCTCCTTGAGCTCCTTCGGTACTCCGACGATCATTCCGGCGGCTCAGTCGCAGAGCACGGTGGGGCGGCTGTCCTCGGGCGCGCAACGGTCGACATGCCGCCGTTGTTCGTAGGACCGTCAACGGTGCGACGGCGGGCGGGGTCCGCGTGCATCTCGAGACGCATGCTAGTCCGGAGCTGCCCACCGCCCTGGGAGATGGTGGCGCTGACGATGGCGCTGACCAGCGAAGACATACTATTGACGCGAAGACGTCACATCAGCATGATTGACCCAGGCGCCGGACAACGGCACGACAGAACGGCGCTCGTCCGTGCGCGCGGCGAACGCTGTCGAGAGATCGGAGTCGATCGTGGCCATCGATGAGCTCAACCCGCCGGTGGCCCGCCCAGCCGAGAAGGGACTCAAATCCGGGGCACTCGGTCTGGTGTCGAGCACCGTCATCGGGGTCGCCTCGACGGCCCCTGCCTACAGCCTGGCAGCCACCCTCGGTTTCGTCATCGTCGCCATCGGGCTGCAATCGCCTGTCGTCGCGCTGATCGCCTTCATCCCCATGCTGTTCATCGCCTACGGGTACAAGGAGTTCAACAACGCCGACCCCGACTGCGGCACCGTGTTCACCTGGGGCGCCCGCACCTTCGGTCCGAAGACAGGCTGGGCCGGTGGCTGGGCCCTCATCGCCGCCGATGTCCTGGTGATGGCCAGCCTGGCTCAGATCGCCGGGCAGTACCTGTTCCTCCTGTTCAACGCCAACGACATCGGCTCCAATCCCAGCAGTGGATGGGTGCTCCTTGTCGGCGTCATGTGGATCGTCGCCATGACCGTCGTCTGCTATGTGGGGATCGAGGTGTCGGCCAACTTCCAAAAGGTCTTTCTCGGCATCGAGCTCACCATGTTGCTCGTCCTCTCGGTGGTGGCCCTGGTCAAGGTCGGCAACGGCACCGCTCCCGCTGGACACCTCACGCCGGCGTTGAGCTGGTTCAACCCGTTCTCGATCCCTTCACCCTCCAACTTCATCAACGGGGTCCTGTTGATGCTCTTCATCTACTGGGGGTGGGACACGACGGTGTCGGTCAACGAGGAGACGGCCGAACCGGCGACCGTTCCCGGCCAAGCGGCAGTGCTCTCCACCGTTGTCCTGCTGGTGACGTACGTGCTCGTCATCCTGGCCGCGCAGAGCTATGCCGGGATCGGGACGACGGGGATCGGTCTCGGGAACACGGCCAACCAGGGCGACGTGCTCTCTGTCCTCGGGCGGTCGGTGTTCGGGACATCCGGGTTCGGCAGCGTGCTCTCCCACCTGCTGTTGCTCATGGTGCTCAGCTCAGCAGCCGCCTCGACTCAGACCACGATACTCCCGACAGCGCGCACCACGCTGGCGATGAGTGTCTACAAGGCCATCCCCTCGGCGTTCTCACGGATCCACAAGCGGTTCCTCACCCCCAGCGTCTCCACCGTCGCGATGGGCACCGTCTCGATCATCCTGTACGTGATCATGAACTACATCTCGGCGGGTTCGGTCATCACCGATGCGGTGTCGGCGCTCGGCGTGATGATCGCGTTCTACTACGGGCTGACCGGCTTCTCCTGCGTCTGGTACTACCGGTCCACCTTGCGCGACTCGGCGCGCAACCTCTGGTTCCGTGGAATCTTTCCCCTCCTGGGCGGGATCATGCTCTTCTCCGCACTCGGCTACAACCTCTATTACTACTGGGGCCCTGGGAACAGCTCCACCAGCTGGCAGATGTCGTTCTGGCCCCACTGGAACGTCGGCGGCGTGTTCCTCATCGATCTGATCACCGTTGTCATCGGTATCGTGCTGATGGTCGCCTACGCGTCGGTGCGGCCCGCGTTCTTCCGTGGCGAGGTCCTCAATCGCGACACGCCGACCATGGTTCCCGAGGATCTCGGCGCGGAGGTGGGACTGTTCCGCATCGACCCCTCGGCCCGCGACCAGGAGACCCACGCCTGAACGGACCCTCCCGGCGGCACCTCAAGCGTCCGGGTCGAAGGCGGTCCGGCGACCGGCGGAGAACGGCCGGCGCAGCAGGAACGTCCTCACGCTATGAGGAGGGCACCGACGGCGACCAGCGTCTACTTGGCGGTCTTGCCGAGCGGCCCAACTGGCAGCTCTTGATCAGTTGACGGCTCCTCGATATATCGGGGGAGGGGGCGGTTCGACCAGATCGTGCGAGTCGACAAGAATCTCAGCACATGAACGACACCCCACCCTTTGAACGCTCCGTCGATCAGTGGGTGGCGAGAGACGCCGCTGTTGTATGGCACGGGTTTACGCAAATGACTGCCTACCCGGACAACTCTCCCGTGATTGTCGAGCGAGCTGAAGGCCGCGAACTCATTGACGTCGACGGGAAGCGATACTTCGACGCCATCTCCTCCCTGTGGGTCACCACTCTCGGCCACCGCCTGCCCGAACTCGACGCCGCGGTGATCGACCAGCTGGGTAAGGTTGCCCACACCACCTTGCTCGGCAACGGATCCCGTGCCTCTGTGGAGTTTGCTGAAGCCCTCGCTGCAGTCGTTCCGGTGGCCGACCCTCATGTCCTGTTCGGCTCGGACGGAGCTGTTGCCGTGGAACAGGCCTTGAAGGTTGCCTTTCAGTATTGGATCAATCGTGGCGAAGAGGGCCACGACCGGTTCATCGCTCTGGGCGACGCCTACCACGGAGACACCGTAGGTGCCCTCTCGTTGGGGGACGGTGGTTTCGGAACGGGTCTCTTCGACCCCCTTCGATTTCCTGTGATCCGGACCCCCGGCTATGCATGTTCGGACTGGGCCTCGACGATGGTCGAGTGCATAGAGGCCCATGCCAAATCCCTCGCAGCGGTGGTGATCGAGCCCCTCGTACAGGGAGCGTCGGGCATGTTGGTGGCCGAGCGAGAGGATCTCGCCCGGGTGGGAGAGGTCTGCCGATCACTCGGAGTGCTCCTGATCTGTGACGAGGTGGCTACCGGGTTCGGCCGGACCGGACGTCTCTTCGCCTCCGAGTGGGCCGGCCCGGCGTTCCGGCCGGACTTGTTGTGCCTGGGAAAGGGCATCACTGGCGGCTACCTTCCGTTGTCAGCCACCGTGGCGTCGGGATCGGTGTTCGAGACCTTCAACGGCCGGGACCTCGGCGAGAGCACCTTCTACCACGGCCACTCCTATGGGGGAAACGCTCTGGCTTGCGCTGTGGCCCTCCGACACTTGCAGCTCTTCGAGGAGTGGGACGTGCTCGCCAACGTGGCCTCTGTGGCCGCCCATCTCTCCAAGCAGCTGACCGACTCAGTGGCCGACCTGGACGGAGTGGCAGAGATACGTCAATGCGGGTTGATGGTAGGGGTCGAGTTGGCGCCTCCGCCGAAATCGGCTCGCTGGGGTCGCCGAGTCTGTGCGCGAGCGGTCCGTCGGGGCGTTCTGCTTCGGCCGCTTGGGGACGTGGTCGTGGTCATGCCCCCGCTGACGACGACCACCGAGGAAATCGATCGAGTGGTGGTTGCGTTGGCCTCGTCGATCCTTGAGGTGACCGACGAGGACCGACCATGAGGGGCGACGAAACCAAGCTTGACTCAACCTCGCCTGGAGTCAATTCCGCTCGCCGACCCCTGATCCAGTCGTGGGACGCGTGGGTCGAGGACACATGCCGCAAGGTGGAGACGGCAAAGCAATGGCGTCAGCCTCGGGAGTTTGATGCAATGGGGCCTGCGGGTCTCCTGGACGCCAACACTGGTGAGCCAATTTCCGTCGTTTCCTTCGCTTCGAACGACTACCTGGGCCTGGCGTCCCATCCCAAGGTCGTGGACGCCGCTCATCGCGCGCTCGACCGATGGGGGACCGGATCAGGTGCTTCACGTCTGGTCACCGGTTCCCGCCCGGTCCATCGCCATCTGGAGGAAGCCCTGGCGGAGTGGAAACGCTGTGAGCAGGCGGCGCTGTTCTCCACAGGCTATGCCGCCAACCTTTCGCTGCTCACCACGTACGGCGCCGAGGATGCCCACGTCTTCTCGGATGAGCTCAATCACGCCTCGATTATCGACGGGTGCAGAATGGCGCGCGCTGCCGTGACCGTCTTTGCCCATCGGGATCTCGGACACCTCGACAGACTCCTTCGGGAGTCGACTGGCCGAACGATCATCGTGTCGGACACGGTCTTCTCGATGGACGGCGATGCGGTCGACCTCGACGGTCTCGTCGACATCGCTGGACGGCACGGAGCCCTGCTGGTACTGGACGAGGCGCATGCAGTCCTCGGCCCCGAGCTTCCTTCTCTCCCTGATTGGAACAGTTCGCGCCCCCGCCCCGACATCCTCCGGATGGGCACCCTCTCAAAGACATTGGGCTCCCTTGGTGGCTTTGTGGCTGGCCCGGCCCGTTTCGTGCAGCTCTTGGTCAACCGAGCCCGGCCCTACATCTTCACGACGGCTCCCACTCCCGCCGACGCCGCCGCCGCCCTGGCCGCGATCGAAATCATCCGATCCGAACTGGGACGGCCTCTGTACAAACGCCTATCATCCTCCGTGGAGAAGATCGCCAGCGCTGTGGGTCGCCAGGGGCACGCTTCACCGATCATTCCGGTGATCGTCGGTGATGAGGCCGATGCGCTGTTTGCTTCTGCCAACCTCCTGAAGAGGGGCCTATGGGTGCCGGCGATTCGTCCGCCCACCGTCGCTCCGGGCAGCTCCAGACTCCGGATCACCGTCTCGGCTCTCCACAGCGACGAACAGATTGAACAGCTCCGGTCGGCGCTCTTTGAGTTGGGTTTGACGACCCATCCCACGAGCTGAGGCTGTCTTCCCCGCGCTGCACCGCGGAAGGACACAGCCGATCGACGCACTGTCGCATCAAGTCCAACTCGGAAGGTGGCCCTGAGGGTCTTCGGGAGGGCATGGGCCCGCCGGGCGGCACATTCAATCATCGCCACACGCCGCCGAGCCGAGACGGAGCAGTATCAGGTACCGATGTAGCTCATGACGTGCTTGATGCGGGTGTAGTCCTCGAAGCCGTACGACGAGAGGTCCTTGCCGTAGCCGGAGTGCTTGAATCCGCCGTGGGGCATCTCGGCGACGATCGGAATGTGGGTGTTGATCCAGACGCACCCGAAGTCGAGCGCCTTGGCCATGCGCATGGCCCGGCCGTGGTTCTGGGTCCACACGCTGGAGGCGAGACCGTAGCGGACGCCGTTGGCCCAGGCGACGGCCTGCTCCTCGTCGGAGAACCGCTGGACGGTGATCGCGGGACCGAAGAGCTCCTCCTGGACGGCCTCGTCGTCCTGGTGGAGCCCGGTCACCACCGACGGGGCGAAGCAGAACCCGCGGTCCCCGACCGGTGTCCCTCCGGTCACCACCTCGGCGTGGGTGGGCAGCCGGTCGAAGAAGCCGCGCAACCGGGCCAACTGGGCGGCGTTGTTGAGCGGGCCGAAATCGGCGTCCCCGACGTCGATCCCGCCGACGGTCTGGGCCCGAGCCTGCTCGACCAGCGCGGCCACGAAGTCGTCGTGGATGCCCGGTCCGACGAGCACCCTGGTGGCGGCCGTGCAGTCCTGGCCCGCGTTGAAGTAGCCGGCCACCGCGATGCCCTCGGCGGCCGACGCGAGGTCCGCGTCGTCGAAGACCACCACCGGCGCCTTGCCCCCGAGCTCGAGATGGACCCGCTTCACGTCGTGCGACGCCGACTCGGCCACCTCCATCCCGGCACGGACGCTCCCGGTGATCGACACCATCGCCGGGACCGGGTGCCCGACCAGCATCCGTCCGGTCCGGCGGTCGCCACAGATCACGTTGAAGACGCCATCGGGCAGGAACTCCGACATGATCTCCGCCATCAGCACGGTCGAGGCGGGCGTGGTGTCCGACGGCTTGAGCACCATCGTGTTGCCTGCGGCGATGGCCGGGGCCCACTTCCAGACCGCCATCATCATCGGGTAGTTCCACGGGGTCACCGCGGCGCACACCCCGATCGGCTCGCGGCGGATGATGGAGGTGTGGTCGGCCAGGTACTCGCCCGACGACCTGCCCTCGAGGTGGCGGGCCGCGCCGGCGAAGAACCGGATCTGGTCGACCATGGGAGGGATCTCCTCGGAGAGGGTCACCGCCGCCGGCTTCCCGGTGTTGGCGCTCTCCACCGCGACCAGCTCCTCGGCCCGGGCCTCGATCGCATCGGCGATCCGGATGAGGGCGAGGCTGCGGTCGGAAGGGACGGCGTCGCGCCAACCGGGGAATGCGCCGGCCGCCGCGGCCAGGGCCGCATCGACGTCGTCCGCGCCCGAGACCGGAGCCCGCAGGTACTCCTCGCCGGTGCTCGGGTCGACCAGGGCGCTCGTCTCGTCCGAGCGTGCCTCGACCGGGCGGCCCCCGACGAAGTTGGTGAGGACCGCCGGTCTGGTCGTCTGCTGGCTCACTGCTTCCTCCCCGGGCGCCCGCCGCCCCGACCCGGGGCCGTCGGACCGGGGACCGGCTCCGGTCCCCGCACGCCTGCCCGTCATAGTGGCCGATGAACCGCAGCCAGACAAGCGTTTTTCGAATGATCCTTCCATGTGGACCACGGATTCCATCGAACTTCCCCCAGAAACCGCGTGAACTGGTATAAGAATTCGGCATGGACAGCGCGGCCAACGGCATCCTCGACGACGCCAACAAGGCCATCGTCGAGGAGCTCCAGCAGGACGGCCGGCGCACCTACGGATCCATCGCCGATGCGGTGGGCCTCTCGGAGGCCGCGGTGCGCCAGCGGGTGCAGAAGATGCGTGACGCCGGGGTCATGCAGATCGTGGCGGTCACCGATCCCCTCCAGGTCGGCTTCCGGAGCCAGGCCATGGTCGGCATCCGCGCGGAGGGGGATGCCCGCCAGGTCGCCGACCGTCTGGCAGAGGTCGAGGACATCGACTACGTCGTGCTGTGCACCGGTTCCTTCGACATCCTCGTCGAGCTGGTCTGCGAGGACGAGGAGCGCATCCTCGAGCTCCTCAACGGGGTCATCCGGAAGATCCCCGGGGTCCGCGACACCGAGACGTTCCTGTACCTGAAGCTCATGAAGCAGACCTACACCTGGGGGACCCGATGACCACACCGTCCACCGAGAAGCTGCAGGAGGACGCGCGCCGTCACCTGTGGATGCACTTCACCCGTATGTCCCCCGACAGCGGACACGAGATCCCGGTCATCGTCCGCGGCGAGGGGGTGTGGGTCTACGACCAACACGGGAAGCGTTACCTCGACGGGCTGTCCGGGTTGTTCACCAGCCAGATCGGTCACGGCCGCACCGAGCTGGCAGAGGCGGCGGCCCGCCAGGCGTCCACGCTGGCCTACTTCCCGGTCTGGAGCTACGCCCACCCCGCGGCGGTGGAGCTCGCCGACAAGATCGCCGACCTGACCCCGGGCGCCCTCAACCGGATCTTCTTCACCGCCGGCGGGTCCGAGGCGGTCGAGTCGGCCTGGAAGCTGGCCCGGCAGTACTTCCGGGTGACCGGTCAGCCCGACCGGCTCAAGGTGATCAGCCGCAACATCGCGTACCACGGCGCCACCATGGGGGCGCTCTCGATCACCGGTCTGCCCGACATCAAGACACCGTTCGAGCCGCTGGTGCCGGGAGCGGTCAAGGTGCCGAACACCAACTTCTACCGTGCCAAGTATTTCGCCGACGACATCGACGCGTTCGGCCTGTGGGCGGCCGACGCGATCGAGCAGGCCATCCTCATCGAGGGCCCCGACACGGTGGCGGCGGTCTTCCTCGAGCCGGTGCAGAACGCGGGCGGGTGCTTCCCGCCACCGCCGGGGTATTTCCGCCGGGTACGAGAGATCTGCGATCGATACGGCGTCCTGCTCGTCTCCGACGAGGTCATCTGCGCGTGGGGACGGCTCGGGCACTACTTCGGGGCCGAGCGCTACGACTACCTCCCCGACATGATCACCATGGCCAAGGGCCTGACCAGCGGCTACTCGCCCCTCGGGGCGCTCGCCGTCCACGACCGCCTGGTCGAGCCCTTCCTCCACGGGGCGAGCTTCCTCCACGGGATCACCTTCGCGGGCCACCCGGTCAGCGCGGCGGTGGCCCTGGCCAACATCGACGTCTTCGAGAAGGAGGGCATCCTGGAGCACGTACGCTCGCACGAAGGGGAGTTCCGGGCCTCCCTCGACTCGCTGCGGGACCTCCCCATCGTGGGTGACGTGCGTGGCGACGGGTATTTCTACGGGATCGAGCTGGTCAAGGACAAGCAGACGCGGGAGACCTTCGACGACGACGAGTCCGAACGGCTCCTGCGCGGCTTCCTCTCCGGTGCCCTCTACGACGCCGGGCTCATCTGCCGTGCCGACGACCGCGGGGACCCGGTGGTGCAACTGGCGCCGCCGCTGATCTGCGGGCCGGACGAGTTCGAGTACATGACCTCGATCCTGCGCCGGGTGCTCAGCGAGGCGTGGACCCACATCTGAGCGCGCCCTCCGGCGAGGACTACCGGCGGCTCTCGCTCTGGTGGGACGGACTCGCCGGCGCGATCGCGGTACGCGACCCCCTGCCCGGCAGCATCGAGGTCGACGTAGCCGTCGTCGGCGGGGGACTCACCGGGCTGTGGACCGCGTACTACCTGAGCCGGGACGAGCCCGACCTCAGGATCGCGGTGATCGAGCGCGAGGTGGTGGGCTTCGGCGCGTCCGGGAGGAACGGCGGATGGTGCTCGGCACTGTTCCCGGCGTCACCGGAGCGGCTCGACAAGGAGGGGGGACCGGGAGCGGGCGCCGCGATGGAGCGTGCCCTGCAGGAGACCGTCCGCGAGGTCGGGTGGGTGGCCGAAACCGAGGGCATCGACTGCGGCTACGTCAGGGGCGGCACCGTCGTCCTCGCCCGCACGGCGGTGCAGCTCGAGCGCGCCCGCTCGGAGGTGGCCGCCGCACGCGCCCGCGGCGTGGGCGAGGACGACCTGCGGCTGCTGTCCGCGGACGCCGCGTCGGCGCGGGTGGGGGCGACCGACGTGCTCGGGGCCACCTACACCCCCCACTGCGCGGCACTCGACCCGGGGCGCCTGGTGCGCGGACTGGCCGAACGGGTCGAGCGCAGCGGGGTCGCCGTCTTCGAGCAGACCGCGGTCCGCGCCATCGCGCCCGGGGCGGTGACCACCGACCGCGGGACCGTGCGGGCCGCAACCGTGGTCCGGGCGACCGAGGGCTACACCCCCGGTCTCACCGGTGAGGAGCGGACCCTCGCTCCCGTCTACTCCCTGATGATCGCGACGGAGCCCCTGCCGGACGGCGTCTGGGCCGAGGTGGGTCTCGGCGGGCGGGAGACCTTCGCCGACCATCGGCACACCATCATCTACGGGCAGCGGACCGAGGACGGGCGACTGGCCTTCGGTGGGCGGGGTGCCCCGTACCATTTCGGCTCCTCCGTCCGGCCCGAGTTCGACCGTGACGCCGGAGTGCACGCCGCGCTGGCCCGGACCCTGGTCGAGCTGTTCCCGACCATGGCCGGCGCCGAGATCACCCACCGGTGGGGCGGACCGCTGGGCGTCCCCCGTGACTGGTTCCCCTCGGTCGGGATCGACGGGGCCACCGGGCTGGCCTGGGCGGGCGGATACGTCGGGGACGGACTCTCGACCACCAACCTGGCAGGACGGACGCTGCGCGACCTGATCCTCGGCCGGCGTTCCGAGCTGACCTCTCTGGCCTGGGTCAACCATCGCTCCAGGCGGTGGGAACGGGAGCCCGTCCGCTATCTGGGGATCAACGCCGGACTGCGCCTGGCGAGCGGCGCCGACCGGAGCGAGCAGCGTCGGGGTCGGCCCACCTGGCGCGCACGGGTCCTCGAACGGCTGGTCGGCGGCTGACCCGGCCGGCGGGTCAGGGTGCGCCCGGCCGGGTGATCCTGGGGAGGATGGTCCCCTGGGCTGCCAGCGACGCCGACTTCCCCCCGCCCGGTCCGCGCAGCACGAAGGCCACCCCGACGGCCAGCACCGCGCCGACCAGCGGACCGGCGAGGTAGATCCAGTAGTCGGTCAGGTCGGCCGAGACGATCTCGGGGCCGAGGGTGCGAAAGGGGTTCATCGAGGCTCCCGAGATCGGGCTCGCCCAGAGGCCGGCCAGAGCGATGTAGCTCCCGACCCCGATCGCGCCGAACAGACCCACCTGCTGCGCGCCCGACGCCGTGCCCAGGATGACGCTGACCAGGCCGAGGGTCAGCACCGCCTCCATCAGGAAGGCATCGAGCGCGCTGTGGCCGGAGGCGGGATAGCTGGCCCCGTACCGGGCGGACACGTGGACCACGGCCTGCAGGTACCAGGCGGCCAGGACGGCCCCGGCCAGCTGCACCATGAGATAGGCAGGGACCCGACGCCACGGGAAGTCGGCCCGCAGGGAGAAGGCGATGCTGACCACCGGGTTCAAATGGGCGCCCGACACCCGCCCCATGAAGAGGATGATGGCCATGACCATCATGCCCGGGGCCACCACCGCGGCCGCCCGGCCGACGGATCCCGGTACGGACCGGTCGATCATCGGTCCGCCGGCTGCGACCAGCACGAGGAAGAAGGTCCCGAGCAGCTCGGCGCAGAGCCGGCGCCACTCCTGGGCCGGGTCGGCGAAATTCCGGACCATCGCCTCGAGCCGCGATTCGGCCGATACGACCATGGGCAACCCGTCCGAGCCGATCTCGACCCCGCTGGTGATGGCGTCGTGCTCGTCGCGGCCCGTGTCGCTCATCCCCCGATCACCGGTGGGCAGGCTAGCAACGGCCGAGGGTCAGAGGTCGAGTGACCGAGGGTACCGCCGGTCGACCCCCGCCAAGCGTCCGGATCAGCCGGCGCCCCAGAAGGGTGCGTCGAACGCGAAGACGCCACCGTCGAGAGAGAGCAGCCAGTACCCGCCGTTCGCCGTGTCGACGGCCATCCCGGAGACCGGCGTGTTGAGCGGGAAGGCACCCAGCGAGCCGTCGAACGCCGCCTGACCGTAGGCGTAGACACCACCCGAGCGGGTCACCTCCCAGTACCCGGTGCCCTCGGGGTCCGCCGCGATCCCCACCACGGTGTCGACCGGGGCGTCGTCGGACTGCGGCCCAAGGTTGGGGGCCCCGAAGCCGGCAACGGTGCCGTCGGCCCGGGCCACCCAGTAGCCGTCGGTCGCCGGATCACCCACGATCCCGACCGCCGGCACCTCCGTAGCGGGATCGGGTGCGAGCGTGCCCGCCGCCGATCCCGCGGTCATCACCGGAAGGCCGAGCAGCGCGGTGAGCGGGACCTGCACCGAGGGGGTCGGCGTTCCGGCCAGTGAGCCGAGGAAGGGCGCATCCCCGAGGGCGAACACGCCGCCGTCGGCTGCCAGTTCCCAGTAGCCCTTGCCGTCGGCGGTCGGGGCAAGGCCCACGATGGGGGCGTTGATCCGGAGGCCGGCCACCGACCCCTCGTAGCGGGCGTCGCCGTAGGCGAAGACGCCGCCGTCGGCCGCGACCTCCCAGTAGCCCATACCGTCGGCGGTGGCCACGATGGCGATGACGGGGGCGGCCAGATCGAGTGAGACCGGGCTCCCGTAGTCCACGGCGGCGCCGTGCGCGGAGACAGCCCCCGAGCTCGTCACCAACCAGTACCCGGTGCCGCCCGGGGTCGCGGCCGCGCCCACCACCGGCCCGGGGAGCGAGCCGACCGGCTGGAAGGCGCCGATCGGGGTGGCCGATACCTCGTTCGAGGGCGGCGAGTGTGTGACGATTCCCACGGCCTGCACGGTGAAGTAGAAGGTCTGGCCGGGGGTGAGGCCGGTCACCAGGTACGAGCGGCCCGTCACCGGGACGGATCCGTTGGCCGGCACCGGCCACTCCCGATCGGGTGCGGTCCCGACGAAGACGTCGTACCCGATGACCGCGGGACGGTTCGGCGCCTTCCAGGCCACCAGCGACGAGTCGACACCCGTCGAGGCGTTGGTCGCCAACGGCGCCGCGAGTGGGACAGCCGGGACCGGAGGGGAGACCGGAGCGCCGTCGCGGCGGCCGATCTGGGCGCTGGCGGCTGCCAGCGCCCCCGCCGCTGCTCCGCGTGTCCCGGCCGCGGCTGTCCCGGTCCCACCGGACGCGCTGGCACCGGTGCCGGTCGCACCGGCGCCGGTCGCAGCGGACGCGGAGTACCCGAGGGAGTTTCTGTTCGCCGAACCGCTCAGCGGCGCGGCGAGGCCCGACGACGCGGTCGTCGTCGTGGTCGTCGTCCCGCGGGATCGCCTGGCCGTCCTGGTCGGATGCCTGGTTCTCGCGGTCGTGCCCGGCCGGTGGGTGCGCGCCCGGGCGCGGGCCGCCGCCGACCTGGGTGCGGTCGTCGGCGAGGAGAACGAGGGAGTCGACGTGGTGGTGGTCGTGTTTGCGAGAGCCGGCAGCTGCGACCCTGCCGACCGACCGCCCAAATGCCGGGCCGGGGTCGCCGAGCTCGGCATGAGCGCGACGCCGCCGGCCACGAGGATGACCAGTGCGCCGAGGGTCCCGGCCAGCACGGCACGGGTTCCCTTGCCGGGGAGCGGTTCGTCTCCGAGCAGCCAGAGGAACCACTGCCGCATCACTTGCGCCCACTGCTTCATCGACGAAGCCCCTTCGCACCCGGTCGCCCGCATCCCGGCTCGCCCCCGCCGAGGGCGCCCCCGTCCGATGACGGACGGCTTGCGTTGCGCTCCTCGTGAGTATACCGACGGGGGCCCGCTTGCAGAAGGTCGGGGTCCAGACTTGACCTGCGACCAGGAGAGTTGTGCGGTGCGCCCGCGCTGCCCCCTCGCCCGATCACGGGCGCGAGGTCACGGTCTCCGGCGCGAGTACTCGACCACCCGCTCGTGGACTTCCCGGCCCGCCGCCGCCGGCGACCCGCTGTCGAACGGTGGGTCCGGGTCGTACTCGATCATCAGCTGCGAGGCCTCGGCGGCGGTCCTGTCGACCAACAGCTCCACCAGGCGCAACGCCATGTCGATGCCGCTGGAGACGCCGGCAGCGGTGACGATCCGCCGGTCGAGGTGCTCGACGACCCGCTCGGAGGTCGGGACGGCGCCCAATGCGCCGAGCTCTGCCATGCACGCCCAGTGGGTGGTGGCCGTGAGGCCCTCGAGCAGGCCCGCCGCCGCGAGCACCAGCGAGCCGGTGCAGACCGAGGTGGTGAACCGGGACGTCGAATGGGCACGGCGCACCCACTCGAGGACCCTGTCGTCGGCGGTGAGTGCACGGGTGCCGATCCCCCCGGGGAAGACCACCACGTCGGGGGCGGCCAGGTCGGGGAAGGCGGCGTCGGCGACCAGTCCGAGCATGCCGCTATCGCTGCGGACCTCCCCGCGACGGTGCGCGACGAAGACGACGTCGACGGACGGGATCCGCTGGAGGACCTCGTAGGGTCCGATCGCATCGAGCGCGGTGAAGCGCGGGAAGAGAGGGATGGCCACCCGGATGGTGGCACTCATGCCGGGTCGGCGTCCGGGAGCTGTTCCATGAACTCGAGACGGATGCCGCCGGGAGCCTGGACGAACGCGATGCGCCGCCTGCCGAACGTCCCCTCGACCACCTCGGGTCCCCAGAGGACCTGGTGGCCTTCGAGCTCGGCGTCGAGGTCGTCGGTGAACAGGGCGGGATGGAGGAAGCCCTCAGCGGGCAGCGCCACCACGTCCTCGTAGATCGCGCGGGTGAACAGCGTGATCATGACCGGACCGAGGTGGACGTCGGCCCGCTCCCCGTTCGCCCACTGCATGCGGTCGCGCACGTCGAACCCTGCACCCTCGTAGAACGCGCAGGCGGCGTCGAGATCGGCGACCTTGACCGCCAGATTGGCCAGACCGACGACCCCCACGTGCTCCTCCCGTCGTACGCCGCGGACCGGTCGAGCCTACCGCCCCCGCTCGATGGTCCTGCGGGTCACCCGCGCGATCGGTCCGTCTCGGACGGCCCGGGTCGCCGCCATCGGTAGCTCCAGCGGTCGAACACCCGGGTCCGGAGCCAGTACCGGGTGCCCTTCACGGGCAGTTGGGTCACCAGCTTTCCGCTCGGTGCCCGGAAGTAGTTGGTGCACCCGGCGGTCCAGACGGTCCCCTCGAGCGCAGCCTGGACGCCGCGGTTGTAGCGCGCCGAGACCGCGTCGCGGACCTCGACGGATCCTCCTCCCCGACGGCTGATCCACCGAAGGGCCCTCATCACGTAGTGCACCTGTGCCTCGTGCATGAACATGACCGAGGTCGTCCCGTTGGTGTTCGGGCCGTAGAGGAGGAAGAGATTGGGGAATCCGGGCACCGTGATGCCCAGGTAGGCCTCGGCGCCGTCGCGCCACTGCTCCTGGAGGCACCGTCCCTCCCGGCCGAAGATGTCGACCGACCGGAGGTACTCGCTCGCCCGGAACCCGGTCCCGTAGATGATGGTGTCGACCAGGTGCTCCTCGCCGTCTGCGGTCCGGATCCCGCGCTCGGTGATCTCGCGGATCGGTTCGGTCACCAGGCGTACGTCAGGTCTGGTCAGGGTCGGGTACCACTCCCGCGACATCAGCGGACGCTTGCACCCGACCGGATAGTCGGGGGTGAGGACCGCCCGCAGATCGGGGTCCTCGACCTTGCGCTCCAGGTAGGAGCGCGCCAGTTCGGTCTGGAGCCGGATGCCCTCCGAGCCGGCCCCGAATTGCGCCCGCTCGTAGGTCCACCAGATCTTCGCCCGCTGCAGGCGCAGGGCGAACGGCCGCCGGGCGAACCGGCGCTGCTCCTCGGCCGTGTAGGGCGCCTCGATCCGCGGGGTGATCCAGATGGGCGTGCGCTGGAACACGGTGAGGTGGGCGGTCTCACCGGCGATCGCCGGCACGTACTGGACGGCACTCGCCCCGGTTCCGATCGACGCGACCCGCTCGCCGGTCAGGGGCCTGCCGTGGTCCCAACGCGACGAGTGGAAGGCCCGCCCGCCGAATCGGTCGGCACCCGGGATGTCGGGCACCGAGGGCACGTTGAGCATTCCCAACCCGCTCACCAGGACGTCCGCGCGGAAGATCTCGCCGGAAGCCGCGGTCAGCGACCACTGCTGGTCGTGCTCGCACCAACGCGCCTCGCGGATGACGGTTCCGGTCCGCAGGTGGGAGCGGACCCCGAACTGATCGGTGCAGCGCTCGAGGTAGGAGAGGATCTCCGGCTGGGTCGCATAGGTGCGGCTCCACCACGGATTGGGCGCGAAGGAGAAGGAATAGAAGTGGGAGGGGACGTCGCATGCCGCGCTCGGGATAGGTGTTGTCGCGCCATGTCCCGCCGGGCCCGTCGGACTTCTCGTAGATCGTGTAGTCGTAACCCGCGCGGGTCAACGCCACTCCCATGGCGATACCGCCGGCCCCAGCGCCGAGGACGGCCACCGTCGGGCGGCGGGTGCGGACGGGTGGGCGGGCGGGCCCCGAGGCGTCCCTGGCAGCCGGCTGGGTCGCGGTGGTCACCGGTGCTCACCGGTCACCGCCCGCCCCCGGCGGGGCGGCACCTCGCCGAACGCGTCGATGGGGCTGTGCAGGGAGAGGCCACCGTCGCAGGTGACGATCTCGCCGGTCACCCAGGTCATCGCGTGGAGTCCGTCGATCGCCTCGGCGATGTCGGAGGCTTCGCCGAGACGGCCGAGGGCGGTCCGCTGACGCACCGCCTCGAGCCAGCCACTGTCGACCGGTGCCGTCCCGAGCATCGGTGTGCGGGTCACCCCGGGGCGCACCGCGTTGACCCGGATCCCGAGCGGCGCCCATTCGAGGGCGGCGACCCGGACCACCATGTCGAGCGCTGCCTTCGATGCGCAGTACGCGCCCATGCCCCGATCGACGACCTGTCCGCTGATGCTCGAGGTCACGACGATGGACCCTCCGACGGACCCGGCAGCCATGGCGTCGGCGACGGCTCGCATGACCAGCAGCGGCCCCCTCGTGTTGACCGCGAGCACCCGGTCGAATTCCTCCGGGCCGATCGTCCGCAGATCGCCGGCGTGCCCGATCCCGGAGGTCACCGTCACGTCACGGGGGACGCCGTACCGCTCGAGGGTCTCCCCCGCTGCCGCGGCCACCTGGGCAGGATCGGTGATGTCGCAGAGTACGTCGGGGGTGCGCGCGATGTCCCAGGTGACCACGGTGACGCCCTGGTCGCGGTAGCGCCCGGTGAGCGCCTCGCCGATGCCCGAGGTCCCACCCACCACCAGGGCGGGACGCTCCCGCTTGCTGCTCACCACGCTCCCAACGGTAGTCCCGGCCACCGTGACCGGGCTGGGGTGGGATTGCCGTACGTGGCGGACCGGGGAGTAGGATCGGCGACGCAGTGTGGTCGGGTCCGAGGATGGTCGGCTCCGGCGGTCGAGCAGGCCGTCGGCGCAGATCGCTTCCGACCACGCAGCGTGCTGACGGGCAGGACGTCGTCCGGTGTCGATGGACGCGGAGGGCCCGGAGGGGGGCGAAACGATGACCGGAACCAGAGTTGGACGACGCATTGCCGGAGCGCTGCTCGTCGCCACGGTGATCTCCGGTGCGGCGGTCGCGCTTCCGGACCTCCCGGCCGCGGCGGCCCCCACCTGGACGGTCACCCGGAGCCCCGGCATCGACGGCCTCAACGGCGTGTCCTGTGTCTCGGTCATGTCCTGCATCACGGTCGGTGACTACGTCAGCAACTCGACCTGGAGGAGCCTCGTCGAGTCGTGGAACGGGACGGGCTGGACCGTCGTCAAGAGCCCAAACAAGCAGGCCGCCAACACCTACCTCCAGGGTGTGTCCTGCGTCTCTGCCGTCTTCTGCGTCGCGGTGGGATCGTACACCCGGGCCGCTCTCGTCCAGACCCTCGTCGAGACATGGAACGGCACGACCTGGTCGATCGTCATCAGCCCCAACAGCGGATCGGACGACCAGCTCACCGGCGTCTCGTGCATCTCGGCGACGTCGTGCGAGGCGGTCGGCTCGTACTCCGACTCGAGCGGCCTCAAGCAGTCGCTCTTCGAATCGTGGGACGGCGCCCAGTGGACAGCCGTCGCGGCCTTCGGGACCCGGGCCAACTGGCTCAACGCCGTCTCCTGTGTGTCGTCCACCTCGTGTGAGGCGGTCGGCCGGTACGGCAACGAGACCGCAATACCCAGATCGTTCACGGAGTCCTGGAACGGCTCGAAGTGGACGGGGCACCTCGGCCCGAACGTCGGGACGGGGGGCAGTTTCCTCGACGGCGTCTCGTGTGTTTCGCCGATCTCGTGCAAGGCGGTCGGCGTCTACTACCGCCCGAACCACTCCGGCCAGAGCAATGCCGGGCTGACCCTGGTCGAGTCCTGGAACGGGACTGCGTGGTCGGTCGTGAGCACCCCCAATCCGCGGATGACCTTCTACGGGGACCAGCTCAACGGGGTCTCGTGTATCTCGGCCGTCAGCTGCCAGGCGGTCGGGGTCTGGGCGAACAGCAACTCGACGTGGGTGACCCTCATCGAGTCCTGGAACGGATCGAGGTGGTCGATCCTCTCGAGCCCGAACCGTGGGACCACGTACGACTATCTCAACGGGATCTCCTGCCCCTCGACCGTCTCCTGCAAAGCGGTCGGGACGTATTCTCCCAACGGGACGCTCTCCGCCACCCTGGCGCTGTCCTACGGCTGACCGACCCGCGGGCGGGCCGACGTGTCTCAGCGTGGCCCGGTGATGTCGAGCCGTCCCGCCGGGTCGACGCGCACCCCCGGCAGGTGGAAACGGGATGCGAGAAGATCGGGCAGCGCGCCGAGCGCGACCTCGGTCGACGTCGATTCCCCACCGGCCGGCCGCTCGACCAGGATCACCTCGTCGTGGACGAATACGGAGAGACACCGGTCGACGTACCGCGCCCCCGAGTGGATCCCCTTCACGAACGGCGAGTCCGGGTGGGTCGCGGTGAACCAGTTGCTGACCTCGATGTCGATCGCTTGGGCCGGTTCGGGCACGAACCCGTACATGTCGGCCCATGCGTCGTCCTGGAACGTCTGGAGGACCACTTCGGGCCCGTCCTCGACCAGCCGGTACCGCCATCCCGACTGCTCGACCTCGACCCCAACCTCGAAGGGCACCGGGTCGAGCAGCCCACCTCCGCCGAACCCGACGTCGGCGATCCACTGTGTCCCGCCGTCCACCACCTCCAGCAACAGGTGGTTGAGCGGTCGCGGGCTTCCGTCCGGACCCATGCGGACCCGGGCCAGCATCGGTGAGACGTCGTCGATCCCCAGCGAGGTGAGCGCGGCCGCGAGGAGCAGGTTGTGCTCGAAGCAGTACCCGCCCCGATCGCGGGCGACCATCTTGTCTTCCAGACGAGCGGTCTGCAGGTGGACCGGACGGCCGGAGAACGACTCGAAATTCTCGAAGGGAATCGAGAGCACGTGGCGCCGGTGGACCTCGTCCAGGCCCGCCGGTGCGTCGAGCCCGATGCGAGCGAGATAGGCGTCCAGGTCATGCAATGGTCGCACGGAGCAGATGGTACCCGTGCCGGTACCCTTCCCCGGATGGTTCCACCGGAGCGTGACCCGGGTGTGCACCGGTACGCACTCTCCTGCCGGTGGTCCGGTTCGACCGGAGGCGGCTACGAGGTCTACGACCGGGGACACGAGGTCCGCACGTCACCCGACACGACCCCCCTGCGACTCTCCGCCGACCCCGCGTTCAGGGGGGACGCGGGCCTGCTCAATCCCGAACAGCTGGTCGTCGCCGCGGTCGCCTCGTGCCAGCTGTTGAGCTTCCTGGCGGTCGCCTCCCGGGCCCGGGTGGACGTCCGCTCCTACCAGGACGAAGCAGAGGGGATGATGCCCGAAGGCGAGCCGCCGCTCCGGCTGACCGAGATCACCCTCCATCCGAGGATCTCGGTCGCACCGGGACCCTCCGAGGAGCGCATCCTGCACCTGGTCGAGATCGCCCACCGCGAGTGCTACGTCTCGAACTCACTCCGGACCACCATCCGGATCGAACCGACGGTGATCATCGGACCGGGTTGAGGGGTTGTTCCGAGCCCACCGGGCCGCCTCACCGAGGGTGCCCCACAGACGGGTCTCGGATGGCGGGCTCACCCCACGTCCGGCGGCTGTGCGTCCTCTTCACGAGAGTCCGGGCGGGCGATCGTCCCTTTCAGCTGCTCGTAGCGGTACTTCACACGACGCTGGATGGCGCCACACCACCAGTACACGTGTGACCTGGTATCGCCGTGGGCCGGGAACGTGGAGAAGGCATGACTGGCGATCAGCGCTTCGAGCTGGTCGAACTGGCGGGTGAGGACGACGTCCGGGGCAAACCACTCGTCGTGGGCTCGGCGCGCAAGCCGACCCATCTCCTCTGCACGCGGCTCCATCCTCTCGAGCATCTCCGGGAGCGCCGGCACCGACGACTGGGGCCACCGGATGGAGAATTTCTCCCAGTCCGGGCCGACCGGAGGGACCCATCGGTCGGAGAGGACCACCGGGACGCGACCGGCGGCGAGCGTCTCGTACAGGCGGATCGAGGAGGTCCCTGCACCTCTCGGGCAGAGGACGAATTTGGACCTGAACACCGTCTCGGCGAACTGTCGCCGGCGTTCGTGGTACCGCTCGGAGCCCGGGTCGAAGAAGTTGAATCCGTCGGTGCATTCGACGTGCGCCCGCCGGGACGCAAGGGAGAAGATCTGCTTACGGCACCTGTGGGTCAGGCCCCCGACGAAGCTGAACAACAGGTCGGCGTCGGGCGGCGTCCGAGGGTCCTCAAGAAGTGAGGAGATCTCACCGCTCAGGTTGTACGCGGCGGCGATCTGCCACTGGGGTCTGAACGTACCGGCCGGCATGCTGACGTAGAGCCCCGGAAGACGACACCACGGACTGTCCCGTTCGTTGTAGACGGCCAGCTTGCCCGGGTGCTCACGCGCAACGCGAGTCGACAGGAACGAGTGGAGACCCGAATCGCGCTGCAGGAGATGGCAGTCGGGAAACAGGATCACATCGGCAGCAGCCGGATCGTCGACGGTGGAATGCCGCTGATCCCGCTGATCTGCCATCCTGGCGATCCGCCGGGGAACCGACGAGAACTCGGCCGGCACGCCACCGCGTGTCCAGAACACCTTCACCGGTGCACGACGTCGCCAGCCGGCGGCGTCGGATCGGACCGGGGCTCCCGCCACATCGTCGTCACCACCGGACCGCCATCGGGGACGGCGAACTGACCGACGGTCCGGAAGCCGACCGATCGGTATCGGGCGAGGTTGGCGGGGTTGCTCGATTCGAGGTAGGCCGGCACCTGCACCTGATCGATCCTGGACAGACCGTCGGAAAGAAGCCCCATGCCGATGCCCTTCCCCCGATGGTCCGGGTGGGTCCCGAACAGGCTCAGGTAGAAGCAGTCGGCCTTGCGGGGGTGCGACGCATCGAATCGTCTCAGGACCTCGCGCACGAGGCCCGCCCCCGACCCGAGGAGTTCGTCGAGCAGCGGGTCGAGGCGGGAGGCGTAGGGTTCGACGAGCTCGTCGCATCCGGGTGGAATCCAGACTGCAGCCGCTTCGCACCCTGCGGTGGTCAACACCCACCGGTGACCGATGGCACCGAGCACGCAGAGCCGCCAGAGCGCCCGGAGCTGCGAGAGGCGCCGATCCGGATCGGGTAGCGCCCAGCTCCACACCGGGTCCCCGTAGAACGCCCCTGCGATCGTGGACGCCACCGCGTCGACCTCTGCCGGCCGCGCCGCGTGCACTTCCATGGGACCCATTCTGGCCGACGACGTTTCGATCTGCCGACACACACCTTGCGAAGCCATCTCCCGTCAACTGCTGGCGCGCTGCGCCGGAGCTGCCCATCCGGGGTCGGTTGTCGGTCCGGCACGCCCGGGCGAGCCGTTCGACGGGGTGACCGCCGAACCCACCTCCCCGTCTCATCTTCCCGGGGATCGAGGATCCGAATGCACGTGAACGCGACCTCGCGGGGAATAGCGTAGGGGTTTGCCCCGGGATGGGGAGGAGACCCGAGGATCCGGAGGCTGCGTGAGCGACTGGGAGTCCGGCAGTACCGGTCCCGACCGGCCGGACCAGCACGGCCCTTCGGCTCCCGGGGCGACGGGACCGGGACGCGGGACCAGCGCGGTACCGATCGCAGCCGTTCCGGTGCCCTCCCTCGACGACCTGGTCTCCCCCGCCTCCGGCGGTCCACCACCTCTCGCGCGGCGACGGGCCCGGCGACGACGTCACCACCGAACAATGGTCTGGGCGTCGGTGGTCCTGCTGCTCGTCGTCGTGGCATCGGCCAGCCTGGTGGCGGTCCATCGGATCGACCGTCGCCTTCCACAGCCCACCGTTGCCGCCGGTCGGCTCGCCGCCTCGGTGGTCCCCTCGGTGGTCCCAGGAGCTGCCCCGGTCGCCCCCTGGCCCGCAGCCGGTCAGGGGGCGGTGGCCATCCCGGACCTGGGCTACGCCGTGCAGTCAGGACCCGAACACCCCGTGCCCATCGCCTCCCTGACCAAGATGACCACCGCGGTGGTGGTTCTGCGTGACCACCCGGTCGCTCCCGGCAGCAGCGGTCCCACCGTCACCATCACGCCGGACGAGGCCGCCCAGTTCGGCGTGAACCTGGCCAACGACGAGACCAACATCCCGTTGCTGGCCGGGGAGACGCTCACCGAGCTCCAGCTGCTCGAGGCGCTCCTGGTCCTGTCTGCCGACGACGCGGCCTACACGCTGGCGGTCTGGGACGCGGGCTCGCAGCAGGCCTTCTTGGCCAAGATGAATGCCCTGGCCGCCTCGCTCGGGGCCGAGCACTCCCACTACGCGGACGCCAGCGGTTTCGACCCCCGGTCGGTGTCGACGGCGGCCGACACCCTCCGTATCGCGGCGGCGGGAATGGCAATCCCGACATTCGCCAGCGTGGCCGGGATGCCCGTGGTGAACTTGCCCGGGGTGGGTGCCGCACCCAACATCGTCACCAAGATCGGCACGGACGGGATCGTGGGGGTGAAGTCCGGCTACACCGCCCAGGCCTCGGGCTGCATGGTCCTGGCCGGGTTCAGGATCGTCGACGGGCGATCGGTCCTGGTGCTGGCCTCGGCGCTCGGGCAACGGGAACCCGGCCCGCCGGCGGTCCCGCCGACCCCGGGCGCACCGGGGGCACCCCCGACGACCACCACGCCGACTGCTCCCTACAGCCCCATCGAAGCGCAGTACCCACTCCTCTACACCGAACCGATCGTCGACCACCTGCTCGACACCGCGAAGGCGTCCATCGTGCAGGTGCCCCTCGTGACCGCCGGGCAGACCGTGGCCACGGCGAGCACGGAGTGGGGAGGGAACCGCGAGATGGTTCCGGTCGTGGCCGAGCGCGGCGCGCGGTTGCTCGCTGTCCCGGGCCAGCGGATGGTCGCCGCCATGGCACCCGCCGGCACGTCTGGGGGGAACACCGGCGGCGGGCCGGCGGGCGCGGTCCGGTTCACATTGGGACCCCAGGCGGAAACCGTGCCGGTACGGCTGGTCCACCGCCTGCCCGATCCCGGCTGGTGGTGGAAGATGCTCCACGCGTAGTCGGAGGTTCTACCGGTCCGTGTCGACGACGACCTGATCGAGGAATTCGGTGGCTTCATCCGGGACGTCGACAGCGAGAACGAGGCGATCTGCCCGGATCCCGATCGTGAAGGACAGGAACGGGCAGCACGCCGCCTCACGCTGAGCGAGGCTCACAATGGGCCCCACGTCGGTTCCGGGGACCAGACCGATTTCGAGACGAGTCGATGAGACTCGCTCATGTCCATCCGCGACTCGGGCGAGCAACTCGTCCCACTCACCCACCTGTGAGCTGGCCTTGCTCGGCTCCAGACCGCAGGCGATCGGAATCTCCACAGGTGGCAGTGTACGTCGGCAAGGACAGTCCCGAGCGTTCGCGCCGGCGGCCCACAGCTGGGTTGGTTCTGCACCGCGATCGCGCCCGTGTCGCGCGAATGCTACGAGGCCCGTCGATCGTGCAGCTGCTCGCTGGTCCATTCGTGATCGCAGTGCCGACACTGCAAGGCCACGTCGCCGTCGACGACACCGGCACCACGCACGATGAGGATCGGTGTGTCCCCCATTGCACAGTGGGGACATGACAGTTCATCCCGGAAGCGTTCCATGAGCCGACCTAAGCAACGACCGCCGCCGTCCACCGTCCCGACATGCAATTGGCAGAGGTCGAACCTACCGAGAACAAATGACTTCTGCAAACTGCAGCGCCCACCAGCAACTTCCCGATCGCTGCGGCAAGGAAGCTGGGAGAAACCATGGTGCAGGCCGGAGACCTACCATGCCACTTTGAGCAGTTCCATCGCCTTCAAGATCTCCTGCTCGGTCTCAGAGAGGTCGGTGAACTCCAGTCCGGCCCGGGTGCCGCCCAGCACACCCGGATTCACGTTCTTGACCTGGCCGACGAGACGCAGACTCACTGATTCGCCGGCAGGCGCCCCCACGTGCACGACGAGACGATTTCCGATCATGTCCTCTGTCGCCGGGCCGAAGAGCTCCAGGCCGAGGCCAAGGATCGAGATGTCGATGACCATGCACTCCTCCCACCCTGATCCAGGGTCGGCTTCGATCGAATAACGGCCGACCCATGCAGTCGTTGTAACCCGGGGAGCTCGTCTGCGCTTTTGCATCTGTCCTCTCGACTTGTCGGGTCACCGATATGGGGTGACTCCCGGTCGCAGGGAACGTCGGATAACGGACGCCACGTTGCGTCGTGGACCCACGGACCACCGAAAACGACGGTACCCGGGTTGTCCGCTCGATGGTCTAGGCACGCATCACGGACCCCTAGGCAACTGTCATTGTTTGGGCTGCTGTTGTCACTGTTCGGGCCGTTGTCATCGTCTAACCCTCTGTCGTCACGGTTCAGGCTGCTGTGTTCATTGCTGAGCCCTCTGCCGTGCGAGCTGGGGGGATCGCACCACGTGTTGTCATCGACCGACAGTCCTCTAAGCTCCCTCGCAGCGGCTTCTGAGACCTCCGGACGAAGGATCGGGACGAGAACCTGACCTGACACCTTGCACGAATCCAACCGAAAACAGCGGAGGCAGTATGCCCGTGGAGGAACTCGACGAAATCGTCACTTCACTCGAAGGGCTACCGGTCCCCGCAATCCTGACGGAGCTCCGGACTCGAACCTTGGTCGCGGTCAACGAATTGGCGGCGCAGACCTTCGGCGCGCCGGTCAGGGACCTCATCGGTGACGATGTCCTGCCCCACATCGATCCTGCCGATCGCGATGCGGCTCGAGTCGCGTATGCGGCCTTGGCGGACAAGGCGATCGACGGATACCAGGTCCGCCGACGGATCGTCAAACCCGACGGGGAGGTGCTGACTGTCAGTATCTCAGGTCGGCGGATAGACGGTCCGAACCAGATCTACGGGTTGTGGATCCTGCTCCCGGGGCTGGAGCACACCGACGCCGTCGACCTGACGACCAGAATGCCAGACATCGTTCTGGCGATAACAGATCACGACTGGCGGATCGAGTACATGAGTACCGATGCCGAGCTCCTCGGCGTCAAGGGATCCGAACTTCGTGGTTTTCCGCTCATGGGACTCATCCATCCCTCGTCCATCACTGACTTCTTGGCCGCGCTGACGAGAACCTCAGTCGATCATGTCGCTGTCACGGTGCTCACTCGGATGCGAGTCGGTCAGGACGGTTGGGAGGAGCGGTACTGCTTGATCAACCGCATGTGCGAACACGACCCTCCCAGACTCGGCATCGTGATCAGCGCGGTGCCGGCCAAAGGTACTCTTTCCGGATCAGAGGTCGTGGCACAGGCCCGTCATTGCGCTGAGGATGTGCACGCACGCAACCACCTCGATGCTCTTCCATCTCTGAAGGCCCTGCCCATGGGGAACGAGCTGTCAGCGCGTCAGACCGAGATCGTCGCCCGACTGATCTGGGGCGAACGAGTGCCGGAAATTGCCAAATCGATGTATCTGAGTCCGAGCACTGTTCGAAATCACCTGGTCGCCATCTATCGGAAAGTCGGGGTTCATTCCCAAGCCGAGTTGCTTGCCGCCCTCCTTCGAGCATCTTCCGCTCCGGATCGTCGGCCCACCCAGCAGGGCGGCTGACCCAAAGGGCCCGCCGATCGGCGCCGTGAAGCTCTCGATCAGGGAGCTGCAGGCACCCATGCCAGCAGCTCCCTGATCGCCGCCATGAGCTCCATTTCATCGTTCCTCTCATACGGGACGAACCCTGTACCGCGTACCGGTTCGTCTACTGATCCGGGGTCCCGTGGTCAACCGTCGACACACGCGTGAGCGTGCAACCGGACGCCGATCCGGTGGCGACGACCTCAGTCGGCGCCCGGACCCCGGCCGCGCTCACCGGCTTCGAGGAGCCGGCCGATCTCCGCCACCTCACTGTCGACCGAGCGGGCGAACCACTGGCCTGCCACCAGATCGTGCAGCCAGCCGAGTGGGCCGTGTCCGAGATCGAGCTCCTCGACATGACGGATCCTGGTCCCACCGTCCACGGCGTCGATCTCGAACCAGGCGTGGAGACTCCGGGGGACGCCGTGTTCCAGGGTTACGTCGATCATCCGGGGTCGTTCCCACCGGTATCGGGTGACGACCGATCCGGGCAATCGACCGAGGAACTTGCCATCCTCACGTGCCACCATGCCGTCGGGGGTGTCGGCCAGCTTGGTCACCCAGACCATCTTCGTATCAGCCTTGGTGTACTGCGCCGGATCGAGCACGAAGTCGAACGCTTCCTCGGGGGTCACACCCTTGGCCACCGTGGTGCCTTCGCCTCTTACCATGTCCGGTTCTTCGTTCCGAGGGCCCGTCGTACAGGAGGTCGCCGACAGGGCCGGTACCGACGAGATCTCTGCCGCACCGCAGGCTACCCCGACGGCTGCCCGCAGACCACGCCGGGTCGGCGCCACCCGGATCCGAGGAGGCCTCCGAGATCCGACGGTACCCGACTAACCGGTGGTGGCGAGACGGCGCATGGCCTTCTGGTACGCGACGGGCGCCAGGGTCCGCGCCATGGGTGCGAGCAACGGCAACCAGGCCGCGTTGATGTCGATCCTCGGACCGCCCATGCGGTCGACCACCAGCGCAGCCACCTGGTCCGCGGTCCGCCGCACCAACCGCGGAGGGAGCGACCCGCCGTCCTCGTTGCCCGACAGGCCCATGGCCGTCGGGACCCAGCCCGGGTAGAGGACGTGGACCGACACGCCACGTGGTGCGACCTCATGTGCCACCGACTCGGTGAACGCCGAAACGGCCGCCTTGGACGCGGCGTAGGCACCTTGCCGGGGCTCCGGAGCGCGGGCCGAGTCCGAGGAGACGTTCACGATGATACCGGACCCCCTCTCGACCATGCCCGGCAGCACCGCCAGCGTTCCGGCGACCGTGCCGAAGAAATTCACGTCGAAGACCCGGCGCACCGTGGCGTCGTCTCCGCCCGGCACCGGCAGCATGAGATCCACCCCTGCGTTGTTGATCAAGATGTCGATCGATCCACGCTGCTCCTCCAGGCGGCCGAGCGTTTCCCGGACCTCCTCTGCGTCGCTGACGTCGCAGACCTCGGTCGCACTGCCCGGCGAGCGTCGAGAAAGCTCCGCGCCGATGTCGGCGAGCAGCGAACGGCGGCGGGCCAGGCCGACGACCGACGCGCCCCGGTCGGCGAGGGTCAGTGCCACTGCATGCCCGATGCCCGACGAAGCTCCCGTCACGACGGCCAACTGTCGGTCGTAGCGCCTGGCGGGCCGGCGATCTCTTCTCACAAGAGAAACCTATCGGTCCCGAACCTGCCACGCAGCCGCCGGCCGACGCACCGACCCAGACCGACGCGTGCTGGTGCTGACACTCGTGCTGTCGGGCAGGACCCCATTGGACCGCCCGTCTGATCTTCACGCGGAGCACCGTGGCCGGACCCGCAGTGGTTCGTCGACGCCCCGGCATCGCAGGGGCTCCCGCCCGCCGGGACACGCTCTGCCTGCCGACGGGGTCACCCTTCCCCATCGGCTGGCACGACGCGGCCCCTGCGTCCCGATCCCGAAGCACTCGCCGCACTCAGCGCGGGCCCGGGGTCCGGTTCTCACGAGAAGCGCCCCCAGACCGGGAATCAGGGAGGCGGGGGGCCGATTCCCCACCCGGTCCGGGGAGACGCAGGAACACCTACCCGGTTCGCGTCTTGGCCAAACCTCCGTCGAGATGGGTGTCAACACCCCCGGTGACAGTGCGCGCGCCTTCTACGATGGTCATGGCCATCCCTTCTCTCGTTAACTGGTGAGGGATGGCACGGCCGTTCCGGATCGGAGTGACGGCGGCCCGAGCTGTTCCAGCAACTCGGGCCAATCACCCTCATTTCGAGACGGGGCGTGCCGTTCCCTTGACTGTGCTCTCGAACTTATTGAGGGTCGACCTTCAAGCGGTGGACCCTCAGCACAGTGTCATTGTTGTGGGATAGCTCTCCATGGGCTTGCCGCAAACGCTGTTTTGGGGTTTCTCAGCTACCACGACGCTTGCGATCAGAAGAGACAGAAACCTGTCGTCATGGCCGAGGTCGCAACTTGAAGGACACCTTGACCTTGGCTCGGTAGGTCTTGACCATGCCGTCCTCGATCTGGAGATCGAGTTCGACCACTTCGGCAATACGAAGGTCACGAAGCGATCCAGACGCCTGCTCTACGGCTGCGCTTGCAGCCTTCTCCCAGGATTCCTCACTAGTGCCGACAAGTTCGATGACCTTGTAAACGCTTTCAGCCATGTTTGTCTCCCTCCACGTGGGTTGCCAGGAGACTAGGTCTCGCCGAGCGTCTCTTCATCATTTCGGGTAACCTACCGACCCGGCAGCGAGGATCTGACGGTCCACCACTCCGGATCGAGAGCTGGTCAGCGTGTGGGTGAATGCCCGAGCCAGGTCTGACTCCATCTGATACCGGCTGACGTCCTTTCGGACTGTCCTGAAAACGATTCGTCGGCCTGGCTCGGACACTCATCGACACCAACCGGTCGGACGGAGTGACCTCATAGGAGCCTGCCGCACAGGCCCTTCGCTGTCCTGTCCATCGTTCCGGCGGTGTGGTGTCACCCACCCCAAGCGAAAGGAACAGATGACAATGACCACTATCGCGCGCCGCATCACCGGAGGGGTCGACACGCACCTCGACACCCACGTGGCGGCTGCTCTCGACGAACGAGGAGCCCAACTCGGCGTCCAGAGCTTTCCGGCCACAGCCGCCGGCTACCAGGACCTGCTGGGCTGGCTCGAGAAGTTCGGGACCGTTGAGCTCATCGGCGTCGAAGGGACCGGCAGCTACGGGGCGGGACTCACCCGGCACCTGCTTTCCCACCAGGTCCTCGTCGTCGAGGTGGACCGGCCCAACCGCCAGCGCCGCCGGCGCACGGGAAAGTCTGATCCCCACGACGCGGTGGCCGCGGCCCGGGCCGCCCAAGGCGGTGACGCCACCGGATCGGCCAAGACCAGGGACGGAAACGTCGAGGCCATGCGGGTATTACGTGTCGCCCGGTCCTCAGCCAGGCGCTCTCGGACCCAGGCCATCAACCAGATGCGGAGCCTCATCTCGACCGCCCCCGAGGAACTCCGGGCCGAGCTGCGGGACCTCTCCATCTACAAGGTCCTCACCGTGGCCAGCGCCTATCGCCACACCGGACGGACCGATGTGGCGACGGTCACCAAGCTCACCTTGCGCACCCTGGCACGACGGGCCCTCTCCCTCGAAGAAGAGGTCAAGGAGATCGACCGACTGTTGAAGACCCTCGTCGCCGAGACCTCTCCAGAGCTCAACGCCATCGACGGGGTGGGCATCGACGTGGCCTCGGCCATCTTGGTGGCCGCCGGTGACAATCCCGAACGGCTGAAGAGCGAGACGACGTTTGCCAAGCTCTGCGGGGTCTCGCCCCTCGACGCCTCGAGCGGCAAGCACGAACGCCACCGGCTCAATCGAGGTGGTGACCGCCAAGCCAACTCAGCCCTCTGGCACATCGTGTTCACCCGGATGGTCAACGACCCGAGAACCAAGCACTACATCGAACGCAGGATGAAGGAAGGGCGGACCAAGAAGGAGGCGATCCGCTGCCTCAAGCGCTACGTCGCTCGGGAGGTCTTCGCAGCGCTCCCGCGCTCACATTTCGCTCTTGACAATCCATAGGAGCATCGATCGGGGACGCTTGGTAGTGGTGGAACTGAGCCAAGGGTGAGCTCGGTTCTAAATGAAATCCTCAGAAGCGAAGTCGGCCAAACGCCGACCAGTAACTGTCCTTGGTGTGATGACCACCCAGATCTTGTGGATGCCCTTCTTCCAGGGCGTCGGCACGTCGCCGTCAATCTGCCGCAGCAGTTCGGGAAGGCCCTCGAATTCAACCTCTTTACTCGTGCCACGGACGAGGACGCTCCACCCCGAACGTCTGGCTTGGTCGATATGATCGACCTCGAAGGCAGCATCGTATTCCCGCAGTTCGCGTATCTTGGATCCATCTTCAGAACGGAAGACGATGTCATGACCAGCGACGGCATAGTTGACCGGAACTGCTGCTGGTCCCAGATCATCCACATATACGAGGCGACCGACGGTCTCTTGTCCTAGCAGTGTGAAACACTCGTCCCAGGACAGTTCTTCGAGGTTTCGCCTTGGCATGCGAAAAGCCTAACTGCTTCCAACTGTCCTGATGATGTCCCAGGAATGTTGCGCTCAGGCGTTGAGTAGCCCAAGCCGGTCGAGCGCAGGGCATATCCGGTGTCTAGGGTCAGCCTCAGTCTCCCCGGGTCGGCAACTACTAGGCCGCCCGCGAACCTTCTGGCCCCCCCCTGCGTCATATTTGCTGAAAGGGTCGGGCTTGGCCTTGGGCCGGGATGGTTGACCGTATCGGGAGTGGAACGATGAACATCTGGCGGCGTGCAATCACGTTGGTCTCGTTGGTCGTAGTTGTCGTCACAAGTGCTTCGTGCATATCGAACAGTGCGAACTCGGGGACAACTTCGACAAGCGGCACAACTGCAGTACCTCTTGGCTGGAAGACATACACCTACGGCAAGGCGGCAATAGCGGTGCCGAGTGGTTGGGCGGTGAAGTACGACACCAACTGCCCGAATGCACCCGCCCCAGGCACTTTGCTCCTGGGGCTACCGAAAATGCTCAGCTTCTGCGCTGCGTTCCAGTACCCCGCCAGCGTCGTGAGGGTCTCTCAGATCACCACGACGAGCAGCACGACCGTTCCAGCTGGGGAGAAGCCAGTGACCGTCAATGGCATCGCGGTCGAGCTGGGGTTCGGTTCGCCCGCCACGCTTCAGTGGACCGTGCCGTCACTCGGTGTCCAGATCACCGGTACTGGTCCCGACTCCAGGAAGGTCATGCAAACCCTCCACAAGGCTTAGTTGCGCTCGTCGCGATCATTGGCCCACTCGTGCCGGGGTGTGACCCTCTCCCGGCGATGTGGGATAGGTGGGGTGCCTTTGGCCGGGTCCCCGACGAAGGGCGCATTCGGTTTCAGGACCACTGACGCCCTGCCGATAGCAATGTCATGGACCGGGTCCAGACCTGGAAGGTCAGCGGACACGGGGACTCTGGCTGACGCAACGGCATCGACCCTAGGCGCAGTTCCCAGGGTGAGGCGAGTTTGCTGGGATGCCAACAAGACCAAGCTCATTGGACGAACCCGGTGGGGTCCAACCGTCAGTCGCCAGAAGATCACGGCCAGGGTCGATGATCGGGGACCAGACCACTGGGACTTGACGGTGTGCAGCGAGACACTCCAGATCATCGACTACGGGCGGAACCTCGACGACCTAGAAACCTTCGGTCGAGCCCTCTCCAAGGTCGGATTCCAAGTCGAGACCAGCACGGTGGCAACCTCATGGTCCCGCAAGAGCCGCCCGCAGCCATCGACCCTTAGCCGGCAGCGGGGACACCCCCAAGAAGGCTGAGTGGCTGGGAATGGGTCTCGCTAGCCTTCGATCGTGATCAACCTCAGGTATGGGATCAGAGCGGGACTGACGCTCGTAGCCTGTTCGGTGCTGACCGCCTCGTGTGGTGGAGGTACTACCAGCCCCTCCTCGACGACGCCCAATACCCACATTTCAACCCCCGTAGAGAGCGGATTCGGTCAAGATGAAGATTTCTGTGCCCAGCGGCCACTTCATGGGACAATCGAGTACCGGACCAGCAAGGGCAACGTGACCATGGGAGTGAAGGTCGAAGGACTTCCTCCGAAGAGCCCGGTCGCAATCGACTGGGCGAACAATACGGTCCGTGGTTACGAGGTCGGTACGGTCGCAACGGATGCGAGCGGCACCTCCATCCCTTCGTCGTTGAACATGTTTCGCCCTGGGGAAACTCGTGGCTACAAGATCGTTCTCACGACAACTGGGATCGATGCAACCATTCTCGGCACCTTGTGGCCGTGTGGTCCGCCTCCTTTCGTTTCTAGCGCTGGGGTAGTCACTGATCCTAAAGTTACGGTGACGCCCAGCACCGAACTCAAAGATGGTCAGGGTGTCAATGTATCGGTGAGCGGGTTCGGTGAGAGCGGAAAGGTACTTCTGTCCGAGTGCGACCACGCTGAGGACGCCAACGTCCTTGGCTGTGGCCCACAACTTGCAGCGCAGCCGTTCATCTTCACTGGGACTGATCGATCTGGTTCGGCCAGATTTGTCGTCAGTGGGTCAGCATCCTCGAAGCCTTACGACACGACTTCAGTCGAACCATGCATGGCGCTCTGCGTGATCGTGGCAACGCAAGGTGATGGAGCGTGGGCCGTGACGCCCATTGCCTTCGGCTCGTATCAGCTCGTCAACGCAAATGGTTCAGGCTGAACGTTGAGTGAACCACGCCTCGGGAGACTCACGGGGAATCCCCATGGTGCCGGTCGGGGGCAGGCATATTGGTGTTTAGGGTCACCCCTACGGACGTTCCCCAAGCCGGGCTAGCAGCGCAACCAGATCGGCCAAAGTTCGACATGACTCTGCTTCGACCCAGTATGCCTGGTCCCGCTTCTTCGTCACCCCCTTGCAGACACCCCGGATCAGTTCGGAAAGCCGCTCAGGTTGGCGAGGATTGACGTAGCCGGCTTTCGGTCGTTAGGGGTTAGGAACTCCCCGTAAGGGGCACACATTTTTTGTAAGGGGCACACATTTTTTCTCACTAAGAGACTCGGCTCAGGTGGTGGCGATCCCGGTCGGCACGCTCCCAACACCCACTGTTTTCACCACCGTGTTGGTGGAGGTATCGATTACACTGACATCATCAGAGCCCTCGTTGGTCACGTACGCCTGCTGGCCGCCAGGAGTAATGGCGATCCACTTGGGTGCAGTACCGACCGTCACTGTGTTCACCACTTTGTTGGTAGCGGTGTTGAGGACGCTCACGATTCCGGATGAGCTGACCACATAGGCGTCCTTCCCGTTCGGAGCAATCGCGACCGCCTGTGGCCCTCCAGCGATTATCACCGTCTTCACCACCGTGTTGGTGGAGATATTGATGATGCTCAGAGTATTCGGGTTGTTGGTCACATAGGCGTCGGTCCCATTGGGGGAGATGGCGACCGCCTCTGGTTCTCTGCCGACTTTCACTGTCTTCGTCACCTTGTTGGTGGAGGTATTGATGATGCTTACTGTGTCGGAGGCGGAGTTGACCACGAAGGCTTCCCTGCCGTTGGGCGTTATGGCGACCCCGTAGGGGAACAATCCGACCGTCACCGTGCTCACCACCGTCCCAGTAGAGGTCTTGATGACCTTCACCGTGCTGGCACCGCTGCAAGTCACATAGGCATAGTTCCCGTTGGGGGTGATCGCGACCCCCTCGGGCGCGCTGCTCACTCCCACTGTCTTTACAACCGTGTTTGTGGAGGTATTGATGATGCTTACTGTGTTGGAGTTGGCGTTTGTCACATAGGCATCGCCCTCATTGGGGGTGACCGCGATCGCCTCTGGGCCGTGTCCCACCCCCACCGTCTTAACCACCGTGCCGGTAGAGGAATTGATTACGCTGACACTGTTGGAGGAGCTATTAGCGACGTAGGCGTGGGGGATTGTCAAGGCACCGGCAGGTGGCACACCGACGGTGGTCAATGCAGTGGCCGCGAATGCCAGCGCACCAACTGATCGAGACAATCGAGACCCAGGGACTCGCATCATCTTCATACCCCCATTGCTGATGAGCCATGCCATACCTGAATGGATGGAAACGGCCGATTCGAGGAGCCTAACTGGTGGAGAGAATCGCTGCCCATGACAACCCCGGCTTCGGAGAGTGTCGTTCGGTCGCCCTTCAAGTAGGCGCGCTCAGAATCGTGATTCTCCTTGGAGGTGGTAACGTCCTGGTAGTACGGTGGTCAGGTTCCACCCACCACCCCTACGAGTTTGCGCTGAGGCATCCAAATGCATCTACGTGCCGTTGTGGGTTAGGGAGACAACCCCGTCGCCGGTCCGCCGGTCTCCCTTCCGGTCGCCGTCGGCCGTCGCCTTCCCCCCCCTGCTTGTCCGGGTTCCGCGCCCTTTCCCACCCCTGGGATTCCTATGTGTCTGAACGACCCGGTGGGCGCTGTCGGACTCGAACCGACGACCTGCTGGTTGTAAGCCAGCTGCTCTGACCAACTGAGCTAAACGCCCGACGTGCCAAACGCTACTGGGCCGCCGCCTCGACGAGCGCGTCGAGCAGGGCGGGAGTAGCCGCCGCCATCGGCGCCCGGTGTTCGCCGTGGGACAGGGTGACCAGGTCCCGACCGAGTGCGTCGACCACAACCGCTCCCGCCTCGGTGCACACCAGCATCCCGCCCAGGTAGTCCCAGCTTCCGAGCTTCGAACCACCGACCACCGCATATCCATCGAGCACTCCCTCGGCCACCGCGCAGAGATCGAGGGCGGCCGCGCCCAGCCCCCGGTACTGCGACCAGCCGAGGTACCGGGGCGGGTACCCGGAGAACCCGAGGATCGCCTCGTCCAACCGCAGGCAACCCGAGGGCCGGATCGCACGACCGTCCCGCCGGGCTCCTCCTCCCCGCAGTGCCTCGAACCGCACACCGAGCGCCTGGTTGACCACGACCGCCGCACGCGGTCCCGTTCCGTCCACCGCGCAGAGACTCGTTGCGTACCAGGGGATCCCCCTCGCCGCGTTGGTGGACCCGTCCACCGGGTCGAGGACCACGATCACCTCACGCTCCGGGTGGTGGACACCGGACTCCTCGGAGAGCACCCCGAGGCCGGCCGGTTCGAGGACGGCCAGTGCGGCCGCGTCGGCCGCGAGGTCGGAGCGGTACTGACTCTCGCGTGTCCCGGCAAGCCCCCAGTCGTCCAGGCCACTCAAGGCGCCGGCGACCGCGGTCGCCGTGGCATGGAGCACTTCGAGCAGCGCGTCGTCGTCCATCCGGCCGACAGTACCGGAGCCCCGCCCGGCCCGGTAGGCTCGGACTCCTGTGGCAGTCATCGATGTGGCCGGATACGTGGCCGACCTCAAAGATCATTCGGTCGACCACGGTTTCCACGTGCACGACGAGCGTCACTTCGTCGAGACCTACTCCCTCCGCCAGGTCTGGGAGGTCGAGCTCCATCCGGAGGATGGCTGCGGTGGCCCGCTCGACCTGCACCTCGCCCTCGAGGTCGACCCACGGACGCTGCTCTCCTTCGAGGACGCTGTCTTCGGACTTCCCGAGGACGAGGAACCGCCGGACGAGTTCCATTTCGCGCTGACCTTCACCTGGTCGCTCCCGCCGCTCCCCAACGGCCCCGACCTGCTCCGGCTGGCCATCGACCTCGCCGGCGTGGGTGGCATCGAATTGCCCCTCGAGGTGTCGGCCATCGATTCCTACGCGTCTGCCACCGAGGCGGCCGAGCGCCGGCTCAACATCGTGGCACGGTCGCCCGTCTCCCTCGCCCGGGTGCTGGCCGGCGAGGAGATGATGTGCGAGGTGTTCGACCGCTGTCTGGCGGTCAGCCGGTATCTGCTGGACTCCGCCGGCAGTTGGCTCGGGTGACCCAACCCGGCGTGGGGGGCCGGCTGGCCCACCTCGCCATCGGCGTCCTCGCCACCTTCGCGACCGGCTCCGCGGTGACCGCCTGCGGCGCCAGCGCCAACGGAATCGCCAGGCAGGCGTGCACCTACGTCGATCGGTCGATCGGCCTGCTGCACCGCGCCTCGACCTCGGGAACTCCGGCGGCGGCTGCGGTCCTCCGACAGCGCGCCTACACCGAACTGCTCCTGGCAATCCCCGTCGCGGCCCAGGCCGCCTACCACGACGACCAATACCAGGCGCTGGTCTACACCCTCTCCGAGAGCAACCGGGTCCCCGAGGAGACCCTCATCCCCTCGCTGCAGGCACAGTGTCGCTCGGCGAACGGTTCGGTCCTCGACCAGCCGCCGCCCGGCACGATCCCCCCGCCCGCGTCGGGGACCTGAGCCTCGGTCAGGGCACGTGTCCCGTGCCGCCTCCCGAGGTGGTGCCCGAGGCGGACACGGTGACCGGCGGAGAGGAGGTGGTCGAGCCGACCGACGGGCCGGGCAGGAGGTGGCCGCTCATCTGCAGCCTCCCCACCTGTGCAACTTCAGGAAGCAGGTGGGACGCCAGCCATTGGCCGGCGGCGGGGGTCGGGACGATGTGCACGCCGTCGCCGTCGCGCAGTTGCACACCGTCGGTCGTGGTCGAGAACACCCCCCCGGGGCACACCATCGCCCCGAAGTCCTCGAGACGGACGGTGGTCGGGTGCTCGGCAGCCACCTGACGGACCATCTGGTTGTAGAGGTTGAGCCGCTCGGGCGAGTCCTCCGGCCACGGCTGACCGTCGGGCTGCTCGCCCGAGTCGAAGCACGGAGCCGTCATCAGCACGACCAGGGCGCCGTCGGACGTGGCGACCTGGACGGCCTGATCGAGCGCCCGGTGGAGCACGGCGTCATAGGCCGGCTCGCCGATGTGGAGCCAGCGACCACCGATGAGCCGGTTCATGACCTCCCACCGCCCGGCCAGGATCATCACCACCGCGGGGTGGAACTGGTCGAGGTCGCCCTTCCACTGCGCCGGCCACTGCGAGGAGGGCGGTGACGACGAATTGCACTGGGGGACCATGGTGTCGGTGACACCTCCGGACTCGTACCCGGTGCTCCGAACCACCCCGCAGGCCACGATCGCCCCGTTGTCGATGGTCACGCCGTACCGCTGCTCGGGCTGGCCGGCCAGCAGGGCGAACCCCAACCGCCAGGCCACCGAGTCGCCGAACACGGCCACCTTGACCGGCGCACCCGTGTACCCGGTGCCGACCACCCGCACGGGGCCCGCCGCGCCGGCCGCCGACGGGACGGTTGCCGCCACCGTGACGGTGACCACGCCGAGGAACGAGGCCGCCGTGGTCAGCCAGGCCCGCCACTCGGTCAGCGACGCCATCCGACCCCGGCGGATGGGGACCTCGACCAGGTAGTACGAGGCGGTCGCCACCACCAGGGTGACCGCGATGCGCACCGCCAGCAGCGGCACTCCGTAGAGGTGCAGCCGGGCCGCGTCCAACAGGGCGAAGAGCGGGTAGTGCCAGAGATAGGTGCCGTAGGAGATCTTGCCCAGGTAGCAGAAGGCGGGGTTGCCGACCGCCCGGGCGAGCGATGCCGCCTGGGCGGTCACGATGCAGAAGATGACCAGGGCCACCCCGATGGCGAAGATCAGCTCCCCACCCTCGAACAGCAGCGCTGTCGGACGGTCGACCCGCATCCAGAGCACCAGCCCGGCGAACAAGGCGGACCAACCGAGGATCTGGAGGATCCCCCGGGCAGCCGGCCCGGTGATCTCCCAGGCGCTGATCGGACGGACACTCGGTCCCCGCCGACGGTGGAGGTCACGCCGGTGTGGCCGCGGGGCGGCCGTCCCGGTGGTCCCGGCCGAGGGGTGGGCCCGGCCGAACCGCCCGGCGGTGAGCTCCGGCACCGCGGACGGGACGACCGTGCGGTGCGCGGCCCAGATCGCCATGCCGATGGCCAGGGCGGCCCCGACCAGGATGTCCTGGCTGCGGGTGTCGGTGCCTTCGTAGAGCCGGGTGAGCGTCGCGCCGTGGAAGAAGGAGGTACGCATGTCCAGCGCCGAGGCCAGTGCCCCGGTCAGCGCCACGCCCAGCGCCGGCCAGAAGCGGCGGGAGGGGCGCAGGCGCCTGCCGACGTGGAGCAGCAACAGCAGGACCGGGGGCCAGACGATGTAGAACTGCTCCTCGATCGCCAGTGACCACATGTGGCCGAGCGGGGAGGGCTGGGCGGTGGAGGTGAAGTAGTCGGCACCACCGACGATGAAGTGCCAGTTGGCCACATAGAAGAGCGTCGAGAGCGAGTCGAGACGCAGGGTGGCGAACTCGCCCGGGACGAAGACCTTGGCGAGGACCGCCACACCGAGGAGCATCAGCAAGAGCGCGGGCAGCAGGCGGCGGGCCCGCCTGGCCCAGAACGCACCGAGCCGGAGGGTCAGGTGCTCGCCCCACTCTCCGAGCAGCAGCGTCGTGATCAGGAACCCCGACAGCACGAAGAACACGTTGACCCCGAGGAACCCACCGGTGACCAGCGGGGCCCCGCCGTGGTAGAGCAGGACCCCGAGCACAGCGATCGCCCGGAGCCCGTCGAGGGCGGGGACGAAGCCGAACACGATGGTGCGACCCCGCGCCCTCGAGTGTGCGGACGTCCGGATCCCGGCGTCGGTCTCAGCGCTCATCGAGGGGGGCCTCCGGACCCGCACGCGACCCGACGGTTCGCCGGGCCCCATCCATCATCCCCCATGTTCGCAGGTCACCACCACATCCGGGGTGCATCGGACAGTCGGACACCCCTCTGGCTCGAGGCCACCCCGCTCGTGTCGGCCCGGCCGGCCGCGGTCACGGCGTCGGGCTGTACCCGGCGGGGAGGTTGATGGTCTTCTTCTCCAGGAACAGCTCGAGCCCGTCCTCGCCGAACTCGCGACCGACACCCGACTCCTTGTACCCCCCGAACGGCGAGGAGAAGTCGATCGGGATCCCGGAGTTGACCATGTAGGTCCCGGTGCGGACCTTGCGGGCGATGCCGAGCCCGCGGTCGTTGTCGGCGCTGAACACCGCACCGCACAGGCCGTAGTCGGAGTCGTTGGCGATGCGCACGGCGTCGTCGTCGTCGTCGTAGGGGATGACCGACAGCACCGGGCCGAAGATCTCCTCCTGGGCGACCCGCATCGAGTTGTCCACGTCCACGAGGACGGTCGGCTCCACGAACCATCCGGTCGGTAGGTCCTTGGGCCGGCCACCACCGACCGCCACCTTGGCACCCTCCTCCTGACCGATCCGGAGGTAGTTCTCGACCCGGTCCCGCTGACGCTCGGCGACCAGCGGTCCGACCGCGGTGGCCGGATCGAGGGGGTCGCCCACCGTCATGGCCCGGACCTGCTCGACGAGGGCGTCGGTGACCTCGGCATAGCGGTCACGCGGCGCGAGGATACGGGTGAGCGAGATGCAGGCCTCGCCGTTGTTCATGATGGCGTTGGGCATCATGAGCGGCAGCGCGTCGTCGAGGACGACGTCGTCCAGGAGGATGGCGGCCGACTTCCCCCCGAGCTCCAGGCTGAACCGCTTGAGGTTGGCACCGCACGCCGCCCCGATCTTCTTCCCGGCGAGGCTCGACCCGGTGAAGGAGACCTTGTCGACACCCGGGTGGTTGACCAGGTGCTCACCGACCTCACGACCGGCGGGCACCACGTTGAGCACACCCTTCGGCAGGCCGGCCTCGGCCAGGATCCCGGCGAAGACGTTGGCGTCGAGCGGGGTCTCCGGTGCGGGTTTGAAGACCACCGTGCTGCCCGAGAGCAGCGCAGGGCCGAGCTTGGCGGCCGCCAGGAAGAGGGGCACGTTCCACGGGGTGATCGCCGCCACCACCCCGACCGGCTCCTTGGTCACCAGGACCGGACCCAGGAGACCGTCCTTGACCGTGTCGAAGGCGAACGTCGACCCGAGCCCCGCGTAGTAGTCGAGGATCATGGTCGGGGCGAGCACCTGGGCCATGAGCCCCCAGGAGACGGGTGAGCCCATCTCGGAGGTGATGAGCTCGGCGATCCCCTGCATGTCGTTGCGGATCGCGTCGGCCGCCTTGGTCAGGATGGCGCCACGCTCGGCCGGTGTCATCCGCGGCCAGGGTCCGCTCTCCAGGGCTTCGCGGGCGGCTGCCACCGCCCGGTCGATGTCGGCGTCCTGGGCCTCGGGGGTCCGCCCCACCAGCTCGCCCGTGGTGGGCGAATGGACCTCGAACACCGACGACGAGGACGGCTCCACCCAGTCCCCTCCGATGAACAGACGATCGTACGAGTTCACGGGCCCTCCCTTGACGCGGCGGATGTGCGGAGCGCCGTCCGCCGACCCGGCGGACGGCCACCTCCCCCGATCGTAGTCGCGGTCCGTCGGCGCCACCCCCTGGCGGTTACGCTCCTCCCGACCCGCCTCCCCACCGCCTCCGGCGTCACGTGCCCGGCCTCCGGCCGGAGACAGGAGTGAACCGTGCTGTCCCCCCTCGACGACTACCCGGTCCACCAGATCTCCGAGCCGATGCGGTTCGTGGGAACCTCGGACCGCAACTTCTACGACCGCTACTACTTCAACATCCACGGCACCGGCGAGGTGCACGGAACCGACGAGGAGCTCTTCTGCGTCATCGGCATGGGGCAGTACCCCAACCTGAGCGTGGCCGATGCCTTCGTCTCTGTGCTCTGGGGCTCCGACCACCGGGTGGTCCGCTCGTCGAAGGCCCTCGGCCCCGACCGGATGGACGCGTCGGTGGGCCCGATCCGGGTCGAGGTGCAGCGTGGACTCGAGAAGGTCCGGGTGATCGTCGAGCCCAACGAGTGGGGCGTCGAGCTCGACGCGGTCTACGACGGGTTCTCCGAGGCCCACCTCGAGGCGAGGCACTTCGACCGGCAGTTCTCCCGGGTGACCTTCGACTCGACCCGGTTCGCCCAGGTCGGCGGCTGGACGGGCACCCTCACCGTGGGCGGCCGCCGGGTGGAGCTCACCCCCGACCGCTGGTGGGGCTCGAGGGACCGGTCCTGGGGTGTGCGCCCGGTCGGCGAGGCGGAGCCCCCCGGTATCCGGGCGACGGACACCGCGGGCGGGTTCTTCTGGATCTACGCACCGGTCCGGTTCGACGACCACGCCCTCGTGACCATCGTCCAGGAGCGCCCCTCGGGGGAGCGGATCATGCAGGACGCCCACCGCGTCTTCCCCCTCGGCTCGGGACGCGAGGCCGAATGGCTCGGGCGCCCCGAACACGAGCTCCGGTTCGCCGCCGGCAGCCGGGCGGTGACCGGCGCCACCCTGAGCTACTTCGGTGCCCACGGGGAGAAGACGGCGGAGGTGGAGGTCGAGACCCTCCTGGCCTTCCCGTTGCTGCTCGGGAGTGGCTACGGGCTCGAGCCGGACTGGCGCCATGGGATGTACCAGGGCGACCTGGTGGTGCAGGGACAACAGGTCCCGCCGGCCGACCCGAGCTACCCGAACTGGGGCCTCACCGAGTATGCGGCCCGCTTCACCTCGGACGGCAAGGTCGGGTACGGCATGTTCGAGTGCGCGGTGATGGGGCCCCACCGGCAGTACGGGTTCGACGGCTGGGAATGACCCCGGCTCAGGACACCGGACGGATGCGGTCCGGCTCCCAGTAGGCCCGGATCGACACGAGCCTGCCTCCGGGGGAGCGGCGGTAGGTGTAGACGCCGTCCACGTCGATGGCCGATCCACCGGGGAAGGTGATCCGGATCACCCCGACGTTGGCGATCTCGTCGCCGCAGAGGAACGACTGGCGGATGTCGAACCGGATCGAGTTCGGGGCGATCACCGTGTCGTAGAAGGCGGCGATGGCGACGGGCCCCCGGTGGCCGAGGCCCTCGGGGTCGAGAGCGGAGGGGCCGATCGGGTCCTCCACCACCGCGTCGTCGTCGAACAGCGCCAACCAGCCCGCTCGGTCGCCGGACTCGACCGCGGACATCGACGCCGCCGAGAGGTCGCGCACGCTCGGTGCGGCGTCCGGTGCTGGGCTCACCGGTCCACCGCGCCGATCACCGTCTCGGCGAAGCGGCGCAGAGCGTCGAGCTTGGCCTGGAGCGGCTCGGTGTCCGGGCCCACTTCGTAGGGCCAGCGGAACCCCACGATCACGTCGGTGACCCCCTGTTCCTCGAGTCGGTGGATGCCGTCCACCGAGAAGGCGTCGAGCGAGATCACGTGGACCTCGAAGGGGCGGTGCGCGGTCCCGGCCTCCTCCCGCAACCGGGAGAGCTGTTCGAGCAGCCCCGGCAGATCGGCCGGGTCGCCGCCACCGTGGAGCCAACCGTCGCACCGGGCGGCCCTGCGCAGGGCGGGCGGGGCGTGGCCACCGATGAGGATGGGCAGCGGCTCGGTGGGCACCGGGCTCATCTTCACCGGTCGGAGGTCGTAGCACTGGCCGTGGTACTCGAAATACCCGCCTCCGGCCAGGCCCCGCACGATGTCCACCGCCTCGTCCATCCGCCGGCCCCGGTCCTCCCAGGGGACGTCGACCAGCTCGTAGTCCTCGGGCCACGGGCTCGTGCCGACCCCGAGCGCGAGCCGGTTGCCGGTCAGCACGGCGGTCGACATGGCCTGCTTGGCCACCACCAGCGGATGGCGGGTGGGCAGCTTGAGGACGAAGGTGATGAACCGCAGGCGCTCGGTGACCGCCCCCATCGCCGGGATCACGGAGAAGGGCTCGAGGAACGGCTTGTCCTCGAGGAACTCCCGGGTGTGGTCGGGAGAGAAGGGGTAGGTCGAGTCGGACTCCTTCGGGTAGCAGAGGCTGTCGGGCACCACCATGCCGTCGTACCCGGCGTCCTCGGCCGCCCGGGCCAGCGGCAGGTAGAAGGTCGGATCGACCATCGACTCCGCGTAGGAGAACCGCATCAGCGCTCTCCCTGCTTCCGGGCCGCGCTCACGCGCCGATCGGGCCGATCACCCCGGCAGCCTTGAGACGATCGGCCACCCACTGGATGCCGTCGGGACTGTTCATTGCATCGGCCCAACCGTCGAGGATCCGCTCCACCTCCTCGCGGGTCGGGACGGTCCCCAGCACGGTGACCGTGAGACCGTCGACGGCCAGGTGCTCGACCTCGATATCACCGAACGGGGTCCAGGAATCGGCTTCGGGAACCAGCTCGAGCATCGCATAGAGCTCCCCGGTGTCCTCCACCCAGCTGAGCTCGTACCGGCTGCCCTTGGCATCGAACCAGTTGTTCCCGAACTCCACCTCGCCCGACTGCCGACGCCGTTCGTCCGCGCTGTAGAACTGCTCGATGTCCATGGGCTCCTACGGTAGCCGAACCCTCCGTGAGCTGCGGAAACATGGTGGGGTCCCGTGGATGCGGTCGGCGCGGGTGTTCCGAAGCCCGCGGCCAAATCGGATCGCGGGCTGACTACGATCGAGGACGACGGAAAGGACCGCCGGTGACCCTCACGCCATCCCGCATCGTGCTCGTGCTCGTGTTCGTGTTCGTCGGTCTCTTCGGGATCGCCTTCGCGATCAGCGGGGCCCTCATCGCCCTGCCCGCCCCTGCGGCCGGCGGCACCTGTGGTCCGAGCACCGCGTCCGAGTCCGCCCTCGCTGCGCTGACCAACCCCTTCTCCATCGGAGCCGGCCCCGAGCCGTCCGCCTCCAACAAAGCCGCACATGCGCAGTGGCAGGCCTTCGTGAACGAGTGCCAGTCGGCGGCCGACCGACGCGGACTCGCATCTGGCGCCATCCTCGTCGTGTCGGTGGCGATCGCCGTCGTGGGTCCGCTCCTGGTGCTCAGGCGGGCACGGTCCCGCAAGACCGGACCGGAAGCCCCGGGCGGCCACGGTCTCCCCGGTGGACCGGCCGGGGGATGGAGTCCGAGTCCACCGATGTGGAGCGGGAGCGGGCTGGTCGGGCAGGGCGGTATCGGTCCCGGTGAGCAGGGAATACTGCCGGGGACCTGACCCGGTCCTGACCCGAAGGGCCGGGGAAGGTCCGGTCCGGGAAGTTGGCCCGCCCGTCGGGCGGCGAATCGGGTGGGGCGAATCGGGGTGCGTCCCGCAGTGGTCGGCTACGAGGCCCGCAGGGCCCGGTACTCCGAGTCCGACCAGTCGGTGTTGCAGACCCGGCAGCGCCAGCAGGGCTCGGTGCCGAAGGTCCGCGCCGAGCGCACGATGAGCTTGGGCACATCCTCCGACCCGCAGTGGGGGCAGATGCGGAATACTTCGACCTCGCTCATGTGCCTACCTCCGACCAGGTGGCGTTGTGGTGCGGAGCACTTTACCAGCCCCCTTGGGAGAAACGTCAACAGGCGCCACCAATTCGTCACCAGATTGCCATGGGCCACTCGTTTCCCGATTGCCGTGCAGCCATGCCTCCTGAACCCGCCCGGTGACGACGTGAACGCCGGGGGTGATCTTCCGGTGCAACCTGGGCGCCGGCCGAGCGGCCCGGTCCGATCAGCGCCAGCCCGCGACGATCTCCATGATGCGGTCGTTGACCCTGGGCCAGGTGCGCCCCTGCACCCGGGCGGCGGCCACCCCCGCCAGACGCTGCACCTCGTCCGGGTGTTCGGCGAGCTCGACCAGGACCCGGGCGAAGGCCGCGGCGTCGGTCGGGTCGACGGTGACCGCCGCATCGCCACCGGCGGCAGGGAGTCCCCCCCGGTCGGAGGTGACCAGGCCGGTCCCGCAGGCCATGGCCTCGAAGGCCACCAGCGGGAAGGGATCATCGAAGACCGAGGGGATGCACACCAGGGAGGCCGAGCGATAGAGCTCGCGCAGCCGATCGCGGTCGACGAAGGGGACGAACTCCACGTGGAGGCCCTCCGAATCGACCGTTCGGCGCAGCCCGAGCTCGTACTCGGAGAGATCGTTCCCTGCGTCGTAGGAGCTGCTCCCGACGATCGACGCCTTCATCGGCGGGCCGGATGCTCGTTGGACCTCCGCCATGGCCTGCAGGAGCAGGTGCGGTCCCTTGTGCGGAGCAACCTGGCCGGCGAAGACCACGAACAGCGGCCGGGACGATTTGGGTGAGCCGTCCGGGGTGAAGTGGTCGAGGTCCACCCCGTTCTCCACGGTCAGGACCCGCTCCCCCATCGACGGGACCCGCGTCCGCACCGTCGCGCTCATGAACTCGCTCACGCAGATGACCCCGTCGGCCGAGCCCAGCAGGCGACGCAGCTCCCGCCGCCCGTAGGTCCGGGACAACGCGTTGTGCACGTAGAGGACGAGGGAGGCACCCGGCAGCCGCTCCCGCCAGAGAGGAAGCGAGCTGGCGGCGTAGTGGCCTTCGTAGAGGAGGACGACGTCGGGTCGCCACCCTTCGGCTGCCTGGACGGCGGGCAGGTACAGCCGTCCGTGGAACGGTCGGAGGAACCCTGCCGTGCCGGCCACCACGTCGGCGGCCGTCTCTGCACGGGTGAAGCGCTCACGAGGGCACCGGGTCGTGTAGTCGACGTACAGGTTCTGCGCGCCGGGCACGCAGACGTCCCGGTTGTGGCTCACCACCACCGCGGGGGCGTCGCCAGCGGCTGCCTCGGCGGCACTCAGGTGCCCGGCAACCGTGTGCAGCGTGCTGCCCTGCGGGGCCAGCGGCATGAGGGCGTGCGCGATCCTGGTCATGTGGGGCAGGCTGGGATCGAACCAGCGACCGAGGGATTATGAGTCCCCTGCTCTGACCACTGAGCTACTGCCCCGGGGATCGGCGTCCGCTCGCTCCGCCGTCCACTCGTCGATGTCGCCGAGCCGGGTTCGAGCCGAGGCCGGGGGTGCCCGGTGCAGGCAGGGTAGCGGGTTCGGTCGTCCCCGGGCCGGCCGGGCGACAGGTGACCCGGCCTCGCAGACGCTGGGAAGCACCGCACCGGATCCGCCTCGGGGGGACTCCTGCAGCCGGGGGACCGAACGGTCCCCCGGCTGGCTACTGGAGTTGCTCGCCCCCGTATACCGTGTTCGGACGATCGACGACGGTGCCGGTGTTCTGGGTCACGTTGAGATCGCCGAGCACCGTGTTGTTCACGACCGTCACCCCTCCCGAGTCCTTCTGCACCACGATCGCGCCGAGCGCGTCCGCCCGCTGGACGGACACGCCGGCCGTATCCGAGGTGAGCGTCACCAGTCCGATGAGCACCGACCCTCCGCAAGCGGACGTGCCGTCACCGAGCACGATCGGGGTGGTGGCCCCGGTGACCGAGAGGTACAGCGCAAAGCTCGTGCTGCAGACCCGGACCGTCCCCCCGTGGGAGACGAGCGAACCGAGGACGAGGGCGCCCTCTGAGTCGAGCGACCCACCGGCGTCGACCGTGATCGACCCGATCACCACGCACCCGGGGGCGATGCGATCGGCCTGACCGGCGGCCACGGTCACCGATCCGAAGGTGAAACAGGCGAGGGTGTTCGTCGCGGTCACCGTCAGCGTGCCGGGCGCGAACTGGAAGGTGTAGTTGGTGGCCTTGAGCGTGCCGGCTTGACACACGATCGGGTACGTCCCGGCAGCGCTGGTCGACGTCGCGGTCGTCGTGCAGCTGGGCTGCCCGGTGACCCCGGACGTGGACAGGGTCTGCCCGTCGACGAAGCCGGTGATCGTGGCGGTCAGCGCGGGCACCGACGAGCCGAACTGCATGGTCTGGTTGCTGGCCGTGACGGTCAGGACCGCCGGCGTGACGGTGACCGTCCCCGACGCGTAGGTCACGTTGTAGTTGGGATCGGAGGCCCCCGAGCACGTCGACGCATACGACCCGACGGTGCTGGTCGCCGTCGCAGCCGTGCTGCAGTGCAGCCCGCCACCGAGCACCGCCACCCCTTCTCCGTTCACCAGGCCGGTCACGGTGGGGGTGATCGCGGGCGGCGCGGAGCCGTAGACCATGGTCGCCGAGGAAGCCTGCACGGTCACCGACGCCGCCGTCACGTGCTGGGAACCGGCGACGTAGTCGATCGTGTAGTTCGGGTCGGCGGCCCCGGAGCAGGTGTTGGCGTAGCTCCCGACCTGGCTGGTCGCGCCGGCCTGGGAGGTGCAGGTCGGCTTCGTGGTGAGCGAGGCCGCGGTGTCCCCGTTCACGAAGCCCGCGTAGGACGGGGTGACCGTCGACGGGGTCCCCCCGTAGGTCGAGGTACCCGAGGACGCGGAGATCACCAGGACCGACGGACCCACGACCACCTGCCCGGGGACATAACTGAAGGCGTAGTTGTTGTCGGAGCCACCCGAGCAACTGCTCGGGTAGGTGCCGACCGGGCTCGAGGACGTGGCCGCGGTCGTGCAGACGGGCACGCTGTTGAGGACGCCCTGGTTCTCACCGTTGACGAACCCGGTGTACTTCGGGGTGATGGTGGGTGGAGTGCCGCCGTAGGACATCGACCCGGACGTTGCGGCGACCACCAGCGGCGCCTGCACGACCTGCACCGTGCCGGGCACGTAGGTGACCGCGTAGTTGGCGTCGGATGCCCCGGTGCAATTGCTCGAGTAGGTCCCGACCGCGGTGGTGGAGACCACTGCCGTGCTGCAGATCAGGACCGGTCCGAGCTCTGCGGTCGATTCGCCGTTCTGGAGCCCCGACACGATGGGGGAGATCGCCGACGGCGTGCCGCCGTAGGTGATCGACTCCGAGGACGCGGTGATGGTGAGCGGTGCGGGGGTCACCGCCAGGGTGCCCGCGGTGTACGTGATGGTGTAGTTGGCGTCCACCGCTCCCGAACAGCTCGTCGGGTACGAGCCGACCGGGCTGGTCGGGGTCGCCTCCGTCGAGCAGGCGAGGCCCGACAGCACCGAGCTGGCCTCTTCGTTCTGGAGCCCGGTCACGTCGGCTGTGGTCTGCGGAACGGCGCCCCCGTAGAGCATCGACCCCGACGACGCGGTGATGCCGAGCGGAGCAGGTGACACGGTGACCGTGCCAGCGACGTAGGTGAAGGCGTAGTTGGCGTCCACCGCTCCGGAGCAGCTGCTCGCGTAGGTGCCCACAGGAGTCGTGGGCAGCACCGTCGTCGTGCAGGTGGGGGCCGTGGTGAACGCCGCTGCGCTCTCACTGTTCACGAAACCGGAGTAGCTGGCGGTGATCGCCGGAGGGGCGGCACCGTAGTCGACCGACGCCGAGGACGCGGTGACGGTGAGCGCCGCCGGGTCCACGGTGACCGTCCCGTTGGCGTAGGCGATCGTGTAATTCGGGTCGGCCGCGCCCGAGCAGCTGCTCGGGTAGGAGCCGACCCCGCTCGACGAGGTGGCGGTCGTGGTGCAGGTCGGCGGGGTGGCCGGCGCGCTGTCGTTGTTGGCCAGGCCCTCGTAGGTTGCGGTGATGGTCGGCGGTGTGCTGCCGTAGTCCATCGACCCGGAGGAGGCGACGATGATCAGGCTGGCATCACCCACGGTCACCGACCCGTCGCTGTAGCTGATCTGGTAGTCGGAATCGGCCGCGCCGGTGCAGTGGCTCGGGTACGTTCCGACCCCGCTCGACGAGGTGGCCGTGGTGGTGCAGCTCGGTGAGGTGGCGGGCGCGGTGTCCCCGTTGACCAAGCCCACGTAGGTCGGGGTGATCGTCGGTGGGGTGCCACCGTAGGACATGGTCCCCGACGACGCGGTGATCGAGAGGGGCGCCGGCGTGACCTTCACCGTTCCGGCGTTGTAGTTGATCGCGTAGTCGGGGTCGGCCGCTCCCGAGCAGGTGGTGGGGTAGGTGCCCACCGTGCTCGACGAGGTGGCCGTGGTGGTACAGGTCGGCGGGGTGGCCGGCGCGGTGTCGCCGTTGACCAGGCCCACGTAGGTCGGGGTGATCGCCGGCGGGGCGACCCCGTAGTGCTCCGACGACGAGGAGGCGGTGATGGTCAGTGCCGCCGGGTCCACATGGACCGTCCCGTTGGAATAGGTGATCGTGTAGTTCGGGTCGGCCGCTCCCCAGCAGGTGGCCGGGTAGGTGCCCACGGTGCTCGACGGGGTCGCCGTCGTGGCGCAGGCCGGCAGGGTGGCCGGCGCGGTGTCGCCGTTGACCAGGCCCACATAGGTCGGGGTGATGGTCGGCGGGGTTCCGCCGTAGGACATGGTCCCAGAGGAGGCCACGACGATCAGGGTGGCCTGTCCGACGACCACCTGTCCGGCGGTGTAGGTGATCTGGTAGTCGGGGTCGGCCGCGCCCAAGCAGCTGGTCGGGTAGGAGCCGGCCGGGCTCGACGAGGTGGCCGTCGTGGCGCAGGTCGGCGGTGTGGCCGGCGCGGTGTCGCCGTTGACCAGGCCCACATAGGTCGGGGTGATGGTCGGCGGGGCGACCCCGTAGGACATGGTCCCCGAGGATGCGGTGATCGAGAGGGGCGCCGGGGTCACCGTCACCGTGCCGCCGTTGTAGTTGATCGTGTAGTTCGGGTCGGCCGCTCCCGAGCAGCTGGTCGGGTAGGTGCCCACCGTGCTCGACGAAGTGGCCGTCGTGGTGCAGGTCGGCGGCGTGGCCGGCGCGGTGTCGCCGTTGACCAGGCCCACGTAGGTCGGGGTGATCGCCGGCGGGGCGACCCCGTACGCCTCCGACGACGAGGAGGCGGTGATGGTCAGGGCCGCGGGCTGAACCTTGATCGTCCCGCTCGTGTAGGCGATCGTGTAGTTCGGGTCGGCCGCGCCCGAGCAGCTGCTCGGGTAGGAGCCGACCCCGCTCGACGAGGTGGCGGTCGTGGTGCAGGTCGGCGGGGTGGCCGGCGCGCTGTCGTTGTTGGCCAGCCCCTCGTAGGTCGGGGTGATGGTCGGCGGGGTCCCGCCGTAGGACATGGTCCCCGAGGAAGCGACGATGATGAGGGTGGCCTGGTCGACCGCGACCGACCCGTTGCTGTAGGTGATGTCGTAATTGGGGTCGGCCGCGCCCGAGCAGCTGCTCGGGTAGGAGCCGACCCCGCTCGTGGAGGTGGCGGTCGTGGTGCAGGTCGGCGGGGTGGCCGGCGCGGTGTCGTTGTTGGCCAGCCCGTCATAGGTCGGGGTGATGGTCGGCGGGGTGCTGCCGTAGGACATGGTCCCCGAGGATGCGGTGATCGAGAGGGGCGCCGGGGTCACCGTCACCGTGCCGGCCACGTAGTTCAGGTCGTAGTTGCTGTCCACGGCACCCGAACACGTCGACTCGTAGCCGGAGGGGATCACCGGACTCGACGAGACGGCCGACGTGGTGCATTCGAGGCCCGTGCCGAGGACCGAGACGGTCTCGCCGTTCTGGAGACCGGCCGCCTCGGGCACGATCGTCGGGACCGTCCCGCCGTAGGTCATCGATGCCGAGGAGGCGGTAATGGTGAGCGGCGCCGGGGTGACCGAGGTCGTGCCATCGACGTACTCGATCGAGTAATTCGCATCGGATCCCCCCGAGCAGGACGACCGGTACGCACCGATCGGCGAGGTCGGGGTTGCGTGCGTCGAGCAGGTGAGCCCGGTGCCGAGGACGGAGGCGTCCTGGTTGTTCTGGAGGCCGCCCACGGTCGGGGTGATCGTCGGCACCGTTCCGCCGTAGATCATCGAGTCGGTGGACGCGGTCACGGTGATCGGAGCAGGGGTCACCGAGACCGACCCGCCGACGTAGGTGATCGAGTAGTTCGGATCGGACGCCCCCGAGCAGGTGGTCGGGTAGCTGCCCACGTCCGCCACCGAAGTCGCGGTCGTCGAGCAGTGCAGGCCGGACCCGAGGACCGATGAGCCCTCGTTGTTCTGGAGCCCGTCCACCGTCGGGATGACGTTGGGGACGCCTCCTCCGTAGATCATCGATGCCGACGACGCGGTGATGGTGATCGGGGCCGGGGAGATGGTGACCGAGCCGCCGACGTAGGTGATCGAGTAGTTCGGATCGGACGCCCCCGAGCAGGTGCTCGGGTAGACCCCGACGCCGGTGGTCACCGTGGTCGCCGAGCCGCAGGTCGGCTGGGTGGTGAGGCTTGCTGCCTTGTCGCCGTTCAGGAAGCCGGAGTACGAGGGGGTGATCGCGGTCGCGGCGGTCCCGTAGGTGGTTGCGACCGACGATGCCATGATCACCAGCGGCGCCGCACCGATCACCACCGAGCCCGGGGTGTATTGGATCGAGTAGTCCGGATCGGAGGCGCCGCTGCAGCTGCTGGGGTAGGTGCCCACCGGGTCCTGGGAGGTGGCCGTCGTCGTGCAGACCGGGGCGTGGGTGAGGGAAGACGCGGAGTCCGAGTTCTGGAAGCCCGTGTAGGTGGCGGTCACCGCAGGCACCGCGCTCCCGTAGGTCATCATCGGCGAGGAGGCGGCGATGCTCAGGGGTGCGGGTCCGACGGCCACCTCACCGTTGGCGTAGTTGATCGAGTAGTCGGGATCGGATGCTCCGCTGCAGGAGGTCGAGTAGTTGCCCACGTGGCTCGAGGCGCCGGCCGAGGTGGAGCAGGACGGCTGGGTGGTGAGCGACGAGGCACTGTCGCCGTTCTCGAACCCGGCGTACGACGCGGTCACCGCGACCGGTGCGGTGCCGTAGACGGTCGCCTGGGAGGACGCGGTGACGGTGAGCGGTGCGGGGGTCACGGTGACCCCCAGGTTCGCCGAGGTGCTGCCCGCCGATGCGGTGTCCCCCGAATAGGCGGCCGTCAGGTTGTTGGGGCCGGCGGGGAGCGTGGTGGTGGTGCACTGGGCCTGGTAGTTCGATCCCGACGCAGTCAGCGCCACCGTGCTGCAGCCCGAGAGCGACGAGGCGCCCTCCTCGAAGTCCACCGTGCCGCCGCCGTCGGATCCGGTGACCGTCGCGGTGAGCGTCTCGGTCTGGCCGTAGACGGGCGATGCGATCGATGGGCTGAGGCTGGTGGTGGTCACCGCCGCTGCTGGGGTCGCCAGAGCGAGCTCGTCGGACGAGGAGGAGTCCGTCGCGAGCAGGGTCACCGTCGACCCCGGGGCGAACGAGACCGCCTCCTGGGAGAGGGTGGCGGTCTTGTTGCCGTCCCCGAGCTGACCGAGGCCGTTCTGGCCCCATGCGTAGAGCGTGCCGCTCGGGAGGAGGGCGTAGCTGTCGTAGAGCCCCGCGGCGATGGCCGTCGGGGTGGCGCCACCGGCGAGCGCGGTCGTCCGGGGGATGGTCGCCTCGATGGTCGTCCCGCGGCCGAGCTCGCCGTCCGCGTCGTACCCCCAGGCGTAGAGGTTGCCGTCGGACCCGACGGCCAGGCTGTGGTAGAGCCCGGCCGCCAGCTGGGTGGCGGAGACACCGGTGGGCATGTCGACCAGGGTCGGGCTCGACTCCGACGTCTTGTCGAGCGGGGCGAGGCCCAGCTGGCCGTTGCCGTTGAGGCCCCACGCGTAGAGGTCGCCGGCCGTGTCGCTGGCCATGCTGTGGTAGCCGCCGGCTGCGATGTTGTTGGCGGTCGTCCCCGCGGGCAGGGCGACCTTGACCGGGATGGCGGGCGTGGTGGTGGTGCCGTCGCCGAGCTGGCCGTTGCTGTTGAGTCCCCAGGCGTACACGGATCCGCTCTGGGTGAGCGCGAGGTTGTGGTACTGACCGGCCGCGATCTTGGTGACCAGGTTCACCCCCGCCGGGAGGGAGACCTTGACCGGGAGCGACGAATCGGTGGTGTTACCGTCACCCAGCTCGTCGTAGCCGTTGTCGCCCCAGGCGTAGACCTTGCCGTCCGATCCGGTGGCCAGGCTGTCGATGAGCCCGGCGGCGATCTTGACGGCATGGATCCCGGTCGGCATGTGCACCTCGACCGGGGTGGTCGAGGAGGTGGTCGTGCCGTTGCCCAGCTCCCCGTAGCCGTTGTCGCCCCAGGCGTAGAGGTTTCCGTCCGAGCCGATGGCCAGGGTGTGCTGGCCCCCGGCGGCGACCGCGGTGAAGCCGGTCACCCCCGGCGGGAGGGTCACGTTGGTCGGAACCGTCGAATTCGCCTTGGTACCGTTGCCCAGCTCACCGTAGGTGTTGTCGCCCCATCCCTGGAGAACGGCCGTGCCGCTCGCGCTCGCCGGCTGGGAGGTGAGGACCGCCGAGACGAGCACGGACGAGACGACCACCAGCGCCGCCGTCGCGGCGCGGCCGAACCCCCGGGGTGTCCGGGCGCGCCGGCTCACTCCGTCCTTGCCGCCGTCACCCGTCCGGGGTGCCTTCATCGCCATTCCGCCGTGCGCCGCATCCGTTCCGCCGTGCCCCATCGTCATCCCCTGTCTTCCCCGGTGACCCGATCCGTCGTCAGCCGTTGATCTGTTCGTTCCCTGCTTACGTGGTCTGTTGCCTGCGTGGCTTACGTGGTCTGTTGCCTGCGTCGTGTGTTGCGTGGTCCGCCGAACCTAGTCGCGAGTCCGCTCAGGTGCTCCCGAGGTGGAGCGTGCTCAGCACCGGCGAGATCGTCGCGGTCGCCACCTTGGTCGTCGCTCCCCCGCAGGTTGCGTTGATGGCCTTGGCCGACGGGCTGTCGAAGTAGGCGGTGATCTTGGACTTCGCTCCGGCGAATGACCCGGTGGTGGTCCCCGAGGCGATGAACCCGAGCCGCTGGAAGGTGCGGGACTCGGCGACGCTCTTGGTGACGAACACGGAGTCGGCGAGCGGCAACGTGGGTCCCGACCAGGAGAACGAGCTACCGACCTTGGCCCACTGCATCAGAGCGAACGTCGCGCAGTTGCCGACATACCACTGACCGGGCCTGACCAAGATCCCGGGGATCTTGGCGGTGAGGGTCGTGGTCGCCAGGCCCCCGGTGACGAGCGGGGTCGGGGTCGGGGTCCGGTTGCACCCCCGGAGGAATGCCCGCGAGAGGGTGATGACCTCGCTGGGCTGCGTCGCCGAGTGCACAAGGGCGCCCGGGGCCCTGCTCAGCGGTGGGTTGAAGGTGGCCCTCACCGGCGAGGTCTTCGTGCCGTACGAACAGGTGATCGAGCCGTGGGCCTGTACCGGGGGGGTGAACGCGGCCGAGGCGGAGATGACCAGCGTGTTGACCACCGCCAACGGGACGATGACGGCCACCGCCGCCGTGACCACCCTGCGAGACACCATGAAGCCGCCCTCCGTCGTGATGCCCGGTGACATCGCCGATATGCCTGCCATCTCCCGTCCGCTCCCGGACCGGGGCGGACGCGAGCACAGAGATGCGCCGCGTCTCTGCTTGCGGAAGTGTTACCACCGATCGGACAGGCTGCCTACCCCAAAAACGATTTTTCGCCAGATTTGACGAGTACCGGCGGACGGATGCGCGTGGACAGGTGCTCTGTGTGTTCATACGAACGCGAGGCGCGCTCACCAGCGAGGTTTGATCGCGCTTCGAGACAGGGCCGAGCGCACCCACCCGGGACGCGCCGGGACTCGCAGTCCTTGGTGGGGCAACCGACCCCCGTCACCGCGCACAACGTTTCGTATACGCTGTGGGCCCCAGGTGGAATATCCCTGCGTGGGGGGCGTGGAAAGGCGGAAGGATGCGGCGGACGAAGTGGGAAGCGAATCCAGGTGCTCGACGGCGAGCGACCGGGCGGATGCTGGGAGTCGGAGTCATCGCTCTGTCGGCACTCTCGATCGTCGCATTGCCGCCGGGGACGGCGGGTGCGGCGACAGAGGTGGTCACCAACTGCAGTGGATCGCCGACCACTCCGGGTTCCCTTCCGTACGAGGCCGCAACTGCCGCGTCCGGTGACACCATCACCTTCGCGCTGTCGCCGGCCTGCAGCCTGATCACCCTGGCCGGCCCGATCCCGATCGCGGGGCTGACCATCGACGGTCCCGGCGCCGGCAACCTGGCGGTGAGCGGTGGTGGCACCACCGGCGTGTTCGTGAACGGACCCGGCCCCTCATCGACCGCGACCCTCTCCGGGCTCACCGTCGAGAACGGGAACGCAACCACCGGCAACGGGGGTGCGGTGCTCAACGAAGGCATCCTCAGCGTGAGCGAGATCACCTTCTCGGGCGACACCGCGTCCGACTACGGCGGCGCAATCTACAACGGGGGCACCCTCACGGCCATTGACGACACCTTCTCCGGCGACACTGCGCCTGGGGCGGGCTTCGGCGGCGGGGCGATCTTCACCGACGGGTCCGCGAGCGTCAGCGCCAGCACCTTCTCGGGCGACAGCTCGGACAACCTTGGCGGTGCCATCCTCAACCTGGGTGGGAACCTCAGCGTCGGCAACAGCACCTTCTCCGGCGACAGCACGTCCGGCTCGGGCGGCGCACTGTTCAACTCCGGCACCACAGGCGTCACCGACAGCACCTTCTCGGCCAACCGGGCGGTCGTCGGCGGTGGCATCGAGAGCGACGGGACACTGACCATCGGCGCGACCCTCGTCGCCGGCAGCGGCGCGACCGGCGGGAACTGCTACCTCGGGGGCTCGGTCCACGACCTGGGATACAACCTCGACGACGGAGTGACCTGCGGGTTCGGGGTGCTCGGCGATCTCTCGGCCGTGCCGGCGGTGCTCGACCCCTCGGGACTGCGCAACAACGGAGGCCCAACCCCGACCATCGCGCTGTTCCCGGGTAGCCCCGCCGTCAAGCACGTGAGCGACCCGGCCCTGTGCCCGCCCACCGACCAGCGGGGCTCCGCACGGGGCCTTCCCTGCGACATCGGGGCCTTCGACACCTCGGTCCATCCGTACGGGCCGATCGTGAGCACGGTCGGCCCGTTCACCGACTTCACCGCCGGCGGGACGCCGGTCACCATCACCGGCTCGGGGTTCACCGGGGTCACCGCGGTCGACTTCGGCAACGTCCCGTCCACGGACGTGACGTTCAGCAGTGACAATTCGGTCACGGCCGTCTCGCCCCCACAGGCCGCCGGGCTGGTCGACGTCACGGTGACCACACCGTCGGGCACGTCGGCGATCACCCCCGCAGATGAGTTCACCTACACCGTCAAGGCGAGCCCGACCACTGCGACCTGCGCTCCGAGCTGCAACGCGACGGTCGACACGCCGCTCGACGGCGTGAGCGTCGCCGTCTCCGGCACCTCGACTTCGGGACCTGCGTCCCTCAGCCTGGTCACCAACACGGCGACGTTGAACTGTGGCTCGCAGTTCAACTATCCCTCTCCGGTCTCCACGCTCAAGCCGACCGGGTTCGGGGCGTCCGACGTTCTCACGATCACCCAGGTCGTGCACGGGCTTCCTTCGACCGCTGGGGTCAAGGTCTGCTACCAGCCGAAGCTGACCGTTCCGCCGGTGTTCCTAAAGCTGTGCGGACCACGGAAGATCGCCCCCTGCCTGGTGTCGCTGGTGGAGAAGGACGGCTCGGTCACGGTGACCTTCCTCGCACCGGCGAAGGATCCCAAGTGGCGGGTCGGGACGGCCTACGTCCTGCTCAACTCGTTCTCCCCGGCCTCGGGACTGCGGGGGTCAAAGATCACCATCAAGGGTTCCAACCTCACACCGGTCACTCACGTGATCTTCGGCGGGGCGACAGCGGTGATCAACAGCCACACTGCGACCCAGATCGTGGCCACGGTCCCCCAGAATGCCCAGACAGGGCTCATCACATTGACCGGCAACACCGGATCCGTCGCCTCGATGACGGCATTCAAGGTCACCTGATCAGAGGCCGCGGGGCGGGGGCAGAAGGTGCGACGGGGCAGCGATGAGAAGCCGAACAGAAGGCGGGACGGGGCAGCGATGAGGGTGAGCAGGAAGCAGTCGATCGGGTTGCTCGCGGCGGCGGTCGCCCTGGTCGGGACGGCGACGGTCACCGGCGCGACACCGGCCTTCGGCGCGGGCGCCCCGGTACACGCCTGGGGGTTCAACGGCAGTGGCCAGCTGGGCGATGGGACCCTCGCCCCGAGCGACACGCCGGTCACGGTCAAGGGGCTCAGCGGGGTCAAGGCGGTGGCCGCCGGTTCCGGTTTCAGCCTGGCGCTGCTGTCCAACGGCACCGTCGATTCGTGGGGCTCGGGAACCGCCGGTGAGCTCGGCGACGGCACGACCGCCAGCCGGAAGGCCCCGGGGCCGGTGCACGGGCTCTCCGGGGTCATCGCCATCGCCGCCGGCTCGCGGTTCGGCATGGCCCTGCTCACGGGCGGGACCGTCAAGGCCTGGGGGTACAACGGCAGTGGGCAGCTCGGCAACGGCACCACGTCCAGCACCGACCTGCCGGTCACCGTCAGCACGCTCTCCGGGGTGAAGGGCATCGCCGCGGGGTACGCCGACGGCCTCGCTCTGCTCACCAACGGCCGGGTCAAGGACTGGGGCAGCAACAGCGACGGTCAGCTCGGCAACGCCACCACGACCAGCACCGACCTGCCGGTCACGGTCAGCGGGCTGTCCGGGGTGAAGGCGGTGGCGGCCGGCGACGGGTTCAGCCTGGCCCTCCTCGGCACCGGATCGGTCGAGGGGTGGGGGTTCAACCGCGACGGCGAGCTCGGAGACGGGACCACGGCGAACCGCAAGGTGCCGGTGCCGGTCGGCGGGCTCTCCGGGGTGAAGGCGGTGGCGGCAGGCTGGACCCACAGCCTGGCACTGCTCGGCACCGGCACGGTGTCGGCCTGGGGCTACAACAGCAGCGGGCAGCTCGGGGACGGAACCACGACCAGCAGCGACATCCCGGTCACGGTCAGCGGGCTGTCCGGAGTGCAGGCGATCGCCGGGGGTGATGCCTTCAGCCTGGCGGTGCTCAGCGGTGGCACCGTGGCCGCCTGGGGCTGGAACGGAAACGGCGAGCTCGGGGATGGCACCACGACCGGTACCGACATGCCGGTCACGGTGGAAGGCCTCTCGGGAGTGCACGCGATCTCCGGGGGGTTCACCCACGCCCTTGCCGGGTGATGGCGGCGGGCGACCGGCGCTCCTGTGACGGCATGGTCTGGACCGCGGGGAGCGGGTAGGGCGGCTGGTCGGTCCCGATTTCGAGGAGGTCGCCCGCCGAGCACCCTTTGGCCGCGATATGCCCGGGATCGTCCCGGGTCGGCGGCAGGTCCGGGACCGTCACGTCGTGGCTGTTCCCCTGCAGGGTGGACACCAGGTCCCCGACGGTTGCGCGGCGCCATGACGACAGATTCGGTGCCCGGACCCCGAAGCGTTCCTCGATGAACCGCAGCTGCGAGGTGTGATCGAGGGTCTCCGACGCGATGTGCCCACCGCGGCTGAACGGCGAGATCACCAGCATCGGCACCCGGAACCCGAGGCCGATGGGTCCGTCGACCCCTGTTGCGTCGGCGGGGAGCGGCCGCACGGAGAGGTACTCGCCCTGGGTTCCCGGAGGTGCGACCGGCGGGGCGACGTGATCGAAGAACCCGTCGTTCTCGTCGTACATGTGGAACAGGACCGTCTTCGACCACACCCGCGGGTTGGCGACCAGCGCGCCGAGGACCTGGCTGGTGAACCACTCGCCGAGGAACGAAGGCGCCGGGGGGTGCTCGTCGTAGCCGACCGGTGTGCTGATCCAGCTCACCTTGGGGAGGGTGTCCGATCGGACGTCCGCCACGAAGTCCGAGGGGAAGGTCGGGAGGAAGGCTTTCCGGTAGAGCGGCGTGCCCGGGTCCTCGTACTGGGAGAAGTAGGGCAGCACGCTGTCGGTGGTCAGTCCGAGCGTGCGCATGCTGTCGATCGAGTAGAGCGGTCCGGGCGGGTTGTAGTACTTCCAGCTGATGCCGGCGTCCTCGAGCACCTCGGGCATGGTGTCCCAGTGCACGCTGAAGAGCGCCGAGGGCGACTGGTTGGTCTCGATCACCGGTCCACCGGCCGTCCCCGCCGGGTCGATGGTGCCCGACATCTGCATGAGGCGGTTGGGGTGGGTCGGGCCCATGACCGCGCAGTGGTACCCGTCGCACAGGGTGAAGGCGTCGGCCAGCGCGTAGTAGTAGGGGAGGTCGGCACGCGTGTAATAGCCCATGGTGAGGGTTCCCTGGGAGGGTCCCTCGTTGCCCGGATCGGTGTGCACCCGGGCGAACGAGTCCATCCGCCCGCCGCCCCGGCACCGGTGCTGGGGTCCCCAGTCGTGGGTCAGGTCGAACGTGCAGTCGGCGATGTCGGTGTGCACGGTGTCCAGATGGAACGGCAGGAGCCGCCCGACCGGGGCCGCGGAGGTGTTCGCCGGGCACGCCTGGGAGAACGGGCCGAGCTCGCCGGCCGGGTGGTCGTCGAAGCCCCGCGCGCCGGGGTAGGTCCCGTAGTAGTGGTCGAACGAGCGGTTCTCCATCATCAGGAAGATCACATGCTCGACCGCTCCGATGTCCGATCCGGCCGGTGGGGTCCGCGCCAGGCTCGCCGCGCTCGGGGCAGCGGCCCTCCCGCACCCGGCGGCCAGCAGGCCCACGCCCGAGGCGACCCCCGCCGCGAGGAGCTCCCGGCGGGTCAGGCCCCGCCCGCCCGTTGTCACGGATGCAACCCCCGGCTCCCAGCCCCGCCGGGGGTGGTCAATCGGACGAAGGGAGTGGCTTGGGCGCGTTGACGGTGAGTGTGATCCCGCCGAAGGCGAGCGGGCCGTCCCCCCCCTGGGTACAGAGGACCTCGATGCCCGCCGACTCGTCCGAGTACCGCTTCCCGATGAGGATGGTCTCGCCGGCCGCCCCGTCCGGCGAGCCGGGCGGCGGCGACCCGCCCTCCTCCCGGGAGACCATCGGCACCCCGGCGCAGGTCAGGTCCCCCTCACCCTGCGGTGCTTTGATGACGACGACCTCGGTCGCGCCGACCGCGCTCCTCAGCCTGGCTCCAGGGGTGATCTCCATCATCAGCCTTTCTCTGCTCGTCCGCTGCGTCTGCCGACCCTACCGGTCCACCGTGAAGAGGATGGCACCGCCGGGGACCCCGCCGCCCGTCCCGACGACCGCCACCTCGGCCCCGGCGACCTGACGGTCGCCACCGCTCCCGCGCAGCTGGACGATCGCCTCGTGGATGAGCCCGAAGCCGTGGAGCCGTCCGGCCGAGAGCTGCCCTCCCGAGGTGTTGAGCGGGAGCTCCCCGTCGAGGGCGATCCGGCTGCCGCCCTCGACGAAGGGACCGCCCTCCCCGACCGCACAGAACCCCATCGCCTCGAGCCAGCTCAGGCAATTGAAGGTGAACCCGTCATAGAGCTGGGCGACGTCAACATCGGCCCGCGAGACCGACGCCCGGCGCCAGAGGTGGTGCGCGGGGCCGAACACCTGGGGCTCGTGGGTGAGCGTCCCCTGGTCCCACGAGAGCCGGTCCTCGATCTGGGTCCCCACCGCGTCGACCAGGACGGCGGGTCGGGGACGGTCGGCGCCCTCCTCCCGGGCGGAGACGATGATGGCCACCGAGCCGTCGCACGGCACGTCGCAGTCGTACAACCCGAACGGGGTCGAGACGAGCCGGGCCGCGAGGTAGTCGTCCATCGTCATGGGTTCGCGGTAGACGGCGAGGGGGTTGCGGGCGGCATTGGCCCTCGCGTTGAGTGCGATCGCGCCCAGCTGCTCCCGGGTGGTGCCGTAGCGGCCGAAGTGCTGGGACGCGGCCATGGCGATCCAATTGGCCGCGGAGAGCGCGCCGAAGGGCGCCCGGCCCTCCCCCATCTGGGTGGCCCGCCCCCTCGCCGGCGGCTGGAGCGCCCCGGTCCGGACGAGCTCCGCGTGGGTCGCCTCCCACACCGTCCGGAAGCACAGGACGTGGCGGCAGAGCCCCGACGCCACGGCCAGCATGGCCGCCACCAGCGCCCCGACCTGGCCGGGCGTCTCCATCCCTCCGTTGTGCCAGACCGGCGTGAGCCGGAGGGCCTCGACGAGCGCGGTCGTCCCGCCTTCGGCGAAGCCGTTGAGCGTCCCGCCCCCCGGGTAGGTCGAGAGCCCGTCGATGTCGGCATAGGTCAGCCCGGCGTCGTCCAGGGCCGCCTGGCAGGCCTCGAGGGTCAGGGCCAGGGGCGCACGCATCAACCGGCGCCCGACCGCCGACATCCCGATGCCGGTGATCGCGCAGGCGTGCTCGAACCGTGTGCTCGACGTGGTCCCCGGCGACGGTGGGCCCGCCGGCGGCCCCGGGACCGACCAGTCGCCGTCCGGCTCACCGCTCGGCTCGAAGAGCGGGATCCAGACGTCGTCGTCGTGTTCGAAGATGACCCGCACCCGCATGCCGAGGTGCACCTGGTCGGCTCCGGCTCCGACGATGTTGGTGGTCAACCGGATCTCGGGATCCTCGTCGATGGCCACCACCGCCACCACGTAGGGCGGCGGCATCGTGGGGGTCCACTGCTGGTGGTTGACCGTCCACCCCACCACGGTGGCGGTTCCCGCGACGGCAGCGACGGATGAGGCGGTCGACCGGCAGTACGGACAGATCGGGGCGACCGGGAAGCGCAGGCGCGAGCAGCTGTCACAGCGCTGGAAGCGGAGCACACCGTCGGCGCCCGATCGCCAGAAGAACGCGTTCTCGCCGGTGACCAGGGGAAGCGGTCTCGATACGGTGCTGCTCGACACTGACATCTCCCCTTGCGTGGCGTTCCAGGAACCGCGGTGTTCGCCGCAGGATAGTGAGCTCCTCCGCAGATCCGGGAATCGGCGGCTCCCCGGCGACGGCCCACCCGAGCAGTCCCTCGTGCGGCTAGCCCGATGGGCGTTCCTCGAAGAACGCCCGGAGCGCGGTGGTGGCCTCCGGGGTGCCCAGCTGCCGGGCGAAGATCGCGCTCTCCAGCTCGATGCGATCGGTCATCTCCGACACGGGACGCCGCAGCAGTTCCTTGGTGAGCTGCACCGCCCCGGGGGGTTTGGCCGCCAGCGCCGCCGCGATCGCCTCGACCGTCGGGGTGAGGTCCTCGGCGGCCACCACCCGGTTGACCAACCCGCAGGCAAGCGCCTCGGCGGCATCGAAGCGCTCGGCCAGCAGCAGGAGCTCCGCCGCCTTGTGGTAGCCGACGAGGCGCGGGAGCAGGAGGGAGCTGGCGGCTTCGGGGACCAGTCCGAGATCGACGAAGGGCATCCGGAACCGGGCACGGTCCGTTGCGACGACGAGATCGCAGTGCAGCAGCATGGTGACCCCGATCCCGATCGCCCAACCGTCGACGGCGGCCACCAGCGGCTTGCGCGCCGAGGCGAGCGCCGTCAGGAACCGCCGCGCCGGGCTCTCCGAACCGGCAGGCGGGTCCAGGAAGTCGTGCAGATCGTTCCCGGCGGTGAACGTCCCGCCCGCCCCCTGCAGGGCGAGCACCCGGACCGCACCGTCGCGCTCTGCCTGGTCGAATCGCGCGGCGAGGGTCGAGTACATCGCCGAGGTGATCGCGTTCCGCTTCCCGCTGCGGTCGAGGGTGATCCAGGCGACGCCGTCGGAAACCCGGTAGAGGATGGCTTCGTCCATGCGATAGGGTACCCAGGCTTTTCCCGACGGAGCATCCGCTTCTCCCCACGGCCGAGGACAGCGCTCAGATGACCGAACCGACGGCCGAGGTCTACTACGACCCCTACGACTTCGAGATCGACGCCGATCCCTATCCGGTCTTCAGGCGACTCCGGGACGAGGCCCCGCTCTACCGGAACGAGGCGCTCGACTTCTACGCGGTGAGCAGGTTCGCAGACGTCGAGGCGTGCTCGATCGACTGGGAGACCTTCAGCTCCCGGCGGGGCACGGTGCTCGAGCTGATCCGTTCGGAATGGGACATCCCGAGGGGGATGTTCATCTTCGAGGACCCTCCCATCCACAATCTGCACCGCCGGTTGATGGGTCGGGTGTTCACCGCGAAGAGGGTGGCGGTGCTCGAGGAGGAGATGCGGTCCTATTGCGCCGCCGTGCTCGACCCGGTGCGCGGGGCAGGCGGGTTCGACTTCGTGCGCGACCTCGGGGCCGACCTGCCGATGCGGGTGATCAGCAAGATGCTCGGCATTCCCGACGAGGACAGCGAAGCGGTCCGTGACCACTTCGACACCGCCCTCCGGATCGACGAGGGTGGCCCACCCAGTGCCGGCGACAACACGGTCGGCGCCACCGAGATGTCGAGGTTTGCCGACTACATCGCCTACCGGCGGACGCACCCCTCGGACGACCTCATGACCGACCTGCTCGAGACCACCTTCACCGACGAAGCAGGTGTCGAGCGCCGACTGCACGAGGAGGAGATCCTCAATTACGCCCTTCTCCTTGCCGGTGCCGGCAACGAGACCACCACAAAGCTCATCGGCTGGACCGGGTACCTCCTCGGGATGCACCCCGATCAGCGACGCCTCCTCGTCGACGACCCCTCGCTGATCCCGGGCGCCATCGAGGAGATCCTTCGCTACGAGGCACCGTCACCGGTGCAGGCCCGCTACGTGCAGAAGGACGCTGCGCTCCACGGGACCGTCGTACCCGAGGGTTCGGCGCTCCTCATCCTCAACGCGGCGGCAAACCGGGACGACCGACAATTCGAGCACGCCGAACGCTTCGACGTCCGCCGGAAGATCGACCACCACGTGACCTTCGGCTACGGCCTCCACTTCTGCATGGGCTCCGCGCTCGCCCGGCTCGAGGGTCGGGTCGCGCTCGAGGAGGTGCTCGCCCGCTTTCCCGAGTGGCAGGTGGACCTGGACCACGCCGAGCGGGTCCACACATCGACGGTGCGGGGCTGGCACGAGCTCCCGGTCCTGTTCGACTGATGTCGGTGGTCGTCACCGGCACGGGGGGCATCGGCATCGCCTGTGCCCGGCGTCTCGCCAGCGGGAGATCGCTGGTACTCGCCGAGTCGGACCCGGACCGGCTCGAGGTCGTCCTCTCCACCCTGCGGGACGAGGGATTCGACGCGCACGGTCTCCCGGTCGACGTGAGCGACCGCGAGTCGGTGGCCGCGTTGGCCCGGTTCTCCGCCGACATCGGCCCGCTCGAGGCCCTTGTCCACACCGCGGGACTGTCCCCGACCATGGGGAACGGACAGCGGATCCTCGAGGTCAACCTCCTCGGAACCGCACTGGTGATCGACCAGTTCGGTGAGTCGGTCGTCGAGGGGAGCGTCGGGGTGTGCATCGCCAGTATGGCCGCCCACCTCCTGCCGATGGCCCCCGAGACCGAAGCGGCGATCGCGACCGCCCCCACCGAGCGGATCCTCTCCGCCACCGGCCTCGACGACGACGTCGACTCGTCGACCGCCTACGCGGTGTCCAAGCGGGGGGCGCAGCTGCGGGTCGTCGCGGCCGCCCCGGCGTGGGGTTCCCGTGGGGCCCGCATCCTCTCGGTGAGCCCGGGGATGATCGCCACGCCGATGGGCCACCGCGAGAGCGCCGCCCAGCCGTTCATGGGCGAGATGCTCGAGCGCAGCCCGATCCCCCGGCTCGGCACCCCGACCGACATCGCCGATGCGGTGGCCTGGTTGGCCGGCCCCGAGGCGAGCTTCCTCACCGGCACCGATCTCCTCGTCGACGGCGGGGTGGTGGCGTGCGTCAGGGGCTGGTCCTGACCGATCCGCTCACGGTTGGTCACCGGACGGGAAGTGCAGGGCGACCGACCGGGGATCGGCACCCGGGGACGGATCGGGCCACCGGGTGGTCACCGACTTGAGGCGGGTGTTGAAGCGGACGCCCTCCATCCCGTGGATGTGGACGTCGCCGAAGAGCGACTGCTTCCATCCCCCGAAGGAGTAGTAGGCCATCGGGACCGGGATGGCCACGTTGATGCCGACCATGCCGACGGAGACGTCCCGACGGAAGCGCCGGGCCGCTGCGCCGTCCCGGGTGAAGACGGCGGTCCCGTTGCCGAACGGATTGGCGTTGACCGTGGCGATGGCTTCGTCGAGTGTGTCGACCCGCAGGACCGACAGCACCGGTCCGAAGATCTCGTCCCGGTAGACCTGCATCGCGGGGGTCACCCGGTCGATGAGGCTGGGTCCGAGATAGAAGCCCCGGTCCCCGCCGGGGACCTTGAGCTCGCGCCCGTCGAGCACCACCGTGGCCCCCTCGGCCTCCGCCGACGCCAGATAGCCGGCCACCCGGTCGCGGTGGACCCGGGTGATCAGGGGTCCCATGTCGGAGGCCGGGTCGGTACCGGGACCGGTGGTCAGGGCGCCGGCCCGTTCGGCGACCGCCGCGACCAGCGGATCGGCATCGCCCACGACGACGACCGCCGAGATGGCCATGCAGCGCTCGCCGGCCGAGCCGTACCCCGCCGCGACCAACGCGTCGGCTGTCGAGCCGAGGTCGGCGTCGGGGAGCACCACCGCGTGGTTCTTGGCCCCGCCGAGCGCCTGGACCCGCTTGCCCGACGCGGTGGCCCGCTCGAAGACGCGGCCAGCAACCGGGGTCGAGCCCACGAAGGAGACCGCGGTCACGTCGGGATGGTCGACCAGCGCGTCGACCGCCTCCGCGTCCCCGTGGAGCACCGAGAAGACCCCCTCGGGAAGCCCTGCCTCGCCCCAGAGCTGCGCGACGAGCTCCGAGGGCGACGGGTCCCGCTCGGAGGGCTTGAGCAGGAAGGTGTTGCCGCAGGCGATGGCCACCGGGTACATCCACATGGGCACCATCACCGGGAAATTGAACGGGGTGATCCCCGCCACCACGCCGAGCGGCTGGCGGATGGAGGAGGCATCGACACCGGTCGAGACGTCCTCGGACCACTCGCCTTTGAGCAGGTGCGGGATCCCGCAGGCGAACTCGACCACCTCGATCCCACGGGCCACCTCGCCGCGCGCGTCCTCGAGCACCTTGCCGTGCTCGGCGGTGATCAACCGGGCCAGGTCGTCGCGATGGCGATCGGCCAGCTCGCGGAAGGCGAAGAGGATCCGGGTGCGGCCCGAGAGCGAGGTCTCGCGCCATCCGCGGTAGGCGTCCGCGGCGGTCCCGACGGCCCGGTCGACGTCCGCCGCGCTCGCCAGGACCACCTCGGCCGTCTCCTCCCCGGTGGCCGGGTCGAACACGGGGGCGGTGCGGACAGGAGCTCCCTCCCGGGCGCTCGCCGCGGCTCTTCCGATCTGCTTCACGGGGCGACGCTCCTCGGGGAGCCGCGCTCCCCCTGGTGATCAGCTGGGTTGGTTCCTCGCGGCCCTGGACCCGAGGTCGGTCGCGCTCCGCATCCGGACCGCCGGCTTGCCCTTCGAGACGATGGACACGTCCCGGTCGGCTGCCTTCGCCCGCAGCGCACCGACGGTGGCTTGGTCTCTCGGGATCACGGCGAAGGGATCGTAGTGGAACTCCCGCATGGCGTTCAGGTGGGTGATCCTGTCGATCTCCTCGTCGGTGCACACGGCGAGGTACTTCATCAACGCCTCCGGCGCGGTGGGCCAGGTCGAGTCCGAATGGGGATAGTCGCACTCCCACGTCACATGCTCGAGGTTGAGCCGCCCGCGGCTCTCGATCCCGAATGCGTCATCGATGAAGCAGGTGATCACCCGGTCGTTGAACACCTGGCTCGGGAGCTGGCCTCCGAACTCCTGTCCCGTCCAGGCGTGATGGCGCTGGTACGTGTAGTCGATGCGTTCGAGAAAGTAGGGGATCCAGCCGATGCCGCCTTCGGAGAGCGCGATGCGCAGCGACGGGAACTTGCGGAGCACCGGGGAGAACACGAGATCGGCGGCCGCCTGGACGATGTTGATGGGAGTCAGCGCCATGGTGACGTCGATCGGTGCGTCCGGGGCGGTGATGACCAACTGGCTCGACGAGCCGATGTGCAGGCAGACCACGATCCCGAGGTCCGAACAGGCCGTCCAGAACGGGTCCCAGTGGTCCGAGTGGAAGCTCGGGTAGCCGAGCTTGGAAGGGTTCTCCGAGAAGGTCACCGCGTGGGCGCCCTTCCTGGAGACCCGGCGCATCTCCTCGGCCATCCACTGCGGGTTCCAGATCGGCGCGGTGGCGAGGGGGATGAACCGGCCCGGATGGGTCCCGCACCACTCCTCGATGTGCCAGTCGTTGTAGGCCTGGAGGAGGGCACGCCCGAGCTCCTTGTCCTCGGGCCGCGCGAACAGCTGCCCGGTGAAGCCGGTGATCGAGCCGAAGCACATCGAACCGAGCACTCCGTTGGCGTCCATGTCCTTGACCCGCTCGTCGATGTCGAAGCAGCCGGGCCGCATGTCCGCCCTCGAGGCCGGCTCGAGCCCGTACTCGTCTGGTGGTCGGCCGACCACCGCATTGAGGCCGACGTTGGCCATCTCGACGCCGAGGAACTCCCACACCTCGGTGCCGTCGGGCTTGACCACGTACCGAGGGGCTTGGTCACGGACCCTCGCCGGAGCCCACCGTTCGAACAGGTGTGCGGGCTCCACGACGTGGTCGTCGACGCTCACCAGGATCAGGTCTTCGATCTGCACGCAGCCTCCTTCCGGGCCACGCCGGAGCCGGCGACCTCGTTCCTTCGTTCGCCCTCCGGGGCGCACTCGGTTGTGTCCCAAAAACGCAACTTTGCGCAAGGGAGAATGCAAGTCTACTCTGACCCGGGGGCCCAAGCGCCTCTCGGCGCGGAGCACCCACGATGGAACCGGGGGCAGATCCGTTCCCGTCGGCGGCGGGTGCTCGACGGCCCGACCCGACGGCGCACGGAGCCCGGAGCCCCCACTCACCCAGCAACCCCATCGACCCAACGACCGCATCGACGAGAGGACGCCCGACCGTGTACCAGCCGCCACTGGATCCCGAGCTCGCCCACCTGGCCGAGCTCGACATCGGGTTCGGAGACGAGATCGGCGACCTCGCGGACATCCGGGCGTCCATCGACGCCCTCCTCGGCGATCCACCTCCTCGGCGTGGAGTCATCGGGGACCGGTTCCTGGTGCGTGAGGACCCTCGGCTCGAGCTGCACACCTTCGCCCCGACGACCGACCGCCCGCACCCGTGCCTCCTCTGGCTCCACGGCGGCGGGTACGTGATGGGATCGCCCCTCATCGACGCGGCGCGGATGCAGCAGTGGGCCGCCGAGCTCGACTGCGTGACCGTGTCGGTCGACTACCGCCTGGCCCCCGAGCACCCGTTCCCGGCTGCTCACGACGATGCCCGCGCCGCCCTCGAGTGGGTGCTCGCCACCGCCGAGGTGCTGGGCATCGACCGCGACCGGGTGGTCGTAGGGGGCGCAAGCGCCGGCGGCGGTCTCGCCGCCGCCCTCGCGCTCGCCGCCCGCGACCTCGGGCTGGCGCTTGCCGGGCAGCTGCTCTTCTACCCGATGCTCGACGACCGGCAGTGCACCGAGTCGAGCCAGTGGGAGACGGCGGTCTGGTCTCCCCGCCACAACGCCTTCGGATGGAGCGCCTACCTCGGACCCCTGACGGGCGGTGCCGTCCCTCCCCACGCGGCACCCGCCCGGGCGGAGGACCTACGGGGGTTGGCGCCCGCGCTGGTCATCGTCGGCGGTGCGGACGGCTTCCTCGACGAGGACGTGAGCTACGCGACCGCGCTCACCCATGCCGGGGTACCCGCCGACCTGCGGGTCGTGGCAGGGGCGCCCCACGGGTTCGACCTCATGGCGCCCGACGCGGCGGCGTCCCGCACCGCCACCCAGTTGGCGGCGACATGGCTCGCGTCGACCTTCCGTACGGCAGGACCGACCGCCCCCTGACCGCGCGGCGACCCCGGCACGGGCGAGGAGCTCCCCGGAGAGATCTGCCGGTTGCTTCTTGCCTCCCGCCAATTGCATTCTCCCCGACATCACACGGCACGTGAGCCGGGGCGCAGGCCCGATAGGCTCGGTTACCGGACGCGCGAGATCCCGTCCGTGACCTGCCAGTTCTGTTGTCGCCCGGCTGCCGTCCCAGGAGGATGCGAACACCATGGCCCCACGGAAGTCCGCCGGCCCGGGCGATGGGCACCAAGACCCTGACCCGCTCCCGGCGTGGAAGCGGCAGAGCGTCGAGCGGTCGCTGCGGGCGGCCAAGGCCCGCGCGCAGGACCGCTCCGATCGGTTCGTGAACGCCGGCATCGAGCTCATCAAGACGACGGGGGACACCGGCTTCACGGTCCAGGAGGTGGTCGACCAGTCGGGCATGTCGATCCGCACCTTCTATCTCTTCTTCGCCAGCAAGGACGACCTGCTGCTCGCCATCCACGAGACCATCCTGGCATCGGAGGTCGAGCCCCGACTGCGGCACCGGTGCGACGCCGTCGCCGACCCCGTCGCCAAGATCAAGGCCTACGTCGACGCCCTCTTCGAGCTGAGCGGCAACTCGGAGCCGTCCACCCGCGCCTTCATGATCCAGCAGCACCGGTTGGCCGAGAGCAGGCCCGACGATCTGGACCGGGCGATGGAACCGCAGGTGAACCTGCTGGCCGAGCTCCTGAGCAACGCCGCCCTCTCGGGCCGGCTGCGTCCGGACATCGACGTTTCGTGCACCGCACAGCTCATCCACCACCTCCTCCAGAGCATCATCGGAGCCCGTGTGGTGGGTTCGACGGTGTCCGTCGCCCTGTCGCCGGAGCAGGTGTGGCAATTCTGTGCGTTCGCCATCGGCACCGGCGTCGACGACCGCATGGTCAGTCGGGCCTAGGCCGAGCCGGAGCGCGCGCTACTCCCCGGTGAGCGCTGCTCGGAGCTCGCGGCGGAGGAGCTTCCCGGTCTCGGTGTAGGGAAGCTCGGTACGGAAGACCACCTCGTCGGGGGTACGCGACCCGCGCAGCCTGCTGCGAACCCACTCCCTGATCTCCTCCCCGCTCAACGAAGCGTCCGGACGCGCGACGACCACCGCAACCGTCCGCTGGCCCCAGTGGTCATCATCGACACCGACCACCGCGCACTCGACGACCCCCGGATGGAGCAGGACCACGTCCTCGATCTCGGCAGGCGCGATGTTCTCCCCGCCCCGGATGATCGTGTCGTCGGAGCGGCCGGAGATGAACAGGTAGCCCTCCTCGTCGAGGTACCCGTTGTCCCGGGTGGAGAACCAGCCGTCGGGGTCGAGGGGTTGGTCCGCCCCGAGGTACTCACCCGAGACCTGCGGCCCGCGCACATGGATCTCTCCCACCACGGAGGGACCGACGGCCGTGCCCGAGTCGTTGCGGATCTCGATCTCGACACCGGGAACGGCCCGGCCCGCCGAACGCAACCGCTCCCGGACCGACGGATCCGGGTCGTCGATGCCCTGACGGTGGTCCTCGGGGCCGAGCAGGGCGATCGTCGATGCGGTCTCGGTCAGTCCGTAGGCGTTCACGAATCCGACGTCGGGGAAGGCGCGCAACGCCCGCTCGAGCACGGTGTGCGGCATCGATGCGCCGCCGTAGACGACCGATTCCAGCGACCGGGGTGCGGCTCTCCCGGATACCTCCAGGGTGTCGACGATCCGGGCGAGCATGGTCGGGACGACCATCGCGTGGGTGACCCCCTCGCGCTCGACCAGCGTCAGCCACTCGTCCGGGTCGAAGGCGTCGAGATAGACCACCCGCCTGCCGCCGTACAGGTTGGTCAGCACGTGGGCGACCCCGGCGATGTGATAAGGGGGGACCGCGACGAGCGCCGCGTCCGACGGTCCTGCCGAACAGAATTCGACGGTCCCGAGGACGTAGCTGGTCAGGTGGCGATGACGCAGCACCACCGCCTTGGGCTGCGAGGTCGTGCCGCTCGTGTAGAGGAGCACCGCGACCGCCTCCGCATCGGCATCGACCGGTGCGGCAGCCTCCCCGACTCCGAGCGCCAGGAACTCTGCCGCAGTGACCGCTCGGTGCCCGTCAGCGAGGAGACCGGGGAGCTGATCCTCGGTCGCGACGACCAGTGCCCCGGGGTGCCTGGTCAGGATCTCCTTGCGCCGGGTCTCCGCCAGCCGGAAATTGACCGGGATGAGGGGGATGCCGGCGGCAGCGGCGGCGAAGACCGCCACCGGGAATGCCAGGCTGTTGGTCGAGCCGTACGCGAGGTGTGCGGTGCCGCTCTCGGCGAGCGCTGCACCGATCCGCAGCGCGCGCTCACGGAGCTCGCCAGCCGTGAGGTCCGAGTCTCCGAAGCGGAACGCGACCCTGTCGGGCTCCGCAGAGCTGACCATCTCGAGCAGGAGGAGGAGGTTCATCCCGCCGCCCGGAAGCCGGCGGCGGCGGAGCCCCCCGTCGCGTTCATTTGGGCGCGAACCGCTGGCCCGCGTCGAGCCGGATCGTGCCCCCGTTGAGCATCGGGTTCTCCACGATGGCGGCGACCAGCTTGGCGTACTCGTCGGGCCGGCCCATCCGCTTGGGGAAGGCGGCATCCGCGGTCAGCTTCTCCGCGAACTCCCCGGGAAGCCCGGAGGTGATCCCGGTGAGGAAGAGGCTGGGCGCGATGGTGTCGACCCGGATCCCGTAGGAGCCCAGCTCCCGAGCCATGGTGAGGGTCATTCCGGCGATCCCGGCCTTGGCCGCTGCGTAGGCGACCTGGCCGATCTGGCCCTCGAAGGCGGCGATCGACGCGGTGTTGATGATCACGCCGCGCTCCCCGTCCTCGGGCTCGTTGTGCTCCATGTGCGCGGCCTCGAGCCGGTTCAGGTTGAACGTCGCGACGAGGTTGAGCTCGATCACCTGGCGGAAGTCCTCCAGCGGGTGGGGTCCGGACTTGCTCAGCGTCTTCTTGGCGATTCCCCCGCCGGCCGTGTTGACCGCGATGTGGAGCCCGCCGAGCAGCTCGACCGCCCCGGCCAGGGCGGCTTCGGTGCCAGCGGCATCGGTCACGTCGCAATCGTGGAAGGTGGTCCCACCGCCCAACTCGGACGCGACCGCTTCCCCGGCTGACGTCGGTAGGTCGAGGATCGCCACCGAGACGCCCTTGCCCACCAACAGCTCCGCGCTCGCTCGCGCCATGCCGGATGCCCCACCCACGACCACGGCCTTCTTGCCGGCAAACTCCATCTGTTCTCTCCTCTTCAGCGTCGCATCCCGACGGTCGGTGCACGGCTCCGGGGAAGGTCCTGGTCAGGAGGACGCCCGGATCGCGGCATGGCGTTGCGGCGAGCAGACGCAATGTCGTGGGATCCGGTGCTGCACCGGCCCGACTGCGGCCGCCACCAGCCCGGGTCGGCCAGAGCCACCCTGAAGAACGTGGTTCTCAGTGGCCGCGTACCCTAGTCCGTGGCGCGGACCGCCACAACCAGCCGCCACAACCAGAGGACCGCACGGCGTTCGCCCGCCGGACTGCGGCGAGGATCACGGGACCAGGGCACGAGGTTGCTCCGGGGGTGAGACTCGAACTCACAACCTAGCGGTTAACAGCCGCTTGCTCTGCCGATTGAGCTACCCCGGATTCCGGCTCACCACTGCGTGATCCCTACCCGGACCCGACCCGGCGTGCGAGAGGAGATTAGCCGGTCATCGCCACCCGGCGGAGAGACGTGCACGGCGCAGGGAACCGGGGCACAATGAGCCGATGACGTTCCCGACTGCCCGATGAAGCTGCCCGTTGCCGCAGCCGCCTTCTGCGCCGGCTTCGCCGTCGGTTCGGCCGCCTCGGGCAGCCGCCGGCTGCGGGTGGTGGGGGCCGACGGGCGGACCGCCCCTGCATCGGCCACAGCGATCCTGCTCGGCGGCAAGGCCAGGGCGGTGGCCGCACTCGGGGTCGAGCGGATCCGGGACACCGTCGGGGTCCGCCTCGGCTGGCGCGACGGTGACGAGGCCGCCGAGGCACTGATCATCGAGATGGCCGGCGATCTCGCCTCGGCCCTCAACGCACGCCGGATCCCCGCCTGATCCCGGCTGGCTGATCCGGGCCGTCCGTGGGCGGCACCCCCCACCGGCCCCCTGTGAGCGGGCGGGTCAGTCCTCTTCGAGGTAGTCGCGGAGCAGCTGGGCCGACTCGGGGCGCCGAAGCTTGGCGAGGGTCTTCGCCTCGATCTGGCGGATCCGCTCGCGGGTCACGCCGAACGCCTGCCCGACCTCCTCGAGGGTCCGGATCTTTCCATCTTCGAGCCCGAAGCGCAGCCGGACCACATCCTGCTCGCGCGACGAGAGGTGACCGAGCGCCTCGCGCACCGCGTCGTCGAGCATCATCCGGGCCGCCGCGTCGTCGGGCACCACCGCCTCGCGGTCCTCGATGAGGTCGGAGAGACTGAAGTCGTCCTCGTCGCCCATGGGCTGTTCGAGCGAGACCGTGTCCTGGTTGATCCTCTGGATCTCCCGCACCTTGTCGATGGTGAAGTCCACCCGACCGGCGACCTCTTCCGCGCTCGGCTCGCGGCCGAGTTCCTGGAGGAGCTGGCGTTGGGCCCACACCACCTTGTTGATGGTCTCGACCATGTGCACGGGGATTCGGATGGTCCGGGCCTGGTCGGCGATGGCCCGGGTGATGGCCTGGCGGATCCACCAGGTGGCATACGTCGAGAACTTGAACCCCTTGGTGTGGTCGAACTTCTCGACCGCTCGCATGAGGCCGAGGTTCCCCTCCTGGATCAGGTCGAGGAAGGCGAGGCCACGGTTGCGATAGCGCTTGGCGATCGACACCACCAGTCGGAGGTTGGCCTCGATGAGGGCCTCTTTTGCCTGCTGGCCGCGTCGCACGACCACCCGGTCGGTGTTCCGCTCGGTCCGGGTGATGTTCCCCTCCCCGGCTTCGTCTGCGGCAAGACGAGCCGCCGCCTCGTTCCCGGCAAGGATCCGCTCGGCGAGCTCCACCTCGAGCGCGGCATCGAGGAGCTTCACCTTGCCGATCTCTTTGAGGTACATGTGGACCGGATCGGCCGTCGAGCCCCGGAAGCTGTCCCCCTCGGCGAACCCGTCGTTCGCCGCATCCCGGGAAGCACGCGGCTTCCTGGTCGCCCGGGCCGGCGAAGCGGGGACACCGGTTGCGCCGGCAGGACCGAGGCCGTTCGGACGGGCGTCGACGCCGGTGGGTGGCTCCGGTGCCGCCAGGATCTCGACGGCTGCGACCTCATCCCGCTCACCGTTGCGCTGGTACGCGCGCAGATGGGCGGAGACCTCGTCGGCCACCGCGACGGACATCGGGACGACGGTCGTCTCACCGGTGTCGTAGGTGAATTCGATTCCCGCTGCACGGATTCGCTCGACGACTCCGGTGATCAGGTCGGCGTTGAGCTCGACCGACCGGAGCACGGTCATCACCTCGTCCTGAGTGAGGCCACCCTGGAGACGCCCACGCTGGATGAGCGCTTCGAATTGCTCGACCGGGAGCACGTCGAGCGGCGACCCCTCACCCTCGACCGGGTCCGGCGCGGCATCGACCGGCCGCGGGGGCACCACCTGCCTGGCCGTCATCCGCCCCGCCCGGTTCCGTTCGTGTGCGACCTCACCACGAGCCAGGCTACCAACCTGTCCGCCACTGCGACCGAGGTGTGGGGATCGTCCAGCTCCTGGAGCCTGGCGGCCACCGACGCGGCCTCCTCCATGGCAGCCGGTGAGGACCGGGCCTCGACCGTGAGATGCGGCAGCTCACGGCGGACCGCGTCGCGGACCAGCTGCACCACCACGTCGTCGGGATCGGACCGGGGCTCCTCCACGCTCAGGCGCACCAGCAGGGTCTGCACGTCGGGAGCTGCGCCGTCGATTGCCCGATGCAGGTCGTCGGACTCGACCAGGGCCTCGAACGCGGCGCGCTGGACCGGGTCACCGAACAGGGCGGCCTGCAGCCGGTCGCCGACCTCCTCGGGACGGTGGATGGCCAGGCGAAGGGCCTCGAGGCCCGGCCGGAACTCCCGCGCCGTGCCAGCCGCGGTGCGACCCGGCCCGCCGCCGGTCCGGGTGCGGTCCGATGGCTCCGGCCGGACCGACCGGCGCGAATTCGGCTCGTGGGGATCGGGCCCGTCCCGCCGGATGCGCTCGAGGCGGTCCCGCAAGGAGGCGGGCTCCAGCCGGCACCGCTCCGCCACCTGCATCACGTACTGGTCGCGGACCAGGTCGTCGGGGTGCTCGGCGATCGCGGCGAGGGCGTGGTCCGCCGCGCGGGCTCGGCCCTCGGCGGTGGAGAGGTCAGCCGCGTCGAGGATGCGGGTGAGCCGGAATTCGAGGAAGGGCGTTGCGCCCTCGACCGCGGCCAGCAGGGCACCGGGATCGCTCCGGGCCAGGTCGGCCGGATCCGCCCCTGCCGGGAGCGCGGCGACGGCCACATCGATCTCCAGACGACGCTCCCACTCGTAGAAGCGGCCGGCGGCCGACTGTCCGGCCCCGTCGGCGTCGAAGGCCAGCACGATCCGGGTCGCGAAGTTCCGGAGCAAGCGGACGTGCTCCTCGGCGAGGGCCGTCCCGCAGGTGGCCACCGCCCGTGGAATGCCGGCCTCGAAGCAGCCGATCACGTCGGTGTAGCCCTCACAGACCACCACCTCGCCGGTCGAGATGATGTCCTGCTTGGCCCAGTTGAGGGCGTAGAGGGTCCGCCGCTTCGAGTAGATCGGCGTCTCGGCGCTGTTCTTGTACTTGGCGGGATCGGGACTGCCGGGCAGCACCCGGCCACCGAACGCCACCGGGTGGCCCGAGGGGTCGCAGACGGGGAAGAGGACACGGGCCCGGAAGGCGTCCTGGAGACGCCCTCCGCGGTTGACGAAGCCGAGCCCGGACCCGACGGCCACGTCCTCGGTCAGCTTCAGGGCGACGCAGAGGATGTCCCAGCCCTCCGGTGCCCATCCGAGGCGGAACCGGCGCACGACGGCGCCCCCGTAGCCCCGACTGCGCAGGTAGTCGCGGGCCTGACCGGCATCGGGTCCTGTCAGAAGGCGCTGGTGGTACCACTCGGTCGCCTGCTCCATCGCGTCGAGGAAGATCTTCCGGCGCTGACTGTCGCGACCCGTGCCGCCCTCTTCCCTGATGGTGATGCCGGCCTTGTCGGCAAGGCGACGGACCGCGTCGACGAAGTCGAGGTGCTCGACGGCACGGACGAAGCTGATGGCGTCGCCCTTCTCCTGGCACCCGAAGCAGTAGTAGAGCCCGGCCTCGGCGTTCACGCTGAAGGAGGGCGTCTTCTCACCGTGGAAGGGGCAGAGCCCCACCCATCGCTGCCCCTGCCGTTTGAGCGCTGCGTGCTCGCCGACCAGGGCGACGATGTCCGTCGCCGCCCGGACCCGGGCCACGTCCTCGTCGGGAATGCCCATGGCGTGCGACGGTACCCCAGCGTGGGGGCGCCCGGACCGACCGGACCGCCGACCTGGTCCTGACTAGCGCCCCGACCGGGTCCGGCCCTTGGTGGTGGCCCTCTTGGCGGTGGCCCTCTTGGCGGTGGCAGTCCTGGCGGTGGCAGTCCTGGCGGTGGCCGTCCTGGCGGTGGCTGGTTTCGCAGCGGCCCTCTTGGCGGTAGCTGGTTTCCCAGCCGCCTTCTTCGCCGGTGTCTTCTTGGCGGTGCCCTTGGGCGAGGCTGGTGCCTGCTTGGTCCTCGCGCCGATGGCCGTGGCGCCGGCGAGCACGGCCTGGGCGGCGGCCAGCCGGGCGATCGGCACTCGGAACGGCGAGCAGCTCACGTAGTCGAGACCGGCGGCCGCGAACGTCGCGATCGACTCCGGATCACCGCCGTGCTCCCCGCAGACGCCCACCTTGAGGGTCGGTCGGGCGGCCCGGCCCCGCTCGACGCCGAGACGGACCAGTTCACCGACCCCGTCGGGGTCGACCACCTCGAAGGGGTTCGCCTTGAGGAGTCCCTCTTCGAGGTAGGCCGACATCATCCGCCCCTCCACGTCGTCCCGGCTGAATCCGAAGGTCATCTGGGTCAGGTCGTTGGTGCCGAAGGAGAAGAAGTCGGCCACCTCTGCGATCTCGCCGGCCCGGAGCGCCGCACGCGGGGTCTCGATCATGGTCCCGATGAGCACTTCGAGCGACCCGGCCGCGCCGGCGTCCCTCGAGCGGGCGGGACCCTTGGCTCGGGCGGCCGCGGCGGCGGGAGCGAGCGCGGCGGCGGCCTGCGTCTCGGCGACCGCCTCCTCCACCCACGAGCGCGCCAGGGCCAGCTCCTCCCTGGTCACGGTCAGGGGGATCATGATCTCGACGATCGGGTGCCCACCGGCCGCCACCCGGTCGTGGGCGGCTTCCATCAGGGCGCGCACCTGCATCGCGTACAGCCCCGGCTTGATCACCCCGAGGCGCACCCCGCGGGTACCGAGCATCGGGTTGACCTCGTGCCAGCTCTTGGCCGCCTCGTAGAGCTTGGACTCCTCATCGGTCAGCCCCACGGTCGCCTCCTTGACCGCGAGCTCCTGGATGTCGGGCAGGAATTCGTGCAGCGGCGGATCGAGCAGCCGGATGGTGACCGGTAGGCCGTCCATGGCCTCGAGGATCTCCTCGAAGTCCGCCCGCTGGGCGAGCCGGAGCGCTTCGAGGGCGCTCTCCTCCTCGACCTCGGTCGCGGCGAGGATCATCCTGCGGACCACCGGGAGCCGGTCCTCCGCCAGGAACATGTGCTCGGTGCGGCACAGCCCGATGCCCTCTGCCCCGTGCGCCCGGGCGTTGGTCGCGTCCGGTCCGTTGTCGGCGTTTGCCCGCACCCCGAGATGCCCCGATCGGACGTCGTCGGCCCAGCCCAGGATCGTGGCGAACTCGGGAGGCGTCTCGCCGCGGATCACCGGGACCTGGCCCTGCACGACGATGCCGTTGGTGCCGTCGACGGAGATCCAGTCCCCCTCTGCGACGACGATGTCCCCCACCGAGAAGGACCCCGCGCCGATCCGCAGGGACTCGGCACCCACCACCGCTGGCTTGCCCCAGCCGCGTGCGACCACCGCCGCGTGACTCACCAGCCCGCCGCGGGCGGTGAGGATGCCTTCGGCGGCGAGCATCCCGTGGACGTCCTCCGGCGAGGTCTCGCTGCGCACGAGCACCACCGGCTCGCCGCGCCCGGCCGCAGCCTGCGCGTCGTCGGCGGTCAGGTAGACCCTGCCGACGGCGGCCCCCGGCGAGGCGGCGAGGCCCTTGACCAGCACCGGGTGACCGGTCGATGCGAAGCGGGGGTGGAGGACCTGCTCGAGATGCTCGGCGGTGATCCGGCCGAGAGCCTCGTCCCTGGTCAACCGCATCGACGGTTCCCCGACCATGTCGACGGCCATCCGCAGTGCCGCCTTGCCGGTGCGCTTGCCAACCCGGGTCTGGAGCATCCACAGCTTGCCCTGCTCGATGGTGAACTCGGTGTCGCACATGTCCCGGTAGTGGCGCTCGAGGCGGCCGAAGATGGCGAGCAGCTCCTTGTGGATGGCGGGGAAGCGGTCTCGGAGCGCCGACAGCGGCTCCGTGTTCCTGATGCCCGCAACCACGTCCTCACCCTGGGCGTTGACCAGGAAGTCGCCGTACTCGCCGACCGCACCGGTGGCCGGGTCGCGGGTGAACCCGACTCCGGTGCCGGAACGTTCGTCGCGGTTGCCGAAGACCATGGCCTGGACGTTGACCGCGGTGCCGAGGTCGTGGGGGATCTGCTCCCGGACCCGGTACGCGATGGCGCGGGGACCGTTCCAGGATGCGAAGACCGCCTCGATCGCGCCGCGCATCTGCTCGTCGGGATCCTGTGGGAAGGGCGATCCGGTGTGGCGCTCGACGATCTGCTGGTACGCGTCGACCAGGTAGCGGAGCAGCTCGATGGGGATCCCGGCGTCCGACGTGGTCCCGGCCAGCTCCTTGGCCGCGTCGAGCAGCGAGTCGAATTCCTGACCGGGGACGTCGAGCACGATCCTGCCGTACATGGCCACGAAGCGTCGGTAGGAGTCGTAGGCGAAGCGCTCGTCGTCGGTCTGCTTCGCCAGGCCCGCAACCGAGGCGTCGTTGAGGCCGAGGTTGAGGACGGTGTCCATCATGCCGGGCATGGAGAACTTGGCACCCGACCGGACCGAGACGAGCAGCGGGTCGCCCGGGTCGCCGATCCGCTTCCCCATCTGCTTCTCGAGCCGGGCACGCGCCTTGGCGATCTCCGCGGTCAGGCCTTCCGGCCACCCGCCCTCCAGGTAGGCGCGGCAGGTAGTCGTCGAGATGGTGAACCCCGGGGGCACCGGCAGCCCGAGCACGGAGGTCATCTCGGCGAGGTTGGCCCCCTTGCCCCCGAGGAGGTCCTTCAGCTCCATGGGCGGCTTGCGGTGCGAGTGGTCGAAGTCGAAGACGTACGGCATCGGGCGGGTCTCCTCTGATGGCAGGTCCGCTGGTGGCACGGAGAGGGTGCGACCGGCGCGCGGCCGACGCGCGGCCGGGATCGCCGATCGGACAGCCTACCCGGAGGCCATCGGGCGGCCGGACCCCGGACCGCCCGGAGCCCACGATGCGTCGAGGCGGCCGCGGAGGCCCGCGAGCAGCTCTCCGATCGGGACCCGTACCTGTTCGGTGGTATCCCGGTCCCGGACGGTGACCGCGTGGTCGTCGATCGATTGGAAGTCGACGGTGACGCACCACGGTGTGCCCACCTCGTCCTGGCGGCGGTACCGCTTGCCGATGGACTGGGTGGTGTCGTAGTCGCACATGAGGTGGGTCTGCAGCAGGGACAGCACCTCGCGTGACAGTGGCTCGAGCTCCTCCTTCTTGGAGAGCGGGAGCACCGCGACCTGGTACGGAGCGAGCCGGGGGTGCAGACGGAGCACCACCCGCGCCTCACCGCCCACCTCGTCCTCCGCATAGGAAGAGAGCAGGAAGGCCATCATCGCCCGGGTGGCTCCGGCGGCCGGCTCGATCACGTAGGGGACGTACCGCTCGTTGGTTGCCTGGTCGAAGTACTCGAGCCGTTCACCGGACGCCTCGGCGTGGGCCCGCAGGTCGAAGTCGGTCCGGTTGGCGATGCCCTCGAGCTCGTCCCAGCCCCAGGGAAAGAGGAACTCCACGTCGGCGGTTGCCGTCGAGTAGTGGGAGAGCTCGTCGGCCTCGTGGTGGCGCAGGCGCAGCTCCGAGCCGGGGATGCCGAGGTCCCGGTACCAGCGGTAGCGCTCGTCCACCCAGTAGGCGAACCAGCGGTCGGCCTCTGTCGGGGGGACGAAGAACTCCATCTCCATCTGCTCGAACTCGCGGGTCCGGAACACGAAGTTCTGGGGGGTGATCTCGTTGCGGAAGGACTTGCCGACCTGTGCGATCCCGAACGGGGGGCGCTTGCGGGTGGTCTGGAGCACGTTTGCGAAGTTGACGAACATCCCCTGGGCCGTCTCGGGGCGCAGGTAGGCGACGGCGCCCTCGTCCTCGATCGGGCCGGCGTGGGTCTTGAACATGAGGTTGAAAGCCCGCGCCGGGGTGAACTCGGTGGACCCGCAGGCCGGGCACTCCCCGTCGATCTTGTCCTCCCTCCAGCGCTGATGGCAGTTGCGGCAGTCGACCAGGGGATCGGTGAAGTTGGAGAGATGGCCCGATGCCTCCCACACCGCGGGCGGCGAGAGGATCGCCGCGTCGAGCCCGACCACGTCGTCGCGCCGCTGCACCATGGCTTCCCACCAGGCGTTCTTGACGTTCCGGAGCAGGTTCACCCCCAGCGGACCGTAGTCATAGGTCGAGCGGAACCCCCCGTAGATCTCCGCCGACTGGAAGATGAACCCACGCCGCTTGCAGAGGCCGACCACCTTCTCCATGAGGTCGTCGGGCGCGTCGGGCGCGTCGGGTTCAGGCATAGGGAGGCATCGTACCGGGCCCGCAGGATGCGCCTTCCGGTGCGGCACGGTCGTCGGTGTCAGCGAGACGCGCGGTGACCACGTTGGCCAGCAGCCGGCCGCGCAGGGTGAGCACCGCCCGGCCGTCGACCCGGTCGACCAGCCCGTCGAGGTCCGGGTGGTCGGGCAGCGCCCCGGAGGGGACACCGGCCGGGGTGCGCAACGAGAGCGCGAGGGCCTCCCGGCGCCGCTGCGCGGGGTCGAGCACCTCCTCGCCTGCGGTCGTGCACCGGTCGGCCGCCACCAGCGAGACGTAGCGCTCGGGGGTGCGGACGTTCCACCACCGCCGTCCGCGACGGTGGGAGTGGGCCGCCGACCCGATCCCTCGGTAGTCGCCCTGGGACCAGTAGAGCTGGTTGTGGCGGCACCGGTGGCCCTCCCGGGCCCAGTTGGAGAGCTCCTCCCAGTCGTAACCCGCCTCGCCGAGAACCCGGTCGGCCGTCTCGTAGCGGTCGGCCTGGACGTCGTCAGACGGATGCCGCTCGGGCGTCCGGGCGAGGGGCGTCCCCGGCTCCACGGTGAGGCTGTAGATGCTCAGGTGGGGCGGGCCCAGCGTGAGCACCTCGTCGAGGCTGCGCGCCCAGTCCTCGTCGCGCTCGCCCGCGCCGCCGATGATGAGGTCGACGTTCCAGGAGGCGAAACCCGCCGAGCTCACCGCTGAGGCGGCGTCCGTGACCTCAGCGGTGCCGTGGGTGCGACCAAGGCCCTCGAGCACGTGGGCGACGGTGGACTGGACGCCGAGGGAGATCCGGGTGACCCCTGCAGACCGGTAGGCCGCCAGACGGCCGGGATCGACGTCCTCCGGATTGCACTCGACGGTGACCTCGGCGCCGGGACGACGGTGCACTGCCTCGAGGACGGAGACCAGGAGCTCGGCGGGGAGCCGGGACGGGGTCCCCCCGCCGAAGAAGACCGACGTGGCCGGCGGCATCCGTTCGCGCTCGACGGCGCGGGCCAGCTCGGTCACGCACGATGCGATGTAGTCCTCCATCAGGTGGTCGCGGTCGGTGTAGGTGGCGAACGCGCAGTAGTCGCAGCGCTCACGGCAGAAGGGGATATGGACGTAGACGCCGAAGGAGGCCGGCCCTTCCGGCTCCGGCCCGGCACCCGTCACTCAGGACACCTGGCCGGTGTGGACCGAGCGCAGTCGGCGATCGAGGTGGACCTCGATCGCCTCGGTGGCCAGGGCCGCCACCTCGTCGGTGACCGCCGACCTGGGCTCGGCGAGCACCCCCGACAGCCCGCCCCCGAGCGTCCGCCGCAGCAGCGAGAGCCCCCCGGGACTGAGCGCCCGCCCCCGCCGGCACCGGCGGCAGAGCACCCCGCCCTCGACGAGGTCGAACGCGACCAGCTGCGCGTCGTCCTCCTCGCCGCACGACACGCACCCGTCCAGCACCGGAGCCGATCCCTCGAGGGCCAGCACCTTGAGGAAGAACGCCGGCGCAACCATCGGCGAGTCACGCACGGCCAGCGCGCCGATCGCACCCACCACCATCTCGTAGAGAGGGGGATTGGCGTGCCGCTCCTGGCCGACCTGGTCGACCACCTCGAGCATCGAGAGCGCAGCCGACATCCGGTCGAGGTCCTCCCGCACCGCCCGGAAGGTGTCGATGGTCTCGACCTGGTTGACGATGTCGAGGTCGCCACGGCCCTGCCATCCGAGCAGGGCGACATGGGTCAGGGGCTCGAGGCGCGCACCGAACTTGGAGGTGGTGCGGCGCACTCCTTTGGCCACCGCACGCACCTTCCCGTGCCGCTCGGTCATCAGGGTGATGATCCGGTCCGCTTCACCGAGCCGGATGGTGCGCAGGACGACCCCCCGATCGCGGAACTGGGTCACGGGGTCGGGCCGGGCTCCCCGGCGGCACCGGTGACGCCGGGTCCCGCGGCGGGCGGCTCGCCGCCGGATCGGTTCGAGGCTCGGGAAGCCTGGCCATGGGTCCGGCCACCGAGCAGGTTGCCTCCGCCGATGAGCGCGAGGAGCACCGGCGGGACGACGACCAACGGGAGGACCGCGGTGAAGCCGGCCACGGCCATCAGCACCACCCCGGCGTAGACCAGCAGGCCGGCCACCCATCCGGTCATGATCCAGACCCCGCCGGCGTCGCCTCGGTCACCCCGACCGCCCGCGGGGCCGCGGGTCCTCATCCGGTCACCCCGCCGTACCGGCGGTGGCGCCGCTGGAAGTCCTCCACCGCGGCGAAGAGGTGGCCACGGCGGAAGTCGGGCCAGAGCACGTCGTCGAAGACCAGCTCGCTGTAGGCGAGCTGCCAGAGCAGGAAATTAGAGATGCGGTGCTCACCGGAGGTGCGGATGACCAGGTCCGGATCGGGCTGGTCGGGATGGTAGAGGCGAGAACGGATGGCCTTCTCGCTCACCTTCTCCGGGCGGACCCCGTCGGCGACCAGGTCCCGCACCGCGTCCACGATCTCGGCCCGCCCGCCGTAATTGAATGCCATGGTGAGCGTGCAACGCCGGTTGTGCCGGGTCAGCTCGGTGGACTCGTCCATCCGCCGCAGGACCCGTTTGGGGACCCGCCAGTCGCGGCGGCCCGCGAAGCGGATCCGGACACCCTTCTCGTACAGCTCGTCGCGCCGGCGGACCAGGAGGCTCTCGTTGAAGCCCATCAGGTAACGGACCTCGTCGGGTGGCCGTCGCCAGTTCTCGGTCGAGAAGGCGTACATGGTGATCCAGGGGATGCCGAGCTCGAGGGCGCCTTCGACCGCATCCAGCAGCGCTGCCTCTCCGGCAGCGTGCCCCTCGGTGCGTGGGAGCCCGCGGCGGGCGGCCCAGCGGCCGTTGCCATCCATCACGCAGGCCACATGGACCGGGATCGGACCACCCGAGAGGTCTGCGGCCGCGACCGTGGCCCGGGCGCGACCCCCGCCATCCGCGGCGCCCGTCCGGTCTTCGTCCACCCTGCGAACCTATCCCCTCGGCCGGTCCGCCCGGACCTGCCGACCCCTGCCGGCCCGCCCACGCTCTCGCTCGTCGACCCGGACGCCGCAGGGTGGTTGAGCCCCGGACACGGGGGCGGCTAGACCCTCCCCATGACCCCCGAGGCCGCGTTGGCAATCTTCGCGGCCGGACTGGCCGCCGGCACGGTCAACGTGATCGTCGGCTCGGGCTCGCTGATCACCTTCCCGACGCTGCTCGCGCTCGGCTACCCGCCGGTGCTGGCCAACGTCTCCAACACGGTCGGGCTGGTGCCGGGGAGCGTGAGCGCGGTGGTCGCCTACCGCCGCGAGCTGGTCGGCCAGCGCCCCCGGCTGGTCCGGCTCGGCGTGGCCTCGGTCACCGGCGGGGCGGTCGGGGCGATCCTGCTGCTCGCCCTCCCCCACGGCGTCTTCAAGGCCGCGGTCCCCGCGCTCATCGGGCTGGCGACCCTTCTGATGGCCGTCCAGCCACGGGTCGCCCGCTGGCTGGACGCTCGTGGTGAGCGTCCCCGGCACGGCGGATCGGCCCTGCTGGCTGGCGTCTTCCTCACCGGCATCTACGGCGGCTACTTCGGGGCCGCCCAGGGGGTCATCCTCATCGCCCTCCTGGCCATCTTCATCGAGGACGACCTCCAACGACTCAACGGCACCAAGAACGCCCTCGCCCTCACCGTCAACGCGGTGGCCGCGGTGCTGTTCGTCCTCACCACCGCGGTCTCCTGGTCGGTGGTCGCGCTCATCGCGGTCGGATCGGGGATCGGTGGCCAGATCGGCGGGCACCTCGGCCGGAGGCTGCCGGCCGCCGTGCTGCGGTGGTGCATCGTGACGGTCGGAGCCGGGGTCGCCCTCGGCCTCGCCGTCGAGTGGCACTGAACCCACTCGTCGTGCCGCAGGCGGGCGCAGGGCCGTCCGGGCGACCCGGTAGGGTCGGCCAATGACCGACGAGGTGACCGACGCAGTGGCCGACGCGGTGGCCGACGCGGTGGCTGACGAGGTGGCTGACGAGGTGACCGTGACGCTGGAAGCGGTCGCGGCCGGGTTACCGGGAGGTGGCGAGGCGCGGGCCGGTCAGGCCCAGATGGCCCGGGCGGTCGCCGGAGGGATCTCCCGTCGCCGCAACCTGGTCGTCCAGGCCGGAACCGGCACGGGCAAGTCGCTCGCCTACCTGGTGCCCGCGGCCCTCTCCGGCGAGCGGGTGGTCGTGGCCACCGCGACCAAAGCGCTCCAGGACCAGCTGGCATCGAAGGACCTGCCTCAGGTGGCCAAGGCGCTCGGGGGCGACCTCTCGTTCGCTGTGCTGAAAGGCCGGAGCAACTACCTCTGCGTCCAGCGGGTCACGGAGATCGGAGGCGGCGGCGAGCAGCTCACCCTCTCGTCGGCGTCGGCCGACCCGCCCGACGCCGACGACCTCCTCCGATCGCGCGCCGACGAAGACCTGTCCGATCCGGGGAGCGTCGCCGAACAGGTGCGGCGGCTGATCCGCTGGGCGGGTGAGACCCCGACCGGCGACCGTGCCGAGCTCCCCTTCGAGCCCCACTTCCGCGCCTGGGCCATGGTCTCGACCACCGCCCGCGAGTGCCCCGGCGCCTTCCGCTGCCCGGCCGGACGGGACTGCTTCGCCGAGGAGGCCAGGGCCCGGGCCGCCGAGGCCGACGTCGTGGTGGTCAACGCCCACCTCTACGGCGCCCACCTGGCCAGCGGAGGGGCGGTCCTCCCCCCGCACCAGGTGGTGGTCTTCGACGAGGCCCACGAGGTCGAGGACGTGATGACCGACTCGCTCGGCCTCGAGGTCGGTCCCGGGCGCTTCCGCGCGCTGGCCGGTGTCGCCCGCCCGCTGCTCGCCGACGGTGACCCCGACTCGGGCCGTGCGGCGGACGATGTCTCCGATCTCGCCGGCCGACTCGCCGGGGTGCTCCGGCCATGGACGGGGAAGCGCATCCCGCGACCGCGGGACGCCGACACCGGCGCCGACATCGGCACGGTCCTCGCACTCGCCGCCGGGCGGGTCGGACGGCTCGTCGACTCCCTCCGCCAGGCCGGGCGGGAGGTCGGCGACGGGGAGCCGACCGAGAACCGGGCCCGCCGCGACCGGGTGCTGCTCGCCGCCGGCCACCTGGCCTCCGATCTCGCCCGCCTCGCATCACCGACCGACGACGAGGTGCTGTGGGTCGAGGAGGGCGGGCGGGAGCCCGGTCTCCGGCTGTCCCCGATCGACGTCGGCCCGGTGCTCGCCGAGCGACTCTGGGGAGAGGTCACCGGGGTGCTCACCTCGGCGACCGTGCCCCTCGGGCTCGTCGAGCGCCTCGGGATGCCCGCAGAGGGGACCGACCTCCTCGACGTCGGGAGCCCCTTCGACTACGGCCGGCACGCCCTGCTCTACGTCGCCCAGCGCGCTCCCCGACCGGCGACGGCCCGAATCCGAGCCGTTGCTCCACGACGAGCTCGAGGCGCTGATCACCGCTGCGGGGGGACGGACGCTGGCGCTGTTCACCAGCTGGCGGGCCATGCGCGCCGCTGCCGAGGTCCTCGCAGCACGGCTCCCCTTCCCCGTCCTCACCCAGTCGGACCTCCCCAAGCCCGCCCTCATCGAGGCGTTCCGAACCGACGAGGCCGCCTGCCTCTTCGCGACGCTCGGCTTCTGGCAGGGGGTCGACGTGGCCGGGCGGACCTTGAGCCTGGTCACGATCGACCGGATCCCGTTCCCCCGACCCGACGACCCGGTCCTCGAGGCGCCGGCGCGAACGGGCGGGCCCGAGCGCGTTCTCCACCGTCGACCTACCCCGGGCCGGGACGCTCCTCGCCCAGGGCGCCGGCCGGCTCATCCGCACGGCCAGCGACCGCGGCGTGGTCGCCGTGCTGGACAGCCGGCTCGCCACCGCCCGTTACCGACGGGAGCTGCTCACCCGGGTCCCTCCGATGCGCCGCACGGTCGATCGGACCGAGGTGGTGGACTTCCTGCGGGCAGTGACCACCGGCACCTGACCGGGCTCAGAGACCGAGCTTGTCGAGTGCGTCCTCGCGCTGCTGCCACCGCTTCTCGACCCTGACGAAGAGCTCGAGGTAGGCACCTTCCGGCATCTGGCGGCGCACGGCGGTGCCGACCTCCTTCAGGACGGCCCCACCACGTCCGATGACGATGCCCTTCTGCGAGTCGCGCTCGACCAGGATCTCGCAGCGGACCCGCGGCCACTCCCATTCGGTCACCCGGCAGGCGATGCTGTGGGGGAGCTCGTCGGCCACCCGCCGCAGCAGCTCCTCGCGGACCAGGTCGGCCACCCAGAACGCCTCGGCCACGTCGGTGACCATGCCCTCCGGGTAGTACCGGGGTCCTTCCGGCATCCGGGAGACGACAGCCTCGACCAGGGAAGGCACCCCCTCGCCGGTCGACGCGGAGAGCGGGAAGAACTCGGCGGGCGTGGGCGGCCCGCCGTCCTCGGCGTCGAGCGTGTCGACGACCGCTGCCACCTCGCTCAGGTGGGTGAGGATCGCGTCGCCCCCGACCCGGTCGGTCTTGTTGACCACCACCAGCAGCGCCGGTCCCCCGGCGGGAGCGGGTCCCGACGGATCCGCACCTGCCGGGCGGACGGCGCGGGCCATCGCCTTCACCCGGCGGGCGGACCGGGCCAGCACCATGCGGTCTCCGGGACCGACCGCGCCGGTGGCCTCGACCAGGGCGATCACTACGTCGACGTCGTCCAACGACGAGGTCGCCGATTCGTTCATCCGCTCGCCGAGCACGGTCCGGGGTTTGTGGAGCCCCGGCGTGTCGACGAAGACCACCTGGGCGTCGGGGCGCGTGAGCACCCCGCGCACCTGGGAGCGGGTGGTGTTGGGCCTGGGCGAGGTGATGGTCACCTTGCTGCCGACCATGGTGTTGACCAGCGTGGACTTTCCGACGTTGGGACGGCCCACCACGGCGACGAACCCCGAGCGGAAGGGACGGGGAGGAGTCACCCGCCCTCGGCGGGCGCTCCCGCCACCGGCACGATGCGCACCCGCTCGATCCGCCGTCCGTTCGACCCGGTCGACCACCAGGCGGAGGCCGTCGGCGGTGACCGACTCGCCCGCGACCGGCACGTGTCCGAGCAGGTCGAAGACCAGACCGCCGACCGTGTCCCACGCGCCGGTGGGCAGGCTCGCGTCGATGAGGTCGTTGATCTCGTCGACCCCCAACCGGGCGCTCACCCGCAACTCGCCGGAGGCCAGGTGCTCGACCGGGGTCTCCTCGACGTCGAACTCGTCGACGATCTCCCCAACCAGCTCCTCGATGAGATCCTCGAGGGTGACCAGCCCCGCCGTCCCGCCGTACTCGTTGACGACCACCGCCAGGTGGAACTTCTCGGCCTGCATCTCCCGCATCAGCGCGGAGACCCGTTTGGTCTCCGGCACGAAGTGGGCTGCCCGGAGGTGGCGGCCGACCGGCTCGCCCCCCTGCCCCGCCCGCACCGCGAGGACCATGTCCCTGATGTGGGCGACCCCGGCGACGTCGTCGATCTGCTGCTCGACCGCGGGCAGCCGGCTGAAGCCCGCGTCGAGCGCGCGCTCGAGCGCGGCCTCGACCGTCTCGTCGGTCGCGATGGCGACCATGTCGGTGCGGGGCACCATCACCTCGCGCACCACGGTGTCGCCGAACTCGATGATCGAATGGATGAGCGCCCGCTCCTCGGTCTCGATGACGTCGCCCTCGACGGCGACGTCGGCCATGGCGAGCAGCTCGGACTCGGTGACGTCGGAACCGAGGTACCCGGCTCTGGTCGCCGATGAACAGGTTGGCCAGGCCGATCAGGCCGCTCGAGATCATCCGGACCGGCCAGAAGCGGATGACCGACGAGACGATCGGGGCACTGAGCAGCGCGGCCCGCTCGGTGTGGTTGACGGCCCAGTTCTTGGGGACGGCCTCGGCGAAGACGAAGATGACCACGACCTCGAAGACGGTCGCCGCGGCCACCCCCCAGGCCCCGAACCACCGCACGGCCAGGACGCCGACCAGGGTGGCCACCACGAGCTGGCAGATGAGCACGAGCAGGAGCACCGGGTTGAGGAACCCCTGGGGGTTCTCGGTGAGGCGGACCAGGACCTTGGCGCCCCGTCGCCCCGTCGTCGGCCAGGCTCAAGGCCTTCGCCCGGGTCGTCCGGACCAGACTGGTCTCGGCCAGGGCCAGCAGGGCGGAGGCGACCAGCAGCACCAGCACCACGATGACCAGGATCAGGTCCTCCACGGTGAACGAGGCGGCTGATCATCTCGTGGTCAGCTCAGCGGGCGGGATCGATGAGCGGCGGGAACCCGGTGGAACCGGTCGAGCAGTTGCTGCTCGCGCCGCTCCATCCGCTCGGCGTCCTCGTCCGCAGTCGTGGTCCATGCCGAGCAGGTGGAGGATGCCGTGGACGACGAGCAGGGCGATCTCGTCGTCGAAGGTGACCCCGTGGTCGACCGCATTGACGGCGGCGACCGCCGGGCAGATCACCACGTCGCCGAGGAGCAACCGGCGCCCGCTGTCGGCCTCGATCGACGCCGGGCCGGTGCCGCCTTCGTCGGGCGACCGCCCGCTGCGATCGATCTCGTCCTCGATGGGGAACGAGAGCACATCGGTGGGCCCCTCGTTGCCCAGGAACCGCTCGTTGAGGGCGGCGACGGCGTCCGGATCGACGAACAGCAGCGACACCTCGGTGTCCGCGGTCACCCCTTCGGCCGCCAGCACCGAGCGGGCGAGCGTGGCCCAGCGCTCCACGTTGACCGGGTGATCGACCTGTTCGTCGGCGGCGTAGATGTCAACCGTCATCCGACCCCCGCCCGTCCGCACGGCGCTCGTAGGCGGAGACGATGTCCGCCACGATCCGGTGACGGACGACGTCACGCGCCCCGAGGTGGACGAAGGCGAGGTCGGGAATGCCGGCCAGCACCCGCTCGAGACCGACCAGACCGGAGCGCCCCCCGGGCACGTCGATCTGGGTGATGTCGCCGGTGACCACCGCCTTGGAGCCGAACCCGATCCGGGTGAGGAACATCTTCATCTGCTCCGGGCTGGTGTTCTGGGCCTCGTCGAGGATGATGAACGAGTCGTTGAGGGTGCGGCCCCGCATGAACGCCAGGGGTGCCACCTCGACCGCCCCCTTGTCGATGAGGCGCTGTGCGCCCTCGGGGTCGAGGAGGTCGTGCAGGGCGTCGTAGAGCGGTCGCAGGTAGGGATCGACCTTTGCCATCATGTCGCCGGGAAGGAACCCCAGCCGTTCGCCCGCCTCGACGGCGGGCCGGGTGAGGATGATCCTGCTCACCTGGCGGGCCTGCAGCGCCTGGACCGCCAGGGCCACGGCCAGGTAGGACTTCCCGGTGCCCGCCGGCCCGATCCCGAAGGTGACGATGTTCCGGGTGATCGCGTCCGCATAGGCCTTCTGTCCGCCGGTCTTCGGGCGCACCGCCCGCCCACGCGACGAGCGCAGCAGCTCGGAGGTGAGGACCTCGGAGGGCCGCAGGTCGTCATGGAGCATGTCGATGGTCCGTGAGACCTGCACCGCGTCGAGGCCCTGTCCGGACTCGAGGAGGATGATCAGCTCCTCGAAGAGGGCGGCCACCCGCTCGGCGCCCTCGCCCTCGATGGAGATCTCGTTCCCACGCACGGCGATCCGGACGTCGTCGAAGGTCCGCTCGATGAGGCGGAGCAACTCGTCCCGCTGGCCGAGGAGTCCGGCCATGAGGTGGTTGCCGGGAACGAGGATCTTGACCGGGGTGCCTGCCACGTGCGCTCTGCCGATGACCCTACCAGCGGCCCGGGCGCGACCGACTGCTCAGCCGGGTGGCCAGTCGAACGACCTCCCCCCGAGGAGGTGGGCGTGCAGGTGCGGCACCGAATTGAGCGCATCGGGACCGACGTTGAACACCAACCGGAAGCCTCGGTCCTCGCCGCCGATCCCCTCGGCGTCCGCGACCGCGCGGGCAGCCAGCAGCACGGCGAGTACGTCGTCGGCGTCCGCGGGACCCACGGTCCCGGCGTTGACGATGTGGCGGGTGGGCACGAGCAGCACGTGGACGGGCGCCTGCGGGTGGATGTCCCGGAAAGCGACCACCCGTTCGTCGCGCCACACGATGTCGGCCGGTACCTCCCCTGCAACGATGTTGCAGAAGAGACAGTCGGCCACAGGGGCCGTCACTCCGCCCCGACCGGTGCGCCGTTCCCGTCCCCCGCGGTGCGGACCGCGCTCTTGACCTCGGGGTAGAGGTGCTCGAGGCTGCCCGGGACGATCCGGCTCGCCTCGATGAAGCGCTCCACGTCGTGCTCCTGCAGGCGGATGACCCGGCCGAACCGGTAGGCGGCGAGATCGCCCTCGTCGATGAAGCGGTAGAGGCTGCGGAGGGTCACCCCGAGGCGCTGGGCCGCCTCCTTGGTGCTCAGCCAGACGATGGGCTCGCTCAACGGGGCAACCCCTGGCAGGCAGGCGTGCCTTGCCGCATCAGACGTCGACGAGCAGCCCGAGCTCGTCCAGACGGGCACCCATGCTGTCCGGGGTGACCCCGAACAGGCAGGCGATGGCTCTCACGTCCTCGGATCGGATGGTGATCATCCGGCCGTTGAAGTCCTGCCGGTGCACCTGGATCATGCTCAAGAAGCGCCGCAGCAGGTCGCGCTCGGGACCGCTCACGGTGTGGAGCTTGGTCAGGTCGATCGCCACCTTGTCGGCCCCGGCGCCGGCCTGGATGGCCCGGCGGGCGGTCAGCGGTGCGGCCTCTTCGCCCCCGAGGTTGGTGCCCCAGCGGTTGGCGCCCTCGTCGGGGGGGAGCAGCTGGTCCACCGGCACGTCGTAGAGCTTGGCCAGGCGCTGGAGCCGGGGCACCGAGATGGCCCGCTCCCCGCGCTCGTATGCGCCGAGCACCGACGCCTTGAACTCCTGCTCGGACATGGCCTCGACCGCCTGGAGGGAGAGGCGCATCTGCTTGCGCATGGCCCGCAGCCGCGACCCGACCGCCCGGGCGTAGGCGATCCTCGCCGCCTCCTCCTGTTCGTCGTCGTCCAGCACCGCGGTTGGCTTGTCAATGACCGACATGTCCACGTCCTCCGCTCACCACCGATGACCCCCGGTTCCGGTCCCGTCGCACGCCTCCCGGCGCACAGCCGACTACGTCGTAGGGCGGGGACGGATCGACACGGTCGACCAGCGGGTGGCCCTGCCCCTCTGAGTGCTTCCTGCCCCTCTGAGTAGTTTTCCTCACGGAGTGTGGTTACGCAAGGGTCTGAACTGCGTCACCCGTTCCGCCAGTCTCCCTCACGGAGCGTGGTCACGCAACCGGGAGCACCAAACCGCTGCGCAGACCGCAGAGGACGGCGCCAGCGACGACCGCCGCCGTCTCGGCCCGGAGCACGGTGGGACCGAGGCCGAGAGACCCTCCGCAGACCTCCCGCTCGGCGTCGTCCCAGCCTCCCTCCGGACCCACCGCCACCACCGGATGCCCGAGGGTCGGAGGGGCGCCGCCGTGGTCTGCGAGCACCGGCTGGGCTCCGCAGAGGGCGGCCAGGTCCTCGAGGCGGGAGACCGCCGTGATCTCGGGGAGCCGGGGTCGTCTGCACTGGGCGGCCGCCTCCCGACCGACCCGCCGCAGCCGCTCGAGCGCCCGTTGTCCCCGCTCCCCCTCCCAGCGCACCACCGAGCGGGCGGTCCGGAGCGGCACGATCCGGTCGACCCCGAGCTCGGTGAGCTTCTGGACCACCCATTCCGGACGGTCCCCTTTGGTCGGGGCGAAGGCCACGGTGACCACCGGGTGGGCGAGCGGGGCCTCGACGACGGGGCCGTCCGCGATCAGGAGGGCGGTCGGCACAGCGGCGCGCGTCCCACCGGTTCCCCGCGGACCCTTCGGGCCCTTCGGGCCCTCCTGGCCCTTCGGGCCCTTCGGGTCGGCCAGCCGGCACGGTGCCCAGCGACCGTGCCCGTCGGCGGCGACGACCAGCTCGCCCGGGAGAAGGCGGAGCACGTCGACCAGGTGCCGGCGGTCGGCCTCCTCCACCTCTGGAGCGGCGGGGTCGGCCACGAAGACCATCGCCGAGGCGGCGACCAGCACCGGGTCGGGAGCCTGCGGATGCGGCACCGCGGCTCCTCGCCCGGGACCCTCCCCCGGTGCCACGGTCAGCCGAGCGCCGAGCGGATCTTGGAGAGCAGGCCTTCGCCGTGCGGTGGCTCCCCGAGCACCTCGCCGCGGGAATCGGCAAGGCCGCGCAGGAGGTCGCGCTGTTGGTCGTCCAGCCCGGTCGGGGTGTCCACCTGCACGTGGACGTACAGGTCGCCGCGCCCCCTGCCCCGGAGCTTGGGGACCCCGAGGCCCTTCAAGGGGACGACCGTGCCGCTCTGGGTGCCGGTGGCGATGGGCAGGTCTCGTCGGTCGTCGAGCGTGTCGAAGGGGACCGTCCCGCCGAGCGCCGCGACGGTGACCGGCACGTGCAGCGTCGCATGCAGGTCGTCCCCCGACCGGCCGAACGTGGCATCGGGGGCGACCGCGAGGTGGACGAAGAGCGTCCCGTTCGGGCCTCCACGGAACCCTGCCGGGCCATGGCCGGCCAGACGGAGCGTCGACCCGTCGTCCACTCCGGCCGGGATGTCCACGGTCAGGGTGCGCCGCTCGGTGCGGCGGCCCTCGCCCCGGCAGTCCTGGCACGGGCTCTCCACCGACTGACCGGTGCCCTGACAGCGGGTGCAGGCCACCGCGGTGATGACCTGGCCGAGGATGGATTGGCGGACCCTGCGCAGCTCTCCGGCGCCCTGGCACTCGGGGCACTGCACGACCGAGGTCCCCGGACGGGCCCCGGTCCCCTCGCAGGTGTCGCAGTGCACCGGCGTGCTCACGTCGACCTGCCGCTGGACCCCGAACACGGCCTCCCGGAAGGTGAGGTGGACGGCGATCTCCGCGTCCGGACCGGGCATTGGCCCCGACCGCCGCCGGCCGCCGGTGGAGCCGCCCATCCCGTTGAAGAAGGCGTCGAAGAGGTCGCCGAGTCCCCCGGCGAACGGGTCGCCCTGCCCACCGGGGCCACCGGGGCCACCGGGGGCCGAACCGAACACCCCGGGGTGACCGAAGCGGTCGTAGCGGGCCCTGCGCTCGGGATCCTTCAGCACCTCGTAGGCGAGGCTGATCTCCTTGAACCGCTCGCCGGACTCCGAGTTCTCCTGGCTGGTGTCGGGATGGTGCTCGCGGGCCTTGGCCCGGTAGGCACGCTTGAGCTCCTCATCGGTGCAGTCCCGATGCACGCCGAGGAGCTCGTAGAGGTCGGTGTCGGTCACCGTCCGGCCTCGCCGAGTCGTTCCCCGAGGCGCTCCCCGAGGCGGTTACCGAGCCGGTCCCCGACCACGCGGGCAGCGGCCAGGGCCAGGGGGTAGTTCATCCGGGTCGGACCGAGGAGACCGATGGTGCCCGCAGCGACACCGTCGATCTCGAAGGGCATGACCACGATGGCACACGAAGCAAGTGGCTCGACACCGTGCTCGGCACCGATGGCCACGGTCAGGCCGGTGTCGAGGATGTCCCGGAGCATCGAGACCACGACCAGCTGTTGTTCGAGGATGGTGAGAACCGAGCGCACCGTCTCGACCGCGTCGAAGGCGGCGGCCATCCGGGATGAGCCCCCCACGAAGAGCTGCTCCGCCCCCTCGGCCGCCCCGAGGGACCGCAGCGCGGCTGTGGCCGCGAGCACGACCGTGTCGATCGCGACGTCACCGCTCGGGGTCGGGGCGGTGGATACCTGGGTCACGGGTTGCCCGAGCGCATGGGCGGCGAGCCGGGAGGCGGCGTCGGCGAGACACGTCTCGTCGAACTCGTCGGGAAGCTCCACCGACTGCTTGAGGACTGCGCCGTCGGCCAGCACCACCACCAGCAGGGCCAGCCGTGGTCCGAGCCCGACCAGCTGGACCGAACGGATGGCCGCCGACTCGTGGGACGGGCCGACGACCATCGACGCGCAGTCGGTGAGGTCGGCGAGCAGCCCCGAGGTGCGTTCGAGCATCTGCTCGATCTCGCCGTGGGCGTGGTCGAAGAACCGGCGGACCTGCTGGCGCCCGCCCGGGTCGAGTGAGCCGCTCCCCACGTGGTCGACGAAGAAGCGGTAGCCCTTGTCGGTAGGGATTCGGCCGGCGCTGGTGTGGGGCTGGATGAGGTAGCCCTCGCGCTCGAGGGCGGCCATGTCCGAGCGCACCGTGGCCGACGAGACGTTGACCCCGGGAGCGCTGACCACGTGCTGGGAGCCGACCGGTTGGGCGGAGCCGATGTACTCGGTCACCACGGCGTTGAGGATTGCGGCCTTGCGGCCGTCCATCTCCTCGGCCCCGATGGGGGCGTCGTCACCACGGCGATCATTGACGGTCGGCATCGTCACTCATCAGGAGGCCTGGCCGGTCGGCGGTCGCTGGCGGCTCGGGCGTTGTTGGCACTCCACTCTAGTGAGTGCTGGCCGCGATTGGTCTGTCACCGGATCAGGAGCGCTCCCTCAGGCGGTGGCGATGAACATCCGTTCGGTCATCGCCGGCCCGAGGGCGATGGTGGCGTCCCCGGTGACCAGGGTCAGGGTGCCGTCCGGCGCCCGTGCGCTCACGACGACGGTGGTTCCCGGGGTGAGCCCGTGGTCCCCGAGGTAGGAGAGCGAGGCAGCCTCGTGCTCCACGCTCTCGGTGATGCGCACGAGGCGCACCTGGTCGCCGGGCTGGGCCTCGGCCAGGCTCCGCTGCTCGGGGCCGGCCGGCACGGCGCCCGGGATCGGGTTCCCGTGGGGGCAGGTGGTCGGGTTGCCCAGCAGCACCACCAGCCGGGCCTCCACGTCGTCCGAGATGACGTGCTCCCAGCGGCCGGCCTCGGCGTGGGCCTTGTCCCAGTCGAGGCCGATGATGTCGACCAGGAGCCGCTCGGCGAGCCGGTGCTTCCGGACCACGCCCTCGGCGAGGTGCCGGCCGGTGGGCGTCATCGTGATCTGGCGGGAGCTGCGTGTGATGAGCTCGTCGGCCTCGAGCCGGTCGAGCATCTCCGATACCGACGGTGCCGCCTTGCCGAGCCGCTCGGCCAGCCGTGCCTGGATGATCGGGATCCCCTCCTCCTCGAGGGCGAAGATCGTCTCCAGGTACTCCTCGGTCGGCGGATGGAAGCGGTCGAGCACATGGAGGATCCTACGGCACACCCCTTCACGGCCGGGCAGTACCGTGGGAGCGTGCAACCCAGCCCGGAGCCCGACCCGGAGGGTACCGCCGAGGTTCCGGAGCGGACCGCTGAGGTTCCGGAGCGGACCGCCGAGGTGGCGGAGGGGGCGGCCGAGGGGGCGGAGGGGGCGGAGGGGGCGGCCGAGGTTCTGGAGGGGGCCGCCGAGGTGGCGGAGAGCACCGACGAGGTGGCGGAGGGAGCCGATCCGCTCCGGTTCAACAGCTGGATGAAGCGTTCGGCGACCGGCGCGGTGATCACCGGTATCGCCCTCGGTCTGCAGCACGCCCTCGAGCGGGAGCGCGTGCAACCGGCCTTCGTCATGGAAGCTCCCGGCGAGCCGGACGATCCCGACGAGCCCATCACGCTCCATTTCGACCCCGACGATCCCACCAAGACCGTCGCCGTCGTCCGCACCAGACCGCAGGCCGAGGGAGAACGCACCTAGGGATCCCGCGTCAGGCGGGAGGCCCACCGACGGGCGAACAGCCACGCCGAGGCATCCGCCAACAGCACGATGCCCGCCCCCCAGGCCAGACCGGCCAACGCGTCGGTCGGAAAGTGCCAACCGAGGGACACCACCGCGACGGCCATCACCAGCGCGTAGACAATCGCGACCGGCGCCGTCACCGCGCGCAGCCGCTGCGGCGTCGCCAGCACCACCGCCACACCGAGCGCGGCGACACCGACCGTCGATCCCGACGGGTAGGAGAGCGATCCTCCGAGGGTCCGACCGACCGCCGGCTTGACCACCAGCTCGCCGAGCGCGAGGGCGAGCGGGGGTCCGACCAGGCAGGCAACGGCACGCGGCCGGTCCCGCCGGATGGTCACAGCGCATGCCACGATGGACCCGATGACGATGCACAGCGGATATCGCAGGACGGTCAGCGCGGTCAAGGTGGAACTCTTGCTGGCGGGAATGAACTGTTGCAGCCAGTCGTCGATCCGCCCGGGTGCCGGGAGCAGGGCGAGGTACACGCCCCCCAGCACCACGGCGGAGAGCAGGATCGCCCCGACCAGCACCTCCCGGTGGGCGCAGCGAGCCCGCGAAGCCGGTGCACCGAGCCCTCGGACGCCCGTGCCACCGGAGGCCCGTGCGCGGTTCACGCGATCGACGCTATCGCCGGGTCCTGCGTGTTGACCCGCGCCAACACCTGGTGACCCACCGCCTGGGTCTGGTCACGCTCTCGGCCGGTGAGCAGATGGGTCAGCAGCTCTACGAGCGCGAGCTGGCCGGTCGGGCACCGGCCGAGCTCGGTTCCGGTTGGGAGGTCCGCCGCATCGAGGTACGCACGCTGAGGTCCCCCCTCCCCGGGACCGCCCGGGTCCCGTCCCGCCTCATCGGCGCAGCCTCGCTCACCGAGCGTCGTTTCGCCGGCAGGATCCTGTACCGGAGCTGCGACGTGGTGCACCGCTTGGACCTCCGGCTCCCTCCGGCACCATCCCCGGAGGTGCTCACGATCCACGACATCGTGCCCTGGCGATTCTCCGACGAAGGCCGCCCGCCCGCTGACGCCGCGGCGACGGCCCAGCGGGCTGCGGTGGTGATCTGCCCCTCGCAGTTCTCTGCGGACGAGGTGGCCAGCGAGTTCGGGGTCGCCAACCCGGTGGTGATCCACAACGGGGTCGACCGGGCCTTCTTCGAAGCGGCGCCGATGGGCGAGACCGAGCTCGCCGCACTCGGCATCCGCTCGCCGTTCGTGATGCACGCGGGGGGTTCCACTGACCGCAAGAATCTCGCCGGTCTGGCCGAGGCGTGGGCCCGGGTCAGCGGCGCCCGCTCCGACGTCAGCCTGGTGCTGCTCGGCCCCCCGGATCCGCGACGCGAGCGCCTGTTCGGCCGGCTCACCCGGGCCGTCCTCGCCGGCCGGGTGCCGGATGCGACCGTCCGCAGTCTGATGGCCGCGGCCGCGGCCGTGGTGGTGCCCTCCCTCTACGAGGGGTTCGGCTTGCCCGCGCTCGAGGGGATGGCGGCCGGAACCCCGGTGGTCGCTGCACGCCGGAGCTCGCTCCCGGAGGTGTGCGGCGATGCCGCCTTGTTGGTCGAGCCCGATGGAGCCGGACTTGCCGAGGGGCTGGTCGCTGCGCTCGAGGACGGTCCCGCCACCCGCGACCTCGTCGAACGGGGGCGCCTGCGGGCGGCCGGGTTCACATGGGAGGCCAGTGTGTCGGCCCACGCCCGGATCTGGACGTCGTTCGCTTCCTGACCGCACCGCACCGCCCGACCGTGCCGTCGAAGCCGCCCCGGCTCAGACCCTCGGCGGGGGCCGCGCCGGTGCGTCGATCCCGAGCCCGGGCTCCTGTCCGAACGGCGCCTCGGGAGCAAAGCTCCACCCCGGGTCCTCGTCGGTGGGTCCGGTCCGGCTGAGCTGCCAGCCCTCGTAGGTCTTGAGGAAGTGGTGGTGGTGGCAGAGGAGCGCCAGGTTGTCGAGCGTGGTGGATCCGCCGTCTGAGAGCGGCACCACGTGGTCGATCTCCAGTCCGTAGGCGACCGTGCAGCCGGGCACCACGCAGTGGCGGTCGCGGAAGGAGAGGGCGGTCCGGAGGCGCCGGTTGATGGTCCGCCCGTGGTGGGCGACCGCCCGGATGTCGCCCGCCTCGGTGAACAGGGTGGCGAGGAAGGAGTCACCCAGCAGGTCCTGTGCCATCGGGACCGGGATCGGTCCCTGCCCGTCCAGCTCACAGGTCTCTCCGGGACGTGCCCGACCCCGGCGGAGGGCCGAGAGGTCCACCCGGACGATGACGGTCGCCCGGGGCGATCGGTCCACGACGGTCCCGGGGCCCGCCGCCTCCTCGGTGGCGGGGGGTTCTGCCTCCCCGGCGGCCGTGCCCTCCCGAGCGACCGTGCCCTCCCGAGCGACCGTGCCCTCCCGAGCGACCGTGCCCTCCCGAGCGACCGTTCCCTCCCGAGCGACCGTGCCCTCCCCACCCACGAGGAGGGCGAAGAGGGCGTCGGCACGGAGGGCGCCGTGGGGCTCGGACGGCGGGGCCGCAGAGCCTCCCCTGCCCGGTCGCTCGTCGGCCTCGGCCCGGGAGGCCTCCCGGCGGGTCTCCACGAGACGGTTGGTGACCGGCTCGAGCCGGGAGAGCAGGAGGGCCCCCCGCTCGGCGGTGTCCCTGCCCTGGTAGCAGAAGGCACCCTCGGCATCAGACCAGGAGGTGAAGTGCCGCTCGGCGTGGATGCGGGAGAGGGCGGCCACCGGGTCGCGCCGGGCAGCGGTCGCCCGGACCCGCTGGCAGCGCTCCCGGGTCGCCTGGAGGGGTTCGTCCTCGACGCCACGGAGGAGGGAGGACTCGGCTCCCGGGTCGAGGGTGGCGGCCGCGGCGATCTCGGCGACCTTCGGGCCGGAGAGCCGCCCGTTGCGCAGGGCGCCCTCGGTCGAGGGGAGGAGGGAGAGGCGCTGGCCGGTCTCGAGGGTCCGCCGCGCCTGGCCGGCCGAGACCCCCTCCAAGGAGGCCAGCAGGCCCGCCGGGTTCCGGTGGCCCGCCGTCCGCCAGTGGTGGGACTCGGCGATCCGGGGGGCGAGGAGGGTCTTTCCGGCCAGCACCAGGCGCTCCACCGAACAGAGCTCGCCATAGAGCGAGGCGGCGTCCGCCCCGAGCAGCCGGCTCGGGTCGAGGGTCGAGACCACCGACTGGAGCACCGCCCGCACCCCGGCCACCGTCGTGCCGAGCCCGGCATCGCCGGACGCCGCGACGGCGCCCGAGTCGAGGACCGTCGGGTTCGCATCGGTGGCCAGCGCCATGTGGCCATCCTTCCGCGGGGGTGTGACGGTCACCCACGGAACGGAACCTGTCAACACGAATGAGACACCGGTTACTCAGATGGCGATCGGCTCCTCGTCGGGTCGATTGATCCAGGCGACCTCGGGGATGCGGGGTGCTTGGGGTGGTTTCCGGAACCGTCCCGGCATGGCCGTGTAGGCGGCATCCAAGATCTCCTGGCGTTTCTCCCGAACCACCTCGGCCAGACCGAAATGGACGTCGGCTGGAGTGTGGAGCCCGATGCCTGAATGGCGGTGCCCGTTGTTGTAGTACTCGAAGAAGCGGTCGCAGAACGATCGGGCTGCAGCGATGTTGGCGAACCGCTTCGGGAAGGTCGGTGAATACTTGAGGGTCTTGAACTGGGCTTCTGAATAGGGATTGTCGTTGGACACATGGGGCCGGGAATGGCTCTGCAGCACACCCAGATCGGCGAGGAGTTGGCTCACCGTCCTCGAGGTCATCGACGACCCCCGATCGGCGTGCAGGGTGAGCTGACCGTTGGGTACGTCGTGCCGGTAGATGGCATCCGCGATGAGCTGCTCGGCCAGGGTGGCCGACTCCCGAGGCGCCACCTGCCACCCCACCACATAACGGCTGTAGACGTCGAGGATCGTGTAGAGCTGGAACCAGGTCCACTTGTAGGGCCCGGCGAGCTTGGTGATGTCCCAGCTCCAGACCTGGTTGGGGGCGGTCGCCACCAGCTCGGGTTTGATCAGGGCCGGGCGACGGGCCTGCGCCCTGCGCTCCCGGACCTGGGCCCGTTCCCGCAGCAGGCGGTACATGGTGGACACCGAGGCCAGGTAGACCCCCTCGTCCAAGAGCGTGGCCCACACCTGGGCTGGGGCCTTGTCGCAGAACCGCTCCGAGTTGAGGGTCCCCATCACCATCTCCGCCTCATCGTTGGTCAGCCGGCGGTGGGATCGCCTTGGCGCCGGCGGACCGCACCGTGGCGGCCGGCGTCGCCGATAATGGCTGGCCCGGGACCGACCGAGCGCTGCACAGGCGGCCTTGCGGCCCACTACCGGCGCGAGCTCGTCGACTGCCTCGTCAATGATCGCGTCCACTACTCCTCGGTATCCGCGCTCTTCGAGATCTCCTCCAAGAGCGCGTGCACTTTTCCCTGGACGTGTATCACCGCCTCAGCCTGGGCCAGCTTGGTCCGCAGGCGCTCGTTCTCCGCTCGGAGTTTGGCGACCTCGGACAGGCTCGGTCCTCCTCGGCCACCGTCGGTGCGTCCAACCGCCGCCTTCAGCAAGCCCTGGCGGTGTTGGCGCCGCCAGTCGGTGATGATGCTCGAGTAGAGCCCCTCACGCCGGAGGATCGCTCCCTTCTCGCCGGCCTCGGAGCACCCGTCGTACTCGGCCAGGATGGCCAGCTTGAACTCGGGGCTGAAGCTCCGCCGCACTGGGTTCTTCGCCGGGGGACTCCCGGATCCATCCGTCGCCACGCCGTCGTCCACGTGCCAATTATCGGCCCTCTTGATCAATGCAGGGTGAGTTGCCACGGTGATGCACCTCCTCTGTCCTCATGCTCAGAAGCTTGACCGTCGCGGTGTCTCACACATTGTGGACAGAGAGGGGAAGGACCGGGGGGCGGTCACAGGAGGCGCGAGCAGACAGACGGTGCTCCCGAGGGCGGGAAGCGACTCAGGGACCGTGCGGTCCAGCCGCCCGCGATCCTCCGGCACGTCGATCTTCTCTCGCGGTCCGGACCCCGGCCCACAGGCCGCTCACCGTCGCCACGAGGAGGACTCCCGTGCGCGCCAGCGCGCCCGACGCGGCGCGGGCCGCCCCGGTCAGGTCCCGGCCGCGTGCCCGGCTCCCCGCCCGCCTCGCCCGGGTGGAGAACTCTTCGAGGGTCCCCCGTATCGAGGCGCTCAGATAGCGGCGCACGATGGGGTCCGCGGACCCGAAATTCCGGATGAGCAGGATGAGGTGGTTCTTCTGGGCCCAGTAGACGTACCGCATGTCGAAGCGCCTCCCCTTGGCGTAGGGAGCGGCGACGTGCTCGACCACCGCGTCGGGGGTGTAGACGAGGCGGTAGCCGGCCGCCCGCACCCGGAGGCAGAGGTCGGTCTCCTCGCGCATGCAGGTCCCGGAGTATCCGTCGCGGATGCCACCGAGCTCGTCGAGGACCGAGCGGCGGAAGGCCATGTTGGCCCCGAGCAGGTGGTCGACGGGGACCGGCGCTCCCGGGTCGGCCGCGAAGTGGCCGGTGAGGGTGCCGTCGTCGCGGAGCCGGCCGATCTCGTCGAGCCCGTCGGTGAGCTCTCCGGGCTGGCCGCGGATCTGGCGGCCCCCGACCGCCCCGACCTCGGGGTCGGCGAAGATGGGGAGGAGCCGCTCGAGCCAGTCGGGCTCGGCGAAGGCGTCGTCGTCCACGAAGGCCAGGACCTCGCCGCCGGTCCTGCGATAGGCGATGTCGCGGGCGGTGGCCGTCGCGCCGATGCCCGCCGGGCAGATCTCGTAGCGCACCTCCGGGAAGCGCTCCCGGACCAGGCGGGCGGTGTCCGTGCTCTGCGAGGAGTCGACGACGATGACCTCACCGGGCGCCACCGTCTGGCGGCCCAGGTGCTCGAGGCAGCGGGCCACGAACTCCGGACGCTCGTAGGTAACCACGGCGACGGTCGCGTCCACCTCGGGCAGCCTACCGGCGGCGTCGTCCCACCTCAGCCCCACAACCGGCGGCGATCGTCCCACCCCGGTCGCCGGCAACCGGTAGCCTCGGCCCGCGACCAACCGCCCCGACCATGCCGACCGATGCCACCGACACCACACGTGAGCGCTTGCCGCGGACGCGACCGATCTGGTTTCCGGTGCGGGGTCAACCGTGCGCCGGGTGGCTCTACGAGGTAGCCGGAGCGGCGGCGCAGGGGGCGGTCGTCCTGTGCCCGTCGATCGGTCTCGAGTACGAAGCCAGCCACCGGGCGTTCCGGGTGCTTGCTCCCCGGTTGGCAGGGCGCGGGTTCGCGGTGCTCCGGTTCGACTACCTCGGCTGCGGCGATTCGTCCGACGACCCGGCGGGCGAGACCGGCCCTGCCGGCTGGGCCGAGACGATCCACGCCGCGACAGCGCTGCTGAGGACCAACGGGTTCGGTCGGATCTCGCTGGTCGGCGTCCGGCTCGGGGCCCTGCTCGCCGCGGGTGCGGCCGCCAGCGGACCGCCGCCGGTCGCACTCGCCTACTGGTACCCGTCGAAGAGCGGCAAGGAATTCCTCCGGCTCCAGGCGGGGCTCCGGCGGATGATCGCCCCCCCGCCGGACCGGCCGCCGGACGAGGTCGAGCTGACGGGGGTCGTCCTCGGTGGTGACGTCGCCGGCGCGATACGGGGACTGCCCCCCCTGGGTGCCGTTCCGCCCCCCGCCCCGACGCTGATCCTGACCGAGGTCCGCCCGCCCGCCGAGCTCGCCGGGCTGGCGGAGGTGACCGCGGTCGCCAACCCGGACGGCGCCGAGCGGCTCCTCGGGGTCGAGCAGCAGAATTCGACCCCGGATCCGAAGGACATCGAGCGGATCGTCGAGCACGTGGTGGCGGCGTGTCCCGGTACCGATGCGGGTATTACAACGGGCATCGAATCTGCGTCGTCTCGTGAGCTCGCCACGTCGTGGGGGACGACCATCCGGGAGTCGCCGGTGCGCTTCTGCTCCGACCGGCTGTTCGGTGTCCTCACCGAGCCCGCCGACGAGGACTGCGGCGACGACCCGACTGCATCGAGGAGACGTGCGGCGAGGAGTTACGACAGCGTCGTCTTCCTCAACGCCGTGGACCTCTCCCACATCGGTCCCGGACGCGAATGGGTCCAGCAGGCCCGGCGGTGGGCATCCCTCGGGATCCGCTCGCTGCGCCTGGACATCGGAGGGGTCGGGGACAGCTCCTGGCCGATCACCGACGCCGAGGAGACCGACTACCCGGCCACCGCAACCGAGGACATCCTCTGCGCCATCCGGTACCTCTCGACCCGGCCCTCCGACCGCACCCTCCTGGTCGGGCTCTGCTCCGGTGCGTTCCGGGCGACCGCGATCGCCGGCATGGGCGGGATCGCCGGCGTGTGCCTCCTCAATCCGACCCGCTTCGCGACACCGCCGCGCGACGGGGGCGTGCACCGGGCGGTCGCGCCGCCACCCGCCGGCCCATCCGGCGGGCGCCTCCACCGCTGGCGGTCGTCCCTCAATCTCCGGTCCCTGCGCGGCCACCAATTCACCCGCACGGTGGCCCCGCACGTCCCTGACGTCGTGTGGCATGCGGTCAACTCCCTCGCCGGCACGGATCCCCCGGTGCGCGAGCTCCGGGAGCTGGTCGCGAGAGGGGTGGCCGTGCACATCATCTCGGGGCCCGATGACGCCGTCCCGATGAGACGCGGGGCCGAGCGACGACTCCGGCGGCTGGCCACGAGCGAACGGTTCAGCTTCGACGTGGTGGCCTCCCTGGACCACAACTTCCACGCAGGGTCGGGGCGGGACGAGGCGATGGCGCTCGCCGCGAGCTACGTGCGCGGCGACAAGAGCAGCTGACCTGCTCCGCGTGGCCGGGTCGCGCTCAGATCCCGGCCGCGACCCGGAGGTGGTGCTCGATACCGTCGACCATCGACTCCTGGGAGAAGTGACGGGCGACGTGGGCGCGGCAGTCCGCCCCGAGCCCGGGCTCGTCGGTGCGCCAGGTGGCGAGGGAGGAGAGACGGCGGGCCAGCTCGGCGGGATCGGACCGCGGAACGAGGAAACGGGCGAACGGCCCGGTCATCACCTCGGGGATCCCGCCGACCGCGGTGGCCACGACCGGCCGGCCGGTCGACATCGCCTCCACCACCACGCGGCCGAACGGCTCGTCCCACGCAGAAGGGGCGGCGACCACGTCTGCCGCGTGCAGCGGGGTGATCACGTCGGGACGGTTGGGGAGCCAGGTCACCCACGGTTCCCGCAGCCGCTTCCGGATGTCCCGCAGGTACTCGACGGAAGGCGGGGATCCGATCATCAGGAGCTGCGCCGCGGTCCCGAGGTCGCGCATCCGGGCGACCGCGTCGAGGAGGACGTCCACCCCCTTGGTCGGGTCGAGTCTTCCGTAGAACAGGACGACGAAGGCCTCCTGGTCGACACCGAGGGCCTCCCGGGCACGTGTGCGGTCTTCCGCGCCGCCCAACGGGTAGGCGTCCGGATCGATGCCGTTGTGGACCACCTCGACCCGTCCGGCCGGGAACCCGGCGGCGACCAGCTCGTCCCGCAGGAACGCGGAGACGGCGAGCACGGTGTGGGGCCGGCGGCCGAGCAGCGCGTTGACCACCCGGTGGGTGCAGCCGGTCATCCCGTGGAGGTGGCTGACCAGCGGCCGGCGCACCCGGGTGGCGGTGGCCACGGCCCAGGGGAGCGGCTGCATGCGGTGGGCGTAGACCACGTCCGGTCGGGTCGCGACGCCGCGGCGCACCGAGGTGGCCAGAGGGCGGGCCGCCCGGAACGCTCCCCGGAGGTGGAGGTCGAGCAGAGGCACCTCGACCAGGGTGACCCCGGCCGCGCGGTACGTCTCGCGGAACGCGCCGTCGGCGACGTAGGCCAGGTCCACCTGGTGGCCACGGTCACAGAGGGCGACACTCGTCTGCAGGGTCTGGACGGTGATCCCGTTGGTGGGCGCGAGATCCTCGACGTTCGACAGGATGCGCACCGTCAGATCACGTCGGCGAAGCCGCGCTCCATCTGCTCGAACAGGATCGCGCCCCCGAGGAAGATCACGACGGGGACGACCACCGAGAGGGCGAACTCCCAGTTGGCCGGCGCGGGCTGGAGGGCCAGCGACCACTGGAATTCCTGCAGCAGCCAGGTCAGGGGGTTCACGTCGTAGAACAGGTTGTAGTTCTTCACCGCGCTGATCGAGTAGGCGATCGGGCTCGCATAGAGGAGGAACTGGAGCAGGTACGGCACGAAGTAGTTCACGTCGCGGTAGCGGACGGTCGTCGCGGCCGTGATGAGCCCGACGCCGCTTGCGAGCAGGATCACCAGGACCGCCCACACCGGGAGGAGGAACGCCTGCGGGCCCGGGTTGATGCCGTCGATGATCCAGAGGACCCCGAGGAAGGCGGTGGCGACCAGGAAGTCGATGACGCAGGAGTAGACGGTCGCCAGGGGAACCAGCATCCGGGGGAAGAAGACCTTGGACACCAGGTCCCGGTTGGAGATGAGCGATCCCTGGGCCCGGGTGACGATCCCGCTGAACAGGTTCCAGGCCAGGAGCCCCACGAAGGTGAAGATCAGATACGGGACGTGCGGGACGGTGAGCTTGGCCACCTTGCTGAACACCAGGGTGAAGACGAGCGCGACGAGCAGCGGCTGCAGGACCACCCAGACCACCCCGAGCAGCGTCTGGCGGTACCGGAGGGTCACGTCCCGGGCGCCGAACCGGTAGAGGACCTCGCGCGCCTCCCACAGCTCGGAGACCTTGGGAAGCGAGAACCTCCCCGGTGGGGTGATGACGATGCTGGCCATGGAGGTCAGATCTGGGAGTAGTCGAAGTCGGGGTAGACCACCCCGTGGTCGGTGCCGTCCGGTGTGGTCGGGAACGGGTAGGGCGTCACCGGCAGCACCTGGAAATGACACGCCTGCTCCCAGATGTCGGTGGCACGTCCGCCTGCATGGATGGTGAGATCGGCCGTGTAGGCCCCCGGCTTGAGCCAGGGCGTCCGGACCCGGAGCCGTCCCTGGACGTCGGTCGAGGGGTCGAGCAGGAAGTCGACCACCCGCGAGTCGCACTGGGCGATCACCATCCCGTCCTCGTTGTTGATGAAGCACGAGAGGTGGTAGCGGCCGCCGAACGCCGGATTGGCCCCCACGCTGAACTCGACCACCACGTCCTGGCCGGGCTTGTTGATCTCGTCGACCACCGCCACCTTGGAGAAGCGGATCTCGCCGGAGCCCGGCCGGTGCGCCGCGACCTCCAGCACGGGCGCCGACAGGGCGAAGCTGCGCTTGTACTCCTCGAGCGCCTCCTCGACCGTCCCGTGGAGCACCAGGTGGCCCGCATCCAGGTAGAGCGCCGAGGTGCAGAGGTCGGACACGGTCTGGAGCTGATGGCTCACCACGAGCACCGTGCGTCCGTCCCGGGCGACTTCGCGCATCTTCCGCAGGCACTTGGCCTGGAAGTCCGAGTCGCCCACAGCGAGGACCTCGTCGACGACCAGGATCTCCGAGTCGAGGTGGGCCGCGACCGCGAAGGCGAGGCGGATGTACATGCCGGTCGAGTAGCGCTTGACCTGGGTGTCGAGGAACTTCTCGGTCCCGGCGAACTCGACGATGGCGTCGAAGCGCTGGCTGATCTCCTTGCGGCGCATGCCGAGCAGGGTGCCGTTGAGGTAGACGTTCTCGCGCCCGGTGAGCTCGGGGTGGAACCCGGTGCCCACTTCGAGCAGGCTCCCCACCCGCCCGCCGAGCTCGATCCGTCCGGCGGTCGGCGCGGTGATCCGGTTGATGATCTTGAGCAGGGTGCTCTTCCCGGCGCCGTTGCGCCCGATGATGCCGACCACCTCGCCCCAGCCGACCCGGAAGGAGACCCCGTGGAGCGCATCGAACTTCTCGGGCCTCTGCCTCGTGCCGCGGATCCGCTTGAGCAGCGCCTCGGAGGCATAGGCGCTCTGGTCCCCCCGCCTGAGGATGCGGTACGTCTTCGAGAGGTCCGAGACGACGATGGCGGAACTGTCCGGCACCATGGCTAGGTTAGACGGCCCGCGCGCGCGTCCCTGGCACCTCCGGCGGCCGGAGGACTCAGTCGTCGAGCCGGAGGGCCGACACGAACGCCTCCTGGGGGACCTCGACCCTCCCGATGTTCTTCATCTTCTTCTTGCCCTCCTTCTGCTTCTCGAGCAGCTTGCGCTTGCGGGTGATGTCCCCCCCGTAGCACTTGGCGAGGACGTCCTTGCGGCGCGCCTTGACCGTCTCCCGCGCCAGGACCCGGCCGCCGATGGCGGCCTGGATGGGCACGTCGAACAGCTGCCGCGGGATCAGCTCGCGCAGCTTCTCGGTCATCCTCCGCCCGTAGCTGTCGGCCTCGGACTTGTGCACGATGGTGGAGAAGGCGTCGACCGGGGTGTGGTTGATGAGCAGGTCGACCTTGACCAGGTCGGCGGTCGCGTACCCTTCGGGCTCGTAGTCGAGGCTGGCGTACCCCTTGGTCCGGCTCTTCAGCTGGTCGAAGAAGTTGACCACCACCTCCGCCAGAGGGATCGCGTAGACGAACTCGACCCGCTCGGGGGAGAGGTACTCCATCTTGAGCATCTCGGCGCGCCGGCCCTGGCAGAGCTCCATCACCGTGCCGGTGTACTCGGCCGGGGTGAGGATGGTCGCCCGCAGCATGGGCTCGTCCACGTGGTCGAGGCGGGCGGGCTCGGGCAGCTCGCTCGGATTGTCCACGTCGACCTCGGTCCCGTCGGCGAGGAAGGCCCGGTAGGCGACCGACGGGGCGGTGGCGATGAGGGAGAGATCGAATTCTCGCTCGAGCCGCTCGCGGACGATCTCCATGTGCAGCAGACCGAGGAACCCGCACCGGAACCCGAACCCGAGGGCCCGTGACGACTCGGGCTCGTAGGTGAAGCTGGCGTCGTTGAGCCGCAGCTTCTCGAGCGCGTCGCGCAGATCGGGGAGCTCGTCCCCGTCCACCGGGAAGAGCCCGCAGAACACCATCGGCTTCGGATCGCGGTACCCGTCGAGCGCGGTCTCCGCCGGACGGACCGCGGTGGTCACCGTCTCACCCGAGCGGGCACCGCCGACGTCCTTGATCCCGGCGATGAGGTAACCGACCTCCCCGGGGCCGAGCTCGTCCACCGGAACCGTGGCCGGAGACCGGATCCCGATCTCCTCGATCTCGTGGTTCTGCCCGGCCTGCATGAACCGCAGCCGGTCAGAGCGGGTGAGTGTTCCGTCCATGACCCGGATCGAGCTCACCACGCCCCGGTACTGGTCGTAGGCCGAGTCGAAGATGAGCGCCCGGAGCGGGGCCCCCGGGTCCCCGCTCGGTGCCGGGATGCGGGCCACGATGGCGTCGAGCAGCTCGGGCACCCCCTCGCCGGTCTTGGCCGAGATGCGGAGGATGCCGGACGCCTCGAGCCCGAGGACCTGCTCGATCTCGGCGGCGGACCGCTCGGGATCGGCCGCGGGAAGGTCGATCTTGTTGAGCACCGCCACGATCTCGAGGTCGTTGTCGAGCGCCTGGTAGCAGTTGGCCAAGGTCTGGGCCTGGATCCCCTGCGAGGCGTCGACCAGGAGGACCGCTCCCTCACAGGCGGCCAGGGATCGGCTCACCTCGTACCCGAAGTCGACGTGCCCGGGGGTGTCGATGAGGTGCAGCGTGTGCTCCTTCCAGGGAACCCGGACGTTCTGGGCCTTGATGGTGATCCCCCGCTCGCGCTCGATGTCCATCGAGTCGAGGTACTGCTCACGCATCAGGCGGGGATCGACCGCCCCGGTCAGCTCGAGGATGCGGTCGGACAGCGTCGACTTGCCGTGGTCGACGTGGCTGATGATCGAGAAGTTGCGGATGCGGTCGATGGGGAGCACGGGGCGTCCAGCGTACCCAAGTGGTTCCCAACCTCCCCCGACCCGCTCCGGGCGGCGGGCCGGGTGGGTCCGAGCTGCTACCCTGGTTCGTCCGCGGTGGACGCCGTCACCGGCTCCCGGGGGAACCGCACACAGGGCAGGTGCCGGTCGAGGTGGGCTGTGCCCGACCCCGGAGCGCACCCCCAGGACCAGCACAGAACAGACGAGGACGAGCAGTGGCAAACATCCGCAGCCAGATCAAGCGCAACCGGCAGACGATCAAGCGTCACGCCCGTAACAAGGCCGTCCGGTCGGAGCTCCGGACCCGCACCAAGCATGCCCTCTCGGCGATCGGCACGGACACCGAGGACGCGGACGAGGCACTGCGGCTGGCGGTCAAGCGGATCGACAAGGCCGCAGCCAAAGGTGTCATCCACAAGAACCAGGCGGCCAATCGCAAGAGCCGCCTGATGCGGCGGGCGACGAGCGGCGCATCTGCCGACGGCTGAGCACCGCGCCCCGTCGACCGACCGCTGACCGCTCCGCGAGAGGCGCCTCCTACTTCGGCGGGTAGTAGTAGTAGGGCTGGTCGACCAGCAGGTTCGTAGTAGAAACGTCGTCTGAACTGGAACTTCAGTGCTCAACGTTGTCCGACCATTTTCATCGTTATTCGACTTCTCGCGGACTATTTGCGGACCGCGTGCGGACTGCTGGCACCGCTTGGTCTGCGTTCCGCATCGGGGTCGGGTGGCCGACGCCGATTCGCAGTCGGTTGCTGCCCCCCTGACCTCGGGTTAGCGTCCTCTCGTTCCGGTGGGTAGGGGAGGCGGCATGGGCGGCTGGCGGCGGATTGCAGGGGCATCCGTCCTCACCGCAACGGTTGTGCTGGGCGGTCTGGTCACCGTGCCGTCCGTGGCCTCCGGCTTCGGCACCGGCTGCCACGCCAGCAGCCGCAACCTGCCCCACCAGCCCCTGTTGTCACCGCTGCGGCGCCGTCGTCCCCCAGGCCCCCTTCGTGACCCAGGTCCTCCCCGAGGGCCTCGCTGTCCTGGTCAACTGGAACCCAAATCCGACCACCAATGCGGTCAAGACCTACAAGCTGACCGCCAAGGTGGCCTCGGGCTTCACCGGCACGGTCTCACCGACCTGTGCCGCACCACCGGTGGTCTCGGTCCCTGGCACCGACTCCTCGGCCCTGGTCCCGAAGCTCTGTGCCGGGATTCCCTACGCGATCACCATGACCGCCACCAACGCGGCCGGGACCAGTGCGGCGTCGCCCGCCTCCAGCCCGACGGTCCCCCTGGTGGCCCAGCCCCCGAGCGCCCCGCTCATCACCTCGGTGCTCTCCCGCAACGGCGGCCTCATCGTCAACTGGTCGGCCCCGGCCATCGGCGGGGGTGACGCGCTCACCGGCTACACCCTCACCCGGACGGCAGGCACGACCAAGGTGGCCACGACGGAGGCGGCGTCGGCCACCCAGGCCACCCTCACCGGGCTGACCAACGGCACGACCTACACCCTCAGCCTGGTCGCCTCCTCGGCGGCCGGGAAGTCTGCTCGCAGCGACGAGCACCGGGACACCGGCGGCTCTCACCCCACCCGCAGGCACCCCTCAGCCTCCAGGTGGTCCCCGACGGCAAGGGCCACCTGGTCGCCACCTGGTCGGCCCCGGCCGATCCCGGCTCTGCTGCCATCACCGGCTACACGGTCACCACCCAGCCTGAGACCGAGTCCGGGGGCGTCTGGTCGCCCACCGGCACCAAGGTCACCACGACCGTCGGGGCCACGGTGACCACGGACACCATCACCGGGCTGTCGTCGACCGCCTTCTACGCCGTCTCGGTGGCGGCCACCTCGTCTGCCGGGACGGGGACGGCTGCCACCACGACCAACCCGGTGACCACGGCCGTCCAGCTCGCCAGCACGACCATCGTGCTCACCCAGGCCACCATGAACGCCCTCAGCTCCGACACCAGTGGCACCCTCACCTGGCCATCCCCAGCACCGTCCCAGGTGACCTCTCTCGTCTCAGGGGATGTCCTGGTCGGTCCGACCTCGACGGCAGCACCCAACGGGCTGCTCGCCACGGTCTCGACGGTCACCGACACCTCGGGCAGCTACACCGTCGCCACCACCACGGCCAGCCTCTCTCAGGCGTTCTCCAACCTCACCTTCGGCTACTCCGGTGACCCCCTGGCACAAGCCGGATCGAGCTTCCAGGCCAACGCCGCAGGGGTGCGGACTCTTGCCGCACCCGCACGTGTCGGAGCGTGTCCATTCGTTGAGCACGACCCTCGGCGGTGAACCTCGGGAGCCGGACCGTCAAGGTCACCGGATCAGGTGGGAATCTCGACGCCTAGGTCAACATGTCCGCCGAGGTCCACACCCACTTCGCCATCCCCGACGGCGTGTCCTTGTCGGCCTCGGCCTCGGTGAACGGCCACCGCCGGGCTGGATGCCACGCTCTCTGGATCACAGACTGGCAGATCGGGCGAAATCGACAGCCCACCCATTGACATCCAGGCCGGGCCGGTCCCGATCGTCCTCGTACCCAAGATTCCGATCTTCTTGAATGTCTCGGGCCAGATCTCTGTTCGGGGTGGAGGCCTCGATGACGGTCGGGGCGGCGCATGTCGTGGAGTTCGGAGAACCCCGGCGTAGCTCCACACGACCAACCTCACCACCGGCCCCCACATGGACGGGAGCGGGCCGCTCCCTGGCGTCTCGGCCACCGCCACCGGCTCCGTCGGACTCGAAGTCCAGCCCCAGATCGACATCTACGACGCCGCCGGACCGAACGTCGAAGCCGACGCCGACCTCACCGCCACCGTCAACTTCCTCGGCTCCCCCTACTTCACGCTTGAGCCCAAGCGTCACGCTCAAAGCCGGACTCGACTTCGACATCCTCGACGGGCTCTTCCACGGCTCGCTGGAGGTGACCCTCGGCACCTTCAGCTTCACGGCCTTCACCATCGCGAGCGCCCCGACCGCCACGCTGGCCATCAGCCCGGCCAACCCCACGGTCTTCCCAGGGACCCCCACCACCTTCACCTCCACCCGCAGCGACGGGAAGTCCTATCCGGTCACCTGGAGCCTCCAGGGAGCGGCCAAGCGGGGACTCGATCAGCAGCGGTGGCGTGCTCCGGGTCGTGAACCCGACCGGACGGTCCCTCACCGTCCAGGCCCGAGACTCGACCGGAGCGCAGGGCCAGACCACCGTCACCGTCGGGACCCCCTTCGACCCGGTGGGCGACCTCTCGGCCTCCCAGGGGAGCGGCCTCAGCGGCTCGGTCTCCTGGAGTGCACCCGCCAACACCGGCGGAGCACCCATCGCCCACTACACGGTCACCACCTCGGGAGGCGTGCCCACCAAGACCACCTCGTCCACCTCGGTGACCCTCCCCAACCTCCACCCCGGCATCCTCTACGTGATCACCGTCTATCCGGTGAACACCAAGGGGGTCACCGGCCCGGCGGCCTCGACCACCCTCCAGGTCATCCCCGTCTGCACCGACACCTTCACCGGAGGGGCCGACGGCACCGGCACCGACTGGAACACCGCCGCCAACTGGTCGGGGGGCTACGTGCCAGGACCAGGGGACTGGGTGTGTGTGAACGGAAACGTCACGCTCGACAATGGAACTACGACGATCCAAGGTTTAGAGGTCAACTTTGGCACCATCTCGATCCCTTCGGGCGCGAATCTCACGATCAACAACACCTTCTCGGACAACGGCTTCATCGGAGGACCCGGCACCTTGACTCTCGCGTCAGGAACGCAGTCAACGCTCGGACAAAATGGCTATTACGAGGGTGGTTTCTTCAATGCCCTCCAGGTCGTGAACAACGGCTCCCTGCAGGTGGAAGCAGGGGGTAGCGGTTGTTACACGAACCAAGGCTTCAACGGAGGCTCTGTACTTCAGAACGCCGGGACCTTGTCACTGGACGACGGTGCCCAACTTGAATACTGCGGCGACGGTGACGTGAACAACAAGGTGGTCAACAAGGCCGGGGGCACCATCTCCTACAACAGCGCCTCGGGGACCGGGCAAGCAACACTCGACGTGCCCGTGGAGGACAGCGGTGCGGTGACAGTTACAAGGGGAACGCTGGTGTTCGATCTCGGGACCGGTTCTGGTTCTCCGACCTTCTCGGGCGGTGGGACGCTCGATCTCACCGGATCAGGGAGCTTGCCATCGGGTGTCTCGATGGCTGGCCTCTCCGAGCTAGAGGTCTCTGGGTCGCTGACCGTGGGAACCACCCTCAATCTGAACGCGGTCTTGGTCAACGTCAACTTTGGCACCATCTCGATCCCTTCGGGCGCGAATCTCACGATCAACAACACCTTCTCGGACAACGGCTTCATCGGAGGACCCGGCACCTTGACTCTCGCGTCAGGAACGCAGTCAACGCTCGGACAAAATGGCTATTACGAGGGTGGTTTCTTCAATGCCCTCCAGGTCGTGAACAACGGCTCCCTGCAGGTGGAAGCAGGGGGTAGCGGTTGTTACACGAACCAAGGCTTCAACGGAGGCTCTGTACTTCAGAACGCCGGGACCTTGTCACTGGACGACGGTGCCCAACTTGAATACTGCGGCGACGGTGACGTGAACAACAAGGTGGTCAACAAGGCCGGGGGCACCATCTCCTACAACAGCGCCTCGGGGACCGGGCAAGCAACACTCGACGTGCCCGTGGAGGACAGCGGTGCGGTGACAGTTGCAAGGGGAACGCTGGTGTTCGATCTCGGGACCGGTTCTGGTTCTCCGACCTTCTCGGGCGGTGGGACGCTCGATCTCACCGGATCAGGGAGCTTGCCATCGGGTGTCTCGATGGCTGGCCTCTCCGAGCTAGAGGTCTCTGGGTCGCTGACCGTGGGAACCACCCTCAATCTGAACGCGGTCTTGGTCAACGTCAACTTTGGCACCATCTCGATCCCTTCGGGCGCGAATCTCACGATCAACAACACCTTCTCGGACAACGGCTTCATCGGAGGACCCGGCACCTTGACTATCGCGTCAGGAACGCAGTCAACGCTCGGACAAAATGGCTATTACGAGGGTGGTTTCTTCAATGCCCTCCAGGTCGTGAACAACGGCTCCCTGCAGGTGGAAGCAGGGGGTAGCGGTTGTTACACGAACCAAGGCTTCAACGGAGGCTCTGTACTTCAGAACGCCGGGACCTTGTCACTGGACGACGGTGCCCAACTTGAATACTGCGGCGACGGTGACGTGAACAACAAGGTGGTCAACAAGGCCGGGGGCACCATCTCCTACAACAGCGCCTCGGGGACCGGGCAAGCAACACTCGACGTGCCCGTGGAGGACAGCGGTGCGGTGACAGTTACAAGGGGAACGCTGGTGTTCGATCTCGGGACCGGTTCTGGTTCTCCGACCTTCTCGGGCGGTGGGACGCTCGATCTCACCGGATCAGGGAGCTTGCCATCGGGTGTCTCGATGGCTGGCCTCTCCGAGCTAGAGGTCTCTGGGTCGCTGACCGTGGGAACCACCCTCAATCTGAACGCGGTCTTGGTCAACGTCAACTTTGGCACCATCTCGATCCCTTCGGGCGCGAATCTCACGATCAACAACACCTTCTCGGACAACGGCTTCATCGGAGGACCCGGCACCTTGACTTCTCGCGTCAGGAACGCAGTCAACGCTCGGACAAAATGGCTATTACGAGGGTGGTTTCTTCAATGCCCTCCAGGTCGTGAACAACGGCTCCCTGCAGGTGGAAGCAGGGGGTAGCGGTTGTTACACGAACCAAGGCTTCAACGGAGGCTCTGTACTTCAGAACGCCGGGACCTTGTCACTGGACGACGGTGCCCAACTTGAATACTGCGGCGACGGTGACGTGAACAACAAGGTGGTCAACAAGGCCGGGGGCACCATCTCCTACAACAGCGCCTCGGGGACCGGGCAAGCAACACTCGACGTGCCCGTGGAGGACAGCGGTGCGGTGACAGTTACAAGGGGAACGCTGGTGTTCGATCTCGGGACCGGTTCTGGTTCTCCGACCTTCTCGGGCGGTGGGACGCTCGATCTCACCGGATCAGGGAGCTTGCCATCGGGTGTCTCGATGGCTGGCCTCTCCGAGCTAGAGGTCTCTGGGTCGCTGACCGTGGGAACCACCCTCAATCTGAACGCGGTCTTGGTCAACGTCAACTTTGGCACCATCTCGATCCCTTCGGGCGCGAATCTCACGATCAACAACACCTTCTCGGACAACGGCTTCATCGGAGGACCCGGCACCTTGACTCTCGCGTCAGGAACGCAGTCAACGCTCGGACAAAATGGCTATTACGAGGGTGGTTTCTTCAATGCCCTCCAGGTCGTGAACAACGGCTCCCTGCAGGTGGAAGCAGGGGGTAGCGGTTGTTACACGAACCAAGGCTTCAACGGAGGCTCTGTACTTCAGAACGCCGGGACCTTGTCACTGGACGACGGTGCCCAACTTGAATACTGCGGCGACGGTGACGTGAACAACAAGGTGGTCAACAAGGCCGGGGGCACCATCTCCTACAACAGCGCCTCGGGGACCGGGCAAGCAACACTCGACGTGCCCGTGGAGGACAGCGGTGCGGTGAAGGTGGTGCGGGGGACACTGATCCTCTCATCCTTCGCTCCGGCTACGGCCAGCACCACCACAATCGGTCTAGCCCCGAACTCAGGTCGTCTCTCGATCTCCCGTGCGGCAACGCTCAAAGGACCCCTCGCGATTGCAACAAAGGCCGGGTATCTGCCCGCCGTCGGGACCAAGGTCACGATTCTGACAGCGTCCTCACGGACCGGGACCTTCTCAACGGTCACGGGCACGCAGCTCACCGGCGAGCACTGGGTCGTCTCTTACACGGCGACGAGCGTGGTACTCACTATTGCTAGTGGCTGAGGGCCTAAGCACCCGCCACCACCTCGTCCTACCCTGGTCCCGTGGACTACTACGCCAATGCCGTGAGGGCAGAGCCGGGTCTGTGCTGGAGGATGATCAGCCGTGGGCCGGGCTACAGGACCGGTTCCCCCACTGACTGCCCGGAGCCGCTCCGATGGATGGGCCGGGCGATGGTCGGGAAGCGTCGGATGCGGCTGTACTCGTGCGACGGCCATTTGGAGGGCTTGGAGGACGTTCGGCCGGTCAGTAAGTCTTTCACCCGGACGTGGAAACTAGGCTCGGTCAGACACTCTTGCTCTTGAAGGCTTAGTTAGAGGTTGCTCTTGAAGGCGTAGAGGTTGCCATCGTAGGAACCCACGTAGACCACGCCATTGGCAACCGCCGGGGAAGACTGGTCGTTTTCCCCCGTGACCGCCGTCCACAGCTGGGCCCCAGTAGTGGCCTTGAAGGCGTAGAGGTTGCCGTCAGAACCTCCTCCGTAAATAACGCCATCGGCAACCGCCGGGGAAGACAGGACAGGGCTCCCAACGGACCGTTTCCACAGCTGGGCCCCAGTGGTGGCCTTGAAGGCGTAGAGGTTGTCATCGTAGGAGCCCTGGTAGACGACGCCCTCGGCCACCGACGGTGAGGAGGCCCCGATCACCTGACCCGTGGTTGCCTTCCACAGCAGAGCCCCGGTAGTCGCCTTGAAGGCGTAGAGGTCATGGTCGTCGGAGCCCACGTAGACCACGCCATTGGCAACCGCCGGTGAAGACTGGACGCTGCCTCCAGTGGTTGCCTTCCACAGCAGAGCCCCGGTGGTCGCCTTGAAGGCGTAGAGGTTGGCGTCGCTAGAACCCACATAGACGACGCCAATTGCCACTGCCGGGGAGGAGAAGTTGATGTAGCCACCCGTGGTTGCCTTCCACAGCAGTGCCCCGGTGGTGGCGTTGAAAGCGTAGAGGTCGCCGTCGCCGGAGCCCACGTAGACGACGCCAAATGCCACCGTTGGGGAGGAGGTGATGTAGCCACCCGTGGTTGCCTTCCACAACAGTGCCCCGGTGGTGGCGTTGAAAGCGTAGATGTCGCCGTCGCCGGAGCCCACGTAGACGACGCCATAGGCAACCGCCGGGGAAGACTGGACGCTGCCTCCAGTGGTTGCCTTCCACAGCAGAGCCCCGGTAGTCGCCTTGAAGGCGTAGAGGTCATGGTCGTTGGAGCCCACGTAGGCCACGCCATTGGCAACCGCCGGTGACGAAGTGATGACGTTACTCGTCGGTGAGTTCCAGGCCCGTTTTAGGCCCGGGACCGTGCTCGGGCTGAGGATGACCTCATAAGGGTTATAGCGGTTCCCCCGAGGGCTAAAACCCAGGATTCAGGGCCAGCTCGAAGTAGCGATTTGGGTGACGGTGATCGTCAGCATTTTCGACCAAGTGTGATGGGTCGGTAGAGCACTATCCGAAATGGTGAAGAGCACTGGGTGGGAACCAACCGGGACGGTGGCCTTCACTGTGCCCGTGATCTTGCCAGTGGAAGGATTGAGCACCAGACCTGCCGGAAGCTTCGGAGCCGTGTTGGACCAAGTGAACGGTGCCACTCCACCAAGCTCGGTGAGTTGGGCCGAGTATGGGACACCGATCCGGGCAGTCGGCAGTGACGTCGTCGTGATGTAGATGCTCGCCACCTGGAGCTTAAAGGACTGGGTAGCCGTGAACACACCGTTCGTTGCTTTGATCGTGATGGGGAGCGTTCCCGTGACTTTGGGAGTACCGGCGAGCAGTCCTGCCTTGGACAAGGTCACCCCACCGGGCAAAGTTCCGGTCTCGCTGAATGTTGACGACGAGATTCCTTTGGCCTTCACCGTGAAGGTGCCGGGCTTGCCTTTTACGAACACAGTCGAAATCGGTGAAGTGATTATCGGTGACTTCACAGTGATGGTGGTGGAACCTGTGGCCGCTGTGTAATCCACGGAGTCAGTCGGGGTGAAGTTGACGTGGAGGGTGCTGGTTCCTGCCCCGAGTTCGGCCCCGGCAGGCGGGGTGTAGATGAAGGTTCCCGGGACGGAAGCGGTCGCATCGAGTTGAGCCGCACCCAGAGGGGTGTCGGTGTAAATCGCACTTGGCTGCGCCCAAGTGATCCTTGGAGTGGCTGGGATCACCGTCAGTGTGAACGCTTGGGTGGCATCAGGTGTTACCTCATTGCTGGCATTGATGATGATCGGGTACGTCCCAACCGTTCCCAACCCAGGGGTACCCGATAGGGTCGCCGTGCCATCCCCATTGTTCACGAAAGAGACTCCCATGGGAAGAGAGCCCCTCTCTCCGATGGAAGGTGACGGCTGGCCTGCCGTAGTGACCGTGAACGAACCCTGCATTCCATCAGTGAATGTGGTGCTAGGAGCTGAAGTCACCATCGGAGCAATTTCCGGTTCGACGGCCCCGACCGAGCATGCCGTCTTGCCTGGTACGGGACGTGGAAATACACGCTGATCCGCTCCTGGACACACCAAGACACCGTTCAATGTGGTACTTGTGGGGATCACGTAGGCTGCTGGGCTGCTCGGACTGGGAAGCATCGTCTCGGTCGACCCACCGTTGTTAGCGAGGGGACCGAGTTCAGGGTTCTCATTGACCAGGTCCGTCCCGCTGAAACCGCATGCTGATCCGGTCGTGTCGTCGGTCAGGTTGTAGCCCACGCTCATGAACGAACCGCCCTCAAATGGGTCGCAGTTGCCCCCTGTGTTGCTAGCCAGGATCGTCGCACCCACGGTGACAGGTCCCAATGCTGTGAAAATGCCTCCGCCACCGAGCGTATCGGCGGCGAGTGCTGTATTCCCTGTGATCGTGCTGTTAGTCACAAGGCTGGCTGTGTTGGAGATGCCATAGATGCCTCCACCTGCGGCAAGCGCATTGTTCCCTGTGATCGTGCTGTCCGTGACCGTAAGAGCCCCACGTTGAGCGTATATGCCTCCTCCGCCGTTATTGGGCCCGTTTTCCGTATTTCCCGAGATCGTGCTGTCAGTCAGGGTGAGGGAGCCATCAGAGTTGAAGATGCCCCCACCAGCGTTCGACGTTGTATTCCCAGAGATCGTGCTGTCAGTTACCGTCAAGGTGCCGCCAAGATTGCTGAGGATTCCTCCGCCGTTGCCATCGGGCCCGTTAGCCGTGTTCGCCGAGATCGTGCCGCTAGTTAGGGTGAGGGTGCCACCAGAGTTGTCGATGCCTCCACCAGAGCCCGACGTTGTATTCCCCGAGAAGGTGCTGCCAGCCGCTGTTAGCGTTCCGTCGTTGTCGATACCCCCACCTCCCTGGCTGGCAGTGTTGCCAGAGAAGTTGCTGTCGCTGACAGTCGCCGAGTTGTAGTTATAGATGCCACCTCCTTGGTCGGAGACACTGTTACCGGACAGGGTGCTGTCGGAGACGATCATGGTGCCGCCATTTGCGATGCCTCCGCCGAATCCACCAAACCCAGCACTGTTGTCCGAGAGGGTGCTACCCGTGACTCTCAGCATTCCGGCGCTAGCAATGCCGCCGCCTTCGCCGTTGAGAGCGTCGTTGCCGGAAACTGTGCTGTCGGTCACGGTCAGCATCCCGCTTCCGCTATTGGAGATACCTCCGCCGGAGTTAGCGGCGCTGCTGTTCGACACACTGCTGTCACTAATCGTCAGAGTTCCGCTATTTGAGATTCCGCCGCCGCCGCTACCGTCCTCGATGGTAAGCCCGGAGATGGAGACAGTCACTCCGGCTGGGATCGCAAAGACCCCCACGGTGCCACCCCCACTTATCGCCAGTTCGCTCACTCCAGGTCCGTCGATGGTCAGGTCCGTGTTGATGTTGATGGTGCTGGAAAGTGTGATCGGTGAGTTAGATGGGCAAGTGACAGAGAAGCTGATCGTGTCACCTGAGGAAGCGTTGGCCACCTCATAGGGCAGCGAGCCTGGGTCCGAAGCAGAGCCGGAGCAGTTCGCTACAGAGTCAGTGGCAGCTCCAGCTACCTGAGCAGTGAAAACTGAACTCGAAACGCAGCCAACACCAGCAATAACGCCGAAGACCAGCTTCCCGACCAATGCTGATCGGGACCCTGGTCGACGCTTCCTTCGAACGCCCATCATGGTTCGCCTCCTCGTCCGCCGTCCCCGATTTGCCAGTCATGGAACGGTAGTTCATGGGCTGTGCGACCGCTCTTGGACGAGCGATGCAATCCCTCTGTGTTCGTCTGGCCACGGTCGGTAACAGAACAACTATGGCCAGGCTGGACCTGTGCTGTCACCGACCTCTACGACCACGCCATCTTGGTCTTGACCGAACGCCATCAACGGATGCTCGATGCGGCTGCACCTGGCCGAGGTCGAACTGGTGGATGACGCCTGCGTGCTCTCCCCCGCTATCGACGGATCACTTCCGATGAACCCGAGCACAATCACACAGGCGTTCAGCCGGTTGTGTCGTCGGATGGAGGTGCCAGCCAAGAAGGCTGGCAAGAAGCTGCGACCGAAGGACAGCTGGCCGTACCGGTTCCACGATCTGCGGCACTACACGGCCACAGAGATGTTCCGGGCTGGTCACCATGCCCGCACCGTCGCTGACCGTCTTGGACATGCCGATCCGGCTCTGACACTGAGGGTCTACACCCACGGGACCGAGGACCAGGCGGTCGCTGCGGCAGCATCGTTGGAGATGGGACTCTCCTTCGGGGCCTGAGCACCGGTCAGCAGGTGCCCGTCGAGTCGTTCTGGCCCTGCTCAATGGTGATCGTGTTGATGTCGGACGGTCGGTAAGTGGGAGAGCCACTGGAATCGTCATAAGCCATCTCCACCACTACCTTGCCGTTGCTCACTCCAACCATCGCTGCTGCAAGTGCGGCACTGGTGAGTTTCCAGAACGCACAGGAGCCGTTCTGGTTAGAGATGTCGAATGCCCCTTGAACGGTGTCGGCGGGTAGCTGGGCCAGTGTCGCCGACTGAGCCGCTGCCAGCGATGTGCCCTCTGGCAACGACTCGATGAACTGGACGATGTGCCGACCATCGTTCTGAACCTCGATGAACTGCGGTGTGGGACCACCTGGCGTTTGGACGATGGGGCCGTAGGCGGGGAAGGACAGGTAGTTCGGGTCCTTGACGTGGCTGGCGTTCCACTCGGCGAGTGTGGCTCCATAGCCAGTGATCGTCGGTGGCGGTGGAGTTGTCGGTGCGGTGGTCGTGGGCGGCGGGGCAGTCGTCGTCGGGGGTGCCGTTGTAGCCGGTGCGTTTGTCGTCGGGGCGACTGATGACGATGTCGTCGTGCTGGGTGCATGTTGAGGCGTTGTGACGGCCGCAGTCCCGCTGGAACAGGCACTCAGGAGGCATGCGACCACGGCCGTCATGCACATCAGTCCGGTTCTTTGCCTCAACGCCATCTCCCCCAGATCGTTTCTCCGGCGAGCTGCACCGTAGCCAAGGCCAGGACAATCGAGCTGCCTGACCCTCAGAACGGCCGATCCGGGTCTGACGCTCTGGGTCCACACCCACGGGACCCAGGATCAGGCGGTCGGGACTCGCCCTCGGAGGGGCTGGGCACCGGTCACCGCCTGGTCCTACCCTGGCCCGGTGGAGTACTACGCCGAGGCCGTGAGGGCTGAGCCAGGCATCTGTTGGAGGATGGTTGCTCGTGTCTACTCCTGCGACGGTCACGTCGAGGGACTTGAAGACATTCGGCCAGTCAGTTTCACGCCGACGAGGGGCTGACCGGCAACGGCAAAGGTCACCCCTAGCCCGATATTGGGGCACCTGACAACACATGTGACCTTCGCCCCTCCTGCCCACGCACTCTCAGGTGTACCGTGCCACCACGGGGCCGGATGCAGGGAGGGCCCGTCATGCAGAAGAACGGCCAAGGTAATCGGATTGCGATAGTCGTCGCCCTGGTGGCGGCATTCCTCCTCGGCGGGGCGACCTACGGGGTCGTACAGATGGCAGGAGCGAGCGGGACGAGTACGACCTACTACGCCTGCCTTCAAGCGAAAACAGGGACGCTGTCGAAAGTCGAAGTCAAGTCACCAACTTGCCCGGCCCCGTACCCGAGCTACAAGGTCATCTCATGGAACTCGGTGGGGCCGCAGGGAGCGACCGGTGCGACCGGGCTGCAGGGTCCAGTCGGAGCGGCTGGTTCGGCGGGAGCGACTGGTGCGCAGGGACCGATGGGAGTAACAGGAGCCACTGGTCCCCAGGGACCTCCAGGCGCATCAAGCCCAATCACGGGGACATCACTGGTCCAGAACTCCCAGCAGGATTCGTTCTCAACCAGTGGCGTCTGGACGGACCTACCTGGGGCCTCGATCGTTGTAACCCCCCAAGTCGCTCCGGCAATCATCAGTACCCGGTTCTGGGCATCAGTCTCGTGCTTCGGAACAGGTCGGAAGTACGCACGGGTTGTATGGAACGGAGGCGCAGGGGCATCCGGTCCATTAGCGGCATACCCGCCGGTTGGGTCCAGCCAAGCGGAGCTTTCGACGACCGTCGAGGACTCCTTGCCGGTGTCGACTACTGACTCCGTTACCGTGTCGATTCAAGTCGAGACTGATTCCGGCTCGTCCTGCGTCATCAACCCCGGCCTGTGGCAGCTCACGACTGAAACGATGACTGGCTGACTTGAAGGAATCGTCCCAGTGACCTAACCAGCAGCGTCGGATGCGGCTCTTCTCGTGCGACGGCCACGCCGGGGGACTGGAGGACGTTCGACAGGTCCATGTCACTCCGGCGAAGGGGTGACCCGCAACCAGGCACCTATGGGCGTGCGGATAACTGGGCCTCCAGCAGGTCCTGGATCGGTCGATAGTTCACTCATGGAAGAGTTGGCAAGCGAACGCCCTCTTGATCAGAAGGTCCTCCAATGCCTCAACCCTGTTGATCGACTCCTCTGGAGGCGAGTGATCAGCAGACAGGTTGCCGCTGGACCGGACTCCTTCCTCTGCAAGACCTCCGAACGGTATGGGGCTTGCTATGCGGCACAAGCTCTCGTTGCCAGGATGTGGCTGCTGCAAGCGTCCTTCTGCCTCGTGTTCATGCTGTTTGCCTTGGTGATCTCGTTGGCGTCCCCTGAAGTGGTGTAGTTCGGCGGGGTCCACCAGGTAGTGGACCACCGGAGTGATCCTCGACGTGTCCCTAGCAAGGCACGACAAAGGAGATCACCCCGGTGGCCCAGTCTGATTTTGACCCCTATGCACTGCTCGACGCGCTCGCGAGCCGGTGGCGACGTCGACAAGATCCGGCAGCTCGGTGGAGTTCGTGCTCCAGGCCCTCATCGAGGTGGAGGCGACCGAAGCCATCGGCGCCGCCCCCTACGAGCGCAGCGACACCCGCACCACCCAGCGAAACGGGCACCGTTCCAGGGTGCTCTCGACCAAGGCCGGGGACGTGGACCTCGCCATCCCGAAGCTCCGCCAGGGGCAGCTTCTTCCCCTCCATCTTGGAGCGGCGGCGGCGCATCGACCGGGCCCTGTTCGCCGTGGTCATGGAGGCCTACGTCCATGGGGTGTCGACCCGGAAGGTCGACGACCTGGTCCAGGCCCTGGGGCTCCTTCGGGGATGTCCAAGTCCGAGGTCAGCCGGATCTGCACGCGAGCTCGACAAGGACCTGGAGTCCTTCCGCACCCGGCCCCTCGGCCACGTGGGCTTCCCCTACCTGTTCTGCGACGCCACCTACGTGAAGGGGCGGGTGAAGGGCCGAGTGGTGTCCCGGGCGGTGGTCGTCGTCACCGGCGTGTCGGCCACCGGCGACCGGGAGGTGCTCGGCATCGACGTCGGCGACTCGGAGGACGGGGCCTTCTGGACCGCCTTCCTGAAGGGCCTGCGGGCCCGAGGGCTCGGGTGACGTGAAGCTGGTCATCTCCGATCACCACCTCGGGCTGAAGGAGGCCATCGCCAAGGTCTTCGTCGGGGCCTCCTGGCAGCGGTGCCGGGTCCACTTCCTGCGCAACGCCCTGGCCAAGTGTCCCTCGGGCCAAGTCCCAGATGGTGGCGGCCGCCATCCGGACGATCTTCGCCCAGCCCGACCGTCGCCACGTGCGAGCCCAGCTCGGCGAGGTCGCCGCCACCCTCCGGCCCCAGTTCCCCGACGTGGCCGACAAGCTCGAGGATGCCGGCGAGGACCTGCTCGCCTTCGCCGGCGTTCCCCTCGCCGCACTGGACCAAGCTGTGGTCGACCAACCCCCTCGAGCGGGTGAACGCCGAGATCAAGCGGCGCACCAACGTCGTGGGCATCTTCCCCAACGACGCCTCGATCATGCGGCTGGTCACCGCCGTGCTCGTCGAACAACACGATGAGTGGGCCGTCGCCGAGCGTCGCTACCTCTCCGAGGAGTCCATGGCCCTGCTCGACGCCGGATCCGACGAGCTCGACGACCTGGAGGTGCCCCTGGCCATCACCGCATGACACACTGTTCGGCGTCGAGGTTCAGCTCGGTGCTCGAGTTACACCTCTCGGCGGGACGCGATCGTGATCTCAGGGGGCCAGACGGATGTCGAATCAGTTGTCTTCCTGATCCTCGGACTCTCTGCTTGCCTCATCGGCCTCATTCACGCACTTGCTGGGATGAGACAACGAGATACAGAACGAAGTCGCACAGCAGACGCAGCCAGCAGCGATTCCGATCGGCCAGTCGGATGGGCGCTGAAGGACGACCGTCACAGGCATGATTGAGCAATCCCCCGCCGACTGACCCCGAACAGCGGGTGAGCGTCAGTGACCAACCGGAAGTACTTCAGAGGTGGGTCCTCCGTGTCGATAATCCCCCTCGTGGACGATGAGCGCTGTCCCGACTGCGGGTTGCTCGTTCCATCGCTGGACGAGCCATGTCCCAACTGCGCCTCGGGGATCGCACCGGAGGACGACGAGGTCGTACCCTATGCGTATGCGAAGACCTTCACTCTCCGCCACACTCTGTTCGGGTCTTATCGCCCCGAGAATCTCGTCGCAGAGACCAACGAATGGCTCACAGGTGAACGTGGGCTGCTCGACATACCATCCCTGATCATCAATCGAAGCCAAGGCATAGTGGCTGACCTGACCTTGTCGTGCGTAGGTATCAACAAGCCGACGGGTCGCCTCTTTCAGATTGAGAAGCTCGTCCTCGTCAAGGGGCAGTTTCGTCGCCGGGGATCGACGCTCGGGGAGGGATTGAACTCCTGGAGAGATGCGAATCCAAACCGACAGCTACTGCGATTCGTCCCACATTCGGCAGCGGGTGTTGTGTTTGAGGTCTGGTTGCTCTTTGTCGAAGTGGTTTCTGCAACGACACCAGCGATTGAAACTCCACTTCACTAGACGGCTAAGTCGGTGTCGGTCTCGGCGAACTCCAGGTGTCTCCTATCGCCGTTCACGAGGGACGGAGGCCCCGCCCCTTCATCACATCAGGAGCGGGGCGGTTATCGACTGCGGCTAAACGGCACCATGTCGGTCGACAGCTTCGCCGTAGGGGTGCATACTCAAATACGTGGGTGCCGCCCCGAATCGCATCACGATCCCAGACGGCAGAGGTCAGGGAGCGTCGCTCAGGGTCACGAGGCACCCTAAGCAGAACAAAGTGGTGTTGAGCCACTGGCGGGATGGGGTCTGCGTGGCGTCAGCGCCCATCGACCTTTCCGAGGTTCCCGCCTTGATCGGCCTGCTGGCGGAAGCACTGGGCGATGCTGTGACCCGTGTTGATCTGAAGTCCACCGAGAGTCCAGTGCGACGCTCACCCTGGTCGAAGATCAGAGAGTTCCTTCGTCCAACCTTGGCGAAGATTGTCGACTTTCCTGTCAACGCAAGACAGCGGTAGCCCGGTAGACGAGACCTTTCAGCCTGTGCCCGATCACCGGGAAGGCGACACACCTAGAGGTGCTCCCTTGGCTCGGCCTCCGGTGTTCGTGTCGTCAACCTGGGCCTAAACTCGACTTGCGATGGGACAGCTCCTGGGCCCGGAGAAGCGGATGTACGTCCAGCACCTTGACAGTGAGCGTTGCATTGAATCCTGGCTCCTAGTGTGCGATTCCTCCGATGCCGCCATGAGGTCGTCCGACAGAGTGATGGCCCTTGCAGGCGGCGGATACAGGCAGAATATTGGCATCCGCCAAGAGATCGTTGACCTGGACCCTCTTGAGAAGTGGGTCAGGACAGACGGTCCACACGGGTGGCAAGTTCAGAGGTAAGTCGGAGCACCGGGACAGAGGCGCTTATCCCTCTGGTCGACCGGCACGAGTGGGGCAGCCGTGTAATCAGTGGCCCCCAGGAGTAGCGACCGGTACAAGGGACACGTCGGTCATGCCAGAGACGCTGATGTGCTCGCCGCTCTTGATCTGAACATGGACGGATGCAACCCCAGGGCCAGGATTTCCAAGAACGAAGCTTGAGGAGCCGACGGTGAAGGTCCCGTACTGACCCTCGGGAGGGAACACGTAATACGACCCAACGGGAACATCTTTTCCGCCCGTGAACGTACCGGCGGAGAGAGTTGTTTCCGGTCCCAAAGTGGTCGGACTGGCCGGGGTGCTCGTAGCTCTAGCCTCCGGTGCCCTAGTAGACGTTGAGCCGGAGCCACACCCAGTCACGCCCACCACTGCGAGAAGACCAACTGCTGGAACGACCGCCAGTCTCATCCCCCGAATCCTCAGAGTGCCCATTCCGACATCATCGTTCAGCGTGCTCCACCACGCCGGGTGGGTGAGGCGGTCATCTGACGGCGGTCCGTGCTAGCAACTCCTCATGGAGATGGTGCGGTCACCTCGCAGGGATTCTCTGGTCCGCATCCTTGCCGTGGCGACCTCGATGCTCTGCCTGGTGCTGGTCGACGCAGGCTGCACATCTCTCACCACATCAAGTGCCGACAAGGCCCCCCACTGGTCATGGCTCGGAGAGACGAACACGGCGACTCAAGGAGGCCAAGTGTGGGCGGTCTCCTGTGCCTTGTCGAGCCTCTGCGTTGCTGTCGGTGCCTACAACCCCGATGGTGATGCGAGCCAGCGGGGGAACTCAGTGACCGTGTTTCAAGGCAACAGATGGTCACAGAACACCGTTCTCGGTCAGAATTGGAAGGGGTGCATCAACCACTACCTTTGTCCACTCCAAGGATACGGTCTCTCCTTCGTCTCCTGTGCACCACCTCACTTTTGCATGACCATGAATACGACCACTACGTCCTTCGTGTACGACGGCAAGAAATGGAAGGAGTTCGCACAAAACTTCGGACTGTCACCAGCCTTCTATCAGCAGATCGGGACGTCTCTCTCGTGTACCAGTCCGACCTTCTGCATGGCTGTAAGCAACATCGACATCACGGATGCCTTTGATGGGTCCGCCTGGGGTGGACTCCAACGGGCGTTCGTTGGAAACGTTGGACCGGGTGGCGTGTGGTGTCGGAATGCCCACTTCTGCATCGTCGGGGGTATGCCGTATGTCGGAGGAACACCCAGCCTTTACACCTACGACGGCACCAGCTGGTCGAAGGTTGGAACGATCACACCGCCTGGCTTTTCGAAGTCCTGGCTCTGCCTACTGCACACTGACTGCCAGTTCTCGAACGGCTTCACCGTCCCTTGGCTTCAAGGCTTTGGGGCAAACGGTCCTTCTGTGTCTTGTGCCACGAAGACGTTCTGCATGGCCGTCTCCGGCTCGAACTATTACGAGTACAACGGCAGTCGCTGGTCAAGGCCAGAGGCACTACCTAACGGGCATCTCAGTGATCTTTATCCGCTCGGGCCGACGCTCAGCGGCATGCCTTCACTCTCGTGTCTTTCGTCCCATTTCTGCCTGCTTGTCGCCGAAAATGGACTTACCTGGATCTGGCGCTAGCCGATCGGGTGGGTGTGTTGGCCCTGGCGCTCTGCGAGCCTGCCCCACACCAGGTTCAGCGGGGCACCGAGGGGACCAGAGTGCGATACTGGATGGGTGCGACGAATAGGGCGCATCGCTCTCGGGGTCGGGATAGCGGTGATCGCTGGAGTGGTCATGCTGGCGATCGCCCTGTACATCTTGTTGCGTGTTGATCCAAATGCCGTGCTGATGAGCTGCAGCGCCCCCTCGGTGACGATTTCGGGAATAACTCGTTCGGGTCCCATGGTCTGCCCACCCGAAAACCCGTGGGGCCTGCTGCCATTCGTGGCCGGAGTCCTTGGCATGGCAACGGTCGGAATCCTGTTGATTCGACGCCGCCGGGGCAAGGCCGTTTCGATCTCAAACTGACCAACCAGGCGGCGTACCCCCAACACGGGGACTGGGGACACCCAGAAGGTTCATGAGAGGCTGGCCGGATGTGGGTTCAGCACTCGATCTGGATCGTTCAGGACGGCGGAGTGGAGGTGGGAGTCGGCGATCTCTGGGACACCAGGATCGAAGTCTCCCTCGCCGACGCTCAGGAGGTCCCCGATTCTACGCCACTCGGCCTTGATCTTGTCGGTGAGCCACTCTCGGTCGAAGGGCCTCGCTACAGCATCGTCGCCAGAGTCCTAGACGAAGACGACAACCATGGAACCCGCCTCGATGTCGGAAGCTTGGTGGTCGGGCCGGTCTCCTACGAGACCTGGTCAGTTGGAGCCGTGCTCAGCCTTCAGTCTGAGCTGTATGCCCAGCCGAGCCTGATGGTTGAACCCCCTGATCCGCTGATTCGTAGCTATACGGTCCGGCAACTGTTCGTCCGGCAGTGGACCGCCGTCCCCGATGATGAGCCGAATAGCTGGCGACCCGATCTGGCCAGCGTTCAGTTCCGAACCATCGACCGGATGCGGATGTGGGAGGACGACGAACGCCTCCCTGGACAGAGGCTGAGGACCATTTCGGACTACATGTTGGAGATCACCTGACCTCCCCCCGATCACCTGCGAGTTCGGGGTCCGTCGTTTTCTACTCCTGGCCGGGGAGAAGGGGTCAGCCGAATGGGTCCCGGTCGAGTGGATGGTCACGGGGACCCCATACGCAGAGGGGATCGGGCCGAAGTAGCTGTGGCTGGCCACCGGAACGAACACTGCCACGGTGTGCGAAGGCGATGGCCAAAACGGTGAAACCGATTCTGGAGCGGATGCCGGTCACGGTGACCTCCTCGGTTCATGCCGATGGAATATCTTCATCGTGCACCTTGTCGTGGGGTTCTGTCCGTCGGCCATCGGACCCGCCGGACGTCACCGGCATGACAGAGCGGCAACGATGGCTTCCGGCAGATACGAACTCGGATTGCAGCTACCTGCTTGTTTCAAGTTGGCTGCCCATCGTGTCGATGGCAGAGTCATGGCCGGACCACAGTCAGCAAGCCGTTTGGGCGAGGCGACGCCACCCCCAGGGTGGTGGCTGGCGTCTGACGGCAGGTGGTACCCACCTGAACTGCATCCAGCACCTGCCCAGCCCGTGCCTTCTTCACCGAGTCCCTCAGGACTTCCCCTGCTGTCCCCAGAGATGCCGCCACCACTGAGTGAGCCTGGGTCTCAAACGAACTCTGCTCGCTGGGACCGGAAGTGGATAGTGGCAGCCGGAGCCGTGGTGGTCGTCTTACTGCTCGTGGGTGGCATTCTGCTGAGCCACGGGTCGTCTCCGAAGACCCCGACGGCGTTGGCTCCTGCGTCACCTACGGTCAACCCGATTCAGGTTGCAGCTGATCAGTTCAAGCAGGACCAAGCTGGATACGCTGTCGGCGTGCAGTCGCCTGTAGCTGCCATTACTGCCGACAACGCCGACCTTGCGAAGCAGGCTGACCGTATTTCGACCGACGACACCACGTATCAGAACAATGCGTTCGGTACTGGGTGCAACATCGGTGACTACACCACTTACTCCTCCTGTGTATCACAGGAACAGCAGGTCGCCGCCTCTGCCCAAGCCGACGAGACGGCTGCCCTAGCAGCAGCAAAGAGCGATCACAGTCAGGCTGAGACTTCCGATCAGCAAATGGAGACTGTGATCAGCACCTATGTGCAGCAACTCGATTCGATAGCCTGGCCAGCTTCTATCCGTCAGGATGCACAGCAACTAGCTCAAAGCCTCACGGACCTGCGGGGTGCGTTCGGCCAGGAAGCTACAGACATACTCAACGGCCTCAGCATCACCCAGGACAATCAGGCGATGAGCACCGACGGTTCCGACATTCAGACCGAGACCATCAACCTGGCTACGGCACTTGGAATCCCGCCTCCGGCAGCCGGAGCTGCAACCTGAGCTCTCTGGGCCGACTCGCTGCGTTCGCCGAGCCTCCTGAGCACCCTTGAATGGTTCGACGTAGCCTCCTTCTCAACAGATTCAAGAGGAGGCTGAGATGAACAGGCGAACACGACCCGGCCGGGCAGGCATCGCCATTGCACTGGCGGCAGCGTTCCTACTCGGTGGGGCAACCTACGGGGCGGTGCAGCTCGCAGGGGCGTCGGGGACCGGCACGACGTACTACGCCTGTCTTTCGACGGCGGGCACGCTGTCCAAGGTCGGGACGGCTGCCCCGACTTGCCCAACTGGCACGACTCGCATCTCATGGAACCGGACAGGACCGTCAGGGGCCACGAACTACCAACTCGCCCAGCAGAACGGATTCAAGGGCACGCTGTCGCAGTGGCTGGCCACGCTGGTTGGCCCACATGGACCGGCAGGTGCGGCCGGTGCCGCCGGTCCAACAGGAGCCACGGGGGTAACCGGTCAACAAGGGCCGCAGGGGCCTACCGGAGCTCCCGGTGCAACAGGGTCAGCGGGTGCCACCGGCCCTGCAGGGCCTCAGGGACCTACCGGACCGCAAGGCCCAGCCGCCACCTGTGCAGGGATTCCCCACCTGGGGATAAATCTTAGTGGATGCGATCTAGTCGGTGCGAATCTTTCCGGTGTGGATCTGACGGGAGCGAACTTATCAGGAGCCAACCTGACTAATGCCTACCTCTTCAGCAATCCCCAAGGCAGGATCACCAACCTCTATGCTGCAGATCTGGCAAATGCAACTTTGACTGAAGCCGATATGGCCAATGTTTCCCTGAACTCGGTCGTCCTTAGTGGTGCCAACCTCACAGGTGCCAACCTGACTGCTTCAGTCGTCTTCAACGTGGACATGGATGGCGTTGCCCTCGGACAGGCCAATCTGACCGATGCCAACCTGTATGGAATTAACTTGAGCAATACCTATCTCGCACTGGCTTACCTCACCGGTACCAATCTGGGTGAGGCAAACCTAACGGGAGCGAACTTGACCGGGGCCATCGGGATGAGTAGCTCCACGCTGACCGGTATCACTTGGTCGAACACAACGTGTCCCGATGGAACCAACAGCAACAATGACGGTGGAACCTGCGTGAACAACCTCACTCCCGCACCCTGATCAGAACGAACCAAAATCGGAGCGGTAACGGTATCGGTGCAACCATTGCAGCGGGGATCGCTCTCGTATCATTTATCCCGATGACGCCTGAAAGAGAGTTCGGACTCCAGGGACTCACCTTGGCGATGCGTCGACTCGACGTGTCGCTGGCCGAATCCACCCGCCATGACTTCTCACTGGCGGAGGTCCTCTTCTGGATCGCCAGCCTCTACAAACTCGAAGAGGGTACCCTCAGTGGTTCCGTGACAGAGGACGTGGATCGACTGAAGGCCCTAGTGTGGGCACGCAATCACATTGCCCACGGCCTTCTCGCCGTCTCCAATCCGGCTGACTACACCTTTTCCGCAATACTCGGCAGAGGTGTTCTCGGCAAGATGCGACTCGGTGCTGGACCTTTGCCGGCCAGCTGGACAGATGCGTCTACCTTGCCGCTGCCAACTTCCAGCCAAGCAGGAGTCTTGGCTTCCGATCGGACGAGACGCTCCCATTACAGACGATTGATCGAGGGCCGCCCGGTCCTTGAACCACTGACCGCTGCAGCCACGTATCTGACGAACCTCCCGTAGAATCTGCGACGGGCATGATCACGGCAGAGTCCAACTGATGTGGCAGATCTGCCATGACAGATGACGATCCCAACGGGGACATCCCAGCACCCTCACCGGCATTTCAGACTTGCTCGTGCGGGGGCTTTAGGATCAGCTCATCGGGCGACGTACTCCGATCAAAGTCGAGCCAGTAGCCCTCAAACTCGGCCGGTGATCGAACAGTCAACCGATGGAGTCCTCGTCCTTCGATCGGCGTTACATCCACCAGCCGAGCGTCTGACTCCGAGGTGCTTCCGAGCGGCCTGACGAACCGACTGTCCGGAGCCAAGCGCAAGGCTTCCAGAATTGTGTGGGCGACCCGCTCGACCGCCACGTCAAGCAACGCTTTGACTTCTCCAGTTGGATCCAGTTTGAAGGACACCCAGTGCGCTACGTCGTCAATCAGCCCAGGGGTAGACGCCGCCTGGGTCACTTCTTCGACCCGCTTCTCAGTGATCCCCAATACGTCCTCGAGGGTTCCCTGCTCGTGAATCCAGAACCCATCATCCCGCCACACGGAGATGATCTTCTTGATTCGGGCTGCGTGACCTGTGTTCCGGGTGATTTCACGGGCGAGCCACCCAGCCCTTGCCGTGCGGTCAACAGGAACGTTCGCCGTTCTCATTGCCTCGTAAAGGGGCCGGATTACATTCGAGGTGCTTGCAGGCTCCTGATAAAGCTCCTGCTGATATTTCTCGCTTATCTGCGGTTGTGTATCCATGAACCGCTGTACGTCCGGATCGAGGATGGAGTCGAGGTCACCCACCGCTCGAAAGTCGAGCCCCGCTTTCTTTGCGATCGTGAACCACAGTGCGACTGTGCCGTTTCCCCTGCAATCGATCAGATCCGTCTGAGCCAGTACTTCCGGAGCTTGTGTCCTTCGCAGAGTCGTGGCGATCGCCGCCACGTCGAGAAGTCCCTCCACAAATACGGGTCGGGGCGAAAACACCAGTTGAGAGACCAACTGTGGGTTCTGAATCAAGGACGCCGTGACCCGTGGAGCCTGACCTTCATTGAACAGGGTGCCCATTGACACAGGAGGACATCCACCTTGAAACAGCCAAATTCCGACAAGATCCGTGCTGCTTGTTGGAGCAATCAAGCTCGGCTCATGTGTAACGATGATCGCTCGACGGTCCGAACGTGCACATTCTCGCTCTAGTTCTCCGATGCATAAACGGGCCACAGAAGGGTGCAAATGGAGTTCCGGTTCATCGAGTACCAGCAGTCGCCAGTCATCGCTGTAAATGGCCGTGAGAAGTACGACAAGCTCTCGCAGACCATGCCCTTCCTCTCGGAAGAGTGAGTATTCGGTGTCGCCCATCTTGACCACAGGGTCGAGAAATCCAGTTAGCTCTCTCATTTCGATTTCCCTAGACAGAGCACGGCGGAGGAAGGCCGCCACCCTCAGCCACACATCGGGCCGTTCTCTTAGTGCATACAACTCCCTCGAAGCCGCACCACTTGCATTCGAGCGGTTCATGGCCTGCTGCTGAGACTGGCCATCCAATGCGAGCCCTTGGAACTCTTGTGGCTCAGCGCCCCATTGATACGTGGTGAATCCCATTATTCCAGCAAGTCGATCTGTTGACAGATAGCGGGAAAGGGGAACTCGACCGGCGATGGCCCTAGCGGCCCGGGACTTGCCGGTTCCATTTCGTCCTACGAAGTATTGAACTGGCCGGTCCCAGTTGCTCACTTCGATGTACGTGTCAGAGCCCGATCCACTGACGATGTCGCTCCACGCCACAGTCACATGCGGAACAGGATCAAACGCTTGGGTCATCGGATCTATCCTGCCCTACCAGCCGACTCCGAGGGGCAACCTGCTACCGGAGCATATGGAGGACAAGCGGGCGCTCGCCGGTAGGTGGATCCCGGCCCATCCCCCACCGGCCCTCGACGAGATGGCCGCCAGGGCCACCGTGGACCTCGTGCAGGCCATGTTCAGCACCAGGCAGCCCGACTAAGCGGCCTGGAACCAGGTCCGAGCTGGCCCAGGACCCCGAATAGCCCGATTCTGGACGGGCTTCGTCGTACCCTGTGGCTCAACCGGCTGCTCTAACTTCCCGATGGCAACGAATAGAGGACTGCGAGACCCAATGGCCGAGGAAACCACCACGAACTACGCCGCTTGGCTTACGTTCTGATGTCTGACGCCTCGAAACCCGAAGAGCGTGCCAGAGTGCTCATCGACGAGCAACTCACCCGTGCCGGGTGGTTCGTCTGCGCCCGCAGGGACATCGACTTGGTCCACAAGCAGGGGAACGCCGTTCGTGAAGTGATCATGGATACCGGCCATGGGCGCTGTGACTACTTGCTCTACGTGGACAGGAAAGTGGTTGGCGTCATCGAGGCGAAGCCGATCGGCACCTCCCTCTCCGGGGTGCAGTGGCAGTCGGCTATGTACGCCGAAGGGCTTCCCCCGGCCTACGTGGCCTCCGCCACCATCCATGAAGGCCGCCTTCCCTTTGTCTTCGAGGCGTCAGGCACCGAAACCCAGTTCACCGATGGCTACGACCCCAATCCCAGGGCCAGAAAGGTCTTCAACTTCCCAAAGCCGGAAACGCTGGCCCGAATCATTCGTGAAGCCCAATTGAATCCCGAAGCACCCACCTGGCGTGCCCGAGTCCGTGCTATGCCCTGGTATGACAGCTACGACCTACGACCCGCCTCGAAGGTCGCCGTGGGTGCCGTCGAGAAGTCGCTTGCCGATCAGCACTACTCACGCTTCGCTGGTCCAGATGGCCACCGGAGCAGGCAAGACTCGCATGGCGGTCACCGAGTCCTACCGGCTCCTGAAGTACGGGGGCTTCAACCGCATCCTGTTCCTCGTCGATCGCAACAATCTCGGGGACCAGACGCTGCGGGAGTTTCGGGACTACACAACCCCCGACGACGGGCGGAAGGTCACCGAGCTGTACAACGTGGACAAACTGACCTCGGCGGGCATGATCGACTCCAGCAAGGTAGTCATCTCCACGATCCAGCGGGTCTTCTCGGTGCTCCGTGGCATCGAGGTCCCCGACGAGGACGACCCCAACGTCGACAACTACACCCCGACCGCCCCGGTCAGCGTGGAGTATGACCCTCTCTTGCCTCCAGAAGCGTTCGACCTGATCATCGTGGACGAGTGCCACCGCTCGATCTACGGGCTGTGGCGTCGGGTGCTCGAATACTTCGATGCCCACATCCTGGGGCTGACCGCTACGCCCACCAAGCAGACCTACGGGTTCTTCCAGCAGAACTTGGTCAGCGAGTACACCTACCCCCAATCGGTAGCCGACAAGGTCAACGTCGATTTCGAGGTGTACAAGATCAAGACCGAGATTGGGGAGAAAGGATCGGTTATCGAGGCAGGCACCACGGTCCCCGTGCAGGATCGGCGCACCCGGCAGCAGCGCCTGGAAGAGCTCGATGACGACTACGAGTACACCGCCAGCCAACCTCGATCGTGCTGTCACCAGCAAAAGCCAGATCCGCCTCGTCCTCGAAACGTTCCGTGACCGCTCTTCACCGAGATTTCCCCATGACAAGCGCAAGCGAGGTGCCGAAGACGCTGATCTTCGCCAAGGACGACAACCATGCCGAGGAAATCGTGACCACCGTCCGGGAGGTCTTTGGTCAGGGCAACGACTTCGCCGCCAAGATCACCTACAACCGCTAAGGACCCGAAGGGTCTGCTCCAGAAGTTCCGCAATTCCCCGACCCTCGCATCGCCGTCACCGTGGACATGATCGCCACGGGTACGGATGTGAAGCCCATTGAGTGTGTGTTCTTCATGCGGGACGTTCGGTCTCGGACGTACTTTGAGCAGATGAAGGGCCGTGGTGCCCGCACCATCAACGATGCCGACTTCCAGGCCGTCACTCCTGGGGCCACGATGAAAGAGCGTTTTGTCATCGTTGATGCCGTGGGGGTTACCGAACACCCCTTCGTCGATGCCACGCCGCTGAATCGAGACAAGGGCATCTCCTTGGAGAAGCTCCTCGAACGGGCCGCCACGTTCACCATCACCGAGGACGAGACGGCGACGCTCGCCTCTCGCCTGTCCCGCCTTGAACGGGAAATCAGCCCCAAGGAGTCGGCCGAACTCGCAACACTCGCCGGTGAGCCACTGAGCAACATCATCCAGGGCCTGGTCACGATCGCCGACCCCGACGTGCTGGCCCGGATCGAAGAGCACGCTCCAATCAACGCTGACGGCACGCCCAACACCCAAGCGGCGATGCGGACCTACCTGAACGAAATCGTGGAACCCTTGGCCGGTAATGCCCCTCTGCGTGCTCGCCTGCTGGAGATACGGGCCTCGCACGATCGCATCATCGACGAGGTCAGCGTTGACGTGCTGCTCGATGCGGGCGGGGTTATCGACTACGACAAGTGCCGGGAAATCATAACGTCCTGGAGGGGGTTCCTCGAAGAGAACAAGGACGAAATCACCCTGCTCCAGATTCTCTACAGTCAGGACAAGAACGCCAAGATCACCTTCGCCGAGTTGCGTGACCTGGCCGACAAGATCGCCGCACCCCCACGATCGTGGACCATCGACCTGCTCTGGAGCGCCTACCAGGCCCTCGATGCCGACAAAGTGAAGCAGGCCGACAAGCACACGGCTACCGATCTGATCACGCTTATCCGCTACACCCTGGAAGAGGCACCCGAACTGGTGCCCTACGCCGTCACTGTCGAAGAGCGTTACGTCAACTGGCTAGCCCAGCAGGGCCAGCGGGGTATCACGTTCACCGACGAGCAGCGGTGGTGGCTGGACCGGATCAAGGACACGATCATCCAAAGCACCCACGTCAGCATCGAGGACCTAGATCTCGCACCCTTCACCGAACGTGGTGGCGTGGACGGTGCCGGTAACGCCCTCGGCGCTGATGCCCAGAAGATCATTGACGAGCTGAACGAGAGCCTGGCTGCATGAGCGACGGTGTGATCGGCGACGATGAACTACCGGAGGGATGGAGACCCCAACCGCTGAACAGCCTTTTGGAAGTGTCGATTGGAGGAATCTGGGGGACCGATGCCGGAACGTCTGAATGTGACGTGGATGTGATTCGGGTGACGGAACTGAAGTCACATGGCAGGATTGACCCAACGACAGCTGCGCATCGATCGATCACAAAGAAGCAACTAGCCTCCCGTCAACTGCAAGAAGGAGACCTACTTCTGGAGAAGTCTGGGGGCGGCCCAAAAGCTCCGGTAGGCAGAGTTGGCCTAGTTCCGAAGCTTGATCGACGTTCGGTGTGCTCCAACTTCATGCAACTCATGCGACCAAATCGGAACCTAGCCTTGGTCAAGTACCTCCACCACTTCCTGACCGGGTTCCATGAGGACGGCAAGACGATTGCCTTACAGACAGCGACAACGAACATTCGTAACATCAAATCGAGTGAGTACCTGAACACGGATGTGCCGCTTCCCCGCTCTCCGAGCAGCACCAGATTGTCGCCATCCTCGAAGAGCAACTCTCCCGGCTCGACGCTGCCCTGGACAGTGTCACTGCAGTGCGGGAGAAGGCAGCTCAGTTCCGCCGCTCCCTGCTCCACGCTGCGGTCACGGGGACATTGACGGGTCACGATGTCGCCGATGGCGAACTCCCCGATGGATGGGTCCGCTCAACCCTGTCTACTGTCGCCAAGTGGGGCAGTGGTGGTACGCCGAAGTCAGGGACAGCGGCATTCTACGGAGGACCGATCCCCTGGGCCGTGATCGGCGATCTGACCGAAGGATTGGTTACGGGCACCGCACAGACCATTACCCAGCTCGGACTCGAATCTTCCAGTGCGAAGTTGATCGACTCCGGCACGATTCTGCTCGCCATGTACGGGGCATCGATCGGCAGGACCGGCATCGCCGGAGTTGAGATGGCGACGAATCAAGCGATCGCTTTCGCTCACCCGGACGAGGCAATCATCCGGGGCGACTTCCTTCTGAAGTACCTCCAGTCGCAGAAGCAGGCTTTCGTTGACTCAGGACAAGGTGGAGCGCAGCCAAACATCAGCCAGACAATCATCAAGGCATGGCCCGTGCCGGTCCCTCCACTTCCAGAACAAGAGCAGATCGTGGCCGCCCTCGATGAGCAACTGTCTCGGCTCGATGCCGCCTTGGCTGTCGCCGACACCATTGAACGGCGGTCAGCAGCTTTGCGCCGATCCATGCTTCACGCTGCCTTCACCGGCAAGTTGACCGAAAACTGGAGGCAACACGCCCATGTCTGATGCCCGCCAACTCGTTGACAAAGCCACCACTTCGCCTTTCAATACTCCGCCGCACCTCTGGAACATTTGATGGGCAAGAAGGCGAGGAAGACCGTGGAGACCGATGTCTTCATAGTGGAGCGGTTCGATGTGGCCTTCGTCGGAGACGACCCCGATGGCGGCCAGTACGTCGACGAGTACCCGTTCACCAATGCAGCCAACGCAGGCTGGACGGTCAAAAAGTGGAGGGATACTCGCTGGGCTGCCACCTACCCCGACATCGGCGTGGAGGTCCTCGACGGTGACGGCGAGCCGGTCCATGGCAAGACCCTGCTCCGCAATGTGCGAGACAGTTATGGGGTCGACTACGAAACCGATGAGGACGAAGAGGTGGACGATGTGGGCGAGGGACACAACGACGAGGACCTTGACACGGGGACTCCTGCTATTCCAATTGGGGTAGCGAAGGCCGGTCCGCTCGATCCAGGCTCGAAAGACCTAGGCGAGGTCAACGGAAATGGCACGCCGATCGGAGAATATCAGCCTGCGGTTGAGGCCCGCCAACTCGTCGACAAACTCTGGAACTTCTGCAATCTCCTGCGAGACGACGGCGTATCGACAATCGAATACACGGAGCAGTTGACGTTCCTGTTGTTCTTGAAGATGGCTCATGAGCGGGAAACCCGGCCGTTGAACGCCGAGCGGATCGTCCCCGCCGACTGCTCGTGGCAACGCCTCCTTGATGATGATGGTGACCAACTCGAAGTCACCTACCGCACGATCTTGGACACGCTCGGCAAGCAGCCAGGCACGCTCGGCGTGATCTTCCGCAAGGCCCAGAACAAGATTCAGGACCCGGCCAAGTTGAAGCGATTGATCGTCGATCTGATCGACAAGGAGAACTGGTCGGCTACTGGCGTAGATATCAAGGGCGACGCCTATGAGGGCTTGCTGGCCAAGGGTGCTGAAGACATCAAGTCCGGTGCGGGGCAGTACTTCACCCCCCGTGTCGCTGATTTCGGCAATTGTGGATTGCATCCAGCCCACCGTGGCCGACTCAGTCGTAGACCCAGCCTGTGGCACTGGTGGCTTCCTGCTCGCCTCTTACGAGTACGCCAGCCGTGACGCCGAGGACATGACCCCGGACCAGCGTGACCACCTGCGGGACACCTTCGTGCACGGCATGGAGTTGGTCGATGGTGCAGCCCGGTTGGCAGCGATGAACATGATTCTGCACGGCATGGGCCGGTCAGACGGGCCAAGCCCCATCGACGTGTTGGACTCCCTGACAGCTGACCCCGGACCACGGTGGTCAGTGGTGCTGGCCAACCCACCGTTTGGCACCAAGTCATCAGTGAAGATGATCGGCGAGGACGGCACCATCGCCAGGGACAACCTCGAAATCGTGAGGGACGACTTCTGGGTGACGACCTCCAACAAGCAGTTGAACTTCGTCCAGCACATCAAGACGATCCTGGACATGAACGGACGAGCGGGCGTGGTGCTGCCCGACAACGTGCTGTTCGAGGGCGGGGCGGGAACGCTCGCCAGGCGGCTGCTGCGAGAGTTCGACGTGCACACGCTGCTCCGGCTCCCCACCGGCATTTTCTACGCCAATGGGGTGAAGGCCAACGTGGTGTTCTTCGACAAACGTCCGGCGTGCCGATCACCCCTGGACCGAGAAGTTGTGGGTCTACGACTTTCGAACAAACCAGCACTTCACGATGAAGCAGAACCCGCTGCGCCGTCCTCACCTAGACGAGTTCGTGGAGGCGTATGCACCGGGCAGACCTCGAAGCGAGCGTGCTGAATCGGAACGCTTCAAGTCGTTCACTTACGACGAGTTGGTCGCCCGAGATAAGGCCAATCTCGATCTGATCTGGTTGAAGGACGATTCCCTGGAAGACGCCGCTGATCTTCCCTCGCCGGAGGTGTTGGCACGGGAGATTGTCGAAGAACTAGAAGTGGCCGTCAGCGAGTTCGCAGCCATCCTGGAAGCCCTGGAACTGACTTCGAACTGACGACGAACCGACGCCCAAGGGGTCTGGCTGAAGGCTCCGGCTGCCGCTGAACCGGGGACCAGTATCTAGCCCTCCTCCAGCGCCCGCTCCTGCAACTCCTTCAGTGACACGCCCGCAACGTTCTTCCATTCCTTCCGCCCGTTGGATGTTCTGCCGAGCAGCACCATCGCTGCGGTGGACGGTGAACTGAACAGGTGATCTTGGGTCAGGCGGAGGTGGTCCCCGTCACGAACGAAGATGCCCTCGACAAGCATGGATTCCCGCAAGTCGGCACCGTAGAGGTGGATGGAAGGGACAGCATCTGGCCGAGCCAACGAGTCCTTGTAGACGAGGAACCCATCGGCGACCTCGCTGCCCTCGGCCTTGGTCCCCTTCATCGTCAGGTAGAGACGTTCAGCGTGGGTTTCCTTGGGACCTGCCTCCCCACGGCGGTCGAAGGCGGCCACGCCCAGAACCGGGTAGATCAACAGCATGTCGGTCAGGAAGGACTCCATGTCTGCTCTGTCGGCCTCTGACAGCCCTGGCAGGGCTGACCCGGTGCTGTTGTCCAACTCGGCCCGGTTGGCTTCGGCGGCGATAGCAAGTAGGCGGGATTCCAAGTACCGGACGTGTGCCTTATTCAGGTTGGCGTCCTTGGCGGTGAAGACGATGACCTTCGTCCAGAAGTCCTTGTTCTTCTGATGGCTGTCGAGCCGTTCCCGGAGGACATCCGTTTCGCCAACGTAGATGCGAGCTGACTTGGTGCCGGTCTCGGCAGGTCCAGTCAGCAAGTAGACGCCTGGACCGTCCAGTTCGGAGCGACTTCGCAGCGTGGCGTAGCGGGACCTAGGAGCCATCAGCGCCACACCCGTCCAGTTCGACTTCTCCACCACCCAGAGGCCATCCGGGGTGCCCTCAGCTAGGAAGAGTCGGATCGACGTGCCGAGAGGGTCGGGCATCACTGAGAAAGTAGCAGCGGGTGACTTCAGCTATCGTCCGACTAGTCAACGGTGCTCGTAATACCCCCTTGTCGTGGATGGTCAGCCAGTGGGACGGAAGGGGTTGCGGCTTGGTCATCTGTCCCCGGACCTGTCCTAGTTGCACCCAGGCAACTTGCCAGCAAGTTGCTTTCGTAACGCACTGGAGGCTTCGGTGATAGCAGCGAGTCCACAGGTGAAGGCGCTGGACTGGGTGCTCAGCGGCAACTCTGCCGAATAGGTGGCCACGACGATAACCAGTCCGCCGGAGGCCGCTTGGAAGAGGTGGCGGAGAATCGTCAAAGGCACCGTTGCGTCCTCGATCACCCCATCCCGTTGAGCTAGACCGAGAAACCCGTCGACATGCTTGGCCATGGACTGGACCGCCTTCTGCACGCTCTTGGAGCGTTCTGTCGGAGCAGGGAGCTGAGACAGAATCCAGTTCGCTAGACCGTCGTCACCAACAGGGAGTGCTGGAACCATTTGGTGTGGAAAATCCTTGACCGAAATGGCGTTCCAGAAGTCCTCTTGCTTTCCCCACGAACCGATGTACGGGGCGCACTCTTCCACCTTGCTCGCCAGCAAGGCAGCGTCGCCGACAGGCAACTGATCAGGCCGAGCGAGTTCTGTTATCACCAGCATGTTTTTGTACGACACCTCCACGGCGACCCCCTCCCTTCTTCGGCCAAGGCCGTGCTCAGCGCACCTGCCAGTTGGAAAACGTTATCCCGATTCGGGTGACCCGAACTAGGTCCAGGAGTGGACTTCCCGTGTGGGAGGAACGGACAAAGGTAAGAGTGCCAGGCAAGTCGAGTTTGGCGACCGAGTCCGCACCCATCGCCACCGGCTCGGTCTCTCGCAGGAGGTCCTTGCTAGTCGAGCTTCGATCAACCGGACCTACATCGCCAGCTTGGAGGCCGGTCGGCGGAACCCCTCACTCGACCTAATGGCCAGACTTGCTACAGCCCTCGATGTCGACCTGAGCGAGCTTGTCATGGGGCTACAGGCCACCAAGGGACGCTCGTAGGCTTTGGCCGATCCTTCGACATAGTGAATCGCCCCGGGATTGGTGACTGCTCCTTCTCTTGAGAGGATGGAGCCATGTCAGAGCGAAAGAGGAATCCTCGACCGCCCTACCCGCCCGAGGTCCGGGAGCGAGCGGTGCGGATGGTCTTCGACCACCAGGACGAGTACCCATCGCAGTGGAAGGCCATCGAGTCGATCTCGGCGAAGCTGTCGATCAACCACGAGACGCTGCGGATCTGGGTGCGGCGGGCTGAGACCGACGCCGGACAGCGGCCCGGGCTCACCACCGACGAACGGGCCCGGATGAAAGAGCTGGAAAAAGAGAACACCGAGCTGCGCCGGGCCAATGAGATCTTGAAGGCGGCCTCGGCTTTCTTTGCGGCGGGAGCTCGACCCGCGACTGCCGAGATAGTGGCCTTCATCGACGCCCACCGGGGCCGCTTCGGGGTCGAGCCGATCTGCCGGGTGCTCAGCGAGCACGGATGCAAGATCGCCCCGAACACCTTTTGGGTGGCCAAGAAGCGACCGCCGTGCGCTCGGGCCATCCGCGACGAAGTGCTCAAGGTCGAGATCGCCCGGGTCCACGCCGAGAACCTCGATGTCTATGGGGCGGACAAGGTCTGGGCCCAGCTCAACCGGGAGGGCACCAGGGTGGCCCGCTGCACCGTGGAACGATTGATGCGTGACCTGGGCCTCTCTGGTGTCCGGCGCGGCCGGGCCTACAAGATCACCACCCGTTCGGACGAGCGTCAGCACCGGCCCAGTGACCTGGTCGAGCGCCAGTTCAGCGCGCCGGCACCCAACCGGCTCTGGGTGGCTGATCTCACCTACGTGAAGACCCACGCCGGCTGGGTCTACGCCGCGTTCATCATCGACGTGTACTCGCGGACGGTCGTCGGCTGGCAGCTCTCGAACTCCTTGCGTTCGGATCTCGCCATCGATGCCTTGGAGATGGCGGTGTGGAACCGAACCCGAGCAGGTCAAGTCCTCGATGGCCTGGTGCACCACTCCGACAGGGGCGTGCAATATTTGTCCATTCGCTACTCTGAGCGCCTGGCCGACAACGACATCGTCGCCTCCGTCGGCTCACGCGGCGATTCATACGATAACGCCATGGCCGAGAGCTTCAACGGCCTCTACAAGTGGGAACTCATCTACCCCAAGGGTCCCTGGAAGGGCCTCGACGACGTCGAGTTCGCCACCTTGGGCTACATCGACTGGTTCAACCACCGCAGGCTCCACGGCGAGATCACCGAGGACAACTCCTACGTGACCCCTGCAGAGTTCGAAGCCGTCTACTACCGTCAAACAGGAGCCGCCCTCGAGGTGGTTACCCAATAGCCCGAGCAGTCATGGAACCCGGGGCGATTCATAGAGCCACCGACTGTAGGTCCTGCGGCGGGCACGTCGAGGGCCTAGAGGACGTTCGCCCCGTCCGTGTCTCTCGGGCGAGGGTGACCAGCAGCTCCCCAACTCTCACCTATAGTCCGACACTTATTGGGACGGACGAACCGGTGGTGGTGCCGTTGCCAAGCTGGCCGAAGTTGTTGGCTCCCCAGCATTTGACCGTCCCCGCCGTGAGCCGGGCACAGTTGTGGTATGTCCCGGCGGAGATGGCCGTCACTCCGCTCAGTCCCGTGACAGCCACCGGGACCGAAGACCCGGTGGTGTGGCCGTTGGGCAGGTGTACATCCCCCCAGCAAGTGACCGTCCCCGTGGTCAGCAGTGCACATGTGTGCAGACCTCCGCCGGAGATGGCCCTCACCTGGCTCAACCCCTTGACAGCCATTGGGACCGAGGAGTTGGTGGTCGTTCCGTCGCCCATCTCGCCGTGGTAGTTGTATCCCCAGCACTTGGCCGCCTTCGTGGTGAGCACCACACAGGTAAAACCGTTCCCGGCAAAGATGGTGGTCAACCCGCTGAGCAGCGTGACGGCCACTGGGACCAATGTCGAATAGCCGTCACGGATGTGGTCATTGCCCAGCTCGCCATACAGGTTGGCTCCCCAACACTTGGCCGCCTTGGTGGTGAGCACCGCACAGGCGTCGAATGGCCCGACAGAGATGGCGGTTACCCCACTCAGCCCCTTGACCGCCACTGGGACCGAAGAATCCGAGGTGCCGTTCCCCGGATTCTCTCCCCAACACTCGACCGTGCCCGTGGAGAGCAGTGCGCAAGTCTCTAAACCTCCGGCGAAGATGGCCGTCACTCCGCTCAGTCCCGTGACAGCCACCGGGACCGAAGAGTTGGTAGCGGTGCCGTTGCCCAGTTGACCCTCGGCGTTGTCTCCCCAACAACTGACGGTCCCCGTCGTAAGCAGGACACAGTTGTGGTCTGTCCCGGCGGAGATGGCGGTCACTCCGCCCAACCCCTTGACAGCCATTGGGACCGAAGAGTTGGTGGTCGTTCCGTCGCCCAGCTCGCCGTAGTAGTTGTATCCCCAGCACTTCACCGTCCCTCTGGTGAGCACCGCACAGGTGCTGAAATCCCCGGCGGCGACGGCGACGGCTGTCGCCCCAGCCGCCCCGGCAGGCTGCACAGTCCCATAGTCGGCCCCCCCGAGGATGAGAGCGCCTGCAAGACCCATCCCCACGATTACCGGACCGTTTCTAATACGCATCTGGACCCGCCTTCTCATTCACGCTAAGCCGAGAGCATCCCCAGCTCCCAGAAATACCTATCACTTCCAACCAGCGTCGTGTCGAGGTCGATCTGACGCTCCTCTGATCCGTTAGCCGACGCTAGGGCCAACGGGCGTCCGTCGAACCAGTGCCCTAGCCCTCGTCCTGGTCCTCCAGGGCTTCCACGGCCTTGGCAAAGCGGCCAGCGTCCGCCTCGACGCCAATGAAATGCCGACCTCCGGCAACAGCTGCACAGCCGTAGGTCCCGTGCCCCGCTAACGGATCGACTATGAGTGCTCCAGGGGTCGTCAGTCGCTCTACGAGGTACGCAGCCGTGTCGGCATCCTGCTGCCACCGAAATTCCTTGGCAGGTGCTGACGAGACGACCGAGTCACTGTGCCAGTCAATGCTCCCGGACGGCCACGCTCCCTTGCTGTGGACCACCCAGGGCTTCCAACTCTGGTACACGTGCCTCCCCATGATTCGGCTATTCGGACCGCACATCGTCTGGGCGTAGACCCAGCCGTACTGCAGGTGCTCTCCGAGACGCTCCAGCACCTCCGGTAGGAATATCTGGCCGGTAAGGCCCATCAGTAAGCCCTGCGGCTTCAACAGCCGTGCTGCGTGCTTTGCCACATCCGACCACAGAGGAAGGAACTCAGCAGCATAAGGCGGGTCGGTCACGATGGCGTCGACCGACTCATCGCCGAGGTCGGCCAGGCGGTCACGGAAGTCACCATGGAGCATTTTCCACGTCCCACCCTCGGCATCGGCGACGGTGCTGTCCAAAGTGATGAGGCGGGTGTCCCTCTCTTGCTGATTGCTCAGTCGACGGGTCAACTGCCTGTCAGCAGCGTCCAGGGTCAGCTGGCCCGAACGCACCTCATCGGCCAGGTCAGGGGCGTCTTTCGCCAGACGCTTGGCTTGCTGGACTGCTCGACCTGACACTCCGACGGTCGCCGCCGCCTGGTCACGGGCATTCCCGGCCGACTGTTCTGGCAAATCTGCCATGACAGAAGCCTGCTTCGTGCCACGGGATCGGCCCTTGGCCTGAGCCTGACGCTTCGCAGCTTCCTGTTCGTAGAACGCCAGCGTCTCCAAGGCCAGGAACGACCGTTGCCCGGTCGTCAGGTGTCGGCGGTGAATGTTCACCCGGATTATGAACGCTGCCGGATCGGAGCCCTTGTAGGTCTTGTACCGAGGTTTGACGCCTGCCTCGTGACAAGCTCGGAGCCGATTTCGGCCATCCAGGAGCGTCCCGTCTGGGGCCAGCATCACTGGGTGCTCCAGCCCCTCATTCCTGATCGACTGGACGAGGGCGTCGAACTCCGCTCCGTGGATCAGAGGGAACAGCTCCGCCACCGGGTGGACTTTGGGAAAGGTGCCTGCGGTCATCATCCGCTAGAGCTACTCGGTGGACCGTAAGTGGACTCCAACATGGAGGTCCCTTTCGGGTTGGTGTCCCATACGGCCCAGACGCCCACGTTGCCTAGAAAGGTGCAGGCCGTGTACATCGCACAGCTGGGAGGTAACACTCCGACAGTTGGCACGGTCATTCCATTGAAGCTCACGGATTGGGGACTGGGCGGCGTGGGCTTGTTGGAATCGGTGTAGTAGCAACTCTCGGAATCACCAGTTGTGCAGTTGATCTGGCGCACAGCCGACGGCTGGTTTTGGCAAGAGGTGAACCCCACCATGGCCAAGATCACCGCCACCAGGATGATCCATCCGTGGCGTTGCGCCTTGTCGTCGTCACTCATGACACACTTCTATGTGGGTCCTCGGTGTCAGTCATCTGTCGGCTTGGAGCGGTGATCGTCCTGGGTGCTGTCACCGGCGTACGCCTCGGCCCGGAGTTGGGCTTCCTCGGGGTCCCAACTCGGGCCGTACCAGCCGGGTCGGTTGCCGTGGTCCTCGGCCTTGCCCCAGTCGGCCCGGATGAAGTCTGGTGGCGATGACGCTGGAATGAGTCCGGCCTCGACCTCCTCCTGGTGCTGGATGAGACGGAGGACTCGTGCCTTCTCGACCGGGTCGGCCAGGATGCGTGCTGTCTCGGCTGCGACCTTCCGAACGGTCTCCAGGGCCTCAGGTGTGACCGGCACGTCAGCGGGTGCCGGTTCGGAGCTGATCGAACTCCTCGACGGCCTGCTCGTACCGCCGGTCGAGGTGGTCGAGCAAGGTGCTGGCTGCCCCGACGGCCTCGGCCGCACGCTGACGCTCTGCCCGTAGCCGGACAAGCTCGGCTCGTCGAGCTTCCAAGGTGCTGACGTTCATCTGACCTCCTTGGGGACACATTCTCTCAGGTCAGTGGGACGGGTACGGGTGACGGTCACGGCCGGAGGTGCCTGACACGCCACCAGCGTGCTCGTGCCCGTCTCACTCGTCGAGGAATCCACCGATGCCGGATCGGGTGGCGGAAACGGTAGAGGCTCACGACTCGTCCAGGTCCCGCAGCATGAGACCGAGAAACTCGTGCTTGGTGCCGACCATGCCGCTCGTGGCCAACTTATGCACCTTGTCGTCGAATTTCCGCTGGGCCAACGCTGTCGCCACGTCGAGGTCGAGTCCTCCTCGGTCGACTGCCAGCGTGATCTGCCGATCGAGGCGGGCCTTCTCGTCGACGGCTCGGGCTGAAGAACCGTCGACCAGGAAGACCATGACCGTCTCTCCTTCCTCCCCGCCGACGATGGACAACCTGCATCAACTGTGCGGCGTAGATCAGGCCGACCAGGTTGTCCATCGTCGGCGTCTGCTTCGGCGTGTATCGGTTCACGGCGTCTATACGTGCCAGTCGACTGGCTCGTCGTCTTCGTCCACCCACTCGTCGTCGGCAACTCGTTGCGCCTCCTCCAGATCGAACCCTCCTGCAAGCGCAAGGGCGGCGATCTCCTGGTCGTACTGGTAAATCTCCTCGTTCACCGGGTTGAGCGACCGGGCGTACCTGCGACGCTGGTGGATCTTGTCGACGAGGCTCTTCAGCTCCTTCTCGACGTCGAAGTCAGTAGGGCGTTCTTCGATGGAGGCAAGTCGTTCCCCCTCCCCCTGATCGAGACCTCCGGCACGTGCAACGTCGGCGATCTCCTGGCTGTACTGGTAAAGCTGGTTCGAGCTGCTCCACTGATACTCCCGCCGTCTGATGATCAGGCGGACCAGGTCGTCCATCGTGGGGTTGCTCCTGTTCTCTTCGGTCACAGCTCTTCTCCTTCTGGTTGGTTTGGGGGGTACAGCTCGTCGGACTCGTCGTCGGGGCACCAGTCGTCGTCGAGCCATGTCCCCGTCGAGCTGGTGCACGGGCCAGACGCCGAGGTCGTCCTCGTCGACCCACTGGGACCAGTCGTTCCAACGGGGTCGGCTCGTGTCAATCGACAGGAGGTCCGACCAGACACGGCCGTAGATTGCAGCCCTCTGAGGGTCGATCTCGCTCGTTCGGCCCTTCATGTTGGAATAAGTCACGGTCTCGGCGACCAGCACCAGGCCCTCTCCGAAATCGGCAGCGGAAAGATACGCTCGGCACTGATAGTCCCTTCCTGGTGCCTTGATGGTGGCTCCCATGCCGGGGAAATACGGCCGCAACGACGCCAGGTCAGACTCGGTACGGCATCGGATGGAGAGGTCGCCCGGACGGCCATGAGCGACGAACAGAGGGTCGATGTCAAGCGGCTTCACCACGCTTGCGAACGCAAATGGCAAACAGAGCCACATCAGTTCCCACGGCCTCTCGCTGCGTAAGCTGCCCGTCGTCGGGCCAGTATCTCTTCCCGGTTCTTCTCGTAGTAGGCCCGGTCTCGCTCCCGCTGACGCTCCCATTTGACGGCTCTTTGCTCGGCGATTCTCTCAGCACGGGCTTCTCGGTTGGCTGCGATCTGCTCGGGGTCAAGCCAGCCCCAGCTTCGACCGGTGACGACGTGTTCAACGGTGCTTTTCGCCACTTCGTACTCCTCGGCCAGGTCCTTGTGGCTCTCTCCGGCTGCTTCACGCTTTCGGATGGCCGCCACCGCCTCGGCCGTGAGCTTGCTGCTACCACTCCGCTCACCTCTCGCCACATTTCCGAGACGGATGCGGTCCGCTGCCTGCTCGTGCCAGTCCTGTGGCCGGGCGTGAATCGGACTGCAACACCCGGACGATCCGCAGTTCCGAGCGAAGTGACCGACGGTCGGCTTGTCCTCCGGCCACGGCTCACCGGTCCACTTCTCCCACATGATCCGAGCTGCCTGGACCATATGACCGACTCGGGGGTCGTGAATGACGCCGTACCCGCCGTGCCCTCGGGCGAACGGCCAGATCAGGCACTCGGTAATCGAGAATCCCTCGTCGATGCGGGCGTCCATCCACGCCTGGATGGTGGCGGTGCTCGTCTTCGTCACGCCGACACCCGGACGATCCATCCCCCTCGGCTCGTCTCCCGGTTGAGGACCTTCAGCACCACTGCTGGCTGCCAGACGCCGCTCGGGGGGCGCTTGCCGGGCTTCGTCGGCCGACCGGCGCTCTTCGTCTGGTGCCCGGCTGCTGTCAGAGCACGGCAGATGTCCCGGATGCTGGAACCTTCGGCCCGGAGTCTCTTCATGAGGTCGAGGGCTGCCTGCTCGTCCTGATCGGGCACCAGGGCCTTGCCGACGGCCTTGTATCCGACCGGGGGTGACCCGTAGGCGTACCCACCGTTCTCGGCCTTCCGACGGCGTCCGGACGAGAGCCGAAGGGCTATGACCTCTCGCTCGTACTCGGCCACGGCTCCCAGAATCTGACGGACCATCTTGCGGCCCGGATCGGTCGGGTCGTTCACGAGCATCTCGTTCTCGGAGTCCATAGTGGAGAAGAAGCGACCTCCGAGGGCTGCCAGGTCCCGGATCAGCGTCTCCTGGATCACGACGTCTCTTGCCAGCCTGTCGAGCTTATGGACGACGATCCCGACGATCTCACCGGCCCGGACCATCTCCATCGCTTCTCCGAGCTTCGGCCGGTTCGCCAGCTCGCTGGCACCGGAGACGCCCTTCTCCTCGTCGAGGATCGGCATGGCGAGCGTGTACTCGTGAGCTGCCGCCCACGTCCTGATCGCCCGCTTCTGAACGTCAATCCCGTTCCCCTTCTCGTTCTGGAGATCGGTTGAGACCCTCACTAGCCCGACGATCCGCTGCTTTTTCAATCTAGCCTCCTGAGCTGGCCTGTAACCTCTAGTTTAGTAACGTGAACAGACGATGGCAAGTCAGTGAGACTTCATGGCGTCATCCTCGGCGTCGTCCTGGTGCTGGTCCACCGATGCCCGAAAATGCCAGGAGAGGTGCCTACAAGCCCACCAGGAACGAACAAACGTTCCCTTTGGACGATCGGACCTCCGAAACGGCAGAACGAAGCTCAGGGCCTCATTGCTCGCAGCTGCAAGCAGTCAGTCTGGTGAAAGAACTCTTCCGGCTCACCTTGGTGCCTCTTGCCGGTCTCGTGGCCGTGGATGGTCAGGCACCCGTGGATGCTGCGTTCAATCTGATGCCCGATTGTGCCGATCGGTCAGAGGAGGACTACCGACCAGAACAGGGGAACAGGGACGAGGAGATCAACCAAGGAGAGCAAGATGAAGCGAATCATCCTCGTCGGGACCACGCTGGTGGCTCTCACCGGAGGGGCTGTTGCTCTGGGCAGCAGTAGCCACGCAGCAGCCACAGCGGCACCACCAGTCAACGAGGTCATCGTGCCAGCACCGCCGGTTCTGGTCCACGTCACTCCCGCTCCGGTTGTCGTGGCTGCACCAGCTCCTCCCGCACCGGTCACAACCCCACCTGCTCCAGCACCGGTTGTGGTCGCTGACCCTGCACCTACACCGGCTCCAGCACCAGTCACGACTACTCCTGTTCCGACACCCACGCCTCCGACTCCAGTGTCGACCCCCGTTCAACCACAACCTCCTTACGGTGTGCCGACTGTGGTGCAGAGTTGCTCAGTTACTTGGAGCGGCCCGCAGGTCAACCCCATGACTGGCCAGACGGTTCAGGTCAACGAAACCTTCGGCGGGAGTTGTGACCAGGCGTACGTCACGGCCGGGCAGCATCCCGGAGCAGTGGTCACCGTGGTGACCAACGGAATGGACACAGCCACCGACACGTAGAGAGTTCCCTACGTCGAGCCATGGCTGTCCCCGATCGGCACGTCGGGGATTTCCCCGTCCGGTCAATCGGGTCTCGGTGCTAACGCAGGAATTGCCGCAGACAACTCATCGTGGGTTGGCCTCATTCCTCGTGCCGCCATAACCCGCACCTCGGTCAGTCCGGCAAGGTCAAGCAGCGGCGAGTAGTCCAAGTCATCCACAATGACGGTTTGGAGAATGAGTCGTTGAAGGTTCTTGAGGCTGCGCAAGAATCCGATCGAGTCGACATGCACGATCCGTGGGCTCATCCAGTTCCCCCCGAGCTCTAAGTTCCGAAGCTGGACCAACGAGGCCAGCGGGGTTAGGTCGTGAACATGTCGCAGAGACTCGGCCCCAAGCTCATGAAGTTGCGTCAGCTTCGTCAGCGGCGCAAGAGTGTGCAGGCTCGCCGCACCCCCCAGCCACAGCGTTTTGAGTTCCTGCATCCCTTGAAGGATGTCAAGGTCGTCATAATCGCCCCACTTCACGCTCAGTGTCGTGAGCTGAACCTGAGCAGCCAGGCTCTCGAACAGGCGCTTGGGCGTCCGAGAGGCAAAGGACAGATCGGTTATGGGCGTGGGGCCGGTCGAGAAGAACTCGCACCACTCATCGACAATCTTTTTGGCCCGATAGGTCGTGTACCCGTTCCCCAACTGCGTCGCCACTATCTGCAGGACGTGCTGGCCTGCATATTCATCGACCGTCGTGATCGGGGTCATTCTGTATTCCGACGGATGCCTCACACCAGAGATGATTGCACGATGGGGATGACGTGACCCTGAACACCAATGCCCGCCCCCGACGGACTCGTCAAGTAACGACGAGAGCAGAAGTCCTCGACCGAATCAAGCTCCATCCTCAAACGATTCGTCTTCTGGGGCCTCGATCTGCCCCTCTCTTCGTATCCGGCCGACCAGGAGGACGATCCCGACGCCGACCAGGCAGCCCAGGACCACAACAGCTGCCATTCGGAGAACAGGTCGTGTTCGCTTGGCAACCGCCTCCACCCTTTCAACGGCTACAAGTCCACGTTCAACGTCGGAGAGCACTCGTTCTGCCGTGGCAACCCGGTCCTGGGCGTCCGAAAGCCAGGATTCAGCTTCACTCACGTATGGACCCCACTGTTCAGTCGTCTGGAAGGTTCACTGTGTCCTCCCCGTCAGGGCATGACCGCCCTTACCCGAGGTCGAATCGAGGCCAGGTACACCCCAGAAAGAATGACTCCGACGATGCCAGTGAAGAGCCAGAACACCACGATCAGCGTGATCCAAAGGCCCTTCGATGAACCAGCGGCAGAGAACGCCCCACTTGGTCGGGAGATGGCATCCACGACTGCCCAGATCGGGATGACCAGTGATACCAACCCGATCACCAGAATGATCAAGCCCTGTTCGCCGAAGATGTCACCGATCACGGCTCTACCTCCTGATGGGGTCGTTGAACGACGGGAGTAGCAGTAGCCAAGTGAGCGTGGATTGCCCTACTCACCGGCCGATTGGACCAGTTGGGATCGAGCATCTGAACGAACACTCGCTTGCCGTTGCTTCTCCTTAGCAGCCGGGCGCTCAGCCTGTGGCCGTCGAGTCTCTCGATTTCGGTCCACGGAATAGTGAGTCTGCCTGCGACCGTCTTGATCACTACCCCAGCGTCATCGACCGAAACCACCGACGAACGACGAACCCACCATGCGAGAATCAGCATCCCAATGAAGACGCCCGCTGGTGCTGAGGGAGAGACACCTCCAACGGCACTCCAAAGGGAAAACACCAGGGTCACCGGCACGACGGAAACGAGGACCAGCAATCCGGTACTCCCGTACTGAGGCTCTTGCACCTTCGTCATTCCGACCATTTCAGCACCGAACCGTCTACCTCCGCACTTGGATGCGGGAGCCGATGATTTTGGGCAATACTTCGCCGGGTAACCTGGCGGAAGCTTGTGCTCTTTTCCGTGGCGACGACCCTCGTGCTGATCCTTTCGGCTTGTGGATCGTCGACGGCGCTGCCACCACCGGCTCGTTCGGCCTGCTTGCTGTCAATGAGGGCTGCAACGGACGCCCTGGGTCAACCTGTTCGGCCAGCTGAGGCTAAATCGCTTGCTGGTCAGCAAAGCACTTGTCTTTACGTTCCTGAGGGATCGGGACCGGGAACCCTGCACGTGGACCTCTCGTGGAATCCGAAATCGGTCACTGGCATCACGGACCTCCACAGTGGTCACGTGCATTACGCCTCGGGAACCCTGCCCAACGGTGAGACGTTGCCAGCGCCGAAGTACACGAGCGTGCGAATACTCGGAATCTCTGCCTACTGGCTAGGCCCTGAGCCTTCTCCTGCGGGAAACGGACCCGCCACGAATATCGACCAGTTGTCGGCGACGAAGGACGGCTACGTCATCGTCCTACAGTCCCTGAGCCTAACCGAGTCACAAGACCAACGAGTCCTAGCAGCAATGCTCAGTCGCATCTGAACGAGCCTCCTCCCCAGATCATCGGGATCGGCATGGTCACTGGCAAGCTGGTCCCGCCGCAACGACCCGTCCTTCGCCCCAGGAGCGTGACGTACGCCTCGGGAACGGGAACTGTCACTTCCCCCTGGTCGCCACGATTCCCGTTGACATCGAGACGACGAAGATGTTCACTCCCCCAGTGTTTACAAGATTTTGAGAAACATCCAGGTCGACGGACAGCGGGATCGGACGGCTCAGGAGGCATGTCTCGGCTCTCTCCAACCTCTCCAGCTACGTCTCGGTAGTACTGTGCGATCGGAAGGTCGAAGGAGCGACGAATGGCCATCGTGCGGCGGCTTGGCAAGGTCGGAGCGGTGTTGCTTCTCGCAGTGGTTTCGGTGGCGGTGGTCGTCGTTGGTGGCGTGTTCGCACTGGAGAAGAGCGGAGTAATCTCCACCTCCGCCTGCGGTGGCCAGTGTTCCTCCCCATACACGCTTGATGTGCTGTTCAAGCCTGCGACGAACTTTCAGGCCGATTCTGCCATTGTTCAGAACTGTGCCCGCAATGACCGTGAGGTCGTCAGCTTCACCCCGGCACGACTGAATCCGAACAGGTCAGGTGACATTGTGAGCTTCGTCAAGACCGTTGATTTTGGTGGGCCGAAGGTGAAGCCGCTCATCAGGTGCCTCGACGACTCCCCCCTCACTGCCGGGGAAGCTGCGGCGACGTACCCCGACTGAGCCGACCCGGCCGTCTTCGTCGGCGTCCCTCCTGCTGCGCTTCCGAGGCTGATGGGTCGTCGATTCCGGTGGCACTGAGGACCATGACGTGACACACAGCCACAGGTCAGAGCGGGGTTAGTCTCACGCAGATGGGGATGGGAAAACAGTCCTGGGCAATCGCCTGTTTTGGGGCCGTTGTGACGCTTGGAGTCGGCGTCACGGTTCTTTTCGGGCAGTCGACTCCGACTCATGCCACCCATGTGGGCGAGGCGGTTCTTGTCACCCTCGCAGCTGTCTTGCTGGTGATGGCGCTCATCTTTGCGGTGCTGGCGGTTCTAGAGAAACCCCGACTCTTTATTACTGAACCCATCACACAGGTCGTTCGTATCCCAGATGCGCCCGAGGAGACTACGTTTCGAGTTGCGTTTCTCAATGTTTATAACCGAGCCGTAATGGGATCAACCTCAGCGAACGACGTTCACATACGGCTGATCTTTAGCAACACGGCAACCGGAAACGTGGTTCAGGACCTGCCAGCACGCTGGGCTTTCACTTCCCAAGCAGAGGGACCGGAATCGGGGCAACTAGCACCCATGGCCAATATCCCGAGGAACAACCTTGCTCATCCCCTTGATGTGGCACTGCGGTATCCCGGTGACACTCAATGTCACGGCATCACCAATCGCTCTCGCCACATCGGATGGAAGCACTATCCCCTTGGCATTGGTCCCGTCGACGTTCTCGTTGTTGTTGAAGGCTCAAACGCCAAACGGGTGGCTGCCCGTTATGAGGTGTTGTGGCCTGGGAATGGCGACACACTGAATCTGTCACTCAAATGTCCGAGTCACCGGCTCAGGCGAAGGCCGAAGCCCACTCCGGCCTTGGAGACGGCCTACGGGACGGATTATGGCGGCACCGGCGCTAGCGGACCTACAGCTAGGTCTTAGTCGGTGGTGTCACTATGTCCTCTTCCGGTTCTTAGGTGAGGTCTGCTGCTGGATCGGCCGGAACGCTCCCGGAACGGCCTTCTACGGTCACGCTTCGTCACCGTGGACGATCAGCCCATGCAACCCGTGTTCAGGATGTGAGCCCCGATTCAGGGTTGCCGATCATGACCGGACCGAGACCGTCACGGCCGATGTGGTGCCGGTTCACGAGGGCCGTTTGATCCCCGACGTGAGCTTTCCTCCCAGCGTTGATGCACCTGGCACACCTCCGAACGAAAGACTTGGTCGTCGGTCTCCAGAAGTGATTCCGATGGAACCACCGGCCACACGCTGCACACTTACGGCCGTCTGCTGGTGTGCCGAACGCCGGCATCGGGAGTGGTGGGACCGGTCGACGCTTTCCCTTGCTTCTCTTGCTGCTGCTGGTCACTGCTCGGGCTCTTCTCTGTTTGGACATCGGGGTAGCTCCCTTTCCCATTCGCCTGGGTAGGAGGAGAACGGGGAGCTTCGACTGCTGGGGGTGTCCCTGACTTACCGCTACCAACACCTGCATGTCTGCAAGCGTCACGCTCCCGGCTTGTGATCTGGTGCCGATCGGACCAGCCTGGCCGTCACCTGCTGTGACGAAACGACAGATTTTCGGGAGTGGTGCTCGGTGTTCCCGGCCTCCGGCGTGTGAGAGGTCTCGGTCGAGGGGTGTCTCCCTTGCAGCTGCCGTCGTGGACGAGGGGAAAGGACCTCCCTCGTTGCCTCCGAAGAGGCTTCCCATGATCGTTAGTGCGTGAACCCACCCTCGGGTGAGTCAGGGCTGATGTCATCGGGCCGTGTGTGCCCGGTTCGTGCCAGCAGCACCGATGTGGTCGATGACCGACATCGGCTCTACGCTGGCATAAGCTGTTGTTGATCCTCCTCTCCATGCCAATGGACTCGGTTGATCGAAGAAGACGCTCCGGTTGCCGCCGGGGCGTCTTCGCTGTCTTGGGGGAAGTGGCAGGTCACTTCGACCGCTGCCTGCTGATCTGCTCGTCGAGCCAGCGGTCGACCTCTTGGCGTTCGTACCGAAGGTGCTTGCCGATGCGTTGAGCTTCCGGTCCGATCCTCCTAGCCCTCCATGAGTAGAGGGTCCGAACCGGCAGCTGAAGTTCGGCTGACAGTTCCTCGGGGCTGACCCAAATACGTGCTCCGGTTCCACTATTGATGCTGGTCATGGAGTAGAGTATAGCGTCGCTACAAGTCGTGAAACGTGAATGGTCTGAGGCTCAGCAGATCGTATAGAAAACCCTGGTCATAAGCTAGCAGGAGCAATATTATTGAGATTCCCCTAGTCGACTAGTGGCCCGAGTATGTAACTCAAATGACCTAGTCCACTAGGGATTTATATGAGCCATTAGGGCAAAATCCCTGGTCACGGAGTCGCAGGGGCATGTTTCACGCAACACTTGAGCTCGCCATCAACAGTGACCGGAACTTGGAGGATTCATGGCAAGCATCGACAAGCGACCCAGCGGGAAATACCGGGCGAGGTATCGGGACGACCAGGGCAAGGAGCATTCCCGGCACTTCGCCAGGAAGGCAGACGCTCAGAACCACCTCGACCAGGTCACGGCTGCCGTGGTGACGGGCCAGTACGTCGACCCCAAGGCTGGGAAGATCACGCTGAAGGCGTACGCGACTGCATGGGAGGCAGCCCAGGTCGGCCGCCCGGCGACGCTGTCCATCATCGACATCGCCCTCCGACTTCACATTCTCCCGGTGCTGGGGGATCAGACAATGGCCTCGATCCGGCCCTCCGATGTCCAAATGCTCATGAAGGACCTCTCCGGACGGCTGAAGCCGGGCACCGTCCGCAACATCAACGCCGTCTTGGTCCGTCTGTTCAACGCGGCGGTCGACGACAGGGTGGTGGCTGCCTCTCCCTGCCGCAAGGTGACCCTTCCCCGGTCGGACGAGGCCGAGATTGTGCCGTTGACGGTGGAAGAGGTCACGGCAGTCGTCGAGGCGATGCCCGACCGGTTCCGGGCAGCCGCAGCTCTCCTCGCGGGTTCGGGACTTCGGATTGGAGAACTCCTAGGACTGAAGGTGAGTGACATCAAGTTCCTGGAACGGTCGGTCAGGGTTGACCGTCAGCGGCTTCAGTCAGGACAGATCGGCCCCACGAAGTCGCCGAAGTCGACCAGGACCGTGCCCCTCGCCAGGGTGGTCTTGGATGAACTCGCCGCCCACGTCGCGACCTTCAAGCACGGGGATTGGTTGTTCGTCGATGAGCACGGCGAGCCGCTCACCTACCCGGTGTGGAAGAAGGTCCTCCGGGTCGCAAGCTCGCAGGCGAAGGTCGACATGACGAGCCACGACCTTCGACACTTCTTCGCTTCCGCGCTCATCGCCGGGGGCGCGTCCGTCAAGCAGGTCCAGACGGTGCTGGGCCACTCCAGCGCGATGATCACCCTGCGCACCTACGCCCATCTCTGGCCGGGCGACGACGACCGCACAAGGGCTGTGATCGACAGCACCCTCGACTTCTTGCGGACTGATCGCGGACTGGACGGGACCGACGCCATAGAACTCCCTGGTCAGAGCAGCTAACTGACCGCGCCTCCTACTTCGGCGGGTAGTAGTAGTAGGGCTGGTCGCAGCGGTAGCCCTTGGTGGGGCCGCTCGTCGGGGGATCGTCGAGCCGCTGGAACTGTCCGTTGACGATGCGCCCGATGATGTAGCAGGAGGCCGGAACCTTTCCGGCCGGGTTCCCCGTGGCGAGGAGGTTGCCCGCGTTGAACGAGGTGATCTTGCGCAGCTGCTCGAGCACCGAACCCCGTGTCGGGTTGGAACCGGCCGCCTTGAGTGCCTGGGTGAACAGTTCCGCCGAGGTCCAGCCGTACAGCGTGTAGAGGTCGGCCTTGAACCCCGGGGCGACCTTCTGGGTCCAGGTCAGGAAGGTGTTCACCGCGGGGATGGCCGTGGCGTCCTCCCCGAGGTAGAGGGAAGTGGCCTGCGCGAGGTAGCCGCCGTCGATCGCCGATGCACCGCCCGAGTTCGGGACGAGTGCCTCGCTGTAGGTCGAGGCGCCGAACACGACGACCGGGTGGTAGTCCTGCTGGTTGAGGGCTTTGACCACCGCGGCCGCATAGTTCTCGGGCATCTGCTCGAGGAAGAGGATCTTGACTCCGGCGTTGCGCATCGACACCACGTACTGGGTGAAGTCGGTCTGGGTGATCCCGAATTGCGGGTCGTACACGACCTTGTACCCGATCGACTCCATCGCCGCATGCTCTGCCACCCACTTGCTGATGGCCGAGGGCACGTCGGCGATGAGGGCCCCGGCGTGGGTGATGTCGGCCGGGTAGTGATCCTTGAAGTAGGTGATCGGTCCGAGCTGCCAGCCGCCCGAGGCGGGCTGGGGGCTGAAGCTGTTGGGCAGGTTCCCGGTTGCCGTGTCGAGGGTCACCGTGACGTTGGGCACACCCGGATTGGCGGCGAGGACGGTACCTCCGAAGCTGTCGAAGGTGGAGAACCCTCCGACGAGGGCGAAGTCCTTCTGCGCGGCTTCCTGGGTGAACTGCTTGTTGGGTGCACCGGCGTACCCGTCGTCATACGAGTCGACGAGTAGCTTGCGTCCGTTGACGCCCCCGCTGGAATTGACGTAGGCGGCGTAGGCCTGTGCCCCGAGGTAGGCGCCTTTGAACAGGCCTTCGAAGAGCGTCGAGACGTTGCCGACGGTGACGGTGCTCCCGGTGAGACCGGTGGTGTCGGAGAAGGCCGACGAGGGGATGCCGGCCGTCGACGAGCTCCCGGTCGTCGTCGGAACCGCCTGACCGGTCGTCGAGGAACAGCCTGCCAGAGTGACGGCGAGCACCAGCACGGCGAGGGCGGCCGACGCCGGTGCTCCCATCCGGCGCGGGTGGGTGCAGTTCCGAACGGAATGCCTCACAGCAGTCTCCCCTTCGTCGTGGGCGGTCCCGGGTCGATCACGACCGCTCCCGGCTCCACCGTGGCCACGACTCTAGAGAAAGGAGACGGCGTCCGCTCGTGTCCCGAGCGGCTCACCCGTCGGCGTCCGCTCCCCCGCGGCCATCGGGCCGGTGCATCGCTTCGATCCGGGTGCGCTCCATGTGGACGAACTCCCCCGTCGCCTCCGCAGTCACGACGCCGTCCTGGAGCAGTCGGCCCCGGCTGTGGGTGCGCCGGTCGGTCCGTTCCGTGACCCAGGACTCGAAGACCGACTCGACCCCGATCCGGGTCGGCCTGCGGTAGCGGATCGACAGCTCGACGGTCGGGCCGGCCGCGTCCGCCAGGACGTTGGCGGCGGTGAGCACGATGTCGAAGCACCCGGCGATGGCGGCACCGTGGACGCACCCCGGCGCCCCCTCGTAGGTCGGGGTGAACACCACGCGGCCGATGGCCAGCGGCGGGGCGAACTCGACCTCGACCGGCGGGGACAGGGGATTGCAGCTGCCGATGACCATGTCGAACGGCATGGCCGCGGGGAAGCCTCCGACCTCACCGGGCCCGACCGGGTTCGGGGCGAACCGGCCGACCGGAGCCGGCCCCTCCACGGGTACCGAGACCTCCAGACGGTCGGCAAGCTCCTCCACCCGCGCGGCGGCGTCGGCGAGGAGGGCCGGGGGCGGGGACGAGGTCACCGTGAGCTCCATGAGCCGGCGCACCGCCGCGGCCAGCCGCTCGCGTCCGCCGCCGCTCCAGGGCCGGCCGGGTGGCCCCTCCCTGCCGGGTGGCCCCTCCTCCGGGCGCCTCGCTCGCTCACCCATGCCCGCCCCCGAACCGTGCGAGATGGACCGCGTGGTCGTCGAGCACCGACAGCATCGCGGAGGGATCACCCGAGGGGACCCGCAACACCACCTCGTCGACGCCCAGGTCCCGGTAGTGGTCGAGCTTGGCATCCGACGGGACGGTGCCGAACGGCACCACCCGGACCGACCCGGGGTCCCGCCCACGGTCCTCGAACGCCCGACGCAGCGCGGGGATCGCCGCGGCCAGTCCCGAACCCCCCACCGGGAGCCATCCGTCGGCGTACTCGGCGATCGCCCGGAACGTCGCATCGCCGGCACGGCCCCCGACCAGGATGGGGACCCGGTGCTGGACCGGTTTGGGCCAGCACCAGCACGGGTCGAGGTCGACGTGGACCCCGTGGTACTCGGCCTGCTCGGCTCCCCACAGCGCCTGCATGCAGAGCACGTGCTCGCGGGCCACCTCGCGGCGCCGGGAGAAGTCGACCCCGTGGTCGGCCGCCTCGGCGCGGTTCCAGCCGAACCCGATCCCGAGGTCGACCCGGCCGTCGCTCAGGTGGTCGAGCGTGGCGACCTGCTTCGCCAGCACGATCGGGTCGTGCTGCGCAACCAGGACCACCCCGGTGCCCAGCCGGACCGTGGTGGTCACCGACGCCGCGGTGGCCAGGGCCACGAAGGGGTCGAGACTGCGCCGGTAGTCCTCGAGCCGGACGCCCCCGACCAGGGCGGGCGGAGTGTCGGCACGGACCGGGAGATGGGTGTGCTCGGGGAGGTAGAGGGAGTCGAACCCCCGCTCCTCGACGGCGACCGCGAGGTCGGCGGGCCTCATGTCCAGGTCGGTGAGGAAGGCGGTGATCCCGAGGCGCATCGCCTCACTCCCCGAGAGGGGAAGCCAGCCGGGACCCCGGATTACGGGCCGGGTCGGTGAACAGCACGGTGAAGGCGGCCTCCTCGCGCCGGCGCGCCTCGGCAACGGCAGCTCCCCGGCCGGCCAGCATGAGGCGCTTGATCTCCCGGGTCGCGTACCCGGGGTGCGAGGCGATGGTGCGGGCCAGCACGAGGGTCTCGTCGAGCACGGTCCCGGCCGGGCACACCCGGAGGGCGAGGCCCGACTCGACCGCCTGGGCCGCGCTGATCCACTCCGAGGCGAGCAGGGCGGCGGCCGCCCGTTGCCATCCCATGCGGGCCGGGAGCAGGACGCTGCTGGCCGCCTCCGGGGGCACGCCCATCTCGGCGAAGGGGACCCGCAGACGGGCGTGCTCGTCGATGAGGACCAGGTCGACGTGGCCGAGCAGTGAGCAGCCGAGCCCCACGCCGGCGCCGTGGACCGCGGCGAGCAACGGCTTGTCGAACCCGGCCAACAGGTCGAGCAGGTCCCCGAAGCCGGATCCGGCGTCGGGCCCGGCCTCCCCGGTGGCGATCGCCGCCATCTCGCGGAGGTCCTGACCGGCGCTGAAGGCGGCGCCCCTGCCGCAGAGGACGACCGCCCGGACCTCGTCGTCGGCCAGCGCGCCGGCCAGCGCGGCGGTGACCGCCCGGTACATGGCCCGGTCGAACGCATTGCGGGCCGCGGGCCGGTCGAAGGCGACGGTCAGCACGCCCTCCTCGAGCTCGATCTCGATCCGGTGCTCGCTCATCCGGCGCGGAAGACCCGGGTCACGGGCGGACCACCTGCCCACCGTCGACGGTGAAGACGTGACCGGTGATCCACGAGGCCTGGTCGGAGAGGAGGAAGAGGCACATGCCGACGAGGTCCGAGGGCAGCCCCTGCCGCTTGAGGGCGAGTCCGGCCAGGATCGGCTGCAAGAACGCGTCCGGCACCACCGTGCGCGACGCCACGGTGTCGATCGGCCCGGGCGCGATGGCGTTGGTGCGGATGTTGTCGCCCCCGAGCTCGTGGGCGAGCTGCTGGGTGATCGAGTTGACCCCGGCCTTGGCCAGGCCGTAGAAGCCGGCATAGAGATAGGCAGCGGTCGAGGACTGGTTCACGATCGCCCCCCCGCCGCGCGCCTTCATCGCGGGATGGCAGGCCCGGACGCAGTTGAGCGCCCCGAGCATGTTGACCGAGAGGAAGCGGGTCAGGTAGTCCCAGTCCACCGTCAGGAGAAGGTCCAGCTTCATCGTCCCGAAGATCGCCGCGTTGTTGACCAGGTAGTCGATGCCCCCGAACCGCTCGACGGCGGTGGCGGCCATTGCCGCGGCGGATCCGGGGTCGGCCACATCGACCTCCACCGCGGCCGCCGCGCCGCCGCCCTGCTCGATCCCGGCCGCGACTGCGGCCGCTCCGGCCGTGTCGAGGTCGGCCACCACGACCGATGCCCCCGCGCCCGCAAGCGCCTCCGCGTAGGCCTGGCCGATGCCACCGGCAGAGCCGGTCACGATGGCGACCTTGCCGCTGAAGTCGAACCGGATCATGGGTCCGCCGGCCGCGGTTCCGGAAGTGGTTGCGTCGGCTCCGGCCGCGCTCACCGGCCCTTGGCCTCGGTGCCGGCCGGGGGTGGGGTCGACTCCCCCTTGCGTCGCCGTGCGATGACCCGCTCGGCGACCTCGTTGACGGCGGTCGACAGGGGCCAACCGATGTAATGGGCCAGGTGGAGCACCAGCTCGCGCACCTGCTCCTCGGTGAGCTCCCCGCGCTCGAGTGCCGCGTCGAGCTGGATCTCGACGAGTGCGCTCTGACCGAGCGCTGCCAGGACGCCGATGGTGGTGAGGCGGCGGTCCCGGGTGTCGAGCGCGGCCCGGGTCCAGACGGTCCCGAAGAGGTGGTCGACGGTGAACGCGACGTAGGGACCCTCGAGGTCGTCCGGGTCGACGGAGAAGCCGTAGACCTCCTCCATCTTGGCCATTCCCCGTGACCTCGGTGTCCCCTCCGCGCGCTCCTCGTCCATCGTCTCGCTGCTCCGTTCTGTCGGGTCGGTCACGCCGGTTGGGTCGGTCACGACGGCTGGGTCGGTCACCCCGGCTGGGTCGGTCACGACGGCTGGGTCGGTCACCCCGGCTCGGCGATCGATTTCGTCTCGAGGTACTCCTCGAAGCCGGCGACGCCCGACTCGCGGCCCACGCCCGATCGCTTGTAGCCACCGAACGGAACGTCGGGGCTGAACCACAGCCCCCCGTTGATGCCGATCGTGCCGGTGCGGATCCGGTTGGAGACCCGGATCGCCCGGTCCCGGTCGGCGGACCAGACCGAGCCGGACAGGCCGTAGGCCGAGTCGTTGGCCAGACCGATCGCGTGGTCGTCCCCGTCGTGGGGGATGACCACGAGCACCGGGCCGAAGATCTCCTCCTGGGCGACCCGGCTCTCGTTGCCGAGTCCGACCAGGAGCGTGGGCTCCACGAAGTACCCGCGCTCCATGCCGTCGGGGCGCCCGCCGCCGAGCACCGCCGTGCCGCCCTCCTCGACGGCCAGCCGCAGGTAGCCCTCGACCCGGTCCCGCTGGCGCTCGCTGATCAGCGGGCCGCAGATGGTGCCGGGGTCGGTCGGGTCTCCGGCCGGAAGCTTGCGCATGACGTCGGCGGTCGCCTCGACCGCCTCGTCGAAGTGCCGGCGCGGCACGAGCAGGCGCGTGGTGATCGCGCAACCCTGGCCGGCATGGGTGCACACGGTGAAGGCCGCCGTCGCACAGGCGCCGGCGAGGTCGGCGTCGTCGAGGATCACGAAGGCCGACTTCCCGCCGAGCTCCAGGAAGACCTTCTTGATCGAGTCGGCGGCCGCGGTCATGACCTTCCGGCCGGTCGCGGTCGACCCGGTGAAGCTGACCTGGTCCACACGTGGGTCGCCGGAGAGCATCGACCCGAGGCCGTGGTCGGAGGAGGTGACGATGTTGACCACCCCGGGCGGGATGTCGGTCTCCTCGGCGACGAGGCGTCCGAGCACCGTCGCGCACCACGGAGTGTCCGGCGCCGGCTTGAGCACCACCGTGTTGCCGGCGGCCAGGGCCGGACCGAGCTTGGCCAGGTTGATCTGGTGGGGCACGTTCCACGGGGTGATGGCTCCGACCACACCGGTCGCCTCGCGGCGCACCCAGCGGTGGGACGCGATCCCGAGGGGACTGGCATCACCGAGATCGGTCTCCCAGGCGTAGGACTCGGCCAGGTCGGCGACCCAGGCGAGCGAGTCCACCGGGACGTCCAGCTGCGCGGAGTAGGTGAACGAGAGCGGCGAGCCGGTCTCCGCCACGGTCATGGCACGGATGGCGTCGGCGTTGTCGAGGAAGGCCTGCCGCAGCTGGCGGAGCGAGGTCACCCGGCGGGCGACGTCGGTCGACCAGTCGGTGGTGTCGAAGGCCCGCCGGGCCGCCGCGATCGCCTCGTCCATGTCCTGCGCGTCGCCGTCGGCCGCCGCCCCGAGCACCTCCCCCGTGGCCGGGTTCACCGTCTCGAAGACCCGCCCGGACCGGGCCGGGCGCAGGGTCCCGTCGACCAGGAGCCGCTCCTCGCCCATCACGGGACCAGGAGGGGTGGCGGTCTCGCGGCTTCCGGGATCGCCGGCAGCGGCGCTGCTCACCGTCACCGCTCCGCCGCCGGTCCGCCGATCCCGAAGATCCTGTCGCACTGTTGGTCGGTGAGGGTCGCGAGCGGCAGGTCGACGTCCAGGGTGGCGGCGAGGTCGAGCGCCGCCGCCAGATCCTTGTGGGCGAGGCCGGCGCCCGCCCGCATGGCGCCGACCAACCCGGGGTCGTCGGCCTCGGTGAACGGCGCGACCGTCGTTCGGAACATGAGTCTCGAGGCCCCGCCGATGTGGGCGTCACTGGCGCGGATCACCTCGGCGAGCTTGGCCAGCTCGATGCCGGCCGCCTCTGCGAGACGCTGTGCCTCGTACGCGGCCAGCCACGAGCCGTACTGGACCAGGTTGCGTGCCAGCTTGGCCGCGAGCCCGGTGCCGAACGGTCCCATGGTCACCGTCAACGAGCCCATCGCGTCGAGCAACGGCGCGACCCGCTCGATCTCGGCGGGATCGCCGCCCACCATGCAGACGAGATCGCCGGAGGCCGCGGCGCTCGGGCCCCCGCTCACCCCGCAGTCGACCACGGCCACGCCGTGGGCTGCCGCCTCGGAGCCGATGGCCTGCACGCAGGCGGCGGAGATCGTGCTCACGACGAGGAAGGTGGTCTCCGGCCCGGCCGCGGCGAGGGCCCCGTCGGGACCCGAGAGGACCGCATGGACCTGCTCGTCGTCGACCACCGCGACCACCACGATGTCGGCGGCCCGGGCGAGGTCGGACGCGCTGTCCGCGACGTCCGCCCGCCCCGAGTACCGGTCGGTGGCCTCGGAGCGCACGTCGCACACGACGAGGGGGAAGCCCGCGGCGAGCGCGTTGGTGGCGATGCCGTCACCGATGGCCCCGAGTCCGAGCACCCCGACGGTCTGCGATGGTCCTGACGCTCGTCCGCCGGTCGATCGCTCTTCGGACACGTTCACCGTCACTCCCCGTTCGGGCCCTACGTCTGGACAGGTGTCTGGACTATAGTACGCAGCTGATGCCCCTGACCATGCCGGCGGCCGCACCGGCCGGGACGTGAGCTCCGCCGCCCTCCCCCGCGGCGGGGCCGAGCCGCTGGTCCTCCCCGTGGAGGCGACCAGACGGCGCCTCAGCGCGCGCCAGGCGGAGCTGGTCGCGCAGATCGTCCGGGCCGCCGAGGAGGCGGCCGAGGAGGTCGGGTACCAGGGACTCACCGTCCGGAACGTGGCCCGCCGCGCCGGTGTGGCCCCGGCCACCGCGTACACCTACTTCAGCTCGAAGGACCACCTCCTGGCCGAGGTGCTCTGGCGGCGGATGGAGGCGCTCCCCCCGGTCGACGCGGGCGACGACCGGGGGGTCGCGGCGCGGGTCGAGGACGCAGTGCGGGCGATGATCCCGTTCGCGGGCCAGAGCCCGACCCTCATCGACGCCTGCACGGTGGCACTCCTGAGTCCCAACCCCGACGTCCGGCACCTGCGCGATCGCATCGGGACCCTCATCCACCGCCGACTGGAGGCCGCGGTGGGCCGGGGCAGCGACCCGCGGGCGATCCGGGTGCTGGAGACCTGCTACTCCGGCGCGCTCCTCACGGCCGGCATCGGCCACATGTCCTTCCTCGACGTCCCCGCGTTCGTGGCCGGGGCGGCCACGCTGCTGATCGAGGGGCCCGAACCGCGACCCTCCGATGTGCATACGGACCCGGGGACGGACCGGTGAGCACCTCCGATCTCCGCCGGCCGGTCGACTACAACCCGTACGCGTATGACATGCACGAGGACCCCTACCCCACCTACGCGCGGCTGCGGGTCGAGGCGCCGCTCTACCGCAGCGACGAGTTCGACTTCTGGGCGCTCTCGCGGCACGAGGACGTCCTGGCCGCATTCCGCAACGTCGACGCCTTCTCGAACGCCTTCGGGGTCTCGCTCGACCCGAGCGCCTTCAGTCCCGACGCCCACCGGACCATGTCCTTCCTCGCGCTCGACCCTCCCCGGCACACCCGGATGCGATCGCTCGTGGGCAAGGGCTTCACCCCCACCAAGGTCGGCGCGATGGAGGACCGGATCCGCGAGATCACCCTCGAGCACCTCGAGCCAGCGCTCGAGCGTGGCTCGTTCGACTTCATCGCCGACTTCGCCGGCCGGGTGCCCATGGACGTGATCTCCGAGCTGGTCGGCGTCCCGCCGGCGGACCGTCCCGAGCTGCGCCGTCTCGCCGACCTGGTCCTCCACCGCGAAGACGGGGTGTTCGACGTGCCGCAGACCGGGATGGAGGCGGCGATGACCCTGGTCGGCTACTACCAGGAGATGGTCGGGGAACGCCGGCGGGCCCCCCACGACGACCTGACCTCGGCGTTGCTGGTCGCCGAGATCGACGGCGACCGGCTCACCGACGAGGAGATCGTGTCGTTCCTCTTCCTCATGGTGGTCGCGGGGAACGAGACCACCACCAAGCTGCTCGGCAACGCCTGGTACTGGGGGTGGCGCACCCCCGGGGAGCGGGCCAAACCCTTCGGGGACCCTGGCCGGGTGCCCGACTGGATCGAGGAGACCCTCCGCTTCGACACCTCGAGCCAGATGCTGCTCCGGGTCACCCGGGCACCGGTCGAGCTGCACGGGACGACCGTCCCCGAGGGCGACCGGGTGCTGCTGCTGGTGGGCTCGGCCAACCGCGACGAGGCGGTCTTCCCCGAGCCCGACCGTTACGACCTCGACCGCGACACCAGCCGCCTGGTCAGCTTCGGCAGCGGCCGGCACTTCTGCATGGGCGCCCCCCTCGCCCGCCTGGAGGCCCGGATCGCCCTCTCCGAGCTGGTGGCCCGGGTGGCGAGCTACGAGGTCGACCCGGCAGGCATCGACCGCGTCCACTCGATCAACGTCCGGGGACTCGCGGCGCTCCCGACCTCGGTGGCCCTCCGCTGATGGCCCGCTTCGCCCCGAACCCGGAACGCCGACCCGCGGTGGTGACCGGTGCCTCGTCCGGGATCGGCCGGGCCACCGCCACAGCCCTTGCCGCCGCCGGTCACCCGGTCGTCCTCGGCGCCAGGCGGGTCGACGCCTGCGAGGAGGCCGCTGCAGCCATCCGGGCCGAGGGCGGCGAGGCGGCCGGGCTCCACCTCGACCTGGCGGAGAGCGACTCGGTCGAACGGTTCGCCAAGACCGCGGTGGACGTCTTCGGCGAGCTCGAGATCGTCGTCTCCAACGCCGCGCAGAACGTGGCCGGCTCGGTCCTCTCCACAGACACCGCCTCGTTCGACGCGGTCCTCTCGGTCAACCTGTCCGGCACCCACCGGCTGGTCCGGGCGCTCCTGCCCGACCTGGTGGCCCGGCGGCGCGGGGACGTGGTCTTCGTCACCTCGGACGTCGCCGAACGGCCCCGACCCTCGATGGCCGCCTACGTGACCTCGAAATGGGGGCTCGAGGGCTACGTGCGCTCGTTGCAGATGGAGCTCGAGGGCACCGGTGTCCGGGCGACCATCGTGCGGCCCGGCCCGACCCTCACCGGCATGGGGATGGACTGGGACCCGGTGGTCACCGGCCAGGTCATCGAGCAGTGGGCCTCGTGGGGATTCGCCCGGCACGACAACTTCATGCAGCCGGGCGGGGTCGCCCAGGCGGTGGTGGCGGCCGTCTCGCTCCCCAGGGGCACCCACGCGACCGTGATCGAATTGCAGCCCGAGGCACCGGTGCAGCCGGAGCTGCCGCCGCTGCACGAGCAACCCCGGGAGGACACATGACCGTCGACGTCGCACGACAAGAACCGCCGAGGGTGTCCGGTGGCGGAGGGGAGACCGGGCACCTGGAGGAGCTGCGGGTCGATCCGATCGCGCTCCTCAGCCGGGTGCGGTCCGAATGCGGCGACGTCGGCGTCTTCCGCCTGGCCGGGCGCGATGTCGTCCTGCTCAGTGGCGCCGAGGCCAACGAGCTCTTCTTCCGATCACCGGAGGAGGTGCTCGACCAGGCTGAGGCCTACCCGTTCATGACCCCGATCTTCGGGGAGGGGGTGGTGTTCGACGCGCCACCCGAGCGCCGGCGCGAGATGCTCCACAACCAGGCGCTGCGCGACAAGTTCATGCGCGGCCACGCCGCGACCATCGCCACCGAGGTCGAGTCCATGGTGGCCGGGTGGGACGATGCAGGCGAGATCGACCTGCTCGACTGGTTCGCCGAGTTGACCATCTACACCTCCTCGGCCTGCCTCATCGGCAAGCGCTTCCGCGACGAGCTGGACAGTCGGTTCTCCGCCCTCTACCACGACCTCGAACGGGGGACCGACGCCATCGCCTACGTCGATCCCTATGCACCGATCGAGAGCTTCGCCCGGCGCGACGCGGCCCGAGCGGGTCTGGTCCGGTTGGTCGAGGGGATCATGGAACGTCGCGCGTCGGCGCCTCCGGTCCCCGACGACGAGCGAGATCTCCTCGATGTGCTCATGTCGATCACCGAGTCCGACGGCTCGCCGCGCTTTCCCGCCGACGTGGTGACCGGCATGTTCATCTCGATGATGTTCGCCGGCCACCACACCACCTCGGGCACCGCCGCCTGGACCCTCATCGAGTTGCTCCGCCACCCCGAGGAGATGGGCCGGGTCGACCGCGAGCTGGCCCAGCTCTACGCGGGAGGCGCCGAGGTCAGCTATCAGGCCCTGCGCGAGATGCCCCGGGTCGAGGCCGCCCTCAAGGAGGCCCTCCGGCTCCACCCGCCGCTCATCCTCTTGCTTCGGGTGGCCAAGGAGGACCTCGAGTGCGAGGGCTTCCGCATCCGGGCCGGCCAGATGGTGGGGGCGAGTCCGGCCGTGTCCAACCGGATCAGCGGGGACTTCCCCGACGCGGAGGCCTTCCTGCCCGAGCGGTACCTCGCGCCGCGGACGGAAGACCTGGCCAACCCCTGGACCTGGATCCCCTTCGGGGCGGGACGCCACCGGTGCGTCGGGGCCGCCTTCGCCATGATGCAGCTCAAGGCCATCTTCTCGGTCCTCCTCCTCGACTGGGAGTTCGAGCTGGCCCAGCCTGGCGGGTCCTACCGCAACGACCACTCGAAGATGGTCGTCCAGCTCGCGCAGCCCTGTGTCGTCCGCTACCGCCGCCGGTCCGAGGCACGGAGCCGGGCGCGGGCCGGATCGGACGGCTGATGCGCATCGCGCTCGACGTCGACCTCTGCCAGGGGCACGGGGTCTGCGAGTCCGAGGCCCCGGAGGTCTTCTCGCTCGGCAAGCAGCCCCCGGTGGTGATCCTCGAGGAGCACCCGGGCGCGACGACGCGCCCGGCGGTCGAGGCCGCGGTCCGCTTCTGCCCGACCCACGCACTGTCCATCGTCGAGGAGGAATAACCGTGCCGTCGTTCCCGCGCAGTGAGCTCGAAGAGATGATGCAGCGGTGGCTGGACCTCAACCGCCGCTGCGAGGCCGAGTTGGACTGGCGGCCGCTGGCCGACATGTACACCGAGGACGCCACCTACGGGTGGAACGTGGGTCCCAACGACGAGTTCATGGCCGTCGGGCGCGACCAGATCCGCGACCTTGCGGTGGGGCTCGAGATGGAGGGTCTCGGCGGGTGGACCTACCCGTACATGCGCGTCCTCATCGACGACGTGCAGGGGGAGATCCTCGGGCTGTGGCGGCAGGTGGCAGACGCCACCAGGCCGGACGGGAGCCACTACGAGATCGCCGGGCTGGGCGGCAGCTGGTTCCGCTACGCGGGCGACTTCCGCTGGAGCTGGCAGCGGGACTTCTTCGACGTCGGGAACGCCACCGCCACCTACTTCGAGATGATCTCGGCGGGCGCCCTCACCCCCGGTATGCAGCAGCGGATCGAGCGGGCCGCCGCGGGCGGTCGGCAGCCGGGCCACTTCCCGGTCGGCAAGGCCCCGGTGGGGCTCTGGGAAGGCGTGTAGCGGACGGACGCGCTGCGCGGCGCCTCCGAAGAGACGCCGCGGAGGTACAGAGTCTTGCTGTGTTGACACCGGGCGACCACGAGGCGCCGGATGGGACCAGGGTCCGGCTAGGTGGCCCGGTGGGTGTCTGGCTGGGATTCGCCAGGTGGTACAGCGAGCCGCCTCAGCGGCCAGCCACCTCCAGGGTCCCAAATCGTTGACTGCTCAGTTGGACCACCTCCTCTCTCTGGTGTGCCCATCGTAGCGCCGGCGGTGCACGCCGGGGCTCATCCGGAGGGCCGGGGGACGGGTCGTTCGGCGTAGTGTCCGGCGATGCGCAATCCCCACGCGGGCGAGCCGTTCGACACCCCCGACGACGAGGTCGCCGAGGCCCTGCTCGACGTCTCGATCCCCACCCTCCTGCTCTCGCTGGTCCACATGTCCGGCGACCCCGGGATCATCCGCGGCCGGCTGCGGCCGGCCGGCCTGTTCCTCAACGAGGTCCAGGGGTACATGAGCGAGGAGGACAAGGCCGACGCCCGCACGCTGGCCCTCGAGGTCATCCGTGACTACCGGGCCCGGGGCTGCCCCGATCCCGCGCCACTGCCCGCCGGGCTGATCCACGAGATGATGAGCTGGCTGGTGTGCGAGGAGGTGCCCGAGGAGTACGTCCCGCTCCTGATGGAGGAGATGGAGCTCGACGGGCGGGACGCCCGCCGGGTCGAGACGGCCGGTCACGACGCCGACCGCGAGGCCTTTCCGGTGGTGGTGATCGGCTGCGGCCAGTCCGGTCTGCTCGCCGGCATCCGGCTCAAGGAGGCCGGCATCCCGTTCACCATCCTCGAGAAGAACGCCGGGGTCGGCGGCACCTGGTGGGAGAACTCCTACCCCGGCGCGAGGGTCGACGTGGGCAACCACTTCTACTGCTACAGCTTCGAGCCGAGCGACCACTGGACCGAGTTCTTCGCTCGCCAGCCCGAGCTGCAGCGGTACTTCGCCTCGGTCATGGACAAGCACGGTGTCGGCCCCCACGTCCGGTGGCGGACCGAGGTGCTCGGCGCGGCGTGGGACGAGGAGACGGCCACCTGGTCGGTGCGGACCAGGGCCGCCGACGGCACCGAGGAGGTGCTGGTGGCCCGCGCGCTCGATCTCGGCGGTCGGACAGCTCAACCGTCCCCACCTCCCGGAGATCCCCGGCCGGGAGACCTTCGCCGGACCGGCCTTCCACTCGGCGCGCTGGGACCACGGCGTCGAGCTCGACGGCCGGCGGGTGGCCATGATCGGAGCGGGCGCGAGCGGCTTCCAGATCGCACCGACCATCGCCCCCGAGGTCGGGCACCTGACCGTGTTCCAGCGGACTGCACAGTGGATGTTCCCAAACCCCAACTACCACGCGACGGTCGGCCCGGGCGTGCGCTGGGCCCTCCGCCACCTCCCCTTCTACGGGCGCTGGTACCGGTTCCTCCTGTTCTGGCCCGGGTGTGACAAGGGCCTCGAGGCGGCCCGGGTCGATCCCGACTACCCGGACCAGCAGCGGGCGGTGAGCGAGACCAACGAGCTCACCCGGCAGATGTTCACCGAGTGGATCACCGGCCAGATCGGCGACGACCCCGAGCTGCGGGCGAGGGTCGTGCCCGACTACCCGGCCACCGGGAAGCGCACCCTCCAGGACAACGGCGCATGGCTGTCCGCCCTCACCCGTGAGAACGTGGACCTGGTCCGCACCGCCATCGAGCGCATCGAGCCCGACGCGGTGGTCACCGTGGACGGTGCGCGCCACCCGGCCGACGTGATCGTCTACGCGACCGGGTTCGAGGCGACCCGGATGCTCGCGCCGATGGAGCTCACCGGGCGGGACGGGGTCGACCTGCGCGCGATGTGGGGAGAGCGGCCGGCGGCGTACCTCGGGATCACCGTGCCGGGCTTCCCCAATTTCTTCTGCATGTACGGACCGGGCACCAACCTGGCCCACGGAGGCAGCCTCATCTTCCACTCGGAGTGCCAGATGCGGTACATCACCCGTTGCCTCGAGACGCTCCTGGTCGGTGGGCACCGCTCGATGGAGCCCCGCCGCGAGCGCTACCACGACTGGCACGAGCGGACCCAGCGCGAGATCAGGAAGCTCGTGTGGTCCCAGCCGTCGGTGAAGCATTCCTTCTTCAAGAACTCGCACGGGGAGATCCACGTGCTGAGCCCCTGGCGCCTGGTCGACTACTGGACCTGGACGAAGGAGCCCGACCTCTCGGACTTCGTCTTCTGCTGAGCCGAGAGCCGGCGGGACGGACTGGGCAGACCGTCCTCCGATCGCTACTATCGAACATATGTTCGTATCACCTCCCCGACCGCTGGGCGCGGATACCCGGGAGGCGGAGGCGTCCTCCCTCCCGGGGAGCCTGGACCGGGGGCTCGATCCCGCCGCCCTGGCCGCCCTGGCCCTGGTGGGCGAGCGCGCCCGTCCGGTCACCGCCGGCCGGACCCGTCTCCTCCCGCTGGCACCGCCACTGGCCGGGCTGCTCCCGGAGGGGGTCCTGCGCCGGGGCACCACCCTGGTGGTGGACGGGCCCGGCTCCGCCGGCACCTTCAGCGTCGCGCTGGCCCTGGTGTCCGCGGCCTCGGCCGCCGGGTCGTGGTGCGCGCTGGTCGGCCATCCGGCCCTGGGTGCGGTCGCCGCCCACGACCTCGGCATCGACCTCGGACGGTTGGCCGTGGTCCCCCGGCCGGGGGCGGCATGGGGCGAGGTCACCGCCGCGCTGCTCGAGGGAGTCGAGCTGGTGGTGCTGTGCCCCCCCTTCCCGCCCCGGCCGGCCATGGCCCGCCGGCTGGTGGCACGGGCGCGGCGGCGCGGCGCCGTGCTGGTGGTGACGCCGGGCCGGGCCGGCTGGCCCGAGCCACCCGACCTCCGGCTCCGGGTCGACGAGGTCGTGTGGGAGGGGGCCGGAGCAGGCGAGGGGTACCTCCGCCGGCGGAGGATGACGATGACCGCGATCGGACGCCGGTCGGCCACCCGGCCGGCCCACCGGCACCTGTGGCTGCCCGCACCCGACGGGACGGTGGGCATCGCCGCGGACCCGGCGGGCTGACATGGACCGCCTGCTCGTCGTGCGGTGCCCCGAGCTCCTGGAGGAGGACGAGGGCGGGACCGCCCTCCGGGCCTTCGCCGCGGTGGTTGCCGCGGTCGAGGTCCTCTGCCCCTGGGTGACCGTCGTGCGCCCCGGCATCTGCTCGCTGCCGGTCCGGGGACCGGCCCGGTACTTCGGTGGTGAGGCGGTCCTGGCCGACCTGGTCCGTACCGCGGTCTCGGCCGTCACGGGGGTCTCGGCCGTCACGGGGGTCTCGGCGGGGGTCGAGGTGGGGGTGGCCGACGGGCTGTTCGCCGCCGTGCTGGCCGCCCGCCGACAGCTGGTCGTCCCGGCGGGGGGGACCCCGGGGTTCCTCGCCACCCTGCCGGTCGGCATCCTCGGCCAGCCCGACCTCGCCGAGTTGCTCGGCCGCCTGGGCATCCACACCCTCGGGGAGTTCGCCGCGCTTCCCGAGGCCCACGTGCTCGGGCGATTCGGGGCAGACGGCACCCTCGCGCACCGGGTCGCGAGCGGGCGGACCGGAGAGGCGGCCGGCCTGCGCGAGGGCCGGGGCACCGGCGACCGTCACCGGACGGCCGGGGGGGACCCGGCTGCACCGGTGGTGAGCGAGCCGGGCTTCTGGGGCGGGGTGAGCGACACCGACACCCGGGCGGCCCGGTGCCTGGGCGTGGTCCAGGACCTCCTCGGCCCGGACGGTGTGCTCACCGCCCGCCTCCGGGGCGGACGCGGGCCGGTGGAGCGTGCCTACTTCGTCACCTGGAACGCCGCGGCCGAGCCGCAGAGGGGCCGGGACGACGGCGCCCCGTGGCCCGGGCGGCTCCCTCCGCCCGCCCCGGCCGTCGTCCACCCCACCCCCCTCCGCGCCGATCTGGCCGATGCCCGCGGGGAACCGGTGCGGGTCTCGGGGCGCGGCCTGCTCGCCTCCCCGCCCGACCGGCTCTCGGTGGAAGAGGGACCCTGGAGCCCGCTGTCCGGGTGGGCGGGCCCGTGGCCGTCGGACGAGCGGTGGTGGTCGCGGTCCCGCCGTCGGGGTGCCCGCCTCCAGGCGATCACCGCGACTGCCGCCCACCTGCTCCTGGTCGAACGCGGCCGCTGGTGGGTCGAGGCCACCTACGGCTAGCCGACCGACGATGGCCTACGCCGAGCTCCACACCCACTCCAATTTCTCCTTCCTCGACGGGGCCAGCCACCCCGAGGAGCTCGCCGCGGAGGCGGCCCGGCTCGGCCTCACCGCCCTGGCCCTCACCGATCACGACGGCCTCTACGGAGTGGTCCGCTTCGCCGAGGCGTCCCGGGCCTTCGGCCTGCCCACCGTCTTCGGCGCCGAGCTCACCCTCTCGGGGACCGGCACCCCCCACCTGCGCACGGGCGTGCCCGACCCGGACGGCAGCCATCTGGTGGTGCTGGCCCGCGATCCCGAGGGGTACGCCCGCCTCAGCCGGGTCATCGCCGAGGCCCACCTGGCCGGGGGGGAGAAGGGGAAGCCGCTCCTCGCCCTCGACACCCTGGCCGACCGTCACGGCGGGCACTGGCAGGTCCTCACCGGCTGCCGCAAGGGGGCGCTGTCGACCGCGCTGACCGGGGAGGGGCCGGCCTCGGCGGCCCGCGCCCTCGACCACCTCGTCGAGCGCTTCGGGCGCGATCACGTGGCGGTCGAGCTCTGGGACCACGGCACACCGCTCGACACCGCCCGCAACGACGCCCTGGCGGTGCTGGCCGCCGGACGCGGGATGGACCCGGTCGCCACCAACAACGCGCATTACGCCACCCCCGCCCGCTTCCCGCTGGCCACCGCCCTGGCCGCCGTACGGTCCCGGCGGACGCTCGAGGACCTCGAGGGGTGGCTCCCCTCCTCGCCCACCGCCTGCCTGCGGGGCGAGGCCGAGCAGCGCCGCCGGTTCGCCCGGTGGCCCGGGGCCGTCGAACGGGCGGGCGAGATCGGCGCAGCGTGCGCGTTCGACCTGCGCCTGGTCGCGCCACGCCTCCCCGACTTCCCGGTGCCGGAGGGACACACCGAACAGACCTGGCTGGTCGAACTGGTCCGCCGGGGTGCTGCCGACCGCTACGGGCCACCGGGGGCCGAGCGGGTCGCGGGCGTCTACACCCGACTCGACCACGAGCTCGAGGTCATCGGCGCGCTCGGCTTCGCGGGGTACTTCCTCACCGTCTGGGACATCGTCCGGTTCTGCCGGGACCAGGACATCCTCTGCCAGGGTCGGGGGTCGGCCGCCACCTCGGCCGTCTGTTACGCCCTCGGCATCACCAACGTGGACGCGACCGCCCTCGGGCTGCTCTTCGAACGCTTCCTCTCCCCCGCCCGCGACGGCCCCCCCGACATCGACGTCGACATCGAGTCGGGACGGCGCGAGGAGGTCATCCAGTACGTCTACGCGCGCTACGGGCGGCTGTACGCCGCCCAGGTGGCCAACGTCATCGCCTACCGGTCCCGCTCCGCGTTGCGCGACATGGGCAAGGCACTCGGACACACCCCCGAGGAGGTCGACCTCTGGGCCAAGTCGGTCGAGCGGGGCCAGCCCCTCGGCGAGCGGGAGGACCTCCCGCCCCTGGTGCAACAGCTGGCCGGCGACCTGCTCGACTTCCCCCGCCACCTCGGGATCCACTCGGGCGGGATGGTCATCTGCGACCGCCCGGTGATCGAGGTCTGCCCGGTCGAGTGGGGCCGGATGCCGGAACGCAGCGTCCTCCAATGGGACAAGGACGACTGCGCGGCGGCCGGCCTGGTCAAGTTCGACCTGCTCGGCCTCGGCATGCTCACCGCGCTCCACCAGATGGTCGACCTGGTGCGCGCCTTCCATCATGTGGAGATCGACCTGGCCCGGCTCGAGCAGGAGCCCGAGGTCTACGACCTGCTGTGCCGGGCCGACACGGTGGGCGTGTTCCAGGTCGAGTCGCGGGCCCAGATGAACACCCTCCCCCGGGTCCGGCCGCGCTGCTTCTACGACCTGGCCATCGAGGTGGCCCTCATCCGCCCCGGGCCCATCCAGGGCAACGCCGTCCACCCCTACATCCGGCGGCGCAACGGGACCGAGCCGGTCACCTACCTCCACCCGCTGCTCCGGCCCTCCCTGGAGCGGACACTCGGGGTTCCCCTCTTCCAGGAGCAGCTCATGCAGATCGCCATCGATGTGGCCGGGTTCACCCCGACCGAGGCCGACGAGCTGCGCCAGGCCATGAGTGCCAAGCGCTCCGGTGAGCGCATGGCCCGCCTGCGCGACCGCCTCTTCGGCGGGATGGCCGCACAGGGCGTGGGCGGGGAGGTGGCCGAGCAGGTGTACGCCGCCCTCGCCGCCTTCGCCAATTTCGGGTTCCCCGAGAGCCACTCGGTGGCCTTCGCCCACCTGGTGTACTCGACCGCCTGGTGCAAGGTGCACTACCCGGCCGCCTTCACCGCCGGGCTGCTCAACGCGCAGCCCATGGGGTTCTGGTCCCCCCAGAGCCTGGTGGCCGACGCCAAGCGCCACGGGGTGGTCGTCCGCCGGCCCGACGTGAACGACGGACGCGCCGACGCGTCCCTCGAGCCCGAGGATCCCGAAGCGCGCGGGACACCCGGAGCTCCGGAGGGGACCGACCGGGCCGCGGTGCGTCTCGGCCTCTCGTCGGTGCGCGGCATCGGGACCGACACCGCGGCACGGATCGAGGCGGGCGCTCCCTGGACGGGGATGGAGGACCTGGTGCGCCGGGCCGGCGTGAGCCGGGCCCAGCTGGAGGCGCTGGCGACCGCCGGCGCCCTGGACGGCCTGGGACGGGGCACCCGGCGGCGGTCCCTCGTCTGGGGGGCGGGCGCGGCGTCCCAGGCCACCGCGGACCGCTTGCCGGGCGTGGTCACCGGTGCAGAGCCGCCACCCCTCCCGGCGCCCACCCCGTGGGAGGGGGTCTCCGACGACCTCTGGTCGCTCGGCATCACCCCGGACACCACGGCGATGGAGCTCGCACGTCGCGGGCTGGACCGGCGCCGGGTGGTGCCGGCCGCCGCCCTGGCCGGCCGTCCGGCCGGGGAACGGGTCACCGTCGGGGGGGTGGTCACCCACCGCCAGCAGCCCGAGAGCGCCAACGGTGCGGTGTTCCTGAACCTCGAGGACGAGACCGGGATGGTCAACATCGTGTGCTCCCGGGGGGCCTGGGTGCGGTGGCGGTCGGTGGCCCGGTCGTGCCCGGCGCTCCTGGTGCGCGGCCGGATCGAGCGGTCGGAGGGGTCGATGACCCTGGTCGCCGAGGGATTCGAGCCGTTGGCCCTGGGCGCGGTCCCGCCGTCACGGGACTTCCGCTGAAATCTTTTCCGAGAATCTCTTGACTACTGTGCGTCACATGATGAACACTAAAAGTGACATGCAGTGCCTAGCAGTCCCGATGATTCAGATACAGCACGCAGTCATTGACCGACCAGGGCATCAACGGACGCAACCGCACCCGTCGTAGCGACGGCGGGGCCGGTCCGGACCACTGGGAGATCCCCGGCGGGACATCCGGACCGACGTCCGACACCGCCAGCGCCCTCAGTGACCTCATCCACCATCAGTGACATCGGCGACTACAGGAGGCAGTGCATCATGACGGGACAGATCGCAGGACCCAACGCTTTCTCACTCGAGTTGGTGGCCGGGCTGGTGGCCATCTCGATGGTCGCCGGCGCGGTCGACCTCTTCCGGCATCCCGGATGGGCCTGGAGGCGGGCCGAGGAGAGCAGGATCGCCTACCTCGTCCTCGTCCTCCTCGTCCCCCTCGTCGGACTCGGCATGTACGTTTTCCGCGCACGGCCCAAGGTGGTGGCCATCGCGGCGGGCGGGCGCGCGGCGAGCCTCCCCTTCGAGCGCTTCGGTGAGGAGTCGGTCCAGAAGCAGAAGGAGGACGGCCGGCCGCTCGGCACCATCACCGCACCGGCGGCCCTCGGCAGCTTCGGGGAGATCCGGGGCGACGCCGCCGCGCTCCCTGCCGGCTCCGGCGGCTCCTTCTTCGGCGCCGGCGGCACCGCCACCCTGCGCTCTCCGGTCGGCGTGGCCCGCGCCTACCGGCCACGCCAGCGGGAGTCGCTCCCCGGCGTCGAGCGGATGGCCCGGCCGGCCGACACCGCCACGGGGAGCACGACGATGACCGTCCCCTCCGGTTGGAAGGCCGACCCGACCGGGCGCCACGAGTTCCGCTACTGGGACGGCGAGCACTGGACCGAGAACGTCGCCGACGCCGGCCTGCAGGACCGCGACGCCGTCACCGCCTGATCGCCGATTCCACCGTACCCGGCACCCCTTCCCCTCCGCCGGCTGGTCCGTCTGTCCCCCCCGTCAGCGTCCCTGGCGGACCAGCCGGCTGAGGCGGGCCACGAGCACCTCGAGGACCACCTCCCCGGGGAGGGCGCTCGCCCCCCGCAGATCGAGGTCGGCATCGGCCAGCAGCCGGATCGCCCGGGCGATGCGCGCCGACCCCATCCGGTGGGCCTGGGCGAGGGCCTTCTTGGCCGGGAAGGTGCTCTTGGTCCCGAGCGTCGCGGCGGCCTGCTCCGGCGCCGTGATGCCCGACCCGTCCAGCCGGAGCATCTGTCGGTAGTGCCGGTGGAGGAGGGAGAGGACCGGAAGCGGGTGGAAGTCGCCCGCGGTCAGCATCCGGTGCAGCGCCGCCAGAGCCCGTGGCGTCGCCCCCTCGTCGATGGCGTCGGTGAGATCCCACGGGGCGAGGCCCCCCGCCTCGCCGAGGAACGGCTCGAGTTCGTCGACCGAGACCGTCGCCCCGGGTCCGTAGGCGGCGGCGAGGGTGTCGAGTAGGCCGACCAACCGCCCCATGTCCGAGCCCAGGTGGTCGGTCAGCCGGACGACCGCCGCGCCCTCGAGCCGCACCGGTCCGGCCCTCAGGTGGTCGGTGAGCCACTGCGATCGGGCGCGGCCCGTCCCGACGGAGGTGTCGAGGACCGTCCCGGCGGCGGCGACCGCCTTGGACAGCGAGGGCGCGACCGCGCCGCCGCCGGCGACCAGGACCAGGGCGGTCGACGGGAGGGGATCCGCCAGATAGGCGGCGAGCCGGTTGGCGTCGGCCGCGGTGATCTGACCCGCCTCGCGGACCACCACCACCCGCTTGTCGACGAGGAAGGGGGGCGTCGTGCAGGCGTCGACGACCGCACCGATGTCGACCTGGTCCACCCCGGGACCGCCGAACTCCTCCACGGTCAGCGAGGGGTCGCCGTCGCCCACCAGACGTCCGACGAGGACGTGGGTCGCCTGGGCGATCAGCGCCGGGTCGTCACCCCTCACCAGGTAGGCGGCTCGGTCGACCGGGATCGCCCCGACCGGCTCGGCCGCCTCCGCGGTCCGGGCGCTCATGCGCGGGCCGACCCGACCGCCGCCAGCACGTCGCAGACCTGGCGGTGGGCGCCGACGTCGTGCACGCGCACGACCCTGCAGCCGAGGGTGGCTCCGAGGGCGGTCGCCGCCAACGACGCCTCCCGCCGCTCTCCGATCTCGAGGCCCAGGACCACCCCGAGGAACGGCTTGTTCGAGGCGGAGAGCAGGACCGGGTAGCCGAGGTCGGCGAGCCGGTCCGAGGCGCGCAGGAGGGCGAGCGACTGGTCCGCCGTCTTGCCGAGATCGAGCCCGGCGTCGAGGACGATCCGGTCCCGGGGGATCCCGGCGGCCGATGCCGCGGCGGCCCGCTCGAGCAGGTACGAGCACACCGTCTCGACCACGTCGGCATAGACCGGGGCGGGGTCGGGGATCCTCGGTCCGAGCCGGATGTGGGTGGCGACGACGGTGGCACCCGCGTCGGCGGCCGCGGGCAGGTAGTCGGGATCGGCGAACCCGCTGATGTCGTTCCCCACCACCGCGCCTGCCGCATAGGCCGCGCGCGCGACCGAGGCGCGCCAGGTGTCCACCGACAGCGGCAGGTCGAACCGGGCCGCCAATGCCTCGACCGCGGGGACGACCCGGTCGAGCTCTTCGGCCTCGCCGACCTCGGGGCCGGGCCCGGCCTTCACACCACCGACATCGAGGAGATCCGCCCCCTGGTCGACCATGACCGCCGCACGCCCGACCAGGTCGTCGAGTCCGAAGGTTGCGCCCTTGTCGTAGAAGGAGTCGGGGGTCCGGTTGAGGATTCCCATGACCAGCGATCGCTCGGCGATCGGGTAGACCCGCTCCCCGAGGCGGAGGGTGGTGGCGCGCACGTGGCCGACGCTATCGGGCCCCCGGGACGGCGGGCCGTCAGAACAGCCGCGAAGCCAGGGCCTTGCGGTAGGAGGCGGTGCGCGGGTCCACCGGTCCGAGCGTCTCGAGCAGGTCGAGGAATTCCTGACGCGCGTCGAGGTCGTCCCGCGCCCGCTCCAGCAGCAGGGTGAGCCGCTCGTCCGTGTCGGCCTCCCCGGACCGGTGCGGGTTGGTGGCGAGCCGTGCCTCGGCCATCAGTCGTCTCGTCTCGGGCGACTCGGGGACGCGCTGCAGCAGCGACACCGCCTCGTCGGTTGCGCCCCTGCCGATGAGCAGCCGGGCCAGTGACGCGATGGCCACCGCGTGGTCGGGCTGCAGCTCGAGCGCGCGCTCGAGCAGGGCCTCGTCCCCGGCCTCACTGCCCTCCGCGGCCAGCAGGTCGGCCTCGGACGCGACCGGCGCGAGCCGGTCGACGAATGCCCGGACCGCCGCCTCGGGCTGGGCGCCGATGAACTGGTCGACCACCGTGCCGTCCCGGAGGGCGAAGACCGCCGGGATCGACTGGACCCGGAACCCCGCCGAGATCTGCGGGTTCTCGTCGACGTTGACCTTGGCCAGCGCAACCGCGCCCTCGGTGGCCGCCACCGCACGTTCGAGGATCGGTCCGAGGGTCGTGCACGGCCCGCACCAGGGCGCCCAGAGGTCGACGACCACCGGGACCGTGGACGAGCGCTGCAGGACCTCCTCCTCGAACGTGGCATCGGTCACGTCAATCATGGATCCGACCATACCGGTCGAACCCGTCCGGTCCGGCCGTGCCACCGGGAGATGCGGGTTGTGCGGGTAGCGTCGGGTCATGGATGTCGTCACGCCCGCCGCCAGGCCCGAGGTCGAGGGCATCGCCACCGGGCCGGTCACCGCGTGGATCGTCGCGACGGTGGACGGCGCGGTACCCCCCTTCTCTTTCGAGCTCATCGCCGGGGGGCGTTCGAACCTCACCTACAAGGTCACCGACGCGGCCGGCCACGCCTACGCGCTCCGCCGCCCACCGATGAGCCACGTCCTGCCGACCGCCCACGACATGGCCCGGGAGCACACGGTCATCCACGCCCTCGGGCCGACCGACGTCCCGGTACCCCGCACCCTCGGGCTGTGCACCGATCCCGACGTCAACGGCGCCCCGTTCTACGTGATGTCCTTCGTCGAGGGACACATCCTCCGCGACGAGGCGTCGGCGGCGGTGCTCGGCGAGGCGGAACGGGCGCACGCCGGCAATTCGCTGGTCGACACGCTGGCCGGCCTCCACCGGGTCGACGTCGACGCGGTCGGCCTCGGGGACTTCGCCAGACGCGACGCGTACATCGCACGGCAGCTCAAGCGGTGGCACGGCCAGTTCAGCCGATCCACCGTCGACGGCACGCCCGGACCGGCGGTCGTCGACACGGTGCACTCGCTGCTCGAGGAAGGGATCCCGGTACAGCAAGCGGTCTCCATCGTGCACGGCGACTACCGGTTGGACAACACGGTCCTCGACGACGCGGGCTCCGTGGTCGCCATCCTCGACTGGGAGATCTGCACCCTCGGCGACCCGCTCGCCGACCTCGGCCTCCTCCTCGTCTACTGGGCGGAGGCCGGCGACCCGATCCAGGCGCTGCTCGGCGTCGCCCCCACCACCCTTCCCGGGTTCGCCACCCGCGCCGAGCTGCTCGACCGCTACGCCGCCGCCTCGGGGCTCGACGTCTCGTCGGTGCCCTACTACCGTGCCTTCGGGTTCTGGAAACTGGCCTGCATCCTCCAGGGCGTCCACGCCCGCTATGCCGGGGGCGCGGCGGCCGGCGACCGGACCGGGGTCGACCGGTTCGCCGATCACGTGGGCAGGCTCGGCCAGCTCGCCCTCGCCGAGCTGGAGTCCCGATGAGCGCCGCCGGATCGTCATCCCTCTACGAGATCGATCCCGGGTGGGGGCGCCCGCCCGGCGCGCGGGTCGACCATCCGATCCTGGTGGTCGCACTCGAGGGCTGGGTCGACGCGGGCATGGGCGCGTCCGGAGCCATCGCCCACCTGCTCACCACCTCCCCGACCGCCGTCGTGGCGACCTTCGACACCGAGCCGCTCATCGACCAGCGGGCCCGGCGCCCGATCGCCCGCCTCGAGGACGGGGTGACCACCGAGCTCACCTGGCCGACCATCCGGCTGGTGGCGGGCAAGGACCGGGCGGGTGCGGACCTGGTCTACCTGACCGGACCCGAGCCGGACTTCCGGTGGCCGAGCTTCATCGGTGCGGTCGTCGAGCTCGCCGGGATCCTCGACGTGCGGCGGGTCGTCGGCCTCGGCGCGTTCCCGGCACCGACCCCGCACACCCGGCCGGTGCGACTGGCCTCGACGGTCCCCCCGAGCTCCGCCGACCTCGCCGGGCGGGTGGGTACGGTGCACGGCACGCTGGAGGTCCCCGCCGGCGTGCAGACCGCGCTCGAGGTGGCCCTCGGAGAGGCGAGCATCCCGGTCATCGGTCTCTGGGCGAGGGTCCCGCACTACGTGTCGGCGATGCCCTATCCCGAGGCCAGCGCCGCCCTCGTCGAGGGGCTCTGCGCGGTGACCGGGGCCGTACTCGACTCCGGTCCGCTGCGGACGGCCGGAGAGGCCTCACGCGCCCAGGTGGACGAGCTCATCGGCACCAACCCCGACCACCTCGAGATGGTCCGCCGCCTCGAGGCAGCGCTCGATTCGGAGGAGGGCACCTCCCTGGGTACGGACAGCGAGCTACCCAGCGGGGAGGAGATCGCCGCCGAGCTCGAGCAATTCCTCAGAGGCGAAGGCCACTGAGGACCGCCGCGCCCGCCGAGGGCGGCCGCGGCACCAGCCCGCCCGACTGGGTATGGGTGAGGTGCCCGGCGAGCAGGGCGAGGACGATCAACGAGGCGACCAGCACGACGACGAGAGCCGCCAGCACGAGCCACCGCCCGCTCTGCTCCCAGGACCGGGCGGCCGGGGCGCCGGACCGGTTGGGGTTTCCCGACGCGGCCACCCCGGGGGGGCGCTCGCCCCATGGGACCCGGACCTGGCGGCGGGAGCCCCCCTGGGTCTTTGCCGGGGGCGCGGCGAAGACCGGCAGCTCGGTCACGATGCGGTGCATCTGCTCGATGGAGGTCGCCTCGGCGAGCTCGGCGAGCCGGACCTGGTAGTCGGAGGGCGTGAGCAGGCCCCGGTCGAGGGCCCGGTCGAGGAGGACGCCGTAGCGGTTGCGGTCCTCGTCGGTGATGCCGTTGCCCGGGTCGCCCGGCGGGTCGTCGGAGGCGCCGGGCGCCTCCGGTCCGGCGCCGGGGGGTGGGGCACCCAGCTCGGGCACCGGCCAGGCAGCCGGGACCGGCCGTGGGGCGAGCAGGTGCCGCGGGGCGGGGACCGCCTCCAGGCGACCGACCATGAGCAGCTCTCGGGGGTCGGTCGACGCTGCCACCTCCCAATTCTGGGGCACGGTGAGTGGTGATGCAACCACTTATCCGGTTTTTTTACTCCTTTCGGCCGCAACCGGGTCCCGAACGCCCCGCTTGGTACCGTGACCCATGCGCATCGACCGCACCCTCGGCGTCGATCCGGCGGGGGTGGTCGAGTGCGCCGTCGAGGCCGAGGCCGCCGGCTACGGCGGGCTCTGGTCTGCCGAGACCGCACACGACCCCTTCCTCCCCCTGGTCCTTGCGGCCGAGCACACGGAGCGCATCCAGGTCGGCACCGGGATCGCTGTTGCCTTCGCCCGCAACCCGATGACCCTCGCCACGACGGCCAACGACCTCCAGACGATGACCCGGGGCCGGTTCATGCTCGGCCTCGGGTCCCAGATCAAGCCGCACATCGAGAAGCGGTTCTCGATGCCCTGGTCGCACCCGGCGCCGCGCATGCGCGAGCTCATCCTCGCGGTCCGGGCGATCTGGGCGAGCTGGGCCGGGGGGAGCCGGCTCGCCTTCCGCGGCGAGTTCTACCGCCACACCCTGATGACGCCCATGTTCGATCCGGGTCCCAACCCCTTCGGCAACCCGCCGGTCTTCCTCGCCGCGGTCGGCGAGCGGATGACCGAGGTGGCCGGGGAGGTGGCGGATGGTCTGCTCGCGCACGGCTTCACCACCGAGCGCTATCTGCGCGAGATCACCCTCCCCGCCCTCGAGCGCGGCCTCGCCCGCAGTGGACGCTCCAGGTCGGCCGTCGAGATCTCCCTGCCGGGCATGGTGGTGACCGGGATGGACGAGGCCTCGTTCGAGGCAGCCATCGTCGCCACCAGGAAGCAGCTCGCCTTCTACGGGTCGACCCCCGCCTACCGGCCGGTCCTCGACCTGCACGGGTGGGGCGACCTGCACGACGACCTCCACACCCTCTCGCGGCGCGGCGCCTGGGACGAGATGACCGATCTCATCGACGACGACGTGCTGGCGGCGTTCGCCGTGGTCGGCACGCTGGACGACGTCGCGGGCCTGGTGCGGACCCGCTTCGGCGACGTGGTCGACCGGTTCAACGTCTATGCGCCGTCGGGGGTCCCCACGGAACGCTGGGCCGAGGTGCTGGCCGGCCTCACGTAGCCCGGGCCGAGCCGTGCCCACCGGTCGGCGGAGCGGTCAGACGACGATGTTGACCAGCCGCGGCGGCTTGGCGATGACCCGCCTCGGGGGCGCCCCGTCGAGCGCGGCCACCACGAGCGGCGAGGCGAGGGCCAGTTGCTCCGCGTCGGCCTCCCCGATGTCCGGGGGCACCTCGATGCGGTCGCGGACCTTGCCGCCGATCTGGACCACCATGGTCACGGTCTCCTCCACGAGGAGCTCGGGGTCGGCGAAAGGCCACGGCAGCAGGTGGACGTCGTCACCGTGGCGACGCTCCCTGGCCTCGGCTGCGAGGTGGGGGGTCATCGGGGCCAGGAGCAGGAGGAGGGTGTCGACCGCATCGTCGACGACCTCCCGGCGACCACCGTCCCGGTCGTAGGGTTGGAGCAGGTTGACGAACTCCATGCATGCGGCGACCGCGGTGTTGTAGGACCACCGCTCGTAGTCCCGGGTCACCCGGTCGATCAGCCGGTGGGTGGCTCGGAGGATGGCCGGCGCTCCCGGAGCGGGATCGTCCGCTGTCGCTGCAGGGGGACGGGTCACTGACGGGACGGCCAGGCGCCAGACCCGGTCGAGGAACCGGGCGCAGCCGTCGATCACGCTGTCGGTCTGGTCGGTCCAGTCCACGTCGTCCGCCGGCGGGCCGACGAAGAGGTGGAAGAGGCGCAGCGCGTCGGCACCCACGGTGTCCAGGTAGCTCGACGGAGCGACCAGGTTCCCCTTGGACTTGGACATCTTGGTCCCGCCCATCCGGATCATGCCCTGGGTGAACAACCGGGCGAACGGCTCGCGGAGCCCCTCGGGCGCGATCCCCACATCGGCCAGCGCCTTGGTGAAGAAGCGGGCGTAGAGCAGATGGAGGATCGCGTGCTCGATCCCGCCGATGTACTGGTCGACCGGCATCCAGTGGCCGGCGATCGCCGGGTCGAACGGCACCCCCGGCGACCACGGATCGGTGAACCGGAGGAAGTACCACGACGAGTCGACGAAGGTGTCCATGGTGTCGGTCTCGCGGGTGGCCGGCCCGCCACAGGTCGGGCAGGTCGTGTGCAGGAACCGTTCGTTGGTGGCGAGGGGGGAGACCCCGGTCGGGAGGAATTCCACGTCGTCGGGGGCCAGCACCGGAAGATCGGCGACCGGCACCGGGACGATGCCGTGGTCCGGGCAGTACACGACCGGGATCGGGCAACCCCAGAACCGCTGGCGCGAGATGAGCCAGTCGCGGAGCCGGTAGTTGACCCTGCGCTCGCCGATCCCCCGCTCCTCGAGCCACTCGGTGGCCCGGGCCTTGGCGGTCGGGATGTCCAGGCCGTCGAGCCATTCGCTGTTGATCTTCTCGCCGTCGCCGGTGTAGGCGCCGCCCGGCCTCCCGTCGGGGCCGCCGTGCTCGTCCCAGCCTGCGGGGGGGCGCACGGTCCGGACCACCGGCAGGCCGTACGCCTGGGCGAAGTCCCAGTCCCGGGCGTCCTCGGCGGGGACGGCCATGATCGCGCCCGTTCCGTAGCCCATGAGCACGTAGTCGGCCACGAAGACCGGGACCGCCGTGCCGGTGAAGGGGTTGATCACCGAGGAGCCGGTGAACGCGCCGCGCTTGGCCAGGGCGGCACCGGACTCGGAGAGGCGCTCGAGCTCCGAGGTCACCGCGGCGCGGGCACGCAACGCCCCGACCTCGTCGCGGTGCTCTGGGGTGGTCAGCTCGTCGACCAGCGGGTGCTCGGGGGCGACCACCGCGTAGGTCATGCCGAACGAGGTGTCCGGGCGGGTGGTGAAGACCCGCAGCGCGAGGCGTTCACGGCCGTCGGATCCGTCGCGTCCCTCGACCACCAGGTCGAACTCGGCCCCCTCCGAGCGTCCGATCCAGTTGCGCTGCATGGTCTTGACCCGCTCCGGCCATTCGAGGTCGTCGAGGCCGGCGAGCAGCTCGTCGGCGTAGGAGGTGATCCGGAGGAACCACTGCTCGAGATCGCGGGTCTCCACCAGGTCCCCCGACCGCTCGCAGGTGCCGTCCGAGAGGACCTGTTCGTTGGCCAGCACGGTCTGGCAGCCGGGGCACCAGTTGACCGGCGCGGCCGCCCGGTAGGCGAGCCCTGCGGCCAGCAGCTTCTCGAAGATGACCTGGTTCCACCTGATGTACTCGGGGTCGTGGCTGCGGATCTCGCGGCGCCAGTCGTAGACCGCGCCGAGCGAGAGGATCGACGCCTTCAGCTCGGCGATCCGGGCATCGGTGAAGACGCGGGGGTGGGTCCCGGTGGTGATGGCCGCGTTCTCTGCGGGGAGCCCGAACGAGTCGAACCCGAAGGGCGAGAGCACGGCGTGGCCCAGCATGGTCCGGTGGCGGACGAGGAGGTCGCCGAAGGTGTAGTTGCGGACGTGGCCCATGTGGGCCGGCCCCGAGGGATACGGGTACATGGTGAGGACGTACCAGGGAGGTCTCGGGTCGTCCGCGTCGACCTCATAGGTGCCCTCGTCGTTCCAGTGGCGCTGCCACTTCTTCTCGACTGCGGAGACGTCGTAGGCCCGGGCCATGGGGGCCGATCGTACCGGGCCCCGGACTGCGCACCGCCGACCGGAGCGAGGCGCGCGTCAGAGACTGGCGGCGAGTCCGGAGAGGTCGCCGGCCACCCGGGAGAGGCCGCCTCGGACAGAGGAGAGGATCGACCCGAGGTCGGTGACCTCGGAGGCGGGGGGCACACCCGCGTCCACCGGCTCGCCGTAGTGGGAGAACCCGACGGTGACGGTGGTGCTCGTGGCGGAGCGGGTGGCCGGCGACGCGCCGAGCGAGCCGGAGACGGCGTCGCCGAACAACCCGGCGAGGCTGGCCCGGCTGAGGAGGAGCGAGACCGAGAGCTGGCGGAGACGGCCGTCCGGACCGACCCACGCGGTCACCGGTACCGACACGTTGCCGAGCCGGCCGAGGATCCGGGCGGTCTCCGCACCGAGCGACGAGATGCGGGAGGAGGAGCCGTGACCGGTCCGGGAGGCGAGTGCGCCGAGCGTGATCGTGGTCCGGTACTCGGTGGCCGGCGTGCCGTCGAGCACCACCGGGCCGAGGTCGGTGACCGGTCCTCCGAGCGAACCGAGCAGGCCGAGCAGGCGGGTCGGGTCGGCGAGGATGGCCAGGGTCGCAGAGCCAGCATCACCCTTGACCGCGTCGGTCGGAAGGGTCGCGCGCAGCCAGGTCCTCCCCGCGGTCAGCCGGGCCAGGCCCGGTACAGCCACATAGACGGCACGACCATCGGTCACCAGCGAGACGGAGTCGCCCCCGACGCCCGTGACGACGGAGAGCTCGGGGACCGTGGCCCGCATCCGACCGACCCCTGTTGCCAGGTCGACCGCGCCCGACCCCGCCACCAGGGTCGTGGTGGTGGCAGCGGAGGCCTGGGTGGCCTGCAGGGTGAACGCGACCGTCGGGGCTGCCGCCGTTCCGGCCGCCGCTGCGGCCAGCGCCCCCCGTGAGGAACCATGGGCGGGTGTTCCCGAGCCGGTCCCCGTTCCGGACCCGGCCGCGCCGACCGCGGCGCCCGTGGCGATGGCGGCGACGAGCACCGCGACCACGACCGCCACCAGGGTCCGTCGGTGGGCGGGAAGTGAGCCCCGGACCGACTCCGGGCGGGCGCCCGGCCGATCATCGAGCGCGACCGGCAGAGGGGGAACCGGGCCGATCAGTGATTCGCCGGGACGCGGCATCAGCGCGGTGCCGGTGGACGTCGAGGTGTGTCCCTCGGCCCCGTCGGCCGTCTCCGATTGGTGCGCCGCACGGTCCACGGTGACCGCGTTCTGGAACTCGATGGAATCGCCCACTGATTTGCCCCTCGTCCTGTCCGATCGTCCGGTGACCGGTGGTGCCCCGGCCCGGTGCCTGCCGGTCACCTCGGCTGGGATGGTAGCGATCGGTCCGGCCGAATTGTCGGCAGGGGTGTTCACAGCCCTGGCGGCCGCCACCTCGATCCGGCGAGCGCGGCTTCTTCGGCCCGGGAGGGTCCTGATAGCCTGAGCCGACCTTCGGGGGTATAGCTCAGTTGGTAGAGCGCTTGACTGGCAGTCAAGAGGTCAGGGGTTCGAATCCCCTTACCTCCACGGTGTTGTCGGACTTACAACGTTTTACCAGGTCAGATCCGGTATTTCATTGGCTTCTCTCAACCGAAGAAAAGGCCGACGTTCGAACCCCCTTGCGGATCGAAGCCGCCGTACGAGGTGGCTGTCCACCCTAAGTCCAGTTCAGGGCGTTGATCATGACCGATCCGTTGCAGCTCGCCTTCCTACTCTTGACGCAGGAGGGCCGCCACGGCATCGGGCTTGGCCGACTCCACCTCGACAACCTTGGTGCGCGCCCGTTGGCCAGTCACAATCTGCACGAGGCTGCGCGGCACGCCGAGGGCATCAGCAAGCGCTCTCACGGTTGCGGCGTTCGCCTTGCCGTCAACGGCCCGCGCAGCGACTCGAACGATGAGAACTGGCGGTTCCGAATCACCGTATCTGCCGCCAACCTTGTTCGCAGGTGCTCCCGGATACACCCGAACGAGTATGCGCACCCGATCTATCGCGAGACCCGACGCGAGCAGGGTGCTTGGCTCGGGCATCGGAGTGGCCGGTGGATAGTTCGAACCCTTGGGTAGCGAGTCAGCGGTACCTATCGAATGCGCTCGATAATCGTGCCAGTGGCCAGTGCTCCACCACAACACATGGAAATGAGGGCTAGCTGCTTGTCACTGCGCTCCAACTCATGGAGTGCAGTAGTGATGAGTCGTGCACCGGTCGATCCCACCGGGTGACCGAGGGCTATTGCGCCGCCATTGACGTTGACCTTGTCCCAGTCGGCGTCGTGGACCTTGCCCCACGACATGACCACCGAAGCCAGTGCCTCATTGACTTCGAAGATGTCGATGTCGGCCATGGTCATCCCCGCCTTGCGGAGGACGTCGGCGGTGGCGGCGATGGGACCGTCCAAAAGCAGGTAGGGGTCGGAACCGACGAGGGTCTGGGCCACGATGCGCGCCCGGGGGCGCAGGCCGTTATTGGCCGCCTTCGTCTCGGACATCCAAAGCACGGCGGCGGCACCGTCGGAGATCTGCGAGCAGTTGCCGGCGGTGTGGAGACCGTCGGGAAGCACTGGCTTGAGTCCGGCCAGCCCTTCATTGGTCGTTTCCCGGACCCCTTGGTCCCTGGTGATGAGGGTCTTCTCTCCGGTGGGACCGTCGGTGCCGACGATCGGAGCCTCGAGAGGAGCGATCTCCCGGTCGAACCGACCCCCGGCCACGGCCAGCCCGGCTTTCCGCTGGGACTCGAATCCCAGCCAGTCGACGTCTTCACGGGTGATCCCGTACCTCTGGGCGATCCGCTCGCCGGCCCCGAACTGATCCGGCATGTCCCATGGGAACCCCAGGGGCGTCATGGCCCCGGGGCCGTTGCGGACGTTGGCCCCGAGCCCGACCCGGCTCATGGCCTCGACACCACAGGCGATCCCGACCTCGATGGCACCGGCACCGATGAGGTTGGCCACGAAGTGGTTCGCCTGTTGGGCCGAACCGCACTGGCAGTCGACGGTGGTGGCAGCCGTTGCATACGGCAGGCCCTGGCTCAGCCACGCGGTCCGGGTCACGTTGGAGGCCTGCTCTCCCGCCTGGGTCACACACCCTCCGACGATCTGCTCCACGTCCCCGGGGTCGATACCGGCTCGCTTGACCAGCTCCACCTGGACGTTACCCAGCAATTCGGCGGCGTGGAAGCCGGCCATCCAGCCGTTGCGCTTCCCGATGGGGGTGCGCACTGCTTCGATGATCACTGGTTGAGCCATGGTGGTTCTCCCTCTGAGGCGTCGGTCTGGCGATCTTTCGTTGAAACAGGTAAGGCTCGAAACTGGCTCAACTGGTGAACCGTCGCCCGCTGACCCGGACCGTCCCTTGGTGCTCGCGTACCGGCTCCATCAGGCCGACGGCCCCGAACCCGTACCGGAGGCCTGCATCTGTTCGAGTAGCTCCTGGGTTTCGGTCAACGATGCGGTGATGATCCGCTTCGCCACTTCGAGAAGCTCGAAGAGCAGCGGCTCGGTCACCGAGTAGTAGACGTTCGCCCCCACCTTCCGAACCTGGATGAGGTTGGCCCGCCGCATGATGCCGAGCTGTTGGGAGAGGTGCGATGCTTCGATTCCAACTTCGGGAATGAGCTCGCTGACCGGTCGCTCACCGTCCCGGAGGACCTCGAGGATGCGGATCCGCGCCGGGTGCCCGAGGGTCTTGAAGAACTCCGCCTTCACTTGGTAAATGGGGGTACTCATCGGTGTCGCATCTCCTGGCATCGTCACCGCCTCACGCGTCCTGAAAAGCAGGGCCGTGGGCCCGAGTGGTGCCGGTCGCCCGGCTCGATCACTTCAAGCTTAATCAATTGATGAATCTGGCAATTGACCACCATCAGAGGTCGTTCCCCGCATAGGAGAGGTTGAAGCTCTTGTTGGCCAGCGGGAAGTCGGGGACGATCGTGTCGGTTAGGCACACCGGGAGAGCCGGCCAGTTGAGGAAGGACGGATCGACCACCTTGACCCTGACCAGCCGGCCTTCTCCGTCGAGCTCCACTCGATGCACCAGCGCCCCCCGCCAGCCCTCGGCGATACCCACCCCTCCCTCCGAAGGCCGCCCACCCGTGCCGTCGCCGCTCCAGGTGACCACATCGAGGGCATGACTGCGCTCGATGTGGTCGGCCAGGAGCGATCAGTGACGTCCGCACCTCGTCCACCCGGACACGGAAACGGGCCATCACGTCTCCGCCCGCCTGCACGGCGGGCAGGAAGGTGTCCCCGACGTCGGCGAGCGGATGGGCGATCCGGGCGTCGAAGGCCAGTCCCGACGCCCGGCCGACGACACCGATGACACCGAGGTCTCGGGCATGGGCCTCATCGAGGATCGCTGTCCCCGTGAACCGCTCCATGACGAGGGTGCTCGACGTGATCAGCTCGACCAGCTCCTCGAAGCGCTGACGGATCTCGCACAGTTCGGCCTCGGAGGGGAGGCGGAGCACCCGGGCACCTCCGGGAACGACGCCGCCCCGCAGGAGGCGGTGACCGGTGACAGCCCGGTTCAGGCGCAGCAACTGTTCTCGTAGGGTGAGCGACCAGGCCTGGGCGAGCCCGAACCCGACGTCGTTGCAGAAGGCACCGATGTCGGCAACGTGGTTGTAGAGACGTTCGAGCTCCAATAGCGCACCCCGCAGGAGCTGCGCGTCCTCAGACACCTGCGTCTGGCGGGCGTCCTCCACGGCCAAGCAGTAGGCCAGCCCGTGCCCGACCGCGGTGTCCCCGGAGATCCGTTCGGCGATCTCGAGGCCGGCGGCGACGTCTTTTCCCTCGCACAGCCGTTCGATCCCCTTGTGCACGAACCAGAGCCGGGCCTTCATGCGGAGGATCGTCTCCCCCACCACCCAGAAACGGAAGTGCCCGGGCTCGATGAGCCCGGCGTGCACCGGTCCGACGGGGATCTCGTACACGCCGGTGCCTTCGACCGGGATGAACGGGAACGATCCGGCATCGACGACCATCCGGGGGACGTCGCCCGTTCCGTAGCGCATCGGATGCCAACCCTCCGGCCAGTGCTGATGGAGCACCAGACGCCGGGGTTGGGGGTGATCGACCGGCTCGATCCCGAACAGATCGGACAGCTCGCGCTCGAACCGGGAGGCGGGAAACGAGAGCCCGGCCAGGGAGGGCACCTGGGGCCGCGCCCGGTCGATGGGTACATGCAGCTCGACACGGTTGTCGGGTGGGCCGCCGGTGAAGAGGTACACGGCGCGCATCGACACTCCGTCGTCCCGTCCGGAGACAAGTGCGAGTCGCATCCCTTCGGCGAAGAGGGACGCGGCCATGTCCCGTAGGCCGCCACTTTGCACGGTGGCGGCGACCCGGTGATGACCCACTGGACGAAAGGCCTCGGGCAGCGTGGCGGGAAGACTCATGTGGCTACCACATGGGCTGCCGCCTCGAGCAGCCCGGACAGCGGCCACGCGAACACGCCGATGAAGCCACAGATCACCAACCCGCCCACCAGTGGCGCGGCCACCCAGCCAGGCGGGGGTGCCTGGACGACCGCTGTCCCCGATGGACCGAGGAGCATGTGGCGGGCATGACCGACGACGGCGACGAAGATCACCACCATGGCGATGATCGCCGCAACCGCGGCCCAGCCCAACCCCACGTCGAACTCGGCTCGGGCCATGAGCAGCTCGCTGCTGAACAGGCTGAAGGGCGGGAGTCCGAGCAGGGCCAGCAGCCCGATGCCGAACACCCCACCGAGCGCCGGACGGCGGGCGAGCAGGGCCCGGACCCCGTCGATCTGGCTGGTGCCCTCCGCTGCCATGATCTCGCCGGAGGTCAGGAACAACACGCTCTTGGCCAAGCCGTGGCCGAGGATGTGGAGCAACACGGCAGCGATGGCCAGCGGGATGCCCGCCGCGGCGCCGAGAGCGATGAGGCCCATGTGTTCGATGCTGTGGTAGGCGAGCATCCGCTTGTAGTCGCGTTGGGTGAGCAGGAGCGAGGCGGCCACGGCCAACGACAGGAGCGCCACGATGACCAGCAATCCCTGGGCGAACCCGGGACCCACGGCCAGGTCCACCACCGCCTTGAAGCGCAGGATGGCGTAGAAGGCCACGGTGAGCAGCACGCCGGACATGAGGGCGGAGATCGGAGCCGGTGCTTGACTGTGAGCGTCGGGCAGCCAGCTGTGCATCGGGGCGAGACCCACCTTGGTCCCATATCCGAGGACGAGCAGTGCGAAGGCCAGCCGCATCACCGACGGGTCGAGGTGTCGGGCGTGGGCCATGAGTGACGTCCAGTCGAGGGCGTCTGCCGAGTGGCCACCGGCGTGCAACGCGGCCAGGTAGACGAACACCGTGCCGAGAAAGGCCAAGGCGATGCCCACCGAGCAGATCACGATGTACTTCCACGAGGCTTCCAGCGCTCCCTTGGTCCGTCGGTGGCCGACCAGGAAGGTGGTGACGATGGTGGTGGCTTCGACCGCCACCCACAGCACCCCGACGTTGGCGGCGAGAACGGCAAGCAGCATGGCGGCCACGAACGCCTGGACCAGCACGCCATAGGTGGTGGCGCGCCGTCGTGTGCTCTGACCGTTGGCCAGCTCGAGGGCGACGGTGCGGATCCCGATCCAGGAAGCCAACAGGGCGATGACACCGATGACCACGACCATGAACGCGCTCAGGGCGTCAGCCCGGAGCACGCCCTGTGCTCCGGTCAGCGGACCGGTCCGGACCACCCGCACGGCCGTCCAGATGCCGAGGCCCAGCGCGGCACCGTTGGCGCCGACGCCGGCCCACCCGAGTCCGGGCCTCCCTCTTCCGGCGGCGATCACCGCTCCGCCGAGGAGGGGGAGGACGAGGATGCAGACGAGGACCATCAGTCGTGCAGCTCGCTGAGCTCGTCGAGGTCGAGGTCGCCGAATTCAGAGCGCAGGCGCTGGGCCAGGACCATGAGGACGATCACCCCCAACAGCACGTCGAGGGAGACGCCCATCTCGACGAGGAAGGGAACGCCAGCCGTACAAAGAAAGGCCACCATGGCGATCCCGTTGTCGATCATGAGCAGCCCGACCATCTGGAAGATGGGCCGGCGCCTAGCGACGAGCACGAAATAGCCGAGGAGCGCGGTGGCCACACCGACCGGAACCAGCCCACCGGTGGTGCTCCCCACGAAGTGGGCCACGCCCCGGGCGGCAACAAAGGCGAGGACGATGAGGAGCGCGGAGGCGACCAGGGAGGCAGGAACATTGACTAGGGGCCTGGTCTCGCGGGTGAGGGCCCCGCCGCCGGCCCGCTCCAGCAGGATGGGGATGGCGATGCCCTTCACCGCCAGGACGACGGCAGCGGTGGCGATCAAGCCGGGGTCGCTCAGGTGGACACCGAGCACCAGGACCACAAGACCGAGGGCCACGCCCTGAACGGCGACGACTCGGATCACCGAACGGACCGAGCTCAGCCACACCACGCCCACCGCGCAGACCAGCACCGCGCCAACCGCCAGCGTGAGGGTCGAGGTGAACGGTGACCCGCTCATGCCACCACCAGGGCCGAGAGGACGGCCAGCACCGAGAGGACGAAGGCCCCGGCCAACAGCTCGGGCACCCGGAAGAGGCGGAGCTTGGCCACCGTCACCTCGAAGACGGCGATGCCAGCTCCGAGGGCTGCTACCTTGACCACGGTCGTCGCCAGTCCGACCGCGAGATGGACGGGACCCGGTGCCGTGGCGATGCCCCAAGGGACGAAGAGATCGGCGAACAGCGCGATCAGGACGACCAGGCGCATCGACTCACCCAGCGTGATGAGCGCCAGATCCGTGCCCGAGTACTCGAGCACCATGGCCTCGTGGATCATGGTCAGCTCGAGATGGGTGCTCGGATTGTCGACGGGGAGGCGACCGTTCTCGGCCACGATCACGATCACAAAGGCCACCAGGGCCAACAGTCGCTCGGGGGTGGCGAGCCACAGGGGATGGGCGAGCGAGCGGTTCACGATTGCGGGCAGATTGGACGAGTGGGCGGGCACCGACAGGGCCAGAATGGCGACCAGCAGCGCCGGCTCGGACACGGCCCCGATGGTCATGGCCCGGCTGGCCCCCATACCCCCGAAGGCGGTGCCCGAATCGAGGGCCCCGAGCGCCAAGGCGACCGAACCGAGCAACAAGAGGAAGACGACAGCGAAGAGGTCGGCAGACCACCCATAGGCGGGATCGGTGGCGAGCAGGGGAGCGATGGCGGCCACCACCACGGTGCTGCCGACCAACACCAGCGGGGCCAGGGGGAAGATCCAACTCGTCTCGTCGGACACGGTCCGCTCCCGGCGAGCCAACTTCCGAAGGTCACGGAGGGGTTGGCGAACCGGGGGGCCAGCCCGGCCTTCCAGGCGGCAGCGCACAGTCCGCATCAGCCCGACCAGCAGGGGACCTCCGACCAGTGCTCCCACCACCTGCAGCAGCGAGACCGCCGCCATCGAGGCGGTCGGCCAGCCGGTCCTCATCCGACCACCACCAGCACCACGACGAGGGACACCAGGCCGAAGGCCAGGTACCGATGGATACTGCCGTTCGGCACCCGCCGGGCCAGGGCTCCCCACCGCCCAAGGCCCACAGAGGCGGGGCGGTAGGCGTGTCGCTCGAAGGCGTCGTCGAGCGAGGTGTGGAATGTGGCCGCCTCGACGTAGTAGCGGGACTCGGCGGCATGGCTCACGTCGAGATCGTGGGCCGGCCGGAGCACGTCCTCGAACACCCGGGTCAGCGGCTCACCGAAGGAGGTGGCCGTGTACTCCATGGCTGCCGTCTGGAGCTCCCGGCCGCACCCCCACGCCACCGCCCGTCGAGCCGCGGCGGGTTGGAGCACACGTCGAGCCCCCGCAATGAGGGTGACGGCAATGAGCAGCGCCAGCGCCAGGAGACCGGGAGCGAGCGCGCCGTGGACGCCGGCCAGGCCGACCTGCCAGCCACCCACCAGCGGGTTGGGGATTCGGGTCCGAGTGGCGCTGCGGGCGGCCTCGACCACGGACGGGACCACCAGGAATGGAGCCACACCGAACACCAGGCAGAACGTGGCCAGGGTGCCGGCTCCGAGCCTCATCGACCGGCCGACCTCGTGCGCCTCTGCTGCCGCGGTGCTCCGGGGTTGACCGAGCAACCCGATGCCGGCGGCCTTGACGATGGTCAGGGCGGTCAGTCCCCCGGTGAGGGCGAGGGCGCCGACGCCGATCGGCATGGCCACGGCGATGGCGGGATCGGAGGAGGGAAGCCCGTGCAGCATGGCCTGGAGTAGGAGCCATTCGCTCACGAAGCCGCAGAGCATCGGCATGGCGGCCATGGCCAAACCGCCGACGAGGAAGATCGTGCCCGTCATCGGCATGCGCCGGAGGAGACCCCCCATCCGGTCGAGGTCCCTTGTACCGGTCGCCTGCTGGAGCGAGCTGGCCGACAAGAAGAGCGATCCCTTGAAGACGGCGTGGAAGACCACGTGCAGAAGGGCGGCAACCAGCGCCACGAGCGCCAGTGCCCTGTGCCCGGTCGACGCGAACAGCCCCGAGGCGCCGACGCCGAGCAACATAAGTCCGACGTTGTCGGTGGTCGAATAGGCAAGGAGGCGCTTCAGGTCGCTGCTGGTCGCCGAGTGCAGGGACCCGAACAGTGCCGACAAGGCGCCGAGGGACATGACGAGAAGCCACCACCAGGCCGGTCCCCCACCGAGCAGCCCATCGCCGACCCGCACGATGCCGTAGATCCCGAGGTTGACCATGGCCGCCGACATGAGCGCGGACACCGGACCCGGAGCTTCAGGGTGGGCGCGGGGCAGCCACACGTGAAGAGGCACCATGCCGGCCTTCGACCCGAACCCGATCACCGCCAGCACGAAGGCGCTGTCCCGCACCCAGACGGGTAGGTGCGCCGACCTCGCGGCGATGGCGGCAAACGACTGGCTCCCGGTATGGGTGGCGAGGAGGACCAGGCCCACCAGCAGGGCGGCGGCACCGAACTGGGTCATCACCGCGTACCACTGGCCGGCCGAGGCCACCTCTGACCGACGCCGGTGGTCGACGAGGACGAGAAGGAGCGAGGTGACCGCCATCAGTTCCCACAAGAACAGGAACGTGGTCACGTTGGACGCCGTCGGAACGAGTAGGAGTGTCGTGACGAACAGCGGAAGGACGCACGACGCCGTCCGGCTGGACAATCCATGACCGTCGTAACCGAGACGGAAGACCAAGGCGCAGATCCCGACGACGGCGCTGACGGCGACGAACAGGGCACCGAACCGGTCGAGCACCATCGAGAGGCCGCTGAGCGGCAGCAATGCTGCGGTGTCCACGACCGCCAGGTGTCCGGTGTGGAGTACCTCGGCGGCCATGACGAATCCACTGACGCAGGCGGCGATGGTGAGTGCTACCGAGACGTGCATCCTGATCCTCAGTGGCGCCATCGCCCCCACAGCGGCGGCGGATAGTCCGACCACCGCGGTGACGACGAGCAAGTCGGAGGTCATGTACCGGCCAGGCCCCGCAGCGCGGTGATGATCGCCTCAGGGTCCGGGGGGCAGCCGGGAATCTCGAGATCGACGGGCACCACGTCGGCCACCGCGCCTTCGACGCCGTAGGCACCGCGGAACACCCCGCAGGTGCGGGCACAGTCGCCGAGTGCCACCACCACCCGCGGTCGGGGCACGGCCTCGAAGGTCTTGCGAAGCGGCTCCGCCATATTGCGGGTGACCGGACCGGTGACCAGCAAACCGTCAGCGTGCCGGGGCGAGGCCTCGAGCCGCATGCCGAAGCGCTCGGCGTCGTAGACCGGAGAGAAGATCGAGGCGATCTCGAGCTCACAGCCGTTGCACGACCCGGCATCCACGTGTCGGAGCTGCAGCGAGCCCCGGTTGCGCTGGGCTGCCTCTTGGATCTGCGTTGGCCCGGGGTGGGCCGGGGGCAGGGCGACGGGCCTGGCCCGCAATCGTCGGACCAGCGCAGTGAGTCGCATGATTGACAGATATATCAATCAATGATTATGTGAGTTGTCAAATCACCACACTCTTCGACAGCTTCATGTCTGCCGGCGGGTGCCGGTTATGGCCAAAGCGCGGGCACCGAGAGAACCGTGGTTGAGGCGACATCCCCGAGGAGGAGGCAAGACGTGAGCACGACGGCGCCAGCGCCCACCACGAACAAACCGCTCCTTCAGTGGGTCGAGGAGTGGACGGCCATCCTCACCCCCGATGGCGTGGAGTGGTGCGACGGGTCGGATGCCCAGTACGAGGAGCAGTGCCGGCGCCTGGTGAAGTCGGGCACGTTCATCCCGCTCAACCCGGGGTTACGGCCCGACAGCTTCCTCTGCCGGTCCGACCCGGGTGACGTCGCCCGGGTGGAGGACCGGACCTTCATCTGTTGCGAGAAGCCGGAGGACGCCGGCCCCACCAACAACTGGGTCGATCCTGAGGTGATGCGAGCGGAGCTGCTCGACCTCTATCGGGGAGCGATGCGAGGTCGGACCCTCTATGTCATCCCGTTCTCGATGGGTCCGCTCGGCAGTCCCATCGCCCATATCGGCGTGCAGCTGACCGACTCGGCCTATGTCGCCGCCTCGATGCGCATCATGACCCGTATGGGCACCGCCGCTCTCGACGTGCTCGGGGAGACCGGCGAGTTCGTTCGATGCCTGCATTCGGTGGGACAGCCTCTGGCTCCGGGAGAAGCGGATGTCCCCTGGCCCTGTGACGCCGAACGCAAGTACATCGTGCACTTCCCCGAGGCCCGGGAGATCTGCTCGTACGGCTCCGGCTACGGAGGGAACGCTCTCCTGGGTAAGAAGTGCTTCGCCCTGCGCATTGCCTCGACCATGGCCCGGGACGAGGGGTGGCTCGCCGAGCACATGCTCATCCTCAAGTTGACCAACCCGCGAAGCGAAAGCAAGTTCATCGCCGCTGCCTTCCCGAGCGCTTGCGGCAAGACCAACCTGGCCATGGTGGTACCCACCATCCCCGGATGGAAGGCCGAGACCATCGGGGACGACATCTGTTGGATGAAGTTCGACGCCGAGGGCCGCCTCCGGGCCATCAACCCGGAGTTCGGGATGTTCGGCGTGGCACCGGGCACGGGGATCGAGACCAATCCCATCGCCGTACGGGCGCTCTCCGGTGGGACCATCTTCACCAATGTCGCCCTCACCGACGACGGGGACGTGTGGTGGGAGGGGTTAACCCCCGAGCCACCGGGTCACCTCACGGACTGGCGGGGGGACGACTGGACCCCGGCAAGCACCACTCCTGCGGCTCATCCCAATAGCCGCTTCACCACCCCACTCTCTCGGGTCCCGACCATGGCGCCCGAGTGGGAGGACCCAAACGGTGTGCCGATCTCCGCAATTCTGTTCGGCGGGCGCCGAGCATCGGTCGTTCCCCTCGTCACCGAGGCGTTCGACTGGGCCCACGGTGTGTTCCTCGGGTCGATCATGGCGAGTGAGACGACGGCCGCCGCAACCGGTGCGACCGGGCGCCTTCGCCGCGATCCCTTCGCCATGCTGCCATTCTGCGGGTACAATATGGCTGATTATTTCGACCACTGGCTCCGGATCGGACAGACAGCACCGAATCCGGATCTGCTCCCGAAATTGTTCTACGTGAACTGGTTCCGGAAGGACAGCGACGGTCGATTCCTCTGGCCGGGCTACAGCGACAACGCACGGGTCCTGGCGTGGATCTTCGATCGGTGCGAGGGAACAGTAGGCGCCACCGATACGCCGATCGGCTTCCTTCCCATTCAGGACGACCTGAACGTCGACGGACTGGAGATCGATCCGACCGCCCTTGCAGAACTCATTGTCGGCGAGGCTTCCGCCTGGCGGAGCGAGATATCACTTATCGAAGAGCACTTTGCCCAATTTGGTGAGCGACTCCCTGACGAACTTCGGCATCAGCTTATGACTTTGGAAGAAAGGCTCGGCTAAACACAGTTGGACACGACGGTCCGGGACGTAACCCACTGCTTACCGTTCAACACCGCGTCGAGTTCATCTGCAATGTCCTCGTCGTCGACAGTTGACGCATGCGATTGGCGTTGGAGCGGCGCCGAGAGGTCGCTACGTCCGAGCTGGCCTGCGCCTTGATTGATGCCAACGTCGCAAAAGTGATGAGTGAGAACATGTTCACCCTCATGGGCGTGGCCGCCTGAGGCACTCGGCGAGACGAACGCCGTCCACCACGGTGTCGCCCAGCTCCGAAACCCTTGGGACCGCGTCGTTTCCAAGAACCTCATCCGGGCTGACTACCTGGACATTCTCAGTCACTCAGACCAACCACTGATACAGGCGTCCCGGCGCCCGCTCCCGCCTCGGGTTGTCGACAGGATTGTCTGACGGCAGCGGCGGCACCGACAGGGGTTCGAACATAGTCCCATCACTTCCTGAGCCGCCCTCTCGGGGGGCGATCAGGTGCCAGAACTCGCTCTGTGTCAGGCTTTCGTGCCGCATTTACCCAGGTCAGCTGGCCAGGAGGGGTTCGAACATAGTCCCATAACCTCCACTCGTTGTCGGATTAACAACGTTTTCCCAGGTAGATGGCTGTTTTTGCCATCCGTTCGCCACCCGAGGAAAAGGTCACTGTTCGAACCCCATGCCGACCTGGGAGAACGTCCGAATCAGGTGTCCTGTCCACATGACCGGGTCAGGCTCCAAGAGGGTTTGCTCAGACTCTGGTCGGGGTCGCTGATCACGTTGCCGTTGACGCTCGCTCTACTGCGAAGCCGCGTGCGTCCCGCCGTCCACCGACGATTCATTGCCGTAGATCCGGTCTGGCCGGATAAGTACGGCGGCCCGGCGTTCTTCGGCCATGGTTCGGTCGTACTCGTCCCAGTTGTCATGCTCCCCGCCGGCAGCGGTGAAGATCTCTCGGCGGAGCTGCCGTAGACCTTCTGCATCAAGCCACGGCTGGGGATCATCGGGCCCAACGAGCTCGGCGTCCCCTTCTACTGCTGCCCACTGCCAACCGTCTCGGAAGATTGCGGTCACTTGGGGACGGGCGCGGAGGTTGGCCAGCTTGATCCGGCCTGCGGTGACCAGTCCCACAACGGTCTCGCCTGTGGCTGGGTGAGCGATCACACCGGCATTGACAAGGGACGCCTGGATCGTCCCGTCAGACCGCAACGTCGAAATCACGACCAATCCGTGGTCCCGACTGGCAAGTGCTGCCGCTTCCTCGAGTGTCGTCATCGGACCTCCTCGCTGTCCTGAAACTCTCCAACAGGAGCAAAGCGCCACCCATCGCTCTCAAACATGACAACGCGAGGGATCTTGACCCCTCCGAACTTCCGACCTCCTGTCGATTCCATCAGTCCCTCCTAGGCAAAAGTGGGGTGCGGATAGCGAATGGTCTCTTAGGTGCTAGCGAATGTCCTCAGGTGATCCAGTGCGGCATCAAGGGCAAGGGTAAGAGCGTCTCATCCTGGAGCGCCTTCGACATGAGCAGACCACCTTCCAGTGCGGCCAGTGTCGCTGTGGCCAGGCGCTCTGGATCGGCATCCGCTCGCAAGTTCCCCGAGTCCTGGAGTCGCGCCAATGTATGCCTCAGGATGAGTTGCCAGGCGTCGAAGGCTTCCTGGATGTCTGGACGACCGGTCTCGACCACACTCATTAGCTCACCGGACAGTGTGCCGAGGGGACAGCCGGTCCACCTCGGTCCCTGCTGGTGGAATGCAACAGGGGATCCGCCCAGCCTCGCAGTCCCTCCAGCGAATCGACCGCGATGAGGAAGTCACCGTGGAAGGCCAGGATCCGGTCCCGAACACAGGTGACGACGGCAGCCACAAGGTCGTCCTTACTGGCGAAGTAGTGATACATCTGCGACTTGCTTGTGGATGTGACACGTCCCACCTCATCCAAGCTCACCGCCAAGACGCCCCGCTCAACCATGAGGTCCGCTGCCGTGTCTACGATCCGTCGACGCGTGGCCCGACGTTTCGCCGTTAGTGGGCGGCCATTGATGGCATCGGCTCCGTCGCATCGCGACTCCCGTAGTGGAGGTGAGGGTTGACCTCTGAGAAGGCGGCTTCTGTCTCAGTTGCCATGCGCTGATTCGGCGCCAGACAAGGCAGCTGCGACCCGGTCAAGATAATGCTCCCAGAGTTGCGGATAGAAGGCGGCATCCTCAGCACTTAGACCGGAGAATTCCACCTCTACATTTGTGCCACCATCCGTCGGTGTGAGCGTGATCTCAATGAACGTAGGTTCCGAAGTCGCCGTGTCGGTTCCTTGACGGTCCCATCTCAGCAGCATGCGGTGCGGGGGATCTACTTCGATGAAGCGGCCCGCAATTACCGTCCCATCGAGGTCGAAGTGGAACGTCTCCCCCACGAGCGGAGCTATCACAGGGTTCCGATCATCTTGACGAGGCCAGCCCACATCCAAGAGCCGTGAGACGACCGCCCTGACGGCCGAGATTGATCCTGGCTTGGGCTCATTTGCCGATGGCAAGGGCGAGAAGGGTATTGACGGCAGTCTCGAACGGACGGGGACTCTGCTGTACCTGGGCGAGTAGAAGTCCCCCTTGGAGCGTGGCGAGCAGAGTAGTGGCGAGGTCGTCCGGGTCGATGTCCGGCGGGAGTTTCCCGTCGGCATGAAGAGATCTCAGCCCATCGCTGATGGCGGCTGCCCACTGATCGAACCCTGCCGCGATGAGCGCTCGGGCCTCGGGGTCACTCTCGGCGAGTTGACCAACGAGCGAGCCAAGTTGGCAGCCCCCCTTTGCTTTGGTGCGCTTCGCTGCGGTGATCACCATGTTCCGCCAGGCTTCGACTCCGTTCGCGCTGCTGAGCGTGTGCCGCTGGCGATTGACGATGGTCTCGGCCTGGTAGTCGATGACCGCCTGCACGAGTTCGTTCTTGTCGGGAAAGTAGTGGTACATCTGAGAGCCGCTGACTTCCGCCGCCACCTTGACGTCTTCCAAGGTGGTGCCCGCGACCCCGCGTTCATGGATCAGGGCGGCGGCCTCCTCCACTATTCGTGCCCGGGTGCGCGCTCCCTTGGGGGTGAGCTTCGGCCGGTCACTCGTCTCGTTGACCATGCTCCAAGACTAACAGCAATTGTGAGTTTGACAACCCAGTCCTCAAGGATCATAGTGGGTTGTGCCACCCATTTTAACGAGAGGAAGAACAACGCATGACTGATCTAAGCGGCAAGACAGCACTGGTAACGGGCTCGACGAGCGGAATCGGCAAGGCCACGGCCACCGCCTTGGCCGCCCGCGGCACTCAAGTACTGATCGTCGGACGCAACGAACAACGAGCCAAGGACGTGGTCGCCGAGATCGAAGGCAGCGGCGGTAGCGCATTGTTCAAGCTCACAACGTTGAGCGATCTGAAGTCGGCACAGGACCTGGTCGAGTGGGCCACTGAGGCAGGTGGCGGTCACGTCGACATCCTCGTCAACAACGCTGGTGTCGCCTTGCTTGGACCGAGCAACGCAGCCACCGAGGCTCAGTTCGACGAGACCTTTGCACTGAACGTCAAGGTTCCGTTCTTCCTCGTTGCGTCACTGGCGCCAGCCATGGCCGAACGTGGATGGGGTTCGATCGTCAACATCTCCACCATGGTCGCGAGCTTTGGACAGGCCGGCATGGCCCTGTACGGCGCCAGCCGAGCGGCTCTCGAGCTGCTGACGAAGACCTGGGCAGCCGAATACGGTCCGAGTGGTGTTCGGGTCAACGCCGTTGCCCCCGGCCCGACGCGCACCCGCATGATGGAAGCGGTCCCCGAGGAGATGGTGAATCAGCTCGCAGCACTCGCACCAGCAGGTCGCGTCGCCCAGCCAGAGGAGCTCGCTTCCGCAATCGTCTTTCTTGCCAGTGACGATGCCAGCTTCGTCCACGGCGTCACTCTTGCAGTCGATGGAGGCCGGGTCGCCACGTGACGCTGTCGGCAGTGACGTTTGAGAGCGAAGACCCAGGAAGCCAATAACAACTGACAACTGACAACTGACAACTGACAACTGACAACTGACAACTAGGGAGTGTCCACTTGAGTACATATGTAATTGTCGAATTCACAGTTAATCACCCAGATGTTTACCGTGAGAAGTACGCCGGCAACGCTGGAAAGACCGCTAAAGAGTACGGAGCTGAAATTCTCGCCAATAGCAACTGGGAGATCCTCGATGGCGAAACCGGGCTCTCCTCAGGGGTGATCGTGCAGTTTCCAGATCATGAGACGGCACTCAGGTGGTACAACTCGCCTGAGTATCAGCAGCTGATCGAAGCCCGAGGTCTCGCGATGGATGCCCGTTTCAGTTTGCTCGACGGCCTCCCTACGCCCACGGAGGACGAGGGGGACTCCAAATGAGCGCGCTTCATGGAAAGACGGTGCTCATTACGGGCGCCAACGTCGGGATCGGCAAGGAAGTGGCCCGGCAACTGGCATTACGTCCTGAGTTCGCGCGGATCTACCTGGCATGTCGGAACCAAGATCGGGCGACACAGGCAAAGGCCGATCTCGAAGCCGTGACTGGCCGAGATATCTTCGACATCATTCTCATGGACGTCGCCGATCTTGGTTCGGTCCGCGCAGGCCTAGCGGCCATCAGCGGATCCCTCGACGCGGTGGTCATGAACGCTGGTGTAATCGGCAACGAGACCTTGATGGAATTGACCGCTGACGGGGCCACCAAACTGTTCGCAACGAACGTTCTCGGTCACGCCGTTCTCCTCGAAGGGCTCCTGACCCAGAACCGACTTAGCGAGGTAGCGGTGTTCGCCGCAAGTGAAGCAGCCAGGGGAATTCCGAAGTTGGGGTTCAAACGGCCAACCTTCGTCTCAACCTCTACCGATGAACTCACTACCGTCATCGACGGCAGCTACTTCGCTGACAAAAAATATGATCAGAACCTCGCCTTTGGTCAGGTCAAGTACATCGGAGCTTTATGGATGGCCCACCTGGCGCGCCAATACCCCGACCTCCGCTTTATCACTGTGAGCCCCGGCAACACCACGGGCACCGAAGCTGCCGCCGGCGCGGCGCCACCGCTACGCTTTGCGGCCAAACACATCATGCCCCACCTCGGTATTTCCCACGAACTTGACGTGGGCTCGAAGCGACTCGTCGACGGTGTCACCGACCCGAAGCTTTCGACTGGCGTGTTCTACGCCAGCGCGGCCGGCAAGTTGAAGGGGCCCATGGTCGACCAAGCGGAGATCTTCCCGGACTTGGCCAACCCGTCTTTTCAGGACCACGCCAACGAGGCCATCCACCGCTTCATCGCCAAATGACGTTTGCGCAATCTAACACCTTGCCGCGGGACCGCTATGTCGAGTAGAGGGCGATCCCAAATCCGAATGCCGTAACTAAGCCGTCGTCCGGCGAATCGACGCATCGCTACCCAGGGCTGGTACTCGCCACGTTGGCGATCGCCAGCGTGATGCTGCTACTTGATCTCTTCGTAGTGAACGTCGCGTGGAGTTGACCCGTTCTTGCGCGTTCGGCAAGGGGTTCGAACATAGTCGCATGACCTCCACGGTGTTGTCGGAATGACGAACTGGGGGCGAATGTCACGGCGCCGGCCGAGCCGAACAGCAGGGCCTTCTGGTCGACGTGCTTTCACGCGGCTACAGCCACGAGAGGATCGCCTCCCGTGGCTGTAGCTGGCGCTTCCGCCGAATACGAGTGCGCCCTCCCCGGAGCGTTTACAGCTGGGCGGTCGTTCCCGGTGCGATGGTGATCGCATGGTTGGTCGTGTTGAGGCAGATCGAGACCGAGACCAACTGGCCGTTCGAAGTGATTGCCGGCGCAGCCGTACCGCCGGTGACCGACCCAGTGGCCACGATCTCCGATGTCCCGGGGACCGTGGTGCAGGCCGTGCCGCCCGCCACCACCTTCGTGATCGCGAAGATCGTGGTCTTCCTGCTCGACGACCAGGTCACCGTACCCCCGGTGGCCAGAGCCACACCCTTTGGAGCCGAAGCGGACGCGTACGTCAGCTTGTCCGCCGTTGGCACGTTGCACCCCGAGATGGTGACCGTAGAGTTTTCGCTCCCCACGACCCTGGTGCAGGCCAAGCTCTTTGGAACCAACCGGGCGATCACGGTGGCGGATGCAGACGTCACCGCCGTGTTCTGCGGATTCTTGGCGCTGGCCGTCGCAGTGTTGGTCACCGATCCGGCGGTCACGTTGGCAGAGGTCGTCGTGTAGGTCTCCGTGCAGACGACCTTTGCGCCTGGCCCAAGCGTGAACGGAGGCAGCGGGCATTTCACGCCGGTCGGCAGCGTGCTGCTGTGACCATTCATGTGAGTGAGCGTCTCGGTGCCCGTATTGGTCAGCGTGAGCGAGTAGGTCAGAACCTGACCAGCAGCGGAGAACCCACCCGGCGACACCGCGATGGCCAGGCCCAAGCTGCTCGTCGCTCCCGCTGCGTGCACCGTGACCGACGAGGAGGCCGAGGTGACCGCAGTGTCCTGCGGGTTTGTGCCTCGGGCGGTCGCCGTGTTGGTCACCGATCCGCTGTTCACGTCGGCCTGGGTCACCTTGTACGTGCCGGTGCAGGTCTCCGATGCGCCGGGGACCAACGTCGAATCCGGGCAGGTGATCGCGGCGACCTTGTTGTCCGAGACCGCGATGTTCGACTCGGTGGTCGTCCCGGTGTTGGTGACCAGGTAGCTGTAGTGGATGGTGTCACCGGTAGCTCCGTACCCTGTCGAGGTGGTCGACTTGGTCAGCGTCAGGCTGGAGGTGGTATTGGACGCCTCCACCGTGACCGACGAGGAGGCCGAGGTCACCGTCGTACCCTGCGGGTTGGTGCCACCGGCCGTCGCCGTGTTGGTCACGGATCCGGCATCGACGTCGGCCTGGGTCACCGTGTAGGTGCCGGTGCAGGTCTCCGAGGCACCGGGGGCCAACGTCGAATCCGGGCAGGTGACGGTTGCGACCAGGTTGTCCGAGACCGCGATGTTCGACTCGGTGGTCGTTCCGGTGTTGGTGACCAGGTAGCTGTAGTGGATGGTGTCGCCAGCCATGGCGTACCCGGTCGAGGTGGTCGACTTGGTCAGGCTCAGGCTGGAGGTGGCATTCGACGCCTCCACCGTGAGCGACGATTCCCCGGTTATCGAGTCACCATGAGGATCGGTGGCCGATGCCGTCGCCGTGTTGGTCACGGATCCGGCATCGACGTCGGCCTGGGTCACCATGTAGGTGCCGGTGCAGGTCTCCGAGGCACCGGGGGCCAACGTCGAATCCGGGCAGGTGACCGTGGCGACCTTGTTGTCCGAGACCGCGATGTTCGACTCGGTGGTCGTCCCGGTGTTGGTCACCAGGTAGCTGTAGTGGATGGTGTCGCCAGCCATGGCGTACCCGGTCGAGGTGGTCGACTTGGTCAGGCTCAGGCTGCTCGTAGCTCCCGATGCCAACAAGGTGATGGAATACGGAGTTGAGGTCACCGTCGTGCCATCCGGGTTGGTGCCGCTGGCCGTCGCCGTGTTGGTCACGGACCCGGCATCGACGTCGGCCTGGGTCACCGTGTAGGTCCCGGTGCAGGTCTCCGATGCGCCGCCGGCCAGCGACGAGTCCGGACAGGTGATCGTGCTGATCAGGTTGTCCGAGACTGCGATGTTCGACTCGGTGGTCGTTCCGGTGTTGTCGATCAAGTAGCTGTAGGGGATGGTGTTACCAGCGGCCGCGAACCCCCTCGAGGCGGTCGACTTGATGAGGCTCAGGCTGGAGGTGGTATTCGACGTTTCCACCGTGACCGACGAGGAGGCCGAGGTGACCGTCGTACCCTGCGGGTTGGTGCCGCCGGCCGTCGCCGTGTTGGTCACGGATCCGGCATCGACGTCGGCCTGGGTCACCGTGTAGGTGCCGGTGCAGGTCTCCGAGGCACCGGGGGCGAGCGTCGAGTCCGGGCACTTGACCGTGGCGACCAGGTTGTCCGACACCGCGATGTTCGACTCGGTGGTCGTCCCGGTGTTGGTGACCAAGTAGTTGTAAGCGATGGTGTCACCGGTAGCTCCGTACCCCGTCGAGGTGCTCGACTTGATGAGGTTGAGGCTGGAGGTGGTATTGGACGCCTCCACCGTGACCGACGAGGAGGCCGAGGTCACCGTCGTACCCTGCGGGTTGGTGCCACCGGCGGTCGCCGTGTTGGTCACCGATCCGGTGTCGACGTCGGCCTGGGTCACCGTGTAGGTGCCGGTGCAGGTCTCCGGGGCACCGGGGGCGAGCGTCGAGTCCGGGCAGGTGACCGTGGCGACCTTGTTGTCCGAGACCGCGATGTTCGACTCGGTGGTGGTTCCGGTGTTGGTGACCAAGTAGCTGTAGGGGATGGTGTCACCGGTAGCTCCGTACCCCGTCGAGGTGGTCGACTTGGTCAGGCTCAGCGTGGAGGTCGCATTCGACGCCTCGACCGTGACCGACGAGGAGGCCGACGTCACCGCGGTACCTATCGGGTTGGTGCCGCTGGCCGTCGCCGTGTTGGTCACGGATCCGGTGTCGACGTCGGCCTGGGTCACCGTGTAGGTGCCGGTGCAGGTCTCCGAGGCACCGGGGGCGAGCGTCGAGTCCGGGCAGGTGACCGTGGCGACCAGGTTGTCCGAGACCGCGATGTTCGACTCAGTGGTCGTACCGGTGTTGGTGACCATGTAGCTGTAGGGGATGGTGTCACCGGCAGTTCCGAACCCCGTCGAGGTGGTCGACTTGGTCAGGCTCAGGCTGGAGGTGGCATCCGACGCAAGTACCGTGACCGACGAGGAGGCCGAGGTCACCGTGCCTTCGGACGGCGAGGTGCCGCTGACGGTGGCGGTGTTGGTGACCGATCCGGCGTCCACGTCGGCCTGTGTCACCGTGTAGGTGGCGGTGCAGGTCTCCGATGCGCCACTGGCCAGGGAGGAGCTCGGGCAGTTGATGTCCCCGCTCGGGATCTTGTTGTCACTGACCGTGATGTTGGTCAGAGTGCCGGGTCCGTTGTTCGTGACGGCGTAGCTGTAGCCGATCTGGTCGCCGGCCACCGAGTAGCCGCCGTCCGGATAGGCCGTGGTCGCAGTCTTGACCACCACCGGGCCTTCCACGTTGATCGGCGTGGTTGCCTCGACCGTGCCCAGGTTCCTGCCCGTCGCCGTCTGGTAGGAGTCATTGGGTCCGTTGCCCGGGAGCGGGGTGGTGTTCGACTCGTCGATGTAGAGGTTGTAGGCGCCAGGTGCAAGGCTGCTGGGTATCTGGAAGGTGCCCGTCGGATATCCCACCGCGAGCGCACAGGGGTTGGGTCCGACGGTGGTCGACTCGGCCCCAGTGCAGGCGTAGCTGTTGCCTCCGATGGAGATCGTCGAGTTGACCACGGGCACGGCGGTCGCCCGGCTGGTGCCGATGTACACGCTCGGTGCCCCGACCGAGTAGAAGTCGCTGGCGCTGTTCTGGAAGTCAGCCGTCGGATTGGGATCGGGTGCCCCGTTGGGGCTGCCCCACCAATTGGTTCCACCGGTGACCGAAATGGTGTCCCCCGGGAACACATTGCCGCTGGAGAGGGTCGCCGTCGGGGTTTGGGGCACCGGCTGTCCGTTGAAGAAGACGTCCATGGTCGAGTAGTTGACCGAACCGTTCTCGTCGTTGCCCGATGAGACGATGACGGCACAACTCACGTAACCGGCATTGACGTCGGCCTGATCCGGTGGGCAGTTGGCATCACCCGTGGCGGGTTGTCCGCCGTTGGTTCCTCCAAGCGTGTCGGTGTTACCCCCGGCCGAGTTCGAGCCGAGAGATCCGTAGGCACAATCCCCACCGTTCGACCACGAGCTGGGCAGAGTCATGTGGGCAGTCGACGACCCGCCTCCGAATGAGGTGGTGCTGGTCGACGCCAGGATGTTGGTTCCTCCCCAGCAGCCGCCGATGTAGTTCGTGGTGCTGTCGGCGCTGGCCAGGTCCAGATTTGACGATGGCAGATCGCCCAGGGCCGCCGAGGGGTTGCTATCGGTGGGCGTTGGCAGTGGGTTCGCCGAGTTCATGGTCCAGGCGTCGCCCAGACCACCCGACGCGGAGACTCCGACCCCGCCGGTGCACGTCGGATAGTTCTCGGTTCCGCCGCTCGACCCTCCAAGCTGCTCACCGCTGGAGATGGGCTGTCCGAAGGCCGACTGCGTTCCGGCCTGTTCGAGGTCCTGGTTCGTGTCGAACATGGAGACAGAAGTGCCGCTGCTCGCCGTCCACGTGCATTCGTTCTGCGACCACAGCGGGATGCTGTCGGTGGCCGAACCACCCGTGTTGGTCGCCACCGGTGCCATGGTCACCGGCGCGCTGGCCGCGTTGTTGTTGTTCGTGCCGCAGAGCTGGGCGGTACCGGTTGTCAGGTTGATGTTCTTGATCTGGTAGTTGGTCACACCCGACGGAGTGGTGCCCGCGGTGAGGCTGGTCAAGGGCAGGGAACCGGCGGATCCGGGGTTCGTGCCCGTCGGGCCTTGCTGGCCGGCGCTGACCTCGAGGTCGTAGCAGAACGGGACGCCTTTGAGGACCGAGTCGTAGTTACCGTCGGTCGTACCGGTTGTATACCACTCAGGTGCCGGCTGGGAGATCGTGACGGTCAGGGTGCCCGACACGGTATTGGGTGCCCCGTTCGCACCACCGGTGGCGAGAAAGGTCGCGTGGTAGGTGCCGTTGTCGGCGTAGACCGGCGTGTCCTTGACCGCGCACTCGAGCTCGTACTCCTCGGTCACCCCGGAGCCGGAGGTGGCCGTCGTGCAGGCCGGGGAACTGGTCAGGGACGTCGCCTCCGTTGCGTCCGAGGGCAAGGTGCCGGAGTTGAGGGTGATGGCCGACGGGTAGTTGCCGGCGTTGGCGGTGGAGAAGCCCTGGCTGTAGCAGATGATCGTCTCTGTCTCGGCGGTCCCGTCCACCCACGAGGCGGATGTGCCTCCGGCGGCCGGCGTCGAGCACGTCGTGGTCGGTGGGCTGACGGTGACCGTCAGCGTGCCCGAGGTTGCCGTACCGGCTCCACCCGGACCGGTCGCCGTGAACGTGAACGGATAGCTACCGGCGTCGGCGACGGTCGGGTTGGCGGTCAGGGCACACTCGAGGATGTACTCCTCTGTCGCACCAGAGCCGGAGGTCCCGGTGGTGCAGGCCGGCGATCCGGTCGACGAGAAGAAGTTCTCGCCCGCGTCACCGGGAAGGGCGCCACTGGCGATGGCGATCGAGGACGGATACGCCGTCACGCCGGAGACCCCGCTCTGGGCCTCGCACTCGACCGTGTAGGAACCCGTGGTACCCGTGTAGAACGTCGTCGACGTCCCACCCGAGGCCGGGTCGATGCAGGTCGGGGTGATGCCAGCCACGGTCAACGTCCAGGTACCCGAGACCACCGAGGTCCCGCCGTTGACCCCGGGGGTGGCCGCGAAGGTCACCGGGTAGGAGCCGACGTCGGAGGCGGTCGGAGTCTCGGTGACGTTACAGGATTCGATGTATTGCTCGGTGAGGCCCGATCCCGACGTCGACTGTGTGCAGGCCGGTGTCCCGGTGGTGGGGAAGAAGTTGGCGTCCGAGGGCAGAGTACCGGTGTTGAGCGAGATGGTCGGGTAGTTCCCAGCGTTGGCCGAGCCGAACCCGGTGCCGTAACAGCTGACCGAGTAGGTGTTGGCGATCCCGACCTTGAAGGTGGTCGCCGTGCCGCCCGAGGCCGGTGCCGTGCAGACATCGGACGGACCGGTCACGGTCAGGGACCAGGTACCCGAGGTCACGGTGGCGCTGTCGTTGGAGTCGGTGGCCATGAAGTTGGCCGTGTAGGAGCCGTTGTCTGCGGGCACCGCGTTCTCGGTGACCGGGCAGGTGAGGATGTAGTGCTCTGTCAGACCTGAGCCGGAGGTGCTCTGGGTGCACGCGGGTGAACTCGCGGTCGAGGTGGCCTCGACGATGTCGCTCGGCAGCGTTCCCGTCTCGGTGATCGATGTGGGGTAGGTCGCTGCAAGTGTGCCGGTGCCGTAACAGACCACCGAATAGGAGTTGTTGGTGCCCCCGATTGACGAGTTGAACGTCGTCGCCGTGCCGCCCGAGGCCGGCGCCGTGCAGGCCGCGGTCTCCGGGGCTACCGCCACGGTGAGGGTCCCCGAGGTCAGCGTGACCCCGTCGACGGTGGAGGTGAACGTCATCGGGTAACTACCCAGGTCGGCCGCGGTGGGGGTGGCCGTGAGGGCGCAGTTGAGGATGTACTCCTCGGTGGTACCCGACCCGGAGGTGCTCTGGGTGCAAGCGGGTGAACTCGAGGTCGTCATGGCGAACGTCTGGTTGGCATCGGCCGGGAGGCCGCCCGAAGCGATGCTGATCGAGCTCGGGTACAGGGCCTGGCCAGAGATGTGGGTCTCGTTCTCACACTGCACGGTGTAGGTGTTGGCGAACCCGGGGGCCATGGTCGTGGCGGTGCCGCCCGAAGCTGGAGAGATGCAGGCCTGGGTGGTGTTGGAGACCGTGATGGTGTCGGTCCCGGAGGTCACGGCGGTGCCGCCGGCGGTGCCAGGGTTGACCGTGAAGGTGACCGGGTAGCTGCCGGTCTGCGCGGGTGTCGGCGTGTCGGAAATCGGACAGGTGAGGATGTAGTGCTCGGTGGTACCCGAGCCCGAGGTGCTCTGCGTACAAACCGGGCTGCTCGTGGTCGACGTCGCCTCGGTCGTACCCGGGGGCAGGCTGCCGGAGGTGAGCGTGATGGACGCCGGATACGCACTCGTCCCGCTCACACCGCTCACGCCGTAGGCCACGATGTTTTGGCTGTTGGCCACCCCGGTGTACCAGGTCACGGACGTCCCACCGGTAGCTGGCGTCGTCCATGTGTATGTGCCGGCGGCAAAGGCCGGACTGGCGGTCAACCCCGCCTCGACGCTGATGCCGGCGAAAGTACCGAGCAGGAGGACGAGACCGAATGCCAGTCGACCGAAACCTTTGATGCCGAGCTTCCGGCCCGCCGGCCGGCGAGAGCGGCCGGCGCTGCGCCTACCCTCGGCCGCGCCAGAGTCGTCAGAGAAGAGCTCGTCGGAAAACATTGATCCCCCATCCCCAGGCAGTGCTGGTGCCGCTACTCAGATTCGAAGCCAAGACTCGTCGATGACGTGAAGCTCCGCCGAACGTAGAAGCGTTCACCCCAAAGAATGGGCCAGCGCTCATTGAGACACATCCGGCGCCAAATTGCATCATCAAAATACGGTTGTTGACGGAATTGGACACGAGCTGGCGACCACGACAAACGCCTTCTCGTTGCCACAAGGACGCACCAGGGCTACGGTTCTGGGCCGTACGGCAGTTCGATTGGGGGGGCGGGTGACGCAGGAACTCGCTGATCAGTCCGGGTCTGGCCCGGCGACGGAAGCTCAGAAGCCGCCGGCACGCGGGCCCAAGGCACCCCCTGGACGGGTTTCATCGCGACCGTCGGCACCGTCGTGGCGAGAGGTGCTCCCGATCCTCATCCTCATCGACCTGGTTCAGGTCAGCGTCCTCCTGCCGGGGAGCATGTCCCGTCCGGTCTTCTTCTGGATCAGCACCGGGCTGTTCCTGAGCCTTCCGGTCATCTTCTGGAAGAGCCACCCCCGCTCGATCCTGGGCCCAGCTCTGGTCTACGTCGCATCGGCATGCTGCCTCACCATTGCTGGCAACGAGAACTCTGGATTCGGTCTGCTCCTGTTCCTTCCGATCGTGGGCGTTGCCCTCTTGGGGTCCCGCATCGAATCCGGCACCACGATCGTCGCGGTCGCGATCGGATCGGTCTGTATCAGCCTCTTCTCCGATCAATCGGTCACGACCACGGTTCGTCGAGCGGCGCTCTACCTGGGCATGTCCGTCGTGATCTCGTTCGCAATCATCACGTTGCGCGAGCCGCTCGTCCGATCGAGGGAGCGGGCGAAGCTCCTGCTGAAGGATGCCCAGGCCATCAACGAGATGGCCGGTCGTCTTGCGGTGCTGACCGATCCGACATCTATCAAGCGCCTTGCGGTGGAGCTCGCCGCAACGGTCGGTTCCTCACCCGGGAGCACGTGGCGTCGGGCTGCGTTCCTCAGGATCGAAGACGGCCGGGTCTCCGTCGATTCCCAGTTCGACCAAATGGACGATTCGGCGCCAGCAATCGACATCGGGTGGCCCGCCCCTCGCGATCCCATCGTCGAGCAGGCGATACGAACGGGCGCCGTCGCCTCGGGGGTGGTTGTCGAGCATGTGAGCACATCCACCAACGGACGCACGGCTGGCGACGAGGAGAACGTCAAGTACGCCACGTGGGTCCCGATCGCGCCAAATGGGGAGCTCCAAGGGTTGCTCGGTGTCGCCACCAGAAGGGAGCCGATACCCACGACGAGCGTCGACCAGCTGGTCAGCCTCGGGCGCCTCGTCGAGCTGGCATTGTCCAATTGGTTCGCACACGAGCAGCTCGAAGAGCTCGCGACCCGAGAGGATCGCCGACGGATCGCTCGTGAGCTGCACGACGGCCTCGCCCAGGAGTTGGCGTTCATCGCCAGCAAGGCGACGCCTTCGAACCTCGCAGGAGTCGCGCCACAGACGATCCAACAGCTTGCCGACGCGTCCGACCGCGCCCTCGACGAGGCTCGCCGGGCAATCGTGATGCTCTCGGAGACTCCCGAAACGCTCCGTGTCTCGATCGGCCAGACCGTCGAGGAACTCGTGGCCAGGCACGGTATGACCGCTCACGTGGACATCTACGACAGCATCGTGCTGGACGGCGAGGTGACCGAGAACCTTCTCAGGATCGTCAGGGAGGCCATCACCAACGCGGCCCGCCACGGTCAGGCGTCGTCCGTCACCCTGAGGCTCGTACAGGACGGCGACCTCATCAAGCTGCTGATCGCAGACGATGGTCAGGGATTCGACGAGACCCGAGAGCACGAGTCAGCCGGGTTCGGCCTGACCTTCATGGAGGAGCGCTGTGCGTTGATCGGCGGAAGCTTCGAGGTCAGTTCTCAGCTCGGAGTCGGGACGCGCGTCGAAGTGAGGCTGCCCGCATGACGAAATACCGGGTCCTCATCGCTGATGATTATGTCCGGGCGCGGGCAGAGGTCCGGAGGGTGCTCGAGGATTCCGGACGGTTCGAAGTCTGCGCCGACGTTCCCGACGCATCGGCCGCCGTCGCAGCTGCACGCAGCGAGAAGCCCGATATCTGCCTGCTGGACATCCGAATGCCCGGGAATGGCATCGCGGCCGCTGCCCAGATCAAGGCTGATCTACCCGAGACGGCCGTCGTCATGCTGACCGTTTCGCGAACCGACAACGATCTCTTCGATGCCTTGCGGGCGGGGGCGAAGGGTTACTTGCTGAAGGGGATGGACGAGGGCGAACTGCCCGACGCCCTGGACCGGGTCATGAACGGCCAAGCGAGCCTGCCGGACAATCTCGTCGCTCGGCTGATCGACGAGTTCCGCGGTCGGGAGCGCTATCGGGTCAACCTGCCCAGCGATCGGGCGGTCCTACTCACTCCCCGTGAATGGGATGTCTTGGAGCTGATGCGCTCGGGTTCGACGACCGCTGAGATCGCCGAACGTTTGTTCGTGTCAGCCACAACCGTGCGCTCCCACGTTTCGGCGATCCTCCGCAAGCTCCAGGTCAACGACAGATCCGCGGCCATCGGCTTGCTCAATGACGGGCAGGTCTGACCCCGGGTCGTGGACGGTCGACGGGCTCGTTGGCCGGCGTTGCCTCAGGCGATCGACCGGCACCCGTCACTGCGTCGCGGGCCCCGACGATGGTCACGATCCTCCCGTCACGGGCAAGGCGATCGCTTGCCTCGTCGAGGGAACGCAATCCGTCCTCGTCGAACGAGGTCAGCTCGGTGAGATCAATGACGACCGACAGATCGGGCGTCGAGGTGATCGCCTCGACCACGGCAGCGGCCATGCGCGCGTTGAGATCCCCACTCAATCGCACGAAGAATCCCTCCGCGGTTCGTTCTCTCTGGATGGCGAATGTCACCTCAGGACCGCGAGGGTGACCCGCCGGTATGACCAGGCCCTCTCCGTCCGCAGAGCCGCTGTGCCACGAGCACCCACATCCCCCCTCGTCGGGCTGTCTGCGCGACCCGGCAGCTTGGGGCGGGTGCCCGACGGTGGATCAACCTAACCGACCGGATCTGGCGTGGCATCCCCAAAATGAAGTTGTTGAGGGATTTGGACACTCGCTGTGCCCGACCTCGTCCCCTCGACGGTCGCTGCGCCGTCGGGTATAGCGTGCAATGGATGGCGGTGCCCAAGCCGACCGGTGCAACGAGCCGACCTATTCGATTCGTGGCCGTGCTCACGGGCGTGCTCTGCGTGGCGGGGACCCTGCTGCCGCTCGCGGTCATCACGGTGACAGCGTCACCAGCCACCGCTGCGACCGCTGCGACCGCTGTCGCCACCCCCACGGCATCCGTCCCGCGTTGTCCGCCGGATTGCGGCGCCGTCGCCGCCGGCGACCCGTTGCTCGTGCCGTTCATGACGCAGAACCCCGGCGTGGACTGGCAGGCGATTCCGGCAGCAAACAGCCAGTCGTACGTCGACTCCTTGCGTCGAAACGCCCGGCGCCTGGCTGGCAATTCGGCGACCACGAATGTGGCCGCTGCACAATGGGAATGGGTCACCCACCAATACGGCTTGCTGATCACACTCGTCTCGTCGAGCTCCCTGTCCACGGTCCGCCTCTCGAACCCGATCGAAGACGTCGCCGATCTTTGCTCGTCCTCTGGCGGCGTACCCGTCGGGCAACCGACCCGAATCACCGGGATCCCTGGCGCGGTGTCGGGACATTGCGAATACCGACCGAGCGCATCGGTCAAGGGAGCCGCTGTAGCCGCGTTCATCCGGGGGAACGTCGTCGCTCTCATCGAGGTCACCTCGCGATCGGAGACGCGCATCGACCCCCTCGCGACCGTGCCCCCTGCGCATCTGCAATACGAAGCTCTCCCGTCGGGAGGCGTTCCCGTCTCGGGCGGCGGGGTCGATCTCGAACTGCTCCTCGTCTGGATCTGCCTCTTGGTTGCTCTTGCCGCAGGAATTGTCGGGTGCGTCCGTCGGCGTGGGAGCTGGCGAGGACCCTTCGCCGCAGTCGCCGAGGCGTTCGGCCGCCGGAAACTGGCTCTCGCAGTTTCGGCCGCGGCGGTCATCGGTGCGATGGCCTTCACCATGTTGGAATCCACGATCACCCGTGGGTTCGGCGAATGGTTTGGGGTCGCGTCATTCGGAGATTTCTGGCAGAACTGGGCGGACGCGGCCTATACGACCTTCGCCGGCGGATACGGGCACCTCTACGCCCTCGACCGGACCCTCGAGACCGCCCCTGCATTGCAGGTGGTCACAGCTCCGATCGCCCGACTGGCCTTCGGCCTGCACTTCCCGTATCCGAGTGCCGTCCTGTACCCGACGGCATACTGGGTGGCAGGACCCCTCTTCCTGGGCGAAATGGCTCTACCGATCTGTGCATGCGACCGGTGGCTCAACGGCATGGGAGTCACTGACATTCGTCGCCGCCTGACCGTTCTCGGCGTTCTGGCGATCACCCTGCCACCGATCCCCTCGAGCGGTCACCCCGAAGACCTCATCGCCTTGGGGGCGATGCTCTACGGGATCGCTGCCGCCTTCGACGATCGGCCGCGCGCCACCGGCTGGTGGCTGGGCGTAGCACTCGCCTTCCAGCCCTTCGCCTTCTTGGGGATTCCAATTGCCTTCATCTTCCTCAAGCGCCGGCAATGGCTCACTGCCCTCGGTCCCATTGTCGCGGTGCCCCTGTTCTTCCTGATCGTCCCGGTGATCTCGGATCCGGGGGCGACCGTGCCGCAGCTGCTGCACCAGCAGGTCTACGACGTCTTCGGGTACATCAGCCCGACCTGGAGACTCGATCCTGGCGTGGCCGCCTATATCCGCTTGGCGGTCGCCTTCGCCGCCATCCCAGCGGCATTCGCCTTGGCGCGGCTCCTGCCATCGAGCCGTAGGCGGGGGGCTGCCCTGGTCGTCTGGACCGTGGCGATGCTCTTCGCCCTCAGGGTGTTCGAACCCGAACTGTTCCCCTATTTCCTAGCTCCGACACTTGCGTTGGCGCCCGTCAGTGCGGCTCGGCTTCCCTGGTGGAGGTTGGCATCGGTCTGCGCACTCGCGATCTGGCTGACCTGGTGGCTGCACTTCGCGGTCCAGGGAATGTGGTCACACGAGTTGATCCTGGTCGCTCAGTTGTGCCTGCTCGGATGGCTGGCCTTTCCCGGTCGAGCAGGCGCACGCCGTGACGGGGGCGCATCAGAGACGCCAGCGAGGGTGCGCGATCGACCCGAGCAAGTCCTCGTCAACCGCTGAGCTGGCGTTTTCCGCGACGTTGGAGACCTTCCTCGGGGTCCAGTCCTCAGCGGAACCGCAGTGCCGGCGCTCAGATCGACTGTGCCAAGCGGACAAGACAGTTGACGTCCGGCTTTCCTTGCGCCCCGGTTGCCGCCCAGCCCGCGGTGCTGCCAGGGGCGACAGTCGGAACGTTGAGGACGGTGGTGGCCAGTACCGTCGACCCCGCTTGCGTCACGAAATCGACGACGATCTGGAATCGCTCGGGCTCTTTGGTTGAATTCTTCACGGTCCCCTTCAGCACCCACCCCGCCGGCGTCTGAACACAGGGACTCGTCGACACGTCGGCTCGGGCGTTGTCGGCCAGGTGGAACGGAATGCTTGCTCCTGGGGAGGCAACCGACGTCGGCGGCTCCGGCTTCGTCGATGGCGGAGGCGCTGCCGAGGGTGAACTCGAACAGCCGGTGATGATCAGCGCACCGCCCGCCAGGAGGGCGAACACCAGGCGGCGGGCGATGGATCGGACGGTCACCGTTCCTCCAGATATCGATGCCGGCGGCCCTGGCGTGCCTGCCTGGACTGCCGCCGGGCGGCGGACTCCGTCGCGAGCGGTGCCTTCGAGGTTAATCCAAACAGGGGAGAACAGAGTGAGTCGACCATGGATGGTCGACCCCTGTTCCCTGAATCACAGTTTGGCCTGACACCCGAATGGATGACCGAGGCCCTCGGGGAGCCCTGCCGAGGTGTGACAGTGGCGAAGATGGAGACGCTGCCATCTGCTCGCTATCCGAGGCACATGTCGGTGTTCGAACCCTCCGTGAACCGGGAGGACACCCGATCCGCTCGACCTCGGGCCGCACCGTTGCAGTTCGCGAATAGCTCCCTCTCGAAGGCCCGGTCCATCACGGACCTCCCTGGAGTTGCCGTCTAAATGCGTGACCTGCCGGTCGCAGCTCCAGCGACGAGGAGTTGCACCTCATGGGTCACTCGGCAATTCATGTTGGAACAATGAATGTTGTAACATAGATATTCTGAAGCGCCGAGGGCTCCTCGGGCGATGTGCGGGGACGAACACGGCAGGAGGGACTCAGTGCCACAGGACTCCAAGCTGCAGAGGTTGACAACCGACGTGCTCATCGTCGGGGGTGGCGGGGCGGGTCTCACGGCTTCGATGCTCCTCTCGAAGATGGAGATCGACCACCAGCTGGTGAGCGCTCTCCCTGAAACGTCGGTACTCCCCAAGGCGCACGTCCTCGGCCAGCGCGCGATGGAGATCCTCAGCGACTGCGGCGTGGCCGACGCCATCTACGCTGTGGGCACCCCGCCAGAGCAGCTCCGGCGCACGTGCTTCTATGCCGGCTTCGCGGGTCACCCCGACGCCGGTCGCGTCCTGTTCGCGCAGGAGACCTGGGGCGGCGGAGGAGAAGACGCCGACTGGGTCGCCGCCAGCCCCAAGCTCACGACCAACCTGCCCCAGATCCGCCTCGAGCCGCTGATGAAGGCGCGGGCCGAGGAGCTGGCGCCCGGCCGCATCCGCTTCTTCCACGAGCTGACCGGGCTCCAGGAGGTGGGCGGCGGCGTCATCGCCACCGTGACCGACCTGGCGGACAAGCGCTCCTACGAGATCGAGGCTCGCTACGTCCTCGGATGCGATGGTGGCCGCACGGTCGGGAAGCTGGTCGGGATCGAGCTCGAAGGCCTCCTCGAGGTGGGTCGCACCGCCACGGTGCACCTGGCAGCGGACTTCTCGGAGTGGGCCAAAGAAGCCGACGTCCTGCTGCGCTGGGTGTTCTGCCCCGCAAACGCCAAGCTCGTCGTGCTCGCTCCGATGGGTCCGACACGCTGGGGCGGCGAGAGCGAAGAGTGGGTCGTGCACGTTACCTACGACCTCGAAGACCAGCGGCCATTCGACGACGTCGCTGTCCTCGAGGACGTGCGCGAGGCGCTCGGGATCGGCGACCACCCGCTCGACGTCAAGCTCATCACCCGTTGGACGATCAGTGGCGTTCTCGCCGACCGCTTCCGGTCGGGTCGCGTCTTCGTCGTGGGCGATGCCGCGCACCGCCATCCGCCGACCGGCGGCCTCGGACTGACCAGCGCCATCCACGACGCCCAGAACCTGTGCTGGAAGCTGGCCCTCGTGCTCCGGGGTGTGGCCCACGATGACCTGCTGGACACCTACGAGGCCGAGCGCCGACCGGTCGACGCCCGCAACGTGCAGCGCTCCCTCGAGAACGCGGTCGGCTACGCGGTGATGGCCCAGACCATGGGGGTCCACGACGTGAACGCGACCACCGACGAGCGCTGGGCGCGTCTGGCTCGGCTGTGGAGCGACGCTCCGGAAGACGCCGAGCATCGCCGGGCCGTGCGGGACCTCATGGCCGCGCAGTCCCAGGAATTCCACGAACACGATGTCGAGTACGGGTACCGCCACCGGTCGGCAGCGGTGATCGACGACGGGAGCCCCGAGCCTTCCGAACGGGACTTCCGGATGTTCTTCCCATCGACCCACCCGGGGAGTCCTCTGCCCCACGCCTGGCTCGAGGACGACGAGTTACGCCGCTTCTCTACGCTCGACCTCGTGTCCCTCGACCGCTTCGTCCTTCTCGCCGGAGAACAAGGCACACCTTGGCGGGACGCCGCTCATGTCGTGGCCGCCGAGCTCGGGGTGCAGATCGACGCCTGGTGCATCGGACACGCCTCGGGCGACCTGCGCGACCCGCGGCTGCGCTTCGAGCGAGTACGCGAGTTCGGGCCCGAGGGCGCGATCCTCGTGCGACCCGACCGTTGCATCGCCTTCCGCTCCATGGGAGGAGTCACGGACGCGGTCGGCACGTTGCGTGCCGCCCTCACTCAGGTGCTGGTGCGAACGCCATGAGCGGCGGCGAGTCACGGCGCGACTGGATCGGACGGGAGACGTACCTCCTCGTCGAGCTGCTCAGCCAGCGCCTCGCCGGGGAACTCGAGGCCGTGTGCCGCGCCCAGGGACTGACGGCAGCGCAGTATCCGGTCATGTGGGTCGCCTGTCTCCATGAAGACGAGCAGGGGATCCCCTTGGGCTCCATTTCCGACGGGTTGGTGACCAATGCTTCGGACGTCAGCCGGCTCGTCACCCGACTCGAGGCTGCCGGCCTGCTCGAGCGCACGAGATCGCAGGCTGATCGCCGGGTCGTGCGCGTCCGGCCGACGGCTCGCGGCCGGGCCGTGTTCGACCATGCCACCGACGAGGTCAAGGCTCTGCACCGGAGACAGTTCTCCGACCTCGGTGACGAGGAGCTCGAGCAGTTCCATGCGCTGCTCAACCGAGCCTTCTGGTCCGACGTCCACCTCGACACCACCGAGGCCGCATCATGACGGGCGGTTGGATCGATCTGCACCATCATCTCTTGCCCCCGCCGCTCCTCGAGGATCTGGGCGACACTGCGGTGACGGAGGTGGGCGGCCGCGCCCTTCCCGAGTGGAGTCCGGAGATCTCGCTCGGCGTCATGGACCGGGTCGGCATCGAGCGAGCCGTCCTGTCGGCGTCGGCCACCGGGGTCCACTTCGGGGACGACGGCCGGGCTCGTCGACTGGCCCGGGCGTGTAACGACTACGGAGCCGGGGTGGTCGCCGACATTCCCGGCCGCTTCGGGTACTTCGCCAGCCTGCCACTGCCCGACGTGGGCGGCTCGCTCGACGAGCTCGCCCGCGCCTTCGACGTCCTGGGCGGCGATGGCCTGGTCCTCCAGAGCTCGAACCGCGACGGGTCCTACCTCGGGGATCCACGCTTCGACCCGGTCCTCGCCGAGCTGGACCGGCGCCATGCGCTGGTCTTCGTGCACCCGGCCGTCCCCGTCTCCTCGGCGGGCCTCGCCCTCGACATCCCCACCTTCGGCCTGGAGTTCACCTTCGACACGACCCGGGCCGCCTTCAACCTGGCCTACACGGGAGCCCTAGACCGGGGGCCCCAACGTCACCTGGGTCCTCGCCCACGCCGGTGGCACCGTGCCCTTCCTGGTCGGCCGCTTCTCCCTGCTCTGGGCGGTCGACGACGAGCTGGCCGATCGGGCGCCACTGGGGGCGGTGGCCTACATGGCACGCCTGTACTACGACACCGCGTTGTCGGCGAATCCGCATGCGCTCTCGTCGTTGGCCGAGCTCGTGGGCTGGGACCACGTCGTCTTCGGCAGCGACTTCCCGTTCGCTCCCGAGCTGGCAGCGCAGCTCTCCGTCATGAGCCTCGACTCCGACCAGCGCTTCGACCCTGGTGTGCTCGAGGGGATCGCGCGCGCGAACGCCCTGCGGCTCTTCGACCCTGACCGCTGATCAGCTCGGATCGGACGCGTCCCAGGCCACGGCACCCGAGACGCCGTGGCCGACGGGCTGCTCTCCGGCCGGGGCCGGTCGCGGCGGGGCGAAGGTGCTGTAGGGACGGCAGCGCAGCACGACGCGGTGCTCCTCTTCGGCCATCGACTCGAAGAACGGCCGGGTATCCTCGCTGGGTGGCTCACCCGACATGCGACCGGCCACGGCCATCAGCACGTCCACCGCGAGCCCCGGGTCGGCGTCGATGACCGCGTCGGCGTAGACCTGGAGGTACACGAAGGGCCAGCGCTCGTCGAGGACGCAGAGGCTGATCTTCGGATCTCGGACCACGGCGCGAGCCTTGGCCCGCCCGGCCGTCGTGGAGACCAGCAGCTCGTCCCGGTCCGTCGGGACGTAGTACACGACCGACATCGCCGGTCCGTCACGAAGGCGCTGGTAGCCGAGCACGCAGGTGCGGTGCGTGCGGACGAAGAGGCGCCGCTCGGAGGGCAGCATATCCCGGTCGGTCGGTGCGACGAACGGCTCGGGGCTAATGGGCAACAACATGTTCGCTCCTCCTCCACCCGGTCACCGGAGCCGCCGGGACGATCCTCATGGGAAGCGAACCGAAGGCTCTGATCACGTTGTTCAACTTCCGGACCGGTGGGCCGGCCAGCTCGAATCGCTCCACGCGGCGAGCCAGGGCCGTCAGCACTGCGGTCGCCTCCAGTCGTGCCAGCCCCATTCCGGCGCAGGCGTGCTCGCCGAATCCGAAGGCCACGTGCGAGGCGTTCGGCCTCTCGATATCGAAACGCTCCGGGTCGTCCCAGTACCGCTCGTCGCGATTTGCCGAGGCGTAGCTCGCCAGGACCCGGGATCCGGCTGGGATCTCGACGTGTCCGATCTCGACGGTCCGCGTGGTCACCCTGGTGAAGCCGGTCACCGGGCTTTCCAGGCGGATGGCCTCATCGAAGGCCTGCCTGGCACGCCCGGGATCCTCCCGGAGGTGCTGCCACTGCTCCGGATGGTTGGCGAACAACCAGACGGCGTTGCCGAGTCCGCTGATCGTGGTGTCGAGGGAAGGGCCGAGGTAGTCGATGATCGCCATGGGGCACTCGTCGACGCTGAGTTCGCCTCGAGCGACGGCTTCGAGAATGCCGGCAGCCATCGACCCCTCCGGCAGCTCGCGCAGAGCGACCTGCCCGGCGAACCCAGCCATCTCGAGCATGCCGGACGCCGCTTCGCTCGTTCTTTCGTTGGGCGGTCCGAACCCGTCGAAGGTGGCCGTCGCCCAATCCAGCAGCTTCTCCCGGCTCTCGTCGGGCCAACCGAGGAGGTCGGGAACCCACGTGGTCGGAAGCACCTCTGCCAGGTCAGGTACAGCATCGAACGAACGCGCCCTGACAAGGCGGTCGGCGAGGTCATCCGCACGCCGTTCAGCTTCTGGTCGTAGCTCGGCGAGCGCCTTCGGGGTGAGCGGGCGGCCGATCACGTTGCGGAGGCGCCGGTGGTCGTCGCCGTCACTCATCAGCGTCGAGCCTCGACCCAAGACATTGAAGGCATCGTTCAGACCGACGCCCTGACCCGAACAGAATGTCTCCACATCCCTCAGAACGGCCCGGACGTCCTCATACCGTGTGACGGCATAGACACCGTGAGCCTGGAGCCACACCACGGGGCCCAATCCCCGCAGAGCTCGATAGTGCTCGTAGGGCTCGGCGAGCGCGTCGTCGCTGTACAGGTCGGCGTCGTAGGACGGAACCGACCCGGTGTCGCTCATGGCACGAAGAGCATCGAGATCACCGCGTCGACATGGCGTTCGACCTCAGACGGATCGAGCGGGTCGACCCCGGTCAGGAGCCGGCACTCGGGCGCCAGCACGAAGATGGTCGCCGTCGCTCCCGTCAACAGGTAGTAGAGGTGTGCTGCGGGCACGTCGCGCACCTTGCCGGCCGCCACGAGAGGCTCGAGCAGCGCCACCGCCCCCTCGTAGAGCGGCCGGATGTGCTGCGCGACCAGCCAGGCCAGCCGGTCACCCTCGGACTTGCACTCCTGCATGATGATCCGATGCAGCTGGGGGTGCGTCGCCGAGAAGCGCACGAAGTCCGCCACCACCAGCTTGGCTACCATCTCGTCCTCGACCCCGCGCAGCCCGGCCATGCGCTCGGCCAGTGAGCGGGCCAGATCCTCGAAGAGCTGCCCGACGACAGCCCGCCACAGCTCCTCCTTGGTCCCGAAGTGGTAGGTGAGCAGAGGCTGCTGCACATCGGCCCGCTCGGCGATGAGGCGGGTGCTCGCACCCTCGAACGACCGCTCGGAGAACAGGTCGAGGGCAGCGGCGAGGATCCGCTCCCGGGTGGCGTCGGCCGATGGTCGCTGCATCCGCTCCTCGACGGCCCTGACTGCCACCGCATCACCTTATTCGACTGAGCTATCTTATTGCAAAATCTTTGTTCATTCGATTAATGTCGTCATCCCGGATCCGATCAGGACCTGGGATGTCGGGGGACGAGGAGAGTGCACATGTTCCGACTGGTCAACGTCGGGGGCCGGCCGGCCCTCGAGCACGCGGGCGGCTTCTACGACGTGGCCCGGCTGGCCGACGATGACTCGCTCGCGACCGCGACGGCGTGCCTGGCCCGGTTCGAGGAGCTGAACGAGCTCGCCCGGCACTGTGACGGAGCCGGGCCGGACGGACGGATCGACGAGGCCGTCCTCGGCCCGCCGGTGCCCGACGCCCGGCAGGTCTTCGGCATCGGCCTCAACTACAAGAGCCATGCCGAAGAGAGCGGGATGGAACTGCCACCGGCACCGCTCACCTTCACCAAGTTCCCGAGCTGCCTGGCCGGACCGACGGCGGACGTCCCGCTGTCCGGGGCGGCTGTCGACTACGAGGCCGAGCTCGTGGTGGTCATCGGGCGGACCTGTCGCGACGTCTCCGAGGACGCCGCCTGGGACATGGTGGCGGGGGTCACTGCCGGCCAGGACATCTCCGACCGAGAGGTGCAGCTCACCGGCTCGCCGCCGCAGTTCTGCTTGGGCAAGAGCTTCGGCGCCTACGGGCCGACGGGACCCGCCGTCGTCTCGATCGACTCCTTCGAGAACCCTGACGACATCACGCTGCGTTGTGAGGTCTGGGGCGAAGTCGTCCAGGAGTCCTCGACGGCGCAGCTGATCTTCGGGGTGCCAAAGCTCGTCTCGTACCTCTCCTCGATCTGCACGCTCTCCCCCGGCGACCTCATCTTCACCGGGACTCCCGACGGGGTGGGCATGGGGCGTGGCCGTTTCCTCTCCCCCGGAGACGAGATCGTGACCACCGTCGTGGGCGTGGGAGAGCTGCGCAACCGCTGCATCGGACCACAAGGAGGCACCCAGTGACGGGACTGCACCGACTGCTCGGCTTCACCGCCGCCGTCCCAGACCCCACCGCCCTGGCTGCCTTCTACGGGGAACTGGGCCTCGGAGGGAGCCCGACGGCAGGGTTCACCGGGAGCGACGGTGGTGCATCCGTCCTGGTGGACGAGGGCGCCTTCCGCCGGCTGGTCCGAGTCGAGTTCGGCTGCCAGGGGCCCGAGGACATCGACGCTGTGGCGCGCCGGCTCACCGACGGCGGTGCCGCGCCGGCCGTCGGGGACGGCGAGCTGCGGGTCGTCGACCCGGCCAGCCGGGTGGAGTTCGTGGTGCGTGTGGCCGATGCCGGCCCCGCACCGGCCCCCGCCACGATCGTGGTGCCGAACGCCCCGGGCGCCACCGTCCGGGCAGACGAACGGGCCCCCGCCGTGTTCGCCGGACCCCGGCCGCCGAGACGCCTCGGCCACCTGGTGATCGGCACACCCGCCCTCGCCGAGACCCGGGACCTGCTCGTGCAGGGCATGGGACTCAAGCTGAGCGACGAGATCGACGGGGTCATCGCCTTCCTGCGGTGCTCACCGGACCACCACAACGTGGGGCTCGTCGAGTCACCCGTCCCGCTGCTGCAGCACTACTCGTGGGAGTGCGACGACGTCGACCACGTGGGTCACAGCGCAACGGCGTTGTTGCGGCCCGACCCGTCCCGTCACACCTGGGGGCTGGGTCGGCACTTCGCGGGCTCCAACTTCTACTGGTACCTGCGCGATCCGGCAGGCTCCTACCTCGAGCTGTACTCGGACCTGGACCAGATCCTCGACGACGAGGCCTGGGAGCGCCGGGGACGCACGCCGTTCGACTTCGGGCACGTCGCCAACTCGTGGGGGCCAGACCTCCCCCTCGAGTTCATCGTCCCGCCCGACCTCGACCAGCTCCAAGCCGCGTGGGCCGAGCGATGAGCGCCACGATGCCCGACCGCTTCGACGTGGTGGTCGTGGGCGCCGGTCCCGTCGGCTGCGCGCTCTCACTGCTCCTCGGGGCCCGGGGTCGCAGCGTGCTCGTGGTCGAACGACACGCCGAACCGTACCCGCTGCCGCGGGCGGTGCACTTCGACGACGAGACGGCACGGATTCTCCAGGCCTGCGGTCTCGGCGACGAGCTGCCCGCGCTCTCCGAGCCGGCAACGACCTACGAATGGCGCAATGGCGAGGGCGTGCCGTTGCTGCGCTTCGAGACACCGGCACAGGGCCGTCAGGGCTGGCCGTCGGCCAACATGTTCAACCAGCCAGACATCGAGGCCCGGCTTTTCGCCCGGATGGAGGCCAGCGACGGCCTCTCGCTTCTCTGGGGTCACGCCGTCGTCGGTGCCGGTCAGGATGGCGACAGTGCCTGGGTCGAGATCGAGCCGGCGGACGGCGGCGCCCACCGGCGCGTCAGTGTGTCCTATGTCGTGGGCTGCGACGGTGCCAACAGCACGGTCCGCGACCTGCTCGGCCTGAGCTTCGATGACCGGGGCTTCTACTTCGACTGGCTCGTTGTGGACGTCGCCCTCCATGAGCCGCGGGTCTTCGACCCCCCGAACCTCCAGGTCTGCGACCCTCGCCGGCCCACCACCGTGGTCTCGGGCGGACCGGGCCGGCGACGCTGGGAGTTCATGTGCCTTCCCGGCGAGACCCTCGAGACCCTCGACGAGGAGGCGGCCGCGTGGGCGTTCCTCGAACCCTGGGACGTCCGCCCCGACAACGCCACCATGGTCCGCCACGCCGGATACCGCTTCCGCGCCCGGTGGGCGACCAGATGGCACGAGGGTCGGATCTTTGTGGCCGGTGACGCAGCCCACGAGACGCCTCCCTTCGCTGGCCAGGGCATGTGCGCCGGCCTCCGCGACGCGGCCAACCTGGCCTGGAAGCTCGACTACGCGCTGGGCCACCCCGGGGCCACCGCGCTCCTCGACACCTACGACGCCGAGCGCATTCCCCAGGCCGCCGCCGTGATCGAAGTCGCCGCCGAGCTCGGAAAGGTCATCTGCATCCCGGACCCGGAGGAGGCCCGCGCTCGGGACGAGCAGATGGCACCGCTTGTTCCGCCGGGCGGCACCACCCCGGCGCCGCCGATGCCGGGCATCGCGGGCGGAATGCTGACCGACTCGGCGTTGGCCGGTGAGCTCTTCATGCAGGCCACCGTGCGGACCGGCGGTGCGCAGGGGCTTCTCGACGACGTCGTCGGCACGGGTTGGCACCTGGTGACCAACCGACAACCGAGCGGGCTCGACGGCGAGCTGGCGACCTGGTTCGAGTCGATCGGAGGGTGCAGTGTCGCCATAGGCACCACGGTCGAGGACGTCGAGGGTCGCTACGGCCGATGGTTCGCCGACCACGGCGTCGAAGCGGTGCTCGAACGCCCGGACTTCGCCATCTACGGGACCCTCACCCCCGATCAGGATGCCACCACGCTCGTCACCCGGCTCCGGGGTCAGCTCGAAGCTCTGCGGGTGTCGCCGGTGGCGTCGTGACGACGGCGTTGGATCTGACCAACCGTGTGGTCGCCGTGACGGGCTCCACGAGCGGCATCGGGGAGGCGGTGGTACGCCGGTACGCCGCGTGTGGTGCAGCGGTCGTCGTGAACTCGGCCTGTTCCGCCGCGGCCGGGCGGGGCCTCGCCGATGAACTTCCCGACGCTCTCTATGTGGGCGGCGACATCGCGGATCCCGGTACAGCAGAGGCGCTCGTGGGTGCCGTCTCGGATCGCTGGGGCCGGCTCGACGGCCTCGTGAACAACGCCGCCGTGACGACCGAGGTCCCGCTGCACGACATCGATGCCGTGACGCCCGCGCAGTGGGAACGTGTCCTTTCGGTCAACGTGATCGGGACCTTCCTCGTCTCACAGGCCGCGTTGCCCCTCTTGAGAGAATCCGATGACGGTTGGATCATCAACGTCACCTCGATCGCCGGCGTCCGCCAGACCGGGAGCTCGCTCCCCTACGCCGTCTCCAAGGCCGCCGTGGACCACCTCACGACCCTTCTGGCGAAGTTCGCGGGCGGAGCCGTCCGGGTGAACGCCGTCGCACCCGGCCTGGTCGACACCCCGTGGACCGAGGGATGGGACGCGCAGCGAGAGGTCGTTGCAGCGGTGGCACCCCTCCATCGCACGGCCATGCCCGATGACGTCGCTGACGCCTGCATCGGAATCGTCGGATCGCGCTACCTGACCGGCCAAACGGTTGTCGTAGACGGTGGACTGAGCCTGATGATCTGAGGCCACCCGTTCTCGACGAGCGTTGGCCTTTCAACGACCTCCATTAGACGGCTCGACCGCATAAGACCAGCGGCATGATGCGCACGACGAGGGGATTCCATGGAGGGTTGCGGGTGCGGTGGCCGGGAAACCGCTCGTCACCCCGGGTTCGGGCCTCCGGTCAGAAGGGGCCACCTGCCTGTCGGGCGCTCTGAAGTTGCGGTGGACGCGCAGAGTCGACCTGAGTACGCGGATAATCCTCCAGCGAGCACGACGCGGGTCTGCGCTTACTGATCACACAAATGTGATATCGGGCAAGTTAGCCTCCTGGGAGGCAATTCTCTCAGAAGGCGACCCGAGTTGATCGGACCACCGAGGAGCGCAGACGGGTACATCCGGACTCATGCCCGGATGATGACTCGGAGGGACGAACTGTCTCGCCAGGCCATCGCCGGTGTCCAACCGGATCGAGGCATTGATGCCTCCTGAGCGGTCGAGTCCGGCTTCTGGGGGCAGACCGTCCAGGCGGGCTCGGATCATGCGATGGGCCGACTCAAAAGGCGTGCCGCTACGCACGATCCTCGTCATCGTCGGGATTGTCGTCGCCGTCTACCTGGGGGGCCAGCTCCTCTATCGGCTCCGCGACGTCCTCCTGCTGATGGTGGTCGGGTCGTTCGTGGCGCTCGTTCTGAACCCACAGGTCGTGGCCCTGCAGCGTTGGAAGATACGGCGCCGTGGTACCGCGGTCGCCGTTGTGACCATCTGGTCCTTGCTCATCTTTGCGGGTCTGGCTTTCGCGTTCGGTTACCCCCTGGTCCACAGTCTCACTCATTTCTCCAATGCCCTGCCAGGTTATGTGGACAAGGCCCAACATGGGAAAGGCTGGATCGGTCATCTCGTTCGCAAGTACCACATAGCGGCCTGGGTGCAGAAGAACTCCCCGAAGCTCGTCAGCTTCGGGGAGAGCCTCGGCAAACCGGCCTTGTCCCTGGGAAAGGGAGCGGTCTCGATCCTCGCCGAGTTGGCGGCGACCTTTGCGTTCGTCATTCTGCTCCTGATCGCGGCGCCGAACATCCGAACCGGCCTTCTGGCGTCGATGGCTCCCGAACGAGCTGCCAGGTACGCGGAGATCGGCGGGAAGGTGAGCAGATCGATCTCCGGATTTGTATTGGGGGACTTTCTCACTTCTCTCATTGCGGGTACGGTGATCTTCGTAACTCTCGCCATTCTCGGCGTGCCTTACGCCCTTCTCTTCGGGCTTTGGGTTGCACTCGTCGATTTCATTCCGCAAATCGGTGGCGCGCTCGCAGGCATTCCGACGGTACTCTTTGCTCTTGCACATTCGTTCAGTGCAGGCGTCATCACCCTTGGGGTCTTCCTCGCCTACACGTTCTTGGAGAATCACTTCTTGAATCCGGTCGTCATGGCCCGAACCGTCAAGATCAGTCCCCTGCTTGTCTTCGCAGCGGTCCTTGTCGGTGCCGATGTCGGGAATTGGCTCGGTGGCCCGTTCGGCGGCTTGGTCGCCGTGTTCCTCGCGGTCCCCATCGCGGCTTCCCTTCAGATTGTCATCGTTGAGATCTGGTGGGCGACTGCACGGGAAGGAACTGACGAGGTCGACGAAGCACCGACCGCTGTGCTTCCAGAGACACGGTCGCCATAGGCAGGGCGAGAGGCTCGACGGAGCCCGCCGTTCGCCGCCTCAGAAGAGGCTCCTGACCGTCAGCACAAGCACGATAAGGGACATCGCCCCGACAACCGCGACACACAACGTTGCGACAACCCTGAAGATCCGCCCGTTGACCGCTGCCCCGAGTACACGCTTTCGATTCGCCAGGATCAGTACATACGTCAACAACATGGGCGTGATGATCCCGTTGAGCACCTGGGCGTTGACCACAAGCGCAACGAGGTTCCCAGGAGCCAACGCAATCCCGGCACCCACGACGATCTGCAGCGTGAACAGGCCGTAGAACAGCGGGGCTTGGCGTAAGCTCGCCGACACGGAGCGTGGCGCCCCGGTGGCGTCGGCGATCGCGTACGAGGTGGAAAGTGGTACTACCGATGCGGCCAGCAGGGACGCACCGAGCAGGCCAAGCCCGAACAGCGCAGGAGCGGCAGGCCCCACGGCCGGCTCGAGCGCCTTGGCGGCTTCACGAGCGGTTTCCAGGGGACCCGTGCCGCCGATGGCCGCCGCCGTGGCGATGATGATGAAGACGCTGATGACATCGCTCCAGATCGCACCGCTCACCGTGTCGATGCGCTCACTCGGATAATCGGCTGGCTTGATTCCCTTGTCCACCACCGCGGAGGCCACGTAAAACTGCATGTACGGGGTAACCGTGGTCCCAATCAGGGCGACTGCAAGCACAAGGAAGGACTGTGTGGCCAGGAAGTGCGGCCAGACCAGATTGCTGATGACTTCCCTCCCGTTCGGATGACTCAGGAAGGCGGCAATCGGGTATGCCAGGAACGCCAGCACAAGGACGAGGAACAGTCTCTCGGCCCGGGAGTACGTGCCGAGAACGGTCAGGCTCCACACGGACACTGCGGCGATGGGGATCGAGATGTACTGGGAGACCCCGAAGATCTGCATCGCCGCTCCAACTCCGGCGAATTCGCTGACGGTGAGGCCGGCGTTGGCGATGAGCAGGAGGGACAAGGCCCCGAACGTGCTCCGTGCGGAGAACTGCTCACGGATGAGACCTCCCAATCCCTCGCCGGTGTACACGCCCAGCCGAGAGCACATCTCTTGCACCACGATGAGTGCCACCGTGATGAGAACCATCAGGAACAGGGTGCGATAGCCGAACTGCGAGCCGGCGCTGGCATACGTGAGAACGCCGCCGGCGTCGTTCCCGGCGTTTGCGGCGATGAGGCCGGGACCGAGGATGGCGAGGACCGCGAGCAGTCGGACGATCCATCGCTTCCGCGTGCGGGGTGTCTTCGCCGGAGGCGACTGCGGTCCGGTCTTCGTCACCTCGGCTCGTCGCTCTCGAGAAGCGACAGGAGCCGAGCCCGATCGCCCTCGCTCAGCTCCGCCAAGAGCGCATCGCGTTGCTTCTGGCCGAGCTCTCGCAACGCCTCGGCAGCGGTATGCGGGGCGGCCAGGGATACAACCTGCGCCCGCTCATGCCGGCCCAGGTCCGAAATGATGGTGGCGACCTCCTTGGCGTGGAGTTTGTGCAGCTCTTTGGCCGGAGATCCCAGCTGGATGGCACTTCCGATGGTGCCCGCCGCTTCTGCAGGGCCCTTGCCTCCCCGCGTCCCAGCGACTCCCGAGCGCGGCACGAACGTCTGCAAGTCGGCCCAGTCAATGGCCCGACTGGGTGGCGGGCAATGACGCCGCTTGCGCAGAAGACGGCGCGCGTAGGCCCAAAATCCGACGTCGACTCCGGCCAGCTCCCATCCTTTGGACAATCTGCAGAGATAGACGTCAGCGGCGCGGACGACTTGCACGCCCTCGACGTCCACCAACTGGCTGTCGAGTACATCGCGCGCCAAGGCGATATCGCCCTCGTCCCGCACGGGCTTTGCAACCGACAATTGACTCGATCGCAAGCGAACCTTGTGCTGGTCGAGCGTGACATCTGACTCGCTGACCAGGACGAGACCCTTGCTTAGCCTCACGAGCACCCCCGAGACTCGTGGATAACCAGTCCCTGCCTCCCAGTGCACGACGACGTCGTTCACTCGGCCGACCCTGCTGCCGTCTACGTCCAAAACGGGTCTTCCAAGAAGGCTTGCCAGGGAGATCACTTGACCGGCGATCGTCCGGCGCACCGCGATCCGGTCGCGAAGGGTCTCCACGTCAGGCCTACTCCAGCGTCTCTCCCCGGCTCCGTCCTCGTTGGCCACCGCTGCCTCCGGGCCTCTTGCAGTCGCTTCGCTCGATCGGCCATTGACGCCGAGGAAATCCTCCCACACGTTCCATAGAGTTGTGCCAGGCTCAATGGAGCCGTTGGCATCCGCGCCAGGGGTTCCCTGGTCGGTGACGACGCCTCTGGCGGACACTTCGTTCGATGGCATACCAGAGGAGTTCGCCCAGGTCTGTGACGGCCAGTTAGACCTCTGGCCAGTCCCGCGCTCTTCGCCATATAGCCGATGAACGCCATATAGCCGATGAACGAGTGGGAGCGGCCTCCCCTGAGAGTCTCGATCAGGACGTGAAGGCTTGGGTGACAGAGATGATCGCCAGTGGTGACATCGCTACCCGAACCAGGCGCAGGTCCTGACCGCCGTCTCCATCAGGTCGAAGTCCCGGGCCACCTGGCTGATCGAGGTCTCCGCCTTTGCAGTACTCGCCGATCCCGGCTTTGAAACTCCGGGGTGAACGACCGGCGTTTGGCCCCATGCTCCTTCCGGCGGGCGATGTGGATCACTCCGGTCGCCCAGGGTCGGACTCAACGATCGGGTCGCACCTCGAAGGCAATGACGAGGTCGCTGATGCCGCGGAAGATGGCATAGAAGCCAACCCAAAGCAGCAGCAAGACAGCCCGCGCTTGCACGTACTGCTGAGAGGCCCAAAAGCCAAGGCCGATTTCCAGAAGGCCGGTGACGAGGCCCAGCCACCAGAGCGGGTTGATCACTCGGGACATCGCCGCGTAGAAGATGTCGAAGGCACCCTTCAAGATCAGTAGGAGACCCAGCACGGCGGCAAGCGACCAGAAGGCATCGAACGGGGCGATGAAGCACCAGATTGCGCCCCCAATGAAAAAGACGCCCAGGAGAACGTGGAAGATCCCCCAGCCTCCCCATCTGATAGCGGCGATTGCGAATTCCTGGATGGAGGTCAACAAGAAGACGGCACCGAGCAGGACGCCGACCGTCGCTACCGAGGTGATATCGAGCCGAAGAACGACGATGGCAACGACGAACCAGACGATCCCACTAACGAGGAACACCCACCACCGGTCCTTCAGCCCCGACGATACCTCTTGCAGTTCCGAATTGAACATCGTCTACCCTTTCCACATTTGCCGCGTAGAACCTGAACCCGAGGCGATCAATGCCGCGCGGCTTTGAATGACCAACCGACGGTGTAACCCACAGCGTTGACCCGGTCCTGAAGCCCATCTCCCGTGACCGCAGGCTGCATCCGAGCAGTCAAACCCAAGAGGGTCAGGTTTTCGCAGTCTCCTTCATCTCCTTCGCCAGCTCATCGGCTGTCGCATTAACGACGTGCTTGAGAGTCTTTGTCGCGTGAGTGACGGCCTTGTCGAATGCCTTGTCGAGCGTTGGCTCTCCGACCACGATCAGACCCGCATCACTGGCGCTGAGTTCGGCGGCGGCTTCATGAAGTTCGTCGTACGGCAGCAACGCAGAGTCACCACCGAACCAATCTGGGATCACACGCACCATAGGTCGGGCCATCCGCTTGACGATGTGCGGCTTGCCGTTCTCCTTGTCGACAACAGCCGCGTCGAACGTTCCGACGAGATCGTCCTTGTGAAGCTGCTCGATGGCGTCAAGGTCAGCTTTCGCCAAATCGACGCTTTCGTAGACAGCCACGTAGAAGGCAAGATCCTTTTCCTTAGCCATGATGACCTCCTGCTTCAGGGTCGCCGGCCCAGACGGCCGCCGGACCATCTCACGCGACCGTAGGTCGCCGGGTCGCTGCTGGCAAGGGGTCCATGGCGTCCATCCTGCTGGGCTTGGTTGGAGGGAGCTCGATGGTCTCTCTCGATGGCGAGGAGCTTCCCTGAATCGTTAGCAAAGGCAACAATGTGGGAATTCCGGACCGATCGCGTGGGAAATACCGAGAACGAGCGGATCGGCCCTCCCGGTCAGGATGGTTCTATCGGTGCCCGTGCCATGCTTGCGCTGCGATGACCGAGTCGAACGTCCGACCGCCGGCCTCCCAACCGGAAGCATCGGAAAGTAGGCGACGGCCGCTGTCTGCGCGCAGCGCGTCGTCTGGACCCACTTCCGTCGATCGTCGGGTGGCCGACACTGATGTGGATGCACAAGGCGGGAGCATCTGTGAACGGTGACGTCGGCTCCGATGCCCGGAACGCCCGTCTCGGCCGGCTCCGGCATGGCTGACCGACGGATGACCCAGCCAAGCCGCAGGAGGATCGTGAGGCGCTTGGCCGCGCTCATCGTCACGGGCCTGGCCCTCTACGTCGTGCTTCCCAGCCTCTCGGCGGTGTTCGGAGCATGGCCGAGATTGGCCACGCTGAGCGGCGTCTGGCTCTTCCTCGCCCTGGTGTTCGAATGCGGAAGCTTCGTTTGCAACTTCGCGATCCAACGCATCGTCCTGCGAACCCGTGGATGGTTCGCCGTGGTCACGGCGGGACTCGCGGGCAACACCGTCACCAACACGCTCCCGGGCGGCGACGCTGCGGGAGCGGCGGTCCAGTACCGGATGCTGGCATCCGCCGGGGTGAACCCCGATGCCGCGGCCGGAGGGCTGGCAGCGTCCTCGCTCCTCGGGGTGGGCGGTCTGCTCATGCTCCCGATCTTCACGCTCCCCACGGTCTTGGGCGACTCCGGGCTCAGCCACACGTTGCTCAGCGCCGCCCTCATCGGGGTCGCCGGGTTTGTGGTGTATTTGGGACTAGGCGCCGTACTCCTCGGAACGGATCGACCGCTGCGGGCGTTGGGGAGGGCCGCCCAATGGATCTGGAACAAGGTCCGCCGCCCGCATCCCCCATTGGCCAAACTTGAGGATCGACTGTTGCAGCAACGCAACCAGATCCGATCTGCGCTGGGAAGGGAATGGGAGAAGATCTTCCTGCTCGTTGTGGGACGTCTCGGCCTCGATTATCTCTGCCTTCTCGCGGCCCTGCGCGCCACCGGCAGCGAGCCCCGCATCTGGCTCGTCCTTCTCGCCTACTCGTCGGCCGGGATCATCGCCCTGTTCCCGGTGACTCCCGGTGGCCTGGGCATCGTCGAGGCAAGCCTGAGCGGTCTCCTCGTGGTCGCCGGCGTCAACGGGCGCAGCGCGGTGGTGGCCACGTTGGCCTACCGGTTGGCGCAGTACTGGCTCCCGACGATCGCCGGCACCGTCGCCTACGGACTGTTCCGCCGGCGCTACCGAACCACCTAGGAGACCGGCTCCGGGGTGGCGGGGAGTGCCTTCCCACAGGTCCTTCGCGATGACCCGCACGGAACCCGCGCTCCCCGAGACGGGGTTCAGGTCAGGTGGCGCTCTTGCAGGGGTTCGAACATCGTCCCATCCCTGGTCAAAGGTGGTTTCTCGTCGCCATCTGCCGACCAGGCAAACGACGATGCTCGACCCCCGTGACATCGGTGTGCACAATGGTCGGAGTCAATCGCTCAGCAGTGAACCAGTGGTGCCGGCAACCGTCCCTCGCCCGGCGGTCATGAGCGGGCAGGGAGGTGGGACACGACTATGGCGGTGCTGTTGGCATTCCTGGCCTCACTCCTCTTCGCGTTCGGCCTCGTGCTGCAGCAGCGGGGGACGCTGAAGGCGCCCGAGTCCAGTAAGGGGCTCGGGTTCATCGTTCAACTCTTCCGCCATCCGGTGTGGCTGCTCGGCGGCCTGCTGTCGGGAGCAGGGTTCGCATTGCAGATCATTGCTCTGTCGATCGGGTCGCTCGTCGTCGTCCAGGCCATCGTGATCTCGAGCTTCGTCTTCGCCCTGCCGATCGGAGTATGGCTCACCGCCCAGCGGTACGGACGCTGGGATGTGCTCGGGGCCTCGATGACGCTGGTCGGGTTGGTCCTCTTCCTACTCGGCGGCGATCCGACGGGGGGCACGAACACCGTCGCTCCTGAGTCGTGGGTCATCTGCCTGGTAATCGCCACGACCCTGCTCGCGGTGTTCGATCTAGCTGCCCGGCGAACGAGCCGACCGGTCACCGCGGCCCTCCTGGGCGCAGCCGGTGGCTTCTCGGTCGCAGTCCAGTCTGGGATGGCGAAGGCCCTCACCCATGCCCACGGCGGCCATGCCCGTGTGTTCGGCACGTGGCAGCTGTACGCGCTGATCGGTGCAGTTGCCGCCACCTTCGTGTACCAACAGCGGTCCCTGCGAGTGGGTGTCCTGGCGCCCGCACTGGCGGCGGGAAATGCAGCGAACCTGGTCGGCAGTGTGATCCTCGGGCTCTGCCTCTTCGCCGAACGGCTCGGTCAGGGACCGGTGGGCACGACGTTCGCCGTCCTGGGCCTCGCACTGGTCCTGGCCGGCATCGTGACCCTGGTGACCCGTGGCCATCCCCCGGCGATGGCGGTCGGCGTGACCCCGTCCGTCGAAGGGGCGCTCGAGCCCACGATCGAGGAGGCAATCGGCCATCTGGCTTCCCAGGAGGGGTCCCCTGAATGAGCGTTCGACGCATCGCTTCGCTTCCTGTGACGAGGCAAGTCGAGCCCCTGGCGATTCGGCAACGGCTGACAGAGACTGAAGACTTCCACCGCCGGAGGAGGTACCTTCAGGAGATGGTGAGCCTCGACGTTCGCACTCGCTCAGATGACGATGTGGCCCCTGTCGACGCCGCGGAGTTCTTCGATCACCGGCTCCCCGAGCTGGCAGCGTCTCGTGGGGACCTCGCCATTCCTGGGGCGATCGAGTTGGGCGTCCGGCCCATCACCATCGATACGGCGGCCGGGGCGTGGACCATGGCTGTCGATCCGGGGGAGATCCGTATCAGACCCGGCGACCACGGAGCTGCCTTCGTACGCCTGGACGCCGAGGAACTGATGGACATCGTACACGACCTACGCACACCGATGACGTTCCTGACTGCTGGAACACTCGCCATGGAACGGGGATCCCTCATCGACTTCCTCGACTGGTGGGTCGTCTTGCGGTCCCTGATCGACGGTGTCGCGGTACATACAGCAGGTTCCGTCGAGTTCAGAGACCGTAGAGGTGATCCGCTCGACCTACACGCGTCATTTGCGGTGGGAGACGATCCGGGAGACATGGCCCACTTCCTGGCAGAAGCGGGCTACCTCCACCTCCGGGGGGTGTTCACCCGGAGCGAGATGGCCCAGGTGTCCGCCGACATCGACGCAGCGACACCCAGCTACCGCCCTGACGACGGCCGTTCGTGGTGGGCCCGCACTGCGGCCGGGGACAACCGGGCAGTGCGGTTGCAGTGGTTCCACGAACACAGCGCGGCGACTACCGATCTGCTCGCCGACGACCGCCTCCTCGGGATCAGTCGATTGACCAGCGATGGTCACTCGACGCGCAATGAGGGCAACCGGATCGAGGCACTCGTCAAACCCATCGGTGTGGTCGAAGGGATCTCCGACGTGCCTTGGCACAAGGACTGCAGCCTCGGTCGCCACTCCTACCAGTGCTGTGGGCTGACCGTGGGCATTTCGGTGACCGGCGCCGACGAGCGCTCGGGTCAGCTCGCCGTCGTAGCCGGGTCCAACCGCGCTCTCGTGCAGCCCGCCTTCGCCCGACCGAGCTGGGGACTCCCGTTGATCGACCTCCCCACCGCCACCGGCGACGTGACCGTCCATACGTCCTGCACAATGCACATGAGTCATCCTCCGGTGGATCGGGAGCGTCGCGTCATGTACACGGGTTTCTCACTGCCTCCCATTGCCGCCGACGCGGCTCGACCACGGATCGACGCGCTGGCCGGCGTCCGTGAACAGGCACACCGCGTGGTCAGCCAGGCGCCGGGCCACTCCGCCTGAGCGCGTCGGTACCGCTCCGGCGACAGGCCGCTTGGCCATACCGTGCGGACGGTGCGCTCCCTCGACGAACAGTCACTGGGCTCACGACTTCGGGAAGTACACCCCACCCGCGCAGATGTATCCACCAGTGCTGCCGGAGATCGGAGGGTCGTCGAGCCGCTGGAATCTGCCGTTCTCGACCCGTGCGATCAAGAAGCAGTTGCTTCCGGACTTGGACGATGGATGCGAGGTCACGATAATCCCGTCGGCGTTGAACGAGGTGACCCCGTGGAGCGCTTTGAGAAGGGAGCCGCGGGTGGGGTGCGGACCAGCCGACGCGAGCGTCTGGGCGAACAGTTCCGCGGAGGTCCAGCCGTAGAGCGTGAACAGGTCGGGAGTGAACCCCGGGGCCGCCTTGTGCACCCACGAAAGGAACGTGGACACGGCGGGCAGCCCGGCGGCGTCCTCACCCAGGAAGAGAGCCGAGTTCAAGGTCATGTAGGACCCCTCGACTGCAGCCGCGCCTCCCGAATTCGGGGTCAACGCCTCGCTGTAGGCCGAGGTTCCGAGGACCACGATCGGGTGGAAGTTCTGCAGCTCCAGGGCCCGGAACACCGACGCCGCATAGTTCTCCGGCATCTGGTCGATGAACAGCATCTTCACCCCGGCGTTTCGCATGGCGATCACGTTGGCGTTGAAGTCCGACTGCGTGATGGCGTACTGCCGGTCGTAGACCACATGGAGGCCGACATGCTCCATCGCCCCTTTCTCGATCCGCCAGCTGGCGAGCGCCGAGGGTTGGTTGGCGATGAGGTCTCCGACCGCGTCGGCCTCGGCCGGGTACTTCTGCTTGAAGTATTCCAGCCCGCCGGTGCCCCACCCACCATTCGACACCTGAGGGCCGACGGTGTTCGGCAAGAACGCCGTGGCATGGTCCAACGGGTTGGTCACGTTGGGAACGCCCGGATTGGCAGCCAGCACGGTGCCGCCGAAGCTGTCCTCGAGCGAGAACCCCCCGACCAGCGCGAAGTCCCGCTGCACGGCCTCAGTTGTGGCCTGTTTGTTGAGTGCGCCGGTGAACGCGTCGTCGTATGAGTCGACGATGATCTTGCGTCCATCGATCCCGCCCCGGGAGTTCACGAACGCGGCGTAGGCCTCCGTCCCGACCAACGCACCTTTGAACAGACCGAGCGAGAGCGTGGACACGTTCCCGATCGAGACCGTGGTGGGCGAGAGTCCAGTGGTGTCGTTGAACGCCGACGACGGAATGGTCGATCGGAGCGACATGGGCCCAGCACCCGACCGGTTGGTGGTTGCGGCCGGCTGGCCGGTCGTTGAAGTGCAAGCGACCAATGTGACGGTGAGGACCGCAGCGGCAAGCGCCGCTCTCAGGTGGTGCACAACCGACCGGGTACTTCGTCGGCCTCGTGAAGCGTGGGTCATATCTTCTGTCCTTCGTGGTAGTCCGCTCTGTGGGCACATCGACTGGCCACAGGAGTAGAGGCCGACATCGAACAGGTGCTCAGCATCGCCGCGCGGGTGTCTGGAATGGTGACGCCGACATCGGCAGGATGTCCGGGAGCTCTCTGATCGTGCAGTTCGCGCTCATCGGAGTGCCGCTCGAGGAGAACCTGAGCCCATTGGTTATGCTCCGTTGCTCGCAGGCGCCCCATATACGGCCCGAGATGCGTGCGGATGTGGAAGGACCCCCCTTTGGGTCGCACGACATCCATGGGGTCCTCGAGTCCGGGCCGGTCGAGCTGGAGCGAGGTCCACTCGTCCAGGAGGGATGCTCCCGTCTGCGAGGCCGTGGAGTCCATCTCCCGGATGTCTTCGGTTTCGTGCACGTCCCAAGCCACATCGAGCAGCATCTCGTCGGCCCAGTGCTGCACCCGATATGTCGGCAAAGGCATCCCCCTCGGATCCATAGTGGGATTGATCGACGCCGATCGCCCCACGGAAGGGGCTCGAACATAGTCCCATCACTTCCGGTGCCGACCTTGCGGCGAAGTCCGCAGGACCGGAATTCCGCGCCAACTCAGACTTTCGTGCCGTATTTCCCCAGGTCAGAGAGCCACGATGGGTTCGGATGATTTGGGACCTTGGCCTCTACTTCGAAATCGGCCCGGGGCCTAGACATGAAGGAAGGGGCTAAGCGAATTGAGGAGGAGTAGCCATGCCCCTTTCGGAAGAACTTGCCAAGCTCTCGGACTCGATGGCCGATCTTTCGAAGAAAGCGAAGGACGCCGAGGCGCGGACGGCGCAGGCTCGAGCCATGAACAAGGAAGAGCTGGAGGCTCGTGCCTCCGAAGCCCGGGCGGCCATCGAGCGGCGGCGCGCCGAAGTGAAGGCGCGGGGGGCAAAGGGCAACGAGGAGATGCAGGCGAATTGGGCCAGCCTTCAGGCTGATGTGCACGAGCAGTTCGAGAAGATGCGGGCCAAGATCGAGGAACGGCGGGCCGAGCACGACCTTCGCGTGGCGGCTCGGCGCGCTGATCGAGCCGAGGTCTACGCTCTCGAGGCCGTGGACTTTGCGGAGGACGCCATTGCCGAGGCCGAAACTGCAATCTTGGAAGCCGCCGATGCCCGTGCGTTGGCTGACGCCAAGGCGGTCAGCGTGGCACCTACCTGAGCCACCGAATCGTCGGCGACTCTGCCGCTGCGTTCCTGGCTATTCCGGCTACCGCTGGAGGTCAGGCCTTGGCGCACGAGCTGTGGTCGGACAGGTCTGAGTCGACTGAGGACGTCGCGTCCCCCGAGCCAGATCGCCCAGGTCCACAAAGAGGTCGAATGTCAACCGACTGGACCTTCTCGGGACGACAGCCTGAACCTTGTCGCAACATCCACCTAGGCATGAAGAGGTCTAGCTCTGAGCCGGCCTCGGATGCCGGTTCGCAAGTAGAGCGAGAAGCTCACCCTGGGAGTGCACACCGAAGCGACGGTAGATCATCGACAGATGGTTTCGCACCGTGCTCTGGCTGAGGAACAACTCCTTCGCAATCGCCGGAACCCGTTCACCCTGGAGGAGGCGACTCATGATCTCCCACTGGCGCACGGAAAGATGTTGCAGTTCCGGTAGATCCGCAGGATCAGGCAGGACGAAGAAGCGATCGAGAACTCCACTCGCCTCGACCTCGGCGGCGATCTTGACCAGATGGCGTTCCAACTCGGCAGTTCGGTGCTCCCGGGCCGGCGGTACTGGGACCTCCTGTACCAACATGAACCCGAGATCCCGCATCCCAGCCGGCCTCGTCAGAAAGCAGGTCAACTCCCGCAACTCGCCATCGACGGACCAGCTGAGCGTCAACGCCACCGAGTGGGCGAGGCCCACAAGTTCGCGGGCGGCAACCAGGCGGTCAACATCCGTCTGCGGCAACCGCGCGACCAGGCGCATTCCCACCAACGCCTCGGCGGGCGTACCAAGAACCCGCTCGGCTTCACTGCTGATGGTGAGGATCCTCCATTCCGGGTCCACCGTCCCGACCGCCATCTCGACCGGCTCGCTCCCCAGATAGTGCTTCAGGGGACTGGGCTGGCCTGGGCGATCGGCGGAGAGCCAGGCGAGCTCGTACCGTCTGGATCCGACGTCGATGACCCTCGCCCAAGCCGTCACAGCGGCCGCGACGGGACGGGCCGAGATGACGAAGCTCCGAAGTGCACCGCTCCGGAGGACTTCGTGGAGTCGGATGGCGTTCGCCCGATCCTCGGGCACGATGAGATCGAGCAGCGGCCGACCGACCAGATCGGCCAGCGAGCCCCCGATCAGCTGGGCCGCGGCCTCGCTCACCGCCTCGACCGTGAGGGTGTCGATGTCGATGAGCAGAAACGGGAGGGGCAGGGTCCGGATCGCCTGACTGATCTGCTCCGAGGAGTCGTTCCGCCCGCCTTGCTCTCCGTCGCTCACGAGGAGACCCCCTTTTTCAGCCAGTGTCGTGTTGACCCGTACGACTCGGACGCCGTCAGCCGGGGCCCGAGGGCATCAGCCGCTCTCGCACCTCAGCAGGAATCTCCTCGAAGGTGATGACTTCGAGCTTCGCGATCCGATCTCCGCTGAACGTAAAGCGATGGATCTCCGGAACTCCATGGCCTAGCCGTACGGCCCGCCCCCGGTCGTAGAAGTCGTGATGAGCGACAATGAGCACGATATCGCCCATTTCGACGATCTCACCGACGTGTACGGAGTGCACAGCGCCAAGCGAACGCTGCCAGAGCTGGGCCGCCGCCGCCTTGCCCCGGATGACGCCCTCCGTGATGGGGTCCGTCAGTTCGATGTCGTCGTCGAACAGCTCGAAGAGCTTGTCCCCGTCTTCTTCGTGGAAGTACCGGTAGCCCTCGCGGATCAAGTCCACCTTGCGGCTGCCCACCAGGGCAGTGTAGGAGTCGGGGTTCGGCACATCGGGGATGCGGGCGACCAGATGAGAACTCGAATCCGTCGCCTTCACCACCATGCTGCGGACCGCTGGATCGGCCTCGCTGCCTATCGCAGCGGGTCGTCGCTCTCACGAGCCCGAGCACCATGGCGACGAAGAAGCGGTCCGCCTGGGCGAGGGTCAGGGTGGCGCTTGCCGGCCGGAATCCGGATGCGCAGGGCCGCCGGGAGCGATTCGAATTTGAGCGGTGGCTCGAGTCTCAGGGCCTCGCCATCCAGTCCGACATCGATCGTTGCTCCGGAGTCGATCTCGAAGCGGCGGGTGATCCACTCCCGCCAGTGGCGCAACGGCGGTCCGTCCGGCATCACCACAACGCCAAGCGTCCCTCCATCCATCGTGCCCCGGGTGCCCTGAGACCCGAGCGGGTCGAGCTGGTAGCGGTTGTTGGACACAAGGACGAGCTGAGCCGACTCGTATTGTGCTCCGTCCGGGTCGGTGAAGCGAAGGTCGAAGGGCGTAGCGTCCGGGCCAAGGAGATCGGGCAGCATCTCGATGACCGTGCGCAGCTTGGCGTCGCGGTACTCCGGCGATTGAACGACTCTGCCGTAGAAACCGATCGACGCGTTGTTCACGAAGACGCGACCGTTGACCTGAGCCAAGTCGATGCGACGTTCCGGACCGTGGTGGAAGGCATCGAGGGCACCGATCACGTCTTCGCGGTCAACGCCGATGTCCAGCGCGAAGTGGTTGCGTGTGCCGGCCGGTATGCATACGAACGGGACGTCGCTCCTGGAGGCGACGGCGGCCACGACCGCTTGGGAACCGTCGCCACCGGCCATGCCGATGGCGTCGGCGCCCGACAGCACGGCGGCGGAGGCCAGCGACGCCAGGTCGTCGCCCTCTTTCATCACGACCGGCTCGATCGCCCGGGCGCGGCACCGAGCGACCAGGTCGTAACGCTCCGCTTTGCCGTCGCCGGACCTCGGGTTGACGAAGAGGACCGGGTGCACCGGCCCGGTGTCCGCAGGATCCGCCATCTCACCTCTCCATCCCGGGGCGTTCCGAGCCCCTTGACACTCGTTCATCGTTTCTGTAATCTATCATCAGTACTGTGGTGGCACTCCAAGAATGGGTCACTACAGCTATTACAACCACCGAAAGGAGCTTGTCATGGTCAAGTCATTGAGCACATCCCTCATCGTGCGGGGCCTTCTGGCTGTCGCCGTCGGCATCGTGGCGCTGGCGTGGCCCGGGATCACCATATTGGCGCTGGTCATCCTGTTCGCCATCTATGCGTTCATCGCCGCCGGCATGGAGGCGGTGAGAGCCTTCAGCAGCGAAAGGGCTGGTCCCGTGATGGGTCATCTGCTGCTGGGTCTGGTCGACGTCGGTGCCGGGGTGGTCGCTCTGGCATGGCCGGGGCCGACCGCGCTGGTGTTGGTGTTGCTGGTCGGCGCGTGGGCGACGATCGGCGGGCTGGTCGAGATCTTCGCAGGCTTCGAGGCCGGTGAACCAGCTGGGACTCGTGCCCTCTTCTTCGTGGGCGGGCTGATCTCGATCGCCTTCGGGATCGTCCTCTTCGCCCGTCCCGACATGGGCGCAGTGGCCCTTGCCCTGCTGTTCGGCCTGTTCAACCTGGTTTATGGGATTTGGGCAGTCGGGCAGGGCATCGACTTGCGCCGGGCCCACCGTGCAGTGGACTCGCTGGTCGACGAGCAGCCGCGGCAGCGCGACCGGCTAGTATCAGTTATGTAGTAGATACTCAGTACTGATTTGCACGCCCACTCCGGAGGATCCGCTCGGGCTTCGGCCGAGCGGATCCTCCGGGGTGGAACCCGTATACGACGTCGAAAGAAGGAGGCTGATGTGAGCCCGGTATCCGCGAGCACCACGGAGGTCCCGACCCGGCTCGACCGGCGCAAGGCCCGAACCCGGCAGGCACTGATCGACGCAGCGGTCCGATTGATCGCCGAAGGGCGCGGGGAACGGGCCAGCATCCAGGAGATCACCGAGGCCGCCGACATCGGCTTCGGATCGTTCTACAACCACTTCGAGAGCAAGGACCAGCTGTTCGAGACCGCATCGAGCGAGGTCCTCGAGCGCTGGGGCCGCATGATCGATCTGGCATCCGCCGGCATCGCCGACCCGGCCGAGGTGTTCTCCGTGTCGCTGCGGCTGTCCGCACGCCTCAGCTGGACCCATCCAGAGGTGGCCCGATTCATCACGGGCGCCGGCCTCGCTCTCCTCGACGCACCGGGAGGCCTGGCCCCCCGAGCCATGCGAGACATCCGGGGCGGGCAAGCCACGGGTCAGTTCAGTGTGGCTGACGCGGAGGTTGCACTCAGCGCGGTGGCGGGCGGCCTCATCGGGTTGTTGCGCCTCCATCAGCGGCATCCCGAACGGATCGAGGTCAGCTCGGTGGACGAGCTCGCCGAGGCCTGCCTCCGCCTACTCGGCCTCCCTCCCGCCAAGGCCCGGCGCCTGGCCCGGCTGCCGCTGCCCGCCGCCGAGCCTTGGTGATGCAGGTGGGATGAGTCCTCTCGACCACGCACCGAGGACTCGAGCCGAGATGCTCGAAGCCGGGCGGGCGTTGCGCGCTCGAGTTTCCCGCCGGGCTCACAGCCAGTGGACGGCTCCCCCCGATCGTCCCGATCCGCTCGAGATCCTTTCCCGGTCCAATGCCGACCGGTTGCCCGAGCTGGTTCCCGTCAGGAACGGCCGGATGATGGAGTCACCGTTCGCCTTCTACCGGGGCTCCCCGGCGGTCATGACCGCTGATCTGAGCCGGACACCGTCCACGGGCATCCAGTTGCAGATCTGTGGCGACGCGCATCTTCACAACTTCGGAACCTTCGCCACGCCCGAGCGCATTCAGGTCTTCGATCTCAACGACTTCGACGAGACCCAGCCCGGACCGTGGGAATGGGATCTCAAGCGGCTGGCCAGCAGCTTGGTGGTGGCAGCCAGGACGGCCGCCCTCTCCGATGGCGACGGCAAGGCCGTCGTACACGGCTGCGTTGCCGAGTATCGAGCAGAGATGGCGAGGATGGCACAGCTTTCCGCGTTCGAGGTGTGGCACTCCCGTCTGGACGTCGAGTCGATACTCACCGCCGCTCCGGACAAGCCAGCCCGTTCCCGTGTCGAACAGACCGCGGCCAAGGCACGCCGGCGCACCAGCCTGAAAGCGCTGTCCAAGCTGACGACGGTGCGCGGCGGCCAACGGGTGATCGTCGAGGATCCGCCGGTGGTGGTTCGCCTCACCGACGCCCAACTCGAACAGGCCCAAGGGTTCGTGAACGCGTATCTCGCCACCCTCGATCCCGACCGCGACCTCCTGCTGGATCGCTACGAGTTTGTCGATGCCGCCCTGAAGGTCGTCGGAGTCGGAAGTGTCGGCACCCGCTGCTTCGTCGTGCTGCTGGCCGGCAAGGCGGACCTCGATCCCCTGTTCCTTCAGGTCAAGGAAGCCCAGCCTTCGGTTCTGGCTCCCTACGTCGGCCGCTCCCACTACGCCAACCAGGGCAAGCGGGTCGTGGTCGGACAGCGCATCATGCAGGCGGCCAGCGATGTGTTCCTGGGTTGGGCCCGCGCTGGCGAATTCGATACCTACGTCCGCCAGCTAAGGGACATGAAGGGCTCGGTGGTACTCGACGACGCCAGCCCCGACGGCCTGACGTCGTATGGGCGCCTCTGCGGCGCCGCGCTGGCGCGGGCTCATGCCCGTGCCGGCCAACCCGCCCTCCTCGCCGGCTACATGGGAAGGAGCTCGGCATTCGATGAGAGCCTGGCCGCGTTCGCGGTGTCATACGCCGACCAGAACGACCGGGACTACAAGGTCTTCCTCGACGCCATCCGGTCAGGTCGGCTACCAGCTGAGCCGGCACGTTGACCGCGAGCATTCGCTCGCCCGGCGTGCGCACAGGATGACCGCTTGCACGCTGTCGCGAACCCGCCGATCCTGTTGCCTCAGGCTGCCGGCCTACCGGTGCACCCCATCGCTTCGAAGGTGACGTCGGCTATGGAGAACCCCGGCTCGACAAGCTTCGGGCCGTAGTCGCCGACAGGCTGGCGTCGCAACATCAGCGAGCGGTAGAGGCCTGCAGCGCTGATGTCACCCACCAACTGAACACCAACGATACGGTCGTCGCGAAGATAGACGGCGCGCAGATGGTTGCCTTCCTCCCAGCGCAGGATCTCGTCCGGTGAATCGATGGTACCGATGGACACGATGGGGATGCCGAGGTGCTTGAGGCTGTTCATCGCCTCGGCCCCGTCGTAGGACAGGCCCGCGCCGAGGAGGTTGGCGGCAGCGATCGGGGCTTGCGCGACGGCGTTGGGGAAGATGGCGTGCACATACCGCTCCCCGGTGAACCGGTCGATGGCCTCGGCCACGTCTCCGGCGGCGTTGATCCCTGGCACCGACGTGGCCAGGTGGTCGTCCACGTGTAACCCCCAACCGGTCGCCAGGCTGCCGGCCAAGAACTCCGTGTGGGGCTTCACGCCGGTGGCCGCGACCACCAGGTCGGACGTCAGGTTGGTGCCATCAGCAAGCTGCACTCCCATCGCAGTGGGTGTCGACTCGATCGCCGTGGCCTCGATACCGAGCCGAAGCGTCACGCCCCGGGCCACCAACGCAGCCTCGGCCAGCTTCGACGAACGCGGGTCCAACACTCGAGGCATCACCCAGTTCCGCCTGCCGATGATGCTCACATCGACGCCCAGATCGGCGAGGAGGAGCGACAACTCGACCCCGATGAAGCCGTTCCCCACGATGAGCGCACTGTGCACCTCGCCGCGTCGCACCCGTCCGACGAGTTCGGTGGCCGACCGTAGCGACTTGAAGTCGAGGACGCCTGGCAGATCGGCCCCCTCCAGGGGGGCGTAGAGCCGGCTCCCCGATGCGATGACCAGGCCGTCGTAGCCGATCCGGGTGCCGCCGCCGAGAACGACCTCGTCAGAGTCCGTGTCGATCGCCTCGACATGGGCGCCGCGGCGCTCCTCGATCCCCAACCTCTCGGCGATGTCGCGGCCTTTCCAGTACAGCGGCTCCTCCCGTCCGGTGAGGAAGTGGTCGGCCATCGCCGGCGGCGAGTACGGCGGGCTGTCCTCGGCGGACAGGGCCACGACCGACCCGCTCGGGTCGAGCCGGCGAAGTGTCTCGGCGGCGGTGATACCGGCAGGTCCGGTCCCGATGACGACCGCCCGCATCAGATCCCGATCCCCACCGGACCCGGTGCACCGGCCAGGATCTGGTCGGCCAGTGCGGCGACGGCGGCGACCAGGGCCGAACCCTCCAGCAGCCGATCAACCGCTGGCTCGCTCTCCAACGCCGCCTCGTCGAAGGGCAGGACCGTGGTCGACGCGAACGGGAAGCCGCCGAGCCTGTCCATGTGGGCGAGCGCCCGGTCGACATCGGCCCGCGACCTGGTTCGGTTCACCACGAGGTGCACCGTGCCTATCCCCAGCTCGGCGGCAAGGACCGACGACTCCAGGCCGACCTGCACGGCGTTGAAGGTCGGATCGACCACGACCACCGCGGCATCGAACCCGCGGGCCAGTGAACGTCCGAAGTGCTCGACGCCGGCGTGCGTGTCCATCAACACGACATCGTTGGGGAGCAGGTGCATGCCGGCCACGACCGACTGGATCAGAGCTGTCTCGGGGCAGAGGCACCCGCCGCCGGCCCGATGCACCCCGCCCATCACCAGGAGCCGGACCCCGTCCGGGCCGAGGACGGCCCGACGATCGACGACGTCGGCGGTGTCGGGGTTGAGCCGCAGCATCGCACCTGCGCCCTCCCCTGGACGTGCCCCGGTCTTCTCCTCCACGTAGTCGCCGTCCTCGGCGATGGCGACGATGGATGCCGCCTCCTCGAGGCCGAACCCGAGGGTTGCCGCCAGGTTCTGCTGCTCGTCGGCGTCCACGGCCACGACCCCCAGACCGCGCCGACCGGACAGCCGGGCCAGCAGAGCGGTCACGGTCGACTTGCCGACGCCCCCCTTACCGACGACGACCAGGCGCGCCCCGGCTCCGTGGGCGTGGTACCGATGCCCCCCATCTTGCCCGTGGCCCCCACAGGTGTCGCACATCCCTCAGCCCTCCGGTGCCGTTACCGCAGCCACCCGGAAGGCTCCTTCTCGGGGCGTGTCATCTTCTCGGGGCGTGTCATCGATGTCGACAGCAGGCAGACCGAGCCCCCGGCGCTTCGTCTCGATGTGGCGGCGGATCCACAGGGCTGCCGTCGCCGGGTCCGGCTCGACGACGAACTTGGCACCCACCACGTCGTCGAGGCCGCCGGCCAGCAGCGCCACCACGTCGGGGCTCCCGAACACCGGGGGCTGGACGCCCAGCACGGTGGTGATACCGGACCCCACCACGTAAGCGCCTATCGCCACGGCCTTCTCCGAGTACCACTCGGGTGCGGCGCCGGCCAGGGGCAGCTGATCGATGTCGACGCCCAGGTAGGAGGCCAGGGCGGCGGCAAGCACCATCACCCGGCTGTTGTCCACGCAGCTGCCCATATGCAGGACCGGCGGGATGCCCAGCGACTGGCAGACCGCTCGCAGGCCGGGCCCGGCCATGGCCGCCGCTTCGGGCACCATCTGGCCGGCCTTGCCGTTGGCCACGGCCGCGCACCCGGTGACCAGGACCAGGATGTCGTTCTCGATGAGCCGTCGGGTGAGCTCGATGTGCTCGAGATCCTGCGGGAGCTTCGGGTTGTTGCAGCCCACCACGGCGACCGCCCCCCGGATGCTGCCCGCGGCGATGGCGTCCACCAACGGCTTGGGCGTGCCACCGAGGGCGCCCAGGATGGCTTCCACCGAGAACCCGCCCATCCAGCGCACCGGCTCCACCGGAATCCGCACCCGCTCCTGGTTGCGGTCGGCGTAGGCCTCGACGGCCATGCGGACGATGTCATGGGCGATCTCCGCCCCCCGCTTCGGATCGAACGAAACGTGGGTGGCCCCGGTGAACTTGGCCTTGTCCGAGGTCGAGATGATCTTCGTGTGATAGCACTTCGCGACGTCGACGACAGCCGGCATGATGCACTGGTAGTCGACCACCATGGCCTCGAGGGCCCCGGTGATGAGCACGAGCTCCTGCATCAGGTGGTTGCCGGCCATGGGCACGCCCCGGCGCATCATGAGCTCGTTGCCGGTGCAGCACAGGCCCACCACATTGATCCCGACCGCCCCGAGCGAGCGGGCCAGCTCCACCAGCTCGGGGTCCTGTGCGGCGGCCACCACCACGTCGGACAGCAGGGGGTTGTGCCCGTGCATGGCGATGTTCACGTGGTCCTTGCGGAGCACCCCGAGGTTGACCTCGGACATGACCGGCTTCGGGGTGCCGAACATCACGTCGGACAGCTCGGTGGCGATCATCGATCCGCCCCATCCGTCGGACAGACTGGTGCGGAGGGCGTGCAGAAGGGTGTTCACGTAATCGTTGTCCACGCCCATGTGGGTCCGGTGGAGCATCTCGACGTTCTCCCGGTCGACCCCACGAGGGGTGATGGCCAGCGCCTCCCACTTGTCCCGTCGGACCTCGGGAACCCGCCCGACAAACGACAGCGTCCCGCGCTTGCTGCCGTAATCCTCGAGGAGTACGTCTGCCAGGTCGGCCCCCACCTCCATGGGCGAGCGGCCCTCGGTGACGACGCCGACCTCCTCGGCCAGACGACGCAGCTTTGCCTCGTCGGCGATCTCGTAACCGGTGGTCTCCCCTTGGGCGAGCGACCGGAACGTCTCCAAGATGTCCCGCCCGTGGTCAGAGTGGGACGAGGAGCCGGCGGCGATGGTCCGGCCCAGGTTGCGGGCGACGATCACGTCGGCGCCGGCGCCGCACACTCCCTTCTGGGGGCCCTCGCCGAACGGGTCGATCCGACACGGCCCCATTGCGCAGTTCCGGCAGCTGAGGCCCAGCGAACAGTACCCGCACTGGGGCTGTTGCGCTTCCAGCCGGTCCCAGACGGTGTCGATGCCCTGCCGGTGGGCTTCGTCGATCATCGCCTGGGCGTCCTCGTTGATGGTCAGGCGACGCGCCGAGCCGTTGTTCCTCGTCATGATTCTCCTCCCTGATCGTCCCTGAGCGACGGGCCGCCCCCGGTTTGCCCGTTCCCCCGTCCCCATCCGGCCGATGCGTCCCCCACCACCTGTGCGGCCGCGGCCCAGGCACGCCACCCGGCCAGCGGGTCGCCGCCGGGGAACGGCGTGGCCGTCGCGCCGGCGGCGGCCAGCACAGCCCCGGCCTCCCGCAGGCTGCCGGCCGACACCAATTGGTTCAGGTCGCCGAAGACCAGCGCGTCGACCTTGCAGATCTCGGAGCACGCCGGCTCGTCACCGCGGCGCACGCGATCGACGCAGCCGTCGCACTTGACGGCGACCGGTATCTCTGGCTCGGGCCCATCGACCACAGGATGGAAGGTGATGACATCGAACGGACAGACCACGGCGCACATTGCACAGCCGATGCACCGCCTCGGCTCCACCAACACCAGATCCAACTCGTCCTCACGGGAGATGGCGCCCGAGGGGCACACCTGGAGGCACGGGGCCGGGTCGCAATGGCGGCAACGATTGGGAAAGGCCAGGGTGGGCATCGGACCGGCCTCGACGTGGACCCGCTTGCGCGGCACCGGCGTCTCGAGAAAGGCGGTGGCGGCTGTCTGGCTGGTCGAGTGCTCGACCGCACATGCCAACTCGCATTGGAGGCAGCCGATACAGCGCTCGGGATTGACGAATACTGTGGGCATCGTTCCACTCCATTTGTCGGGAATGCCGCAACCAGACCTCCCTCCCCCATCTTGGGCAAGGCACCGATCCGCTGCCAGAGTCCAAAGTCCCGAAGGAAGCCGAAGTTGGGAGCCCACCGGAGTCGGTGTCTCAATCTCGGTTACTTCGCCTAGGCGCCCAAAGTCCAGGTGTCGGTGCTAGACCCGTAGCACCCAGGGTGGCATTCGCAACCGAACAATCCCCCCGCTCGGGCTGGAATCCGGACCTTCCGATGGCCGACAAGATGATCGAAGCAGAAGGCATTGCCAAGGCGTTCGGCGAGACGCGGGCGCTGGACGGGGTGGACATCAGCGTCGATCGAGGGCGCATCCTGGGTCTGCTCGGTCCGAACGGCTCCGGCAAGACCACCTTCGTCCGTATCCTCACGACGCTCCTCCGTCCAGACGCCGGGCGGGCCACGGTGGCGGGTTACGACGTGTTCAAGGAGGCGGACGCACTACGGGCGAAGATCGGCTTGGCCGGTCAGTACGCAACAGTCGACGAGTTGCTCACGGGCCGCGAGAACCTTGAGCTCGTTGGACTCTGGTACCACCTGCCCAAAGCCGTCTACCGCACACGGGCCCACGACATCCTCGAGCGCCTCGGCTTGATCGAGGCTGCCAACCGCCGGGTCGATACCTACTCTGGCGGAATGCGCCGACGCCTCGATATTGGTGCAAGCCTCATCGCCCGGCCTCCGGTTCTGTTCCTGGACGAGCCCACGACCGGGCTCGATCCGCGGACGCGCAACGCTCTCTGGGAGTTCCTCGAGGAGCTCGTCGACGAGGGAACCACGGTGCTGCTGACGACCCAATACATGGAAGAAGCCGAACGATTGGCCTCCACGATCGTGGTCCTCGACCTGGGACGCGTGATTGCCAGTGGGACCGCCCTCGAGCTCAAAGAGAAGATCGGGGGCAGTCGCCTCGAGGCCCGTGTCGTTCACGCGTCGGATCTCGAACGGGCGGGTGCCATCCTCGCCGAGCTCAGCAATTCGCCGGCGCAGGCCGACGTCCACCAACGATTGGTGGCGGTGTCGACGGAACAAGGGATGCCGCTCTTGATGGCGGCCGGGGGGCGGCTGGACAACGAGGGCATCGAAATTGAGGACCTCGGGATCCGGCATCCATCTCTCGATGACGTCTTCCTTTCGTTGACCGGGACGGGGCGAGTCGGCGACCTGGAGGGGTCGTGACGACCACGTCCCAGCTGTCAGACCCGTCCTTCGATTCTGAGCCGCACACCCAGCTGGCCCCTCTTGTCGCCCTGCGCGATATCGGTGGCGTCATGAAGCGCAATCTGCTGCGTATCCTCCGCACCCCGAGACTGCTGGTCATTGGCACCGTTCAACCGGTGATCCTGCTCGTCCTTTTCAGGTACGTGCTCGGCGGGGCGATTCACATCCCTGGATACTCGTATGTGAACTTCGTGGTCCCCGCTGTGTTCATCGAAGCAGTCCTCATCGGTGGCATTACTACCGCCATCGGTCTCTCCCAGGACCTGAAGACCGGTATCGTCGACCGGTTCCGGAGCCTGCCAATGGCCCGCTCGGCGGTGCTCGCCGGCCGGACCCTTGCCGATCTCTGCCGGAGCGTCCTCTCCCTTGCCGTCATGATCGGCCTGGGGCTCGCCGTGGGCTTTCGCTTCAACAATTCGGTGCCCGCCATCGTTGCCGGCCTGCTTCTCATCCTGTTGTTCGGTTACGCGTTCATCTGGATGTACGCGGCAATAGGCCTGGCCACCAAGGACCCGGAGACGGCACAGATTGCCGGCATTCTTCCCTTCTTCATCCTCATGTTCGCCAGTAACGCGATCGTGCCGGTCCAGACGATGCCCAGTTGGCTCCAGCCGTTCGCTCGCAACCAGCCGCTCAGTGTGACCGTCGACTCGGTCCGGGCCCTTCTCGAGGGTGGCCCGGTCGGCCACGACGCCTGGCAGACGGTCCTCTGGGCACTCGGGATCTTCGTTGTCTTCTTTGCCATCTCGCTGCACCTCTACCGGACGGCGCTGTCCTAAGCCACTCCGCCTCGCGAGTCCAGGCCAGTCGGATGTGGTGGGGGCCTGACCTCCGACGGCCGGCGCAGCTGGCACTCACCTGTCTTCACCGTTCGAGCCTGGGGAGGCCACTGAGCTCGGCGACGCCCTCACGGGCGCGATCGCTGAGATCCGCCTCAGCAGCAAATCCTGCCCCATCTGGCATGATGGCCGAGCCGATCAGGACCGTTGCGGTCCCGTGGTGCGGAAGAGCCGTGCCCGGTCGCAGGATATCCCTCGTTCCACGGATGCCGATGGGGACGACCGGGCAGCCGACCGCAGTTGCGACGGCGAACGCGCCGAGGTGGAATCGCCGTAGGCCGGCGGCGAGCGTGATCGAGCCCTCAGGGAAGACGACCAGATGGTGACCGTCTCGAACGAGGTCGGCCATCACATCGACGTCCTCCTCGCTCCGCTCCGCATGGCCGCGGTGGGCGAACACACAACCGAGCCGGCGCAGGTTGGACCGCAAGCCACAGCGGGAGACCGATCAGGGCGACCAGCACCCAGACGTACGCACCGAACGCCCACGAACCGAGGCCGCCATGGCTCCGTCGACAGGCACCGGCCGGCGGCGCTCCTGTCTGAGGCACCCCTGTCCGCGGCACACGAGTCGCAGCCCTGCCAGGGGAAAACAGGCCGCCTTCGAACGCGGTGCGAGTGGCACCCCGACGTATCTTGAGGCTCGGGGTGCGGAGGATCGAGCCACCGGGGACGAGCACGATCTCGTCGGGCGCTGCACCGACGACTTCGGCGGCCCTTCTGCCGATCTCGACCCTCAGGGCGTCACGGGCTCCGGACGTCTCGAGCGCGGTCTCGATCACGACGACGATCCGTTCGGTGCCATGGTCCGGATCGACGCTGGCGAAGGCGGCGACCCCGTCGGGGTCGACTCCTGCCAACTCCGCGAGAGCCTGCTCGAGGTCCTCCGGGTGGAGATTCCGGCCACCCCGGATGATGAGGTCCTTTGCCCGTCCCGTCAGGAACAGCTCACCGTTCCTGACGTAGCCGAGGTCGCCGGTGTCGAGCCAGCCATGGCTCCACAACGCCCGGCTGGCAGCTGCATCTCCGAAATAGCCGCGGGTCGCCGACGGTCCACGGCACTGGATCCTGCCTTCGTGCACCTTGTGCAGCGGGTGTCCGTGAGCGTCGGTCACCCGGAGCTCATAGCCAGGTGCCGCCGTGCCGCAACCCACGACTGCGACAGCGTTGACCTGGCCGGGTGCTGCTCGGACGACGTCACCCGAGGCCTGTAGGGGGTCGCGCTCCAGCACGTCGACACGCGGCCCACGCCCGAGGGGTGTGAGCGTGAGGCCCACCCCCACTTCGGCCAAGCCATAGGCAGGGCACATCGTCCCGCGACGGAAGCCATAGGGCTCGAAGCGGGTCGCGAATTGATCGATTGTCGAGGCGCTCACCGGTTCCGACCCGTTGAATGCGATTCGCCACGATGACAGGTCGACTCCCTCGAGCTCCTTGTCCCGTATCCGATCCACACATGCCTGGTAGGCGAAGTTCGGCGCCGCAGACAGGGTTCCCGAATGTGCTGATATCGCCTCGAGCCAGCTGGCCGGGCGGGCGAGAAACTGAAGCGGTGAGAGGAGCACGAGCGGAAACCCGAAGAGCAGACTGGCATGCCACGCACCGATGAGTCCCATGTCGTGGTAGAGCGGTAGCCAGCTGACGAACACGTCGCCCGTGCTCACGTCGACGGCCTGACCCAGAGCATGCACATTTGCCAGTATCTGAGCGTGGCTCAGCACGACGCCCTTTGGATCACTGGTGCTGCCCGAGGTGTACTGGATGAGGGCGGTGTCGTCGGCTCCGGTGGTCGGGAGCTGGCGGGGTTCTCTACCGACTTCCCCCAGATCGGCGGGGATGCAGACGGCCCGCAGCGAGGGGACCCGCGAACACAGACTCGGCGCCGTCACCCGAGCGTCGGGCCCCGCGATGAGAACGCTGACGCCGGCATCCTCGAGCAGTCGCATCTGACGATCGAGATGCTGCTCGAACAGCGCAGGGTTCGGGGCGGGATAGATGGGTACGGGAATGCCGCCTCCGAGGAGGGTGCCGAGGAACGCGCTGAAGTAGTCACGTCCGGTGGGGAGCATGATCGCCACCCGCTCGCCTTGCCCGAGACCTTCGCCGACAAGACCGCGGGCGATGGTGGCCGACTCGTTCGCGAGTGGGCCATAGGCGAGTTCCTCTGGCGGGTCCTGTCCGTGGGAGCTGAGCAGGCGGATGCTGACCCGATCGGGGTGCTGCTCCGCGTGCCAGGTCAGAGCCTCGGTCAGTGTCCGGGCCATCTCCGGCCAGGCTCCTCGAGCTCGACGTCCCTCCGGTTGCGCGGCGGACAGGTCGGTCGTCGGACGATGCACCGCCAGGCCCTTCGCCTTGACGATCGCCTCGAGCCAATCGCCGGGTGTGGCCGCGGTGGCGAGAACGTCGTCGGGGAGCGTGATGTCGAAGGCCTGTTCCAGACGGTCGTGGAGTTCGACGATGGCCAGGCTGTCCAGACCGAGGTCGCCCGCAAGGTCGCTCTGTAGGGTCACGTCGCCGCGCCGGTCCCTGTGGAGATCGGCCAGGACGGCCCGTACTTCACTCAGGACCAGTTCGGCGTCGCTCACCGCCGTGGCACTCCTGGCACTGGCCGAGGATCTGATCGACCATCCGCGAGGATGAGCCAGGCTCCATGGTGCGGCCGCTCTGTTCCGTCGATCCAGTCGTCTCGCCACGGTTGCACGGACCCCATCGTTTCCGAGGGGAAGACCCTCCGCCAGAGGCGGAAGACCCCTTGTCGCCGGGGTCCTTCAGCTGGGCGAAGGTCCCCACCACGTGCGATGGGCAGAGACCGTCTTTTCCACCACCTGCCCGTTCGACGTTCACGATGTTCCCTGATCAGAGGGGAATGTTCCCGTGCTTCTTCGCCACGGGAGGATCCGCCGGCTTGTGCCGCAACGTCCGTAGGGCGAGCGCCAGCTGCATCCGAGTTTCTGATGGCCGTATGACCGCGTCCACATAGCCACGATCAGCCGCGGAATAGGGGTTGTCATAGGTCCGGTGATACGCGGTGACGAGACGCTCCCGGAGGAGCGGACCGTCGGCGGAGCCGAGCTCACGGTGATGGACGATGTTGACGGCCCCCTCGGCTCCCATCACCGCCACTTCGGCCGTGGGCCAGGCGACGTTCAGGTCTGCCCGCAAGTGCTTCGAACCCATCACGACGTAGGCGCCTCCGTAGGCCTTCCGGGTGATGACCGTCACCTTGGGTACCGTCGCCTCGGCGTAGGCGTAGATGAGCTTGGCGCCTCGGCGGATGATCCCCTGCCATTCCTGATTTGTGCCTGGGAGGAAGCCGGGTACGTCCACGAACGTGACGACCGGGATCCCGAAGGCGTCGGAGGTACGGACGAATCGGGCGGCCTTCTCAGCGGCGTCGATGTCGAGCGTTCCTGCCAGGTGCATGGGTTGGTTGGCGACGACGGCAACAGAGGAGCCGCCTATCCGTCCGTAACCGCAGATGATGTTGGGTGCAAACGTCTCGTGGACCTCCAGGAGCTCCCCGCCGTCGAGGACCGTCGAGATCACCGTTTGCATGTCATAGGGAATGGTGTCGGAGTCGGGAACCAGGTGATCGAGTTCGAGGTCCTGGGTGCTCAGAGTCGGCGACGCTGCGCTGGCGTAGATCGGAGGCTCCGACCGGCTGCTCTGAGGGAGATAGCTGAGCAGTGAGCGCACGTAGTCGAAGGCGTCCTCTTCGCTGCTCGCGAGGTAGTGGGCGTTTCCGGTCCGGCTCGCGTGAGTGGAGGCACCGCCGAGCTCCTCGAAGCCGACCTCCTCCCCCGTCACGGCCTTGATGACATCGGGCCCTGTGATGAACATGTGGGCCACTTGGTCGACCATTACGGTGAAGTCGGTGAGCGCCGGGGAATAGACGGCGCCGCCGGCACATGGGCCGGCGATCATGGAAATCTGAGGAAGGAGGCCCGACGCGACCGTATTGCGGTAGAAGATCTCGCCGTAGAGTCCGAGTGATGCGACTCCCTCTTGGATGCGCGCCCCACCGGAATCGTTGATCCCGACGATGGGACATCCGATCTGCAGGGCCATGTCCATCACCTTCACCACCTTCTGCCCGAAGACCTCGCCGAGGGATCCCCCGAACACGCTGAAGTCCTGGGAGAACAGGCAGATGTCTCGTCCGTTGACAGTGGCGATCCCCGTGATGACGCCATCGCCGTAGGGTCTGTTCGCATCGGGCTCCGGACCGCCACCGCGTCGGGCAAGCGCGTCGACTTCGCGGAACGATCCCGGGTCGACCAATACCTCGATCCGCTGGCGCGCCGTCATCTTCCCATGAGCACCCTGTCGTTGCGCTGCGGATGACTCGGCCTCGACGTAGACCAGTCGCCGCCTCTCGTCGAGGCCCGCGAGCCGAGCGGCCGCGGTCTCGATTTCCTCTGACTCGGACGTCATGGCACAGGCTCGGCGGGAGGAGAGCTCGCGACGTGACAGAGGACCTCGCCACGCAGGACGTCGTCGCCGACCTTGACGGTCAGGCCTTCGATCCAACCGTCCCTCGGAGAGCCCAAGGACTGCTCCATCTTCATCGCTTCGACACCGAGCACGGTCTCACCCCTGGCGACGTGTTGCCCGTTTCCCGCCATCAATTTCACCACCTTGGCCTGCATCGGACTGGTGATGGTGTCCTCAGTGGTCCCGGTCGTACCATCCTTGAGCTCCTTGCGGTGGCGTGCCGGCGGCGGCGGGAGGGGAGCTGCGCCGGCACTGACGAAGGACTCTGGAAGCGTCACTTCGACGCGACGACCGTCGACCTCGATGGTCAGCCGCTGGCGACCTTCACCAACGGCTCCTGCTCCTGCGGGGCCGGTCTGTGGAGGAAGAGAATCGAGCTCCCCGGCCAGAACGGTTTCGATCCAACGGGTGTGGACTCGAAACGGCTCGGATATGAAGTCGGGATGCTGGAGCACGAGCCGATCCATCGGAAGGACGGTTGCGACACCCTCGACTCTGAATTCGGAGACGGCCCGGCGTGCGCGACAGAGGGCCTGTTGCCGGTCACTGCCATAGACGACAAGCTTGCCCAGCAGGGAATCGAACTCAGCGGGGAGGACGTCTCCCTCCTCGTAGGCTCCATCCCAGCGCACGCCGGGCCCGGAGGGCACCCGCCATCGTTGCAGGCGACCGGGGCTTGGGAGGAAGCCGGTCGCCGGGTCCTCACCGTTCACTCGGAACTCGATGGCGTGTCCGAGCATCTCGGGGTCGTCGTAGTCGATCACCCCACCTGATGCGATTCGCAACTGCTCCGTGACGACGTCGATGCCGGTTACCAGTTCGGTCACCGGGTGCTCGACCTGGAGGCGCGTGTTGACTTCGTTGAAGGAGAGGGTGCCGTCCGGAGCCAGGAGGAACTCACATGTCCCGGCGTTCACGTAGCCGGCTCTGGTCAGAATGGCTTTGGATGCCTCGTAGAGTCCGTTTCTCTGCTGATCGGTGAGGAAGGGAGCCGGAGCCTCTTCGACCAGCTTCTGATTCCTCCGTTGGAGCGAGCAGTCCCTCGTCGAGAGTACGACCACTCTTCCGTTGGTATCGGCGAGGCACTGGGTCTCGAGATGGCGGGCCTGCTCCAGGTATCGCTCGACGAAACATTCGCCGCGCCCGAATGCCGCCGTTGATTCACGAACAGCCGAGTCGAACGCCAGGTCGAGCTCGTGGGCATCCCGGACCACCTTCATGCCCCGACCACCACCCCCGAACACGGCTTTGATCAAGATCGGATAGCCGTGGTCGGCGGCAAATGAGCGGATGTCAGTCACGTCACGTGCCGCCTCGGCGAGGCCCGGCACCAGAGGCGCACCGACTTCCTCAGCCATGTGCCGGGCCAGGGTCTTGTCTCCCAGATCACGTATGGCCTTGGCCGGCGGGCCGATCCAGGTCAACCCGGCCTCGGTCACCGCCTCGGCAAAGTCCGCGCTCTCGGCCAGGAAGCCGTATCCGGGATGAACTGCGTCCGCATCGCAACGTCGCGCCACCTCGATGAGCTTTCCGGCTGCCAGGTAGGTGTCGGAGGGATCGGTACCTCCGAGAGCGAAGGCCTCGTCGGCAAATTCGAGGTGCGGAGCGTCGAGCTCCTGGTCGGCATAGACGGCGACGCACGCCAGCCCCAGATCACGGCATGCCCGTGCCAATCTGACGGCGATCTCTCCGCGATTGGCAATCAGTACCTTTTCCATCTTGACGCTCGGATCAGATTGAGGGCGGTGCTTCGTAGGTTCCCCATCTGCTTCGCAGCACGTCGCAGAGCTCGCCGACCGTCGCGCCCGCAGCCAGAGCGCTCTTGAGGGGGAACAGAACGTTGGCCGAGCCTGAAGCGGCCTCGCCGACGGCGGCCAGCGCCGAGCTCACCGCCCGGTGATCGCGTCGATTCCGCAGGCGATTCAGACGGTCGATCTGGCCCCTCTCCACGTCGGGATCGATGCGAAGGGGTTGGTACCCTTCCTCCTCCTCCTCGATGGTGTACGCGTTGACTCCCACCACGACTCGTTCGTTCGAGGAGATCTCCTTCGCGATCCGGTAGGCATTCCGCTCTATCTGCCCCTGAGGAAACCCGGCCTCGATGGCGGCTGCCGCTCCCCCGAGCTCCTCGATCTGTGCCATCAGCTCGGTCGCCTGTTCCTCGATCTCGTCCGTGAGATGCTCGACGGCATACGAGCCGCCCAAAGGGTCGACGATGTCCGGGAGGTCGGTTTCATGAGCGAGCACCTGTTGGGTGCGCACCGCGAGGCGAGCGGCTCTTCGGGTCGGAAGACCCAACGCCTCGTCGAAGGAATTGGTGTGCAGCGATTGCGTCCCGCCGAGGACGGCGGCCAGGGCGGCAAGCGTGACACGGACGAGGTTGACTTCCGGTTGTTGGGCGGTGAGCTCGACCCCTGCAGTTTGAGTGTGAAACCGCAGACGCATCGATCTTGGGTCGCGGGCTCCGAACTGCTCCGTCATGATGTGAGCCCACAGCCGCCGCGCCGCGCGGAATTTTGCGATCTCCTCGAGCACAGCGATCCGGGCCACGAAGAAGAAGGACAACCTGGGGGCGAACTCGTCGACGGCCAGGCCGGCAGAGATTGCGGAGCGCACGTACTCGATGGCGTTGGCCAGGGTAAAGGCAAGTTCCTGTACGGGAGTGGCTCCGGCCTCGGCGATGTGATAGCCGGAGATCGAGATCGTGTTCCACCGTGGCAGCTGTGATCGGCAGTAGGCGAAGATGTCCGTGGCAAACCGTAGCGACTCCTTTGGCGGAAAGATGTAGGTTCCGCGCGCGATGTACTCCTTCAGGACGTCGTTCTGTATGGTCCCCGCCAATCGGCCAAGGTCGGCGCCCTGCTCCTCGGCGACGAGCTGGTACATCAACAGGAGCAGCGCAGCCGGAGCGTTGATCGTCATCGACGTCGAGACCTGATCGAGAGAGATCCCCTCGAAGAGCACCCTCATGTCGTCGAGCGAGTCGATGGCGACGCCTACCCGTCCCACCTCACCAGACGCGAGTGGGTGATCCGAGTCGTAGCCCATCTGGGTGGGAAGATCGAAGGCCACCGACAACCCGGTCTGCCCGGCGGCGATCAGCTCGCGGTACCGCTGGTTGGACTCGGCGGCAGTACCGAATCCGGCGTACTCGCGGATCGTCCAGGGGTGACCTCGGTACATCGTTGAGTAGATGCCGCGGGTGAAGGGATAGGCGCCCGGGACCCCGAGGCTGATCTCGGGATCGAATCCCGGGTCGGCATCCGGGCCGTACACGGCTGCGAACGGAAATCCCGACTCGGACAACCCGCTCGTCACTGCCCGACCTCCGATTGCCACCGGACCTTGCCCTGACCATGCGAGCTCACTGCACCTCCTCGGAGCCTCATCGCCGCACGTCAGGATTGCTGCCCGGATGAGGACGCCTCTGGCCAGTCTGACCTCGACATCGCCTCCTGGGACAGGGCCAAAGGTCCTCAGCCCGTACCGGGAGCCTGCTGCCCTCGCTTCAGGATGGGCCCGCCTCGTCTGACCACCCGGCGAGCGGTGTCAGCAAAGCTCCTCGAGCACTGTCCGGGAAGCCTCGATGCGAGCTCCGTAGTAGGTGCGGAGGTAGTCGAGCGCCCTCTTCTGGCGGATTTCGACGGGCTCGTCCGATCCCGGTGCATAGACGGTCGTCGCTTCCGGGCAGACCAAGATCTCGTATCCGCGACAAAAGGCGTCGTAGCTCGTGTGGCGCACGCAGCAGTCGGTGTGCTGGCCGACGAGAACCAGGCGCCCCACGTCACGCGAGCGGAGGGTCATCTCCAGGTCGGTCTCCGTGAACGCCGAGTAGAAGCGCTTGTCGACGACGAGGTCTCCGGGTTTGGCCTGCAGTTCCTCGATGACCTGCGCCCCCTGGGTCCCGGCCATGGCATGAGGCGGAAAGACGCGGAGCTCCACATCACTGAGCCGGTGGGCGTCGTTCGCATAGATCACGATCCACTCCTCGTTGGCGCTGGCCCGGTCGGCCAGCGAGGCGATCGGTCCCACGATGTCCTTGGCGGCCGGATTGCCCAGCGCGCCATCGACGAAGTCGTTGAGCATGTCCACCACGACCAGGGCTGTTCTCATCGTGGTCACCTCCATGCGGATGTGGCGTATGCAGCCAACGACAACGTGGCACGGTGCGCAGCCCTTGGACAGAGTCGAAGGTCCCACCGTCCGCTCGGGACGGCGTCCGATCCGTGACCATGGACTCTGGCGGTGCCCCTTCGCCGACCCGATAATTTGCCCATGACCTGGTTCACCAGGCTTCTGCATCCCAACCGGACGAGGGGTGAGCGGTGGAGGTGGCGCCGCTCGCGGAAGGCGAGATCGGTCATGAGCGCACGACCATGACGGGCCAGAGAGGCGGGCTGCCCTTTGGCTCGATCTACCGGCACGGGTTCGCCCGGGTCGCAGTGGGCGTACCGAGGGTGCGGGCGGCCGATCCGGTGGGCAATGCCGACGAGACAGTCAGCCTTGCTCGGCAGGCGAACGAGAACAACGTGATCCTGGCCGTGTTCCCCGAGCTCGGGTTGTCCTCGTACACCGCCGAGGATCTGTTCCACCAGGACGCGTTGCTCGATGCGGTGCACGTGGCGCTGGCTCATGTGCTCGACGCCAGTACCGAATTGGGCTGCGTCGTCGTCGTGGGCGCTCCCCTGCGGGTGGAGGGACGGCTCTTCAATTGCGCTGTCGTGTGCCATCAGGGGCGAATTCTCGGGAATCGTGCCGAAGAGCTATCTGCCCGCCTACCGCGAGTTCTACGAGAAGCGACAGTTCGCCGCCGCCCGCGACGCCACGGTCGACGAGGTCGTCCTGCTCGACCAGAAGGTGCCATTCGGCGCCGATCTCCTGTTCGTGGCCGCCGGAATGGAGCACGTCATCATCCATGTCGAGATATGCGAGGACCTTTGGGTTCCCATTCCACCGAGCAGTGGAGCGGCACTGGGTGGCGCGACGGTACTCGTCAACCTGTCCGCGTCGAACGCTCTTGTGGCGAAAGCCGACTATCGACATCTCCTGTGCGCCTCGCAATCTGCTCGTTGTATTGCGGGATACCTCTACGCGGGAGCCGGGCTCGGGGAGTCCACGACCGACTTGGCCTTCGACGGCCACGCGCTCATCTACGAGAACGGAGATCGCTTAGCCGAATCCGATCGCTTTTCGTCGCACAGACAGCTCGTCATGGCAGACATCGATCTCGAACGGCTGATGGCTGATCGGATGCGCACGACGAGCTTCACCGACGCCGCGACCGACCATGGCGAGCGCGTACGTTCCTGGCGCCGGGTCCCTCTCCAGCTCGATCGGCCAACCGGATCCGTCAGGTTGTCCCGGGAGATCGCGCGGTTCCCCTATGTCCCCGTCGACCCGGGCAGTCGGAGCGGCCGCTGCGCCGAGGTCCATCAGATCCAGGTCCGGGGACTGGCGAGCCGTCTGTCGGCGACCGGCATCGAAAAGGTGGTGATCGGCGTGTCCGGGGGGCTCGACTCGACGTTGGCACTGGTGGTCACGGTCAAGGCCATGGACCGCCTCGGTCTGCCGCGTGCCAATGTGCTCGGTACGACCATGCCGGGCTTCGCGACCACTCCACGAACCTTGGAGAACGCACGAAGGCTCACGGCGGCGGTCGGCGCGACCGCCCTCGAGATCGACATCCGCCCTTCCGCTCGGCAGATGCTCGTGGAGCTCGGTCACCCCGCAGGCAGGGGAGAACCCGTCTACGACATCACCTATGAGAACGTTCAAGCCGGTGAGCGAACCTCTCATTTGTTCCGCCTCGCCAACTTCCACGGCGCACTGGTCGTCGGCACCGGGGACTTGAGCGAGTTGGCCCTCGGGTGGTGCACCTACGGGGTCGGCGACCAGATGGCACACTACGGCGTCAACGCCTCGGTGCCGAAGACCTTGGTTCGCCATCTCATCGCCTGGATGGCCGAGACGGGCGAGCTCGGGCGGGAGGCCGGAGCGGTCCTCCGCTCGATACTCGCCACAGAGGTGTCCCCCGAACTGGTACCCGGTGTCGGCTCGACGGGCGGCACGGCACCCGGGTTGCAGCCCTTTCAGAAGACCGAAGAGATCGTCGGGCCGTTCGAGCTCGTTGATCTGTTCCTCTTCTACCTGCTGCGCTACGGCTACCGGCCGAGCCGCATCGCCTACCTGGCCCATCACGCGTGGGGCGACGCAGCCCGGGGGGGATGGCCGGATCTGGTCGCACCCGAGGACCGGCATCACTACGACCTGGCCACCATCAAGGGCTGGCTGTCGGTGTTTCTCCGCCGGTTCATCGAGACCAGCCAATTCAAGCGGTCCGCCTTGCCCAATGCGCCCAAGGTCGGATCGGGCGGGTCGCTCTCTCCTCGAGGTGATTGGCGGGCGCCCAGTGACGCGTCGGCCCGGGCGTGGCTCGACGAGCTCGAGGGGAACGTACCCGACCGGGCCGATTGATGTCGTGACCAATGCCCCTAGCGCCCCTCGGGTACCTGCCCCATGATTGGGGATGTGCCGCACGACGAGCGGTCGGACCGCGACCTCCGAGATCGACGCGTAGCCCGAGCGAATCGGGTCCGCCGCGAGGACCGGTGCCCCGGCAGAGGCTCGGCCTGATGGAGCACCGGGCTGGCACGGGTACCGCCCTGACCACCGATCTCTACGAGCTGAACATGGCCGCGAGCTACCTCCGCAGGGAGATGACGGATGCGGCCACCTTCAGCCTGTTCGTGCGCAAACTGCCCGAGAGCCGTGGGTTTCTCGTTGCCGCCGGACTCGAGGACTGCCTCGCCTATCTCGAAGCCTTCGCTTTCAACGACGAGGAGCTCGCCTGGCTGCCGGAGCTCGGCTTTCCGGTGGACAGCATCGAGGCGTTCAGGGCGCTGCGGTTCACAGGCGACGTCCACGCCGTACCCGAAGGCCGCCTCGTCTTCGCCAACGAGCCCCTCCTCGAGGTCACGGCGCCGATCGCCGAGGCCCAGCTGGTCGAGACCTACCTGCTCAACCAGATCACGTACCAGACGGCGCTCGCCACGAAAGCCGCCCGCTGCCGGCTCGCCGCAGGCGACATCGAACTCGTCGACTTCGCCCTGCGCCGAACCCACGGTGCGGAGGCGGGCTTCGCCGTCGCTCGAGTCTCGGCCATCGCCGGGTTCGTCGGCACCAGCAATGTCGAGGCCGCCCGCCGGTTCGGTCTCGAGGCATCCGGAACCATGGCGCATTCCTATATAGAGGCCTTCCCGAGCGAAGTCGATGCCTTCCGAGCCTTCGCCAGTGATCTCCCGGGCCGCACGACCTTCCTGGTCGACACGTACGACACCGCCAACGGCGTGGACGCAGCGATCGAGGTGATCCGTGAGCTCGGGTTGAGCGACCACCTCGGTGTCCGTCTCGACAGCGGAGACTTGGCGCAACTGGCTCGCCAGACCCGTGGGCAACTCGACGCCGCCGGACTGCACAGCGTGAGGATCTTCGTCAGCGGCGGGCTCGACGAATACGACTTGGAACGGTTCCGGACCCTGGGGGTGCCCATCGATGCCGCCGGCGTCGGGACCCGGATGGGGGTGTCTGCCGATGCCCCCTCCCTCGACAGCGCCTACAAGCTGGTGGCGTTCGGCGGCCGCCCCGTCCTGAAATTGTCGGCCGGAAAGGCCACGTTGCCCGGGGCGAAGCAGGTGTGGCGCCGCTTTCCCATCGAATCGGACCTGCTTGCCACTCGGGAGGAACCCGGGCCGGCGGATAGCGAGCCGCTGCTCGTTCCGGTGATGGGTGGAGGATCGCGTGTGGCACCCCCCGACACCATCGATGCTGCTCGAAGCCGGCTGACCCGCGATCTCGGCGAGCTCCCGTCGTCGGCACGCGACCTGCACGAGCCGACCGCTCCCGTTGCCGTGGAATCAGAGTGTCTACGTGCACTCACGGTCGCGCTCACCGCCCGTCTGTCCGGTCGCGAAGCGCCAGCCGGTCCGAGCAGCGCGGGCGAGGACGCTGAGCACCGGCAAGAGCTCGTTGCCGCACGAAGCGAGGCCTTGGATGACCAGGAGTAGCCGCGGGCGGCTCCGTCCGGAGCGGTCGTGAGCCTCCGGATCGCCTCCGGGTCGGCCAATCGGCTGTTGGCATCCATGGTGGCGGACGAGTTGGGGGCCGGTCCCGTCGTCGGCGAGATCGAGCGCTTTCCCGACGGTGAGCTCCGCCCGACGGTGCCGGAGATGCGCGGCGCCGACGTCTTCGTCGTGCAATCAACCGGCTCTCCCGTCAACGAGCACCTTGTCGAGCTCATGCTCCTGATCGACGCGTGCCGCCGGGCAGGCGCTGACCGTGTGACGGCAGTCGTTCCCTACTTCGGCTATGCACGACAGGATCGGCGCAGCCAGGTCGGACAGGCGATCGGCGCGCGGGTGGCTGCCGCGGCACTTTCCTCCGCAGGAATGGATCGGCTCATTGTCATAGACCCTCATACCGTCGGACTCGAGACCATGCTCACCGCACCGGTCGAGATCCTGACCGCGGTCTCCGTCATCACCGGCTCGCTGCTCCCTGCTGTCGCGCCGGAGACCGTGGTCGTCGCCCCCGACCTCGGGGCGGTCAAGCTCGCAGAGCGCTACGCGGCCCAACTCGGCCTGTCGGTGGTGATCGTGAAGAAGACTCGGATGACCGGTTCGACGGTCCGTGCCGATGAGCTGGTGGGACCGGTCGACGGCCGGCCGGCCATCGTCGTGGACGATCTGATCAGCACGGGCGCCACCATCGAAGCAGCGGTCCGTCTTCTGCTGGACAACGGGGCCCGTCCGGGCGTCGCGGTGGTCGCCACCCATGGCGTCTTCGTCGGACAGGCGAGACAACGACTCGCCGAGTTGCCCGTGGGCAGGCTCATCGTGACCGACAGCCTCGAGACCGCGGGGACCATGGGACAGCCGCTCGAGGTGGCGTCGATCGCACCGATGCTTTCCGCTGCGATCGGCGGGCTCCATCAGGGGCAGCCGGTGGGCGGGCTGATCGGCTCGACCTGAGAGCTCCGGACGGCGCGGGTCGTGGCCTCGCCTCCCCTGCGGACACCTCGCGGGTCGAGAGTGCCGTGTGGAGGTCAGTCGCCGGTATCGGACAGCACCGGTCGGAGGAGATCGCGAATGGACACCATGCCGATGAGCTCGTCCGCGTCGCTGAAGACGGGAAGGTGACGAATCCCGCTCTCGAGCATCCGGTAGGCCGCATCGTGGACGGTGTCGTTCGCCCTCGCCGCGATCAGATGGCCGGTCATGGCCTCTCGTGCCGTCATCTCGTCGAGGTCGTTGCCCTTGGCGATGCTGTCGACCAGATCCCGTTCGGAGAGGATGCCGACGAACCGGACCCCATCGCGCACGACCACGGCTCCAACGTCCTCCATCCAGAGCGTCCGCGCCACCGACCGCAGCGGTTCGTCGACGGATACGACAACCGGTGATCGCAGACCGAGCACCTCAATCTTGTTGGCCATCGACCAGACCATCGCACCTCCTCTGTCCGGCGAGGCGGGCCGGCGGTCCGACGCCCACCCCGACTGTGGCCCCTTCCTCTCCCATGTTCTACCCCGGCGGCGGCTCAGCCGTCGCGCAGTGCCCCTTCGAGGACACCGAGACCGTCCTCGAGGAGTTGGTCGGAGATCACGAGGGGGGGCAGGAGGCGCAGCACGTTTCCATAGGTCCCCGCGGTGAGGACGAGGACCCCTTGCTCGTGGCAGCGGGTCGCCACCCGCTGGGTCCTCTCCGGATCGGGTCTGCCGTCGGGACGGACGAGCTCGACGGCGATCATGGCTCCCCGGCCCCTGACGTCGCCCACCGGGCCCCCGGTGGCGGTCAGGCCGGCGAGCCGGGGGAGCACCGTCTCACCGATACGTGTCGCCCGCTCGAGCAGTCCCTCGGACTCGATCATGTCGAAGACGGCCAAGGCCGCGGCGCAGGCAACCGGGTTCCCGCCGAAGGTTCCCCCGAGGCCGCCCCGGTGCACCGTCTCCATCAGCTCGGCCCGCCCGGTCACACCCCCGAGGGGGAGGCCGCCCCCGAGACTCTTGGCAGTCGTCATCAGGTCGGGGACGACCTGTTCGTGCTGGCAGGCGAACCAGGCCCCGGTGCGCCCCATGCCCGACTGGATCTCGTCGACGACCAACAGGCTGCCGTGATCCGTGCACCATCCGGCCAGGCCGGAAAGCCAGCCCGCCTCCGGCACGATGAAGCCTCCTTCGCCGGCGATGGGCTCGACGACCACGCAGGCCACCGAGTCGGCTCCGACCGTCGTCTCGATGCCGCTGACGACCTCCTCCAGACTGCCCGTTCCCCGGAAGGGGTAGGAATAGGGGGCCCGGTAGACCTCCGGGGCGAACGGGCCGAACCCCCGCTTGTAGGGCGAGGCCTTGCCGGTCAGGCTCATCGCGAGCAGGGTGCGCCCGTGGAACCCGTGGTCGAAGGCTACGACCGCGCTGCGGCCCGTTGCGTACCGGGCGATCTTGACCGCGTTCTCCACTGCCTCGGCACCCGAGTTGACCAGGAGCGACCGCTTCTCGTGGTCGCCGGGGGCCAGCTCGTTCAGTCGCTCGCAGACGGCCACATAGCTCTCGTAGGGCGTGACCTGGAAGCAGGTGTGGGTGAACCGCTCCGCCTGGGCCTTGATGGCTTCGACGATGGCCGGCGCGCTGTTGCCCACGTTGGTGACAGAGATGCCCGCCCCGAAGTCGATCAACCGGTTGCCGTCGACGTCCTCGATGATCCCCGCGGATCCTCGGGCGACGAAGACCGGCAGGGTCACGCCGACCCCGGCGGGGACGGCGGCCGCCCGGCGGGCGCTGAGCGATGCGGAACGGGGACCCGGGATGGCGGTGCGCAGGAACCGGCCATCGGCCGTCGGCGGTGGGCCTGGGTGCACCCGATCGTCGGCTGTCACGACGGAGTGATCGCGCTCATGACGTGCTTCACCCGCGTGTAGTCCTCGAGCCCGTACATCGACAGGTCCTTGCCATAGCCCGAGTGCTTGAAGCCGCCGTGGGGCATCTCTGCCACCAGCGGGATGTGCGTGTTGATCCAGACGCACCCGAAGTCGAGGCGCGCCGAGACCCGCATGGCTCGGGCGTGGTCCCGGGTCCAGACCGAGGATGCCAGCCCGAACTCGACATCGTTGGCCCGCTCCACGGCTTCGTCCTCGTCGTCGAAGCGCTGCACGGTCACCACCGGTCCGAAGACCTCCTGCTGGATGATCTCGTCGTCCTGGGCGAGACCGGTGACGACGGTGGGCTCGTAGAAGTAGCCGCGGTCACCCGCACGCCTGCCTCCGGTCAGGACCTCGGCGCGATCGGGTAGGCGGTCGAGGTATCCGCCGACCCGCTCGAGCTGCGTGGCGCTGTTGAGGGGCCCGACATCGGCGTCTGCGGTGTCGGGACCACCGAGCACGCGGCGCCGGGCGGCCTCGACCAGGGCGGCGACCAGGTCGTCGTGGATCGCGGTGCCGGCGAGGACTCGGGTGGCTGCCGTGCAGTCCTGCCCGGCGTTGAAGTACCCGGCCAGAGCGATACCTTCCGCTGTGGTCTCGACGTCGGCGTCGTCGAACACGACGACCGGCGCCTTTCCGCCCAGTTCGAGATGGACCCGCTTCACGTCCTCGGCTGCCGCCCGGGCGATCTCACGACCGGCCCGCACGCTCCCGGTGATCGAGACCATCCGGGGGATGGGGCTGGCGAGCAGGGCCGCACTCATCTCCTCGTTGTGACCGCAGACGACGTTGAGGACGCCGGGCGGCAGGAATTCGGCGGCCACCTCGGCGAGGAAGACGCTGCTGGCCGGGGTGGTGTGGGCGGGCTTGAGCACGACCGTGTTGCCCGCGGCGATGGCCGGTGCGAACTTCCAGACGGCCATCATCATCGGATAGTTCCAGGGTGTGATCTGGGCGCAGACCCCGATCGGCTCCCGCCGGACGAAGGAGGTGAAGCCGCTCATGTACTCCCCGGCGGACCGGCCCTCGAGGCAGCGGCACGCGCCGGCGAAGAACCGGATCTGGTCGAGTGTGGGCGGGATCTCCTCGGAGGTGGTGAGGCCCCGGGGCTTGCCGGTGTTCCGGCACTCGATGTCGACGAGCTCGCCCGCCCGTTCCTCGACCGCATCGGCGAACCTGAGGATGGCCCGGCTGCGCTCTGACGGTGTCGTCGTCGACCAGGCGTCGAAGGCGGACTGGGCGGCCCGGAAAGCGTGCTCCACGTCCTCGGGCTGTGACCGTGGCGCGGTGGCATAGACCTCACCCGTCACCGGGTCGACGAGGTCGTAGGTCGCACCTTCCTTGGCCTCGACCGAGGCTCCGTCGATGAAATTCTTGTACGCGGCGTACACCACGTGAGGTCCTCCTTGGGCTGGAAGCCGTGGTCTGGGGTCGTCCGGGCCGAGTCGTTCACACCGTTGCCGGCGTACGTTCCTCACAGGCCCAGGTGGCTCCGTGATCCTCGAGGAGGTCCAGGAACGGCCCCGCCGGCAGGGCCTCCGGGCCGACCACACCCTGCCCCGACCAGGCGCCGGTGTCCAGCAGCTCCAGGGCCACGACGGGATTCATGGCCGTCTGCCACACCACGGCCTGAGAATCGAACTCGCTCATGCACCAGGCGTTGTCCGCCACATGGTGCAGGTAGACCTCGCGGGGCGTTCCGTCGGTTCCCGCACCTTTGACCCAGGTGCCCGCGCAGGTGACCCCGCTCATCCGATCACCGATCTGGGCCGGGTCGGGCAGGCAGGCGGCCACCACGTCGCGCGGCGAGACCTCGACGCCCCCCACACGGACCGGGGCCGTCGAGTCCAGGCCGAGCTGGTGGATCGTCTTGAGCACGCCGATGAACTCGTCACCCAGCCCGTACTTGAAGGTCACCCTGCGGGCGTCCAACCAGCGCGGGACGAGGAGCACCTCCTCGTGCTCCACGTTGACGCACTCGACCGGTCCGATGCCCGCTGGGAAGACGAAGGTCTCGGGCTCGCTGAACGGCTCGGTGGTGAACCATTCCCTCCCCTTCTCCCAGACGACGGGCGGGTTCAGGCATTCCTCGATGGTCGTCCAGATGGAGAAGGTCGGGCAGAACTCGTACCCCTCGACGACGAGGTTCGCCCCGTCCCGGACCCCGATCTCGTCGATGGAGGAGAACAGGTTGTCGGACGCGTAGCGGGCGAACACGTCGGCGAGGCCGGGCTCGACGCCCATGCCGCAGAGAGCCAGGAGCCCGCGCTCCTCCCACTGGTCGGCCATGGCGAACTGCTCGTCGCCGAGCTTCACGCCGGGGATGTGGTAGGGATCGGTGGGATGGGGATGGGACAGGGACATCGCCATGTCCAGGTAGGTGATCCCGGCGGTGAGGGCGGCGCGGAAGATGGGCATGACGAACCGGGGATCGACCGCGTTGAGCACCGTTCCCACCCGCTCGGCCTTGACCAGGTCCACGATCGCCTGCTCGTTGGCGGCGTCGAGCTGATACGCCACGAAGCGCTCGCCGGCTCCAGCCACCGCCCGCTGGGCCCGGGCGAGGTCGTAGTCGGCCATCACCACCCGTTCGAAGAGCCCCCATCGTGAAGCTGTCTTGGCCACGGCCCTACCGACTCCTCCGGAACCGATCACGAGCACTCGCATTGCCCAACCTCCATCTCGATGGATCACAGCGTCTTCCGCGCTTGACCGTTCTGAGAGTGGTCCTCGTGGACGGGGATGACCAGGGCCAGAGGTCCCAACCGGGGCAGCCAGAGGTCGGTGCAGGATGGGCTGGTGCCTGCCGTCTGCACGGAGTCAGGACCTTGGACCCTGGAAGGTGCGGGCTCCGGCACAGATCATGAGGGAATGACATCCGTCGCCACCACCCGCAACGGCGCGGCCACCGATCCCGGCGAGCACCTGGCCGGAGTGCTGTCCCTGGTCGAGGCCAAGAACCCCGGCGAGCTCGAGTTCCACCAGGCCGTGGCCGAGGTGGTCCGGTCGCTCGGGCCGGTGCTCGTCCGCAACCCCGCGCTACATGGAGGAGAAGATCCTCGAGCGGTTGGCGGAGCCGGACCGGGTGATCTCCTTCGGTGTCAACTGGGTGGACGACCGTGGCGAGATCCACGTCAACCGCGGGTACCGGGTGCAGATGAGCAGCTCGATCGGCCCGTACAAGGGTGGTCTCCGGTTCCACGCCTCCGTCAACCAGGGCCTCCTCAAGTTCCTGGCCTTCGAGCAGACCATCAAGGACTCCCTGACCACCCTTCCCATGGGGGGCGCCAAGGGCGGTTCTGACTTCGACCCCAAGGGGAAGAGCGAGTCCGAGGTCCGACGGTTCTGCCAGTCCTTCATGACCGAGCTCTACCCGTACATCGGGGAATTCACCGATGTGCCGGCCGGCGACATCGGCGTGGGCGAGCGTGAGATCGGCTACCTCTTCGGGCAGTACAAGCGCATCGCCAAGCGGTTCGTCGGCTCGCTCACCGGCAAGGGGATCAAGTGGGGGGGTTCCAACATCCGGCAGGAATCCACCGGCTACGGCGTCGTGTACTTCGCCCGCGAGATGTTGGCCACCCGGGGGGAGGACCTCGCCGGCAAGACCTGCTTGCTCTCCGGGAGTGGGAACGTCGCCCAGTTCACGGCCGAGAAGCTCCTCCAACTGGGGGCCCGGCCGGTGACCCTGTCCGACTCCGACGGCTTCATCCACGACCCCGACGGCATCGATCGCGAGAAGCTCGCATGGGTGAAGGACCTGAAGAACGATCGCCGGGGCCGGATCCGGGCGTACGTGGACCGGTTCCCGGGGGCCACCTACACGGCGGCGTCCGGAAGGGGAGAGAACCCCCTGTGGGGCATCCCGGCGGACTGTGCCTTTCCCAGCGCCACCCAGAACGAGATCAGTGACAGGGACGCGCGCAACCTGGTGTCCGGGGGAGTCATCCTGGTCGCCGAAGGGGCCAACATGCCGACGGTCCCAGCAGGCGTGGAACGGTTCGCCGCCGCCGGCCTGCTCTATGCCCCGAGCAAGGCGGCGAACGCCGGGGGAGTTGCGGTCTCCGGACTCGAGATGGCTCAGAACATGCAACTGGCCCAGTGGTCCTCCGAAGAGGTCGACCGACGATTGCAGGTGATCATGACTCGCATCCACCAGACCCTGCTGGAGACAGCGGCAGAGTACGACCGCCCGGGTGACTACGTCACCGGGGCCAACATCGCCGGCTTCCTCAAGGTGGCCGACGCCATGCTGGACGAGAGCCCGATCTGAGATGGCCACCACCGAGATCGCCGCTACCGGTCCGGACAGCCCGGCCGAGGCCCCCGCCGAGAAGGGGCTCAAGTCCAACGCCCTCTCACTGGCCTCCAACGTCGTCATCGGTGTCGCGTCGACAGCCCCCGCCTACAGCCTGGCCGCCACCCTGGGGCTCATCGTGGTGGCGGTCGGCGTGCTCTCGCCGACGATCGTCGTGCTCGCCTTCATCCCCATGCTGTTCGTGTCGATCGGCTACAGCGAGCTCAACAAGGCGGATCCGGACTGCGGAACGACGTTCACCTGGGGCACCCGGACCTTCGGTCCTTGGATCGGCTGGCTCGGCGGATGGGGCATCGTGGCAGCGGACGTCCTGGTCATGGCCAGCCTGGCCCAGGTGACCGGCCAGTACGGCTTCCTACTCTTCGGCGCCCACGGCATCGGCAACAACGCGACCAGCGAATGGGTGCTGCTGGTCGGTGTCCTCTTCATCGCCCTCCTCACCTACGTCTGCTACCGGGGCATCGAGCTCTCTGCCCGGATCCAGCGGATCCTCCTCTCGGTGGAGGTCTTCGCGCTGGTCCTGTTCTCGATCGTGGCCCTGGTGCGGGCAGCCGTCGGCCGCGCCCCGTCGGGGCACCTCAGCCCGAGCTGGGAGTGGTTCAACCCCTTCCACGGCCCGTCGTTCTCGAAGCTCATCGCCGGCCTGCTGCTCATGCTGTTCATCTACTGGGGATGGGACACCGCGGTGTCGATCAACGAGGAGACGGCCGACCGCACCCGAAATCCGGGCCTCGGGGCCATCATCTCCACAGTCCTGCTGCTCATCATCTACTTCCTGGTGACCTTCGCCGCCCAGACCGTCGCAGGCGTGGGCAAGACCGGCATCGGCCTCGCCAACCCCGCCAACTACGGCAACATCTTCTCCGGGCTCGGCACCGCGGTGTTCGGCAGCGCCTGGTACGGGACCCTGGCCATCAAGCTGCTGATCCTCATGGTCATCACCTCGGCCGCCGCCTCGACCCAGACGACCATCCTGCCAACCGCCCGTACGACCCTCTCGATGGGCGTCTACAAGTCCATCCCGAGCGCGTTCGGCCGGGTACACAGGCGCTATCTCACCCCCACCGTCTCGACGGTGACCATGGGGGCCGTCTCGATCGTCCTCTACATCGCGTTCAACCACCTGTCCGGGGGCTACCTGATCCCCGACGCGGTCACCGCCATCGGCATCTGGATCGCCTTCTACTACGGGCTCACCGGGTTCACCTGCGCCTGGTACTACCGCAAGGTCCTGCGGCGGAGCCGGCGTGACCTGTGGATGAAGGGGATCCTCCCCCTCCTCGGCGGCGTGATGCTCTACTTCGCAATGATCTGGAGCATCTGGGAGGACTGGAATTACGACAACGTCCAGGCCCAGAGCTACACCAGCTGGCACCTGCCCTTCCCGCCCCACTCCGACGTCGGGGGCGTCTTCCTCATCGCCTTCGTCTCCTTCCTCATCGGGGTGGCCTTCATGATCCTCATGCGCTTCAAGAGCCCGGCCTTCTTCCGGGGTGAGACGCTGAACCGGTCGACGCCGACCCTCGTCCCCGAGGACGTGGGGGCGCCGATCGTCCCCGGTCCTGCCGACGGGCCGTCGGGCCCGCCGGCCGGTCTCGACCAGCGGTCGGTCCCATGACCCGGGGACCGACCGCCGAGCCCACGGCCGACCACCTGGCGGCGTTCGCGGAGATCGAGGCGGACCTGCTGACCGGGTGCTACGTGGGCGGCGAGTGGCGGTCGTCCTCGGACGGATCGACGATCGCCGTCGCCGATCCGTCGACCGGCAAGACCCTGACCGACGTGGCCAACGGCACCGTCGCCGATGCAGCGCTGGCGGTGGACGCGGCGGCCGCGGCCATGACCGCCTGGTCGGCGACCGCCCCCCGGGTCCGGGGCGAGGTGCTCCGCCGGGCCTTCGAGCTCATGACCGAGCGCCTCGACCTGTTCGCCCGGGTGATGGTCCTGGAGAACGGAAAGGCGCTCAGCGATGCCCGCGCCGAGGTGGGCTATGCCGCCGAGTTCTTCCGCTGGTACGCGGAAGAGGCGGTCCGGATCGGGGGCGACCTGGCCACCGCCCCATCGGGAGCCAACCGGATCATGGTCCTCCACCAGCCGATCGGGGTCGCCGTCCTCGTGACCCCCTGGAACTTCCCGGCGGCCATGCTGACGAGGAAGATCGGGCCGGCCCTCGCCGCGGGGTGCTCGGTGGTCTGCAAGCCGGCCTCGGAGACGCCACTCACCGCGCTCGCCATCGCCCGGCTCCTGGAGGACGCGGGGCTCCCGCCCGGCGTGGTCAATGTGGTGCCCTCGAACCGGTCGTCCGCCTTCGTCGGCTCGCTGCTCGCCGATCCGCGGGTCCGCAAGCTCTCCTTCACCGGCTCGACGGAGGTCGGACGGGAGTTGCTGCGCGAGGCCTCCGGCCAGGTCGTGAACTGCTCGATGGAGCTCGGGGGGAACGCCCCCTTCCTCGTGTTCGACGACGCCGACCTCGAGGCGGCGGTCGCCGGCGCCATGGTGGCCAAGATGCGGAACGGGGGTGAGGCGTGCACGTCGGCCAACCGCTTCTACGTGCAGCAGGGGGTCGCCGCCGAGTTCTCGCAACGGCTGTGCACGGCGATGTCGGAGCTCCGGGTCGGTCCCGGTCTCCATCCCGGCGTCCAGCTCGGACCGCTGGTCAACGCCTCCACCCGCGACAAGGTCGACCAGCTGGTCGCGGGTGCCCGGCGCGTGGGGGCACAGGCGCTGATCGGTGGCGAGGTGCCTCCGGGGCCCGGGTGGTTCTACCCGGCGACGGTCCTCTCGGAGGTGGACCCGACCGCCGAGATCCTGCAAACCGAGATCTTCGGCCCGGTCGCACCGATCGTCACCTTCCGGACCGGGGAGGAGGCCGTCGGCCTTGCCAACGAGACCGAGTTCGGACTGGTCTCGTACGTGTTCACCGGCGACCTGGCCCGCGGGCTCCGGGTGGCCGAGTCCCTCGAGTGCGGGATGGTCGGTCTCAATCGGGGACTCGTCTCCGACCCGGCCGCCCCCTTCGGGGGGACCAAGCAGAGCGGTCTGGGTCGGGAGGGCGGTCACGACGGGCTGTTCGAGTACCTCGAGTCGAAGTACATCGCCTGCAGCTGGTGAGGCGGCTCCCTCTCCACCTGGGCACCCGGTTGCTCACGAAGCGGCGACCACCGCCGGCCCCGGCGCCGGGGTGGCGTTGACCGCAGCCAGGTTGTGAGCCGTCCAGCGCTGCAAGTTGCCCAGCTCGTCCCTGGTCAGCCGGTCACAGATCCAGTCCCAGTGCATCGAGACGCTGTCGCCGGGCGCGAGATCCGTGACGAAACCGACGCCGTCGAGGCTGCGGCGCACCTCCTCCAGCCGCTCGTCCCCGAGTGTCAACCGTGAGCCGTCGAAGGTGAGGACCCGGCTTCGGACGAGGACCAGGTCTCCGGCGACCGCCTCGACGCGGCCCCAGCGGATCCTGCAGCGGTCGAGCACCGTGAGCGGGGCGCCCTCCATCCCCGCCCGGAGAAGTCCGAGCCAGGGGTAGACGGCGAAGACGTGGAAGCTGTGGTGGGGAGCACCGCCGGAGGGGACCGCCGCCGCCATCGGCTCGAAGAGGCGGCCGGCCCGGCGGCGGAACCGGTCGTCGAGGGAGCTCCAGAGGGCGCCGGCCGGGACCCGGGCGAGGAGGGGATTGCCGACCCAGTAGGCCTGCACCACGCGGCGATCGAGCGGCTCCGAGATCCCGTTGCATGCGGCGATCAGCTGCAGGTAGGGCCAGGCCCCGTCGAACCTCGACGCCAGGTGGGAGAGCTCGGCGGTTCCGGGCTCTCCGGCCACCGCCGCACCGAGGAGGGCGGTCGGGTCGTCCGGCCCGCAGTAGCCCAGCGCGTTGGGAGGATAGGCGTACCGGGCGAAGAGGACGGGTCCCGCCCGGCCGTGAGCGATCGGTCCGGGGGCCGGCCGGCTCCCGGGCTCCGGGTTCACGCCACCGCTCGGCGAAGATCCGAGCGCATGAGGACGGCCACCCCGCAGGTGATCAGGACGATCCCGAACACCTCGGGCGGCACGGGCGCGGTTCCGGCCATGGCGGAGAGCAGGGTGGTGACCACGGTGCTGGCCACGAGGACCGACGTCACGTCGACCGCCCGGGCCCGGGCGAGCGCGGTCATCCACGTGCCCACGTAGCCGGCGAGGAGCAGCCCGGTGAGGAGGGCCCAGCCGAGCTCGACGGCCGAGAGGTGGAGCAGGACGGTGAGGGTGCCGGTGGCTCCCAGGTAGAGGACGAGCACGATGGCGCCCACCCCCATCCGGATCAGCGAGACCGCGGCCGGGGCGACCTCGGCCAGCAATCGCTTGCAGACCACGACCTCGACGGCCCACAGCCAGGTGGCGACCAGCACGAGGACGTCCCCGCGGCCCACCGCCAGGTGACCGGTTCCCCCGAGGACGGCCACCTGACCGCCCATCAGCAAGGCGATGGCCGCCAGGTTCCAGCCGCTCAGCCGCTCGTGGAGCAGCGGCACCGCCAGGAGTGCGACCCAGACGACCAGTCCGTCGTGGAGGAAGGCAGCCGGTGTCGGCTGGGTCCGGGCCAGGCCCTCGAAGAACAGGATGAAGGCCACGCCACCCCCGATCACCCCGACGTAGGCGATGCCCAGCCACCGGCCGGCCCCCCACGAACGCCACTCCCCGGCCATCGGTCGACCCACCGGGACCGGCCGGGTGACCCACCGCCGGGCCGCGCCCGAGCGCCCGTCCTGCATCACGCAGCGCGCGCCCAGCGTCACCCCCGCCAGGAGGGCGGCCGCGACCAGGTTCTTCGCCGTGGTGTACACGGCGGGTTGGGCGATTGCGTGGACTCCATAGCTGTTGACGAATACCGACACGCCGCTGATGAGCGCGGTGATGGCGGCCACCTGGACGCCTGGGATGCCGTCGCGTCGGGTGACGTCGGGCCCGGTCATGAGCAACCTCCTCCACCGGCCGGCGCCGGCGGCCCGGCGCCGGCCCCCGCGATGGTTCCTCCCCGCAGGGTCAGGTGTTCGGCCACGACCGCGTCGGCCTCGTCGGCCGGGATCCGCTCGATGGCATACCCGCTGTGGACCACCAGCCACTCACCGGGCTGCGGAGGTCCCCCGTCCAAGGCGAGCAGCGAGACGAGCTTCCGGGTCCCGCCCAGGTCGACGGCGGCGACGGTGCCCGACCCGTCGTCCGCCCCGACGACACGGTGGAGCGAACTCATGCACACGGGAGCGCCTCCTCGACGAGCCGGGCCACCTCACGGATGGCTGCGGGCACCGCTGCCTGCACCGCCGGGCTCAGCCCGACCCCCTGGCTGAAGTCGTGCCCTTCGACACCGACGACCACCACCCGCTTCGGCGCCCGGCCGATGGCGCGTCCCAGGCGCAACACGCCCACCAGGCCGATCCCGTGGCTGCTCATCGATCTCGCGGTGTCCTTCGCTCGTGCGACCTCCCGGGAGGTGGTCAGTGCCCCCGGGCCGTCGGGGGTGGGTCCGGCGACAGCGGGATCGACCGCGGTGAGCTCCATGATCCGGATGGTGCCCGGGCTCTCTCCGGAGCTGACTGCGTCGACCACGATGGCCAGGCGGGCTCCGTCCCAGCGTCCCACCAGGTCGAGCGGGTCCACGATCGGCCCGACGTCCCGTGCCCGACCGAGTCCCGCTGCCCGGCTGCTCACCACCGCGCCCACGCCGTCGTCGTGCCGGTACTCGGTGCCGAGGCCGACCACGACCACCCCGTCGGTCCCGACCGCCTCGTCCGCACGGGTCATCGGTCGACCGTCACGTCGAGGAAATGGGCCGCACAGGAGATGCAGGGGTCGTGGTTGCGGACGGCCTGTTCGCACCGCCAGGTGAGCTGCTCGTCGTCGAGGTCGAGACTGCCCTGCGCGACCCGACGGAGGTCGTCCTCGATGGTGAGCTGGTTCTGCGAGGTGGGCGGCACGATCCTGGCCGACCGGATGGTCCCGTCACCGTCGATCTCGTAGCGGTGGAAGAGGAGGCCCCGGGGGGCCTCGGTCGCGCCTGTTCCCACGCCTTCCGATGCGGGCACGGGCGCAGCCGGTGGCTCCGGCGGCTCGTAGGTCTCGATGAGCCGAAGGGCCTCCGAGCAGGCGAACACCAGTTCCACCGAGCGCACGACGATGCTCTGGAACGGGTTGGTGCAGACTGGTCCGAGGCCGGCCTCGGCAGCCGCCTGTCGGGCAACCGGCGGCAGGGCATCCGAGTTGAGCGCGTACCGGGCCAGCGGGCCGGTGAGGTAGGGGCCGCGATCCCGGATGCGGGCGTGGAGCGCCGTCGAGCGTGCCACGTGCTCCTCCTCGACCAGATCGGCGAACCCGGCTGGATCGGTGTCGAGACCGTCGGAGGAGACGATCCGACCGGACTCGATCGGGTAACCCTTGGGTGACCGCAGGGAGACGAAGCGGTAGTCACCGTGGGTGTCGGGGAAGTCGAATCCGGCGACCCAGGCGACGGTGGCCACTGCGTCGGCGAGGGCCTGCCGGAGCGGTGCCGCCAGGCCAGCGATGGTCGCCGAATCGGGGGCGCGGTAGAAGCCACCCAGCCGGACGTTCACCGGGTGGACCGCCCGACCCCCGATCGCCTCCATCACCTGGTTGCCGGCCCGCTTGAGCCGCAGCCCTCGTTCCACCGATTCGCGGTCCCGCTCGGCCAGCTCGACGGCGTCGGAACAGCCGAGGAAGTCCGGCGCGTGCAGGAGGTAGACGTGGAGCGCGTGGCTCTGGATCCATTCTCCGCAATAGAGGAGGCGGCGGAGCGCGGCGATCTCCTCACCGACGCTGACGTGGCAGGCGTCCTCCATGGCCGCGCAGGCGCTCATCTGGTACGCGACCGGGCAGATGCCGCAGATGCGGGCGGTGATGTCGGGCGCCTCGGTGAATCGGCGTCCTTCGAGCAGCGCCTCGAAATACCGGGGCGGCTCGAAGATGTCGAGGGACACCTCGCTCACCGCCCCGTCCCGGACCTCGATGTGCAGCGAACCCTCGCCCTCGACGCGGGACAGGCCGTCCACCCCGATCGTCCGTCGCGTGCCGTGGCTCAACGCGGGCCCCCGTGGGGGTGCGGGGCCGTGGGAGCCCGGCGAGTGACCGCCCGCTCCTGGGCGATCGATTCATCGCGGAACGCCGGTGCGCCGGCGTTGAAGGAGCGGTACAAGCGGGAGGCGTCGATCGGCTGCAGGCCCTCTGCCCGGAGCTTGGCCGTGAGGGAAGCCGTGTTGGCGGCTTCGGTCGGACCGAAGCACCCGAAGCAGCCCCGATCGTGGGCGGGGCAGATCGCCCCGCACCCGGCCCGGGTCACCGGACCGAGGCACGGGGTGCCGGTCGCGACCAGGAGGCAGACCGTCTGGTTCGCCTTGCACTGCTGGCAGACGCTGTACCCCGGGATCACGGGACTCCGGCCGGTCAGCAGTGCGCTGATCACCTCGAGCAGCTGGTGGCGATCGATCGGGCACCCGTGCAGCTCGTAGTCGACCGGGACATGGTCGGAGATGGGAGTGGACCGGTCGAGGGAGGAGATGTACTCGGGGTGGGCGTACACGGTGGCCACGTACTCACCCCCCGAGGCGAAGTTTCGGAGGCCCTGGATGCCTCCGGCCGTCGCGCACGCCCCGATGGTCACCAGGCGGCGGGAGGCGGCCCGAACCTCGAGGATGCGCTCGGCGTCGGCGGCCGTCGTGATCGACCCCTCGACCAGAGAGAGGTCGTAGGGGCCCTCGACCGTTGCCCGTGACATCTCGGTGAAGTGAGCGATGCGCACGGTACCGGACAGGGCGAGCAGTTCGTCCTCACAGTCCAGCAGGCTCAGTTGACACCCGTCACAGGAGGCAAATTTCCAGACGGCCAGTGTCGGGCGGTCGGCCTCGGGTTGGCGCGGCGGAGGTTCGACGGTCATCGCTGACGCTCCCGGAGCAGCTCGGCGGCGACACCACCGTACGACACGATCGGACCGTCGCGACAAACGAGGAGCGGCCCGAGCTGGCAGTGCCCGCAGAGTCCGACACCACACTGCATGTTTCGCTCGAGCGAGATCCGGATGCAGTCCGGATCCACGCCGCGATCGACGAGGGCGAGCGCGGTGAAGCGCATCATGATCTCGGGACCGCAGATCAAGGCCACCGCCCTGGCCGGGTCGAATGGCGAGGTCGGGAGAAGCGTGGTGACCACTCCCACGGTGCCCCGCCAGCCGGCGGGGGCCACATCCACGCTGACCTCCACAGAGGTCCCGGCCGCTTGCCAGGCGGCGATGTCCTCGGCGAAGACGATCTGGTCCGGTGACCGGGCGCCGACAAGCACGAAGAGGCGAACCTCGCCCCGTTGCTGTCGCTCGACGAGGTCCCGAACAGCGCTGCGAAGGGGGGCGAGCCCGATCCCTCCGGCGACCACCACCACATCTGTTCGTCCCGCGGCGACCTGCGCCTCCACGTCCCAGCCCTTGCCGAACGGCCCGCGCACCCCGACCGCTCCGCCGACAGGCAGGTTGCAGAGCGCGTGGGTCACGGCTCCGACGTCACGGATCGAGTGCGCGATGGGTCCGGCCGCCCCGGGGGAGCTCGAAATTGAGATTGCGGCCTCCCCGACGCCGAGGGCGGTCAGCATGTTGAACTGGCCGTGACGGAAGCCGAAGGGTGACGCTGGTTCTTGTGACAGGGAGAGGGTGACGACATCGGCCGTTTCGACCCTGCGACCCACCACCCGCCAGACCGACGGGGTGAGCGGGTGGGGTGCGCCGGTCGCCGCCGGCTCAAGCAGGTCGGTCGTTGCCATAGACGTCGAGGAGCTGGGTTCGTGCTGCCTGGAGTCGCTCGAGCAACATGGCCGAGATCCGCTGCAGGAGCGAGTAGCCGAGGGCCGGTTGCTCGTCCGCCTTGCTCCGCAGGCAGGCACCGTCGACGGCGACGGCGCCGACCGGGGTGAGCGCCCGTGCGTCGAAGCTCCACCGGTACGGAGGGACCAGCCACGACCACCCCACCACCTGACCGGGCCCCACTGTCTGGATGGCGATGGGGTCGCGCCCGGGCGCGTGGACCTCGATGGAGACCTGTCCCCGGCGAATGAGGTAGAGCGTCGACGCCTCGTCGCCCTCGGCGAGGAGAAGGCGCCCGGCCTCGAAGGCGATGTTCCGGGCACAGCCCGCCACCGTGGCGGCGACGTCAGGGGGCAGACCCTCGAGGAGGGGCTGGTCCGAAAGGAGCTCGGCCATCGATTCAGGCATGGTCGCCGTCCTCCGGCTCGAGACCGTCCGAGGTCCTGATGGCCGCGGCCTCCTCGGTCAGGTCGATGCCCACCGGGCACCAGGTGATGCACCGGCCACAGCCCACGCACCCCGAGGTGTCGAACTGGTCCCACCAGGTCGAGAGCTTGTGGGTGAGCCACTGTCGATAGCAGGACGCCGTGGTCGACCGCACCGGACCACCGTAGATGTAGGAGTGCGCCCGGTCGAAGCAGGACGACCAGCTCCGGTGGCGCTCGACGGCCCCGGCCAGATCGCTGACGTCGTCCACGTCGCTGCAGAAGCAGGTCGGGCAGACCATGGTGCAGTTGCCGCAGGAGAGACAGCGGTCCGCGACCTCGCTCCACCGGGGGTGCTCCAGGTTCCGGGCGAGCAACGCGGGAAGGTCGTCGGTGTCGAGCGTTCGGGACATCCGGTTGGTGGCCGAAGCGATGACCTCGTCGCGCCGGGCCAGGTCGTCGGGCGAGGCCGCTCGGTGGGTGATCCCCTCGAGCACCTCGGCCCCCTTCTGGGACCCGGGCCGCACCAGGTACCGATGGGTGCCGTCGGTGTCGGGCAACTCGGTGAGGGCCAGGTCGTAGCCGTCGGACGCGGCCGGACCCGTCTTCATCGAGGTGCAGAAGCAGGTCGATGCCGGTGTTCCACATTCGGTGACGACCACGAAGCTCGCCGCGCGACGACTCGTGTACCCGGGGTCGGGAACCGGGCCGTCGGCCAGGGTCCGGTCGAGCACCCGGATGGCGGCCAGCTCACAGGGTCGTGCGCCCACGAGGGCCAACGGGGTCCGATCAGAAGGCGGTTCCTCGAGGACGAGATGGCCGTTGTCCATCGTCGTCCGCCAGACGGTCTCCCTCGGCGGGAAGAACGAGGGCTTCCATGAGGCCGGTCCCACGGCCCACCCGAAGAGGGCCCCATCCCCGTCGTGGCGGAGTCGATAGGAACCGGGACCCTGCTCGTCGTGGTACCCCTCCGGGAGGTCGCCGGTGCCGCTGATCTCGCCATAGCCGATCGCCCCGTCGCGCACGACCGGGCCGAGCGTCCGGTAGCCACGTGCCGACAGGGCCTGGATCAGGTCGCCCAAACCCAGACGATCGATGACGACGGTTCCCGGCTCCACCTCCTCATTCTGGGGCCTCCGGAGGCCGGTGGCTAGGGTCGTTCGGCCCCATGGACTGCCCCGAGGCCGGAATCGGGCCGTCGTGCCCGCCGGCCCGCCTTCGGTCCTAGCGGACGACGGCCACCGGACAAGGTGCGTGGGGTACGCACTGTTGGCTGACCGAGCCGAGGAGGAGACCCTTGAAGCATCGGGGGTCCGATCACGAATGGCGGCCGAGTTCCACGCGCTCGCAGCACCGGTGGCGGCGTCCATGTCGCAGTCGGGGAACAAAATCCGGGGATGGATGCATGTGACCTCTGGCCCTGCCCGCCCTCAGGGGAAGGATAGGAAGATGGACGTATGGCACAACACGCGAGCGTTATCGACCGAACCGTGGCGAAGACCAACGAGTGGCTGAGCCGGCTCGGTGACGAGTCGGGGATCAAGGATGCCGATCGTGCCTACGCCGCACTGCGGGCCGTCCTCCACGCTCTCCGGGACCGGATCGGTCCCGAAGTCTCCATTCACCTCGCAGCTCAGCTGCCGCTCCTCCTGCGAGGCACCTTCTACGAGGGCTGGGAGCCCCAGATGACCCCGGAGCGCCTCACCCTCGACGAGTTCGTCACCCGGGTGGAGGAGGAGGCGAGCCTCGGGAGTTCGGCAGCTGCGATCAGCGCCGTCAGGGCCGTGATGCAGCTGCTCGACGAGGAGCTGGCGCCGGGCACCATGGGCCACGTCATCGACGTCCTCCCCGCCGAGTTCGCAGTCGTCCTCTAGGCGGAGGCAGTCGTTCTCGGGCCCGGCAGGTGCTCGTTGAACCAGCGTTCGGCCAGTTCGGCTACGGCCTGCAGCGTTCCCGGTTCGGCGAAGAGGTGGGTGGCTCCCGGTACCACTACGAGCTGGTTCTCGCAGGTCAGAGCCGATTGGGCCAGGCGGTTGAGCTCGAGCACCTGTTGGTCGTTCCCGCCGACGATGAGCAGGGTGGGCGCGGTAACCGCTGCGAGATCGGCCCCGGCGAGGTCCGGCCTACCTCCCCGTGAGACGACGGCGCCGATGGGTACGTTGCCGCCTGCCGCGGCCCAGAGCGCCGCCGCCGACCCGGTGCTGGCGCCGAAGTACCCGATGGGGAGACCGGCTGCTTCCGGCCGCCGGGAGACCCATTGAGCAACGTCCCGCAAGCGACCGCCGAGAAGCCTGATGTCGAACACATTGGCCCGATCCTGCTCCTCGGCGGGGGTGAGGAGATCGAAGAGGAGGGTGGCCAGCCCGGCGTGGTTGAGGGCGTCGGCCACGAAACGGTTGCGGGGACTGTACCGTCCCGATCCGCTGCCGTGAGCGAAGACCACCAGGCCACGCGCGCCCTCGGGGACCACGAGCACGCCACCCAGACGGACAGGCCCCAGATCGACGTCGACGTCGCGGGCGACCGGGACCGGATCGGGCGGATCGTCATCGGAGGCCATCGGCGGCTCCATCGCCGGTGGAGGGTCCACCGATGGGTCTTCGGCGGGAGGGGTGAGCGCGTGGATCGGCGACCGTTGACGCTTCAGGCGGGCCAGCAGCGAGACCACGTCGCCGTCCGAGGTCTGGCCGAACCGCAGGTACCACTGGCCGACGGCGAAGAACGGCTCGGGCGTTTCGACGGCGATCACGTCGTCGGCGACGTCCCGGAGCCGCATCGCCGCGTGGTGGGAGGCCACCGGGACCGCCATGACCACCCGGGCAGCTCCGTGGGCCCGAGCCACCAGGCAGGCGGCCCGGGCGGTCGAACCCGTTGCCATGCCGTCATCGACGATCACGACTGTCCGCCCCGCTACGGGGATCCGGGGGTTCCCGGAGCGGTACAGATCGGCGCGACGTTCGAGCTCCGCTCGCTCTCGGGTCTCGATCTTTCGTATCTCCTGTTCGGAGATGCCGCAGGCAGCCACGACCTCGTCGTCGAGGACCCGGATCGAGTCCTCGCCGATGGCCCCCATGGCCAACTCCGGTTGGAACGGGACACCGAGCTTGCGCACGACGATCACGTCCAGGGGTGCATGGAGGGCCTCGGCGACCTCGTAGCCGACCGGGACCCCGCCGCGGGGAAGGGCGAGAACCACCGGGTCGACGAGCGCCACCTCGCTCAGTCGAGCGCCGAGCAGGCGACCGGCCTGTTCACGGTCGATGAATGGCATACCGCCCTCCTTCTCCTCACGCCCCATCTTCGCAGCGGGTCCGGCGGGCGGACAGGGTCGATGGTCACACCGCTGTGGGGGCGACAGGCACCGGGCAGGGGCTCCCCGGCCCACTGGCAACGGCCGATCGGCTCAACACCTGGTACTGCGACAGTGCGCCGAGAATGCTGCGTGCTTCGGGGTGTGCCCGGACAGCGCCGTGATCAAGCTCGGGCCGGCGGAGCGTTACCGGATCGACCTCGACTACTGCAAGGGATGCGGGATCTGCGTCGAGGAATGCCCGTGCGGGGCCATCGACCTGGTGCCGGAGCCCTGGTGAGCATGGACACCCGGTCCCGCGGCCTGCCGGGTGTCCGAGGCCCGCTCACCTGACACTCGTCGTGCGGACCAGGCCGAGGTGGCCGGCCGCCTCCCACAGGGCGCCCCGGGCCCGGACATCGGCTGTCTCCTCGATCAGCAGGCGCGCTTGCGCGTGCTGGCTCCGCCCGAAGATCTCGGCCTTCCCGACGTCGGTGACCACGACCGAGTGCTGGAAGGTGCTGACCGGCGTCTGGATGAGCGGGACGATGGTCGAGGATCCGCTCGGCTCGTGCCACGACCGAAGGGCGATGACCGCGTGCCCCTCGGCCGAGTGGAGGGCCCCCACGACGAAATCGGGTTGGCCCCCGAATCCCGAGTAGACGCTGCCGCCGACCGAGCACGCGTTGGCTTGCGCGAAAAGATCGACTTCGAGGGCGGTGTTGATCGAGAGCATGGCCGGTTGGGCCGAGATGCGGGCGGGGTCGTTGACGACCTCGGTCCGCCGCATGACCAGTCGGGGGTTCTCGTCGGCCCAGCCGTAGACGTCGGGCGAGCCGAAGAGGAACGAGGCGCAGAGCGGGCGGGCCGGGTCCAGCGCGCCTGCCCGCTCGAGCTCGATGACGCCGTCGCTCACCATCTCCGACCAGACCCCGAGTCCTCGCTTCGATTGGAGTGAGCGGGCGGCGGCATCCGGGAGCTGGCCGATCCCCAGCTGGACGGTGCCACCGTCGGTGGCGTAGCCGGCCACCCGCTCGCCGATGGCCACGGCGGCATCGTCGAGCGGCCGGGGGTTGGGGGAGGGAAGGGCGGCGTCCACCTCGACCGCGAGATCGATCTCGTCGAGGTCGATCTCGGCGTCTCCGTAGGTGTGGGGCATCGAGGAGTTGAGCTGGGCCACCACCAGGCCGCACCGCCGACGCACCTGTTCGATGGCCGCGGGGAGGATGTTGACTTCGATGCCGAGCGAGACCTTGCCGTTGCGAGGCGTCGAGGTGTGGACGAGTGCCACGTCGGGCGGCCGGATCGAGTCGAAGAGCCGCGGGACCAGGGACAGGCGCATGGGGAGGTAGTCGAGCGACGGGTCGTGGCGCACCCCGGGGCCGACGAAGGGTGTCTCGGTGACGATCCCCTCCCGGCACGGCCAACCCGGCTGGACATTGATGGCGAAGAGGCGGCACCGGCTCAGTGTCGACTCGACGAGGCGCAGGAGCTCCCAGGGGGTGGCGAAGTTGCCGGACACCACCACCCGCGGGCTCGGATGGTCGATGGCGGCCAACCGTTCGGCGAGGAAGGCTTCGCTCACCAGCTGCATCGGTCAGATCCTCTCCGCAATGGTCGGGTCACGCCAGCTCGCCATCGAAGCGAACCGATGCGCCGACCGAATCGTGGGTCCGGGCTCGCGCCGACGGCAAATCGACGGCCGGCGCACCGCTCAGCGCTGGCTCGACCGGTGGGGGCGACGGTGAGCGCCCACCCGCTGCGAACCGCCCGGATGGGCGTCGGGTGTCGGTCGCCGGGACTCGTCGGCGGCCTCGAGCACCAACGCCCACTCGGCCCTGGCCACGGCCCGACGGACGGCATCCACCGAGTCCGGGTTGACAGAGATCGAGGTGATGCCCGATCGGACCAGGTGCTCGGCGAATTCAGGGTGGTTGGACGGTGCCTGCCCACACAGCGAGGACGTGATCCCGGCTCGCCGGCAGCCGTCGACGATGCGGCCGATGGCATCGAGTACGGCTGCGTCGGCCTCGTCGAAGAGCTCGGCGCAGATCTGGGAGTCCCGATCAACGCCGAGCATCAGCTGGGTGAGGTCGTTGCTCCCGATGGAGACGCCGTCGATCCCCATTGCCGCGTAGTCCGGGATCCGGTAACAGACCGATGGCACCTCCGCCATCACCCAGATCGGCAGGGCGCCCGCCACCGGGCTCGTGTCGACCACCTCCAGGCAGGCCTCGAGCTCCCAGGCGGTGCGCACGAAGGGGATCATGAGGGTGAGGTTCGGGGTGCGTTCGAGCACTTTGGCCAAGACGTCGAGCTCGAGGCGGAACAAGTCCGGTTCCCGGACGTAGCGGTAGCAGCCCCGGTATCCGATCATCGGGTTGTCCTCGACCGGCTCGAAGCGCTTCCCTCCCTCCAGGTTCGAGAACTCGTTGCTGCGGAAGTCGATGCTGCGGTAGACGACGGGACGAGGAGCGAAGGCCTCGGCGATGCGCAGCAGGGAGGCGGCCATGGCGTCCACGAATGTCCGGGTCTCGCCGCGTTCGAGCAGGAGCCGGGGATGCACACCGGCCAGTGCGTCGGTGACCATGAACTCGGCCCGTAGCAGCCCGACCCCGTCCACGTTCTGCTGCGCGACTTCTTCGGCGTGCTCGGCGAAGGCCAGGTTGACGTAGATCCGGGTCGCGAGGGGCGCCATCGCCCGGCCGTCGATCGCCCCGGCGGCGGCCAGCTGGGCGGTGCCTACCGGCCCGGTCGTCACCACCGGGCGGAGGGCGCCGGCCCGCGCCGGCTCCTCTGCGATTCGATCGCGTTGGTCGCCTTCGTAGACGACCCCTTTGGCGCCGTCCACGGTGACCAGCTCTTGGTCTCGCAGGACCGAGGTCGCGCTCCGGGTGCCCACGACGCACGGGACGCCGAGCTCGCGGGAGACGATGGCGGCATGGCAGGTCATGCCGCCGCCGTCGGTGACCAAGGCGCTCGCCCGTCGCATGGCCGGCACCCAGTCGGGACTGGTCATGGAGGCGACCAAGACCTCGCCGTCTCGGAGTCGACCGCCTTGCGAGGCGGACTGGAGGATCCGGACTGGGCCGACCGCCTGACCGGACGACGCCGCGAGGCCTTGTACGAGGACCCGACCCGGCCCGGGTCCGGTGCCGGCCGCCTCTTGGTCGGCGAGGGTGGTGATCGGCCGTGACTGCACGAGGTAGGTGCGGTCGCCTGCGATGGCCCACTCGGTGTCCTGGGGCCGTCCGTAATGGTCCTCGGTGGCGAGACCCAGGCGGGCCAGCTCGATGACCTGGTCGTCGGAGAGCACCCGCTCTCTCGCCCGTCCGGCCCCCAACTCGATCCGTTGGTCGTTGCCGTCCGGCCCGCGCTCGATTGCGAAGGACTGGACCCCGACTCGGGCGCTGATCACGGTGGGGCCCTCCTTGGCGACGACATAGGTGTCGGGCTCCACCATGCCGCTCACCACCACCTCGCCCTGGCCGATGGCGGCCTCGATGACCAGACGGCTGCGGTCACCGGTCGACGGATCGGCGGTGAACATCACGCCGGATCGTTCGGAGGGGACCATCTCCTGGATCACGACTCCCAATGCCGGTTCCTCGTCGAGGGAGCGGCTTGCCCGGTAGGAGATGGCCCGGGCCCCGTAGAGCGAGGCCCAGCAGTCGACCAGGCGCGCAAGCACCTCGGCGTCACCGTGCACGTTGGTGAAGGTCGCATTCATGCCGGCAAACGAGGACCCGGCACTGTCCTCTGCGGTCCCGGACGACCGGACAGCCACGATGATGCCGTCTCCGAGGCGGTGGTAGGAGTCGAGAACGGCGCTCGAGACCTCCTCGGGCAGCGAGACGGACCCGATCAGCTTCTGGGCCTCCCGTGCAGCACGGTCGAGGTCGGCAGGGTCGTCGGGATGCGCGGCGTCGACGGTCGAGCGGAGTCGGGTGGTGAGACCGGCCTGGCGCAGGGATTCGCGATAGGCGTCGGCAGTCACGACGAAGCCGGGCGGGACGGGAAGACCGGCCCCGGTCAGCTCGCCGAGGTTGGCCCCCTTGCCTCCCACCAGGTCGGCATCGCTCAGGCGGATCCGGTCGAACGGGCGGACGAATTCCACGTCCCTAGGCTCCCCTGGTCGAGCACGATCGGATCCGAGCTCCGCCGCGTTGCCGAACGCTCGGCCCTGGGCACTGCATCGAGGAACGGGAATGCCGGCGGTTCGGCCCGGGCGACGTCGTGGGCCGCGTCTCAGCGTGCCTCCGGCCGAGAGGATCGAATGCTGGACGGCGGACAGCGTGGCCAGGCCGTCCGGGCCCGAGATCTCCAAGCCGTCGATGTCCAGGTCGAACTCGAGGTGACCCTCGCCGATGACCTCTTGGATCACCGGGTCGAGGTTCGCGCCCGTTCGGGCGTCGAGCGTGCCGGAGACATGGATGAAGACGGGCGAACGGTCGACATCGATCAACAGGTGCAATTCGTCGTCGGGGCGCCGTGTCCCGTCCCAGCGCCACCGGTCGGCCTCCTGGGCGCTCGCCGACTCCGAACGATCGACGACGCTAACCGTCCCGATCATGGATTCCTCCTGGAGATCGACCCGGGCTCCTGTTGCATTCTTCGGGTTCCTCACGGTGGACACCTGCGATTCCTCTGTCCACCCAATCAGCCGAGGGTGTGGAGGGCCAGAGGCGAAGGTCCCGTCTCGGCATGGGGACCGCCACGGACTCTGTGCCGGGTCCGAGGGACCTTCGGCTCTGGTCTCGACCGACCGGGGCGAAGATGCTGGATCCGTGACCATGAGCGGTCCAGACAGGGGTGCCAACGGGGCCGGCTCCCAAATGGAGTCCCTCGTCGCTGAGCTCGAGGAGCTGCACGACGAGATGCGTCGTGAGCACCTGGAGCGAGCCGAGAGTCTGTACCGGGTTCATCCTTGCCACCGACAGGGTGCAGCCAATCTCATCGACTATCTGACGCTCCGGCGCCACGATATCCGGCCGCTCCAGCTCTCCCTCGCCGAGCTCGGCCTCTCGTCGCTGGGGCGGGCCGAGGAGCACGTGATCACCACGCTCGAACGGGTGCTCGCCGCCTTGTACCTGATGACCGGTCGGACCGACGTCCGGCGTACCGAGTCGGCCGTATCGTTCGGGGCCGGTCGACGGGCTCTCGAGGCCAATACCGATGCCCTTCTCGGACCCGGTCGGCACGAACGGCCGACCCGGATCCTGGTGACCATGCCCAGCGAAGCCGCCGACGACTTTTCATTGGTCCGAGCCCTGATGGAGCAGGGCATGGAGTGCGCTCGTATCAACTGCGCCCACGATGACGAGCAGCGATGGGGACGGATGGTCGTCAACCTCCGTCGAGCCAGCCGGGAGCTCGACCAGACCTGCCCGATCCTCATGGACCTTCCGGGGCCGAAGCTCCGCACCGGCCCGATCGAGCCCGGTCCCCGGGTCGTACGGCTCCGGCCGAGGCGAGACTCCCTGGGTCGTCCGATCGGTCCGGCGAGAGCCCTCCTCGTACCGGACGGTCCGGGCGAGACGGTCGGCGAGGCGCCAACCGGGGTGGTGCTGTTGCCCGTGCGCCGGGAATTCCTCGATGGCCTGCATCCCGGTGATGCGATCCAGCTACGCGACACACGGAACGACCGGCGCACGCTCGTGGTCACCTCCCGAGCCGAGGCCGGCACGTGGGTCGACGCATTCGACACGACCTACCTGGTGACGGGGACCAGGCTGACGGCGGGGAACCGGCACGCCCGGATCGGGCTTCTTCCAGAGCTTCAGCAGTCCATCACACTTCTTGTCGATGACGTGCTCACACTCAGCGCAGATCAGTCGCCGGCTCGGGTTCCCGGCGATGCTCCGCTGATCCCCGACTCGACGCGTGGTCCCGAGGGTGAGGGAACACCTCGGCGCAACCTCCGCATCGGCTGCACCTTGCCGGTCGCCCTCGAGGCACTCCGGGTCGGTCACCGCGTCTACTTCGACGACGGCAAGATCGGAGGCCGGGTCGTCGCCGTTCGACCGGGCGAAGCGGACGTCCAGATCGCCATGGCCGGCGCAGGCGGGTCGAAGCTGCGCGCCGAAAAGGGCATCAACATGCCCGATTCCGAGCTGCGATTGCCCGCGCTCTCACCTTCCGACGAGACCCTCCTCCGGTTCATCGTCGGTCACGCCGATCTTGTGGGTCTCTCGTTCGTACAAGACGTGACCGATGTTGCCGCGCTCCAGGATCGTCTACTGGAGTTCGGGGGAGACGATCTGGGCATCGTCCTGAAGGTCGAGACGGCCCGGGGGTTCGGCGCGCTGCCCGAGATGTTGCTCGCGGTCATGAGATCGGAGCGGGTCGGCGTGATGGTCGCCCGTGGCGACCTCGCCGTCGAGTGCGGCTTCGAGCGGCTCGCCGAGGTCCAGGAGGAGATGCTCTGGCTCTGCGATGCGGCCCACGTCCCCGTCATCTGGGCCACCCAGGTTCTCGACCAGATGGCGAAGAGCGGTCAGCCGTCTCGCGCCGAGATCTCCGACGTTGTGATGAGCGGTCGCGCCGAGTGCGTAATGCTCAACAAGGGCCCGCACATCGTGAAGACGGTCACCGCGCTCGACGACATCCTGCGCCGCATGAGCAGCCACCAGCGGAAGAACGTTCCGCTTCTCAGGCGCCTGCGGAGCTGGTCCCCAGAAGGCCAGAGATAGCTTGGAGGAGCCAGGACGGAGGACTGGCGGCCCGCACGGCTCCGACGGCCGAACCACACCCTAGGATCACGCCGGGACCGACGGTCGTTGGACCTTGTGCAGCGTCCGGCCAGACAGCACCATATGGCATTGACCCCATGGACTGGAGGATTCACAGATGATGTTGGAATTGTCGGATGCCCTGGTAGAGGAGTTGCGTAGCACCCTGGCATCGGTCGTCTCGGACATGAGCTCCGAGATCGCCGACACCGACAACGCGGGTTACCGACAGAGACTCCGCGAGCGTCGGGAGCGCCTCAGCGAGATCCAGGCCCGGCTCGACACCACAAATCAGGCCTGAGATAACGACGTGCGGACCAACCGCACAGCTCTCGGCCACCAGGCGAGGAAGGGACCGATGGGCGGGTCTGGTGACCAAGTGACGAACACCCTCGGCGTCCCCGTTCGGGACGACGCCGGACGGGGCGAGGGCCCCGCGGGACCCGAAACCCGATCGGTCAGACCGTGGTCAGGGGAGGGACTGTAGTCGGATGACCCGTCAGGCAGGCACTCCCCCGACGAACGACACCGGGGTTCCCACCGCGCCACCGCCCCCTCCCGCCTGGCGGCACATCCTCTGGTTCGTCGCCATCGTCGTCGCCATCGTCCTGTTCGTCTTCCTCCCCATTTCCAAGACCACGCATGTCACGTTGACCTACTCGCAGTTCTTGAACGACACCTCGGCCCACAAGGTCAAGACGGTGACCATCCAGACGAGTGGGAGCGCCTCGGGGACGCTGACGAACGGGGACGACTACACGACGGTGATCCCCCCCCAGGCCGGCCAGAGCCTGCTCGACGAGCTGCGGGCGAACAAGGTCGCGATCACCGCCGAAGCTTCCGGCACCTCGTTCGCGACGGAGCTCCTCTCATGGCTCATACTGCTGGTCCCGTTCTTGCTCATCGGCTACGTCTGGTGGCGAATGTCGAAGCGTGCGGGTGGCGCCCTCCAGGGCGCCATGGGAGTCGGGCGGTCGAAAGCGAAGGTCTTCGACGAGGAGCGCCCGAAGACCACCTTCACCGATGTCGCCGGGTACGAGGGGGCCAAGCTCGAGATCCGCGAGGTCGTCGACTTTCTTCAACAACCCGAGCGATATGCCCGGGCGGGTGCGATGCCCCCGCGTGGCATCTTGATGATCGGGCCGCCCGGGACGGGCAAGACGCTCCTCGCCCGGGCTGTGGCCGGCGAGGCAGCGGTTCCCTTCTTTTCCGTCACCGGATCGAGCTTCGTGGAGATGTTCGTGGGGGTCGGTGCGGCCCGCGTCCGGGATCTCTTCGAGGAGGCCCGCAAGCGGTCACCCGCCATCGTCTTCGTCGACGAGATCGATGCCATCGGCCAGCGCCGGTCGGGAACCGGAGCCGTCGTCTCCAACGACGAGCGTGAACAGACACTCAATCAGTTATTGGCCGAGATGGACGGATTCGATCCCACCTCCGGGATCGTCGTGCTGGCAGCCACCAACCGACCCGAGGTCCTCGATCCTGCTCTCCTACGGCCCGGTCGGTTCGACCGTCAGGTGACGATACCGCTTCCCACCCAGCCCGAGCGGTTGGCGATCCTGGAGGTCCACAGCCGCGGCAAACACCTCGATGACACCGTGGACCTGGGCGTGGTCTCCCGCGGCACGCCGGGATTCTCCGGTGCAGACCTGGCCAACCTGGTGAACGAGGCTGCAATCGTCGCCGTCCGAGATGACCGCGACGTGATCAGCGCGAGTGATCTCGAGGAAGCCCGAGACCGGATCATCCTGGGTCGGCGGGAAGGGTCGAATGTCCTGTTGCCAGAAGAGAAGCATGCGGTTGCCGTCCACGAGGCGGGTCATGCTCTGGTCGCGGCCTACAGCGAAAAGGCTGATCCCGTCGCCAAGGTCACGATCCTTCCGGCCGGGCAGTCACTGGGTGTCACCGAACAACTTCCCCTCGTCGAACGCCATCTGTACGGTGAGGACTACCTTCGTGACACCCTGACCGTCTTCTTGGGCGGTCGAGCGAGCGAGCTCGTCGTCTTCGGCCAGGGCTCGACGGGGGCGGCCAACGATTTGGCCAAGGCGACCGAGCTGGCCACAAAGATGGTTCGTGAGTTCGGCCTCTCCTCGGTCGTCGGTCCGGTGGGATATCCCTCGGGTGGATCCGTCTTCCTCGGCGAAGGAGATCGGTTCTCCAGTCGGCCCTTTGCCGAGCAGACGCAGGCCGCCATCGACGCCGAGGTCTCGCGATTGCTCATGGAGGCCGAAGCACGAGCGGTCGACACCGTGAAGCGCCATCGCCCGCAACTCGATCAGCTGGTCTCGTTGCTGATCGCAAACGAGACAGTCGATGGTGACCAGGTCTATGAACTCACCGGACGGCCCCACCCGGCGCAGGGCGCAGGCGTCACCGTCGCCCCCGACCGTGCCGGGTCGGCGAATGGCGGAGTAGGCCGGACCAGGGCTCGCCGGCATACGGCGCGCGGGCACTCGGACTCGGACGACCCGGGTCCCTGACGGGACGCATCGGACAATTCGCCCGGTGTGGCCTTCCCCGAGGGGACCTTTGGCCCTGGGCAGAGCTTCGGTTGGCGGATGGAATGTGAGAAGGAAGGAAGTTCTTGTTCAAACAGAGGAGCCTGGTGATGAAGAATCCGCCGACACGTCGATCCGAGCGACACCCCCCCACCCGCAGCTGGAGGTCTTCGCTGAACCCGTATTGCATCGAGGATCTGGGGTTGACGCCCGCCGACCTGGTGCGAGATCACAACGATCTGGTCACCGTGGTCATCAAGCATTAGTCACTCGACAGTCCTGCATGGGGCGACGGGTCGCAACCCTCGTGGAGGTCTCCTCTTCGGATGGCGAGCCATGCATTGTCCGGTCCGCTGGGCGATGAACGGCGCTCGCACCCCGGGGTCGGTCGCCGTAGTGGAGACGCACATCTCGGTGCTGTTCTTCGTCGGCGACCGGGTGTACAAGGTGCGCAAACCGGTCAAGTTCGCCTTCGTCGACTTCGAAGATCGCGAGGCACGCCGCTCGGACTGTGAGCGGGAGGTCCGGCTCAACCGCCGACTGGCTCCGGATGTCTACCTCGGCGTCGCCGACCTCGAGATGGAAGGTGTCCCGCTCGACCACATGGTCGTCATGCGCCGGATGCCCGAGGACCGTCGTCTGACCAATCTCCTGTCACACTTCCCCGATGACCGGTCGTGGGTGGGTCCGTTGGCCGAGAGCTTGGCGGCGTTCCACTCTGCAGCAACCAGGTCACCGGTCATCTCGGAAGAGGGCACGACCTCTCGGCTTCGAGCGCGCTGGGCAGCAGACTTCGCCGAATGCGACGCCTTCGTCGGGAGCCTTCTCGACTCCGATCAGGAAGCCGAGCTGCGGTCGCTCGTCGAACGGTGGCTCGGCGGCCGGAGCAGGCTGTTGGACGCCCGCATCGCCACCGGCCGCATCTGCGACGGTCATGGCGATCTGCAGGCCGACGACATCTACTGCCTCGACGAGGGAGTCCGGGTGCTCGACTGTCTCGAGTTCAGCGACATCCTCCGATACTGCGACGTCATCGCCGACACCGCCTTCCTGGTCATGGACCTCGAGCGACTCGGCCATGGGGATGCTGCCGCCGATTTCCTGACCGCCTATCAGGAGGCTGCCGACGACAGCGCATGTTCATCGCTGATCGACCACTACATCGCAGCCCGCGCCTACGTTCGGGCGAAGGTGGCTTGCCTGCGCGCCGTGCCGGGGCAGGATGACGCCGGTGCTGAGGCCCGGCGCCTTCAGGGCCTCGCCCTCTTTCACCTCCGCCGGGCACAAGTGCGCCTGGTGCTCGTCGGGGGGCTCCCCGGCTCCGGCAAGTCCACGGTCGCGGCCGGGATCGGGGCGGCGCGCCGGTGGCCGGTGGTTCGCTCGGACGAGCTGCGCCGACAGCTTCCGGCAGCCACGTCTGACGGAGAGCTGTTCACGGGCCGGTACAGCCCGGATGCCACCCGCCAGGTGTACGAGTCGATGCTGGACGCCGCCGAGCGATCGCTCGTCTCGGGAGAATCGGTGGTGCTCGACGCTTCCTGGACGGACGGCCGCTGGAGGGAGGCTGCCGCTGAACTCGCCCAGCGCACGCAGAGCGAGCTCGTGACACTCTGCTGCGTGGCCGATGACGACGTGGCCACACGACGCATCGATGAACGGCGCGGCGGCAGCCTCGGACCCATCCGAGGCGACCCCCGAGGTCAGAGAGGTGCTCCGACAGGTGACCGACCCGTGGCACCCGACCGCGTCCATCGACTCCTCAAGTGCGACTCCGGAAGAGGTCGTGGCCACCGCTCTCGGCATTCTCTCGCGGCTCGAGGACGGCACCCATTAGTTGGTCCGCGGGAGCCGGCTCGAGCGGACACTCCCGCGGACAACCCTTCAGGTCTTGGTAATCGGAACTCTTGTAGCGGTTTCCGCCTGATCCGGTGGACAGGGGACACGCACCTCGAGGATGCCATCGCTGTAGCTGGCCTTCACGTCATCCTCTGAGGCACCTTTGGGGAGGGGAATGTCGCGGTGGAACTCGCCGTAGCGGAATTCCGAGCGGTAGCTCTCCTTGCCCTTGTGCTCGGACTTCTCCTCGCGGTGGCCCTGGATGTGGACAAACCCGTCATCGACCTTGACTTCGACATCTTTCTCCACGTTCACATCGGGCAGCTCCGCCCGGAGCACCAGCGTGTCGCCATCCTGGAATTCCTCCACCCTCATCCAACTGTCTGCGTCGTCGATGTCGAAGAGGCGCATCCACCCCTCTGGCCACTTCATGACCCCATGGGCCGTGCCGGAATGTCCTTCGTGCTTTCTTCCGCGATGTGCAAGTGCCATGCCGATCTCATCTCCTCTGAACCATGCCCCTCGAGTCCATGCTCCTCTCACAACGCGGATAATGGAAGGGGAGAAGGTCCCGATTCTCCGGATCCCCTGAGCAGGTCTCCCCTGTTCGCAGCCTGACCCCTGGAGGGGTCAGCGGGCGAACCTGGTCAAGTATTCGGAGAGAATCTGGTGACGTAGGGCCCTAGTGCTGCCGCCCAGATCGTCGCACCCTGGTCACATGCCAGCTGGACGTAAGATCATCGGTGCAATCGGAATCGCGGCATGGATCTATGGACGCTGGGTGCGCCCTCGACTCTGGCGCTGGGGGGCAACCGACGGAGAGGTCGCCGGACCCTTTCCCGGTGGCGAGTTGGTTTCCGAGGGACAGCGCGCCGCGACCATGGCCGTGACGATCGGCGCGTCACCCGATCAGGTTTGGCCGTGGCTCGTCCAGATGGGCGGGGATCGAGGAGGCTGGTACTCCTGGGACCGCCTTGACAACGGCGGTCGGCCCAGCGCCACCGAGGTCCACCCGGAGTGGCAGGACCTCACGCTCGGCGATTACGTCAAATACTGGGGACGGAACGGCCCAGTCGACGCGTGGGAGGTCGCGGCTATCGAACCGAACCGGTTCCTCGGATTGCGAGGGTTGTGGGATCTGCGGCGAGGTCGCGTCCTCGACCCGGCGCAGCCACGGCCGTCGGCCTACATGGAGGGGCTGTGGGCTTTCCGCCTGGGGGAGCTACCCGGCGGACGCACCCGCATGGTTGTCAGCGGGTACCAGGTCATGCGCCCGCGATGGCTCGAACGCTTCTTCAACTACTGGCTCTACCTCCCGGTGACCTGGCCCATGCAGGCTCGCATGCTGGTCGTCCTCAAACGAAACATCGAGCGAGCGGCAAGTGTCGCGTCGACCATGGCAACGTCCCGAACAGGGGCCTCGGACCGTTCACCGGCCAGCGAGAGTGCAGTCGCGTCCTAGGAGGGTCCCCTGCCCGAAGTGCGGGTCGCGGCACGCTGACCTCGGGACTCTCAAGGGACTAAGTGCCCTACCGAGGGCATGGCCGGAACACTCAGGATGGCACCATGACTGATGGGCTTCGTTCGGAACGGCGGTCCATCAAGAGGGAGGCGGGTCCGAATCGCCGGAGCGTCGAGGTGGACAGTCCCCCGAGCAGCATTCCGGCCGCCCGGGCGGTCGATCTCACCAAGGTCTTCGGCTCAGGCGATGCGGCCGTCTGGGCCCTCAACGGGGTCGACGTGGAATTCGCCCGTGGCGCATTCACCGCGGTGATGGGCCCGTCGGGTTCGGGCAAGTCGACGCTGTTGCACTGCATGGCCGGACTCGACGCCCCAACCTCCGGAACGTCCTTCGTGGGGGAGCTCGAGATCGGGAACCTGGACGATGCCGGACTGACCAAGCTGCGTCGCGACCGGGTCGGGTTCGTGTTCCAGTCGTTCAACCTCGTCCCCACGTTGACGGCTGGGGAGAACATTACGCTGCCTGCGGACCTGGCCGGGGTGAGGATCGATCAGGCATGGTTCGACCACCTGGTGAAGCAGCTGGGCATCGTCGATCGTCTTTCTCACCGACCGGTCGAGTTGTCAGGAGGCCAGCAGCAGCGCACGGCATGCGCACGTGCTCTGATCGGGCATCCCGATCTCGTCTTCGCCGATGAGCCAACAGGCAACCTGGACTCGAACTCGTCGGCCGAGATGCTCGAGTTCCTGCGGCAGTCAGTTCGCGATTTCGATCAGTCGATCGTCATGGTGACCCACGACCCCCGGGGTGCCTCGTACGCCGATCGGGTGGTGTTCCTCGCTGACGGCAAGGTGGTCGGTGAGCTGGACGACCCCACCCCCGACGCCGTGCTGGAGCGGATGCGGGACCTCGGCAACTGAGATGTTGCGCGTCACGATCAAGGGGATCCTGGCGCACAAGCTGCGCCTCGCCCTCACCGCAGTGGCCATTGTCCTCGGCGTGACGTTCATCACCGGCACCCTGGTGCTGACTGACACTCTGCACAGCACGTTTACCGGCCTATTCGGAAATGTCTACCAGCACGTCGACCTCGAGGTTCGGGGCAAGGCGGTCTTCTCGGAGTCCCACGGGGGCGGCGCAGCCCGCCCGCAGATCTCGGAGTCGCTGCTGACCACCGTCCGCTCCGTGCCCGGCGTTGAGGAAGCCCAGGGCTCGGTGAGCGGCTACGCCCAATTCGTCGCCCCCGACGGCAAGGCGGTGACCACAAACGGGGCACCCACGATCGGTACGTCGTACAACCCCTCGCCGCAGATGGCTGCGCTGCACATCGTCCAGGGCCGCGAGCCCAAGAGGCCCACCGAAGTCGAGATGGACGAGGGCACCGCCCAGAAGTACCACTTCGAAGTGGGCGATCAGGTGAGAATTCTCCTGCCGGGTCCCACCCGAACCTTCACCCTCACCGGCATCGTGCGTTTCGGCACGGCCAATAATCTGGCCGGCGCCACCATCGCCGCATTCACGCTGCCGACAGCGCAGAGCCTCTTCAATGCCGTCGGCAAACTGGACGCAATCGACGTGCTGGTGAGAAGCGGGGCAAACAAGGAAACCACGCAGCGCGCCATCGCGGCCACCCTCCCAGCTGGTGTGGAGGTCGTCACCGGGCAGACGGTGGCCAACGAGCAGGCCAACGCCATCAACCAGGCTCTTGGCTTCTTTTCCACGGCCCTCTTGGTATTCGCATTCATCGCGCTCTTCGTGGGTGGCTTCACGATCTTCAATACCTTCTCGATCATCGTCGGCCAACGAACGCGGGAACTGGCTCTGCTTCGCCTCGTCGGGGCCAGCAGAGGACAGGTCTTCCGCTCTGTGCTCGCCGAGGCCGCCATCGTCGGGCTGCTGGCCTCTGCGGTGGGGCTGGGCCTCGGGGTGCTCGGAGCCGTCGGGCTGGAGAAGCTCCTGAGTGCCTTCGGCTTCACACTTCCCGGCGGCTCGCTGGTTTTCGGCGTGCGCACCGTCGTGGCCGCCCTGGTCGTCGGGTTGGGCGTGACGGTGATCTCGGCCATCAGCCCGGCCCGCCGGGCAGTGCGCATCCCGCCGGTGGCCGCCATTACACAGGAGAGCGAGAGCGTCGCGGAGTCGTCCCGTCGCCGCGTCGTCGTCGGCTCGGCCGTCACCGTCGCCGGCATCGGGCTACTCGCCCTGGGGCTGATCCGCTCGGCCATCCAGCTCGTGGGGCTCGGCGCCGTCGGCATCTTCGTGGGCGTGGGAATGCTGGCGCCGCTGGTCGCCCGCCCCTTGGCCAGCGCCATCGGGCGCCCGCTGGCCGCGACACTTGGGATTGCGGGTCGCCTCGGGCGGGAGAACTCGATGCGCAGCCCCCGTCGCACCGCACAAACGGCGTCGGCGCTGATGGTCGGGCTGGCCCTGGTTTCGACCATGGCAGTATTCGGCGCCTCACTGTCGCGCTCGGCGACCAGCAGCATCGACCAGGCGATCAGCGCCGAGTACATCATCACCAGCTCGTCCGTCGGCGCGAACCCGGGTTTCAGCTCAGCCGTCGGCGCGGCCGCCGCACAGGTGCCGGGGGTCAAGGTCGTCTCCACGGTCTATGCCGGGACCTTCCAGTTCAAAGACAGTGTGTCCCAACTGACCGCGGTCTCGGCTGACCGGTCGAGCGACACGGTGATCCTGCGGGTATCGAGCGGCAGCGGTGCTCTCGCTCTCGCGGCGGGCGATCTCCTCATCGATACGACCACAGCCAACGCGGACAACCTGAAGGTGGGTTCGATCGTCCCCGTCAAGTTCGCCACGATCGGGACGACAACGGCACGAATCGGCGGGATCTACGAACCGAACGCCCTGCTCGGCCACTACCTGGCCGGGGAACACTACTTCCTCACCCATTTCGCGCAGCCGCTGCCAGCGGCCGTGCTCGTCGCGACGACGAGCGGGTCACCGGACATCACGGCTGCCATCACCCATGGCCTGAGCGGCTATCCGGGGCTCAAGATCCAGACTCGGAGCCAGTTCATCCAGTCGTACCAGGCGCAGGTGAACCAGTTACTCGGTCTCGTATACGCTCTGCTGGCACTCGCCGTGACCATCGCGCTCATCGGCATCGTAAACACCCTCATGCTCTCGGTATTCGAGCGAACCCACGAGATTGGTCTCCTGCGGGCCGTGGGAATGCGCCGGCGTCAAGTACGGGTCATGATCCGCGCCGAGTCGGTGATCCTTGCGATCTTCGGTGCACTCATCGGGATTGTCGTGGGCACCGGCCTCGGCGTGGCTCTGTCGACATCGCTCAAGAAACAGGGGATCACCGACGTGGTGGTGCCAATTCCGAGCCTGATCGTATTCCTTGTGCTCGCCGCTCTCCTCGGCCTGGTGGCGGCCAGCTGGCCCGCGCGCCGGGCTGCCAAACTGGACGTGCTGGCCGCCATCGCTGCCGAGTGAGACTGCACTGCCGATCCGCGGCCGCTGTGACGGCGCGGTATCCGCCTCTTCGATCAATGCGAGCTCAAACCGGCCTTCTCACACCCCGTCAGAAGGTGCTTTTCGGGCTTCTGGTCGCCGACCAAGACGAGCGTCGACGTTCGTACGCCGGGTCGATCACGGAAGCGCTTCGATCGGTGGCACCATCATCGCCCGCCTCCTGGCGCCACCGAGCTTCTCGTCGTCAATCTCCCCGTCGGGAGAACCGGCCACGAGGGGCGACCGGGTGAGGACGACCACGCCCACCACCAGCACGGCGAGTGCCAGCACCTCGAGGCTGATCCACAAGGTGCCGCCACGCAGGATGTCGCCGAAGAGCGTGATCCCGAGCAGGATGCTCACGAGAGGATTGGTGGTGACCAGTGTCGTCCGCGATGCGGTGATCGGTCCCGCGTGCAGTGCACTCTGGAGCAGGAAGACCGTGCCGATCCCGACGACCGCGAGCATATAGGGCTCGAAGTGGGAGAACACCGCGCTCCACCCGTGGTCCAAGTAGCTGGTGATCGCCTTGGTCAGTGCCGAAGTGTACGAAGCTGCAACCGCAGTCGCCGCACCCAGTGAGGCCGCTCGCCACCAACGTGGTCCCCGCAAGCCACCGAGGACACCGAGGGCGATCGCACCGGCCACCGCCGCGGTCGCCACGACCCACTGACTGGTCGATGGGATCTCCTGACCCCCGTGTGGGCGCGCAGCAAGGAAGAAGCCGCCGAGCCCCGCGACGACGGTGAGGCCGCCGAGCCATTCCCGTGCGCCGAGGCCGTACCGAAACCAGACACCCAGGATCAGGAGGAGGAACAGGAGTTCCGTGGTGAGCACTGGTTGCACGGTGCTCAGCTGACCGTGCTTCAGCGCGGTGGCGACGAACCCGAACTGGATCAGGCTGAACCCGAATCCGATGAGCCAGATCTTCTGCCGGACGGCGTGCCCGATGAGGCTCGCCTTGAGCGCCGAGGATTCGGGTGCCGTCTCGACACCCATGCGCTGGAGCACCGAGGTGAGGGCGTTGGTGAATGCCGCGAGTGCGGCGAAGATGGCAGCGATCATGATGATGGTGACCTCGGAACGTCGGGGGCGTTACCGCGCCCGGACCACCATCGTACGACCTCAGCGATTACGACCTCGCTCGAGCCGGGCCGATGGTCACGACCTGGACCGACCGACCAAGTCCTCGACCGCCCCAGGTCCGGGCTCCGCGCGAACGTGCCCCGCTTCGATCGGTTCGCCACAGGCGGAACAGACCATGACGGCATCGGCGACCTGTCCACAGTCCTTGTGGATCACCCGCAACGGTGGACCGTCCGGAGCGGCATATTTGTCGCCCCACTGGCGCAGGGCGGTGAGGACGGGCCACAGGTCACGCCCTCTGTCGGTCAGTCGGTACTCGTGCCGCGGCGGGTGCTCGCTGTAGCGGACCCTCTCGAGGACACCAGTCTCGACCAGATGGTTCAGACGCTGGTTCAAGATGTTGCGCGAAATCCCGAGGCGCTCCTGGAACTCGTCGAAGCGGGTCACGCCCATGAACGCGTCTCGGACGATCAGCATCGTCCACCACTCGCCCACCACTTCCAGGCACTGGGCGACCGAGCAGTGCATGTCGGCGAAGCTCTTCCGTTCCATGGAGTCAGGATAGTGGGTTGCATTATAGAATGCAATGTCCTAGAGTGGGTTCTGTGACGGTACTCACCCTCCGGTCCGGAGCGTTCGACGCGGGAACGGGCAGCGGCAAGGCCACCCCCCGCCAGGTGCTGATCATCGTGTGCGCAGGGGTGATCCTCGCCAGCCTCGACCTCTTCATCGTCAACGTGGCGCTGCCCCAGATCGCCCGAGACCTCGACGCCCCGAACCTGAGCGAATTGTCCTGGGTGCTGAACGGCTACGCCATCGTCTATGCGTCGCTGCTCGTGTTCTTCGGGCGACTCGCCGATCGCTACCGCCGCGACCGGGCATTCCTCCTCGGCGTGGCCATCTTCACCGCCGCATCGGCGGCCTGTGCCGCCTCGGCGAGTGTGGGAATGCTGGTCGGCTTCCGACTCGTGCAGGCAGCCGGCGCGGCGCTGCTCACGCCGACCTCCCTCGGTCTGGTGCTCGCCGCCTATGAGCCCGAGCGCCGTCATGGGGCCGTGCGAGCGTGGACGGCGGTTGGCGGCGTGTCAGCCGCGCTGGGGCCGGTCGTCGGCGGATTGCTCGTGGCCGTGGACTGGCGTCTGGTGTTCCTGGTCAACGTGCCAGTCGGGATCATCGCTCTCATCGTCGGGTGGCGCCGGCTCCCCCACGTCCCCGGTCAGTCGGTTGAGCACCCCGACCCTCTCGGGGTCGTGCTCGTCACGGCAGGCGTCGGAGCACTGACCTTCGGACTGGTCAAAGCGAGCGACTGGGGCTGGGGGTCGGCGATCATCGTTGCGACGTTGGTCGGCGGGCTCGTCCTCATCGGCTTGTTCGTCCTGCACTGCATCACCAGCCGAACGCCGCTCGTACATCCCTCGCTGTTCCGATCCCGACACTTCACGGGAGCGTCGCTGGTGGCCATCTTCTTCTCCGCCTCGTTCGGAGCGATGCTCCTCTCGATCGTGCTGTGGGAACAGGGGGCCTGGGGTTGGTCGGCCCTGCGATCAGGTTTGGCGATCGCGCCGGGACCGGTCATGGTGCCGCTGATCGCCTTCCTGGTTGCCGCCAGGCTGATTGCCAGGTGGGGACCGGCAGTGGTCATCGCCCTCGGCAGCGTGCTCTTCGGAACGGGGGTGGCGTGGTGGGCACTGATGGTGACCGATCAGCCCAACTACGTGTCGGGCGTGCTCTGGGGGATGATCCTCACCGGAGTCGGAGTCGGCCTCACGCTCCCCACCATGATGGCGACCGCGACGGGGTCTCTCCCACCAACGTCGTTCGCCACCGGCTCAGCCGTCATCAACATGATTCGGCAGACAGGGCTCGCCCTTGGCGTCGCCATCATCGTCGCCGTCCTCGGAACCGGCGCCGCTCACACTCCTGATCTGACGGCGTTCCAGCACGCATGGTGGCTCACAGCTGCCATCTCTCTCGTCGCCGTCATCCCCGCCCTCGCGCTGCTCGACAGACCCGCCAGGGACACTGCGGCGCCTGAACGTCGTCGCCAGTAGCCGTACTCCTGGTTGGACGGCTCGATCGAACGCCCGACCTGATCCCATATGAAGCGGAAAGGAACACCATGAACATTGCAGGCCGTACCGCGCTTGTGACCGGCGCGAACAGAGGTCTCGGGCGACATCTGTCCGAGCAGCTCCGTGATCGGGGGGCGACCGTCTATGCGGCCGCACGCAACCCTGACACCGTCGACCTGGCCGGCGTGACTCCGATTCAACTCGACGTGACCGACGAATCGTCGATCGCGAGGGCTTCGGACTCAGCCCGCGACGTGTCGATTCTCATCAACAACGCCGGATCGTCGACCAGAAGCTCCCTCCTCACCGGTTCGATCGCCGACATTCGGACCGAGATGGACACCCACTACTTCGGCTCGTTGCTTGTGACTCGGGCGTTCGCCCCCCAGCTCGCCCGAGCCGGTGAGAGTGCGCTTCTGAACATCCTCTCCGTCCTGGCATGGGTCAGTTTCCCAGCAAGCGGCGCCTACTGTGCCGCCAAATCGGCGGCATGGTCGATGACCAACGCGCTCCGACAAGAGCTTGCCGGCCAGGGAACCAAGGTGAGCGCTCTCCATGTCGGCTACATGGACACCGAGATGACCGCCGGAATCGCCGACCCCAAGAGCGACCCGGCCAAGGTCGCCGGCATCGCTCTGGATGGCATCGAAGAGGGCTCGGCGGAGATTCTCGCCGACGAGGTCAGCACCCTGATACAGGGCTCGCTCGCCAACGGGGTCGCCGGGCTCTATCCCCAGTTCGCCTGAGCTGTCTTCGGACTCTCGAGCCGACCTGTCGGTCGACCGGTTCGACGGATCGCGCGGAGCGGTCGAGCGATCAGCACGGTCACTTCCGCCGATTGGGGGCGCAGGCATCGATGAGAGAGACCTCAAATGAGAGCTATGTGACGCCATTCCGTAGCTGTGGGATCCGACGTTTGGCGTCACGCTCTGCACTGAGCACAGATCGCATGTTCGATGCGGCTGAAGGATCATCCAGGATCCGGTTGCGACGCTCCTCGGGATCCACGGTCAGGTTGTGCAGCTCCCATTCGGAGTCAACGGCCGGACCCAAGAACGGGTTTGGGGCAACTCCCTGGGCGGCGTACCAGTCGTCGAGCCGCTCGTAATAGTGATTGAGCTTCCATAGCTCCGATGCGCCGCCATCCCCGGTCGGAAGCGTCGTCAGCACTGACTCGATGTTGATCGGCGGAGCGACCGGGTCGAAGGCGGCCCCGGTCAGGATATTGACCTCGGTCACTCCCCGGGTGACGTCGTCCTCGGTCATGAAGTAGATCGGCGAGACAAGCGAGGTGGCGTCGACCTGCCCACGGACCACCGGGCTCAGGTCCCGACCGGGAAGGGGCTGGACCTCGGCGTGGTGGGCAGCGACGCCAACCGTCGCCTCGTCCCGGTCGATCTCGGCAAGTCCGAGGAGCGTCGGTATCACGTCGACGTGGCTGGTCGGTACTTCGATACCGTCACGTCCGGGCTCGATGCCCGGACCCGAGATCAGCATTGGCACCCGGGTGGCTTCGTCGAACGCGTTGCACCATTTCTGGATCAATCCCCCGTGGGCGCCGAGCAGGTCACCGTGATCAGAGGTGAACACGACGATGGTGTCGTCGGCCATGCCCGATTGCTCGAGCGCCTCGAGGATTCGCCCGATCGCCTTGTCCACCAACTTCATGAGGTAGTAGTAGAGCCTCCGGTAGCCGAGATCGGTGGCGGTCTCGAAGATCATCTGGGGCCACACCGATTTGAACGCCTCCTGACAGGCAGGGCGCCCGGTGAACGGGTCCGACTGCGACGGCGCCTCGGGTACGTCCGGCACAGTGTCGTCTGGCGGTCCGAAGTGCAGCATCTGCTCCCACCCGAAGCCCGAGAAGGCGATGTCGTGTGGGTTGACGAACGACGCCACGGTCAGCCACGGCCCGTCTGCACGGGATGCTGCGAGCTCGCCGAACAGCTCGACGACCTGCTCGGCGAACACTCCGTCACGGACCGTCCCGCAGTCGGACTTGTCGGCCCCGTGGGGTTCCCGCCCGATCCATCCCGAGAACCCGAACGGGTCGAGCCTGTCGGCCTTTTGGTACGCCTCGACCGCCTCGGGTAGAGGGTTGCCGTCGTCGTCGGAAGCCTTCAATCCCTCGTGGGTGCCCGGGATCGTGATGTCGGCGAACGAGACGTGCCACTTGCCGCGGTAATGGGTCCGATACCCACCGGCCCGGAACCAATCGCCCAGGGTCGGGACCGAATTCGGGTCGAGCCAGTGCATGCCGGGGTCGCTGTTCTGCTTGGCCGTCCCGTCCGTTGAGGTCACACCGTGGAGCGACGGGTACTGTCCGGTGAAGAGCGTGGCCCGGCTTGGTACGCACGCTGTGGAGCCGGCGTAGTGCCGGTGGAACTCCAGGCCTCGGGACCGGATCGATTCCCGGGCGGTGAGCTGCGACGTCCGGAACGATCGCACCGAGTCGGGCTCGTAGGACGGCGGGTACCGCTCCTCGTCCGTCATGATCAGCAGGATGTTGGGTCGGTCCATATGGTGGACGCTACTGGGCATGCCACGAGTCGTGCAGAGACATGGGTCGGTTGTCTCTGAAGATGACGACCCTGGCTACTTCAGGATGTTCACTGCCCTGGCGACCACCAGGAGCGCGACGACGAGCGAGATCGCCTCCTCGGCCATCATCATCAGCTTCATCCAGGGCTTGATGGCCGAAACATCGGTCGGGCTGAACGCAGTGGCGGTGGCAAAGGCGAAGTGGAAATAGTCCACGAACTGCGGGCTCCAGCCGGGCGCAACGTGCTCCTCGTTCTTCATTTCCGGGAAGATCAGTGCCGGAGGGCTCCCGGTGCCCGAAGCGCGAGCGGCCGGCCCGCCCCGGTCGAGGGCCCAGTACCAGAGCCCGAAGGTGATGACGTTGGTCAGCCAGATCGCGCCACCACTGGCAAGGAGCACCTTGGCGTTGTTGGTGAACGGCGAGACGTTGATGATCGAGACGACAAGGCGGACGGCCGCATCTGCGTTGGCGATGGTGATCAAGCCGATCAGCACGCTGGTGAGAATGCGCAGCCACGGCACGTCCCGGTCGATGCGGCCGGGGTCGCCGACGATGAGCACGCCGAGCAATATTGCCACGACGACCAGGAAGAGCCACCGGGCGTCGCCGTTGCGGAGCTCTGCCGGCAGGGTGGCACGCAGCAGCCCAGTGACGATGACGCCGAGAGCCATCGGCCACCGAGCTTCGCCGGAATCGAGTGCGCGCTCGCCGCCAGTCACCTCCTTGCTCTGCGCCACGTCGAGGGCCCTAGAGACCGGATTCGACGGTGATCCGTCCTGTGGACTCGGCTCGCTTCAGTGCCTCGAAGTCCCGCTCGTTCTGATCGGCGTACGTCTCGGCGAATTCGGCCAAGGCTCGGTCGAAGGTCGGCCCGTTCCCGAGGTAGCTGGCGATCGCGACCCGATCGCCGGAGCGGGCGTGGGCCCGGGCCAGGGCCTGCGCGCACATCCCGACGTACCGGGTGAGCCCCTGCGGGATCGACCCCTCGATCTCGAGGCTCCCCTTCCAGTCCCGGAGCTGGCGGATGTAGAAATCCCGGGTCACCCCGTCAGGAGCGTCGACCGGCTGGTAGCCGAGGAAGATGTCACTGGCCGCCTGCATCAGATGCTGGCCGGCCACCACCCGCTCACCGTGGTTGGCGTAGCCGCTCTTGCCCACGAACTCCTCGAGGACCGATGCTTCGGCTTCCTTGGCCTGGAGGATCAGCGGGTCGTCGTTGTCCTTTCCGACCATGAGCACGACCCAGGCCCGGGTTCCGACACTTCCCACGCCCACGACCTTGCGGGCGATCTGGACGAACTGGAACTGCTCGAGCAGGTGCCGACGGTCGGTCTGGAGGCTGCGCCGATAGCCGCGCACGAGCTGATGGAACGAGTCGCGGAGTGCATCGCTCATTTCCTTGGGGAACAACTCCTCGCTCGGGACGAGGAGCGGTGGGTCGCTCGCGATCCGGAGCCGGCCGTCGACGACGGTGGTGAGCTTGCTCAGGGCTTGGAGGTTGTCCCGAGTGTGGGCCTTGGTGACGACCTGGGCAGCGCGCGTCGCCATGTGTTGATCGGCCTTGGACCCGGACTTGCCGGCCGCGGTCTCGAGCTGGGCGAGCAGCGCGGCAACATCGAGGTGGGAGTACCAGACGTCCAACGTCGACAGCCCAGCCAGCCTGGCCATCTCACGGCGGTAGCTCTCTCCCACCTCGACCGCGGCGGTGCGCCCCTCTTTCGCCGTGAACTCCTGGTCCCGAGCGGCGATCACCACGCTGGCGGCCAGGCGCTTCAGGTCCCACTCCCACGGCCCCGGAAGGGTCTCGTCGAAGTCGTTGACGTCGAACATCAGCTTTCGCTCCGGCGACGCGAAGAGGCCGAAGTTGGAGAGATGGGCGTCCCCGCAGACCTGGGCTCTGAGGCCCGAGCGGGGTGTGGTCGCCAAGTCGGACGCCATGATGAGGGCCGCTCCCCGGAAGAACGTGAACGGCGAGACGAGCATCCGCCCGTAACGGATCGGGACCAGCTCAGGCACCCGGGTCGTCGCCTGGCGCTCGAGGAGGGCGACCGGGTCCGGTCGGTCGGGCGCGGGGCTGAACTCCGCCTGGGACGATCGGGGTGCCAGGGCACGGGCATCCTTGCCGAGCTTCACCCTCTCGTCGACGCTCAAGTGTGGAACGACGGGAGCCGCCTGCTCTCCCTTGTGCAGCTGATCAGTCATCGCTCCCCCGATCCCGGCTCGAACGTTCTGTCGCCCACATCATGCACCACACGCGCCCTCCCCATGGCGGGCGATCGTGCGTTCGGGCAGACTGCCCGGCATGGGCTTCTACGGGGACCAGATCCTCCCTCGCATCATCAACGTCCTCCTTGCCAACAAGGAATTCGACACGATCCGCCAGCGGGTCGCCTCCGGTCTCGAAGGTGAGGTGCTGGAGGTCGGATTCGGTTCGGGCCTGAACGTGCCCTATTACCCGCCGGCGGTGCAGCGGGTTCGCGCCATCGACCCGGCAACCGTGGGGCGCAAGCTGGCAGCGAAGCAGGTCGCGTCGAGCGCCGTCCCCGTGGAGTACATCGGCCTCGACGGAGCGAAGATCCCCCTCGAGCCCGAGAGTGTCGACCACGTCCTGATCACCTGGACGATGTGCACCATCCCCGACGTGGATGAAGCGCTTTCGGAGATGCACCGGGTACTGCGCCCCAGCGGCCAACTGCACTTCGCCGAGCACGGCCTGGCACCGGACCCGAGCGTCGCGACCTGGCAGCACCGGATCGAACCCTTCCAGAAGTGGTGGGCAGGTGGTTGCCATCTCACCCGACCGGTGGACCGGCTGGTGGAGACGGCCGGGTTCGAGCTCACCCGAGTCGACAACTTCTACGCAACCGGTCCGAAGTCGACGAGCTACATGTACGAGGGTCTGGCGATCAAGCCCTGACTCCGGTGTCAGGGTGCGGCGACGGCACGGGCGTAGACCAACGTCGTGACCTCATCGGTGGACACGTCGATGAGCTCGACCTGGACGGGGGCATCGAGCTGGGTACCCAAGAGTCTGCACCGCGTGCGAACCGGGCCTGTCTGCGCCATCCGGAGATAGCGGAGGTCGAGGTCGGTCACGACCACGGACGACTCGAAGCGGGTGCCGACGAGATCTTCGGCGGCAGCCTCGGCCAGGAGCGCAACCATCGCTCCCTGTAGCGTTCCGGCGGGATTGCGCAGGTCCGGGGTCACCTCCACCTGCAGCACTCCTTCCGCAGCGCTGATCACCTCGATGCCGGCTTCCTCGCGCAACGGTCGAGCCAACGTGGCGGGTGCGCGGAAGATCAGCGGGATCTGCCCGAGCGGGACATTCCGCTTGGGCGGATCCGCCGCCCTGCGGGGGACCTTCACGAACCCGATGGCACCGACTCCGATGGGTGCTCCCTGGTCGGTTCTCAGCTCGACCAGGGATGCGGCCGATCGGCGCCCTCGACGCAAGATCGTGCTCGTCGCATCGATGCGTTCCGGTGCGGGCAACGGACGCATCCGGACCGACATGTCCGAGGTGAGCGTCCACATATCGGCATCCTGATCGAGGGGGACCCCCGCCACGACGTCCACGACGAACGAGAGGACACTGGCCCGCACGACGCCGTGGTGCAGCGACTCGCGTTGCGGTCTCAGTTCGAGGACCAGCAGATCGTCTTCGAACCGCGCGGTCACCCCGAGCCGGCCCGGGAGCGAGATCCCGGGTTCCGATATGTCTGTCACCTGATCTCCAGAATCGACGTGGGTTCCAGACCGTCACTGGACTCCATGGCCGGAGGTCGTCCGATGCCTGATCCCCGGATGCCAACCCGCCGTTCAGCGATCGTACGCCGCTTGAAGTTCGGCGATGTCCAGCTTCCTCATCTGCATCATCGCATCGGTGGCCTGTTGGGCACGGGTCCGATCGGAGGAACCGAGCAGCCCGGCAAGCGCGCTGGGCACGACCTGCCACGACAATCCGTACCGGTCCTTCAGCCAACCGCATTTTCCGGGCTCCCCTCCGTCTGCGGTCAGCCGCTCCCACAGTCGATCGATCTCGCCCTGGGTATCGACGCTGACGAACAGCGAAATCGACTCGGTGAAGCCGGCGTGGACCGGGCCTCCATTGAGCAACATCAGCTTCTGGCCACACAGCTCGATCGTTGCGGCGAAGACCGGGTCGGCGTGGTCGGAATGTCTGCCGGGTGACGCGATCTCGGTGACCGATTCGACCTCGTCGAAGATCGACGTGTAGAACGCGATGGGTTCGGCCAAATCACCGTCGAACCAGAGAAACGGGGTGATGGACGGCATCGTGGACCTCCTGGATCATCTGTCGCCCCCATTGTGGTCGATCCCCGGGACCGATCCATCGGACAGGCAGCCGCCAGAGAACTAGCCTCGATCACATGGCCGACAGAACCGAGGATGCACTCGCAACGTATCGCCAGATGGTCACAACAAGGGACCGGATCGAGCGGGGGGAGCTTCCTTGGTCGGCGCTGGCTGCCTACTTCTCCGAGGACGCGGTCTACATCGATTCGGCCTGGGGCCGGTTCGAGGGCCTGCCGGCGATCACCCAGTTCATGACGGAGAGCATGACGGGACTGGACGACTGGCGGTTTCCCGAAGAATGGACCATGGCCGATGGGGACCGAGTCGTCAGCATGTGGTGGAACCAGCTACCCGGAAGGCGGGCGGATGGGTCGCCGTACCGCGTCGCCGGCATCTCCGTGTTGCGCTACGCGGGTGACGGTAAGTTCGACTACGAGTACGACGTCTTCAACATGCAGCAGATCCTCGAGGTCATTGCCGAGAGCGGTTGGAAGCCGACGGGGCCGATGAACGCTCCGCCCAACCCCCCGAACCGCGAGGCGAGCCCGCCCGGGCGCCAGGACCGTCGATGACCGGGTTGCCGACTCTCGTGACGACCGTCCTCAGCTACCCGAGTAGTCGGGTCTCCGGCCTTCAGCCTTCGCCGCTTTGAACTCAGCAAAGTCTGCTGACTTGTTGATGAAGGTCTGATAGACGAGTTCGTCCTCCATCGAGGATCGAATGCCAGGCTCACTCAGGTGCTGCAGCACACGGCGTGCCATCTTCACCGTCACCATCGGCGCTGATGCGATTCTTTCGGCGATCTCCCAGGCGGTCTCGTCGAGCGTCTCGGGTGCCACGACGCGGGAGACGATGCCGTGCGCCAAGGCCTCCTCGGCACTCATCGCTCGTCCCGTAAAGATCAGGTCGCTCACGACCCCCGTCCCGCATATCTGGTACAGCCTTCCGATGCCACCGGTATCTGGAATCACGCCATATCCGATCTCGGGGAGCTTGAATTGCGCACCCTCAGCGGCGATTCGCATATCGCACAGGAGTGCCCGCTGAAATGACCCGCCTATCGCCCATCCTTGGATCGCGACCACGATCGGCACGTCCAGATCGAATATCTGAAGGATTCCTCGATGCCCACGTGTCATCAGCTGGTGGTGACTGAGCTCGGTTGCGTTATGGCCGATGACGGCAGTATCGCGTCCCGCAGACCACACCTCCCCCTCGCCGCGCCAGATCACCGCTCGCACGTCGTTGCGGTCCTTTAGCTCAGCGAGGATCTCAAAGAGCAGGACATCCATGTCATCATCGAACGCATTCCGCTTCGCCGGGTTGTTGTTCGAAATGACAGCAATCGGGCCCTTGAGCTCGAGCGTGATCTTGTCCGTCATCGCGACCCTTCGTCATCCAAGTTCCGGGAAACGGTGGTCATCCTATGCCGACGGTCGGCTGCCCGTCGCGCGACCTCGGTCGATCCGCGTCGAGGCGAGTGGTTCGCCGGTTTCGAGAAGCGTCTTCAGACTGGACAGGAGCACCGGCCAGCCGTTCGTCACCATGCTCAGCGCGATGCTTCCGGGTTCGAAGTCATCATGGACGACGGTCAGCTTGACCATCTCCCCCGTCGGGACGATGTCGAATGCGACGCGCGAACGTCCTTCGCCGGAGAGCTCGGCGAACTTCTCATCTCCCAACCGAAGGCGCTCGTTCAACTCCGGTGTGAAGGTGTGCCAAGAGTAGGCGAGTCTTTGAAAGGGGTCGGACTCGAGGACGACCTGTTCCGGATCGGCGATGAGGATCCCGTTGTTGTCCCATGTCATGGACGACCCCACCTCCCAGTCCGTCTCGAAGGTGGTCTGCCACCAGCGACGGGTGAACGACGGATCGGTCAGTGCCTGCCACAGTCGCTCAGGTGTCGTCCTGATGTAGGTCGTGTAGACGAATGTCGGATTCTCCATCGGTGTTTCCTCCAGTGCTCGTTTGAGGTCCGCCAGCGCCCGGACCCGTTCCCGGTCGTAGCGATTGATCCAGCGCTCGGCGATCTCGTTGATCGGTGCGGCGTTGAGGTAGTGGAGCTTCTCCCGGCCCTGTCGGATGCTTGTCACGAGGTTCGCCGATTCGAGGACGGCCAAGTGCTTGCTCACCGATTGACGCGCCATCTCCAGACCTTCGGAGAGTTCCCGGAGGCTCTGTCCGTTGCGAGCGTTCAGGCGGTCCAGCAGGTGGCGGCGGCTCGGGTCAGCCAGCGCTTTGAAGACATCGACCACGGACGGCTGCGCTCCGGGCGTCAGAACCGAAGGTCCTCCGGGAAGGGAGTGCCCTTGCCGGTCTCCAGGTAGCTCTTGAGGCTGAACAGGAAATAGGCCCACCTCGCACTGCAGTGGCCCATGAACTCGACCGGCTCCCTCCAGCCGGCGTGGGCGAACGACACCACCGTCTCGTCGTCCTTCTGGGTCAGGTCGAAGGTGATCCTGGTCCCGACCCACTCCGCGGGACCTTCTGTGCAGTTCCAGCCCACGTGCCCGTCGGGACTCAGCCGGGTGACCTCCATGACGGCGGCTGGTTCCGGCTCACCGAAGGTGAACTGAAGTCTGGAGCCCTCGCGAGACTCTCCTCGGACCCCATCTCGGGTCCACCACTCGGAGACCCCTTCCTTCGTGGCCACTGCCTGGTACACGGGTCCGAGCGGGGCCGAGATGGCGACACGATGTCTGATGTCGGGCATGTGATTCTCCTTTGACGGTTTGCGATCTGCGCGGCGGACCTGGGATAGGCAGCCATTCGGATACCTGAAGGATATGCAGCCAGACAGCTGCCTGTCAAGACCACGCGGGAACCTCTGGGTGACCTTCTCGGTGTGGTTGGCCTCGGTCAAGGGCTACTTCGAGGAGGCCGCCCACCGACGTCGCCAGTGGAAGCGACAACTGGCTCGGCAGACGATCCTCGTCAGACCGCCCGGCGCGGTTCTGACTGGTGCCCGCCGTCGGTCACGGGCCCGACTGGATGGTGACGGTCCAGTTCGAGGTGTAGACACCCGGTTTGGCATTGGCGGGCACGGTCATCTGGAACGGAAAGCTCAGGGTCTGGGGTCCTGTCCCGGTCTGGTCACTGAAGAAGGTTGCCGACGCCGGCGCTGATGCCGCCGCCGGGATGGTGAACGGATACCCGGCGGGGTCGCCGGCAACCGCTGCCACCTGGGTGCACACGGAGAACCAGGCGTCGCAACTGGCGACGGGCGCGGACACGGTGGTGGCGTTGGAGGGCAGCGCGGCCGAACCGGTGGTGAACGTGGTCGAGGTGATCGTCAGCGACCAGGGGACACCGGAAACGGAATATGTCGACGGGACCACATCGGCGCTGAGCACACTGTGGAAGGAGAGGTTGGCCCCGGTCAGTGTCCCGCTGAAGGAGATGGACGACCCGATCTGCAGAAGAGCCGGAGTGGAGAGCAGTTCGCGGATACGCCGGTCGGTCTTGTCGGCGATGTACAGACGGCCGCCCGAGGCGACGACTGCCACCGCCGAGGGCGCATTCAATGTGGCGGAGCTCGGAGCTCCCGTGTCCCCGCAGGTTCCGGTGGCTGCGACGCAGGCAGTCCCCGTCCCCACGAGCGCGTAGATGTCACCGTTGGTCGTCGAGGCCACCCCGAAGGGGCAGGACGATGAGCAGGCCACTGCGGCCACGATCGCCACCATGTTGTCCGTGGTGTCGGCGACGTAGAGGTTCCCCGCCGAGTCGACCGCCACGCCAGACGGTGCATCCAGATTTGCCGCCGTCGCCTGGGCCGGTGACCCGCCCGAGGTATAGCCACAGCCGGCGGGGGTGTGGATCGAGCACACCGTCCCGGTGCCCGCCACCGTGTAGATGCTGTCGCGGGTCATGGCCTGGCCGAAATAGGTGCCCGATGAGGTGGGCACCATCCTCACCCGGTTGTTGGTGGTGTCGGCGACGAAGAGATCGCCGGTCGGGTCCACAGCCACTCCTGACGGAGCGTTGAGCGCGGTGGTCGCGGCACCGCCGCCGTCCCCGGTATAGGCGGCCGTCCCGCTCCCGGCGATATCGTAGGCGTCCCCGCCCACCGTCGGGGTCAGCCCGAACGGGCACGCCGACGAACAGGGGGCCCGGGCCACCATCGGCACCATGTTGTCCGTCGTGTCGGCGACGTAGAGGTTGCCCGACGGGTCGATCGCCACCCCCTTTGGTACGTCCAGGGTCGCCGAGGTCGCCACACCGCCGGTGGTGGGATAGCCGCACCCGGCCGGGGTGTGGGTGGAGCACTTGGTTCCCGTTCCGGCGATCACGTAGGCGTCTCCGACCACCGTCGAGGCCAGCCCGAACGGGCAGGTCGACGCACAGGCCGACCGGGCCACCATCGGCACCATCTGATCGGTGGTGTCGGCGATGAAGAGATTGCCCGACGAGTCGACCGCCACTCCGCCCGGGGCGTCGAGTGCCGCCGCGGTCGAAACTCCGCCGGTGGCGGGATAGCCGCACCCGGCCGGGGTCTGGGTGGCACAGACCGTTCCCGTGCCGGCGATCACATAGGCGTCCCCGACCACCGTCGAGGCCAGCCCGAACGGGCAGGTCGACGCACAGGCCGACCGGGCCACCATCGGCACCATGTTGTCGGTGGTGTCGGCGATGAAGAGGTTGCCCGACGAGTCGACCGCCACTCCCCCCGGCGCGTCGAGTCCCGCCGCGGTCGCCACACCGCCGGTGGTGGGATAGCCGCACCCGGCCGGGGTGTGGGTGGAGCACTTGGTTCCCGTTCCGGCGATCACGTACGCATCTCCGACCACCGTCGAGGCCAGCCCGAACGGGCAGGTCGACGCACAGGCCGACCGGGCCACCATCGGCACCATCTGATCGGTGGTGTCGGCGATGAAGAGGTTGCCCGAGGAGTCGACCGCCACCCCGCCCGGCGCGTCGAGCTTCGCCGTGGTCGCAACCCCGCCGGTGACGGGATAGCCACACCCGGCCGGGGTGTGGGTGGCACACGCCGTCCCCGTGCCGGCGATCACGTAGGCATCTCCGACCACCGTCGAGGCCAGTCCGAAGGGGCACGAGGACGAGCACGCCGACCGGGCCACCACCAGCACCATGTTGTCGGTGGTGTCGGCGATGAAGAGGTTCCCCGAGGGATCGAGCGCCACCCCGCCCGGCGCGTCGAGCTTCGCCGAGGTCGCCACTCCGCCGGTGGTGGGATACCCGCACCCGGCCGGGGTGTGGGTGGAGCACACCGTCCCCGTCCCGGCGACGGTGTAGATGTCGCCCGCCGCCATTGTCTGCCCGAAGTACGTGCCTGACGACGCCGGGACCATCCGTACGCGGTTGTTGGCCGTGTCGGCGATGAACACGTCCCCCGAGGAATCGGCCGCGACGTCACCGGGAGCATTCGCCGTCGTGGTCGCCGCCGATCCCCCGTCGCCCCAATAGGCTGCGGTTCCCGTCCCTGCAAGTGGGTAGATATCGGCGACCGTCGTTGCACCGAGGCCCAACACACACGACGACGAGCAGGTCGTGTCTGCCACCAGTGCCACCATGTTGTCGGTCTTGTCGGCGATGTAGAGGTTGCCCGAGGAATCGGTGGCCACGCCGGAGGGAGCGTCCAGGTTGGCCGACGTCGCCAACTGGGCCACACCACCGGACGTGTACCCGCAGCCGGCGGGAGTGTGGATCGAACATGCGGTACCGGTCCCGGCCACCGCGTAGATAGCGCCGACCGTCGTCGAGGCCAGTCCGAAGGGGCAGGACGACGCACAGGCGGATTGGGCCACCAAGGCCACCATGTTGTCGGTCGTGTCGGCGATGTAGAGGTTGCCCGAGGAATCCACCGCCACCCCAGAGGGTGCATCGAGAGTTGCCGCAGTGGCCTGGGCCGGTGATCCACCCGAGGTGTACCCGCACCCGGCCGGGGTGTGGATCGAACACACCGTCCCGGTGCCCGCCACCGTGTAGATGCTGTCGCGGGTCATGGCCTGGCCGAAATAGGTGCCCGAGGAGGAGGGAACCATCCTGACCCGGTTGTTGGTGGCGTCGGCGATGAAGACATCGCCCGATGCGTCCACAGCCACGCTCGATGGGGCGTTGAGCGTGGTCGTTGCGGCTCCGCCACCGTCTCCGGTGTACGCGCCGGTCCCTGTCCCGGCGATGGCGTAGATATCGCCGGTCGTGGTGGCGGACAGCTGCATCGCACAGGAACCGGAGCAGGTGGCGGCCGCGACCAGCGCCACCATGTTGTCGGTGGTGTCGGCGATGTAGAGATTGCCCGAGGAATCGGTGGCCACCCCGGCGGGAGCGTCGAGGGTGGCCGACGTCGCCACCCCGTTGTACAGGCACCCGGCCGGGGTGTGGGTCGCGCAGACCGTCCCCGTGCCTGCCACCGCGTAGATGGAGCCCAGCGCTGTCGAGGCGAGCCCGAAGGGACACGACGACGAACACGTCGACCGGGCCACCATGGCCACCATGTTGTCCGTCTTGTCGGCGATGTAGAGGTTCCCGGACGAATCGGTGGCGACCCCCGTGGGAACGTCGAGGTTGGCCGAGGTCGCCACCCCGTTGTAGAGACACCCGGCCGGGGTGTGGGTCGCGCACGCCGTTCCCGTGCCTGCCACCGCGTAGATGGAGCCCAGCGCTGTCGAGGCGAGCCCGAAGGGACACGAGGACGAACACGCCGTCCGGGCCACCATGGCCACCATGTTGTCGGTGGTGTCGGCGATGAAGAGGTTGCCGGATGCATCGGTTGCCACGCCGGAGGGAGCGTCCAACTTCGCCGAGGTCGCCACCCCGTTGTAGAGGCACCCGGCCGGGGTGTGGGTCGCGCACGCCGTTCCCGTGCCTGCCACCGCGTAGATGGAGCCCAGCGCTGTCGAGGCGAGCCCGAAGGGACACGAGGACGAACACGCCGTCCGGGCCACCATGGCCACCATGTTGTCGGTGGTGTCGGCGATGAAGAGGTTGCCGGATGCATCGGTTGCCACGCCGGAGGGAGCGTCCAACTTCGCCGAGGTCGCCACCCCGTTGTAGAGGCACCCGGCCGGGGTGTGGGTCGCGCACGCCGTCCCGGTCCCTGCCACCGCGTAGATGGAGCCCAGCGCTGTCGAGGCGAGCCCGAAGGGACACGAGGACGAACACGCCGTCCCGGCCACCATGGCCACCATGTTGTCCGTCTTGTCGGCGATGAAGAGGTTGCCGGACGAATCGGTGGCGACCCCCGTGGGAACGTCGAGGTTGGCCGAGGTCGCCAGCTGGGCCGCACCGCCTGAGGTGTAGCCACACCCGGCCGGAGTGTGGGTCGAACATGCCGTTCCGGTCCCTGCCACGGTGTAGATATCACCCACCAGCATGGTCTGGCCGAAGTACGTGCCCGAGGACGCCGGAACCATTCTCACCCGGTTGTCGGCCGTGTCCGCGATGAACACATCGCCCGATGAGTCGACCGCCACGTCACCAGGGGCGTCCACGGTCGTGGTCGACGCCGAGCCCCCGTCGCCCCAGTACGCCGCCGTACCGGTGCCGGCGGCACTGATCACGATCACGGTCGACGCATCGCCCGGTGACGCCAGCAGAACGGTCGACAACACCGCCCCGGTGAGCACCGCCCACCAACGGTGCCTCAGGGTTCTACAACGGTCGAGTACTGGTCGCCTCACCGGGCTACGGGTACGGATCTGTCCTCAGAGTCATCGTCGGACGGTGATCCGGCCTCAGAGACGGGCTCGGGGTCGGGCTGAGGTGACGGATCCGAACCACCCCGGGCAGAGCCCCGACGTCTGAGGAGCAGGACCGCAAGAAGCGCCCCGCCCCCCGCGGAGATCAAGGCCACCGCCCATCCCGGCACGTGCATCCCTCCCGGTGCCGGGGCCGGTCGGGGCGAGACGACGTTGTTCGTCGTTCCGTCGACGACCACGGTCGCGGAGTTGCAGACGGGCACCCTCAACCCCGACCCACTGACGCACGAGGTGATCTGATAGGTGCCGTGAAGGCGATCGGGCCAGTAGACGGCGAAGTGGGCCGTATCCCCCGGGAGCAGCGTGTCGATGTGTCTGGTCACTGCCTTCTGGTAGCCAGCGGACCCATCGAGCGACACTTGATCGACGGGCCGACCGATCAGTCGACCGGTGTCGGTGACAGGCGTCACCACCTCCCCGATCTGATCCGGGCCTCCTCCGATGGTCGGCTTCCCCACCCTGACGGCAAAGGACGCCGGACCAGGCACCCGAATCAGAATGCCGACCACCGCCCGGGCCACCACGTTGACCCGAATCTGACCCGAGCCGGACTGTACCGGTGACCCGGTCTGGGCCACGATGCCCGCCAAGTGGTCGCCCGGAGGCGTCGACGGTGGCACCCTCACGGAGAAATGCACCGTCGCCTGTCCTTGCGCCGGAACGATGACGGTCTGTGAGGCCGGTTGCACCCAAGCCCCTGCTGATCGGAGAGGCTGCCCTGCGTTGGTGTAGGCCGCACCCGACGTGCCCGAGGTCAGCCCGTCGGCGGCGTACACCGTGATGGGACCGGAGGCGCCACTGTCGTTGGCCACCAGAAGCGATGACGACCAGGTCGACCCGGGAGCGACGGTCGGAGCGAAATACCCACCCCCGGCCAGCACACCGGGAGCCCCCGGCGCCGGAGCCGCTCCCACCCCTCCTCCGCCGGCCGCTCCGACAGGAGCCGCCCAGGTGAGCAACCCTGCCGGCGCTGCGGCGCAGGCCAAGGCCAGCCGACCGCCCAGGCCGAGAGGGATCCTCACTGCGTCCCCCGGTTCATCGGGGGAAGCGCTCCCGAATCTAGGGCCCGCTCACCACGCTGATCGTCCAGGTCGACGTGTAGGCAGCCGGAGCCGTATTGGCAGGGACGGCCAGGGTGAACGTCGGCGTGACCGTCTGGTCCCCCAAGCCCGTCGACGCGGCCGCATTGAAGATCTTGGTGGCGGTGGGTGGGCCCGCTCCTGCCGGCAGCCCGTACGGATAGGCCACGCCGTTGGTAGCCAGCGTGCAGGTGACGCCGCTGTCGCAGGTGTCGGTCGGGGCACCGCCCACGGTCACCGAGTTGGTGGCCAGCGAGTTGCTGCCCGAAATGAACTGGGTCGACGTGGCGGTCACGTTCCAGCCGGCCCCCGACCCGGTCGCGTCCTGCACATCCATCCCCAGTCCCGCCGTGGTGGTTTGGTTGCTTCCATTCAAGGTGTCGGCGAAGCTGATCGTCGGGGGAACCACGATGTTGAGCGTTCCCGCGCTGATGGTGGCGGTTGCCGTCGTCGAAGCCGAGGCCACCGACGAGACAAGCGGTAGGGCCACCACGTTCAGTCCAGCTACCAAGAACGACATCACCGCCAGGCGACCCAACTGGATGTCGAATGGCCTTCTCCTTGCCGCCGTGCGGCCACAATCATCTGGTCTCATGTCTCGGGCATCGGCCCGAATATGAGCAGACTTGAGCCCGCGTCAACAATTGTTGCGCAACATATGTTGACACTGTGGCGGTCGCAGGAGAGGGATCCTCCTCCCGCGGTTGTTTTCCACTATCGCGGTGGGGGAAATGGCCGTGCTCCAGGCGTCCGGTGCGGTCGCCCGACCGTCTGGCACGGGTTCGGGGTAGCAGTACGTGGGGCGCGGGTGCCCGGCATCGTACGTGAAGTTGTCCTCACCGACGGCCTCGATCAGGCTGGGCGGTTGCTGCCTGCCCGCTCGAACCATCAGAGCTCGTCGGGATGCCGCCTACAGAGGACCTTGGCCCATTCCTCGCGTCCCGTCGCCCGAAGTCGCTCGAGGTAGTGGCCCAATTGCTTCCGCACGTGGTACGGGCCTCCTTCGGCCCGAACGACGTCCATCGGGTCGCCCAGTCCGGTGCGCTCGAGCTGGACCGACGTCCACTCGCGGAGCAGGGATGCTCCCATTCGGGAGGCCGCGGAGTCGATGTCGTGGGTGTCGTTGGTTTCGTGTGGGTCCTGAGCCACGTCGAACAGCATCTCTTCGGCCCAGTGTCCGTGGTATCCGTCGTGCCAGGTCCGAACGTAGAGGTGCTCTTCGAAGCGGACGCTGCGCTGGCAGGACCAGGCCCCCTGTGAGAGCACCAGATGGTCTCGACCGGTGCCACCGTCGAGATCGATCGGGGCCCCGTCCCAGTTCCCGGAGACCCGCAACCCGGCCAGATCGAGGACGGTGGCTGCGACGTCGAGGTGGTACTGCAGCCCGTTGTGTACCCGGGGTGCGACCCCTGGCCACCGCAGGACTGCCGGGATGTGACACGTGGCCTCATCGGCTGCCTGGTGGTCGGCATACACGCCGAGCTCGCCGAATGCCTCGCCATGGTCGCTGCTGACCAGTACGGCGGTCTCATCGAGGACACCCAGGTCGTCGAGCTTGTTCAACACGGTGCCCGCTGCGTCGTCCGCGTACCGCACACCGACGTCGTAACCGTCGAAGATGGCCCTGACCGCGTCCATGGTGCTCGCATCCCAGGGCTGGCGGGGCGGGGGCTCGCCCCATTCGTCGGGGGTGAATCCCCACGGCTCCTGGGCCGAGTGGGGACCCGCCAGCTGCCAGTTGCGCTCCAGCACCTCCTCGGTGTGCCACGACGGCGCGCTGTCGGAAGCAAACGGATTCCCGAACTCGTCCGGGGTGTTGTACGGAGTGTGCGGATCCCAGAGGTGGAGGTGGAGAAACCAGTTGTCAGCTCTGCCCCGGCGTTCGAGCCAATCGAGCGCAACCGGCAGGACCTGATCGGCCCGCTCGGCCCCCATGCCGCGCATGAGGTTCATCGCCTCCATGAACCCGTGGTTCCACCAGGTCGCCGAGTGCCGGAACGGGAAGCTCGAGATCGAGGCGGTCTGCCAACCGTTCCAATAGAACGACCCGGCCCACGACTCGAACGCGTACCTGCTGACGAAGTTCCGCCGGGCGCCTTCCCCCCGGAGTTCGGCGCCGGATCCACCATGGTCGACCACGCCGTTGCGGATCCCGAAGGTGCCCGACATCAGTGCGGCACGGCTCGGTAGGCACGGAACGTCCGAGGCGTAGACGTTGGCGAATCGAACGCTCTCTCGTGACAGAGCGTCGATGTTGGGAGTCGTGTCGCGGTGGTACCCGTAACAGCCGAGGTGATCGGCGCGCAATGTGTCGATGTCCAGGTACAGCAGGCGCATGGACGCCGTCCGCTCTCGATGGGGAACCGAAGCCGACCCCTACTGCGATTCCGCATCCTTCTTGATCGCCGACAGGGTCAGGGGAATGCCCTCCTTGGCGAGCTCCAGCCTGTTGGCGACCTGAGCCTCTGCGTCGGCGCCGAACCGCTCCTCGAACATGGCGACCCCGCCGGGAAGGAACTGCCACGACTCCGTCAACCGGGTGCCGCCGTCGACCGGCGCGAACACGTACCCCCAGCGCGTCCACGAGCCATTGACGACGTATGCGAATTCACGGCCCGGATCGGCGACGACAACCTCCGATCGCGTCTCCCAGGTCCGCTCGGGCAACTCGTTCCTCCCGGTGAACCAGGCTCCGACCTCCGGGCGGGCACCCTCGTCCCACCAACAGGCCTTGCAGATCGGGCTCCACGTGCCCATGCGGGTGATGTCGGAGACGAGGGCGTAGAGATCCTCCGGCGACCGGGTAATGACGATCGAAGCCGAATGTTCGAGGGTTGCCATCGCCTCAGTCTGACCCGACGGTCGATCCGGTGCCAGGGGCCCGCCCGCCGTGATCCCCGCGAGCCCGCGAGCGGCGGGCGCCGGCGCTCAGAGCGCGGCGAGCGCCCTCGTCGTTCCCACGCATGCCCTGGCGGCTTCCCTGCCTTTCAGCTCGAGATGGGAGGCGAAGAACGCCACGTGCAGCTCGTGCTCGTGGAAATGATGCGGGGTGAGCACGGCGGAGATGACCGGGATGCCCACGTCGAGTTGGACCCGCATCAGGCCATTGACGACCGCCTCTGCGACGAACTCGTGGCGGTAGATGCCGCCGTCCACGACCAGGCCGGCCGCAACGATCGCCGAGTACCTCCCGCTGAGCGCGAGGCGCTTGGCGTGGAGAGGAAGCTCGAAGGACCCCGGCACCTGGTAGAAGTCGACGAGGTCACGGGGCACCCCGAGTGCGGCGGCTTCGTCGGCGAACGACTGCCGGCACCGATCGACGATCGCCTCGTGCCACATGGACTGCACGAAGGCGATCCGCTCACCGGCTGGAGCACTCATCTCTGGTCGGCCTCCGATCTCCTGGTCCCTGTTCATTATAGAACCTGTTCTAGTTTTTCTCAACCCCTGGATCGCATCCGACGGGGATCACCGCTCATTGCACCATTGCTGTCGCAGCGTTTCTTGCCGCGGCGCGTCCCCCTGTGGGACGGTGAAAAATGGGGCGACCGTCACGAACCGAGGGCGAGACGATGGATGACATCGAGGCGATCAAGCAGCTCAAGGCCCGCTACTTCCGGACGATGGACACCAAGGACTGGCTCGGGATGCGCCAGCTGTTCGCCGATGACGTCGTCATCGACACGTCCGAATCGGGTGGCGGCGTCATCGCCGGCGCCGATGAGTTCATCGCCTTTCTCCAGCCGACGCTGCAGGACGCAGTCACTGTCCACCACGGGCACATGCCCGAGATCGAGATCACCTCGCCTGCGACGGCCGCGGGCGTTTGGGCACTCGAGGACGTGATCCACTGGCCGGACGGAACCCGCCTGCAGGGATACGGGCACTATCACGAGACCTACGAACTGACGGACGGCACCTGGAAGATCAAGTCCTCGACTCTGACCCGCCTGCACATGGACCTCACCGGCCCCGGTTCCTGACGAAGGCCTCCTTCCCCACGGCGCCGATCGCCGACGGCCCGGACTCGGGACGGCACGGTTCGGGAGTATCAACGCCACCGTCCTCCTCCAAAACTAGATTCAGGGTCACCCCTCGGGCGCCACCAATCCACACCCGATCGGGTGAAACGGAGGTCGTTCGCATGTTCCGGAAACTGGCTGCAGAGCTGCTCGGCACGCTGATCCTCGTCTTCGTCGCCTGTGGGGTCGCAACCCTGTCGTTCGGCAAGGGGTTCAACTTCGCCGGCTTTGTCCCTGCCCACAACCTGTCCGCCGGCATCGTCGCCACTGCGTTTGCCTTCGGGCTCGTGCTGTTGGCTCTGGTCTACGTGCTCGGACCCATCTCGGGATGCCACGTCAACCCCGCCGTCACCATCGGTGCAGTCCTGACCGGGCGGATGGAACCGGTCGAGGGCGCGTTCTACATGGTTGCCCAGTTCGTCGGGGGAATCCTGGGCGCCCTCCTCCTCTGGGGTGTGTTCAGCGCCTCTCCCTTCTACAACCGCACGGTCACCGGCCTCGGGGCCGACGGCTACGGGACGGCGTCGGACGTCCACATCAGTGCGGGTGGCGCGTTCCTGGTCGAGGTCATCCTCACCGCCATCTTCGTGTTCGTCATCCTCGGCGTGACCTCACGGATCGCGAACGCCATCACCGCCGGATTGGTGATCGGCCTGACCTTGACGTTCATCCACCTGATCGGCATCCCCCTCACCGGAACGTCGGTCAACCCGGCGAGGAGCCTCGGCCCGGCACTGGTGGTCGGGGGAACGGCCCTCAGCCAGGTCTGGCTGTTCATCGTGGCCCCGGCGGTCGGGGGTGTGGCCGCCGCGGTGGTCCACTGGATCATCTATCCCAGGGACGCTCCCGATCCCACCGAGTCTCTCGATCCGGCTGCTGCCTCATAGCGACCTCGCCGTACCGGAGATTCCGGTGCGGCACCGCCGATGGCGGTCACCTGATAGGCCGTACGATGACCCCGTGCAGATCCCCCCGGTCCGCCGGTCCGGCTGAACCGGGCGATGCGACGGAACGGTCCCACTCGCTCGCCCGCAGAGCCCGCCGAGGTCACGGCGGCTCCCGTGACCGACGCACCGGTCGGACGAGGGGGACGACAGGAGAAATCGAAGCGACGTCGATTCTGGCCGGTGGTGCGGTTCTTGGTCGGGATCGGCGCGGTGGTCATCGCGGTCTGGGTGCTCAGCTCGCACACGGACGAGCTCTCCGGCATCACCACGGTGTTCGATCACGTGAACTGGTGGTGGGTCGCGGTTGCGGTGGTGGCGGAGACCCTGTCGTTCGTCAGCTTCACGGCCATGGAGTACCAGCTCCTCACCGCCCGCGGAGGCTTCACGCCACCGGTGTTCCCTTTGTTCAGAATGACGTTGGCGTCACAGGCCCTGACCAACTCCCTCCCGGCGGGGAACGCCATCTCCGCTGTGTACGGATTCCGGTGGTTCCGCCGCTTCGGCGCCGACGAGACGCTGGCCATCTGGGCCATGGTGGGGACGCTGGTCGCGTCGATGGTCGGGCTCTCCCTGGTGGCGGCCGCCGGACTCGTCCGTGCCGCGGGGGAGGGCGCGTCGCTCGACCTGGTTCCGGTGCTGGTCGGCGTCCTCGTCGTCACGGTCGCCGTGGGGGCGCTCTTCGTCTACGAGCGGCCGCTCCTGTACGTCCTGAACTGGGTGCTGCGGGCATCGCATGCCATCATCAGACGGCCGAGGGGTGACATCACAGAGCTGGTCGACCGGATCGTCCGACAGGTCACGTCGGTCAAGCTCGGATGGCGGAGGATCGTCACCGTCGTCGGGTGCGGTTCGGCGAACTGGCTCTTCGACTGCGCCTGCTTCGCCTCGATGTTCCTGGCGATCGGCGCGTCGATCCCCTGGAACGGACTTCTGCTCGCCTACGGTGCGGGCCAGCTGGCCGCTGCGCTGCCGGTGACACCCGGAGGACTGGGTGCGGTCGAAGGCAGCATCACGATCGCCCTGGTCGCCTTCGGCGGCGCGCAGGCGGCGACGGTCGATGCCGTCCTGCTCTACCGGCTGGTCAGCTTCTGGTTGGTCCTGGCCGTCGGGTGGCTCCTGGTGGGCGAACTCGCACTCGAGGTGCGAGCCGGCCGCTGGAGCCGGCATGCGTTGACCTCGCCGGTACGTGGGGAGCTCGACGTCGGGTCGGAGCCCGAAACGGTTCCGGCAGTGGCGGCCGACGGATCGTCGGTCGCGGGAGCATGACGGTGACCCCCACGAGGACTGGCCGGCGCCGCTCGTCCCCGCCGGCTCGCGCATTGGCGGTTTGTGCGGCGGTGCTGTCAGTTGCCGCCGCCTGTACGTCGGCACGCACCAATCTCGGCACCAGCGACAGCTCGTGCTACCTGGCACTGCCCGCGGCGACCAAGGCGGTGGATTCGCACAGCAGGCTGCTCGGGGCACACCTGTTCACGCTCTCCGAGCTCCGACACGCAGCGCCGAAGCTGGCAGCCCGGATCGCCCCCATGGGCTCCCCGAAGCAGAGCCTGTGCGTCCTCGCCTTCACCGGGCAGTTCCGGTCGGAGTCGGTGTCCAAGCCGCACGGGCAGTCGGAGGGCCCGGTTGCCATCGTGGTCCTCACGAGACCGTCGAACGACGTCCTCGGGACCGTCATCCTGAAACGGGTACCGCTGCGCTTCAGCCATTCTCACATCGGCTGATCGTCGATGGCTGCACCCGCCGCACCCCGGGGCGTATCGTCCCCGGTATGGCCGGTGACCCCCGTGACGCTCAGCTGCGTGGATCGCTCGATCGCATTGCGAAGCTCAACGAGCACCTCGACGAGGTGTGGCGGCTCAAGGACGGCGATCCGGAGAAGAGCGCCGGGATCATTCTCGCCTGCCGGTTGCAGAACGATGTCATCGAGATCGTCCTCAGGCACCTGCTCGACCAACCGGACGGCTGAGCGCTTCGCTCCCCCGGTGGCCCGACCCTCACGGGCGGTCCGGATCCTCCGCGGGCGCCGGAGTGCGGACGGCCAGCCGGTGGAAGAGGAACCCGTCCTCTTCGAGCAGGTGGAGCGCGTCGAGCTCGAGCGGGGACGCCAGCTCGGGCCCTGCGAGGACACGGGGACCGGGCCCGCCGACCAGGCGAGGCGAGACGGTCAGGCACAGCTCGTCCAGCAGGCCGGCGCGGACCACGTCGGCGTTGAGCCCCGGTCCTCCTTCGAGGAGCACCGAGCGGAACCCGGCCCGGTGGAAGTGATCGAGCGCCAGTCCCGGCTCGACCCGGCCCTCGCCCGCGACGACGAAATCGGCGACCTTCTCGCCGCGTGACCACTCCCCCTTGTCGCAGTCGCTGGTCGTGACGATGATCGGGCGGGCCTCGGCCTCGGTGAACAGGGGTGACGACCAGTCGAGGTTGGCGGACCGGGTCACCACCGCGATCGGGGGGACCGCGGCCTGTCCCCGCTGCATCCGCTGCTCCCGGAGCTCCCCACTGACCCGCACCGGTCCGTATCCCTCGGCGCGGGCGGTTCCGGCTCCGACGAGGACGACGTCGACCAGGGAGCGCAGCATCTGGAAGAGCCGGCGGTCGGCGGGTCCACCGAGCTTGCCGGAGCGACCGTTCACTGCGATGGCGCCGTCGAGGCTGGAGATCATGTTGCAGCGTACGAACGGCCGATTCCGGCCGGCCTCGGGTGGAATCGCATAGGCGGTCGCGATGTCGACGTCCGCGGCCGGCTCGGGCAGGAGCGCTCTCATGGTCCGTCGAGCCAGGGTCGACCTGCGGAGTCCAACATGGTCACATCCTAGAATCCCCGGTTGGACGCCTCCGGGCCCGGTGAGCGACCATGTGGGCGGCCGGCACACGGCCGGTCGACGGATTGCAGGAGGGGCCATGGCGCTCGAAGTGGTCGGAGCAGGTGTCGGTCGCACAGGGACCCACTCGTTGAAGATCGCGCTCGAACGGCTGCTGGGCGGGCGGTGCCACCACATGATCGAGATCCTCGGGGACCCGGCCCAGGCGTTGGGCTGGACCGCTGCCATCGAAGGCCGCCCGGTCGACTGGTCGACGATGCCGCCCGGCTATGTCTCCCTGGTCGACTGGCCGGGGTGTTCGTTCTGGCCCGAGCTCTCGGCCGCCAACCCCGACGCGCTGGTTCTCCTCTCGGTCCGCGATCCGGAGTCCTGGTACCGCAGTGCGTCCGACACGATCTTCCAGTCGTTCGACAAGGTCCCACCCGAGCTCCAGCCCTGGATGGACGCCATGCGTGTGTTGTTGCGGGACCGCTTCAGCGACCGGTTCGACGACCCCACCGCGATGATGGACGCCTACGAGCGTCACAACACCGCCGTGCGGAAGACGATCGCTGCGCCGCGCCTCCTCGAGTGGGCACCGGAAGACGGGTGGGAGCCCATCTGTGATCGCCTCGGCACCGATGTGCCGGACGAGCCGTTCCCGGTGACCAACACGACCGACGAGTTCCGGGCGATGACCGGGATGCCCCCACTCGCCTGACTGCCGGTCCCGATCGGCCACCGGCAGGACGGCGGCGGTCCGACGTCAGAGCGACCAGAACGCGGCGAGCTCGGGGGTGGCCTTCCGGCGGGGATCGACCAACTGGTCGAGCAGGCCGTCCGTTGCACGCAGACGCGCACCCATCTCGGTGAGCAGCTTGAAGGCGACAGAGGGCACGGTCAGCTGCAGCGACTTGAATTCGCGTCTCGAGAGGACGAGCAGCGCCATGTCCGAGTCGGCGACGACGGTGGCGGTCCGGGCGCCGCCATCGAGGAGCGCCAGCTCCCCGAAGAACGAACCCGCGCCGAGCGTGGCGAGCTGGCGCCCGTTGCGGGACGCAGTTGCCGTTCCGTCGACGACGACGAAGAACTCCTCTCCGGACGTCCCCTGTTCGGTCAGCACCGTCCCCGCTGGCGCGTCCACCAGGGTGGTCAGCGATTCGACCCTGGTGAGCTCGCGGTTCGTGCAGCTGGAGAACAGGTTCACCGCGCGCAGCAACGCCGTCCGATGTGTCTTGTCCACCCGGAATGCCACCATGCGGAACCCGTCCCTTCCAGCCCCCATATGATCATGATCGCTTCCTGATTACAAGCCCCGACCGGGCGGGTGGCCAGCGACTTCGGTGCCGCCACCGGTCCGGTCCGACAGCGGCACCGCTACCCTCGGCGTCATGTGCCTCCTGGTGTTCGCCTGGCAGACCGAGCCCGACGCGGCCCTCATCGTGGCGGCGAACCGGGACGAGCGCATGGATCGACCGGCCCACTCGCTCTGCGTGCTCCGAGCGCGCGACCCGAGGATCCTGGGCGGGCGTGACGATCTGGCCGGGGGAACCTGGCTGGCGGTCAACCAGCACGGGGTCGTCGCCGGTCTCACCAACCGTCCGTCACCGGGAGGACGGGACCCGACGAAGCGGTCACGCGGGGAGCTGCCACTGCTGGTCACCGCTCACGAGACCGCCGCCGCGGGCGCCGACGAGCTGCTCTCCGTGGTGCGACCCGGTGCGTACAACCCCGCATGGCTGCTCGTCGGGGATCGACACTCGCTCCACGTCCTCGAGCTCCGTGCAGACGGGGCACCGACGGCCCGCCGCCTGGGGCCCGGTGTCCACGTGCTGGAGAACGCCCCGCTCGATGCTCCCTCTGTCAAGGCGGACCGCATCCGCTCGTTGGTGGCGGACGCCCACTCGACCGGGACGTCGCTGTGGCCGTTCCTCCCCTCGGTCCTGATGGACCACACGGTGCCGACCGGCCCGGACCCGCGATCGGGGGCAGAACCCGTGCCCGTCGAGCCCGAGGGTGAGGAGCCGCCCCAGCGGCCGCCGGCCACCCGCGCCGCGTGCGTCCACACCGAGGACTACGGCACCCGTTCCTCCGCCCTGGTGCGGGTCCGCGCCGATCCCGGATCCCTGCCGGAGATGCTGGTGGCCGACGGGCCACCCTGCGTCACCCCCTTCGTCGACGTCGGCCGGCGCTGGCGGGAGTGAGCACGACCCGACCTGGATCCGCGCCGCGCCGTGGGTAAGTTGACCGACCGAGACCGTGGACGATCCCGCGCACCACCCCCCGACGGCCCGAGGGCACCGCGCCCGGTCCTGGCGCCCCCGCGTCGTCGCGGTGGTCGCGGTCTTCCTCGCGCTGGGGGTGGTCGGCATCGGCGCAAGTCCCGGGTCGGGCCTCACCCGCACCTCCACCGGCCGCCCCCGAACCGACGCCTCGGGCGCGTCTGGCGCGCCCAGCCGCCCGATCACCGTGACCACCGACCTCACCAAGTGCCCGTGGCTCGAGGCAGCCCTGGACCGGAACGAGTCATCCGCAGCCCTCGCCGCGCTGGTCGTCGCCAGGATGAACCGCTCCGAGAAGCTCGGTGAGATCGTCCTCCAGGCGGTCGGCCCCTACGAGAACGCCGACGCCGGGGTGCCCCGCCTGTGCATCCCGTCACTCACCCTCCAGGACGGACCGCAGGGCCTGGCGTTCGGGGCCACCCAGGTGACCCAGCTGCCCTCCCCGTTGGGGATCGCCGCCACGTTCGACCCGTCCGTCGCACACCGCTACGGACAGATCCAGGGAGCGGAAGCTGCCGGCCAGGGGATCGACGTGGTCCAGGGCCCGAACCTCAACATCCTCCGGATCCCCCAGAACGGGCGCGCCTACGAGGGCTACGGCGAGGATCCCCTGCTGGTGTCGGAGATGGGCGTCGCCGACATCCGGGGCATCCAGGGCAACGGGGTGATGGCGCAGGCGAAGCACTTCGCCGTCTACTCGCAGGAGACCGACCGGCTCGAGATCGACGACCAGCTCCCGGCGCGGGTCCTCGACGAGATCTACCTGCCTCCCTTCGAGGCAGCCGTCCGGCGCGGCCACGTCGCGTCGGTGATGTGTGCATATCCGAAGTTGAACGGCACCTTCCAGTGCCAGAACCCGGCCCTCTCCGGCATCCTCACCGGCTGGGGGTTCGCCGGGTTCGTGCGGTCCGATCTCGGGGCCGTCCACGACCCGCTCGCCGCGCTGGCGTCCGGCACCGATCTCATCAAGCCCTCCAGCGTTCGCTCCCTTGGGGCGCTCACCAGCGTGGGTCGTCTGCCGACCTCCGAGGTCGATGCCGCGGTGACCCGGGTCCTCACCCAGATGTTCGCCTACGGCATGGTGGGCCGGCGGGTGATCGGCAGGCCCGGCGACCCGGTCGCCACGCCCCAGCACGCCTCCTTCGCCATGCAGGCGGCGCAGCGATCGGCGGTGCTGCTCAAGGACACCGGCGGCGTCCTCCCGCTGAGCACCAGCAGCACCCGTTCGATCGCGGTGATCGGTGCGGACGCCGGCGCGTCCCCGGTCACCAGTGGGCACGGCAGCTCCCAGGTGACCGCTCCCTTCGTCTCGCTGCCGCTGCAGGCGATCGAGCGCCGCGCCGGCACCACCGTCGTCGTCCGTTCGGCCGATGGCGGGAGCACGACCGGCCCCCTGCCCCCGGTGCCGACCGCCTACCTCACGCCGGCGTCCGGCAGCGGCCACGGGCTCACCTTCACCCTGACCCAGACCGACCCCGAGGCAGGTCCCGACTCGATCCAGATGGTCCAGCCCACCATCGACACCGCGGTGGGGTCACCGCCGCCGGGCGGCTCCCTGGTGCCCGGGGGCTCCGCCCAGCCCTCGTCGGTCCAACGCCGGGAGCTACTCCCCCTCCTCTCCCAGACGCCGTCGAGGCGGTCCCGGTCCGGTGCGCTCCGGAGCCAGGTCGTCCTTCCATCGGGCTGGTCGGACGTGAGCGCCGAGTGGACCGGAACGCTCACCCCGCCCCGGACCGGCCTCTACACCCTCGCGCTGCAGGGCTCGGGCGCCGCGAGCCTCACGCTCGACGGGCAGCCGGCGGTCTCCGACACGTTCAGCCACGCCCGCGGCATCTGGTCGCAGACCGTGCCCCTGGTCGGCGGCCACCCCTACCGCGTCCGGCTCTCCTGGGAGCCGGTGGACAAGCTCACCCCGTCCGGCGAGACGGCCTTCGTGCCGAGTGCGCTGACCCTGGGCTGGTCGGACGTCGGGGACAGCATCGCCAAGGCCGCGGACCTCGCCCGGCGGTCCAAGGTCGCGGTGGTCTTCGTCGGGGACTACTCCTCCGAAGCGTTCGACAAGCCAACCCTGCAACTGCCCGGTGACGAGAACGCGCTCATCGAGGCGGTGGCCGCCGCCAACCCGCACACGGTGGTCGTGCTCAACACCGGAGGTCCGGTGCTCATGCCATGGCTCGACAAGGTCGCCGCGGTGCTCGAAGCCTGGTACCCGGGCGAGCAGGACGGTACGGCCGTCGCCAGACTGCTGTTCGGCGACGTCGATCCCTCGGGGCATCTGCCGGTCACCTTCCCGACGTCGGATGCCGCCCAGGCGGTCGACACGCCGGCGCAGTGGCCGGGCGCGGGCCTGACCTCGGTGTACTCGGAGGGCCTCCGCGTCGGCTACCGCTACGACCACGCCACGGGGACCCAGCCGCTCTTCCCGTTCGGCTTCGGCCTCTCGTACACGACCTTCACCGTGAGCGACCTACGGGTCGCCCGTTCGGGACGCGGGTACGCGGCCACGGTCACGGTGGCCGACACCGGCAACCGGGCCGGGATCGCCGTACCCCAGGCATACCTCACCTTCCCCGCGTCGGCCGGGGAACCACCGGGACAACTGGTCGCCTTCCGCTCGGTCCGCCTGCGCGCCCACCGGAGCGCCCGGATCACCCTCTCCCTTCCCCCGACCGCGTTCACCACTGCCGCGACGGGATCCCGAGCCACCGTTGCCGGCGTCTACACACTCGCGGTCGGACAGTCGTCGTCGGACCTCCCGCTCTCCACCAGCGTCACCGTGCCCTGACCGGGTCACGACCCGGTGGGCCGGCCAGGGGCGTCGAGTAGCATCTCACCGAGACCACTGCGAAGGAGCCGCTATGCCCGTCGAGCCCGGCCACCACGACTTCAAGGTCGCCGACCTCTCCCTTGCCGAGTTCGGCCGCAAGGAGATCCTGCTTGCCGAGCACGAGATGCCCGGTCTGATGGCGATGCGCGCCGAGCACGGACCGGAGCAGCCGCTGCGCGGTGCCCGGATCACCGGCTCGCTCCACATGACCATCCAGACCGCGGTGCTCATCGAGACGCTGACCGCGCTCGGTGCCGAGGTGCGCTGGGCCAGCTGCAACATCTTCTCCACCCAGGACCACGCTGCCGCCGCAGTTGCCGTCGGGCCGGACGGAACGGTCGACGACCCGCGGGGCGTCCCGGTCTTCGCCTGGAAGGGCGAGACCCTGGAGGAGTACTGGTGGTGCACCGAGCAGCGCGCTGCTCTGGCCGGGCGCAGGACCGACCATGATCCTCGACGACGGCGGCGATGCGACCCTCATCATCCACAAGGGTGTCGAGTTCGAGAGACTGGGTGCCGTCCCCGACCCGTCCACCGCCGACTCCGCCGAGTACGGCGTCATCCTCCAGGTGCTCGCCCGCGGCTTCGCCGAGGATCCCGGCCGCTGGACCGCCGTCTCCGCCGGGATCAAGGGGGTCTCCGAGGAGACCACCACCGGGGTGCACCGCCTCAACGAGATGGAGCAGAGCGGGGAGCTGCTCTTCCCGGCGATCAACGTCAACGACGCTGTCACCAAGTCCAAGTTCGACAACAAGTACGGGTGCCGTCACTCGCTCATCGACGGCATCAACCGGGCGACCGACGTCCTGTTGGGGGGGAAGACGGCGGTCGTCTGCGGGTACGGCGACGTCGGCAAGGGCTGCGCCGAGTCCCTCCGCGGCCAGGGGGCCCGGGTGGTGGTCACCGAAATCGACCCGATCTGCGCGCTGCAGGCGGCCATGGAGGGCTACCAGGTGGTCACCCTCGAGGACGTGGTCGACACCGCCGACCTCTTCGTCACCGCCACCGGGAACCGCGACGTCCTCACCGTCGAGCACATGGTCCGGATGAAGCACCAGGCCATCGTGGGCAACATCGGCCACTTCGACAACGAGATCGACATGGCCGGCCTGATGGGGCTCCCGGGCATCGAACGGGTCAACATCAAGCCCCAGGTCGACAAGTGGGTCTTCCCCGACGGGCACGCGGTGATCGTCCTCTCCGAGGGCCGGCTGCTCAACCTGGGCAACGCCACCGGACACCCGAGCTTCGTGATGTCCAACTCCTTCACCAATCAGACCATGGCCCAGATCGAGCTCTTCACCAACCCCCAGGCGTACGAGAACCGCGTCTACGTGCTGCCGAAGCACCTCGACGAGAAGGTGGCCCGGCTGCACCTCGACGCCCTCGGCGTGCGGCTGACCACCCTCACCAAGGAGCAGGCCGAGTACCTCGGCCTCTCCGTCGACGGCCCGTTCAAGCCGGACACCTACCGCTACTGAGCACCGGCAGCCGGCCGGCAGCGCCGGGAGAGAGGCCGCCGATGCGGCAGTCCGAGCTCGAGGCGACGCAGTACGGGGTCGACCGGGCCGTGGCCACCATCACCCTCCACCGCCCGGAGCGGCTCAACGCGTGGACGGCGCGGATGAACGCGGAGTACCGCATGCTCCTGCAGAGTGCGGCCGACGACCCCGGGGTACGGGCGATCGTGGTCACCGGGAGCGGGCGTGGCTTCTGCGCAGGCGCCGAGTCCGACGAGCTGGTCGGCCACGCGGACCGCGGAGCCTACGAATCGGGCGCACCGGCCGACCTGGCGACGCCCGGACAAGGGGTGCGCCCCGAGTTCGACGCCGAGCTGGCCTACCACTTCGGGATCCCCAAGCCGGTGCTGGCCGCGGTCAACGGCCCGGTTGCCGGGATCGGTTTCGCGCTTGCCTGCTACTGCGATCTGCGGTTCGCCGCCCGCGGGGCCAAGTTCACCACGGCGCACGGCAAGCTCGGTCTCCCCTGTGCGTTCGGACTGGCGTGGCTGCTGCCCAAGCTCATCGGACTGCCACGGGCGCTCGATCTCATCCTCTCGAGCAGGACCTTCTACGCCGACGAGGCGTACGCGCTCGGGCTGGTGACCGAGGTGGTCGAGGGCGAGCTGCTGCTCGAGCGCGTCACCGGGTACGCCCGGATGCTCGCCACCACCGTCTCCCCGGCCTCACTGGCCGCATCCAAGCAACAGGTCTACGGGGCCTTCAACCAGACCGCGGCAGCGGCGGTCCGGTCCGCGGAGGCCCTGCTGAGCCCGATGATGGCCGGCCCCGACTACCGGGAGGGGGTGGCCGCACTGCGGGAGAAGCGGGCCCCGGTCTTCGGCGACCCGGCCCCCGGCCCCTGAGCCGAACGCTGCGGCGGTTTCCTGGAGGTCTGCGCCGGCAGGTACCGTACGGCATGCCCGGCGACGCCTCCGATGTCCACCGACCGGTCGCGGTCGCGCTCCCGACACCCCGGCGGCCGGCTCCTGCGGGCGACGCCCCGGACCCTCGGACGGCGCGCGCCCGCCTCATGGCGGCCGAGACCGCCCTGCTCGACGACCGCCGCCTGCTCGGCGGCGAGGAGCTCTCCGGGCTCGCCGCCCTCCCCGACCGCTGGGTGACCTCGATGGCCGCGCTCGCCCACCAGGTCCGCCTCGCCTGGTGCGGCCCCGGTGTGGAGGTCGAGGGAATTCTCTCGGCCAGGACCGGTGGCTGCCCGGAGGACTGCCACTTCTGCGCGCAGTCCTCCCGCTTCGAGTCACCCGTGCAGGCCACGCCCTTCCTCGACACCGAACAGGTGTTGCGGGCCGCGGAGGAGACAAGGGCGGCCGGCGCCTCCGAGTTCTGCATCGTGCTGGCCGTCCGTGGCCCGGACGAACGCACCATGCAGCGCATCCTCGAACTGGTGCCGCTGGTGCGGAAGCGCACCGGCCTCAACGTCGCGGTCAGTGCCGGCATCCTGACCGAGGAGCAGGCCAGGCGCCTCGCGGCCGGTGGCGTCCACCGCTACAACCACAACCTCGAGACGGCACGCTCCTTCTTCCCCACGGTGGTCTCCACCCACACCTGGGAGGAGCGCGAGACAACCTGCAGGCTGGTGCGCGAGCAGGGGATCGAGCTCTGCTGCGGCGCCCTCATCGGCATGGGGGAGACGGACGAGCAACGGGTCGAGCTCATCCTCCAGCTCCAGGAGCTCGATCCGACCGAGGTGCCACTCAACTTCCTCAATCCGCGTCCGGGCACGCCGCTCGGGCACGCGGTGCCGGTCGAGGCCTGGGACGCCATCCGCTGGATCGCCCTCTTCCGTCTCGGACTGCCCGGGGTCATTCTCCGCTACGCGGGTGGCCGAGAGGTCACCCTGCGTGAGCTGCAGTCGATGGGGATGACCTCGGGGATCAACGCGCTCATCGTGGGCAACTACCTCACGACGCTCGGTCGGTCGCCCGAGGAGGACCTTCGGATGCTCTCCGATCTGCGCATGCCGGTGGGAGCGCTCACCGGCGTCCTCTGACCCGCGCGGTGACCGTGGACGGCCCCTCCCACTGCACCGGGTGCGGATCGGCGAGCTGCACGGGCTGCGGCCGGGCGCTCGACCCGCCCCGCTTCTGTTCCGTCTGCGGCCGCCGGCTGACCGTCGAGGTCACGCCCCGCTCCTACCGGGCCCGATGCCGCGACCACGGCGAGGTCCCCGCGCGCTGAGACTCCGCCAGTTCGCTGGCGCTATCGCCCGGCCTGGCCGTCGATGAGCTCGCGCAGGATGTCCACCCCGGCGACCTTCCGGACGACCGACTCGCGCCGGTACTGGAGCAGTGAACGGAGCACGGTGCGCTCGTCACCGACGCTGCGGGGTGGATTGCGGTCGGCCACGGCCCGCCACTGTAGGACCCGGTGGTCAGCGGGCCGGGATCTTCCACCCCCGGGCCTCGGCGATCTCCCTGCAGGTCGGGCAGAGCGGGAAGCGCCCCGGATCGCGCCCGGGCACCCAGATCTTCCCGCACAGGGCCCTGACCGCGGTGCCGGTGACCATTCCCTCCACAACGGAGGGGCCCGTCGGGACGAAGTCCCCCTCCCCGGGGGTGAACCCCTCGAGCACGATGTGGGACATGCGTTCGTGCTCGTCGGCGGGGACGGGATCGGTGCGCTCGGGGGCGACGGTGATGCCGGTATCGGTCATGCCACCAGGATCGCGCATCGCCGGGTGGCGGGACAGCCCGCCCCGGGGCGGGCCCGGCCCGGACGGTCCGCACCCTACGCTTGACCCATGCCGGCACGCACCCTGGTCCTCGCTTCGGGCTCGTCGGCGCGCCTACGGCTCCTGCGGGCCGCCGGCTTCGACCCCGAGGTCGTCGTCAGCGGCGTCGACGAGGACGACGTCGACCCGGACGACACCTGTGGGTCGGTCAACCGGATCGCCGAGGCAAAGGCTGCAGCGGTGGCCGATCCGAACGGCACGTCGCTGGTCATCGGGTGCGACTCGATGCTCGAGTTCGAGGGCCGGCCCCACGGCAAGCCGGCGTCGCTCGACGAGGCCCGGTCGTGGCTCGAGTCGATGCGCGGCCGGTCCGGCACCCTGCACACCGGCCACTGCCTCGTCGACGAGATCACCGGGACCCGCGCCGCGGGAGTGGCCAGCACGACCGTCCACTTCGCGACGACCACCCCCGCCGAGCTCGACGCCTATCTCGGCACCTCCGAGGTGCTGGCCGTCGCCGGGGCGTTCACCCTGGACGGCCTCTCGGCCCCCTTCGTCGAGGGGATCGAGGGAGATCCGAGCAACGTGATCGGCCTCTCCCTCCCCCTCTTCCGCGAGCTGCTCGGTCGGTTGGGCCTCTCGGTGACCGACCTCTGGGCGGAGTCGTGCCGGTGAGCGGCCCGGTGCCGGCGACGTCGCCCACCGTGCCCGCGCTCAAGCTGGGGCCGCTGGTGCTCGAGGTGCCGGTGGTCCTCGCGCCGATGGCCGGGGTCACCAACCGCGCGTTCCGCACCCTGTGCCGAGGCTACGGCGCCGCGCTCTACGTGAGCGAGATGGTGACCGCCCGCGCCCTGATCGAGGGCAACGCCAAGACGGAGGCCATGGCCTCCTTCGCTCCCGACGAGGAGATCCGCAGCGTCCAGCTCTCGGGCGTGGACCCGGCGGTCATGGGCCGGGCGGTGGGCCGTCTGGTCGACGAGATCGGGGTCGACCACGTCGACCTCAACTTCGGGTGCCCGGCCGGCAAGGTGACCCGGCAGGGTGCAGGCGCAGCGCTCCCCCTGCACCGGGCGCTCTTCCGGGCCATCGTGCGCGCCGCGGTGCTCCACGCCGGGCCGGTGCCGGTCACGGTCAAGCTCCGGATCGGGATCGATGCCGCCCACACCACCTTCCTCGAATCGGGACGGATCGCAGAGGACGAGGGGGCGGCGGCGGTGACCCTGCACGCCCGCACCGCCGAGCAGCTCTACTCGGGCTCGGCCGACTGGGGGGCGATCGCCGCGCTCAAGGAGACGGTGGCCTCTGTCCCCGTCCTCGGCAACGGCGATCTCTGGGAGGCGGCCGACGCCCTGGCCATGATCGAGGCGACCGGCTGCGACGGCGTGGTGGTCGGTCGGGGCTGTCTCGGTCGACCCTGGCTCTTCCGGGACCTCGACTGCGCCCTCCGGGGCCGTCCGGTGCCGCCGCCGCCGGACCTCGGTGAGATCCGCTCGATGATGCACGCCCACCTCGGGCTGCTGTGCGACTCGTTCGGCGATGAGGCGGGGACGCGCCAGTTCCGCAAGCACGCGGGGTGGTATCTGACCGGGTTCCCGGTCGGGCCGGTCGTCCGGCGGTCGCTCGCCTTGGGCTCGTCGCCGGCCGAGGTGCACGACCTGCTCAACGGTCTCGATGCCGACCTGCGACTGCCCGAGGCCGCGCTCCGCATCGCGCGTGGCCATACCCACGGTCCGAGACCGGTCCATCTGCCCGCCGGGTGGCTGCGGACCGTCGACGATCCCACTCCGCCGGCAGGCGGCGACCTGCTGGTCTCGGGAGGATGACCCTCCCATGATCGTCGGGTCATCCCTCACCATCGAGATCGGCGACCGCACCCTGCTGCGGGACGCCTCGTTCGTCATCGGCGCCGGCGAGAAGGTCGGTCTGGTCGGGCGGAACGGAACCGGCAAGTCGACGTTCATCTCGGTGGTCATCGACGAGCCCGGGCGGAACGTGCGGTCGACCGGTAACGCGCGCATCCGGGGCACCTTCGGGTACCTCCCCCAGGTCCCCGACCCGCGTGGACTCGGCCTCGATCCGAGCGGCTTCTCCCACGTGCTCTCGGGCCGTGGCCTCGACGTCCTCGACGACGCCCTCGGCAAGGCGCGCGCCCAGATGGCCAAGGACCCTTCGTCGGAGAACATCGCACTCTTCTCCGACCTCGAGGAGCAGTTCCGGGAGAACGGGGGCTACGAGGCCGAGTCGACCATGGCCCGGCTTGCCGACGGGCTCGGGCTCCGCCAGGAGCTGCTCCTCGAGGACATCGAGAGCCTCTCGGGCGGTCAGCGCCGCCGGGTCGACCTGATCCGGATCCTCTTCCAGGCTCCCGACACCATGATCCTCGACGAGCCCACCAACCACCTCGACCGGCCGGCCAAGCGATGGCTGATGGACGAGCTCGAGCGCTTCCCCGGGGCCATCCTGGTCGTGTCCCATGACCTCAAGCTGCTCGACCGGTCGATCAGCAAGGTGCTCCACCTCTCCGACGGGCGACTCCACGAGTTCAAGGGGACCTACTCGTCGTACCTGGTCCAGCTCGAGGCGGACCAGGCCCAGCGCGAGCGCTCGGCACAGCTCGAGGGACGCGAGATCGCCCGGCTCTCGACCCTCGCCGACTCGATGCGGGGGAGCACCAACCGCAGGGCCCGGATCGCCAAGTCCCTCGACAAGCGGGTCGAGCGCCTCGAGTCCCAGAGGACCGAGGTGCGCCGCCGTGAGCGCAAGAGCTCCTTCGCACTGCCGGCACCGGCGCGGTCGGGCGAGGTGCCGCTGCGGGTGACCGGGCTCGCGGTCCGCTACGGGGAGCTCACCGTCCTCGAGGACGTCGACTTCCACTGCCGGCGGGGGAACCGGGTCGTCGTCATCGGTCGCAACGGCGCCGGCAAGTCGAGCCTGCTGCGGTGTCTGGCGGGGGTGCAGGAGCCGACCGAGGGCACGGTGGAGCTCGGGATCAACGTGACCCCCGGGTACTTCGCCCAGGAGCACGAACAGGTCGACCCCGACAAGACCGTCCTCGGGAACATCGACGACACCGTCCTGGTCACCGAGACCGACCGGCGGTCCCTGCTGGGCTCCTTCGGGATCCCCGGCAAGGCCGCACACCAGATGCCCAAGACCCTCTCGGGCGGCGAGCGCGCAAAGCTGGGGCTCGCCATGCTGGCCGCGGGACGCTCCAACCTGCTGGTGCTGGACGAGCCCACCAACAACCTCGACCCCTCCTCGATCGAGGCGGTCGGCACCATGCTGAGCGGCTGGCCGGGCACCATCGTGGTGGTGAGTCACGACCGCTCGTTCGTCGAAGCGCTCGACCCGACCCACAGCCTGACCCTGCCCGACGAGGTCTTCACCCACTGGAGGGACGAAGCGCTCGACCTCGTGGAGATCAAGTAGCCGCGCCGCCGCCCGCCCCACCTGGCGCGCTCAGGGGGAGGGCTGGCGTGCCTTTCCGTTGTCGGCCACCGGATCCGCCGGCAGGCCGGCGTCCTTGATGACCCCCACCAGGGTCTCCGCAGCCCCGACCAGGCCGGCGGCCTCGTAGGGCACCACGATCTTCGAGTTGGGCGAGGTGGCCACCGCCTGGAGGGCCCGCAGCTGCATGACGGCGAGGGTGTTGGGCTTCACCTCGGCCTTGTCGATGGCTCCGAGGGCGAGCGCCTCGCCCTCCCCCCGCAGCTCGCGCGGCGCGCTTCTCGCCGTCGGCACGCAGCTCGAGGACCTGCTTCTGAGCCTCTGCGGCCAGGATGGACGCCTGCTTCTGACCCTCCGCCTCGAGGACGTTCGCCTGCTTGCGCCCCTGGGCGCTGTTGACGGCCGCCTGCTGCTCGCCCTCCGACTTCAGGATGGCGGCCCGCTTGTGCTGCTCGGCCTCCTTCTGCTCGGACATCGCCTGGAGCACGTTGTTGGGAGGGGTGATGTCGAGGATCTCGATGCGGTTGAGCCGGACCCCCCACTTGAGCGTGGCCTCGGCCATGTGGTCCTGCATCTTTGTGTTGATGGTCTCGCGCTCGGAGAGCGACTGGTCGAGGGTCAGCTCGCCGAACACCGCTCGCAGCGCGGTGCGGGCCATCTGGTCGATGGCCAGGCCGAAGTCGTTGACCTCGAAGAGGGCCAGCTTCACATCGGTCACCTGGCAGAAGATGGTCGCGCTGACCCACAGCGAGACGTTGTCCTTGGTGATCACCGCCTGCTGGTCACCCGTGCGGGGGAACTCGCGGATGTCCACCTTGTCCATGCGGTCCGCAAGGGGCAACAGCACGTGCAGGCCGGGCTGCTTGATCGACCGGAACTCCCCGAACCGCTTGACCACCCCCACGCACCCCTGCTGGACCACCTTGAGGCAGGACTTGAGGAAGATGACGATGAAGGCGAAGACGAAGAACGCCACCACCACCACGCCGATGGTTGCTGCCGCTGAACCGATGATCATTGCGACCACCTCCTGCCCCCACCTTACGCACCGGACCACCCGGGCGCGGTCACGGGGTCAGGGAGCGCCGTCGCCCGCTCCGGTGCCGGTCCCCTGCGGACTCAGCCCTCGTCGGTGGGATAGACGACGAGCAGACCGCGGTCGACGTCGGCCACCACCACGGTGGTTCCCGGAGCGATGGTGGTCCCCGGGAAGAGCGAGACCGCGAACCAGGTCTCTCCGCGGGTGAGCACCGAGCCGGGCTGGTGGCGATCGGTGACCTCCTTGGTCACGACCGCCGTCTCGCCGATCATGCCCGGGACCCCGTTCAACATCGTCGTCTCCTGTTTCCGGCCCCGACGCACCACGCCCCCGCGCTCCTGCACCGCAGCGACGCCCGCGTTCCTCCCGACAATCATACGGGGTGCTCCTCTCCGGGGTGGTCCCGTCCGGACCCTCCCGGAGCCTGCCCGAAGACCGCGGCAGGTTAGCGTTGCCCATGGCCGCCGACACCCCCACACCACCCGTGTCCGCGCTCACCGCCCGGAAGACCTGGCGCACCCTCGAGCCGCTCCACAACATGGTCTACTTCGCCCCCGAGGCCCACGAGTCCTACCGGAGGCTCGGCCTGCGGGGCCAGTCGGGCTACTTCGCCTCGCGCGCCGCGCCGATGGGCGCAGTCGGTGCCCACACGGTGGTCGCCACCTTCTACAACTTCTCGCCGCAGCTCGTGCACGCGGCCATGGAGGGGGTCTGGGAGTCCTGTCCCCCCGCGGCGGTCCTCGAGGCGCGCACCGCCGCAGCGGGCGGCGCGCTGCGGCGGATGCTCGGCGAAGCCGCCGACTCGTCCGGGATGGACCGTGCCGCCGCACTGGCCCGCCGGGTCGCCGAACGGGCCGCCGAACGCCCGGAGGGTCGACCCCTCTTCGCCGGGCACGCCGGCCTCCCCTGGCCCGAGGAACCCCACCTCGTGCTCTGGCACGCGCAGACCCTGCTGCGCGAGTTCCGGGGCGACGGTCACGTCGCCCAGCTGGTCGACCACGGGATCGGGCCGGTCGAGGCCATGATCATGCACGAGGCCACCGGGGACCCACCTGCCGGGTTCCTCCGCGAGACCCGGGGCTGGCCAGCCGAGGCGTGGGATGCCGCGACCGAGCGCCTCCGATCCCTCGGCTGGGTCCGGCCGGCCGGGACCGCCGAGCACCTCGCCCTCAGCGAGGAGGGTGCGGCGGTGCGCGGGCGGATCGAGGAGGCGACCGACCGCCTCTCGCTCCACGGCTACGAGGCACTCGGCGAGGACGGCTGCGCGGAGCTGCGCGGACTCGCCCGTCCCTTCTCGCGGGCGGTGGTGGCCACCGCCGACTTCGGGCTGCGCCCGTCGTGAGCCCGCAGCGGAGAGAGGACGTCCCCGGCATCGACGACTGGTCCCGCCTGCTCGAGGGCAGGGTGGCGGTGGTCACCGGGGGTGGCGCCGGAATCGGGGCGGCCATCACCTCGCTCTTCGCCGCGCACGGTGCGCAGGTCGAGGTGGCCGACATCGACCGGGCACGCGCGGCCGCGGTGGTCGACGGCGTCGAGCGATCAGGCGGAACGGCCCGCGCCCACGTGGTCGACGTGACCACCGCGGGCGGCGTCGAGGCGCTCGCCGCGGCCGTGCTCGAGACCCACGGGCGGATCGACGTACTGGTCAACAACGTGGGGGACTACCGGCCGCTGGTCCGCTTCGAGGTGTCGACCCCCGATTCGTGGCAGGCCATGTACGAGGTCAACCTGCTCCACGTGTTCGCGGTGACCCGGGCCTTCCTCGGGCCGATGGTCGAGACCGGGGGCGGTTCCATCGTGAACGTGCACTCGGTCGAGGGCATGCGCGGCTACCCGGGTGACCCGGTCTACGCGGCGATGAAGGCGGCCGTCGCCCACTTCACGACCGGTCTCGCCGTGGCGATGGGACGCTCGGGTGTCCGGGTCAACGGGATCGGGCCCGACCTGACCCAGACCCCCCAGGTCGACTATCTCGCCGGGTCCGGCGGCCGCGACGAGCTCTGGCCGTCATGGGCCCCGGTCGGCCGGCTCGGGTGGCCCGAGGACCAGGCACGGGTGGCGCTGTTCCTGGCATCCGACCTCTCTTCGTTCGTGACCGGCCACAACATCCCCGTCGACGGCGGCACCCGCGCCGGGGGCGGGTGGTTCTACTCGCCCGGAGCGGGCCGCTTCGTCAACCGGCCAGCCGGGCTCTGAGCGGTCGCGACGCGGGTCAGGCGTCGCGACGTACGAGGAGGAGGGCCGCCAGACCGACCACGGCGGCGACGTAGACGGCGAGCAGGCCGGCAGCCGCCCACGGGCTCAGCAGGACGCCGGCGAAGTCGGTCTTGCGGGTGGTGACCGCGACCATGGCCAGACCCAGGTTCGAGGGGAGGAACCGCTCGAAGCTGCTCGAGATGCTCGAGGGCAGGATCTGGACGATGAGCGGCAGGACCAGGAGGACGCCGACGAAGGCCGAGATGGCACCCGCGGTGTGCCGGAGGATGAACCCGATGCCGAAGGCGAGCAGGCTCAGCAGCAGGAGGTAGACGCCGCAGAGGAAGACCGCACGCAGGGCGCCCGGGTGGGAGATCGAGACGACCGGGATGGTCGCGCTGCGCACCTGGTCGATGGGCGAGCTCCCCGCGGGCAGGGTCTTCCCCCCGTGTGCGGTGAGCACCGCCTCCCCGACGAAGAACGCGGTGAACGCGGTGAGCTCGGACACCACCAGGACGACCGTCCCGACGACCAGGCCCTTTGCGGCGAGCACGGTGGTGCGCCTCGGGAGGGTGGCGAGGGTCGTCCGGATCGAGCCCGTCGCGTACTCGGAGGTCACGATGAGGGCGCCGAGCACGCCGACCACGAACTGCGAGATGAACACGCCGGTCTGGCTGAACCGGACCGGGTCGAACTGGGCCCGGTCGGCCGGACCGAGCACCGCCCACCGGCCGGCCTCGATGTTGGAGACGAGGGCCGAGAGCCCGATCCCGGCCACGACCACGATCACCAGGCAGATCCAGGTCGAACGGACCGAGCGCAGCTTGGTCCACTCGGAGAGGAGCTCGTTGCGCAGCCCGGCGCGGCCGACCCGGGGGTCGGGGAGTGCGACCGCGACCGTGGTCATGCGAGCGCCTCGTCGGGCGTGTGGCCGTGGAAGTCGACCAGCTCCGAGGTGAGGTCCATGAACACCTCCTCGAGGCTCGCCTGCCGGGGGCTCAGCTCGTGGAGCGCGAGGCCGGAGGCGAGCGCCAGGTCGCCGATGTGCGCGGGCTCGAGCCCGGTCACGAGCAGGCTGCAGTCCGGTTGGCGGACCACCCGGCCACCGGCGCCGGTGAGCGCGGCGGCGAGCCGGTCGGCATCCGGTGACCGCACCAGCACGGTGGTCTCGGTGTTGGAGTCGATGAAGTCGGCGACCGTGGTGTCGGCGATCAGCCGACCCCGTCCGATGACCACCAGGTCGGTGGCGGTGAGCGCCATCTCGCTCATCAGGTGGCTCGAGACGAAGATGGTCCGTCCCTCGGCGGCGAGGCCCTTCAAGAGCGTGCGCACCCAGAGGATGCCCTCGGGGTCGAGCCCGTTCACCGGCTCGTCGAAGAGGAGCACCCCGGGGTCGCCGAGGAGCGCCGAGGCGATCCCGAGCCGCTGGCTCATCCCGAGGGAGAACTTCCCGACCCGCCGCCCGGCCACTGCCTCGAGGCCGACCAACCCGAGCACCTCGCCGACCCGCGCGGCGGGGATGGCGTTGGTCTGCGCCAGGGCGAGCAGATGGTTGCGGGCCGAACGCCCCGGGTGGAGCGCCTTCGCCTCGAGCAGCGCGCCGACCTCGCGCAGGGGCCACCGGAGATCGTGGAAGCGCCTGCCGTCGATGGTCACCGAACCGGTGTCGGGCCGGTCGAGGCCCATGATCATGCGCATGGTGGTCGACTTGCCCGAGCCGTTGGGACCGAGAAACCCGGTCACGACGCCGGGACGCACCTCGAAGTCCAGTCCGTCGACGGCCCGGGTGGTGCCGTACCGCTTGGAGAGGTCGGTGGCCGTGATCACCCCCCGGATCCTCCCCTCGGCGCCATGGCAGGACGGTACCAGCCGATCCGGCTGGGGCGGACCCGGGTGGGGGTGCGAATCGCGGTCAGGCGACCCCGGCCACCAGGTCGGCGAGGGCGGACTCCCCGCCGGGCAGGGTGAGCACCGCATAGGCGTCGCGCTCGGCGAGCCACTGGCGGTTGCGGCAGTGGATCTCGTGGCCGGCGTCGTAGCGGTCGAGCACCACCACCACCGGGACCGGGGGTCGATCGGGGGTGACCGCGGTGAGGGCCCCCATCGAGAGGCGAACCGCGTTGACGGTCCCGAGCCCGGCGTCGGCCACCAGCACCACCAGGTCGGGGCGGAGCGACGCGATCACGTCGGTGGCGTCCCCGTCGGCCGCCTGCGGTGAGCGCACACCGCCGGCCATCTCGACCAGGCCCACCGCGACGGGCTCGGCCGGCCACTCGAGCTCGTCCACCAGGTCGCCGACGGTGAACGGCCGCATCCCGAGCGCCTCGGCGGCCATCGGGGGCGCCATCGCGCGGTGATAGGAGCGGTAGGAGTGGCAGACCCGGTCCGGGTGCTCGCCGGAGGCGTCACCGAGCACCTCGGCGTCGGTCGGACCCCCGAGCCGTGCGCCCTCGCTGTCGACGTCGAAGGACTGGGCCGGCTTGCGGGCGGCGACGGTGAGGCCGCGGGAGCGGAGCTCGCGGAGCAGGCACGCCCCGACGAAGGTCTTCCCCACCTCGGTGCCGGTGCCGCAGACCAGGACGATCCGCTCCGGTCGTGCGCTCATCGCCGGAAGTCTTGCCGAGCGGGTGGGCCCGGTCGAACCGGTCCGGAACCCCTGCGGTGCCGGCCGCGGCACGGGCCGTTCGCGCCAGGTGCCCAGGTAGGATGCCGTCCATGGACCGGATCGGCGTGGTCGACACCATGTTCGCCCGCTTCGACATGGGCGCCGAGGCCGTCGCCGAGCTCGAGGCATGCCCCGGCTTCGGGAGCACCTTCGAGGTCGTACGGCGTACCGTCCCGGGCTTCAAGGACCTCGGGGTGGCGTGCAAGCGCATCATCGAGGGAGAGGGGTGCCGCATCGTGGTCGCCCTCGGGATGCCGGGCCGGGCGGCAATCGACCAGGTCTGCGCCCACGAGGCCTCCCAGGGGATCATGCTCGCCCAGCTGCTGACCTCCACCCACATCCTCGAGGTCTTCGTCCACGAGAGCGAGGAGGAGGATCCCGCCGCGCTGGCCACCGTCTGCGTGAACCGGGCCCGCAAGCACGCTCGCAACGCCTACTGGATGCTCTACGAGCCCGAGCGGCTCGCCGAGCTGGCCGGCAAGGGGGTGCGCCAGGGGTACGGGGACGCCGGCCCGCTGGTCCCCTGACCCGATCCACCCGACACCCGTGCGACCTCAGACCGTCGGCTCGTGGGGCAGCCCGAGGGTGCGCTCGCCGATGATGGTGCGCTGCACCTCCGCGGTGCCGCCCCCGATGGTGAGCGCGGGGGCGAAGAGGTAGCCGAAGCTCCAGATGCCGTCCGGCCAGCCGGCCGTGTCGTCGGCCGGGAACGGACCGCTGCCCGAGAGCATCCCCGAGGCGCCGGCCAGGTCGCTGGCGACCGACATCACCGACTTCCCGTGCTGGTCGGCGAGTGCCTTGCGGACCGAGGCCTCGGGCCCGGGCGGCTCGCCCGCCAGCGCGGCCGAGACCGCGCGCAGCCGCAGCAGGCGCAGGATCTCGCCCTCCGCCCAGACCGCAGCCAGGCGCTGGCGCACCAGCGGGTCGTCGGCACCGCCGGCGCGCCGGACACCCGCGATCAGGTCCTCGGCCGTCGGGCCCATCCCCCAGATGGCCCCCGCACCCGAGAGCGAGACCCGTTCGTTGGCGAGGGTGACCTTGGCCAACGACCAGCCGTCGCCGCGCCGACCGACCAGGTGGTCGGCGGGAAGGCGCACCTCGTCGAGGAACACCTCGTTGAAGGTGTGGGTACCGGTCATGTCGACCAGCGGGCGCACCGTCACCCCCGGCGCGTCAATCGGACACAGGAAGTAGGAGATCCCCTGGTGGGTGGGCGCGTCCGGTTCGCTGCGGGCGAGGAGGATGCCGTAGGACGCGCGGTGCGCGTACGAGGTCCACACCTTGCCACCGTGGACGACCCACTCGTCGCCGTCGAGCTCGGCCCGGGTGGTCAGCGACGCGAGGTCGGAGCCGGCACCCGGTTCGCTGAACAGCTGGCACCAGACCTCCTCGCCCGAGAGGATCGGCAGCAGGAACCGCTCCTTCTGCGCCTCGGTCCCGGCGTGCAGGATGGTCGGCCCGGCCCAGCCGATGCCGATCTGGTTGTCCGGGCGGCGGACCCCGGCCCGCCGGAGCTCGTCGTCGACGACCAGCTGGTGGGTGGGATCGGCCCCGAGGCCGTAGGGGACGGGCCAGTGCGGTGCGACCAGCCCGCGCTCGGCCAGCTCGCGACCGGTCGGGGCGGGATGCCGCTCGAGCCATGCGCGGATCTCGACCCGACGTGGGTCGTCGGCGCCGGGGAGTGCGAAGTCCACGACCGGAAGCGTAGGCTGAACCGGTCGTTCCGGCCGGGGACGCCGAGGCCAGGGGCGGTCGGTGCCGACAGGTGGCCCGGCCGGGCACGGGAACAGGAGCCGCGGTGACCAGCTGGAACTATGCCGACGTCTGGGAGACGGTGGCCGAGGTGCTGCCGGACGCACCGGCGCTCGTGCACGGCTCCCGCACCCGCACCTGGGGCGCACTCGACGAACGGGCGGACAACGTGGCGCGCTGGCTGCTCGGAGCCGGCGTCTCCCACCAGGACAAGGTGGCCCTCTACCTCGCCAACTGCCCCGAGTACCTCGAGGCGGCCTTCGCCTGCTACAAGGCCGGCCTGGTCCCGATCAACACGAACTACCGGTACGCGGGCGACGAGCTGGTCTACCTCTTCGACAACGCGGACGCGGTCGCCGTCGTCCTCCACGGGTCCTTCGTCGACCGGGCCGACCGGATCCGCGACCGACTGCCCCGCGTGCGAAGCTGGCTCTGGGTCGACGACGGGACGGCCTCCTGCCCGTCATGGGCCGTGCCCTACGAAGAGGCGGCGGAGACCACCGGCGGCCCCGTTGCAGGCGGAGGGGAACGACCGGTCAGCGGCCCGTGGGGGCGCAGTCCCGACGACCTCCACCTTCTCTACACGGGCGGGACCACCGGCATGCCCAAGGGGGTCATGTGGCGCCAGGACGATCTGTTCGCCCGACTCAACGGGGGCGGGTTCCGCCGCTACCCCACCGACGGCGGCATCGCCGACGTGCGGGCGGAGCTGGCCGCCCACGGTCCCGGGATGACCCTGCTGCCGGCCTGTCCCCTCATGCACGGGACCGGCGGGTTCACCTCGATGGAGTGCCTCAGCGAGGGCGGGCGGGTGGTGACCCTCCCCTCCCGCCAGTTCGACCCGGTCGAGCTGCTCGACACGGTCGAGCGCGAGCGGGTCAACGGCCTGGTCATCGTCGGTGACGCCTTCGCCAAGCCCATCCTCGCCGTGCTCGACGCCGAGCCGGGTCGGTGGGACCTCTCCAGCCTGATCTGCATCGCCTCCTCGGGCGTGATGTGGAGCGAGGAGACCAAGCGAGGCCTGCTGGGCCACCATGCGGGGATGCTCCTGGTCGACGCCTTCTCCTCCTCGGAGGCCCTGGGGATGGGCACCTCGGTCTCCACGGGCGGTGACGCGGCGGAGACGGCCCGGTTCACCCTCGGGAGGGACGTACGGGTCGTGGACACCGAGGGACGGGACATCGAACCCGGATCGGAGCGGATCGGCGTCCTGGCGCTCGGTGGGCGCATCCCGGTCGGCTACTACAAGGACGAGGCCAAGTCGGCGTCGACCTTCCGCACCATCGACGGCTCGCGCTATTCGGTCCCCGGCGACTTCGCGGAGGTCCGTGCCGACGGCTCCATCCACCTCCTCGGACGCGGATCGGTCTGCATCAACACCGGCGGCGAGAAGGTCTACCCCGAGGAGGTCGAGGAGGTGGTCAAGACGGTCGACGGCGTGCTCGACGCGGTCGTCGTGGGCATCCCGAGCGAGCGCTTCGGCGAGGAGATCGTGGCCGTCGTGCAGCTCGCCGGCGGTGTCCCCGAGGAGTCGGTCGCCCCCGCGGCGGTCATCGAGCACGTGAAGGGGCGCCTCGCCGGGTACAAGGCGCCCCGCCGGGTCCGCTTCGTGCAGAGCATCGGGCGGTCCCCCTCCGGCAAGGTCGACTACAACCGTCACCGCGCCGAGACGGTCGAGTGGCTGGCGGCACGCTCGTTCCGGTAGCCCCGGCCACCGGGACCGGGCGGGGTCAGCCCTTGTTCGCCCCGTGGGTCCGGACGAAGTCGTTCACCGTGTAGTAGGCGTCGATCGACTCGCCGGCATCGCCCCAGAACCCCTCGAGCACGTCGTAGGCCATGGTGCCCTGCGCGATGTAGTGGTTGTTGACGTCGGTGATCTCGAGCTCGCCGCGCCCGGACGGGACCAGCGTCGGGATGACGTCGAAGACGTCGGCGTCGTAGCAGTAGATGCCGGTCACCCCGAACTTGGACTCGGGATGCTCGGGCTTCTCGGTGATCCCGACCACACGGTCGTCCCCGTCGAAGGTGGGGACGCCCAGATGGCGGAGGTGCTCGTCCTCCTCGACCGGGGTGAGCAGGATGCGGGCGCCGGACGGACCCGCCCGGAAGGCCTCGACCATCGGCCGGATCGATCCCTCGACGATGTTGTCGGCCAGCATGACCAGCACCGGATCGCCGTCGACGAAACGGGTCGCCAGGCCGAGCGCCTCGGCGATGCCTCCGGGGCGGTCCTGGTAGCCGTAGCTCAGCCGGTCGATGCCGAACTCGTGCCCGTTCCCGAGCAGCCGGAGGAACTCGCCCGCGTGGGTGCCGCCGGTGACCAGCATGATCTCGGTGATCCCGGCGTTGACCAGCGCCTCGATCCCCCAGTTGATCATCGGACGGTCGTAGATCGGAAGCAGGTGCTTGTTGGTGATCCGGGTGAGCGGATGCAGACGCGAGCCGGTTCCACCGGCGAGGAGGACGCCCTTCATGGCGCTGCAGCCTAGACCTGAACCTGTCGGAGGCGCTCCGCGAGGAGCGCGTCTGCGAGAGCCGGCCAGGCGTTCGCCGCCCACACCCCGAAGGGCCGGTCGGCGAGCCCCGCGCAGAGGAGGCCCGCCTCGGGATCGACCCAGAGGAACGACCCCGAACGGCCGAAGTGCCCGAAGGTGCGCGCCGCGTTGGTCCGCCCGGTCCAGTGGGGCTGCTTGGATCCCCGCACCTCGACGCCGAGACCCCAGTCGCACGGGTCGTACGGTCCGAATCCGGGAAGGATGCCCGACAGGCCGGGGAACTGGACCGCGGTGGCCTCGCGCCACGTCTCCGCGCTGATCAGGGTGGGGACCGCCCACTCGCGGCCGAGGGCGAGCAGGTCGACGAGGGGGCCGGCGAGGCCGGCGGCGGCCGCGCCCGGACCGGTGCCCTCCAGCACGGTGCCGGCCATGCCCAGGGGCGCGAGCACCCCGAGCCCCAGGTACTCGGCGAAGGGCATCCCGGCCCGGACGGCGATGTGGTCGGCCAGCACCTCGAAGGCGGCGTTCGAGTAGACCCGGCGCCGACCCGGCCCGGCGACCGGGGGCCCCGGCTCCGGGCCGAGGCCCGAGGCGTGGGCGAGCAGGTGCCGCACGGTCGCCCCGGAGGGACCGGCCGGTTCGTCGAGCCCGAGGGTGCCCTCCTCGACCGCCACCAGGACGGCCAGGGCGGTGGCCGGCTTGGTGACCGACGCCCAGGGAAAGCTCCGCCGCTCGTCGCCGACCGTCTGGAACGTGCCGGGCGCGGCCCGGGGACCGTCCGGTGCCGCCGAGAAGGGGACGACCCCGACCGCGGCCGCGCCCACCGGCCAGCCGGCCACCAGCTGCAGCGACTCCATCTCCCTCCCAGCCTAGGGGACGGTCCCCGGGGCCCCCAGCAGGGCGGCGGCGTCTCCGGGTGCCGCGTGGCTACTGTGAGCGGCCATGGCGACCAGCCGCCACAGGGGCAGGGGACGGGACCGGAGGACGGGCGGATGGGCCGCCCTGGCGCTCGCGGCGCTGACCGCGTGCGGGACCGCGGCATCGGCCGCCGGCCAGGGTGGGCCGGGCGACACCCCGATCGCCTCCGGCCACGACCGGGTGGCGGCGATCACCGGGCCCATCGCCGCGTTCTACCAGGCACCGCGACCCCTTCCGCCCGCACCGGCCGGCACGGTCATCCGCAGCCAGCAGCTGCCCGCCGGCGGCACGCTCCCGGCCGGCGCGCGCGCGTACCGGGTGCTCTTCCATTCGACCTCGATCTCGGGGGCGGACATCGCCGAGTCGGGCCTGGTGGTGGTGCCCGGCGGGCCTCCGCCGCCGGGCGGCTTCCCGATCGAGAGCTGGGCGCACGGGACGACCGGGGTGGCCGCCGGGTGCGCACCCTCGCTCGACGGAACGTCCTCCCTGCCCGACCTCCGCGCCCTGCTCCGGGACCGGGTGATCGTCGCCGCCACCGACTACGAAGGGCTGGGCGGACCGGGCGTGCACCCCTACCTGGTCGGCCTGTCCGAGGCCCAGGGCGTGCTCGACGCGGCGCGGGCGGCCCGGGCCCTCGTCGGCAGCGACGCGGGCAACACGGTGGTGGCCGCCGGCTACTCCCAGGGCGGGCAGGCCGCGCTGTTCACCGGCGAGGTCGCCCAGAGCTACGCCCCCGAGCTGTTCCTGGCCGGGGTGGCCGCGGTCGCCCCGGTCGCCTCCCTGGTCGAGCTCGCCCCGCGCCCGGCCCGCTCGTCCCCGGGGGGCCAGGCGACGTTCGTGGCGTTGGCCCTCTACGCCTGGTCACAGGTGTACGGGACGTTCGGGCTCGGCTCGGTCCTCACGCCGGCCGGGGTGGCGGACTCGCCGGTCATCGGCTCGTCGTGCAGCGGCGCGGTGTCCCAGCTGTTCGACACGGTGCCTCCCGGGCGCGTCCTGCGCGACGGATGGCAGCAGGTGCCCGCGGTCCGGGCGGCGATGACCGTCAACGAACCCGGGGGCGCACCGACCTCCGCTCCGATCCTCGTCGTGCAGGGAACCCGGGACAGCCTGGTGCCCTTCGCCGCGACCACCGCACTGGTGCGCGAGCGGCTCTGCCGCAACCAGTACGACACCGTCGACTACGTGCCCGAGCGCGGGACCGACCACGACTCGGTCATGGGCGTGGCATCGGGCACGCTCGTCCGGTGGATCACCGACCGGCTTGCCGGGCAGACCGAGACCGACTCGTGCGCCCTCGCCAACCTCGGGCTCGGCACCCACTAGGAGGCGCCCGGCGGGCCGGTGCCGCGGTCCGCCTCAGACGTCGAGGAAGCGCCGGACGGCGAAGGCCGAGCCGACCACCCCCACCCCCACCCCGACCAGCGAGACCAGCAGGCAGGTCCCGAACACCTGCCACCCGCCCAGGGACATCTGGGCGATGATGCTCCCCTGGTTGGCTGCGGTGTTGGCCCGGTTCAGCCCGATGCCCCAGTAGAGCGCGAGGACCACGATCACCGCGACCCCTGCCCCCAACAGCCCCTGGATCATCCCCTCCGCCATGAACGGCAGCCGGATGAACCAGTTGGTTGCACCGACCAGCTTCATCACCGAGACCTCCCGTCGCCGGGCGAAGATGGCCATCCTGATGGTGTTGAGGATGAGCACCGACGCCGACAGCAGCAGGACCACCGCGACCGTCAGGAACACCCATTGGAGGATGTGGATGACGCTCTGCATGGTCTTGATCTGCTGGCCGGGGTACTTGACGTCGTACACGCCGGGCTTGCCGTAGAAGGCCTGGTACACCGCGGTCGCCTGGGACGGGTCCTTGAGCACGCACCGGAAGGACGAGGGGTACTGGCTCTCGCTGGTGGCCGCCGCCTCGTCCGCCGGGAGCACCGACTTCGCCTCGTTGTAGTCGTAGGCCTGGTCGCGGTAGGTGCACGACTTCACGTACGGCGATTGATCGAGCTCGGTGTGGATCGAGCCGGTGAGCGCGGGTCCTGCGGTCGGCTGCACCCAGACGATGGTCTGGACGCCGTTCTGCCAGAGCTCGGTGGCCTTCGAGGCGCCCTGCTTGAGGAGCAGGGCGGAGCCGACCAGGGCCAGGGAGACCGCCACGGTCAGGATGGCGGCCGCGGTCATCAGGCGGTTGCGCCAGAGATTGGTCGCGGCCTCCTTCGAGACGTACCCGGCGGAGACCGGCATCAGGCGCGGGTCACGAAGGGATCGGGTGCCTCCCGGGCGATCTCGGCCGACGCGTGCTCCATGATCGGCCCGGTGGGCGCCCCGGCACCGGCCGCCGCGGTCGAGCCGTCGATGCCGTAGACCCCGTGGGCCTGGTCGCGGACCAGCACGCCGCGGTCGAGCTCGATCACCCGGCGTCGCATCTGGTCGACCATGCCCGCGTCGTGGGTTGCAACGATCACCGTCGTGCCGGTGCGGTTGATCCGGTCGAGGAGCCGCATGATCCCGAGGCTGGTGGTCGGGTCCAGGTTCCCGGTGGGCTCGTCGGCGAGGAGGATGAGCGGGCGGTTGACGAAGGCCCGCGCCACCGCGACCCGTTGCTGCTCGCCACCGGAGAGCTCGTTGGGGAGGTTGTCCCGCTTCTTGGAGAGACCGACCAGATCCAGCACCTGGGGAACCTGGGCGGCGATCACGTGCTTGGGCCGGCCGATCACCTCGAGCGCGAACGCGACGTTCTCGAAGACGGTCTTGTTGGGGAGCAAACGGAAGTCCTGGAACACGCAGCCGATGTTGCGGCGCAGGTAGGGGATCCGCCACTTGGCAAGGTGGCCGATCTCCTTGCCGGCCTCCCAGATGCGACCGGCGTCGGGCATCTCCTCGCGCAGCAGCAGGCGGATGAAGGTGGTCTTGCCCGAGCCCGACGGTCCGACCAGGAAGACGAACTCTCCCTTCTCGATCTCGACGGTGAAGTCCTTCAGGGCGACGGTGGAGCCCTTGTAGGTCTTGGTGACGTTCTGAAACGTGATCATGAAGGAACGGTCATCAGCGAAGGGGGGCAGTGGCCGGGGCGCACAGGCACTTCGCACCATCTTATCCGCGGGTCCCACCCGGTTGGCGCAGACCCCACAACCGGCGCTGACCTCGGACGACGCGGGCGGCCGTGCACCGATCGGACAGGCGCCGGCTCCGTCGGCTCAGCCGGCCGCGCGCCGGAGCTCGGCGTTGCGGCGCAACTCCGCCTCGATGAACGCGTCGAGATCGCCGTCCAGCACCGCCTCCACGTTGCCGGTCTCCTCGTTGGTCCGAAGGTCCTTCACCTGCTGATACGGGGCCAGCACGTAGGACCGGATCTGATTGCCCCACCCGCTGTCGGTGCGGTCCCCGCTCAGCTCGTCGAGCGTGGCCTGGTGCTCGGCCCGCTGCCGCTCGGCCAGCTTGGCTCCGAGCACCTCGAGCGCCTTGGCCTTGTTCTGGTGCTGGCTGCGCTGGTTCTGGCAGGAGACCACGATGCCGGTCGGGAGGTGGGTGATGCGCACGGCCGAGTCCGTCTTGTTCACGTGCTGGCCGCCGGCCCCCGACGAGCGGTAGGTGTCGATGCGGAGGTCCTTCTCGTCGATCTCGATCTGGTCGGCACCGTCCTCGAGCAACGGCACCACGTCGAGTGAGGCGAAACTGGTCTGGCGCCGGTGCTGCGCGTCGAAGGGCGACATGCGTACCAGACGGTGGGTGCCGCGCTCGGCGGCCAACAGCCCGTAGGCGTACCGGCCGTGCACCAAGAAGGTGGCCGACAGCAGTCCTGCCTCCTGGCCGGGCGTCGCCTCCTCGACCTCGATCTCGAACCCGCGGCGCTCCGCCCACCGGGTGTACATCCGCAGCAGCATCTCGGCCCAGTCCTGCGCGTCGGTCCCGCCCGCGCTGGCATGGATCTCCGCCACCGCGTCGCCGTGGTCGTATTCGCCGGCGAACAGCGCTCGCAGCTCGATCTCCCCGAGGCGGCGGTCGAGATCTGCCACCGCCTCCTCGACCTCGGGCCGGAGGGAGGCGTCCTGCTCCTCCTCCATGAGCTCCTCGAGGGTCTCCGCGTCGGAGAGCCGGGCGGTGAGCCCGCTGTGCAGCTCGAGGTCCTCGGTGACCCGACCCAGCTCGGTGGTCACCGCACGGCCGTGGTCCGGATCGTCCCAGAGCCCGGGCTCCGAGGCCTCCTTCTCGAGCTCGACCCGCCGTTTCGCCAGACGGTCGATGCCGAGGAAGGTCCCGGCCTCCCGGAGCCGCTCGCGCAGCGCGGCGAGGGCGACCGGGAGATCGACCGGCTCCGGCCCGCCCTCCCCACGGCGGGGGGGGTCCGCTGCCATTCAGTTGGCGCCGTGGCAGAACTTGAACTTCTTGCCGCTCCCGCACCAGCACGGCTCGTTCCGACCCAGCTTCTCCCGGTCCGACTTGACGATCGGAGCCTGCGTCTCGCCGTCGGCGAGCTGGTTGGTGATCCCCGCGGCCATGCCGGACCCGCCGGCAACCGCGGCCGCCGCCTCGATCTCCGCGGGGGATGCGGCTGCGAACGCCGCGGCGAACGCGCCGTCGCCCTGGACGGGGTCCTCGGCCGCCACGTAGTTGGCCCTGGCCAGATCGGGCTCGGCCTGCTGGTCGGTGAGCACCTGTACGTGGAAGATGTACCGCAGGTAGTCGTCGCTGATCGAGTCCATCAGCTTCCCGAACATGGCGAAGCCCTCGCGCTGCCAGGCCACCAACGGATCCTGGTTGCCCATGGCCCGCAGGTTGATCCCCTCCCGCAGGTAGTCCATGTCGGCGAGGTGCTCCTGCCACCGCTGGTCGATGATCTGGAGCATGATGTCGCGCTCGAGCTGTCTGGCCGTCTCCGCGCCGCCGGGGATCGTCTCGTCACGGTCCTCGTACAGTTCGAGCGCCTCGGTGATGATGCTCTCGGTGACCTGACCGACCGTGGACGCCTCTGCGAAGTCCTCGGCCACGAACTTGGTCGGGAAGTACTGGGTGACCTCGGTGATGAGCGAGGAGAGGTCCCACTCCTCGGGATAGTCGGACGGGCAGGACGCGGCGACCACGTCGGTGAGGGTGGTCTCGAGCAGCTCGATGGTGTCGTCGTGGAGGTCCTCGCCCTCGATGATCTGCAGGCGCCTCCCGTAGATGACCTTGCGCTGCTCGTTCATCACGTCGTCGTACTTGAGCACGTCCTTGCGGGACTCGGCGTTGCGCCCCTCGACCGTGTTCTGGGCCCGCTCGATGGCCTTGGTGACCATCTTGGCCTCGATGGGCACCTCGTCGGGGAGCGCCCGGCCCATCACCCAGTTCATCGCGCCGGTGGCGAACAGCCGCATGAGGTCGTCCTCGAGGGAGAGGAAGAACCGGCTCTCCCCGGGGTCACCCTGCCGGCCGGAGCGGCCGCGCAGCTGGTTGTCGATGCGGCGGCTCTCGTGGCGCTCGGACCCGAGGACGTAGAGGCCCCCGAGCGAGCGGACCTGGTCGCCCTCCTTCGCGCAGACCTCCTCGAACTCGTGCACCGTGCGGGCCAGCTCGGCCTCGCCCTCCTCGGTGGACAGGTCGATCCCGCGGGAGAGCGCCTCGCGCCGGGCCAGACCCTCGGGATTCCCGCCGAGGATGATGTCGACGCCGCGGCCGGCCATGTTGGTGGCGACGGTGACCGCGCCGACCCGCCCGGCCTGGGCGACGATCTCCGCCTCCCGGAAGTGCTGCTTCGCGTTGAGCACCTCGTGGGGGATGCCCCGCTTGTCGAGCAGCCGGGAGAGGTGCTCGGACTTGGACACCGAGGCGGTGCCCACCAGGACCGGCTGGCCGGCGGCCTGGCGCTCGGCGATGTCGTCGACGACCGCGGCGAACTTGGCATCCTCCGACTTGTAGATGAGGTCCGGGTGGTCGGTGCGGACCATCGGCTTGTTGGTCGGGATCGGGACCACCGGCAGCTCGTAGGTGTTGGCGAACTCGGAGGCCTCGGTCTCGGCGGTCCCGGTCATCCCGGACAGCTTCCCGTAGAGACGGAAGTAGTTCTGGAGGGTGACCGTGGCCCAGGTGTGGTTCTCCTCTTTGATCTGGACCCGCTCCTTGGCCTCGACCGCCTGGTGCAGCCCGTCGGACCAGCGCCGCCCGTCGAGGGTCCGCCCGGTGAACTCGTCGACGATCTTCACCTCGCCCTGGGCCACCAGGTAGTCCTTGTCTCGCCGGTAGAGCTCCTTCGCCAGCAGGGCCTGCGTGAGGTGGTGGACGTAGTTGACCGCGACCGCGTCGTAGAGGTTCGACACCCCGAGCTGCCGCTCCACCTTCTCGATGCCCTCCTCGGTCGGCACGACGGTGCGCTTCTCCTCGTCGACCTCGTAGTCGTCCTCGGCCCGCAGGGTCCGGACGATGCCGGCGAACTGGTAATAGAGCTGTGCCGACTCGGCCGCCGGGCCGGAGATGATCAACGGGGTGCGTGCCTCGTCGATCAGGATGGAGTCGACCTCGTCGACGATGGCGAACGGGTGGCCGCGCTGGCACATGGCGTCCGCCGACCGGGCCATGTTGTCGCGCAGGTAGTCGAACCCGAACTCGGTGTTGGTGCCGTAGGTGACGTCGGCCAGATAGGACTCGCGCTTGGTCGCGGGATCGTCGATGTCCGGCCCGACCCGGCCGACGGTGAGCCCGAGGAAGCGGTGGAGCCGCCCCATCCACTCCGAGTCACGGGTGGCCAGATAGTCGTTGACGGTCACCACGTGGACCCCGTTGCCCGCCAGGGCGTTCAGGTAGACCGGCAGCGTCGAGACCAGCGTCTTGCCCTCGCCGGTCTTCATCTCGGCGATCCAGCCGAAGTGGAGCGCCATGCCCCCCATGAGCTGGGCGTCGAAGTGGCGCTGCCCGAGCACCCGCCAGGCCGCCTCCCGGACCAGCGCGAAGCTCTCCACCAGGACGTCCTCGAGGCTCTCGCCGCGGTCGAGCCGCTCGCGGTAGGCGGGGGTGAGCGCCTGGAGCTCCTCGTCGGAGCGTGCCTCCATCTCCGGCTCGAGCGCGTTGACCAGGGGTACCAGCTCTGCGAGCCGGCGGACCTTCTTCCCCTCGCCCGCGCGGAGGACCTTCGAGAGCACGCTCATGGGACCCTCACTCTACCGTCGCGACCTGGCCGCGGTCGGGGCGGCAGCCCCTGGCGACCTGGCGCCTCTCGGCCCCACGACGAGTGACCGCGTCGGGTGGCGGCCCGGGGTCAGGCGGTGCGCACCCGCTCGTAGAGGGTCACCGTGCTCGCCGGACGGTGACGGGGCTGGGACCGCCCGACCATCCGGCCCTTGGTCTTCTCGACCTGGTGCTGGAGCTTCTCGACGACCAGGTCGACCGCCACCAGCGGCACCCGGGCGGCGGCGTGGGCCCGGACGGTCCGGCCGTGGCCGCTCATGACCACCTCGCAGCATTCACGGTCCGAGATCCTCGGGTTGTGCTCCTCGGAGAAGTGCACCTCGGCGCGGTCGAGGCCCGGACAGTGCCGCCCGATCCGCCGCAGCTTCTCCTCGGTCAGAGCCCGTACCTCGTCGGACACCATGTTCCTGCCTTGGGTGATGATCACGTCCACCTGTTCGCCTCCTCGGCTGTTCGTTTCCGGGATGTTGCGGCTACAGCGGTCCTGACCTCCTTGTCGGTCGGCGGGATGAAGGGGAGTTCGTGAGCGGCGTGCGGCTGACCTGGTCTTTGACCCCACACTCGCCTGCCGGGAGAGTCACGGCCGGACCCCGGCGGCGGGGGCCGTTGCCGGCCGTCCACCCAACGGGGCCACCGAGGGCACGCGTCATCCCCTCTCCGCCCGCCCCCGACAGCCGGGGACGCCACGGGCAGGACTGACTCCTAAGCCGCACCATGCTCAGCAACGAGAAGTTGCCTTACGTGGGTCGTTTCGCCTGCGGCTGGCTTCGACTTGCAACCACAGACCCGCACGCCGCTCACGGCCCCGAGTGTACGCCCGCCTCCCGCCCCCGGCCAGGGTCCCGGGTCACCAGTTCACCAAATCGCCACCGGGCCGTCACGACACTGAAACACGCGGCGGGGGGACGACGGGCCGCCCGGGGTGTCAGTGCACGCCCAGGGCGAGGTCCCGCTTGACCTCGTCGAGGACGGGGATCGGGCCCGGGTCGATCCCCTCGGCACCGGCGAGGTGCAGGGAGACGACGTCCCCGATGAGGGCCAGGTCGAACAGCTGGGCGAGGTCCCCCTCCCCCGAGGCCCGGACCTCGATCACGCCGGCCATCACCTCGCGGAGCACCTCGACGGCGAGGTCGAACCGCCTGCTCACCTGGGGATGCTCGGCGTCGTGGCGGAGATTGACCAGGGTCAGCAGCTGCCGGGTCGCGTCGCCGTGCTGCCCCCATCCGGCGAGCTCGTTGTGACAGAGCTCCGGATGCAGGTTCCAGAAGGCCGGGCACTTGGCGTTCTCGTTGATCTGGGCCTTCCAGCGGAGGGCGGCCGCCTTCCCGAGGTCCTGCGAGCTGTGGATGAGCGGGATGGTGCGGCCGATCCGGTGGGCCACCGACTCTGCCGTACTGCCCGGACGGGCCAGCTCGTCGCGGCGGCGCCGCAGCTGGTCGACGGCCTGATCGACCCACTGCACGGCACCGGGGAAGAGCCCGATCGACTCGAGCAGCACCAGCGGCGGCACGGCCATCGCGCCGAGGGCGGCACGCGGCTGTGGAATGTCGGTCGGGACCCCGACCAGGGGCACCTCCCATTCGCCGGCCAGACGGGCCAGCTCGCCCCCGCCGGCCACCACCACCAGCGACGCCCCCGCCTCGTAGGCGGCAGCCGCTGCCTCGAGCGTCTCCTCGGTGTCGCCGGAGAAGGAGACCGCGAAGACGAGCGACCCGGTCCCGACGTAGTCGGGGGGCACGTATCCCTTGACCACGGCGACCGGCACCGCCATGAAGGGGGCCGCCGCCGCGGCCAGGACGTCGCCGGCGATGCCGCTGCCGCCCATGCCGAGCACCACCACGTTCTCGACCTGGTCCTGACCGGGCAGGTCGCCGATCTCCCGCGCGGCCGTCGCCGCTTCGGCGACCTGCTCGGGGAGGGCCATCGTGGCCCCCCACATGTCGAGGGAGTCCACCGGCGGGGTGCGCACGCTCATGCCCGTGCCGCCCGGCTCGTCTCGGTGGCCCCGCCGGCCGCGGCCTTGGCCGTCAGCCGTTCGTGCTCGACGGTCCCGACGGCGGTGGCCTCGTCGATGAGCATGACCGGGATGCCGTCGCGCACCGCGTAGACCCGCCGCAGGCGCGGGTTGTACAGCAGGTCCTCGTCGGCGAAGTACAGCAGGGGGCCCTTGTCCTCGGGACAGGCGAGCACCTCGATCAGCAACGGGTCGAGCGTCATCGGACGTTCCTCTCTGGTGGTCGGCGCCCCGGTGGCGCATTCGTGATGCGACGAGGCTGGGCCCGCGTCGGCCGGTGCACGGCGGTCAGCTCCCGATCACGCCGGTGATCGCGGCCTCGACCTCGGCGACCCGGGCCGCGCACGAGGCCTCGTCCTTCGCCTCGACGTTGAGACGCAGCAGCGGCTCGGTGTTCGAGGGGCGGAGGTTGTACCACCAGTCCCCCCGGTCGACGGTGAGCCCGTCCAGGCGGTCGGCCGTTCCGAGCGCTCCGCCGGCAGCGTCCACCTCAGCGGCCATCCGCTCGACCGTGCCGGCCGGGTCGTCGACGACGGTGTTGATCTCCCCCGAGTCGGCGTAGCGCTTGAACGGGGCGAGCAGGGCCGAGAGGGGCCTCCCGGTCACGCTCAACAGCTCGAGCACCAACAGGGCTGCGATGATCCCCGAGTCCGCTCTGTAATTGTCACGGAAGTAGTAGTGCCCGGAATGCTCACCGCCGAAGACGGCGCCGGTCTCGGCCATCACCTGCTTGATGAAGCTGTGGCCGACCTTGGTGCGGATGCCCACACCCCCCTTCTCGGCGATCACCTCGGGCACCACCCGCGAGCAGATGCAGTTGTAGAGGACGGTGGCGCCCGGGTGCTTGTCGAGCAGGGCCGAGGCCACCAGCGCGGTGGTGAGCGAGCCGGAGACCGGCTCGGCGCGCTCGTCGACCAGGAAGACCCGGTCGGCGTCCCCGTCGAAGGCGAGACCGAGGTCCGCGCCTTGCTCGAGGACCCGCCGGCGCAGGTCGACCAGGTTCTCCGGCTGGATCGGGTCGGCCGGGTGGTTGGGGAACGTGCCGTCGAGCTCGGGATAGAGCAGCTCGAGCTCGAAGGGGAGGCCGGCGAAGACCTCGGGGACCACCAGGCCCCCCATCCCGTTGGCGGTGTCGGCGACGACGGTCAGGGGACGGAGCACGCCGAGATCGATGAAGGAGCGGACGTGGTCGGCGTAGGCGCCGAGGACCGAACGGTGCTCGAGGGCTCCGAGCCGGTCCGGATCCGGCTCGGGGGGTCCGGCGTCCGCCCATGCGTCGAGGAGCGACTCGGCCGAGGCCTGGATCTCGGTCAGCCCGGTGTCACGGCCGATCGGCCTGGCGCCCGACTGGCAGAGCTTGAGCCCGTTGTACCGCGCGGGGTTGTGCGAGGCGGTGAACATCGCGCCGGGTGCGTCGAGGCTCCCGGCCGCGTAGTAGAGCAGGTCGGTCGATCCCAGTCCGAGATCGACCACGGTGACCGCCTCGGACCGCACCCCGAGGGAGAACGCCGCGGCGAGCTCCGCGCCCGACTCGCGCATGTCGCGGGCCACCAGGAAGGTGTCCGCGCCGGTGAACCGTGCGGCCGCAACGCCGATCGCCCGGAACTGGAGCGCGTTGAGCTCGTCGGGGACGACGCCACGGATGTCGTAGGCCTTGAAGACCTGTGCGAGGGAGGGCATGGCCGGGCCATCCTACGGTCTGGGTCAGACCCCCGTGGGTGGCTCCCGCCCCGGGCGATCGGGTCGGTGCGGCCTACTCGCCGTCGGCCTCGGACAGCAGGCCGACCACGTCGTCGGCCATGGCGTCGCACAATTGACCCAGCAGCGTCATCCGCGGGCGCAGCCCCTCGGTGGCCAGGAGCCGCTGCAGATCGAGTGCGGTGAGCGGCGCCATGTCACAGAGCTGCCAGCCGATGTCCTCGGGGTCGCCGCAGATCCGCAGCCCGGGCGGCAGCGCGGGCACGTCCCCGAGCTCGGAGAGCAGAGAACGCAGCCGCCGCAGCGACGACTCCGCGTCGTCCAGCGCGCCCACGTCGATGTCCGCTCCGCCGTCCGACGGGTCGGGCAGGTTCTCGACCAGCGCCCGCGGGTAGGGGTCGTCCGGGAGCCAGTGCTCCACCCGCACCCGGCGGACCCCGGTGGCCACCACCAGGAGCCGTCCGTCCTCGAGCCCGGCCACGTTGGCGATCCGGGCGACGGTGCCGATGTCCACCCGCTGGTCACCGCCGCCGACCTCCGAGCCGCGGGAGATGAGGACCACCCCGAACTCGCCGTCCCCGTCGAGGCAGTGGCCCATGAGGGCTCGGTACCGCTCCTCGAACACATGGAGCGGCAGCCCGGCGCCGGGGAAGAGCACGGTGGAGAGCGGGAACATCCCCATGGCGCTCACCCGGGGGCGACCCCCGCCTCCGGGCCGCGGGAGGCCAGGCGGGCGCGGCGGCGGCGCGCCAGGCCGAGACCGCCAGCCAGACCGCCGCCACCCCGGCGACGAGCGTGAGCACTTGGCCGATCAGGTCGGCCGGGGAACTGCCATAGGAGAGCACGACGTCGTGGCCGGTCGGGACCACCACCATCAGGTTGGGCGCCACCCGGTAGGGACCCTCGGCGCCCGAGACGTGCCAGTTCGGGAAGTACGAGACCCGGACCTCGACCGGCGTGCCGACCCGAGCGACGTGGAAGGAGACCGTGTCGTCGGACTGTCGGACCCCCGAGACCACCGTCTTCGGCTCGGGCACCGTGGTCGGGTGGACGTCCCCGGTCGGGACCCGGGTCCAGCCGGGCGGCCCGTCTTCGGCCGGGACCACTCCCCACCGGGCGGGATCGTCGTACCAGGCGACCGAGGGTGCCAGCCAGCTCGACTGGGCGGCCGCGACCCCCTTCCAGACGACCGGCCTGGCCGGCAGCGGCTCGACCAACGACGATCCCGCGATCCGGTAGACCTTCCAGGTCGTCTGCAGCGACGAGCCCTGGTAGGAGGTGCTCCACGGTCCCGTCGACCCGACCAGGGTGGCGGCCGGGTCCGATGCGGCGGCGGCCTCGACCGCGGTCGAGGAGGCGAGCAGGTAGCGCACCCCCATCAGCTGGAGGTGCTCGATGCCGAGCGGCACGTCGAGCCCTCCGTAGGGCAGCCCGACGACCGCGTCGGACGGATCGGGGGAGAGCTCGTTCTGGTTGATGAAGTGGAACGGGGTCGACGAGGCCGACTCGAAGAGCAGACCCTCCATCGAATCGATGCAACCGCCCGTCCAATAGGGAAGCAGCATCAGGGACATCGTCGTCCCGAACCGGTTGAGCGAGGGGTCGTACTCCCACATGGCCCGGCCGCAGCCCTGCTCGGCGCCGACCGAGGTCATCATCTGGACGACGGCGTGGTATTCGGGGTAGTCGGGCTTGCCCTCGTAACCCGAGTAGTTCCACTCGGCCCACGCGCTCGGCTGGTCGGCACCGACGGTGATCCCGACGTGGGCGAGGGTGGTTGCCGGCAGCACGAGCGGTGGCACGACCGCGGCACACGCCGCGACGAGGGCGATGAGCGGACCCACGACCGCCCCTGCCGGCACCGAGGCGGGCACCGGGCGGCGCAACCGGCTGATCCGCATGCCCGGGACCCAGTGCAGGGAGTCGGCCGAGACCAGGCGCTGCCGCACGGCGACCACCCAGCGGTCGAGCCGGCGGCGCCGGGCCCGGCGTGCGACCGCCCCGGTCACCTCGGCCACCCCGTAGCCGGCGAGCAGGTAGAGGCAGAGGAACCAGAGGGGAAGGAACCGGACGTTGTAGAGCTTGCCGGCGGGATCGAGGATCACCGCGGCGGCCGAGAGGACGGCCATCACCACCAGGAAGAGGGCGACCCGGCTGCGGCGGACCACCATGGCCACCAGTCCGACCAGGGCGGCGGCCAGGACCCAGCGGAAGGAGCCCGGGAAGAGCAGGTGCGGGTAGCCGAAGACCTTGGTGTAGCCCATGTTGGTCGTGTAGGGCTGCTCGACGGCGAACGGGACCAGCCACCAGGCGGTGAGCCCGACCCCGACCGCACCGGCCACCACCGACCAGAGCACGCGTCCACCCCAGCGGCGGCGGGCCGCGCTGGCCCGGGCACGCAGCATGCGTGGCAGGTCGGCATCGAGGAGGAGCCAGACCACCGCCCCGACCGCGGCGAAGAGCGCGGGGATGAGGTGGCAGAGCAGGGTGGCTGCGAACAGGACCGCGGCCAGCGCCCGGTGGCGGCCGGTCCGCAGCCCGGCGGCCACCACCCCGAGGAAGAGCAGGGCGAAGGAGAGCGAGAGGGAGAACGAGAACTCGCCGGCGAGCGTCGAGAGCAGATTGCCCCCGTAGATGGAGAAGCTCGGCTCGAAGAGGAAGGGGAGGGTCGCCGCCGCGAGGCAGCCGGGTCCGGGGTCGCGCAGACCGGCCAGCCGTCCGAAGGCGAAGGCGCAGATCGGGAGGAGGAGCGTTCCGAGGACGGTGACCAGCTTGAAGGCGACGTCGTAGGGGACGACCGCGTGGAGGACGACGGTGATCAGGCCCGGCAGCGGAAAGTAGAAGGTGTAGAGGGGGAAGCCGTCGTACCAGCTCGGATCCCAGCCGGTGAGGCGGCCGTGGGTGAGCAGGTGGGACTGGAGGAACGCGGGCAGGGCCACGTGCGCCCCGGTGTCGCCGCCGGCGGTGGTGCTGTCGGCGAGCAGCAGCGAGGGATGGAGCTGGGTCAGCGCGACGACGATCACCCCGAGCACCACGACGGCGTTGGCGATGGCCGGGCGCGCGGTGGGTCGGGTGAGCCGGTCGAACCACCGCGGGCGGGCGACCGCAGGCTCGGCCGTGGGCATCCGCGCCGCCTCGACCCGGGTGGCGCCGTCCGGCACGACGGTCAGGTCGGAGGCCACCTCAGAGCAGGGCCCGCAGCCCGACGGTGGCGGGCGTGACGACCGCGGCAAGGGCCATCAGGTTGAAGGCGGCGTGCGCGACCATGTTCATGCCGAGGCGACCGGTCCTCCACGAGACCAGCCCGAGGATGACCCCGAAGAGCGCGAGGCCGAGCAGCTGGAGCGACTCGGCGTGGGCCAGGCCGAAGAGCAGACCGCTGAGCAGGATGGCCAGGGCAGGGCCCACCCAGCCCCCGATGTCACCGAACAGGCGTGCGAGCGACCGGAGGAGGACCCCCCGGAAGAACAACTCCTCGAAGAAGGGGGCGCCGATGACCGTGCAGATGACGATGACCGCGTACGCGCCCCCGTGGGATCCCCCGGTGAGGCGTTGGCTCGGCGCATCGAACTGCTTGTGGAAGTCGTGGACGTGACTGGCGATCGGGACGTAGACCAGGGCCACCAGGAACTGCCCGCCGATCCCGATCGGCACGCCGAGCAGGTCGATCCACCGGAACCGCAACCCGAGGTCGCGCACCACGCTCCCCGTACCCCGCCTCCAGACGGCGAGCACCCCGGCCCCGGCGAACCCTCCCCAGAGCCCGAAGAGGGTGGAGACGATGTACCAGGTCGGCGGTTCGCTCAGCGTCGCGATGGTCGACAGCGAGTGGAGGTGCCCGCTCAGCGCCGCCGTGACCCCGACCAGGATCGCCGCCAGCACCTGCCCGCCGAGGAAGCCGACGCCGGCGAACACCAGCCACATCCAGGCGGCCGGCCGCGAGTCGGGTGGGGCGCCCGCCGCGAGCTGGCGCCCGAGGGGAACGTCGACCACCCGGGTCGGTGGCGCGCCCTCCCCCACGGGGGAGAGCGGGGCGGACGGGAACGGGGCCCGCGGAGCGACCGGCGGCGGACCGGGAGCCGGTCGACCAGCGGCGGCGACAGCATCTGCTGCCTGTTCGGGCCGCTCGGTCACCTCCCCACGATACCGAGCCGGCCCCTGTGGAATTCGGCAGGCCCCCGGGCGGGCGACGACTCATTCCCCGCCGCCGGCGCGTAGCATGATGAGGTGACCCCTCCCTCTCCGAGCACGCCGAACGGCCCAGCGGAGCCCGGCGGGCCCGGCAGCGCACCGGGCGCGAACCGCAACCGCCTGATCATCTACGTGGTGATCATGGTCGCGGTGTTAGCGGTCATCGTCGCGCCGAGCCTCCTGCACAAGGCCACCACCAACACGCTCACCTACAACGCGTTCCAACAGGACGTCGCGGCGAAGAAGATCGTCACCGCCACCGTCGACCAGACCACCGGGGTGATCACCGGGACCCTCTCCGACGGGAGCAGCTACACGTCCAACGGGCCCAACCCGATCACCGACTCGGAGCTCACGGCACTCAAGCCGCTCGGCTCCAACTACCACCTGGTCACCCCCAGCTCGAACACGCTCCTGGGCTTTCTCCTGACCTGGATCCTGCCCTTCGCCATCATCGGGGGGATCTTCTTCTACATCAGCCGCAAGGCCCAGGGTCAGATGGGCAGCATCATGTCGATCGGCCGGTCCAAGGCGAAGCTCTACTCCACCGAGCGACCCTCGACCACCTTCGACGACGTGGCCGGCTACGACGGGGTCAAGCTCGAGATCAGCGAGGTCGTCGAGTTCCTCAAGACCCCCGGTCGGTTCAGGGAGATCGGGGCCCGCATCCCCAAGGGGATCCTGCTGGTCGGTCCCCCCGGCACCGGCAAGACCCTCCTGGCGCGGGCCGTGGCCGGCGAGGCCGGGGTGCCGTTCATGTCGGTGAGCGGCTCGGACTTCATGGAGATGTTCGTCGGCGTCGGGGCGAGCCGGGTGCGCGACCTCTTCGCGACCGCCCGCAAGCAGGCGCCGGCCATCGTCTTCATCGACGAGATCGACTCGATCGGACGCAAACGCGGCGCAGGCCTCGGGGGCGGTCACGACGAGCGCGAGCAGACCCTCAACCAGATGCTCTCGGAGATGGACGGCTTCGACCCGACCGAGGGGATCGTGGTGATGGCGGCCACCAACCGGCCGGACATCCTCGACGCGGCCATCCTCCGGCCGGGACGGTTCGACCGGCAGATCGTGGTGCCGCTCCCCGACCTCGACGAGCGCCTCCCCATCCTGCAGGTCCACTGCAAGGACAAGCGGGTCGATCCGACCGTCGACCTCGGCAGGGTGGCCCGCGGCACGCCGGGCATGAGCGGCGCCGACCTCGCCAACCTGGTGAACGAAGCTGCGCTGCACGCGGTGCGACGCGGTTCGACGGTCATCCAGAACGAGGACTTCGAGGCCTCGCGTGACCGGGTCCTCATGGGCCAGCGCCGCGAGAGCCTGGTCCTCTCCAACGCCGAGAAGGAGCGGGTCGCCTTCCACGAGGGGGGCCACGCGGTGCTCGCCTACGTGCTGCCCGACGCCGACCCGGTCCACAAGGTCACCATCCTCCCGACCGGGATGGCGCTCGGGGTCACCATGCAGCTGCCCATGGAGGAGCGCCACATCCACCCCCGCCAGCACATCGAGGACTCGCTCTGCGTGCGGATGGGCGGGCGGGCGTCCGAGCTCCTGGTGTACGGCGACCTCTCCACCGGCGCGAGCAACGACCTGGTCGGCAACACCGAGCTCGCCCGCAAGATGGTCCGCGAGTGGGGCATGAGCGACAAGATCGGGCCGATGGCCTGGGGCTCCCAGGGCCAGGTCTTCCTCGGCGAGGACCTCATGCACACCCGCGACTACTCCGAGCACACCAGCCAGATCATCGACGACGAGGTCGAGCTCATCCTGCGGGCCCAGGAGCAGCGGGCCCTGGAGGTCCTCGCACGCCACCGGGGCGGTCTCGACGCGGTGGCGAGGGCCCTGCTCGACGAGGAGACCATCTCCGGCGAGGCCGTCGGCAACCTGGTGGACACCGCCTACGGGCGCCCGGTCCACGCGGACGGGGTCAAGACGGTCCCGCCCATCTTCGTGGCCGCCCAGCACGGCCCGACCGGGGCGGAGGACGTCGACGCGCCGCCCGACTGGATCCCTGGCACCCCGGTCCCCGCCGACGCGGCCCCCGGCGCCACCGACGCCCCGGACCAGGCCACCGCCGGAACCGGCCCGGAGCAGGGTGCAGAGACGGTCAGCCGCGCCGCCGGCGACACCAACGGCGCAGAGCCCACCCCGGGGGCGGCCTCGCCGCAGCTCCCCCCACCGGCCGGCCCCTGGCCGGCACCGGCACCGCCACGCTGGCCGGGCAAGCAGGCTCCCTGGCCACCTCCGCCCCCGCCACCGGCCTCCCGCTGAGCGGACCCGCCGGCGGGCCTTCTGGTCCAGAGCGGTGGCGCGGCGATCCGCTCAGGAGGGCGGGGCGACCGGGAGGGGTGCCCCGTTGCTCGCGACGACGCCCGGCGCACCCGAGGGCGAGGCGTCCGCCTCGACGACGACCGGGGCCGACGACTGCACGGTGAACGGGCCCGTGCCACCGCCGAGCTCGGAGGGGACGAAGAGGGAGAGCGAGTGCGGCCCGACGGTTGCTCTTGCCACCGGTCGTACCGAGCCGAGACGGGTGACCACGACACGGGCGGCCGTTCCCCCGGGGTCGGCCACCGACAGGCTGCGCACGGTCGCGCCGGCCACCGCCGGTGCCCCGGGGACGCCGGGTCCGATGACCAGCCAGCGAGGCGACGACGACGAGACCCCGGCGCTCGCACCCCATTGCGGGGCGGGCGTGCTCGCCGCGGCGAGCACGGACCGGCCCACCACGATCGGTGCCGGTGCCGAGATGGTCACCGCGTAGGCGGTCCGCTGGGGCCACCCGGGGACCGACGAGGCACGGAACACGGTCGCCGCCATCGCGGGCACGACCACCTGGCGCGGGACGACGGTGGCGGACGGGAGCCCGACCGAGATCTCGGCGGTGACTGGCGACGATCCGGGATTGGCCAGGGTGAAGTCGACCTCCGCGCCCACCGCGGCCGTGGTCTGGGCGAAGTGCCAGGTGGTCTCGGGAACGGGGGAACCGAGCTCGAGGGAGAGCCCGGTCGCCGATCCCGCCGTCGTCTGCTGGAGCTCGGTCGCCACGAGGGATCCCGACGCGGACGAGACCAAGGTCGCGACCGTCGGCTGGTCCTGGACGAAGGCGCCCAGCTGTTCCTCGACGACCTGTCCCGGACCGATGGTGAGGCCCTGGTAGGCCTGCGGTGTGAGCACCGCGCCGCTGGCGGTGAGGAAGATCGCGCTGACCATCGCCGGGGCGGCGGTGGGATTGAAGAGGGAGAGGGTGAGGGTGTCCCCGTGTGCGGTGGACCCGCCGGCGAACGACCACTGGGTCGAGACCTGGGAGGCGCACGGCGCCGTGCCCCACCCGGCGGCCGACCCGACCGACTGCTCCGCGGTGACCCCGCCGCCGGCGAAGGTGAAGGCGGTCGCGGTGACCCCCGCCGACGCCGTGGCCGGGTCCACGGCCGCAGTGCCCCCGGCGGGGACGATCACCGGCCGGCGGACCGGCGTGGCCCCGGCGGTCCCCACCGTGGTCATCACCCCGCGGACCGGGGCACCGCTCGTGTTGGCGAGGAAGACGGTGTCCGCACCCGCGATGCCGGGGACGCAGAAGAGCGACGACGAACGGGCGTCGGCGGGGCTCACCGCCACGCCCCCGGGCGAGGGGGCCGGCGGCGCGGCAGCAGGCGGTGGGACCGCACGGGACACCAGGCCCACGCCGAGGAGAACCGCGGCGACCGCGACCGCAGCGGCGGTGCGCCCGGGAACCCGCCGCGCCGTGCGTCTGGCGACCGGCCGCGCGACCGGGGGCACCGGTGGCGGCTCGACGGCGCTCACCGCGGCACCCCCACCTCGTCGGCCCAGACGTCGTCGAGCCCCTCCTCGTGCCGTGCACGCGGGACCGGCCGGTGACGCCCCCTGCCGATCCGCTCCCACTCGCGCCGCAGGCGGCGACGGTCGACCAGCGCGGCGACCGCGAGCAGCCAGACCACCACCGAGAACACACCCTCCGCCACCGGCAGCAGGCCCCCGACGAAGTGGAGCGTGCCGGTCGTTGCACCCTCCACCCGGTAGCGGGCGCCCCAGCCGAACCCGCTCGACCGGGGGACGACCCGTCCGGTCGACGTGGTGAGCGTCCAGCGCCCTGCCGGGGCCTCGGCGGCGAGGACCGTACCCGCGGCGAGCGGGCCGGTGTAGGAACGCCCGGCAGCCGGTCCGGGCAGGACGGGACGGACCCCGGGCGCCGGGGCGACGGTCCCGGCCGCCTCCGCCCGCTGGGGGATCCAGTCGGCGTTGGCGAACACGGTGATCCCCGACCCTGTCAGCTCGGGCCGCAGATCCAGCTGATGGGAGAGGGCCAGGAGCAGGTCGGCGGGCACCGGGTACTGGGTCGGGCTCTGCTGGCCGACGATCTCGGGGGCGACCGAGGTCAGGACCGCCACGTACCGGACCCCGGCGGGTGCGAGCAGGAGACCGAGCTGGTCGGTCCGGCCGGACCGGGCCTCGTCCACGGCCTCGCCCAGGGAGGCCGCGGGGCCCGGCGAGGTGCCGTTCCAGAGCCACCGGGCGTCGGGCGCACCGTTCTCGGAGGTGGCATAGGCCAGCCCGTCTCCCGCGCTCCAGCCACCCTGGTCGAGCGAACGGGGATCGGCGACCCAGAGGACCCGGAAGGCCCCGTCGGACACGGTGGCGTTCATCCAGGCCACCGATTGGGAGAAGTCGTTGACCGGCAGCTCCCAGCGGCCGGGGAGCGCCGAGACCGCGGTGGGGACCGCGGCCAGGGAGACCGCCACCACCCCGACCACCGTGGTCAGCTGGCGCCAGCCGAATTGGGCGGCCCGCAGGTCCACCTCGAACGCGGCGATCCCCAGCCCGATGGCCGCGGCGACCCCGACCGCGGCCGGCGCGAGGAGGACCAGCGGATCGACGGCCAGCCGGCCCGTCCAGCCGCGGCCGACGACCCAGGCGGCGACCCACGAGACGAGGGCGATCGACCAGAAGCGCACCGCCCACGTGAACCGGACGCCCCGGGCCAGCAGGAGCGGCACCGCCGCGGCGAGAAGGAACCCCCACGCGAGCGGGGAGTCTCCGATCGGACCGACCGCGAACCGCAGGAGCGACGCCCACGACGCCGCTCCCGACGCCGGCGTCGGCGTGCCGAAGACGGCCATCGCCCCCGAGCCCGTCGACAGCACCCCGATGAGCCAGGGGAGGCAGATGACGGCCGCCACCAGGGTCGACCCGATGGCGAGGCGGACGGCCCGGCCGGCGCGCCTCGCATCCCCGAACAGGAGGGCGGGGACGAGGAGGGAGAACGCCGCCAGCACCACGACGATCGCCGCTGCGGGAACGAACGCGACCAGGAGCGCCTCGAGCAGGCCGAGGGCGAGCGCGCCGCCGAACAGACCGTGCCGGGCGGCCCATGCGCCGGTGGCGCTGGGATGCGGGATGACCGCAACGGCGTGCCCCCCGTCCGCGGACAGGGCCTGCGGCGGTCCGGGGCGGCCGGCGTCCACACGGACGAAGGGCTCGAGACCGGTCGCCCGCAACAGGCAGCCGAGGGCCCAGGGCAGTCCGGCATAGACCACCAGCGCACCCCAGCGTCCGAGTGCGAGCGCGTCGTAGGGGAGGGCCATGGCCAGGTAGGCGAGGCCGGCCACCATCGCCGCGCGCTGGGAACCGAACGGGCGCAGGAGGCGCACCACCCCCCAGGCGCCGACCGGTAGGCAGCCGAAGACGAGGAGCTTCTGGGTGAGACCCATCCCCCCGAGGAGGACCGTGCCGAGTACCGCGGTGATCCCCAGCCCCGGCGAGCTCGGGGCGGTCGTGCCCACGCCCGACGGGTGCCAGCCCCCGAAGAAGGCCGAGAGGGTCGCCGACCAGCCCGGGAAGGGCGTGAACTGACCCAGGGCCGGCAGATGGCCGGTCAGGACGTCCCGCGAGCCGACCACGACCACCAGCGCGGCCACCAGCCAGACCGCGAGCCGGACCCGCGTCGCCACCTGACCCGAGGGTTCCGGCTCCCCCGACCCGGGATCGCCGACCGGGATGCGGTCCTCCCACTCCCCTGCCGGCGCGCCTCCTGCGGCCGTCACCGCTGCGGCCAGTTCCTCTGCATGTGCGCCGGCGAAGCCGTGCTGGAACACCCGTCGGGTGTAGGCCGCGAGCCGCGCGCTGCCCCCGACCTGGAGCAGCCGGATCTCCTTGTCCCCGAGGCGACGCTTCGCCCGCAGCTCGGCCCGCTGGGCCCGGATCACCCCGAGACGGCCGAGGTTCCAGCGCCAGGCCCGGGTGACCGCCCGGGCTCTCGCCCGGTTGCCTGCCAGCTCTGCCACCACCACCTCGCCCATCGCCAGCAGGAACACCTGCGGCACGACCCGGACCAGGTGGGTCCGTCCGTAGCACTTGAAGACGGCGAGCAGCTCGTGACGGCGCTGGAGCTCCTGGAGGGTCACCGGGTGGCGGGACGCCGCACCACCGGCTGCGCCGAGCAGGGACGGCTCGAGCGCGCGGGCTCCGCCCGCCAGGACCTCGAGGTGGCGGACCCGTGCCCCGGGGGCCACGATGATCCGCGCCCCCATCACCTGGGCCCGCCAGCAGAGGTCGAGATCCTCCCCCATGGCCACGATGGACGGGTCGAACCCCCCGAGCTCGGCGAACAGGTCGGCCCGGACCAGGGTGCACCCGCCCGGGGCGACGAAGACGTCACGCACCGCATCGTGCTGACCGTGGTCGATCTCGTGGGGCTGCACCCGCTCGACCACCGACCCGCCCTTGTCGACGACCATCCCCACGTGCACCAGCCGGTCGGGATCGTCCCAGCTGACCACCTTCGGTGAGACCACGCCGGCATTGGAGCGGAAGGCCTCCTCGACCATCAGGTGCACCGTGTCCTCGAAGAGCGCCACGTCGTCGTGGCAGAGCAGGTAGTAGTCGGCACCGGCGACCATGGCCTGGACCTCGTCCACGGTGGCGGCGAAGCCGCGGTTGGCGTCGAACCGGCGCACGTAGGCCGAAGGGAGGACGTCGGCCACCCGGGCCGCGAGATCGTCCCCACGACCGGCGGCGTCGAGGACGAGCACCGAGAGCTCGGCATAGTCCTGGGAGGCGAGCGACTCGAGGGTCTCCTCGAACCACGGACCGGGATCGTGGGCCACGACGACGGCGACGACCGGCGGGGCCAGGGTGTCCATCAAGGGGCAAAGGCTAACCGGCCGCCACCCGGCCCGTGGGGATCTTCCTGCTCAGAGGCGGTTTTTGTGCCGCTGGGGTTCGCAGGCGAGCGCCGCTCCGGCACCCCGTGCAGCACCGGCGACGACCCCCCGGGTGCTTGCAACTGTTTATCATCACGTATACACTTGTATTCGGGTCACGACGACCTCCCACCCCCCGATCCGACCCAAGGAGCGAACCATGCCAGACCTCAGGACCGACGTCACCAGGGCCGCGAGGGACCTCGCCAACGTTGCCGTGGACGCCACGTACATCGTGATCGGTGCCGGTGTCCTCGGCTTCCAGCGCATCCAGGTCGAACGCCATCAGCTGGGCAAGAAGCTCTCCACCCCGAACGCCGCCGGGCTCGGCGGGCGGGTGACCGCGGTCCGCTCCGACCTCGCCGACGCCATCCAGGACGTCGACGCCAAGGTCGACCTGCTCATGGACCGGGTCGAGGAGATCATCGAGCGGGTCGAGGCCGCGTTCGCCCCCCTCGAGGACCGGCTGCCGACCCAGGCCCGGGATCTCGCAAAGCAGGCCCACGTGCAGGCCAAGGAGGCCCGCACCCAGCTCCGCACCCTCCGCCCGAGCGCCGCGGCCTGACCCTTCCGCCGGGGCGCCGCCGGCGCCCGGCCTCAGCCGGCTGCCCGCCGCTCGCGCTCCAGCACGTCGGCGAGGGTCCTGTCGAGGTCCAGCTCCGGCTTCCATCCGGTCGCCTGCTGCAGGCCCGCCGGGTCGCCGCGAAGAACCGGGACCTCCACGGGGCGCATGAGGGAGGGGTCGACCTCGAGCTCGACCGGGCTCCCCGCCAAGTCGGCGAGGCGGTCGGCGATCTCCTGTATCGAGACGTCCCGTCCGGAGCAGACGTTGTAGACGCCGCCGGGCTCCCCCGACTCGACGAGCAGCCGGTAGGCGCGGACCACGTCCCGGACGTCGGTGAAGTCGCGCCGGGCGGAGAGGTTGCCGACCGGGATCCCGGTCGCGCCGGTCCTCGCCGCCTCGACGATGCGGCGGGCGAGGGCCGGCACGGCGAACGCGGTGGACTGCCCGGGCCCGATGTGGTTGAACGGACGGACCACGATGGTCCGCTGGCCGTGGCCGAGGTAGGCCTGGCGCACCAGTGCCTCCGCGGCGAGCTTCGACGCGGCGTAGGGGGTGAGCGGCGCGGTGGGCGAACGCTCGGTCAGCGGGAGCTTCGACGGGTCGGTCACCGCGCCGTAGACCTCCGCGGAGCTGGTGACCAGCACGGTGGGGTCGGTGCCGCACCGCCTGGCCGCCGCGAGCACCGCACCGGTGCCGATCACGTTGACCTCGAGCACCCGGAGCGGATCGTCCCAGGACTCGCCGACGTGGGTGAGCGCGGCAAGGTGGTAGACCGCGTCAGGTGCCGCATCGGTGAGCGCGACCAGCAGTGCGTCGGGGTCGGTGATCTCGACCTCCCGGTCGATCTGGACGACCTGATCGCCTTCGGCACGGAGGTGCTCGGCCAGCCAGGTGCCCACGAAGCCGTGGCCACCGGTGATCAAGGAGCGCACGACCGGTCACCCTACCGGCTGGGCGCCGCACGGATCATCCCGACGGCGTCATCCCCGACGGCGTCATCCCCGACGGCGTCATCCCCGGCGGCGGCGCGCGGAGCGGTAGGCCGCCACGTGGAGGGCCGCGCTCGCCTCCCAGGTGTGGCGGCGCGCGATCTCCTGTCCGAGCGCACGGCGTTCGGCTGCCGCGGCGTCCGGCGCGCCGGTCGATGACGCGAGCACCAGGTCGATCGCGTCGGCGAGCGCGGCGACGTCGCCGGGTCCGACCAGGAGCGCACTCGCGCCGGCTACCTCCTCCATCGCCGTCCCGGAGGTGGTGACCAGCGGCGTCCCGCAGGCGAGGGCCTCGAGGGCGGGGAGGCCGAAGCCCTCGTAGCGCGACGGGTAGACCGCGGCGGTGGCCGTCCGGAGAAGGGCGGCGACCTCCGGGTCGCCGACGTAACCGGTCCGGACGATGCGGCCGGCGAGACCCGAGGCCGCGACCGAACGGTCGACGGCGTCCGCTCCCCATCCGCGTCCGCCCGCCAGCACGAGCAGCGCGTCCGGGTGGCGTCCGGCCACCCGGGCGAACGCCTCGACCAGGGTGGGCACGTCCTTGCGCGGCTCGAGGGTGCCGACGAAGAGCAGGAACCGGTCCGGGCCGGCGAGTCGGCCGTCGAGGCGGGCGATGGCGGAGGCGTCCGCTCCCGGGGACGGTTCGTCCGGACGGAACCGTCCGGCGTCCACCCCGTGCGGGGCGACCACCACCTCCGCGTCGACCCTGCACCACCGGTGGAGGGAGTCGGCGGTGATCCGGCTCGGGCACACCACGACCTCGGCGGTCCGGGCAGCCGTCCGGATCGCCCTCCGGAAGAGCAGCACCTTCGACCGCTCGTGCCACCGGGGCCATTCGAAGAAGCTCAGATCGTGGATGGTGACCACCGAGGCGACCGGCGGACGACGGGGCATCGTGTAGTGGGGAGCGTGGAGCACGGCCGCGCCGGCGCCGGCGGCCAGCGGGCCGAGCCGGGTCCGCTCCCACGCCACGCGCAGCGGACGTGAGTCGGGTGCCGAGGCCAGCAGACCGACCGGTGCGGCGAGCGCCTCCCAGCGGGCGCGGTCGGTGCGGCGGCTGCACACGACCAGGTCGACGTCGGGCCGAGTGGAGAGCGCTCCCGCGAGCTGCAGGACGTACTGGCCGGCCCCGACCGGGCGCTCGGGCACCGCGCTCGCGTCGAGGGCGACCGTCAACGGGCTCTCGCCGGTCACCTCGGGTCCCACCGGCCGGCGCCCGCGCGCACCTGCTCCCAGAGCTCCACATGGCGTTGGGCGATGGTGACCCAGGACAGTGCCGCGGAGCGTTCGGTCCCCCGCCTGATCAGGTCTGCGCGCCGGTCCTCGTCGGTGGCCACGGTCACCAGGCCCGCCGCGATGGCGGCGACGTCGGCGGGATCGACCTCGAATGCCGCTCCCTCCGTGCTCGGGAGCGGGCTGGCCACCACTGGCGTCCCGAGCGTCATCGCCTCGACCGGAGGCAGGCCGAACCCCTCGATCAGGGGCACGTAGGCGAGGAGGCGTGCCATGGCGTAGAGACCCGCCAGCTCGGCGGGGGTCACGGTCCCCGCCTCGACGACCCCGGCCCCGGGCCGCACCTGGACCCCCCACCCCGCGGGACCGACGATCACCAGCGGCCACGGCTCGGGCAACGCGGGACGCGCCATCCCGTACGCCTCGACCAGGCGTTGGAGGTTCTTGCGGGGCTCGTTGGTCCCGACGCTGAGCAGGAACGGACCGTGCACGCCGAGGGCGGCCAGGTGCGCCCGCGCCGCCCCGAGGTCCGGCGGAGGCAGGTGGTCCGAGCCCATCGGGATGACCGTGATCGCTCCGGGCGCCGCGCCGGCCGACACCAGGTCCTCGGCGACCGCCCGGGCCGGCACCACGAACCGGTCGGCCCTGCGGAGCGCCCGGCGGAGCGACGCCTCGTGCCAGCGCCGCCCGCGGCGCGGGTAGGCGTCGGGGATGCGTCGCCAGAGCAGGTCGTGGACGGTGACCACCAGTGCCGGCCCGTTCGCCGCGAGGGTTGCGAGGGAGACCGCGTGGACCACGTCGTCACGGGTCCCGGCGCGGAGCAGGCCGTGGTCCCAGGCGCGGGTCAGCAGCGGTCCGGGGAGGCGCGAGAGCTGGAGCGGGTAGCCCAACGCGACGAGCGGGTCCTCGACCCGGTCCGCGGCGGCGGCCGGCTGGCGGCGAGGGTGAGCTCCGGGGCGACCTCCGGATCGAGGGCGGCCAGTCCCTGGAGCAGACCGACCACATAGGTGCCGATGCCGCCCGCTGGCGACCGGCGCAGCTGTTGGGCGAGGAGGAGGACCCGCAGCCTGCTCACCGCCGGGCCCGCTGTCCCGGCACCGCCGACCGGGCGGCACGGGCGTCGTGGTAGAGCGTCGCGAGGCCGTCGGCGCACCGCTCCCAGCTGAACGTGGCGCTGCGGGTCCGGCCGCGGGCGACCAGGTCGTCGACGGCCGCCCCTCCGGCCAGCACCCGGTCGAGCGCGGCGGTGAGGGCGTCGGCGTCACCCGGGGGCACGAGCAGGGCGCCATTCCCGACCACCTCGGGGACGGCTCCCGCTGCGGTCGCCACCACCGGAACCCCGGCGTCCATCGCCTGGAGTGGAGGGAAGCCGAAGCCCTCGTAGATCGACGGGTAGGCGAGCACCGCGGCACCGTGCAGCGCGGCGGCAAGCGTTCGATCCCCGAGGTAGCCGGTCCGGACGATCCGGGAACGGGCGGGCGCGGCGGCCACCGCCTCGGCGAACCGGTCGGCCCCCCAACCGTCCCCGCCGACCACCACGAGCGCGAGGTCGGGCCACGCGGCCGAGAGGGCGTTGAAGGCCGAGACCAGCAGCGGGTAGTCCTTGCGCGGTTCCACGGTGCCCACCGCGAGCACGTACCGGGTGCACCCGGGAGGGAGGGGCGGCGCAGCGGCCGGATCGTCGGGGCAGGGCAGCCGTGGCACGCCGTGGGGCACGGCACGCACCCGCTCGGGGTCGATGCCGAGCTCGGAGACCACCTCGGCGGCCACGAACCGGGACGGGGTGTGCACCCAGGCACCGTCCGACACGGCGCGCCGGACGAGCGCGGGGAAGGCGAGGGTGGGCGTGTCGCACAGTTCGGGGTAGCGCACGACGGTCAGGTCGTGGACCGTGACCACCCGGGCGGCGCGTGCCGTCGGCGGGACGACGAAGTTGGACCCGTGGACCACATCCTGGGGCCCGAGGAACCACTCGGCCGGCGGACGGCTCCCGTGGCGCCAGGCCCAGTGCAGCGGGCGAGCCGGCATCGGCCGTCCCGCGCACCCGACCCCCGGCGGAACCCGCCCGGCGATCCCGCGCCGGCGGCGCCAGCTGACCGCGTACGCGGTCGTGACGAGGTCGCGCCGGCCGGCCAGCCCCGAGAGCGCACCGGCGCAGAACACACCGACCCCGGTGGGGCGGCCGAGCAGCGGGGTGGCGTCGAATCCGACGGACAGCCGGTCGGGCGCGGCGGTCGCTGGTCGCTCCGGCGGCACGGGGTGAGCCTTGCACATCCTCCGGGTGGTCCCGCGACCGTCGGCACCCTCGGGGAGGCACCGTCGCCGCGACGGGTAGCCTGCGCTGCAGTGCCCACCGCCCGCAGATGCGACCCGACCGCGTCGTGATCACCGCGCTGGCCGGCGGGGTGGGCGCGGCCCGTCTCCTGCGGGGGATGATCGAGGTGGTCGCTCCCGGCGAGATCACCGCGGTCGTCAACACGGCCGACGACACCGTGCTCCACGGCCTGCACGTCTCACCCGACCTGGACACGGTGGTCTACACGCTCGCCGGCGCGATCAACCCGGAGACCGGGTGGGGACTGGCGGGCGAGACATGGCGGGTGATGGAGTCGCTCGCCGAGCTGGGCGGCCTCACCTGGTTCCGCCTCGGGGACCGCGACCTGGCCACCCACTGCTACCGCACCCAGCGGTTGGCCGAGGGGGCGACCCTGGGCGCGGTCACCGCCGAGCTCGCGCGCACCTTCGGGGTCGGGGTCCGGGTCGTCCCGGTGACCGACGATCCCCTGCGCACCCGGCTCCGGCTGGTCGACGGTCCGGAGGTCGGATTCCAGGAGTACTTCGTGCGCCTCCGCCACGAGGTGCCCGTCGCCGCGGTGCGCTTCGAGGGCGCCGAGACGGCGCGTCCGGGCCCTGGGGTCCTGGCGGCCATCGCGGCGGCCGACACCATCGTGGTCTGCCCGTCGAACCCGGTCGTCTCGATCGGCCCGTTGCTCGCGGTCCCCGGCGTGCTCGAGGCGCTCGCGTCGAGGCGCGAGCGGATCGTCGGCGTCTCCCCGATCGTTGCGGGGGCCGCGCTCAAGGGGCCCGCCGATCGGCTGCTGCGGGAGATGGGGTTCGAGTCGAGCGTGGTCGGGGTGGCCCGATGGTACGCGGACTGGATGGGGACCCTGGTCATCGACGAGGCCGACGCCGGCCTGGCCGCGGCCGTCCAGGCGGAGGGGGTGCGGTGCGTGGTGGCCCCGACGGTCATGTCCAGCCGCGAACGCGCCGCCGCGCTCTCCCGGATCGTGCTCGGTGCGACCGGCTGACCCCGCGCCGTCACCCGGCGCGCTCACCGTGCTTCCGGTGACCGGCATCGGGGAGGTGCGCCCGGGCGACGATCTCGGCGCGCTCCTCGCCCGAGCCCTCGTCGGGACCGCACCCGCCGGCGCCGGTGACCCGGTCGCCCGGGTCCGCGACGGTGATGTGGTGGTGGTCACCCAGAAGGTGGTCTCCAAGGCGGAGGGTCGGATCGTGGCGGTCGACCCGGACGACCCGGACGCGAAACGCAGGCTGGTCGAGGCGGAGGCGATCCGTGTCCTGCGCCGGCGCGCCGACCTGCTCATCACCGAGACCCGTCACGGGTTCGTGTGCGCGAACTCCGGGGTCGATCTCTCCAACGTGGACGCGGGGACCGCCGCCCTGCTGCCGGTCGATCCGGACCGCTCGGCCCGGCGGATCGCTGAGTCCCTCGGCCACCGGCTCGGGGTGCGGATCGGCGTCGTGGTCTCCGACACCTTCGGGCGCGCATGGCGCAACGGGGTGACCGACGTGGCCATCGGGATCGCCGGGATCGCCGGCGTGGTCGACCTCCGGGGAACCCCCGATGCCACCGGCCGTCCCCTCGAGGCGACCGAGGTGTGCGTCGCCGACGAGATCGCCGGGGCCGCCGAGCTGGTCATGGGGAAGGACCGGGGCGTGCCGGCGGCCGTGGTCAGGGGCGTCGACCCGAGGTGGCTCCGCCGGTCCTCGGTGGCTGCCGAGATCGTCCGGCGGCCCGCGGACGACCTGTTCCGCTGACCGGGGTCGAGCCGGCAGGAGTCGCACCACGACCCCTGCGGCCGGCAGCCGACCCGGCCGGCTTTCCCTGCTTGGAGGACCCGGCCCACTTGCCCCGGTTGCCCCGCTTGGACCGCACGCCACGATGGGCCTGTGCGGTGTGCGGCGAGGGCGCCCCGGACGGAGCCGACCGGGGCGACGTGACCGGCTTGGCCCGACCGGGCCGGCGGATGGGGGTCGCCGCGGTGACCGCGTCCATGTCCGGCTCGGAGGTTCCGATCGGGACCCCGACCTCGCGCTGGAGCTTCTTGACCGCGCCGGCCTTGTCGGGGGTCACCAGGCTCACCACCACGCCGCTCGCTCCCGCTCGCGCGGTGCGGCCGGAACGGTGCACGTAGTCCTTGGCGTCGGCCGGCGGGTCGAAGTGCACCACCGCGTTGACCCCGTCGACGTGGATACCCCGGGCGGCCACGTCTGTGGCGACCAGCGCGTCGACCGCTCCCCGGGCGAACGAGTCGAGGGCCCGCTCGCGCTGTCTCTGACTGCGGTCCCCGTGGATCGACACGGCGCGCACACCCCGTTGCTCGAGTTGCCGGGTGATCCGGTCGGTCCCGTGCCGGGTGCGTGAGAAGACGATGGTCGGCCCCGCCGCGGCCACCGTCTCGGCGGTGCGTGCCAACCGGTCGCCGGAGCCGACCCGCCAGAACAGGTGGAGGGCGTTCCCCGCCTCCTCCTCGTCGATCTCGAGCTCGTGTCGGGCGGGATCCTGCTGGTACCGGCGGACCAAGACGTCGATGTCCCCGTCGAGGGTCGCCGAGAAGAGCATGGTCTGGCGACCCTCCGGCGTGCGGTCGAGGATGCGACGGACGTCGGGCAGGAAGCCCATGTCGGCCATCCGGTCGGCTTCGTCGACGATCACGATCTCGATGCCGTCGAGCCGGATGCTGCCCCGCTCGATGAGGTCACCCAGACGCCCTGGACAGGCGACGACCACGTCCACCCCGCGGGAGAGCGACCGGAGCTGGGGTCCGTAGCCCACGCCACCGTAGAAGGACTCCACCCGCAGGCCGCGGGGCGCCCCGAGCAGGCGAAGCTCCGCGGCGACCTGGGCGGCGAGCTCACGGGTCGGGGTCAGCACGAGCACCCTCGGATGCCGGGACCGGGCGGCCTGGCCGCCCAGCCGGGCGATGGCGCCGATGCCGAAGGCCAGGGTCTTGCCCGAACCCGTGGGGGCCCTGCCGCAGACGTCGCGACCGGCCAGGGCGTCGGGCAGGGTCATCTCCTGGATGGGGAACGGTGCGGTGATCGACTGCGCAGCGAGCACCGCGACGATGTCTGAGGGGACGCCGAGATCGGCGAAGGACGGGCGGGAGGGGGGCATGGATGCGCTTTCGTGCGACAGGAGAGGCACGGGGGTGCCTCGGGGGGACGGCCTGCCGCCAGACGTTCGGCGCACCAGGATCCCCCACAGCGTAGTGCGTCGCGGCGGCGGTGCGACGCGCGGCGCCCGGGAGGCACCTCAGAGCGCCCCGGACTCCTCCAGTCCGCGCCGCACCGACCCGAGTGTGGCCGCGGTCCCGGCACCCAGCGTGGTCCACGGACTCCAGCCCAGGTGGATCCCGGCCCGGGAGGTGTCGAGGCAGTTCCGAGCGAGCTCCCCGGCCCGCATCGGCTTGTGCACGATCACCGGCGCCACCCCGGCCTGGGCCGCCATCTCCGACAGCAGCGCGTTGACCGACGTCTCCTGTCCGGTCCCGATGTTGCACACCAGGCCCCCGCCCCTGGTGGCCGCGCGCACGAACGCGTCGACCACGTCGTCGACGAAGACGAAGTCGCGGGTCTGCTCCCCGTCGCCGAAGACGGTCACCTCCTGTCCACGGAGCAGCCGCTCTGCGAAGATCGCGACCACCCCGGCCTCGCCGTGGGGGTCCTGGCGGGGGCCGTAGACGTTGGCCAGGGCGAGCGCCACGAATTCGAGCGTGTGGAGCTCCCGGTAGGCGACCAGGTAGTCGATGACCGCCTTCTTCGAGACACCGTAGGGCGAGAGCGGGTGGTGGGGCAGGGACTCCTTGAGCGGCAGCTCCGAGTCGTCCGGCTCGCCGTAGAGGGTCCCCCCGCTCGCCGCGAACACCACCCGGGGCGTTCCCGCCGCGCGGGCCCCCTCGAGGACGCGGAGCGTCCCCAGCAGGTTGATGTCCGCGTCGAGGACCGGGTCGGCGACCGACACCCGGACGTCGGCCTGGGCGGCGAGGTGGAACACGACGTCCGCCGCACGACGGGCCATCAGGTCGACCAGCTCTGCCGATCGGATGTCGAGCCGGTGGATGGTCAGGTCGTGGTCGCTCGACGACCGGGCCTGGGCGAGGTTGGCCAGCGAACCGGTCGAGAGATCGTCCACGACGTCGACCACGTGACCCTCGGCGAGCAGCCGGTCGACCAGGGTGGACCCGATGAAGCCGGCTCCCCCGGTGACCAGCGCCCGCACGTCACTCCCCGCCCGTGTACCGCTCGCCGTCGAGAACGGTGCCCGATGCGGTGACCGCACCGGCGCCGACGACCGACACGCCCTGGATCACGCACCGCTGCCCGATGATGGCCCCCGCTCCGACGATCGACCCCTCGACGGTGGCCTTGGCCGCCACCCGCGCACCGGGCAGGAGGACCGAGCCGACCACGGTGGCCCCGTCCTCCACGATGGCGCCGGCACCGACCACCGAGTCGGTGACCGTGGCCTGGGGCTCGATGGCCGCGCACTTCCCGACGAGTGACCGGGCGACCGTGCCGGCCGCGTCCACCGGTCCGATCCGCCACACGCCGGGGCCGATCGTGGGATCCTCCTCGGCGCCGGGGGCCGGGGGACCGCTGCGGCGCCCGGACAGGAGGTCGCGGTTGGCCCGCAGATAGGCGTCGGGCGTCCCGGTGTCGAGCCAATAGGCGTCGGACCCGAGCGCGAAGAGCGTCCGGTCGGCGACGAGCGCGGGGAAGGTCTCCCGCTCGATCGACACCCGGACCCCGGGCGGGATCCGCGCGAGCACCGGAGCCTCGAGCACGTAGATCCCGGCGTTGATCAGGTTGGTGGGTGCTTCGTCGCGCGGCGGCTTCTCGACGAACGCCTCGACCCGGCCGTCCTCGTCGGTGGGGACGACCCCGAAGCTGCTCGGGTCGTCCACCGGGGTGAGCGCGATGCTGGCCTCGGCCCCGCGCTCGCGGTGGAAGGCGATCAGTGCGCCGATGTCGATGTCGGTGAGGACGTCACCGTTGAGCACGACGAAGGTCTCGTCGAGCGCGCCGAACTCCGCGGCGAAGCGGATCGCCCCGGCCGTGTCGAGCGGGCTCGGCTCGACCGCGTAGAGGGCGCGCACCCCGGCGATCGTGCCCTCCGGGTAGGCGTCGGTGAAGGCGTCGGGACGGTAGCCGAGCGAGAGGACGGCCTCCTCGATCCCATGGACGGCCAGGTGCCCGAGGACCCGCTCGATCATGGGCTGCTCCGCGACGGGGAGCATCTGCTTGGGCATGGTCAGGGTGAGCGGCCGGAGGCGCGTCCCTTCGCCGCCCACCAGGACGACGGCCCTCACTTGGGGGCGGTGGTGGGGGTCGGCGGAGCGGTGGTGGCCGTCGGGGGGACGGTGACAGCGGTGGAACCGCCGGCCGTCGTGCTGATCAGGGCGGTGATCGCCTTGCCGGGCGGCTTCGGGATGGTCGAGTTGGCGGGGACGAACGCCATGGTGATGAGCTGCCCGTTGGTGAACAGCAGGTTCTGCGGATCGCCGCTCGTCTCCGAGCCGGTCTTGGAGGTGAAGTTGGGCCAGCTGTTGACGATCACGACGCCGGGCTTGCCGGCGTCGGGCGTCCCCTTCGCGCACACGTTCCCGTTGGTCATCGCCGGTTTGCCGGGATACTGCAGGACGCTGTTGGTCAGCTGCATGCCCGGGTACTCCGAGACGAACCGTCCGAGGGTGGCGTTGCTGCCCGACTGCGAGCTGTTCTTCGGCGCGATGGTCAGCACGCCGTTGCCGTTGGAGACGAACCCGTTCTTCGAGGTCGCCGTCGTGGCGGGCAGGTTCGGCTCGATGGTGCCGCACACGTCGACGCCCAGCGCCGCGTACCAGGTCTGGCTGGTGGTGGGCGGCCCGGACGGGTTGGTCGTCGGGTGGGTCCGCTGGTACCTGCTGAACCCGATGAGCAGCAGGCCCACGACGCAGATGACCACCAGGCTGGCGTACCAGTTGACCGGCATCTGCCCGCGGTAGGTCCGCCCCCCACCGGTGGTGGCGGCGCGCTGCACCCATTTTCCCGAGTTGCTCGCCATGATCGGTCGACACCCTACAGCCTCGGATCACGGCGCCCGGGCACGTTCAGGACGCGGTGGCCCTGGCCAGGCACGCCAGGACGGCGCGCAGCGCGATCCCGACCGCCACCAGGGGAAGCAGCGCCCGCCGCGGCCCTTCGGAGGTCCGGGCGGCGAATCGCAGCAGTGACCGGTGGTGCTCGACGATCATCCGGTAGGGGTGGCGGTCGGTGGAGACCCCCTGGGTGTGGGTCACCTCGGCCTCCGGCACATAGGCGACCCGCCAGCCGTCCCGTCCCAGACGCCAGCAGAGGTCGACGTCCTCGGCGTACATGAAATAGCGCTCGTCGAACCCGCCCACCGACTCGAAGGCGACCCGACGGACCAGGAAGCAGGCGCCCGACACCCAGTCGACGGCCCGCACCGCGGCACCGGCACCGTCCAGGTCCGACCGCTGGTAGGCGCGCGTGAACCGGTTGCCCGGGGCGAAGAGGCCGAGCACGGCATGCCCGGCGGCGTCCACCAGTGAGGGGAACCGCCGGGCGGACGGATACCGGCTGCCGTCGGGGGTTCGGAGGAGCGGGCCGACCAGGGCACAACCCGGATCGTCGGCGAGGACCCGCCGGAGCGCATCCAGCGCGCCCGACCGGACCTCGACATCGGGATTGCAGACCAGGACGTAGGGGGCGGTCGTGGCGGCGACCCCCCGGTTGACCGCTGCCCCGTAGCCGAGGTTCGCCCCGGGTGCGACCACCGCGATCGACGGGGTGGCTCGTCGCGCCTCGGCCAACGACCCGTCGGACGAGCCGTTGTCCACCACCACCACCTCCGAGGGACGCTCGGCGAGCAGGTGCACCACGCAGCGGCCCAGGGCCGGCCCGGACTCGTAGTTGACGACCACCACGGCGGTGCGCCCGTCGGCGCCGCCGCCGGCGGTCACCGGTCGATCCGGGTGAACCGGTACTTGATCAGCGCGCGGAGGGCGCCGATGCCGTCGCGCCAGGTGATCTTCTTGCCGTCGACCAGCTCCCGACCGGCATAGGAGATGGGGACCTCGTAGATCCGGTGGCCGCGACGCAGCACCTTCGCGGTGATCTCGGGTTCGAAGTCGAACCGGTCGGACTCGACCGTGATGCCCTCGAGGACCGACCGGTCGAAGAGCTTGTAGCAGGTCTCCATGTCGGACATGGTCGAGGAGTAGAGCAGGTTGGTCACCAGCGAGAGGAACCGGTTGCCGATCCAGTGCATCGGGAGCATGTTCTTCCGCTCGCCGGTGAAGCGGCTCCCGTAGACGATGCGGGCCTTGCCGCGGAGGATCGGCTCGAGCAGCTTCGGCCAGTCGGCCGGGTCGTACTCGAGATCGGCGTCCTGGACGAGGAGGAGGTCCCCGCGGGCGACGCCCATCCCGGTTCGGATGGCCGCCCCCTTCCCCAGGTTCTTCGGGTGGGTGAGGATGCGGACGGTCGAGTCCCCGAGCGCGGCGAGCACCTTGTCGGTCCCGTCCGACGACCCGTCGTCGACCACGATGATCTCGACGTCCACCGGCAGCTCGACCGCACGGATGCGCCGGATGATCTCTGCGACGGTGACCCGCTCGTTGTAGACGGGAACGATGACCGAGAGCAGGGTGAACTCCCGGGTCCCCGGGGCCTGCCCGCCGGAGGACCCGGCGCCGTTCGGTCGCGGGTCGGCTCCCTCGGGTTCACGCATCGCTGGCTGCTCCTGTCTCCGGCCCGGCCGCCGGGTGGTCCTCATTCTCCCGCGCCGGCGGCCCGCCGGGCGCGGACGCAGGGTCCCCCGGGGTTCCGGCCACCCCGGCGTCCCCGGCGAGGAAGCCGGCGGTCCGGACCAGCCCCTCCTCGAGGCCGACCATCGGCTCCCAGCCGAGGGCGGCCCGGGCCAGTCCGATGTCCGGGCGCCGCCGGGTCGGGTCGTCGGTCGGCAGCGGGCGGTGCTCGACCACCGAGGACGAGCCGAGCAGCGCGATCACCGTCCGGGCGAGCTCGAGCACCGTCGTCTCGTCCGGGTTCCCGAAGTTGACCGGGCCGCTGAGCTCGGCGTCGAGCAGGGCGAGCAAGCCGCGCACCAGGTCCTCCACGTAGCAGAGGCTGCGGGTCTGGCTCCCGTCGCCGTAGACGGTGAGGGGCTCCCCCCGCATGGCCTGGAGCAGGAAGTTCGAGACCACCCGGCCGTCGTCGGGCCGGAGGCGGGGGCCGTAGGTGTTGAAGATGCGGGCGATCGCGACATCGGTTCCGCGGGTGCGGTGGTGGGCCATGGTCAGCGCCTCGGCAAAGCGTTTGGCCTCGTCGTAGACGCTGCGCGGCCCGACCGGGTTGACCCGTCCCCAGTAGTCCTCGGACTGCGGGTGGACCTCCGGGTCGCCGTAGACCTCGCTGGTGGATGCCAGCAGGAACCGGGCGCCGTGCCGGGCGGCCAGCTCGAGCCCTCTGCGGGTGCCCTCGCTGCCGACGGCCAGCGTCTCGAGGGGGAGGGCGAGATAGTCGGGGGGTGAGGCGGGGCTCGCCAGGTGGCAGACCGCGGTGACCGTGCCCTCGACCGGAACCGATCGGGAGACGTCGGCCTCGAGCAGCGAGAAGGCGGGGTCGTCCGCCAGGTGGGCGACGTTGGAGGGCCGGCCGGTCGAGAAGTCGTCCACGCACACGACGTCGTCACCGCGCCCGAGCAGCCGCTCGCAGAGATGGGACCCGAGGAACCCGCCGCCGCCCAGCACCACCACCCGGCCGCCGGTCACCGGCCGATCCCCACGTACTCGAAGCCCAGTCGCCGGACCTGTGCGGGATCCAGCAGGTTGCGGGCATCGACGATCACCGGGCGGGCGAGCGTCTCCCGCACGCGGGTGAAATCGAGCCAACGGAATTCGTCCCACTCGGTCAGGACCACCACCCCGGCCGCACCCCGGCAGGCCTCGTAAGCGTCGGGGTAGGCGAGCAGGGAGCCGGGCGCCCCGGGCACCGTCCGGATCCCGTCCGCCTCGACCGGCCCACCGCCGTCAGGCGCCGCGACGGTGGGATCGAAGGCGCGGACCGTGGCGCCACCCGCGACGAGGCGCCGGGCCACCTCCACGGCCGGTGAATTGCGGAGATCGTCGGTGCCCGCCTTGAAGGTCAGCCCCCAGACGGCGATGACCGCGCCGGCGAACTCGCCGGCCGCGCCGGCGGGGCCGGCCGCGTCGTTGGCCAGCGCGCGCCGCACCTTGCCGACCACCCTGTCGAACTGCTCGTCGTTGGTGGCGATGGCCCCCTTGAGGAAGGAGAAGTCGTATCCCGACTGCTCTGCGATGTGCACGAGCGCGCGGGTGTCCTTCGGGAGACAGCTCCCCCCCACCCCGGGCCGGGCCGCAGGTACTCGAAGCCGATCCGCCGGTCGTACCCGAGTCCGAGGATGACGTCGCGGACGTCCGCGCCGACCGCTTCGCAGAGACCGGCGACCGCGTTGACGAAACTGAGCTTGGTGGCCAGGAATGCGTTCGAGGCGTACTTGATGGTCTCGGCGGTCGCCGCGTCGGTGACCAGCAGCGGGGACCGGGTGCCCACGAACAGCTCGCCCACCCGGGCGGCGGCCGCCTGGTCGTCGGCCCCGACCACGATGCGCTCGGGATGGAGGCTGTCGGCGACCGCGGTCCCCTCACGCAGGAACTCGGGGTTGGACACGACCTGGACGTCGTGGCGGCCGAGCACCCGCTCCACCACCAGGGTGGACCCCACCGGGACGGTGGACTTGTTGACGATGACCGTCCCCGCGGCCAGGTGGGGGGCGATCTCGGTGGCCACCGACTCGACGAAAGTGAGGTCGGCCGAGCCGTCCTCCCCCTGGGGCGTGGGCACGCACAGGAAGACGAACTCGGCCCCGGTCACTGCTGCGGTGGCCCCGACCACGAAGCGGAGCCTCCCCGCGTCCAGTCCCTCCCCGACCAGCTCCTCGAGCTGCTCCTCGACGATCGGGACCCGTCCCTCCTGGAGCAGGGCGATGCGGGCGGGGTCGGCGTCGCCGCAGGTGACCCGGTGGCCGAGGCGGGCGAGGGTGGCCGCGGTCGGGAGCCCGACGTAGCCCCCGCCGATCACAGCTATGGTCCGCCCCGTCCCGGCCGGGGAGGCCGCCGGCGCGTCCGGGGACGTGCCGCGCCTTGCCCGGGGTTCACCGCGCGGGATCGGCCTGCTCGGGCTCACTGGCATCGCTCTCACTTCCCATCGTCTGGTCGGGGTGGGTCCGCCGCAAGGGGCGGAGCCGGGTCAGCCGGCGGCGGCGAGTCCCCGGACCAGCCGGCCCAGGGACTCCTGCCATGCGGGGAGCGCCGGCAGCCCCGAGAGGCGGAGCCCGGCGTTGTCCAGCCGCGAGTTGGCCGGCCGGGGGGCGGGCCGGGGCGGGTCGAGGTCACCGGTCGAGATGGGCTCCACCACCGAGGGATCACGTCCCGCCGCCTCGAGCACCGCGCGGGCGAACCCGAACCAGGTGGTCTCCCCCTGGTTGGTCACGTGGAAGGTCCCCGGGCGACGGTCGAGGCCCAGACGGACCAGGGCCCGGGCCAGGTCTGCGGTGAAGGTCGGGCACCCGTGCTGGTCGTCGACGAAACGGAGGGTCCCACCGGGCGCGGCGTCGGCCAGGCGCAGGACCGTCTTGACCATGTTGGCCCCGTGGGCGCCACTCACCCATGCGGTCCGCACGACGGTCCCGCCGGCACCGGCGACGGCCCGGACCTCCGCCTCTCCCCCGAGCTTGCTCCTCCCGTAGACCGACCGCGGCCCGGTCCGGTCCCACTCCAGGTAGGGACGGTCCGCCGCGCCGTCGAAGACGTAGTCGGTCGAGACGTAGACGAGATGAGCGCCCACCGCCGACGAGGCTTCCGCGACGTGACGGGTGCCCAGCGCGTTGACCCCGAACGCGGTGTCCGGGTCGGACTCGCAGGCGTCGACTGCGGTGAAGGCTCCACCGTGGAGGACCAGGTGCGGCCGGAAGGTCTCCACCGCTTCACGGACGGCGTCCCGGTCCCGGATGTCGAGGGTGTCGATGTCGGTCGAGAGCACGTCGTAGGCGCCCGCACGCACCGGCGCCAGCAGTCCGGTGGCCGCCTCGGCGTCGCCAACCCCGCCGACCGGGGTCCTCCCGGCGAGCACGTCGCAGACGTCACGCCCGAGCTGGCCGTTCCCCCCGGTCACCAGGACCCGGAGCGGGCCGGTCACAGCGGGGTCGAGCTGCCGGTCGCAGTCCAGGCGCCCTCGACCACCGGCGCGCGGTCCCGCAACGGCTCCCACCAGGTGCGGTTGGCCGCGTACCAGGCCACCGTTCCGGCAAGACCCTCGTCGAAGGCGACGGTCGGCGCCCATCCGAGCAGGGTGCGGATCTTGGTGGAGTCCAGGAGGTAGCGCCGGTCGTGGCTCGGCCGGTCCGGGACGATCTCCTTCAGGGTCTCGGGCTTGCCGGTCGCGGCCAGGACGGCGTCGGCGATCTGGACGATGCTGGCCTCCACGCCGCTCCCCACGTTGTACGTCTCGCCCACCACCCCGTCGCGGAGCACGAGCTCGATGGCCCGGCAGTGGTCGTCGACGTGGAGCCATTCGCGCCGGTTCTCGGTCGAGGCGTACAGCGGCAGCGGCTGGTCGTCGAGGGCCTTGGCGGTGAACAGCGGGATGACCTTCTCGGGGAACTGGTACGGGCCGTAGTTGTTGCAGCAGTTGGTGATGGTCGCCGGGAGGTCGAACGTCTCGACGTAGGCCCGGACCGCGTGGTCGGCACCTGCCTTCGACGCGTTGTAGGGGGTCCGCGGGCGGTAGGGGGTCTCCTCGGTGAACATCTCGTCCGAGTCGAGGGGGAGGTCCCCGTAGACCTCGCAGGTCGAGATGTGGTGGAAGCGGGTCACGCCGTGGCGCCGGGCGGCTTCGGCGAGGGTCTGGGTGCCGAGCACGTTGGTCCGGAAGAAGCGGGTCGGATCGAGGATGGCGAGGCTGTTGTGCGACTCGGCTGCGAAATTGACGATCACGTCGATCTCGTGCTCGGCGAGGGTCTTGCCAACCCCCTCGAGATCGCCGATGTCGCCCTGCACGAAGGCGATCCGGTCCTCGACGTCGGCCAGGTTGGGCCGGTTGCCGGCATAGGTCAGCACGTCGAAGGCGACCACCGTGTCCTCGGGATGCCGCTCGACCCAGAAGCGGACGAAATTCGAGCCGATGAAGCCGGCACCGCCGGTCACGAGGAGTCGCATGGGCCGCGATGCTAGCGGCTGGTCGCGTGGTCTCCCGGCGGCCGGGGAGGCGGCGCGGGCCGCACCGAGACCACGTCCCCGGCCACCACCGTCCGGTCGCCGTCGGGGGTGCGCACGACCAGGTGACCCGCACCGGTGAGCCCGCTGGCGGTCCCGGAGAGGGTCCCGCCGGCGAGCTCGACGCGCACCGCGGTCCCGAGGGTCACGCACCGCGCGCGGAGGGCCGCGACCAGCCCCGCCCGGCCCTCGGCCGTGCACAGGGCGTCCACCCGCGGGGCGAGCGCGGCCAGCAGGTCCGTCATGAGCGCGTCGCGGTCGACCGGGGACCCGGTGAGCTCGGCCAGCGAGGCCGCCAGCCCCGCCAGTTCGGGGGGCAGGTCGTCGTCGTCGGCCGGCCAGTTCACGTTGATGCCGATGCCGACCACCACCGGGGCCGCCATCCCGGGCGTGCCGGAGGACAGGTCCCCCTCGGCCAGGATCCCGGCGACCTTGCGACCGTCGGCGGCCACCAGGTCGTTGGGCCACTTGATCCCCACCGACCCCCCGGCGGCGTCGGTGCCGACGAGGACGTCGACCGCGTCGACCGCGGCGAGCGCGAGCGCGGTGCCGGCCAGGTGGCGGTCCGCGGGACCTGTGGGAGGTCGGAGGAGGACCGACAACAGGAGGTTGGCTCCCGGCGGCGCAACCCAGCGCCGCCCGAGACGGCCGCGCCCGGCGGTCTGGTGGTCGGCCGTCGCCACGACGCCGGCAGGGGCGCCCGCCCGTGCCTCGTCGAGCAGATAGCGGTTGGTCGAGTCGATCGACGAGAACCGCCGGATGTCGCTGAAGCTGCTGCCCGGCATGGCGGACACCCTACGGCCCGTGACAGGCTGGAGCGCCAGCTCCGGCCACATCGATGCGAAAGGCGCAGCGTGCTGAAGAAGGTCCTCGTCGCCAACCGTGGGGAGATCGCGGTCCGGGTCATCCGGACCTGCCTCGAGCTGGGGGTGACCACGGTCGCGGTCTACTCCGAGTTCGACCGTGAGGCGCTCCACGTGCGGCTGGCCGACGAGGCGTACGCGCTCGGCGGACGGACCGCAGCCGAGAGCTACCTCAACACCGAGGCCATCCTCGACGTCATCGAGCGCAGCGGGGCCGACGCGGTCCACCCCGGGTACGGCTTCTTCTCCGAGAACGCCGACTTCGCCCGCGCAATCACCCGACGCGGGATCGCCTTCATCGGGCCACCACCCGAGGCGATCGAGGTGATGGGTGACAAGATCTCCTCCCGCCACGCCGCCGAACGGGCCGGGGTGTCCGGCGTGCCCGGGCGGTCCGAGGTGCTCGAGTCGCCCGGGGAGGTCGTGGCCTTCGGCGAGGAGTTCGGCTGGCCGGTGGCCATCAAGGCGGCCTACGGCGGCGGCGGCCGCGGCATGAAGGTGGTCGAGCACCCCGAGGACGCCACCGAGGCACTCGAGTCGGCGATGCGCGAGTCGCAGGCCTACTTCGGGCGCAACGAGTGCTACGTCGAGCGCTACCTGGCCTGGCCGCGGCACGTCGAGATGCAGGTCATCGCCGACACCCACGGCACCACCCTCTGGCTCGGGGAGCGGGACTGCTCCGCCCAGCGGCGCCACCAGAAGCTGATCGAGGAGAGCCCGGCCCCCGACTTCCCCGACCCGGTGCGCCGCGCGATGGGCGAGGCGGCGGTCAAGGTGGCCGCGGCCTGCGGCTACGTCAACGCCGGCACCGTCGAGTTCCTCTACCAGGACGGCGACTTCTACTTCCTCGAGATGAACACCCGGCTCCAGGTGGAGCACCCGATCACCGAGATGGTGACCGGGCTCGACCTGGTCGAGTGGCAGCTGCGGGTGGCCTCCGGCGAGCCGCTCGGGTTCGGCCAGGACGAGGTGCAGCGCAACGGCCATGCCATCGAGGTCCGGATCAACGCGGAGGACCCGGCCGGCGGGGCATTCACCCCCTCGCCGGGGACGCTCACCCGGCTGGTCGCCCCGGGGGGTCCCGGGGTCCGGCTCGACGCCGGCTACGCCTCGGGTGACACGGTCAGCCAGTTCTACGACAACCTGGTGGCAAAGCTCGTGGTCTGGGGTCACGACCGGGAGGCGGCCCGCCGCCGCATGCTCCGGGCGATCGGTGAGACGGTGGTCGAGGGTGTGGCGACCACCCTCCCGGCCGACGTGGCCATCCTCTCCCATCCCGACTTCGTGGCGGCCACCCACTCGACCAACTGGGTCGAGCAGACCCTCGACCTGAGCGGGATCGCCGCCTACTCCGCCGATACGGCGCCTCCCCCACCGGAGGGGGGGCTGGACGCAGACGTGCTCCCCCGTGTGCTCCGCGACGTGACCGCAGAGGTGGACGGGCGGCGCTTCCAGGTCAAGCTCTGGGTGCCCGACCCCGGCGACACGGTCGCCGCGGCCCCGGGATCCGCCACCGGTTCGCAGCGCTCGGGCGGCGCCGCCCCGAAGCGGGCCAGGGCCGCTGCCGCGGCCGGCGGATCGGGCACGGTCACCGTGCCGATGCAGGGGACCATCGTGAAGGTGCTCGTGGCGGAGGGGGACACCGTCGAGGTGGGTCAGACCGTCTGTGTGCTCGAGGCGATGAAGATGGAGAACAACGTCAACGCCGAGAAGGCCGGGACGGTGCTCGAGGTCCGGGTCCAGGCGGGCGGGTCGGTGGGCCCCGGGGACGTCATCGCGGTCATCGGGTAGCGGGGCCCGACCGCCGATGCCAGAGCGCGTGCCCGAGACCAAAGAGGTCGCCCGGGAGGCGGTGGACGCCGCCCTCCCCGACCTGGTCGCGCTCAGCCACCAGATCCACGACCACCCGGAGACCGCGTTCGAGGAGGTCCGCTCGGCGGAGCTGACCGCCGGGGTGCTCGCCGGTGCGGGATTCTCGGTCAGCAGCGGCACCGCCGGCCTGTCCACCGCCTTCACCGCCGAGATCGGCGACGGGCCGCTGGTCCTCGCGATCTGCGCGGAGTACGACGCCCTCCCGGAGATCGGTCATGCCTGCGGTCACAACATCATCGCCGCCTCCGCGGTCGGGGCGGGGATCGGGCTCGCGCCACTGGCCGACCGGCTGGGCCTGACCGTCCGGGTGCTCGGGACCCCGGCCGAGGAGGGGGGCGGCGGCAAGGTGGTCATGCTCGACGCGGGGGTCTTCGAGGACGTCCACGCCGCGATGATGGTCCACCCCTGGCCCGAGGACCACCTGGAGGCCACCTGCCTCGCCGTCTCCCATTTCGAGGTGACCTTCACCGGCCGTACCGCCCACGCGTCCGCCGCGCCGTGGAAGGGGATCAACGCGGGCGATGCGATGGTCGTCGCCCAGGTCGCGATCGGGCTCCTGCGCCAGCAGTTGCCACCCGGCGACCAGGTCCACGGGGTGGTCACCGTCGGCGGCGAGGCCGTCAACATCGTGCCTGCGAGGGTCACCGGCCGGTTCATGGCACGCTCGCGCACCCTCGAGGGTCTGCGGGAGCTCGAGCCGAGGGTCCGGGCCTGCTTCGAGGCCGGTGCCCGGGCGACCGGCGCCGAGGTCCGCATCCAGGCACTCGCCCCCGACTACTCCCACATGGTGAGCGACTCCGACCTGCTGGCGTGCTTCCGGATCAACGCGGAGCGGCTCGGGAGGCGCTTCGGCGCGGACGAGGACGGCTCGCGGCGGCCGACCCTCTCCACCGACATGGCCAACGTCTCGCTGGCCGTCCCGACCATCCACCCGCTCCTGCAGATCGACGCCCGCGGCTCGGTCAACCACCAGCCGGAGTTCGCCGCCGCCTGCGTGACCCCTTCGGCGGATCGGGCGGTGCGGGACGGAGCCGTCGCCATGGCCTGGACCGCGATCGACGCGGCCACCGCCCCCCTGCGGGACCGCCTCCTCGCCGGCTGAGCCCCGGTCAGCTGCCGGGCTGGAAAGACGCCGAACACCCCGTGCGGCACGTCGGAACGGTCGGCTTGACAGGCTAACGCCGTTAGCTAGAATGGCGAACACCGTCAGCCAAAGGAGATCACGATGCCCACGAATGAGCCGACGCGCCACTACCGGGAACCCGGGTGGTTCACGAAGCACGTGTTCAACAACGCAGTGGCCGGGGCCACCCGCCTGGGCATCAGCATCTGGGGCAGCAGGGTGTTGGAGGTGACGGGCCGCAAGACGGGTGCTCCTCGGCGGACGCCGGTCAACCTGCTCGCCCTGGGAGACACGACGTACCTCGTGGCGCCGCGGGGGGAGGCCCAGTGGGTCCGCAACGTGCGGGCCGCTGGCGGGCAGCTCGACCTCCTGCTCGGCCGGAAGCGGACCCACTACACGGCCACCGAGCTGGACGATGCGGACAAAGTCCCCGTGTTGCGCTCCTACCTCAAGCGCTGGAAGGCCGAAGTTGGTGTGTTCTTCGACGGGGTCGGCCCGAACTCGACCGACGAGGAACTCTTGGCGATTGCCCCGAAGCACCCGGCATTCGCGATCGCCGAGCAGTGACGGCAGCGCCCGAGCTCACGGCTCGCTCGGAACGGGAAGCGGACATCGTGGCCGCGGCGCGTCAGGTCCTGGAGGAAGAGGGCGCTGACGCCCTGACCATGCGCCGGCTGGCGACCGCCGTCGGCATGCAGGCACCCTCGCTGTACAAGCACTTCCCGACGAAGCGCGCCGTCGAGGCGGCGCTCATCGAACAGGGCATGCTCGAGTTCGGCAACGCCCTACACGCCGCGCCGCGCGCGCCCGGCCGCGGGGGGGCCGTACGGAGTCTCCTCGATGCCTACCGCAAGGCGGCCCTTGCCAGTCCTGCGTTGTACCGTCTCGCCACCGCCGGGCCCCTCCCCCGCGAGATCCTTCCCCCGGGGCTCGAGGCGTGGGCGGGCGAACCCTTCTATCTCGCCACTGAGGACCCTTGGCGAGCCCAGGCCCTGTTCTCGTTCGCTCACGGAATGGTGATCCTCGAACTCGACGATCGCTTTCCTCCGGGAAGCGATCTCGGCCGATCCTGGAACGCAGGAGTCGCAGCCTTCACTCGATAGCTTCGGCAGGGCCGAGCCGAGTACCGGGGAGAGCGTCACGATCGATCGAACGGGGGCACCTCTTGCACGAGGGATCAGGTGAACCGGCCCGGCCGCAGGCAGGGCCAGGGTAAAATGGTTCCGCGTGGATACGGTTGCTGTGTCATCCAACCCCGATTCATCCGAGTCGAAGCTGACCGGTGGTCAGAAGTGGACGATCGCCGGACTATTGTTCCTCCAGATCCCGTCGAGCCTGATCTTCTATCCCTTGGCCGCGATCTTCGCCATCACCGGGATCTTCGTACCGATTGCCATGACGCTCGCGGTCATTGGAACGCTGCCCTTCTCGTTCGCCATGAAGTGCAAGGGCCGTTGGCAAGCTGGCGGAGTTCCGGAGGGACCGACTATTGCCAGTCAGGGGAATGGACAGTAATTCGCACACCCGCAAGTGCCCTTCACGGACGTCACCCGCGCAGCAACCGCGTCCGACGATCACGCGACCCTCAGCCGGTGATCGGGCGCACACCTCCCAAGGTGGGGCTCTCGCTAGAGAACCGTGGTCGCTGGGGCGGTCGCAGCGAAGATCGGCCAACTGCCCGGTATCCCCTTAAGTTCCTGGTCGCCACGGCTGTCGTAGGTGATGCCGGACCCACCAGTCAGGTCGACCACAGTGCGAGACGCATAGATCTCGCCTGGACCTGCGAGTCCGGAGATCCGGCTAGCCATGTGAACCGAGATGCCGGCCACATCGCCGTCACGCAGCTCGATCTCCCCAGTGTGGAGACCGGCTCGAACCGCAATGCCCTGCTGGCTGAGTGCGTCACGTATCGCCGCTGCGCAGAGTACGGCCCGAGCGGGCCCATCGAAGGTCGCAAGCATGCCGTCGCCAAGCTTCTTCACTACTCGACCTCGAAAGCCGAGAACGGTCCGATCGATTGTTCGGTCATGCTCATCGAGCACCGTTCGCCAACGCCGGTCGCCAAGGGCCGCGAGTTGCTCCGTCGAGTCCACGATGTCAGTGAAGAGAACGGTAGCGAGCGGCCGGTCATCGTCGACCGGTGTCACGTCAGCTTCTCTGAGAAACGTGGTGATCTCGGCAAGGACTGATTCGGTATCGCCGAGGAACAGATCGGACTCGCTGCCAGGTAGTTCGACAAAGCGGCAGTTCGGTATCCGCTCAGCAGTCATTCTGCTCGTGTCGATGTCATAGACACGGTTGTCTTTCCGATGAAACACAAGGGTCGGAGCACGCACATGCTCCAACAGGGCCCCCACGTCGATCTCGGATCCAAACTTGAGCGTCTGAGCGTGCTCTTCGGGACTGCTGCCTAAACGATGTGCACGGCCCCACCACCGCTGGAGGTTGGGATCGTGGGCCACACGCGGGTTGAATGTCTTCAGGCTGCTGGTCGTCCCGTACCACACTGCGAAGGCCTTCCATTGCTCCCACGTCTGGCCCCGCATCTCCGGGAACGAGGACCGAAGGTTCGCACCAACGATCGACCGTACCCGCTCCGGATAGGTGGCTGCCGCGAATATCTGGTTTCCTGACAGGTTGAAGTCGAGCATGCTCGGACGATCCGACCCGACCGTATCGAGTACCGCAATCCAATCGGCGGCCGCGCTCTCCACTCCGGCGGCACCATCGGTCGTTGGCAGCGGATCCGAGGCACCGTTCCCGCGTTCGTCATAGGCGATCACTCGGGCGACAGCTCCCAAAGAGTCGAGGAAGTGGGCAAGCTGTGGAAGGTCCCACATGAGATCGATGGGGACGCCGTACATGCTCAGGACGAGATCAATCGGGCCGCTGCCGAACACCTCGTAGGCGATCCGTCCCCCATCCCGGTCCAAGTACTTGACTTCGACGTCCTGCACAGCCGACGTTGTACCAGGATCTCGCCATCATCGCACGGAGGATTCGAGAGACGACCCTCAGAGTCTGACCCGCCTGCTCAATCCTGGTTGGTTCGGACGGGTCGGTTCTCAATGCGGCCAGCCACTCTCAATAAGCGCCCCGCTCCCGGCGACGTGGGGCGCCTCGGGCCATACTGCTGGGTGGGAGACATGACCTCTCCTAGATGGAGTAAATCGATGACAGTGGGCCGCCGGCGATCTGGGATCCCACCTCGTGACTATTGCCGCGTCGCATCGGTGATCGTGTTGGTTGCCATCGGCTTATGGATCCCCAACCGCGGAGCGGGTGCATCAGCGAGTCAGGTGTACCCGCTGGCTTCGCGTCACGGTGTTACCACCATCGGAGGCACCGTCATACCGTTGGGAGGTGCCCCGAACCTCGGCTCTCTTTCCGGGACGAGGGTCAACGCGCCGGTCGTTGCTGTGGCCTCTAAGAAGAACCGCAATGGCTATTGGCTCGCCGGCGCGGACGGTGGCGTCTTCTGTTTCGGCGATGCACCATTCGAGGGTTCGCTTGCCGCCGTAACCCTGTCCCAACCGATCGTCGGCATGGCCGCGACTCCCGACGGAAATGGTTATTGGCTGGTCGCCGCAGACGGCGGTGTGTTCGCCTTCGGCGACGCGCATTTCCATGGGTCCCTCGGCGACGTAGTCTTGAACCAACCGGTGGTCGGCATGGCCGCCACTCCGGACGGTGGGGGCTACTGGCTCGTGGCGGCGGACGGGGGGATCTTCACCTTCGGTGACGCTGCTTTTCATGGCTCGCTCGGGGGAATCGCCATTCGCCTACCAGTGCGCGGCATGGCGGCGACCGCCGACGGGGGCGGGTACTGGCTCGTAGCCGCAGACGGCGGTGTGTTCGCCTTCGGCGACGCGCCTTTTGAGGGATCTCTCGGCTCCTCCCGGCTCGCATCACCGGTTGTCAGCATCACCTCAACCCTCAACGGGGGTGGGTATTGGCTGGTAGGTGCCGACGGCGGTGTGTTCGCCTTCGGCGACGCGCCTTTTGAGGGGTCGCTCTCGGGCCAAGTTCTGGCCCAGCCCGTCATCGGATTGGCTCCTTCGGCCTCTGGATACTGGCTCGCTGAGGGGCAGTTGACTCACTCACCGTTCACGCAGGCCGTCGTCGCTGATCTCAACAACGCCCCGGGTCTCGTTTCTGCAGCGGTCGAGGATCTAACGACCGGTGACGTCTTGGTCTACCACCCGAACCTTGCACTCATCACTGCCAGCATATTGAAGGTCCAGCTGCTGGGGACGGTCTTGAGTGAGGCACAAGCTGCTGGTCAGCCCCTTCCTCCTTCCGAGCAGGCTCTGGCGGCGCCGATGATCGAGGTCAGTGATAACAACGCCACCACGAACCTCCTCCAGGACGCCGGAGGTCCTGGAGCCGTGGCGACTTTCGACCAATCCATCGGGATGACCGAGAGCAATCCGATCAGCGATTGGGGGAACTCGACCACGACGGCGACCGATCAACTCATCCTGCTCGATCGCTTTGTCCAGCCAAATGGCTATTTGTCCGACGCCTCTCGGGCGTACGGTCTCAGCCTCATGAGTCAGATCGTCCCGGCCGACATCTTCGGCGTCTCCTCTGGCGTCCCATCCGGCTTGTTGCGGGCCTCCAAAACTGGCCGCATCCCATCCGAAGGCGTGATTAACGGTATTGGTTGGGTGCAGGGTCAGGGCCGCGACTACCTCATTGCCGTCCTCACACAGGCTGTTCCCAATTCCGACCAGACGGGACTGGCCCTCATAGACGAGGTCTCGACTTCGACCTGGAACGCTCTCGACCCTTAGGGTCGTTCAGTCCGAGAGGCGCGTGACTTGGAATCGTGTGGGTGCCAACATCCCATTCTGTGGGTGCCGAAGGACCTTCACTCGAGTTATCCGGCACGCCCGCATGCCGGTCGGTGGCAGTTCGCGGGCGGCGAGCGCACCCCGTTCGATAACGCCTCCGAGCCGGTTTAGGGACACCGCCCCCACATGGTCTCAGATCCATCAGTGGGCATTGTCACTAGCCTTCTGATCGGATCAGCGTGGGTCGGGCGCTCCCGCAAAGCGGGACAGATCGACGGTGATGTAGATAGCACGGCACCTCGCAACCACCGCCCGACTGGTGCGTAGTTCAGCACTAATGAAGAGCTTGCGGCGTTCTCGTCCGTCAAGCCGTGCACGAATCTCCAAGGGCTCGTCAACAGGTACGGCTGCGAGATAGCGAACCGTCAACTCGCCGGTAAAGGCCGGTTCCTGCAGTTTGCCGATAACGAAACCGGTCACGTCGTCGAATGCAGCAGCCACGATTCCGCCGTGGGCACGACCGGGTGCTCCTTCGAATGCGCGCCGCAACACAACGTCGGCGATCGCTTCACCGTTGTCGAACCGCACCTCAAGTTCGACGCCTGTCGGATTTGACCAACCGCCGACAGCTCGGTCTTCGAACCCGCTCCCACCCAAGATTGATCCCGCCGGACTGTTCCGCATGAGGGCCAGACGATCGCGCGTCGGCGCTTCATTAACCAAGAGTGTGAGTTCGTTCGCCGACTCCGCTATCGATGCGAGCGCATCGTCCTCGGGATCATGCGCTGCAAACGCGTGGTTGAGAGCTCGCAAGCTCGCGGCCGCTCCTTCTCGTGCTTCTTCGGTCCTCATCTAGGCAAGTGTAGGGAACCATCCAGGTGGAAAAGTTCTCGACCAGCGCCTGGGTGGTCAGCGGACTACGAGCAGCCGCAGTGTGTGAATGGCGGATAATGCGCCCCGAGCGGGTGGTCAGGTGCACCCAGTCGTTCCTAATCCTGGCGAGCGAGTTCTCTAGTTGCTTGTGGGAACGACCTGCGGACCGACGGCGGTGCTGGACCCGGCCCGACGACCACACAGCACGACCGTTCCTGGATCCGGGGCGAGCTTCCACAACATCCCAGGGACGCCGTACCGCAATCTTTCGACTAGATCTCCGCATCCTCCGGGGTCCGGCGCATGTGTACGAAACCGAGGATGGTGAAGATCAGCATGACCGCGGCCAGAGCGAAGCAGGCGATCGATGCGAACAGGGCTATCTGCCCCATCTGCCAGAAGGCGTAGGCCTCGAGCAGCAGCCCACGGAGTGTCGTCCCTTGGAAGACCGTCTGGACCTTGGCTTCGGCCGCCGTGTACGCCGCCGAGCCCTTGGGCAGCGCCATAGCCTCCGAGGACAGCTGCGCATAGGACTTACCGCCGCCGATCTCTTGGAGGTGGACAGCGATGAAGTGGTCGGCATAGGCCTCGGCCTGCTTGCCGGTCAGCAGCTGCTGGCCCGCGTACTGGGACACCACCGGGATCATGTCCGGGGTGATCTCGGTCCCGGCTGCGGCATGGGCGAAGGCCGACGCCGGTGGGAAGGTGATCTGCTGCTGGGCCAACTGGTTGTGGACGTTCGAGTTGGCGAAACTGTACGCCCACAGCCCCAAGCTCCCAGCCACGATGAAGAAGATCGTTAGTCCAGCCCCCACTGCGGTGAGGATGCCGTCAAAGGTCTTGCGTTTCATGCTCGGTCATCTCCTGGATGGCTGCCCTCCCGATCTAGGAGAGGTGTCTGCCGGACACGGTAGGGTTTGCGGCCTCCTTGTGAATAGAGTCGAAAGTCCCGGTGAGCGGGCGGCTCGAAGTGCCCATTCCCATCTTCTTGGCACTTGGCGACGAGACTTGGGCCGAGCCGGACTCCGAACGTCCCATTTCGTACGGGCAATCCCCATGGGATGCGTGGCCAATGTGCCGGTAGTGGGCAGGGATAAGCGCCGCCGACCCGGCGGTCTTGGGCAGGGTTGGCGGGTGCGCGAACACTTGCCCTGCGGCTGGGAATCGATCCCGTCACCGAAGAGCCGGCTCTTCGGTCGTAACCCGCGGTTGGCGATTGGATTCCCGCGTGGGAAGAACTGCCAGAGCGAGAACAGAGCCGCTGAGCGCGACCACCGCACCGACGGCGAGAGCCAAACTACTTCCGCTTAGGAACGCGGTACGCGCCGTTCGCGCGAGCAAGGAACCGGTGACGCCTCCGGCACGTTGCGCGACCGCGAGGGCACCACCCAAAGAGCCCAAGATCGTTTGACTGACTTCGCCAGGGACCTGCCGTCCAGCCAGTGTGGCGGCCATGCGATCCTGGTAGCGGGTGAGCATCACGCTTCCGATAACGGCGACACCCAATGCCCCACCGACTTGTAAGGACACAGTGTTAGAGGCCGATCCGATCCCCGATTCACCCTGAGGCACGGATCCGACCACAGAGTTCGTGGCTGTCGGCAGCAACAGTCCGGCCCCCACACCGATCAACAAGAGTCCAGGAACTACCGCTCCATAGGCAACAGAGGGCTTCGACGCCGCTGATATCTGCCACAAACCAGCCGCTATGGCGAAGAGACCGGCAGTAACGGTGAGCTTGGGCCCAATGAAGCGAGCCATAACCGGAGACAACGCGGCGCTAGCGACCAGCATGGCAGCGACAGGCAAGATGCGCACCCCGGCCTGGAGGGGCGAGTACCCGAGATCGAACTGCAGGAACTGGGTCTGGACGAACAACGCCCCCATCAGCCCGAAGACGCCGAGGCATTCGGACGCCAGGGCTATCGAGAACCTGCGATCACGGAAGAAGTCCAGGTTCAGCATCGGGTGGCGACTACGGGCCTCCCAGGCAATAAAGGTGCCGAGGGTCAAGAAACTGGCCAGACCGACTCCGATCACGATCCCCGATGCCCACCCCTGACTCGGTGCTTCGATGATCGCCCAGAGCAGGAGACCGAGCCCAACGATCGAAAGCACAGCTCCGACGGGATCGGGCTGCCTTGCGTCGGGATTCTTCGAGTCCGGCACCAGTATGAGCGCGCCCACAAACCCGGCGATCACGACCGGGACGTTGACCAGGAAGATCGAGCCCCACCAGAACCTCGACAGCAAGAGGCCGCCGGCGATCGGCCCGATGGCGATCCCAAGACCAATGGTCCCGGCCCACGCGCCGATGGCTCGAGCCCGCTCCATTGGGTCACGGAAGATGTCGTTCAGAATCGACAGTGATGCCGGAATGGTAAGGGCAGCACCGGCTCCCATGACGGCTCGGCACGCAATGAGAAGATGAACCGAAACGGAGAAGGCCGCGCCGATCGAGCCTGTGGCAAAGATCGTCAGACCGATAAGGAAGAGCCGCTTTCGTCCGAATCGGTCCGCGAGACTGCCCCCTACGAATAGCAGGCCAGCGAACACCATTGCGTAAGAGTCGACGATCCATTGCAACTGGCTGGACGTTGCGTGCAGATCCCTCACGAGGGTAGGCAGAGCCACATTGAGGATCGTGTTGTCGACGTTGATGATCAGGGCGGAAACACATACCACGACAAGTGCGGACCGGCGATTCGCATTCAGCCCAACTCGCGAAAATGTCACAACTCGCGACCATGAGCTCACCCACTCACATTGGCCAAGATGGCATTGGAATGCCAGGGCCGAAAGGCCTTTGGCGTCGCCCGGATCTCACGCCCGGAGCGCAGTTATCCACACGCCCGGAGGTTTCGCTGCGGGCGCAGTAACGATCGCGAGCACTGCGTTGTCGACTGGTTCGGGACGAAGCCCGGTCAGCTGCCCGGCTGGAAGACGCCGAACACCCCGCGCAGCACGTCGGAGACCTCGCCGAGGGTGGCCATCCCGGAGAGCGCCACCTTGATCGGGACCAGCAGGTTCTGGGTCCCGCGCGCCGCCGCGTCGACGTCGGCGAGCGCCGCATCCACCGCGGCCTGGTCCCGCTCGGCCCGCACCCTGGTGACGCGGGCCACCTGGGAGCGCTGGAGCTCGGCGTCGATGGGGAACACCTCGCCCGGGACACCCCGCTCGTCGACGTACCGGTTGACCCCGACCACCACCTTGTCGCCGCCGTCCACCGCCTTCGCATAGGCGTAGGCGGCCTGCTCGATCTCCTGCTGCATGTACTGGGCCTCGATGGCGTCGACGGCCCCGCCCATGGCGTCGATCCGCTCGAGGTACTCCCAGGCGGCCTCCTCGACCGCGTCGGTCAACGACTCGACGAACCACGAACCGGCCAAGGGGTCGACGGTGTCGGCGATGCCCGACTCGTGGGCGACGATCTGCTGGGTCCGCAGCGCGATCTTGGCCGCCCGCTCCGTCGGCAACCCGAGCGCCTCGTCGAACCCGTTGGTGTGCAGGCTCTGGGTGCCGCCGAGCGCCGCGGCGATGGCCTGGACGGTGACCCGCACGATGTTGTTCTCGGGCTGCTGGGCGGTGAGGGTGGATCCCCCGGTCTGGGTGTGGAACCGGAGGAGGAGCGAGCGCTCGTCGGTCGCGCCGAAGCGCTCGGTCATGATCCTCGCCCACATCCTCCGCGCCGCCCGGTACTTGGCGACCTCCTCGAAGAGGTTGTTGTGGGCGTTCCAGAAGAAGCTCAGGCGCGGACCGATGTCGTCCACCCGGAGTCCCGCGGCGATGGCCGCCTCGACGTAGGCGATCCCGTTGGCGAGGGTGAAGGCGATCTCCTGCACGGCCGTGGAGCCCGCCTCGCGGATGTGGTAGCCGGAGATGGAGATGGTGTTCCACGCCGGCAGGTTCTCCGCGCAGTAGGACAAGGTGTCGGTGACCAGCCGCATCGACGGCCGGGGCGGGTAGATGTAGGTGCCGCGGGCCACGTACTCCTTCAGGATGTCGTTCTGGACGGTCCCGCCGAGCAGGGCCGGATCGACCCCGTTCTCCTCGGCCACCAGTTGGTAGAGCAGCAGCAGGATCGCCGCGGTGGCGTTGATGGTCATCGAGGTGGTCACCTTGTCGAGCGGCAGGCCCGCCAAGAGGAGCCGCATGTCCTCGAGGGAGTCGATGGCCACGCCGACCTTGCCCACCTCGCCCTCGGACCGGGGGTGGTCCGAGTCGTACCCCATCTGGGTGGGCAGGTCGAAGGCGCAGGAGAGACCGGTCTGGCCGGCCCCGAGCAGGAATTTGAACCGGGCGTTGGTCGCCTCGGCCGTGCCGAACCCGGCGTACTGCCGCATGGTCCAGAGGCGTCCCCGGTACATGTCGGGGCGGATCCCCCGGGTGTAGGGATAGCCGCCCGGCTCACCGAGGCGGGTGGCCGGGTCCCAGTCCACGAGGTCGTCCGGGCCGTAGACCGTGCGGATCTCGATGCCCGAGTCGGTGGTCCGCTCCCCGGAGGGCGACGGGGACGGGCGTTCAGGTGCCATCGCCACAGGTTACGGGCTCCGCCCGACCGGGTCCGACGGGCCGACGGAGCGGACCGACCGGTCCGGAGCTCAGCCGGCGGGCGGCTCCACCACGTGGGGCATGCACAGGTCGTCGTACTCGGCGATCACGATCTCCCCGGCGTCCGGCCCGCAGGCCGGGCAGGCCGGGTCCCGGCGGACCCGGAAGGTGCGGAAGCTCTGTTCGAGTGCGTCGTAGGCGAGCAGGCGGCCCTCGAGGGTGTCGCCGATGCCGAGGATGATCTTGATGGCCTCGACCGCCTGGATCGACCCGATGATGCCGGGCAGGACGCCGAGGACACCGGCCTCCGAGCAGCTCGGGGCGAGCTCGGCCGGGGGTGGTTCGGGCAGCAGGCACCGGTAGCAGGGGCCCACGTAGGGATGGAACACGGTGGCCTGACCCTCGAACCGGAAGATCGAACCGTGGACCACCGGGATCCGTTTGAGCAACGATGCGTCGTTGACCAGGTAGCGGGTCGGGAAATTGTCGGTGCCGTCGACGATCACGTCGTAGCCGTCGATGATCTCGAGGATGTTGTCGGCGCCGAGCCGCACGTCGTAGGTCACCACGTTCACGTCGGGGTTCATCAGGGTGAGGGTCTTCTTGGCGGAGTCGACCTTGCGCTCGCCGATCCGGTCGGTGTTGTGCAGGATCTGGCGCTGCAGGTTGGAGGCGTCGACCACGTCCATGTCGATGATGCCGAGGGTGCCGACACCGGCCGCCGCCAGGTAGAGGGCGGCCGGGGACCCGAGGCCACCCGCGCCGAGCAGCAGCACCTTCGCGTCGAGCAGCTCGAGCTGGCCGTCCACGCCGACCTCGGGCAGCAGAAGGTGGCGCTGGTAGCGGTTGCGCTGATCGGGGGTGAGCGACGCCGGGGCCGACCAGCTGCGGCCCTCGTCCTTCCAGCGGTTGAACCCACCGACCATCGAGGCCACGTCGCTGTAGCCGAGCTCCTGCATGGTCTCGGCAGCGAAGGCCGAGCGGGTGCCGCCGGCGCAGTAGACGACCACGTGGGCGGACTTGTCGGGGATGCGCGCCTCGACCGAGGTCTCGAGGGTGCCCCTCGGGATGTGGAGCGCCCCGGGGATGGCGCCCTGCTCGTACTCGTCGGGCTCCCGCACGTCGAGGACGACCGTGTCCTCGCGGGCGATCTCCGACTCCGCCTCGGCGGGCTCGACCTCGCGCACCGCGGCTTTGGCGGCTGCCAACATCTCTCTGAAGGTGGGCACGGCGATCCGACTCCTTCTCAGCGCTCCTCTTGGTGGGAAACGCTACCAGCGGGGTCGACATTCCCCCGGACCCGGGGCCGCACCCGCGCCGGCGGCCGGCCGGACGACGCCCCGGTAGCGTCCCGGTGGATGGAGCTCACCGAAACCGTGCACCGGCGCCACATGACCAGGAACTTCACCGGCGCACCCCTCGACCGCGCCGTCGTCGACGGCCTGCTCTCGGACGCCCTGGCCGCACCGTCGGCCGGCAACACCCAGGCCCGGGACCTGGTCGTCCTGGAGGGGCCGACCGAGACCGGGCGGTTCTGGGCGGCCACCACCGACGAGGTGTGGCGCGCCCGCTCGCGGCGGTTCGAGGGGCTCTCCCGGGCCCCGGTCGTGGTACTCCCCTTCTCCGACCCGGACGCCTACGCCGAGCGCTACCGGGAGCCGGACAAGGCGACGGACCGGGAGGCCGGGGACCGGGCGCTGGACTGGGTGGTCCCCTTCTGGCACGTGGACGCCGCGTTCGTCGTGATGACCCTCCTGCTCGGCGCGGTCGACCGCGGGATCGGAGCCGCCTTCCTCGGGAATTTCCGCGGCGAGGCGCGATTGCGAGAGGTGCTCGGCGTCCCCGACCGCATGCGGTGGCTCGGCGCGGTCCTGCTCGGCGAGGCCGCCCGTCCCGACCGGCCGTCGACGTCGGCATCGCGCCCGCGGCGCACGCTCGCCGACAGCGTGCACCGCGGCACCTGGGCGTCGATCGGGTAGCTCCCCGGCAAGGTGGCGGGCAAGCACGGCCGCGCACGCTCTGCGAGTCGGTTCGCCCGGTCCCGTGACGAACGACACCCGATCCCCGCCCCGAGGAGACACCGTGCCCAGCTCACACGTCATCCCGCTGCCACCATCGCCCCACACCGTCCGTCGCCGGCGGTCGCTCGACGTCGGCAGCGCCGAACGGCTGCGCATCGTCACCTGGGTCGACCCGGTGGCCGATCCGCACGGCGTCCACCCCTGCGGCCGCTATGTCGAGCTCTACTGGCTCCCGGTGATCGGCCCGTCGACCACGTGGCTGCTCCGCCGCCTCTTCTACGGGCTCGAGGTCCACGGTGACGGCTTCGACCTCCATCTCGCCGAGACCGCCCGCGCCCTCGGGCTCGGCGACCGCGTCGGGAGGAACGCCCCGTTCCGCCGCGCGTTGAGTCGGTTGTGCATCTACGACCTGGCCCGGGCCCAGGGGGCGGAGGAGTTGGCGGTGCGCACGGCTGTCCCTCCCCTGCCGCTCCGCCACGCGAGCCGGCTGCCCGACTCGCTGCAGCAGAGCCACCGCCGGTGGCTCGCCGAGCGGCGGCTGTCCGAGCCCGAGCAGATGCGCCGCCGTGCCGGGCGGCTGGCGGTCGGACTGGCGGCAGCCGGACACGACCGCGGCGCGATCGAGCGGGCCCTCTTCTCCTGGCGCTTCCACCCGGCGGTGGCGTTCCGGGCGGCAAGGGACGCGACGCCTACCCGGCCGGTCCCCGGTGGGGCGGCTCAGCCGGGCTCCGCCTCGTGACCGGCAGGGGTGAGCCCCCAGTACGCGTCGGGCGGTTCGATCTCGCCCCTGACCACCTTGTCGATCATCCCGCAGATGGGGAGCTCGAGCCCGTACCGCTCGGCCAGCTCGAGCGCGACCGTGGCCGTTCGCACACCCTCGGCCACCATGTGCATGTCGGCGAGGATCTCGTCCAGCGGCCGGCCCCTGCCGAGCTGCTCACCCACCGCCCGGTTGCGGCTGTGCGGGCTCATGCAGGTCGCGATGAGGTCCCCCATCCCCGCCAGCCCGGCGAAGGTGGCCGGCCTCGCACCCATCGCCTCGCCCAACCGGGTCAGCTCGGCGAGGCCGCGGGACATGACCGCCGCCCTCGTGTTGTCCCCGACGCCCAGTCCCTCGCCGATGCCGGCGGCGATGGCGATCACGTTCTTGAGGGCGCCGCCCATCTCGCAGCCGATCACGTCGTCGTTGACGTACACGCGGAACACGCCGCGGGTGACCACCTTCTGGATGGCGCCGGCGACCTCGAGGTCCTCGGTCGCGACGACCGCGGCGGCCGCCTTGCCCTCGAGGATCTCGCGGGCGATGTTGGGGCCGCTGAGCGCGGCCACCGGGTGTCCGGGCACCACCTCGCGGATCACCTCGGTCATCCGGAGCAGGGTGCCCCGCTCGAGGCCCTTGGACAGGCTGACCACCGGGATCCAGGGTCGCATGCACCCGGCCGTCGCCTCGACCACCTTGCGGAAGCCCGAGACCGGCACCCCGACCACCACCAGGTCGGCGGCGCACACCGCCTCCTCGAGGTCGGACGTCGCGTGGAGCTCCCGGGCGAGATCGAACCCGGGCAGGTAGTTCGGGTTGCGGTGCTGGTCGCGCACCGCGCGCGCCACCTCGGGGTCGCGCGCCCAGAGGACGGTGTCGTGCCTCGGTGCGATGAGCGAGGCCATCGTCGTCCCCCACGACCCTCCCCCGAGGACGGCGATCTTCACCCGAGGAACGGTAGTGGACGGAGACCCGCGATCGCCGGGTCGGGTGGTTCCCGTTCAGCCGGCCGCACGCGCCGCCAGCGAGCGGGCGAACGGCTCCGAGGTGATCAGGGCCACCAGCGTGCGGGTCCCGAACCCGGTCGCTCCTTTGGTGAGGTACCCGCGTTGCTCCTCGGCCCGCGACGGGCCGGCGATGTCGAGGTGGGCCCAGGGAACGTCCCCCACGAACTCGCGCAGCAGCAGTGCCGCCGAGATGGTCCCCGCCTGACCGCTGCGCCCAACGTTGCGCATGTCCGCCACCTCGGACTCGATGTGCGGGCGGTAGTCGTCGGGCAGCGGCAGCGGCCACGACGGCTCGCCGGAACGGTCGCCGGCCGCCTGCACCTCGGCCCGGAGCTCGTCGTCGTTGGCGAGCAGACCGGCGATCTCCTTGCCCAGCGCCACCACGGCGGCGCCGGTGAGGGTGGCCAGGTCCACGATGGCGTCGGGTCCGCCCTCCGCTGCGAGCGAGAGCCCGTCGGCCAGCACCAGGCGGCCCTCGGCGTCCGTGTTGAGCACCTCGATGGTCTTGCCGTTGCGCGCGGTAAGCACGTCGCCGGGCTTGGTGGCGGACCCGCTCGGCATGTTCTCGGTCAGCGGTATCCACGCGCTGAGGGGCAACCGGCCGCCGAGCGCCGCCGCCGCGTCGACAGCTGCCACCACGGCGGCGGCCCCACCCATGTCGGTCTTCATGGTCTCCATGCCGCCCGCCGTCTTCAGCGAGAGTCCGCCGGAGTCGAAGGTGATCCCCTTGCCGACCAGGGCCAGACGGGGAACCCGGCCGTCGAACGTCCACGGATCTGCGGGCCGGAACTCGATGTGGACCATGCGCGGCGGCCGGACCGAACCGGCAGCAACGCCGAGCAGGCCGCCGAGACGCTCCTCCGCGATGCGGTGCTCGTCCCAGACCTCGATCGTCACACCCGGCACGGAGGCGAACCGGTCGACCACCACCTCGGCGAACCGTTCCGGGGTCAGCGAGCCGGCCGGCTCGTTGACCAGGTCGCGGGCGAACGCCACCGCCTCGGCCACCCGGGCACCACGGGCCGTCCCGGCGGAGAGGGCGGTGGTGTCCGCATCTGGACCGGCGGTGAGCGCGAGCTCACCGAGCCCCGGCGGAGGGTCCGAGCTCCGGAACTCGTCGTAGCGGTAGGCGGCAAGCGCGCCCCCCTCGGCCGCTGCCGCCGCAGCGTCATCGATCCCTCGTCCGTCGGGCGGGACCACGACCAACCGGGCCATCCCGCCGCGTCCGGCCGCCCGGACGAAGGCGGCCGATGCGCGTCGCAGCGACTCGAGGCCGGGATCGCCGGCATACAGCTCGTGCTCGCCCAGCCCGACCAGGACCAGATCGGGACCGGCCGGACCGCCCGGTCCGGCCGCAGCCACCGCGCGGAGGACCAGTGTCTGGCCGACCTTCCCGGAGAAGCCCTGGCGCTCACACCAGGTCGGGTCGAGCGATTCCGGCAGCGCCACACCGGGCACGCCGCCGGGGTCGACGGCGAGCACCGGTCCGTCCTCCGCGGCATGCACGGGCACACCGACGGCCGCCGGGTCGTCCTGTGGATCGGTCGTCGAGGGTGCGGTGACTCGGATCACGGCGTCGTTGCTCCTGTTCGGTCGTCGTTCGATGGGCGTCAGAGGGGGTCAACCGGGATCGTCGGCAACCGCGCCGGTGTCCGGTGACCCCCTCCGTCGGGTCCGGCGGGGCTCGCCGCGGGCCAGCACGTGCTCGGCGCCCTCGGCCCACCGGGCCAGGGCCCAGAGGAGGTCCGAGAGCCGGTTGAGATAGCGGCCGACCAGCGAGCCCTCGATGGGCGCCGCGACGACGAGGCGTTCGGCCCGGCGCACCACGGTCCGGGCCAGGTCGAGCGCGGCCGAGGCACGGTTGGCTCCCGGCACCACGAAGTCGGGCGGCAACTCGACCTGACCGATGAGCTCGTCGATCCTCCCCTCGAGGGCCTCCACCATCCCCTCGGTGACCAGCGTCGTGCCCGCGACGAGCTTCGGCCGGTGCGCCGGATCGGTGGCCACCTCGGCCATCAGCACGTAGAGCTCCCGCTCGAGGAGGGTCAGCAGCTCGTCGAGCTCGGATCCCGGGACCGTCTCGGCACGGGCCATGCCGATGGTCGCCTGGGCCTCGTCCACGGTCCCGGTCAGCTCCATGACCGGGTCGTCCTTGCGCACACGACCGCCGTAGAGGAGCCCGGTGGTCCCGTCGTCGCCGGTCCTCGTGTAGATCCTCAGCACGGTGCGTTCACCCGACCGATGCTAACGAACCGAATCCGGTCACCGGCCCTCCCGCCCGGTTGCCGGTCCCAGCCGCACGTCCGCGCCGGTACCCTTGAGGGGCTATGGCCGTCCCTCTCGCCGAGTCGAGCTACCTCCGCGCCGTCACCGAACGCGTCGTGATCTTCGACGGCGCGATGGGGACCAACCTGCAGCTCGCCGGGCTGACCGCCGATGACTTCGGTGGGCCCGACCTCGAAGGGTGCAACGAACTGCTGGTGGTGACCCGGCCCGACATCGTCGCGGGCGTCCACCGCTCGTTCCTCGAGGTGGGGTGTGATGTCGTGGAGACCGACGCCTTCGGTGCGTTCGCACCGGTCCTGGCCGAGTACGGCCAGGAGCACCGGGTCCACGAGCTCAACCTGGCCGCCGCCCGCCTCGCCCGGGAGGCGGCAGACGACTATGCGACGACGGAGCGCCCGCGCTGGGTGGCCGGCAACCTCGGGCCCGGGACCAAGTTCCCGACCCTCGGCCAGATCCGCTACGCCGACCTCCGGGATGCCTACCGGGACCAGGCGACCGCCCTCCTCGAGGGGGGCGTCGACCTGTTCGTCGTCGAGACCGTCTTCGACCTGCTCCAGGCCAAGGCGGCCATCACCGGCGTCCGCCGCGCCATGGCTGTTGCGGGCAGGGAGGTGCCCGTCCAGGTGCAGGTCACCATCGAGCTCACCGGCACCATGCTCCCGGGCACCGAGATCGGAGCCGCCCTGGTCGCCCTTTCGGCCATGGACGTCGACGTGATCGGCCTCAACTGCGCGACCGGACCGGCCGAGATGTTCGAGCCGCTGCGCCACCTCTCGGCCCAGGCCGCGGTCCCGATCAGCTGCCAGCCCAACGCCGGACTGCCCTCGGTGGTCGACGGAGCCATGCACTACGACCTCACCCCCGATCAGCTGGCCGAATTCCATCGCCAGTTCGTCGGCGAACTCGGCGTGTCGGTCATCGGGGGCTGCTGCGGCACCACACCGGCTCACCTGGCAGCCGTGGTGGCCGCCTGTCGCGATCTCGCCCCGGCCACCCGCCGGCCGCGCCCCGAACCCGGGGCTGCATCCATCTACACGTCCGTTCCCTTCCACCAGGACACCTCCTTCCTGGTGATCGGCGAACGCACCAATGCCAACGGGTCGAAGCGGTTCCGCGAGGCGATGCTCGACGAGGACTGGGACACCTGCGTGACCATGGCACGTGACCAGGTCAAGGAGGGAGCGCATCTGATCGACGTCTGTGTCGACTACACAGGCGCCGACGGCGTCGCCGACATGGAGGAGGTCGCATCCCGGTTCTGCACCCAGTCGACCGTGCCGCTGATGGTCGACTCGACCGAGGCGCCGGTGATCGAGACCGCGCTGTCCTGGATCGGCGGTCGGGCCGTCATCAATTCGGTCAACCTCGAAGAGGGGGACGACGAAGGCACCAGGCTCGACTCGTTCCTCGCCCTGGCCAAGGAGTTCGGCGCGGCGGTGGTCTGCACCTGCATCGACACCGAGGGACAGGCGCGCACCGCCGAATGGAAGCTGCGGGCGGCCCGAGCAATTCACGACATCGCGGTCGGACGCTACGGTCTGCGGCCCGAGGATCTCATCTTCGACCCCCTTGCGCTCCCGCTGTCCACCGGTATGGAGGAGAGCCGGAAGGACGGCATCGAGACCATCGAGGGTATCCGTCGGATCAAGGCCGAGCTTCCCGGCGTCTACACCGTGCTCGGGCTCTCCAACGTCTCCTTCGGCCTCAATCCCGCCGCCCGCCAGGTGTTGAACTCGGTCTTCCTGCACGAGTGCGTCGAGGCGGGGCTCGACGCTGCCATCGTGCACGCGTCCAAGATCCTGCCCCTGGCCAAGATCGACGACCGGGCCCGCGAGGTCTGCCTGGATCTCGTCTACGACCGCCGCCACGAGGGGTACGACCCGCTCACCGAGCTGCTGGCCCTCTTCGAGGGGGTCTCCGCCGCTGCCGCCTCGGCGGGAGAGGACCGTTCGGGATGGACCGTCGACCGGCGCCTCGAGCACCGGATCATCGACGGTGACCGCAACGGCATCGAGGCCGACCTGGACGAGGCCATGGCCGACGGCCACACCCCGCTGGTGATCATCAACGATTTCCTGCTGGCCGGCATGAAGACCGTGGGCGAGCGGTTCGCCTCCGGGGAGATGCAGCTCCCCTTCGTGCTCGGCTCCGCCGAGACCATGAAGGCGGCCGTTGCCTACCTCGAGCCCCACATGGAGAAGGCCGACCAGGGTGGCAAGGGCGTGATGGTCCTGGCAACCGTGAAGGGCGATGTGCACGACATCGGGAAGAACCTGGTCGACATCATCCTCACCAACAACGGCTACACGGTCAAGAACCTGGGCATCAAGATCGGGATCAACGAGCTGGTGACCGCGGCGGAGGAGAGCGGCGCCGACGCCATCGGGATGAGCGGGCTGCTGGTCAAGTCCACCCTGATCATGCGCGACAATTTGGAGGAGCTCAACCGGCGGGGCCTGGCCCACATCCCGGTCATCCTGGGCGGGGCCGCCCTCACCCGTACCTACGTCGAGCGCGACCTGCGGCAGGTGTACCAGGGACGCCTCTTCTACGGAAAGGACGCATTCGAGGGCCTGCGCACGATGGACCGGCTGGTCGAGCTCACCCGCACCGGCGAGGACGATCCGGAGTTCGGGACGGCCATCGGGGGCCGGGACATCGGCCCGCGCAAGAGCGAGCTGCGCAAGCAGGCGGCAGAAGCGGCGCTGGCACGAGGAGAGGCCCTGCCTGCCCGCTCGCCCGAGGTGGCCACGGACAACCCCACCTTCGAGCCGCCGTTCCTGGGCAGCAGGGTGGCCAAAGGGATACCCGTCGACGAGATTGCGGCCTATCTCAACGAGACGGCACTCTTCCGCAACCAGTGGGGCTTCCGACCCGAGGGCGAGGAAAAGAACGACGACAACGCCTTCAAGGACCGGGTCCGGGCCCTGTTGCGCGAGCAGCTGGCCACGGCCAAGGCCGGGCAGTTCCTCATCCCGCAAGTGGCCTGGGGCCATTTTGCGGCCAACGCCGACGGGGACGACCTCGTGCTCTTCGAGGACGAGAGCAGGCGCGAGGAGCTCATGCGATACGCGTTTCCCCGCCAGACCGAGTCGCCCTGGCTGTGCATCAGCGACTTCTTCCGGTCCATCGACTCCGGGGAGCCGGACTGGGCCAGCTTCATGGTGGTGACCATGGGTCCACGGGTCACCGAGGAGGCGGCGCGCCTGAAGGAGGCCAACCAGTACCGGAACTACCTCTACCTCCACGGGCTGGGCGTCGAGATGGCCGAAGCCCTGGCCGAGTACTGGCACCGCCGGATCCGCGAGGAGCTCGGGTTCGAAGCTGAGGACGGTCCGACCCTGACCGGACTGTTCCGCCAGAAGTACCGCGGCGGCCGCTACTCCTGGGGCTACCCGGCGTGCCCCGATCTCGAGGACAACGCCAAGGTCGTCGACCTGCTGTCCGCCGATCGGATCGGCGTGGAACTGAGCGAGGGATTCCAGCTCCAGCCCGAGCAGACGACGACCGCGATCATCTGCCACCACCCCCAGGCCAAGTACTTCGTCGCCTGACGGAGAGCGAGGCGGGCGCCCCGCCATCCCACCGGAGCGGGTCTGGATCGGCCACGCTCTCCGGTGTGATCGGCGGTCCACATCGACGGTGCCGGGTGCCGCTCGCGGCGGTCCTCGGGTTCGTGCTGTCGGCCACGCCATCGGTCATGGACCTGCCCGCAGTAGCCGCTCCTGTCCCCGGCGGCTCCCCGTCGACGACGGCCCGCGCCCCTGCCAGCTCGACGACCGTGACCACCACACCGGGCTCGGACCTCGGGACCCTCATCGCCGATCCCGGCTTCCCAGGGTTCACGGCGGCGGCGCCCGGGCCCACCAACGGGCCGCTCACCGCTGAGACCTTCGCCGCCCAGTCCTCGGATCCCGCCGAGGCCCAGGCGCAGTTCACCGCGCTCGCCGCCCGCCCAGGGTTCGGTGCCTCGATCCGGCTGTGGAACGACACCAGCGGGCCCGGGAAGGGTGCCAACGACCTCGCGGTGCTCCTCTTCCGCATCGGCGACCCGGCCGCGGCGCGTCTGTTCGCCGCAGGGCTGGTCGCCCCCTACCAGGCACCCGGGAGCGCGGTCCCCTTCGACGTCCCGAGCATCCCCGGCGCGGTTGGAGCCACGGTCACGGTGACCCAGCCGGTGGAGGCACTCGAGCAGGTGGTGGTCTTCGCCACCGGACCGTTCGTGACCGCGATCCAGGCCGCATCGTCCGCCGCACCCGCCAACACCGCCCGCATCAGCCCGACGGAGACCATCGACGTGGCGTACCTCGAGTCCGCGTCGGTCCGGCGTGCCCTCCCCCCGAAACCGCCGCCGGTCCGACACCGGGCACCGCCACCCGCCGTCCCGGCTGACACGCGCGCCGCGGCGCTGCGACCCAGCTGGGGTCGGGCCGGTCTGCTCGCCGCGCTGGCGGTCGTCGCGGGTGTGACCGGGTGGGGCGCCGCGCGCCGGCGACGGCGGTCGGGGGCAGTCGACGCCATGCCTGACCCGTGGGGTCCCGGGGGTGTGCTCACCGCGTTCGGGGCGGTGACCCCTGACCCGGCCGGCGCCCGCCCGGGTCGGCCTCGGTCGGTCCCCGAGCTCGTCTCGACCCCGCTCCCAGAAGGGGAGACCTTGCCAGGCCGGGGCGAGCACGACCTGCCTCCGCCACCGTCGTCGCTGCGATCCACGCGCTTCCCGGTCCGATGACGATCAGTGCGCAACCGCACATCCACCGGTACGATGGAATCGGATGCAGATGATCATGTCCCTGGTGGGCGGGACCACCGGCACCAATTGGGGCCGTCTGGAGATCCTCGTCCTGGCCATCGCCGCGGTCCTTGCCGTCATCCTGCTGGTGCTCCGGTCCGTCCGGTCGGCCGACCGGAAGAAACGACGGGCGGCCGCAGTCGGGTACTTCGACCGGGACGCCGCCCACTACGGGTTGCAGGGCGGTGGGCCCGTCGTCGAGACCGAAGCGGACGGGTCGGGTTCCCTGGCTCCGAGCTTCGTCGCACCGAAGGCGGAGCGTGGCCGCTCCCGACCGACCCCATCGATTCCCCAGCACCCCGGTTCCGGCGACACCGAGTTCGTGCGTGCCTTCGACCCGGTCGAGGCCGAGCGGTTGCGACCCCCGGTCCCGGTCCCGGAGGCCGAGACCGACGCAGCGCCACCACCACCCCCGCCACCGCCTCCGCCGCCCCCCTCAGCGCCACCACCGCCGCCGCCCCCGCCGCCCTCTTCCGGGGGGCGGATCCCGCTGTTGGAGGTGCCTCCGCCTCCGGCGCCGCGCCGCTGACGGCCGCACGGGGAATCAGCCGTCGCTCACCCGCCGACCCATGCTTTGGCCTCGTCGAGAGCGGCCAGCGGGAAGACCTTGGTCTCCCCCGGGGTCATCCACCCGAACAGGTCCGTCAGGTGGGTCATCCACCCGATGTCGGTCACCAGGGCGATCCGCTTCCAGGCCCGGAGGTGCTCGATGCCCACCTTGAGGTCTTGCCACAGGGCACCGCCCGACATCCCTTGGAAGTCGCGCATCACGATCAAGAAGCGGACCTCACCGTCCTTCGCCGCTTGTTCGAGCGCGGGAAGGACGACGTCCCGGTAGTCCTCGGCCCGGATCTCTCCTTCGGCTTCGAACCCGATGACCCCGGAAGGCATGCCGTCGAGCTGCGTGATCATCCTCATCCTCCTTTGTCCGGATCTTGCTCACGGTCTTCGTGTTCACTCCGACGGTCGGCACCGGACGGGGCCACCAACGTCACAGGGCCAGGGTCAGGCCGCCGTCCACCACGACCGCAGCGCCGTTGACGAAGGCGGCCTGTCGTGAGCAGAGGAAGGCGATCACCGCACCGAGGTCGGCGGGATCGCCCATCGGGCCCGATCCCCCGAGCTGCGTCATCCGGTCGGTGGCGTGCGGGCCAGGGCACACCAGGTTGAGAGTGATCCCACTCCCCTCTGCGGCGAGATCCTGGGCGGCGGTCTTCGACCACCCCCACAGCCCGACCCTGGCCGTGTTGGAGAGCGCGAGGACCGGAGCGGGCTGCACCACCGTGTAGGAGGTGATGCAGCAGATCCGTCCCCATCCGGCGGCACGCATCGGGGGGAGTGCCTCTTGCACCAGTCGGACCGAGGTCATCAGATTGGCGTTGAGCGCGGACCACAGATCGTCCTCCCCGACCTCCAGCGCCCGGCCGGGCGGCGGCCCGCCCGCGTTGGCCACGAGGATGTCCAGGCCTCCGAAGCGGGAGAGCGCGGTCTCCGCCAGACGCGCGGGCTCGGCGGGGTCGGTCACGTCGCCGGACAGGGTGGCCACCTCGCCCCCGAGCCCGGCGATGGCCCGGCCGGTGTCCTCCAGAGTTTCCCCGTCGCGCCCCGACAGCACGATCTTCGCGCCCTCGCCGGCCAGTGCGATCGCCGCGGCCCGCCCGAGCCCCTTCGACCCGGCGGTGACCAGGGCCACCTTCCCCTCGATGCCCAGATCCACCGAGCCCCCTCAGGCCTCGACGACCGTGAGGCGGTGGTCTACGAGGTTGAGCGGCTCGGGTGACCCGTCCGGCGCCACGACGACGATGTCCTCGAGGCGCATCCCGTAGCGCCCAGGCCGGTAGATGCCGGGCTCGACCGAGAAGGCGTGCCCGGGCCGGAGCTCGTCGGCGTTGCCTGCGACCAGGTAGGGATCCTCGTGCTCTTCGATTCCGATCCCGTGACCGGTGCGATGGATGAACAGCTCACCGAGACCGGCCTCCTCGATGATCCCCCTGGCCACCCGGTCGACCTGCTCGGCGGTCGTACCGGCCCGGGCGGCGCCGACCGCGGCCTGTTGGGCGGCGTGGAGGACGTCGTAGCACCGTCGGATCTCGTCGGACGGCGGACCGGTCACGAGCGTGCGGGTGATGTCGGAGCAGTACCCGACGCCGCCGCCGAGCGAGAGAATGCCCCCGAAGTCGCACACGACCGTCTCGTCCCGACCGATGACCCTGTCTCCGGGTTCGTGGTGCGGGCTGGCCGCGTTGGGCCCGCTTCCGACGATCGCGAAGTTGACGTGGCTGTGGCCCTCGGCGACCAGCAGGGAGGCGATCTCGGTCGAGACGTGGGCCTCGGTCTGCCCCACCAGCGGAACCACCCCTGCCTGCAGCGCCGCGGCCACCCGGTCGGCCGCCGCGGCAGCGGCGGCCAGGGCCGCGATCTCCTGGTCGTCCTTCACCGCGCGGACCGGTGCGGTCACCCGGGACGCCTCGACCCACTCGGCTCCGGGCAACCGGCGCTGGAGTCCGAGCAGGGTGGTGGCCCAGGCCCGGTCCGAGATGCCGAGACGTGACTTCTGCGGGCGGCGCAGCATCCGCTCGACGAGAAGCAGCGGGTCCTCGGAATCCGACCAGGGCTCGACCGCGAACAACCCGCCGGCGTCCGGCACCCGCGGGGCCTCGAGCCGGGGCACGACCAGCACCGGATCACCCTCCTGCGGAAGGACCAGAAGCGTGAGCCGCTCGAGCGGCATGGCTCGGTACCCGGTCAACCAGGGCAGGTCCGCACCGTGCGAAAGGAGCAGGGCGTCCACGCCGAGCTCCTCCATGCGGGACCGCACACGACCCAGTCGGGAGCGATGGGCGTCGACGACCGATCCGCTGCCGGTGGTCACGAGCTGGTCATCCGACCGGTACCGTCGCCACCGCTCCCGGTGCGTGGTCGCCCTTCGCCTGCGCAGCGGCGTCCCTGGCGTGGTAGCTCGAACGGGTGAGGGGTGAGGCCTGCACGTGGGTGAGCCCGAGGGCCATGCCGGCCTCCCGCAGGCGGTCGAACTCCTCGGGGGCCCACCAGCGGGCGACCGGCAGGTGGTCGCGGCTCGGGCGCAGGTACTGCCCGAGGGTCACCACGTCCACCCCCACCGCGCGCAGGTCTGCCAGCGTGGCGAGCACCTCGTCCTCGCGCTCGCCCATGCCGAGGATCAACCCCGACTTGGTGGTGAGCCCGGCGCTCTTCGCCCGCGCCAGCACGGTGAGGCTGCGGGCATAGCCGGCCGAGGGGCGAACCGCCCGCTGCAGCCGGGCGACCGTCTCGATGTTGTGGTTGAGCACGTCCGGGCGGGCCTCGAGGATGACCCGCAACGAGGTGGCATCGCCCTTGCAGTCGGGGACGAGCACCTCGATCGAGGTCCCCGGGCTCCGCCGCCGGACCGCGGCGATGGTCTCGGCGAAGGCCGCTGCACCCCCGTCGGCGAGGTCGTCGCGGGCGACGGCGGTGATCACCGCGTGGGCGAGGCGCATCCGGGCGACCGCGTCGGCCACCTGTTCGGGTTCAGCGCCGTCCAGCGGATGCGGGTGGGCGGTGTCGACCTGGCAGAAGCCGCAGGAGCGCGTGCAGCGCGAGCCGTTGATCATGAACGTGGCCGTGCCGTCGGACCAGCACTCGTAGATGTTGGGACACCCGGCCTCCTCGCACACGGTGACCAGCCCGCGGCCGCGCAGCTGCTGCTGGAGGCCGAGGTAGTCGCCGCCCATCCGGGCGGTCACCCGCAGCCACTCCGGCTTGCGGGTGGAGAGGGGCAGACCGGCCGCAGGGTCGACGCCCGAACGCAGCAGCCGCCGTTCGAGGGGGCTCCCGGCCTCGGGCGTGCGGCCGAGTGCGACCGGCACCGGCCGCGCGGGGGTCCCCTGCCTCCCGTCGGTCACCCGCTGCAGATCGTCCACCGGACCCCAGACGGCGCGGGCCGACTCGATCACACCGTCGACCACGGCCGACATCGGGAGGTCGTAGCCCTCTGCCGCGAGCGAGGTGACCGGACGATCGGTGAGGCCGCAGGGCACGATGCGGTCGAACCGGGTGAGGTCGGTCGAGACGTTGAGTGCGAAGCCGTGGGTGGTCCGCCCACGTGCCGTCCGCACCCCGACAGCCGCGATCTTTCGGGGACCGGGCATCCCGGGCCGCTGGTCGCCGAGGCCGACCCAGACGCCCGGGTAGCCGGGGAGCCGGCCGACCCGGTCGGGCGGAAGGCCGAGGGAGACCAGGCTCCCGATGACCACCTGCTCGACGTCGCGGACATGGTCGGGTCCCCGGTGTGGTCCCCGGCCGACGGAACGGACCGGGTAGCCGACCAGCTGCCCGGGACCGTGATACGTGACGTCCCCTCCGCGGTCGACCGGGACGAGGTCGGCACCGACCGCGGCCGGGTCGGAGAGCACGTTGGCCGGGTCGGCGTGGGCACCCATCGTGTACACCGGAGGGTGTTCCAGCAGCAGCAGGTAGTCCTCCTGCGCGCGTCGGGCGATGGCACGCTGGAGGTCCAGCGCCTCGGCGTAGGGCACCGTGCCGAGCCACCGGGCCCTCATGGGCCGACGCCCCGGTGGTCCCGGAGTGGGAGGGAGGCCATCGGGTCCGTGCTAGAGCTCGCCGGCCCAGTCACGGTCGTCGAGGATCTCCGCGAGGCGGGAGAGGAACCTCGCCACGTAGGCCCCGTCGACGGCACGGTGGTCGAAGTTCATGGCGACCAGGCCGACCGAGTGGATGCCGATCGACTCGGTCCCGTCCGGGAGCTCGATCACCACCGGCTTGCGGCTCACGCCGTCGGTCGAGAGGATCGCCACCTGCGGCTGGTTGATGATCGCTCCGGTGATGAGCGTGCCGAAGGGCCCGGCATTGGTGATGGAGAAGGTCCCACCGCTGATGTCGTCGAGGCTCAGACGCTTGTTCCGGGCCCGGTCGGCGACGTCCCGGATCCGACGGGCCATTCCCCTCAGGTTGAGCTCCTCGGCGTTGTGGACGACCGGGACGATCAGTCCCTGGTTGTCGAGGTCCACCGCGATGCCGAGGTTGATGTCATGGTGCACGATCAGGGCATCGTCCCCGACCGATGCGTTGAGTCGCGGGTAGTCGGCGAGGGCATCCACCGCGGCCCGCGCAGCGAAGGGGAGGTAGGTCAGACCGAACCCCTCCTCGTCCCGGAACCGGTCGCCGTGGGCGCGCCGCACCTGTTCGACGCGCTCGTAGTCGATCTCCTTGACCATGAGGGTGTGAGGGGAGACAGCCTTCGAACGGACCATGTGCTCAGCCGTCCGCCGGCGGATGTTGGTGAACGGCACGACCTCGTCGCGCGCCCCGGCGCGGACGGCATCGGCGTCCTCGCTGAGCGGCGGCGCAGGTGCGGGCGGTGCCGCCGGAGCGGGGGGTGCGAGCGGTGGGCCGGGGGTGGCGGGAGGTGGAGGTGGGGCCGGAGGTGCGGGGGGTGGGGCCGGAGGTGCGGTCCGAGGTTCCGCCCCGTCGGCGATGCTCGGAACCGGGAACGGGTCGGTGGCAGTCCCCTCCTCCGCGGCGATCACCGCCTCGACATCCCCCCGGGTGATCCTTCCCTCGAGACCGGTGCCGCGGATGGTCGACGGGTCGATCCGATGGTCGGCGAGGAGCCTGCGGACCACCGGCGAGAGCACGAGATCCGGCGCGCCGTTCCCGAAGGACACCGGGGGCTGTCCGGATCGTCCGCCTGGTCCTGACGACACCGGGGGCGAAGGGGTCGACCGCGGGGCTGGGGCGCTGGCGACAGGTGGGATCGCACCGCCGACCGGCTCGTCGGACAGCTCGGGAGAACGGGTCGCGGCCGGAGCAGGCGCGGGGTCGGACCGGGCAGGCGTGCGCTCCGGAGCCGGGGCCGCAGGAGCGACGGGGGCCGGTTCTGTTGCAGGGGCGGGAGCCGGTGCAGGGGCGGGAGCCGGTGCAGGGGCGGGAGCGGGGGCTGCGGCAGTCCCGGCGGGGTCGATCACCGCCAGGGTGGCGCCCACGTCGACGGTGTCACCTTCCTCGACCAGGATCGACGTCACCACGCCGTCGGCCGGGGAGGGCACCTCGGAGTCGACCTTGTCGGTGGAGACCTCGAAGAGCGGCTCGTCCCGGCTCACGGTGTCCCCGACCGCCTTGAACCACCGGGTGATGGTTCCTTCGGTCACCGTCTCGCCGAGCTGCGGCATGGTCACGTCAGGCAACGTGCAGCCCCCTTCCGGTCAGCGCCAGCATGGTCTCGCCGAACGTCTCCGACAGCGAAGGGTGCGGCTGGAGGAACTCGGCGACCTCTTCCGCGGTGGCCTCCCAGTTGACCGCCAGGTATCCCGCTCCGAGCAGCTCGGTGGCCCACGGTCCGACCATGTGGACGCCGAGGATCCGGCCGGTGGAGCCGTCCGGGCGCCGCTCGGCCACGATCTTGACCATCCCTTCGGTGTCACCGATGATCCGGGCCCGGCTGTTCCCCCCGAACGGGTCCTTCTTGACCACCACGTCGATGCCGGCCGCCCTGGCCTGTGCCTCGGTGAGGCCTGCGAACGCGACTTCGGGGTGGCAGTAGATGGCCCAGGGCACCCGGGTGTAGTCGATCGGCAGGACCGGCTCCCCGAGGATGGACTTGACCACCACGATCGCTTCGGCGAACCCGACGTGGGCGAGCTGGGGGGTTGCGGCAACCAGGTCGCCGACTGCCCACACCCGATCCGCCGCAGTGCGCAGGAACCGATCGGTGACCACGAACCCCGCCCCGTCGATCACCACGCCGGTCCCGTCGGAGAGCAGCCCCTCGGTGCGGGGGCGGCGTCCGACCGAGACAACGACCGCCTCGACCTCCAACTGCTCACCGTCGCCGAAGGAGATCACCGTGCCCCGACCTCCGGCGGCGGGCGTGTGCCCGTGGAGTGCCACACCCGCCTTCACATCGACACCGCGCTTCCGGAACGAGCGACCGACGACCCGTGCCATGTCCTCGTCGCAGGCGCTCAGGATGGAGGGTAGCGCTTCGAAGACGGTCACCGACGTACCGAGATCGGCGAACAGGGAGGCGAACTCGCACCCGATCGCGCCTCCACCGATGACCGCCACCGAAGCCGGGAGCCGGTCGAGGGCGAGGACCTCGTCCGAGGTCAGCACCACGGTGCCGTCGATATCGAAGCCGGGGATGGTCCGCGGCACCGAGCCGGCGGCGAGGACGACGTCGGATCCGCTGATCTCGGTGGTCGCACCGTCGGTGCCGGCGATGCGGACCCGGCGGTCGGCGAGCAGGGTCCCGCTCCCGCCGTAGATGGTGACCCCCCTGCCGTTGAGGAGCCCGGCCAGGCCGTTGAAGAGCTGCTCGACGACCTGCTGCTTGCGCTTCTGGCTCACCGAGAAGTCGACCGTCGGCTCGAACGGACCGGCACCGCCGGAGATCCCGAACTCCGATGCCGAGCTCACCGTCCGGTAGACGGATGCGGTCTCCAGGAACTCTTTTGCCGGCACGCAACCGCGGTGAAGGCAGGTGCCGCCGACCTTGTCCAGTTCGACGATGGCGACCGACATCCCCGCCGCCGCTGCGTAGAGGGCGGTTGCGTACCCTCCCGGGCCACCGCCGATGATCACCACATCGAAGTGCTCCGATGCCCCGGCCCCTGTGTCGACTCCCCCCGGCGTTGCCTGCTGACTTCCCACCTCGGGTGTCGTGGGTACCACCTCCATCGGACGTCACGGTGCGCCGTCGCGGTCGCTGTTCGCAGCCAGCCTATCGGCCGCGGTACACGGCCCAATTCAGCGCGCGGGGGCTCGGACCGCGGTCTGCCGGTTGTCGATCGGGTGGTCGCCGCTCAGGAGAGAACCCTTCTGCGGAAATTGCGGAGCCCGAGCCCGAGGAAGAGGCTCAGGAAGGCCACGACCACCGGGTAGACCACGTAGAGGTGCATGTGCGGCGCGTCGGTGAACGCTGCCCGCATGCCCTCGTTGACGTACAGCAGCGGGTTGACCAGCACGATCGTCTGGAGCCAGTGCCATCCGCCGACCTTGACCGGCGCCAACCGGGTCCACTGGTAGTAGGTGCCACCGAGGAAGGTCACCGGGAGCACGATGAAGCCGAACATGAGGCCGATGTTGCGGGGCTCGAAGCTGGTCCCGAGGAGGAGTCCGAGCGCGGCCATCATCACGCACGAGAGGGGGACGATGGTGACGATGATCCACCAGTGCAGGTTGAGATGGGCCTCGACCCCCTTGGCGTGGACGACCGATGCGATGGGCAGCACGAGGGCGGCAGAGATGAGGCCCTGGACCGCCCCGGAGAGCACCTTGGCCAGGGCCACCAGCCAGATCGGGCACGGAGCCTGCACCCGGTCCTCGATCTCGCGGGTGAATCCGAACTCCTGGGACATGGTCAGAGCGACCGACTGGACGCCCTGGAACAGGATCGAGATGCCGACCACCCCGGGGACCAGGACGGTGGCGAACGCCGACTCGGCCGCTGGGCCTCCGCCGCCCCCGATGCCCTGACCGATCTTGGGGAACACGTAGAGGAAGACGAAGCAGAGCAGGAACGGCTGGATGAGCGTCCTCGCCACGAACTCGAAGAGGTGCTTTCGGAGGACGACCAGGTCCCGGAGGATGAGCGCCCAGAGCGCGATCCGGCTCGCCGCCACGGCTGATCGTGCCGGCGTGGTCCGCACCGGGACGTGGGCGGCCCCGGAGGGTTCGAGGTCCACTGCGGTCATTCCTCCCGCAGCTCCTTTCCGGTCAGGTTGATGAACACGGTCTCGAGGGTGGGCTCGGACACCGAGAGGTCGATGACGGGGAAGCCGGCCTCCTCGGCCGCCGACACCACCGAAGGCAGTAGGCGGTCCTTCCCCCGCACGTGCAGCTCGACGCCACCCTCGACCGGCCGGCTGAGGGTCACCGCGGGGACTGCCGCGGTGAGCACCCGGCCAAGCTCGGCCTGATCGCCGGGCGCGGTCACCGTGACGATGGTGTCTGCGTCGATCTGGCTCTTGAGCGCCGCCGGCGCGTCAAGGGCGAGGATCCGGCCGCGGTCCATGATGGCCACACGGCCGCAGAGCTGGTCGGCCTCTTCCATGTAGTGGGTGGTGAGCAGGATGGTCTGTCCCTCGGCGTTGAGCAGTCGGAGGGTCTGCCAGAGGGCGAGCCTGCTCTGCGGGTCGAGTCCGGCGGTCGGTTCGTCGAGGAAGAGAACCGCCGGCCGGTGAAAGATGGACCGTGCCACCATCAACCGCTGGGCCATCCCGCCCGAGAGCGCGTACACCGAGGCCCCCGCCCACCGGTCGAGCTGGAAGAGCTCGAGGAGCTCGTCCGCGGTGCGTCTCGACTCCCTGGCCGGGATCCCGAAGAGCCGGCCGTGGAAGTAGAGGTTCTCCCAGACGGTGAGCTGGCGGTCCAACGTGTTCTGCTGGCTCACGATGCCGATGATCTGCTTCGCCACCGCCGGGTGGGCGACGACGTCGATCCCTCCCACGTAGGCCTTGCCCGAGGTCGGGACCACCCGGGTGGTCAGCATCCCCGCGGTCGTGGTCTTGCCCGCCCCGTTGGGACCGAGCAGGCCGAAGATCTCGCCGGTCCCGACGACCAGGTCGAGGCCGTCGACCGCCCGAACGCCCGATCCCGCGTAGACCTTGGTCAGCCCGATGGTCCGGATGATCGGATCGACCGTCGCGACCGGTCCGGCCTCGGCGACGGGAGAGGTGGAGGCCGAGGCGGAGCCGGTTGACATCGTGAGACCGAACCTACCGTCTCAGCCCACCGGGGAGTCGGAGAGGCCTGGCCGACCCGGCGGCTCCCTACTTGGGCGGCATCCGGATGCCGCCGTCGAGACGGATGACCTCGGCGTTGAGGTACCTGTTGGCGGCGATGTGGGCGACCAGCTCGCCGAACTCGGCCGGGTCGCCGAGGCGTTTCGGGAAGTTGACCGACTCGGCCAGCGCGCCGCGCGCCTCGTCGGGGAGCATGGCCAGCAGTGGCGTGTCGAAGAGGCCCGGGGCGATGGCGAGGACCCGGATCCCGACGACGGCGAGGTCGCGGGCGGCCGGCAGGGTCATCCCGACCACCGCGCCCTTGGAGGCCGAGTAGGCCAGCTGACCGATCTGGCCGTCGAAGGCCGCCACCGACGCGGTGTTGACGATCACCCCCCGCTCGCCGTCGGCATGGGGCTCGAGGGTGGACATGACCGAGGCGGCCCTGGTCATGACGTTGAAGGTCCCTGTCACGTTGAGGTTCTGGATGAACTGGAACGGTTCGAGCGGGTGGGGTGAGCCGTCGCGGTTGATCACCCGACCGACCCACCCGGTCCCGGCGCAGTTGACAGCGATCCGCAGGTTGCCCCCCTCGGCGGCCTGGTCGATCGCCTTCTGGCAGTCGGCCGGGTCGGTCACGTCACCTCCGACCACGTTGGCCGATCCCCCGATCTCGGCCGCGACCTCCTTCGCCCTCGCCTCGTTGCGGTCGAACACGGTGACCCGGGCACCGAGTGCCGCCAGCTTGCGCGCGGTCGCCTCGCCGAGGCCGGAGGCCGCACCCGTGATGATTGCCGAGCTGCCGTTGATCTCCATGCCAGCAGGTTACGAGAGGCGCGGCTCCCTGCCAACACCGGTCGGGCTACTGGCGGGCGGCCGCCTCGGTGGCCAGCAGGTCGACCACGTCGTTCATCCGGTCGCCGGAGTGGCCCTTGACCCACCCGAAGGTGACCGGCCGGTCCGCTTCGAGGGCGAGGGCCAGAAGGGTCTCCCAGAGATCCCGGTTGGCGACCGGCTTGCCCTGTGAGGTGCGCCATCCCCGGCGCAACCACCCGGCCCACCAGCGCTGCTCGAAGCAGTTGACCACGTAGGCGGAGTCGCTCATCACGTGCACGGGGCCGGGCAGGGCCTCGAGCGCCCGGATCACCGCGGTCACCTCCATCCGCTGGTTGGTCGTGTGCGCCTCGCCGCCGGAGTCGGAGGGTCCGCCGTCGACCGCCCATGCCCACCCGCCGCGCCCCGGGTTCCCCAGGCAGGACCCGTCGGTGTACACGACGGTCGGGGAGCCGGGATCGGCCGACGGGTCGGCCGACGGGGCAGCGTGCACCGGGACAGCATGCCCGACGGGCAGGGGCGGGGTGGATCCCTGACACGGATGACTGTTGCACGGCGGGTGCGGATGGGAGCATGGTGGCGATGCTCTTCGACGGCGTGGCCCACCAGATCCCCGACATCGACCCGGAGGAGACCGGGGAGTGGCTCGCGGGATTCGACGACATCGTGCGCGCACGGGGGCGGAACCGGGCCCGCTACCTCCTCATGCGGCTGCTCGAGCGGGCGGGGCAGAACAACGTCGACTTCCCGGCCACCGTCTCGTCCCCCTACGTCAACACGATCCCCTCGGACGTGGAACCCGAGTTCCCGGGCGACGAGCACCTCGAACGTCGCATCCGGGCCTTCATCCGCTGGAACGCCGCGGTCATGGTCGTACGCGCCAACATCCGCTCGGAGGCGATCGGGGGACACCTCTCCACCTACGCGAGCTCGGCCGCCCTCTACGAGGTCGGCTTCAACCACTTCTTCCGCGGCAAGGACGGTGGGGCCCCCGGCGACCAGGTCTACTTCCAGGGCCACGCCTCCCCGGGCATCTACGCACGGGCGTTCGTCGAGGGGCGCCTGAGCGAGGAGCAGCTCGACAACTTCCGGTTCGAGGTGGGTGGCAACGGGCTCTCCTCGTATCCCCACCCCCGCCTCATGCCCGACTTCTGGGAGTACCCGACCGTCTCGATGGGACTCGGCCCGCTCAACGCGATCGCCCAGGCCCACCTGAGCCGGTACCTGGAGGCCCGAGGACTGGCCGACACCACCCGCAGCCGGGTCTGGGGCTTCGTCGGCGACGGCGAGTTCGACGAGCCGGAGACCGTCGGCCTGCTCGGGATGGCCGGGCGGGAGCATCTCGACAACCTGACCCTGGTGGTCAACTGCAACCTCCAGCGATTGGACGGACCGGTGCGGGGCAACGGCAAGGTCATCCAGGAGTTCGAGGCGCTGTTCCGGGGAGCGGGATGGAACGTCATCAAGGTGATCTGGGGCCGCACCTGGGACGAGTTGCTGGCCCGGGACGTCGACGGCGTCCTGCTCGCCAAGATGAACTCGACGGTCGACGGCGAGTTCCAGAAGTTCGCCACCGAGTCCGGCGCCTACATCCGCGAGCACTTCTTCGGCCCGGATCCCCGCCTGCGCGCCCTGGTCGAGGACAGGACCGACGAGGAGCTCCAGAGCCTTCCCCGGGGCGGCCACGACTACCGCAAGCTCTACGCGGCCTACCAGGCGGCCACAGAGCACGTCGGGGCGCCGACCGCCATCCTGGCCAAGACCGTCAAGGGGTGGACCCTCGGGCCGGAGATCGAGTCGCGCAACGCCACCCACCAGATCAAGAAGATGACCAAGGCACAGCTCCGCGCCCTGCGCGACCGGCTCTTCCTCCACGAGGAGATCGCCGAGGAGGACCTCGACGCCGAGCTACCCCCCTACTACCGGCCCGCCCCCGACTCCGCGGCCAGCCGCTACCTCGCCGAACGTCGGCGGGCCCTCGGCGGTCCGCTCCCGAGCCGGGTGGTGCGCGCCGCGCCGTTGCCCGCACCGGACCCGGCCGCCTTCGCCGACCTCCTCGCCGGTTCCGGCCGCCAGGAGGTCTCGACCACCATGGCCTTCGCCCGGCTGCTCCGCACCCTGACCCGCGACCCGGCCATCGGGAGGCGGGTCGTGCCGATCATCCCCGACGAGGCCCGGACCTTCGGCCTCGAGTCCCTCATCAGCGAGGTCCAGATCTACGCCTCGGAGGGGCAGCGCTACACCCCGGTCGACGCCGGCCTCCCGCTCCACTACGCCGAGAGCGCGACCGGGCAGATCCTCGAGGAGGGGATCACCGAGGCCGGCGCGACGGCCACCTTCACCGCCGCCGCCACCTCGTACGCCACCTGGGGGGAATCCCTCATCCCCTGCTACCTCTTCTATTCCATGTTCGGCTTCCAGCGGGTCGGCGACCTGCTGTGGGCGCTCGGCGACAGCCGCGGCCGAGGGTTCCTGCTCGGGTGCACCGCGGGCAGGACCACCCTCAACGGCGAGGGTCTCCAGCACCAGGACGGGCACTCGCTGCTGCTCGCCTCGGTCGTCCCCAGCGTGGCCGCCTACGACCCCGCGTTCGCCTACGAGGTCGCCGTCATCATGGAAGAGGGGATCCACCGATTCACCGGACCCGACCCCGAGGACCGCTACTGGTACCTCACCCTCTACAACGAGAACTACCCGATGCCTGCGCTGCCCTCGGACCCGGACGAGGCGGCCCGGGTACGGCTCGGGACGATCCGGGGCATCTACCGGTTCGCCGGCTTCACGCCCGGTGTCGCCGGTCGGCCGGAGGCATCCGGCGCGCCACGGGCCACCCTGCTGTTCTCCGGCACCACCTGGCAGGCCGCGACCGAAGCCCGCCGACTGCTCGCCGACGACTGGGGGGTGTCCGCCGAGACCTGGTCGGTGACCTCGTACAAAGCGCTGCGGGAGGAGGCGCTCTCGGTCGAGCGGTGGAACCGCCTGCATCCCGGGTCCCGACCGAGGTCCCCCCACCTGACCGAGTGCCTGGCCGGGGCGGACGGGCCGATCGTGGCGGTGACCGACTTCCTCCGGGCCGTCCCCGACCAGGTGGCGCGCTGGATGCCCCGCCGGTTCACCTCGCTCGGCACCGACGGCTTCGGCCGGTCCGACACCCGAGACGTGCTCCGGCGCCACTTCGAGATCGACGCCGCCCACCTGGTGGTCGCCGTGCTCGACGGGCTGGCGGCCGGCGACACGGTCCCCTCGGGGACGGTGTCCGAGGCGATCGCCAAGTACGGCATCGACGGCGACTCCGTCGACCCCTGGACGATCTGAGCGGCGCTCCCCCCGGACCGCCCCAGGGACCCCGGTCCGAGCACCCCGGCTAGCCTCTCGGACGTGCTCTGGCTCACCGGGATCCCCGAGGCGGACGAGCTGCTCTCGTCCGATCCGCTGGCGCTGCTCATCGGCATGGTCCTCGATCAACAGGTCCCGTTCGAGCGCGCCTTCAAGTCCCCGAGCGACCTCCGGGAGCGGCTCGGCGGACACCTCGACCCGGCCGCGATCGCCGCCATGCCTCCCGACGAGCTGGTCGAGGCGTTCGCGGCCAGGCCCGCCCTCCACCGGTTCCCGCGGTCGATGGCCGGGCGGGTCCAGCAGGTCTGCGCCGAGATCACGACGACCTACGGCGGCGACACGGCCGCGATCTGGACCTCGGCACCGGACGGGAAGACGCTCCTGGGCAACCTGCGGGCCCTGCCCGGGTTCGGAGACCAGAAGGCCCGGATCTTCGTCGCACTGCTCGGGAAGCGCCTCGGCGTGCGGCCGCCGGGCTGGGAGGAGGCGGCCGGTCCCTACGGCGAGCCCGGCACGTTCCGTTCGGTGGCGGACATCGACTCGCCGGAGGCGATGAGCAAGGTCCGCCGGTTCAAGCAGCAGGCGAAGGCCGAGGCGCGGGCCAAGGCCTCCCCTCCTGGGTGAGCGGACCGGGCGACGGCGCCTCGCGCTGGGAGCTCCACACCCGCCGGCTCTACCTCTGCACCCCCGATCGACTCGACCTTGCACGGTTCGTCGGTCGCTGCGTGGAGGGTGGCGTGGACGTCGTGCAACTCCGCGACAAACACCTTCCCGACGCCGCGCTGGTGGCCCGGGCGGAACTGCTCCGTCGGGTCTGCGCCGACCTCGGGGTGCCGTTCATCCTCAACGATCGGCCCGACCTGGCGGCCGAGGTGGGAGCCGACGGCGTCCACGTCGGCCAGGACGACGTCACGGCCGTTGCGGCGCGCGCCCTGGTCGGTCGGGACTCGATCGTCGGGCTGTCGACCCACGCGCCCGATGAGCTCGGGCGCGCCCTCGGGGACGCCGGAGCCGATCCGCCGGTCGCGCCGGCCCCGGTCGACTACCTCTCCGCCGGACCGATCGTGCCGACCCCGACCAAACCGGGACGCCCCGGCACCGGTCCCGGGTACATCGGTCTCGCCACCGCCCGCTCGCCCCTGCCGGTGTGGGTGACCGGGGGCGTGACCCCCGACCGGGTGGACGCGCTGGTCGGCATCGGAGCGCGGCACTTCGTGGCCGTGCGCTGGCTGACCACCGCCGACGATCCCGGATCGGCCGCCCGCTCTCTCAGGGACCGGATCGACCGGGCCCTCGACCGGGTCCCCGGATCGGCCTGCTAACCCTGCTCGATCCGGACCAGGTTGCCCGCGGGATCGCGCACCGCGCCGTCTCGGACACCCCAGGGCTGGCTTGCGGGCTCCTGCAGCACCTCGACGCCCGGCGCCGCGGCCGCCTTCTCGAACGTCGCGTCGAGGTCGTCCGAGCGGAGGTGGACGACACGCAGCTCTCCCTTGGCCAGGAGGGCGGCGAGGGCGTCGCCGTCCTCCTTCGAGCGACCGGCATGCGGCTGCGACAGCACGATCCCGATCTCGGGCTGGCTGTCGGTGACCAGCGTGACCCAGCGGAAGCCGTCCCTGGCGACCTCGTTCTGCACGGTCAGCCCGAGGGCGTCGCGGTAGAAGGCCAGAGCGGCGTCGGGGTCGTCGACGAGGACGTGCACAGCGCTGAGGGAAACGGTCATGCCATCGACGCTACGCGGATGTGGCGACGGATGCTTCTCCGAAACTGCTCTCTTCCGCCCGCTGCCGGCTTGCGTCGCGGCGCGGTCGGGTCAGCACCATCGTCTGGCAGCCGGGCATCGTGTGCAGGTCGCGGTGGTCGCGGGCGCGGTACGTGCTCGGCGTCTCGCCGACCAGCTCGGTGAAGCGGGCGGAGAAGGACCCGAGGCTCCCGCAGCCGACCGCGAAGCAGACGTCGGTCACGCTCAGGTCGCCGCGGCGCAGCAGCGCCTTCGCCCGCTCGATGCGGCGGGTCATCAGGTACGAGTAGGGCGTCTCCGAGTACGCCTGCCGGAAGCGACGGCTGAAGTGCGCCGGCGACATGAGGGCCGTGCGGGCGAGTCCGGGCACATCGAGGGGCTGCGCGTACTCGCGGTCCATCCGGTCGCGGGCGTGGCGCAGGCGCCGCAGCTCGTCGAGGTCGGGGGTCATCCCGCCATTGTGCCCGACCCGACCGGGTGCGGGGCGACGGGGCGCTCGTCCCCGATCAGGACGACGAGCCCGCGCTGCCCGAGGAGGTGCCGGACCCCGGGGTGCCGGTCCCGGAGGGCGCGGCGACCACCTTGGCACCGGCCGGGAGCGCCACCGGCGGGGAGGTCCCCACGTCCGAGATGACCAGATCGAGGTCACCGGTCGGGGTGACCGCGGAGAAGCGCGACACGTAGCTCCCGTCCACGACGAAGGTCAGCTTGTCCGACTGGCCGCCCTGGGTGAGGGTCATGGTGGTCGTCGACCCGTTGGTCTGCACGTCGGTGCCCTGGCTGTAGTAGTGGAGGTAGGCGTGGGCCGGGTCGACCGCGGTCGCCCCCTGGCTCGGCTGGCTGTAGAAGGTGAGGTGGGAGGAACCGTGGGACGCGCTCACCGTCACGCTCTGGTACTCGGTGGTGCCGATGACCGCGAGGTAGCTCCGCTTCGAGCCGCTCTGCACGTAGCCGCCGAGGCGGTCCGGCGCCTGGTAGACGAGATGGGCGACCTGGCTGCCCTGGGGGGTCTTCTCGGAGAGGACCTCGGTGTAGTCGGGGGCGGCCAGGGTGTCGGTGACCGCCTGGGAGAGCGGCGCACCGCTCGAGGCCTGGACGGCACCGACCGCTGCACCCGCCCCTGCAGCCACGAGGAGCAACACCAGGAGCAGGAAGCTGATCACCCTCCGCATCGGTCAGATGCCGATGCGCTGGGCCAACAGCTCCCGGTGATAGGAGGGATCGCCGAGCATGAGCTCGGAGGACTTGGCCCGCTTGAAGTAGAGGTGGGCGGGATGCTCCCAGGTGAACCCGATGCCCCCGTGGATCTGGATCGTCTCGGCGGCGGCGTGGAAGTAGGCCTCCGAGCAGTAGGACTTGGCGAGGCTCGCCACCACCGGGAGCTCGTCGGAGTCCTCGGCCGCCGCCCATCCGGCGTAGTAGGCGGCCGACTTGGCCGACTCGACCTCGAGCAGCATGTCGGCGCACTTGTGCTTGATTGCCTGGAAGCTGCCGATCGGGCGCCCGAACTGGATCCGGGTCTTGGCGTACTCGACCGACCGGTCGAGGCAGCTCTGGGCCCCGCCCACCTGCTCGGCGGCCAGGGCGACCGCTGCCAGGTCGAGCGTCTTGGTGAGCCCGGCGGCCGCACCACCGTCGGTGCCGATGAGCCACGCCGGGGTGCCGGCGAACTCGAGCCGGGCCTGCTTGCGGGTCTGGTCCATCGTGGCGAGCGGGGACCGGACCAGACCCTCCGCATCCCCCTTGACCCCGAAGAGCGAGAGGCCCGCCGCTGTGCGCCCGACCACCAGCACGAGATCGGCGACGTGGCCGTCGATGACGAACGACTTGTGGCCGTCGAGGACCCATCCGTCCTCCGAGGGGGAGGCGACCAGGGTGATCCCGTCGGCGTCCCAGCGGCCCGAGTCCTCGGTGAACGCGAGGGTGGCGACGGTCTCGCCGGCGGCGATCCCCGGCAGCAGCCATTCCTGGGCCTTGCGGTCGCCGGACGTGAGCAGCGCATTGGTGGCCAGCGCCACGGTCGAGAAGAAGGGCGCGCAGAGCAGTGACGCGCCCATCTCCTCCAGCACCACGACGAGCTCGACGTAGGAGAAGCCGGACCCCCCGAACTCCTCGGGGATGATCAGGGACTGGAGGCCGAGCTGCTCGGCCATCAGCGTCCAGACCGCCGGGTCGTAGCCCTCGGTGGTCTCCATCAGGCGCCGGACCTCGGTCTCGGGGGATTTGTCGTCGAGGAATCGCCGCACGGACCTCCGGAGCTCGTCCTGCTCCTCACTGAAGGCGAAATTCATCCCGATCTCTCCGTCCCGAGCCGCCCCGAACGGCGGCGGCGTTGCCCGTCTGTCTACCAGACCCGCATCGCCGGGGACCACCGGGGGCGGTCCCGCTACGCTCGGCACGAGGAGGTGGCCATGGCAGAGACGATCGTCGACTACCAGGACCAGGCCGTGGAGGTCCACCGGGTGGTGGTCGGCCCGGTCGACAACAACGTCTACGTGGTCCGGTGCCGGGAGACCGGTGAGGCGCTGCTCATCGACGCGGCCAACGAGCACGACCTCCTGCTCGAGCTCTGCCGCTCGCTCGGGGTGCGCCAGGTGGTCGAGACCCACGGCCACTGGGACCACATCCAGGCGGTGGAGGCCGTTCGGGACGCCGGCTTCGACGTCGCGGTGACCCAGGCCGATGCCGGGATGCTGCCCGCCTACGACCAGATCCTCGAGGACGAGTCGGCCCTCGAGGTCGGCCGTCTGCGGATCGCGACCATCGCCACCCCCGGCCACACCCCCGGCTCGATGTGCTTCGCGGTGGAGGGCACCCCCCTGCTCTTCAGCGGGGACACCCTCTTCCCGGGAGGACCGGGCAACACCTCGTTCGAGCATTCCGACTTCGGGACCATCATCAGCTCCATCGAGGGGCGGCTGTTCGGCGCGTTCGACCCGGACACCATCGTCCTGCCCGGTCACGGGGTCGGCACCACCATCGGCGCCGAGTCGCCCCACCTCGCCGAGTGGGTCGAGCGGGGCTGGTGACCCCCTGGCGGTGACGGTCGTCCCGGCGCTGCGCGCTCAGAGCGCGGTGGAGGGACGGCGCGGTTCGCGGATGACCTCGATCTCCGGCGGGAGCCCGCTCACCGAGACCCCGCCGGGCACCTCGCTGCCGACCTCGATGCTCACCCTCGAGCCGGCGAGCGGGATGCCCTCGACCCTGAGGTAGCCGATGGTGTCGGGCAGGTTGGGCGAGAGCCAGGTCTTGCCGTAGGGGATCCACGGGTCCAGGCGGAGCAGCGTGCGCAGGCAGAGCAGCGGCGAGGCCGCCGCCCAGGCCTGCGGCGAGCAGGAGGTCGGGTAGCCGACCGGGACGGTCAGCTCGTCGCGGTCGAGGCCGCTGAACAGCTCGGGCAGACGACCGCCCTGGGCGGAGGCGGCGTCGAGCAGCCCGAAGATGAGCTGCTGGGCGGCCCCGTCGAAGCCGTAGCGGGCCAGGCCGGCGGCCACGATGGCGGTGTCGTGCGGCCAGACCGAACCGCAGTGGTAGCTGATCGGGTTGTAGCCGCCGCTGTCACGCGAGAGGGTGCGCAGCCCCCACCCGGTGAACATCGCCGGGGACACCAGTGCCTCGGCCACCCGGCGCGCCTTGTCCTCGTCCACGATCCCCGTCCACAGGCAGTGGCCGATGTTCGAGGCGAGCGAGTCGATCGGCTTCTTGTCCGCGTCGAGACCGACCGCGTACCACCCCTTGTCCTCGAGCCAGAAGTCGCGGTTGAACGCGGTCTTCAGCTGGGCCGCCTTCGCCCGGAACCGGTCGTAGGTGGCGGTGTCCCCCACCTCGAAGGCGAAGTGGGCGCTCGCCAGGTAGGCACCGTAGGTGTAGGCCTGCACCTCGCAGAGGGCGATGGGGGCCTCGGCCACCCGGCCGTCCGCATAGCGGATCCCGTCCCAGCTGTCCTTCCACCCCTGGTTCGCGAGTCCCCGATCGGTGGCTCGCTGGTACTCGACGTAGCCGTCCCCGT
>CAVZLL010000002.1:0-331552 GCA_963776225.1 uncultured Acidimicrobiaceae bacterium | reverse complement strand
CTGCATCAGGTACTTGCGGTTGAGGGTGTTGAGCATGTTGACGTTCGGAGTCGATCCCCCAGAAGAGCTTGGTCGAGAAGCACATAGGTGTGCCGCGGCCAGCCGAGGGCGGCAATGGCCTCTCCCATGATCCGCTCGGACTCGCCGGCCAGGTCGGCCTCGGCGTTGTCGAAGAAGTTGACCCCCGCGTCGTACGCGGCGGCGAGGCAGTCCTCGGCCAGGCTTCCGGCCAGCTGGGGACCGAAGGTGACCCAGCTCCCGAAGGACAGCACGCTCACCTTGAGCCCGGTCCCTCCAGTCGGCGATACTCCATCTCCATGGTGGCTCCCCCTCCGCTCGCCTGGGGGGATCCGCCGGGGTGGTGGGGCGACGGGGCCGGGGCTGCGCGCGATGCTCGGTCCTTGACCGGACCTGCCACCACCTTCGTCTTTCCCCGTTGCCGAGCCGACCGGCCGGGGTCCGTGGCCGACCGGGGACTGGCCGAGGGGCGGTGTACCCGACGGGGTCGACCTCGAGCCGCTCATGGAGGCCGCGTTCGACCCTTCCGGGCCACTACGGACACCTACGCGGTGGTCGTGGTCCAGGGGGGCCGACTGCTCTACGAGCACTACGGCGGTGCGCTCCCCCAGTGGGAGGGCCCCGGCAAGCCGGTCCACGAGGAGACGCCCCTGCTCTCGTGGTCGGTGGCCAGAGCCTGCTGCACACGGTGGTCGGGATGCTGGTCGCCGACGGTCGGCTCGAGCTCGACGCCCCGGCCCCGGTGCCGCCCTGGAGGGGACCGGGGGACCCGAGAGGGTCGATCACCCTCCAGCACCTCCTCGCGATCCGCGACGGCCTGGCGTGGGTCGAGGAGTACGAGGACCCCGAGTCCTCCGACGTCCTGCAGATGCTCTACGGACGTGGCGAGGTGGACATGGCGGCCTTCGCCGCGGACCGGTCCCTCGCCGCCCCACCCGGCACCCGCTTCCAGTACTCGACCGGAACCAGTGTGATCATCTCGGGCATCGTCGCCCGGGAGCTCGGCGCGGGCGAGCCCTACCGGCGGTTCCTCTCCGACCGGCTGTTCGACCCGGCCTGCATGCGATCGACGACCGCGGTCTTCGACCCGGCGGGCGCCTGGGTGGCCGGGTCGTACATCTACGCCACGGCCCACGACTACCGCGCTTCGCCCTGCTTTACCTGCGGGACGGCATCTGGGAGTCACAGCGCCTGCTTCCCGAGGGCTGGGTCGACCACGGTCGGCGGCCCCGGTCGGTCGATCCGGACGACGGCCACCTCTACGGCGCCCACTGGTGGACCCGCGACGAGCCACTCGGCACCTTCTGGGCCGCCGGGCACGATGGCCAGTACGTCGACATCTGCCCCGCCCTCGATCTGGTCCTGGTCCGGTTGGGCCGGACCGACGCCGAGCACAGCCCGGTGCTGCGGGGGTGGCGGGACGAGGTCATCGACGCGTTCAGGGGGACGCGGCCGGAGTGACCGCCGGGGCGGGAGTCCGACAGCCCGGGCGCCGGTGAGCGATCAGTCGACGGCGACCCTGGCGGCCCTGGCCCGGTTGGCCTGATCCTCCCACTTGCGCTCGAGGTCACCGAAGTGCCAGACGGCCAGCGCGACGATCCAGGTGGCCACGAACACCGCGACGATGACGAACCCGGCCCGGTTGAGGTTGAAGGTGGCCAGGAACTCCCAGAACCCGCCGGTCAGGCCGCCCTCCTGGGCGAGCAGGCCGAGGATCTCGACGGTCCCGATGAACAGGGCGATGAAGACGGAGAGCCCGGTGATGGTGAGGTTGTAGTAGATCTTCCGGATCGGCCTGGCGAACGCCCAGTCGTAGGCGAAGTTCATGAAGCATCCGTCGATCGTGTCGAACAGGCACATCCCCGCCGCGAAGAGGATGGGCAGGGAGAGCACGGCGTAGAAGGGGAGACCGGTGACCACGGCGGTGCCGGCGAGGACCAGCAGGGCCACCTCGGTGGCCGTGTCGAAGCCGAGCCCGAAGAGGGCGCCCACCGGGAACATCTTCCACGGCCGGTCGATCCGGGTGGACCAGCCGCGGAGGAGGCGGTTCATCAGCCCGCGGTTCTGGAGCTGATGCTCGAGCTCGGCGTCGTCGTACCGGCCCTCGCGCATCTCACGGGCGACCCGGATGATCGAGACGAGCACCACGAGGTTCATGAGACCGATGACCCAGAGGAAGGTGCCGGACACCGAGGCCCCGATGATGCCGGTCCAGCGGTGGAGCGACGAGGTGCCGTTCCTGACCGCGCCGTTGAATGCCCGGATGCCGAGGTTGAGCAGCACCGCGAGGACGAACACCACCGAGGAGTGCCCGAGCGAGAACCAGAATCCGGTGCTCAGCGGGCGTCCGCCCTCCTGGACGAGCTTGCGGGTGGTGTTGTCGATGGCGGCGATGTGATCCGCGTCGAAGGCGTGGCGCATGCCGAGCGAGTAGGCGAGGACTCCGGTCCCGAACCCGAAGATCTCGACCTTGGTGACGTGGTAGCGACCGCTCGCCGCCGCGAGCAGCGCCCAGCCGGCAACGGTGAGCACGATTGTCACGAGGGCCATCGCGCCGACCGTCGCCCACTCCCGCGGTGTCAGCCGGTCGCGTCTCGCGGCGATGCGGTCCATCCGGTCTGGCATGAACGGCTTCCTCCACGGGGACGTCGGGATCGGGAGCGTCGGTCGCCGCACACCGTAGAATAACTGCGAGTCCCTTGCAAGAAGGGGTCCCTCGCCATAGGCTGCGGGGACGTGAGCCGTTCGCAGCCCGTCCACGGGCACCGTCACGAGGTCCACACCGTGGAGGACGTGCTCGCACTGGTCCGCGAGCACGGCGGCCGGGTCTCCGGTCCGCGGCGCCTCCTCCTTGAGGCACTGTTCGAGGGACCCGACCACCAGACGGCGGAGGACCTCGCAATGGTGGTCCAGGACCGGGCTCCCGACGTGGCCCTCTCCACCATTTACCGCAACCTGGACGAGCTCGAGCGGCTCGGCGTCCTGGTCCACTCCCATCTCGGGCACGGACCGGCCACCTATCACCTGGCGGACGCCGCCCACTGCCACTTCGTGTGTGAAGGCTGCGGTGTGGCGGTGGCGGCTCCCGACGAGCTGTTCGCCGGCCTCACCGAAGCCGCCCGTTCGCGCTACGGGTTCGAGATCGACACCCACCACTTCGCGATCCTCGGGCGCTCCGCGGCTTGCCGCTGAGGCCGCCCGCGACCGGGACGCTCAGGCCGGAGGCAGGTCGGAGTCGCCGGTCAGCCGGGCGATGAGCTCGGCATAGTCGAGGAGGTGACGGTCGCAGAGGAAGTTGGCGAGGACGTGGGCCCGGGCGGCGGTACCCAGCCGGACGATCTCGACGGGGTCGAGCAGCAGGCCGGCGAGGAGCCCCCCGAAGGCGTCGAGATCGGCCGGGTCGTCGAGGAGCAGCCCGGTCCCGGGCACGATCTGTTCGGCGATGCCCCCGACCCGCGAGCCGACGACGGCGGTGCCCTTCCACATGGACTCCGCCACGGTGAGGCCGAACCCCTCGCGGAGGCTCTTCTGGACCGCCACCGTTGCGTGGCGCTGTAAGGCGTTGACCATTGCCGCGTTCTCGTCGAGGTCATCCATCGGAAGGGCGACCAGCCGTACCCGGCCGCGAACGGCCGGTGGCAGCGCCGCCCATCCGGCGAGGCACTCCCTGTAGACCTGTCCCTCCTCCGGATCGTCGGTCACCCCGTCGACCGCGGGACCGACCAGCGCCAGGTCGGCGTCGACCCGCCCCGCCACGTGGGCCGCGAACCCGTTCATCACCCCGACCATGTCCTTCAGGCGGTCCCACCGGGAGACCTGGAGGACCAGCGGGGACGCCGGGTCGAGGGGAGCCTCGTCCAGGGCGACGATCGAACCTCGCCGCTCGACCGTGCCGATCGAGCCGTCCGCTCGGGTGAATTGCCCGGTGTGCTGCCCGGGACCGACCTCGACGAGCCCGATCGTGCCGAGGATGGACAACACGGTCTCGGGCGCGAGGTCCTGGTTCTTGGGGGAGAAGGGATCGATCGACGGGGGGATGACCCAGAGCCGGTCGTCGTCCGCCCAGGGCGGGGCGTAGGAGCGCACCGAGAAGACGATCGCGTCACACCCGGCCAGGTGGGGGCGGAGGAACTCCCACGCCTCCTCGGTCCAGGTGTTCACCCCCTCCCGACCCACATGGCTGCGCCAGACCACCAGCGCCCCGGCCCGGCCCAGGGCAGGTGCCATGGCGGCGGTCTGGGGGTCGTGGAGGACCACGACGTCCCCGGGGCGGACGCTGGACAGCAGGCCGGCCAGGTTGGCGTCGGCCACATCGGACAGGTGGGCGGATTCGGCGGGTCCGAGGGACCCGGCGTCCCCGGGGGTGCCGTGGATCCGGTTGTGGACCCGCTTGGTGATCGTGAAGAAATCGGGGTCCCCCTGCACGACCAGCCACCGGATGTCGATCCCGGCGTCGAGGATGTAGCCGACCAGGACGCGGAGCAACTCGGCCACCCCGCCGCCGGCGGCGGTCGAACTGATGCACCAGACAGTACGGTCCGCGAGCTCGGTGCGGGCGCGGACGCAGCCCTTGCGCAGCCGGTCGTAGCGGGCCCGCCCGATCAGCGGCGCGAAGTGCGACAGGGCACGACGCGGGACGTCGACTCGGACCGGACCCCGCCCCGGGTCGTCGGTGCTCGATGGTGTCACCGAACGGCCACGCCGCAGGTGCGGCCTTGCCAGGCTGCGGGCGTTGGGCGAGAGTCGGGTCCGTGCATGCCCTCCCCACCTACCGTGCCGCGGTCGGCTCGCAGCAGGTCGACCTCCCGCTGGTCCCGCTCGCCGACGACCTGGTGATCGCGCTGCTCATCACCGTCGACCTCGGAGTGGGTTTCTCCGCGCAGGCGGGTCGTGAGCTCGCCGCCGAGCTCGCCCCGCTCGCGCCCGAGATCGTCGTCTCCGTGGCGACCCTGGGGATCCCGCTGGCCATCGAGGTCAGCCGCTCCCTCGATCTGGACGACTACGTCATCCTCCACAAGACGCCGAAGATCCATCTCGGCGACTCCTACGCCGAGCCGGTCCGCTCGATCACCACCGGAACCGACCAGACGCTCCGGATGGATCCCGCGAGGGTCCCCTCGGTCAGCGGCCGGCGGGTGGCCGTGGTCGACGACATCGTGTCGAGCGGGGCGTCCATGTCGGCAGCGCTGGCCCTGGTCCGTCGTGCGGGGGGCGTCCCGGTCGCGATCGCGACCCTGATGACCGAAGGCTCGGCCTGGCGCGCCGCCCTGGGCCCGGACGAGGTACTGGTGCGGTCGCTCGGCGCGCTGCCCGTCTTCCGCCCCGACCCGGCGGGTGGCGGGGTGCGTGAGGACTGGTCGTAGGCAGGGTGCACTCCGGGTCGGTCGGCGGTCAGCGGACGACCTGCTCGTCGATCTCCTTCAGGTCGAAGTAGTCGCGCCAGCGGGTGACCAGCCCGTCACCGTCGATGTCGACGACGGTGCACCCGTGGATGGTGATCGGGATGGTGCCGCCGAGCGTCCCCCTTCCGATCCACTCGAACGAGCCCCCGCCGTCGTCGCCGTGGACCCAGAGGATCTCCTGCCGCCAGTCGGGGAACGACGCGGCGGTCATCTCCTCGATGGCAGCGATGTCGGTGGTCGGCTCGTTGACCGGATCGCTGAAGAGGGCCCCCGGAGCGAAGAACGAAGGGAAGTCCCCCTCCGGTCCGAGTGCGGTCTCGAGCCGTTCCGACCAGGCGGTCCAGTCCATCGAATCACGGTAGTCTGCGCCGGGGGAGGGCGTCCGCAGTCGCCGCACAGGGGAGGGTGAGACGGTTGGCCGGTCACGATCACCAGGGGGCTCGGACGGGAATGCCGTACGTGGTGGTGTCCGCCGACGCCCATGCGGCCCCCGACACCCTGGACGACTTCCTGTCCTATGTCGATCCGGTCCACCGCGAAGAGGTCGCCGCCTTCGGCGACCTCTCGTCGATCGCCATCCCGATGTTCGGTGGTGTCGATCCGGGAGAGATCGACGATCCGGACGCGGTTCGCGCCGTGGCCACTCGGCGCCTTGCGGGCATGGGGGTCGACACCGACGGGGCCCGGGCGTGGCTGGCCCGGTACGGCACCGACTGGGTGTTCCCCTCCGACGCCGGCGGCAGGCGGCTCGCCTACCTCGAGGAGCAGGGGATCCACGCCGAGGTGGCCTTCCCCGGGCCGGTGCTCGCCGGCGGTCTCTCCCCGGCGATGTACCTCGGGGGCCAGACCAGCAAGGGGCTCGAGCCGGTGTGGCCCGCCCTGCACGCCTACAACCGCTGGCTCGCCGAGTTCTGCGACGCTGCCCCCGGGCGGCGCACCGGGTGCATCCCGATCGACCTGCACGACATGGAACGGGCGGTGGAGGAGATCGCCTGGGCGCGCGCGGCCGGCCTCTTCGGGGGCATCATGCTGCCGGCCATGTCGATCAGGTCCGGTCTGCCCGGCTATGCCGACGACTACTACGAGCCGCTCTGGGACGCGTGCGAGGACCACGACATGGTGGTCAACCTGCACACCGGGGCGTCGGGTACCGCCACCGACGCGAAGCAGCTCTACGACGCCAAGCACGGCGGCTTCCTGGGGCTCTACGAGGTGTTCGTCTTCACCCGGCGCCCGCTCTGGTTCCTCCTCTTCGGCGGGGTGTTCGATCGCCATCCGACGCTCAAGGTGGTGGTGACCGAGAACGGAGCCCAGTGGCTGCCGTCCCTGATCCGGGACATGGAGGCCTTCTTCGACACCCACGGCGGTGCACCGGTCCGCTCCTATCTCGAGATGCGTCCGGCGGAGTACTTCGACCGGCACGTGTTCATCGGCGGATCGCTCATGCGGCGCCCCGAGGCCGAGATGCGCCACGAGATCGGCATCGACCGGCTCATGTGGGGCGCCGACTACCCCCATCTCGAGGGTGCGGCGCCGGTCCACCGCCAGATCCTGCGCTGGGTGTTCGGCGGCCTGCCCGAGGAGGACGTCCGGCGGATGCTCGGGGGGAACGCGATCCGGGTCTTCGGGTTCGACGGCGATCAACTGCAGGAGGTCGCCGACCGGGTCGGTCCCACGGTCGCGGACCTCGCGGAGACCGTCTCGCTGGACGAGATCCCGGAGACCTTCAGCTGGAGCCTGGCCCGACCGGTCCCGCTGCTGTCGGCGACCGCCGCGGCACCCTGAAGCGCCTCGGCCGATGATCTTCGATCTCTGGGTCAATTCGCTCTCGAGCACGGCTGCGGAGCGGTTCCTGGCCAGGCGTGGGTTCGGGGACATCGAAGGATTCTTCGGCAGCGGGATCCAGGGCGGGATGACCAACCTCGACCTGCTGGACGAGATGGACCGGCTCGGCGTCGACCGGGCCGTCCTCACCGGCTCGCTCGCAACCGTCGACCCCGAGACGGTCGCCTTCGTCGGCGAGCACCGGGACCGCTTCATGCTGGCGGCGACCTCCGACGACCCGCGACGGCCGGGCGCCCAGAGCGCGGCGGTGCGCTCCAGGGTCGCCGACGGGACCCTCGACCTGCTCCGGGTGTCGCCGCTCCTGCACCAGTACCCGCTCAACCACGCGCTCTACTACCCGCTCTACGCCACCTGCGAGGAGCTCGGTGTGCCGGTGTCGATCAACATCGGCATCCCCGGTCCGAGGGTGCGCTCCGCCTGCCAGGATCCGGTGCTCCTGGAGGACGTCCTCATCGACTTCCCCGACCTGGTGGTCATCGGCGCACACATGGGCCATCCCTACGAGGAACTGCTCATCGAGTACCTGCTCAAGTGGCCGAACCTCTACCTCTCGAACTCCGCCTACCTGGCCAAGTACATGCACCCCGCGCTGGTCACCTTCATGGGCTCGCGCCACGGGCGCGGCCGGGTGCTGTTCGCGTCCGACCACCCGTTCCTCCCGATGGAGCGAGCGCTCGCCGCCGCGCGCGCCCTCCCGCTCGACGAGGAGTCGATGGACGCCTTCCTCGGCGCGGCCGCCGAACGGCTCTTCGAACGGTCGCCGGATGGCTGACCGCCTCACCGACCAGCTCGCGCTGATGGCCGCCGCCTACCCCGACCGGACGGCGTACCGGAACCTCGGGGACGGGTCGTCGATCACCTTCGCCGTGTGGGAGCGCGAGTCGAACAGGCTGGCCAGGGGACTCCGCGACCGGGGCGTGGGGAAGGGCGACCTGGTCGCCATCTACCTCGAGCCGGCCCGGATCCTCGACTGGATCGTGAGCTACGGCGCGGTGCACAAGCTGGGCGCGGTCGCGGTACCGACCAACCACCGGCTGGCAGCGATCGAGGTGCGGGCCATCTTCGAGCATGCGGAGGTGCGTGCGGTCATCTGCAGCGCCGCCTTCGACCAGGTCATCGCGCCGCTGCTGGCGGCCGACCCGGGCCTGGTGGTGGTGACGGTCACCCCGTCGGCCGTGGAGGGGGCCACCGACATCGAGGAGGTCAAGAGCGAGGACGCCCGGGGGGTCCGGGTCGCGCTCGCCGACGACGATCTCGCCGACGTGATGTACACCTCGGGGACCACCGGCCGGCCGAAGGGGGTCACGGTGCGCCACGGGCAGATCGCCATGCTGCCCAACGGTCGCCCGGAGTGGCAGGGCACCGGCTGGCTGACCGCATCGCCGGTCTTCACCTTCGCCGGCCTGGGCTTCATCTACAACCCGATGAAGGCCGGGATGACCGTGCTCTTCCTCCCCGCGTTCGATGCGGGCGGGTGGCTGGCGGTGGTCGAGCGCGAACGACCGGTGATCGCGTTCGTGGTCCCGGCCATGGCCCAGCTGCTCATCCACCACCCCGACTTCGAGGCGGCCGACCTGACCAGCCTCCGCCGCCTGATCCTCGGCAGCGCTCCTCTGGCCCCGGACACCCTGCGACGGCTCCAGCAGAAGCTGCCCGACGCGGCGGTCCTCAACAGCTACGGCATGACCGAGGGCGGCCATGCCACCTTCACCATGGATCCGGAGGGCGCCCGCACCCGACCGGGCGCGGTCGGACGACCGACGCCACCGGTCGAGGTCCGCATCGTCTGCGACGACGGCGGTCCGTGTGCGCTCGGCGAGGTCGGCGAGGTGCTGACCCGGAACCCGAAGGGGCACCGCGAGTACTACAAGGACCCCGAAGCGACCGCCCGCATGTGGGCGGGCGGATGGCTGCACACCGGGGACCTCGGCTACCTGGACCGGGAGGGGTACCTGTACATCGTCGGACGGAAGAAGGAGGTCATCGTCCGGGGTGGGCTCAACGTCTACTCCGACGATGTCGAGGCGGCCCTCCAGGCCCATCCCGCAGTGGTCGAGGCGGCCGTTGTCGGGAGACCCCACGAGGTGCTCGGCGAGGAGGTGGCCGCGTTCGTCGTGCTCGAGCCCGGCGCCGTGGTCTCCGGGGACGACCTCGTCGAGTTCGCCCGGGGGCGCGTGGCCGACTACGCGGTCCCACGGTCGATCACCTGCCTCGCCGAGCTGCCCAGGAACGCGAGCGGCAAGGTGGTCAAGGCCCGGCTCGTGAGGGCCGGTTAGGGAGCTCGACACCGAACAGCAGGGAGGAAGCGCGTGCAGGACCACCGGTTCGATTTCGTCGTCGAGGGGACGCCCGAGGAGGTGTGGGACGTCTACTGGAAGGGGATGCGGGCGGGCATCACGTCCGACACGGTCACCATCACGATCCTCCACCAGGGTGACGAGGCGGGGAACGGCCTGGTCCGTCACTGCCGGTTCCCGGTCCCCAAGTACCTGCTCTCGAGGGGGAGGGCGCAGTCCTGGGAGTGGATCACCGAGTCCGAACGGCCCGTCTCGTGGCGCTACGACGCAATCGGCAAGCCGCTCTGGTCCACCGCCACCGGGTGGACCCGGCTCGAGGACCTCGGGGAGGGGAGGACCAGGGTGCACTTCCGGGAGACCTACACGGCGTTCAACCCGGTGATGCGGGTGCTCCTCGAGCGGCGGGTCCACGACTTCATCTCCAAGGACAACGACACCCTCATCGAGGCGGCGCTCAACCGGTCACTCGAGCGGGCACGACAGCGGGAGGACGGCTCCCGCCCGGGATGATCGCCCCCCGGCATCCGGGTCGGCGACCGGGGTGCGCGGGCCGCACGGGCGGTAAGGTGATCGTCCGGGCCGGGGACCGACGAGGTCCCTCCGATCGTGACCGAGCTGCCCGCACCGGGAGGGATGATCCATGAAGACCGACGCAGCGATCCTCTGGGAGATGGGCGGCGACTGGAAGGTCGAGACCATCGATCTCGACCCGCCGAAGACGGGCGAGGTGCTCGTCCGGATCGCCGCGTCGGGGATGTGCCACAGCGACGAGCACCTGCGGACCGGTGACCTCGGCGGCCTGTACCCGATCATCGGCGGCCACGAGGGGGCCGGGGTGGTCGAGGCGGTGGGGCCCGAGGTGTCGGGCCTCAAGCCCGGGGACCACGTGGTGTTCGGGTTCGTGCCGGCGTGCGGCAGGTGCCCCTCGTGTGCCCGCGGCCACTCCAACCTCTGCGACGTCGGGGCGGAGCTCATGATGGGCACCCAGGCCGACGGGACCTACCGGCACCACTCGGCGTCCGGCCAGGACCTGCACACCATGGTGTGTCTCGGGACCTTCGCCCACCACACGGTGGTCAACCAGGCCTCGTGCGTGAAGATCCTCGACCACTACCCGATGGACAAGGCCTGTCTCATCGGATGCGGGGTCACCACCGGATGGGGCTCGGCGGTCTACGCCGCGGACGTCCGGCCCGGTGACGACGTGGTGGTGATCGGGATCGGGGGCATCGGGGCGTCCGCGGTCCAGGGCGCACGGCTGGCCGGTGCGGAGCGCATCTTCGCCATCGATCCGGTCCCGTTCAAGTTGGAGATGGCCACCAAGTTCGGTGCGACCCACACCGCGGCCTCGATCGAGGAGGCGACCCCGCTGATCAACGAGGTCACCTGGGGAAAGAACGCGGAGAAGGTGATCTGCTCGATGGGGGTCGGCGACGGCCGGCTGATGGAGAGCATCATGCAGCTGACCGCCAAGCGCGGCCGGGTGGTGGTGACCAATGTCCACCCGATGGCCGAGCTCGACGTCAACCTCTCGCTGACCTGGGTGACCCTGCTCGAGAAGCAGATCGTCGGGACGATCTTCGGCTCGGCGAACATCCGCTACGACATCCCGCACCTGTTGCGCCTCTACGACCAGGGCCAGCTCGACCTCGACACCATGGTGACCCGGACCTACCCGCTCGAGGGGGTCAACCAGGGGTACGCCGACATGCTCGAGGGCAGGAACATCCGGGGCGTCCTGGTCTACGAGTAGCAGCCACCGGGACTCCGCGACCGCGTCCCGCCGTCGGACCCTCAGATGACCGAGCACGGGAGCGCCATCGACCGGAGCGCCGAGTGGGAGGCGCTGCGGGCGAGGTACCTCCGCCCCCTGGCAGACCGCCCGGTATCGAACGCGCGGGGCCTCCACCATTTCGCCCTGCTCTCCAGCGACGTCGAGCGGACGATCGCCTTCTACCAGGACCTGCTCGGGTTCCCGCTCGCCGAGCTCTTCGAGAACCGGGACTACCGGGGGTCGACCCACTTCTTCTTCGACGTCGGGCACGGCAACTACCTCGCCTACTTCGACTTCCCCGGCCTCGATCTCGGGGAGTACCGCGAGGTGCTCGGTGGGCTGCACCACGTCGCCATCTCGGTCACGCCCGAGCAGTTCGACCGGCTGGTGGCCAGGGTCGAGGCGGCAGGCATCGAGACCCACATCGTCGGTGGCACCTCGGCCTACTTCCCCGGCCCGGACGGTGAGCGGCTCGAGCTGCTCACCTACCCCCTCGACGACATGTACGGGACGATCGTCCGCTGAGCGACGGCGGTGCCCACCAGCAGCCCGCTCCTGGCCGTTTGACGCGTTAGTAGTTGCTAACATATAGTCCGTGCGTGATCTCGTGGCTGTCATCGCCGAGCCGAGCAGGCGTCGCCTGCTCGAGCTGCTCGCCGGTGGCGAGCGGACGGTCAGCGAGCTCTCCGCCCACTTCGGCAGCACCCGTTCGGCGATCTCCCAGCATCTGGGGGTCCTCGCGGCCGCCGGTCTCGTCGAGGTGCGCAAGGAGGGGCGGTACCGGTACTACCGGTTGCACCAGGGGGGCATGGCCGAGCTGCGCGCCTCGCTCGACCTCTTCTGGACTCAGGAGCTCGCGGACCTGGCAACCGCCGGGCCGCCCGAACAAGGAGCCACAACGATGCCGGTGGACAAGTCGATCCTCGTTCCCCTCGGAGCCGACGAGACCTTCGCCCTGCTGACCGAACCCGCCCGCCTCCGGCGCTGGCAGGCGGTGAGCGCGCGCGCATCGATCTGCGCGCCGGTGGTGACTACCGGTGGACGATCGTCCCCGGGCACACCGCGGCCGGCACGGTCGTCGAGGTCGAGCCCGGGAAGCGCCTGGTCCTGAGCTGGGGCTGGGAGGAGGCCGACGACCTCCCGCCGGGGTCGTCCACCGTCACCATCACCCTCGAGCCCGCCGAGGGCGGAACGCTCGTCCGGCTGGTCCACGAGGGCCTCACCGATGCCCAGGCGACCGGCCACGGTGAGGGATGGAGCCACTATCTCGAACGTCTCCGCCTCGCGGCCGAGAGCGGAGACGCCGGTGCGGACGACTGGGCGGCGTCCCCGGATCCGATGGACCAGCTGTCCGCGGCCGAGGCGGCGCTGGCCCTCTGTCAGCTCGTGCTCCGGCGGATGGGCGAGTCCGACGCCACCCTCTCGACGCCGTGCGCCAAGTTCACGGTGGCCGACCTCGTCGACCACCTGCTCGGCTCGCTCTCCCACATCGGGTCGATGGCCGGTCCGGAGGTCGCCGTGCCGCAAGGAGGCACCATGGAGTCCCGGGTGGCGACCGCCGCCCAGCAGGCGCTCGAGGCCTGGCGCCGACGCGGGATCGAGGGCGAGGTCGTCTTCGGGACGAGGCCGATGCCCGCCCCGCTCGCGGCGAGCATCCTCTCGATGGAGCTCCTGGTCCACGCCTGGGACTTCTCGGTCGCGATGTCGGTGACGGTGACCCCGAGCGATGCACTCGGCGACTACGTGCTCGGTCTCGCCCGCGAGCTCATCGCGCCGCCCATGCGGGACGGCGACCGCTTCGCCGCGGAGGTCGAGGTCGGCCCGGCTGCCGGTGCGATGGAGCGGCTGGCGGCCTTCACCGGGAGGGCTACCTGAGCGTCCCTGCAGTGCCCGAGTCGGACCAACCCACCAAGGAGAGAACGATGAGCAAGTACGTACTCGTCTACACCGGCGGCGCGATGGCCGCCACACCGGAGGAACAGCAGAAGGCCATGGACGCCTGGATGGGCTGGTTCGGTGCGCTCGGATCCGCGGTCGTCGACGCGGGGAACCCGTTCGGGCCCGGCTCGACCGTGGCCGCCAACGGCTCGGTCACCGACGGTGGCGCCAGCAAGCTGACCGGGTACTCGATCATCGAGGCCGACAGCCTCTCGGCGGCGGCAAGCCAGGCCAAGGGATGTCCGGTGCTCACCAGCGGTGGATCGATCGAGGTCTACGAGGCGATGCCGATCGCATGAGCGGGCCGCGAGCCCGTGCTACACCTCTGCGGGTCCGGCCGAACCGAGGTGGGTGGGGTTCGCCACCGCCACCGCCTGCTCCAGGTAGCGCCAGGCGACCTCCGCGGGGAGACCACCCACCAGCGGTTGCAGGCCGAGGGGCGAACCGCCGGCGACCTGGGCGCGTGCCTCCTCCGGGGTCAGGATCTGGTAGGCCCCACCCTCGGCACGGAGCCCGTCGACGGTGCTCGCGAAGGAGACCGACGCGGTGGTCGGCCGGCCGGCGTTCCAGCGGCCGTAGGTGAGCGCGTCGCGGAGCAGGTACCCGCCGATCTCGTTCCAGGCCCGGTCCGGATCGTCGGAGACGAAGACGGTCAGGGGCACACCCGCAGCGGGGAAGATGCAGCCGACCGGCTCGATCCCGGTCCTCGCGGCCTCTGCACGGTACTCCGCCTCGAGCGAGTCGTCGTGGGTCTCGGCGAGGAACAGCATGCCGAGCCGCGCCGCCCGGCGGGCGGCCGCGGCGGTCCCGCCGCCGTAGGCGATGTGCGGGCCGCCGGGGGTGAACGGCGCCGGGGTGACGTGGACGGACCGTCCGTCCAGGCGCACCTGCTCACCGGCGAGGAGCCCCCGGAGGATCCCGATGCGCGTCTCGACCAGGCCGGCCCGGTGCCGGCGGTCGACGCCGAAGCGGTCGAACTCCTCCTGCCGGTAGCCGATCCCGACGACGTACCCGACCCGGCCGCGGCTGATGAGGTCGATGACCGCCATGTCCTCGGCGAGCTTGAGCGGTTCGTAGAACGCGAGGAGCAGCGCGGCGACGGTGATGGGGAGGTTGGTCGTCCTGGCCGCCAGCGCAGCGGCCATCGGGAGCGGGGAGGGGAGGTAGCCGTTGTCGACGTCGTGGTGCTGGCTCACCGCGGCGGCGAGTGCGCCCCTGCTCTCCGACCAGGCGGTCATCTCCAACGCCGCGCCGTAGTCGGTCGCCCGCTCGCCCGGGTCGTCGACCGAGGCGGTCATCGAGAATCGCAGCATGAACACCGGTACCCCCTCGGACGTCGACGGGTCTATCGGACCGCCGGCGGCGTGCCCTCGGCACTCGCGGCGAGCGCCGGGTCCCAGTCGCACACCGTGCAGGCGTGCCGGAACACCGAACGGGCGAAGTCGAGCGCGCCCGCGTGCGGGTCGGGCATCGATCGGACGTCGTTCCAGTCCAGGATGAACTCCCCGAGGGACGGGTCCCAGTGTGCGGAGGGAGGCCCGACGGATGCCACGGCGAACCCCTCGGGTGCCGGGTGCGCGTAGGCGTAGAAGGCCGCCTTCGGGTGGCGCTGGTCGCCTGGCCACCATCCGACGGCGACCTCCTGCGCGTCCATCGCGTTCCGCATGATGAAGTCGTCAGAGGGGGGGTCGGCGGGCAACCCCGAGAAGAGGTTGGTGGCGAGGTCGAAGGAGCCCCACCAGGCGTTGACCGGCGTCGAGCGTCCCCGGTAGGGGGCGCGGAACGCGGCCAGCACCAGCGCGGCCTGGGTCGCGGCGGCGAAATAGGCGGAGACCCGGTCCGGGTCGTAGCGGGCGTGCTCCTCGTCCTCGTCGAGGGGCGAGGTCCAGGGCACCTCCTGGGGTGTCGGGTCGATCTCGACCGCACCTCCGAGGCTCCGCACGGCCCCGAGCACGGTGCGGGTCACCTCCCCGGTCGAACGGTCGGGAACCAGTGGGTTCCGTTCGGTGCGTCCATCGCTGTGCTCGACCACCGCCTCGTGGGTCCGCAGGTCGAGCGCCGCCACCAACGCGCCGGAGGCGTCCGGCGCAGGGAGGGGGGCGGTCTCCCATCCCCGTGCGGTCAGGCGGAGCGCCGCATGCTGCAGCTCCGGCTCGGGGGGCGCCAACGCCACTGCCAGCTTTCCGAGGACCTGGGCGTGTGCATGCAGTGTGTCCAGCGTCTCGCGCCACTCCCCGTAGTCGAGCGCCGGCCAGTCCTGGGACATCGCCGCACGTTACCAACGGCCGCAGACCGCGGCACGGGGAGCCGGTGCATCGACCGGGTCCCCGTGCCCGGGCACCGATTAGGGTGAGCGGCGGCATGGGTGACCTGGTTCGATACGAGCTCGACGATCGAGTTGCCACGATCGAGATGGACGACGGCAAGGCCAACGCCCTGTCACTGCCGATGCTCGCGGCGGTGAACGATGCGCTCGAGCTGGCCGCATCGGACGGCGCGGTCGTGGTGCTCACCGGCCGATCGGGGATCTTCTCCGGGGGGTTCGACCTCGAGGTCCTCCGGAGCGGCGGACCCGATGCGGCGCTGATGCTCGAGCAGGGCTTCCTGCTCGCGCTCCGCCTCCTCGAGTTCCCGACCCCCGTGGTGATCGCCTGCAACGGTCACGCCGTGGCCATGGGTGTGTTCCTCCTTCTCTCCGGTGACTACCGACTCGGCGTCGACGGGCCCTACCGCCTCGTGGCAAACGAGGTGGCCATCGGGCTCACGATGCCGCGAGCCGCCATCGAGATCTGCCGCCAGCGCCTCGCGCCCGCCCACTTCGACCGGGCGGTGTTGCTCTCCGAGACCTACGCACCGGCCGACGGCGTCGGCGCCGGGTTCCTGGATCGAGTCGTCGACGCCCCTGGACTCCTCCCGGCAGCCGTTGCGTTGGCGACCCAGTTGGCCGCGCTCGATCCACGGGCGCATTCACAGACCAAGGCCCTTGCCAGGGCGTCGGCGGTCGCCGCCATTCGGACGGGGCTCGACACCGACCGGAGCGTCTTCAGGTCCATGAGCGGGTAACGATCACCGAGCGGGTTCGCCGCCGACCCTGACCACCCGCGGCGAGCGCCCGGTCCGGGCCACCATCTCGGGTGGTGCCCACCGGGAGAGCAGGACCACCCCGGTGAACATGGCGACCAGGAACAGCGCTTCGAAGGCGATCGCCACCGGAGCGTCGTTGAGCTGCTCACCGAAGAGCTCGACGCCGAGGGCGATACTGGCCAGCGGATCGACGATGAGCAGGGCCGACTGGGAGGCAGCGAGCGGTCCGACCGCGAACGCGGCTTCGAGGAGAACGGTGCCGAGGACACCACTGGCCACCACTGCGTAGACCGGCCAATGGAGGAAGAGCCCGCTCCAACCCTGGTGGGCGAGGACCTCGGTCGCGGCCTTCACGAACGCGGCGTCGATCGCCCACACCAGTGCTGCGGCGGCGCCGAGCAGCGCGGCCCGGCGGGCGGGCGGTCCCCACCGGCTGGCGACGTACAGCACGAGGACCACCGCGCCGCGGCTCCCGATCGCCACCACCCACCGTGCCGGGGAGGGGTGTCCGGTCCCTTCGCGGGGATCGGCCACCACCAGGAAGCCGATGAGACCCGCACAGAGCAGCGCGGCTGCACCCCAGGTGCGGGCCGCGATGCGGTCGCCGAGCCAGAGGACGCGGAGGGCGAGGGTGAAGATGAGCTCGGTGACCAGGATCGGCTGCACGGTGGCCAGCTGCCCGAAGTAGAGGGCCAGGGCGGTGAAGACGAAGGTCCCACCCATGCAGAGCATCCCCAGCAGCCACAGGGGATGGCGGATGAGGTACCGGGTGGTCTGCCATCCCGACTTCTCCTCGCCGGATCCGGAGATGTTGGCCAGGCGCTGGAGCACCGAGGTGAGCGCCTGGCTGAACGCGCCGAGAAGGGCGAACAGGACGCTCATCGGACCGGCATCCCCATCACGGACGACCTACACCCGTCTTCACGGCACCACCCCGCTGGCTGCTCTGCTCGCCGGCTACCCGCCACACCGCCGGGTCGACGTTCCCGATGAGAGCCGCCGCCCGGCTACGGACGCTCGATCCGAACGGGCGTGTGCCGTGCGAGGACGTCGAAGTCGGTGTCTGCATGGAGGACCGCCATGGAGGTCCGGACAGCAATGGCGCCGATGAGACAGTCGATGAGCTTTCGCACGGTCTCGCCCCGTCGACGGCATGTGCGGTAGAGGAGTGCGGCAACCTCGTAGTCAGCTGGTTCGGTCTGGACGAGGGACGCTCGAGCCAGGAGCCCCCGAAGATCCGCGAGGTGCTGCTCGTCACGAGCCCCAGCGAGCACCTCCATGCGTACGGGATGGCAGCTGGCGATGTCATCGTCCAAGAGCTCGTCGACGCGGTTGCAGATCGGGCTACCGGTATCGCGGAGGAACTCGACCCACGCCGAGGTGTCGATGAGGATCACCCCGCTCTGCTGGCCCGCATCTCTCCGAGGTCACCGTTCCATCCCACCCCGCGCAGTCCACGGGCGTCCTCGAGGCTGAGAGATTCACCCACGATGTGCCGGAGTGCGAAATTCACCGCGTCCCGTTTCGTGGCGAGTTGGTAGCGCTGCATCACGGCTGTGCAGGCTTCCTCGTCGATGTCAATGTTTGTGCGAGACATACACCTATCGTACACCACGCGTCGTCCTGCCCGTGCGCAAGGGATCGGTCTCGGGTCGCAGTGGGGCACCTCGCGATGATGAATTCGGTGGAGGGCCAGGTCCGACGACGACGACCAGTGCTATCTCGGCGCTCCGAGAGCGGATCCGAAGAACCGTTCAGTGGCTGTCCAGTGACGGTCGGCGGCGGCCGGGTCGTAGCTCGGGTTGTCGGGAACGGCGAAGCCGTGGTGGGCCTGGTAGGTCTCGATGGTGTGGACGACACCGGCCTCGGTGAGCACCTTCTCCAGCAGGGCCTTCTGCTCGTCGGGGAAGGACTGGTCCTCGATCGCCCCCGCGACGTACACGGCGGCCTTGATGGCGCCGGCCTTGTGGTGGGGGCTGTCCGGGTCGTCGGCGTTGGCGAGGTTCCCACCGTGGAAGGAGGCTGCGGCGGCGATCCGCGCGCCCAGGTTTGCAGCGGTGATGAGCGAGAGCCGGCCTCCCATGCAGTAGCCGGTGGTGCCGACGCCACCCGGCTTCTTGTCGGGCAACGCGTCGAGGTAGTCGACGAAGGTGCCGGCGTCGCGCACCACCAGGTCGGCGGTGTAGCCCCGCATCATGCCCATGATCTTCTCCGCGGTCGCCTTTGTGGAGAACGCGGTGCGCATGTCGATGGGCTCGTAGGGCCCGTTGCGGTAGTAGAAGTCGGGCAGCAGGACCACATAGCCGAGGCCCGACAGCCGCTCACCCATCTGCCGCATGGGGTCGCGCATTCCTCCGGCGTCGGGAAACATGATCACCGCCGGCCAGGGCCCCTCTCCACCCGGGATGCTGAGCGCCGCCGGGCAGGTCCCGTCTGCGGCCTCGATCTCCACCATGCGTTGGGTCACGGCGACTCCCTTCTCCTCACGGTTCTCGGACCCTACAGGCATGGGACCACGTGGTCAGGGCGCCATCGCATGAGACCGGATGGTCAGCGCCTGGAGGTGACACCCACCACCGGTGTGCCGACGACCTGACCGGTTGCCGATCCGACGTACGGGGCACCACCGAACGCGAAGACCCCACCGTCAGAGGCCACGCTCCAGTACCCGGTCCCGTCGGGATTCGCTGCGATCCCGACCATCGGAGCGGTGAGCCGGGCACCACCCATCGAGCCGAAGGAGCCGGCGCCACAGGTCGGGAACACCCCGCCGTCGGAGGTCACGAGCCATGCACCGGATGGTGCGGCGGCAATTCCGACCAGCAGCGTCGGTTGATCTGCCCCCGCCGACCCGGGTCCTGAGCAGTACCCCCTCACATACCCCTGCGGGATCCCCGAGTCGGCGTACCGCGGGACGCCACCCTGGACGAAGTACGAAGACTGACCGACCCAATACGCTTGACCATCGGCAGTTGCCGAGATGCCGACGCACCGGGTCACCTCGGGAATCGGAGTCCCGGGACCGTTCCCGCAGTCCGTCCTGTCGATGTCGTCCAGCGGCTCGCCGGCCCTGTTCGTCGCAACGCCAGCGAGGTAGGGGGCGTCGTATGGGTAGGTGGCGCCTGTAGCCGTGATCAACCAGTAACCAGGAGCCGACGTCGACGGCTGGGTTCGCTGACTGGCCACCGCTCCCCCCGGTTCAACCGAGAGGACGGCCACGACGAAGGGGATGGCCGCGAGGAACTGGACACACCGCTTCATGGCCGACCGCCTGGCTTCGAGCGGCTCGCCCGGCCGGCTTCGCTGGTGACCCCACTGGTCGTACGATGGGTTGAGCACACCTGACGTGCACACCTTGTGGTCGGGCTGCCCGGATTTGAACCGGGGACCTCTGCGTCCCGAACGCAGCGCGCTAACCAAGCTGCGCCACAGCCCGTCCTCCAAGAGCCGGTCGCTGCCGGTCTCGGGACGGAGAGATGCTACCCGACCGTGGTGCGGTCGTTCCCCCGCTCGCCGGTACCGGCCCCGTCCGCGGGAGCCGGGGCGGGCACCGTTCGCTTGGCCACCACCTTCGCGATCCGGCGCTTGTCCATCTCCGAGACCTTGAGCTGCCAGCCGCCGACCTCGACCGCCTCCCCCTCTTCGGGGATGTGGCCGAAGGCGTCGAAGAGGTAGCCGCCGAGGGTCACGTACTCCCCTTCGGGCAGATCGATCCCGAGCTGGTCGCGCAGGTCGTCGAGGCTCATCCGGCCGTCCACCAACCACCGCGTGCCGTCCACCCGGACCGCGTCGGGCTCGTCGTCAGGGTCGAACTCGTCGGGCAGGTCCCCGACCAGGGCGCCGAGCAGGTCCTTGACCGTGATCACGCCCTCCACCCCGCCGTACTCGTCGACCACCACCGCGAAGGCCCGGCGCTGCCGGCGCATCTCGGCGAGCACGTCGAGGACCGGGCGCGATTCGGGCACCAGGAACGGCTGGCGGAGCCGTCTCGAGATGTCGACCGAGCTCAGTGCGTCGCCCCCGTCCTCTTCGGCGCCAAGGTTCCAGCCGGCGCGGAACAGGTCGTTGACGAACAGGACGCCGATGAGGTCGTCGAGATCGTCCCCGTAGACGGGAAAGCAGCTGTGGCCCGATTCGCGAACCGCCATGGACACCGCGTCCAGGGTGAGCGGGATCGACAGCGCGACCACGTCGACCCGTGGGGTCATCACCTCCCGCACCTCGGTGTCCCGCACGTCGCGGAGGGCCTCGATGATGAACTGCTCCTGGGCATCGCCCTCGCTCTCGGCCGGGAGCCCGTCGACCTGGCCCGCCCGCCGCTTCCGGGCGGGGCGCCCCTGTCCGGCCGGGGGGGCCTTGCGATGGAACACGGACATGATGGTGACCGGCCGGCTCGGGGGAGCGGCGCTCAGGCGCCGGCGACGAGCGGTGCGGACGCGACGGACAGCGGCCGGTAGGACTCGTCGTCGTAGGTGCCACCGCCGAGCAGCGCGGCGACCGCCCGGCGCAGCCGGATCGGATCGAGCGGTTTGACCAGCCATCCCTCGGCCCCCGACCGGCGGGCGAGGAAGACGTCGGGGCGACGGTCGAGCAGCATGAGAACCGGCACGTGGTCGATCTTCCCGTACGACGCCTCGAGACGGAGCTCCAGGCAGGTGGCCATGCCTCCCATGTTGCCCATCTGCAGGTCGACGACCACCAGATCGGGCAGGTCCTCGGCGACGAGGGCCATCACCTCGGGGCCGGAACGTGCCTCGACGATGGTGACGTCGGGGCTTCCGGCAGTGGCCGCGACCTCGGCCCGCACCGAAGGGGCGTCGCTGGCCACGAGGACGGTCGGCACATCGGAGAGGTTAGCGCCCGCCCGACCCGATCCGGGAGGGCCCACCGAACGGCTCTCCACCGGCCGGGGTCGGTGCCGCTCAGGGGCCGGGTCGGTCGAAGAGCAGGTCGGCGATGGCCACCAGACCGTCGAGGTCGTGGACGTCGGTGTTGAGGAGCGGGACCCGGTGCACGGGAGCGGGGTCGACCCTGGCCACCAGGTCGGCATAGATCTCCTCCTCCCGGTCGGAGGCCAGCGTGTAGCCCCGCAGGTTCTCGACCAGGTCCCCGAGCGCGCCCTCGCCCGCCGCCTCTCCGTCGAGGGCGGTGAGGGTGGCCAGCTGGGCGTCGGTGGCGAAGCGCGGCTGGACCCGGTTGAGCACCAGCGCGGTCGGGGACATGTGCGACTCGGCCAGCTTGTCTGCGAAGTGCAGCGCCTCGTCGACCGAGTCGGGCCTCGGCGAGGCCACGAGGACGAAGGCGGTGCCCGGTTGACCGAGCAGGTCCCGCACCCGCGCGGCCCGGTCGCGGAATCCCTCCTCCATCCCCTCGAAGGCCTGGAAGAAGGCGACCGCATCGCCCACGATGTCGGCTCCCGCCACCTTGGAGATGGTCCGGAGCAGCGCCTGGGCGGCCACCCCCATCACCCGGAGCCCGGCCCGGGTGGGCTTCATCAGGGCCTGGAAGATCCGGTTCTCGAGGAAGTGGGTCAGCCGCCGCGGGGCGTCGAGGAAGTCGAGCGCGCTCCGGGACGGTGGCGTGTCCACCACCACCACGTCGAAGCCGCCCTCCTCGACCAGCTCGTGGAGCTTCTCCATCGCCATGTACTCCTGGGTACCCGAGAGGGTCCCGGTCAGATTCCGGTAGATGCGGTTGACCCGGATGTCCTCGGCCTGCTCGGCGGAGTCGGCGTAGCGCGTGACGAGGTCGTCGAAGGTGCCCTTGGGGTCGAGCATGAGCGCGTGCAGCTCGCCGGGCCAGTCGCCCCGGATCAGGGTCGGGCGGTTGGAGAGCTCGTCCATCCCGAGGGAGTCGGCCAACCGGCGGGCGGGGTCGATGGTGACCACGCACGCCTTCCGGCCCAGCCGGGCGGCCTGGAGCGCCACGGCGGCCGACGTCGTCGTCTTGCCCACGCCGCCCGACCCGCAGCAGATCACGATGGACCGGTCGCGGGCGAGCTCGTCGATGGTAGGCGGCCGGGTCCCGTTGCCCGACCGGTCGCCGCCCGGCGCGGGGTCGGTCATGCCGGCAGTTCGGCCGGGGCGGGGATGGCCCGGATCCCATCGGCGAGGGCACGGCTCAGCCGGTCGAGCTCGACCGGGCCGATGGTGTCGGTGAAGAGGAAGGGCGCCCGGAGCTGGGCGAGGGGGAGCGCGTCGGCCAGCCGGCCGAGCTGCTCCTCCTGGAGCTCCTGGCGGCGGAGGCGGAAGGCCCGGGCCTCCTCCAGCGCGCCGAGCAACGAGTGGTCGAGACCGACGCCCGCCCGTTCGGCTGCGGCCGGGGCGGGCACCCGGAGGCCCGCCAGCGGTGGGTAGCAGGCGTTGACGATCACCGGGCCGAGGGCGATCCCGACCCTGTCCTCGAGCGCGTAGGCGGCTTCGACCACCTCGTTGACCGGCATCTCCTCGGGGAGGGTGACCAGGGCGACCTGGCACCGTGCAGGGTCCGAGAGCAGGGCGACCACGTCGGCCGCCTGGGCCCGGATGGGTCCGCCCCGCGCGGCGTCGAGGAGCCCGCCGGCCGAGGAGAGGAAGGTCATGGTGTGGCCGGTCGCCGGGGCGTCGACCAGGATCAGATCGGCCATCCCGCTCCGCTCGATCTGCTTGACCTTTCCCAGCACCAGGATGTCCCGGATCCCGGGAATGGCCCCGGCCACGATGTCGAGGATCCCCGAGGAGAGCAGACGCCGGGAGATCCTGCGCATCCCGTGGTCCGCCAGGTACTCGAGCAGCGCGTCGTCGGGGGTGATCGTGCGGGCGTGCACGGTGCCGCGCGGGATGGCCACCTGCTCGTCGCCCGCGTCCCCCTGCTCGAGGATCGCCCCGGCCGCGTGGAGGACCTGCCCCGCGTAGTCCAGCCCTTCCTCGCGCCCGAAGGCGGTCGCCACCCCCTTGCGCCCCTCGAGCTCCACGACCAGGACCGAGAGGCCGGCGCCGGCAGCCAGATGGGCGAGGGCCGCGACCATGGTGGTCTTGCCCACCCCGCCCTTCCCGGCCACGATCACGACCCGGCTCTGTGTGCAGAAGGCGCGGACGTCCATGACGCACCGAGCGTAGTGTCCGTGCCTGCGGGGACCACCGACAGGCCGACGGACCGGCCGTCCGGGCGTGGGGCGCTCGGGCCACCACGGACGGCGCGAACCGGGCCGCATTTGCCGCGAATCCCGGTCGGACCTCTTGTGCCCGCCCGTGCCGCCGAGTACGTTCGCTTGCCTGAGGTCGGTCGATCCGAAGGGGGAATCGGTTCGTGGAGCAGGCGGGTGAGACATGGCAGCTCAAGGCCTCGTGCCGCGGGCCACAGGCGGAGATCTTCTTCCCGCCTGCCCACGCCGAGCGCAAGGAGGAGAAGCTGCAGCGCGAGGACCGGGCGAAGGCGATCTGCCGGACCTGCGTGGTCCGCACGGAGTGTCTCGATTACGCCATCCGCATCCATGAGCCCCACGGCATCTGGGGCGGGCTGAACGAGATGGAGCGCAAGCAGCTCGCCGAGCGACGGGTCGGCTGACCCGCTCCGCTCCGTTCCGGGGCGGGCACCCCCTCCCCGGGGGGTATCACCCGAGTCCGAGTGCCTGGTCGGCGCTGCGCACCGCCTTCGACGAGCACACCGCGGCGGGCGCTCCACCGGTCGCGAGGCAGATTCCGGCGCTGAGCTGGTTTGCCTCGGCCACGATGGCTGCGCCGCTCGGTGGGGCGGGGGTCGGGCCCGGGGCGGCCGCCAGCGGTTGGGCCACCTCGGCCGCGATCTGGGCCTGGGACTGGCCGACCAGGAGCGCGGGACTGAAGCCCGAGGTGGTGGCGACCATCCGGTTGGCGATGTCCACGAAGGGCCAGGTGGCTGGGGCGCCGGCGCCGTCGACCTGCGCCGTGTACCGGGCGACCAGAGCCGCCTCGCCCGGATCGAGCCGGGTGAGGCGGGTGAAGGTGCCGTCGGCGCCGACCTGGTCCGAGTAGAGCTCGACCCCGGTCAGGGTCAGGTACGTGCTCGAGTAGGTGGTGTTGGTGAAGCTGAACGACTGGATGCCCGAGAAGACCGAGAGGGGGGCGGACTGGGTGTTGTGGAGGACGCCGAACCGGCCGAACCGGTCGAGTGCCACGACCAGGGCCCAGCGCTCCGCAGCGCAGAAGGGGCTGTACTCCGAGCCCACGAAGAGCACCTCGGGCCGCCCGCCCCGCGAGAGGGGCGGCTGCCCGGTGAGGACGGTCGGCGCGGTGAGGGCGGTGTCCGGCACGGTGACCCCGACCGAGTCGAAGGTTGCGGGCGTGACCCCGGCAAGGGTGGCGACGATGTCGCCGGCGGTGATCGTCGGCCGGGCCACGCCGGTGGTCGGGCCGGTGTGGGTCAGGGCATAGGTCACCAGGGCGACGAACCCGAGCAGCAGCACGACGACCGCACCCCACGCCCATCGGGCGGCACGGGTCGAGCCGGGCGGTCCGTTCCGGGGTGGGGCCGCCGTGTCCACTCCCGCACCGGCGGAGCCGGCGTCGGTCACCCTTCGTCCCCGGTCGGCACGCGGCTACGCAGGGTCGGCAGCCAGGAGCTCGTCACCCTCGAGATCCGGGTCGGCCTCGCCGTAGCCCGGGGCGAGGACGACAGGTGCCGAGGTCACGATGATCACGAAGAGGACGAAGGTGATCAGGTGGACCCCCGAGCACCAGAGGCAGATGGCCTTGATCAGGAAGAGCTCGGCGGTGATCAGGTAGAGGATCATCCCGACCCCGGTGATCGCGAGGGCCAGGCGCGCCAGGTGGACCCGCCGGTCGGCGGACCGCCATGCGACCGGCAGGCAGAGGGCGATCATGGGCACGAAGAAGAGCAGTCCGAGCATGGCCACCGGGATGCCGAAGATGACCGACTGCGGGCTCGTGGTGACCTTCTCGCAATTGATGGCGCCCCCGCTGGTGCAGACCAGGGCGGTCTTGTCGAAGTGGGTGATCGTGAGATAGGTCGCGATCCCGAGCCCGGCGATGCTCAGGATCAGGGTGGTCAGGGGCTGCCAGCGCAGGGTGGGCATGGTGGTCGGTGACGATCGCCGGCGGGATGCGGCTCAGCTCGCGTTGATCCCCAGCGCCTTGGCAGCGGTCTTGACGCCGGAGCTCGTGCACACGTTTGCCGGCTGGCCCTTGGTGCTCGCGCAGATGGCGGCGCTCATGTAGTTGGCCGTGGCGACGATTGCCTGGGTGATCGGATTGGTCGGGTCGGAGAGGTTGCTGGCGATGTCGGTCCAGGTGAGGTTGGCCAGCGCGCCCGGGTCGTAGCTCGCACCCGAGAACAGGGCCAGGTTGTTGATGTCCACGAAGGGGAACGAGATCCCCCCGCTCGTGCTCGAGTTGGGCAGGAACTGCGACGAGCTGTACTTGGTGAGGATCGCCGCCTCGGCCTTGGTCGGGTTCTGGAGCGTGGTGTAGGGGTTCGGCCCCGCAGGGTTGGGCACGTTGGTGTACTGCTCGATCCCGGCGAAGGTGAGGTAGGGGCTGGTCAGGGTCGCACCGTGGAAGCTGAAGGTATGGGTTGCCGGATCCACGTCGGTGTGCGACGACGCGGTGATCTGCAGGTCGGACCAGGTGCCGAAGCGCGACAGCGCGGCGACCATCGCCCAGCGCTCCGCGGCGCAGTAGGGGCAGTACTCCGCCCCGTAGTAGAGCATGGCCGGGCTCTTGCCGTTGATGACCATGGGAGGCTGGTTGGAGAGGATCTTCGGCGGGGAGACCGCGATCGACGAGGAGGTCACCCCCACCGTGTCGTAGACCGACATCGGGATGTTGGTCACGTCGTGGAGGACCGAGGCCGGGGCCGGTGTCACCGGGGTGAAGGTGGTGTCGGTCGTGGTCCCGCCGACCACCTTGACGATGACCAGGACCGCGACGACCACGACGACCAGGCCGACCGCTCCCCACGTCAGGAGGGCCGATCGGCTGGCCTTCGGAGCCGGAGCGGTGGCCGCCGGCCGTGCACCCGGTCGGGGTGCGTTTCCGCCCTTCGCCCGGGCCGACCCGCCCTTGCCGGCGGGAGCCTTGGTGGAGACCGGCCGGCTCTGTGCCCGGCTCTTGTCCTTGGCACTCTGGGAGCCGCCGGTCGTGGGCGCCGGCTTGGGCGTGTTCCCGCCCGTTCCGGGCTTCTTGGTGGTGTCAGCCATCGTTCCGCAGTCCCCGATCGGTGGGTGGTGTCGGCACGAGCGTAACTGGTCCGCCTCGAAGGGTGCGATCGGGGGGATCGGGGTAACAGCGGTCCCAGGGTGCGGGGATCTACAGTGGTCGGCCATGTCGGAGCACGCGTCGGCCGCGGACAGCCTCGTCCCGTCCGGCGCGGGGGCACCGGTCGCGGCCGTCCACGATCCCTTCCCGCGCGCGGCCTCCTGGCGCAGGGTCTCCGTCGACGGCGGCCGGGTTCGGTACGTGGCGGTGGGGTCGGGGCCGCCCGCCCTCTTCCTGCACGGCTGGGGCCTGCGACCGAACGCCTACCTCCGGTCCATCGAGGCCATGGCGGCGGCCGGCTGCCGGGTCTACGCCCCCGCCCTCCCGGGGTTCGGCGGCACCCGTGAGCTCGACGGCGAGCAGCGGACCTTCGCCGGGTACGGCGCCTGGGTGGGGCGGTTCCTCGACGCGGTGGGGATCGACCGGGTCGCCGTGGTGGCCGGCCATTCCTTCGGTGGCGGGGTGGCCACCGCCTACGCCCACAGCCGGCCCGACCGGGTCGCCTCCCTCCTGCTCGCCAACGCCATCGGCAGCCCGACCTGGGCCCTCTTCCCCAACGAGGTCCGCACGATGATGCAGCGCCCGTTCTGGGACTGGACCCGTCACTTCGGCGGCGACATCCTCGGCTCGCCCCGCCTGCTCCGCCTCCTGCCCACCCTGCTCGGCGATTTCGTCCCCAACATCGTGCGCAACCCGCTGGGGATGCTCCGCACCGGGGAGTTCATCCGGCGGGCGGACCTGGTCCAGGAGGTCCGGACCATCGCCGGGCGGGGGATCCCGGTCACGGTGGCCTGGTCCGACCGCGACGGACTGGTCCCGCGGTCGGCGTTCGACGAGCTGCGCCACGCCGCCGGGGTGGAGGGTGTGGTGATGGAGGGACCCCACGCCTGGCTCATCGCCGACCCGGCGGCCTTCGGCGAGCTGGCCATCAGCGCCCTCGTCGACGCACGGAACGCATCGATCCCGCCCGGCACCCCCGCCTGAGCACCCTTCGGTCGTCGGGCGCGCACGGGCCCGCGGCGCCGGGGGGCCCGCGGCCCGGACGGTAGCCTGAGCCGGTGACCGTGACCCCGAGTGACGCCGCCACGGTGATGCTCGTGCGTGACGCGGAGGACCGGGACGGTGCGGTCGAGGTCTGCATGCTGCGGCGCAACCTGGCGTCCGAATTCGTCGCCGGTGCCTATGTCTTCCCGGGGGGATCGGTCGACCCCGAGGACCGGAGCCCCTCCGCCGCGGCGCTCTGCCACGGGCTCTCCGACGCGGAGGCGAGCGCGATCGTGGGGATGACCTCGGGCGGGCTGGCGTTCTGGGTCGCCGCGGTGCGCGAGTGCTTCGAGGAGGCGGGCGTGCTGCTCGCCGGGCCCGGAGGCGAACCGGAGGGGTTCGGCCCGCTCGACACCTCCGACCCCGAGACGGCCCGTCGCTTCGAGACCCACCGACTCGGGATCAACGAGGGGCGCACCGGACTGCTCGACGTCTGCAGGGAGGAGGGACTGCTCATCGCCGCGGACGGCGTGCACTACGTGAGCCGCTGGATCACCCCCGATCTCGCGCCGCGCCGGTACGACACCCGGTTCTTCGTGGCGGCGGCACCGCCCCACCAGGTGGCCAGCCACGACGACGGGGAGACCATCGCCAGCATCTGGATCCGCCCCGACGATGCGCTGGCCCGCTTCGCGGCCGGCGAGCTCGAGCTGCTGCCCCCCACCGTCTCGAACCTGACCGCCCTCGCCCGCCACGCGTCGGCCGACGAGGTGCTGGCCTGGGCGCGCACGGTCACCGACGTCCCGACCGTGCTGCCCGTCGTCCTGATCGAGGACGGGCGGTTGCTCATCCTGCGTCCGGGCGACGAAGGCTACGAGCAGGCGATCGAGGCGCGCCTGGCCTCCGATCAGCCGGTCTCGCCCGAGCTCGCCGCGTTCGTGCGTGACCGCTGGGGCCCGAAGGCCGCTCCGGACCCGGCCTGAGCGCCGCCCCGGGGAATCAGTCCGCGGCGGGCTCGGTCGCGTCGGCCGTGGCGACCGCCGCCTCCACCCGCTCGAGCATTCGGGCGCTGCATCCGTCCATCGAGACCACCGGCGCGGCGGACGTCACCAGCACCTCGGCCATGCGGGCGAACTCGGCGGCCAGCGGTTGCCGGTCGTCGAGGGCGACCGGGCTGCCCGCGTCACCGCCGGCGGCCACCGACGGGTGGAGGGGGACCTGCCCGATGAGGGGCACCCCGACGTCGGCGGCCAGGCGGGCGCCGCCCCCCGACCCGAACAGGGCGTAGGACTCGCCGTGCTCGCAGGTGAAGTCGCTCATGTTCTCGATCACCCCGGTGACCCGGAGGTACCCCTTGCGGGCCATGTCGGCGGTGCGGGCGGCCACCTTCTGGGCGGCGAGCGGCGGGGTCGTCACGACCAGCACTTCGGTCCGGGGCAGCATCCGGGCGAGGCCCATCTGGATGTCCCCGGTGCCCGGCGGCATGTCGATGAGCAGGTAGTCGAGATCGCCCCAGTGGACGTCCTCCAGGAACTGCTGGACGGCCCGGTTGAGGATGAGCCCCCGCCACATGATGGCGTTGTCCTCGTCGGCGAGGAACCCCATCGAGAGCACCCGCAGCAGCCCGTCCCCGACCCGGCGCTCGAGGGGCACCATCTTCTTGTCCCGCGCCTCCACGTCGCCCTGCATCCCGAGCAAGCGGGGCACGCTGAACCCCCAGATGTCGGCGTCGAGCACCCCGACCGTGAGGCCGCGCCGTGCCAGGGCGACCGCCAGGTTGACGGTCACCGAGCTCTTCCCCACGCCGCCCTTGCCCGAGGCGATCGCGAGGATCCGGGCGGTGTCGGGGATGTCGGTGTGCGGCACCTCCTCACGGGCGAGGAGCCGGGCCCGGGCCATCACCGCCTGCTTCTGGACGGGGGCCATCACCCCGGTGGTCACCGTGACCCGGTCGACCCCGGGCAGCGACCCCACGTGGGTCTCCACGTCGCGCTGGATCTGGGCCCGCAGCGGGCAGCCGGCGATTGTGAGCGCGACCTCGACCTCGACCTCGCCGCCCTCCACGCGTACCGCGGTCACCATGCCCAGCTCGACGATGTCGGCCCCGAGCTCGGGATCGATCACGCTGCGCAGAGCGGCCCGCACCGCCTCCGTCGACAGCGGATCGGCGGCGCCGGTCGGAGTGTCGGACCTGGTCACCTCCGGAATTCTACCGGCATGGCCGTCATGCCGACCCGTTCCGCCGGCCGGGGTGGGCGTGTCCCCGGGGCGGTGGTGTGCCGTGGTGGTCCGCGCACGGGTACGCTGGGTGGCGTCACCGCCAGGAGGAGATCCATGAGCTCGACCATGCAGACCGTCAGCATCGGGAGGAAGCCCAACCCGGTCACCCTGACCGATGTCGCCGCCGCCAAGGTGGCGGAGCTCCTGACCGAGGAGGACACCGAGGGCCTCGCGCTCCGGGTGGCGGTGCGTCCCGGCGGTTGCTCGGGCTTCAGCTACGAGATGTTCTTCGACGCCGACCTGGCCGAGGACGACGTGGTCCGCGAATTCGGCGGGGTCACGGTGGTGGTGGACGCGACGAGCGCCGACCTGCTCAAGGGCTCGACCCTCGACTACAGCGACGGCCTCCAGGGCGCCGGGTTCCACGTGACCAACCCCAACGCGACCCGCACCTGCGGGTGCGGCTCCTCGTTCAGCTGAGCCGCCGTCGGCTGCGCCCCGGTCAGCCGAGCCACTGAGCCGTTGAGCCCCTGACCCGGCTCCGCGTCAACGGTGCCGACGTCGTGGTCGGCGATGACGGCGCGACCCTGCTCGACGTCCTGCGCGAGCAGCTCCGGTTGCGGTCGCTCAAGGACGGCTGCAGTCCCCAGGGCCAGTGCGGCTGCTGCACGGTCTGGGTGGACGGCGCCCCCCGCGTCGCCTGCGTGACCCCGGTCCGCCGGCTGGACGGTCGGAGCGTGACGACGCTCGAGGGCCTCCCTGCCGCGTCGCGGGCGGCGTGGGCCGACGCGCTGGTCGGGACGGGCGGCAGCCAGTGCGGGTTCTGCACGCCGGGGATCGTGATGCGCCTGGCCGCGCTCGACCGCGCCGGCCTCCGACGAGCAGGTCGACCGCGCCCTCCTCGCCCACCTCTGCCGCTGCACCGGATGGCACACCATCGAGGAGGCGGCCCGCTCGGCCCTCGGTGCGGGACCGGCGTCCCGGGTCGGTGAGCAGCGTGACCTGGAGGCAGCCGCGGCGCGGGCGTCGCTCGAGGGCGGGGTGCCCCAGCGGGTCGGGCCCGCGGTGGTGCTCGGTGAGGCCGGCTTCGCCGACGACGGGTGCCCCCCGGATGCGCTCGTCGCGGTGCCCGACGGGCGGGGTGGCTACGTGCTCGCCGACACGCCGGGCGCGGCCCGTTCCCTGGCCGGGAAGGTACAGGGCCGCAGCTCGACCGAGCCCCTCCGCCATCCGGTCGAGGTCCCGGCGGGGGAGTGGCACCTCACGCTCGCCACCACCTGGGTCGAGCCGGCCTACGTCGAGCCGGACGCCTCGTGGTGCGAGCCGGGCGGCGCGCCGGCCTCGCCGTGCGCCAACGGCGGGGCCTTCGGCGGCAAGCTCCGCTCGCCGGTCGCCGCCGACGCCCGGCGCCTGGCCGACCGCAACGGACGGGCGGTCCGGGTGCTCTGGTCCCGCGAGGACGTGGTCCGGTGGGGGCCCAAGCGCCCGCCGGTCGCCGCGGGCATCACCCGCGACGGCACCGGGGTGCTCCGGGTCGGGGTGACCGGGGACGGACTCGCTCCAGCCGAGTGGGAGGCCCTGCTCCAGCGGGTCGCCGCGGTCGCCCCGGGCCTCACCCTCGAACAGGTCGTGGTCTCCGGTCCGCCGGTCGCGACGGATCTGCGGGCGGCGGTATGGGCCGAGGCGGCCGCGCTCGATGTCGCGGCACGCCTGGCGGGCGACCGGCCGGGCACCCCCGTCGTGGACGTGCCGGTCGAGGTGGTCGCCCCGTCGGGCGGACGGGCGGTGGTCCGGTGCCTCGCCGACGGTTGCCTGGTGGTCGACGTCGACGGCGGGCCGGCGCTCGACGAGACCGTGCTGCGCTCGTACGCGCTCGGTGCCGCCCACCAGGCCGTCGGCTGGGTGCGCAGCGAGGGGATCGCGGTCGACGCCGCCGGGGCGGTGTCGGACCTGACCATCCGCTCGTTCGGGATCCTCCCGGCCCGGGCGACCCCCCCGGTGACGGTGAGGGTCGGCGGCGATCCGGGCCGGCCCCCGGTGCAGGCGTCCGACGCGGTGTTGGCGGCGGTCGCCGCCGCCTGCTGGCTCGCCGACGGCCTGCCCCGGCGCTGGCCCACCGACCGCGGGGGTCGGGGCCGGCGCCCGTCCGAGGTGTCCGCGTAGGCTGGCCGGCCACCCATCGGTGCAGCGAGGAGGCCGCCATGAGCACGCCCGTCGGTCCGTACACTCCGATCGTCCGCGCCGGTCGCTGGCTCATCTGCTCCGGACAGCTGGGCCTGTGCCCCGCCCCCGACGGCGCCCCGCGGGTGCTGGCCGAGGGCGGTGCCGGACCGCAGCTGGCCCAGGCCGTGGCCAACGCCGCCGCGCTGCTCGCCGCGGAGGGGGCATCGCTGGCCGATGTGGTCAAGACCACCGTGTTCGCGACCCGTCCCGAGGACTTCCCGGCGGTCAACGACGCCTATACGGCCGCCTTCGGGACGTTCCGGCCCGCCCGGTCGATGGTGGCCGTGTCGGCACTGCCGATGGGGGCCGCGGTGGAGATCGAGGTCTGGGCCCACCGCGAGGCGGTCTGACCGACGCACCGGCGGGCCCCGATCAGGGGGACCAGCTGGTCTGTCCGAAGCGGTAGCCGACCGAGCGCACGGTCTGGATGAGGTGGGCGTGCTCCTCGCCGAGCTTGGCGCGCAGGCGGCGGACATGGACGTCCACGGTGCGGGCTCCGCCGTAGTACTCGTAGCCCCAGACCCGGCTGAGGAGGGTCTCGCGGGTGAAGACCTTGCCCGGTCGGGCGGCGAGGAACCGGAGCAGCTCGTACTCCATGTAGGTGAGGTCGAGGACCTTGCCGGCCACCGCCGCCTGGTAGGTCTCGAGGTTGAGGACCAGCGGACCGTGCTCGAGCAGGTCGGGGCGCAGCCCGCGACCGGTGCGCCAGAAGAGGTGGGCCAGGCGGGCGCCCAGCTCTTCGGGCACGATCGGCTCGAGGCAGAGGTCGTCGAACAGGTCCTCCCGCAGCTCGAGCTCACCGAGCTGTTCGAAGGGCACCACCACCAGCACCGGGGCCAGCGGCACGTCGCGCTTGCGGAGGTGCCGGCAGAGCTGGAACGCCCCGATCGGGTCCGGCCCGCTGCAGATCACCGCACCCGCCCAGCCGTCCTCGGGTTCGTCGGACTCGACCGCCTCGGGCCGGTCGATCGCCCGCCAGGGGTACCCGGCCCGTTCGAGGACCCCGATCACCGCGGCGGGGGGGACGGCGGGATAGCAGAGCAGTGGCTCCATGTCGTCGCTCCCCCCTTTCCTCGTTGACGGTGGCGTGATCCGGTGTCTGACGGTGTGCCGGACGCGGCTAGAGCAGCGGCAGGTAGCGATCGAGCTCGAACTGGGTGACGTGGGCCTTGTAGCCGGCCCACTCCTCCCGCTTGTTGCGGAGGAACCACTCGAAGACGTGGTCGCCGAGCGTGGTGGCCACCAGCTCGGACTCCTCCATCCGCCCCAGGGCTTCGTGCAGGCTGCCCGGGAGATGGAGGATCCCCTTGTTGGCGAGCTCCTCGGGGCTGAGGGCGAAGAGGTTGGCGTCGGCCTCGGGCGGGAGCTCGTACCCCTCCTCGATGCCACGCAGCCCGGCGGCGAGGACGACCGCGAAGGCCAGGTACGGGTTGCAGGCGCTGTCCGGTGCGCGGTACTCGACCCGGGTCGACTCGGTCTTCCCGGGCTTGACCACCGGGACACGGACCAGTGCGGAGCGGTTGTTGCGTGCCCAGGAGACGTGGATCGGGGCCTCGTACCCCGAGACCAGGCGCTTGTAGGAGTTGACCCACTGGTTGGTCACCGCGGTGATCTCGCCGGCGTGGCGGAGGAGTCCGGCGATGAACTGTTCGGCCACCGTCGAGAGCCCGCCCGGACGAGCGGAGTCGTGGAAGGCGTTGGCGTCGCCACGGAAGAGCGACAGGTGGGTGTGCATCCCCGAGCCCTGGACGCCGGCGAGTGGCTTCGGCATGAAGCTGGCGAACACGCCCTGTTGGCGGGCCATCTCCTTCACCACCAGCCGCACGGTCATCACCGTGTCGGCCATGGTCAGCGCGTCGGTGTAGCGGAGGTCGATCTCGTGCTGGCTGGGGGCGTCCTCGTGCTGGGCGTGCTCGACCGGGATCCCCATCTCCTCGAGGGTGAGCACGGTCCGCTGCCGGATCTCGCTCGCCCGGTCGGACACGGTCAGCTCGAAGTAGGAGCCCGAGTCGAGGGTGGCAGGGGGATGGGTCGGGTCGCCGTCGGCGAAGTAGAAGTACTCCATCTCCGGGGAGGCGTAGAAGGTGAACCCCTGGCCCCTGGCCCGATCGAGGGTGCGGCGCAGGACGTGGCGTGGACAGCCCTGGAAGGGCGAGCCGTCGAGATCGACGATGTCGCAGAAGACCCGGGCCACCTGGGCGGTGGGCACCTCGCCGCCCGGCCCGAGCTCGCCGTGCCCGTGCCAGGGGAGCAGCTGGAAGGTGTTGGCGTCCGGGCGGGCCAGCACGTCGGCCTCCTGGACACGGCTGAAGCCGTCGATCGCGGACCCGTCGAAGGTCATCCCCTCGTCGAGCGCGTTCTCCAGCTCGGCCGGGGTGATGCTGAACGTCTTGGGGGTACCGAGCACGTCGGTGAACCAGAGCTGGACGAACCGGATGCCGCGCTCCTCGACGGTGCGCAGGACGTACTCCTCCTGACTCCTCATGGGGTCGGAGTCCTGGAGGGGAGCGGCGCCCTGGGGGCGGGGGTCTGGGCGGTCGATCCCGTCAGTTTCGCAGGTTGGCGCATCGGGAGCCCGACCGCGGTCATCCGGACCGCGTGGTCAGCTCCCCGCCGCCTCGCCACAGACCGTTTCGACCAGGACCCCGGTCACCCGGTAGGGGTCCATGTTGGCGTTCGGCCGACGGTCCTCGAGCCAGCCCTTCTTGGCCTTGGCCACGGCCCACGGGATCCGGATCGACGCGCCGCGGTCGGAGGTGCCGTAGCTGAACTTGGTGTAGTGGGCCGTCTCGTGGGCACCGGTCAGGCGGTTCTCGATGCCGACGCCGTAGACGGCGATGTGCTCGTCGATGCGCTTCCCGATCGCCTCGCACCCGGCGATGATCGCGTCCCAGCCGCCGTCCTCGCGCATGGCCTTGGTCGAGAAGTTGGTGTGGGCGCCGGCACCGTTCCAGTCGCCCAGGATCGGCTTGGGCTCGAGGGTGGCGTAGACGCCGAAGTCCTCGGCGATGCGGAAGAGCAGCCACCGTGCGACCCAGAGGTGGTCCGAGACCTCGAGCGGCGGGAGCACGCCGATCTGGAACTCCCACTGGCCCATCATCACCTCGGCGTTGGTGCCCTCGATGGCCAGTCCGGCGTCGATGCAGGCCGCGGTGTGCAGCTCGACGATCTCGCGACCGGGCATCTTGTCGCCGCCCACCCCGCAGTAGTAGGGCCCCTGGGGCGCGGGGTACCCGATGGCCGGCCAGCCGAGCGGGCGGCCGTCCTTGAAGAAGGTGTACTCCTGCTCGATGCCGAACATCGGCTCCTGATCGGCGTACTGCTCGACCAGCTCGCGCAGCCGGGCCCGGGTGTTGGTCGGGTGCGGCGTGAAGTCGGTGAGCTCGACCTCGCACATCACCAGCTTGTCGTCGGGGCCGCGCAACGGGTCCGGGCAGACGAAGACCGGTCGCAGCACGCAGTCCGAGTCGTGTCCGAGCGCCTGGTTGGTGCTCGACCCGTCGAACCCCCAGATGCCCGGCTCGGCGCCGTCGGCCACGATCTTGGTCTTGCTCCGGAGGAGCGGTGACGGCTCGGTCCCGTCGATCCAGATGTACTCGGCTTGATACGGCACGTGCGCTCCTCTGCTCCTCGGTTGCCCTGTTGCTCTCGGTCGGTTGCTCTCGGTCGGTTGCTCTCGGTTGTCCTGGCCGCGGGCCGCCGATGCATCGGCGGTCCGGGGGACACCACTATCGCAGAAGGCGGTTTCCCCCCGATTACCCCGTTGTGAACAGACGATGAACTCCTGCCCGCCAACGGCCCACGGAGCGCTCCGGCTGCCCCGGTAAGCTGGGGCGATGCCTCGGGTTCGGGTGGCCGCCTGCCAGATCGACACGGTGGTGGGGGACCTGTCCGGGAACGCAGCCCGGATCCTCGACGCCCTGTCGGCGGCCCAGCGGTCGGGCGCCGACCTGGCCGTCTTCCCCGAGCTCAGCGTCACCGGGTACCCCCCCGAGGACCTCCTCGGGCGTCCCGCCTTCGTCGCCGACAACCTGGCGGTGTTCGCCGAGGTGGCCGGCGCCACCGGCGAGTGCGCAGCGGTCATCGGGTACGTGGACGTCCTCCGCGGCGGCCGCCTGGTCAACGCGGCTGCGCTCTGCCGGGGGGGCGCGGTCCTCGGGAGCTACCACAAGCGGTACCTGCCCAACTACGGCGTCTTCGACGAGCAGCGCTGGTTCGCCGCGGGCGACGGCACGCCCACCCTCTTCGAGGTGGCCGGCGTCCCGATCGGGGTGAGCGTCTGCGAGGACATGTGGTCGGCCGAGGGTCCGATGGCCGAGCAGGCCGCGGCCGGGGCACGGCTCCTGCTCAACCTCAATGCCTCGCCGTACTCCCGTGGCCGCCGGGCGGAGCGTCTCGCGGTGCTCGGAGCACGCGCAGCGGAGACCGGGTGCTCCATCGTCTACGTCAACCAGGTCGGGGGCCAGGACGAGCTCGTCTTCGACGGCGCCTCGCTCGTCGTCGACGACCGCGGAGACGTGGTCGCCTCCGCGGTCCAGTTCGCCGAGGAGGTCCTGGTGGCCGATCTCGAGGTGGACGTCCCGGACCGGCCCGCAGGACCGCTGCGTGCCGCGGTTGCGGTCACCGTGTCCAGCCGGGCCGAGGGGTACCCGCCGGTGCACCCGATCGCCGAGGTGCTCGACCCGGTGGCCGAGGTCTACGAGGCACTGGTCCTCGGGACCCGGGACTACCTCAGGAAGAACGACTTCACCGACGCGGTGATCGGGCTGTCGGGGGGGATCGACTCCTCGCTGGTCGCCGCCGTCGCGGTCGACGCACTGGGTGCCGAGCACGTGCACGGCGTGACCATGCCCTCGCGGTACTCGAGCGAGGGGTCGGTGGCCGACGCCGTCACCCTCGGTGCCAATCTGGGGATCGACGTTCGCAGCGCCCCGATCGAGGGGGTCCACCGGGCGTTCACCACGGAGCTCGCCCCGCTGTTCGGTGGGGACCCGGTCGGCCTGACCGACGAGAACCTCCAGAGCCGCATACGCGGTGTGCTGCTCATGGCCCTGTCCAACGCGACCGGGTGGATCGTCCTCACCACCGGGAACAAGAGCGAGATGGCCACCGGCTACTCGACCCTCTACGGGGACTCGGCGGGCGGTTTCGCGGTGATCAAGGACGTGGCAAAGACCCTCGTGTACGAGCTGTGCCGCTACCGCAACGCGAAGGCCGGGACCGAGCTCATCCCCGAGGCGGTGTTGACCAAGGCGCCCTCGGCCGAGCTGCGCCCCGACCAGCGCGACGACGAGTCCCTCCCGCCCTATTCCGTGCTCGACCCGGTGATGGCCGGGTACGTCGAGGCCGACCTGTCGGCCGACGACCTGGTGGCCGAGGGCTTCGACCCGGCGGTGGTGGCCCGGGTGGTGGGCCTGGTCGACCGCGCCGAGTACAAGCGCCGCCAGATGCCGCCCGGAGTCCGCATCTCGGGCAAGGCGTTCGGAAGGGACCGCCGGATGCCCATCACCAACCGCTACCGGTCGGTCCTCGGCCCCGAAGAGCCGCCGGCGCCGCGATCGTCACCGACGGCCGGCGGGGCCCGGGCCGTTGTGTGAGGTGACCCTCCCCGGCGAGGTTCCCGGGTTGGCCGATGCGGTCGCGGTCGGAACCGACGGGACCGGTCGCGTCGCCGAGGTCGCCACCGCGCTGCCGCTCGGGACGGCCGCCGCGCTGGTCGGTGAGTACCGCTGGATCGAGACCGCCCTCTACGCGACCCTCGGCGGGTGGGTGCGCGAGATGCCCATCGCGGCGGTGCAGCTCCACCTCGACGGACAGAGCATGCGCCACGCCTGGCACGCCGACCTGTGGGCCGACCGCCTGCCGGTCCTGAGCGGCGTGGACCCGGACCGGCTCACCCAGCCCTCGCCGGCCGCCTCCGCACTCTTCGCGGTGCTCGACGGCCTCGCCCCACCCGCCGGCGATGCCGGGTCGGCCTGGCCTGCGCCCGACCAGCCCGACGAGCCGGCCGGCCGGCCGGGAGCCCTCCCGCGCCTCGCCGGTCTCTACCGGGTGGTGCTCCCGCGGCTGGTGACCTCCTACAGCCGCCATCTGCAGGCCACCGCACCGGTGGCCGACGGCCCGGTCCGGCGTGCCCTCCGGCTCGTGCTGCATGACGAGATCGAGGACTGGACGGCCGGCGAGCGACTCGTCCAGCGCCTGGTCACCCGGCCCCACGACGTGGCCGCCGTCTACGGCTTCCAGGAGCGGCTCGAGTCGGCCGTGGTCGCCGCGGGCGCCCGTCCGGGCCTGGCCGCGCTGCCCGAATCGTTGCCCGGGGACTGAGGTCCGCACCCCCCCTGACCAGGCGTGTGTGTTCGGGGGGCTTGACGCGTCCGGTACAGTTGGGAAGCAGCAATCGTTGCGCCCGACAACGCCAGGCCTGCGTCGCCGACCCCGCAGTGCGGGGCACCTTGATCCCGAGGCGATCCTGAGGCCTGGTTTCCCCCACCCCGATGGGGAACACGAAGGACCCGGTGAAGTTGGCAAAGGAGCGCCTCGAGCGAGACGACGAGGACCTGGTTCGGTTGTACCTGACCGACATCGGGCAGTACCCGTTGCTCACCAAGGACGACGAGGTACGCCTGGCCCAGGCCATCGAGGCGGGACGTGAGGCCGACGGGCAGCTCGCCGCCGCGCCCAAGGGCCTGACCGCGGCCAAGCGGCGGGAGCTGCGACGCACCACCCTGCAAGGGGAGGCCGCCCAGCAGACCTTCGTCCAGTCCAACCTCCGCCTGGTGGTCTCCATCGCCAAGAAGTACCAGGCCTCCGGACTCCCCCTCCTCGACCTCATCCAGGAGGGCAACCTCGGCCTCATGCACGCCGTCGAGAAGTTCGACTGGCGGAAGGGCTTCAAGTTCTCGACGTACGCCACCTGGTGGATCCGTCAGGCGATCACCCGCGGCATCGCCAACACCGGCCGGACCATCCGCCTTCCGGTGCACGCCGGTGACACGCTCGCCCGGGTGCAGAAGGCGCAGGCCCGGCTCGAGCTCAAGTACGGGCGCCCGGCGACCCTGGCCGAGCTCGGCGCCGAGGTCGAGATGCCCGAGGACAAACTGGTCGAGGCGCTCCGGTTCCGCGCCGAACCGCTCTCGCTCTCCGAGCCGCTCCGCGAGGACGGCGACGCGGAGCTCGGCGACGTGGTCGAGGACCGCTCGGCGGAGTCCCCGTTCGAGGTGGCAGCGGTCTCGCTCCTCCCCGAGGAGATCGGCCGTCTGCTCTCCCCGCTCGACGAGCGCGAACGCGAGATCCTCCGTCTCCGGTTCGGTCTCGACCGCGGCGAGCCCCGCACCCTCGAGGAGGTCGGGGAGCACTTCAACCTGACCCGCGAGCGCATCCGCCAGATCGAGGCGCGGGCCATGTCCAAGCTGCGCCACCCGTCGTCGGACACCGGCGCCCGGGACCTGCTCACCGTCTGAGCCCACCCGGGACCCGGGGCGGGGCGCCCGCCGGGTCCGGGCATCCCGTTACCGCCGAGTCACCGGGACGCCGCCCCCGGCCCCGGCGCAGTGTCGTGGGGGAGGGGGTACGCTGTCCCCCCATGAAGAAGCTCGTCATCCTCGCCATCATCATCATCCTCGGGGCGGTCGCCGCCAAGCGCTTGCGCTCCACCTGATCGACGACGGCTCCGGAACCCCGGGGCGCCGGGGTCTTGCATCGAAGGGCACCACTCTGGTGGGGCGCGCCCGGATGTGCGGAGGCGGTCGGCGGATCCCTACGAGCGCGGACGGCGGGCGAGGCGCCAGGCGGCCACGATCCCGACGGTGGCGACCACGGTCACCCCGGCGGCGGTGGCCGTGATCGGCAGGCTGGGCACGGACACCCGGTCGCGCAGGCGGACCGGCTTGGTGAAGTGCATGACCTCCCACTCGCGCTCACGCGCCACCTTGGCGAGCACCCGGTCCGGGTTGACGGCCACCGGGTGGCCCACCGCTTCGAGCATCGGCAGGTCGGTGTAGGAGTCGGAGTAGGCGGAGGACTCGGACAGGTCGAGGTCTTCGCGTTCTGCCAGCGTGCGGATGGCCTCCGCCTTGAACGGGCCGTACGCGTAGAATTCCATCTCGCCCGCGTAGCGGCCGTCCTCGTCGACCACCGCCCGGGTCGCGATGCATCCGTCGACGCCGAGGTGCTCCGCGAGGGGCTCCACGATCTCCTCGGGTGCCGCCGACACCAGATAGACGCGGTGCCCGGCGGCCCGGTGTGCCTCGATGAGGTCGAGGGCCTCGGCGAAGATGATCGGCTCGACGGTCTCCTCGAGCGCCTCCCGGACGATCTCGCGTATCTGCTCCCGGTCCCAGCCCTTGGTCAGCATGAGCATCGACTCCCGCACCCGGGCCAGCTTCTGCTCGCTCGCCCCGAGGTGCAGGTAGATGATCTGGGAGACGACGGAGCGGGCGATGAGCCGCCGGTTGATCAGCCCGCCGTTGTAGAAGGGCCGGCCGAACGCGGCGATCGACGCCTTGGCGATCACCGTCTTGTCGAGATCGAAGAAGGCGGCTCGCACGGCGGTCAGGTCCCGACCAACAGGCGCTGCACCTCGACCTCGGCGTCGGCGGTGACGAGCGCGAGCACCTCGTCGCCGACCGCCAGCCGCGTGTCGCCGCGGGGGACGAGGAGCCGGTCACCGCGCACCACCGCGACGACGGTCGCGTCCCTCGGGACGCCGAGATCGGCGATGCTCACCCCGGCGGCGGGCGAGTCGTCGGCGAGGGTCACCTCGACCAGGTGGGCGTGTCCTCCCTCGAACCGCAGCAGCCGGACCAGGCTGCCGACCGAGACGGCCTCCTCCACCAGCGCGGTCAGCAGCTGGGGGGTCGACACCGAGACGTCGACCCCCCAGGACTCGTTGAACAGCCACTGGTTCTTTGGGTGGTTGACCCGGGCCACCACCCGCGGGACCGCGAACTCCTGTTTGGCGAGGAGGGAGACCACCAGGTTGTCCTCGTCGTCGCCGGTGGCGGCGACCACCACGTCGACGGTTGCCAGTCCTGCCGCATCGAGCGAAGCCACCTCGCAGGCGTCCGCCACGATCCAGGTGATGTCGAGGCTGCCCCGGATCCGTTCGACCAGGTCCGGGTCGCGTTCGATGAGCAGCACGTCGTGACCGCCGGCGTGCAGGTCGGCGGCGATGGCCGTGCCGACGCTGCCGGCGCCGGCGATGGCGACCTTCATCCCTGCCGCCCCACCGAGGTCACCGGTGCAGGGGCGGCGCCCAGTCGTGCGGAGAACCGGTCGAGCGCGTCACGGGTGACCATCAGGTGGATCACGTCGCCGTCCTGGCCGATGAGGTCACCGGCGTCGAGATGGGCGACGCCGGCCCGGGTGACCGCGACCAGGGTGACCTCACCCGGGACGGAGAGCTCGGCCAAGCGCTTGCCGGCCCACCGCTCGGGGAGCTCACGCTCGACCAGGGTGAGGACGCCGCTCGGATCGGACCACTCCCCCTGCACTTCGTCCGGGAGCAGTCGTCTCCGGACCTGGTCGATCGTCCACGACACGGTCGCCACCGTGGCGATGCCGAGCTTCAGGTAGATCTGGGCGCGGCGTGGATCGTAGATGCGCGCCACCACGTGGGGGATCTCGTAGGTCTCTCGTGCGATGCGCGCGGTCAGGATGTTGGAATTGTCGCCGCTGGTCACCGCTGCGAGCGCGGACGCCCGGGGCGCACCGGCGAGCTCCAGGTGGTCGCGGTCGAAACCGGAGCCGACCACGGTCGTCCCGGGCCACCCGGGGGGAGCCTCCGGAAGGCCCTCTGGTTGCGGTCGATGATGGCGACCGAGTGTCCCTGGGCGACGAGCCCCACGCCCAGTCCGGAACCGACCCGGCCACATCCGACGATGACGATGTGCACGGAGCCCATGCAACACGCATCGTCGGATGCGCACAACTCTTGAGCCGACCGGCCCGGGTCCCGCCTGCGGGCCGGACCGAGCACTGCAGCGAGGGGCGGCAGGGGCCCGTGGTTTACTGAGGGGGTGGACCCGACCGTGACCGGAACCGGGGAGGCGGCAGCCTCGGCGCCCGGGTCCGTCCGGCCGGTAGCGCCGGACGGCTCCGTCGTGGCCTCGCCGATGCAACCGGTGGCCCAGTCGCTCACCCGGGTCGACCTGCCGGAGACCCTTCGCTACCGCCTCAAGAACCGGCTGCTCGGCCCCCCGATCGCCTCCGACCGGCAGACCTCGGAACGGCTCGGGAAACCGACCGCGCTGGCGGTCCTGTCCTCCGACGTCATCTCCTCGTCGGCCTACGCGACCGAGCAGATGCTGATCCCGCTGGTGATCGCCGTCGGGGTGGCGGCCTACTCCCTGGTGATCCCGGTGACCATCGCGGTCATCTTCGTGCTCCTCTTCGTCACGCTCTCCTATCTCGAGGTGGTCAGGGTCTACACGAAGGCCGGAGGCGCCTACGTGGTGGCGAGGGAGAATTTCGGGCTCACCGTCGCCCAGGTCGCGGCGATGTCACTGCTCATCGACTACACGCTGACCGTGGCCGTCTCGGTTGCCGCCGGGGTGGCCGCGGTGACCTCGGAGTTCCAGGGCCTGACCCGGTACACCACCTGGATCGCGATCGTGCTGGTGCTGCTCATCGCCTACGGCAATCTGCGCGGGATCCGGGAGGCCGGACGGGTGTTCGTGGTCCCGACCTACTTCTTCATCGCCAACATGGCGATCCTGATGGCCTGGGGTGCGTACCGGGCGATCTCCGGGTCGCTCCACGCTCACCCGATCCACGGCGTTCAGGGGTCGGTGCCGGTCGGCCACGGCACGAGCGGTGTGCTGCTCGGGGCGAGCATCTTCGTCGTCCTGCGCGCCTTCGCGTCGGGTGGCTCGGCGCTCACCGGGACCGAGGCCATCTCCAACGGGGTGAGCGTCTTCCGCCGCCCCGAGTCCCGCAACGCCAGGATCACCATGGTGATGATGGCGCTCATCCTCGGGAGCCTGGTCCTCGGGGTCTCCGTCCTCGCCTCGATCACCCACCCGGTGCCCCACGAGTCGGGAACACCGACGGTGATCTACCAGGTCGGGAGGTTCGTCTACGGCACGTCGGGCCTGGGCAAGCTGTTCTCGGCCCTCCTCCAGATCGGCACCACCCTGATCCTCATCCTGGCGGCCAACACCAGCTTCACCGGCTTCCCGTTCCTGGCCAGCTTCGCCGCCGAAGACTCCTACCTGCCGCGCCAGCTGACCAGGCGCGGCCACCGGCTGGTCTTCTCGACCGGCATCATCCTCCTCACGGTGGTCTCGATCCTGCTGCTGTGGATCACCCGGGCGAAGGTGGACAGCCTCATCCCGCTCTACGCGCTCGGGGTGTTCACCGGGTTCACCATGGCCGGGGCGGGGATGGCCAAGTACCACCTCGTCCACCGGGAGGATCACTGGCGCCGCCGACTGGCGATCAACGGGACCGCCGCGGTCCTCTCGGCGGTCGTCCTGGTGATCATCGCGGTCTCCAAGTTCAGCGAGGGGGCGTGGGTGATCCTGATCATCCTCCCCGTGGGGGTGGTCATCCTGCTGCGCCTCCACCACCAGTACATGAACGAGGAGCGCCAGCTCGAACAGGGGGCGGCCGAGGCCGCCGAGGCACCGGTCCTCAGCCGGCACGTCGTGGTCGTGCTCGTCGACCGCCTCGACATGGCCACGGCACGCGCACTCCAGTACGCGCGCACCCTCCACCCCGACGAGCTCCGGGTGGTCCACTTCTCGCTCGACCCCAAGGCCTCGGCCGAGCTCGAGAACGAGTGGCGGCGTCTCGGGCTCACCCGGCTGCCCCTCGACATCGAGGAGTGCGAGGACCGGAGGCTGACCAGGGCCGCGCTCGAGCTGGCGGCGGAGACGGTGGCCGACGGTGAGACCGAGCTCTCCTTCCTCCTGCCCCGCCGCGGGTTCGCCGCCGGGTGGCAGCGACTGCTCCACGATGCGACCGCCGACGACATCGCGGCCGCGGTCGGCCAGCTCGCCCATGTCAACGCCACCGTCGTCCCCTACCAGCTGACCGGGGGGTGGCTCTCACGGCGACGCGAATGGCGCCGACGGTCCTCGGAGGCGGGAGGGGCTCCCGCGGGATCCCGGTCGGCCGACCGGGCCGCCGACCGGGAGGCGGCCGCGCGGGCGCTCTTCGACCGCCAGGCGTTCGGTGAGCGGGCCCGGGGAACCATCCCGATCGGCGCTGCCGAGTGGCGGAAGCGGGTCCGGGTGGCGGGTCGGGTCAAGTCGGTGCGGGTCCAGCCGCGGGCGGGGACCTCCAACCTCGAGTGCGTCCTGGCGGACGAGACCGGGAAGCTCCTCCTGGTCTTCCAGGGCCGCCGCCGCATCCCGGGCATCCAACCCGGGGCCCGGCTGGTCGTCGAGGGGATGGTCGGGGACTGGGCCCGCCGACAGGCCATCCTCAACCCGGACTACGAGCTCATCGCCGGATCGGAGGCCGAGGTCGAACCGGTCTGATCGGGACCTTTTCGGCCGAGGGGGCGGTCACGGTCCCCCGCTCCTCCGGGGCCCGGCGCCTCCGCCCCGTCGCCTCCGGCCTGCTTCCTTGCACCTGACCTCGAATTGTCGGTATCTTCTGGGCCCGCTGCCCGCAACGGCGTGACCTGGTGTTCGCCGCGCGGGTTCGGCCGGACGGCCGTCGCGTCGCACGGGGACCCGCTCCTTCGCGTGGCTCGCGTTCGATCGCGGCCGGGGAATCCGGGCGCGCACAGGATCACCCAGCACAACGAGATCACCGGGCCAGACCACACGGCCTCAGGTACCAGTCACAATTAAGCAGTACCCGACCACGCACCCCACGACCACGCAGCACACCGAAGGGAGCCGTTCCGATGACCCACCTCCTGGCTGAAGGGGGGTACCAGATCTTCTCGCTCCACAGCACCGAGAAGGCCTGGCTCTACTTCGCACTCGTCTGCGCCGTGGCCTCGATCGTGACGGGCCTGCTGCTCGCTCGCAGCGTGCTGGCGGCCGATCAGGGCACCGCCTCGATGAAGGACATCGCAAAGGCCATCCAGGAGGGCGCGGAGGCCTTCCTCGCCCGGCAATTCAAGACCATCGCGATCATCATCGTGCCGCTCGCCGTGCTGATCTTCTTCACCGCCACCAAGGTCACCCACACGGTCAACGGCGTCACGGTCACCGACCTGACCTTCGCCCAGGCCGGGCTCTACCGGGTCATCTGCTTCCTGGCCGGCGCCCTGTGCTCGGGCCTGACCGGCTTCATCGGGATGAGCCTGGCCGTCCGCGGGAACGTCCGGACCGCCGCGGCGGCCCGTGAGGGGAAGATGCCACCGGCGCTCAGGGTGGCGTTCCGCACCGGGGCGATCACCGGGCTGCTCTGCGTCGGCCTCGGCCTGCTCGGTGCCACGGTGATCGTGCTCGTCTTCCAGAACACGGCGACCTCGGTCCTCATCGGCTTCGGCTTCGGTGCCTCGCTGCTGGCGCTGTTCATGCGGGTCGGCGGGGGTATCTTCACCAAGGCGGCCGACGTGGGTGCGGACCTGGTCGGAAAGGTCGAGGCCGGCATCCCCGAGGACGACCCCCGCAACGCGGCGACCATCGCCGACAACGTGGGCGACAACGTGGGCGACTGCGCCGGGATGGCCGCCGACCTGTTCGAGTCCTACGTGATCACCATCATCGCCTCGATCATCCTCGGGGTGACCGCCTTCAATTCCATCGGCCGCGGCGGGGCCGCGGCCAAGACGGTCGTCTTTCCCATCGCCATCCCGGCCATCGGCATCCTCGCCACCATCATCGGGGTCTTCGTCGTACGGGCGGGACGCAACGACCGCAACGCCATGGCCCCGATCAACCGGGGGGTGTGGACGGCAGCCGCGCTCACCGTCGCCGGATCGGCCGTGGTGGCCGGCGCCTACCTCCACTACTGGAAGGCGTTCTACGCGGTGCTCACCGGTGTGGTGCTCATGCTGGTGGCGAGCCAGATCACCGAGCACTTCACCTCCACCGAACGCGGGCCGGTCAAGGAGGTCGCGGAGACGGCCCGCACCGGGCCGGCGACGCTGACCCTCTCCGGTCTGGCCCTCGGGCTCGAGTCGTCGGTCTGGGCGATCCTCGCGATCGTGCTGGCCATCTCGGTCTCCATCGGACTGGCCGGCGGGAACATCCAGCTCTCGCTCTACCTGGTCTCCCTCACCGGAATCGGACTCCTCTCGACGGCGGGGATGATCGTCTCGGAGGACAGCTTCGGTCCGGTGTCGGACAATGCGGCCGGCGTCGCCGAGATGTCCGGCGAGTTCACCGGTGAGGCCGAGCGGGTCATGGTCAGCCTCGACGCGGTGGGCAACACCACCAAGGCGGTGACCAAGGGCGTGGCGATCGGATCGGCGGTGATCGCCTCGGTCGCCCTGTTCGCCTCCTTCATCGAGACGATCGGCAGCCAGCTCAACCTGCACCGGCCCCTGGGCGCGCCGGTCAACTGGCTGTTCGACCTGCCCCAGACCTCGATCAACGTCTCCCATCCGACCATCTTCATCGGGGTCCTCATCGGGGGCTCGATCGCCTTCATCTTCTCGGCTCTGGCCATCCGCGCGGTCGGCCGCTCGGCCGGTACCGTCGTCCAGGAGGTGCGGCGCCAGTTCCGCGAGCACCCGGGGATCATGGACTACACCGAGAAGCCGCAGTACGGGAAGGTCATCGCCATCTGCACCGCGGCGGCGCAGCGAGAGCTGGCCACCCCGGCCCTGCTGGCGGTGCTCTCCCCGGTCATCGTCGGGTTCGGGATCAACTACTTCGCGCTGGGAGCCTTCCTGGTGGGCGCCATCCTGACCGGACAGCTCATGGCCAATTTCCTCTCCAATTCCGGTGGTGCCTGGGACAACGCCAAGAAGTACATCGAGGACGGAAACGAGGGCGGCAAGGGCTCCGACGCCCACAAGGCCGCCGTCATCGGGGACACCATCGGCGACCCCTTCAAGGACACGGCCGGCCCCGCCCTCAACCCGCTGATCAAGGTGATGAACCTGGTGTCGCTGCTGATCCTCCCGGCGGTGATCACCCTGCACCCCCATACCGGTGCACGCCTGGCGATCGCCGGTGTGTCCCTGGTGGTCCTTCTGGGCGCGATCGCCTTCTCCAAGCGCAAGACCGAGTCCATGGACAGCGAGCTCCCGGCCGAGGTGAAGGTCGCCGCCTGACCGTAGGAGGGCCCGCGGGCGCCCGGCGGTTCGGGTCACGAACCCCCAGCTCACCGCTCCTGAGCGCCCCCGGCAGGCCGCGGGCGGGTTGACAAGGCCGCATCCCACCGTTCACCCTGTGCCCACAGCCATGCCCCCTGCCACCGACCTCACCGAGGCCTCTCCGGACGACGACCTCGACACCGGCGACGGTGCCGATGGAGCCGACGCGCCGCAGGGGGGCAAGCCCCTGGTCATCGTCGAGTCGCCGGCCAAGGCCAAGACCATCGCCGGCCTGCTCGGCCCGGGCTACGTGGTCGAGTCCTCCATCGGCCACATCCGGGACCTCCCCCAGAGCGCGGCCGAGGTGCCCGCTGCGTTCAAGGGCGAGCCCTGGTCGCGTCTCGGCGTGGACGTGGACAACGGCTTCAAGCCGCTCTACGTGATCCCCGCGGACAAGAAGGCCCAGGTGGCCAAGTTGCGGAAGCTGGCCCGGCGGGCGAGCGAGGTCTACCTGGCCTCGGACGAGGACCGGGAGGGCGAGTCCATCGCCTGGCACCTCCTCCAGGTGCTCTCGGAGGTGCTCTCCCCGAGCATCCCGGTCAAACGGATGGTCTTCCACGAGATCACCCGGCCGGCCATCGAGCGGGCGGTGCAGGAGTGGCGCACGGTCAACAACAAGCTGGTCGACGCCCAGGAGACCCGCCGGATCCTCGACCGCCTCTACGGCTACGAGGTCTCCCCGGTGCTCTGGAAGAAGATCATGCCGCGCCTGTCGGCCGGTCGGGTGCAGAGCGTCGCCACCCGGATGGTGGTGGTCAGGGAGCGCGAGCGCATGGGCTTCCGCTCGGCCGGCTGGTGGGGCATCGACGCCACCTTCACCGCCGAGGGCCCGTCGGCCGCCGCCGCACCGGAAGGGACGCCGGCCTCCTTCGGCGCCTCCCTGGTGGCCGTCGACGGGACCCCGCTCGCCTCGGGCAGGGACTTCGACCAGTCGGGCGCCCTGACCTCGGCGGGGAGCGTGGTGGTGCTCGACGAGCCCGGTGCCCGGGCCCTCGCCGCCGGTCTCGAGCGTGTGCCGTTCACCGTGCGATCGATGACCCACAAGCCGTTCCGCCGCTCGCCGGCCCCGCCGTTCATGACCTCCACCCTCCAGCAGGAGGCCGGCCGCAAGCTGCGGTTCAGCTCCAAGCGGGCCATGCAGGTCGCCCAACGGCTCTACGAGCAGGGCTGGATCACCTACATGCGGACCGACTCGACCACCCTCTCGGCCGAGGCGCTCACCGCCGCCCGCGCCCAGGCCGCCTCCCTCTACGGTCCCGACTACGTTCCGGCCCAACCCCGCCGCTACGAGCGAAAGGTCAAGAACGCCCAGGAGGCCCACGAGGCGGTCCGCCCGGCCGGCGAGACCTTCCGCACTCCCGACGAGGCGGCCCGGTCGCTCTCGGGGGACGAATTCCGTCTCTACGATCTCATCTGGAAGCGCACCGTCGCCTCCCAGATGGCCGACGCGACCGGAACCAGCGCGCAGGTCCGCCTCTCGGGCAACTCGACCGGTGAGGGTGCCGCACACCAGGTCGAGTTCTCTGCAGCCGGCAAGGTCATCGAGTTCCCCGGCTTCCTCCGGGCGTACGTCGAGGGGGAGGACGATCCCGAGGCCGAGCTGGCCGACCGCGAGGTGCACCTCCCCCCGATGCTCGAGGGGGATCCGGCCTCGGTCTCCGACCTCGAACCCGGTAGCCACGCCACACAGCCGCCCGCCCGGTACACGGAGGCCTCCCTGGTCAAGGCGATGGAGGACCTCGGGGTCGGCCGGCCCTCCACCTATGCGAGCGTGATCGGCACCATCCTCGACCGCGGCTATGTGTGGAAGAAGGGCACCGCGCTGGTGCCCTCGTTCACCGCCTTCGCCGTGACCGGTCTGCTCGAGCGGTACTTCGCGTACCTCGTCGACTACGGCTTCACCGCCTCCATGGAGGACGACCTCGATGCGATCGCCGAGGCCAAGGAGGAGTCGCTCCCCTGGCTGACCCGGTTCTACTTCGGATCGGCGGGTCCCGACGGCGCGGGGGCGGATCGCACGAGCGCGGGCAACGAGACCAACGGCCACGACCGCGCCCAGGCGGGCGTGACCGGTTCGCTCGGTCTCAAGCGCGAGGTGGCCACCTACCTCGGTGAGATCGATGCCCGTGAGATCAACTCGATCCCCATCGGGACCGGAGCCGGCGGCGAGGAGATCGTCGCCCGGGTCGGACGGTACGGCCCCTACCTCCAGCGGGGCGAGGACCGGGTCTCGATCCCCGAGGATCTGGCCCCCGACGAGCTCACCCCGGAGAAGGCGGAGGCCCTCCTCGCCGCGCCCTCCTCGGACCGGGTCCTCGGCACCGATCCCGAGACCGGTCTCGCGATCCAGGTCAAGGCCGGACGGTTCGGCCCCTACGTCCAGCTCGGAGAGCTGACCGACGGCGGACCGAAGCCGCGCACCTCGTCGCTGTTCGCCTCGATGTCGCCCGACACCCTCACGTTCGAGGAGGCCCTCCAACTGCTCCGCATCCCGCGGGTGGTCGGGACCGACCCGCAGAACGGCGAGGAGATCGTCGCCCACAACGGACGGTTCGGCCCCTACCTGAAGAGGGGGACCGACACCCGCAGCCTGCCGAGCGAGGACCAGCTGCTGACCACCACGGTCGACCAGGCCCTGGCCCTGTTCGCCCAACCGAAGACGCGTGGACGCAACGCCCGCGGCCCGCTGCGCGAGCTCGGGCCCGATCCCGACACCGGACTGGCGATGGTGGTCAAGGACGGGCGCTTCGGGCCGTACGTGACCGACGGGACCACCAACGCGTCCCTCCGCCGCGGTGACGACGTCGACGAGCTGACCGTGGAGCGGGCGGCGGACCTTCTGGCCGAGCGCCGCGCCGCGGGACCGTCGTCCCGCACTCCGAAGAAGAAGGCACCATCGGTCAAGAAGGCTGCGGGCACCAAGAAGACGTCGGCCAAGAAGACGTCGGCGAAGAAGACTGTGGCGGCGAAGAAGACTGCGGCGGCGAAGAAGACTGCGGCCACCAAGAAGGCCCCTGCCGCCAAGAAGGCGACCGCCGCCAGGGCAGCGACCAAGAAGAATGCACCGGCGAAGGCGGCGGAGCGCGCCAGCCGCGACGCCTGACCGTGGCCCGGGGTCGGCTCATCGCGCTCGAGGGGATCGACGGCAGTGGCAAGAGCACCCAGGTCCGCTTGCTCGCCGAACGGCTCGGGGCGGTCTGCACCTTCGAGCCGGGCGCCACGTCCCTCGGGGCCTCGCTCCGTCCCCTCATCCTCGACGCAGACCGCGGTCCGGTCGACCCGCGCGCCGAAGCGCTCCTCATGGCGGCCGACCGCGCCCAGCACGTGGCAGAGGTCGTCTCGCCCGCGCTGAGTGCCGGGCGCTGGGTGGTGACCGACCGCTACGTCGCCTCCACCCTCGCCTATCAGGGATTCGGCCGTGGTCTCGACCGCGACGGGCTCGACCGCCTGATGGAGTGGGCCACCGGCGGGCTCCGGCCCGACCTGACCGTGCTGCTCGACCTCCCGGTGGCCACGGCCATGGCGCGCCTGGCGGAATCCCGGGCCGACCGGTTCGAGTCCGAGGGCGTTGCCTTCCTCCAGCGGGTGGCCGACGGGTTCACGACCCTCGCCGCCGAGGGGACCGGACCCTGGTTGGTGGTCGACGCCACCGACCCGGTCGAGGTGGTCGCCGGGACCATCCACAAGGCGGTCGAGGTGATCTCCGCGGGCGATGCGCCGTGAGCGGGACCCGGTGATCGCGGACCCGGACCCCGACCCCGGCACCGGCACGGAGGGGCGACCGCCGGTGCCCCGGCTCTTCGAGGAGGTGGTCGGCCAGGAGCGGGCGGTCGCCCAGCTGGTCGCCGGCGCGCGCCGGCCGGTCCACGCCTACCTCCTCCACGGTCCGCCGGGTTCGGGGAAGCGAGTGGCGGCCAGCGGCTTCGCGGCCGCCCTGCTCTGCCCCCGCGGCGGATGCGGCGTCTGCAACGTCTGCCGTCGTGCGCTCGCAGGCACCCATCCCGACCTGGTGGTCGTGGAACGGACCGGCGCCGCGCTGGAGGTCGACGACGCCCGCGCCATCACCGCCCGCGCCCAGCGCCACCCGCTCGAGTCGGCACGCCAGGTGCTGCTCGTCCCGGACGTCCATCTCGCGGTCAACTCGTCGCCCGCGCTGCTCAAGACGATCGAGGAGCCGCCTGCGCCGACGGTGTTCGTCCTCCTGGCCGACGATCTCCCCCCGGGCCTTTCGACGATCATGAGCCGGTGCGTGCAGGTCCCCTTCGTGGCGGTGGCGCCGGCGGTCGTCGAGGAGTGGCTGGTCGCCCGCGGCGTCGACCAGGAGACGGCCCGTTCGGTGTCGGCCGCCTCTGGGGGGAACCTCGACCGGGCACGTCTGCTCGTACACGATCCCGGCTTCGGCGAGCGGCAGCGACTGTGGCAGTCGGTGCCGTCCCGGCTCGACGGGACCGGCGCAGCCGCCGCCACGGCCGCCGACGAGCTGCTCTCGCTCGCCGAGGGGGCCCTGGCACCCCTGCGGGAGCGGCACACGCGTGAGCTGGCCGCGCTCGAAGAGCAGGCGGAGGCGGTCGGAGCACGCGGGATCCCCGGACGCAGGCAGATCGACGACCGCCACAAACGGGAGGAGCGGCGCTCGCGGACCGACGACCTCCGAATGGGCCTGGCCTCCCTCTCGGGCGCGTACCGGGACCGGATGGTCGCGGCAGTCGGTGGGAACGGCGCGCCGCGATCGGCGGGGGACGGGGCCGCACGCCGACGCGCGACGCGCCAGGTCGAGGCGGTCGCCAGGGCGTCGGCGGCCCTCGGACGCAACGCAAACGAAGGCCTCCTGCTCGAAGCGCTCATGGTCGAGCTCTCGGGCATGCTCGACTGACCCGGAACGACATCGCGTGAGTGACCCGACGCGCGCAGTGGTCCCCGTCGTCGGAGAGGCCTTGCCCGGGTCGGATAGCGTGGTGACTTCGCCTGGGTAGCTCAGTCGGTAGAGCAACGCACTCGTAATGCGTAGGTCAGGAGTTCGATTCTCCTCCCAGGCTCGACTGGTCCGGCGGTCACCGGAGCGCGGCTCTGACGGATGTGCCCGAGCAACACGCTGAGTGATGATCCTGAGCGAGGCTCAGGTGGATGTGCTAGAGGTAACGGCGATCCGCTCGGCAGGGCGAGCGGGCGTGGCGGAGGAGGGGCAATGAGGATTCGCCGGGATGAGACCGCAGGACCCGCCTCGGCGGCGGTGAGGATGATCGTTTCGATCGCCGCCCTCTTGCCGGTCGTCGCCAGTGCGTCGCTCGTCACGCTCTCGGCACCACCGGCGTCCGCGACGGTCAGTTGCCCGGTCGTGAGCAGCGGGGTGGTCACTCCGGCTCCCACCCCCGGCGTCGACTGGAGCGGTTGCAATCTGTCCGGCGCCGACTTCACCGGTGCCGACCTGGCCAATGCCGATCTGTCGACCACCGACCTCGTCAGGGCCATCTTCTCCGGAACCACCCTGACCGGCGTCAACCTGACCGGCGCCACCCTCCGGGGCGTGTCCTCCGGCGGGATCATCGGGAAACCGTCGGCCCTCCCGACCCACTGGCTCCTCAGGCACACCTATCTCATAGGACCCGGCGCGAACCTCACCGATGCCAATCTCGCCAACGGGAACCTGACCGACGCCGACCTGGCCGGTGCGGGCCTCGTCGGAACCAATCTCACCCACACCGACCTCACCGGCGCGACGCTCGTCTATGTCTACTCACAGGGAATCATCGGGACACCCTCGGCCCTCCCCACCCGCTGGCGCTTGACGGACGGCTATCTGATCGGACCGCATGCCGTGCCCGCGGGTCACCCCGATCTCTCCGGTGTCGATCTCTCCGGTGCCGACCTCGCCTACGCCCAACTCAACAACGCCGACCTCACCGGGGCCGACCTCACCGGCGCCGACCTCACCGGTGCCTACCTCGGCAGCGACAACCTCACCGACGCCGACCTCACCGGCGCCGACCTCGGCGGTTCCTCGCTCATCGGCACCACGGTCACGGGGGCCAACTTCACCGGCACAAACCTGACCGGTCTGTATTCCGGTGGCGTCACCGGGACACCCGCTGTCCTCCCCACCGGGTGGGTCATCGTCGACGAGTTCCTGATCGGGCCCGGCGCGAACCTCGATGGCCAAGATCTCAGCGGTATCGACCTCGCTGGCGCCGACCTCACCGGCGCGACCCTCCGCAGCGCAGACCTCAGCGCCGCCGACCTCCGAGGCACCAACCTCACCGAGACGGACCTCTCGTCCGGCTTGGCCGACACCGATCTCACCGGCGCCGACCTCGCCGGCGCCGATCTCACCGGCGCCAACCTCGACAACGCAGTCCTCACCGGGACCGACCTCACCGGTGCGAACCATCACGGCACGACCGTGACCGGTGCGAGCTGGAGTGGCACCACCTGCCCCAACGCGACCAACTCGAACAGCTACGTCGACGGGTGCTTCACCCAGTTCCTGACCGGGTACACGATCGCGGTCGACGGAGCGACGTCGGCCAGCTCCCACTACGGGAGCCCGGACACGCTCGCTGCATCGGGACTGCTCAGCGGGATGACCGGGTCCGTCCTCTTCTACACCGCCGGTCAGCAGCTCCTGTGCACCGCAACCCTGCCGACCGCGAGCTGCCAGACGTCGGGCACCGCCCTTCCCCCCGGCTCCTATCCCGGGATCACCGCGTCCTACACCGACAACCTCGGTCTCCGCACCTGGCCGTCGGCCAACCCGGTGAGCCTCACCATGGGTCTGAGAGCGACCTCCTCGGTCCGGTGCGCCACCGAGGTCGGTCAGGGGTCGACGACGGTGTTCAGGAGCTGTACTCCGGCATCGGCGATCAACGGGTCGACAACCGGGCCAGGTCCGTTGCTCGGCACCGGCGGGACCTTCACCTGGGGCTCGAGCGGGCGAACCAGCGTGCTCTCGGTGATATCCACGAACCTCGGGAAGGATCAGTGTCCGACCGGGTACACGGAGTACTCGTCGACCGGTGACGTGAGCGGCGGAACATCGACCTATACCGAGCTCTACGACCCCGTGTCGGTGTACGAGTGCCAGAACAACGCCACGAAGGTGACCCGGCTGCTCGCCGGCACCACCGCATCGCTCTGACCCTCTGGCTGGGGCCATCGGGCCGGGGGAGTGCGCGCCGTTGAATTACCGTGAGCGGATGCCGTTCACCGTCGACCCCGCCCGCTACGACCGGATGGTGTACCGCCGCTGCGGGCACAGCGGCCTCAAGCTCCCGGCCATCTCGCTCGGGCTCTGGCAGAACTTCGGAGAGGCGCGGCCCAAGGAGGAGATCCGCTCCATGCTCCTCCGGGCCTTCGATCTCGGGGTCACCCACTTCGATCTGGCCAACAACTACGGGCCGCCCCCCGGGGCGGCCGAGTCGAACGCGGGTACCGTGCTGGCGGGTGACCTCGCCCCCCATCGCGACGAGCTGGTCATCTCGACCAAGGCCGGTTACGACATGGGTCCGGGGCCCTACGGCGACGGGGGCTCGCGCAAGTACATGCTCGGCAGCCTGGACGCCAGTCTCCGTCGCCTCGGGCTCGAGAACGTGGACATCTTCTATTCGCACCGGTGGGACCCCGAGACCCCGCTCGAGGAGACCATGGGCGCGCTCGCCACCGCGGTCCGCTCGGGCAAGACCCGCTACGTCGGGATCTCCAACTACCCGCCGAGGCAGACCAGGGAGGCCGCATCCCTCCTCTCCGACCTGGGCTGCCCGCTCCTCGTCCACCAGCCGGCCTACTCGATGCTCAATCGCTGGCCCGAACGCGGGCTGCTCGACGCCATCGACGAGGTGGGCGCGGGGTGCATCGTGTACTCCCCCCTGGAGCAGGGCATTCTGACCGACCGCTACCTGAGCGGGGTACCCGACGGATCCCGGGCCAGCAGGGAGGACACCCTCTCCTCTGCGCAGCTCGACCCGCGGACCCTCTCTGTGGTGCGCGCGCTCGGCGAGGTCGCCGCCCGCCGGGGCCAGACCATCGCGCAGATGGCCCTGGCCTGGACCCAGCGCGACCCGCGGGTGACCTCGACCCTGGTGGGAGCGAGCAGCCTCGCCCAGCTCGAGCAGAACGTGGCGACCGTCGACTCGCTCGCCTTCACGCCCGAGGAGTTGCAGGAGATCGCCGCGATCCTCCGCCCCGCCTGACCGGGAGGACCCGACACCGGCGAGGCTCCGGCCGCTGACCCTGTGGCATAGTCCACGCGTGTCGCTGCGGCCCATCGACCCCGCTGTCCTGCGCGTGGACGAGGTGGGGGTGACCCTGCTCGGGGGCCGGTCTGCGAGCACCGGCCTGCGGCACTTCCCGCGTGCCCCGGTCTGCCCCTTCACCGGCGCCGACGACGTGGAGCCGCTCGACCTCCCGCGCGCCGGCACGGTATGGCTGCACACCGAGGTCAACCTCTCGCCCCCCGGATACGGCGGACCGGTGCCCTACGGGCTCGGCATCGTCGAGCTCGACGGCGAGCCGCTGCTGCGTGTGGTCTCGCGGCTGTCCGGCGACGGGCTCTCCCGCGGGACCCGGGTGCGGCTGGACGGCGAGGAGGTCCCCGGCCCCGAGGGGGAGCCGGTCCTCACCTGGGTCTTCCACCCGTGACCGGCGTCCGAGTGGTCGGGGTGGGGATGCATCCCTTCGGGCGGTTCGAAGGGATGACCGCGACCGCGATGGGGGTGGTGGCCGTCCGGGGTGCACTGGCCGAGGCCGGCCTCGGTGTGGGTGACGTGCAGGCGGCCTACTGCGGCACCGCCTACGGCGGTGTCGCCGCCGGGCACCGGGTCCTCGGTGCGCTGGCCGGGACCGGCATCCCGATCTACGACGTGGAGGCGGGGTGTGCCTCGGGCGGGGCCGCCCTCGAGCTGGCGGCAGCGTCCATCGCATCGGGACGGCACGACCGGGTGCTGGTGTTCGGCATCGAGAAGATGCCGAAGGGGGTCATCCGCTCCTCGTTCTTCGCCCCGTGGCAAGAGGCGGCCGGGCTCAGCCCCGCACCGGCGTTCTTCGCCCTGCGGGCCCAGCGGCTCCTCGCGGAGACCGGCCTCACCGCCGAGCATCTCGGCCGGGTCGCGGTCAAGAACCGGGGAAACGGGGTGGCCAACCCCGACGCCATGTTCCAGAAGCCGGTCACCCTCGACGAGGTCCTCGGCTCCCGGATGATCTGTCCTCCGCTCACGCTGCTGATGCTCTGCTCCCCGAACGAGGGCGCGGCCGCCGTCGTGCTCGCCCGCGAGGGGGCAGGGCCGATGGTCGCCGGCGTCTCGCTGCGCTCCCACCTCCCGGGGAGCGTTCTCGGGGAAGATTCACCGTTGAGCGGCATCGACGACTCCGAGGTGACCCCGCCGACCACCCTTGCGGCCCGCGACGCCTACGAGCAGGCGGGTCTCGGGCCGGGGGATCTCGACCTCGTCGAGTGCCAGGACACCGACGCGGCTCGTGAGCTGCTCACCTGGGCCGAGCTCGGGCTGTGCGCGCCGGGGGAGCAGTCGGCGCTCCTCGCAGAGGGAACGACGGAGATCGGCGGGCGCATTCCGGTGAACCCGTCCGGCGGTCTGCTGTCCAAGGGAGAGCCGCTCGGGGCGTCGGCACTCGGCCAGGTGGTGGAGCTGGTGCGCCAGCTCCGTGGCGACGCCGGGGCCCGCCAGGTGGCGGGCGCACGGGTCGGGCTCGCCCACGTGATCGGGAGGGGTGCCAACGCCTGCGTGACCGTGCTCGTCGGCTGACGGCACCGGTGCCGGCGACGGTCGCGGTCACGCCCCCGGACGTGGTCGCCACTGGTCGCCGAACGGGTGCCGTCCCGCGGCTGTGTAGGGTTTCCGCATGGCCGATCAGGCGACGTTCTCCGATCTGGCGATGGAGTACATGCCCGCCCTCTACACCGCGGCGCTCCGGATGACCCGCAACCCGTCCGACGCGGAGGACCTGGTCCAGGAGACGTACCTGAAGGCGTACCGGGCCTTCGGCACCTTCGAGAGCGGGACCAACCTGAAGGCGTGGCTCTACCGGATCCTGACCAACACCTACATCAACATCTACCGCGCCCGGAAACGCCGTCCTGAGATCGCCGACGTCGAGGACGTCGAGGACCTCTACCTCTACCACCACCTGGCCGGCGATCCCTCGGCGGGCCTCGGGCGGAGCGCGGAGGACGAGGCGCTCGACCACTTCACCGACACCGACGTCAAAGAGGCCATCGAGTCGCTTCCCGAGGCGTTCCGGATGGCGGTGCTGCTCGCCGACGTCGAAGGGTTCTCCTACAAGGAGATCGCCGAGATCACCGATGTGCCGATCGGTACCGTGATGAGCAGGATCCACCGTGGAAGAAGGGCGCTGCAGAAGGCGTTGGTAGAGCGTGGACGGAGCCGGGGCCTGGTAGGGGCCTCCGACGAGGCCAGGTAGGAGCGCCGAACGTGGGAGGAGACCGAGAGCGAGAGACCGGCGGAGGGACCCCGGGTGCCGGCGTACCGGAGGCGGAGGACCGCCCGGCCGGATTCGTGGGCTGCGACGAGACGATCGAGAAGCTCTACACGTACCTCGACGGTGAGCTCACCGAGCAGCGCCGGGTGGAGATCGCCCGGCATCTCGACCTCTGTGGGCCGTGTGTGGACGCCTACGGGTTCGAGTCGGAGCTCAGGAGGCTGATCGCCAACCGCTGCAAGGACCGGGTGCCCGAGTCGCTCATCGCCAGGGTCGCCGATGCACTCCGGGCGGAGAGCAATCCCGCCCCCAGCTGACCGCTCCTCCTCCGACCGCCCCGGGCACGGCCCACGTCCCTACACTGGGCACCGTGCCTCCCACCGATGCCAGCCCCCCCGATGTGGTCGACGTGCCCGGCGACGAGCCCGCGGCGGGCGCGGGCGCCGTCGGCTGGGACACCGCAGAGCGTGTGGCCGCCTGGGTGGGGAACCGGACCAGGGTGCCCGCACCCTACCGACCGGACCTGCTCCAGGCCGACTTCGCCGAGCTCACCGCCCAGGCGGAGGAGTTGGTGGCCGAGTCGACCGGGCTACGATCGGCGGCAGGACCGGCCCGGGCCCGGGTCACCGACCGCGCCGGCTGGGTCAGCGCCAACGTCGCCAGCTTCCAGCGACTGCTCGGCCCGCACCTCGACCGTCTCGACCCGTCCCGGTTGGCGCGGGCCAACCTGCTGACCGCCCGGATCGCAGGACCCCTGGCGAGCGCAGGACGCGCGGCAACCGGTGCCCAGATGGGGGTGGTCCTCGGCTGGCTCTCCACCCGGGTGCTCGGTCAGTACGACCTCCTGCTGACCGAGGAGGCCACCGACGACCAGGACCTTGTCTACTTCGTCGGTCCCAACGTGGTCGCCCTCGAGCAGGAGCACGGCTTCGATCCCCACGAGTTCCGGCTCTGGCTGGCGCTCCACGAGGTCACCCACCGCTGCCAGTTCACCGCCATCCCCTGGATGCGCGGGTACTTCGTCTCCCTGGTCGAGGAGGGCATCGGCTCGCTCGAGCCCGATCCGGCCCGGCTGGCCGAGTCGCTCAGGCGGATGGTCGCCGAGATCCGGGCCGGCCGCAACCCGTTGCAGGACAACGGGGCCCTCGGCCTGGTGGCCACCCCCGAACAACTCGAGGGCCTCCACCGCATCCAGGCCCTGATGAGCCTCCTCGAGGGACACGGGGACGTGACCATGGACCGCGCCGGCGCGGCCGGCATCCCGAGTGCCGCCCGCTTCGCCGAGGTGCTCCGCCAGCGGCGCAAGCAGGCCCACGGCCTGGCCCGGCTCCTCCAGCAGCTCATCGGGATCGAGGCCAAGATGCGCCAGTACGAGGAGGGCGAACGCTTCATCGCCGCGGTCGAGGGGTCGGGTGGGCCGGCGCTGCTCGACCGTGCCTGGCGCGGACCCGAGTGGCTCCCGACCCTGGAGGAGATCCGCAATCCGGCGACCTGGGTCTCCCGGGTCGGTGCAACACCCGCCGTTGCCTCCTGACCTCCCCGTGCCCGACATGGTGGGGGAGCTGCTCGGGCGCTGCACGTTCCCCCCACCGGGTGACCCGCTGGTCTGCGCCGTGTCCGGAGGCCCCGACTCGCTGGCCCTGCTGGTCCTCGCGACTGCTGCCGGCTGCCGGGTGACCGCAGTCCACGTCGACCACGGCCTGCGCGAAGGATCGGCGGCCGAGGCGGAGGTGGTGGCCGCGGCCGCAGTGCGCTTCGGAGCGGCGTTCCGGTCCGAGCGGGTCCGGCTCTCCGACGGACCGAACCTCGAAGCCCGGGCCCGCGCCGCCCGCCGGCAGGTGATCGGTCCGGGGGCCGCCACCGGCCACACGGCCGACGACCAGGCGGAGACCGTCCTCCTCAACCTGTTGCGCGGCTCGGGCGTCCACGGTCTCGCGGCCATGAGGGTCGGGCCGGTCCATCCCCTGCTCGATCTGCGTCGGGCGGAGACGGCGGCTCTCTGTGAGCAACTGGCCCTCAGCCCGGTCCGCGACCCGTCCAACCACGAGGAGCGGTTCGTCCGCAACCGGGTGCGGGCGGAGCTGCTCCCGCTGTGCTCGGCCATCGCCGGCCGGGACATGGTGCCGGTGCTGGCCCGCCAGGCCGGGGTCCTCGCCGGCGACGCCGACCTCCTCGACCGGATGGGCGACCTGATCGACCCGACGGACGCGGCCGCGCTGGCCGCGGCCCCGGAACCCCTCGCCCGGCGCACGGTGCGGCGGTGGCTCACCGGTCCGGAAGCCCATCCGCCGTCCCTCGGGGCGGTGGACCGGGTGCTCGAGGTGGCCCGCCTCGAGCACCGCGCCACCGAGCTCGCGGGGGGACTGCGGGTGACCCGGTCCCGCGGCCGCCTCTCGATCGCCATGGTCGGGCCCGTCCGACGCTCCGGTACAGTCGCGCCGTGACGATCCACGGGAGCCGGCACGCCGGCGTGGCGGCTCCCCTCGCGGAGGGTGTCGAGGTCGGCGAGGTGATCGTCCCCGAGGACGTGCTGCAGGCCCGCATCGCCGAGCTCGGCGCGGCGATCACCGCCGACTACGCCGGGCGGGCTCCGCTCCTGGTCGGGGTGCTCAAGGGCGCCTTCATGTTCATGAGCGACCTCTCCCGGGCCATCGCCCTGCCGGCCGAGGTCGACTTCATGGCGATCTCGTCGTACGGGAGCGCGACCCGGACGTCCGGGGTGGTCAGGATCGTCAAGGACCTGGACGTCGACCTGCTGGGTCGCCACGTGCTCGTGGTGGAGGACATCGTCGACAGCGGGCTCACCCTCAGCTACCTCCAGCGCTACCTGCTCGCCCGTCAGCCGGCGAGCCTCGAGGTCTGCGCGCTCCTGGTCAAGGACGGCCAGCAGCGGACCGCGCTCGACCTGCGGTACGTCGGCTTCCACATCCCGGCCGACTTCGTGGTCGGCTACGGCCTCGACGTGGGAGAGCGGTACCGCAACCTCCCGGCGATCCATGCGTACGCCGGGCCGGTCGGATAGCCGCGGACGGAGAGGTGGGCAACCGGTGAGCGTGGACAAGGAACGCATCGAGCGGGCCGTCCTCGAGATCCTGTCGGCAATCGGCGAGGACCCGACCCGGGACGGCCTGCAGAAGACACCGGGCCGGGTGGCCAGGATGTACGAGGAGCTCTTCGCTGGGTTCGGCGAGAACCCGGCCGACCACCTCGAGGTCGGCTTCGCCGCCGAGCACGACGAGATGGTCATGGTCCGGGACATCCCCTTCGCGTCGCTCTGCGAGCACCACATGGTGCCGTTCATGGGGCGGGCCCACGTCGCCTACATCCCCGGCAAGGACGGCCGCATCACCGGTCTGTCCAAGCTGGCGCGCCTGGTCGACGGCTACGCGAAGCGCCTCCAGGTCCAGGAGCGGATGACCACGGAGATCGCCGACGCGATCGAGAGGGCGCTGGAGCCGATCGGGGTCCTGGTGGTGGTCGACGCCGAGCATCTCTGCATGTCGATGCGGGGGGTGAAGAAGTCGGGCACCTCGACGGTGACCTCCGCAGTCCGTGGCCTGTTCCGCACCGACGCCTCCACCCGGTTCGAGGCGATGCAGTTCGTCCGGGGCCGCTGAACCGGACCGCGGCCCCCGCGGGTCGGATCGGCCTGGTTTACGCTGTGGCCGATGCCCCACCCCGCTGCAGAGGAGCGCGCCCTGGTCATGGGGATCCTCAACGTGACCCCCGACTCCTTCTCCGACGGCGGTTCGTGGTTCGAGAGTGATCGAGCCATCACCAGAGGTCACGAGATGATCGACGAAGGCGCCGACATCGTCGACGTCGGAGGCGAGTCGACCCGGCCGGGCGCCGCGCCGGTGCCGGTCGAAGAGGAGCTGCGCCGGGTGCTCCCGGTAATCCGGGCCCTGGCTCCCCACGTCCGGGTGTCGGTCGACACCTCGAAGGACGTGGTGGCCGAGGCAGCGGTGGGCGAGGGCGCGACCCTCGTCAACGACGTGTCGGCCTCGCTCTGGCCGGTGGCCGCCCGCTGCGGGGTTGGGTGGGTTGCCATGCACCGCCGGGGCACGCCTGCCTCGATGCAGGACGATCCCCGCTACGACGACGTGGTGGCCGAGGTCCGGGACCTGCTCGTGGACCGGGCGGTGCAGGCCACCGGGGCAGGGGTCGCCGAGGTCTGGATCGATCCGGGCATCGGCTTCGGGAAGACGGTCGAGCACAATCTGTCCCTGCTCGCAGGCCTCGACACGCTGGTGGCGAGCGGCTATCCGGTCCTGGTGGGCACCAGCCGGAAGGGATTCCTGGGCGCGGTCGGGGCCGGACCGGCCGGCGAGCCGCTCCCGGTCGCCGAGCGGCTCCCGGGATCGCTGGCGACGGCAACCTGGGCCCTCGCCCGCGGTGCGGGTATGGTCCGGGTCCACGACGTGGCGGCCACCGTGCAGGCCGCACTCCTCGTCGGCAGGGTGGACGCCCGTGCGGCGGCACGGGCGGAGCGGGCAGGACCGCCGGGCCCGCGGAGACCGATGGCGGACACGGAGGTCGGAGCGTGAAGGGCAAGTGGGCGGCGGGGATCCCCCCGCGCAACTTCACCTGGGTGATCAGGGACCGGCTGGCGATGAGCGAGCGGCCCGGCGGCTTCGCCCCCAACCACCGCAAGGTACGGCGCCAGGAGGAGATCATCTGGCTCCAGGTCCAGGGGTTCACCCGGGTGGTGTCGCTGCTGCCCTCCTCCCACAACCTGCAGGCCTACGAGGAGAAGGAGCTGGCAAGCGTCCACTACCCGCTGCCCGCGTCGGGCGACGTGCGGACCGTGCTGGCAGAGGTCTACCGGGACCTCCACACCCGGCTGGCCAACGGCGAGCGGATCCTCGTCCACCAGGAGGAGCTCGGGGACCGGGTCGCCGGGGTGATCGCCGGCTATCTGCTGTGGTCGGACCGTCTTCCGAGCGGTCCGCAGGCCACGACGGTGCTCGAGCACATGACCGGGCACCCGATGGGTCCCGCCGGGCGCGAGGTCGTCGCATGGGCCGGCCAGCTCGCCCCGGCCCCGACCCCACACGGCGGCGGCGCCCCGCGCCCCGCCTGATGCCGCCCCCCGGGCGGGACGCGCCCGCCGGAGGGGACCGGATCGAGCTCCGGGGCCTGCGGGTGGTGGGCACCCACGGGCTGCTCCCCGAGGAACGGACCCGCGCCCAGCCCTTCGAGGTCGACCTCGACCTGGCGGTCGACCTCGGTCCGGGCGGCGACTCGGACCGGCTGGCGGACACCGTCGACTACGGCGCGGTCGCCGCGGTCGTCGAGAACACGGTCGCCGGTCCCCGTTCGTACGGACTGCTCGAGGGCCTGGTCTCGCGGGTGGCCGCCGCGGTGCTGGACGTCGATCCTCGGATCACCGGGGTGACGGTGTCCCTGCGAAAGCTCCGGCCGCCCCTGGCCGCGGACATCGCAAGCGTGGGGGTGCGGGTGACCCGCGGCCGGTGACCGTGCCCGTCGCCGAGCCGCCCTCCCTTCGGGCGTTCGTCTCGCTCGGCTCCAACCTCGGCGACCGCCTCGGCCACCTGCGACGGGCGGTGGACCGGCTCCGTGCCGACGGGGACCCGCCGGTCAGCGCCGTCTCCCGGGTCTACGAGACGGAGCCGGTGGGCGGTCCCGAGCAGGGCCCGTACCTCAACCTGCTGGTCGAGCTGGCGGTGGCACCGGGCACCGACCCCTACCGGCTGCTCGGGCTCTGCCGGCGTCTGGAGGCGGCGGCCGGCCGTGTGCGCGGTGAACGCTGGGGGCCGCGCACCCTCGACGCCGACCTGGTCTGGCTCGACGGGGTCGTGCTCGACGATCCGGAGCTCACCCTGCCCCACCCCCGCTGGCGGGAGCGCCGGTTCGTCCTCGCCCCCCTCGCCGAGCTGGCCCCGGACCTGGCCGACGCGGCCGCCGTGGCCTCCGCTGGTGGCGAGGTCCGGGTCGTGGGTATGCTCTGAGCCGGCAACACTCGGATTCTCTGACGCGAACGGCACCCATCGGGGCCGGAACGTCGAAAGGGGTCTCGTGACCACATTCCGCGTAGTCGGACCCGGCCGTGCCGGCCGGTCGATGATGGCGGCGCTGCAGGCGGTCGGGGGGTACCGGTCAGATGGCGCGTGGGGCCGCGAGCGCCCACCGTCCGCCGCCGCCCAGGGCGTCGACCTGCTCTTCCTCGCCGTCCCCGACGATGTCGTGGCCGAGGTGGCGGCCCGGATCGAGCCGGTGGCCACCACCGCGGTCGTGCACCTCTCGGGATCGCTCGGCCTCGACGTGCTGGAGGGCCATCCCCGCAGGGGCTCCCTGCACCCGCTCGTCCCGCTCCCCACGCCGGCCATCGGGTCCGAGCGCCTGCGATCGGGGATCACCTTCGCGGTGGCCGGCGACCCGGCGACCCTGGCCGTCGCCGAGGCGCTCGGCGGGCACCCGGTCGAAGTCGACGACCGGCACCGGGCCGCCTACCACGCGGCGGCGGTCATCGCCGCCAACCATCTGGTGGCGCTGGTCGGTCAGGTCGAGCGGGTGGCCGCGACCGCCGGGCTCCCCCTCGACGCCTTCGCCGGCCTCCTCCGCGCGGCCTCCGAGGACGCACTCGCCCTCGGCCCCCGCCATGCGCTCACCGGGCCCGCCGCGAGGGGCGACTGGGAGACGGTGGCCCGACACCGGGAGGTGCTCGCGGCCATGCCCGGGCACCGCACCGAGCTCGCCGGCTACGACGCGCTGATCGGACTCGCCCGGCGCCTCTCGCTTGACGCCGCCGCGGAGCAAGTGGCATGACCGCCGTCCTCAGCCCCGCCCCGCCCGCGCACCGGGAGCCGACATCCGCCACCCGCCGCGGCATACCGGTGGTGGTCGGATCACGGGCGGACTTCTCCGCCCTGCTCGACGCGGCCCGCACCGCGGGTCGGACGGTGGGCCTGGTGCCGACCATGGGCGCCCTGCACGACGGACACCGCTCGCTCGTCGAACGGGCGGCCGCCGAGTGCGACACCGTGGCCGTCTCCATCTTCGTCAACCCCACCCAGTTCGGCGAGGCGGGCGATCTGGCGGCCTATCCCCGCACCCCGGAGTCCGACCTCGCCCTGCTGACCGATGCCGGCGCCGCGGTGGTCTTCGCACCGACCGTCACCGAGATGTACCCCGGGTGGCCGGAGGAACCGACCACGTCCTTGCCAGCGCCCTCGGTCGGTCGCCGCTGGGAAGGCGCCTCCCGTCCGGGGCACTTCGACGGGGTGGCCACGGTGGTGGTCAAGCTGCTGTCGGCCGCCGGCCGGTGCCGGGCCTACTTCGGGGAGAAGGACTACCAGCAGCTGGCCGTGGTCCGCCAGGTCGTCCGGGACCTCGCCCTCCCGGTCGAGGTGGTCGGCTGCGCGACGGTGCGCGATCCCGACGGGCTGGCCCTCTCGAGCCGCAACCTCCGCCTCTCGGCCGAGGAGCGGCGGGCGGCCCTCTCCCTCTCACGCGCCCTGCGCTCCGGGGCGACGGCACTCGCCCGGGGGGCGTGTGCCGCCTCGGTCGAGGCGGCCATGGCGGACGTCGTGGCCGCCGAGCCGGAGGTGTCCCTCGACTACGCCGCGCTGGTCGATGCGGACGACCTGGAGCCGGTGGTCGACGTCTCCGGCGCCCGGCCCCTGCGCCTGCTCATCGCGGCCACCGTCGGCCCGGTCCGGCTCATCGACAACCTCGACCCGCTCGCCGGGGCGTGAGCGGGTCACCACCCCCTCCTGGCGACCTCGACGTCCTGGTCCTGGGCAGCGGGGTCGCCGGCCTCTCCGCCGCGGTCCGCCTGGCCTCCCCGATGGCCGGGTCCGGCGGGAGCCGCAGCGGGCTCCGGGTCGGGGTGCTGACCAAGGCCGAGCTCTCCCAGTCGGCCACCCGATGGGCCCAGGGCGGCGTCGCCGCCGTGCTCGGTGGGGACGAGGACTCGACCGACCTCCACCTGGCCGACACCCTGGCCGCCGGGGCCGGGCTCTGCGACACCGCCGCGGTGCGGGTCCTGGTCGACGAGGGACCCACCCGGGTCCACGAGCTCATCGCGATGGGAGCGGTCTTCGACCGCCAGCCGGGCGGCGCCCTCGCGCTCGCCAGGGAGGGCGGTCATTCGACGGCAAGGGTCGTCCACGCCGGTGGGGCGGCGACCGGTGCCGAGGTCGAGCGCGCCCTGGTCGATGCCACACGCGCCTCGGCGGCCGCCGTCCTCGAGGAGTGGTTCGCCCTCGACCTGCTGGTCGAGGGCGGCCGGTGCCGCGGCGTGCTCGCCCTCGGTGCGGACGGCCGGCTCGTCGAGGTCCGGGCCACGCACACGGTGCTGGCGACCGGTGGGGCGGGCCAGCTCTTCGCGGTCACCACCAACCCCGCGGAGGCGACCGCGGACGGGCTGGCCATGGCGCTGCGGGCCGGAGTGGCCGTCGCCGACGTCGAGTTCATGCAGTTCCACCCGACCGCGCTCCACCACCCGGCCATGCCCCGTCCGCTGCTCTCCGAGGCGCTGCGGGGGCACGGGGCGCTGCTCCGGGACGCACGGGGGGAGCGCTTCGTCGACGAGCTCGCCCCGAGAGACGTGGTCAGCTGCGCGATGGCGGAGCGTATGCGCGCCCAGAGCGTCGACAGCCTCTGGCTGGACGCCACCGCCCTCACCGCCTTCGACTCGCGCTTCCCCACCATCGCGGCCTCCCTGGCGGCCATCGGGCTCGATCCGGCGACCGACTGGCTGCCCATCGCGCCCGCCGCCCACTACCTCTCGGGCGGGGTGCTCACCGACCTCTCAGGGGCCACCACCCTGCCCGGGCTCTGGGCGGCCGGCGAGGTGGCCTGCACCGGGGTGCACGGCGCCAACCGGCTCGCCTCCAACTCGCTCCTCGAGGGCATGGTCTTCGGGGCCCGGCTCGCCGAGTCGGTCCTCGCCGGGCGCGACGGGCCCACGTCCACCGGGGTCCTCGCCGGGCTGCTCACCGGCCGTGCCGAGTCCGCACCCGCCCCCTGGGCGGTGTCCGACCGGGCCGGATCGCCCGGCGCTGCCGCCTCGGGGGAGGCCCCCGGCTGGCCCGACGTGGCCAAGACCCGCGACCGCCTCCAGCGGGCCATGACCGAGGGGGCGGGAGTGGTCCGCAGCGCCGGGTCCCTGGCCGTGGCCGGCCGCCTGGTCGAGGCCGTGGCCGGCATCGTGGGGACCGGCGTACCGGCCGACCGCGCCCACGGCGAGCTGGCCAACCTGGTCAGCGTTGCGGCGAGCGTGCTCGACTCGGCGACCCGTCGCCGTGAGACCCGGGGCGCCCACGCCCGGAGCGACCACCCCGGGGCGTCCGACACGTGGTGCTGCCGCATCGTGCACACCGCCGGTGACACCGTCCTGCTGCGGACCGTTCCGGAGTCCGCGGCGCGCCCCGCGACCGACCGGGGACGGCGGTGACCGGTGGCCCGGAGGGAGCCGCCGGCGATCCCGCGTGCGACCCGCCCCGCCCGGCGGTGGTCGAGGCGGTGGCGAGGGCCATCGCCGAGGACCTCCTTCCGCTCGGGGACCTGACCGCGGCGCTGGTCCCCGCCGACCGGCGGGCGGTCGTCGACATCGTGAGCCGCGGCAGTGGGGTGCTCGCCGGGCGGGCCTGCGCCGCCGAGACCTTCTGCCAGATCGACCGGGCCGTGTCCGTCTGCTGGGACCGGACCGACGGCAGCCCGGTCGGCCCGGGTGACGTGGTGGCCACCGTCGAGGGATCGCTGCGCTCGATCCTCACCGCCGAGCGCACCGCGCTCAACTTCCTCGGGCACCTGTCCGGGATCGCCACCCTCACCCGGGCGTTCGTGGAGGCGGTGCGCACCGCCAACCCGGCGACCCGGGTGCTGGACACCCGCAAGACGACCCCGGGACTGCGGGCGCTCGAGAAGGCGGCCGTGCGGGCGGGCGGCGGCTTCAACCACCGTGGCAGCCTGTCCGAGGCCGTGCTGATCAAGGACAACCACCTCGGGGGCGTGTCGATCGGTGACGCGGTCGCCCGCGCCCGCTCCCTGTGGCCGGGACGGATGGTCGAGGTCGAGTGCGATCGGGTCGACCAGGTCGAAGAGGCACTGGCGGCCGGCGCGACCATGGTGATGCTCGACAACATGTCCGCGACCGAGGTCGCCGCGGTCGTGGGCCTGGTCCGGGGTCGGCGATCGGACGTGCTGGTCGAGGTGTCCGGCGGGGTCACCCTGGACGGCGCCCCCGCCCTCGCCGCGGCCGGTGCGGACGTGCTCTCGGTCGGGGTCCTGACCCACTCCGCGCCCGTGCTCGATCTGGGTTTCGACCTGCGGGCCTGAGCCGCCCGCATACCCGAGGAGGACCGTGCTACTCGCCATCGACGTGGGGAACACCGACACCGTGGTCGGGCTGTTCGCCGACGACCCGACCGCCCCGATCGACGAGTCGGTGCCACGGGACGGCACCGAGCCGAGCGGGCTCGCCCACCACTGGCGCCTCTCGACGGTCGACGTCCGTACCGCGGACGAGCACGCGCTGCTGCTCACCCAGCTGCTCGACCTCAACGGGCTCGACCTCGAGCGGACCGTCACCGGTATCGCGGTCACCTCGTCGGTCCCGCTGGTGACCGCCAATCTGCGCCAGATGGTGGCCCGATGGTTCGATGTCCCCTCGGTCGTGCTCGAACCCGGGGTCAAGAGCGGGATGCCGATCCTCTACGACAACCCGAAGGAGGTCGGCGCGGACCGGATCGCCAACGCGGTGGGCGCCTACGACCTGTTCGGCGGGCCGTGCGTCGTGGTCGACCTCGGCACGGCCACCACCTTCGACGCCATCTCTGCCGCCGGGGAGTACCTGGGCGGTGCGATCGTTCCCGGGGTCGCCATCAGTCTGGACGCCCTGTTCGCCCACGCCGCCGCCCTTCGGCGGGTCGAGCTCGTCGAGCCCCGCAGCGTCATCGGCAAGTCGACCGTCGAGTCGATCCAGTCGGGAGCCGTCTACGGGTTCGGCGCGCAGGTGGACGGGCTGTGCCGTCGCTTCGCAGCCGTGCTCGGGGAGTGCACGGTGGTGGCCACCGGCGGGCTCTCCGAGCTCATCGCGCCCTACTCGGAGGAGATCGAGTACGTCGAGCCGTGGTTGACTCTCCACGGCCTGCGGATCATCTTCGAACGGAACGCAACCAATTGACGGAGGGACTGCAGTTGACCGAGGACCTGCTCATCGACTCGCTGCGCCGGCGCATGCACGCCCTGTTCTCGCTCTACGAGGACGCGGTGGCGACCATGGACCTCGACCAGGTCAACCACTTCGAGCGTGAGGGGGTGCTTCCCATCGCCTTCAGCCTCTTCCACTACGTCAACATGGTCGATGCGTCGTTCCTGCTCATGACCGGGACGGCGCCCGTCTGGGACGACGGATGGGCGGCCCGGGTCGCTCCCGCCATCCCCGACCACGGCAAGGAGCGGACCGTCGCCGAGATGGTGCACCAGCGGATCGGCGACTACGAGCAGTTCCAGGACTACATGCGCGTGGTCTTCGGGCGGGTGGAGGAGTGGCTCGCCGGCCTCCGCCCCTCCGACCTCTCCCGGGTGCTGGTCGCCCGCCCCCTCCCAGACCAGGTCGCCAGCACCTACAGCGCACGGGTGGCCGGCCCGGAGGGGATCACCCTGCTGGACGCAGCCGAGTGCTGGATCTACCAGCACGGCCTGCGCCACATGGGCGAGATCGAGCTGGCTCGTGGCCTGGTCGGCCTGGGGGGAATGACCTCCTGAGGCCGGGAGGCCCGAGGCGGGGGTGCCGCAGGGCCACCGCCGGGAGGCCGATGCCGGGTGCCCATCACACTTTCCTAACATCGACCTCATCAATCGCACACCGGGATGGGCGATAACAGGCGGTAGTGGATGCCGAGGGGCCATCCGGGAGGTCGGGTGAGATGAGGAAGCTGCTCAAGGGAACGACGGCGGTGCTCGTTGCAGGCGTTGCGTTGGGCTCGCTGGCGCTCGGGGGTACCGCCGTGGCCGGAGCCACCACGCCGCCCGCGCACGCCCGCCCCCACACCGGCGCCCACCATGGGCACAAGCACCATCACTTTGCGTTGGCCACGTTCAAGTGCACGCACGCCGACCGGGCGCTCATCCGGATCGAGGAGGCCCAATCCCACATCGCAGCGGGTCTTCCCAAGCTGACCGCCCGCGAGGGCGTCGCTCGCGCAAAGGGACACACCGTCCGGGCCGACCGGATCAAGAAGCGGATCAGCCGCCGGGAGAGCGCCAAGTTCAAGGCGTGGCTGGCCAAGGCCGCAACCGGGATCGAGGGCAAGTGCCACGTATCCGCGCCGCCGGTCCCCGCCTCGCACCCGACCCAAGGCTCGACCCAGGCCTGAACCGCCCGGTGGCCACGGTGGTGACGACACGGTGGTGCCACACGGTCGTGACGACACGGTGGTGACCACACGGTCGTGACGAGAAGAGGATCATGACACTGCCAACCCTCCCCACCCTGGCCCGGAGGCTCCTGCTCGCAACGGCGGTCGTCGCGACGCTGACCCCGGTCTCACTGGCCACCGCCGAAGCCGCGTCGCCACCGTCCCACACCAAGTCGGGCAACCACCCGGCCGCCCGGAACCCGGTCTCCCGCGCGGAGGCGTTCTTCACCTGTGCACAGGACCAGCAGCGGTCGGACCGGGTGCAACGCATCAAGCAGTCGATCAAAGAGCAGCTGGCGACCATGCAGTCCTCCGAGAACGCTGCCGCAACGGCGAACAAGCCGGACGTCGTCGCCTACTGGAAGTTCGCCATCACCGAACGGCAGCGGTACGAGAAGTACATCGTCCGGTACTGGCACTCCGACTACGACAAGCAGAAGAAGTACGAGATCTCCATTCTCAACCTGCACAAGAAGGGCGCCACGGTCACCCGCGGTGAGGCCCGGCTCAAGGCCTGCAAGCTCAACAAGCTGACCTTCCCTCCGCCGAAGGCCGTTCCGCCGCCGACCACCGCCCCGCCGACCACGATTCCGTCGGCGACCAAGGCCCCGTCGACCACCAAGCCGTCGGAGAGCGCCACCACCACCACGACTCCGCCACCGACCAGCACCACCACGCCCCCGAGCACCACCACGACCACACCGCCGAGCACCACCACGCCCTCGACCACGACGACGACGCCGGGCGCCAAGACCGCCACGCCGTCCGGCTCAGCCCCGACGACGTCTTCGACCGGCCCCGCCACCCCGGGAGCCTGAGGGCCGCCTGACCGGCCCCGAGCGTCGGCCCCGGGGCTACGGCGAGGGGAGGGTGTCGACCAGCGAGTAGGCCAGGGTGGTGAACCCCTCGGCGAGCGCCGGCGACGGGCCCGCCTGGGCCGCCTGCACGGCCAGGTCGGCGTACTCCCTCGCGGTGAGCACCGAGCGCCCGATCGCACCGGACTCGGCGACGATGGAGCGTGCCTTGTCCCGTTCCGGCTGTCCGAGCGGCTGGCCGAGAAGCGGGATGAGCTCCGGACCGACCGCCGGATCGGTCAGCGCCAGCAGCACCGGGAGGGTGTAGATCCCTTCGGCCAGGTCCTGCCCGGCCGGCTTGCCGAGTTCGGCCTCGGTCCCGATGACGTCGAGGATGTCGTCCCGGACCTGGAAGATCATCCCGAAGTAGCGGCCGAACGTGGTGAAGGCGTTCACCTGGTCCTGGGGGAGCCCCCCGGTCAGGGCTCCGATCCGGCACGAGGTCGCCATGAGCGACGCGGTCTTCCCGGCGATGGCCACCTCGTACTGGTGTCGGGACCGGTCGGTCCGGAAGGCGGCCTGGACCTCGGCCACCTGTCCCTGGCACAGCTCGCCGAGTGTCGCAGCCAGCAGGGCCGCGATCTCGACCCCCAGCCCGGCGGCGATCTCTGCCGACCGGGCCAGGAGGAAGTCCCCTGCCACGATGGCGACGAGGTTCCCGAACCGGGAGTTGACGCTCTCCACGTTGCGGCGGATGGTCGCCTCGTCCATCACGTCGTCGTGGTAGAGGGAGGCGAGGTGGACCAGCTCGACCGCGACGGCGCCGAGCAGGTTCTCCCGGGAGGCTGGTTCGGTGCCCGAGGTGGCCGTGGCCAGGACCAGGGCCGGCCGGAGCCGCTTCCCCCCGGCGGCCAGCAGGTGGGTGGTGACCTCGTCGAGGAAGGCGTCGCCGGTCACCACCGACTCCACGAGCAGGGGCTCGAGGTCGGCCAGGTGCTCTTCGAGGGCGGGCAGGCCCAGCAGCTCGACGACGTTCACTTCCTACAGACGATAGGCCAGGATGCCGATGACCGACACATGCCCGGGAGGGATCCACGTGCGGGTGCGCGTGACACTTCCGCCTGTAGACTTTGGATTCAGCGACTGAACCCGCGGATGGAGGCTGTGGAGTGTTCGAACGATTCACAGACCGAGCTCGTCGAGTCCTGGTGCTCGCCCAGGAAGAGGCGCGCCTGCTCAACCACAGCTTCATCGGCACCGAGCACATCCTCCTCGGGCTCATCCACGAGGGCGAGGGCGTCGCGGCCAAGGCCCTCGAGTCTCTCGGCGTCTCCCTGGAGGCGGTCCGGGAGAAGGTGGAGGAGACCATCGGGCTGGCCGGCACCGCCCCGACCGGCTCGCCGCCGTTCACCCCTCGGGCAAAGAAGGTCCTCGAGCTCTCCCTCCGCGAGGCACTGCAGCTCGGTCACAGCTACATCGGCACCGAGCACATGCTGCTCGGACTGGTGCGCGAAGGCGAAGGTGTGGCCGCGCAGGTTCTGCAGAGCCTCGGCGCCGATCTGCCGCGTGTGCGCCAGCAGGTCATCCAGCTCCTCTCCGGCTACCAGGGCAAGGAGCCGGTGGGTGCCGGCCCTCCGGGCTCCCAGTCGAGCGACGCGCCGACCGGCTCGCCGGTGCTCGACCAGTTCGGACGCAACCTGACCGCGCTGGCCCGCGACCACAAGCTCGACCCGGTCATCGGGCGCGAGAAGGAGATCGAGCGGGTCATGCAGGTCCTTTCCCGCCGGACCAAGAACAACCCCGTGCTGATCGGCGAGCCGGGCGTGGGCAAGACCGCCATCGTGGAGGGCCTCGCCCAGCGGATCGTGGCCGACGACGTCCCCGAGACGCTCACCGGCAAGCAGCTCTACACCCTCGACCTCGGGGCCCTGGTGGCCGGCAGCCGCTACCGTGGCGACTTCGAGGAGCGGCTCAAGAAGGTCCTGAAGGAGATCCGCACCCGCGGGGACATCGTGCTGTTCATCGACGAGCTCCACACGCTGGTCGGCGCGGGTGCGGCCGAGGGTGCGATCGACGCGGCCTCCATCCTCAAGCCGATGCTGGCCCGTGGCGAGCTGCAGACCATCGGTGCCACCACCATCGACGAGTACCGCAAGCACCTCGAGAAGGACGCGGCCCTCGAGCGCCGATTCCAGCCGATCAAGGTGGAGCAGCCCAACGTTGCGCTCACCATCGAGATCCTGAAGGGCCTGCGCGACCGCTACGAGTCGCACCACGCGGTCACCATCACCGACCAGGCCCTGGTCGCCGCTGCGAATCTCGCCGATCGCTATCTCGCCGACCGGTACCTGCCGGACAAGGCGATCGACCTCATCGACGAGGCGGGCAGCCGCCTGCGCATCCGCAGGATGACCACGCCGCCGGCGTACAAGAAGCTCGAGGAGGAGATCAGCCGCCTACGGGCCGACAAGGAGGCCGCCATCGAGAAGCAGGCCTTCGACCAGGCGAAGAAGCTCGCCGAGCAGGAGAAGGACCGCCTCGACTCGAAGGAGTCGATGGAGGCCGAGTGGCGGGCCGAGGGAGTCGACCTGTTCGACGTGGTCGACGAGGAGGTCATCGCCGAGGTGCTGGCCAACTGGACCGGGATCCCGGTCTACCGGCTCACCGAGGAGGAGACGGCCAAGCTGCTCCGCATGGAGGACGAGCTCCACAAGCGGGTCATCGGGCAGGAGCCGGCGATCGCGGCGCTCGCCCGGTCCATCCGCCGGACCCGTGCCGGCCTCAAGGACCCCAAGCGCCCGAGCGGCTCCTTCATCTTCCTCGGTCCGACCGGGGTCGGGAAGACCGAGCTCGCCAAGACGCTCGCCGAGTTCCTGTTCGACGACGAGGACGCCCTCATCCAGCTCGACATGTCCGAGTACATGGAGAAGCACACGGTGAGCCGGCTGGTCGGCTCACCCCCGGGGTACGTCGGATACGAGGAGGGTGGCCAGCTGACCGAGGCCGTCCGCCGCAAGCCGTTCTCGGTGGTCCTCTTCGACGAGGTCGAGAAGGCCCATGCCGACGTGTTCAACACGCTGCTCCAGATCCTGGAGGACGGCCGTCTCACCGACGCCCAGGGCCGTTCGGTCGATTTCAAGAACACCGTGCTGATCATGACCTCCAACCTGGGCACCGCCGACCTCCGCAAGTCGTCGGTCGGCTTCGCCAAGTCGTCGGAGGCGGTGACCTACGAGCGGATGAAGACGAAGGTCCACGAGGCCCTGAAGGCGCACTTTCGGCCCGAGTTCCTCAACCGCATCGACGAGGTGGTGGTCTTCCACGAGCTGTCCAAGCTCGAGGTGGTCGAGATCGTGGACCTGATGATCCAGCGGGTCTCCAACCAGCTCGAGCTCCAGGGCCTCAGCCTGGTCCTCACCCAGCCGGCCAAGCAGCTCCTGGCCGACAAGGGCTACGACCCGCAGCTCGGGGCGCGTCCGCTGCGGCGGGCCATCCAGCAGATGGTCGAGGACCCGCTCTCCGAGCGGATCCTCTGGAAGGAGTTCCGGGTCGGCGAGACCATCATCGTGGACGTCGAGACCATCACGCCGGAGGCGGCTGCCGCGTACGACGTGAAGGGGGCCCCGCCCCTGGTCGCAGGCGAGCAGCAGCTGACCTTCACCGCCATCGAGGGCATCGAGCCCCCGCCGGTGGAGCTGGCCGGCGCCGATTCGGCTGCGGAGTGACCCCCGGGGTCCGGTGACCCCCCGCTCCTGAGGCCGCGGCCGGAGGGACCACAGCAGGAAACCGACACGACGCCTCGCCCGTCCGGCGGGGCGTCGTCGCGCGATGGGGCGCGCCGTGCCCGGGTCACGGCTCCGGGCCGCCGGCGACCGGGCGACGGTCACCCCGGGCGGCACACCCGGTCCCTACCATCGGGTCATGGCCAAGACAGCCAAACGCCACCGCTGCATCGACTGCGGATCGACCAGCGCCCGGTGGGCCGGTCGCTGCCCGATGTGCGGCGAGTGGAACACCCTGGTCGAGGAGGCGACTCTCGGCCCGCTGGTGCGTGCCGTGGACCAGCTCGACCTGTTCGAGCCGACACGTGCCGCTGGCCTCGGTGGACGTGTCTGTCGCCGCCGCGGTCCCGACCGGGGTGGAGGAGTTCGACCGGGTGCTCTCCGGCGGCCTGGTGCCGGGGTCGGTGACCCTGCTCGGCGGCGAGCCGGGCATCGGCAAGTCGACGCTGCTCCTCCAGGTGCTCGCCGCCCGGGCGGGGGCGGGCCACCGGGTCCTGTTGGTCTCTGCCGAGGAGTCCGCGCACCAGGTGCGCCTCCGGGCCGAACGGCTCGGTCCGATCCCCCCTGGCCTGCTCATCCTGTCGGCGACCGACGTCGACGCGGTGGTCGACGCGGTGGTCGACGCGGACCCCGACCTGGTGGTCGTGGACTCGATCCAGGCCGTGGCAGTCGGGCCGGCGGCTCCGGGCGAACGACGGGCCAGCGGGCTGCCCGGCTCGCTGACCCAGGTGCGCGAGTGTGCCGACCAGTTGGTCGGCCTCGCCAAGGCCCGTCAGGTGGCCACGGTGTTGGTCGGGCACGTGACCAAGGACGGGGCCCTGGCCGGTCCGCGGGCCCTCGAGCACATGGTCGACACCGTGCTGAGCTTCGAAGGCGACCGACACCACGCACTGCGTCTCCTGCTGGCGGTCAAGCACCGGTTCGGTCCGACCGGCGAGCTCGGTCTGTTCGAGATGGGCGACAACGGGCTCAACCGGGTCGACGACCCGGGACGGCTCCTGCTCGGCGATCGGTTGACCGGGGTACCGGGCGGGGTGGTCCTCCCTGCCCTGCAGGGCCGCAGGACCCTGCTGGTCGAGCTGCAGGCGCTGGTCGCACCGATGGGCCAGGCCCAGCCCAAGCGGTCGGTGGTGGGCCTCGACGGAGGGCGCCTGGTCATGACCCTTGCGGTGCTGGCGCGTCATGCCGGTCTGCCCCTGCTGTCCGTCGACGTGTTCGCTTCGGTGGCCGGGGGGATCCGGGTCACCGAGCCCGCCGCGGACCTCGCGGTCGCGCTCGCGGTCGCATCGGCCTCGACCGGGGTCGCGCTCCCCGCCAACCTGGCTGCGCTCGGCGAAGTCGGTCTGGCCGGGGAGATCCGCCAGGTCTCGCACCTGCCGAGGCGATTGGACGAGGCGGCCCGGCTCGGCTTCGACCGGGTCGTGGTTCCGAGCTCGGCGCCTGACGGGCCGCCCGGAGTCGAGCTCATCCGGGTCGAGACCGTCGCCGACGCGGTCGCTCGATTGGGCTGTCTCGATCCGGTCGGGGGTGGTCCGACCCCACGCTGACCGCGGACCGGGACGGGTACCATTCGGCGGTGGTCTCACGCCAGCACGCGGCCCTGAGCGATGTTCTGGCGATGGTGGCCCCGGGTCGGCCGCTGCGCGACGGGCTGGACCGCATCCTGCGAGCTCGACGGGGTGGGCTGGTGGTGATCGGCGACGGACCGGAGGTGCTGTCCATCTGTTCGGGCGGCTTCCTCCTCGACTCGGAATTCAGCCCGCAACGCCTCTCCGAGCTGGCCAAGATGGACGGCGCGATCATCCTGGCCGCCGACGCCTCTCGGATCGCCCGGGCCAACGTCCACCTCATGCCCGATCCCTCGATCCCGACTACCGAGACCGGGACCCGACACCGGACGGCCGAGCGGGTTGCCCGGTCGATCGACGTGCCGGTCCTCTCGGTCTCCGCGGCCATGTCGTTGATCGCCGTCTACCGAAACGACCAGAAGCACACCATCCAGCCGATCGGCTGGCTGCACGACCGCACCGATCAGGCACTGGCCACCATGCAGCGGTTCCGGAACCGCTTCGACGTGGCCCTCAACAACCTGTCCATACTCGAGGTGGAGGACACCGTGTCGGTCGGCGACGTCGTCGCGGTGGTCCAGGCCGCCGAGATGCTGCTGCGCATCGCAGAGGAGGTCGAGGGATACCTGGTCGAGCTCGGTGACGACGGTCGCCTGGTCGGCCTGCAGTCCGAGGAACTGGTCGACGGGGTGGCGCGGGCCCTCCAGCTGGTGGTCCGCGACTACAAGCCGAGCGCGCCGACCAAGGGGTCCGACGGAGCGGCCTCGGTCGACGCGATCATCGAACGGCTGGCCAACCTCCCCTCCGATCAGCTGCACGATCCGGTCCACGTGACCGAGATCCTGTATCTGCCCGGCCACTTCCGGGACACCGACTCGGGGGTGGAGCCGCGTGGCTACCGGCTCCTCAACCGCTTGCCGCGGTTCTCGGACACGATCATCGAGCGGATCGTCGACCGCTTCGTCAACCTCCAGCAGATCATGCGCGCGTCGTTGTCGGAGCTCGAGCAGGTGGAAGGGGTCGGCCAGGCACGGGCCCACTCGGTCAAGGACGGGCTGGCCCGGCTGGCCGAGGCGAGCATCTTCGAGCGGTACCAGTAGCGCGGAACGGGGCCGAGGCGACGCTCGGGGCCCCGGTGGGTCACCGCCGCTGCCGGACGGAGCCCCGCAGCGTGTATCATTGCATGCTCTCCCTGCGCGGCCCGATGATGCCGATCCGCCCGGGTTCCCGCAGCGCAACGCCAGGAGGAACGGTGTTCGACATCGGTGACAAGGTCGTCTATCCCCACCACGGCGCGGCGGTGGTCGAAAAGCGTGAGACCAAGGAGGCGTTCGGCAAGAAGCAGGAGTACCTGGTTCTGCGGCTCGCCTACGGCGATCTCACCCTGATGGTGCCGGCCGACAACACCGACGGGGTGGGTCTGCGCGAGGTGATCAACGACGAGGAGGTCGAAGAGGTGTTCGCGGTGCTCCGCAAGAAGGAGGCCCGGATGCCGACCAACTGGTCGCGGCGCTACAAGAACCACTCGGAGAAGCTGCGCTCGGGGGACATCTACCAGGTCGCCGAAGTGGTCCGGAACCTCTCGATCCGGGACAAGGACAAGGGACTCTCCGCCGGAGAGAAGCGGATGCTCAGCCGGGCGCGTCAGATCCTGGTGTCGGAGCTCACCTTCGCCCTCGGGGTCGACGAGGAGACCGCCGAGCTCCGGCTCAACGAGGCCCTTCCCTGAGCCGAGCGGAGTCCGTCTGGGCCATCGTGGTTGCCGGCGGGTCGGGCCGGCGGTTCGGCGGCCCCAAGCAGTTCCTCCCGCTGTCCGGGCGTCCGGTCGCCGCGTGGTCGGTCGCCGCCGCCCGGGCGGTCGCCGACGGGGTGGTGCTGGTGGTTCCGGCACAAACGGTCGAGGGTGCGCCCGCGCCCGGGTCGACCGGTGAGGACGCCCTCGGTGCCGACCGGGTGGTGCCGGGCGGGCCCTCCCGTGCCGCATCGGTACGGGCCGGTCTGGCCGCGGTGCCCGACGACGCCCGGATCGTGGTGGTCCACGACGCGGCCCGCCCCCTGGCTGCTCCGTCGCTCTTCACCGCGGTGGTGGGTGCGGTGCGCAGCGGTGACTGTTCCGGCGCCGTTCCCGTGGTCCCGGTCACCGACACGGTGAAGCGGGCCGCTGCCGGGCGGGTGGTGGCGACCGTCGACCGCGACGGACTGGTGGTCACCCAGACCCCGCAGGCCTTCGCCGCCGACGCCCTCCGGGCCGCCCATCGCTCCGGCGACGAGTCGACCGACGACGCTGCGCTGCTCGAGGCGGCGGGGCTGGCGGTCGCCGCGGTCGAGGGTGATCCGCGCAACCTCAAGCTGACCCGCTCGGGGGATCTGGCACTGGCGGCGGCACTGCTGGCCGGAACGCACCGATGAGCGGCGCGGACGGTCCGGTCCTCCGGATCGGCCAGGGATTCGACGTGCACGCGTTCAGCGATGACCCCGGACGGACGCTCGTCCTCGGCGGGATCACCATCACCTCGGAGGGGGCGCGGGGCCTGGCCGGCCACAGCGACGCCGACGCGCTCTCCCACGCCATCGCCGACGCGGTGCTCGGTGCCGCCGGGCTGGGAGACCTCGGCCGCCACATGCCCGAGAGCGATCCGCAGTGGGCCGGAGCGGACAGTCTGGACATCCTCGGACGGGTGATCGGGCTGGCCCGGGCGGCCGGTTGGATCGCGGTCAACGTGGACTGCACGGTCGTGGCCGAGCGGCCGCACCTCGCTGCCTACGTTGGCAGGATGGCCGAGACGCTCGCCGGGGTGGTCGGAGCCCCGGTCAATGTCAAGGCGACCCGGGCTGAGGGTCTTGGTCCGATCGGCCGGGCCGAGGGGATCGCCTGCACGGCGATCGTGCTGCTCTCGGCGGTGCCGGCAGCGGAGCCGGGCGGCGCCACCCGATGAGCCCGACCCCGTCCGGTCGGGGACGGAGGCAGCGTGCAGCGGGACCGGGCTCCGCGCAACGGGGTGGTGCGCAACGGGGTGGTGCGCAACGGGGTGGTACGCAACGGGGTGGTGCGCAGCGGGGTGGTGCGCAACGGGGTGGTACGCAACGGGGTGGTGCGCAGCGGGGTGGTGCGCAACGGGCCGGTTCGCAGGGGCGTGGCACCGGGGGGACGCGGAAGGCGACTGGCCGTACCGGCGAGCCGGTGCGCCGCGCCCGGCGCCCGGCCGGCCTGGGGGGCGACCAGGTCGAGGGCCGCCAGGCGGTCCGCGAGCTCCTCCATGCCAACCGGCGGCGGGTCACGTCGCTCCACATGGCCGAGGCGATGGACGCCGCGGAGATCCTCGACGAGATCGAGCAGCTGGCGGCCAAGCGCCGGGTGCGGGTCGACTACGTCTCGCACCGTCGGATCGACACCCTCGCCCGCACCGAGGCACCCCAGGGGGTGGTGGCACTGGCCCGCCCGATCGACGAGACCCCGCTCGAGACGCTCTGCGAACGGACCGGGAACGGCCACCCTCCGTTCCTCCTGGTCCTCGACGGCATCACCGACCCGCACAACCTCGGCGCCCTGCTCCGGAGCGCCGAGTGCGCGGGGGTCACCGGCATCGTCCTGCCGCGCCACCGCTCGGCCCACCTCACCCCGACGGTGACCAAGGTGGCGGCCGGAGCAATCGAGTACCTGCCGATGGCACTGGTGGCGGGGGTCCCCAGCGCCCTCCAGCGACTCGGCGCGCTCGGGGTGTGGACGATCGGACTGGCCGGTGATGCCGGACAGTCCTTCTACGAACTCCCGCTCGGTGAGGAGCCGGTGGCGCTGGTGCTCGGTGCTGAGAGCACGGGGTTGGCCGCGCTGACCAGGAAGCGATGCGACGCGGTCGCCGCGATCCCCCAGCACGGCACCCTCTCGTCACTCAACGTCGCCACCGCCGGGGCGATCGCATGCTTCGAGGTGGCACGCCGGCGTGCGGTTCCTCGGCGAGCCCCGACCCGACGGGTGACCTGACCCGACCAGCGGGGCCGGTCCGCGGGCGGTCGGCTCTCTGCCCGTTCAGGGACGCCGGGCCATGGTCACCAGGAACTCGTCGCCCTCCGACGGCCACATGGCCTCGACCTCGAAGCCGTTGGCGGTGAGCTCCGCTTCCAGGGCGTCCGGCGAGAACTTGGTGCTGATCTCGGTGAGCAGCTCCTCGCCGGCCCGGAATTCGAGGTCGAGGTCGAGGTCGGCCACGCGGACCTGGCGGTCGTCGAGCGAGCGGAGCCACATCTCGATGCGCTGGTCGGGCTCGTTCCATCGGGCGACGTGCCCGAAGCGCTCCGGATCGAAGTCGGCGGCGAGCTCGCGGTTGAGGACGTGGAGCACGTTGCGGTTGAACTCGGCGGTCACCCCGGCCGAGTCGTCGTAGGCGCTCACCAGGCGTGCCCGGTCCTTCAGCAGGTCGGTCCCGAGGAGGAGCCGGTCGCCGGGGGCCATCGCCTCGCCGAGCTCGGCGAGGAAGACGGCCCGCTCGTCGGGGTCGAGGTTGCCGATGGTCCCGCCCAGGAAGGCGAAGAGGCGTCGGGTCCCGTTCCCGAGACGGCCCAGGTGCCGGTGGAAGTCGCCCACCACCGCCTGCACGGTCAGACCGGGGTACTCCTTCGCCAGCGAGCCGGCCGCGGCCCACAGGGTGGTGTCGCTCACGTCGAGGGGGACATAGCGCCCGAGCCGGCCGCAGGACTGCATCGCGTCGAGCAGGACCCGTGACTTCTCACACGTGCCGGCTCCGAGCTCGACCAGGACGTCGGCGTCGGCCTGGAGGATCATGTCCTTCGCGTGGGCGTCGAGGATCGAGCGCTCGCAGCGGGTCGGGTAGTACTCGGGCAGCCGGGTGATCTCGTCGAACAGCCGGCTTCCCCGGTCGTCGTAGAAGTACACGGGCGGGAGCTGCTTGGGCTCCGAGGTGAGCCCGGAGCGCACGTCGGCCTCCATCGCGTCCCGGAGGTCGCTGCTCGAGAGGTAGACGTCGATGGTGGGGGGGATCACCTGTTGCATGGGTCCGTGGGCTCCGTGGCGTTCGGGCGCGGGTGGCGCGGTATCGAGGGCCCCTCGTGTCTCCAGGATCAGATGTCGCGTGCCAGCCGCAGGCCGGAGAAGGCCCAGCGGGCGGATGGGGGGAAGAAGTTCCGGTAGGTCGCGCGGATGTGGTCGGGAGGAGTCACGCACGAACCACCGCGGAGGACGTACTGGTTCACCATGAACTTGCCGTTGTACTCGCCCACCGCCCCGGGCTCGGGCGCGAATCCCGGATACGGACTGTAGGCACTCGACGTCCACTGCCAGACGTCGCCGAAGGGGCTGGCCCGCCCGACGGGAACCGCGGACGGGTGGAGGACGTGGGTGTCCAGGAGGTGGGCGGCGTGTCCGTTCCGGACCCGATCGGCCTCGCGCCCGACCTCGTGCGCGGCGGTCACGGCCTCCCACTCGGCCTCGGTCGGCAGTCGGCAGCCGGTCCACCGCGCATAGGCGTCGGCCTCGTAGTAGCTCACGTGGCACACCGGGCGGGTCGGGTCGACCGGGACATCGCCGGCGAGGGTGAACTCGTGCCAGGCGCCGTTGTGGTCGGTCCAGTAGAACGGGGACCCCCATTCCTCGGCGGTCACCATCGCCCATCCGTCGGAGAGCCAGAGCTCCGGGCGCCGGTAGCCGCCGTCGTCGATGAAGGCCATCCAGTCGCCGCAGGTCGCTGTGCGGTCGGCCAGCGCGAAGGGCTCGAGATGGGTCCGATGGCGGGGGAACTCGTTGTCGAAGCCGAACCCACCGCCGCCGTGGCCGATGGGCACGGTGCCACCCGGATGGGTGGTCCAGGTGAGCGGTCCGGGGCTGCCTGGTCCGGGGAGCTCGTGCTCGCTGTACGCGGGTCGGAGCGGATTGCGCGAGAGGACGTGCTTGATGTCCATGAGCAGCAGCTCCTGGTGCTGCTGCTCGTGCTGGACGCCGAGCTCGACGAGGAACGCGCCGTGGCGGTCGAGGCCGTGTTCGAACAGGCGGGCCATGGCCTCGTCGACGTGTGCGCGGTAGGCGGCGACCTGGCTGATCCCTGGACGGGACAGGAGGCCGCGCTCGGCGCGGGGGTACCGGGCGCCCACCCCCTCGTAGTAGGAGTTGAAGAGGTAGGCAAAGGCCGGGTGGAAGGTGTGGTAGCCCTCGAGCCCGGGGGACAGCAGGAAGGTCTCGAAGAACCAGGCGGTATGTGCCCGGTGCCACTTGGTCGGGCTCACGTCGGGCATCGACTGGACGGTCTGGTCCTCGGCCGAGAGGGGGGCGGCGAGCTCCTCGGTGAGCCGCCGGGTTGCGGAGAACCGCTCCGCCAGGATCTGGTCGTCGACGGTCGTCAGGAGGTCGGACATCCCCGCTCCTTCCGGTTCGGCTGGGGATCGGGCGGTGCCGGTGGGTCGGCCCGTCGCCACAGGAGAACATACCCGGAAGTGCTCTCGGATCATCGCGGCAGTCCCGCCCGGGGTGGAACGCGTTACAGGATGGCTGGTGGCCGAGCTTCCGGGACACCGCGAGGTCACAGCAACGTCACAGCAACGTCACAGCAGGGCTACCGTCGGAACCGGCGGTGGGAGTCGAACCCACGACCTGACGATTACAAGTGGCCTCTCGGATGTCGCTCGACGTCGCGACCGATCCCATCGGCTCCCGTTTCAGCAGCTCAGGACCGGTCAAACCGAGTTGTTGGGTGAAATGTTGGGTCGTCAACCCCTCTTGAGGAGGGCTGTGACGGCGCGACCCACAGTCACCCTCCGGTGGTCCAGCAACACACAGGGCCGAAGCGGTCGCCATTCGAATGTGACGATGTGGTGGCGTTTGTCACCTTCGAACCTGCTGGATGTCACCTTGACGTCACCCTCCCTGGTCACGGGGCTTCCGGTTTCACGCGGTCCCCTTGGCCGTCAAGGTCGACGCTGCGAGGCGCCGGCTCGGAAGGTGACCCCTACCGGGCCGGCTCGTCCCTCGCCTCACCCTCCGGCCTCCGCTTCTCGCTCTCGCTCCGCTCGCTCCCTTGACCGCCGGGGACGGTGTGGGGAATCACCACGGGCGGGTTGGCCAGCTGGGACCGGGTGGACATCCGGGGCCCCACCTACGGGCTCGGGCATTCCGAACCTATAGGGGGGACCTGTCCGGACCGATCATCGGTGATCACGCCACCCGCGTTCGAAGGGAAGGCACCATCCTCGCGGACTGATGGGCCCGGCGGCCACCAGGAACCCACCCGGCACAGCTCGACCTCAGGGGGGTCGTCGAGAAGAGGGTGGGAGACCGCCGAGAGGCGCTTGATCCCCTCGGCATTGGTGAACAGCGTTCCGGTACGGGTGATGGGCGGCCGCCGTCACCCGATCAGATGATGTCCTTGAACACCGAGGTGCTGTTCTCGGTCTCCTTGGCCACCGGGAAGTTGAAGCCGCACTTGGGGCACGGCTCGGAGAGGACCTTCTGCTCGGAGGCCAGCTCGTACTCCTTGTCCTGCAGCGTCCCGCAGGTCGGGCAGATCCGCAGCAACCTCGTCGCCTTCAGCTCGAAGTTGGTGATGATGTCCTCCATGATGGCACCATTGGCCGCCCACTCCTTGGCGTGCTTGTGGTAGATGTCCATGTGCCAGTCGTCGACCGCGTCCTTGGAGGCCCACATAGAGATCTCGTTGTACCAACCGGGTTCGTCGGGGTGCTCCCACCAAGTGAGGTGGATGAAGCCAGGCTTTGTCATGAGGTGGTGCCTTACGTCGCGGAACACGGTACGGAACTTGTCGTAGGCGTCGGGGCTCGAGAACCGGACCCGCTGCATGCTGAGATACATACCTGGTGCTTCTCCTTGGAATGTGGATGGGTGTGACTACGAAGTGTCCGGGGCGGCGGGCTATGCCTAAGGAATGACTCCCTCCACCTCGACCTCGGAGCCGAGCTTGCTGGCGACCTCCTTGACCAGGTCCCCTTCGACCACCGCTCGCCAGCGCACAGACTGCTCGAGCCGGACCACGATCACGTGGCCCACCGCCCGGGCCCGCGCCGCCGCGGCGATCGTCTTGGCCGGCCGCCGGGAGAGGGCGACCTGGCCCCACGCCTCCCCGCCGCTCTTCTCGAGCGCGGCCACGGCCTCGCGCACGATGTCCTGCTGCTCGGCCAACTCCTTCTTCGTGGGCATCAGGCCCGGGTTCTGCAGTCCGAGCGAGCTCCCGTAGAGGCGCGCGATGCTGACCACCGCCACCGGATCGCCGCCGCTTATGTGCAGTGCCAGGCGGATGGCCTCACCCGGGATCTTGACCCCGTTCGATGCGATCAGAACCGCCGCCGATTGGCTCGGCTGCTTGTCGAACTTGCGCCGCCCGAACCTGCGCCGGACCGGGCTGGAGGATCCCGTCGCCGGTCCCGGATCCGGCGACGCTGACGACGCTGACGGTGATCCCGAACCGACCATGCTGGCTGGTGACGTCAGAGTCACAGCTCAGTCTCGGCTTGCATGGTGGACAGCGTGGGCATCGCCTCGGGCGTGAGGACCGTCGGCCCGGGCGTGTCGTCGAGGTCGATGCCACCGGGGGACCCTGCCACCAGCGGCATCTCGTCCGAAACTGCGATCCCCCGCCGCTTGTCGCTCGTCTTGCGCCACCAGTAGAGAGGGACGTACGCCGCCACGATCACCAGACCCAAGATGTAGAGGAAATGTCCCTGCCCGGGACCGACCACGATGTTTGGTGAATTCCAGCCACCCACGAAGTAGTCGAAGGTGAGAAAGAGCGCCACCGCCAGCGCCACCCAGCGAAACCATCCCGGCATGTGGAAGGGGCTGACCCGCTCCGGTCGGAACTGGCGCAGGAGAAAGTAGCCGTACAGAGACGCCGCAACGGCGACGATGTAGCCGACGTTGGAGAAGATGTAGATCCGCACCGGCGATCCGAAGAGACTGACGAGGAGCGCACAGACCACGTTGAAGGCCATGGCCCGGTCCGGCACGTGGTGCTTGTTCTTGTGCTCGAAGAACCGCGGCAGGAGCCGGTCCTCGGAGGCCTGGAAGAGCGACCGGGCCACGCCCATGATTGCGTTGAGCACGGAGAGCAGCAGCGCGAAGATCAGCGGGATACCGATGACGTACTTGACCCAGGCGGCGTTACCGAAGATATGGTCGCAGAAGCTGGTGTACAGCGTGAGGGGATCGGCGGTCTTCAGCGAGGCTCCCAAGACCCCGACGAAGACAATTGCCGTGCCGATGTAGACGAACACCCCGTACAGGCCCTCGGCCGTCAGGGCGATCTTGGCGTCGCGGGCCGGGTCGCGACATTCGCCGATGTAGCAGGCCGCCGCCTCCATTGCGATGGCGTTCCACGAGATCACGAAGATCCAGGCCAAGAAGAACACGGTCCCCGAGGTCGCAGGACTGGCGTAGTGGAAGCCCGAGATGTTCGACCAGTGGAAGCTGGACGGCTTGAACACCGGCAGAATGATCAACAGCGTGAGCGGAACCATGGAGGTCACCCCGAGGATGGTGGCGAACGTGGCCCCGAGCCGGATCCCGAGGTAACAAGGGATGAAGAGCCCGATCAGGCCGACGAAGGTGATCATGAGTACCCCGATGGTGACCGGCGTGCCAAGCGTGCCGAGAGGCGAGAGGCTGCGCCCGAGGGGCACGTGGAAGAGGACCGCGATGTACCCGGCAGCCAGCAGCATGTTGATCGGCGCGACCGGGAACCACCCCAGCCAGTATCCCCACCCCGAGACGCCTCCAATGTGCTTCGCCGTCGTATGCCCGAGCGGTTCGAAGCTCTCGTACGCGTAGGACGGCATGCCCCCCGTCCGGTGGGGCAAGAGGGCAGCCAGCTCGCCCATGCACAGGCAGACGATCAGACCCATCACCACGACCAGCGCGATCGCAGGGATGGCTGCCGCTCCCATGGACGAGACGGCGAACGGCACGATGCCGGTCACCAGGATCGTGCCGGCCAGGCCGATCACGAATGCCCCCCACCAGTTCGTGCCCCGGTGCAGGGACGTCGGAACGTCGCCGGTGCCGGGTGGGCCCGTGTTCACGAGGTTCTGTTCACTCATTTCTCCGTCTCCTCCGTTTCGCTGCTGTTGGAGTTGTTGGTTTCCGCCCGGTACTGCATGGTCGGGTTGGGCGCCGCCTGGTATGGCACAGTGGTCAGAACGCCTGGAGGTAGCGGTCGAGCTCCCACGGTGTCACCTCGGCATGGGAGGCTCGCACCTCGTCGCGCTTGACCTTGACGAAGTAGTCGACATAGTCGCCATCGGGCGTCTTGCCCAACCCGTCACGCAGGGCCTCGTCGATCTCGAGGTGGTCGAGTGCGTGCCAGAGCGTCATGGGCATCAGGCGCAAGCCCTTCTCGGCCGCCTCCATCGGCGACAGCGACAGCAGGTCGAGATCGCACGGGTCGCCCGGGTCGAGCCCACGTGACACGCCGTCGAGTCCGGCCGCGATCAGCGCGCTCATGGCCAGGTAGGGGTTGGCCGAGCCGTCGATGCAGCGGTCTTCCACCCGACCCGGGTCAGGAACCCGCAGCATGTGGGTGCGGTCGTTACCCCCGTAGGTGGCGTAGACGGGGGACCAGGCCGCCCCCGAGTTCGGAGGAGGCGCGGCTAGCCGCTTGTACGAGTTGACGGTCGGGCAGGCCACCGCGGCCAGCGCCTCGGCATGCTCGAGCAGGCCGGCGATGAAGGAGTACCCGAGCGACGACATGCCGAGGCCGCGGTCGTCGACAGGGTCGGCGAAGAGCTCAGTGTCCTCGCGATCCCACAGGCTGAGGTGCATGTGCAACCCGTTCCCGGTCAGGTTGGTGAACGGCTTGGGCATGAAGGTGGCCAGCATCCCCGCCTCTGTGGCCAGGGTATGGACCATGTAGCGGAAGATGACGACCCGGTCAGCGGTAGTCAGCGGGTCGGCGAAGCGAAAGTTCTGCTCGAACTGCCCGTTGGCGTCCTCGTGGTCGTTGGCGTAGTTGGCCCATCCGAGTGCGTTCATGTGCCGTGACACGGTTGTCAGGTGACCGAACATCCTGGTAAGCGCTCGTGCGTCGTAGCATGGGGCCATGGTCTCGTCCATCGGATCGGCCACCGCAATACCGTCGGGCGTACGCCGCACGAGGAAGTACTCCACCTCTGCTCCGACCTTCATGGCGTGACCCACCCCCGCAAGCCGCTCGATCTGGCGCCGCAGGATCACCCGCGGGGCGTACGGCCAGGGCTCACCCAGCACATAGGGGTCGCACTGGACGATCCCGAGGCCGGGCTGCCACGGGGCGGGCGTGTACGAGCTCAGGTCGGGCATGGCCAGCATGTCCGGTGAGGACGGAGTCTGGCCCATCGCCCCCGCCGCGAAGCCGGCGAAACCCGCGCCGTCCTCCAACAATCCCTCGATCGCCGAGACAGGCACCATCTTGGCGCACGGCTTGCCGTGCAGGTCCACGAACATGGCGAAGAGGAACTCGACCCCGTCCCGTCTGGTCGCCTCGGTCAACTCCTCCGCATTCGTGATCGGAGCGGACTCTCGCTCCAGTGTGCTCGTCAGTGCGACCACCTCCGTTCGCTCGGCCGGGCCGTTCCTATCTGAAACGATGTTGCCTCATGGGAAACCAGGAATGGTTACGCGACGGTTGCGAATTGTTGCGGGCCTGTTAACTTGTTCCCGCAGGTCCCACACGTGACAGAGCCTTGATCGGACCGGTCGTCCGTGTTGCCTATTTCTCTATGTTGTTTCTTGACAGTCAACTCGGGCCGGTCATAATGAGAAGCACCGGTGGCCCCGGGGAGCCGCCCTTCCTCACCGATACGGAACCTCCGATCACGACCACAACCAGGACGAACAGGACGATGACTGAGGCGACGACCCAGGCGGAGGCCGGACCTGCCTCCGAGCGCACCACGCTTCACCGCTACGCCCACCGGGCGGCCTACGACCGGGCCACCATCGACGCCATCCTCGACGAGGGTTTCGTCTGCCATGTCGGACTCTGCACCGAGGCCGGCTTTCCTGTCGTCATCCCCCTGGCCTACGGGCGCGACGGCGACCTGATCTACCTACACGGCTCGGCGGCGAGCCGGCTGTTCCGGGGAGCCCGAACCGATGTCGTGGAGATCTGCGTGACCGTCACCTTCGTGGACGGACTCGTCGTGGCCCGGTCCGCGTACAACACCGACATCAACTACCGCTCCGTCGTGATCCTCGGCAGCGCCACCGAGGTGAAGGACCTCGACGAGAAGCGCCACGGTCTCGACCTCATGGTGGACCACATCATTCCCGGCCGCAGCCGCGACGCCCGGCCGCCGACCGAGAAGGAGCTGCGCTCCACCATGCTCTTGCGCCTGCCCCTCGACGAGTGCTCGGCCAAGGTGCGCACGGGCTTCCCCATCGACGAGGAGGAGGACTGCGATCTCGAGATCTGGGCGGGCGTCATCCCGTTCGCCACGGTGGTCGAGCCCGCCGTGGTCGACCCCCACCTCCGGATCGCCACTCCCATCCCCACCTATGTCGAGCGCTACCATCGCCCGTCCCCTGCCCCGCTCCTCGTCACCGCGACAGAGGAGGCCTGAGCCATGTGCGGCGTCATCGGTCTCCTGCTGCGAGACCCCACCCTCGAGCCGGACCTCGGTTCCATGCTGGTGACAATGGTCGGGGCGCTCGACGAGCGCGGCCCGGACTCCTCGGGCATCGCCCTTTACACCGACCACGCCCCAACGGAAACCACCAGCGTGGGCAATGGCGACGGCACCACCCCAACCCTGCGTGTCTCCCTCGGGGCCGACGTTCCCGTCGACTGGGTGGGTGTCGGCTGCTCCGTCCTCGACCTGTGCCCGAGCGGCGCCGACCTCCAGCGTTTCGGCGCCGGTGCCGTGGTCGACGTGCCCGAGAGCTCCATCGACGCGGTCGAAGCCGCTCTGGCTGAGCAGTGGCCTCAGGTGCGGGTGCTCGGCACCGGCTGGAACCTCCGCGTGCTCAAGGACACCGGCCGGCCCAGCGACGCCTGCGACCGCTACGGCGTGCGCGACTGGGAGGGCTATCTGGCCATCGCCCACACCCGCATGGCCACCGAGTCCGCAGTCACCGTGCTGCACTCCCACCCCTTCGTCCCCGCCCGCGACCTGTGCGTCGTGCACAACGGCTCGTTCTCCAACTACGCCACCGTGCGGCGCCGCCTGATGGACGAGGGCATCGAGTTCGACTCGGACAACGACTCGGAGGTGGGCGCTCGCTTCCTCGCCACTCGCCTCGCTCTCGGTGACGACCTCGAAGAGGCCACTCGCTGGGTCATGAAGGAGATGGACGGGTTCTTCACCTTGGTCATCACGAGCCCCGAGGGCATGTCGGTCGTGCGCGACGCATTCGCCTGCAAGCCGGCCGTGGTGGCCGAGACCGCCGGCTACGTCGCCGTCGCCTCCGAGTACCGCGCACTGGCCGAGCTTCCCGGCATCGCCGACGCCGTGGTCTTCGAGCCCCACCCCGAGGAGGTCTACACGTGGACCCGCTGATCCTGAACTGCGAGGCCCTGGGCACCCGCGCGGTCAACGCCGCGCTGCGTGCTCTGCGGCCCGGCGAGGCCGCCACCGTCGGCGCGCCCCGGGGCCGGCACAACCTTGCCGTCGGCCTCGACCAGCCGATCGATGTCACGCGTGGACGGCAACGCCGGCTACTTCCTGGGCGGCCTCTGCGGGGCGAAGGACGGTACCGGCCCTCGACATCACCGTCAACGGGTTCGTCGGCTGGTCGGTGGGCGAGAACCTCATGGGCGGGACCATCCGGGTGCGAGGCAGCGCCTCGCAGAGCGCGGGTGCCAGCGCGCGGGGCGGGCGCATCTTCATCGAGGGCGATGCCTCGCTGCGCGCCGGCATCTCGCTCAAGGGCGGCACCGTGGCCATCGCCGGCAACGCCGGAGCCATGACCGGCTTCATGGCCCAGGCCGGCACCATCCTCATCGGCGGCGACGCCGGCCACGCCTTGGGCGACTCGCTCTACGAGGCGGTCATCTACGTGCAGGGCGCCATCGCCTCGCTCGGTGCCGACGCCGTGGTGGAGGAGATGACCGACGAGGACGTGCTCGCCGTCAAGCGGCTGGTCGAGGAGAGCGGCTTCGACCACATCGATCCCGACTGCGTCACCAAGGTGGCCTCGGCCCGCCAGCTCTACCACTTCGCCACCCACAACCACAGCGCCTACTGATGACTCATGCCCGATACCCGCCGACAGCCAGCCCGCCAACCACAGCTTCCCGCCCGACGTCATCGCCCGGATCCACGAGATGGCCGACAGCGGCCACTACCCGATCCGCGGCTTGGGCGCCCGCCGCAAGCTCCCCACCTTCGACGACCTCGTCTTCCTCACGGCGTCGGTCAGCCGCTACCCGCTCGAGGGCTACCGCGAGCGCTGCGAGACCGCGACCGTGCTCGGCACCCGGCACGGGGCGAAGCCGATTCGAGCTCGAGATCCCCATCACCATCGCCGGCATGAGCTTCGGCGCCCTCTCGGCCTCGGCCAAGGAGGCGCTGGGTCGGGCGGCCACCGAGGTCGGCACCTCCACCACGACCGGCGACGGCGGCATGACGCCCGAGGAGCGCAAGGCCTCGGACCTGCTCGTCTACCAGGTCCTGCCGTCTCGCGTACGGCTTCGACCCCGCCGACCTGCGCCAGGCCGACGCGGTCGAGATCGTGGTCGGCCAGGGGGCCAAGCCCGGCGGCGGCGGGATGCTGCTCGGCCAGAAGGTCAACGACCGGGTGGCGGGCATGCGCACGCTGCCGCCCGGCATCGACCAGCGCTCGGCCAGCCGCCACCCCGACTGGGTCGGCCCCGACGACCTGCGCATCAAGATCGAGGAGCTGCGAGAGGCCACCGACTGGGCGCATCCCGATCTACGTGAAGGTCGGCGCCACCCGGGTCGACCACGACGTGAAGCTGGCCGTGGCCGCCGGGGCCGACGTGGTCGTGGTCGACGGCATGCAGGGCGGTACCGCCGCCACCCAGGACGTCTTCATCGAGCACGCCGGCATCCCGACCCTGCCCGCCGTGCGCATGGCGGCCGAGGCGCTGCGCGAGGCCGGGGCCTGCCGACGAGGTGCAGCTGGTCGTGTCGGGTGGCATCCGCTCGGGGGCCGATGTGGCCAAGGCCCTCGCCCTCGGCGCCGACGCCGTCTCCATCGGCGTGGCCGCCCTCCTCGCCCTCGGCTGCAACCGCTCCACCTACCGGGACCGAGCGGGCAGCGAGGTCGATGTGTCCGCCGACTACGCCGCTCTGGGCACTGCCCCCGGCCGCTGCGCCCACTGCCACACGGGGTCGTGCCCCGTCGGCATCACCACGCAGGACCCCGCGCTCGAGGTACGGCTCGATCCCGTCCACGCCGGCACAGCCGTGGCCAACTACTTGCGCGCCCTCACCATGGAGGTGACCGCGCTGGCCCGCGCCTGTGGAAAGTCCAGCGTGCACCACCTCGAGCCCGAGGACCTTGCTGCCCTCACCGTTGAAGCCGCCGCCATGGCCCGGGTCCCCCTGGCCGGTACCGGTTGGATCCCGGGCTGGCCCGTCATGACCATTCCGTGACGCCTCCCCGCACGGCCGAGGTCGTGATCGTCGGTGGCGGCGTGGCCGGTCTCAGCACGGCACGGGCCCTCGTCGAGGTCGGGCTGACCGACGTGCTCGTGCTCGAGCGCGACACCGTGGGCTCGGGAGGGAGCGGCAAGTCGAGCGGCATCGTCCGCTGCCACTACGGCATCCGCTCGCTGGCCGCCATGGCCTGGAACGCCCTGCCCGTGCTCGAGCATGCCACCGAGATCCTCGGCGCCCCCTCGGGCTACACCAAGACGGGCTACCTGGTCGGTGTGGGCATCGAGAACCTGGGAGCGCTGCGGGCCAACGTGGCCATGCAGCGTTCGCTCGGCATCGACGTCGATCTCATGGGCCACGAGGAAGCGCGCGCCCTGTGGCCCGAAGCCCGGCTCGACGACTTCGCCGAGTTCGCCTACGAGCCGCACGGGGGCTACGGCGACGGCCACCAGACCGCCCTGGCCTTCGCCGTTGCGGCGCGCCGTGGCGGGGCCCGCCTGCGCCAGCACTCCGCGGTGGCGGCGCTCGAGGTCGCCCCAGATGACCGCGTCGAGAGGTGTCGTCCTTGCCGACGGCAGCCGCGTCGGCTGCCGCTCACGTGGTCCTGGCCGCCGGGCCCTGGTCGGCCACCCTGGCCGCGTGCGGTCGGGATCGAGCTCCCCGTGCGCGCCCAGCGCGCCCAGATCCTCCTGGTCGATCCCGGCCGGCCCCTCGGCCGTCCCCCGGTCTTCTCGGACCTGGTCTCGCTCCAGTACGTCCGCACGGAGGGCACGAGTCAGATCCTGCTCGGCGACAGCGACCACTCCGACCCCGAGTGGGCCGACCCCGACGCCTACCGCGAGCGGGCAACCGACGACGAGCTCGCCACAGCCGTGCCGAAATTCGCCCAACGCTTCCCCGGGCTCGACGGGGCGTCGCTCGCCTCGTCCTACGCCGGCTGCTACGACGTCACGCCCGACTACAACCCGATCATCTCGGCCTGCCCGGTGAGCGGGCTCTGGCTCTGCGCCGGATTCTCGGGGCACGGCTACAAGATCTCGCCCTCGGTGGGCGAGCTCATGGCCGACCTCATCACGACCGGCGCGAGCCGCGACGCCGACGGTGGACCACCAGGACTTCCGCTGGGAGCGCTTCGCCGAGTCGGACCTGCTCGTGAGCCCGCACCCCTACGTGGGGGCGGGTCAGATGCGCTGAGGCCGATGGGCGCGCGCGGTGCCAGGTCCGCCCACCCTCCGCCACTGCGGCCGGATCCGCAGCGCTTCAGGCTCCTGGGCGTAGAGTTAGCGGCCGTGGCCACTCGCCGGACCGCGCCCTCGCGGAACACCCGTACCAGCCGCGCGCCCGGTGCCAAGCCCCAAGCACCGGCGGCTCGTCCGGTGCCTTCGGTCCGCTCCACGGCCGACCGCGCCAAGGTCGGCGCGAAGTCCGGAACCACTGGCACAGCCAAAGCGAAAGGGACGCCCCGCACGCGGTCCGGTGCCAAGGCGACCGGCCAGGCGAGCCGTCAACGGGGAAAGCTCGTGACCATCGATAACGTCGGCGCCAACGAGGTCGAGAGCCACCTCGGTCAGGTCATCGCCAACCACGTGCGCGCCGGCGTCTTGAGATCGGGCTCAACGTCGGCCAGCTGGCCGAGCGAACGGGCATTTCCAAGGGGATGTTGTCCAAGATCGAGAACGCGCAGACCTCGCCCAGCCTTTCCACCCTCGAGCGTCTGGCAGCTGCGCTCGACATGCCGGTCACCTCGCTCTTCCGCGGCCTGGCCGAGGAGCGCGACGCCGTGTTCGTGAAGGCCGGCAGCGGACCCGAGATCGTGCGCAAGGGCACGCGGGCCGGCCACACCTACGAGCTGCTGGGCAGCCTGCGCGGACCCTACAAGCGAGTCGAGCCGCTACTCGTGAAACTGGACGACGACACAGAGGTGTTCCCGCTCTTCCAGCACCCGGGCATCGAGATCCTCTACATGCTGAGCGGCGTGATGGAGTACGGCTACGGGCGCCAGCGCTACAAGATGGAGCGCGGCGACACGCTTGCAGTTCGAGGGCGACATCCCCCACGGGCCGACCCAGCTGGTCAAGCTACCCATCCGTTTCCTCTCCATCACCATCTACGCCACCGAGCGGTCCTGACCGGGGCTGAGCCAACCACGGGGTACCGTTCAGCGGGCGAACTGTTAACAGGATGGATACACGCCAGCCCTTGCCCACCGCCCTCCACTTGTTCACTATAGGTGAACAAAGTTTCTCAAGGAGGGTTCTTCACAGATGTCCATTGACTGGGCTTCGGGCCTCGCCACCGACCTCGAGCGTTTCGTCGACCAACCAGGGCGAGCCGACAGCGTCGCCGAGGTCGGCCGGCGCATCGAGGCCGAAGGCATCACCTACGTCTACTTCCAGTTCGTCTCGGTGACCGGGCGGGTCATGGGCAAGGGCATCCCGGCTCCACACTGGGAATCGGTGGCCACCAAAGGGTTCCAACTCGTCTACGGGGCCACGGCCAATCTCTTCATCGACCGCCACGGGCGGTACATCGGCTACGGCCCCGAGGCCTCCGAGCTGGTCGGCCTGCCCGACGTCGACACCTTCTGCCCGCTGCCGTGGGACCCGAAGGTGGCCCGGGTCTTCTGCACCCTCTTCCGGGGCCGGGAGGAGGCCGTCGATCCCGGTGCCTTCCTCACCTCAGACTGCCGCGGCAACCTGGGCCGCCTGCACACCGAGTTCACAGCGGAGACCGGACTCACACTGCGCGCAGGGTGCGAGCCGGAGATGATGTGGCTCAAGACCAACCCCGACGGCACGCCCTCGGTCGAGGGGGTGACCAAGCCGTACTGCTACCACATCGACCAGTTCTCCGAGCTGCAGCCGGTGATCCACAGGGTGATCGAGTACTGCGAGCGCGATGGGCCTCGACATGATCCAGGGCGACCACGAGGACGCGCCCGGCCAGCTCGAGCTGAACTTCGCCTTCGGGCGGGCCGAGGACACCGCCGACCGACTCACCACCTACCGTCAGGTGTGCCGTCAGGTCGGCCGCGAGTTCGGGCTCTTCCCCTGCTTCATGCCCAAGCCCTTCATGGGTGTCTCGGCCAACGGGTGCCACCACAACATCTCGCTGTGGGAGGACGGCGTGAACATGTTCCTCCCCGACGGGGACGACACCCGCCTGCCTTCGAAGACCGGCCTCCATGCCATCGGCGGTGTGCTCACCCACCTGCGCGCCCTGACCGCCATCACGGCGCCGACGGTGAACTCCTACCGTCGTTTCGCCGACGCCGGTTTCTGGGCGCCGATCTTCGCCGACTGGGGATTCCAGAACCGCACCACTGCGCTGCGGGTGAGCGCGCCGGGACGCTTCGAATACCGCTCGGTCGACTCGGCCGTCAACCCTTACCTGTCGATGGCCGCGCTGCTCGTGACCATGCGGGACGGGCTCGACCAGAGCATCGATCCAGGCCCGCCCGAGGAGGGCAACATCTACGACGCCATCGAGGCCGGCAAGTCGGTGGTCCGCATCCCCTCCACCCTCGGCGAGGCGCTCGACGCTCTCGAGGCCGACCCGGTGGTGCGCCAGGCCCTGCCCGGCGAGATGTACCACGTCTTCATGGCGTACAAGCGCGACGAATGGGAACGCTTCATCGGCACCGTCACCGACTGGGACGTCGAGGAATACCTCGACGTCCTGCCGTGAACACTCCCCAATCATCGGGCAGCCCGGGACGAGTTCTCGTCCTCCAGCACCACCCAGACGAGGACCCGGGCTCGCTCGGCACCCTGCTGGAAGGCGCCGGCCTGGCTCTCACCACGGTCGAGCTCGACGCGGGTGAACCCATCCCCACCCTCGAGCCCTTCGACCTCATGATCGCCATGGGGGGCCCCCAGCAGGTCTGGGAGGAGGACGTCCACCCGTGGCTTGCGGGCGAAAAGGAGGTCATCCAGCGTTGGGTGGCCGAGCTGGAGCGACCCTTCCTCGGCGTGTGCCTCGGCCACCAGCTCCTCGCCGACGCCATGGGCGGCACGGTGGCGCGCGATGGCGGCTCCCGAGATCGGCGTGCTCGACGTCACCCTGACCACGGCCGGCCGGTCCGACCCTGTCTTCGGCAAGGTGCCCCGTGTCGTCCCGGGGCTCCAATGGCACGAGGCCGAGGTGGTCCGGGCACCCCCCGGCGCAACCGTGCTGGCCCGGAACCGCTGCTCGCCGGTGCAGGCATTCCGGGTAGGGGCGCGGGCCTACGGAATCCAGTTCCATGTCGAGGTGAACGGCGAAACCATCCCCACCTGGGCCCGCGTCCCCGAGTACGAGCGCACGCTTGCCGAGCACTTCGGCAGCCCTGAGACGCTGCAGCGCGCCGTGGAGAACCAGCTGGGCACAATGACCCAGACGGCGGCGGCCGTGGTCGACGCGCTCTTGGACCGGGCCTTCGGCGCCTACGCAACGCCGTGACACCGCCCGCCGCGACCACCCCAGCCCCGCGCGTCGACGCTGATTCCCTGCGCTGCGCCGTAGCGCAGGGCACCGTCGCCGCCACGCTGCGCGACGCCGGGGTCGACACGGTGCTACTCGGCCTCGTCGACCCCTCGGGCACGGTGCGCCAGAAGCGCCTCGGGATCGCTGCCGCCACCCGCGCTCTGCAGGAAGGCTGGTCCTTCATCGACGCCATCGCCGCCTGGGAACCCGATGACTCGATCTGGAGCGCCGGCGGGTCACGCTCTTGCCCGGCCGCCGCCGATCCAGTTTCGGCACGCCCGTTTCCCTTCGATCCGGCCTCTCTCGTGCTGCTGGCCGAGTTCGAACCACCGCTGCGCGCGCTCTCCCCTCGACACCAGGTGTGCCAGCTGGTCGAGCGCGCCGCCGCCTCGGGTCTGGAGGCCGAGGTCGGGTGGGAGTTCGAATGCATCGTGCTCGACCCGGCTCCCTCCGGATCGCCACTCGTCCCGGCCCTGGCGGACAACCGCTGCTGGTCCGCCCTCACCTTGGCCGGCGAGGACGCCATGCTGGGAAGGCTGGTCGCCGCGCTCGAGGGCGGCGCCGTGCCAGTCGACCACGTCTGTGCCGAGCTCGGTCCGGGATGCCTGGAAGTCGCTCTGGGCCCTGAAGATCCGGTGCGTTCGGCCGACTCTGCCACCCTGGCCAAGCTCTACACGAAGGCTTTCTTCTCCCGGGAAGGCCGGCAGGCCTCGTTCATGGCGCAGCTCGGGTCGCAGTTCCCCGGCCTCGGCGGTCATCCAAGCCTCTCGCTCCGCTCGGGTGTCGACGGCACGCCTGCGATCTGCAACGAGGCGGGCGCGCTGTCCAAGGTGGGGGCCGCCGCCGTGGCCGGCGTCGTGACCCTCCTGCCCGAGCTGCTCGCCTTGGCCGCCCCAAACCCCAACTCCTACCGGCGATTCGGACCGGGCAACTGGGCTCCTGCCACCGCCACCTGGGGTCCCGACAATTACAGCTGCGCCCTGCGTGTTCTGGCCGCCACCCCGGCATCGGCCCGCCTCGAGCTGCGCATCCCGGGGGCGGACGTGAGTCCGCACCACTGCCTGGCCATGTTCCTCGGTGCCGCGCTCTGGGGTATCGAGGAACGGCTCGAGCCCCCTCCGCCTGTTGTCCCTCCCGCCGACGGCCGAACCGTCACCGACTCGGCTTCTCTACCCCACGACCTCATCACCGCGGCCGAGCGGTTCGCCACCAGCACAGCGGCGGTGGAGCTCTTTGGGGCGGATTTCGTCGAGCACTACGCGGCGGCCCGCCACGCCGAGGCGGCGGCCTGCCACCGGTTCGTTCCGATCGAAGAGCGCGACCGTTACCTGGCCTACGTCTGAGGCGAGCGCACCAACCGGAAAGACCACGACAGAGAGGAGTTCCCATTCTCACTGAGCTGACCGCCGCCTTCGAGTTCGAGCTACGCGACGACCAGGTCGAGACTTACGCCCGCGACGGCTTCGTCGTGGTCGAGCGCATCGTGGACCCCGCCCTGGCCCGGCGGGCTCTCGAGCGCTACGAGGACCTCTTCGCCGGCCGCTTCGAGACCGGCCTCTATCCCGATGAATGGAACTGGCGCCAGGGCGTGAGCCCGCCGGAGCTGACCCGCCAGATCTGTAACGCGTGGAAGTCCGACCGCGACATCGCACGGGTGGTGCTGCGGGCCGACATCGGGCGCGCCTGCGCCGGGCTCGGCGGCTGGCCTGGGGTGCGCCTCAGTCAGGACAACGTCCTGTGGAAGCCGCCTGGTGGCAAGGCGCTCGGCTTCCACCAGGATTCGAGCTATGAGCAGTGGGCCCTGCCCCCGGAATGGGTGAGTTGCTGGATCGCCCTCGAGGACACCTCCGCGGCCCAGGGAACCGTCGAGTACGTGCGCGGCTCGCACCGCTGGAACCGGCGCTGGGGAATGATCGAGGAGTTCCACGGTCCGGCCGATCCCCATGTCGAGCTGTGCCAGGCCGCCGCCGCCCAGGGCGTCGAGCCCGCACGCGTCCCGGTCGAGGTGCCGGCGGGCGGCGGTGCCTTCCACGACGGCTGGACCTGGCATGGCTCCGACGTCAACCGCTCGAACGCGCCCCGGCGATCACTGGTGGCACATTGCATGTCCTCGGAGGCACGGTTCCACCCAGAGACCACGGGTTATCTCTATAGCCGCTACAAGCGCTTCGGCGACGACACGATGGACGAGTCGTTCTTCCCGATCACCTGGCGCGCGGACGGGTACCGTTCCGCCTTCCTCGATCGCTACCTCGAGGGCACGATGGGCTGGGGTGGAGTTCCGCAATTGCACCGGATGTGACGAACGTAGTCGGGGCCACGTTCGGGGCCACGTCACTCCTCAGGTGACGATCGTCTCCTCGACCTCGCGGGCGGCGACGGGTTCGAGGTGGCGCAGGGTACGCCGGCTGAGCTTGAGCGGAGCCGGAGCGGCCACGGTGGGGAGCCCGGTCAGATCGCCCACCCGCTCGCGCAGGGCGGCCCCGCCGAGGCGGGAAAGCCAGCAGCGGCGCTTCGAGCCGAAGACGATCGCGTCAGCGCCCCACTCAAGCGCAGCTTCGGCGATGCGGTCGTCGAGGGTGAAGCAATTGGCCAGGTAGTGGACCCCGTCGGCCATCACGCCGGCAGCGCGCAGGCGGCCGACAGCGGTGTCGACGATGTTCATCGCCTCGACCTCGGTCTCGACGGCGAAGCCGCGGCCGCCAACCAGGAGTTCGTTCACATGGACCACCCGAACCTCGGCCTCGAACTGGCAAGCCAGGGCGGACGTGTAACTGACCGCGACGTCTCCCGATTCGGTCCCGTCGATCGCCAACACGATTCGCGTGAACATCGCAACCACCTCCTTCACCCGTCCCTGACGGTATCGTCAATTGTTTCCAGTATATTAACTCTGGGCACCGACAGGAAACAGTGTTTCCTGCAAAGGGGCTATTGGCCTCCCGGCGCAGGGTCCTGTGAAACCGCTCGACGTTCCCCGTCGTGGTCGGTGAGTAGGGGGCGGTGAGGATGTGGCGGATGCCGTGGTTGTGACAGATGCGCTCGAAGAGCACCGGACCAGGCCCTTTGCCGAATCGATGGGTGAAGACCTCGCCGTTGTCCGACAAGATCTGGTCGGGCCCCTGTGGATGCGGAGTGCGAAGAGCAGCGCCTCACAGACCGGTCGGGCGGTCGCTCGGGCGACGATCCGGGCACAGACGCGATAGCGGCTGTGGTCGTCGACCCCGGTGACGACCTTCACCTCTGTGCCATCCGCCAGACGCCCGGGGCCATTTGGTGCGGGCAGTGTTCGGGGACGGTCGACTTGTCGACGATGCCCGCGATCCCGTGGCCCGCGTGGTGCGGAGCCAGGTATGCACGGTTTGGCGGGAGACCCCGGTGGCGTGCCGGGGCCGGTGGACCCGCTCAGGCGTGAAGTGTCAAGCAGGTACCGGAGCCAGTGTCGCCCAGGTACCGGAGCCGCGTCCGGAACGTGTCAACCGGGAACCGGAGCCACGGTGTGGAAAGCATGCACCGGACTTTCACACATGACAGAATGCCTTTCGCCCCATCCATCTTGGGCCTACCAACAATCGAGCGGAGGAAGCCGTAAGCTTCTGAACTGGTCCTATATGGAGCCGGCGGTGGGAGTCGAACCCACGACCTGACGATTACAAGTCGTCTGCGCTACCAACTGCGCCACACCGGCAGGAGTCCCTCAGATCCGGACACCCCGGCCAGTGTACGGCTCCCGCCCGGCACGCCCGAGCCCGGTGCTTGCTTCTCCATGACCTGGTTGGCAGGCTGGCGGCAGTGGACGAACCCCCGGCGAACGACGCGGAGCCCTCCGAGCACCGCGATGGGGCCCGTCGGCAGGTCCCGATCGGGCGGATGGCCGTTCTACTCGCCCTCTTCGTCCTGGCGACGGTCCTCCTGCTCGGCCGCATCCACCAGACCCCGACCACGCTGGCGGTGGCCGGGTCCCCGCCGGCCTCGTCGACCCCCACGACCGTCCACCCTGCCGGGTCGACCACGACCACCGCGCCCAGGCCGCCGACCAACGTCCCCGTCCTCTCCGCCAATGCATCGGGAGTGACCGGGGCGGCGGCCACCGTCTCCGACCGGCTCCAGGCCGACGGGTGGACCGTGCAGGCCCCGACCAACGCCACGACCAATCAGCGCACCTCCCACGTGTACTACGTCGCCGGTCAACAGGTCGCCGCCAAGGAGGTGGCCGCCGCGCTCCGCCTGCCGGCGAGCGAGGTCCTGCCGTACACGACCGCCGCCCCGGTGAGCTCCATCGGCACCGCGGAGATCGTGGTGGTGGTGGGTCCGGACCTCGCCGCGGGCACCGGCGCGGCCACCACCACGACGACGGTCCACTGAGCGGCGTACCGCCTGCCGGGAGCGGCGTCCCGGCAGGAGCGGCCGAGCGGCTCGCGCCCTTGCTCGACGGGCCGGACCGGACGGCCGTCGTGACCGACTTCGACGGCACCCTGGCCCCGATCGTCGAGGATCCCGCCACCGCCCGGCCCCTTCCGGGCACCGCCGCAGTGCTCGCCCGGCTCGCCCGGCGCTTCGGCGTGGTGGCCGTGGTCTCGGGGCGTCCGGCGGCCTTTCTTGCGGCGCACCTGGCGATGGCCGGCACCCGCACCGGTGCGGCCGGAAGAGTGCAGCTCGTCGGCCTCTACGGGCTCGAGTCGGCCGGGCCGGACGGGGTTGCTGTCGAGCCCACCGCCGCCCCCTGGCGACCGGTGGTCGACGAGGTGGCCGGCCGCCTCACGATCGACGCTCCGGCCGGGGTGGAGGTGGAAGGCAAGGGACTGGCGGTGACCGTCCACTGGCGCCGGGCCCCGGCGGCCGGTGGCTGGGTGGCCGACCGGGTGGCGGCCGAGGCGGAACGCTCCGGGCTCGTGGCGCACCCGGGGCGCTACTCGCTCGAGCTCCGTCCACCGCTCGCCGTCGACAAGGGGACGGTGCTCCGTCGGCTGACCGAAGGCTGCTCGGCGGCCTGCTATTTCGGGGACGACCTCGGGGACCTGCCGGCCTTCGCCGAGCTCTCCGGCTGGGCGGCGGCCGGCCGGGAGGGGGTCGCGGTGGCGGTCGTCGACGAGGAGACCCCACCCGAGGTCGTCGCGCTCGCCGATCTGACGGTTCCGGGGCCCGCCGCGGCCGGGCGGCTGCTCAGCTGGCTGGCCGACACCCCGCTCGCGCAGCAACAGAGGTAGCCCAGGTCCGTGGTGTAGCGGCCGCTCAGCGGGCGGCGGTGACCTGGCGGTCCAGCCAGTCGGAGGGGCGGCGTGCGAGGATCGCCTCGCGCAGGACCTTGGCCCGTTCCCGCCGCTCGGCCGCGTCCATGGCCAGCGCCCGGGCGAGCACCGTGGCGGTCCCGGTCACGTCGAAGGGGTTGACCTCGAGCGCCCCCTCGCCGAGCTCGTCGAAGGCGCCCGCCTCACGGGACAGGGCGAGGACGCCGTCGCGGGTGTTGACGAGCGGTCCCTCCTTGGCCACCAGGTTGAGCCCGTCACGGATCGGATTGACCAGGAGCACGTCGGAACGGCTGAGCGCGGCCAGTGAGCGCGGGTAGTCGTCCTCGACCTCCAGCACGATCGGCGTCCACCCCGGCGTCCCCCACCGCTCGTTGATCCTGGCCACCGTCGTCACCACCTCGTCCTGATAGGCGAGGTACTCGGGGAGCCCCTGTCGGGTGGGATAGGCGAGCGCGATGAAGACGACCCGCCCGCGGTGAGCGGGGACCTGCGCGAGGAGCTCCTCGTAGGCCCAGAATCCCCGGAGCAGGTTCTTCGACAGCTCCAACCGGTCGACCCGGACGATGAGCTGTCGGTCCGGTCCACCGATCGAGTCCTCGATGCGCGAGAGGGCCGCGCCGACTGCCGGCGCGTCCACCTCGGACCGCAGGCGGTCAGGATCGGCCGAGAGCGGAGAGACGAAGGTGTGCGGTCCGGCACCTGCGTCGACGTCGAAGGTGCGCAGACCGGCACGGAACGCGTCGGCCCAGCGCGGGGAGTGGAACCCGCACGCGCCGAACCGCGCCATGGCGGTGAGCAGCTCGTCACCGACCCGGCTCGGCAGCATGCGCAGCACCGAGGGGTCGGCGAAGGGGGTGTGGGTGAAGTGGACCGTGCGCAGGTCCGGGCGGAGGTCGGTGAGCGCGTGCGCGACCAGGGCGAGGTGGTAGTCCTGGACGAGGACCCGACCGCCGCTCGGGGCCACCTCGGCCACCCGCTCGGCGAAGAGCCTGTTGAACTCGCGGTAGGCGTCCCAGGCCTCCATCCACCGCCGGTCGGGGCGGGGGCGCCGCGCGGCGTCGAAGAGATGGTGGTGGCAGAACCACAGCGAACCGTTCGAGATCACGTTGTAGGCGAGGCTGTAGAGCACCGGGTCGGGTTCGACCAGCTCGACCCTGAGTCCGTCGACCGCCATCATCCCGGCGGCGCCGGCTGCCCGGTCGCCCTCGCTCAGGGCGCTCGCAACCCAGGTTGCCCCGCTGCCGGCGACCAGCGGGAGGAGCGAACCGGCCAGCCCACCCCCGACCGGGCCCGGCACCGGCACCCCGTCCTCGATCCGGAAGGCGAGCGGCCCCCGGTTGGACACGAGCACGGTGTCGGCGAGGAGCCCACCGGTTGCCGCCGTCGAGCCGCCCTCCGGCCTGGGGGAGGAGTCGGCACCCATGACCGGACGCTACCGCGGCTCCCTGCAGGGACCGGGCCACCAGGAGGCGGGCGTGACCGGTTGACAAGATAGTGAGTGACCACTTACCATCTCACCATGATGGTGTCCGGCCGGATGACAGCCCCCGAGCGACGGACCTCGGTCCTGGCGGCCGCGATCACCGAATTCGCCCGCTCCGGCTACGCCGGGACCTCGACCGAGGCGATCGCCTCCCGTGCCGGGATCTCCCAGCCGTACCTGTTCCGGCTCTTCGGGACCAAGAAGGACCTGTTCGTGGCCACCTACGAGCTGGTCTCCGACCGGATCATCGCCGCGATGACCCGGGCCGGGCTCGGACTCGAAGGCAAGGAGGCCCTGGTCGCGATGGGCGAGGCCTACGTCGAGCTCCTCCATGATCCGGAGGTGCTCCAGGTCCAGCTGCACGGGTTCGCCGCCGCACCGGGCGACCCGGACATCGCCGCCGCCGGCCGCCGCACCTTCGAGGTGCTCTGGCAGCTCGTGCACGATCGCACCCAGCTGCCCGAGGAGGACCTCCGGGACTTCTTCGCGATGGGGATGCTGCTCAACGTGATGTCCGCCATCGACCTGCTCTCCGTCCCCGACCACTGGGCGCAGAGCTTCTGCCCCACGCCGGAGAAGATCACCGCCATCCAAGCTGCAAGCCAGGCCATCAAGGACCAGCGGTCCGCCGAACTGGCCCCGTCCACGGAGGTACCAGCATGAACCAGCCGATCGTGCCCCTTTTTTTGCACCATAGGGATAGTGATCACTCACAACTGGTCAGCCGGCCCATGGCCACCCGCCGGCCCTCCCGGCTCCGCCTGCCGCTGCGCTCGCCGCGCCGCCCCGAGCGTCGTTCGGCGACGAGACCGGACGACACCAGGGCGCGGGCCGTCTGGGCGGTCGTCATCACCGGCCTCGCCCTCTTCATGGCATCGCTCGACAATCTGGTGGTCTCGACCGCACTGCCGGTCATCAGGGTCCACCTCCACGCAGGCCTCACCGGACTCGAGTGGACGGTCAACGCGTACACGCTCACCTTCGCCGTCCTGCTGCTCTCGGCAGCCACCTTCGGCGAGCGGTTCGGACGCCGCCGGATCTTCGTCGCCGGGATCGCACTGTTCACCGTCTCGTCAGCGGTGGCCGCACTGGCGCCGGGCATCGGGGTCCTCGTCGCTGCACGCGCGTTCCAGGGAGCGGGCGGGGCGATGATCATGCCCCTCTCCCTGACCCTGCTCAGCGCAGCGGTCCCCCCGGCGCGGCGCAACGCGGCCCTCGGTATCTGGGGCGCCATCGGCGGCACCGCGGTGGCCATCGGACCGCTGGTCGGAGGTGCTGTGACCAGCGGGTGGGCATGGCAGTACATCTTCTGGCTCAACGTGCCGGTCGGCCTGGTGCTCGCGCCGCTCGCCTGGTGGAAGCTCTCCGAGTCGAGGGGGACCGCCTCCAAGCTGGACCTGGCCGGCGTCGCGCTGGTGAGCACCGGGCTCTTCGGTGTGGTGCTCGGTCTGGTGCGGGGCAACTCCCACGGCTGGACGTCGCCGTCGGTGGTCGCATCCTTCGTGGTCGGCACCGTGCTGTTGGGAGCCTTCGTGGCCTGGGAGCTCCGTTCCGACCATCCGATGCTCGACCTCCGACTCTTCCTCAACCGCGGCTTCACCGCCGTCAACGTGACCGCGCTGCTGTTCAGCTTCGGGATGTTCGGTTCGATCTTCTTCCTCACCCAGTTCCTCCAGACCGTCCAGGGGTACTCGCCCCTCGAAGCCGGGGTCCGCGTCCTTCCCTGGACGGCCATCCCGATGCTGCTCGCTCCGGTCGTTGGGCACCTCTCCGAACGGTGGGGTGGCAAGCCGCTGGTGGTTGCCGGTCTCAGCTTCCAGGCGATCGGCCTGGCCTGGCTGGCGTCCGTGACCACGCCCACCACCCCCTACGGGGACCTGGTCGCACCGTTCGTGGTGTGCGGACTCGGGATGACCCTGTTCTTCGTGCCAATCGCCTCACTGGTGCTCGGGACGGTGCGACCGTCGCTCGAGGGCGTGGCCTCCGGGGCCAACGCGGCCTTCCGCGAGCTCGGAGGGGTCCTCGGCATTGCCGTCCTGGGCGCCGTCTTCAGCGCCCACGGCGGCTACGTCTCGGGCCGCGCCTACGTCGACGGCCTGGTGCCGGCGGTGTGGGTCGGGGCGGCTGCGGTCGCGGTCGGTGGTGTGGTCGCGATGCTGGTACCCGGTCGGCGGTTGCTCGGTGCGCGGGTGGTGCCGTCCGCGGTTCCCGACCTCTCCATGCGGTCGGTCGAGCCTGCCGGCCTGTGAGCCTGCCGACCCGACGTCGCCGGTCTGTCAGTCGGGGACGATGAGCCCCGACCGGGCGAGCGCCGCCCGCAGGACGTCGGTCGCCTGCGGGCGCAGTTCGTCGAGCGGGCGGTTGCGGTGGACGCGCACGCCGAGGTCCACCTGCGCGATGGTCTCGACGCCGAAGCGGGAAGCCACGTCCACCAGCAGGGCCAGCTCGACCGCGTAGCCGTCGGCCAGCTCGCACGCCTCGAGGACCCAGCGCGGGGCGGCGGTCTCTCCGGCGAGCGGCTGCTCGATGACGGCCAGGGCCGGGAAGAGGAGGTCGATGACCGGTCTCGCCATGAGCTCGGTTACCCTCCCGCCCCCCTCCGGGGTGCCGTTGATCGGCCGCTCGTAGAACCCCTTGACCAGGGTCATCGAGCCGTCGAGCAGGAGGGGGCCGAGGAGGCCGGTCACGAAGTGCGGACCGAAGTTGACGACGTCCCCGTCGACGAATGCGATGAGATCACCGTCGGCCTCCTTGAGGGCCGCGCGCATGGCCTGGCCCTTCCCTCCCGTCGTGGTGTCCCCGGCGACGACCCGGGCGCCCTCCCGCCGAGCGATCTCGCCGGTGCCGTCCGTCGACCCGTCGTCGACCACGACGAGGTCGTCGACAAGTGGCACACCGCCCGAACGGCCCACCAGGGTGGAGGCGATCGTGCGGACGATCGGCCCGATGGTGGCCGCCTCGTTGCGAGCGGGGATGCACACCGAGACCCGGCGTCCCTCCTTGGCCGCGGCGAGCCCGCGGGCGTCGAAGGCCGAGTGGTCGTAGCGCCGCGCTCCGCCCTTGGAGGTCACCGCGGGTGCCATGACCCCATCATCCCTCACCGGGACGGGCCGTGGCAGCGGGGTCAACGGTGGGACGGGCGCCCGGTCGGGGCCGCCCCGCTCACCGGTCCCAGCCGGCGCGCGTTGACGAACGGTCCCGGCTCGGCCACAATGGAGGTCATCATCCAGAGCAGCTGAGGGACCGGGCCCTGTGACGCTGCGGCAACCAGAACGCTCCCGCCGAATCGCCAGTGGCGATTCGGCGGGCGGACCAGGTGCCAATGCCCGAGCGATGAGGAGCTCCACGTGGACTTTGTATCCGGTCTTCGGTGTCGCGAATGCGGCCGTCCCTACCCTGCCCAGGCCCTGCACGTCTGCGACTTCTGCTTCGGGCCGCTCGAGGTCACCTACGACTACGAACGGATTGCCGCCGTCGTCACCCGAGAGCGCATCGAGGCCGGGCCGCGTTCGATCTGGCGGTATGCCGATCTCTTGCCGGTCTCCGACGCGGCCCCGGTCGACCTCGGTGCCGGCTTCACCCCACTGGTCCGGGCCGACCGCCTGGCGGCCGAGCTCGGTCTCGGCGAGCTCTGGATCAAGGACGACACCGCGAACCCGACCGGCTCGTTCAAGGACCGGGTGGTGTCGGTCGCCCTGACCAAGGCGCGCCAGCTCGGCTTCAAGATCGCGGCCTGTGCCTCGACCGGGAATCTGGCCAACTCGGTGGCCGCCCACGCGGCACGGGCCGGCATGGACTCTGTGGTGCTCATCCCGCACGATCTCGAGCAGGCCAAGGTGACCATGACCGCCGTCTACGGCGGGCGGGTCTTCGCGGTCGAAGGAAGCTATGACGACGTCAACCGTCTCTGCGCGGAGCTCACCAGTGAGCAGCCCTCATGGGCGTTCGTCAACGTCAACGTGCGCACCTACTACGCCGAGGGATCGAAGACCCTGGCCTTCGAGGTGGCCGAGCAGCTCGGGTGGCAGGCACCCGACCATGTGGTGGTCCCGATCGGGTCGGGGAGCCAGCTGACCAAGGTGGCCAAGGGGTTCGCCGAGCTCTACGAGGTCGGACTGCTCGACGAGGCCCCCGATGTACGGGTCTCCGGTGCCCAGGCCGAGGGGTGCGCCCCGGTTGCCACCGCCTTCGCCGAGGGGACCGACGCCATCCGGCCGGTCAAACCGTCGACCATCGCCAAATCGCTGGCCATCGGCAATCCGGCCGACGGCTGGTACGCGCTGGACACCATTCGCAGGTCGGGCGGTTCCTGCGCGGCCGTCACCGACGCAGAGGTCATCGACGGGATCAGGCTCCTGGCCCGCACCGAGGGGATCTTCGCCGAGACCGCCGGGGGCGTGACCATCGCGACCCTGGCCAAGCTGGCCGCTCAGGGCGTGATCCGTCCCGACGAGCGGGTGGTCGCCATGGTGACCGGCCACGGCCTCAAGACGGTCGAGGCGCTGTCGGGGACCGTCGGGCCGACCGCGACCATCGCGCCCACCCTCGAGGCGTTCGCCGACGCCGCGGGCGCAGGCTCCGACCCCACGTCCGCCGCGTCCCCGAGGAGTACCCCGTGACCAAGATCCGCATCCCCGCCCAGCTGCGCACGCTCACCGGTGGAGCCGGCGAGGTCGGGGTCGAGGGATCGACCGTCGGCGAGGTCCTCAAGGGGCTCGACGCCGCTCATCCCGGTTTCGGCGAGCGGCTCTTCGACGGTGACGGCGGTCTGCGCCGCTTCGTCAACGTCTTCCTCGACGACGAGGACGTCCGCTTCCTCGACGGACTCGCCACCCCGGTGGCGCAGGGGCAGACCCTCTCCATCGTCCCCGCCGTCGCCGGGGGCTGACCCGGTCCGCGGCTCGGCCGGGCAGTTCGGGCCGAGCCGGCTCAGGTCGACAGCCCGCGGAGGATGAACTCGACCATCCCGAGCGATGCCTGCTCCCTGGGCTCGGGGAACGGCTCCGCCGCCCGCACCGCGATGGCACCGTAGATCTGCTGCCCGATGAGCGCGGTCGCCCGGTCGGGATCGATGGGCCGGAACTCCCCGGTGGCCACCCCGTCCTCGTACAGGTCGTGGATGAGTCGGGCGATGTCGAGGCTGATCAGGGCCAACTCGGCGCCGAGGGCCTCCGATCCCCCGGCAGGCGTTCCCTGGGTCACCAGGGCGAGGCGGAAGAACGCGGGGTTGTCGTCGATCCGGGCGAGCATCTCCTCGACGAGGAGCTCGAGGCGGCGCGCCGGGTCGGCGTCCTCCTCCCAGGTACGGGCGATCGCCTCCTGGAGCTGGGTGTGCATCTGCTTGAGGCAGGCACGCAGGAGCTCGTCGCGGTTGGCGAAGTAGACGTAGACGGTCGACCGGGCGACGCCGGCCTCCGAGGCGATCTCGTCCATCGAGACGTCGATCGAACCCCGCTCGCCGAAGAGCCGGCGGGCCACGTCGACGACCTGATCGCGTCGGAAGTCCCGGATGACCTCCTTGAGGTCCTGGGAGGTCTTCCGGTCGGACATCTACCCGGAGACGCGTGGACCGGTGGGGAAGCGGATCGGGATGTGCTTCACCCCGCTGATGAACGCCGACTGCAGGCGCTTCACCTCCCCGTCCAGCTCCATCTCGGGCATCCGGTCGAGCAGATGCTCGAACATGACCCGGATCTCCATGCGGGCCAGGTTGGCACCGAGGCAGAAGTGGGGCCCGCCGGCCCCGAAGGCCATGTGCGGGTTGGGGTTGCGGGTGATGTCGAACGTCTGCGGATCGGTGAACACCTTCTCGTCCCGGTTGGCCGAGATGTGGAAGAAGACCACTTTGCTGTCCGCCTCGATGGACTGGTCCCCGAGCTCGAACCCGGACGTTGTCTGCCGCCGGAAGTTCATCACCGGCGTGACGTAGCGGAGCATCTCCTCGACGGCGCCGGGGAGCAGCGACCGGTCCTTGCGCAGCAGGTCCCACTGGTCTGGGTGGTCGAAGAAGGTCGCCATCGCCCCCGAGATGAGGTTGCGGGTGGTCTCGTTCCCGGCGACCGTGAGCAGCAGGAAGAAGAGCTCGAGCTCGAGCGAGGAGAGCTGCTCGCCCTCCATCTCGACCTGGGTGAGCACGCTCATCAGGTCGTCGTGCGGGTCGACCCGCTTCTTCCCGAAGAGCTCCGAGGCGTAGGCATAGAGCTCGAGGGAGGCCTGCTGGGCGACCTCACCGGCCGTCTGGTACTCGGGGTCCTGGCTCCCGATCATCCGGTTGGACCAGTCGAACATCCGGTGGCGGTCCTCGTTGGGCACCCCGAGGAGCTCGGCGATCACGACGAGGGGCAGCTCCGCCGCGATCTCGCGTGACGAAGTCGGCCCGTCCTTCCTCGATGACCGAGTCGATGATGTCGTCGGTCGCCGCGTGGATCCGCTCGTGGAGCTGGTTGACCATGCGCGGGGTGAAGCCCTTGTTGACCAGTCGCCGGTAGCGGGTGTGCAGCGGCGGGTCCATGTTGAGCATGATCAGCTGCTGCTGTGCGAGGTCGTCCGTCGGCCAGGTCCCAGAGGTAGGTGGCCTGACGGGAGGACGAGAAGTGCTCGTAGTCGCGGTTGACGGTGGTGCACTCGGCCAGTGAGGTGACCGCCCAGAACCCCGGGCCGTCCTCCTCCTCGTGCCACCACACCGGGGCGTTCTGGCGGAGGAAGGCGAACCATTCGTGGGGCACCCGCTCCGCGAACACCGTGGAGTCCAGGAGGTTGATGTCGTCGAAGTCGATCCCGGTCAGATCCAGCTCGGTCTGGCTCATTCAGGACGCCCCTTCCAATGGATCGGACAGCATGTCCGATCTGTGAGATCCTACGTCCGGGTCGACGGGCATGTCAACGACCCCAGGCTGTGGACGTGCCTGCTGGTCGGAGCGGTTCGGGACCGGCGGTATCCGGAGCGCCGGCACCGTCGAGGATGCGGGTCGGTCAGCCGCTCCAGTCCACGACGCCGTCCATCACGATCCGCGGCGCCTCGGTCAGCACGAACTCGAGGTGGTCGGTGTCGAGGAAATTGGCGATGTCCTCGAGCACGGCCGGGAAGTCGTCCTCGCCCATGTGGGCCTTGTAGCCCTCCATGGACTCGAACCACTGGACGGTCACCCCGTCATAGCCCGACCGGTCCTGGTCGCCGCGGTAGTCGTCGAGCGGGCGGGGGTGCTGCTCATAGCGGATGACGTGGCTCCCGCATCTGCTCGAGGCGACCAGGGGGCCGTGGTGGTCCCTCCAGTAGGCCTGGAACTCCGCGGGCGTGAGCCCCTCCTTGCGCTTGAGCAGGCAGGTCAGTTTGATCATCGAGGGAGCCCTCCGCTGGTCGTCGGCCGCTGCCGCCCTGTGGTGGCGCATCCGGTCCCGGTCGCAGAGGCTGCACCGCGGGGGATCCCCCTGGCAAACCGGGGCGTCCCCGCCGTCACGTGGTGCGATCAGCGCTGCGATCAGCGATGCGATCAGCGAGTGCGATCACGCGGACGTGTCCGCGTGCAGAAGGTGTCCGCGATGTAGGGCACCAGGATCGGTTCTGCCAGGGTGGCGGCGAATTCGGCGACCTCGTCGAGCAGCGCCCGTCGCCGGTCCTCGGGCAGGACCGCGACGTAGCTCCGCGTGGCGACCTGCTCGACGAGACCGGTCCGGTCGAGCGCCTGGGTGAAGGAGAAGCGCGTCCGCGCGACCGGTTCGAACAGGCCGCTGGCATCGACGACCCGCCCGAAGTCCCGACCGACCGGGTAGGGCTGATGGGTGTCCCACTTGGAGATGCGGGTCAACTGAGCGACCATCGGGTCCGACTCGTCCCGCTCGTTCCAGATGAGCGCCAGGCCGCCCCCCGGCCGCAGCACCCGGGCGAACTCGGCCAGGGCGACCGGTGCGTCGAACCAATGGAACGCCTGGGCCACCACGATGGCGTCCATCGTGCCGGCGGCGAACGGCAGGTGCTCCGCGGTCGATCCGACCGCCGGGACTCCGGGAACGGTGGCGGAAAAGACCTCCAGCATCGACGCGGACGGCTCGGCGGCCAGGCAGGTGGCCCCGGTGGCCACGAGCGAGCGGGTCAGCTTTCCCGTCCCCGCCGCCACGTCGAGGACGGTCCGTCCCTCCGTGATCCCGAGGGTGGCGGCGAGGTGCGCCACCGACTCGTCGGAGTAGCCCGGGCGCGCGCGCTCGTAGAGCTGCGACCCGGAGGAGAATCCGGAACGCCCAAGTCGGTAGCGGTCCCGCAGCACCTCGTCGACGTCCGCCACCGCGTCCGCCACCGCGTCCGCCACCGCGTCCGCCTGCTGACCCTGGTTCCCAGCGTCCCTCACGTCAGGCACGGTATCGGCTTGCGTCCACGTCGGGATCGCCCCGGCAACCGGGGGTCGGTTACCGTCGCAGGGTGTGCGCAGCCCGTCCCGATCCCGCCCCGTTTGGTCACGGCCCCCGTCCGGTGGTCGACGATCGGGCGCCGGAGCTGAGCGTCGTGCCCGCAACCCCGCAGACGGACCGTCCCGGGTGGGACCTCGGGCGCATGGGCCACCGGCTGCTCAACGGTGCCGTCCACGCCGGGTGGGACTGGATCGCACGCCATGGCGCGACGGGACCGGGCGACCGACTGGCGGGCCGCTTCGGCGCGTTCGGCGAGGGGAGCTGTCTCGCGTTCCCCACGGGTGCGGTCTTCGGCGAACAGTGGATCCGCATCGGCCGGGACACCCTCGTGGGTCCGCACGTGAGCTTGTCGGCCGGCATGGTCCCCGGCCAGCGAATGGTGTCGGATCCGGTCGTCAGCATCGGTGACCGGTGCATGATCGGGCGGGGGAGCCACATCGTGGGCCACTTCCAGGTCGAGATCGGCGACGACGTGCACACCGGTCCCTACATCTACGTCACCGACCAGAACCACGGCTACGAGGACACCCACGAGGTCGTCCACACCCAGTGGCCGCACGATGTGCCGGTGGTGATCGGAAGTGGTTGCTGGCTGGGCACCCATGTCGTTGTCCTCCCAGGGACCACGCTGGGCCGGAACGTGGTCGTGGGCGCGGGCGCGGTCGTGCGGGGGACCTTCCCCGACTTCTGTGTGATCGCGGGGGTCCCCGCCAGGATCGTGCGACGCTACGTGCGGGGCTCGGGATGGGTGAGCGGGACAGTGGCCCCGCCGGCCGGGGACGACCCGCTGACGGAGGGATCGCCGGCGTTCTGAGCGCCGGATGTGCCCAGACCCGCTCCGTCCCCGGTTCCGTTGTCCGGCGCGCGCCCATTGGGTGGCGACTTCTCGGGTCCGACCGCCGGCACCGGAGCGGGAGACCTCGGGTAGGGGATCGTGCCGAGGCCGTAGCGCCGGACCACTTCCGAGGCTTCCTCCCGACCCTGGGCGATGAGCAGTTCCGTGGTGGAGAAGTCGTCGAAGTCGCGGGTGGCGACCTCCGGTCCCACGCAGAGGATCACCTCGATCCCGTCGGGCAGCTGGGCCATGTCCCGGGCGAAACGCGAGTGGATGGCGATGAGGAGCGCGTTGACGATCGCCTCTGCCGGTCGTTTGGGCACAGCAGGCGTGAACGTCGGCGGTGCGCACAGCAGCACGACGATCCGGGTCGCACCGGCGTCGATGGCCCGCTGGATCGGAACGTTGTCGACGACGCCACCGTCGATGAACCGCTCTCCGTCGATCTCGACGGGGGGATAGATGGCCGGCATCGCGGTCGAAGCCAGGACGGCCTCCACCGCTGAGCCGCGGGTGAACCAGCGCTCCCGCCCGTCGGTCAGCGAGGTGGCCGCCACCTCCACCGGGATCACCGCGTCCTCGAGCAGCTCGAACGGGAATCCCTCCTCGACGACGGCACGGAGACCGGTGTTCGCGTAGACCGAATCTCGCTGTTGCAGGTAGCGCCACGGGCCGTGCAGGCGGCCCTGCGGATAGATCGAGTCGCGGCGGAGGCCCTGCCAGATCTGGGTCATCCGGGCCACCCCCTCGGGAGTCGGATCTCCGGCGAAGGCGACGCCGTTGACCGCCCCCACCGAGGAGCCGTAGACGCGGTCCGGGACGAACCCGTGCTCGACGAGCACCTGGAGCATCCCGATCTGGACTGCTCCTCTGGTGCCCCCGCCGCCGAGCACCAGGGCGGTCACTTCCGGCTCCCCCTCGTCCGCCTCTGCGTCCTCGTCGGTCTCGGACCCGGCCGCGGATTCGTCGTCGCTTCGGCCGAGCCAGTCGGCTCGCGCCGCTGCAGCGCGCCCGAGGACGAACCGGAGCGTGAGGACGATGAGGACCAGCGAGGCCACCACGAATGCCCCGAACACGACTGCGAACGTGAAGGTCGATGCCGCGGTCATCAGGTCCCGAGGCTACCGGCCGTCGTCTCGCACCTGGCGGAGCGCGACCCCATCGACCGAGGCGTGTGACACCCGGGGGTCACACTGTCGGGATGCCCAGCTCGGAGATCGTCCAGGTGCAGTCGGGGATACCGAAGGCATCCGGCGACACGACACCGGGAGACCCCTCGGCGACGCTCGACGCCCGGTCGCGCCGTGACGACCGGGCGGGGCGCCGACCAGCATCGTGGGCCTCCTGGCAGCCCCTCGCCGGCCCGGCGTTGCTCGACCGGCTCCGGGCGACCGGTCGTGCCCGCCCGTCCGGTGATCCGACCCTCGCCGCGGAGCTGCGGGCGTTCCTCGAGGAGGGTCTCGCCCCGGGAGCCGGTGGACCGGCTCGCAACGGTCCGTTTCCCGTACATGTGGGTACCGGTCTCGTGGTCACCAAGGACCGCATCACCCGCGCGCTGGCATGCGAGGAGCATCGCCGGGCTCCCGGCGTCCGAGAGGTGTCCCCCTCGATTGCGCTCGCCCGCGGTGCGCTCGTGGACGTCCTGTTCCGCCAACTGGTGACGGTCGGGAGGATCGATGACGTCCTCTCCGACGGCCTCGACGCGCTGTCGGTCGACGATCATCAGGCCCTCCTGGTGGACTGGATCATCCGGCTTCCGAGCCCGGCGCGGTCCGAGCTGCGCGCCGAGGTCGACCGTCAGATCGACGGGCTGCGCCTGAGATGGCCATCGCTCGACCCCTCGTGGTTGCCACGAACCCAGGAGAGCATGCGTGTGCCGCTGGCCACATGCACGCTTTCGGCCCGTGTCGACCTCGCGATCGGCCGTCCCGGCGAACCGACCGCCTCGGTCGCCATCCTCGAGGTGAAGTCCGGGCCACGCCGGCTCGAGCACCGTGCGGACCTCCACTTCTACGCGCTCGTCGAAACCCTGCGAAGCCTGGTGCCTCCGTTCGTGGTCGCCACCTACTACGCGGCAACCGGGGAGCTCGACGTGGACCCGGTCGACGCACCGCTGCTGACCTCCGCCGCCCGCCGCTGCCTGGCCGGAGTCCGGGCGATGACCGGAGCGGCCTCCGGACCGGAGCCCGCCCTTGGCCCCGCGCTGGGGTGCGGTCCCTGTGCAGCGCTCCCGGTGCGGGATCATGGACTCTGCAACCCTGCAGACGTCCCCGCAAGCAGTGTCCGCGAAGGCGGGACCCGCGCAAGCGGGGTCCGCGCGGGCGGTGCACCGAGCGACGGTGCACGCAGGGACGGTGCACCCGAGGCCGTCGCGGAGCAGGCCGCGTGACGACCGGACAAACCGAGCTGACCCGCGCCCTCCTCGCTCCGGGCCCGGTCACCCTGGCGGAGTCCGCGTGGCGACGTGTGCGCGAGCACCTCCAGGCGCGCGTCGCATGCGCCCTCGACGGACGACCCCGGGGGCCACGGCTCGACGTCACCCTCCGGATGCTCCGGCGGGCAGCGTCTCTCCCGGGGCCGACCGACCTTGCCGAGCCGCCGTTCGCCTGGAAGCCGGCCCTGTCCCGCCGTTCGCTCGGTCTGGCCGCGGTGCGGGCGTGCGCCGAGGGCCGCTACCGCGGACCCGCCGAGGCGGTGGCTCCACTCGCCGAGGCCGCGCTGGACGAGTGGCGACGAACCGGATGGCGCACCTACTTCTGGGAGCCGTGGTACGCGGGTCTCGGACCGGGTGCCCGGGCAGTCGTCCTCGCCGAGGCGGTGGGATGGGCGACCGCTCTGTGGGTCGGTCTCGACTGGAGCCTGCTGGGCGGGCGGGCTCAGCTCGGAGGGAACGACGACGTCTGGACCTGCGCGGGGCCCTGGCCGGCCCGCTTGAGGGCCCGAACGGAGGTCCGGGTCGGGTTCGGTACGCCAGGGGGCACGGGCCCGGTCGCCCCGACGGCGTCCGCGGGAGGGACCGCCCTGGTGTCCCTGTCCGGCGGGTCACCGGGGGCGCAATGGCAGGCGGAGCTGGCCTATCTGGCGCTGGTGCGCGGTCTCGGCTCGTCGATCCCCCCGACGGCGCTCCGCGTGCTCGGGTTCTGGCCGGACGCCGGCGTCCGGCGTCTCGTCGACGTCGACGAACCGGCGCTGCTCGCAGCCGCAGACCGGGTGGTCGACACGGTGACAGCGGTCCTGGCGCCCCGCGGCGAGCCGGCGATCGCGTCCTGATCGGTCAGAACAGGGCCGGCCGGGCGGACACCCGGGATTGCCACGCGGTCCGGTCCATAGCATGCTCCTCGGGCACCGGCACGGTGGCCGGTCCCGACGGAACCACGGTCGTCGCATGCCGGACCGTGTCCCCCACTCGCGACCGGCGCAGCGGACTGCGCACGAGGGGCACACCAACCAAGGGAGACCGGGAATGGACGACGGGACAGAGCCCATGCAGGGGATCGCACGCTATGCGGCCCTGGTCACCGGAGGGGGGAGTGGCATCGGCCTCGCAACGGCCGCGCGCCTGGTGCGGGACGGCGCGAACGTGACCATCTGCGGACGCACCGAGCAGAAGTTGGTCGACGCGGTGGCCGAGGTGGACGCCATGGTGCGGTCGACCGCTCCATGTGCTCCGACCGGTGCGGCCGACCGACCGGCCGCCGGACCGACCGGGACCGCACGGTACGTGGTCGCCGACGTGACCGTCGAGGACGACGTGGCTGCTGCTGTCGCAGAGGCTGCGTCGGCCCGTGGCCGGCTGGACATCCTGTTCGCCTGCGCCGGCGGGAGCCTCCAGATGGGGCCGATCGTCGGGGCGGACACTGCCGCGGTCCGGGCGACCGTCGACCTCAACCTGATCGGGACCTACCTCTGCATCAAGCACGCTGCCCCGCTGATGGCGGCCGGTGTCGGGAAGGGCGTCGGCGGAGGCGATGCGCCCGGCGGTTCGATCGTCGCGATGTCATCGGGGGCCGGCCACTTCCCTCACCGCTGGCTCTGGGCCTACGGCGCCTCCAAGGCGGGGATCGACATGCTCTGCCGGTATGCCGCCGAGGAGCTCGGATCGACCGGTGTCCGGGTCAACTCGGTGCAGCCTGGCATCGTCGACGACGCGCTGATGGCGATGATCACCGCTGGGGGACCACTGCTCGACGACTACCTGGCCAACATGGCGATCAGCCGGCTTGGCACCGTCGAGGACGTTGCGGCGACGGTCCGGTTCCTGGCGGGCCCGGAGTCCGGGTGGATCACCGGGGTCAACCTGCCGGTCGACGGAGGCCACCATCTCCGGCGGGGCGCCGACTACAGCCTGCTCTTCGGCGAGTAGACGACCCGCGGCGAAACGCTCGAACCGATGCAACCGACCGTGGGAGGGACCAGCCGTCGGCCGGTAGGCTGATCGCGGTGGATGGTCCCCAGGTCCCCGAGCCCGCCGCCGGGCCGGCCGGATCGGACGACTCGACGTATTCCGTCGGCCACGGCGAGGGTGCCGAGGTCGGACTCCTTCGCCTCCGCGGGCCGGAAGCCGTCAGGGTCCACATCACCCTCTTGTTGGGCCTCGCCCTCTGCATCACGGCATTCTGGTTCGAGCTCGGCCGGGCCCTCGGGGGCAATTCACTGAGCTGGGCCTACGTCTTCGAGTGGCCGCTGTTCGCCGTGTTCGCCGTCTACATGTGGTGGAACGTGCTCCACGGGGGCCGCTCCACCCGGCGCTCGGCCGCCCGTTCCCGTGCGACCCGACCCGCCGTGGCCCCCGAGTACGCCGGGATGCTCGATGCATGGGAGGCCCACCGGCGGGAGCTCCTCGCCGCGCAGGCGGAGCAGGACGCGGTGGCCGAATCCGGTCGTCGAGCCCCGCACGGAACCGGACCTGCCCCAGGGGGTGCTCCGGGCTGACCGGTGGGCGCCGGACGCGGCTCCAGCGTCGTCAGCCGCGGGTCGCGCCGACGGGGGCTGCCTTGGGGACGCCTCCGTCCGGGATCTACAGTGGGCCGTCCAGGGTCGCCGACGCGGACACCGGCACCGGGCGGGCGCCGGTCCGGGATGTCGGCCCTCCAGAGGATCCGGACCACCCGGAAGTCAGAGGGAAGCGTGGTAGCTCGATGAACATGGGGCACGGGGTGCCGACCAACGACCCCGCTGTCGGCGCCGCCTTCCGCTCGGCATTGGACCATCAGCTCATCGTGGTGCTCCTGCTCGCGACCCTTCTCGCCATCGTCTGGAACACGATCCGCACCCTCCGCTTCCGGCGGGCGGTCACCGCAGGGACGCTCGGCGTTCCGTCGTCCGTTCCCTGGCCATATCCGGAGCCGGCCGCCCGCCGGCTCCTCCGGATCTCCTTCGGGGTCATCTGGATCTTCGACGGCATCCTCCAGACCCAGGGCTCGATGCCCCTCGGGCTCACCGGTCAGGTGATCACCCCAGCGGCCTCCTCCTCACCCGGGTGGGTCCAGCACCTGGTCAACTCCGGCGTCACCATCTGGAACAACCATCCGGTGCCCGCAGCGGCCGCCACGGTGTGGATCCAGGTGGGGATCGGCGTCTTCCTCCTGGTCGCGCCGCGGGGCCGCTGGTCGCGGACCGCCGGCCTGGTGAGCGCCGGGTGGGGCCTCATCGTCTGGGTCTTCGGGGAGGCATTCGGGGGGATCTTCGGGCAGGGCAGCAGCTGGCTCTTCGGGGCACCGGGCGCGGCGGTGTTCTACGTCGCCGCGGGCCTTCTCGTCGCGTTGGCCGATCCGGCCTGGGAGACACCCCGTCTCGGCAAGGCCGTGCTCCGGGTGACCGGCCTCTACTTCCTCGGGATGGCGCTCCTCCAGGCCTGGCCGGGTCGGGGATTCTGGACCGGACAGCCCCACCCGGTCGGCACGGCCGGGACGCTCACCGCGATGGAGCGCCAGATGGCAGCGCTCTCGCAGCCGTCGCTGACCGCATCCTGGGCGCGCGACTTCGGGTCGTTCGACGCCGCCCACGGGTGGGGGGTCAACCTGGTCGTCGTGGTGCTGCTCGCCGCGATCGGGGCTCTCATGCTGACCGGCCGTCGAGGACCTGCCCGGATGGGGGTGGCGGCGGGAATCGTGGTCTGCCTCGCCGATTGGGTGCTCGTCGAGGACTTCGGGTTCTTCGGAGGGGTCGGCACGGATCCCAACTCGATGATCCCGATGGCCCTGTTCTTCTCCGCCGGGTACCTGGCCATGGTGCGCCTGCCGGTGCGTGCCACCGCGCCCGTCGCCGCACCGGCGGCCGAGACCGTCGATGCAGCGGACGGACCGACCGGTTGGCTCGACCGCCTGAGCCCCTCCTACCTGCTCCGGAGCCTGGCCGCGATCTGTGCGGTCGGCATCGTGCTGGTCGGAGCGACACCGATGGCGCTGGCCGCCACCAATCCCAACGCCGACCCGATCCTCACCGAGGCCGCCGACGGCACACCCGACTACGTCGACTCGCCGGCTCCGGCGTTCTCCTTCACCGACCAGAACGGCCGAACGGTGAGCCTGGCCGGTCTGGCCGGTCACACCGTCGTGCTCACCTTCCTCGACCCGGTCTGCACCACGGACTGCCCGCTGATCGCCCAGGAGCTGCGGATCACCGACCAGATGCTCGGAAGCGATGCCGCCAGCGTTGAGCTGGTTGCCGTCAACGCCAACCCGCTCTACCGGTCGACGGCGGTCACCATGGCCTTCACCCGGCAGGAGGGACTCGACCAGCTCCCCAACTGGCACTACCTGACCGGACCGCTCCCCCAACTCGAGAACACGTGGAACAGCTACGGTCTCCAGACCGCCGTCGCGCCCGGCGGCGCGATGGTCGCGCATTCCGACCTGCTGTGCGTGATCGACCGCACCGGCCATCTGCGGGTCGTGATGAACTCCGACCCGGGGGGCCAGGGGGCCACGGCACTTCACTCGTCGTTCTCCACGCTGCTCGCGGCGCAGGTCCAGCACGTCGCCAACTCGTGAGGTTCACCGGCCGCGGGGGCCTCGCAGGGGGCCGGCGGAGGAGCCGCTCCCGGTTGCCGGTCGCCGTCGTGGCGGGCGTCGTGGTGCTGGCGGCTGCCGTTGCCGGGTGCTCCCCGTCCGCTCCCACCTCGGGAGCCGACGGGTCCGCTGATGCTGCGGTCGACGCGGGCGGGACGGGCATTCTCCCGCTGCCGCAGGCGTTCTCCGGCCCGGCGGGCACCTGGGCAACGTTGGCCATGGGCCAGCTCGGCAACCCCGTCGACACGTTCTGGCAGCTGTTCGACCGCACCGGATCGTGTACGGCCGGCGCCGGCTGTCCGCCAGGCGGAGAGTGGGTCCTGGCCACCCCGCCGGGGGTGGCCACCAACGGTGGACTGATCACCGCCCCCAACCCCGACGGGGCGCTCTTCGTCGGGTTCGGGACCTCCCTCGACCTGCACTTCTCCCCGGTGACCGAGACCAGTGACCGGGCATCGACCTGGTCGACCGGAGTGCTGCCGGGCAGCCTGGCCCAGGGTCCCGACGCGTTGGCGGCGTCAGGACCGACCTCGCGGTTGGCCGTGCTCACCGGTGGCGGGGGCGAGGTGGTGTCCTCGACCGGCGACCTCGACACCTGGACGACGGTGGTCACGGAACGGGCGCTGGCGACGGCGACGAGGTCCACCGGGTGCGCCCTCACCGCGCTGACCGGGGTGGCCCTTGCCGGGCCCGGTCCTGGCTACCCGGAGCAGCGGTACGCCGGGGGCGCGTGCGCGACGGGGACGGCGGTCCCCATCTACCGCCTGGAAGGAGCGGCCGGCCGGCCGGTCGGACCGCATCTTCCGGCCCGGGACGTCCCGGTCCGTGTCGAGCGGCTGGTGGACACGGCCGGAGTGCTCACCGCGCTGGTCGGTTCGGGCACGGGACCGACGGCCCGCCTGGTGCTGGTCTCCGGTCCCGACGGTGCTGCCCCCTGGTCGATCTCGGCATCCCTCGCAACCGGCGGCCACTCCGTCGTCTCGACGTCGCTGACCCCGACCGGGGGGATGGTGGTGGTGCTGGCCGGTGGTCGGGGTGCAGCGACCGCCTCGGTGACCTCGCCCGGTTCGGTCTGGCGGACGCTGCCCCGGCTGCCGTGGTCGACCGGCCTGGTGGTGGCGGAGCCAGGCGGGCAGTTCGAGGCACTCTCGTCTTCCGGTTCCACACTCGACGTCGACGCGCTGGTCGGGGGCCGCTGGCTGCACCGAGCCAGCGTCGACGTGCCCATCCAGTACGGCAGCTCCGGCTGACCGACCGGGATAGGGTTGGACCACCCACCTCGCAGACGGGGGCACTGGAGTTCCGTCGTGCACTACCTCATCGACGACTGGTCGTTCGATCCGTTCCTGGTGGTGGTTTCCGTCCTCGTGGTCGCCAACGAGGTCGGCCTGGCACGGCTGCGAACCCGCTCGGTCGCTGCACGCACCAGGCAGCGCCGGCTCCGCTCGCTGGCCTTCTACGCGGGACTGGGCGTCCTGCTCATCGCGGTCGAATCACCCATCGACTACTGGGCGGGCGACTACTTCTTCGTGCACATGATCGAGCACCTGCTCATCGCCTTCTACGCTCCCATCCTCATCGTGGCCGGGGCCCCCTGGATCCCGCTGCTGTTCGCCCTCCCGGTCGGGCTCAGGCGCAGGGTCGGCCGGTTCCTGATCCTCGGCGCCTGGTCGTCGGTGTTCCGGACATTCGGCCGGGTGGTGCTGAACCCCTGGTTCGCGCTGGTCTCCTTCAATGTGGTGATGGTGGCCTGGCACGTGCCGGCGCTCTTCGACCTCGCCGAGCAGAACCAGACCGTCCACATCTGGCTCATGCACGGCAGTTTCTTCGTCACCGGGGTCCTGTTCTGGCTCCAGATCATCCCCTCCCACCCGATGCGCCCGAAGGCGAGCCCGATCTGGCAGGCGGGGGCCATCATCTCCACCAACATGGTGATGTTCGTCCTGGCCATGGCGTTGAGCATCTTCAGCGCGGCCAGCTGGTACCCGGGCTACGCGAACGTCCCCGGCGTCACCCTGCCCCCGTTCGCCGACCAGCAGATCGGGGCGGCAATCCTGTGGGTGTGCGGTGACTTCTGGGCGATCCCCGCGCTGATCGTGGTGTTCAGGCGGATCATCGACCAGGACGGCTCGTGGAGCACGGTGATCGACCGGCTCGGCGGGCGGGGTCCGGTGCCGTCGGCCGAGGCGTTCCAGGCCGCCAGGGCACGGGCCGGGGGCAGCCGCTGAGCGGCTGAACCGGTCGGGCCCGGTCCCGGGTCGGGGCTCCGGGGCGAGGTTCCGGGGGCCGCAGCGTCGTCAGACCAGGTACTTGACCACCATCGGTCCCGGTCCTACTGTCGGTCCGTTGCCGGTTCCACACCGGGGGCGAGCGGCTCGTTTCGGCCGCAAGATGGGGGTGCGGGTCCGGCGCCGACACCGCGGGTGATGCATGCGCGCGGGAGTACGATTGCGTCAGGAGCCAGCATGTCGTACGGAGGAAGGATCGCCACGTTCGTCGGCCTCCTCGCGGTGGCCGTCGCACTGGTGGTCTACGCGGTGGTGACCTATCTGACCCCGCAGCCCGCCGTCGTCGACTTCACCTCGGCCCAGCCGGCGGGTGCGCCGGTCGACATCACCCTGCAGACCGTGGGGAGCATCGGCTTCGGCCCCCACCCCACCTGGGTCTCCTATCTGGTCGAGAACCCGGCGGGCCAGTGGATCCACACGACCACCTGGAAGGTGCCGGCCCACACCCGGATCAACTTCACGATCGAGCAATTCGACAGCGGGAGCCCGCTCCGTAACCAGCAGTGGGGACAGGTGCAGGGGACCATCGGGCACACGGCCGAGCTCAACGGCAAGCACCTTCTCGGTCTACGACTCCAACAGCACGAACGGGGTCGGCCACACGTTCGCCATCCCCACCCTCGGGGTCAACGTGCCGCTGGTCGGGGTCGACCCCAACGCGACCAACGTGTGCAGCACTGCGCCCTGCGGGGAAAGTGGCAACGTGCACAACATCCTCAAGTTCTCGATCATGACGCCCGGTGCCGGGCGAGTACCCGTGGCAGTGCTTCGTGCCCTGCGGTCTCGGCTTCCTGTACGGCAACGGCGGACCGATGAGCACGGTCGGGTACATGGGCGGATTCCTGGACGTGGTCTCGTGACCGTCGACGCCCCGCAGTCGGAGGAACCCGACGCTCCAGGGGCGCAAGGATCCCCGGGTCCTCCCGGGGCACCGGCCGGCCAGCCCCGCCACATGCTCCGGATGGTGACCATCTGGCTGGTCCTCTCGGCGATCACCGATCCGCTCTTCTACTTCCTGGTCGGTCCGCACGTGCCGCCGGGCACGATGACCTCGACCGCCGAGGAGAACCAGTTCGACTTCAACGTCCTGTTGGTGATCGCCCTCCCCGTGCTCATCGCGGTCTGGGTCTACCTCGGGTACTCGTTGGTCACCTGGCGTTCGACCCGTGAGGGTCTTCCGGAGCCGGTCGGTGGTGAGGAGGCCCGCGGCCACTTCGGGGTGCAGGTCGGCTGGATCGTCACCACCTCGGTCATCGTGATCGGCCTGTTCGTCTTCGGGACGGTCGAGCTCATCACCAACACCGGATCGGGCGGCGGGCGAGGGGCCCAATCCGATCTGGACGCCGACGTCGGCGAACATCCTGACCGTGCAGGTGATCGCCCAGCAGTGGAAGTTCACCTACCGGTACCCGAGCTTCGGCGGCTTCGAGACCCAGGACCTGATGCTGCCGGTCGACACCACCATCGCCTTCCACGTCACCTCGCTCGACGTGATCCACAGCTTCTGGGCGTACCAGCTGAGCATCAAGGCCGACGCCAACCCCCAGGTCGACAACGTGGCCTACACCACCACCAACCACACCGGGAGCGTGACCGTCCGGTGCAGCGAGCTCTGCGGCCTCTGGCACGGCGCGATGTTCAACTACGGCCAGGTGGTCTCGAAGGCGCGCCTTCGAGTCGTGGGCCACGTCGACCGAGACGGCCAACGTCAGCCAACACCAAGCTCCTGCCCCCGTTCGCCTGGACCTACATCCCCGGACGCCAACGGGGCCGACGGCGGGTACTACCCGGACAACGTCGATCCGTACAGCCCGACGCGAGGTCTACGGCGCGAAGCAGCCCGCATCGTGAGACCCGGCCCGGCACCCATGGCTCCGCCAGGCAGAGGAAGGGTGGAGGTCGCCCAATGACCATCAGTGCCGACCGAGACCTCGAGGTCACCTACCCGGACCCCACGCCCCCATCGGCCGCCGGGGGGTTCCAGGGGCTCCCCGCCCGCCCGGGCTGGCTGAGCCAGCACCTCGGCACCGCCATCATCGGGGCGGTGCTCGGGTACCTGCTCGGCCACTGGCTGGGCAACGTCGTGGCCAGCGGGTACACCAACGTCGCCAACACCGGCGTCAACAGCACCGCCAACGCCGGGGGCCTCGTCCTCGGTGCGCTGGGATGGCTGATCGGCATCGGTGCCGCTCAACTACCCGCTCGCCAAGATGGTCGGCATGGAGCCCGCGCCGGAGTACGAGTCGACCAGTTGGACCAGGTACTTCCGCTACACCGCCGACCACAAGGTGGTGGGCATGCAGTACGTGATCGGCGTGCTGATCTTCTTCTTCACCGGCGGACTGCTGGCCATGGCCATCCGCACCGAGCTGCTGACCCCGACCAGCCACGTCTTCGGTCCCGGGACCTACATCGCGATCGTGAGCGAGCACGGCACGATGATGATGATGATGGCCACCTCGGTCGTCGTCGGACCGCTCGGGAACTGGCTGATACCCGCTCATGATCGGGGCGAGGCGCACCGCCTTCCCCCGCGTCGAGGCGTTCAGCTTCTGGGTCTTCAGCGCCGGCTACCTGGTCATCCTCACCGCCCTGCCCTACGGTGGCTTCCCGACCGGCTGGACCGGGTACGCGCCGCTGCAGACCCAGGCCGGCGGGGGCATGATCTCCTACCTGGTCGGATTCGCCCTGATCGGCCTCGGGATGATGGCCGCCGGCTTCAACCTGGCGGTGACCATCATCAACTACCGGGCACCGGGCATGACCTGGAGCCGGGTTCCCATCTTCGTCTGGGCGATCCTGTCGACCTGCGCCCTGCTGACCCTGGCCACCCCCACCCTGTTCATGGCCGCGCCTCTTCGGCATCCTCGACCACACCGCCCAGACCGCCTTCTACGTGACCGAGCACGGGGGCAGCTCGTACCTCTGGGAGAACCTGTTCTGGTTCTTCGGCCATCCGGAGGTGTACATCATGGCCCTGCCCGGGTTCGGGATCGTCGTCGAGATCCTCCCGGTGTTCACCCGCAAGCCGCTGTTCGCCTACAAGGTGGCCGCCGCCGGCATGCTCGGTGTGGCGCTGCTCTCGTTCTTCGTCTGGCAGCACCATCTGTTCCAGAGCGGGATCAACCCGGACATGCGGCCGCTCTTCATGCTCACCACCGAGCTCATCTCGATCCCGACCGGGTTCATCTTCCTGGTCGGCATGGGGACGCTCTACAAGTCCAAGATCCGCTTCGAGGTGCCGATGCTGTTCGCCCTGGCGGTGTTCTTCAACTTCCTGATCGGCGGGGTGACCGGCGTGTTCCTCTCCGACGTGCCGGTCAACGTGACCGTGCACGGCGGGTTCTTCGTGCTCTCCCACTTCCACTACACGATCATGGGCGGCCTCATCTTCGCCTTCTTCGGGGGTCTCTACTTCTGGCTCCCCAAGATGACCGGCAAGACCATGAACAAGAGGCTCGGCCAGCTCCACTTCTGGTTCATGTTCATCTTCTTCAACCTGACCTTCTTCCCGATGTTCGTGATCGGCCTGCTCGGCCAGCCCCGGCGGGTCTTCGAGTACCAGGCGAACCTGCAGGCGCTCAACGACTTCTCCTCGGTCAGCGCCTTCATCCTGGGTGCCTCGTTCCTCTTCTTCATCGCCAACTTCGTCTGGTCGATCTTCCTCAAGCCGACGCCGTCACCGGCCAACCCGTGGGACTCGCTGGGCCTCGAGTGGCAGACTGCCAACCCGGTGCCCTACTACAACTTCGAGCGGATCCCGGTCGTGCTCACCGACCCCTACCACTACAGCGAGGTGGGCGCCCCCGCCGTCGCCGACCTCGGTGAGCCGGTCCTGGTGGGAGCCGTTGCCCCGTCGGCTCCGACCGGGGGCATCACCGGGAATGACCCACCCGCCGACCCGCCGCCGACCCCGGGCACCCCCTGACGATCAGATGGAGTCGACCCCGTGACCGACATCGCCAGACAGACACCGCGCTACTCGGACACCCCCGAGGAGAGAGAGTTCGAGCTGCGGGCCGCCGTCGGCTCCTACTGGACCGGCGGGCGGCTGTTCATCGGCATGTTCACCTTCGTCCTGGCGTCCGAGGCCTTCGCCTACTTCTACCTGCGCTCGAGCAACAACGGTCAGCTCTGGCGCCCGGCGAACATCACCGCGCCGACCAGCATCGGCTGGGCCATCTACTTCATGGTCCTCGCCTCGGCGGTCCTCGCCATCTACGGGCAGTGGCGGATGCGCAACGGGCTTGGTGATCGACTGGGAGGTCGCCGGCTGGACGGCGGTGCTCGGTGGCCTGGTGGCGATCGGGCTGCAGATCTGGCAGCTGACCCAGCTGCCCTTCTTCCCCGGATCGAGTGGGTACGCCTCCTGTTTCATCGGATGGGCCGTCGTCAACATCATGATGGTGCGGCGGCGCGACCTACTGGCTCGAAACCGTGCTGGCCCGCTCCATCCGGCTGCGTCGGGAACCGTCGGAGGACGGTCCTCCCCAGCTGACCATGTCGCCGTCGGCCCAGATCTTCCGGGCGAACGTCTCCGCCTGCACGTACTTCTGGGGCTTCGTGGCGGTGGGCAGCACCCTCTTCTGGGTGATGTTCTATCTGATCTGATCTGATCTGAGCGGTCGCGTTGTGGCCGCGGCAGGGTGGTGAGTACGATGGGTTGCGAAGAGAGTAGGTGGGTCGGCCTGTGAGTATCGGCGCAGACAGCTACATCGGACCTGAGGTCCTGACCCTCGCGATCCCGTTGGGCACGCTTGTTCGCGGTCCTCCTCTGGGGCTTCTTCCAGCGCCGCTCGTCCCGGTGACACCGGGGACCGCCGACGCGCGGTCCCCTGACGGAGTCGCCACGCTCCGGCACAGTCTCGCAATCGGTGCACTGGTGCTCTTCGTGCTCTGCCTGGCACCGCCGCTGGCGACGTCCGCCCGTCGCTACGAGGTGGTCGAGGCGCTCCAGTTCTCCCTCCTCGCCGTGGTGGTCCCGGCCCTGCTGGTCGCGGGGGCTCCCTGGCGGCTGCTCGGGTTGGCCGGTGCCGGGCTGCCGGAGGCGGAGGAGGACGTGGTCCTCGTGTCGACCGCATCTCTGCGCCCGGTGGACCGGCTTGCGCTCGGCCGCAGGCGCCACCCGGAGCCGTGGCGAGCCGGGGCGTTTGCCGCCCTCGGGGTGGGCGGCACGATCCTGTGGCGCATCCCGCTCACGGTCGATGCCCTGCCCGGCCATCCGTGGCTGGTCGGGGTCGAGGCGGCCACCCTGGTGGCGGTCGAGACCGCCCTGTGGCTCGAGCTCATCGAGTCGCCCCCGCTCCGACCCCGCCTCTCGCGTCCCCAGCGGGTGGCTCTGGCCGCGGTGGCCATGTGGGTCATCTGGATAACCGCCTACCTGGTCGGCCTTTCCCACGGTGCCTGGTACACGGGATACGACCACGTCGCCGGCCAGGGCCTGAGCGTCTCGGCGGACCAGCAGCTCACGTCGGGGCTCTTGTGGGTGGTGTCGGGCTGTGCCTTCGTCCCGGTCGTCTTCTGGAACCTGGTCCGCTGGCTGCAGTCGGAGGAGGATCCCGACGACGAGCTGTTCCGTCTGGTGCGTCAGGAGCGCACCCGGGGCCGGCCGGTCGAGCCCGGCGCCGGCCCAAAGGGTCGGGACTCAGGCGCTGCTGCCCGCTAGGGGCAGGATCGGCAGGTTGGGCATCGGGAGATGGGCCCCGCCGAGCAGGACGTCCGCGGCCTGCACGTCGCTGACCGCCTCGCCCCGGTCCGTGGCCAGCAGCCGCTCCTGCGCGGCGAGGTCGAGGGCGGCGGCCCGGTTCCCCGGATTCCCGTAGAGGGTCTGGATGTCCTCCACTGCGGCCAGGGCGTCCGAGGTCACCCAGATGGTGACGACGCTGAGCATGTGGTCGATGTCCTTGCCCGCAGCCGTGTCCTGGATCTGGATGTCGTTGGTCAGGTCGAAGATCGCGCTGTTGGTGAAGGAGCAGGCCGACTGGTCGTCGCGGAGCATCGTCGGGGCCTGGGCCCGATCGGCGGTGCTCAGCGTCCCGCTCCGCAGGTCCCCGTAGATGGCGAAGGTCTCCTGGACCGCAAACTTGCACGGGCTGACGTCCTGGTTGATCTCGACCAGCGAGGCGGTCTGGCTGGCCACATCGTCCGACGTGCTCACCTGCCGTGGGAGGTCCACGAGGATGGAGGCACCCACCACGACCACGATCGCCGCGGAGACGAGGACCCAGGGCCGTCGGTACCAGACCGATCTGGTCCGGGCGAGCGACGAGGCCGGCATGCTCGCCGGATCGTAGGGACGGGGTAGGTCCGTATCGTCGTCCATCAGGAGGAGGCACCGGTGCGGGTGAGGTGTGCGGCCGTCTGGGCGATCCCCTCGGCGAACCGGTCGACGTCCGCAGCGGCGAGGGTGTAGGACCCGTTCGGTCCTTCGTCGGCGAACGGGGTGGCCTCGGCCCGGAGGCGCCCCCGTGGGTCGACGAAGTAGAGGATGTCGTTGTGGGACTGCTGGAACCGGTCCCGTCCGACGTTGACGGCGACGCCGTAGGCGGTCCACACCGAGTCGAGGGTGTCGAGCGGCCCGGTGAGGAAGTGGACGCTGGCGAGGCGGTCGAGCCCGGTCTCGGTGAGGGCCGCCGGGGCGGGGTCGACCGCCGTCTCGGTGGGGTCGGCGTTGACCACCGCGAATTCGACGTCGGGGGCGCCGTTTCCGAGCAGCGCCACCGCGCGCACGATCTCACGACCAAGCACCGGACAGATGTCGGTGCACCCGGTGTCGAAGAAGGTCACCACGACCACCTTGCCGAGGGCATCGGTGAGCTGCCACCGCGACCCGTCGGGTGTCTCGAGCGTGATGGGGGGTGCGGTGCGGCCGCCCAGCTGCTTGAGTCCGAGGAACGCACCGAGCGGGGCGCTGATCGGCGGGACCGGCGGCGGAGCCGGGACCGGGGGCGCCCCGGTCCCGACCAGGGTGGTGGTCGGGAACGAGGTCGCCGCGTTGCCCGCGTCGCCGAAGAAGTGGTCGAGGACGATCCCGCCCCCGGCGAGCACCGCGAACCCGACGGCGATCCAGACCACCAGGCGGCGGGGGACCGGTGTGCGCCCGGTCCGGAGCGCGGCGGCCCGGTCCGATGGAGCCAGGCCGGTTGCGAAGGCGGCGGCGCGTTCCTCGGTGCTCAGGCGCGGCGGAGGCCGGGTCGTGTCGGCGGGGTCCGGTGTCACCGGGTACCTCCCGCGGCGAGGACGCCGGCCCAGTGGGTGAGGGAGGCGAGGGTCTGGCTGCCCAGCGCGACGTGCACGACCCGGTCCCGGCGGTCGAGGAAGAAGGTCACCGGCAGGGCGGCGAGCCGGTAGGCGGTGGCGACCGCGGCCCGGCTGTCGACGCCGACCGGGTAGTCGGCACCGGCACCGGCCAGCAGGACCCGGGCGGCGGATCCTTGCGCGTCGTTGGAGTCGACCCCGATCACGTCCACGCTGCCGGCGGTCCGGTGGGCCAGCGTGGCGACGTTGGCGAGCTCGCTCTGGCAGTCGTGGCACCAGGAGGCGAAGAAGTTGACCACGGTCGGTGTCCCGGCGCTCGCGACCAGCGAGACCGGCGGACCGCCGCCGAGGCGGGGCAGGGCGAATCCCGGGGCGACGCTGCCCACGGCAAGGGTGGTGACCGGCGTCACCGGAGCGGCGACCGGCGTCGGGTGGTGGGGACGGGAGACGATGAAGCCGACGAACCCGAGGAGCGCGATCCCGGCGATGCCGGCCGCCGCCCACCAGACGCGTTCGCCGGTCAGTCCCGCTGGGGGCGCCGGGGTCGGAGTCGTGGTGTCGGCCGGGATCCCGGCCGGGCCGGGTGCAGGGTTGACCACTTGCGGCAGATTACCCCGCGGGTCGGGCGGGCGTCCGTGGAGCAGACCGCCCGACGGGAGGCTCGGGCTACGACCGGGCGCCGGCCTCGTCGAGCACGGCGTGCCCACAGTTGTATCCGGGGATGAAGGTGACTCCGGGACCGCCGTGGCAGCCCGCGCCGCAGAGATACAGGCCACCGATCGGCACCGGGTTGTCGGGCCAGCCGCGCGGGCCGGGCCGGAACGGGCCCATGAACTCCGGTTGCAGGAGCCCGTGGGTGAAGTCGCCGCCGGTGCACCCGAACATCCGCTCGTAGGCGTAGGCGGGATAGTTGAACTGGCGCTCGACCACATCGGGGAAGTTGGGCGCGGCCTCGGTGATCTTCTCCACGATGCGGCCGGCCATCTCGTCGCGCAACGCCGCCTGCCGGGCGTGGGTGGCACCGATCGGGGCGTAGAAGCCGAAACAGCTCGCGACGTGCTTGCCCGGGGGGGCCAGCTCCTTGTCGCGGAGGGAGGGCACCGAGAGGTTGAACGAAGGGGACTGCGGCACCAGACCGCGGACGCATCCCTCGAAGTCGAGCTGCATCTGCTCGGCGGTTCCGAAGAAGGTCACGTTGTGGCGGAGGTCACCCTCGTTGAGGCTCTGGTACCGCCCCGCGTACTCGGGGAGGCCGTCGAGTGCGAAGTGGATCTGGAAGTAGGCGGCCCGGTGGTCGATGGCGTCGATCCGCCGGACGAAGGCGTCCGGCAGCCCGTCCCGGTCGAGCAGCTGGGTGAAGGTGGCCGTCGGGTCGAGGTTGGACACCACCACCGGCGCAGTCGCCACCTCGCCGTCGGACAGCGCGACCCCGGTGACCCGTCCGGCGTCGAGGCGGATCTCGGCGACCTTCACGTGGCGGCGGAGCTCGCCGCCGTGCTGTTCGAACAGTCCTCGCAGGTGATCGGAGATCGTCCCGATCCCGCCCCGGACCTTGGACATGGTCGCGTCGCCGGTCGAGGCCAGCGCGAAGGCCAGGCAGAGCGCGCTGCCCGCGGAGTACGGACCGCGATAGGTCGAGTTGACCGACAGGAACGCCAGCATGCTGCGGACCTGGGCGTGCTTCTCCCGATCCGGGAGGTAGCGGTCGACCACGTCCATCACGCTGCCGAACATCGCGGTGCGGATCGCCTCCCGTTCCTTCTCGTTGGCGGCGCACGCCCACATCTCGTCGAGCGAACGCGGCGGCCTGCGCACCTCGAACCGTCCGATGGCCCGTGCCGGTGCCTCCGCCCAGGCCGCGACCTCGGCCATACCGAGGACCGCCTCGAGCCCGAGCGTCTCGTTGAGGTGCTCGAGGAGCCGCTCGGGGTCGCTGTAGAGGAGGATCGGGGGTTTGCCGGGTGCACCGATGCTGGCGGACTGCACCTCGGGCTCGTAGATGGGGCAGGACGCAAGGTCCAGCTCGTCGAAGATCTCGCGTGGGATGGGGAACTGGATCGATCCGGCCAGCTCGAAGCGGTAGCCCCGGGTCAGTTCGGTGGTCGTCGCCATGCCCCCGATGAAGTGGTTCTTCTCCAGGCAGAGGACCCGCATCCCGCCCCGCGCCATCACCGCCGCCGCGGTGAGACCGTTGTGGCCGGCACCGATCACGATTGCGTCGTAGTCCGACATCGACGTCACCGTAGTGCAGGCCCCGGGGCGGGGAGGCGTCCGGTGATAGCTTCGTCCCGATCGAGCGGACCACCCGGAGGAGGGACCGCCGACCACCCGAAGGAGGGACCGTGGTCGCCGAGGGCGAACACCACAATCCGGCGGCAGCCGGACGCGCCGGGCTCCCGCTCCGATTGGGGATCACGACGCCGGTGCTGACCCTCCTTCCCGGATGGCACGCACCCTGGGAGGTCGAGGGCGACATCGGGGACGTCGCCCTCGTCGCACGGACCGCCGAGTCGCTCGGGTACTCCCATCTGACCTGCAGCGAGCATGTGGCGGTCCCGACCGGGGTGGCCGCGACGCGGGGGAGCCGCTACTGGGATCCCCTCGCCACCTTCGGGTACCTGGCCGCGGTGACCTCGAGGATCCGCCTGGCCACCAATGTCCTGGTGCTCGCGTACCACCACCCGCTCGAGATCGCCAAGCGGTACGGCACGCTCGACCAGGTCTCGTCCGGCCGGCTGATCCTCGGTCTCGGGGTCGGGTCGCTCGAGGAGGAGTTCGACCTGCTCGGCGTCGACTTCGAGGGCAGGGGTGCCCGCGCCGACGACGCGCTGTCGGCGCTGCGGGCGTCGCTCTCGACCAACCGGCCGAGCTACGAGGGACCGTTCTACCGGTATTCGGACGTGGTGGTGGACCCCTGTGCCCGCCAGTCCGCGGTCCCGCTGTGGATCGGCGGCCGCACCGGCCGCTCCCTGCGACGCGCGGTCGAGCTCGGGGACGGATGGGTGCCCTTCGCGGTCCGGGCCGCCGACGTCGCGGCCATGATCGAGCACGCCAGGACCACGGCGGCCTGGGCGGCACGGACGAGACCGCTCGAGGTCGTGTTGCGCAACGGCCGGCCGCTCGACCCGCTCTCGGACCCGGCCGGTGCGAGGAAGGTGGTCGACCGCCTGATCGGGGCCGGGGCGACCGACCTGCAGCTCGGGTTCGTCCACCGCTCCCGCGCGCACTACCTCGAGCAGCTGGGTGCGATGGTCGAGCTGGTGGGCGAGATGGCGGCGATCGATGCGCCGGGTCGGGGCGAGGTCGGCGTGAGGTCCCGGTGAACCGGGTCGAGGCGGGGTTCTTCTCGCTCTCGCACCGGTCGGCGACCGGTGACGACGGGCCGTACCTCGAGTGGCACCAGATGGACCACATGCCCGAGCAGTACCAGCTGCCGGGGCTCGTGCTCGGGCAGCGGTGGGCGTCCACGCCGGCCTGCCGGGCGACCCGGGCGGCCGAGATCGACGATTGGTCGCTCGTCGAGCACGTGGTCTGCTACCTGATGGGCGACCCGCTCGGCCGGACGGTCGACGACTTCTTCGCGCTCGGAGGGCATCTCGCCGACCTCGGGCGGTTCCCGTACTCGCTGCCGTCCCAGTACCGTGGCGGACTCCGGCTGCTCGAGGCCCATGCCGCTTCCCGGGTCCTCGTCTCGCCCGAGGTGGTCCCCTTCCGCCCCCACCGGGGCGTCTACCTCATCGTGGACGAACCGGACGCAACGGACCAGGACCGGTTCGTGCAACGGATCCACGTCGAGATCGTCCCGGAGCTGCTCTCGGTGCCCGGGGTCGCCGGCGTGTGGACCTTCGCGACCAGCGCGTCGTTCCGCTACCACCTGTTCAGCGAGGGCAAGCTCCGGGTGGCGCTCTGCTACCTGGACGACGAGCCGGCCGCGGTCTCGGAGCGCTTGGCGCCCCTCGTCGACCGGATCTGGGGGGACGCGCCGTCGCGGCTTCTCCTGGCCGCCGGGTTCGAGTCGCTGGTGCGCTGGGATCCGTCCCGCTTCTCGTAGTCGGTCGAGCGGGCCGTTCCGTCGTCCGCCACCGGTCTGCGACCCGCCCCGGTTCCTCGAGCCCGCGACCTCCTGCTCGGCCATGCGGGCGGTAGCATGCGAGCCTGCCCGCGTGGGTCTTGACCGCGGGTGTGGACCTGGATATTATACCCGGTATTCTAGTCGACCCGCTCTTGGTTTCCCCGTGGCACGGTGAGGGCGGCAGATGAGCGCGACGACACTCCCCGACGGATCCGAGCGGCAGGCGGCGGAGAGCCACTGGGCGGTCGAGACCCATGGGCTCACCAAGCGCTTCAAGGAGAACGTCGCGGTCGACGGCGTGGAGCTCCGGGTCCCCCGGGGCTCGGCGTTCGGCTACCTCGGTCCCAACGGGGCGGGGAAGACCACTCTCATCCGCGTGCTGCTCGGGCTCACCCATGCCGACGCCGGCACGATGTCCCTGCTCGGATATTCGGTCCCGAGGCATCGCGACGTGGCCCTGGCCCGGGTCGGTGCGATCGTCGACGAGCCGCGGTTCCACGGTCACCTGAGCGGGAGGCAGAACCTCCAGATCCTGGCTGCCGCCCGCGAGCCCGAAGCGAAGCAGCGGATCGGTCCCGCGCTCGAGCGGGTCGGCATCCTGCACCGCGCCGACGACCGGGTGTCCAAGTACTCGATGGGCATGCGCCAGCGCCTCGGGGTCGCCGCCTGCCTGATCGGTGACCCCCAGCTGCTCATCCTGGACGAGCCGATGAACGGTCTCGACCCGGCCGGGATGCAGGACATGCGGGACATGATCCTCGCCTTGGTCGCGGAGGGCCGTACCGTCGTGCTCTCCTCGCACCTGCTCGACGAGGTGGAGCGGACCTGCGACGCGGTCGCCATCGTCGACCGGGGCAAGGTCATCCGGCAGGGACCCATCTCCGAGCTGCTCGCCGGAACGTCGTCATCGCTCGAGATCGAGTGTTCGGAGCCGGACCGGGCCCGCCAGCTCCTCGAGCGGACGGCCGTCGGAGCACGAGCGGAGGTCACCCAGCTCGGGCTCGCCATCGTGCTGCCCGACGGCACGGAGCGATCGCTCATCGCGGAGGTCAATCGGGTGCTGGTCGAGGGCGGGATCGCCGTCTACCGGTTGCAACAGATCCACGCGTCGCTCGAGTCCTGGTTCCTGCAGGTCACCAGCCGTCTGGGGGAGGAGTGACCACGACCCCGGAGGTGGGGACCGCACCACCGGCACCGGTCCCCTCGCCGGGTCCTGCAGTCCGGTCGCCCGATCGCCGCGGGTCCTGGATCCCGACGGGCGGGATGATCGCGACCCGGTTCATGGAGCTCCGGAAGCGACGCGGGCTCATGATCGCCCTCCTCGCGGTCAACATCGGGCTCCCCACCGTCTTCCTCGTGGTCCGGCTGCTCGCGCACGCATTCGCGCCGAAATCCTACGGACCGGCCGGCGGCTACAGCATCTTCACCGGACTGGTCGCCGGTGTCCTGTTCATCCTCGGATTCATCGTGGCCGCCGCCGTGGGGTCCACCGCCGGGTCGGTCGACCTCACCGAGGGGATGTTCCGCCACCTGGTCATCACCGGCCGCTCCCGGCTCGCGCTGTACCTGGCGCGGATCCCGGCGGGACTGGCCATCGTGATCCCGATCGTCGCGGTCGGGTTCACCATCGTCTGCGCCGTCTGCGTGTTCGCCGCCCCGACCCAGCTCGACTACGACGGGGTCACCATGCCCGAAGGGCTCTCGCAGCCGGCCCTGGACAGCTGGGCGGCCGCGCACGCCGACCAGGTCATCTGCAATTTCCCATCCGACAACATCAACGTCAACGTGCCCTGTGGCAGCGGGCCGCAGGGTGGGCCGGGCGGGCAGATCGTGAAGGGCCCCGGGGGTGCCGGTGCCCCCGCTCCGGCGACCCCGGCGCAGGCCAGTGCCGCGGCGGTCACGATCGCCAACCAGGACTACTCGGACTACCGGAGCAATTTCCTGGTGCCCTCCGTCTCGCTGATGGTCGACTCGGGCCTGTGGATCACCCTCGAGGCGACCATCGGGTTCGTGGTCGGACTCGGGCTGGCCTCGCTCATGGGACAGCGGACGGTCCCGGTGATCCTCCTCATCGTGCTCGAACTGATCCTCACCCCGGTCCTCAGCCGCAACGTGATCAGCCACCTGATCAACGCCCAGCGGGGCATCGTGGGACTCGCCATGTCCCATATCGAACCGGGCGGCCTCCCGCTCCCGTTCGGGGGTGGAGGCGGTGGAGGGGGACCGGGGGGCGCCCGGTTGCTGGTGCCCGAATCGCGGACCGCGGCTGTCTGCGTCATCGTCGCCTGGCTGGTGGTGTGGACCGCGCTCGGTGCCTGGCGGATGGTGACCAGGGACGCCTGACCGCCCACTGCGGACGGCGACCCGGACGCGTTCCGGCAACCTGATTCCGCAACACGTGTTGCATCGGCACGGATCGTCGCCCATGATGGTTGCCAAGCTGGCGGGATCCCGCCGAACAGGCCTGGTGCCGCCTCCGGAACGGCGGTATCAGGCCGTTCGTCGTTTCGCCCCCGGTCCGGCGTGAGTGCCGCCGGACCCGGAACATCGGTTGGCGGAAACCTCTGCTACAACGGGCCCGGCAGCGGGAGGAACGTACCACCGTTGGCACCGGGGTCCTGCGACCGCACCGGGTGCCCGCCGCGTGCTGTGAGAGTGCTCAGCATCGAGAGACGGCAGGTGGCCTGCTGTGTCCACTCCAGCCCTGCGCTCAGGATCGCGCCGGATGAACCGATGGAAGGGGTGACCGTCCAGGCATGCCGACGTCGCGAGTATCTCGACTCCCTGGTCGAGCTCAGCGCGGCCTGGTAGCCGGCGTCACGTCGGCCGTCACCGGTCGGTGAGGTAGAGGAATCCGTAGCCCTCGTCCCGGACGTCGATCCCCGAACGCACCAGCGCCTCGTCCCAGTCGCCGGTCACCCCCGGATCGGCCAGCTCCATGCCGTGATCGGCGACGAGGACGAAGGCGGTCTCCTCCCATGCGCCAGAGCGCTCGACCGCCTCGAGGATGCGACCGATCCGGGCGTCCGTGTCGCGGACCGAGGCGGCGGCGATCTCCGAGTACGGCCCACCCTCGTGGAACGCCGCGTCGGTCAGCGTGAAATTGACCCAGGTGAACGTCGGGGTCGGCCAGGTGTGCCCGCGGTACCGGCCGCCCCAGATCCCGCAGAACTGTTCGACCGCGGTGTGGTCGACGAGCGAGGACCAGCGGTAGTCCTTGCTCGGCCGCACGAACCGCTCGGTGGCGTCGGGGAGCGTCTCGGCGGGCGGCGGGCGGTCGATCTGCTCCCCGCGGCGGATGAGGTCGAAGATCGAGTAGTCGGCCCCGGAGTCGCAGGGCTCGTTGATCGAGATCGATGCCGACCCGGGCTTCGATCGGTGCACCGCGTGGTGGACCGTCTCGACCGACCCGTTCAGCCAGGTCATCGCGGTGGCCCAGGTCGAGGGCGAGTTGGTCACGACCTGGTTCCCGGTCAGCCGGTCGATCCAGGCGTTGTGCAGGATGCCGTGGTGGCCGGGGTGGGTCCCGGTCAGGATGCCGGTGTGGTTGGCGAGGGTGACCGTGGGGAGGGAGGCGATCGCACCGTGGCGGTAGGTCGCCCCCGCCTCCATGAGCCGGCCGACGGCGGGCGCGTCGCCGCTCCCGGCCATCTCGTAGAGGACGTTGGGGTTGGTCCCGTCGAGCAGCATGGCGACGACGTGGCCGGCCGCGCCCGGGCGGGTGATCAGGTCGTGCAGGACCTCGCCGTCCTGGCGGAGCAGTCTGGCCCCGGGCGGCGCACCCGGTGGTGCGGGACATCCCAGCAGTTCGAGGACCGTGGGAGCCACGTCGACCAGGCGGCAGCTCCCGCCGATCAGCCCCGCCGGCCGGACCCCGGCGCCGGCCGCGATGAAGGGCGCCCGGGCCTGGAGCACACCGAGGGAGCCGTGCTCACCGAGGTGCCCGCCCTGCTCCCCCCAGAAGTGGGCGGCCGAGTGCTGCACCACCAGGTCGGGCGCCGAGGGATGGTCGAACAGCTGCGCCAGGTGCTCGAACGCGTGCGGATAGGAATTCCCGCGCCGGGTCGGGTGCGGTGTGAGCCGTTCCTCGGCGAGGCTGCCGAGGTGGCCGGGGTCCTGGCGTGCGATCGGGTTCTCCCCGTTCAGGAGCTCGCTCTCGAAGGCCCAGACCGGCCGACCGCTCGACGCGGTCGCCTGGTGGTGCCGGCGGAAGCGCAGGTGTCCGTGGCAGGAGGCGACCTCGTACGTACCGCTGGTCGGGGACCATGCGACGAGGTCCACGATCGGTTCGAGCGAGTCCCCGAGCAGCACCGCCAGGGCCCGCTCCCGGGCCGCCGCCCCGGCCTTCTGGAGTGCGGGGGCGGCCATGGGGCGATTCTGTCACGAGGCGCACCGGTTCCGTCCCGTCGGTCCGGCTCCCCTGTGGCGCCGGATGGTCGGCCGATATCGTGGGACGGTGGCTGGCAAGGACATCCGGGTCGTCGAGGCATCCGGTCGCGCCGTCGAGATCTCCAGCCCGGACAAGATCTACTTCCCCGAGCTCGGCGCGACCAAGTTCGACCTGGTCTCGTACTACCTGGAGATCGCCGACGCACTGCGTCAACACGGCGGGCGACCGGCCAGCCCTCCTCGAGCGGTTCCCCGGTGGAGCCGGCGGGATCGTCCTTCTTCCAGAAGCGGGTCCCCGCCAACGCGCCGGAGTGGCTCCAGACCACCGTGGTCACCACCCCGAACGGCACGACGCTCGAACGCCCTGGTCGTCGCCGACCTCGCGCACGTGCTCTGGGCGGTCAACCTCGGGTGCCTCGGCCTGCACCTGTGGCCGTACCGGGCGGACGACCCGGCCCACGCCGACGAGCTCCGTATCGACCTCGATCCCCAGCCGGGGACGTCCTTCGACGAGATCCGGGTGGCGGCCGTGCACGTGCGGGCGCTCCTCGACGAGCTGGGCATCGCCGGCTACCCGAAGACCACCGGCAACCGCGGCCTGCACGTCTACGTCCGCCTCGAGAACCGCTGGGACAGCTTCGAGGTCCGAGCGGGGGCGGTCGCCCTGGCCCGCGAGCTCGAGCGCCGGCACCCCGACCTGATCACGGCCAACTGGTGGAAGGAGGAGCGGGGCGAGCGGATCTTCGTCGACTTCAACCAGAACGCGCCCGCACAAGACGGTCTTCGGCGCCTGGTTCGCCCGCGCCCCGGGTGGGGGGCCAGGTCTCGACCCCGCTCGCCTGGGAGGAGATCGCCGGCGTCGATCCCGAGGCAGCTGACCATCCGGACCGTTCCCGAGCTGCTGCGGCGCCGCGGCGATCCGTGGGCGGGGATCGCCGACCGACCCCCAGTCGCTCCAACCGCTCTTGGACATGGCCGCGCGGGACCGGGCCGACGGCCTGCACGACGCGCCGTGGCCTCCCGAGTACCCCAAGCAGCCCGACGAGCCGACCCGGGTCTCCCCGAGCCGCGCCAAGAAGGGATAGTGGTCGTGGACCCGGTCGACGCGCTGCGCCGCATCGCCTACCTCCTCGAGCGTGACGGGGCCGAGTCCTACAAGGTGCGGGCGTTCCGCAACGCCGCCGCGGCCATCGCCGGCCTCCCCGACGCCGAGCTGACCGGCATGACGCCGGCCCGGCTCCAGAAGATCCCCGGCGTCGGGAAGACGACCGCCCAGGTGATCACCGAGGCGCTCGGCGGGTCCACGCCGGCGTACCTGGCCACGCTCGAGTCGGTCGAGGTGTCCCCGCTGAGCGACGCGGCGGCCGCCCTCCTCGACCGGCTGCAGGGGGACTGCCACAGCCACTCCGACTGGTCGGACGGCGGGAGCCCCATCCGCGAGATGGCCGAGGCGGCGAGAGACCTCGGACACCGGTACTGGGCGCTCACCGACCACAGTCCGCGGCTCACCGTCGCCCACGGGCTCGATGCCGACCCGCCTCGGCCAGCAGCTCGAGATCGTCGCGGAACTGAACGCCGAGCTCGCACCGTTCCGCATCCTCACCGGGATCGAGGTCGACATCTTGGAGGACGGTTCGCTCGATCAGGACGAGGCGTTGCTCGCCCAGCTCGACGTGGTCGTCGCGAGCGTGCACTCCAAGCTGCGGATGGACGCGCCCGAGATGACCAGGCGGATGGTGCGCGCCGTCGAGAGCCCGCACACCGACATCCTCGGCCACTGCACCGGTCGGATCCTGGTCGGTCGGGGCCGCCCACCGTCCACCTTCGACGCCGACGCGGTCTTCGGCGCGTGCGCCCGGACCGGAACGGCGGTCGAGATCAACTCGCGACCGGAGCGCCTCGACCCCCCCGAGCCGCTGCTCGACCTCGCCCTCTCGCTGGGCTGTGTGGTGGTGGTGGACACCGATGCCCACGCGCCGGGCCAGCTCGAATGGCAGCGCAACGGTTGCGAACGGGCCGCCCTGGCGGGCGTTCCCGAGGACCGGGTCATGAACACCCTGCCGCTCGACGAGTTCCTCGCCTGGACCGCCGGCCACGCGGCATAGCCGTACCATTTGCCGGTGACGCTCCCCGTCGTGCCCCCGGTCTCGCCGATGCTGGCCAAGCTGGCCCGGGAGCTGCCCGAGGGGGACGGCCTCCACTACGAGCCGAAGTGGGACGGGTTCCGGTGCATCGTCTTCCGCGACGGTGACGACGTCGTCCTCGGCAGCCGCAACGAGAAGCCACTCACCCGCTACTTCCCCGAGCTGGTCGACTCGTTGCAGGCGAACCTGCCCGAGCGGTGCGTCCTCGACGGGGAGATCGTGATCGCCGGACCCTCCGGCCTCGACTTCGACGCCCTGTCGCAGCGGATCCACCCGGCCGAGTCACGCGTGCTGCTCCTGTCGAGGTCGACGCCGGCCTCGTTCGTCGCCTTCGACCTGCTCGCGCTCGGGGACGCGAGCCTGATGGACGGGCCGTTCGCCGCCCGGCGCAGCGCCCTGGAGAAGGCGCTCCGCAAGGCCAGGCCCCCGGTCCACCTCACACCGGTGACCACCAGCGTCGACGTGGCCCGGGACTGGTTCTCGCGGTTCGAGGGCGCCGGCCTCGACGGAGTGGTGGTCAAAGCCGGCGACCTGCACTACCAGCCCGACAAGCGGGCGATGATCAAGGTCAAGCACGAGCGCACCGCCGACTGCGTCGTCGCCGGGTTCCGATGGCACAAGGTGGGCGGTGTCGTCGGATCGCTCCTCCTCGGGATCTTCGACGACCGGGGCGTCCTCCACCATGTCGGAGTCGCCTCGGGGTTCAGCGCGGCACGCCGTGAGGAGTTCGTCGGCACCCTGGAGCCGTACCGGGCGGGCGCGCACACCGGGCACCCCTGGCAGATGGGGGAGGAGCCGGCCGGTCGCGTGCCCGGCGGGCAGAGTCGCTGGACCGGTGGGAAGGACCTGAGCTGGGAGCCGCTCCGGCCGGAGCTGGTCGCCGAGGTGTCCTACGACCACCTCCAGGGGGACCGGTTCCGCCACGCCACCTCGTTCGTCCGGTGGCGGCCGGACCGCACGCCCGAGTCGTGCGTGTACTCCCAGCTGGATACGCCGGTCCCGGCCGAGCTGGACGAGGTCTTCGCGTCGAAGGGCTGACCCTCAGCCGGGCCGCATGGCCTCCGCGCGCTGCGCCATCACCGGGTCCCTGAAGTGGGCGCAGACCTCCCCGAAGCTCGCGGTCGGCCCCTGCCACTCGAGCGCGCGCACGTCGGGGAGGAGTGCCCGCTCGATGCGGAGCGTGGCGAGGACCCGGAACAGCTCGGCCCGCTCTCGCTCGCTCGCCAGCCGTTCCGCCAGCTTGGCCGCACCTCGGACCGCCCCCCGCACGTCCGCGTCCCAGTCGGCGACTTGGTCCGGCACCTCGTCGATGCTCCCGTAGTGGGCGAGCACCGCCGATGCCGACCGCCGACCCCACCCGGCCAGCCCGGGGAACCCGTCGGCCGAGTCCCCGACCAGCGCGAGCCAGTCGGGGATCGAGAGGGGCGCGACCCCGAACTTCGCCCAGACGCCGGATTCGTCGCTGATGGTGCCGCTCCTGCGGTCGAGCTGGACCACCCGCTCGCCGCGCACGCACTGGGCGAGGTCCTTGTCGGGCGTGCAGATGACGACACGATCGACGTCCGGGTCGTCCGCCGCAACGGCCGCCGCGGAGGCGAGTGCGTCGTCGGCCTCGAGCTCGACCATCGGCCAGAGCGCCACACCGAGCGCCTCGACGGCCGTCTCCAGGATCTCGAACTGCGACCGCAGCAGGGGATCGATGCCGGACCCGGTCTTGTACCCGGGCCAGAGGTCGTTGCGGAACGACTCGATCACCCGGTCGGTGGCCACCCCGACGTGGGTGACCCCGTCGCCGAGCATGCCGAGGAGGGTGAGTACCACACCGCGGGCCGCACCGATCTCGCTCCCGTCGTCGGCGGCTCGGGGCGGCTGACCGAAGAAGTGCCGGAAGAGCTCGTACGTGCCATCGACCAGATGGACGTCCATCGCTGCAGTCTTGCAGGGCGCCAGCCCACCCAGCAGGGAGGCCAGCGTGACGACCGGCTCTCGGGCCTCCGCGGAGCCGGTTCGCCGGTCCGGTGCCCGCGGCGGACGAGGTCGCCGCGTCGGAGACCGCCTTGGGCGGATCTCCCGTGGAGAGGAGCCACGGACAGGGTGTTCCGACCGAGGGTGAGGTGACGGGTCAGCGCCGCACGAAGCGGGCCGTGACCTCACCTCGCGCTTGGGACGACGTCATCCCGAGCGGGTTCCAGGTCATGTCGAACAACGTTCGGTCGACCACCGCCTCCGAGTGAACGACGACGGCGTCGTTGGAAGCGCTCACCACGTCGATCGTCGGTTGAAGATCGGCCCGACGACCGGCCGCTTCGAGGCTGACACGGCCACGAAATCCCCGTTCGCCCTCGGGGATGAGCGCGTCCACGGTCACCGTCACCGTTGGATGGTGTTCGACATCGAAGAAGTCCGCGGAGCGGAGGTGCTTGTCGCGCCTGCGATTCTTGGTGGTGAGGGAGGTGGCGTCGATGGTCAGGCGACCCGAGACGGTCCCGTCCGGGTCGACGGTGCCGTCGCCCTCGAGTTTCTCGAAGCGTCCGTGCACGGTGATCAACCCCCAGAAGTGCTTGACGTGGAACCTGATCGACGAGCCGGCGGGGTCGAGGGTCCAGTGGCCTGCCCCATGGGCGAGAAGTGCCTGGGCGTCAGTGGCGGTGGAGTCGTCGGCCATCTGAACCTCCTGTGTCGCTCGCTGGGTACACCTGGACCATATCCCCGCCATCCATGTCTGACCAGGGAGAGCAGGGGATCATCATCGAGCGGTCCAACCGGTCCGACCGCTCGGGCGGCGTGACTGCGGACTGCGAGCACGCCGTGCCGTTCCAGGCGTTCCAGGCGTTCCAGGCGTTCCAGGCGTTCCAGGCGTTCCAGGCGTTCCAGGCGTTCCAGGCGTTCCAGGTGGGCCCCGTCTTGGGCCATCCGGAATTTCTCCGCCGATGTGTCGATCCAGACCCGGCCCGTTCGACGCTCTGGCAGCGTGAGGCGAACGCCGCCCACGAAGGAGAGAAACGGAGCAGACCATGCGATTCCTGGGATACACCCTGGCCAACGAGGCGGAGTCCCCGACCGAGCCCCCGTCCCCCGAACTCTACGAGACGATGGGTCGTTTCGTGGAGGAGGCGACCAAAGCCGGCATCATCGTCGCCACCGGTGGCATCGCCCCGACCTCCGAGGGCGCCCGGATCACGTTGAAGGAGGGGCAGTACTCAGTAGTCGACGGGCCCTTCGCCGAGGCCAAGGAGCTGGTGGGGGGCTGGGCGATCATGGACTGCCGCGACCTTCCCGAGGCCGTCGAGTGGTCCAAGCGCTTCCTCGGCGTCCTGGGCGAGGGCGAGGTGCGGGTCCGCCCGGTGGTCTGACCGGCGTCGGTCCACGTCCTGTTCAGTGCGCGAGGCGGTGGTTGAATCGGTGGGGTGCCGCCCACCGATTCAACCGCTGCGATCGAGGCCGTCTACCGGGTCGAGTTTCCCCGGGTGGTCGCGGTGCTGGCCGCGTTCACCGGCGACATCGCTCTTGCCGAGGAGCTTGCCCAGGACGCGCTGGTGGACGCACTCCGTCAGTGGCCCCGCGACGGGAGCCCGCAGAACCCCGGCGCATGGCTCACTGCCGTCGGGAAACGAAAGGCCATCGACGCCTACCGCCGCCACCGCACGTTGTCCGCCAAGTACGCCCAGATCGGGCGCGAGCAATCGGTTCGTCCGACGGTCGGGCCCGAGGACGACGCGGTGCTCTGCACGGTGTCGAGCGAGGAGATCGACGACGATCGAGTCCGCCTGATCTTCGTGGCGTGCCACCCCGTCCTTTCGGTGCCCGCCCGGGTGGCGCTGACCCTACGTCTCGTCGGCGGGCTCACAGTGCCCGAGATCGCCCGGGCCTATGTCGTCCCCGAAGCCACGATCGCGCAGCGCATCGTGCGGGCCAAGAAGACCATCGCCCGGGCCGGTGTCCGCTTCGAGGTCCCGGTCGGCGTGGATCGTCTTTCGCGGCTGAGTGCGGTGCTCGAGGTCATCTACCTGGTCTTCAACGAGGGCTACTCGGCCACCGTCGGCGAGGACTGGGTGCGGCCCGAGCTCTGCGGCGAGGCACTCCGCCTCGGCCGCGTGCTCGCCGCCCTCGTGCCCGACGAACCCGAGGTACACGGCCTTGTCGCGCTCATGGAGTTCCAGTCCTCCCGTCTGAACGCCCGCATCGGTCCCGCCGGCGCGCCCGTCTTGCTCCTCGACCAGGACCGCCGCACGTGGGATCGCCTCCACATCGCGCGGGGCGAAGCTGCGCTGACCCGTGCCGACGAGCTCGCCGAGACTCGAGGTCCCTACACCCTGCAGGGCGCCATCGCCGCGTGCCACGCCCGCTCGTTCCGGCCCGAGGAGACCGACTGGGACGAGCTGGTCGCCCTCTACACGATGCTCGCCGGCGTCACACCCTCGCCGATCGTCGAACTCAACCGCGCCGTCGCGGTCTCGTGGGCCTCGGGTCCCACAGAAGCCCTGGCTCTGGTGGACGCCCTCGTCGATACCGGAACGCTCGAGCGCTACCACCTCCTCTACAGCGTGCGAGGCGACCTGCTCGACCGGCTGGGCCATCACGGCGAGGCGGCATCGGAGTTCCAGCGGGCGGCGGCATTGGCAACGAACGGCCAGGAGCGCGCCCTTCTGTCCGAGCGCGCCCGGGTCAGCCGCGACCGGTCGTGAAGCGAAACGACACATCGTGTCGCGATCGCGGGCCCTACCCGGTGCCGCCCGACGGTGGGGATCCGGAGCCCGTATCGCCCGCCAGACGGAACGTGTTGCAGTAGAAGAGCCGCCCACCCGGCTTCCGCCAATCGGCCCAGTCGGTGAACTCCTCGCTCGCGACACCCCCGAGCCGTGGCGCGACGAAGTCCACCATCGTCTGGTAGGTGGCCTCGGCATCGTCGGAGTCGAACTCGTAGAAGTGCATGTACTGCGGGTCGCCGGACCTCTCGTTCTCGTAGACCGAGATCTGCGTGAACCCCGGGATCCCGGCTGCGGCGATGTGGCGAATGTGCACGAAATCGCCCCAGTCACGGAGGGTCTCAGCCTCTTCGGGTGTGCGGGGGCTGATCCAGACGACCAGCAGTCCCGTCGTCGGTCGGCCGGTCAGGACGCCTTGGCTCGGGCGCCGGTGCCGGCGGAAGCACACCGCCGTGGCGTCCTGCCCGGGGACGGGGAGCGCGCAGGTCTCGTTCAACTCGGCAACGACCAGCAGCGGCCCATCCGGCACGCGCATTGGAAGTTCGGTGCGCCCCGGAACACAGTTGGCCCACCACGAGGTCCGGCCTACACCGGGATCGCGTTGCAGCTCGGCTGCCCGGCGCGCGCCGTCGCCCTCGGTTCCACCCCCGAGTTCGAGATACAGCCGTGGCGTACAGCGGTCTTCCACCGGTCGTCAGGCTAGTGGGTCTTGTCGACGGCGATCTGAGCCCGTGCCCGGTCGAATCCCTGCCGCCCGTTCCCAAATTGTTGGCGAATTCCGACGCCGTGTTCGGCATTTCGGGCTCGGCGATTGGGACTGCTTTCCAACCCTCAGAGGGAGCAGTCCCTCATCGGAGGCTCGAAACCGGCGGCAGCTTCAGGACGTGTCACTTCGCCGTCGTCCGATCGGCGCCCGGACCGCTGAAGACCTCGAACAACTGTGCGAGCGTCCGACTTCCCCGAACCCCAACCACCTCCTTGAGCCTCCTTGGCGTACCGTGCGGCACGCTGGCGTGAGAAGCCGTAGTTGCGGGCAAGCTCCGAGATGGACATTCCGTCCCCGAGAGCAACCCGGAAGTTCGCCACGAGCACCCTGTGGCGCGCTCGCTCGAGGTTCGTGAGGGCCTCGTCTACATCTGGTCGATAGTCGGCCACCCGTGTGTTCCGCAGCACAGTGGCATCGGGAACTCCTCGGCTCTCGCTTCGCAATGCCTTGCGCGCGGCAACTTCGGCAACCCGCAGGGCGCGCTGCGCATCTTTCAGCGCATCGGCCACCTCTTCGAGGGCGGTGACCGTGTCTTCCCGGATGTCGGTCATGGCCGGATGCTACCAATCCAAGGAGTTTGGCCAGGATCCTCTGGCGGAGACAAACGTCCTCCCGAGCGCGCCTTCGGCAAGGGGATGTCCGCAGCCGGTGCACTGGAACCAGACACCGGTCTCCGATGTCTTGAGACATCACAACAGCGGAGGGAGTGGGATTCGAACCCACGGAGGCTCGCACCTCACGGCTTTTCAAGAGCCGCGCATTTGTCCGCTCTGCCATCCCTCCCGGCGCGCGTCAGGGTAGCTGCACGGCATCGCGCTGCCCGGCACGAGACGAGCTCGGTCACGCACGTTCGCTCCCCGCCGGCGGGCCCGGGCCGGACCGGCGCGTGGCGATCTCGCCCCGCAGCCCCTCCATCCACGCAGTGGCGTGGCGCCGGGACTGGTCGGCCTCTTCGCGTATGGCCGCTCCCGCGGGACCGGCGACCGGGTACGACCCCAGGAACTTGACCCCTGCAAGCTCGGCGTGCAGATCCGCGAGGCAGTCGGCCACCACCGCGTCGCCGATGTGGCCTTCGAAGTCGATGATGAAGCAGTAGTCGCCGAGCGCCTGCTTGGTCGGCCGTGACTCGAGCTTGGTCAGGTTGATGCTGCGGGCGGCGAAGTGGCCGAGGATGGCGTAGAGGCTTCCCGGGTGGTCTGCGCTCTGGAAGCAGGCGATGCTGGTGCGGTCGTGGCCGGTCCGGGCGGGGATGCCGGTCCGGGCGAGCGAGACGAACCGGGTCTGGTTGTCCGGGTGGTCCTCGATGTTGTCCGCCAGGATCTCGAGACCGTAGAGCTTGGCAGCCAGGCGGGGAGCGATGGCCGCGGTCGGGCGCGCGGTCATCGAGGGGTCGCCCTCGCCGAGCAGGCGGGCGGCGTCGGCCGTGGAGTTGGTGGCCACCGTCTCCACCTGGGGCAGACGCTCGTTGAGGAATCGGCGGCACTGGGCCGTCGCCACGGGGATCGAGGCCACCCGCTCGACGTCGCTGAGCGCGGTGCCCGGTGCGGCCATCAGGTGGAGGTGGACGTCGAGGACGACCTCCCGCTGGATCCGCAGGTCGTAATCGAAGACCAGGCTGTCGATGATGTCCCGGACGGTGCCCTCGATCGCGTTCTCCAGCGGCACGAAGCCGAGGTCGACGTCGGCCCGGACCACCGACTCGAGCACGTCGGCGAGGGAGTCGAGGGGCACGATCTCACCGTCGGCGTACTCGGGCTCGCGGAGGAGGGCTTCCTCGGTGAAGGTCCCCTCCGGGCCGAGGAACCCGATCCGGAGCGGCCGGCCAGGCGGGATACCAGGAGGTGCGTCCTCGGCCATGCACAGGCAGGATAGTGAACATCATGGACGAACCTGCGCTGCAACGCCTGCTCGACGACGTGCGCTCGGGCGGGTGCACCCCCGACGACGCAGTCCTCCGACTGCGGCGCCTCCCGTTCGCCGATCTCGGGTTCGCCAAGGTGGACCACCACCGGCACCTGAGGTTGGGTCTTCCCGAGGCCGTCTACGGGCAGGGCAAGTCGGCAGCCCAGTGCGCGGCGATCGTGGGTGAGCTCCTCGCCGAGGGCACCGCGGTGCCCGGCGGCACCCCGGCGGAGGGCGCCACCGGCAGTGCCCCGGTGATCCTGACCCGTGCCGACGGGGAACAGGTGGGAGCCGTCACGGCCGACCACCCCGGTGGCCTGCGGACGGTCACCGGAACGGCCACCGGCGCCGACCAGGTCAGGGGGGAGCTCTCGACCGTGGTGTGGCGCCCCGCCGCCGCGCGCCCGTCCCGCACCCTGGTGGTCACCGCCGGGACCTCCGACCTGCCCGTGGCCCGTGAGTGCGAGGCCACCCTCACCGCGCTCGGGTTCCGTCCGACGCTGCTCCCCGACTGCGGCGTGGCCGGCGTGCATCGGATGCTGGCCTCGGCCGAGGAGCTGGCCGAGGCCGACGCGGTCGTGGTGGTGGCAGGGATGGAGGGCGCGCTCGCCAGCCTGGTCGGTGGGATCACACCCGCTCCGGTCGTCGCCGTCCCGACCAGCACCGGGTACGGCGCGGCGCTCGAAGGCGTCACCGCCCTCCTGGCCATGCACGCGTCGTGCGCGGCGGGAATCACCGTCGTCGGCATCGACAACGGCTTCGGCGCAGCGTGTGCGGTCGCCCGGATGCTGCCGTGAGGAGGACGGCGTGAGGAGGACGGCGTGAGGAGGACGGCGTGAGGAGGATGGCGTGAGGACGACGGTGTGAGGAGGACGGCGTGAGGAGGATGGCGTGAGGAGAGTGCGCACGCCGGTCGTGAGGCCCGTCCCACCGCCCGCTCACGGCGCTCGCTCGCTCGCCTGGTTCCACTGCTTCGCAGGGATCGCCGGGGACATGGCCCTCGGCAGCCTCATCGACGCCGGCGCCGAGATCGACGAGGTGCTCGCGCTGCTCGAACGGCTCCCGTTCGGCGGGTGGGCCCTCGAGGTCGAACCGGTGCTCCGGGGCGGCATCGCGGCCAGCCGGGCGGTGGTCACGGTCCAGGACCACGTGGTCGTCCGCACCTACGCGCACATCGTGGGGCTGGTCGAGGAGGCACGGTTGCCCGAGCGGGTCGCCGCCCGTGCCCTGGCGACCTTCGGAGCGCTCGCCGAGGTCGAGGCCGGCATCCACCGCCGCCCGATCGACCAGGTCCACTTCCACGAGGTCGGTGGACACGACTCGATCATCGACGTGGTCGGGACCGCCGCGGCCCTCGAGGTCCTCGACATCGACGAGGTGCGGGCCAGTCCGGTGGCTATCGGGATGGGGATGGTGCGGACTGCCCACGGGATGCTCCCCAACCCGGCTCCGGCAGTGGTCGGGCTCCTGAAGGGCGTGCCCACCTGGGGCCGGGACATCGCCGTCGAGCTCACCACACCGACCGGCGCCGCGCTCCTGGCGGCGCTCTCCTCGGGCTACGGCCCGATGCCGCCCATGCTGGTGGACCGCCAGGGGTTCGGTGCCGGACGGCGCGAGCTCGATGAGCTGCCCAACTGCACCCAGGTGGTCACCGGTCGGCGGACCGACGCGCCGGGAGGGGTCTCACCGGGGGACCCCGACGGCTCGGAGGCGGACGCCGGGCAGCCGGTCGCGCTCCTCGAAGTGGCCGTCGACGACGCCACCGGCGAGCAGCTCGCCCACGCGATCGAGCGCCTGCTCGAGGCCGGGGCCCACGATGCCTGGCTGTCGCCCGTGCTCATGAAGAAGGGCCGGCCGGGACACCTGGTCCACGTCCTCTGCGACCCGGCCCGGGTCCGCGAGCTGCGCGGCGTCCTGCGGTCGGAGACCGGCTCGCTCGGGGTGCGCCTCAGCACGGGCGAACGGTGGCCTGCGGCCCGCTCGATCGAGTCGGTCCTGGTGGACGGTCAGCTGATCCGCGTCAAGGTGAGCGCGGACCGGATCAAGGCCGAGCACGAGGACGTGAGGCTGGCAGCCCGGCGGACCGGGAGGCCCCTCCGCGAGCTTGCCTTCCGCGCGGAAGCGCTCTGGCGGTCGGAGCACGGCGCGACCCCTGAAGGCGCCGGAGCCGATGTGTTCGAGGGGGACGACGAACCCGCGTAGGTGTCCTCAACCCGACCGGAGGATCCGCGGCGGCACCCTGGGTGGATCGTCGGGCGCGATCCAGCGCCAGCCGTCACCGTCGTGTTCGAGGCCGTGCCGGTGGTGCGTCTTGAGGTAGTGGTGCCAATGGCAGAGCCGGACCAGGTTCTCCATGCTCGCCTTCCCGCCGTCGGCGTACGGGGTCACATGATCGATCTCCAAGCCTTCGCGGCTGCCGCACCCGGGGACGACGCAGACCGGATCCCGTTCGGCGAGGGCCCTTCGGAGCGGTGCCGGGATCGTGCGGCCGGTGTGGGCCACACCGGTGACGTCGACCCCGTCGGTGACGAGGACGCTCAGGATCGAGTCGACCGCCAGACGCCGTGCCACCTCGACCGGGATCGGGCCGATCCCCGGGATCTCGCAGAGCTCCCCCGGCTCGACCCGGCCGCGGACCAGCGCGGCGTGGTCGACACGGACGTGGACCATGGCCCCGGGACCGTCGGCTCCGTGACCGCCTGCGCTCGCCCCGCCGCACGCCAGAGAGACCAGGGCGTCGGCGTCGAGGGCGCGGCGCGCCTCGTGGAGGCCGGCCCGGCGTGCGTCGGCGGCGATGCGGTCGGCCTCCCCCTTGACCGAGGCCAGGAGGCGGGCTCCCTCGTCCGGGGTGAGGCGGGCGTCGAAGCGGACCGCTCCGTCCCCGTCCACCCAGTTGCGGAGGTAGCGGCCCCTCCGGATGGCCTCGTAGGAGCTGTGCTGGTCCTGGCGGCCCGCCTTCACCCGACGGCAGCGGAGCTTGAGGACGCTGAGCGGCTGTCGACCGGCCGTCTCCACCAGGTCGTGCTCGGCACCGGGCTCGAGGATCGCCGCGCCGGCGATCTCCTTGACCTGGCTCTCGGAGAGCTTTCCCTGACGCACCGCCTGATCGGTGGCGGGCAGGGAGCCGAGATTCCGGGCCGTCTCGAGCGCGGTGATCGCCGGCCCCAGTCCGGTGCCGGTGGCCTCGGCGACGTGGGCGGCCGCGGAGCGGTGGCCGGTGCGCCGCCAGATGTTGGAGGACTCCACGCGGCGTGCCGCGAGGAGCTTGCCGGCCGCGGCCAGGCGCTCGACCTCCGCATAGGCCTCGAGCAGACAGGCGGCGTCGCCTCCGCTGAGACGCTCGGGGTCGAGGTCGGCCAGGGAGGACCGGAGATGGTCGGTGACCCGGCGGAGCCCGTCGATGAGCATGGGGCCATGCTTCCAGGGGGGTGTGACGGAAGGCTGGGGGGGTGTGACGGAGCGACGCCCGGGCGACGCGGGGGCGGCGCCCGGGTGCCGACCCGTCGGCGTCGTGGCGCGGCTACCGTCTGGCGAACCGGACGGCCGGACGCGGTGGCCCCGGACGACGCACCGACCCGAAAGGAACCCTCAGATGACCCGCCTGCGCACCCGGTCGATCCCGCTCCTGGCCCTCTGCGTGCTCGGGCTGGCCGGATGCGGCAGCTCGTCCTCGAGTCCGACCACGAGCGGCCCGGGCACCACCCCGCCCACGACGTCGACGACCACCGCAGCGATCGCCGACCCCTCTCCGGCCGGCACCTTCGGCATCAAGCCGACGGTGACCGTTCCGCCCGGCCCTCCGCCGACCCAGCTCGCATCCAAGGATCTCATCGTGGGCACCGGCCCGGCGGCCAAGGCCGGCGACAGCGTGACCGTGCAGTACGTGGGGGTCGCCTACTCGACCGGGAAGCAGTTCGACGCATCCTGGGACCACGGCCAGCCCTTCCAGTTCAACCTCGGGGAGGGCGCGGTGATCCCCGGCTGGGACCAGGGAGTGGTCGGGATGAAGGTCGGCGGCCGACGTGAGCTGATCATCCCGCCGTCCCTCGCCTACGGGGCGAGTCCGCCTTCGGGATCGGGCATTGCGCCCGACGAGACGCTCATCTTCGTCGTGGACCTGGTCAAGATCGGCTGATCCCCGAGCCGGGTAGTGTCGCCGACATGGACCTTGCCCGCGCCCTCAGCTTCGCCGGCGGGAGGAACCACGGCCTCCTGACCACGCTCCGGGCGGACGGCCGCCCCCAGCAGTCCATGATCCTCTTCGTCCCGGATGGCGACCGGTTCACGATCTCGCTGACCGACACCAGGGCCAAGACGAGGAACCTGCGGCGGGACCCGAGGGCGGCGCTGTACGTGCCCGGCGACAACGCCTACACCTGGGTCAGCCTGGACGGGACGGTCGAGTTGAGCGACGTCGCCACGACGCCCGACGGTCCGGTGGCCGATCTGCTGGTCGAGTACTACCGCCGCGGGAACGGTGAGCACGAGGACTGGGCGGCCTACCGACGGGCCATGGTCGACGACCGGCGGCTCATCGCCGTCTTCACCGCCACCTCCGCGACGGGAATCCTGCCGGACTGACACCGCTCGTCCGAACGGCGACCGCACCGACCGAGCCGCCCCTGAGCCCCGGGTCACCCCCCGAGGTCGTACCGGTACACGTTGGTGCTGCGGGCCTCGAAGCCCATCCGCAGGTAGAGCCGGTTGGCCTCCTCGCGGCTCGGGCGTGAGGTGAGGTCGACCGTCTTCGCGCCGAGGGCCGCGGCCCGCTCGAGGGCGGCCCGGACCAGCGCCGCACCCGCGCCTGCGCCGCGGGCCGCTCCGTCCACCACCACGTCCTCGATCCAGGCCCGGACGCCGGTCGGGATCCGGAAGACCGCGAGGGTCAGGGTCCCGACGATCCTGCCCGAGCCGTCCCTGGCGACGAACAGGAAGCCGGCATCGGAGGAGACGATCGCCGCCAGCTCGTCGCGATCGGCCGGCGGAGAGGACGAGGAGAGCTGGGGGATCAACCGGCCGAACGCCTCGACCAGCTCGGGGGTCACCTGGAGGACCTCCTCGACCACGACCACGACCCCGACCCCGCTCGACGCGGGCGAGCCGACGGGCGAGCCGACCGACGAGCCGACCGGACGGTTCACGGCCGACGTCTGCGCGGACCGCCGGGACCGGACGGCCTCATCCCTTGCTGGGATCCCCGCGCCAGACCGGCGAGCGCACCGGGTCGTAGAGCACCTCGATCGGATCGCCCCGCAGCGCGGCGAACACGTGGGCACCCCACCGCTCGGCTCCGGCCAGCGGATAGGGGAGCTCGTCGAGCGAGAACCAGCCGACGTCGGAGCACTCGAGCGGGTGCGCCCGGAGCTCGCCGCCGACTGCGCGGCACTGGAAGACCAGCGAGTAGAGGGGGATCCGGCTGATCCCGAGGCGGAGCCCGTCGAGGACGGCGATCAGGCGGACCACCTCGGCCTCGATGCCGGTCTCCTCGAGCACCTCCTTGACCACGACCTCTGCGGCCGAGTAGCCGATGTCTGCCCAACCGGTCGGGTAGAGCCACACTCCCGAGTCGGCCCGCCGCACGAGCAGGATCTCACCCTTGTCGTTCCCGACCGCCGCACCGACGGCCACCTTCGGGGTGACGTACCCGGGGACCCCGGCACCCACCGTGTCGAGCCACTCCTCGACGATGCCGTGCACGTCCTGGGCGCCGTCGATGTCGTCGAGCGCCATGCGGATGTCGGCCGCGACGTGCAGGACCTCCTCGAAGCGCTCACGTTCGTAGAGGGATTCGGTGAACCCGAGCCCGGTCCGGGCGATGCCGGCCAGCGTCTCGCTCCAGCGCAGCAGCTGCTTCTCGGAGGGTGCGTCCACGGGGACGACGCTACCGCACTGCCCCCGCTGGGCGTCCATCGTCGGGCAGAATGGGGAATGGCCGTTCACGCCGACTGCCGTCACTACATCATGCAGACCACGTCCCACGAGGAGAAGCTCGAGAAGTGCCGCATGGGCGCCAACGAGCAGATCCCGTTCGCCTGCCCCGACGGCTGTCTCTTCTACGAGCCCCGCAAGGTCTCGGGCGCGGGCTGGACCATCCGGAACCCGGACGACCGGCCCGCCTGAACTGCCGGGGTCCCCGCCGTGCGGCGGCCGGTCGGCGTGGGTGCCCCCGGCGATCGCCCGCCGGCGCCCGGCCTAGCTCTCGACCACGTCGCCGAGCAGGTCGACCTGGACCCCCTCGGCCCGGAGCCATTCGAGAGCCCGCTCGACGACGGCACCGTCCCCGTCGAGCTCGCAGATGATCCACCCGGAGGTCTCGCCGACGTCGGCCCGCCGGATGTTGGGCACGACGTGCAGCTCGGTGACCATCCGGGCGATGATCGGCTCGCGCACCAGCTCCTCGGGGAAGGTCAGCTTGACCCGGACCCCGATCACCGGGTGCTCCCGGACCCGGCATCGGCGGTGAGGGCCCCGTTGAGGTTCCCGGAGCGGAAGCCGTCGAGATCGAGGGTCACGTACCGGTAGCCGGCGCCGTGCACCGAGGCGGTGAGCTCGTCACGCCGGGCCACCGCGACCGCCAGGTCCTCCTCGGGGAGCTCGATGCGGGCGGTGTCGCCGTAGTGCCGGACCCGGAGCTGACGGAAGCCGAGTGCGCGCAGCGCTGACTCGGCCCGGGCGACGGCGGCGAGGGTGGAGAAGGTCACCGGCGTACCGTAGGGCACACGGGAGGCGAGGCAGGCGGCGGCCGGTTTGTCCCAGGTCCTGAGCCCGAGCCGGCGCGACCACGACCGCACGTCGGCCTTGGTGAACCCGGCGCGGACCAGAGGGAACACCGCACCGCGCCCGGCGGCGGCCGCCTGTCCGGGACGGTGGTCCCCCAGATCGTCGAGGTTGACCCCGAGCACCACCGTCGCCTCGCCGCCGGCGTCCCCCGCTGCCGCGGTCAGCGGGTCCAGGGCCGCCATCAGCGCCGACTTGCAGTGGGCGCAGCGGCTGCCGTCGTTGGCCGCGTACGAGGGGTCGGCCAGCTCGTCGGTCGCCACCTCGCGGTGGGCGAGCCCCCACTCGGCGGCGAGGGCCCGGCAGTCGGCCAGCTCCTCGGGGGCGAGGGAGGGGGACACCGCGGTCACGCAGAGGGCGCGGTCCCGGCCCAGCGCGTCGGTGGCCACCCGGGCCAGGAAGGCCGAGTCGGCACCCCCGCTGAAGGCCACCACCACCCGGCCGAGGCCGCGGAGCTCGGCGCGCAGCAGCTCGAGGTCGGCGGGGACCGGGCTCACCCCCCGGGAGCGATCTGTGCCAGCACGTCCTCCACCGGCGCGACCATCCCGGTGAAGAACGGCCCGAACTCGGCGAAGCGGGCGGATCCCTCGTCGAACCGCATGGTGTAGACGCACTCCTTCAGGTCGTCGGGATGGACCCCGAAGAGGGTGACCCCCCATTCCCAGTCGTCGATCCCGGTCGACCCGGTGATGACCTGCACGATGCGCCCGGCGAAGGTCCGGCCCACGGCGCCGTGGCCGTACATGAGCGCCTTGCGCTCCTCGAAGGGCATGGAGAACCAGTTGGAGCCGGTGGTCTCCCCGCGCCGCTTGGACATCGGGTAGAAGCAGAACGCGGTCATCCCGGGAGGGGGGAGGTCGGGGTAGAGCCGCGTCTGCTTCATCTCGTCGGGGATCCCTGCCGCGTACTCGGACACCTCGGTCAGGGAGACGTACGAGCCGACCACCGACAGGCCGGCCGCCTGGAGGTCGGACTGGAGACGGCGCAGCCGCCAGAGGTCCGCCCCGAGCGCCATGACCCCGAGATCGGCCTTGTGCCCGAGCAGCGCGACGGTGACCACCTGGACGTGCTCGGCCTCGGCGTCCTTGACCGCCTGGAGCACCGCGGCCGGATCGGATCGCGGCTCCCCGCCGGGACCGGCCGAGCCGGAGAGTTTGCAGAACAGATGGAGGACTCCCCATCCGACCGAAGGCACCAGGGGATCGGGCACGCCCACAGTGTAGGGAAGAGACCGATGGGCGCCCCACTCGGGGGCGCCCATCGGTGTCACTGCTTGCTGCAGCGTGCTCCCTAGAAGTCGTCCATGCCCCCCGGCATGGCGGGCGCCGACTCCTCCGGCTTGTCGACGATGACCGCTTCGGTGGTCAGGAACAGGGCGGCGATCGACGCCGCGTTCTGGAGGGCCGAGCGGGTCACCTTGACCGCGTCGATCACCCCGGCCTGGAAGAGGTCGACGTACTCACCGGTGAGCGCGTTGAGCCCTTCGGCCGGCTTCTTGAGGTTGCGCACCTTGTCGACGATGACCCCCCCTTCGAGACCGGCGTTGACCGCGATCTGCTTGAGCGGCTCTTCGACGGCCCGGGCCACGATGCGCGCACCGGTGGCCTCGTCGTTGTCGAGCTTCTCCGCGGCGTCGAGGATGGCGGCCTGCGAGCGGAGCAGGGCGACCCCGCCTCCGGGGACCACGCCCTCCTCGATGGCGGCCTTGGTCGTCGACACGGCGTCCTCGATGCGGTGCTTCTTCTCCTTGAGCTCGACCTCGGTGGCGGCCCCGACCTTGATCACGGCCACGCCGCCGGAGAGCTTGGCGAGGCGCTCCTGGAGCTTCTCCCGGTCGTAGTCGGAGTCGGTGTTCTCGATCTCCGCCTTGATCTGGTTGATCCGGCCCTTGATCTCGTCGTCCGAGCCGCCACCCTCGACGATGGTCGTCTCGTCCTTGGTCACCACGACCTTGCGGGCGGTGCCGAGGAGCTCGATCCCGACGTTCTCCAGCTTGAGGCCCACCTCTTCGGTGACCACCTGGCCGCCGGTGAGGATCGCGATGTCCTGGAGCATGGCCTTGCGCCGTTCGCCGAAGCCGGGGGCCTTCACCGAGACACTGCGGAACGTGCCCCGGATCTTGTTGACCACCAGCGTGGCGAGTGCCTCGCCCTCGATGTCCTCGGCGACGATCACCAGCGGCTTGCCCGACTGCATGATCTTCTCGAGCACCGGGAGGAGGTCGCGCACCGCGGTGATCTTCGAGCCGACCAGCAGCACGTAGGCGTCCTCGAGGACGGCCTCCATGCGCTCGGGGTCGGTCACGAAGTAGGGGGAGATGTAGCCCTTGTCGAAGCGCATGCCCTCGACCAGGTCCATGTCCATCCCGAAGGTCTGGGACTCCTCGACGGTGATGACCCCGTCCTTGCCCACCTTGTCGATGGCCTCGGAGATCATCTCGCCGATCTCGGTGTCCGCGGCCGAGATCGAGGCGACCTGCGCGATCTGGTCCTTGGAGTCGGTGTCCCGGGCGATGCCCCGCAGCGAGGCCACCGCCGCCTCGACCCCCGCCTCGATGCCCTTCTTGAGCGACATCGGGTTGGCCCCGGCGGCCACGTTTCGCAGCCCCTCGTGGACCATGGCCCAGGCCAGCACGGTCGCGGTGGTGGTGCCGTCGCCGGCCACGTCGTCGGTCTTCTTGGCGACCTCTTTGACCAGCTCGGCGCCGATCTTCTCGAAGGGGTCCTCGAGCTCGATGTCCTTGGCGATCGAGACACCGTCGTTGGTGATGGTGGGCGCGCCCCACTTCTTGTCCAGGACGACGTTGCGGCCCTTCGGTCCGAGGGTGACGCGCACGGCGTCGGCGAGCTTGTTCATGCCGCTCTCGAGGGCCCGGCGGGCCTCCTCGTCGAACGTGATCAGCTTGGCCATCAGGTATTCCTCCGTTGTTGTTGGCACTCTGCGATGTCGAGTGCTAACAGCAAACCACGTGCGGGGCGCCGGCGCAACACCGCCCAGGGGGTTCTGCGGAGCCCCGTGGGGCCTGCGAGGGGTACCCACCCGTCGGCTCGGTGCGGACAGGCCGCTGAGCAGGGCGGGTGTCCCCGGTGGCCGCACCCGGTGGGGCCGGACCGCTCCCCGGCGGGACCCGCAGGCGGTGCCCACCGGGGCCCTGCTCCACTACCCTCCTGCTGTCCGCGTCGCTCCTGCGAGGAGAATCTGATGAGCCAAGAGATCGTCGGTTCGATCGTCATCGGCTGTCTCCCCCGATCCGGCCCCGGCGATTTCAGCGACGAGATCGCTGTCTCGGTCCGCGAGGTCGGCATCGGGACGAAGGAGGCGGGGAGCCTGTGGGTGATCTTCAATCGTGGCCCCGTGGACGTCCGTATCTGCGAGGCGGTCTCGGGCGACTCGGTGACCCTCATCCCGAGCACGACCGGGCACCTGATCCAGCCGACCGATCACGACACGGAGCTCTGCGCCTGGATCGAATGAGCCGTCCGTCACTCGGTCGTAGGTGAGGGTCACCGCTGCCGTATGCTAGGCGAGCCCTGTCCCCGTCCCGTCTCGTGGTCGTGAACAGGCACGGAGAGGTGCGAGAGCGGCCGAATCGGACTCACTGCTAATGAGTTGACCTGGGTAACCGGGTCCGAGGGTTCAAATCCCTCCCTCTCCGCTCGCGGGGGACCGCATTCGCCGGCGCCCCCACCGCGACACAGCCGGGCCGTGGCGTGACCACCCCGACCCGGGCACCCGGGAACGCACGTCCGGGGGGTGGCACGGGGCCGTCATGGGGCGGGTCCGTCCCGCCGGTAGATTGTCCTGGTGGCCGAGCGGTACTGGATCGAGACGTTGGGCTGCCCGAAGAACCAGGTGGACTCGGACAAGCTGGTCGGCACGCTCACCGGGGACGGATTCGAGGCGGCGGACTCCCCCGAGGAGGCGGACCTGGTGGTGGTCAACACCTGCGCCTTCATCGAGGCCGCCAGGCGGGAGTCGATCGACACCGTCCTCTCGCTGGCCGACGCCCGGCACCCCGGTGCGCGTCTGGTGGTCACCGGCTGTCTGGCCGAGCGGTACGGCGGCGAGCTGGCCCGGGCACTTCCCGAGGTCGATCTGGTCGCCCCGTTCGGGACGCCGCTCACCGCCGGGAGTACGCCGGTGGTGCTCGGCCGCAAGGCCCCCGCTCCCGCCGCGGGTGGACCGGCCGGGCCCGCTCTCCCGTCGTTCGACCTGTTGAACCTGCCCCGCCCGGCGTCGGCGACGCCCTGGTCGTACGTGAAGGTGGCCGAGGGGTGCGACCGCAATTGCGGCTTCTGCGCCATCCCCTCGTTCCGCGGACGGCAGCGCTCGCGGAGCGTGCGCTCGATCCTCGACGAGATCGAGCAGCTCGATACGGGCGAGTTGCCGCTCGCCGAAGTGGTCCTCGTGGCCCAGGACCTCGCCTCGTTCGCGCTCGACCGCTCGACCGGGCAGTCCCGACCGCGTCCGGACCGATCCGCAGCGGGAAGGCGTCGGCCCATCGTCGACCTGGTGGCGGCGGTCGCCGAGCGGGTCCCGTGGGTCCGCCTCCTCTACCTCTACCCGTCCGCCCTCGACGGCGCGGTGGTCGAGGCCGTGCTCGCCACGGGTGTGCCGTACTTCGACCTCTCCCTCCAGCACGTGTCGCGACCGCTCCTCGCCCGCATGCGCCGCTGGGGCGACGGCGAGCGGTTCCTCGAGCGGATCCGCTCGATCCGGTCCGCCGAGCCCACCGCGGCCTTCCGGTCGTCCTTCATCGTCGGCTACCCGGGGGAGACCGAACGCGACCACGACCAGCTCCTGGCCTGGATCGTGGAGGCCCGGCTGGACTGGGTCGGGTTCTTCCCGTTCAGCAAGGAGGCGGGAACCCATGCCGCCGACCTCTCCGACCAGGTCCCCGGGCAGCTGGTCGCCGAACGGATCGGCGAGTGCACCGAGCTCCAGGACGCGATCACCGCGTCGAGGCGCGAGGAGCTGATCGGGTCCTCGATCGAGGTCCTGGTGGACGCCCCGGGCGAGGCCCGCTCGTACCGCGAGGCTCCCGAGATCGACGGCATCGTCGCGGTGCCGGACCATCTCGAGGTGGGTCGCTTCGCCGACGTGGTCGTGTGCGGCGCGGACGGGCCCGACCTGGTGGCCGAACCGGTCCCGGTGGACGTCGGCGGCGCACGGTGAGCGGGGAGACCCTCACCCCGGGCCTCCCGGCCGGCGCCCCGTCCGGGACGGCCGGTCGGGACGCCACCTTCGGACCTTCGGCCCTCCTGACCCCGGCGAACGGGATCACCCTGGTGCGCCTGCTGGCCACCCCGGTGGTCGTCGTCCTCATCATGGTGTGGGGGGCGAGCTGGATCACCTTCTTCCTCGGGGGGCTCCTGGCGCTGTCCGACGGCATCGACGGGTGGCTGGCCCGCCGGCAGGGGACCACCCGATCCGGAGCGTTCCTCGACCCGCTGGCCGACAAGGTGGTGGTGCTCGGCGCGCTGTTCGCCCTCGTGGCCAAGGGGATCGTCTGGTGGCTCCCGGTGGCGCTGATCGCCGCCCGGGAGATCGCCATGAGCGTCTACCGGGCGGTGGTCGCCCGGCACGGCGTCTCGGTGCCGGCCCGCAACTCGGCCAAGCTCAAGACCCTGCTCCAGGACATCGCCATCGGGATGTGCCTGGCCCCGCCACTGGCCGGCCGCACCCGCCTCCTCGACGCGGCCATCTGGGTGGCCACCGCGATGACCCTGTTCACCGGCGCGCAGTACCTCATGGACGGCCGGCGCGCCGCGAGGGCGGCCCGGGCGACCCGCGAGCAGCACCCCGACCGACAGGTTCCCGCGGCACTCGACGGTCCCGGCTCCGCCGGCTGAGCGACCCGTGCGCGTCGAGATCGTGGCGGTCGGCACCGAGCTGCTCCTCGGGCAGATCGCCGACACCAACTCGCAGTGGCTCGGGGAGCACCTCGCGGCCATCGGCGTCACCTCCCACTTCCACCAGGCCGTCGGGGACAATCACGACCGGATCGTCCTCGCGCTCCGGACCGCGCTCGCCCGGGGCGACGGGGTCATCGTCTGCGGAGGGCTCGGACCGACCCAGGACGACATCACCCGGGAGGCGATCGCCGAGGTGATGCACGTCCCCCTGGTCCGGGACGAGTCGGTGGTCACGAGGATGCAGGCCATGTACTCGAGCCGCGGGCGGGCCATGTCGGAATCGAACCTGCGCCAGGCCGACGTTCCCACCGGGGCGACGGTCATCCCCCAGACCACCGGGACCGCGCCGGGCCTGATCTGCCCGGTCGGCCACAAGGTGCTCTACGCGGTGCCCGGCGTCCCCTACGAGATGTCGGACATGTTCGAGCGGGCCGTCTCGCTCGATCTGGCCCGGCGGATGTCGGAGCGCGGTGAGTTGTCGGGAGTCATCGCGAGCCGGGTCATCCGCACCTGGGGGATGAGCGAGTCCAACCTCGGTGAGACCCTCGCCGGCTATGTCGCCGGCCTCGACGACCCGCCGTCGACCGACGGCGATCCGCGGGACGGGCCGTCGGGCGGCGCGACCATCGCGTTCCTCGCCAGCGGGATCGAGGGGATCAAGGTGCGGGTCACCGTTCGTGCGGCCGACCGGGAGTCCGCCGCAGCGCTCCTCGACGGTCACGAGGCGGCCATCCGTTCGATCCTGCACGCGGCGGCCGGCGATGTCGTCTTCGGCATCGACGATGACGCGATCGAGGACGCGGTGGCGCGGGCCCTCCTGAAGGACGGCCTCACCCTCGGCCTTGCCGAGTCGCTCACCGGCGGGCTCGCCGCGTCCCGGCTGGTCGACGTGCCCGGAGCGAGCGCCTGGTTCCGGGGCGCGGTGGTGAGCTATGCGTCCGAGGTCAAGTTCGAGGTCCTCGGCGTGACCGAGGGGCCGGTGGTCAGCGAGCAGGCCGCCCGCGCCATGGCCGAGGGGGCCCGCCGGGTGCTCGGCGCCGACGTCGGACTCTCGATCACCGGGGTGGCCGGGCCGACCGAGCAGGACGGCCAGCCTCCGGGGACCGTGTTCGTCGGTCTGGCCAGATCCGGACGGGTCGAGACGGTGCGGTTCACCCTTCCGGGCGATCGCGTCCGGGTGCGGAGCTACGCGACCATCGCCGCGCTCGACCTGCTCCGCCGGTGGCTGTCCGGGAGCGTGCCGGGCACCTGACCCCGGGCCACCGGGTTCACCGGTAGCTGGCGTCGTACTGGTCGTGACGCCGGAACCAGGACGTGTCTCCTTCGTTGCGACCGAGCGGTGCACGATCCAGCCACTGCCACATGCTCCAGAGTGCGTCGAGGCCCCGTGAGTAGGCGGAGTAGGTGTGGTACACGACACCGTCCTCCTGCGCGAAGGCGCTCAGCCCGGGACCCTCGAACGGCAGGTTCTCGGGGTCGACCTGCCAGCCCTCGAGCGGTCTGAAGTTGTACGAGCCACCGAGCGCGACCGACTCCTCCGTGAACGAGACGTTGAAGTCGAAATTGAAGTCGGTCCGGGCTGACGACACCCAGGGAAAGCTCCAACCCATCCGCTCCCGGTAGCCGAGGAGCTTGTCCAGTGGGGCCCGGGAGACCGCCGTGAACGCCACGTCGTGGTTCTGGATATGCAGGTGGGTCTCGTCGAAGGCGTCGGCGACCCCGGAACAGCTGGGGCACCCTTCCTCCCAGTCGGGCCCGAACATGAAGTGGTAGACGATCAGCTGCGAGCGACCGTGGAACAAGTCGGCGAGCGTCGCGGTGCCCTCCCCGGTGTCGAAGCGGTACTCCTTGTCGATGCGCACCCAGGGGAGCGCCCTCCGCTTCTGGGCGATGTCGTCGTTCAGCCGAGTCAGCTCCTTCTCGGCGTTGAGCACCTCGAGCCGGGCCTCGAGCCACTCCTCGCGGGTGCCGGTGCAGTGAGTCGTCATGCCGTGGACCTCCTCCTTGTCGCGTCGGCTATGCCGTGGCCCGGTCGTCCGCCGGGGGTACGTCCGGCCCGGGCGTCCCCCCGGTTGCTGCGATCGCCAGTCTGCCGAGGTAGTGATCCCAACCGTTGCTGTGATCGCCGAGCGCGTCGTCGGGGAGGTCGCGATGAACGAGCCGTAGGCGCGTCTTGTCGCCTTCGCGGTGCAGCGTGATCTCGACGGTGGTCGATCCGGCGGGGATGGGATGTCCCTCCTGCTCCCAACCGAAGGTGAAGACCACCTTCTCGTTGGGCACGACCTCCACGTACTCGCCGGCCGACTGGAACCGGCCTGCCACCAGCACCCGGTAGACGCCCCCCGGTCTCGGATCGATCTCTGCCACCGTTCCGTCCCACTCGACATGCTTCGCCGGTTCCGTGAGGAACGGCCAGATGGTCTCCGGCGTGGCGTCGATCATGATCTCGCGAGCGAGCTCTGCCATCATTTCTTTCCTTTCGTCGGGTGCGTGTCGTTGCGGGTTCGGGCTTCGGCCGCCTCGGTGACGTCGCGCAACCGTTCGAGTCCGGACGTCCAGTAGTCGTCGAGGAAGGTGCGCAGCTCCGCCATGGTGTCGGTGTTCGCCCGGTACAGGCGGCGGGTGCCGTCGCGCCGCTCGGTCACGAGGTCGGCGTCCTTGAGCACCGCCAGGTGCTGGGAGACCGCCGGCCGGCTGACGTCCCGGAAACGGTCGGCGATGTCGGTGGCAGGGAGCTCCTGCGACCAGACGAGCCGCAGGATCGCCCGACGCCGGGGTTCGGCGAGTGCTTTGAGGGCCGCGTCCACACCCGCCAGCTTAAGCGACCACTTACGTAAGTGTCAACTTAATAAGGTGCGGGCCGAGGGCCCCGGCCCGGTCAGCCCCCCGATGCGGGTGCGGTCGACGCCGCGGTCGTGGTGACCGGGATCCCGGCCGGCACGAGCTCCTCCCAGGTGGGGCCCGGCGTGAGGGTGATCGGCTGCCCGTTGAACGCGGTGAGCGTGGCCGGACTGGTGAGCGCCGATCGGCTCCAGGTCCCGGTGATCGCCACGCCGTTGCGGAGGACCACCAGGGGTCCCGATCCGGTCGCGGTGACCTCGACCTCGTGGCCGCCCTCGCTGTTCTCGAGCCAGGGACCGGAGAAGGTGTTGACGGTCATGACGACGATGTTGAGGGTCGCGACCTGCGAGCCGTCGAGCAGCCGGTTCGGGATGCCCGAATAGGCGCGCAGGTAGCGCGAGCTCGCCGTGTCCCAGGTCCAGGTCACGTCGGCATCGGAGGAGAACGGGATGTGCACGCTGGCACCCGAGCCGGGAAGCGGTCCGGCGGGCGGGACGGCGGAATAGGAGAAGAGGGGCGCCGGCGCTGCGGTGTCCGACGTGGCGAGGGCCCACCCGGACGCGGTGCTCATGAAGGTGCTGTAGGGCGCGTCGCGTCCCGGCGGGTGGATGTTGACGCTGCTCGCGCCCGCCAGGACGTTCTCGTCCTGGAGCGGCGCCTCGGCCAGGAGGTTCAGGACCGGATCGATGCCACCGGCATGGAAGAACAACGGGTGCGAGAGCTGCGAGAGGATGGCGACGTCGGGCTCCCGGGCCGAGCGCATGTCACCGACCAGCGACGCGCTCTGGCAATGGAACACCGCCACCAGGCGGGTGTACGCCCCCTCGACCGGCTCTTCGAAGACCACGTCGGCCTGGTTGAGGCCCGCCGACGGGCGGTCGCCGGAGTAGTTGCCGATCTTGACGGCAAGCGCCGGCCTGGCGGGGACCGCGCCACCCGGCGCCGGGGCGCCGGTCAGCGGGCAGTTGGCGGACGGGGGCGGCAGCGCCCTGGTGGTGGTGGTGGCCGGGGCGGGCGCAGCCGCGGGTGCCCCGTGCGTCGCGATCACGCCGACCACCGTCCCGACGAGGACCACCGCCACAGCTGCGAGCACGTACCGCCAGGTGCGAGAGGCGCGGGAGCGCTGCGCTCGGCGCTCCTGACGCGAGAGCACCGCCGGCGCACCGACCCCGGCCGCCGCCGGCGGTCCATCGGGTCCCGACGCGGCGCCGGTGGGGGTGGCCGGCTGCGATCCTGTGGTGTCGTCGGGGGTCCCCGGGGGCGGCTCGTCGTGCTCTGGCATCCGGGGCGACGTTAGTGGGCGCCGGAGCGCAGGAGTCGGACCCTGACCGGATCGGCCGGCGCCCCTGGGATCCCCCCATCGAACGTGCGTTCGGGTCTAGAGTGGTCGGCGTCACACCCGCTCCATAGGGTCGGCCCGGTCAACTGAGCGACAGCACCGAGGAGAAGAAGAGCAGACATGGAACGTGACAAGGCACTCGACATGGCCCTGGGGCAGATCGAGAAGCAGTTCGGCAAGGGATCGATCATGCGGATGGGTGAGAACCTCCACATGAACATCGAGGCCATCCCGACCGGCGCGCTCGCCCTCGACCTCGCCCTCGGGATCGGCGGTCTCCCCCGCGGCCGCATCGTCGAGATCTTCGGTCCCGAGTCCTCGGGGAAGTCGACGCTGGCCATGCACGTGGTGGCCGAGGCCCAGCGCAACGGCGGGATCTGCGCCTACATCGACGCCGAGCACGCGATGGACCCCGTCTACGCCAAGGCCATCGGGGTCAACATCGACGACCTGCTGATCTCCCAGCCCGACACCGGCGAGCAGGCCCTCGAGATCTCCGACATGCTGATCCGTTCCGGTGCCCTCGACGTCCTGGTCATCGACTCGGTCGCGGCGCTCACGCCCCGTGCGGAGATCGAAGGGGAGATGGGCGACACGCACGTGGGCCTCCAGGCCCGGCTGATGTCCCAGGCGCTGCGCAAGCTGACCGGCACCCTCTCCAAGTCGCAGACCATCGCCATCTTCATCAACCAGCTGCGCGAGAAGATCGGCGTCATGTACGGGTCGCCCGAGGTGACCCCGGGAGGCCGCGCCCTCAAGTTCTACTCCTCGGTCCGCCTCGACATCCGCCGCATCGAGACCATCAAGGACGGCGCGGACCAGGTCGGGAACCGTACCCGGGTGAAGGTGGTCAAGAACAAGTGCTCACCGCCGTTCAAGCAGGCGGAGTTCGACATCACCTTCGGCAAGGGGATCAGCCGCGAGGGCTCGCTCCTCGACGTCGGGGTCGAGCTCGGGTTCATCAAGAAATCCGGCGCCTGGTTCACCTACGAGGGTGAGCAGCTGGGCCAGGGTCGCGAGAACGTGAAGACCTTCCTCATCGAGAACCCCCAACTGATGGCGGAGATCGACGAACGGATCCGTGAGCACCTCGCCGCACAGAACACGGTCGACCCGACCGCGGGCCAGCTCCCGGACGATGCAGACCTCTCGCTCGACGATCAGCCGATCACGCTCGCGGAGTGAGCGGATCGAGGCTCAGGCCGTCGTGTCGCCCACCGGGGCGCGGGCGGAGGTCGACCCCGGAGGGTATGCGGCCTGCCAGGTCCCCGACGAGGGATGGGTGATGCTGGCAGGTCCCATCCCGATCACGGAGTAGACGTTCTCCATGATCCGCAGCAGGTGCTCGGTCACTCCGGGCACCGCCGAGGGGAGCACATTGGGCGGGATGAGCGGCGCGTCCGACATCTGGCCGATCCAGCTCGCGTTGCCGGTGGCGAACACGCCCCCTCCGGCGGTCGCCGTGTACCAGGTCACGTCCGAGTAGTTGCCGCCGCGGTTCGCGACGGGTGAGTGGGCGATCACGTCGACCCCTGCCGGGCCCGCCCCACCGGGGACGTAGCGGTCGAACTCGCCGACCACCACCCCGTGGAGGTGCTGGCCGCCCCTGAGGCCGGTGCGGGCGAGCGCCCAGGCCGTCGGATCGGCGATGACCATGTCGGCGGCCGCCTCGACGTCCTGGTAGGTGCTCCCGATGAGCTCGGCCTCCGGCCGGTCGACCGGCGGTTGGGCCCAGTTGACGGTCACCAGCGCGCCATCGTACGAGGAGAGCGGGTCCTCGGTCGCAGATTTGTAGCAGACCTGGTGGCGGTCGGGTCCGGTCGGTGAGGGTTCGAAGCGGATCTGTCGGTAGCAGGCGTTGGCACCGAGGAATGCCATGTTGAGACCGCTCGCCACGCCCGCCGCGGCTGCGTCCCGCATGGGGGCCGACCAGTACTCGTCGTGGCCGAGGCTGACCAGCGCGCGATGGGCGCTCAGCAGACCGGGACGGGTGTGGAGGTCGACGTCGGTCCAGTAGGTCACGTCGAGTCCCAGCTTCTCGGCGTGGAAGACCACCGGCAGCTCGTTGCCGACGAAGTCGGCCGCCCCCGACGCCCAGTCGTGGTCGTAGGGCCGGTCGAACGAGACGATCCGGGCCCGGTTCGCGTAGGTCCCCCCGGACGGGGCGTGGGTGAAGGAGAGCGCCCCCCCGCTGTTCCCGTAGTAGAGGGAGTAGCCGCCCCACCGGTTGTAGGCCTGCCAGGTGGTCACCGAGTGCTGGATGACGATGGCCGCCCGCGAGGTGTCGTCGCGTATGCAGAGGGGCACGAATCCCTGTTCCCCGGTGGCGCCGACCAGCTTGAGCAGATAGGCGCCGGGGGGCCAGGTCGGGTCGGCGGTGAGGGTCAGCGACGGGGACCAACCGCACTCGATGGTGTTGGTCGGCGCCTGCAGCGAGGGGAGGGCCTGGCGGAGACCGGGCACCTCGGGGGAACGCCAGACCAGCCGCGCACCGATCCCCTGGTAGTAGCCCATCCGGTAGGCCTCGACGTGGAAGGTCGCCGCCTTGGTGCTCACGGAGAGGGTGACCGGCTGGCCGGCCACCGTGCTCACTGCGTCGGCGTACCCCTCGATGTCGCCCGACCGCTGGCTGGTGGTGACCCACCAGGCGTCCCCGGTCCGGGTGTTCTCCTCGATGATCGCCGCAGAGGTGGGGAGGATCGCCCCGTCGACCATGGTGATCCCGTCGTAGACCGGTCGGGGCGTCTCGGGGCGGTGGCGGAGCGGGGGACGTCGGCGGACCGGAGCGCTCGCGTCGAACGCACCCGCGACGTCCGCCGCTCCCAACGCGACGGCGGCCGCGGCCCCGCCCGCAGCCGACCAGGCGAGGAAGCGCCGACGGTTCATCCTGGGGTCGGGATCGGGTGTCCCGCCTCCCGGATCGGACCGCGCCTCGCGGGGCCGCGCGCCAGGCCGGCTGTCGCCGTGTCCGCTCTCGTCGCTCGAGGAGCCGTCTCTGCTCATGGGAATGGACCCGTCGCCCCCAGCCCCCAGGACTCCCTGCGGGTCGTGAAGCCCCCGCGGGGACGCGGGGGCCCGTTCAGGCTACCGATCTCGCTGCCGGCGATGGAGGCGGGCCGAACGCGGGCGGCCGGCGAGGGCGCCGCGGTGCGGCTGGCGGAGGCTCCCGCCGCTGCGTACGCTCGGCCCGCCGGAACCGCATCCGCCGGCGACGGAGGAGCATCCATGGAGTTCGGCATCATCCCCCCGGTCCGCACCGGAGTGACCGCCGACCCCGGCTGGATGACCGGGTTCGCCCGCCACGCCGAGGCGAGCGGGTTCGAGTGCCTGGTGATGGTCGAGCACGCCGTGGTCATCTCCGACTACACGAGCACCTATCCCTATGCGCCGTCGGGACGGATGCCGTTGCCCGACGACTGCCGGATCCCCGACCCGCTCGACCTGATGGCGTTCCTCGCCGCCGTGACCGGTCGGATCACCCTCGCCACGGGCGTCCTGGTCGTGCCCAACCACCAGGCGGTGGTCCTGGCCAAGCGCATCGCCACCGTCGACGTGCTCTCGAAGGGCCGGGTGCGGATGTGCCTCGGGGTCGGGTGGATGGAGGAGGAGCTGCGGGCCACCGGGGCCGATCCCCGCACCCGGGGGCGGCGGACCGACGAGACGATCGCGGCCCTCCGCGCCCTCTGGGCCGACTCGGGTCCGGAGGGGGCGGCGTTCGACGGAGCCTTCGTCGCCTTCCGCCATGCCCACTCCTTCCCCAAGCCGGTGCGGCCCGGGGGAGTGCCCCTCCACGTCGGGGGTCACAGCGAGGCAGCGGCGCGACGGGCGGGTCGGCTCGGCGACGGCTTCCAGCCGCTCGGGCTCGCCCCCGCCGAGCTCGAGGTCCGCGTCGGCCAGATGCGCGAGGCGGCCGAGGCGGCCGGGCGGGATCCGAACGCGATCGAGCTCTCGGTGTCCGGCTACCTCCCGAGCGTCACCGAGGAGGATGTGGCCGCCGCGTCGGCAGCCGGCGTCGACCGGATGCTCCTCTCGACCTCGATGAGCGCCGACCTCGACCACATCCGTGAGGAGCTCTCTGTGTTCGCCGACCGGTTCGCCCTCCCGCGGCAGACGGGTGGTTGAAACGGGTGGACTCGGCGGCCGGGTGACACCGGCCGGTCCGGTGAACGGAGCGCCAGGGGACGAGCGCTCGCTCCGCCGGCTCTCGACCGGCTACGCCGCTGCGGTCGACACCCTCGACGGTGCGGGGTTCGCCGCGCTCTTCCTCCCCGAGGGTGAGCTCTGGGTGCCCGATCCGGCGGCCGGGCCCGATCCGGTGATCTGCCGGCGTGGCCACCGGTCGCTGCGACGGGTCCCGTCCGGCCTCGCCCGCTTCCATGCGACCCATCACCGGGTGGGCCGGACCAGCTACGAGATCGACGCGGACGCTGCCTCCGGCGAGGTGATCGGCGTGGCCCACCACCTCGCCGCACGCACGGACCCGGGGGGCGGCGACGCTCCCGGCACCGACACCGTCTGGTACCTGCGGTATGCCGACGTGTACGTGCGGACGGAGGGCGGATGGCGCTTCGAACGTCGTGCCCTCCACCTGCGCGGGATCGAGGAGCGCCCGATCCCGCGCCTCGGCCCGTCTCGGGACGGCCCGGGCCCGGAGGCGGCGGCTCAGGCCACCGGGACCGGCCGGGGAGCCGACGGCCCGACGTAGCGGGCGGCCGGACGGATGAGCCGGTTGTCGGCGGCCTGCTCCATGACGTGGGCCGCCCAGCCGATGGTCCGGCTCGAGGCGAAGGTCGGCGTGAACATCTCGCGGGGGATCCCGCAGGTGTGCATGACCACCCCGGCGAAGAACTCGACGTTGGTGTAGAGCTCCCGGCCGGGCTTGAGGTCTGCGAGCACCTCGACCGCGGTCCGTTCGACCTCCTCGGCGAACTCGACCAGCGGACCGCCGAGCGAGCGGGCCACCCCGCGGAGGAAGACCGAGCGCGGGTCGTCGGTCTTGTACACGCGGTGGCCGAAGCCCATGATCCGGTCGCCGCGGCCGACGGCCCCGCGGATCCACGCCTCGGCCCGGTCGGCGGTGCCGATGTCGTCCAGCATGTCGAGCGCGCGGCTCGGGGCCCCGCCGTGCAGCGGTCCGGAGAGGGCGCCGATCGCGCCGCAGACGGCTGCGGCCAGGTCGGCACCGGTCGAGGTGATCACCCGGGCGGTGAAGGTGGAGGCGTTGAACCCGTGGTCGATGGTCAGGACGAGGTACTGCTCGATGGCCCGGACGTGGTCGGGCGGAGCCTCCCTGCCGTTGAGCATCCAGAGGTAGTTGGCGGCGTAGGAGAGGTCGTCCCGCGGGGGCACCGGCTCGAGGCCGTGCCGGAGCCGGTGCACCGCGGTCAGCAGGGTGGGCACCACCGCGCAGAGGGTCAGGGCCTCGAACCGCAGCTCCTCGGGCCCGATGTCGTGGCTCGGTGGCCAGCCGAGCTCGCTCCCGAGGAGCGAGATCCCGGTCCGCAGCGCCTCCAGTGGGCCCCCGAGCGGGGCGATCCGCGGGAGCAGCGAGGAGAGCCCGGACGGAAGGGCCCGTCGGGCGCGCACCTCCTCGGCGAAGCGTGCGGCCGCCTCCGGGTCGGGCAGGGCGCCGTCGAACAGGAGCTGCCAGACGTCCTCGAGGGAGCGGTGGGCGGCCAGCTCGGTGGCCGCGTACTCGCGGTAGTGGTAGAAGCCCTCCCGGCCGCGCACGTCGCCGACCGCGGTCTCGGCGACGACCACCCCTTCGAGCCCGTGCGGCACCTCGCCGCCGGCCTCGGCAGCGGGACGGATCTGGGCGACGGTCAGCAGGTCCCGGAGCGAGACCACCCCGACCAGGTGGTCGCCGTCGACGACCGGGAGGTGGCGGTAGTGGTGGTGGGTGAGGCCCGACCAGGCCGCGCCGACCTCCTCCTGCGGTCCGAGCACGTCGGGGTCGGCGGTCATCCAGCGGCGCACCGGCTCGCGGCCCGGGTCGACCCGCCCGGCGGCCGCCCGCAGCAGGTCGCGCTCGGTCACGATCCCGACCAGCCGGTGGCCCTCGGTCACCACCAGCGATCCGATGCGGCGGTCGTGCATCAGGGTGGTCGCCTCGGCCAGGGAGATGTCGGCCGGGCAGGTGACCGGGGGAGACGACATGAGCTCCTGGACGGCGGTCGGGGTCATGCGGGCTCCTCGTGGTCTGCGGATCTCCGAGGTCGGCGGACCTCTCCCCCCAGTGTGGACGGATCCCTCGGTGGTGTAAATATTGATCAAGTCAATGTCACCGCTCGGGGAGGAGCCCATGGACCGCATGCTCCGCAGCGACGAGGCCGCCCGTCGGCTCGGGGTCAAGGTGACGACCCTCTACGCCTACGTGAGCAGGGGGCTCCTCGTCTCCCACCCCGAGCCCGGTGGGAGGCACAGCCTGTTCTCGGTCGACGACGTGGAGCGTCTCGCCCGCCGGTCACGGCAGGCCAGGAGCGTGGAGACCCGGATGGCCACCATCACCACCGCAGTCACCCAGCTCACCGACGGCGGGCCGCTCTACCGGGGGATCCGTGCCACCGAGCTGGCGACGAGCGCCTCCTACGAAGAGGTGGCCGGACTTCTCTGGGGTGGGTGGGCCGCCGGGTGGGCCGCCGGGTCGGCCGCCGGGTCGGCGCCGGGTGCCTGGGAGCCCGCCGATCTCGGGCCGGCACCTCCGTTCACCGCGGCGGACCGCATGCGCTGGGCGGTGGTGATGGCGGGCGGCTCCGACCCGCTCCGGAGCGACCTGCGCCCCTCCGCGGTGGTCCGGGTGGCCCGGCGGATCGTCGCGTCGATGATCGCCTCGCTCGAACCGCCCGGCGCGGTGCGCGTCGACGACCGGGCGCCCCTGCTGGTCCTCGACGGCGGACGGGTCGTCGAGGGCTCGATCGCCGGGAGGCTGGCGGCGCGGCTCACCCCGTCCCCCGGCGAGACGGTGGTCCGCGCCTGCAACGCGGCGCTGGTGTTGCTCGCCGACCACGAGCTGGCCACCTCGACGGTCGCGGTGCGGGTGGCCGCATCGACCCGCGCCGACGTCTACGACGCGGTGCTCGCCGGGCTGGGTACCCTCGCCGGCCGGCTGCACGGCGGGGCGAGCCGCCTGGTGCACGGCCTGCTGTCCGACGCGGCCGCCGACGGGTTGGAGCGAGCGGTGGCCGACGCACTCCGGTTCGGCGGGATGCTGCCGGGGTTCGGGCACATGGTCTACGACTCGGGGGACGCCCGCTACGCCGTGCTGGACGGTCTCTTCGGCGCGCTGGCCACGCCGGGGGAGCGGGAGCTGGTGCGCTCGCTGGTGGATCTCGCTGCCGAGGCGGATCTCCCGCCGCCCAACGTCGACCTCGGACTGGCCGCGGTGGCCTGGGCGGCCGGGCTCGGCCCGGACGCGGGGCAGACCCTCTTCACCGTGGCGCGGGTGGCCGGATGGGTGGCCCACTACCTCGAGGAGCTCGACGAGCCCCCGTTGCGGTACCGGGCGCGTGCGGTCTACAGCCTGTCCGGCCGCGCCTGAACCCGGCCCGCCCGCCCCGGTCCGCCGGGGCGGTGCGCCCGGGCACCGCCCCGGCCACCCGCCTACGCTCCGTCCCATGTCCAACCCTTCCGGTCGATGAGCAGCATCCCGAGCCCCCGCCCCGACCGGACCTGCCTGGTGACCGGGGCGTCGTCGGGGATCGGCGAGGAGATCGCCGGCCAGCTCGCCTCGCGCGGTCTCGGGGTGACCCTGGTGGCCCGGACCGAGTCCCGCCTGCGCGAGCTCGCCGAGCGACTGGCCGCAGCGCACGGGGTGCGCGCCGAGTGGATCGTGTGCGACCTGACCGACGAAGCCGAGCGCGCGTCGCTGCCCGCCCGGATCGCCGAGCGCGACCTCGCGGTCAACGTGCTGGTCAACAACGCCGGCTTCTCGACGGTGGGTCCGGTCCACCGGTCCGATCCCACCCGTGAGGTGGCGATGGTCCGGACCGACGTGGAGGCGGTGGTCCATCTCTGCGCCCTCTTCACGCCCGGGATGGTCGAACGTCGGAGCGGCGTGGTGCTCAACGTCGCGTCGACCGCGGCCTTCCAACCGATCCCCGGGCAGGCGGCCTACGGCGCTTCGAAGGCGTTCGTGCTCTCGTACAGCTACGCGATCCGCGAGGAGCTCCGGCCGCACGGTGTCACGGTGACCGCGCTGTGCCCCGGCCCGGTGGAGACCCGGTTCGCGGCCACCGCCGGATTCGACGAGGAAGAAGCCGTGTCGGCGTTGCCCAGGGTGATGTGGGTCCCGGCCGGCGAGGTGGCCGCCGCCGCCGTCCGGGGGATGGACGCCAACCGTGCCGTGGTCATCCCCGGCGCCGCCAACCGGATCACCGCGGTGGTCGCCGGGATCTCCCCCCGCAGCGTCATCGTCCCGATCGTGGCGAGGAGCCATCCGGGATTGCGCCCGCGATAGGCCCTCCCACCACATCGGCACCCCGGATGCCGAACTTGAGCAATTTCTCGAAATTGGTTTCTGATTTCTGTTCTCCCTGGTCACAGCCGTGTCTTCGTGGGGCTGGCGGTCTTCGTGCCGGGGTCCGAGGGTGATGGGCGGGTTGACAAACCCATTGATCGCGGGCTTGAACGTCGCTAGCCACAGGCAGATGATTTGGGCATGGAGGCAGAAAAGCCAAGCGGCCTGAAGCGAGCATGGGGCTGGATCGCGAACGCGAGCGTGTTGGCGTGGATCGGACCCATCGCCCTCAAGTGGGTTCTTGTGCCAGTCTCAGCTGGTACGGCTTGGACGATCGTCCATTACGCCCACCTCAACGGTGAGCCCGTTTGGTTCGTCTCGGTTTGCATCCTCCCAAGAGCGCTGCTCTGCCTGCCCTTCTTTGTCAGCGAGATTCGGGCTGGGTGTCGGGGGGTTTGGGCTCGGCACCATCTTCGGAGTGTCCCCCGCTCTCCATGACGAGTTTGATCGCCTCGTCCGGCTCCAGGTCGAGTTTCACTTTCTCGTCCCGGTGAGATCCGGACCGAAGTGGTGAACTCGGCCACCAGGGGCAACGTCGGCAAGTTCCTCAGCAAGAATGTCGACGTTGCAAACAGCGTCCTTCACACGGATGAGTCGAAGTCCTACATGGAATCCGGCAAGCGATTCCAGGCCCACGCGACCGTCAACCACCGTGACGGCGAGTATGTGCGGGGCAACGTCAGCACCAACCAGGCCGAGGATTCTTCTCTCAGCTCACGGTCAATTGACGGAACCCACCACCACCTCAGCCCCGAGCACTTGCACCGCTACGTCAACGAGTTCGCCTTTCAGCGCTCCACCTGCAAGCGGTCCGATCCAGTGCGGTTGCAGGCCATTGGGGATCAGGGCTGCGGGACGGCGGCTGAGCTACAAGCCATTGACGGCAGGATGATGCAAGATCAGGCGGATGCTGCCCGATGCTGGGCAATTCTCCCGAGCGTGTCGACTGCCTCTTGAACGCGTTCATACTGACGCTGAACTGCCGGATTGTCCGGCGAAACGGAATTGGCAATGTCGTCCATTTCCTCGAGTTGCCTGGTCAGTTCGTTCGTCATCGTTTCCTATCCTACCTGTCCTGCCGCATTTTTCAGCTTGTCGATATCGGCTGACACAAGCTCAAACGATTTCCTCGTGGATGCGCTCAACCGCTTGACGGCTCTCGCGTTGTCCTTGACAATCCCGTCAAGAGTGTCTATTCCCTGCTGGGAGGCACTGACGGCCGTGGAGTCCCACTCGGGTCCATCCTTACTTATCCGGTCGGGCAGTCGTCCCTGAATACCTAACCGACAGACGACGAGCAAGAGGAACATCATCCCAAGGAGCGCAGCGGCTCCCCTTTCGCCACGAAGAATCCATGGGTTGGCCAGGGCATATCCCGGGCAAGCCCCTTGCCCGGTGCCACCGCAGCCAGCTGCAATGCGAAAGAGCAGGATACCCACGATGACTGTTGGGATCGTTCCAACTCTGACGATCCAGGGCGGTGGATAGTCCCTCTCATGCCACTTGGCCCTCTTCTTGGGTGGGTCATCCTCGGAGCCATCTGATTCCGCCACGGGGAGCACAGGTGCCCGGTCGGCGACGATGACGACCGCAACGATCAGCCCTACAACGGCCAGAGCCAACACTATGCAGCCCCAGTCCACCAGGGTCTGACCCTCAACACCGACCGCCATTTGGCGAGACTAGCTGGGCCAGTTGCCGAGGCCCGGAACATCCGGCGGCGGAACCTTCAGCTCAACGGGCCTCGACGGCCTTGCAGCTTACCGGGGGGTAACTTCCCTCCGATCATGGGTGTGTCGACCCGCACGTTCGAGCGGGAGGCCCGGTCACACCTCTAGGGTGGACTGCACCCGTGGACCCGATTCTCCGCACGTTCCATCCGGCGGTGGCCAGCTGGTTCGACCGCCGCTTCCCCGCCGGGCCGACCCAGCCCCAGCGCGCGGCCTGGCCGCGCATCCAGGAGGGGGGCGACGTGCTGGTGGCATCGCCGACCGGCACCGGCAAGACCCTGACCGGGTTCCTCGTGGCAATCGACGCCGCCTACCGCGCCCACGCCGCGGCGCTCGCCTGCCCGGCGACGATCCCGGACACCCTGGCGGCGACGGACGAGCCGGAACCACCGGCCGCCGGGCCCGGCGTCGTCTACGTCTCGCCGCTGCGGGCCCTCGCCGTCGACGTGCGCGAGAACCTGGAGATCCCTCTCGCCGGGATCTCCGCCGAGGCGGACCGGCTCGGGCTCTCCGCACCGGAGCTGTCGGTGGCCGTCCGCACCGGGGACACCCCGGCCGCCGAGCGGACCGCGATGCGCCGATCCCCGCCCGACCTGCTGGTGACCACCCCGGAATCGCTCTATCTCCTGCTGACCGCGGCCTCGTCGCGGGCGATCCTGACCGGCGTCCACACGGTCATCGTCGACGAGGTCCACACCCTGGCCCGGGACAAGCGCGGGTCGCATCTGGCCCTCACCCTCGAGCGGTTGACCCACCTGGTCGCCGCCCACGGGGGCAAGGTGCAGCGGATCGGGCTCTCGGCCACCCAGCGTCCCCTGTCGGTTGTAGCCCGGCTCCTCTCGGGCGCCGACCCCACCGCTCGCCCGACGACCGTCGTCGACTGCGGTCACGCACGCGACCTCGACGTCTCGATCGAGCTCCCCGACAGCGAGCTCGAGTCGGTGGCCAGCGGGGCCCAGCTCGGGGACGTCCTCGACCGGATCGCCGACCACGTCCTGGACCACCGGACCACCCTCGTCTTCGTGAACACCCGCAAGATGGCGGAGCGGGTCGCCCATCAGCTCGCCCTGCGACTGGGTGCGCCGGACGAGGACGGCCCGGACGAGAGTCCCGGCGCCGAGGGGCTCCCGGAGGTGGCGCGGACCCGGCCGGGTGGTGAGGGCGACCCGGTCGACGCGGCCCTGCAGGTGGCCGCCCACCACGGCAGCCTGTCGGCGGCCCGCCGCCGGATCGTCGAGCAGCGCCTCCGTGCCGGCGACCTGCGTGCCCTGGTGGCCACCGCCTCGCTCGAGCTCGGGATCGACGTCGGTCCGGTGGAGCTGGTCTGCCAGATCGGGTCGCCGCGGGCGATCGCCACCTTCCTGCAGCGGGTGGGTCGGGCCAACCACCGTCTGGAGGGGACACCTGCCGGCCGTCTCTACCCGCTCACCCGCGACGAGCTGGTCGAGTGCACCGCGCTCCTGGCCGGGGTGCGTGCCGGGAACCTCGACGAGCTCCACCCGCCGTCCACGCCGGTCGACATCCTCGCCCAGCAGCTGGTGGCAGAGGTCGCCGCAGCCGAGGAGTGCGAGGTCGACACGCTCTTCGACCTGGTGCGCGCGGCGGCCCCGTACGGCGCGCTGACCCGGGAGGTGTTCGACGACGTGGTCGACCTCGTCTCGTGGGGCATCACGACCGGGCGCGGACGGCGCGGCGCCCATCTCCACCACGACGCGGTCAACGGACGGCTCCGCGCCCGGCGCGGCGCCCGGTTGGCAGCACTGACCAGCGGTGGCGCCATACCGGAGACCGGGGACTACCGCGTCGTCCTCGACCCGGAGGGGACAACCGTGGGCTCGGTCCACGAGGACTTCGCGGTCGAGGCCACCGCGGGTGACATCTTCCTGCTCGGGACCCACTCCTGGCGGGTGGCCAAGGTCGAGACCGGGGTGGTCCGGGTCTCCGATGCCGGGGACCTCCCCCCGAGCATCCCCTTCTGGCTGGGTGAGGCGCCGGCGCGCACGGCGGAGCTCTCCGATGAGGTGAGCGCGCTCCGGGCCGCGCTCGAGCCGCTGCTGGCCGCAGGCGACGGCGAGGGTGCCCGGACCCTCGTCAGGGCGCGGGCCGGGGTGTCCGAGGAGGTCGCCGCGCAGGTGGCGGCCTATCTCGGCGCGGGGCTGGCCGCCCTCGGCGCGCTGCCCACCCGGGACCGACTGGTCATCGAGCGGGTCTTCGACGAGGTCGAGGGGTCCCAGCTCATCGTGCACGCCCCGTACGGGGGCCGGGTCAACCGGGCGCTCGGCCTGGCCCTCCGCAAGCGCTTCTGCGTCTCGTTCGACTTCGAGCTCCAGGCCGCCGCCGACGACGACACGGTGGTCCTCTCGCTCGGGCCCCAGCACAGCTTCCCGTTGTCCGACGTTCCGCGCATGCTCCAGAGCCGGACCGCGCCCGAGGTGCTCACCCAGGCGGTCCTGCCCCACCCGATGCTCGGCGCCCGATGGCGGTGGAACCTCACCCGCGCGCTGGTCGTGCCACGGTCCCGCGGCGGGAAGCGCCGACCGATCCACCTGCAGCGGATGGAGGCCGACGACCTGCTCGCCGCCGCCTGGCCGGCCCTGGCCGCCTGCCAGGAGAACGCCGGCGCCGGACCGGTCGGGGTGCCCGACCACGTCCTGGTGCGGCAGACCATCCACGACTGTCTCACCGAGCCGCTCGATGCGACCGGGCTGGTGGCGCTGCTCGAGGACCTCGAGTCGGGGAAGGTGGCGGTGCACTGCGTCGAGTCGGTCGAGCCGTCCCCCCTCTCCCACGGGATCCTCACCGGCAAGCCCTACACCTATCTCGACGGGGCGCCGCTCGAGGAGCGTCGGAGCCGGGCCGTTCCGGTGCCCCGTGGCCTCCCGGCGCTGGGCCCCTCCGGGTTGCCGGACGGTCTCCCGGTCGACCCCTCCGAGCTCGGCCCCCTCGACGGTGCGGCCGCAGCGGAGGTGCTCGACCAGGTGCAGCCCCGGCCGCGCGGCACCGACGAGCTCCACGACCTGCTGCTCTCGCTGGTGCTCGCCCGGCCGGTTGCCGCCTGGCGGCACTGGTTCGAGGAGCTCGCGGCGGACGGCCGGGCCCTCGTCGTCGGGTCCTCCTGGGCCGCGACCGAGCGCAGGGCCCGGGCCGAGGAGCTGGCGGCCTCCCTGGACGACCCGATGGTCGACTCCGACGAGGCGCTCGCCGAGTGCGTCAGAGGCCACCTCGAGGTCGCCGGCCCGGTCTCGGTCGAGGAGCTGGTGTCCGAGGGGGAGCTGCCGGCCGGAACGCTCCGTGGCGCGCCGCTCCCGGTGGGCAGGGCCCGCTCGGGACTCGCCCGGCTCGAGGCATCGGGGTCGGCCATCGCACTGCCCGACGGCCGTTGGTGCGCACGCCACCTGCTGGTGCGCCTGCACGCGGCGAGCCGCAGCCGCCGGCGCCGGCGGGTGGAGGCGGCGACCATCGGCGAGCTGGTCCGCTTCGTGGCCTGCTGGCAGCACGTCGCCGCGGGGACCCAAGCCGAGGGAAGGGCAGGCCTGCTCTCGGTCATCGAGCAGTTGCAGGGCATCGAGGTGGCCGCCGGCGAGTGGGAGCGCCGGGTGCTGCCGTCGCGGGTGGCCGGGTACGACCCGCGCTGGCTCGACGAGCTCTGCCTCTCCGGCGAGGTGACCTGGGGACGGCTCACGCCCCGCCCCGACCAGTCGCGCCCCGAACAGGGTGGAACCGGGGACGGATCAGGCGGGGAGCATGCGGCACGGCGCGGGTCGGCCACTCCCTCGCCGGCCACGCCGCTCGCCATCGTGACCCGCGAGGACATGCCCTGGATGCTGGCGGCGGTGCGGACCGGAGAGGGTCCCGCCGAGCCGACCCACGGGGCGGCGGCCGAGGTGCTGGCCGTCCTCCGCGAGCGGGGCGCCTGCTTCCGGTCCGAGCTCGCGCCGGCGACCGGCCGGCTGAGCACCGATGCCGACGAAGGCCTCTGGGACCTGGTGGCCCGCGGGCTGGTCACCGCCGACGCCTTCTCGGCGGTCCGTTCCCTCCTCTCCTCGCGCACCCGTGGCGTCCCGGGGCGCGGGCGGGCCGCCACCCGCCGAGCCGGGCTCGGACGCCGGCGCGCCGCGATCGGCACGGGCGTCGGCGAGGGGCGGTGGTCGTTGCTGCCCGATCCGGACGTGCAGGCCGGCGCCCCAGTCACCGGGCCGCCGGCCGAGGAGCTGGCCGAGGCGGTGGCCTGGCAGCTGCTGGCCCGGTGGGGCGTGGTGTGCTGGGAGCTCTGGGCGCGGGAGCCGTACCGGGTCCCCTGGCGCGACGTGATCCGGGCCCTGCGGCGTCTGGAGGCCAGAGGCCAGGCGCTGGGGGGGCGCTTCGTGGCCGGCCTCTCCGGGGAGCAGTACGCGTCCCCGGACGCGGCCGCGCTGCTCGCAGAGGTCAGACGGGACCCGTCGCGGGGCGCCGAGGTCACCATCGCCGGCGCCGATCCGCTCAATCTGACCGGGGGTGTGCTCGAGGGTCCGCGGGTTCCCTCGGTGCGCCACCGCGAGGTCAGCTACCGGGACGGCCTTCCCGCAGCGAGCGGGGTGGCGGTGCCGGCCGGCTGAGCGCGACGCTCACGTGGCGCCGGGCCACCGTGTCACACCGGCGGCCCCCCGGACGTCAGAGGTGGCATGACTGATCAGATGGTGGACGTCGCGGTGGTGGGAGCGGGACTGGCCGGACTGGCGGCCGGGGCGACGGCGGCCGCCCAGGGGTGCTCGACGCTCGTGATCGAGGCACACCAGGCCGGCGGGAGGGCACGGGTGGCGCGGCGGGGGACGCGGTCCTCAACAGGGGCGCGCACGCCCTCTACCGCAAGGGGCCGGGCCGGGCCGTCCTCCGCGCGCTCGGCATCGACCCACCCGGGACGGCTCCGCCGCTCGTGCAGTACCGGGTGCGGCTCGGCGGGGCGCTCCATCTGCTCCCGACCGGGCCGTCGTCGTTGGTCCGCACCTCCGCGCTCGGCGCGCGCGAGAAGGCGACATTCGCCCGCCTGTTCGCCCACATGGGCGCCACCCGACCGGCGACCGTCGCGACCCTCTCCATCGGCGGTTGGCTCGACCGCCGGGAGCTCCCACCGAAGGTGGACGCGCGTCGGCGCGGGCACTCCTGCGCCTGTCCACCTACGCGTCCGACACCGACGCGCTCTCCGCCGACGCCGCACTCCGCCAGCTCCAGCTCGCGGCGCGTGGCGGGGTGCTCTACGTCCACGGCGGCTGGTCGGCGATCTACTCGGCACTGGCGGAACGGGTCGAGGTGCGCACCGGCGTCGCGGGCACCGCCCTCGAGTCGACGCCTCTGGGGTACGAGCTCGGGACCGCTTCGACCGCGATCCGGGCCCGTACGGTGGTGCTCGCCACCGGGACACCGGCCGCGACGTCCGTGCTCCTCAGAGGCCGCTGTTGGGAGTCGGCCGGCCCTCCGGTGACCGGGGCGTGCCTCGATCTGGTGACGGGCAGGGTCCCGTCACCCGGCTACGTCCTCGACGCCGACGGCCCGATGTACGCGACCGTGCAGTCGCCCCCGGGTGCCCAGGCACCCGCACCTGGAGCGGTGGTGGCCGCGATCCGCTACGGCGCCCGCGCGGCCGCTGAGGACCGCCCGGAGCTCGAGTCGCTGGTCGGCCTCGCCGGCGTCCGGCCGGACGACGTGTGCACGAGCCGATTCCTCGCCTCGATGACCGTGAGCGGGGGGACGCCCGGACCCCGGCACGGGGGCCTCGCCGGCCGCCCCCGGATCGATGCGTCTGGGCTTCCGGGGGTGTTCCTCGCCGGGGACTGGATCGGCCCGGAGGGCCTGCTCGCCGACGCGGCGCTCAAGAGCGGGCACGACGCCGGGCTCGCGGCGGCGGCCTCGTGCCGGTGAGCGTCGCCGTCTTCGAGGAGGAGCGACCCCGGCTGCGCGGCCTCGCCTACCGGATGACCGGGAGCCTCAGCGATGCCGACGACATCGTCCAGGAGAGCTTCGCCCGCTTCCTCCGGTCCGGCCCCGAGGAGATCGACTCGCCGCCCGCCTGGCTCACCACGGTGGTCACCCGGCTCTCGATCGACCGGCTCCGCCAGCGGGAGCGGCGGAGGGAGACCTACCGCGGGCCCTGGCTGCCCGAGCCGCTGGTCACCCCGCCGGGGCCGGAGCAGCTCGCCGAGCTCTCCGAGTCGCTCACCCTCGCCTTCCTCATCCTGCTGGACGAGCTCACCCCGGTCGAGCGTGCGGTCGTCGTCCTCGCCGATGTCTTCGACGTGCCCTTCCCGGAGATCGCCACGTCGGTGGGCCGCTCCCCGGACGCGTGCCGACAGATCGCCAGCCGGGCCCGCCGCCGGCTCCGGACCGTTGATCCGGCCGTGTCCCCGGGCGGGAGCCACCCGGTGGTCGAACGCATGGTCGCCGCACTGTTGGCAGGCGATCTCGAGTCGCTGGTCGGCCTCCTGGCCCCCGACGTGACCTACGTCTCGGACGCGGGGAGCGGGCGGCCGGCTGCGCGGCGCCCGATCGTCGGGCCGATCCACGTCGCCCGGGTCCTGCTCAGCCTCTCCAAGCGTCTCGCCACGGGGTCCACGGTGGACCCGGTGGTCGTCAACGGCAGCCCGGGGTTCATGATCCGCCTCCGCGGCGTCCCCGACACGGTGCTCTGCTTCGACGTCCACGGGGGCTCGGTGGGCGCGGTCTGGGTCATGCGCAACCCGGAGAAGCTCGTCCACGTGGAGGATGCCGGCCCGATCGTCTGAACCGCGTTCCCGCCGCTGCAGCCCGATCCCCGGTAGGTTCACCGGAGCCGGGACCGGAGCGGATCCGGACGGCGGCTGCGGTGGACGACGGCGGCAGGGGGAGCAGTGGACGAGCGCACGTTCGGGAGACGGTTCGGCGGGAAGGTCGCCATCGTCACCGGTGCGTCGACCGATCCCGGCATCGGCACGGCGTCGGCCCGCCGCCTCGCACTCGAAGGCGCGTCGGTGGTGATCAACGCCCGGTCCGAGGAGCGGCTGCGGGCGACCGAGCGCGCCCTGCAGGAGGAGGGGCTGGCGGTGGTGGCCTGTCCCGGAGCGGCCGACCAGGAGTCCGTCCCGGCGCTGCTGGTCGAGACCGCCATCTCGCAATTCGGCCGCATCGACCTGCTGGTCAACGCCGTCGGGGGTGCGGCGTTCATCGGCTCGGCGCTCTCGATGGGCCGTTCGGACCTCATGGACACGGTTGCCGTCAACACCTGGCCGGCGGTCGCGCTGATCCAGGCGGCGATGGCCGGCGGTCTGGCCGACGGCGGTGGCGCCGTGGTCAACATCTCGAGCGGATCGCCGAAGAAGACCACGCCCTCGATGGCGGCGTACGCCGCGGCCAAGTCGGCGCTCAACGCGCTGACCCGCACCCTCGCCAACGAGCTCGGCGCGAAGGGGGTACGGGTCAACGCGGTGAGCCCGGGTCTGACCCGGACCGATGGCACCCGCCCGATGTGGGAGGACGACGACGGTCGGGCCGCGGGGACCAACCTGCTCCTCGGGCGGATGACCGAGCCCGACGACGTCGCCGCCGCCGTGGCGTTCCTGCTCTCCGACGAGGCCGCGTCGATCACCGGGGTCCTGCTCGACGTGGACGCGGGGAACCACGTGTCGACCGGTTCCTGGTCACCGTTCAGCCCGTCGGCGATCGGACAGCCGGGCGGGGCACCGACGGCCGGTCCCCGGTGACGTCCGGCGGGCCGTTCGCGCCGGGATCGGTCTCGCTGCGGTTGTATCCCCACAACGAGCTCGACGCCCCGGGCGTGGTGCGCGAGCTCTGTGACCAGGCGGCGATGGCCCTGGCCGGCGGGTTCGACGGCGTCATGACCAGCGAGCACCACGGTGGCTTCGCCGGCTACCTGCCCAACCCGCTGCAGATCGCGTCGTTCGTCCTCGAGGAGAACCCCTCGGGCTGGGCCGCTCCCTGCCCGCTGCTCCTGCCGCTCCGGCCGACCGCGCAGGTCGCCGAGGAGATCGCCTGGCTCGACGCCCGCCACCCGGGGCGGGTGGGCCTCGGGGTGGCCGCCGGTGCGCTCCCGCTCGACTTCGAGGCGATGGGTGTCCCGCTCGAGGATGCCGTGCCGCTGTTCAAGGCCCGGCTGCCCTCGATCGTCGCCATGCTCCGGGGGCGTGAGCTCGGGGGTCTCGAGGGTGATCCCGCCCTGCGCCGGTGTGCGGACAGCCCGATCCCGGTGCTGAGCGCGGCCGTCTCGCCCGGCGCGGCACGGCGGGCTGCCCGGTGCGGCGCCGGCATCCTGACCGAGGGCATGTCGACCGTGGCGCGGGTGCGGTCGATCTGCGAGGCCTACGCCGCGGCCGGCGGTACCGGGCCGAGGGTGGCCATCCGCAGGGTGTGGCTCGGAGAACCGAGCGCCGAGCTCGTGGCCCGCCAGCGGGCGGTCTACGAGAGCTACGCGGGAACGAAGAACCTGGAGCCGTCCGACCAGACGGTGACGCGCGACCGAGCCCTCGGAGCTGGCCGAACGGCTGCACGCCACCCGCCTCGCGACCGGCGCCGACGCGCTCGATCTGCGGGTCCACCTTCCGGGCATCACCCGGGCCGACGTCCGCCGGCAGCTCACCTCGCTGGCCGAAGACGTCCTCCCCCGTCTCCGCGCTCTGGGCGGGGAGACGGGCCCGGCCGTGACCCGTTGATCGGGGCGGGGAGCCTGCCGGGGATGAGACACGACCCGTGCGATCGGCCCTAGCATCCACCCGGCACGGAAGCAGCAGGAGAAAGGGCCCTCCCATGGCACGGAGAGCGAGGATGGGCCTTCCGTTGCGGACCTTCCTGCCGAAGAAGGGGGATGTCCTCCCTCTGGTCGGCCGATCTGGCGCACGGTGGCGCGTCGGTGGTCGATCGCACCGCCACGCGGCGGAGCCTGGTCGGGCACTACTGCCCCCGCGACGTCGAGCCCAACTACTACTCGCACCGGCCGGAGCGGCGGACCGCGGTGAGGGGTCGGCGACGGCTGGATGTCCTCCGACTACTACGACCTGGCCGCCTCAGCGGAAGGTCTCCCGGTGCCCGGCGGCGCCCCCTGATCGGCCGCGTTCAGGTCCACGAGGAGACGGCCTGCCGCAGCTCGTCCGGGTCGGACCACATCTCCTGGATCTCCTCGAGGGTGCGACCCTTGGTCTCCGGCACGAAGAGCCGCACGTAGACGAAGGTCAGCGCGCAGAACCCGGCGAAGAGCAGGAAGGTGCCCTCGGTGGTGAGCAGGTTCACCAGCGAGAGGAAGGTCTGGGCCACCAGCCACGCGGCGAGCCAGGGGCCCTCAGCGGATCACCGATTCACCGAACCGGTGGAGCGCTTCGACAGCATGATCCAGCGAGTCACCGGGGACACCGACCCCCGACCAGGTGACCCCGAGTTGCGCGAGCTCGTCCACGGCTTTCAGCTGGGCATCGGCGTTGAAGTTCTCAGCTCCGGGGTCACCACCTGCGTTGGAGCCGAAGGACACGTCGATCTCCGCCGCGTCCCGCCCCGCCTCTTCCAGGTACTGCCACAGCTCGTCGAGCATCGGGCGAAGATCGGCGACACCTTCCAGAGCCGGCGTCTTGGTCGTCCGGGACAGGCTTCTCGGGGCGGGGAAGGGGCTCCACCCGCTGCCGTAGCGGGCCACCCGGCGGCGCGACAGCCGGCTGTTCCCCCCGATCCAGATCGGGGGAAGCGGATCCGGCTTGGGGTTCGCCGTCTGCCCGTTCGCAGTGAATGCCGCTCCTTCGTGTCCGAAGTCGTCTTCACGCCAGATGCCCAGCATCACGTCGATGGCCTCGTCGAAGAGTGCGTTCCGTCGATCGAAATCCACCCCCAGCGCCTTGTACTCGCCACGCAGGTACCCCGTCGCGACCGCCAGCGTGAATCGACCCCCCGAGAGCGCGTCAAGGGTAGCGACCGACTTGGCCACCACAAACGGATTTCGATAGGGCAGCACGACGATGTTGGGGATCAGGCGGATCCGGTCGGTCACCGCAGCACAAAAGGCCAACGCGGCGAAGGGGTCGAGCGCATCGTGTCCTCCGGCCTTCAACCATCGCTCGGTGGGGGCGGGATGGTCCGTGAACCCGATGCCGGCGAATCCGGCCGCCTCGGCGGCCACGCAGAAGCGGGTGAGCCCGTCCTTGGTGACGAATTCGGGATTGTACGGATGGCTCGTCAATGGGTACGTCACCGAGTAATTCATGGCCACGAACCTAACGCAGCGAGCGCGCGTCGCTCCGGTCGCAGGGACTCCGTCATGCACCGGCCGAAACGCGGCCGAGCACAGTTGAAACCCGGTCGACGATCAGGCGAACACGATCCGGCCGAGATCACGGGACCCACTCCATCCGACCTGGTGGGCCGTGCGGGTCTCGATCCCGCCACCTTGGGATTAAAAGTCCCCTGCTCTACCCGATGAGCTAACGGCCCGCCGCGCAGCGTACCGGCTCGCCGTCCGATGAATCGCTCCGTCCGCGTCAGCCCTATCGTCGAAGGGACGCAGCCCCGGTGGAGCCCTCCCGGAGCAACCGGGGCCGAAGAAGGCGGCGTTCATGCACGAGCTCGACAATCCGGTCTGGTCCGCACTCACCGGACCGCAGGTCCACCTCGGGACCGTCCGCGAGCGTTCTGCGCGGTTCCGACCGGACGTCGCACCATTCGGCGCGTTCCCCGAGCCCCCGGAGGAGGGCGACTGGGCCGACCTCGCCGAGCTGGCCGGCTCGGGCGGCATGGTGGCGGTGACCGGCCATGTGGGGACACCGCCGGAGGGTTGGTGGGACGTCTTCGAGCTCGCCGGGGTCCAGATGGTCGCCGACCGTCTCTCGGCGACCGGATCCGGGACGGCTGAGGCGGCCGACGAGGTCCTCGTGCTCGGGGACGCAGACGTCGGGGAGATGCTCGACCTGGTGGAACTCGCCCGCCCGGGGCCGTTCCTCCAGCGGACGATCGAGTTCGGCGGGTATCTCGGGATCCGGAGGGACGGAGCCCTGGTGGCCATGGCCGGAGAGCGACTCCGTCCGCCCGGCTGGGTCGAGGTCAGCGCGGTCGCCACCCATCCGGATCATCGCGGCCAGGGCCTCGCCGGTGCGCTGGTGCGCCGGGTGGTGGCACGGGCTCTCAGCCGCGGGGAGCGGCCGTTCCTCCATGCGTCGGCCGACAACACGGGTGCGATCCGCCTCTACCGGGAGCTCGGGTTCTCCGTACGGCGGGAGACGCGCTTCGTCGTCGCCCGCGCTCCCGGGGCAGCGGAAGGCGACGGACCCGGGAACGGTCCCGAGACCCCTGGTTAGGACCCCCCCGGCGCGATGGCCACCTCCGATGGTCGACCCCCGACCGCCACCCGAGCCACAACCGTGCCCGTCTCGAGGTCGACCCGGACCAGCGCGCCGTCCGCAGCGCAGACCCAGGCGGTGCTCCCCCCGGTCTCGACGGCCAGGCCTTCGGTGGGTGCTCCGACGGCCACCGGCCTCCCGGCCAGACGGTCGGACAGCCTGATCGGCGTGATGCTGTCGCCGCCGCTGACCCAGGCGGTGGTCGCGCCCGGCGCGCCGGCGATGCCGGTCGGGTTCACGCCGACCGCGATCGGCGGACCGGGTTCGAGCGCGGGGAGCGTGACCGGGGTGACCGTCCCGGTCTCGAAGTCGGCGACGAGCGCCGTGGTTCCCTCGGAGGACACGAAGACCGAGACCGGTTCCTGGCCGACCGGGACCGGGCCCCCCGGGGAGAGGGAGGGGAGGGCGATCGGGGTCAGTGCGTCGTCCGCGAAGTCGGCGACCAGGGCCCGGTTCCCGGATGGGGCGACCGCCACCGCGACCGGTTCGCGGCCGACGTGGACTGCCGGCCCGGCGCGGAAGGTGCGCAACGAAACCGGGGTCACCGTGTCGTCCCCGAAGTTGGCGACGAGGGCGAGGCTCCCGTCGGGCGTGACGGCCACTGCGTCAGGCTCGAGGCCGACCCCCAGCCGGCCGACGACCGATCCGGAGGTGACCGAGACCTCGACCAGCTGATCCTCGGCCTTGTCGACGACCAGGAGGTGCTTGCCGTCCGGTGTCACCGCCAGCCCGGCGGGGAGCGTGCCGGTGGTGATCGGGGTGAGCGTGGTTCCGGTCCGGGTGTTCACGACCGCCACCGTGGCGGTCGGCGTCGCCGGGTTGGATCCGGTGGCCACGTATGCGGTCGGATCGCCGGGCGGTGCTGCCGAGGTCGGGGAACACCCGACAAGGGCGAGGCCGGTCGCCGCGAGTGCGACCGCGGCGCAGATCCGCTGGAGGGACCACGGACGGGTCGACGGGCCGGGCGCTCTGCTGCTCGGTGCTCGCCTGGTCACCGGGCGAGCGTAGGTGGGACCGTCGGCCTCCGAAGGCACCCTCACCCTCGGGAGCAGGCGGCCCCGAGCTCCCGGGCGGCGTCCCGCCAGCCGGGCTCGTCGGTGACCGGGAAGTAGTCGCCGGTTGCCGGGTCCTGCTCGTAGGCGACCGGGAGAGGCGAGCCCCCGGCGATGTCGGCGACCGCGGCGAGCAGTCTCTCGATGTCTTCGCCGGACGTCCCCAGCCCCGCGCTGGCCCGGACCGCTCCGGGGACGTTGCGGTGGTCGCCGCCGAGCACCTCCGCGCGGTAGGCGTCGACGTCGACCGCGCCGAGACCGAGGAGGCGCACCACGTAGGGGTGGGCGCAGAAGCAGCCGTGCCGCACGGCGATCCCGTGCTCGGCGCTCAACCGCGCAGCCACCAGGGCGTGGTGGACCCCGGCGACGGTGAACGCAGCCACCGGGAGGGTGGGGATCCGTTCGCCCGTCGGGTCTTCCGCGGGGCCACTCCTGACCGCATCCCCGTGGGGTCCGAGCAGCCGGACCCCCTCGATGGACGAGAGGCCCACCTGCAAGCGGTCGGCGAGGGCGCGCTCGTGGGCGGCGATCGCCTCCCAGCCGATGTCCGTCAGGACGTCTACGGCGGCGTGCAGGGCGACCGCCCCCACGACGTTCGGCGATCCGGCCTCCTCCCGGTCGGGGGGTGCCGTCCAGACCACCTCGTCGAGGTCCACCAGATCGACGGCACCGCCGCCAGCGAGGAACGGGTCCCCGGTCTCGAACAGGGCGCGGGGCCCGATCAGGGCGCCGGTGCCGAACGGGGCGTAGAGCTTGTGGCCGCTGAAGGCCAGGTAGTCGGCAGAGGTCGGGAGCGGCCGGTGGGGGGCGAGCTGGGCCGCGTCGACGAACACCGGTATGCCGCGCTGGTGGGCCGAGTCGATGATCTCGTCCAGTGGCGGGAGCCATCCGGTCACGTTGGAGGCACCGGTCACCGCGAGCAGTGACGGTCGCCGGGGAGCGGCATCGAGGGCAGCGGTCACCTCGTCGACAGTGAAGATGCCGGCGGCGCCGCACTCCACGTAGCGCCGCTCGGCGATCCGTCCCCAGGGCAGGAGGTTGGCGTGGTGCTCCACCGCGGTGGTGACCACGATGTCGGTGGGTGCCAACCGGAGCCGGTAGGCCAGGTGGTTGACGGCCTCGGTGGTGTTGCGACAGAGGATGGCCACATCCGGCCCGTCCTCGTCGCGGCCGGCGAAGGCCAGGACCGCGCGGCGGGCCGCCTCGTACGCGGCGGTCGCCCGCCGCGACCGGTAGCCGGCTCCGCGGTGCACGCTCGAGTACGAGGGGAGGAACTCCTGGACGCGTGCCGCGACCACCGGATGGGCCGGGGTGGAGGCGGCCTGGTCGAGCTCGACGGCCGGGCGTGCGGTCCCGTCCAGGCAGGGGACGAGCTGCCCGGCTCCGACCAGGCTGGCCAGAGGGTCAGCAGGGTCGGCGATGTCGTGTCCGGTCGTGGGCGGCACGGGCTCACCCTACGGGACCTCGGGTTCGGGGCGGGTACGCTGCCCCGCATGGAGGCCGGGTGGAGCACGGGTGCCGCGGAGACATCCCCGGACGCGGTCGAGAGCGGCACCCCGGACGGGGCTGACTCGACCGGCGGTGATGAGGAGGCCCAGCGGCTGTCGATCGACGCGGTGGACGTCCTCCTCGACGAGGTCGAACAGGCGCTCGCCCGCCTGGAGGACGGGACCTACGGTCGCTGTGAGCGGTGCGGCGAGCCGATCGGCGACGAGCGCCTGACCGAGCTGGCGATCGTGCGCACCTGCGCGGCGTGCGCAACGGAGTCGGTCGAGGCCGACTGACCTCCGCTCAATGACGACCTCGGTCGTCCGGCCCTGTCACCCGGCCAGCACTCAGAGTCGTGACGAGGACCACCCTGGGCGACGTTGACCCCGACCTCAGGGTGCAACTGCGCCGTGCGCTTCCCAGTATTCGTTGAGCCGACCCTGGGTCTTCACGGTCCAGATGAACCAGCCGACGATCGGTAGGAATATCCAGAACCCCGTCAGTCCGGTAACCGGCTCCTCTCTTCCCTCTCTGCGATACAGATGCCCGACCTCAGACGGCATCAGGAACACATTGACGATGCCGATGAGGAAGGCAAAGAGCAGACCCAGTCCGCCGCCGATTCCGTCACCCGAGTATTCCTTCATGTCCCTGAATGTGGCGTACTGCCAGAACAGGCTGTAGATCCCCAGCGTGATGATGGACAGAAGGATCACCATCCACGGATTTCTGATCTTTCCCGTCGACGTTCCGACCATGATTCCGCCTCCATTCCCGCCGTCGAGCCTTGCGTGTGCCATCGACGGTAGCCGGATGGCACGGCCGGATGAGAGATCTCTCATGGTCGGCTCATCACCGGTTTAGGTATCCACGTCACACTCACCGGTGTGCAGGGGCATCCGCCCGCCTGTCTCCTCGGAGGTTCAATGGCGCGCAAGGCGAGCAGAGCGAAGACGTGGGCGGTTGGCGCGGCAATGGTCGGAGGGGTGGCCACGGGAGTGGTGACGGCCGCTGCGGCGTCAACCACCAACAGCCCATCAGCCACGAGCCCATCGGCCACCAACCCGACCGCGGCTGAGGCCGCGCAACTCCACGAAGAGGTCCTCGCCCTCTCGAACCAGGAGGAGAGCCTGAAATCGGAACTTCGTTCCCGTCACGCCGAGACCACACGAACGACCGGTGTCGCACCAGGGCCATCGTCCAGTCATGAGGTGAACGCCCCGGCAGCGCCGCCGGAGTCGGTGCCGCCCACGACCTCGTCGACCAGCGCTCCGACCGTGCCGCACCCGATCCGAGGTTCGGACGGTCACCCGACCAAGGGTACGGGGACATCTGCGCCCATCGCCGCGTCTCCGATCTCCGACGGACCGACGACCACCGAGCCGCCCGAGACCACGACGACGACCACTGGTTCGGTGCCATCGACGACGGTGCCCGCAGATGACGGGAATGGGAATGGGGGAGGGCAGGGCGGTGACTGATCGCCGACCCGCGGGAAGGACGAGTCCGCCACGCAAGAAGAAGGGCGCAGTCTCGTCGGCGGTGGTGGCTGCGGCCACTGTCGGGGCGACCGGGCTCACCCTGCAGTGGGCCATCGAGACGACGCCCGCCTCCTCCACCACGGTGAGCACGTCGTCGGCCGTCCGCGAGGCACAGCAAGTCGCCGACGACGAACAGGCAGTCTCCCGGCTCCGCCAGTCCATCGCCGCCACCTCGCGGCAGCTTCAGGCCCTGAGCAGTGCGGTTCCCAGCGATACGACGACCACGACGGCACTCGGCACTGCCCCGGCGGCGGGAGCGGCGTCGGCCGCGGGCGGTACAGCCACCTCCGGTGCGGTGTCGGTCAGCCCGGGCGCGTCCGCGTCCCCCGGATCCCCGCCGGTGAGCGCGTCGCAGGCACCGGCGCCGTCGCCCACCCCGTCGGCACCAGCGTCCACCCCGGCCCCGGTCGCCGCACCGACCCCCGCGCCGGCCCCCGTCGCCGCACCGACCCCCGCGCCGGCGCCCACCGCGCCTCCTCCGGTGACGGCAACCACGGGAGCCTCCCCTGCCAAGCCCTGAGGCATCGACAGAAGAGCGCACGGACCGTGTCCTCGGCGCATTGCGGGCCATGGCCTCGGACATCACCGTCCACGGGCTCGCCGACGCGGATGCACCGGCCGTTCGGGTACGGGTCCGCCGCGCCCTCGAGGTGTTCGCCTCGGTGGACACCACCTGCACGCGCTTCAACCCGACGAGCCCGCTCATGATCGCCAATGCCAGCCCCGATCGCTGGCACCGCGTACCGCTCGTGCTCTCCCGGGCTGTGGAGGAGGCCCATCGCGCCCATCTTCGGACGAGGGGTCGGTTCGATCCCCGGATCCTCCGAGATCTGGTCCGGCTGGGCTACGACCGGACCCTGGCCTTCGGCACCACGGAGGTCGACACCCCGCGTCCGTCCGGCAGCCGACTACCCCTCGGGCCCTGGAGACCGAAGTTCCGCGGAGGCCCGAGACCCGAGATCCATCTCGGCGGACTCCCGGTCGACCTCGGGGGGATCGGGAAGGGACTGGCTCTCCGCTGGGCCACCGAGCGGCTCAGGTCCGAGCTCGGCTCGTTCCTCATCGATGCCGGTGGCGACTGCGCCGCGGCGGGCCCTGGTCCCAACGGCGGAGGATGGTCGATCGGGGTCGAGGACCCCACCGACCCGACTTCCGTGGTGGCCGTTCTCGAATTGAGGAACGCGGCCTGCGCCACCTCGTCCGTGCGGATACGGCATTGGAGGTCGGGTGGGGCCGATGTCCACCACCTGGTGGATCCGCGGACCGGCGAGCCGGGCGGTGCAGGGTTGCGCTCGGTCACCGTAGTGGCCCCGGATCCGGCAGACGCCGAGGTGGCGAGCAAGACCCTGTTCCTCGAGGGGGCCGGCGGGATCGCCGAGGCGTCCCGCCGCCGCTCCGCCGCCGCCCTGTGGGTCGATGCCGACGGCCGGGTGACCGAGAGCCCACGGCTCGACCCCCACGTGTCATGGCGGGCGCCGTGACCGTCCAGGTCCCGTCCCGGATCGTGGCCTCCGCCGATCCCGCCCGTCCTGTTCCGCCGATCCCCGTCCCGGAGGTCTGGACGGCGTCAGCGGACGAGGCAGTCGGGGGTACGGCACCGGCCGCCGATGAGGCGACCGGGGTGGAGAGCACGCCGATCGCCTCGGCCTTCAGGGACGTGCTCCAGGTCGGCCTGGTCCTCGCTGCCTCCCTCCTCGTGGGGCTGGCCATCGCCTCACGTGGTGGGTCCCTGGTGCACAACCGGATGCTGCCGTGGATCCTCGGCCGGACGCTGGGCGTGGCTTGCTACGTCGCCCTCTGCGGGATGGTCACGCTCGGAATATGGCTGCGACACCCTTGGCGGTCCAGGGTCCGCATCCCCGGGCCCGAGGCCCTGCTCCGAGCTCACGTGGCCCTGGCCGCGGCCACGGTCTCCCTCTTGGCCGGGCATGTCACCTCGCTCGCCCTCGACAGCTACGCGGGAGTGGGATGGGTGGGGGCATTCGTTCCCTGGCATGCCCAGTACAGGCCCTCGGCCACCGCCCTCGGGACGCTGGCCCTCTACGCCGTCGTACTGGTGGCCGCCACGGCGGCACTGGCCGGTACCCTGGCCCGGAGGATCTGGTTCCCCATCCACTCCGTCTCTGCCGCCATCTTCTGCCTGTGCGTCGCCCACGGTGTCCTGGCCGGAAGTGACAGCCGGGCGTTGCGGTGGATGTACGTGGTCACCGGGGCCTTGGTGGTGGTGGTCCAGATCACGCGGTGGATGGCCCGCTATGTGGGCCATCGCTCCGAGTTGGACCCGGCATGATCGAGGCCACACCGCGACCGTCCGTTCTGGCCCCCGCGGGTATCGGTCACGTGATCGGGGGCATGGGCGACCGGGGCACCTGGCTGCTGGCCGGTCCGCGGGCCGAAGAGGGTCCCGAGCGGCTCGATGCCCACCTGACCAGGGTGGGGGCCATCCAACCGTTCGGCCGCGACCGCGATCACCGTTCCGCCCTCCGGCACAGCGGCCTGCGCGGGACGCGGGGGCGGAGGTTTCCCGTTGGCAGCCAAGATCGACACGGCGCTGCTGGCCCCGGGCACGCCGGTGGTGATCATCAACGGGAGCGAGAGCGAACCGGCCAGCAGGAAGGACGGGACCATCCTCGCCCTCCGCCCCCATCTGGTGCTCGACGGTGCCGCGGTGGTGGCCGCCTTGGCCGGGAGCGACGAGGTGGTCGTCCACGTTCACCGGGGTGCCGATCGCGTCGCGTCCTCGCTCGAGAGGGCCATTGCCGATCGCCGCGCTGCGGGACTGCCCGACCCCCGATGGAAGCTCTCCTCCGGGCCGAACGGGTATGTCACCGGGGAGGCCAGCGCCATCGCCTCGCTGCTCGACGGAGGGGAGGCCCGCCCTGTGTTCTCGGCGGTACCGATGGCGCAGCAGGGGCCGTCGGGCCGGCCGACCCTGGTGAACAACGCGGAGACCGTGGCCCATGTGGCCATGCTGGTGCGTTCGGGCGCTGGCCCGTGGCGTGCGGCCGGCTCACCGTCGTCCCCTGGACCACAGCTGGTGACCCTCGCCGGCGGCGTGGCGCAGCCCGGATCAGTCCTCGAGGTGGTCGGCACGGCCACCATGGGCATGGTGCTACGGGTCGCGGGTCTGGAGCGCCCGCCGTCGGCCGTCCTGGTCGGGGGCTATGCGGGCACGTGGATCCGGGGACACGAGGCCTGGAACTGCTGGATGGACCGTGACGACCTGAGACGGTTCGGTGCCTCCCCGGGGTGCGGGCTGATCGGGGTCCTGCCTCAGGGGTACTGCGGTCTGGCCGAGACCTCCAGGTTGGTGGAGTACCTGGCCGGAGAGACGGCTGGCCAGTGCGGACCCTGCGTCCGAGGATTGCCCCAACTGGCCGATGCGTGCCGATCCCTGGCCGACGGGAGCCTTGGACGACGCGGCCTCCGCCGGCTCCTGTCACTGGCCGCAGTCGTAGACGGAGGCGGCGCCTGCAGCCATCCCGACGGCGTCGCCCGGCTGATCCGATCTGCCCTGGCCGCCTTCGCCGACGACGTCACCCTGCACATCTCCGGCCATTCCTGCGCCTCGTCGAGGAGCCGACGCGTATTCGCTGTTCCCGAGTTCGATGCCGCCGGACGGGAGTGGTCATGAGCGCGGTGATCCGCATCGATCCTACCCGGTGCAGAGGACATGCCATCTGTGCGCTGCTGTTCTCCGAAGGCGTGGAGCTGGACCGCTGGGGCTACGGCCGCGTGGTCGTGGCCACCCCTGATGGACGTCGCCAGGTCAGACGGGCGCGCCGGGCCGCCGCCGCCTGCCCCAACGGCGCTGTGGTGGTCGAGGAGCGGTCGGATCACCTCGGGTCCAGCTCCGACGGCGATTCCAGTGGGGTATGACCTCCCGAAACACTCGTGGTGGGCGAGGATGATGGTTGTGAGGTCCACGGTGACGAGGCCCGACTCCCTGGCCGCCGGCGCGCGAGAATTCGATCGGTGAGGGTCCCGTGGTGGGCCCTCCCCGGGGTCGCTGCTCTCCTGTTCACGCTGGCCATCATGTCTGCGGCGCAGGGATCGCTCAGCGCGAGCCGGGTGCCGCTTCCCCATGAGGTCCAGCTGTCACATGGCGCCACCCCGACGACCAGCGTTCCGGCGCCCTGGGCGGCCCCCGCCTCCGGCGCCGGGACGGTGGTGGCCGCGGCGAGACCGGTGGTGACGACAACGGGCGAGAGTGGTGGGACGACCCAGAGCAACACCGCATCGGGAGTGTCCGGCCCGCCGAACGGTGGGGTTCCCGCACCGGAGGCGACGATCGGTCACTCCTCCGACGCGTCCTCATCCGAAGGAGCGCCATCGACGACGTCGCCCGCCGGGGGAGGTGGCGACCACGGCGATGGATCGGTCGCCGTACCCGCCGCCACGACCGCCACGACAACCACGACAGAGCCGTCCACACCCACCACGTCCACGACGACGACCACAACGACGGGGTCGGGCCACGAGCCCGGCGACCATTGATCTCCACACATCGAGGGGGGTCCGGCCACCGGCGATTCGGTTCGGCCACCCGCTTGGCAGCGTTCCTGGCGCTGCTGTTGGCGGCCATCCTCTCGATCACTGCGTTCGAGACCGAACGGGTCTTTGCCAACCAGTCGATGGCCGCCACCACCCGCGGTCTGGTGTCGGAGGTCGACAGCTACGAGAAGGCGGCCATCGGGACGCCTGAACCGGGGCTGGCTGCGACGACCATCTCCTATCTCCAGAGCAGGGTGCTCCCTCAAGGCGAGACCATCATGGTGGCGGTGCCCGACGGAAGGAAGCTCGGGAGCGCGGGGTCTGCCCCGCTGCTCCGGACCCGGGCCATCCAGGCCATCCTCGCCCATCCCCCAGCGTTCACCCAGTCCTACCGGGCGACCCTCGGTGGTGTCGACACGCTCTATCTGGTGGTGCCGATGCGAACGGGCTCGCGCTCGTACGGAACGATGATCGTGGCCGCGAATCTGTCCCAGCTCCACTCGGACCAGTACCGGGTTCTCGTACTGGTGGTCGGAGAGGCGCTCATCGCGCTGGTCGGTGCCGTGGCCGGGGCATACCTGCTGTTGCGGCGCCTCCTGCGCAACGTCGGCAGGATCACCACGACGGCTGCCTCCATTGAGAGCGGCGAGCTGGACCGCCGCCTGGGCGACCAAGGGACCGACGACGAAGTGGGCCAGCTGGCAGCGACGTTCGACTCGATGCTCGATCGGCTGGAGGCGGCGATGACCGTGCAGCGGCGTCTCCTCTCCGATGTGTCACACCAGCTGCGCACCCCGTTGACCGTGGCCCGAGGTCATCTCGAGGTGCTGGGTCGGCAGTCTTCTGTCTCACTGCCCGAGGTGCAGGAGACCTCCGCGCTGGTGATCGACGAGGTCGACCACATGCGCGCTCTCGTCGAACGCCTGCTGCTGCTCGGACGGGCCCTCGAGCCCGACTTCCTCGAGGTCGAGCACCTCGATCTGCGCACGTTCCTGTCCGATCTGTTCGAAGCGGCTCAGGTCCTCGCCCCTCGCGAGTGGTCGCTGGTGCCGGTGCCCGATCTGGTGCTCGACGTGGACGTGGCCAAGCTTCGGGGGGCGATGCTCAACCTGATCGACAATGCGGTCAAGGCCACCGGACCGTCGGATACCATCCGGATCACGGCGCACCTCGAGCCGGACCGCAGCTCGGTAGCCCTGACCGTTGAGGACTCGGGGCCAGGCATCCCCGACGACCAGCTCGTCAGCGTGTTGGAGCGGTTCGGGAGACACGGGTCGGCAGACCGCGAGGGAAGCGGCCTCGGTCTCGCGATCGTGGGAGCGGTGGCCGAGGCCCACGGAGGGGCATTCGAACTGGGGCGGGCGGAGCTGGGCGGCTGCAGGGCGGCTGTCGTCCTTCCCCGCGACCGGATCACGGCCTACGGCACCGCAGCACCGGTGGGCGTCTGATGCAGATCCTGATCGTCGAGGACGACGGGGGCATCTCCTCCTTCCTGGAGAAGGGATTGCACGCCGAGGGCTACCGCACGACAGTGGCCCGGACCGCCGGGGAAGCGCTCACCACCCTCTCCTCGGCCGTGCCGGGGTTCGATCTCGTGCTCCTCGACCTCGGCCTTCCCGGGGGCGACGGCGAGGTCGCCCTACGCATGCTCCGCCAGGACGGGAACGCCGTTCCCGTGATCATCTTGACGGCGAGGGCCGAAGTGGCCGACAAGGTGAGCGGCCTCAACGCCGGGGCCAACGACTACGTGACAAAACCGTTCTCGTTCGAGGAGCTCCTGGCCAGGATCCGGGCCACCCTCCGGACGGCCGAGCAACCGAGCTCCACCGAGGTGGTGGTCAACGACCTGCGACTGGACCTCATGAGCAAAGTGGCCTGGCGGTCGGGCCAACGGATCGATCTCGCTCCGAGAGAGTGGGCCCTGCTCGAGCTCTTCATGCGCAATCCGAACCAGGTCCTCTCCCGGACACAGATCCTCAGCCACGTGTGGGACTACTCGTTCGACACAGGGAGCAATGTGGTCGATGTCTACGTGGGCTACCTCCGGCGCAAGCTGAACAAACCCGGGCTCACTCCGATGGTGTTCACCGTGCGCGGAGCCGGCTACCGATTCCTGGACGGCGCCGGTGACGACAACCGCTGACCGCCGTGATCGTTCAGACCGTGACCTCACCGCTCAGGAGCGCCTGATCGGCCTAGAGGGTCGGCAATGGCGGCTCCCCCTGTTCTTCCCGACGTTTCGCGGACTCAACCAGCCCGATGTCGAGGAACCCCCTGGTCAGAGCGGGTAGGCCCCCACCAGCTACTTCTTCGACTCCCAGAACATCTTGTCGATGGCAGCGATCTCCGACAGGAGCCGGTCGGCCACCGCCACGTCGTTGGTCTTCTTGGCCTCGCCGGCGGTCTTGGTGGCCTTCCAGAACATGTCGTGCAGGTCGGGGAAGCGCGCGAGGTGCTCCGGCTTGAAGTAGTCCGTCCAGAGCACCCAGAGGTGGTGCTTGACCAGGTCGGAGCGCTCCTCCTTGATCAGGATGGCCCGGACCTTGAAGGCGTCGTCGTCGGAGGCGTTGTACTTCTCCATGACGGCTTTGACCGATTCCGCCTCGATACGGGCCTGGGCGGGATCGTAGACACCGCAGGGGAGGTCGCAGTGGGCGTGGACAGCGCTCGGCGGTGACAGGCGGTCGGCGAGGGCGAGCAGGTGGTCTGCGATACGCATGTGGTGACTCCTCGGCTTTCCTGGGACGTTCCTCGGATCGGGGACTCTGCTACAGAGTGAGGCATGGGCCGCACCGGCGCCACCTTACCCAGGTTCCTCCGCCTTCGGCCCGCTGGGTGTGACGGCATCCGCCCTGGCAGCCCTCGCCGGTGTGACCGCGGCCCGGTCGGTGCGCCGGGTCGAGGTGGTGGGCGGGTCGATGGCACCCGCCCTGCTCCCCGGCGACCGCCTGGTGGTCGTCGGCCGGCCCTTCGGCCCGCCGGCCTGGCCGGAGCCGGGTGAGGTCGTCGCGGTCCGTGATCCGCGCGAGCCCTCGCGGGTACTGGTCAAGCGGGTCGCACGCCTGGACCGCGCCACGGGGACCCTGGAGGTGCTCGGCGATGCCACGGATCACAGCAGTGACAGCCGGGACTTCGGGCCAGTGGCCCGGTCGGCCCTGGTCGGGCGCGCCGTCTACCGGTACGCCCCTCCCGCACGGAGCAGCCGTGGCCCATGGCCGGCGGAGTACGATCGGTCCGATGCCCAGCCACAAGGATGACCTCGGCCGCCTGCTGACCAGCTCGTATCTCGACGACGTCCGGAGCCGGTCGCTCGAGGAGATCCGCGCCATGCGCACCGAGTGCCAGGAGGCCGAGGTGGCGCTCTCCTACCTCCGGCGCCTCATCCAGGGTCGACTCGACATCGTTCACGCGTTCCTCGACCGCCCAGAGGGCGGCCCCGCCCCCGACCTCGCCAGCTTCGTCGACGATCTGGCCGGCATCCTCTCGTCGGGTCCGGGACGTCCGTCCGGACCCGGCCGCCTGCCGATGCTCCTCTCTCCCGACACCGAGGAGTCCGATCTCACCGCGGAGCTCGACGCGATCGTCGGCGCCGACGAGATGGGAACGCTCGCCGACCTCGACCACGTCCAGCTCCGCGATCTGGCCGATCGCCTCGGTGACCTCGAGCGAACCGTCTCGTTCGACCGGCGCGCCCTCCACGAGCGGATCGACGTCCTCCAGGCCGAGCTCGTCGAGCGACACAAGTCGGGGCGCGCAACGGTCGACGGGCTGCTCTCGTGACCGAGTTGCTCTCGTGAACGAGCTGGCCGCGTGAACGGGCCGTCGCGCCCGGAAGGGAACCCCTTCGTCAAGGAGCTCCCCGAACGTCTCAACGAGCTCGGCTCCTTCATCCGTGAGCAGCGCAGCTCGGCACGGCTCTCCTTGCGCCGCCTCTCGGAGCTGGCCGGGATCTCCAACCCGTACCTGAGCCAGATCGAGCGTGGCCTTCGGCGCCCGTCGGCCGAGATCCTCCAGCAGATCGCCAAGGCGCTCCGCATCTCGGCGGAGACCCTCTACGTCCACGCCGGGATCCTCGAGCGCCCCGACGGGGACACCGACCTGTCGCACCACATCTTCGCCGACCACCACCTCACCGAGGAGCAGCGCCAGGCCATGCTCCAGATCTACCTCTCCTTCCGCCACGACAACGAGAACCTGGACGGGACCGCCCCAGGGAACGGACCACCGGCGGCCAGGGACGACGCGGAAATGGCCCAGGATGCCGCCGGCTCGGCGGCCGCCGGGTGAGGAGGGCCTCCCGGTAGGATCGTCGGCGCATGAACCGACTGGCCGTCCTCTCGCTCCACACCTCCCCGCTGGCCCAGCCGGGTACCGGGGACGGCGGCGGCATGAACGTCTACGTGCGGGAGCTCTCCTCCGCGCTGGCCCGGGCCGGCGTGCTCTGCGAGGTGTTCACCAGAGCCTGGTCGGACGACCTCGCCCCCGTCCTCGACATCGAGCCGGGTCTCCGGGTCCACCACATCGCCGCCGGGCCGCCGAGACCCATGGCCAAGGAGCTGCTCCCGGGTGTCGTCGACGAGTTCGCCGAGGGGGTGCTCAAGTCGATCGGCACGAGCGGTGCCTACGGCGGTGAGGACCTCCCGCCGTTCGACGCCGTCCACGCCAACTACTGGCTGAGCGGGGTGGCCGGACACAGCATCAAGCACCAGCTGAACCTGCCGCTGGTGTCGACCTTCCACACCCTCGACCGGGTCAAGGCCGAGGCCAGTCCGGAGGAGGTGCAGGCCGACTCCTCCCACCTCCGCGCCGAGGCCGAGGCAACGGTCATCCGGTGCTCCGACATGGTCCTCGCCTCCTGCTCGGTCGAGGCGGCCCAGATCTCCGAGCTCTACGGGGCCGATCCCTCCCGCATCCGCATCGTCGCCCCCGGCGTCGAGCACGCCTTCTTCGGACCGGGCGACCGGGCCCAGGCCCGCCGGGCCCTGGGGCTTCCCGCCGCGGGCCCTCTGCTGCTCTTCGTCGGTCGCATCCAGCCGCTCAAGGGTGTCGGTGTCGCCGTCTCGGCCCTCGCGTCACTGGTGCGTGACCACCCGGACGCGCGCCTGGTCGTGGTCGGCGGACCGAGTGGGCCCCACGGGGACGAGGAGATGGCACGCATCGTCTCCCAGGTCACCGATCTCGGCCTCGAACGGCACGTGGAGTTCGTGCCGCCTCGGCCGCACGAGCTGCTCTCCACCTTCTACCGGGCGGCCGACGTCTGCCTGGTCCCGAGCCGGTCCGAGTCCTTCGGGCTGGTCGCCCTCGAGGCGGCCGCCTGTGGCACGCCGGTGGTCGCCTCGGACGTGGGCGGCCTGCGCAGCCTGGTCGACCACGGGAGGACGGGCTTCCTGGTGGAAGAGGCCGACCCCGAGGCCTATGCGGCCTGGGTGCGCCAGATCCTCGCGGAGCCACTGCTCGCCGAGCGGTTGTGCACCGGTGCGGTGCTCCGGGCGCGCCGCTACACCTGGGCGCGCGCCGCTCACCTGTTGGTCGAGATCTACGCGGAGCTGACCACCGGTCGCCTCGTCGAGTGCTCGTGACCGACGAGTGGGCCGGCGTCCTCAGCCCGGCCGAGCGTGAGCAGGTCTGCGCCCGCATCGACGCATGGGCCGCCCGCGAGCTGGCGACCGGCGGTGCGCTGGTGGCGGTCGACCGTCAGGTCGGCGGCGATCCGATCACCGGCGCCCCGCGCTGGTACCTCCGGCTGCGCGGCGAGGAGAAGGAATTCGTGACGGTCTGGCTGACCTTGCGCCAGCGGACCCTCCGCCACGAGGCGCAGTTCATGCCCGCGCCGGAGACCAACACGGAGGCGACCTGGGAGTACCTGCTCCGTCGCAACGCCGATCTGGCCGGCGTCTCCTTCGCCCTCGGCGCCGAGGACGCCATCTACCTCGTGGGACGGGTTCCGGTCTCGCGGGTGGACGACGACGAGCTCGACCGGATCGTCGGTGCGTCGCTCGCCTACACCGACGAATGCTTCCCGACCGCGATGTCGATCGGCTACGAAGGGCGCTACCGGCGACCGCGGTCGAGAGGCCCGGCCGCCACGTCCTGACCCGCGCCGCGCGATCGAGCGTGGGACGGCCTCCGGGGCCGCAGAGGGCCCACTGGTAGCGTTCGCCCCCATGGCTCCGAAGCTCCTGGTGGTCGGCGGCGGGACGATGGGCGGGGCCCTGGTGACCGGGCTGCTCGGCGCGGGTTGGGCCGAGGCGGGCGACCTCTGGGTGAGCGAGACCGACCCGTCCCGCCGCCGGCGTCTGGAGGAGGCGCACCCCGGGCTCACCGTGACGGCCGGCCCGGCGGAGGCCGAGGACGTCGTCCTGGCGGTGAAGCCGGAGGTCGCCGAGACCGTGCTCGGCACCCTGGCGTCCACCGGGGTGCGGCGGGTGCTCTCGGTCGTCGCCGGTCTCGGCTCGGCCCGTCTCGAGGCAGCGTTGCCCGCCGGCAGCGTGGTGGTCCGCGCGATGCCCAACACGCCCGCCCTCATCGGCGCCGGCGTCGCCGGACTGTCCGGTGGCAGCGCGGCGACCGAGGCCGACCTGGACTGGGCCGAGGGGATCCTCGGCGCGGTCGGCATCGTGGTCCGGCTGCCGGAACGGCACCTCGACGCGGTGACCGCCGTCTCCGGGTCGGGACCCGCGTACGTCTTCCTGGTCGCCGAGGCGCTGATCGAGGCCGGGGTCAGTGCAGGGCTTCCCCGCGAGTCGAGCCGACGGCTGGTGGTGGGCACGCTGCTCGGGTCGTCGCGCATGCTCGACGAGACGGGCGACGATCCCGCCGAGCTGCGGGCCGCGGTGACCTCGCCGGGGGGGACAACGGCGGCGGCGCTGCGGACCCTCGAGCTGAAGGCGGTCCGCTCGGCGTTCATCGAGGCGGTGGCCGCGGCCGCCGAACGGTCGAGGCAGCTGGGCCGGTGACCCCGCCCGGCTCGGCCACGGCCGAGGCGCCGGCCGTCTACTTCCTCTCTGACTACGGACTCGACGACGAGTTCGTGGGTGTCGTGCACGCGGTGCTCCACCGGCACGCCCCCTCGGTGGCGGTGATCGACCTCTCGCACCGGATCCCTCCGTTCGACGTGGCCTTCGGCGCCGCCCTCCTGGCCCGCGCCGTCCCACACCTCGGTACCGGGGTCGTGCTGGCGGTGGTCGACCCCGGGGTCGGGACCGATCGGCGTCCGTTGGCCGTCGGGGTCCGGGCGAGCGGCGGACCGGCCTGGTTGGTCGGACCGGACAACGGCCTGCTGGTCCCCGCGGCGGACGCGCTCGGCGGCGCCGAGCGGGTGGTGGTGCCCACCAGTGGCCGGTCGGCCCGGTCCCCGGCCGGAGGCACCTTCGACGGGCGGGACGTCTTCGCTCCCGCCGCGGCCCATCTGGCACTCGGGCGCGATCCCGACGACCTCGGTCCGTCGGTCGACCCGGGGACGCTGGTGCGGCCGGGAGCACCGGGAACGGAGCCCGTGACCGGGGCCGGCCCGGTCCTGGTCACCTCCGTCGGGTGGGTCGACCGCTTCGGCAACGTCCAGCTCGACGTCGAGCCCGACGCGGCCGCCGACATCCTCGGACACCCCGGGGAGACCCTGCAGGTCGCGCTCGGTCCGGGCCCGGTCCCGAGGGGCACCCCCGCGCACCGGACCGCTGCCCTCCCGCCGGGATTCGGTGGCTGGATCGAGGCTCGCCGGGTCGCCGCGTTCGGGGACCTCGAGGCGGGTCAGCCCGGAATCCTCCTCGACGCCAACGCCCGGCCGGCCCTGGTGCTCGACCGGTCCTCGGCCGCAGCCCACCTGGGCATCGTCGGCCCCGGGCGGGCGGTGGCGGTGCGGCCGGCCGGCTGATCCGGACCGCCCGGCCCGGTCGGGCTTCCGCCCGCCGCCCGCCCCGTCCTACGATCCAGGCCAGTGTCCCCCCGGTCCCCGGATCCGAGCGGTGCGCCACGTCCCGTGGCATCGAGCGCGGGGAGGCGCATCCCCGAGGCCACCGTCGCCAGGCTGCCGGTCTATCAACGCATCCTCGAGGAGCTGCTGCGCTCCGGTACCGCCACCGTCTCCTCGGAGCTCCTCGCATCGGCTGCCCAGGTCAATGCGGCCAAGGTCCGGAAGGACCTCTCCCTCCTCGGCTCCTTCGGCACCCGCGGCGCCGGCTACGACACCGCGTTCCTCATCGAGCAGATCGACCGCCAGCTCGGACTCGACCGGGTCTGGCCGGTGGTCATCGCCGGGATCGGGAACCTGGGCCGGGCGCTCGCCCGCTCCCAGGGGTTCGCGGCACGCAATTTCCGGGTGACCGCCCTGTTGGACACCGACCCCGCAATCATCGGCGACCGGTTGGACGGCGTGCTGGTCCGCCACCCCGACGAGCTGCCCGCCATCGCGGCCGACGAGCCCTTGGCCATCGGGGTGATCACCACGCCGGCACCCGTCGCCCAGCGGGTGGCCGATCAGATGGTCGCCGCAGGGGTGCGCTCCCTCCTCAACTTCGCACCGCGGGTGCTCGAGGTGCCCTCCGATGTCCTGCTCCGCTACGTCGACCTGAGCATCGAGCTCCAGGTCATGAGCTTCTACCAAGCGCGCAGGGCCGCGGACGAGTCGGAGGAGCGCATGCCGGTCATCCGCTCGATCGGCCTGAGCCCGGGCCCGGCGCCCAACCCGGGCGACTGAACCGGACCTTCCCGGCCCACCGCACCGGGCCGGCGCGCGACTGGCGGTCGGCAGGCCCGGACCGCGAAGCTGTATCGCCACCGGACGCCGATCCGGACCGCCGGATGCCCCTCCTCGGTAGGGTTGAGGTGTGCGTCCCTTCGACGTACCGGCGGACGAGCCGACAGAACGTGATCAAATGAGCGACCGAGTGAACGCAGACGGTGAGGCGGTGGTCCCGTGTCGGTGATCGTCGTCGGAATCGAGCAGGAGCACGCGCCGCTCGACCTGGTCGACCGGGTCTCGGTCACCGACGGCGGGCTGCCCAAGGCGCTCGGTCGCCTGCGCGACCAGCCCAACCTCTCCGAGGCGGTGCTCCTGTCGACGTGTCTGCGCACCGAGGTCTACGCGGTGGTCGAACGGTTCCATGACGGGGTCGCCGAGCTCCAGGAGTTCCTCTCCGAGGTGAGCGGCCTCCCCACCGGGTCGCTGGCCGAGTACTGCAGCATCCGCTTCGACGACGACGTCGCCACCCATCTGTTCACCGTGGCGGCGGGACTCGACTCGGCGGTCCTCGGCGAGTCCGAGGTCCTCGGCCAGGTCCGACGGGCCTGGGAACGGGCCCAGGGGGAATCGGTGTGCGGGCCGGTGCTCGGCGCCCTCTTCCGTCACGCGGTCGAGACCGGGAAGCGGGTCCGTTCGGAGACGGCCATCGCCCGCGGGATCACCTCGCTCTCCTACGGCGCGGTGGCACTCGCCGCCGACCGCCGGCACGGTGGCCTGCGCGGTGCGCGGGTCGCGGTGGTCGGCGCAGGAGAGATGGGGGAGGGGGTCGCCCAGGCACTCGCCGGGCACCGGGTCGAGCGGCTGGTCGTGGCCAACCGGACCACCGAGCGGGTCGAGACGCTCGTGGCGTCGCTGCCCGACACGGTCGCCCCGATGATCGAGGCCCGGCCCCTCGACGACCTCGGTACGGTCCTGTCCGGAGCGGACGTGGTCTTCACCACCGTCGGGACCTCGCACCCGATCATCGATCGGGCGCTGCTCGAGGAGACCCTGACCGGACGCCACGGATCACCCGCCCTGCTGGTGGTCGACCTCGGGGTGCCCCGCAACGTGGAGCCGGCTGCCTCCGATCTCGACGGCCTGGACCTGGTCGACATGGGGATGCTCCGGGCCGCCGTGGCCGAGGCGGTCTCCGGCCGCCAGGACGAGGTGGCCGCGGCCACCGCCATCGTCTCCGACGAGGTCGAGCGCTACCGGGTGGCCTCCCGGGCCCGTGACGCGGCGCCCCTCGTGTCGGCGCTCCGCTCGCGGGTCGAGGAGGCCAGGCGCACCGAGCTCGACCGACGCCGCACCCGACGCTCCGGGCTGACCGACGAGCAGTGGGACCAGGTCGACGAGGTGACCAGGGCGATGATGGCCAAGCTCCTGCACCAACCGACGGTCACCCTCAAGGAGGCCGCCGGAACGCCGCGGGGCGAGCGCCTCGTCGAGGCGCTCCGCGCGCTGTTCGATCTGTAGCACGTGACCGGGCCGTCGACTCGATGACCGCCCCCCCGGCGACCGCCTCCCGACCGCTGCGACTGGCCACTCGCGGCTCGCCGCTCGCCCTCTGGCAGGCGCAGCGGGTGGCCGACCTGCTCGGGACCACCGGGGTGCCGTCGTCACTGGTGGTGGTCGAGACCGAAGGCGACCGCCGGGTGGACGTGTCCCTCTCGTACCTCGGGGGCCGGGGGGTCTTCGTGAAGGAGGTGCAGGCCGCGGTCACCCGGGGCGAGGCGGACGCCGCGGTGCACTCGGCGAAGGACCTCCCGGCCGCAGAGGAGCTCGGCGTGCCCGGACTGGTGCTCGCCGCGGTTCCCGAGCGGGGCGACCCGCGGGACGTGCTGGTGGGCGCGGCACTCGAGGAGTTGCCGACCGGCGCGACCGTCGCAACCGGCTCCGCCCGCCGCCGGGTCCAGCTCGCCAACCTCCGTCCCGACCTCACCTTCACCGACCTGCGCGGCAACCTGGCCACCCGGCTCGCCCGGGCCGGGGTCGACGATGCCACCGCGGTGGTCGCCGCGCAGGCGGCGCTCGACCGTCTCGGCTGGGACCCCCCTCCGGGGCTGGCGGTCGAGGTGCTCGACCCGGCGACCATGCTCCCCCAGGCGGGCCAGGGGGCGCTCGCCGTCGAATGCCGCGCCGACGACGGGCGCACCCGCGAGGCGCTGGCAGCGATCGACCACCCGGGCGCGCACGAGGACCTCTCGGCGGAGCGGGCGTTCCTGGCCGAGCTCGGCGGGGGGTGCACCCTCCCGGTCGGCGCGCACGCGGCCCGGACCGGCGACCCGGAGGGGGCAGGGTGCCGATCGCTGCTGCTCACCGGGATGCTGGCCTCGGCCGACGGCCACGTGTTGCTGCGCCACGCGGAGGTCGGCACGGACGGTCCCGCGCTCGGCAGGTCGGTGGCCCGCTACCTGCTCGACCGTGCAGGCGGCGCGGACTTCGGGCCCTGGACCCCGGTCCCGTGACGGTCTCCCTGGTGGGTGCGGGCCCCGGCGACCCCGGCCTGCTCACGCGACGAGGCGCCGATCTGCTCGCCGCGTCCGAGGTGGTGATCTACGACCGGCTCGTGGCCCGTGAGCTCCTCGCGCTGGCGCCCGAGTCGGCCGAGCTCATCGACGTCGGCAAGGCCCCCGGCGAGTCGGACCGCCAGGCCGGGATCAACGACCTCCTGGTCCACCACGGGCGCTCGGGCCGCCGGGTGGTGCGCCTCAAGGGTGGCGACCCGTTCGTCTTCGGTCGTGGCGGCGAGGAGGCCGAGGCGCTGCTGCGGGCCGGGGTCGACGTCGAGATCGTGCCGGGGGTGAGCTCCGCATTTGCGGCACCGGCCGCAGCGGGGATCCCGGTCACCCACCGGGCGGTCGCCGCCTCGGTCACGGTGGTCACCGGCCACGCCGGCGATCCGTCGCTTCCGGGCGTCGACTGGGAGTCGCTCGGGCGGCTCGAGGGCACCCTGGTGATCCTGATGGGAATGGGCGGCGCGCGACGCCATCGCCGGCCGCCTGATGGCCGCCGGACGACCCGCGTCCACCCCGGCTGCGGTCGTGCACTGGGGGACGACCGTCGACCAGCAGGTGGTGCGCACCACCCTCGAGGGACTGCCCGCCGTCGACCTGCCGGCACCGTCGGTCATCGTGATCGGTCCGGTGGCCGGGATCGACCTGGTCGGTCCGGGACCGGAGCACTCCTGAGTGGACCCGGGTCCGACCGTCCCCGGGACGCCCCGTCCGCTGGCCGGGCGGCGGGTGGTGATCACCCGATCGCGGGACCAGGCCGCCGATCTGGGCCGCGCGCTGGGTGATCTCGGGGCCGGGGTCGTCGAGCTCCCGGTCATCGCCATCGAGGACCCCCCGGACGGGGGCGCCGCGCTGGCCGCAGCCGCCGACCGGCTGGCAGCCGGCGGCTACGAGTGGGTGGTGGTGACGTCCGCCAACGCGGTGACCCGGTTGCTCGCCGCGCTCGGTGGGCGCCACCTACCCGGTTCGCTCCGTTGGGCGGCGGTCGGACCCTCGACCGCGCGCGCACTCGGCGGGGCCGGAGTGGTCCCCGATCTGGTCCCGGAGATCGCCGTCTCCGATGCGCTCGTCGAGGCCTTCCCGACGGCTGGCGCGGCACCGGAGCCCCGGGATCGGGAGGGCGCGGAAGCGACGGTGCTCTACGTACGGGCGGAGGCGACACGGGAGATCGTGGGTCCCGGTCTGCTCGCCAAGGGGTGGCGGGTCGACGAGACCGTGGGCTACCGGACCGCCGCCGGCAGGGTGGACGACGCGGCGCTCGACGCGGCCGCGAGCGCCGACGCGGTGGCGTTCACCTCGCCGTCCACGGTCGAGCACACGGTCGCCCTGCTCGGCGCCGCAGCGATCCCCCCGGTCGTCGCCACCATCGGCCCGGTCACGTCGGAGGCGGTGCGCTCGGCCGGTCTCCGGGTGTCGGCCGAGGCGGGGGAGCACACACTCGACGGACTGGTCGGCGCCCTCGTCGCAGCACTCGGCTCCCCGACCGCCGTCAGCGAAGAGGTGCCCGGCCAGGGGCCGCTCCCGTCGGCCTGAGCACCGTCCTCCCGTAGGCTTGGGCCCCGTGGTCAGCGACGATCCCCCATCCAGCAGGTCGGGCGCGCCGGTCGCCGGGTTCCCGGTCCGGCGCCTGCGCCGCCTGCGCCGGACAGCGGCACTGCGCCGACTCGTCGCCGAGACCACGCTCTCGACGGACGACCTGGTCGCCCCCCTCTTCGTCGCCGACGGCCTCGACGCGCCCCGTCCGGTGGCTTCCCTCCCGGGGGTCAGCCAGCACACCGTGTGCTCCCTGGTGACAGAGGTCGAGCGACTGGTCTCCCTGGGCGTGCCCGGCGTGATCCTCTTCCCGCTTCCCCGGCCGGAGGACAAGGATGCAACCGGCTCCGCCGCCCTCCGACCCGACGGCATCACCGGGCGGGCCATCGGGTCGGTCCGTGAGGCGGTCGGGGACCGGGTGGTGGTCATCGCGGACTGCTGTCTCGACGAGTTCACCGACCACGGACACTGCGGTGTGGTCGACCCGGCGACCGGCGAGGTCGACAACGACGCCACCGTCGGCCTCTACGCCGAGCTGGCCGTCGCCCAGGCCGCCGCCGGAGCGGACGTCGTCGCGCCCAGCGGGATGATGGACGGGCAGGTGACCGCCATCCGGACCGCGCTCGACGGCGCGGGTCACACCCAGACCGCCGTGCTTGCCTACGCGGCCAAGTACGCGTCTGCGCTCTACGGTCCCTTCCGCGAAGCGGCCGACGTGACCATCGCCGACGGGGGCGACCGCCGCGGCTACCAGCAGGACGCCCGCAACCGGCGCGAGGCCCTCGCCGAGGTCGCGCTCGACGTGGCGGAGGGAGCCGACATGGTCATGGTCAAACCGGCGCTCACCTATCTCGACATCCTCGCCGACGTGCGCGCCCTCGTCGACGTGCCCCTGGCCGGGTTCCACGTGAGCGGGGAGTACGCCATGGTCAAAGCGGCGGCGCAGCGCGGCTGGATCGACGGCCCCGCCGTCGCCCTCGAGCAGATCACCGCGGTCAAGCGGGCCGGTGCCGACTTCGTCCTCACCTACTTCGCCGGTGATCTCGCCGAGGTGCTCGGTGGCTGAGCAGGGGCTCGCCGGCTCCCGCTCCTCCGACGCATCCGTCTCCGGCGCGAGCAGAAACAGCCAGGTGTCGGAGGCGCTCTTCGATCGGGCGTGCCGGGTCATCCCGGGGGGTGTCAACTCGCCGGTCCGCTCGTTCCGCTCGGTCGGCGGCCATCCCTACTTCGTCGCGCGTGGGGAGGGCGCCTACGTGTGGGACGCCGACGGCAACCGGCTCATCGACTTCGTCCAGTCCTACGGCGCGTCGATCCTCGGGCATGCCGACCCGACGGTCGTCGCCGCGGTCACCGATACCGCCGCAGCCGGAACCACCTTCGGCGCGCCGACCGAAGGTGAGGTCCTGCTGGCCGAGGCCATCTGCTCCCGGGTCCCCGGCTGTGAGCAGGTGCGGCTGGTCTCCTCGGGGACCGAGGCCGCCATGAGCGCGGTACGGGTCGCGCGGGGCGCCACCGGGCGCGACCGCATCGTGAAGTTCGCCGGGTGCTACCACGGCCACTCGGACGGCCTCCTGGCCGGCGGGGGGAGCGGGGTGGCAACGCTCGGCCTTCCCGACTCGGCCGGCGTGCCGCTCGCCGCGGTCGCCGACACGGTGGTCGTCCCCTACAACGTGGTCCCCGAGCTCGACGAACGGGTCGCCTGCGTCATCGTCGAGGCGGTGGCCGCCAACATGGGACTCGTCCCGCCGGTCGACGGGTTCCTCGACGGGCTGCGCGCCGCCTGCGACCGGGCCGGTGCCCTGCTCGTCTTCGACGAGGTGATCACCGGGTTCCGGCTCGGGGAGGGCGGAGCCACGGCGTGGTCGGGCGTCCGGCCCGATCTGTGGTGCTTCGGCAAGGTCATCGGTGGTGGGCTCCCGGTCGGCGCGTTCGGGGGACGGTCCGACGTGCTCGCCACGCTGGCCCCGGGGGGTCCCGTCTACCAGGCCGGGACCCTTTCGGGGAACCCGCTGGCCACCGCTGCCGGCCTGGCCGTCCTCGACCAGCTGGGTCCCGCGCGCTACGCCGAGCTCGCCGACCGGGTCCGCCGGTTCGGCGCCGCCCTCGAAGCGGTGCTCGACCGGGCCGTCGCCCGCTCCGGAAGGACCGACCCCGGCGGCAACCGGCTCGTCGCCCGGGTTCCGGTGGTCGGCCCGCTCCTCGGCATCTCCTTCGTCCCGGAGCAGGGTGCCGCGGTGCGGGACTACGACGGAGCAGCAGCCTCCGCCGCCACCGGCCTCTATGCACGGTTCTTCCGGGCGATGCTCGACCGGGGCGTCGCTCTGGCCCCTGGGCCCTACGAGGTGCTCTTCCCCTCCCTCGCCCACGACGACCAGGTGCTCGACACCGTGCTCGCCATCGCCGCGGAGGCGGCCGACGAGGTCCTCGCACGCTGAGTCCCCCTCCCCGCGGCCTGCCGACCGAGGGCACGGCTCCCGGCGCCGCTTCCCGGCATCGGGCACCTCGGGCGGTCCTTCCACCGGCCGGATCGATGCGACAGTATGAGAGGCGTGCACGGGCCCGGACGGTTGCGGATGCCGTTTCCGGTGCCGCGTGCTCGGGCATGATGCCTGGCGACAGGATGGACCCAGGCATCGACGACCGCCGGCACCTGCCCCAGCCACGAAGGAGTCGAGCATGACCGTCGGAATCACGGAACTGCCACCCGAAGGCATGCAGCTCGGTGGCGTGGCGCTGGCCGGTGACACGGACCGCGGCACCAAGACCACCGAGGGATTGAGCCTCCTCTTCACCACCGCGGGCATCACGGTCCAGGGGCCGCAGCCCCAGATCGAGCGTCTCCTGGTCTGGTCCGCGCTCGACTCCGCCACCTGCCAGGAGAAGCTGGTGCTCTCCGACGGTCGGCATGCGGCCATCATGGAGCTCACCTCGGGAGGGCAGTCGATCCGGTTCCTGCTCCCCACCGACAAGGTCTCGCCCGGGCAGGCCGCATATCTCGACCAGGCGCTGCCTGCGTGGCTCTCGCGTTACAAGGGGATCGCCAGCGTCCCGGTCGGGGCGCACGCCCTCCGGTTGGAGGACGGACCGGCGTCCGCGCCGCCGCCACCACCGCCTCCCTCGCCTTCCCCGCCCCCGCCTGCGTCGAGCACCCAGGCCGCCCCCGGCGGCGGATCGGGAACGCCCGCCCCGGCTCCGCCTCCCGACCAGAGCGCAGAGACCGCCGCAGCGGGTCGCGCCACCGGACCGGCGCCGAGCAGGTACGGAACCGGGGAGTCCCACGGCACCAACGGCACCAACGGCGCGAACGGGACGACCTCACCCGGCGGAGCCCCGCCTGCACCGGTCGACACCCACGCTGCGCCACCGCCACCGCCACCGCCATCGCCACCGCCACCGCCATCGCCAGCGCAACCGCCACCTCCTCCGCCCGGAGAGACCGCCGGTTCGCCAGGTGGCACCGCCGCCGCGCCGCGCCCGGATGCCCCAGCGCCACGCTCCCCGTGGGACGGCCTGCCCGAGGAGGAGCCCTCGCTGGTCGAGGTGGAGCCTCCGGCTCAGGTCAAGAGGTCCCGGAGGCCGTTCGCCCGCAAGCCCAAGAGCGGGAACGTCGACCCGGCGGTGACCGGGCACCTGCCCCCCGATGCGGCCCCGGTGGATCCGGTCCCGCTCGCCATCGAGCTCCCACCGCCTCCGTCCGATCCGCTCGCCGGATTCGGTGCCGCGGTCCCGGTCGCTCCGCCCGACGCAGCCAAGCCGGGCAAGGCTCCAAAGGCCCCCAAGACCCCCAAGCCCGCCAAGGACAAGACCCGTCGTCGACGGAGGGCTGCAACAGCCGACGTGGCCGCGGCGGCTGCAGCGGGAGCAGCAGTTGGCGACGTCGTCGAGGCGCCGCCGCCCGCCGATCCTGCCCCTGCGCCACCAGGTGGGGTCCTCGCCGGGACCGGGCCCGGCCCTGCGACGGCACAGGCGCCCGACACCGGCACGGACGAGGAGGCAATGGTCCAAGACCAGCCGGTCGGTCCGGAGGCCGGCGACGGAGACGCCGGAGCGGCGGCGAGATCGGGTCCGAACCGCACGGTGGTGGTGGTGCTCCTCGCGGTGCTGCTGGTGGTCGTCCTCGCGGCGATCGGCTATGTCCTGACCAGGAAGACAACCCCCACGACGCCCACCCCGCCACCCGCCCCGGTGGTGCCCAGCCCGCCGGCCGCCGATGCGGCGCTGGCCGCGACGGTGAACCTCAGGCTCACCGACCTGCCCGCGGGGTGGACCCGCGCGGCTGCCCCCGCGGCGACCCGCACGGAGAGCGCCCCACCGGCCGCCCAGGTCGCGGCCCAGCGAACGCTCGCCACCTGCCTCGGCACGACGATCGCCACGGTCTCGGGGCTCTTCGGCAACGGTGTGCTCCCGGGGCAGACCGCGACGGTGACCTCGCCCACCTTCCAGGGCGCGGCCGGCCGGTCCTTCCAGATGTCCTCACGGACCACCACCCTCGGGTCCGCCTCGCAGCTCCGGGCGTTCGACGCGGTCCTGGCCGGGACCAACTTCGTCGCCTGCTTCGGGCAGTACCAGAGCGCACTCGCCGCAGCCGCCGTGCCGGGATCCACCGCGCAGGTCCAACCGGTGAACCTCCCCGCCCCCCTCGGGGTGACCTCGTTCGGGGTGGTGACGACGGTGGCCTCGCCGTCGCAGGGGACCGAGGTGGTCGGGGACGCCTACATCCTCGGCGGCCGGGTGCTCAGCCGCCTCCAGCCGGTCACCGCGGGCGCCCCGATCCCTTCGGGCGTGTTCGCACCGGCCTACAACGCGGTGGCCGGCCGGGTGGCGGCCGCCGCCAGATAGCCCCCACCGAGGTCCGGACGGGCCGCGCTCTGGGTCGGCCGGGCGGACTCAGGGCGCGAGCTGCGCGATGCGGGCGAGGGCCCGGTAGGCGGCCTCGGCCGGACCGGTCTCGTCCGGACGGAGGCAGTTGGCCATGATCCGGAGGATCCAGCTCATGAGCGGCTCCGAGCGCATGCCGGTGCCCACGCAGAGCCGCATCAGTTCGGGTCGGCTGATGACCCGGATGAAGGCCCGGGCCACCCGGTAGTAGAGCCCGTAGGTATCGTCGAGGCGGGCCTCGTAGCGCAGGAGTGCCTCGAGTCCGTCGCCGGACAGGGCCTCGCCGAGGGAGGCCGCCGCCAACCGCCCGGTCTCGTAGCCGTAGGAGATACCCTCGCCGTTGAAGGGGTTGATGGCGCCAGCGGCGTCGCCCACGACCAGGGTGGTCCCCCCGACCCGCGGACCGACCGCCAGGCCCATCGGCAGCTTGCCGCCGGTCGGTGGGCCGAGACAGGTCGCGGGGGAGAGCTCCCACTCGTCCGGCGCCCCCGCCACGAAATGGTCCATGAGGGTCGAGGTGTTGACGCCCTTCCAGCGGCGGTCGGTCGAGAGAAGACCGACGCCCACGTTGACTCGTCCGTCACCGAGCGGGAAGATCCACCCGTACCCGGGGACGACCTGGCCGTCGCCGTCACGGATGTCGAGATGCGACTCGATGAACGGACGGTCGTGACCGGGCGAGGTGTAGTAGCCGCGCAGGGCCATCCCCATCGGCTGGGCGCGGTCCCGCCGGGTCCCGAGCGCCCGCCCGAAGCGCGAGTTGGCACCGTCGGCGACCACGACGTAGCGCGCCCGCACCTCCCGGGTGGCGCCGGTGGTCTTGTCCACCACCACGGCGCCGACGCAGGAGGGGAGGCCCGCCGCGTCGGTCGACTCGGCTCCCGCCGGCGGGCCGGCGAGGATCGGCCGTGTGGCCTCGCAGCCCTGCCAGACGGTGGCGCCGGCCTTGGCCGCCCGGTCGACGACCAGCCCGTCGAGGTCGTGCCGGGTGATGACGTACCCGTACGAGGGGAACGACGGGTGCTCCGGCCAGGCCATGTCGAGCACCCTGCCGAACCCGTGCGCCCGCAGGCCGGTGAACCGGTGGGCACCGGCCAGCGACCCTTCGATGCCCATGTCGGCGATCTGGCGCACCGAGCGCGGGGTCAGGCCGTCGCCGCAGGTCTTGATCCGGGGGAACTCCTTCTTCTCCACGACGGCCACGTCCCACCCGGCATCGGCCAACCAGAAGGCACACGAGGACCCGGAGGGCCCGCCGCCGACGACCAGCACGTCGTGGAGGTGGGCGGCACGGCCGGGGGAGCTCACGTCCCAATGCTAGGGGTGCCGGGCCGGTCCGGCACGTTGGTGCACCTCCACGGTGCTGGAGTTTCCGCCTGCAGAGGGGGCTCGTCGATGTGCTTCCCGGAAGGGCTGCGTGGTAAAAACAACGTTCTGTGGGCGACTACCTCCCGATCCTGATCCTGCTCATCCTCGGGTTCCTGTTCGCGGCGCTCTCGTTCGTGGCCTCGGGCCTCCTGGCCCCCGGCAAGCGCCCGACCTCGGCCAAGATCGCTCCCTACGAATGCGGGATCGTGCCGGGGATCGATCCACCCACCCGATTTCCGGTCCGCTTCTACCTGATCGCGATGATCTTCATCATCTTCGACATCGAGATCGTCTTCCTCTACCCGTGGGCGGTGATCTTCCGCCAGCTACGGTCCTTCGGGCTCATCGAAGTGGTGGTCTTCGCCGCGGTGGTCTTCGTCTCGTTCCTCTTCCTCGTGAGCAACGGCGCGCTCAGCTGGGGGCCGTCCAAGCGACTGGTCGGCGCCCTGCCGCCGCGGACCTCCGCGTCGACCATCGCCCGCATCACCGCCGGATCGGGTGGCCCCGTCGGAACGGGCGGAGGAGCACCCGAGGTCGACGTCCCCGCGCCCGAAGAGGGCCCACCGCCGGCGACCCACCCGGAGGCCCCGGCCGCAACCACGCCCGCCACCGCGCCCACCGGCCCCGGCCGCGCCGCCTGACCCGGGGCGGACGAGCGCATGGGACTCGAGGACCTCCAGCACAACTTCCTGACCGGCCGTCTCGAGGACCTTGTCAAGTGGGCGCGCACCTACTCGATGTGGCCCGCCACCTTCGGCCTGGCCTGTTGTGCCATCGAGATGATGTCGGTGGGCGCCGCGGACTTCGACCTTGCACGGTTCGGCATGGAGGTCTTCCGGGCCTCCCCGAGGCAGGCGGACCTGATGATCGTCGCCGGGCGCGTCTCCCAGAAGATGGCACCGGTCCTCCGCCAGGTCTACGACCAGATGATGGAGCCCAAGTGGGTCCTCTCGATGGGCGTCTGCGCCAGCACCGGCGGCATGTTCAACAACTACGCCATCGTGCAGGGAGTGGACCAGATCGTCCCGGTCGACGTCTACGCACCCGGATGTCCCCCGACCCCCGAGACGCTCATGCACGCCATCCTCACCCTCCACGAGAAGGTCCGGACCGACGACATCACCCGCAGGGGGATCGCCCACGACGATCGTCCCGACCTCCACGGCCTCGCCAACGAGGAGGGCGCCGACACCGACGACGCGCGCACCGCTGGCGACGAGACCACCAGCGGGTGGAACCCGGAGCGCCCCGACGCGGTCCACCTGGGCACTCCCAAACGCAACCCGGTCATCGCCCGCAGCGTGGGTGAGCCGTTGTGAGCGCCGGAAACGGCGCCGAGACCATCACGGGGACCGAGCCGGCCGAACCCTCGGGTGCCGGGGCGCTCGGCGGGTCGACGAGAAGGACCGGGGGAGACGTGCGCTTCCCGTCCCGCGAGCAGTACGTCCCCCTCACCCGCCAGCTGCGTGACAGCGGCTTCGAGATGTGCGCGGACCTCTGCGCGGTGGACTACCTGGCGCATCCGGGCCGGCGCCTCCCCGAGGGCGTCGTCGCCGAGCGGTTCGAAGTCGTGGTCAACCTGCTCTCGCTGAGCCAGGCCCGCCGGGTCCGCCTCCGGGTGCAGGTGCCGGCCACCGATGCGACGCTGCCCACCCTCTTCGACCTCTACCCGGGAGTCGAGGCCATGGAGCGCGAGGCCTTCGATCTCTTCGGCATCGTCTTCCTCGGCCATCCCGACATGACCCGGATCCTCATGCCGGAGGACTGGGAGGGCCACCCGCTCCGCAAGGACTACGGGGTCGGGCGGGTGCCCGTCCAGTTCAAAGACGCGCCGGGTCCGCGATGAGCGACTCCGCGCCGCCCACGGACACCGAGCTGCCGGCTCCGCTCTCCGGGGCCTACGACGAGCCCGCACCCGACGGCATCCCGCGCGGTCTGATCGCCGAGACCTCCGAGGGAAGACAGGAGCTCGGGGTGCGCGACGCGACGCCCCCCGACGAGCTCCGCCGCGAGGTCGGCGCGGTGCTCCGGCTCCCCGAGGGCGTCGCCGTGGACCCTTCCGACATCGACGTCGAGCGCACCGACGACGAGACGATGATCATCAACATGGGACCGCAGCACCCCTCCACCCACGGCGTGCTCCGGCTCATGCTCGAGCTCGAGGGCGAAACGGTCCTGCGCACCAAGCCGGTCATCGGCTACCTGCACACCGGGATGGAGAAGACCGCCGAGGAGCTCACCTACGTCCAGGGGTCGACCAACGTCACCCGGATGGACTACCTCTCCCCGCTCCACAACGAGCTGGTCCTGTCCCTCGCGGTCGAGTCGCTCCTCGGTGTCGAGATGCCGCCGCGAGCGGACTGGATCCGGATGCTCCTGGTCGAGCTCAACCGGGTCTCGTCCCACCTGATGTGGATGGCCACCAACGGGATGGACATCGGCTCGACCTCGATGATGATCTACGGGTTCCGCGAGCGCGAGATGATCCTTGCCTTCTTCGAGAAGACCACCGGTCTGCGGATGAACCACAATTTCATCCGGCCCGGCGGTACCGCTGCCGATCTCCCCGACGGCTGGGAGGACGACGTCGGCATCATCTGCGACACGGTACTGCCTCGCACCGACGAGTACGACGAGCTGCTCACCGGGCAGCCGGTCTTCCGGCGCCGGTCGGAGGGGATCGGAGGCCTCTCGGCGGAGGAGGCCATCGCCCTCTCGCTGACCGGCCCCATCCTGCGCTCGACCGGCGTCCCCTGGGACCTCCGGCGCTCGATGCCCTACCTGCGATACGACGAGGTCGAGTTCGACGTGATCGTCGGGACGTTCGGGGACAATTTCGACCGCTACTCGATTCGCCTCAACGAGATCCGGGAGTCGATCCGGATCATCCGCCAGATCGTGGAGAAGATGCCGGCGGGCGACTACCGGGTGCAGGACAAGAAGGTGACCCCGCCTCCCCGTGGCCGGATCGACGAGTCGATGGAGGCCCTCATCCACCACTTCAAGGTGTTCACCGAGGGGTTCCGGGTCCCCGAGGGCGAGGTGTACGTGGCCACCGAGTCACCCCGAGGGGAGCTCGGGTGCTACCTGGTCTCCGACGGATCGCCCAAGCCGTACCGCATGCACATCCGCGGGCCGAGCTTCGTCAACCTCCAGGGCCTCCCGGTGATGATGCGCGGCGGCCTGCTCGCCGACGCGGTCGCGGTGACCTCGTCGGTCGACCCCGTCATGGGTGAGGTCGACCGGTGACCGGCAGCGCACGGCTCATCCCCTCCCGGCGCGCCACCGCCCGGACCCCCTCCCATCTGTCCGCCGACACCCTGACCCGCGCCCGCCAGGTGATCTCTCTCTATCCCGAGCCCCGCTCGGCGCTCATCCCCCTCTGTCACCTGGCCCAGGAGCAGGACGGGTGGCTGACCCCCGAGGCGATGGTGGACATCGCAGGCCTGATCGGGGTCACCCCGGGGGAGGTGCTCGGGACCGCCTCCTTCTACGACATGCTCCACACCGAACCGGTCGGACGGTACGTGGTGGCCGTCTGCACCAACATCGCCTGCCTTCTCGGCGGGGCGGCCGAGCTGCTCGAGCACGCCGAGTCCTCGCTCGGGATCGGGGCCGGCGGGACCACCGCCGACGGGATGGTCACCCTGGAGGAGGCCGAGTGCCTCGCCGACTGCGACCGGGTCCCCTGCGTGCAGGTCAACCACCGGTACGTCGGCGCGCAGACGCCGGAGTCCTTCGACCGGTTGGTGGCCGACCTCCGCTCGGGTGCCCGGGACGGCGAGATCCCACCGCACGGGACCCTGTGTCGGGTGCGCCGCGCCAACGGTCTCGAGGTGGATCCCGCGGTGGTGGTCGAGGAACGGCGGGCGGCGGACGAAGCCAGGGCGGCGCGGGACGCCGCTGCGGCCCGACCGGGCGGGGAGAGCGCCTGATGGCGATCACCGACGCGCCGAAGATCGTCACCGCGCGACTCGGCCACGACGACTCCCACACCTTGGCGCGGTACCTGGCGACCGGGGGCTACGACGGGCTGCGCAAGGCCCTCACCCTGACCCCGGAGGCGGTGGCCGCCGAGGTCGACGCGGCCAGCCTGCTGGGCAGGGGCGGCGCGGGGTTCCCCGCGGGCCGCAAGTGGGCGATGCTCCGGAAGAACCCGGTCACCTACCTGGTGGTCAACGGCGACGAGTCCGAGCCCGCCACCTTCAAGGACCACCTGCTCATCGAGCGCGACCCGCACCAGCTGATCGAGGGGGTGGTCATCGCCGCCTACGCGCTCCAGGTCACCCGGGCGTTCATCTTCGTCCGCGGTGAGTTCGCACTCGGGATCGAGCGCGTCCAGAGCGCCCTCAACGAGGCGTACGCGCACGGGGCGGTGGGCCGGGACATCTTCGGCTCCGGCTTCTCGGTGGACGTGGTCGTCCACCCGGGTGCGGGTGCCTACATCTGCGGCGAGGAGACCGCCCTGCTCGAGTCGCTCGAGGGCAAACGCGGCTTCCCGCGGATCAAGCCGCCGTTCTTCCCGGCGGCCATCGGCCTCTACGGCGAGCCGACCGTGGTCAACAACGTCGAGACCCTCTCCAACCTGCCGTGGATCGTGCTCAATGGGGGAGCGGCGTTCGCCAAGCTCGGTGAGGGGCGCTCGACCGGGACCCGGCTCTTCGCGCTGGCCGGCCACGTCGCCAACCCCGGGGTCTACGAGCTCGAGATGGTCAAGACCACCTTCCGCGACCTCATCTTCGCCCCGCTGCTCGGAGGCGGCATCCCGCACGGCCGCGGCCTCAAGGCGTTCGTCCCGGGCGGGGTTTCCGCCCCGTGGTTCGGTCCCGAGCAGGTCGATCTCCCGCTCGGTCAGGACGAGGTCGGGGCGGCCGGCTCCATGCTCGGGTCCGGCTCGGTGGTGGTGATGGACGACCACACCTGCGCGGTGCGGGCGGCGTGGCGGATCACCAAGTTCTTCACGCGCGAGTCCTGCGGCCAGTGCACGCCCTGCCGCGAGGGCGCGGGCTGGCTGCAGCGGATCCTGGAGCGCATCGAGACCGGGCACGGCCGTGAGGAGGACCTCGATCTCCTGCTCGACGCGAGCGACAACATTGCGCCCGGGTTGACCTGGCCGCCCCAGCAGACCACCATCTGCGTGCTCGGACCCTCGATCCCCTCGTCGATCAACTCTGGCATCCAGATGTTCCGTGACGAGTTCCTGGTCCACATCAAAGAGGGCGGGTGCCCCTATGGCTGACTCCTCCTCCTCGGTGACCGCGGCCATGCCGGAGGCGCCGCCCGTCGAGTTCACCCTCGACGGGCGCCCGGCGCGTGCGCACAAGGGCGAGCTGCTGATCGCCGCGGCCGAGCGGTCGGGCACCTTCATCCCGCGCTTCTGCTACCACCCTCGCATGCAGTCGGTCGGCGTCTGCCGGATGTGCCTGGTCGAGGTCAGCGGCCCCCGCGGCGCGTCACTGCAGCCGAGCTGCTTCGTCGAGGTCACCCAGGGCATGGAGGTCACCACCGATTCGGAGAAGGTCAAGAAGGCACAGGACGGGGTGCTCGAGTTCCTGCTCATCAACCATCCTCTCGACTGCCCGGTCTGCGACAAGGGCGGCGAGTGCCCGCTCCAGGACCAGACCCTCGCCTACGGTCCCGGGGAGACCCGGTTCGTGGAGGAGAAGCGTCACTTCGAGAAGCCGATTCCCATCTCCGAGCTCGTGCTGCTCGACCGCGAGCGCTGCATCCAGTGCAGCCGGTGCACCCGCTTCGCCGACGAGGTGGCCGGGGAGGCCCAGATCGACTTCGTCGGCCGCGGGGAGCTCATCGAGGTCGGCACCTTCCCCGAGCTGCCCTTCACCTCGTACTTCTCGGGCAACACGGTCCAGATCTGCCCGGTGGGAGCGCTGACCGCGGCCCCCTACCGCTTCGCGGCCAGACCCTGGGACCTCGACCAGGTCGAGTCGACCTGCACCAGCTGTGCGTTCGGCTGCAGGGTGGCGGTGCAGTCGTCGGCCAACCGGCTGACCCGCCTGCTCGGGATCGACATCGACCCGGTCAACCACGGATGGCTCTGCGACAAGGGTCGCTTCGTGGCCGACGCGGTCAACCGCGAGGACCGCCTGGTCGAGCCCATGGTCCGCAAGGAGGGCACCCTGGTGGCGACCTCGTGGCACGAGGCGCTGGCGGCCGTCGCCTCGGGACTTCGGTCGGTCCGGGACGACGCCGGTGCCGAGGCGGTCGCGGTGGTCGGAGGCGCACGCCTCACCAACGAGGGAGCCTACGCCTGGGCCCGCCTGGCCAAGGGGGTGCTCGGCACCGACTCGGTCGACGCCCAGCTGGCGGACGGGCTGCCGGCCGAGGTCGTCCTCGGCCTGCCACGGGCCACCGTCGATCAGGCCGCTGCGGCGACCACGGTGATCCTGCTCACCGGTGACGTCCGCGAGGAGCTGCCGGTGCTCTTCCTCCGGCTGCGGGCCGCGGCGGTCGCCGGGAGCACCGCCCTGGTCGAGCTCTCGCCGCAGGCCACCTCGCTCACCCCGTACGCGGCGGCCTCCCTGCGCTACGCCCCGGGCGAGGCCATCGCGCTCGCCGAGGCACTGGTCGGGGACGGCGACGCGCCCGGAGATCCGGGGGACGCCGACGCGCTCGCCGAGGCACGCCGACTGGTCGGGGCCGGCCCGGTGGTCGTCGTGGTCGGCCGTCCCTCGCTGGCCGAGGACGGCGAGCTGGTGGCCGAGGCGGCACAGGTCGTCGCCCGGGCGCTGCCCGACGCGCGGTTCCTCCCCGCACTGCGCCGCGGCAACGTGATGGGCGCGCTCGACATGGGACTCGCTCCGGGGATGCTGCCCGGCCGGGTCGCACTCGAGGACGGCCGTGCCTGGTTCGAGGCTGCCTGGGGATCGGTCCCTGCCTTCCGCGGCCGGGGATCGGCCGACATCCTGGCCGCAGCCGCCGGCGACCAGGCGGAGGGGTCGCGGGTCCAGGCGCTCGTCCTGCTCGGCGCGGACCCGCTCACCGATTTCCCCGACCGGCGCCTCGCCGGCCGTGCGCTCGAGGGGGCGGAATTCGTCGTGGCGGTCGCGAGCGCCCCCGGGGCGGCGCTCGAGCACGCCGACGTGGTGCTGCCGTGTGCCGAGGCGCACGAACGGCCCGGCACCACGACCAACGTCGAGGGGCGGATCTCCCGGGTCGGGCAGAAGCTGGTCCCCCCGGGACAGGCGTGGCCGGACTGGATGATCGCAACAGAGCTCGCGGTCCACCTGGACAGCGACCCGGGATTCGACTCGGTGGGTGCCGTCTGGGACGAGATCGAACAGGTGGCCGCCTCACACCGGGGGATCACCCGGGCCGTCCTGGACTCCGCCGCCGCCGCCGACGGCATCGTGGCCCCCCTCGCCACCGGCCCGGTCTCGCTCACCCTCGGACGCCGCCCGCTCGACCCGATCGCGGTGCCCGGTGTGGAGTCGGTCGAACGGCAGGGTGCGCCACCCAGAGCGGGGACCGCCGAGCTGCCGGGCGCGACCATCGACGGTGCCGCGACCCCGGCCACCGAGCGAGCGGACGGTGACCACCCGGTCCGCCCCTCCCCGCTCGACGGTCCAGTCGACCTCGAGGTGCCCCACGTGGCTCCCCCCGACAGCTACTCGGTCCGCCTGGTCGCCTCGCGCACCCTCTATGACAGCGGTGCGGCCATGGCCGGGGTGGACACGCTCTCCGGTCTCGTGGAGCCCGCGCCGCTCCGGGTCAACCCGCACGATCTCGACGCCCTCGGCGTACCGGCCGGCGGATCGGTGCGCCTGCGCTCGGCCACGACCTCGGCCGTCGTACCGGTCCGCCCCGACGGATCCCTGCCCCGCAGGGTCGTGGCCACCGAGTTCAACGTCCCCTTCGGCGACGGCACGGTCGCCGACCTCATCGACCGTGCCTTCCCGGTGGTCGACCTGCGGATGGAAACCCCGTGAACGCCTCCGCGCCCCTCGCCTCGGTCCTGCTCGGCACCGATCCCCTCTATGCGGGCGGGGTGGACTGGGCCGTCGTGCTCATCGACCTGATCAAGGTGCTGGTGGTCTTCGGTGCCCTGATGGTGTCGGTGATGCTGATGATCTGGTTCGAGCGCAAGGTCATCTCCGACATGCAGAGCCGGATCGGGCCCAACCGGGCCGGGCCGTTCGGCATCGCCCAGACGCTCGCCGACGGCATCAAGCTCTTCTTCAAGGAGGACCTCCTCCCCGAGCAGGCCGACCGGTTCGTCTTCAAGCTGGCGCCCTACCTGACCATCATCCCCGCCTTCCTCAGCTTTGCGATCGTGCCCATCGGCGGCGAGGTCACCGTCGCCGGTCACACCTTCGAGCTCCAGCTGGCGGATCCGCCCATGGGCATCCTCTTCCTGCTGGCCATGTCCGCCATCGGGGTCTACGGGATCATGCTGGCCGGCTGGTCGTCGGGGTCGAAGTACCCGTTGCTCGGGTCGGTCAGGGCCTCGGCGCAGATGATCTCCTACGAGGCCGCCCTCGGGATGACGGTGGTCATCGTGGTGCTCATCACCGGGTCGCTCTCGACCAGGGCGATCGTCGACGCCCAGGCCGCCCACCTCTGGCAGTGGAACGTCATCCGCTTGGCCGTGGTGCCCTTCGTGATCTTCTTCATCGCGGTGGTGGCGGAGACCAACCGTCCGCCCTTCGACCTGGTCGAGGCCGATTCGGAGCTGGTCGGGGGGTTCGTGACCGAGTACTCGTCGATCCGCTTCGCCCTCTTCTTCCTGGCCGAATTCATGAACACCATCACCATGTCGGCGATCACGGTCACCCTGTTCTTCGGAGGTCCCGACGGGCCGATCCCCCACATCCCCCACACCGAGTGGCTGTGGCCGATCGTCTGGTTCCTGGCCAAGACCATCGCCTTCCTGTTCGTGTTCGTCTGGCTGCGGGCGGCCCTGCCCCGCCTGCGCTACGACCAGCTCATGGACCTCGGCTGGAAGCGGCTGATCCCCCTGGCGCTGGGCTGGCTGATGATCGTGGCCGGGTTCGTGATCAACGGGTGGTGGGGCGTCGGCATGGTCGCCGCAGTCCTGGCGGCCGCCGTGCTCATGACCCGTGCCTTCGCGGTGGGCGCCGAGCGCGCAGAGACCCGGGCCGTCGTGCCCCAGCTCGGGCTCCGGCTCTGGAACCGTCCGAGCGACCCGGTCGCACCCGGGCCGAGCAAGGGAGGTGACCGCTGATGGCGGACCCCGACGTCCCCCACGGACGGCAGAACTTCCTGGGCGGGTTCAAGCTGACCCTCGAGCACCTCGGCCGTCCCCCGGTCACCCGGCAGTACCCCGAGGAGAAGCGGCCGAAGCAACCGCGCCAGCACGGGCGCCACGTCCTCAACCGCTACGAGGACGGCATGGAGAAGTGCATCGGCTGCGAGCTCTGCGCCGGGGTCTGCCCGGCCGACTGCATCTACGTCCGGGGCCTCGACAACCCGCCCGACCACCCGGTCTCGCCGGGGGAGCGGTACGGCTACGTCTACGAGATCAACTTCCTGCGGTGCATCCACTGCGATCTGTGCGTGGAGGCCTGCCCCACCGAGGCCATCACCGAGTCCAAGCTGATGGAGTTCTCCTTCACCAACCGGGGTGACGCCATCTACACCAAGGACGAACTGCTGGTCGACGACGAGGGCCGGCCGCGCCGCCAGCCCTGGGAGGACTGGCGCGAGGAGGACGACCTGCACACGTCGGGGTGGATGCGGGCCACCTCTCCCTCCGGCAGCGCCGAGTTCGAGGGCGAGGTCCAGTGGTCGGGCGAGCTCGGCTACGGCGTACGGTCACCCGAGTCCGGACAGAGCGGCCGGCGTGACGACGCCGCAACCGGCAGCATGCAGCTGCGGGACACCCTCGAGCGCCACCTGCGCCCGTCGGACCTCCCCGCCGCCAAGCGCGGCCCCCGCGGTGCGATCGGACGGATGCTGGAGAAGGCCGAGCGGTTCGCCCCCGGCGCCGGGAAGAAGCACCGCGAGCGGGCGGACGCCGCCTACGCCGAGGCGCTCGCCGCGGGCAACGCCGAGCTCGTTCCCGGAGAGTCGGGCCAGATACCCGGTGGCAGCGGTGAGGGAGAGGAGGGGTGATCACCTCCCTGGTCGGTCCCCTGCTGGCGAGCTCGCACGCGTCCTTGGTGGACGTCGGCGTCTTCTCGGTCGCCGCGGCGATCATCCTCGCCGGGGCGATCGGTGTGGTCGTGTCCCGCAATCCGGTCCACTCGGCGCTCATGCTGATCATGACCCTGTTCGGGGTCGCCCTCCTGTTCGTCCTCCAGCAGGCGAGCTTCCTGGCCGCGGTGCAGGTGATCGTCTACGCGGGCGCGATCGTGGTCCTCTTCCTGTTCGTCATCATGTTCCTCGGGGTCGACCGCGAGGAGAACATCGCCGCCGAACCGCTGCGGGGACAGCGGCCCCTGGCCATCGCGCTGGTCGCGCTCGGGACGACCGGGCTGCTCCTGCTCGGCCAGGTCTCCCACTGGGTGACCGGAGCGCCCCACGTGGCCGGACCGGACACCGGTCAACCCAACGTCAACCTGCTCGGCACCGCGCTCTTCACGACCTACCTCTTCCCCTTCGAGGCCACCGCCGCGCTGCTGATCATCGCCGTTGTCGGCGCGGTCGTACTGGCCCGCCGGCCCCTCGGGGGCGAGATCTCAGAAGACGAGCTCGAGATCGACCCGGCCGACGTCACCCCGGTCGATCCGTCGGCCCAGAGCGAGGCGCAGGACACGCCGGCCGCGGCGGTCGGGGAGGTGGACGGGTGACCGTCAATCCGGACTGGTACCTCGGGCTCAGCGTGGTCCTCTTCGCCATCGGCGCACTCGGCGTCCTGGTGCGCCGCAACGTGCTGATCATGTTCATGTGCGTCGAGCTCATGCTCAACGCGGCCAATCTGGCGTTCGTCACCTTCGCCCGGGTCCTGCACGACATCGGCGGCCAGGTCCTGGTCTTCTTCGTGCTGGTGGTGGCTGCTGCCGAGGTCGTGGTCGGCCTCGGGATCGTGGTCGCCATCTTCCGGCGCCGGGCCAACGCGAACGCCGACGATCTCCACCTGATGCGGGGCTGAGCGGCGATGCTGCACGTGACCTACCTGATCATCCTGCTGCCCCTGGTCGGGTTCGCGGTGCAGCTGCTGGCCGGCCGGCGCCTCGGTGACCCGCTCGCCGGGATCGTCGGCACGGTGTTCGTCGGGGCGTCGTTCGTTGTCTCGTTCGGGGTCTACCTCGACCTGCTCACGGTGCAGGCGCCGGTCCGCAGCTACACCCAGGACCTCTGGACGTGGATCCCGGTCGACCGCCTGCAGGTCCACGCCAGCCTCTACGTCGACCCGCTCTCGATGACCATGGTCCTGTTCGTCACCGGGGTCAGCACCCTCATCCACCTGTACTCGATCGCGTACATGAAGGGCGACCGGGACTTCCCCAAGTTCTTCCTCTACATGAACCTCTTCGTGGCCTCGATGCTCATCCTGGTCCTCGGGAGCAACATGGTGGTCACCTACGTCGGCTGGGAGGGTGTCGGCGCCTGCTCCTACTGGCTGGTCTCGTTCTGGTTCACCCGGGAATCGGCGGCCAGCGCTGGCAAGAAGGCCTTCGTCTACAACCGGATCGGCGATGCCGGCTTCCTCCTGGCCATCTTCCTCACCTACGACAAGGTCCACTCGCTCGAGTACCAGACCATCTTCGCCAACATCGACAAGATCGGATCCTCCGGAGTCACCGCGATCTGCCTGCTGCTGCTGGTCGGGGTCATGGGCAAGTCGGCCCAGATCCCGCTGTTCCCGTGGCTGGCCGACGCCATGGAGGGCCCGACCCCCGTGTCGGCCCTCATCCACGCGGCCACCATGGTCACCGCGGGCGTCTACCTGCTCTGCCGGATCAGCCCCCTCCTGCACGCCTCGTCGGCCGCCGCGCTCACCGTGGCCGTCATCGGCGCGGCCACCGCATTCGTCGCCGCCACCATCGCCTGCGCCCAGCAGGACATCAAGAAGGTCCTCGCCTACTCGACGGTCTCCCAGCTCGGCTACATGTTCCTGGCCATCGGGTGCGGGGCCTACGAGGCCGCGATCTTCCTCATGGTGGCCCACGCCTTCTTCAAGGGCCTCCTCTTCCTCGGGGCCGGCTCGGTCATCCACGGTCTCCACGACGAGCAGGACCTCAAACGGATGGGGAACCTGCGCAACTACCTCCCGATCACCTTCATCACCTTCGGCATCGGCTGGCTCTGCATCGCTGCCGTGCCCCCCCTCTCGGGGTTCTGGGCCAAGGGGGACGTGCTCGAGAACGCGTGGGCGGCCCACCCCGCCCTCTGGGCGGTCGGCATCGTCACCGCGGCCCTGACCGCCTACTACATGAGCCGCCTCACCGGCCTCGCCTTCTTCGGCACCGACCGGTGGGACCGTGCGACGTCCGGCACCGGCCACGCCGGCCACGACGACGCATCCGAGCCGCACGAGTCGTCGTGGATCATGACCGTCCCGCTGTGGATCCTGGCCTTCTTCGCCGCGGTCGCCGGGGTGATGGCCATCTCCTCGAGCCGGTTCTCGCTGGCCAGGTGGATCGACCCCGTCTTCGGGCCGACCCTCTACGACGACCACCTCTCCTCGGCGGCGGTGTGGACCCTGGCGACCCTCGACGCGGTCATCGCGGTGGTCTTCGTGCTCATCGGCCTGCGGCTCTGGTCGACCCGTTCGGAGCGCCCCGCGCTCGAGGCCGCCTTCCTCCGGGGGGCGTGGTACATCAACGAGCTCTACGACGCGGTCCTCGGCCGCCCCTCGGAGCGGCTGGCCGCCTACTGCGCCGACGTCGTCGACCCCAAGGTCATCGACGGTGCGGTCAACGGGGTGGCCGGCGTGTTCCGGGGGACGGGCACCCTGGTGCGGCGCACCCAGACCGGGTACGTGCGCAACTACGTGCTCGGCATCGTCATCGGGACCGTGCTGGTGCTCGGGTTCATGCTGACCCGGCTGTGGTGGGCGTGATGGGACGGCTCCTTCCCCTTCCTGACCGTGCTGGTCCTGGTGCCGGCAGCGGGCGCGCTGGCGGTCGCCCTGGTGCCCACCCGGGCGGTGGCCACCTGGTTCCACGAGGCGCTCGGGCTGGCGGTGAGCGTGGTCACCCTGGCGGTGGCTGCCGCGATCACCGTCCGGTTCCGGGCCGGGGACGGCGGCTACCAGATGGTCAGTGACCACGTCTGGGCCAAAGACCTCGGCATCCACTGGTCGCTCGGCATCGACGGCATCTCGCTCTTCCTGGTCCTGCTCACCGCGGTGCTCTTCCCGTTGAGCATGCTCGGCGCCCGGGCCCACCGGGACCCGCGCTCGTTCGTCGGCTGGCTGCTGCTGCTCGAAGCCGCCTGCATGGGCAGCTTCGTCTCCCTCGACCTGGTCCTGTTCTTCCTCTTCTTCGAGCTGACGTTGGTGCCCTCCTACTTCCTCATCGGCGGGTGGGGGTACGCCCGGCGCGGCTACGCGGCCATCAAATTCTTCGTGTACACGTTCGCCGGTTCCGCCTTCCTCCTGGTGGGGATCGTCGCGATCGCCTTCATCCACCAGTCCCAGACCGGGGTGCTCACCTTCGAGCTACCGGCGCTGATGCACACCCACCTCTCGGGGACCGAGGGCGTCCTGCTGTTCTGCGCCTTCACCGCGGCCTTCGCGGTCAAGGCGCCGCTCTTCCCCTTCCACACCTGGTCGCCGGATGCCTACGCCGAGGCGCCCACGGCCGCCTCGGTCCTGCTGGTGGCGGTGCTGGCCAAGCTCGGCACCTACGGGATCATCCGCTTCGACCTCAACCTCTTCCCGCAGGCCAGCCGGACCCTCGCCCCGGTCCTGCTGACCCTGGCGGTCATCGGCATCGTCTACGGCGCCATCGTGGCCTGCGCGCAACGGGACCTCAAGCGGCTGCTGGCCTACTCCTCGCTCGCCCAGATCGGGTTCATCGCCCTCGGCACCTTCGCCCTCAACAGCCAGGGCCTGAGCGGCGGAGTGCTGCAGATGGTCAACCACGGGCTGGTCATCGGCACCCTGTTCATCCTCGTCGGGTGGATCTACGAACGGCGCAAGACCTGGCAGGTCGGCTCGCTCCGGGGGCTGCAGTCGCCGGCACCGGTCCTGGCCGGCACCTTCACGCTGGCCATGATGGCCTCGATCGGCGTGCCCGGTCTCAACGGGTTCGTCGGGGAGTTCCTCATCCTCATCGGCACCTTCGTGGCCCACCGCTGGTGGGCGGTGGCCGCCACCGGTGGGGTCATCATTGCCGCGATCTACCTGCTCTGGGGCTACCAGCAGGTCTTCCACGGGCAGCCGGCCGCAGCGGACACCGGGACGCGTGATCTCTCCTGGAACGAACGGCTCGTCGTCGCCCCGCTCATCGTGCTGATCGTGTTCCTCGGGGTCTTCCCCAAGCCGGTGCTCGACCGGATCACCCCGTCGGTCAATCAGCTGGTGATCCACGTGGACCGGGTGACCGGCACCAAGCTGCCCGCGGGCCTTGCCGCCGAGCCGCCGTCCGTGCCGGCGGGCCACCCGGTGGCGGAAGGAGCACCGTGATGCACCTCCTCCTCGCCTCGGCGGCACCGACCATCCGCGTCCCCCACATCGACTACCTGAGCATCCTGCCGCTCATGATCATGCTCGGTGGGGCGGTGCTCCTGATGGCCGTCTCGTCGCTGCTCCGGGGGGTCCTCCCGGTGCGGGTCACCACGTTGGTGACCGCCGGGGTCTCGGTGGCGGCCCTGGTGGCTGCGCTGTTCCAGTGGGACCACGTGATGACCCACGGGCCCTCGGTGACCATCGCGGGGGCCATCGCGTTCGACGGCTTCGACGTGTTCGTCCAGATCGTGGTCTCGATAACCATGCTGCTGACCGCCCTGGTCGCGGACGGCTACCTCTCCCGGGAAGGGATCGAGGGGCCCGAGATCCCGGTCCTGGCCATGGTGTCGGCGTCCGGGGCGATGATGATGGGGGCGGCCAACGATCTCATCGTGATCTTCCTCGGGCTCGAGATCCTGTCGATCGCCCTCTACGTGCTCGCCGCGACCAACCATCGCCGTGCCGAGTCCGGTGAGGCCGCCCTCAAGTACTTCGTCCTCGGCGCCTTCTCGTCCGCGATCTTCGTCTACGGCATCGCCCTCACCTACGGGGCCACCGGGAGCTCCAACCTCCCCCAGATCGCCGACTTCCTGTCCCGGAACGTGCTGGCCTCGAACGGGGTCCTGCTCGGTGGGCTGGCCCTGCTGCTGATCGGCTTCGGCTTCAAGATCGCCGCGGTCCCCTTCCACATGTGGTCGCCCGACGTCTACGAGGGGTCACCCTCGCCGGTGACCGGGTTCATGGCGGCGGTGGCCAAGGCGGGGGCGTTCGCCGCCCTCCTCCGGGTCTTCGTCTCCTCGTTCGACACGGTCCGTGCCGACTGGCAGCCCATCGTGTGGGGCATGGCCGTCCTCAGCCTGGTGCTCGGCTCGGTGGTCGCCCTCACCCAGCGGGACGTCAAGCGGATGATGGCCTACTCGTCGATCAACCACGTCGGGTTCATCCTGCTCGGCGTCGAGGCGGCGACCGCCCGCGGTGTCTCGGCCTCCCTCTACTACGTGCTGACCTACACCTTCCTGGTCATCGGGTCGTTCGCGGTGATCACCGTGATGGCGCGCACCGGCGACGTCGGGAACCAGATCACCGACTACCGGGGGCTGGCCCGACGCCAGCCCCTGTTGGCACTCGCCTTCGCGGTCCTCCTGCTCGGCCAGGCCGGGATCCCGTTCACCACCGGGTTCCTGGCGAAGCTGGTCGTCGTCGAGGCCTCCGTCGCCACCGGGGGCTACGCCCTCTCGGCCATCGCCATGGCGTCCGCCGCGGTCGCCGCCTTCTTCTACCTCCGTCTGGCGGTCACCATGTTCTCGCCGGTCGGCATGGAAGGTGATCTCGGGGACACCGGCGGGCCGCCGCCCGAGCTCCCGTCCGTCCCCACCCCGTCCGTCCCGACCCCGTCCGACGGCATCGCCAGCCTGGCGGTCCTCACCGACGCACCGCCGACCGAGGCGGTGCTGTCCCGCGGTCCGGTCACGGTGCCGGCGCTGACCGCGGTGGTGATCGGGACCTGCGTGGCGTTCAGCGTGGTCTTCGGCATCTACCCGGCTCCGATCCTCGACTTCGCCCACAAGGCCACCCTGCTCATCGGCTGACCACGGTCCCGACCCGCATCCCGGCGTCCGGGAGGTGCCCCGGGTACTGTCGAACGAGTCGCAACCGACCAGGAGGGACCCATGGCCAGATCCCCGGGAGACGGGTCGTCCCCCGCAAGGAAGCGGAATCCCAGGGATGTCGCCCGCCTCGTCGTGAGTGTCGTCGCCCTCGCTCTGCTCGTCGCCTTCGTGATCGACAACTCCAACACGGTGAACGTCGGGTTCGTCTTCTTCAGCGCCCACGTCAGCCTGATCTGGGTGCTCCTCATCGCCGCCGTCCTCGGTGCTCTCGTCGACCGGTTCGCCATCTACCTCGGCCAGCGGCGCAGGAAGGCCCGCGCGACCAGCGACCGCGGCACCGGCGGCGCCTGAGCCGACCCCGGGCTCCCACCGGTCATCCCGGTCTGTCGCTGTGTCCCGCCCTTGCGGGTCGGACCGGATCCGCGCACGAGCGGACCGCCGGGCGGGGTGTGAGAATGACGAGGTGACCCTTGCCACCGACAAGGGCCCCGCCATCGGCGACGCCTGACACGCCGCAGACCCGAAAGGCAGACACCTGCATGCCACTCCACAGGCACCACACGATCAAGGACGACCTGCTCGGCTCGGTCTACGCCGGCCAGGACCTGCTGACCACGCTGCCGTCCCACCTCTTCCCGATCGAGGAGATGCGCAAGGAAGACGCCTTCCAGGCCATCTCGGACGAGCTCCTTCTGGACGGTAACGCCCGTCAGAACCTGGCCACGTTCTGCCAGACCTGGGAAGAGGACGAGGTCCACCAGCTCATGGATCTCTCGATCAACAAGAACATGATCGACAAGGACGAGTACCCCCAGACCGCCGAGATCGAACGGCGATGCGTCCAGATGCTGGCCGAGCTGTGGAACGCCCCGGAGGAGGGTGGTGCGGTCGGATGCTCGGCGATCGGGTCGTCGGAAGCGTGCATGCTCGGGGGGATGGCGGCCAAGTGGCGCTGGCGCGCGAAGCGTCGCGCCGAGGGCAAACCGACCGACCGACCGAACATGGTCTGCGGACCGGTCCAGGTGGTCTGGCACAAGTTCGCCAAGTACTGGGAGATCGAGATGCGGGAGATCCCGATGTCCGAGGGGTCGTACGCGATGGATGTCGAGGAGATGCTGGCGAGGGTCGACCAGAACACGATCATGGTGGTCCCGACCTTCGGGGTCACCTACACCGGCGCCTACGAGCCGGTCCGCAAGCTCGCCGCGGCGCTGGACAAGCTCGAGGCCCAGACCGGGCTGGACGTGGACATCCACGTGGACGGCGCGTCGGGGGCCTTCCTCGCCCCGTTCTGCGCCCCGGACATCGAGTGGGACTTCCGCATCCCCCGGGTCAAGTCGATCTCGACATCGGGCCACAAGTTCGGCCTCGCCCCGCTCGGGGTCGGGTGGGTGCTCTGGCGGGACGCCGCCGAGCTCCCCGACGACCTCATCTTCCACGTGACCTACCTGGGTGGCGACATGCCGGTCTTCCAGATCAACTTCTCCCGACCGGCCGGGCAGATCGTGGCTCAGTACTACAACTTCGTGCGGCTCGGCCGGAAGGGCTACCAGTACGTCCACGAGTCCTGCTACGACACCTCCCAGTTCCTCGCCAAGGAGATCGTCAAGCTGGGGCCGTTCGAGCTGCTCTGCGACGGGAACCCCCTGACCGGGATCCCGTCGGTGGCCTGGCGGATCCGGGAGGGCGAGAACCCCGGGTACACCCTCTACGACGTCGCCGACCGGCTGCGGGTCAAGGGATGGCAGGTGCCCGCCTACCCGTTGACCGGATCGGTGTCCGACATCGCGGTGCAGCGGATCCTGGTTCGCCAGGGGGTGAGCCGCGACCTCGCCTTCCTGCTGCTGAAGGACATCAAGGAGTCGATCGAGCACTTTTCCGCCCACCCGATCTCGGTGGCGATGACAAAAGAGGAGTCGGGGGGTTTCAGCCACCTCTGAGGCGGCGGAATGACGCATCCGAATCCCGCCTGGCGGCTCCTTCCTGGGTTCGGTGCATACCCGGTGACCTGGGGGTGCGTCCAGCAGCTTGGGCGCCATGGCAACAAGGAGGTTCATGTTGTGATGACGTAACCAAGTGGTCAGCTGGGGACAGCCAGCCGGTGCAAGTCCGGTCCGGGGAGACGCCAAGGTCCCCGGTAGTGAAACCCCGTGCGTGGTCGAGAGGCCGGGTTCGAAGCGGGGTGGAGCAACTGACCAGTCCGTAACATCACGTGAAGCCTGCAGCGTCGTTACACCGGTCCGCCGTCGTGGCGGAACAGGAGGAGCCGAGCCTTTCCTCTGAGGGCGAAGGCCATGGACGACACCAGGGATCTTGGAGCGGGTGTCCAGGAACCTCCCGGCGCAGGGGGCTCGGAATGGCCAGACGGTTGTCCCCGGAACTGGAGAGATCCGTCTCGACGCTGGCAAGCACAAGGCCGCAGGTCGCCAGTCTGCGGTGCCCGGCAGCCACGACGTCGATAACCAGCGGCCCTGGGAAACGGCGAAGTGTCGAGCGGAAGTCGGAGGAGGCAGTAGTAGTGATGACGACCGGGACAACAGAACCCGGTTCGAGCGAAGGGCCTCTAGCCAGGTGTGCGAAGCGATCAGCGACGCCCGTGGGATTGCCCGTTGGGCTGTCCACCCACTCGTCCTTCGGGGCAGGTCAACGGACTGGGAGTGACGCTCGGGTCGCCCGCCAACGCCCGTGGCACAGCGGAATGCGGACGATCGACTGCCTGGGGGAAAGCCGTGTGCGGGAGAACCGCATGCACGGTTTGGGAAGGGGGGACCGGCGAGGTCGACGCCCAGGCGAGATGGAACACGCACCCGGAGAGGAAGCTGACGGGACTGAGCCCATCCACCGCACCGGCTACACCGAACCGGTTCCCTACTTCACGATGCCCGCTGGGACCTGTCGTCCGGTTGACGTTTCCTGTGTCACCCGGCTGACAGACGAATCCTGACCGGCGGCGCACACTCGTCTCACGGGCGCTCACATGGTGTCCTGAGTTCCCCCAGCTGGAGCTGCTGACCCCCGATGGCGGTTCCCTGACAGACCCCGGTCGGCCCCATGACCGGGGTCTTGTCACGTCCCGCTGCGGAGATAAGGAGAGGCTGTGAGCATCTGGCGGCAACGACGGTGAAGGAGGGCCAAATGACAAACTCCACCACCAAGCAGTCCTGAAGGTCTCAGTCGCCTCAGAGGTATGGGTCGCCATCCAGGTGACACCATGGCACGCCGCGTTGCTCTCTACCTTCTTCGCGTCGAAGCCCCGACCCGACCTCCATGTCGCTCGGATTGCCGAGTGATGTGGGGTGATCTGACCGGCCGCTCTCAGTGAGGCGATCCTCCAAGGTTCGCCGAGGCGAAGTGGAGCTAAGCGGTCGCTGCTCCGGAGGGGCTGGACGCCAAGCCGGTACCTCTCGGGTTCTTGGCCGTCACCATGCAGGTGTAGGACTTCCCTGTTGTGAGACCGGTCACGGTGATGGGACTGGCGGCCCCGGCCTTCGAACCGGCCGCGCCACCGTTAGTCGACGTGCACTTGGCGGTGTAGCCCGAGATCGTCGCGCCGTTGTTGTTGCCTGGGTGGAACGCCACCTTGATCTGGCCCGACGCGACATGGGTTGCGGTCACCCCGGTCGGTGGTGACGGGGACCCGACGACGACCGACAGGGACGGCGCCGACGCCAGGCCCATTCCTCGGGCGTTTGTGGCCGCGACAGTGCAGTTGTAGCTCTTGGCGGTGGTGACCCCGCTGACCGTAATGGGAGCCGCCACGCCGGAGTGTGTGGCGGCCTTGGTCGCGCCGCCGTTGCTCGATCGACAGGTGGTCGTCTCGGAGACAACGGCGGAGCCGTTGGTGGCACCGAGCGCGTAGATCACGGTCAATGTTCCCGTGGAGGTCGTCGTGGAGCCCGACAGCGCCTTCACGCCCGTGGGCGCGGCGGGCGAGCCCAAAACCACCGGACCCGACGGCGCTGACGCCGCCCCGTTCCCGTTCCCGTTGGTGGCGGTCACCGTGCACCGGTAGGTCTTCGCGGTGGTGACCGCAGCCACGGTGATCGGTGCGGCGGTGGCACCAGAGAGCGAGCCCGTCTCGGTCACCCCTCCGTTGCTGGACGTGCACGCCGCCGTATAGCCGCTGATGGCGCTCCCACCGTTACTGGCGGGGGCGGAGAAGGTCACCGCCAGCGGACCCGTCGTCCCCGTGGTGGATCCCGACGTCGATCTCACTGCTGTCGGCGCTCCGGGAGGGAGTCCTACTGCAGCAAAGACGGTGCCGATGAGTTGATGCACCGTGGGACTGCTGGAGGCGTCGAGGGTGAACGACCAACACCCCGGAGGTCCCATCGAGTAGGTGGGACCTGGGTGCCCAACGATGGGACTCCACCCTCCGCTACCACCGTTCGCAGTCGGATCCCACCACTCGAACGCCGTCGAAGGCGTTACACTGCCGCAGTCCTGTACCACGGCCGAGGTGAACGTGTTTCCTATCGAGCCGGCCACATCGAAGTAGTTGCTACCATCGTTCAGATTACCGACGGGGTCTGACCCGTATTGGCTCTCGGTGAGCGTGTCGACACCGTTGGCGCCTCCGGTTGCCGTAGCAGTCACCTGGTTGGATCCGGTGCCGGCGGTGCCGCCCGCGGACACCGACGCCGAGACAGCGATGACCGCAGCCTCCGGAGGATTGTTGGAATCACCCGAATAGCTGGCGGTGACGTTGTAGGGACCAAGCGACGCACTCTCGCTGAGCGAGCAGCTGCCCGAGCCCGACGAGTCGAGCGTTGCGATCGAGCAGCTGCCGCCCTGATCATCGGTCACTTGCACCGATCCGGTGGGCGTGGCGCCCGGTCCACTGACTGTCACCTTGTAGCTCACCGATCCCGATGTGGCCGGAAGGGGGGAGGGCGCGATCTTCACCTGCACAGACGGGCCGGTGTAGATCGCCCCCAGACCCTCGTTGTCAACGGCCACACAGAACGCCTCGCTCGGACAGGAAATCGAGACCAGCTGGTTCCCTAGTTGGGTGAGGACCCTCGGAGCAACCGACCACGATGTGCCGTTGTACGCATAGCCATTGTCCGCATTGTCGACCGCTCCGCAGGACGAGGGGTTGGCACAGGACACCGAGGCGAGACCACCCCCAGAGTCGAATGTCGTCGGTGCAGACCACATCTTGCCGTCGTAGGTGAGGGCATCCGTTCCGTCCACGGCGACACAGAACGAACTGGAGTCACAGGATACGGAGTTCACGCCGCCGGAGTTCGTGATGTCCGTGGACGACGACACCTTCCAACCCCCGAGGTCGGTGTACGTCCACGAGACCCCGGTGAAGCTGCCGTTGAATGCTCTCCCGACGGCCTCGCAGAAAGACGAGGACGTACACGAGATCGAGTTGAACCCCGCAGTGCTATCCAGGCTATTCACTGTCGTGTTCGACACGACAGTGCCATTGACCGTGAAGGTGATGGCGTTCCCCGATCCGTCCACGGCCGCGCAGAACGATGTGGTGGGGCAGGACACCGAGTTGAGATAGTTCGGAGCATCGATCAACGATGGCGACCATGTCGAGCCGTTGTAGATCAGAACATTGCCACCCACATCTGTTGCGGCGCAGAACGAGACCGCCGGACACGACACGGCGGTCAGTCCATAGGACGGGTCGATATCCGACGGCGACGACCACGTCGAGCCGTCGTAGGTAATGACCTGTCCGTTTGCACTGGTTGTGTCAGAGGTGACGACGACACAGAAGGAGCTGTTCACGCACGACACGCCTTGGAGCAATATCAAGTTGGAGATCCCGTTGTGGGCGATGTTCACCGTCGTGAAGGTTCCGGTCGGAGATGCCGCTGCAAGTCCTGGCGTAGCAGCGCTTGCCAGCAATCCCAACCCAAGAGCAGCAACAATGAGGCAGAGAACAACCCGGGGAACCCTCGCCGAGGGCAGCCGCGCGCTGCCGCCGCGAGGTGGGTTGCCTTGATCAACCTGCGATCGCGTCGCCATTGGGCACCTCTGCTTTCAACGGGGGCGATGAGAAATCCCATCGTCAGGTTCCACGAACACCAGGACTCGCTGCCTGGATAGCTGCCTCCCCTCCCGCCGAGGGAGGGTCCCACCTCTTGTAGTCAATTGTGAAGTCCTGTGATTGGGCTGTCAACTGAGCTGGGATGTAGGCGTTCGGTCGGCACATCCCTGGACGCCGGGGGCGTGGTCACGGGCTCACTACTCGTGGCGGTGAACCAGGCACAGATCAAGAACCGCTACGAGAGATTCGTTTCGATCATCAACGTCGGCGGAGGCCCCACCGACGACAAGCCCACGGTCACCCTGGAGACGCCACGCGACCCCGACCGGGTCAGCAGCTTCTTCAATATCCGGGTCGCAGACATCCACGCCGTGTACGCCGAATGGAGCGGCCGGGGCGCGCAATTCCTGCCGACGAAGCAGCACCGGCACGAGATCCGTTGCTAGATCCGTGACCCCGACGGTTACATCATCGAGGTCGGGCAAACCACCGACCCACGGGGAGACTGGTGGCCCGCCGACTGGCCACCGATCAACCCGGTGGGCAAAGCGACTGAACCCGGTCTCCTCGGGCTCACGAGGACGGCCAGCTGGTCCCCTCGTTGCGGGGGTCCGCACCGTCGACAAACCGACGACCGTGGGCGCCCCCCTCCAGCTCTCTGGGCGTCTCCCTCCACCACCCCAGCGCTTTCGGGTCGGGCATGGGTTAGCCTTCGCACCGGACACACTCGCGCTGGGACCGGGCCGGTTACACGCCGAATCGGTGCCAGGACCGTGGGCGGGAGACCATGACCGATCTGATCGAGCACGCCGAGAACCACTCTGCCGACCGAGCGGACGAGGGGGCGTCAGGAGGGTCCGTCCCGCCGAAGGGGCGCCGCCTGTCAGGCGCCATGGGCGCGCCGCGGGCGGTGATCGTGGCTGTCAGCGTGGTGCTCGTGGCGGGCGCGCTCGGCGCGGTGGCACTTGCGGCCACCTCGGGGCCGACCAGCGCGAACCCGTCGTCGCAAACACCCGTCTCGACCGTGTCGGTGGCGTCACCGAGGTACACGCCCGAGGCGGCCGTGGGGGCGACCGACGACTACCACTGCAGTTTGGTCAACCCGCACGTCACCCGGAACTCGTACGTGATCTCGAGCCAGTTCAAACCGGGCAGTCCCGAGGTCCACCATGCCGTGCTCGCCTTGGTGCCCCCGTCCATGACGGCCCAGGCCCTTGCCGCCGATGCAGCCACCAGCGGCAAGGGATGGACGTGCTTCGGCGCGCCGGCGCTGCCGGATGCGTCGCTCGCCGCATTCTTGAGCACCCCCTTCCTGAGCGTGTGGGCGCCTGGGCACGGCGAAGACGTGCTCCCCAGAAGCACGGGGATCCCGCTGCCCATGGGGAGCCTGGTGATCGAGCAGGTGCACTACAACCTGCTGGTGGGGGACAAGCCGGTCACGAATGAGCTCGTGCTCCACACGGTACCGATGTCCACGCCACTGTTGCCGATGCAATCCCAGTACCTGATCGCCCCGCCGAACATTCCGTGCCCTCCCGGGGTGACCGGGCCGCTGTGCAACTATCAGGCGTCCATCAACTACCTGGATCAGCGCTTCGGCTCCGGAGGCGTTCTGATGAGCAAGGGCATCGACCTGGTATGTGGTGAAAATCCGGACAACCCGCCCGCCGGGGACACGGCCACGTGCACGTGGCCGGTCGGATCGAACGGCTACATCGACAGGATCCAACCGCACATGCACCTGCTGGGGGTCAAGTTCACGATGGTGCTCGACCCGGGGACGCCGCAAGCCAGGACCATCCTGAACGTCCCGAACTACAACTTCGACTACCAAAAGGCCTACAACGTGACGCCCATCCCGGTGCGTCGCGGCGAGCAGATACAGGTCAACTGCACCTACAACCCAGAGCTGGGGCAAGAGTTGCCGATCCTCCGCAAGGCACCGCCGCATTTCGTCACGTTCGGCGACGGATCATCCGACGAGATGTGCGTGGGGGTCACCTGGCAGACGTCGTCGCTGCCCAACTCCCACGACTCGCTCTGAGCGACCGACCGATCGGCCCGCTCACCCGGCGGGGATGGCCGGCAGGCTCCAGTCGACGACGAGCGGGCGCGAGGTGAGCAGCCGGGGTCGTCCCACCGCGGCCGGTCGGTCGCTGGTCCAGGGCGCGGGCTCGGCGAGGGTGAGCCCGGCGAGGCCGCGTAGGGCGCGGTCGTAGGACGAGCGGATCCGGGCGAACTGCCGCCAGCAGGACTCCTGGGTGTCGTCGGGGATCGAGTCGAGCGGCTGCAACCGGTCGAGCGCGGCCAGGAATTCATTCCTTCCGATCGAGATCTCCGGCGCCGGCTCGGAGACCTGCGCGAGGAGGTCGGCCAGGACGCCCGGTGGTTCGATGGGCAGCCCGGCGGCCCGTCCGATCCGCACGATGGTGGGCATCCCGTAGGCAAGGGCGAGCATCGGGCCCTTGGCCACTTCGTCGGGGCGGTCGAGCGCGCGCAGCTGGATCTCCGACAACAGGAGGGCGGCCGAGTCCAGCAGTGTGCCGACAGAGGCGATCCAGGACTGCTCGGGCGAGCTCTCCGGGAAGTAGCAGAGGGCGGGGAACGCGCAGTGGGTCTGGTCGAGGTCGAGCATCCACACCGCCGCCGTTCGCCAGAGATCGGTGTTGTCGATGATGTTGAGGCGGGTCATGTTGCCGAGCATGTCGATCGGCGCCGGTGGCGCACCGGCGAAGGGTCGCAGGGTGGCGATGCCCTTCTCGCGCTCGATGGTGTGCCGCGTAGATGGTGGGCAGGTAGCTGATCAGCAGGGCGACCAGCCCGAGTCCGATGATGGCCTCGACGAAGCAGACCGCGAAGCGAAGGCTCCCCACCGGAGAAGCGAACCCGAGCGTGGTCACCGAGGATCCGCTGATCTCGAACGAGCGTTGGACCGTGCCCGAGTCGATCCCCCAGAAGATGAACGAGAACCCGACGATGACCGAGAGCATCCAGACCAGGGGAAGGCTGACCAGTGCGATGGGAGCGTAGAGGGCCCGCAGGTTTGCCCGGCGGTCCGGCTTCCCCCATCGGTGGACGAGGATCCGGTCCGCGACGGCGAAGGTGACCCTGGCGATCCGGGTGAACCCGGCTCGGGGGAGGACGACCGTCTCGAGTGCGGAGATCAGCACGGCGAGGGTGACTGCCGTGCCGAGCACCACCGCGCCGACGTGGAGGGCGACCGAACTGCCCGACGAGGTGGCGGCCACCAGGGAGGGACTCACCGGTCGGGGACCGTTGGGGTTGCCGGTTGCCCCCGTCGAGCCGCAGTCGCGGTGACCGACCCGGCCGCCCGACCGCCGCGCAGGTCGGCCGGGGTCTGGGGCAGCCACGCCGTCAGGACGTAGGACACGACAACGGCGACGATGATCAACGGGGTGAGTGCCAGTCCGTCAGCGGCGAACAGCACCGTGGCGAGCAGGGTCGCGGTCAGCGGCAGGCGCAGCATCACCGTGGTCATCGCCCCGAGTCCCATCGCGGCTCCGGGCACCACCGCCATCCCCGGCAGATGGGAGGCGGCGATCCCCGAGCGCGGCGCCGATGAACATGGCCGGGAAGATCGGTCCGCCGCGGAAGGCGGACAGCGAGACGCCGTAGGCCAAGGACTTGGCCACGGCGAGGAGGACGAGTGCCCCGACCGTCCAGGTCGAAGTGTTGAGTACCAGACCGGGAAGGGCGCTCTGGCCGGAGAAGAGCACCTCCGCGCTGCTCTTCCCGGTGATCTCGGCGAAGGCCACCGCGAGCCCGGCCACGACGAGCCCGGCGACCGGGGTGAGCACGAGCCGTTGCCGATCGACCACCGGCTGGAGGGCGAGGCCGAGCAGCCGGATGCCGGTCCCGAGGAGGGGGGCGACCGCCCCGATCGCGACCGCCCAGAAGAAGAGCGCCACGGTCGGGTGGGTGAAGTGGGGGATCCCGGGAATGGCCAGGGAGAAGGTGCCCCATCCGGTCAGGCTGTCGAGCCCCACGAAGACGAGGGTGCCGATGCCGGCCGCCAGGAGGCCGGGGACGAGCACGAGACCGAGGACCGGGCCACCGAGGCCGGACGCCTCCATGAGCAGGAAGGCGCCGAGGATCGGAGAGCCGAGGAGGGTGCTGATCGCCGCGAAGCTCCCTGCCGCCGCCATCACCGTCCCCGCCGTCGGTGGTGCGTCGCGGGCGGCCAGCCGTACGGCCAGGACACCGAGTCCCCCGCCGATCGCGATGAGCGGGGCCTCCGGTCCGAGGACCACCCCGAGGGCGAGGGTTGCCAGCGCGGCGAGGAAGACACCGGGGAGCTCGGCGGCCGTCGGCGCCGCTCCGCCGGCCTTGAACCCCTCGGCCGGCCGGTGCCCCGCGGTTCCCGGGAGATAGGTGATGGTGAGGGCCACCAGCAGTCCGGCCACGACGAGCAGCGGGAGCGGCCACCAGACCGGGGCGCCGTCGAAGCCCACCTGGTCGGGGATCGAGGTGAAGCACCAGTGCTGGAGGAGCGACACCAGCTTGAGGAAGCCGTAGGCGACAGCCGACACCGGGGCGCCGACCAGGGCGGCGAGCACGAGGAGCTTGACGTAGGCCGCCGAGCGCAGGAGGGCCATCGGGTCGGGGGTTTCGACGGGCTCGGCCTGCACACCCTGGTCACTCATCGTCGGGCCAGTCGTCGCGCAGCCGCCGCTTCTTCACATACGCCATCACGAGCACGATCGCCATCGCCGCGAAGAGGATCGTCCCGATGTAGTACACGCTATTGGCGGGTCGTCGTGGTTGACATGGTGCGTGACGTCCTCTCCGGGGGTCACGTGATCCTACGTCCGGAGCTCTCCGGCGCACGGCATCGCACGATCAATACGCCCGAGTTGAAAGAATGCCGCGACCTGGGCACCTTCCGGCTGTAGTGTCGGCTCCGTTCCCTCAAAAGGAGTGACGATCAGCATGCTTGCATACACCTATCCGCTGCTGGGCATCTTCTGGACGATGTTGGAGTTCTTCCTCTTCTTCCTCTGGATCTGGCTGCTCATCATCGTGTTCCTGGACGTCTTCCGGAGCCATGACATGGGCGGCGTCGCAAAGGCCCTCTGGGTGATCTTCCTGATCATCCTCCCGTTCCTGGGTGTCCTCGTCTACCTCATCGCACGCGGAGGCAAGATGCAGGAGCGTGCGGCCGAGCAGGCCGCTCAGCAGCAGAAGGCCTTCGACTCCTACGTCAAACAGGCGGCCGGGACTTCGAGCGACGCCGACGAGCTGGCCAAGCTCGCCGACCTCAAGTCCAAAGGCGTCCTCACCGACGCAGAGTTCGAGGCGCAGAAGGCCAAGCTCCTCACCTGATGCCGGCCACCCGCGCGCCGGCCCGGATACCGACAGCAACACCGTGACAGGCCGGTGGCCGCTCCCGAGACGACTCGGGGGCGGCCACCCGCGCGCCGGCCCGTCCCGTCGCGATCCCGGCCGGTGGGCAGCCCCGACGGTACAGTGGACGCGTGTCCCAGGATGATCCCGGCGGAGTCCCCACGGAGCAGGGGCAGGGCGACGGAGCCGGATCCGCCGGAACGGACCTGACGTCGGACGGCAAGGACTCGGACCGCCGGAAGTTCAGGCGCCGGCGGTGGAAGCTCCTCTCCTCCTGGGTACTCATCGTGCTGGCCTGCCTGCTCGCGGTCGTCTCCGTCCTGGTGGTCTGGACCAAGAACGAGCTCCTCGACACCAACACCTTCGTGGCCACCGTCACCCCGCTCGGCCAGAACCCGGCCATCCAGAGCGCGGTGGCCGCCAGGGTCAGCAACCAGCTGGTCTCCCAGAGCGACCTGCAGCAGCGGGTGAAGAACGCGCTGCCACCGAAGGCGGGCTTCCTCGCCGCGCCACTGGCCACTCAGGTCAGGAGCCTGACCAACCAGCTGACCCTGAAGCTGGTCCAGTCCTCGGCCTTCCAGAAGCTCTGGGTCGCGTCGGTCCGCCGCTCCCATCAACAGCTCACCGCACTGCTCACCGGTCAGAAGCAAGGTTCGGTGAGCTCGAGCAACGGCGAAGTCACCGTGGACCTGGCTCAGGTGGAGACGCGGGTCAGGAAGGAGCTCGACGCCCGCGGGATCACCGTGTTCAACAAGGTCCCGAAGTCCCGCGCCCCGACCCTGGTGCTCTTCCGGTCGACCCAGCTGCTCAAGATCCAGGCACTGGTCAGGTTCCTCGACAAGCTCGCCGTCTTCCTTCCCATCCTCACCCTGTTGTGCTTCGCCGGCGGCATCGCCCTCGCGACCGATCGGCGCAAGGGACTGGTCCGGGCGGCTGGAGGGCTCGCGCTCTCGATGGCGGTGCTCCTCATCGGAGCGAGCGTGGCGCGGAACCAGTTCCTCGGATCGCTGTTGCCGACACAATCCAAGGATGCCGCCGCCGCCGCCATCGACACGGTCAGCGCCATCCTCGTCGACGCCATCCGCACCATCCTGGTGGTCGCCGCCCTGGTCACCCTCGGAGCGGTGATCGCGGGCAATTCGGCGCTCCGCCGGTGGATGGCCAGGGCGACCTCCTCGATGGCCGGCGGCCCGGTGCACGGGTTCGTGGTGCGTCACCGAGGCGCGATCCAGTGGGGTGTCCTCGCCCTCGGCCTGTTCGTACTGGTGGTCTGGGACAGGCCCACCACGCTGGTGGCAATCGTCGTGATCCTGATGACCCTGGCGGTCATCGGGCTGATCGGGCTGTTCGCCGGCATCGGCTCGCACGGCGAGGTCGGACCCGGCGGGGAGACGGGGGCGGGGTCGGACCCGATGCTTTCGGGGGGCTCGATCGGCAGGTGACCTACAGGGTCTGGGCCGTCGGCGAATAGCTGGAGAACGTGGGTGCTTCCGCTTCTAGGGGAACGCGCGCGCTCCGAGCCGTAAAGCTGATCGCGTGGTACCAACCACAGAGCATCGTCAGGTCCAAGACCTGTGACTCCTCGAAGAGCAGGATCAACTCGTCGAATAGCCGTTCGGACAGTGAACCATGGTCATGGAGCGCGTCGACGAGGCAGATGAGGATCCTGTCGCGATCGGTCTCCCAACACGCGTCCTGATGGCTGCCGTGCGTGAGCGAGGCCACCTGGGCCCAGCTCAGCTCCGCCCGCTCCGAGAAGAAGGCGACGTGGACACCCCATTCGTACTCACAGCCACAGCGGGCACAGGTGCGGTCGATGACGATCTCCCGATCCCTCAGACCGACCGACAGTCCCCTGCTCAGCTCGTAGGTGCCCCATGGCTGCATGACCCTGGTCATCGCCATGTTCTTCGCGAAGGTCCGGAACAGCCCGATCGGCGCGATGCCCGGGGGCATCATCGACTCCAATTGCCTCTGCACATCTGGATCGAAGGGGGCTTGCAACGGTTCTATCCCGCCCATGGATCTCCCCTCGGTGTTTCTGATTCCGAAACGTCAGGATAGAGTTCGGATACCGAGACGTCAAGAGGTGAGTCCGTGGTGAACACCCCCCTACCGGGACGCAGGGTTCGCGGCTCAGAGACCGGCCGTCCGCTCATGGCCGCGCTCGATCTCCTGGGTCGTCGCTGGGCGCTGCGAATTCTCTGGGAGATGCGTGACGGACCCTTGGGTGCCCGCACCCTCAGAGCCAGGTGTGACGAAATGTCCTCGAGCGTGCTCTACGAGCGATTGAACGAACTGCATCAGGCGGGTTTGATCCAGCAGGGCGATTCGCTGAACTACGAGCTGACGCCTATCGGTCGCGAGCTGGGGAATGCCATCGGACCACTGGCCGAGTGGTCCGACCGTTGGGCAGGGAGGCGTCGATCGGCTCCCAGGCGGGTGTGATCACCGACCCGACTCCGACGGCGCCGCCGAAGCCGCCGGCTCGCCGACAACCGGGACTGCCACCGGCGCGGAGTCGTCGACCCGCACCGCGTCCTCGACCCGCACCGCGTCCTCGACCCGCACCGCGTCCTCGTCCCACTGCCCGATCGAGGCGAGGAACTCGTCGGTCTCGCGCTGGGCCGCGAGCATCCGCTTCTCCGCACCCGCGGCCAGCAGCCTGCCGAGCACCGGGATCTCCCAGACCGACTCGGCCCGCAGGATCGCCACGACCACCGGTACCAGGTGCTCGGCGGTGTCGAAGACCACGTAACGTGGGAGCCACTCGGGCTCGTACTTGGCGTTGAACCTCCAGAGCGACTCGATCTGCGCGAAGTTGGAGAGCCGCTTGAGGAACCACCGCTCGGCCCGTTGGACCGACCCGTCGCCCTTCTCCCCGGCGAGCGTCGATCGCAGGGCCGCGAAATTGAGGCTCAGGCCCTCGAAGCCGCGGGCAGCCAGGTGTTCGATGGTGGAGCACAGGGCGAAGTCGAGCAGCCCGTTCGGGTGCTCCCCCGGGTCCCGGCGCATGAGGTCGAGCGAGTACCCCTTGATCCCGGTGGCGGGCACGAACTGGCACATCGCGGCCGCGGCACCGTCGGGGGCTCGCACCACCGTGAGCAGGAGCCCGGTGTCCCTCGGATCGAACACCCGGCCCAGCATCATCGAGAACCCCCGCTCGTGCTCCCCCTGCCGGCTGAGCCGCATGAGCGAGGTGAGCTCCTGGGTCAGCGGGGCGTCGACCCGTGCCGGGTCGTGGAAGGTGACCGTGTACCCGTACTTCTGGATGCGGTTGTAGGCCTGGCGCAGTCCCTTCATGTGCTTCCCGGCCAGACTGAACCGCTGCACGTCGACCACGGCCTCGTCACCCAGGTAGATGTGGTGCATGCCCGAGTCGCGGTAGATCGAGAGCCAGTCCTCGCCGGCACCCATCACCGAGGTCGTCCACCCGTGCGAGTCGGCGAAGGTCCGGAAGGCACCCCAGACCTGCTCCCGCTCGTTGCGCGGTCCGATCGGATCGGGAGAGATGAGACACACTCCGCCGTACACGGCATAGGCGACCAGGCTGTCCCGGTGGAAGAACCACCGCTTGTCCGAGCGGAGGGCGAAGTAGTCGAGGGTCGAGGACCCGTGGCGCCGCACGATGTCCCGGGCGCGGAACTCGGCCGCACGCCCGGAGCCGAGCCGTCGATCGACCACCGGACGGGTGAGCAGGTAGAGGGCGCAGACGATCAGCGAGAGCCCGATGGTCAGCATCGCCGCAGAGAGGAAGCGGTCGGCCCGGTCGGGAAGATCCACGGTCTGGATGCCGACGAACCGCTCGGAGACCGCCCAGAAGGCAGTCCACCAGGGCAGGGTCGTCTGGTGGTGGCGCCCCATGTGGGTGAAGATCTCGATCGACACGGTGGCGAGTGCCGCGATGACGACTGCGCCGGCCGCGAGCGCCACCAGGGCCGACCGGATGGAGGTCGCGTCCGAGGCGGACTGGAATTCGCTCCGATTGAGCACGAGGAAGGCCAGGACGCCCATCGCGACGAGGGACTCCTCGAAGTCGGCTCCGGCGAGGAGGTGGAGCAAGATGGTGACACCGAGCAGGGCCACCGCCACCCGCCAGGCACGCCGCTGTCCGCGGAGGATGCCCCGTCCGAGGGCGATGAGCGCGATGCCGGCCACGGCGACGAGGGCGCCCGCGGCCACGCTCGCCCGGAGCGGGAGGTACTCCTGGAGCACGTGCAGACGACCCCGCAGCGGGGGGGTGATCGCGTCGAGGAGGTCGATGACCCCGGCCGCGAGGATGGCGACCGCACCCCACCGCCTGACCCGCCGGGTCCGGCGGTGCGCCTGGCGCAGGTCGGGGGCCGGCGGCCACGAGGCGCCGACCGGGTGGGAGGCGACCAGCGTCGGGTGCAGCAAGCCGGTGTTGCGGCCGCGGGTGACCATCCGCTCGAGCGTGCTGGTCGACGGGAGCTCGCTCTGGGCGAGCAGCATCCGGACGTGGAGCTCGGCTCCGGCCTCCAGCTCGACCCAGCTCACCCGGCGGTCGTGGAGGAAGACCGGCGGGAGCCCGAACCGCCCCTGGTGCTCCTCGACCACCTCGGCGGTCGCGCCCACGTTGGCGAAGAACCCGGTGCCGAGGTGGGTGAGCTCCGACTGGAAGGTCGCCGCGGTGATGAGCCCGGCGTAGCCGCAGCCGACCAGACGGCGCGCCTCGTCCCGCGCGATGTCGTTGGCCCGCGCCTCCGAACGGACGTCGCTCACGGCGCCACCCCCGAGGATCGACCACATCCTCCGGCTGAGGAGCCCGACGATGAGGGCGAGCACCGTGAGCACGACGAGGGTGGCGCCCAGGGTCACCACGAGCTGGTCGTTGAGGTCGGCCTGGTGCGCGTTGCGGATCGCCCGCGCCGGCAGGCCCGACCCGATGTGCCCGAGCACCCAGGGGGTCACCGCCGCGCGAAGGAGCAACGCCACGCCGACGGGGACGAGCAGCCACCACGCGTAGCGTCCCAACCGGCGGTAGATGGTGCGCGATACCACGAACCTGCCGAGGGTCGAGGGGTCGCTCAGGCGGTGCAGGCCCTCGAGCCACGCCGCGTCCTCGGGAGCGGACGTGCAGAGGTGGCGCCAGTGCCGGCCGGCCGGCGTCCACTCCGCCCCGCCGGGCTTGCCGTCGGCCGTCGGCCCCGGTCCGCAGGAGGCGAGCTCGGGCGGTGCGGCCGGGCGGTGGCAGTCGGGCTCGACCCGGACCACCCTGGTGCCGGTCGCGGTATGGAGGTGGAGGTCGACCGTCCCGAGCTGCTCCACACCCATCGCCGCCACCGCCGCCACCGTCTCGGGATCGGTGTCGTATCCCGGCTCGTGGGTCCCGGTCTGGCGGATGACCCGCCGGTCGTCCACCGCGAGGAAGCGGGTCAGGGCACGGGAGAGGGCCGGGTGGACCTCCATGGCGGATCGGGCCTCCGCCATGGGCGACCCGGTGCCGGTCAGGTCGAAGAGGTTGCCGGCCACGATGAGGATCCCGGGGCCGTCCCAGGCGTCGAGGGCGCGGGCCAGCTCGCCGGTCACCGCCCGGCTCGACGGTGTGGGCACCGCGGTCAACAACAGGTCGCTCACCACCATCACCCGGCGACCGAGCGGGACGTCGACCCGGGTCGCGCCCCGTTCCGCTCCGGCCGCTTCCGACGCCGCGCCCCATGCTCCGTCGCCCACCGGGGGCTCGGGGTCGACCTCGTCGGGGGGTTTGACGGTGGTCACAGACCCACCATCCTACGGGGCACCCGGCGTTAGGCTGAGACACGCCGTCATGACCGCCGGCCTCGCCGGTGGGAGCGTCCCGGCCGGTGCCCCGGGCAGGCCGGACACGGTGAAACCGCAGGTGTCCGCAGGGACCGGCAGCGAAGGGATGGGCAACGATGGGCGAGGACCCGACAGGCGAGGGGGGAGCGGGCGTCCCGGGGCCGGTCGAGCCCACCATCGAGGACTACCTGACCGAGGACCGTGTCTTCGAGCCGTCCGACGAGTTCCGGGCCACCGCGGTGGTCACCGACCCGGGCATCTACGAAGAGGCGGCCGCCCTCGGTCCGGAATTCTGGGCGCAACAGGCCGGCGCCCTCGACTGGTTCCGTCCGTGGGACACCGTGCTCCAATGGGATCTCCCGTTTGCCGCGCTGGTTCGACGGGGGAACCCTGAACGTCTCCTACAACTGCCTCGACCGCCACGTCGCCGCCGGACACGGCGACAAGGTGGCGTTCCACTGGGAAGGCGAGCCGGGGGACACCCGCACGGTCACCTACAGCCAGCTGCTGCTCGACGTGTCCCGCTTCGCCAACGTGCTGCGCGGCCTCGGGGTCGCCCGGGGCGACCGTGTGGCGGTCTACATGCCGATGATCCCCGAGCTCCCGGTCGCCATGCTGGCCTGCACGCGGATCGGCGCGGTCCACTCGGTGGTCTTCGGGGGCTTCTCCTCGGATGCGCTCCGGGACCGCATCCTGGACGCACGGGCGCGGCTGGTGATCACCGCCGACGGTGGGTGGCGGCGCGGGCAGCCGGTGGCCCTCAAGCCCAACGTCGACCAGGCCGTCGTCGAGGCGGGCTGCGTCGACCACGTGGTGGTCGCCCGCCGGATCGGGGCCGAGGGCGAGCCGGATCGCGTACAGATGGCGGACGGACGCGATCACTGGTGGGACGAATTGCTGAGCGGTGACGACGCCGCCGCGGGCGGCGCGCCGTCGGACACCTGCCCGCCCGAGCACATGGCCTCCGAGGACCTGCTCTTCCTCCTCTACACCTCGGGCACCACCGCGGCGCCGAAGGGGATCATGCACACCACGGGCGGTTACCTGACCCAGGTGGCCTACACCCACCGGGTCGTCTTCGATCTCCATCCGGACCGGGACGTCTACTGGTGCGCGGCCGACATCGGGTGGGTGACCGGTCACAGCTACATCGTCTATGGCCCGCTGGCCAACGGAGCCACCTCGGTGCTGTACGAGGGCACCCCGGACTTCCCCGCACGGGACCGGTGGTGGTCGATCGTCGAGCGCTACGGGGTCAGCATCCTCTATACCGCGCCCACTGCCATCCGCACCTTCATGAAGTGGGGTGCGGGCGAGCCCGCCCGCCACGACCTGAGCAGCCTCCGCCTCCTCGGCTCGGTCGGCGAGCCGATCAACCCGGAGGCGTGGATCTGGTACTCGACCCACATCGGCGGCGGTCGCTGCCCGGTGGTCGACACCTGGTGGCAGACCGAGACCGGGGCGATCATGATCGCGCCCCTGCCCGGCATCACCGCCACCAAGCCGGGGTCGGCCACCTTCCCGCTGCCCGGCATCGGCGTCGAGCTCGTCGACGAACTGGGGGCGCGGGTCGAACGGGGCGGGGGGTACCTGACCCTCACCACGCCGTGGCCCTCGATGCTGCGCGGCATCTACGGCGACCCCGAGCGGTACCGGGACACCTACTGGGGCCGGTTCGAGGGCCGCTACTTCGCCGGGGACGGTGCCAAGCTCGACGACGACGGGTACCTGTGGCTGCTCGGCCGGGTCGACGACGTGATGAACGTCTCGGGGCACCGCATCTCCACCACCGAGGTCGAGTCGGCCCTCGTCGACCACCACCTGGTCGCCGAGTCGGCGGTGGTCGGGGCGCTCGACCCGACCACCGGTCAGGCGATCGTCGCCTTCGTCACCCTGGTCATCGACGCGGGCGACCTGAGCGACCAGCTCGGACAGGAGCTGCGGGCCCACGTTGTCACCAAGATCGGTCCGATCGCGCGCCCGAAGACGGTGGTCTTCACCGACGAGCTGCCCAAGACCCGCAGCGGCAAGATCATGCGCCGCCTGCTGCGCGACGTGGCCGAGGGTCGGGGCCTCGGCGACACCACCACGCTGGCCGACCCGGCGGTCCTCGAGGAGATCCGCCGGCTGGCCGCGGCGTCGCCCGGCGAGGAGTGAGCGCGATGGACGACCCGCCGAACTGGGCGTGGCACCGCGGGCGGATCGGATCGCCGGGCGAGGCGGTGGTGTTCGACGTCGACGGCGTGCTGTCCGACGCGGTCGGCCGGCAGCACTTCATCGAGCGCGGCCGGCGCGACTGGGACCGCTTCTTCGACGCCTGCGGCGACGACCCGGTCGTCGAGGAGCTCGCCCGCGTGCTCGAGCTGCTCGACCACCGGCTCCAGGTGATCCTGCTGACCGGACGCCCCATGCGGGTCCAGCCCCAGACCCTGGCCTGGCTCGAGCGTTACGGCCTGCGGTGGGACCTCCTGGTAATGCGCTCACGCGGCGACTACTCGCAGGTGACCTGGTTCAAGCGCGACACGGTGGACGAGCTGCGCGCCTTCGGCTTCGACCTGCGGCTGGCCTTCGAGGACGACCCGAACAACTTCGCGATGTTCCACGCCGAGGGGATCCCCTGCGTCTACATCCACTCGGGCTACTACGAGTAGCCACCGGCCCGGCTGCGGCGGACGGCCAGCCACCAGCCGAGGAGGAGCGCGATCGCCGCGGCGATGAGCACCGGCGTGTCCCCGAACCGCACGAACAGCGTCTGGCCGACCCGCCGGTCGAGGACTGCGGTGACGACCTGGCGTGCGCCGAGCACCGACCGGCGGAGCAGCGTCCCCCGGTGGGTGATGGCCGCGCTGTACCCGGTGGGTGCGGCCTGGAGCAGGTCCCTCCCCTGGGCCACCGCCTGGAACTCGGCGGCCGCCACCTCCTGGGCGGGCACCTGGGCGGTCGCGTAGGACGAGGCGTTGGTCGGGACGATCAGCAACTGTGCGCCGGCAACCACCGAGGCCCGGCCCCGGTCGGCGTAGAAGACCTCGTAGGAGATCATCGTCCCGAGGGGCCCGGCGGGGGTGGTGAGCAACCCGGAGCCGGTGCCGGGCACCGCGTCGAGCGGCACCGAGGAGAGGTCGCCCAGATGGGCGAAGACGCTCCGGTAGGGGACGTATTCGCCGAAGGGGACCCGGTGGACCTTCTCGTAGCGGTCGACCAGTGCGCCGTCCGGGCCGAAGGCGACCGCCTCGTTGCGGAACGCGGACGACGAGATCGTCTCGGTCACGCCGACCACCAGGGTCGACCCGAGCCGCCGCGCCAGGTTGCCGAGGACCGCCTCCTCGGGTGATCCGGTCAACGGGACGTCGAGCGAGACCACGTCCTCGGGCCAGAGCACGAGACGCGGCGAGACGCCGTGGTCGCTCGCCTCGAGCATGTCGGTCGCGGCGAACTGGGCGGCCAGGACGCGGGCCGGGTCGACCTGCGACTTGCGGAAGCCGCGTGCGCCGCCTCCCTGCACCGCCGCCGAAGTGACCGTCCCGACCGAGGGGCCGCCGTCGGGCGCGTGGTCGGCGACCACCCCGAGCCCGCAGAGGGTGGCGAGGGCGACCGCGCCCGTCAGCACGGCGGTCCAATGGCCTCCGGCTGCGTCGCGCAGACCGGGCGACACCTGCCCGCTCGTCGGCACCGGCGAGTTCCCGAACCGGAGGTCGGCCCGGGTGAACGCGCGGGCCCGGCGCCTGTCGCGCACCGTGCGCGCGGCCGCGGCGCAGAGCGCGCCGAGACCCACGCCGCCGAGGTAGACGGCGGCGGTGACGAGCAGGGGTCCGCCGACGCGGGCCACGCCGAGAACGGGACCGTCGGCCTGTCCGAGGAACACGCCGCCGGGGGGGAGCCCTCCGAACGGCCAGGTCTGGCGGGCCGCCTCGGCCAGGGTCATCGCCGCCGGGAAGGCGAGAGCGCGGGCGACGACCGGCCCGGCGGAGACCGCGAGGCAGGCCAGCGCCATGAACCCCGCTTCGAGGGCGATGAGCACGACCGCACCGGGAAGGGTGAACGAGCGCACCCACATGAGCCCCGGCACGTAGCAGCCGAGCCCGGCCAGCCAGCCGGCCCAGAGCCGCGTGCGCGGGCGCAGGCCGCCGAGACGCCACCAGAGCAGGCCGGCGGCGGGGAAGGCCAGCCACCACCATCCCCACGGCGGCAGCGAGAAGGCGAGCCCCAGTCCCGCGGCCAGTGCCGGGACCGCGACGCGGCCCCGTGCCGGGACGACCCCCGGGTTGCGCCGGTGGGTCATCGAGATCCGGGACGGGCGCCAGGGTGGCCGGGCGCTGTCCGTTCTCACGGCACCGCGACCGGGCGCGCCGGTCACCACAGGGGCGCGGCTCACCGGCCGCCGGAGCGCGCGGCCGTCCGGTCGAGCGAACCGAGGACCGCCGCGGCCGCCGCACGGCCGCTCGCGACGCAGGCCGGGATCCCGACCCCCCGATAGGGCGCCCCGGCCACGGCGACGGCGGGCAGCTCGGCGACCGAGCGCTCGATCGCGGACACCCGCAGCAGGTGCCCGAGCTGGTACTGGGGAAAGGCCTGCTCCCAGCGGGTGACCGTCCAGGCCGCCGGCGCTCCCGAGACGTCCAGGATGCGGGCGAGCTCTGCGAAGGCGGTCGCGACCAGCCCGTCGTCGTCGAGCGAGCCGGCCCGGAGGTCGCCGTGGCGCCCGACCGAGAGGCGGAGCAGCTCCTCACCCGGGCGGGCCAGTGCGGGCCACTTGCGCCCGAGATAGGTGCAGCCGGTGATGAGGGCCGGACCAACGCCGACGGTCGAGGTCCGTGGCACGAGGAAGCCGGTCCCCCGGAGCGTCGCGCCGATGGCCGCGGCCGGCACCGCGAGGGTGATCACCGCGACCGACGAGTACTCGATGGCCGAGAGCAGCTCGGCTGCGATCGGGGCGTGCGGGGCGAGGAGCACCGCCGCGTCGCCGGCCGGCACCGCCAGGACCGCGCCGTCGGCCGCGAGCACCCCCCGTCCGCCGTCGAGGCCGAGCTCCCAGGTCCGCGCCTCCGGTCCGGGGCGGGCGCGCGCCAGGGAGTCGACGCTGACCCCGCACTCCACCCGCACCCCCCGGGCGACGAGCGCGCCGGCGAGCTCCCCCGCCAGCGTCGCGGTCCCCCCCTCGAGCGACCAGAAGAGGGGAGAGCCGGCGTCGCCGGGGTCGACCGGCGCGTCGGGGGGCGGCCGCCGTGACCGGCCGAGCCGGCGCATGAGGCTGCCGGGCTGGCGGTCGGCGGCGAGCAGGAGCGGGAAGACCGCCGCCGCGCTCAGATCGTCGACTCCGCCGGCGTGGATCCCCCCGATGAGCGGATCGGTGAGTCGATCGACGACCTCGTGCCCGAGGCGGGCTCCGACGATGTCGCCGACGGTGCGGTCGCCGGTCAGCCCACGGCCGCCCCGGTGGGGGCGGACCAGGTCGAGCAAGGCGCGAACCGAGCCGCCGGGGGAGAGGATGCCCGACCGGGCCAACGGCAGCCACCGGGTGGGAACGCCGAGGACCTGTCCGTCCGGCAGCGGTCGCAGCCGGCCGCGCGCCCAGAGGTCCGCGCCGCTCGCCGAGACGGGCACCAGGCGGTCGCTCATCCCGAGCTCGGCGACCAGGTCGGTGGCCTCGGGGCGGCGGGCGAGGAAGGCGTCCGCGGCGAGGTCGACCGTGCGCCCGGAGAACTCGGCCGCGCGCAGCTTGCCACCGAGGCGGGTGTCGGCCTCGAACAGGTGGATCTCGGGGGTGGGCCCGTCTCCGGACCGCCGGACCAGCTCCCAGGCGGCGGTCAGCCCGGCGACGCCGCCACCGACCACGGCCACCACGTGCCGTCCGTCGGCTGCCGGGGGGCTCACGTGACGCCGGTGGCCACGGCGTCGCGGACCGCGTGGGCGAGCAGGTCCACGAAGGCGGGATCGTCGTTGAGGGAGGTGGTCCGGGCGAAGGCCATGCCTGCCGAGAGGGCCCGGTCGCGGGCCTCGATGTCGAGGTCGTAGAGGATCTCGAGGTGGTCGGAGACGAAACCGACCGGGCAGACCACGACCGCTGCCGCCCCTTCGTGCGCCACCCGACCGATCTCGGCCAGCAGGTCGGGCCCGATCCAGCGGTCACCCGTCCGCCCCGCGCTCTGCCATGCCACGCCCCAGGTCACCGTCGGATCGCCGTCCAGGCCGAGCAGCCCGGCCACCTCGGTGGCGGACTCGCCGACCTGCTCGGGGTAGGGGTCGCCCGCCATGACCGCCCGCTCGGGGAGGCTGTGGGCGGTGAAGAACAGAGCGGTCCGTGTCCGTGCCGCAGGGTCGAGCTGCTCGAGCGCGGCCCGGGTGCGCTCGGCCAGGAGGTGGGCGAAGGCGGTGTCCCGGTGCCAGGAGGGGATCGCGACGAGCTCGACCGCCGGGGAGGCCGCGGCCGCGGCCTCGGCGGCGCGCCGGAAGTACTCCTGCGAACCCAGCGAGGACTGGTGCGGGGTGAGGACGATCCCGACCACCCGCGACACCCCGGCCGCGGCCAGCTCCGCGAGGGCCTCCTCGATGGTGGGCCGGACATGCTTCGCGCCGAAGCGGACCTCGAAACGGCCCGGCCCGTCCCGGTCGAGGGCCGTGGCAAGGGCGTCGACCTGGGCGCGGGTGCGCTCGGTGAGGGGAGACGTCCCGCCGATGGCCGCGTAGCGGCCGACCAGCTCGTCGAGCAGCTCGGGGGTCGGGGGCCGGCCCCGGCGGATCGCCGTGTAGAACGCCTCGATCCCCTCGGGGGTGTCGGGGGTCCCGTGCGCCATGACCAGGACGCCGATCGGCCGGTGGTCGCGTCCGTCCCCCGCGTCGGCACTCACCGGGCCGGTCCCGACCGCACGCGCGCTCACCGCGCCGGCTCCACGCCTGCGCGCCCCTCGGCGTGGACCAGGCGGACCACGCGCTCGAGGATCGAGGGATCCGTCTCCGGCAGCACCCCGTGGCCGAGGTTGAAGATGTGGCCGGGGGCGGTGCCCGCCCGCGCGAGGACCTCACGGGTCTCGGCCTCGGCCACCGACCAGGTGCCCAGGCAGAGCGCGGGGTCGAGATTGCCCTGGACCGCCCGCCCCGGTCCGACCCGCCGGCGGGCCTCGTCGAGGGGTACCCGCCAGTCGATCCCGATCACCGAGGTGCCGGCGAGTGCCATGAGGCCGAGCAGCTCGCCTGTCCCGACCCCGAAGAGGATGGTCGGCGTGCCGGGGTGGGAGGTCTCGAGCTCGGCGAACAGCCGGCGGGTGGCAGGCAGCACCAGGTCCTCGTAGTGGCGCGGGGTCAGGATGCCGGCCCAGCTGTCGAAGACCTGCACGGCGGCTGCGCCGGCGTCGAGCTGCGAGCGCAGCGAGGTGACGGCCATGTCGGTGAGCCGCTCGACGAGCTCGTGCCAGAGCGCGGGCTCGCCGTGCATGAGGGCCTTGATCCTGGTGAAGTTCTTCGACGGCCCCCCTTCGACCAGGTAGCTGGCGACGGTGAACGGCCCGCCGGCGAACCCGATGAGCGGGACGTCGAGCGAGGCAACCGCCATGGCGACCGCCTCGGCCACGTAGGGGGTGTCGAGCGCGGGCTCCAGCGGCCGGAGGCGCTGGAGATCCTCCTTCGAGCGGAACGGCTCGGCCACCACCGGGCCGGTGCCGGGGGCGACGTCGATGCCGAACCCGACCGCTGCGGCCGGCACGACGATGTCGGAGAAGAAGATCGCCGCGTCGGTGCCGTAGCGGTCGACCGGTTGGCGGGTCAGCTCGGCCACGAGGTCCGGTCGGGCGATCGCCTCGAGGATGCTGCCGGGGCCCCGGGCTTCACGGTATTCGGGCAGCGAGCGGCCGGCCTGACGCATGAACCAGACCGGGACACGGGGCACCGTCTGCCCGCGGCAGGCCCGGATGAAGGGCGTGTCGTCGAATCGTCCCGCCTCGTTCCGGCCCGCGGTCACGGCCGGATCACGGTCGAGAGCCCGGCGCTCCCGTCTGCGCGACGGAGGGTCGGGTCACCATGGCCAGAGTCTAGAAGAGCGGTCTGGCCGGGCCCCGGCGCCGGTCTGCCCGCGGCACGCCGACCCGCCGGGGCATACAATCGAGGGTTCCCCTGCGCCGTGCGAGGGACCGTTTCGGGTCGCACGGCGAGGACAGCAGGCGCAGGGGCGACGGCCGGCACCGTGAGCGAGCCGGCGACGGGGACACGGAGGCACGGACGCCTGCCGGCGAGGGCGACTGCCGGCACGGGGACGACGGGAGGTGGGGTGACCACAGAGCTGGAGGCCGAGCAGGAGTTCGTCGACCTCGCCTACGCGCGGCTCGACGCGATGCGCGGAGACGCCAACTCGATGCTGGAGGCCGTGCTCGACCTGGGCAGGGGCGGCACCTTCCAGTCGAGGACCGAGCGGGACGTGATCGTGCGCACCAGCCTCGCCCGGCTCGAGCAGCTCGACATCGGGGACCAGGCCCTGACCTTCGGGCGGATCGACCGGCTCGCCGCCGGTCCGGAGGACCCGACCGCCCCGACCGGGAACGGCGACCATGACGGGTCGGACACCGAGACCTTCCACATCGGCCGGCTGGCCATCCACGGCGCCGATCACGAGCCGCTGGTGGTCGACTGGCGGGCACCGGTGGCCGAGCCCTTCTACCGGGCGACCGGCCGCGACCCCCAGGGGCTCGTCCTCCGTCGCCACCTCGCCCTCCAGGGCCGCCGGGTGGTCGGGATCGAGGACGAGCGCTTCGGCCTTCTCGGGGACGGCACCGTGCCGGACGACGAGGTCCAGGCCACAGCGACGGGGGTGGACGCGGACATCACGGGTGAGCTGGTCGTCGGCGACCTCCCCATCGGCGGTCCTGCCGCCCTGCTGGCCGCGCTGGACCGCGCCCGGACCGGGCACATGACCGACATCGTCTCGACGATCCAGCGCGAGCAGGACGAGATCATCCGTGCCCCGCTCGGCGGGGTGCTGGTGGTCCAGGGGGGCCCGGGCACCGGGAAGACGGCCGTCGCCCTCCACCGCGCCGCCTACCTGCTCTACACCCACCGGTTCCCCCTCGAGCGCCAGGGTGTGCTGGTGGTCGGTCCGAACCCCCTGTTCCTCCGCTACATCGAACAAGTGCTCCCCTCTCTCGGCGAGACCGGGGTGTCCCTCTCCACCGTCGCCGGCCTGGTCCCCGAGATCCGGGTCCGCGGCGGGACCGGTCCGGCTGACGTGGCCCGACTGAAGGGCGACGCCCGGATGGCCACGGTCGTGGCCCGCGCCGTCAGGACGCCGCCAGCGCCCGCTCACCGAGGACGTCTCGGTCCCCTACGGGGCCCTCGTGCTCCGCCTGCCGGCCGACGAGACTCGCCGGATCGTCGAGACGGCCCGGCGACGGCCCGGCAGCCACAACGCGCGCCGCCGCCTGGTCGAGCAGGCGGTGGCCCAGCTGCTGGCCGAGCGGGCCCGCCAGAGCCAGCAGCGGCTCGGCATGGGGACGTCCCAGGGCCATGCGTTCCCCGAGGACGACGACCTCACCGAGCTCGGTGACGACGAGTTCGACTTCGAGGACTTCTCGCGCAAGGTGCGCCGGGTGCCGGAGCTGGCCGAGGCCCTCGACCGGATGTGGCCGCGCCTCTCCCCCCATGAGCTGCTCCACGACCTCTTCGGTGCCCCGCCGCTCATCGCCGCGGCCGCCCGGGGGATCCTCTCCGCCGAGGAGCAGGCTCTGCTCCGCCGGCCCCGCTCGGCCTCCTTCGACGACGTCGCCTGGACCCCGGCCGACGCCGCGCTGGTCGACGAGGCGCGCCACCTGCTCGGCCCGCGCTCGGGGGGCTCCGACGACTCGGTGCGCAAGTACGGCCACATCGTGGTCGACGAGGTCCAGGACCTCTCGCCGATGCAGCTGCGGATGCTCACCCGCCGCTCGCTCTCCGGGTCGATGACCGTGGTCGGCGACATCGCCCAGGCCACCGCCCCCTGGGCGCCGACCTCCTGGGAGGACATCGTCGAGCACCTGCCGAACCGCCGGCCGTCACGCACGGCCGAGCTGACCGTGAGCTACCGGACGCCGGCCGAGGTGCTCGCCGTCGCCGCACGGGTCCTCGCGGTGGCGGCGCCCGGCCTCACCCCTCCGCGGCCGGTGCGCCGCAGCGGGGTCGATCCGACGCTGCTGGTCGTCAGGTCGGCGACCGGCGATCCGACGCTGGACGATCTGGCCCGCACGGTGGCCGAGGCAGCGGCGGCCGAAGTGGACGCGGTGCGACCCGGTCGGGTGGCCATCATCGCCCCGGAGCAGCTGCTCTCCGCGCTGACGACGGCGCTGGACGCGGCCGACGTGCCGGTGGTCGACGCGCGGGACTTGCGAAAGGGCGGTCTCTCCGAGCCGCTCGTGTTGCTGGCGGCCGACTCGGCCAACGGGCTCGAGTTCGACTCGGTGGTGGTGGTCGAGCCCGACGACGATCGCCGGCGAGACCTCCCGCGGCCTCCGGACGCTCTACGTCGCGCTCACCCGCCCCACCCGGCGGCTCACGGTGGTCTCGCTGACCCCTCCCCCCGCCGCCCTCGGCGCCTCCGGCTGAAGGCCCCGCCGTGGCCGGCCGACGGCCGTCCCGACCCGCGCATGAGGCCCCGCCGGACCCCTGGACGAGACCCCTTCGGCCGGCCTGCTGAGTTGGCCCTCCGAGCGCCCCATGGAGTAAAACTTGCTCCGTGACCCAGGCCCTAGCCGCCGATCCGGCCATCGCCAGGCCCGTCCGCCACCGCCCGGACAGGCCCCCGATGCTGGCCGTCGGCGTCATCATCTGGCTCGGGTCGGAGGTGATGTTCTTCAGCTCGCTCTTCGCGGCCTTCTTCACCATCCGCGCCCACGCATCGGTCTGGCCGCCGACCGGCGCCCACCTCGACACGCTGCGGGCGGGCGTCTTCACCGTCATCCTGGTGGCCTCGAGCTTCACCATGCAGAAGGCCGTCTTCGACCAGGAGAAGGGCGCGCGCACCAGCGCCAAGATCTGGGTGTGGAGCACGATCGTCCTCGGTGGCCTCTTCGTGGCCAACCAGTTCTACGAGTGGGTCTCGCTCTCCCACGACCCGGCCACCAACCCCACCCACACCGCCTACGGGTCGCTCTTCTACATCATGTCGGGCCTCCACGGCCTGCACGTCTTCCTCGGCCTGGCCGCCATGGTCTTCCTGCTGGCCCGGCTCAAGGGTCCCGCAGGTGATCCCGGGGAGACCGCCGCCTTCCAGGGGGTCAGCTACTACTGGCACTTCGTGGACGTCGTGTGGGTCGGCCTCTACAGCTGCCTCTTCCTCCTCAAGTAATGCCTGGCGGTCGGGGAACCCACGCCGGCGGGGCACCAACGGTCCGCGACCGCTCCGGCCTGCTCGGAGGGGCCTGGACCCCCGGGATCGTGGCACCGGCGGCGCTGGTGGGCTGTGTCGCGCTGGTCGGTCTGCTCGTGTTCTCGCCCGGTGCGGCCCGGGCGGTCGGTGCGCCGACCACCACCCAGCCGTCGCAGGTCGCCCCTGCCCACCCGGCGGTACCGACGTCGGTCCCACGCGGTCCGAGCGCCTCGGCCACCGTCCACTTCGCATCCCCCTCCAACCAGTCCGGGATCACCTACGTCGACCCTCCCCGCGTCGTTCATCGCCCCCGGCCAGGCACTCTTCGCAGCCAACTGCTCGAGCTGCCACGGCAAGGAGGCCAACGGGGACACCGGCGCTGGCCCCCAACCTGCAGGGGCTCGGAGCCGGGACCGTCGACTTCTGGGTCTCCACCGGCCGGATGCCCCTGGCCAACCCGAGCGCGCAGGCCATCCGCAAGCCCCCGCGGTTCAGCCGGCTCCAGACCCTCGAGATCGCCGCCTGGGTGCAGTCGCTCACCCCCGGCGAGGGGACCAAGGTCCCGCTGGTCCAGACCTCCGGCGCCGACCTCGAGGCGGGCGGCACCCTGTTCACCCTCAACTGCGCGGCCTGCCACACCATCACCGGGGCCGGGGACGCGCTGGCCGAGGGGGCCTACGCACCGAGCCTCCACCTGGCCACGCCGACCCAGGTGGTCGAGGCCATCCGCTCCGGCCCGGGCAACATGCCCCACTTCGGGCCCGGCAACATCACCGACGCCGAGGCGCGTGACATCGCCGCCTACGTGACCGGCGTCCTCCAGCACCCGTACAACCCCGGCGGCGTCGGCCTCGGCGGGATCGGCCCGGTCGGCGAGGGCTTCGTCGGCCTGCTGCTCGGCGTGGGCAGGCCTCATGCTGGTCTGCTTCTGGATCGGGAGACCGGACATGACCGACGAGAACGGCTCGCGCGGCGAGGGGCCCCTGCCGCCGGCGGCGCTCGACGACCCCCACCTCCAGCCCTACGCGAAGCATCCCGACCGGGCCGAGCTGGTTGCGGCGGTGGCCATGATCGTCGGCCTCGCCGGGTTCGTCGGCTTCGGGGTCGCCTACTGGGTCGACGCGAGCACCCAGTGGCAGGCGGTCACCCTCGGGGTCGGCCTGCTGGCCCTCGGGTTCGGCGTGACCGCCTGGGGCAAGTACCTCATGCCCCAGGGGCCCTTCGTCGAGGAGCGCCACGAGTTCCACTCGACCGAGGCCGAGCGCGAGGCGATGACCGCGGCGGTCATCGAGCGCGGCGGCATGGTGCTCAAGCGGCGCAAGGTCCTGGGCGGGCTGTTCGGGGCCGGGTCGGCGGTGATGGGCATCGTCCTCCTGTTCCCGCTGCTGCGCTCTCTCGGGCCCAAGCCGACCGAGTCCTCGTTCGTCACCAGCACCTCGCTGTTCGCGACCAACTGGGTCAAGGGGCTCAAGCTGGTCACCATCGACGGGCGGGCGATCACCGTCGACGACCTCGAGGTCGGGGGCGTGCTGACCGTCTTCCCCAAGGGCTTCGAGGGCTCCTCGCCCGACCAGGTCATCCTGATCCGCCTCGCCGAGCTCGGCCCCAACGATCCGCCCCTGACCATCGCACCCCCCGGCAGGACCAGCTGGGGCGTCCAGGGCTACGTGGCCTACTCGAAGCTCTGCACCCACCTCGGCTGCCCGGTCGGCCTCTACCAGGAGCAGACCCAGCAGCTGGTCTGCCCCTGCCACCAGTCGATCTTCAACGTCCGCTCGGGCGCCATCCCCGAGTTCGGCCCCGCCCCCCGCCCGCTGCCCCAGCTCCCCATCACGGTGGACGCCGACCGGCTACCTCCGGGCCGAACGGGAAGTTCGACCAGCCGTCGGCCCCGGATTCTGGGAGCGCCCATGATCGACAAGACCCTCCGCTGGCTCGACGACCGCCTGGGCATCGCCAAGGGCGGCCGGACCTTCCTCGACAAGATCTTCCCCGACCACTGGTCGTTCATGCTCGGGGAGATCGCCCTCTACTCCTTCGTGGTGCTGCTGGCGACCGGGGTCTTCCTCACCCTCTACTTCGTCCCCTCGGCCCACGAGGTCGTCTACCACGGGAGCTACGCCCCGCTGCGGGGCCAGCACGTGTCGGAGGCCTACGCCTCGACGGTCGGGCTCTCCTTCGACGTCCGCATCCGGACTGCTCATGCGCCAGGCCCACCACTGGGCGGCCGACATCTTCCTCGGGGCCATCGCCGTGCACATGGCCCGGGTCGTTCTTCACCGGCGCCTTCCGCAAGCCGCGGGAGTTCAACTGGATCGTCGGGGTCAGCATGCTCATCCTGGGCATCGTCAACGGGTTCCTCGGCTACTCGCTCCCCGACGACCTGGTCTCGGGCACCGGCATCCGCATCGCCTACTCGATCATCGAGTCGATCCCGCTCGTGGGTACCTACCTGGCCTTCTTCCTGTTCGGAGGCAACTACCCGGGCAACGGGGTCATCATCCCCCGCTTCTACGTCATCCACGTCCTGATCGTGCCGGCTCATCCTCATCGGGCTCCTCGCCGCGCACCTCGGCCTCCTGGTCAAACAGAAGCACACCCAGTTCCCGGGCAACGGCGCAGACCGAGGACAACGTGGTCGGCTCGCCCATGTTCCCGACGTTCATCGCCAAGACGACCGGGTTCCTGTTCATGACCACCGCGGTGATCTTCCTGCTCGGCGGCTTCGCCCAGATCAACCCGATCTGGCAGTTCGGCCAGTACGAGCCCTACCAGATCTCCTACGCGGTCCAGCCCGACTGGTACATGGGGTGGCTGGACGGGGCGCTGCGGATCATGCCGAGCTGGGAGTGGGTCGGCTGGGGCCACACCATCCCGTTCGAGGTCCTCCTCCCGGCGGTGATCTTCCCGGGCATCATCTTCACCATCCTGCTCGTGTGGCCCTTCATCGAGTCCCGGTACTGGACCAAGGACCTCGCCTACCACAACCTGCTCGACCGGCCCCGGGACCGTCCCAAGCGGACCGCGGCCGGCGCGGCCCTGCTCACCTCTGCTCGGGTGCCTTCTTCGCCTCGTCGACCGACGTGATGGCCAACTTCCTGCAGCTGCCGCTCATCGACGTGCTCTGGTTCTTCCGGTTCGCCGTCCCGATCGTCGCCGATCGTCGCCTACTTCCTGACCTACAAGATCTGCAACGAGATGCGCGCGGCGGAGGGCATCGGGAAGCGGAAGCGCGCGGTCATCGTCGTCGCGGTCCGAGATCGGCGAGTACACCACGGTCCCGTCCGCTCCCCGCCCCGGGGACGGCCACGAGGAGCTGGAGGCAGTCCCCGTCCCGACCTACATCGACCTGGTGCCACCGGAGATGGCCACCGGTGCCGGTGTGCGCCGGGTCATCCGCTGACGGACCCTCCCGGCGGACCGACCGGATCGCCCGACCGGACCGGCGCGGTTCGGGGTCGCCACCTGCCGCGGGCTACCATCGCTGCCGATGGCGCAGCGCCCCGAGGACCTGGTCGACCTCGGGCGGTACCCGGTCGACGATCCCGGCGCCCCCGCCTACCGGGAGGTCGTGGCGGGCGCCCGCTCCCAGCTGTCGGCCACCGGAGCCGTCGAGCTCGCCGGGTTCCTCGGGCCCGGAGGGGATCGCGTCGTTGGCGGCCGACGCCGACGGCGCTGGCTCCGCGGGCCCTCCATTCGGAGGGGGTCGGGACGGCCTACCTCGAGGTCCCCGACTTCAGCCTGCCCGAGGACCACCCACGTCTGACCTGGGGCCGCTACGCGGTCGGGGCCGTCGCCTACGATCTCATGCCGCACGGGTCTGCGCTCCGCCGGCTCTACGAGTGGGAGCCGCTCCGGCAGCTGGTGGAGGATGTGCTCGACCGCGGACCGATCCACCGATACGCCGACCCGTTCGGCGCGCTCAACCTCGCCGTGATGGGCGAGCGGGACGAGCTGCAGTGGCATTTCGACCAGACCGACTTCGTGGTCTCGCTCGCCATCCAGACCGCCGAGTCCGGTGGTGAGTTCGAGGTCGTCCCCGAAGATCCGGTCTGCGACCGACGAGCGGTACGACGACGGTGGCGGCCACCCTTGCGGGTGACCGGTCGGGCGTGGTGACGCTGCCGATGATCCGCGGGCACCCTCCTGGTGTTCGAGGGCCGCCACTCCCTGCACCGGGTGAGCCCGATCGGGGGTCCCCGTGCCCGCCTGGTCGGATTGCTCGCCTACGACACGGTCGCCGGCACCATGGGCAGCGAGCTGCTCCGCGAGAACCGTTACGGCCGCACCGTTCCCTTCGAGACCCCACCGGTGGCATGGCCGACTTCGTGACCCAGATCGGGGAGGCCTTCGTCGGCTCCGGCGCGGAGGCAGCCCACCTCAACACCGTGCTCGGCGCGAAGGGAGGTCCGGTGGAGACGGCGTGGGCCACCGCGCTGGCCACACCGCGGCCCGGCCATGTGGCCTTCGTCACCATCCTGCGGCCGGGGGTCCCGGCCAAGCCGATGACCCTCTTCGTCAACAAGTCCGCACTGGTCGGACCGGGGCACGCGGGCCTCACCTGGGGTCCAGCCCAGGCCGGGGTGGCCTCGGGGGTGCTCTGGGCGGTGGTCGACGGGATCGTCGACGCCGGGCTGGTCGACGACCTGCTGCTCATCGCAGCGGTGTGGGTCGCGCCGGAGGCGCTCGACGCGGCACTCGTCTACGAGAACAACCGGCGGGCCACCCGCGACGCGCTCGAGGTGGGGGCCCGCGGTGCCCCCACCCTGGCGGAGGCGCTCGAGGTACGGGACGCTCCGCGCAACGCCTACTACCTCCCGCCGGGGGTGCTCTGAGGCAGGCGAGCTCCGCTCCTGACGGAAGCGGCGCAACCGTCGTTCCCCACGTGAGCGGGATGCACCGACGCCGCGTGCCGATTCTGTGAGCGGTCGCTCAGCGGAGCACCTTCGTGGCCGGTGTCCGCTCAGACGGTGCCGCCGCGGCGGCTCTCGACCGTCGCCCCGATGACCGCCGAGACACCCAGCGCTGCGGCGATCGGGGCGAGCCAGAGCCCGAACGCGAAGGTGAGCGCGGCGAAGAGGGCGGCCATTCCGAGCAGGAACGGCCAGATGCTCGAACCGGGGAAGGACTCGACGGTCCCCGCGCCCTCGTCGACGGTGGCGTCGTCGACGTCGCCGTCGAGGGTCTTCTTGGTGTGCAGCGACCACCAGATGTAGTAGCTGCCGGGGAGGAGCCCGAGGAGCATCGACCCCATGAGCATGAGGAAGCCGGCGTCCTCGTAGCTCGTGAACCAGTACACGATGCCGATGATTCCGAAGAACACGCCGATGCCGGCCAGGAACAGCCCGTTGACCCTCATGACGGCGCTCCCACCGGCTCGTCCTCCCGGTCCGGGGTGGGCCGCGGTTCGCGCTCGATCCTGTGGTGCTCGGGATGGTTGTAGTCCCAGGTCGGGCGTTCCGAGCGGATGGGGGGGAGGTGGGAGAAGTTGTGGTGGGGCGGCGGCGACGTGGTGAACCATTCGAGACCACCCCCGTCCCAGGGGTTGTCCCCGGCGGCGACCGGCTTCCTCCAGGAGGTGACCAGGTTGGCCAGGAAGAAGAGGAACGAGGCACCGATGACGAAGGCGCCCACCGTCGAGATCACGTTGAGGGAGGTCCACCCGTTGCTGGGAAGGTAGTCGGCGACCCGCCTGGGCATGCCATGCAGCCCGACCAGGTACTGCGGCATGAAGGTGACCCAGAAGCCGATGAACAGCAGCCAGAAGTGGATCTTGCCGAGCCGTTCGTCGAGCATCCGCCCGAACATCTTCGGGTACCAGAAGTAGAACCCGCCGAACCCGGCGAAGACCGTGGTCCCGATGAGCACCTGGTGGAAGTGGGCGACCACGAAGTAGGTGTCGTGGGTCATGAAGTCGACCGGCGGCGATGCCAGCAGCACCCCGGTGACCCCGCCCATGAGGAAGGCGAACAGGAAGCCGATACTGAACAGCATCGGCGTCTGGAAGCTCAGCTGTCCCCCCCACATGGTGCCGATCCAGTTGAAGAACTTGATGCCGGTCGGCACGGCGATGAGGTAGGAGAGCAGCGAGAAGAAGGGCAGGAGCACCACGCCGGTGGTGAACATGTGATGGGCCCACACGCCGGTGGACAGGGCGGCAATCGACATGGTGGCGAAGACCATGCCCTTGTAGCCGAAGAGCGGCTTGCGAGAGAAGACCGGGATGATGTCGGTCACCATCCCGAAGTAGGGCAACGCCAGGATGTACACCTCCGGGTGTCCGAAGAACCAGAAGAGGTGCTGCCAGAGCACCGGGACCCCGCCCCCCTCCACCGAGAAGATGTGGGTCCCGAAGTGGCGGTCGCAGAAGAGCATCACCACCGCGCCGAACAGGACCGGGAAGGCGATCAGGATCAGGATCCCGGTGACCAGCATGTTCCAGGAGAAGATCGGGATCCGGAACATGGTCATCCCCGGGGCCCGCAGGTAGAGGACGGTGGCGATCAGGTTGACGCCGGTGAAGATCGCCGAGAACCCGGTCAGGCCGAGCGAGAGCAGCCACATGTCGGCGCCGACGCCCGGTGAGTTGGTGGCGTTGGACAGGGGGGCGTAGGCGACCCAGCCGAAGGCGGCCGCCCCGCCGGCGACCAGGAAGCTCAGGGTCATCACCATCGAGCCCCCGAGATAGAGCCAGTAGGAGAGCGCGTTGAGGCGGGGGAAGGCCATGTCGGGTGCGCCGACCTGCAGCGGCACGATGTAGTTGGCCAGGCCGCCGAAGGCGAACGGTCCGGCGAACAGGTACAGCATGAGGCTGCCGTGCATGGTGAACAGCTCGTTGAAGGTCTGGAAGCTCACCAGCGACGAGGTGGGGTCGGCCAGCTGGGTCCGCATGACCAGCGCCATGATCCCGGCGATGAAGAAGAGCACCAGCGAGGTGATCATGTAGCTCTTGCCGATGACCTTGTGGTCGGTCGAGGTCAGCCAGTTGAGGATCCCGGTGGGCCCCTCGTGGTGGTGGGCGTGCTGGGCGCGGTGCTCGCCGGGACCGTGCCCCGGTGGACCGCCCGGCTCCTCGGGGCCGGTCAGCTCGGGTGACTCGACGGTGGTGGTCATAGCGAGGCCTTCTCCGAACCGGGCGCGCCGAGGGCGTTGGACGGGGTCACGTGGGTCTCGAGGGGTGGCGTGTTGACTGCAGGGTTGCCGGAGCGCTGCAGGGTGTGGCCGCCGGCCACCTCGGCGCTCGCCCACTGGCGGAACTGGGCCGGGCTCACCGCGCGCACGCTGAACAGCATCTCGGAATGATAGAGCCCGCAGATCTGGGTGCACTGCCCGAAATAGGTCCCCGCGTGGACCACGTTGAAGTCGAAGTAGTTGACCACGCCGGGGAGGGCGTACCGGCTGAAGTTGAAGTCACGCAGGTAGAACCCGTGGATGACGTCGTTGGAGACCAGGGTGATCTGTACGGTCTGGCCGACCGGGACCACCATCTGGGGGCCGTGGCCGTCGGGGCCGTTGGTCACTTCGCCCGCCACCCCGACGTTGAGGTCCGGGTAGTCGAAGCGCCAGCCCCACTGGAACGCGGTGACCCGTACGTCGACCACCGGTTTGCCGGCGGAGGTGATGACGGCGTTGGCCGGGACGGTGGCGTCGACGTTGTTCTCGGTGAGGACGGTGAAGAAGAACAGGACGAACACGATGATGATCGGGATCCCGGTGTAGAGGATCTCGACCGGGACGTTCTCGTGGAACTGGCGGGGAATCTCCTCAGAGCGGCGCCGGTAGCGGAGGACGGTCCACATGATCAGGAGGAAGACGAAGACGAAGACGATGATGCCGGTGGTCATCATCCCCGAGTAGAGCTTGAAGGTGTCCTGACCCTGTTTGGTGACCCCTTTGCTCGCCCCGTAGGAGGGGTAGAAGTTGCAGCCGGCGAGCACCAGCGGAGCCGCCACGGCCACTCCGGCCGCCCACCGGCGTCCCCGCCGCTTGCGGGTCGCCGCCTGGTCCGAGTGCCCCGTTGCGGACCCGTCGTGCACCGGCGCGACCGGCGGAGGACCGTTTGTGAAGGCGTTCACGGCGGTCAGACTAGTGGGGACCGCACCAGAATTAGAAGTTGAGATCCGTGCGGGGAGGCGGAGGGGAAACCCCCAGTTCACGGGCGCCCGAACGCGCCCGTCGGTTCAGGGATTGGCGCCCGCCGAACCGTCTGCTGCGGGCGGGACCGGGGCGGCGGCCTGGGGCTGGGCCGCAGGAGGCGCCTGGACGGCGGGCGGCGGGATTGCCTGGGCGAGGGCGGCGCCGGACTCGGTGCCGTCGTCCTTGCCTCCCTCGTCGAGGCCCTTCTTGAACTCCTTCTGGGCCGACCCGAGCGATCGGGCCAGCTTGGGGATCTGGGTGGAACCGAACAGGACGACCGCGATCACGACGAGGACGATGATGCCCTGTTCTCCGAAGAGGTCTGCTGGCGGGCTGAGTGGCACGGCGGTGTCTCCTTTTCGACTGCTGCGTCCAGGTTAGACCTGTGCGGGCTGGCCCGCTGCGCAAGGCACCCTCCCGCGGGCCCCGGTCAGCCGGCCAGGAAGACCCCCAGGCAGAGGGCGGCGACCGAGGACAGCGCGCCGACGGCACCCCAGACCGCCAGGCCGGTCCGGGAGGTCGAGCGCTGGTGGAGGAAGACCGCCACCCCGGCGAGGACCACCACCCCGATCTTGATCCCGAGCACGGCGTTCCAGGTCGACGAGGCGTTCTTGACCTGGAGGGCTCCGATGTTCCAGAACCCGGTCAGCAGCAGGACGCCGTAGGCGGGCCACAGCAGCCGCCCGAAGGCGCGGGCCACCGTCTTCGGTGCCTCCTCCCCGAAGGTCCGGATGGTCGGGAGGAGGCCGGCCACGGTGAACTGGCCGCCCACCCAGACGGTGGCCGCCAGCAGGTGGAGGATGAGACGGAAGCCGTCGAGCCCGCCCGCGAGGGTGGGAACCGAGCCGGCGAGGTCGGTCACCGCGGGTCCGTCTACTTGCCCGTCCAGTTGGGCTTGCGCTTCTCGGCGAAGGCGATCGGCCCCTCCCTCGCGTCGGCCGAGCCGAACACCTCGGGCACCACCGCGTTGTTGATGGCCCAACCCTCGGCGTCGGGGACCTCACCCGCCTGCTTCATGACCCGCTTGGAGGCCCGCACCGCCAGTGGGGCGTTCTCGGCGATGGTGCCGGCGAGGGTGAGGGCCTCCTCCATGAGCCGTGCGCGGGGGACCACCCGGTTGATCAGCCCGATCTCGAGGGCCCGCCGCGCGTCGATGGGGTCGCCGGTGAGGGCCAGCTCCATCGCGACGGCCTGGGGGATCCGCTTGGGGAGCCGGAAGAGCCCGCCCGCCCCCGCGATGAGGCCGCGCTTGACCTCGGGGATGCCGAAGACGGCCTCCTCGACCGCCACCACCAGGTCGCAGGAGAGCATGATCTCGCACCCGCCGGCCAGGGCAGACCCGTTGACCGCGGCGATGAGCGGCTTGGGGAAGTCGCGCTGGGCGATGCCGCCGAAGCCGCCCTTGGTGCCCATGATCTCCCCGGCCTCGCCGGCGGTGAAGGCCTTCAGGTCCATCCCGGCGCTGAACGCCTTGTCACCGCTTCCGGTCACGATGACCACCCAGCAGTCGGGGTCCTCCTCGAGCTGGTCGAACGCAGCGGTGAACGCCCGTGACACCGCGCCGTTGATCGCGTTTCGGGCCTCGGGCCGGTTGATGGTGAGGATCTCGATGTGGCCCCGGCGGTCGCGGAGCAGCTCCGGCATGGCGTTCCCCCTGGTGTCAGCGTTCCGCCAGACGGTAGCGCGCCGGGCCGGGCTCGACGACCACGTCGGTTCCGACCACCCCGGGGACGTCCAGCGCCCCCATGGCCTCCACCACCTCCTGGTCAGCCGGGGCGAGCGCCATGCGGCGGCCGTCGGGCAGCTCGGCGAGGACAGGTGCGCCGGCCGCCGCACCGTCGTGGTCGCGCCACACGGTCGCGGCCACGACCGAGGCCCGGGACCGGGTCTCCGACCCGAGGGCGACCTCGACCGCGGCGGCGTCGATCCGGGCCTGGGCCGCCGAGGTGTCCCCGCGGCGGTAGCCATCCGGAGGCGGCGCGGTGGCGTAGAGACCGAGCGCGTGCTTGGTGACGAACCATCCGAGCCCGGTGGCCAGGCCGAGGCGGGTCTGCGGGTCGCCGGCCGCCCGCAGCCGGTCGGTGAGGCTGGCGATGGCGTGGGTGGTGTAGTTGTTCCCCGGGCCGCCGAAGTAGGGGAGCCCCCCGGTGACGGTGAGACCGCGGGCGTCGTCGGTGGCCAGGCCGAGCGCCTCTGCGGCCAGCTCGACCGCCGCGGGGAAGCAGGAGTAGACGTCGAGCAGGTCGAGGTCGTCGACGCCGACCGGCCGGCCCGCCGCCTCGGACGCCGCCGAGAAGAGGGCGGTCCCCGCCGCGGCGATGGCGGGCGAGCGCCCCGGGTCGGGCCGCGCGGTCACCGACCGCACGTCCACCGCCTCGGCCCCGGACCAGACGAAGACCGCCCGGTCTGCCGCCCCCGCCCGGGCGGCCTCGGCCAGCGAGCAGACCAGGAGGGCCGCTCCCTGGTCGGAGCCCAGGAAGGCGGTCATCCGTTTGGTGTAGGGCTCGCAGACGATGCGGTTGTCGGCGGAGGGGGTGGCGATCTCGGCGGCCCCGCGGGCGACCGGGAACCAGGCGAACGGGTTGACCGCCGCCACCTCGGTGAACGGGGCGAGGAGCGCCCCCATCGTGCGGCGGTGCGCGGCGGGCGTCGTGCCCGGCCCTGGCCGCCAGGACGCTCTCGAAGAGCGGGTACACGTGGAGCGGGGCCATCAGGCCGATGGCCTCCTCGGCGGCGCCGACCCCCGGGAGACCGTCGCCGACCACCGGATCGGGGACCAACGCGGGGTCGCCGAGGGAGCGGGGCAGCCCGGCCGAGCGCCGGGCCCGCGACGAGCGGATGGCCTCCGCCCCCGCGAGGAGGGTGACCGTGGGCGTTCCGGCGGCGATCTCCGAGGCGGCCCGGTTGACCAGCCACTGGGGCGAGTTCCCGCCGACCGTGGTGACCTCCCGTGCGGCATGGTCGGCGATGCCCAGACGCATCGCCAGCTCGGTCGCCGGTGCCGGCCCCGTCGCGGTCATCACGTCGACCACGCTCAGGCGGGTCACACGGTCTCGGAGCGCGGGGACGGGCGCAAGGGCCGCCTCACAGGCCCGGTGCATGAGGTCGACCGGGTCGACCAGCTCGTCGCGCTCGATCGACTGCCCCGAGGCGACCACCACCGGGGTGCGCTCTGGATCTGTGGATCGGAGGGTGGTCGGGTGCATCGGACGGGTCGCTGCGGCCGGGCTGAGGCCCGGGGCCGGCAAGTTAGCATCGCCCTCCTGCGGCCGCCGGGTCCGCAGCGAGCGGCTCCCGGATGTCCCGGGGCGGACCGGAAAGGGTCGATGGTGTCCTCAGCGGATGGGTCCCCACAGGGAGCGCGGCGGCCGGCGCCCACCGCTGGCGGGCCGCTGCCGGAAGGCTTCCTGTTCGGTGTGGCCACCGCAGGGTTCCAGGTCGAGGGCGGGTACAACGGTCCCGGCCAGCCGGCGAACAACTGGGTGGCCTGGGAGCAGGTGGGCCGGGTCGAGCCGTCGGGAGCCGCGGTCGGCTTCTGGGACCACCCCGAGGAGTCCCTCGACCGTGCCGCCGCGCTCGGGTGCAACAGCTTCCGGTTCGGGGTCGAATGGGCCCGGGTCGTCCCCGACGCGCGCGGCGTCGATCGCGCCGCCCTCGACCGCTACTGCGCGATCGCCGACGGGTGCAACGAGCGTGGTCTGACCCCGCTGGTGACCCTCCACCACTTCACCCACCCCGCCTGGCTCGGCGAGGACCTCTGGCTCCGCCCGGATGCCCCCGACCGCTACGCCGCCTGGGTCGGGGCGGTGGCAGCCGCGCTCGCCCCGTCGGTGCGCCACTTCGTCACCATCAACGAGATCAACGTCCTGGCGATGGGCTCCTACCTGCTCGGGATGTTCCCCCCGGGACGCGTCCTCTCCTTCGCGGAGACCGAGGTGGCGCTCGAGCAGCTCCTGGTTGCCCACGTGCTCGGCTACGGCGTCGTCCACCGGGAGCGGCCGGACGCGGTCGTGACCACCAACAACACCTGCCTGAGCGTCTACGACTACGACCGTCTGCTGCTCGACCTGCTGCTCGCGCGCAGCTGCGGAGTGGGTCCGGGCGAGATCGACGAGTGGGTCGCCGAGCGCCGGCGCGTGCACGACTCGCTGCTGCCCGCCCCGGGCGCGGGGGAGCGACTGCTGCGGCGGGCCGGTGCCGCGCTCGCCCCCTTCGGCTCGGCCCGCGCACGCGCCGGGAGATCGGGTCCGGCGCGGCGGGTCCTCGACGCGCTCTACGAGGGAACCCACGAGCGAACGCTCGACGTGCTGGGTCTCGACTACTACGACCCCCTCGCCGCCCGGCACTTCCGGGTCCCGGGACACCGCACCGCGGGCGGCCGGAACCCGCGGCCCACCCGCGAGCTCTGGGACGACCCTCCCGAGCCCGACGGCCTGTTTCGCTGGCTCGGGATCCAGCACGCCCTCGCACCGGACCTGCCCCTCTGGGTCGTCGAGAACGGGCTCTGCTCACGGGTGCGCGACGGGCGCGCCTTCGCCCGCCTCGACGGATGGGACCGCCCTCGGTACCTCCGCGAGCACGTCGCCGCGGTGGCGGCCGCCGTCGAGGGCGGCGTGCCCGTGGAGGGGTACTGGCACTGGTCGCTCGTCGACAACTACGAGTGGGGCTCCTTCGAACCGCGCTTCGGGCTGCACGGCATGGACCGGGACCCGTCTTCGCCCGGCCGCGGCTGGATGGAGACCGACGCGGCGGGTGACGACGCGCCGGGCGCCTACCGGCGGATCATCGCCGGCCTGCGGTCGGGTGACCGGTCGGTCCTCGACCCGGAGTGAGCGATCCGATCATCGGCCGGCCAGCCGTCCCATCGACGCGATCACCTGCTCGGCCTCGTCGACGATGCGGGTGACCAGCTCGCCCGCGGGGACCAGGGTCCGCACCGCGCCCACCCCCTGTCCGGTCGGGTAGCACTCGCGCTCGGGGTCGACGCCCGGGGCGTCCTCCCCGCCACCGAGGTGGAAGGCGCCGTCCCCCATTGAGCGTCCGAGTTGTTCCGGAAAGGGAGCCAGCTGGTCGGGGTGCTCGTCGAAGTAGCTGGTGTACCGGTTGCGCAGGACCCGCATGGTCTTGCCCGAGTAGGCCCGGCTGACCGTGGTCGCGTCTCTCGCGCCCCCAGCAGCGCGTCCTTGTACCCGGTGACCCCCCGGGCTTCGGGGGTGGCGATGAACCGGGTCCCGATCCACACCCCGTCCGCGCCCAGGGCGACGGCCGCGGCCAGACCTCGGCCGTCGACGATCCCCCCGGCGGCCACGACCGGGATCCGGTCACCGACCGCGTCGACGATCTGGGGGACGAGCGGCATGGTGGCCACCGTCCCGGTGTGGCCCCCGGCCTCGGTCCCCTGGGCGACCACCACGTCGCAACCCGCGTCGAGGGCCCGGCGGGCGTGGTCGACCTTGCCGCACATGTTGACCACCAGCACCCGGTGCGCGTGGCAGAGCTCGACCACCGCTGCGGGGACGCCGAGGCCGGCCACGAAGACGGTTGCTCCTCCCTCGACGACCAGTTCGACCTGCGCGACCAGATCACCGGGCATCGCCGTGAGCAGGTCCACCCCGAACGGCCGGTCGGTGATCCCGCGCACGGCCGCCATCTCCCCGACCATGGTGTCCGGGCTCATGGTCGACGCCCCCAGGCATCCGAAGCCCCCCGCATCGGACACGGCGGCGACCAGCGCCGAGTAGGACACGCCGCCCATGCCGGCCAGCATCACCGGATGCTCCACCCCCAGGATCTCGGTGAGCCTCGTCCTCATGTGACCTCCTCGTGCGACCGGCGAGGAGACCCTAGGGGATCCGTCTGCCGACGGCAGGGTGCGCCCCCCCGGCCGATCCCGGTCAACGCACGTAGGGACAGTGGCGGCAGCCCTGATCGCAGCAGGTCCCCCGCGCGGCCAGGAAGGCGGCGGTCAGAACGGTGTACCCGGTGACCGGGTCGGTGTAGCCCGGCGCTCCGTTCGCCAGGGCGCGCCGGTGGGCCTCGAGGATCTCCTCGCGGCGAGGATGGTCGGGGTCGAGCCGCGAAGGATGGGGTTGGTCCGGTGGCCGATCGGCGGTGGCTCCGCAGCCGGTCATCGGCTCCTGTGGCTCAACCGGGAGGAGCGCCCGAAGGGATCTCGTACCGGTTCCCCGGCGGGGACGGGGTCCGCCGGCCCGGAAGGAGGAGCGTCGGACCCGGCGTCGGTGGACCCGGTAGGTGCAACGGTGGGGACGACGGTGGACGCGGCCACGGGGGGTGCGCCGGCCGGTGGCGCGGCGAAGCTCGGGACGAAGTCCCGCTGGCGGACCAGCATCAGGCAGCCGACCGCGCCGACGATGGCGATCACCGAGGCGATGTCCATCAGGTGGTTGAGGGTCTCCGAAAAGCCGTTCCGGTAGGCCGAGAGCAGCGCGTCGCGCACCGGCGCGACGGGGATCGCGGCCGCTGCCTGCCGCACCCCGCTCCCGGTGATCGCCGCGGTGAGCCGCTGGCCGCCGTGGGCGAGCACCTGCTGTCCCGCCTGCGTGGCGGAGAGCGCGGTGACCGTCGAGCCCTTGATCTGGCTCAGGAAGATCGCGCCGAGCCCGGCGATGCCGGTGGCGAGCCCGACCTGACGGAACGTGCTCGCCGATCCGGTCGACATCCCGCTCCGCTCGGGCGGGACGACCGAGACCGAGACCGACGCGAGCACCGGGTTGGTGATCCCGATGCCGACGCCGGCGATCAGGAAGCCGGGAAGGAGCACCGTCCACGCCGAGTCGGGCTGCACCCGGCTCATGAGGTTCAACCCGAGGGCCACCAGGAAGAGCCCGAGCCCGAGCATGTAGCGCGACTGCACGCGCACGGTGAGCTTCCCCGCGATGGGGGCCACCAGGAAGGAGAGCATGGTGATCGGCAGGAACCGCAGGCCGGCCTGGAGCGGGGTGAAGCCCAGCACCTCCTGGAGGTAGAGGGTGAGGTAGAGGAACATGGCGAAGATCGAGGCGGAGAGGGTGAACGAGCCGAGTGAGACCCCCACCACGGCCGGGCGTCTGAAGAGGGTGAGATCGAGCATGGGGTCGTCCTGGCGCCACTCGGCGATCAGGAAGACGGTCATCAACGCCCCTGCGCCGACCAGCATCCCGACGATCAGCGCGCTGCCCCATCCTTTGGCGTTGCCTTGCACGAGGGCGAACACCAGCAGGAAGAGCGACCCGGAGAAGGTGATGAAGCCGATCCAGTCGATGCGCCGGTCGCAGATCACCTTGGCGTTCTCGACCCTGGACAGGGTGATCACGACGGCCAGGACCCCGATCGGGATGTTGACGAAGAAGATCCATCGCCACCCGATGCCGCTGGTGATCGCGCCGCCGATGAGCGGTCCGACCGCGACGGCACCACCGACCACCGCGCCATAGACGCCGATGGCCGTTCCCCGCTCGCGCCCGGAGAACGCCTGCGCGATGAGGGCCAGCGAGGTGGCGAACATGATGGCTCCGCCGACCCCCTGCGCGCCGCGGGACAGGTTGAGCATCAACGGCGACGTCGAGATCCCGCAGAGCAGCGAGGAGACCGAGAAGATACCCAGACCGATGGCGAACACGCCTCGGCGCCCGAACATGTCCCCGAGGACGCCGGCGGTCAGGAGGAAGGCGGCCAGGGTCAGCGAGTAGGCGTCGACCACCCACTGCAGATCGGCGAACGAGGCGTTGAGCCCCTTCTGGATGTCCGGCAGCGCGACGTTGACGACCGTGATGTCCAGCAGCAGCATGAAGGTGCCGATGCAGACGGCGATGAGGGTCCACCACTTGCGATCCAACTGCGACCCCCTGGTCCGACCGCCGTGTCAACCACCGTCGCGGCGACCGTGCCCGGTCCCGCCTGGGCATGTATAGACGAAAGCGCATCAGGAAACAACGATCCGGCACCGGGGACACGTGCCGGTCCGCTCCGGTCAGGTGATGTCCCGCCGGGTGAGGATCAGTGAGCCGAGTGTGGCGAAGGCGAGCCCGTAGAAGAGCATGAGGAGGGTGCCCTGCCACCAGGTGAAGAGCCCGAAGTCGGCACCTCGTCCGCGGGTGAGATTGGACGCCGCGGTCGCCGCCCCCGTGGGGACCCAGCGCTCGGCAGCGTGGACCAGGCTGACCAGGATTCCCTCCAGGATGATGAACCAGCCGAGGGTCACGATGAGCGCGGCGACCTGGTTGGTGAGGACCGAGCCCACGCCGACCCCGAGGAGGGCGAACAGGGCGAAGACCAGGATGAGACCGGGCGCGACCGAGGGCACCTGGCGGAGCATGTCGGAGAACGACCCGCCCCTCGCCGCGAGGGTGATCCCGCCGCCGACCACGGAGGTCACCAGCATGACCACGGCGAGCCCGATCCCGAGCAGGGCGGCGATGATCAGCTTGCCGGCCACGAAGGCCGGCCGTCTGGGCGTCACCAGGAACGAGGTGGTGACCGTCTTGTGGCGGAACTCGACGGTGATCACGAGGACCCCCAGCAGGAGGGCGAGGATGTACCCCTGGAAGCCCGAGCCGACCAGGTTGCGCAGCTGTTGGGTGGTGTGGGGCACCGTGTAGCCCGGTGAGACGAAGGCCGCTCCGCCGTCGTTTCCACCACCGTGGCTCAGAAAGATGACCAGGAGCAGGAGCGCGTTGACCGCGACCGCGATCAGGGTCATGACCAGGGGGATCATCGTCGTCCGGATCTTGATCCACTCGGAACGGACGATCGCGGTCATGAGGGGACCCCGGGGGTTGATGTCGGGCCGGCCGCGGAGGCACCGATCCGTCTCGGGTCAGCCGAGGCGAAGCCGTGGGTGAGGCTCAGGAAGACGTCTTCGAGGCTGCCCCGTTCGTGGACAAGCTCGTAGAGCACGATCTGGTGCTGGGCGGCGAACGGCCCGAACCATTCGGGGGTCGCGCCATCGATGACCAGGGTGTCCGGGGCGGTCTGGCGCCAGGCGACCGGGATGGCTGCGAGCGCGGCGGTCAGCCGGGCGACCTCCGGGGTCCGGATGCGCATCCCGGTGCTGGTGCCGGTCCGGGTGGCCAGGTCGGCGAGCGTGGTCTGGAGGACCAGCCGTCCCTCCGAGACGATGACCACGTCGTCGACCGTCTCCTCCATCTCGGAGAGCAGGTGGGAGGAGACCAGCACGGCATGGCCGATCGACGCCTGGTGCCGGATGAAGGTCCGGAGCCACTGGATCCCCTGGGGATCGAGTCCGTTGGAGGGCTCGTCCAGGATCAGGATCTCGGGGTCCCCGAGGAGGGCGGTGGCCAGCTGGAGGCGCTGGCGCATGCCGAGGGAGAACTTGCCGACCCGGCGTCGTGCGACGTCGGTGAGCCCCACCAGGTCGAGCGCTTCGTCCACCCGGCCCACGGGGATGCCGGCCCCGACGGCCACGGTGAGGAGGTGGTCACGGGCGCGTCGCCCCGGGTGGAAGCTGGTCGCCTCGAGCACCGCACCGACGTGGTGGATCGGGTGCTCGATGTCGAGGTACCGACGCCCTCCGAAGGTGGCGGTCCCCTCGCTGCTCGAGACCAGCCCGAGCAGGATGCGCAAGGTGGTGGTCTTGCCCGAGCCGTTGGGGCCGAGGAACCCGGTCACCCGGCCCGGGGCGACCTCGAAGGTGAGGTCGTCGACCGCCGAGACCGGCCCGAAGTGCTTGGTCAGCCGGTGGACTTCGATGGCCGAGGGCATGCCCGACCGTACCCCGGTCCCACGGTCCGTCGAGTATCAGACCTCGGCGTAGATGCTGGTCGGTAGCAGCAGCCCGATGCCCACGACCAGCTCGTCGTGGACCCGGCCCATGTTGCTCCATCCGTTGACCCAGCCCACGAGTGCGGAGTACCAGACATGGCCGAGGATCCTGGCCCGGTCGCTGATGTCGGGGGGTTGGGGCTCGCCGATGGCGCGGGTGATGATGCCCTCCATCAGGACCGAGACCTGTTGCTGACACTCGATGGCTGCGGGGTCGGGGGAGGCCAGCGCGGTGAACACGGCGGCGACCAGCAGGGGCTGACGGCCCATCGAGCGAAGCGCCCGGTCGAGGGCGTCGATGACTCGGGCCGCGGGGGTCTCGCCCTGGGGGGGCAGCTGGGCGAGCCGGCTGTCGAGCTGCTCGACCCAGTGGACGAGGGCGGCGGCGAGCAGATGGTCCTTGCTGGTGAAGTAGCGGTAGACGGTCCCCATGGCGACGTCCGCCCGGGCGGCGACGTCGCGCATCTGCACCGCCTCGTAGCCACCGTCGAGGGCGAGCGCCATCGCCGCGTCCACCACCCGCTGCCGGCGGGCCTGCTGGGTGCGCGTCAGGGTGCGTGGCACCGGACCGTTCGCCATGCGCCAACCCTACTCGGCCACCATTTGGGCCCCCAGGTGGGCTCCCTGGGCAGCGCGCGGGCCCATCGGGCCTCCCCGGCCCTCGGTACCATGGGCCGCCATGCCCCTTCCCGACGACCAGCAGCGCCCAGTCGCTGACGGTCAGGAGCCCCCGATCACCGACGATCAGGAGCCCATCGCGACCACTGACGGCAGGGTGCCCGGACGGCGGGGTCTGGCGACCCGGCAACGACTGCTCGAGTGCACAGCCGACCTGCTGGTGGCGACCCCGTGGCGATCGATCAAGGTCACCGACATCGCCAGGGAGGCCGGCACCTCGCCGGCCACCTTCTACCAGTACTTCGAGAACGTCGAGGCGGCCATCACCGTGCTCGCCGAGGAGCTCGTCGAGGGGGTGGGTGAGCTCGCCGACCTGGTCGACGGCGATTGGTCCGAGGGGGCCTCGTGGGACACGGCGGTCGCCGTCGTCAAGGGCTTCATGGACTACTGGGAGCGGAACCGGGCGGTCTTCCGGGTGATCGAGCTGACCACCGTCGAAGGGGACCTGCGGTTCCAGGGACTGCGGGTCCGGGTCCTCAACGCGGTGACCGTGACCCTGGCCAAGGTCGTCACCGGCCACGCCGATCGCTCGGGCGCGCCGGCCGGTTCCGACCCGATGGCCGCCGCCGGCACCCTGATCGCCATGATGGCCCAAGTGGCCGGACACCGGTACGGCTTCGAGTTCTGGGGCATCCGGACCGCTTCCCTGGTCGACAGCCAGGCCCGGCTCCTGCACTGGTCGGTGACCGGGCGTCCCGCACCCCCCGGGGCCGGGGTCGCCGGCTCGGAGGCGCGCCGACCCCGCACCGGGCCGTTCACCGCACGGCGACCGGATTGACCGGTGAGCCCAGGGCGGCGGTGAAGGGCTGCGGGGAGGCGTCGAGCAGGAACGAGTAGCGGCCGTCGGCGGCACAGGCCTCGCCGAGCTCCTCGAGGAACCAGTTCTGCCCCTGGGTCATCCCCATCTCGACCAGATGGAGGAGGTGCACGGGGAACAGGAGGTCGTCCGACTCGCAGGGGTAGACCTCGAGGGCCAGGGTGTCGATGGCGACCGCGGCGACGTCCCGCTCGTGGAACCAGGCCGCGGTCGCCACGGTGAGCCCGGGGCTCGGCGAGGAGTAGGCCATCAGGTCGCGCGCCGGCGCCGCGCCCCCGATGCCGGGCTGCCCGGGCATCGCGAGGTGGAGGGTCTGGCCGGTTCGCACGAGCACGACGTCCCCGGGGGCGACCTCGATCCCGCCCAGCGCGCAGGCCGCATCGAGGTCCGCCGGGGAGATCGGGTGGCCCGGCTCGAGCAGCTGGAGGTCCCTGGCACGGGCCACGTCGAGGAGCAGCCCGCGGGAGACCAGGGTCCGGACGTTGTGGATGCCCAGTCGGGAGGCCCCCTGCTCGGTGACGGAGGAGGCGGGGTAGCCGTTGTAGAGCTTCCCCCCCTCGGGTCCCGCCCCGTAGGAGGCGTGCGCCAGCCCGTCCCAGTGGGTGGCGCACTGCAGCGAGAAGGTGACGACGTCCTCGGAGAATGCCACCCATTCGGGATCGCCCGTCTGGGGGTGGTTGACCGAGGTCATGGTGCGGGTGGGGTTGACCCGGCCGGGGACGAACCCCAGCTGGATGCCTTCGGCCTCGGACATCGGGAGGGCGAGGGACAGGGCGGTCCCGTCCACGACCGAGGCCACCCCCCGCCGACGGGCGGCCGGGTCGATGAGATTGAGGGTCCCGAGCTCGTCCTCGGAGCCCCACCGGCCCCAGTTCGACACCCGTTCCACCATCTCGGCGAACGAGGGCGGGATCGCCGGGGGCAGGGGCACGGGCATAGGGCCTGTTGTAGCCCATCCCGGCAACAGTTTCGCAACAGTTCGGCCCCGGACCTGCCGATACGCCATGGGAGGGCCCGAAAGACTGGAGGCAAGGCGTGTCGGGTGCGAGACTGTCGCCGGACGTAGAGGGGCGCTCACGAGTGGAAGACAATCGAGTCGGGACTGTTTCCCTGAAGCGCACTCTCCCAAAGCCGTCGCGGGTGGCTCGCGCCGCCGGCCCCTCCGATCCCGAACACCGTGGGATTGGCGCGTACGCGGTTCGCGCACTCGGCGCCCTCGTCCTGCTCGTCTCTCTGCTCACCGCAGGTCTGCTGCTCCGCTCGAGCCCGCTCCACGGCCCGACCACCGCGCCGGTCGCCCCACCGGATGTCGGGGCGGTGCAGTCCCTCTTCGCGCAGGACCTGGTGGCCCGGATGAACGCCGAACGTGCCGCCCGGAACTCGGCCGCGAGTCCGGTTCCCGCGCTCCAGGTCGATCCCAACCTCTCCGCCATGGCCCAGTCCTGGTCGACGCAGATCGCCGGCACCGGGGTCGTGCAGGACCCGAGCCTCCCCGCGTGCGCGGGGCCCGGCGGGTCGGCACCCTCGGCCGGTCAGGTCTGCATCTTCGCGGCCAACTCCGGTTCCACCGGATCGGGCTACTGGCCCGGTGACGGATCGGACGGGATGAACAGCGACTACATGGGGTCCACCGGCCACCGGCAGAACATGCTCTCCGCCTCGTACACCGACGTCGGGGTCGGGGTGACCTGCAGCGGCAACCAGGCCTGGACGGTCGAGCTGTTCGGCTTCGCCTACGGCGACCTCGGCTCCGCAGACGGCCGCCAGGCCGCCCAGAACAACGACGAGGGGTACCCGGTGTCCGCAGGTCCGGTCGTCGCCGGGACCCAGACCGGTGAGCCGGTCTACTGCCCGGGACAGACCATCGGACCGGGCGGGGCGATCACCGCGACCGGCGGCCAGTATCCCTTCCCGTACCCGGTCCCGCCCGTTCCGGGTGAACCGGGAGCCGTCGACCCCACCTCGGCGGTGGGGATGGCCGCGACCCCCGATGGCAACGGGTACTGGGTGGCCAAGGCCAACGGCTCGGTCACCGACCACGGTGATGCTGTCGACTTCGGCTCGATGGCCGGCACGTCCCTCGCCGCGCCGATCACCCACATCGTCGCCACCAGCGACGGCAAGGGGTACTGGCTGGTCGCTGCCGACGGCGGCATCTTCGCGTTCGGCGACGCCGTATTCCACGGGTCGATGGGCGGCAAGGCGCTCAACGCGCCCATCGTCGACATGGCGCCTTCACCGAGCGGAGGGGGGTACTGGCTGGTCGGTGCCGACGGGGGCGTCTTCGCCTTCGGTGACGCCACCTTCCGGGGGTCGATGGGGGGCAGCCCGCTCAACGCGCCGATCGTGGCCATGGCCACCGACACGGTGACCGGCGGCTACTGGTTGGTCGGGTCCGACGGGGGGGTCTTCGCCTTCCGTGCTCCCTTCCACGGATCGACCGGCAATGTGGTGCTCAACCGTCCGATGGTCGGGTTGGCCGCCTCGGCCGGGGGGTCCGGCTACTGGATGGTCGGCTCCGACGGCGGGATCTTCGCCTTCAACGCCCCGTTCCACGGAAGTGCGGCCGGTCTGTCGCCCAACGCACCCATCGTGGCCATGGCCGCCGACGAGGCCACCGGCGGCTACTGGGTGCTCGGAGCGGACGGCGGGGTCTATTCCTTCGGTGCCCCCTTCGAAGGGGCCGGCTGAAGCTCCCCGTTGCGGGAGACTTCACCCGTGCGCAAGCAGTACAACTTCCGACCGGGTGCCGACGGTCTCGACGCCTGGGACGTGGACAATCTCGTCCGGGCGAGCGTCGATCTCCCAGTCATGGACGTCCCGTTGGATTCGATCACCGATGTGGACACGGATTTCTGGTTCGCGTTCGGCCCGACCCCCACGGTTCGGCGGATCATCGACCACATCCGGCTCATTCAGGAGGTCGATCTCGCCTATCCGATCATCCTGGGAGCCGACGGGCGAGTCATGGACGGTATGCACCGTGTCGCCCGGGCGATCTTGGAGGGTCACCCGACGATCAGAGCGGTACGGTTCGTGACCGAACCCGAGCCGGATCACCGGAACTGCGCTCCCGGCGACCTGCCGTACTGATCCGTGGTCCCGTTCCAGGAGTCCAGCCCGGTCAGCTGTGGCTCGGCGACGTTCGCCTCAGCTAATGGCCACACCCCTTGGGTCCTTGCCGACGGTGATGGTACGGACGATCGCGTGCGTCGAGGTGTCGATGACCTTCACCGTGTTGGAGCTCACCGGCGAATTGACCGGACCCGTTCCGGTCACATAGGCGTCGTTTCCGTTCGGAGTTATGGCCACATCCCACGGGGCGCCACCGACCCGGACCGTCTGACCGGCGTCCGTCGCCGTATTGATGATACCGACGCTTCCCGGAACGGACGATGTTCCGTCATTGACGACGTAGGCAGAGGCACCGTTGGGAGTGATGGCGACACCCTGTGGGGAATACCCCACTGGCAAGGTCTTGACAAAGGTATTGGTCGAGATCTGGACGATATTGACACTTCCACGGCCGGGACCGGGTCCGTTCGTGACATAGACGAAGTTGCCGTTTGGCGTGACGGTCACGCCGTCGAAATGGCCCCCTTGGCTGAGTGCCTGGTTTCTCCATGTGTTGGTCGAGGTGCTGAGGACATTCACAAAACCGGGAAAACTGTCGGTTCCGACCACCGATGCGTACACGTACCGGCCGTCCGGTGTAATCGCAACATCGGTGATCTGCCCGGGGATCCCTTCGGTGGTGTCGACGACCATATTGGTTGCAGTCTTGATTACGCTCAAGGTGTCGAAATTGCCCACGTACACGTAGGCACCGTTTGGTGTCACCGCCACGCTGATTGGCTCATTCGGGTCGGGCACGGTCTTGACGACGGTGTTGGTGGTGGTGGCGATGACGCTCACGGTGTTGGAGGCCGTGTTCGCCACGTAGGCATACTCGTGGTTCGGTGACACGGCGATCCCGTCAGGCCCGCTCCCCACGGTTACGGTCTTGACGACAGAGCGGGTCCCGGTATTGATCACACTGACCGTGCCTGCTCCGGAATTGGCCACATACGCATAGATCGGGCTCGTGGCGGACGCCTGGGGTGCCGCCAGCAGGGCCGGACCGATGATTGCAGCCGCAACACCGACGAGGCACGCCGCCCCTATGGCGCTCCGAGTGACGAGTCGCTTCGCCATTTCAGATCCCCTATCGGCGCCCCGGTGCTGACTGGGACGGATTGTACGGCAACGGCCAGAGCGGTGCTCCCCGAGGCGTTTCGCCTGGGTGGTGAACGATCGAGCTCGATCCGGGCCCACGCAGCGCCAGGCCACGGAGCCGTGCATCGGTGGCTTATGGTTGTCCCGCGCCCGGTGCGGGACCTCTCGTCCGGCATGGGGCAGAGAGAGGGAATGCAGGCATGAGCATCCGAGGACACGGCCGGAACCGGTTCGAACCGGACCGGGGACGGATCCGAGGTCCCGCGTCAGCACTGGCCGCAGTGGTGGTGGGCAGTGCGCTCCTCGCGTCGTGCAGTTCCTCCGGCACGACCGCATCCGGCAAGGTCCTGCTGGTCGGCACCTACCGGGACCACGCCGGGAAGTACTCCTCGATCCAGGCGGCCGTCGACGCCGCGCAGCCCGGCGACTGGATCCTGGTCGCGCCGGGCGACTAGCACGAGACCGCCGACGGTACGAGTCTCGCAGCGGACCCGGCTCACGGCGACAGCGCCAGCGTGCTGATCACCAAACCCCACCTGCACCTCCGCGGCATGGACCGCGCCACGGTGGTCGTCGACGGCACCAAGGCGGGCTCGCCGCAGTGCAGCAACGACCCGGCCGATCAGACCTACGGGCCGACGGATCCCACAGGCAAGGCCTACGGTCGAAACGGCATCGTGGTGTGGAAGGCCGACAACGTCAGCATCGACAACCTGACCACCTGCAACTTCCTCGGCGGCACCGGTGACTCGGGCAACGGCATCTGGTGGAACGGCGGAGCCGACAGCGCCAAGATCGGCATGCACGGCTATACGGGCAGCTACCTGACCGCGACGTCCACCTTCTTCTCCGACAACACCACGGCGGCCGAGTACGGAATCTTCTCCCAGGACGCGTCGGGCCCCGCGACCTGGAACCAGATCTACAGCAGCAACATGAACGACTCGGGCGCCTACGTCGGCGCGTGCCTGCAGGTATGCGGGATCACCATCGACCACGCCTGGATGCAGTACAACGCGCTGGGCTACTCGGGCACCAACTCCGGCGGAGCGATCGTGGTCGAGAACTCCCAGTTCGACAACAACCGAGAGGGCTTCGACACCAACACCCAGATCGCGGGAGATCCGCCGCCACCCCAGAACGGCGCCTGTCCGGACGGGGGGACGAGCCCGATCACCCACACCCACTCGTGCTGGGTCTTCATGCACAACGACGTGCACGACAACAACAATCCCAACGTGCCCGGCACGGGCTATGCCGGCTCGGCGCCGGTCGGGACCGGCATGACCATCTCGGGCGGCCGCAACGACACGGTCATGGACAACACCTTTTCCAACCAGAGCGCCTGGGGGTTCCTCTTCGTTCCGTTCCCCGACTCGAGCACCCCCGAGAACCACGCGTCGTGCAGCGGGACCGGTGGCGTGGAGTCCGGAGCCTTCGGGTGCATCTACGACCCGATGAACGACGCACTGCTCCACAACACGTTCACCCACAACGGGTCCTACGGGAACCCCAGCAACGGCGACTACGGCGAGGTCACCCTCGACAGCGGACAGCCGTCGAACTGCTTCCGGGACAACACGGCCCCCAACGGCAGCTACCCGGCGAACCTGGAGCAGACCAAGCCGGTCTGCGGCGTGACCACGACGAAGACCAACACCGGGGAGCTGCTGACGCAGGTGGGCTGCGACTTCGGGCTCCTCCCGTGCGGGCCGACCTCTGTGTACCCGGCGAAGACCGGGGTGATCATGCACCCGCTGCCGAAGGGGCTCCCGAGCATGCCGGATCCGTGCTCGGGCGTCCCCGACGATGCGTGGTGCTCCGGCGGCAAGGTGATCTGACCTCCTCGCCGCCGAGGCGAGTGCGCCCTACCCGGCCCAGATGATCGACTGCAGCTCCGAGTAGGCCTCGAGGCTGTAGTCACCGCCGTCACGGCCGAGGCCACTCATCTTGAACCCCCCGAACGGGGCGTCCATGTTGCGCTGGGCGGTGTTGATGCCGACGTGGCCGGCACGGAGCAGCTTGGCCACCCGGAACGCCCGGGCCGTGTCGCCCGAGAACACGTAGTCGTAGAGGCCGAAGTCGGAGTCGTTGGCGATGGCGATGCCCTCCTCCTCATCGTCGAAGGGGATGACCACCACCACCGGTCCGAAGATCTCCTCGCGCGCCACCGCCATGTGGTTGGAGCCGGTGATCAGGGTGGGTTCGACGTAGTAGCCGGTCGTCAGGTGGTCCGGACAGCCCCCTCCGGTGACGATCTCGCCCTCCGAGCGCCCGGACTCGATGTGGTCGAAGATCCGCTGACGCTGCGCCGCCGAGATGACCGGTCCGACCACGGTCTCCGGCCGGGTGGGGTCGCCGACGGTGAGGGCACCGGCGAAGGTCGAGAGCCCCTCGACGACCCGGTCGAAGATGCTGCGCTGGACGACGGCCCTGGTCGGAGCCGTGCAGATCTGCCCGGAGTGGAAGGCCCAGGTCGAGCCGATCGCGGTGATCGCCCCCTTCAGGTCGGCGTCCTCGAAGACGACGGCTGCCCCCTTCCCCCCGAGCTCCATGAGCAGTCGCTTCATGGTCGGGGCCCCGGCGGCGGCGATCCGCTGGCCCACCACGGTGGACCCGGTGAACGACACCATGTCGACGTCGCGGGAGGTCGTCAGCACGGTCGCCGGCTCGGGCCCCTGGGCGTTGACCAGATTGACCACACCGGGCGGGAAGCCGACCTCGTCGAGCACCCGGGCGAGCTCGACCACCGCGAGCGGGTCCTGCGGAGCCGGCTTGATGACCACGGTGTTGCCCATGGCGAGGGCGGGGGCGACCTTGCCGGCCATGTTGGTCAGGGGGAAGTTGTAGCTGGCGATCGCCGCCACGACCCCCACCGGCTGCCGGTAGGCGAGGGCGCTGATGAGCCCGCCCGGGGCCAGGGGGGTGGCCGCGGTCGCGATGGGCGGGAGCATCGACTCCTGGACGTGGCGGATGTCCCGGCTGTACCGCTCGAAGCGGTCGGCGCTGATCGGGACCTGCATGCGCGAGCCGACCGAGGCGGTGGCCCCGGTCTCGGCGATGACCAGGGGCACCAGCTCGTCGTTCTTTGCCCGGATCGCCGCCGCCGCGGCCTTGAGCAGGGAGAGGCGCTCGTCGGTCGGCGTGGCCGCCCAGCCCGGGAAGGCCTCCCTGGCCGCGGCGCAGGCCGCCTCGGCGTCGGCGACCGACGCGTTGGGGGCTTGGCCGACCACCTCTTCGGTCGCCGGGTTCACGATGTCGTACGTGCCGTCGCCGGCGTCGACCCAGCGACCGCCGATCAGCAGCTGGGTCTCGTCCTTCTTGATCAGGTGCTCCATGGTGGGGTGTTCTCTTTCGCTCAGGCCGGGACGGCCGATGGGTCGACCGTCACCGTGTCCCGGCCGGAGCGCAGGAGGGTGCCGGGCAGGTCGCCGGTGGGCTTGCCGTCGACCACGGTCTCGGTGCCGTTGACCAGGACCCGCACCACCCCGATCGGATCGGCGATGAGCCGTGGGCTGCCACCCGGGAGATCGTGGACGAGCGTGGCCGGTTCCGAGGCCACCGTCTCGGGGTCGAAGACGAACAGGTCGGCGCGGAGGCCCTCGGAGAGGCGGCCACGGTCGTGCAGTCCGAACAGGTCGGCCGGAGCCGCGGTCATCCAGTGGATCGCGCGCTCCATCGGGACCAGCTTGCGCTTGCGCAGGCAGTCACCGAGGAAGGAGGTCGGATAGTTCGAACCGCACATCCGGTCGAGGTGGGCCCCGGCGTCCGACCCCCCGATGAGGGCTCCGGGGTCCTCCCAGACGCCGACCCGTGCTCTCCAGGAGGCGTCGTCCCCGTCGGATGCCTTGGGCCAGAGCACGGTCCGGAGCCCGTCGGCGATCACCAGGTCGAGGAGTGCGTCGAACGGGGGCTTGTCCTGCTCGGCGGCGATCGATCCCACCTCGCGCCAGCTCAGCCCTTCGTTCTGTGGGGCGAAGGTGTCACCGATGATGTAGCTCGACCAATTGGACAGCCGGCGGAAGACGCCGGCGCCCTCCGAGTGGGCGAGCTCGTCGAGCTGCCTGCGGATCTCGGGGTCGCGGAGCTTCTCGATCCGCTGGTCGACCGGCAGTCCCATGACGTCCCCCCAACCCGGGATGAGGAAGAGGGCGCAGTGGGTCCGGAAGCTCATGTTCATCGGGACCAGGGTGGGCATGGTCAGCGCGACGATCCTCCCACCGGCCGCGGCGGCGGCCGCCGATGCCTCGAGTTGTCGGGCGGTCTTCTCCGGACTGCGGGAGTCGACGGTCAGGAGGTTCCAGTTGAGGGGCCGTCTGGCCGTCGTGGTCATGGCCACCATGAGGTCGATCTCCTGGTCGCTGAAGGTGTCGAGGCAGCCGTCGGTGATGTACTCGAGGGTGGTGCCCGGATGGTCGCGCACCACCTCGCAGAAGGCCAGCATCTCCCTCCGGTCGGCGTGGCGCGACGAGATCGGGTTGCCGTCCCCGTCGGAGTGGGTGCGCGACTGCGAGGACGAGAACCCGAGCCCGCCCGCCTCGATCGACTCGGCCAGCAACGCGGTCATGGCGGCCAGCTCCTTTTCGTCGGCCACCTCGGCTCCGCGTTCGGACCCCATGACCCACCGCCGGAGCGCGCAGTGACCGACCAGGAACCCGACGTTGACCCCGAGCTTCCCTTCGAGTCGCCCGAGGTACTCCCCGAAGGTGGTCCAGTCCCAGTCGATCCCGTTCTCCAGGGCGTCGAGGGGCATCCCCTCGACCTTCGCCATCATCCGCCGGATGTAGTCGTGGTCGGCGGCCTTGATCGGCGCAAGGGTGAACCCGCAGTTCCCGGCGATGACCGTGGTCACCCCGTGCAGGTTGGAGGGCGACGCGGTGGGGTCCCAGAAGAGCTGGGCGTCGTAGTGGGTGTGCGGGTCGATGATCCCGGGGGCGACCACCAGCCCGTCGGCGTCGAGCTCGGCGCGGCCCGACTCCTCCACCTCGCCGACGGCCGCGATGCGGCCCTCGCGGACCCCGACGTCGGCACGGACGCCCGGCGACCCGGTGCCGTCCACGACCAGGCCGTTGCGGATCACGTAGTCGAGCATGCTGGAGTTCCCTTCGTGGGGGGGTGGCGCCGCTCGGGCCCCACGACTGCGCGCCGTCGACCGAGCAGAGCTGACAGACCGTCAGTTTACGATAGCGCCGCCGGCGACACCCGGTCGGTCCTGGCCCCGACGGTACTGTGTGGGCATCCATCACTCCTGGTTCCAGAACCACTTGTTGCCGGTGATCGTGCTGCTGCTGGGCGCTGGGCTCGCGGTCCGGCTGGCCCATTGGACCGGGGCGCGCCGGCGCCAGTGGATCGACCTCCAGATCAGGCGGCAGATCGAGTCGGGCACCGTCGCCTCCGAGTCGCTCAAGCGGTCCCGCGCGATCAGCGAGGCGGTCGAGTGGGCGGTGGTCGCGCTCCTCTACTTCGTGGTCGGGATCCTCGCGTTCGACCGGCTGGGGATCCCCCTCACGACGCTGGTTGCCCCGGCCACCGTGGTGGGCATCGGGCTCGGCTTCGGGGCCCAGCAGATGGTGGGTGACCTGCTGGCCGGGTTCTTCCTGTTCGCCGAACGGCAATTCGCCTTCGGTGACGTCATCCGGCTCTCGGTCCCCGGCCAGGTGACCGGCATCACCGGCACGGTCGAGGAGCTGACCCTGCGGGTCACCAAGCTGCGCACCCCACAAGGTGAGCTGGTGGTGGTCCCGAACAGCGCGCTGCGCCAGGTCACCAACCTCTCCAAGGACTGGTCCCGGGCGGTCATCGACATCCCGGTCTCGGTCAGCGAGGACCTCGAGCGGGTGACCAGCCTGCTGAGGGAGGTGGTGGCAGCGATGGCAGGCGACCCGAGATGGGCCGACCTCCTGCTCGGGGAACCGGTCGTGGCCGGGGTCGAGTCGATCGACGTGGGATACGTCCAGCTCCGCCTCATCGCCCGGACGCTTCCCGGACGCCAGTTCGAGGTGGCCCGCGAGATCCGCCTGCGCGCCGCCACCGCCCTGCGGGCCGCCGGGATCTCCTCCCCCGGGGTCGCCGATCCGGTCGCGCAACCGTAGGTGTGACTCCGGCCGGCGATCCATCGGGCAGCGACTCCGAGCACGAGGGGTACGGGTCCGACGAGGCGACCGAGGAGCTCCGCCGCTCCGATGCGACCGGGGTCCTGCCGCCGATCGCTCCCGAGCCGGTCCCCCAGAGCGCGCTCGTCGGGTTCATGTCGGTCCCGATCTCGCGGCGGATCCGCCTCCGCCGGTCGACCGCGTTGATGCTCGTCGGGTTCCTCGGATTCGGTGCCCTGATGCTCCGCTACCCGCCCGACAGCGCTCCGGCGGACACCTCCGGAGGCAGCACGCCGCTGCCGGGGATCGTCCCGGCGACGACCACGACCACGACGTCGACGACGTCGCCCCCGACGAGCTCGACCACCACGCGACCCCCGGCTTCGACCACCACCAGACCGCGAGGATCGACGTCGACCACCAGACCCCTGGGTTCGTCGACCACCACCAGACCGCAAGGATCGACAACGACCACCTCGACGGTCGTCGGGTCGACCACGACCTCCGAGTCGACGGGTCCGACCTCGTCGACGACCTCAACCGTCGCGGGACCGACCACGACACTCGCGTCTCCGTGATCCGGTGTGCAGGTGGACGTTTCGTCTCAGCTCGAGCGGCCGGGACGACCGCCGCCCGTCACCGGCCTACGGGGCGACCGGATGAGCGGGGTGGAAATGGGGACCGCTCTCGAGGGTGAGGACCCGGCCGTGCCTTCCGGAACCCCCCGATTGCGGGCGCATGAGAAAGGCCTCGTGGTCACCCACGCCGAATCGATCGAGGACGTCGCCCTCCAGCCACGCCGCGCAGTCGTCCAGCACCGGTGCGCCCAGACCACCTGGATGCCATGCGACCCGATCGAATTTGCAGATGGAATCGCCCGACCGCTCGCCGAACAGTGATGCCACGTCCGTTTGCTCTTCGCCGAGGAGATGAAGAGCGATGGCTGTCGCTTGTTGGGCAACGACGTAGGTGTGGTTGATGTTGGAGATACAGACCAGGAAATGGGGCGGATGAATACTGCATTGTGTGACGAACCCGGCCAAGCACCCGCTGAGGTCTCCCTGATGGCCCACGACTGTGGCCACGACGAGCGGATAGTCGACTCGGCCGGTGAAGCTCTCCACGGCATCCCCGATCGATGCCGGTTGTGAGTCAGCACCGGGGTGGCTCATGCCGCGTCCCGTGCCAGCCGCCAGATGAGGAACACCCACGGATCGAAGTCGTCGGACAACCCCAAGAATTTACCACCGATAGAACCGGTGGTTGCCTGCTCGTTCGCCACGCAGGTCGGGTCTAATCACCTTGAACGGGCCTGAACGGTGCCCACCCACCCGGGCAGGGATGCCCCCAGCGTCCCTGTGGTTCCCCCAAGAAGGGGACTAGCACTCTCGGGGCGAGAGTGCTAATAATTGATCCGTCACCGCCGTTTGGCGGCGCGAGAGCTCACCAAGTCTTGCTCGTAGGAGGTGATGATCATGGCTCTTGTGCGCAGTGATCCGTTTCGGGACGTGGACCGGTTTTTCCAGCAGCTCTGGACTGGACAGAACGGTGGCGGGAACCGACCGCTGGCAATGCCGATGGACGCCTTCAGGAAGGACGACTCCTTTCTGATCCGCCTCGATCTGCCGGGGGTCAGCGCCGAATCTGTCGACCTGACGGTCGAGGACAATGTCCTCACGATCAGGGCCGAACGTTCGGCCCCACCCGCATCCGGGGATGTGGAATTGGTGATCGCCGAGAGACCCTTTGGGACCTTCACCCGGCAGGTGTTCCTCGGCACCAATCTCGACACTGAGCACATCCGTGCTGAGTACGAGGCGGGGGTGCTCACACTGGCCATCCCGGTTGCCGAGCACGCGAAGCCCCGTCGGATCGAGGTCACCGAACGGGCGGACCGCCAACAGCTTTCTGGCTGAACCTCAGCAGACGAAGCCCCGGACGCGGCACAGCCCTCTTGCGCCCTGTGCGCTTCGGTCAGCGTCCGGGGTGGACGCCGTTGGCTCGGTTCGAGACTGAAAGGGGAACGTTCGGTGACCACTGCCATCGATGCTGATCAAGCGGTGCTGGCTCAGGTGTACCTGAGAGCGATGGCCTCTGCCATCGAGGGGGTCGCACATGCCGGCCTTCCGGAAGACCGGCAGCAGTTCTGGGTCGCATACGCCGAGAACGAAGCGAAGTTGCACAGGATCATCCCGATGCACGGACCGTCGCGTGTGAGCAGAGAGCCAACCACCGCTGGCTATCGCCGAAGAACACCAGCAACGAGGTCGAATTGAGGCGTGTCTTTCGCCGAAGCGGAGAACCACTTGCGCTTCGAGCCACGCAGCGTTCTTGGGCACCTTCACTGCCGGAATGACCAACGAATAGCCCCCGCCAGGGGGCTATTCGTTGCCACTACCAACAGTGGTCAGCTGTCCGAGCATTACCACCGATAGAAGCGGTGACTGCCCGCCCCTTCGCCCCGACCCATGGCGAATCCGATGAGCCAGAGGACGAGGAACACGGCTGCCGCTATCCACAACAGATGCACTGCGAATCCGGCACCGAAGAGAACCAAGACAAGCAGTAGTGCGAGAATCAGTATCACGGGAACAATCTCCTCACTCTCTACGCGTACATCCGGGGGCCTGGCTCTACCTAGTACGTCGAATCGACTCGACGGACAACGTTTCCCTGGCCATCGTCCACGACGGTCCGTCTCCGCCGGGTATTCCCCGCCACGATCACGACGATCGAGATCACGGCGCCGATGACGCCGACAACCATCAAGATCCAGCCGACTTTGTTGACGTTGAATCCGTGTTGGTAAGGCTGTGTGTACGCCCAATCGAGGATGGCGCCAACTGCAAACGTGATGATGCTGGCCACAAGACCTCCAGCTCCAATCATCAAGAAACTCCTTTCGTGTGTTGCAACGGCATATGTACCCGTTGCAACTGGAGCCAAAACCCTTCCCGGAGACTCGTGGGTGTGAACTGGACGGTTGTCAATCCGAATCAGACGTCGAGCGAAAGGATGACCACGCTCGTCGCCCAGGGTCCATGTCTTGGCGTGCAGGCGCTGACAAATTAGTTGTACATGCCACATCGCGCGCCAGATTGATCCGCACGTGCCTGGTTACCTCCTTCGCTGAGTAGAAGCTGCGCGGCGCAGGTTGCCGAAAAACGGGGGCGCACGGTTTGGACCGGTCGCGAGTGGGTAACGAGTGAAGATGATCGTTCTCGCCATCGTCATCCCGCTTGCGCTGCTGGGCCTCGTCATCACGATTCCCGTGATCATCGGCTCCGTTCGCGGTGACATGGCCATGTCGGTGCCGCATGAGGTCGGCGTCGATTGTGACGACCCCACGTGCCCAATCTGCAACCCCGGCACGCTCGATGACGGCCGCCGTCAGGTTGTAGGGCGCTGCGTTGGCCAGCAGGGCGAATGAGCCCCTGGCCGCCCGCTGCAGCTTCATCCGGCGAGATGCAGTCGCTCGTCGATCCGGGGCATCCTTCCCCCACACCATCCACCTGATCGACCAGAGTCTGCTGCGGATGCTGCAGATCGGCCCATTCGTTCGCTCGTCGCACCCTCGAACGACCGCGATCCCTCTTCGTGCGGAGCCCCGCCGGGTCAGCTCGCGACGAGGGGAATGACCTCGGCACCGAAGGCGGCGACCTGGTCGCAGAGCTCGACGGCGCTGCGAGCGGGGAACCGCACCTGGACCTGCCCGATGCCGGCGGTCACGAAGGGCTCCAGGTAGTCGGCGAGCGCCTCGGCGGATCCCGAGACCGTGCCGGGCGGGAGCTCCACGCCGCTCGGGGAGGCCCCGACGTGGAGGGTCGAGGAGATGGCACCGATGTCGAGCGGGGCACCGCCGCGGTACTCGTCCCGGAGGGACCGCAGGTCCGCCATCAGCTTGGCGTTCACGCCGAGGGACTGGGGCAACCAGCCGTCGGCGAACCGCGCCGCGCGCCGCAACGCGGCCGGCGAGGAGCCGCCGACCCAGATCGGGGGCCGCGGGACCTGCACCGGGCGCGGACGGAGCCCGACCCCGCTGACCGGCCAGCGCGGTCCGGGGAGGTGTGGGAACTCGTCGGTCAATCCGGCGGCGAGTCCGGCGATGGCTTCGTCGGTAGCCGCGCCGCGCTGATCGAATTCCGGTCCCATCACGTCGAACTCCTCGGTCACGTGACCCGCGCCGACCCCGCAGATGACCCTCCCCCCGGAGAGCGCATCGAGGGTGGCGAACTCCTTGGCCGCCCGGAGCGGATGACGGAGGGCGAGGACGTAGATGTGGGAGAGCAGTCGGATCCGGGTGGTCACACCGGCGAGCCAACCGAGGGTTGCCACGGTGTCGTACCAGGTCGTGCTCATCGCAGCGGCCAACCGCTCGGGGATGAACGTGTGGTCGCAGACGCCCACGTAGAAGAACCCGGCCTTCTCGCAGGCGAGTGCGACCTCGGCGAGCTCGTCGGGTCCCGCGGTGGTCTCCCAGGGCTGCACGTAGATGGTCGACTGCGACTGCACCGGAAGCTGCATCCCGAAGACGGTGCGCCCAGGGGGCAGGACGGTCACCACGTCGGCGGGCGGAACGGGGTGCGGGTCGGTCACGAGGTCACCCTAGGCGGCCGGCCGGACGGCCAGAGGCTGGGGTGGGAGGGTCGACGAGCGAGTCGGCGAGGGCCGCGGCGAGCTCGTCGCCTGTCCCGAACTGGGTGGCGAGCACCCGGGCGCGCTTGTAGGCGAGGTGGGCGGGGACCTCCCAGGTGAAGCCCATCCCCCCGTGGACCTGGATGCACGAGCGACCGTTGGCCAGCGCGGCCTCGTCGGCCAGCAGCTTGGCGCCCGCAGCGGCCACCAGGGCGTCTCCAACGTCGGGCTGGTCGACGGTGACCGCGGCGGCGTGCACCGCACACCGGGCAACCTCGGTCCGCACGGCCATGTCCGCGCAGAGGTGCTTGACCGCCTGGAACCCGCCGATGGGACGACCGAACTGGCGGCGCTGCCGGGCGTACCCGACCGCGAGATCGGTCGACCAGGCGGCGAGACCCACCTGCAGGGCCGCGGTGAGGACGGTTCCGTCGCGCCGCCACCAGTCGGCGATGTCCGGTCCGGCCACGGGCGAACCGGCGGGCAGGTGCTCCACCGACCACACCGGGGTCAGCGGGTCCATGGGGCGGCGGAGTCGGGACCCGCCGAGGGCCCGCGGGTCGAGGGAGCGCACGCCGGCTCCGGAGAGCACCAGCAGCACGTCGAGGTCGGCCAGGTCCTCGACCACGGCCGGCAGACCCGCCCCACCGGCTCCCGCACCCGGGTCCTCCAAGAGCCCGACCACCACGGTGCCGTCAGCGGCCCCGTCGACCAGTCCGGCGGCGAGGTGGGACGCGACCAGCGGGCCGGGCACCAGGGCCCGCCCCAGCTCCTCGAAGACGAGGGCCGCGTCGGCCAGGCCGAGACCCGCCCCGCCCGCCGCTTCCGCCAGGCAGAGGTCGAACACGCCGGCCTCGCCCAGGCGGAGCCATCCCGCCGGGTCGACGACCCGTTCGGCCCCCTCCCGTTCGCGGAGGCGTTCGAGGGGGAAGTGACCCGCACACAGCCTGCGTACGCCGTCGGCGAGCTCGAGCTGCAGCTCGGTCGGTTCGAAGTCCATCAGCTGTCTGCTCGCTATCCGGCGGGTCCGGCGACCCGTGCGGCGCTCACGCCGCGGGGTCGGCGGCCGGGGCGGGCACGGGGACCGCCTCCTTCGGCAGCCCGAGGATGCGTTCCCCGACGATGTTGCGCTGGATCTGCGAGGTGCCCGCGGCGATGGTGAGGGAGATGCCCCGGAGCCAGTCCTCGACCATCGTCTCGGCGGGCAGCGGACCGAGCCCGTCGAGGCCGGCGACGTCCTGAGCGGCCAGCCCGGCCCGTCCGAGCAGCGAGAGCGAGAACTCGCCGAGTCGCTGGCGGGTCTCGGAGTAGGCGAGCTTGAAGTAGGTCCCGCCGACGCCCGGCACGCCGGTGCGCGCGGCCTGGGAGACGGTACGCCTGGTGAGGGCCCAGAGCGCGTCGAGCTCGGCTTTCAGGTGTCCCGCCTGCCGGCGGGTGCCGGGATCGGACCAGGCGCCGGTTCGCCCGGCCAGGGCGACCGTGGCGGAGAGCAGCTCGATGCCCTCGAGCAGGTCGCCGACGAACGCGGTGCCCCGCTCGAAGCTCAGGGTGACCATGGTCACCCGCCAGCCGTCGTTCTCCTCGCCCACCCGGTTGGCCACCGGGACCCGGACCTCGTCGAGGAAGAGCTCGGCGAACTCGGTCGAGCCGGCGATCGTCGTGAGCGGCCGCACCTCGACGCCGGGGGAGTCCATGGGCAGGATGAGCCAGGTGATGCCCCGGTGGCGGCTCTCGTCGGCGCCGGTGCGGACCAGCAGCTCGCAGTGGTCGGCGACCTCTGCGTGGGAGGTCCAGATCTTCGACCCGGTGACGACGTAGTCGTCGCCGTCACGGACCGCACGGGTGCGCAGCGCCGCGAGGTCGCTGCCTGCGTCGGGTTCGGAGAACCCCTGGCACCAGACCTCGTCGCCGCGGAGGATCGGGGGGAGGAAGCGCGCGCGCTGCTCGGGGGTGCCCTCGGCGATGACGGTCGGCCCGGCGTGGAGCAACCCGACGAAGTTGACGCCCACGTACGGAGCATGCGCGCGCCCGAGCTCCTCTTTGAAGATGAGCTCTTCGACGGCCGATGACCCCCGGCCGCCACCCTCGACCGGCCAGTCCACCCCGGCGTACCCGGCGTCGAACAGGAGTCGCTGCCAGCCGGTGTCGTAGGCCCGGCGCCCCGGCCAGTCGCCCGGATCGGGCTTTGTCGGCAGCCCGGGCAGGGTGGCCGCCAGCCAGGCGCGGAGATCGGTGCGGAACGCCTCCTCGGCGTCGCTGTAACGCAGGTCCACGGACGGGCCTACCCCTGGACGGTCATGCGAAGTCGAGGCCGTAGAGAGCGATCGCGTTGCCGCGCAGGATCCGGTAGCGCTGGTCGTCGGTCAGACCCTTCATCTGCTTCTCGGCGATCTCCTTGGTGTGCGGCCAGGTCGAGTCCGAGTGGGGATAGTCGGACTCGTAGGTGATGTTGTCCACCCCGATCGACTCCACGTTCTTGAGCCCGAAGGCGTCGCTGAAGAAACAGCCGTAGATCTGGCGGTGGAAGTAGGTGGAGGGGGGTTCGGGCACGATGTCGGCCACGCCGCCCCAGCCGCGGTTCTCCTCCCAGACCGTATCGGCCCGTTCGAGGATGTAGGGGATCCATCCGATCTGGCCCTCGGCGTAGGCCAGCTTGAGCTCGGGGAAGCGCACGAGCACTCCCGAGAACATGTAGTCGACCATCGAGAAGGTCGCATTGGTGTGGGTGAGGGTCGATCCGACCGCCGGGGGGGCGTCGGACGAGGTCGACGGCATCTTGGAGGACGACCCGATGTGCATGTTGACCACGGTCCCCGTCTCCGAGCAGGCGCGGAAGAACGGGTCCCAGTAGTGACCGGGATCGTGGACCGAGGGGAGCCCGAGGAAGGGGGGGATCTCGCTGAAGCAGACGGCCCGGACCCCGCGGGCGGCGTTGCGCAGCACCTCGTCGGCGGCCAGGTGGGCGTCCCACAGGGGGATCAGGGTCAGCGGGATCAGGCGGCCCGCTGCCTCCGGTCCGCACCACTCCTCGACCATCCAGTCGTTGTACGCCTTGACGCAGAGCAGCGCGAGGTCCTTGTCCTTGGCCTCGGTGAAGGTCTGCCCGCAGAAGCGGGGGAAGGTGGGAAAGCAGAGCGAGGCCTCGAGGTGGTTGAGGTCCATGTCCTCCAGCCGGGGGCCGACCTGGTAGGAGCCGGGCCGCATGTCCTGGAAGGTCACGCCCTTCATGGTGACCTCGTCGCGGGGCACCCCGACCGCGGAGTCCACCCGGAGGAGGGGCCGCTTCAGGTCCTCGTAGTACCACCAGTCGGTCGGCGACCCTTCGGAGCCCGGCACCACGGTGAGCTGGCCGCCGACGAAGGTGATCTCCCCCATCGGCGCACGCACGACGCGCGGGCCGACGTCGTGGTACTTCTTCGGGAGGCGGTCCATCCACACGTTCGCCGGTTCGACGACGTGATCGTCCACGGAGATGATCATCGGCAGTTCGGCCATGCGGGCGAGTGTACCCCTGGTTCTGACGGTGTGTCAGGTGGCGAGGGGACCGGGCCGCGCCGGATCAGACCATGGCCACGCCGCCGTTGGGGCGGAGCACCTGTCCGGTCATGAACCGCGACGCGTCGGAGGCGAGGAAGAGGACCGAGGAGGCGATGTCCTCCGGTTCGCCGACCATCCGAAGCGGCGCTCCCTTGGCCATCGCGCTCACCAGCTTGTGCTCCATGGCCTCGTCGACTCCGCCGTCGGGGAGCGAGAAGTGCCCGGTGGTCATCCCGGTGATCACGAATCCGGGGGCCACCGCGTTGACCCGGACGTGCTGCTTGCCGACCTCGACGGCGAGCGTCTTGGTCATCTGGACCACCCCGGCCTTGCAGATCGCGTAGCTCACGATGTTCGCACTGGGCGTGTCGGCCGCGGCGGACGAGGCGTTCACGATGCTGCCGCCCTCGGGCTGGGTGGCCATGATCCGGCCGGCCGCCTGGCACCCGAAGAAGACTCCTTTGAGGTTCACCGCGAGGATGCGGTCGAGGGTCTCCTCCGGCTCGTCGAGGAACGGACCACCGAGCATGATCCCGGCGATGTTGCACCAGACGTGGATCCCGCCACGCTCGGCGGCCACCCGCTCGGCGAGGGCGTTGACGTCGGCGCGCACCGACACGTCGAGCCCGATCCCCTCGGCCGTGCCCCCGGCATCGGTGATCCGGGCCGCGGTTTCCGACGCGGTGTCGGGGTGGATGTCGGCGCAGATGACGGTGGCACCGGCGCCGGCCAGGGCGAGCGCGGAGGCCCGGCCGATGCCGCTGCCCGCGCCGGTGACCACCGCGACCTTGCGGTCGACGCGGAACGCGTCGATGAGCGTGCTGGCTTCCATGGGGACCCACCCTTCGTGATCGCTGGCGGCGCCGGACCGGCGCTCGCCGCCGGGTTCACCGGAAGAGTAGGCGGGCGATCAGTAGAGGGACCAGGCCGCCGCGACGTCGGGCGCGAGCACGCTGGTGATGTCGTCGTCGGCGGTCATCGGTGCGGGGGCCGGGTCGGCGCCCTCGTCCTCCGGCACCTCCCGCGGGACGTCGCCGACCGATGAGGGCTCCTCCGAGCCCTGCTCCCGGCCGGTTGCGACCTCGTCGTCTGCCGCGGCCGCGTCCTCCACCGTCACCGGGTCGATCTCCACAGGCGCTACCACGTCGTCGACCTCGATCGGCTCCATCGCCGCGTCCAGCAGGAGCGGCTCCATCACCGCGTCGACCACGACCGGCTCCATCACCGCGTCCAGCACGACCGGTCCCGCCTCGACCGACTCTGTTGGGTTTGCGTCGCCGCGAACCGGCACGTCTGCGAACGCGGCGTCGAGATCGTCGGTCGGGGACCCGTCGATCGTCTCCGGTGGGTCCAGGCCGACGAGTGCGGGGTCGACCTCCGCCGGCTGGAACGCGACGTCCAATTCTGGCAGCGGTTCGGCGACCTCGTCCACATGGCCGTTGCCGCCGACCAGGGCCAGGCCGAGGCCGAGCCCCTCGTCGCTGTCGACCAGGACCGGGGGGTTGGGCGCGTCACGCGCCGCCTGGAGGGCCGCGCCGAGCGCCTTCGACGCGGCCGAGGCGATGCGCTTGTGCCCCTCGTCGCCGGGGTAGTTCCCGTCCACCAGGTGCTCGGGGCCGATGATTTCCTCGCCGCCGACCAGCGACAGCATGGTGTCCCCGGAGACGATCCGGTCGCGGGTGGCCGCCTCGACGGCATCCCGCAGGTCGGCCAGCGTCGCACCGAGCTTGTTGGGCGTGTGCTCGGCGTCGCCTCGCCGGATCGGGCTCATCACCACCATCGGCGTCGCGGGATGGCCGGTCCGGACGAGCGCCAGGAACGCCCGGACGCTCTCGAAGAGCATGGGCGCGCTGTGCGGCGTCCGGGTCCAGAAGCCCGAGCCGTACGAGATGGAGATGACGTCGGCCGGCAGCCCGGCGAGGTGTTCGGCCGCAATGATCTCGCACTGGCCCGAGCCGGCATACCCGAGGTTGACCAGGTCGAGCCCGGACTTCCGGGCGGTGATCGCCGCCCAGCCCTGGGAGGGTCCCGAGGCGATCCAGCCCTGGGTGACCGCGTCGCCGTAGGCGAGCCAGCGTGGCAGGGACGGGGCCGGGGCGATCTCCCCCTTGACCGCGGTGAGCGACAGCACCAGGGGCTGCATTCCTTCCGGGAGGTAGATGACCGCCGGCCGGTCGGGGGACCCGTCGCCCAGCGAGAGCCGGATGAGCCCGTCCCCGAGGACGGCCTCCTCCTCGCAGACCCTTCGGCCACCGCGCCACACGGAGAAGACGATGCCGGCTCCGTCACCCCGGTACCCGAGGTTCCCGGTGGCCGTCCGGTAGGCGATGTCGATGGCCTGCGCGTCGCCGACCAGCTCGAGGCGTACCCCGGCGGGGACCGAGGCCGCGTGCCAGACGTCGGCGGGCAGCCGGGCGACGTCGCCGGGGTTCGCACGGGGATAGGGGACGCCGCCGCCCGCCGGGTGGGGGGCTCCGCGGACGAACGGTTCGGGCTGGCTCGGCCTGGTCGCGATCACAGGTTCCCGTCCCTGGGCATCCCCGCTCCCGATGCGAGACCACTCTGAGTAGTCATATGACCACATTACCACTGTGCATGATGTTTGACACCCCTCAGCAGGGGGTATCCAGGCTCTTCATGGTCCGTTGAACGGGAGCCCCGGAAACCGCCTCGTTCGGCCTTCGGCTGCGTCCGGCCCCGGGGCCGGCGTCGGAATGAGCACTTCGGATAGGCCTGTGGCGCGAAATGCGCGGGATTCGGGTTGCTCCCTTCCCACCGCCCCCCGCACTGCCTAGCATGGCCCGCCATGGATCCCCCGTCCGGCTCGCCGACGGCCCATTTCGCCACTCTACGTGGCCGAGGGTCGCCGGGTCGCCGGACCCTCGGCCCCCGATTCATCGCCGCACTGGCCCTGGTCTTCGTGGTCGGCCCGCTGATCCCGGTGCCGCCGGCGGCGACCGGCACGGCCGGTGCGAACCCCGCGCCTCGCGTCTATCCGGGCGGCGGGGTCATCGCCTTCGGCGACGCCCTGTCGACCGACCCACCGGGCCGGCCGATGAACTCGGTGATGGTCGCGATCGCGGCCAATCCGGCAGCCCCGGTCGGCGACGAGGGCTACTGGCTGGCGTCGGCCGACGGCGGGGTCTTCCCCGAGGGGAACGCGGCCTTCCACGGCTCACTCGGAGCACTGCGTCTGCAAGGGCCGGTCGTCGCGATGGCGGCGACACCCGACGGCGGTGGCTACTGGCTCGCCGCGCTCGACGGTGGGGTCTTCGCCTTCGGTGACGCCGGGTTCTACGGGTCGATGGGCGCGGTCCCGCTCAACCAGCCGGTGGTCGGGATGGCGTCGACGTCGGACGGGAAGGGCTACTGGCTCGTCGCGGCCGACGGCGGGGTCTTCGCCTTCGGCGATGCCCGCTTCCTCGGATCGATGGGCGGGACCCCGTTGGTGGCTCCGGTCACCGGGATGGCGCCGACCGTCAACGGACTGGGCTACTGGCTCGTCGCGGCCGACGGCGGCGTGTTCTCGTTCGGGAGCGCCCCCTTCCACGGGTCGACGGGCGGGACGATCCTCAACGACCCGGTCGACGGCATCATCGCCAGCGCCGACGACGGCGGCTATCTCATGGTCGCCACCGACGGCGGCGTGTTCACCTTCGGCGACGCGGTCTTCCACGGATCGCTCGGCGGCGGCTACTCGGGCAATCCGGGCGACGTCCCGCCGGTCGCCGGGATCGCAGCGACCAGGGACGGCGGCGGGTACTGGATGCTCGAGCCCGACGGCTGGGACTACACGTTCTCGAACCCGCCGGACCCGGCACCCTCCCCGCTCGCCTCGGCCATCGTGTCGGTCGCGGACAGCCAGGTGAACAGCGATCCCACGCCCGGCGGCTTCTGCAATCCCTACGGCCCCTGCGAGGAGTGGTGTGCGCTCTTCGCCAGCTGGGTCTGGCAGCGGGCGGGCATCCCCATCCCCTCGTATCCCTTCACCGGCAGCATCTTCAGCTGGGCCGCGGCCAACACCGCGGTCCTCCCTCCGACGGCGGCCCCCCTGCCGGGTGACGCCGTCCTCTACGGCAGCGGGCCCTGGTCGACCTCGACATCGCTCCACGTGGGCGTGGTGGTCCAGGTCTGGCCCGACGGCGCCGTCGTGACCGTCGAGGGGGACGCCGGGCCCGCACCGGTGGGGTCCCTGGCGGTGGTGGTGAACGGCCCCTACCTGCCCGGCCACTCCGAGCAGTACAACGGGATGCCGGTCTACGCCTTCGCCCGGCCCTGAGGGCCGGCCGGCAGGCGCCCGGCGAGCAGCGACTCGACCACCCGGGCGCGGTGGTCGGCCGCCTCCCCCCACGAGGCGGCGAGCGCCCAGGTCCGTTTGAGGAAGAGCTGGAGGTCGCACTCCCAGGTGTACCCGATGGCCCCGTGCACCTGCAGCGAGGTCCGGGCGGCCTCGAGGGCGGCCTCCGAGGCGCAGGCCTTGGCGACCGAGGCGGATCGTGACGCTTCCGGTGCACCCGTGTCGAGCGCCCAGGCCGCCGCGTAGACGGCCGGGCGGGCGAACTCGAGCTGGACCTCGGCCCCGGCCAGCAGGTGCTTGACCGCCTGGAAGCTCCCGATCGGACGGCCGAACTGGTGGCGTTCCCTGGCGTGCTCCGCGGCGCGGGTGACCATGGCCCCGGCGAGGCCGAGCAGTTCGGCCCCCACCGCCACCGCCGCCCGGTCCGCGGTGCCCGCGGTCAGGGCGACGGCGTCGGGTCCCGAGGCGAGGAGGGTGACCGGGGTCGGCACCCACTCGGGCACACCGAGACGCCGGGTCGGGTCGAGCGAGGGCACCGGGCGGACCGTGCAGGCACCGCCGTCGAGGCCGTGGACCTCCGGGCCCTTCGACCCGGACGCGGTGAGCAGGAACAGGTCGGCGCCGTCGGCGGCCGCCACCGGATCACCGTCGTCCGGATGGACGCAGACCGCGGCGGCGAGCGCGCCTGCAGCGACCCGTTCGAGCCAGCCGGAAGCTGCCTCCGCTCCCGGGCCTCCGGCCTGCGCAACCCGTTCCAGCAGTGGTGCGGCGAGCGCGGTGGTCTCGACGAGCGGTTCGGGCAGCGCCACCCGCCCGGCCTCCTCCAGCAGCGGCACCAGGTCCACCAGCCCGAGGCCGAGCCCGCCGCGGTCGGCGGGGACGGTGAGGCCGACCACCCCGAGCTCGGCGAGCACCGACCAGCGCGGGGTGCGGGCGAGCGGTGCTGCGTGGGCGGCGCGCACCTCCGCGGTCGAGCACTCCCGCGCCAGCACCTGGCGCACCGCATCGCGGAACTCGAGCTGCTGGTCGGTGAAGGCGAAACGCATCGCGCCGCTCAGCCGCGCGGAAGCCCGAGCACGCGCTCGGCGACGACGGTGCGCTGGATCTCGTTGGTGCCCGCGTAGATCGGGCCGGCGAGCGCGAAGAGGTACCCGTCGAGCCAGGCGTTGTCGATCCCGGTGCCCTGCAGCTCCGCCCCTCCTCCGAGCAGGTCGAGGGCGGTCCGGTGGATGGCGAGGTCGGTCTCCGACCAGTGGATCTTGTTGGCGCTCGCCTCGGGGCCGACGGATCCGCCCTCCAGGACCCGGGTCGCGGTCCACAGGGTGTGCAGCCGGTAGGTCTCGGCCCCGATCCAGGCGCGGGCCACCGCGTCGGCGCTCCGCCGGGCGGCGTCGGGGTCCTGGCGGAGCCGGGCGGCGTAGAGGGAGACCAGCCGGTCGGCCGCCTCGGTGTAGCGGGCCGGGCTGCGGAGACTCAGCCCGCGCTCGGACCCCGCCGTGGCCATGGCCACGTTCCAGCCCCTGCCCACCTCCCCGAGCACCTGCGAGTCGGGCACGAGCACCTCCTCGAAGAAGAGCTCGGCGAAGCCGCACTCCCCGTCGATCTGTGGGATCGGCCGGACGGTGACCCCCGGTGTGGACAGCTCGATCAGGAAGTAGGTGAGCCCGCGGTGCCGCTCCGCACCGGGGTCGGTGCGGAACAGCCCGAAGCACCACTCGGCGAACGCACCGCGCGAGGCCCAGGTCTTCTGGCCGGTGAGGACCCAGCCCTCCTCGCTGTCCGAGCGCCGCGCCCGTGAGCGGATGCCGGCGAGGTCGCTCCCGGCGTCCGGCTCGGACCACCCCTGGCACCAGATCTCCCGGCCCGAGGCCATCGGGGGGAGGAACCGGGCCCGCTGTGCCTCGGTGCCGTATTCGAAGAGGGTCGGGGCGAGCAGGAAGATCCCGTTCTGGCTGACCCGGAGCGGCGCCTGCGCGCGCCAGTACTCCTCCTCGAACACCAGCCACTCGAGGAGGCCGAGCCCCCTGCCCCCGTACTCCTCGGGCCAGGACACCACCGACCACCGATCGTCGGCCATCTCCCGCTCCCAGGCGCGGTGGGCCTCGAACCCCTCCGAGGTGTCGAGCGAGGGGAGGGACCGGGGCGGCGGGGCGTGGGCCGAGAGCCAGGTGCGCGCCTCGGCCCGGAACGCCTCCTGGGCGTCGGTGAAGCTCAGGTCCATGGGGCGATCCGTCACTCGGGTCCCTCGTTCGGCCGATGTCCGGGGAAATCTGACACACCGCCAGATTTCCGGCAACCGGCGATCATCGGTCACAATGGCAGCATGCCCAGTGCCGTGATCGTCGACGTCGTCCGCACCCCGGTGGGGAGGAAGAACGGGCGCCTCTCCGGCTGGCACGCGGTCGACCTGGCCGCCCAACCGCTGCGCGCCCTCGTCGAGCGGAACGACCTCGACCCGGCGATGGTGGAGGACGTCGTCCTCGGGTGCACGATGACCGTCGGCGAGCAGGCGATGAACGTCGGCCGCAACGCGGCCCTGGCCGCCGGGTTCCCCGACACCGTCCCGGGCACGACCGTGGACCGCCAGTGCGGCTCGGCCCAGCAGGCGGTCCACTTCGCGGCCCAGGCCGTGCTCTCGGGCGCGATGGAGGTGGTCATCGGCGGTGGCGTGGAAGCGATGAGCCGGGTCCCGATCGGGTCGACGACCGAACCGGGTCCGGGGGAGGCCTACGGCCCGACCGTGCTCGGCCGGTTCGAATTCATCCACCAGGGTCTCTGCGCCGAGGAGATCGCCCGCAGGTGGGGGATCTCCCGGGAGGAGATGGACCGCTTCGGGCTCCGTTCCCACGAGCGTGCCGCCCGGGCGATCGCCGAGGGACGCTTCGAGCACGAGATCGTCCCGCTCGCCACCCGGCGCGCCCGGGTGGAGGGCAAGGTGGCGGTGGCCGGGAGCGACCAGGGGGATCCGGCCGGCGAGGGACCGCTGACCGCCGACGAAGGGGTGCGGGCCGGGTCCACCTACGAGACCCTGGCGTCGCTCCCTCCGTGCTTCGTCGAGGACGGTCTGGTCACCGCGGCGACCTCCTCGCAGATCTCGGACGGGGCGGCCGCGGTGCTCATCATGTCGGAGGAACGGGCGGGACGGCTCGGGCTGCGGCCCCGGGCCCGGTTCCACACGTTCGCGGTCGCCGCCAACGACCCGGTGATCATGCTCACCGCGCCGATCCCGGCCACCACCCTGGTGCTCGAGAAGGCGAAGCTCTCACTCGACGACATCGACCTCATCGAGATCAACGAGGCGTTCGCCTCGGTGGTGCTCGCCTGGGAGAAGGAGCACCATCCCGACATGGAGCGGGTCAACGTCAACGGCGGGGCGATCGCCATCGGGCATCCCACCGGCGGTTCCGGGGCGCGGCTGCTCGCCACCCTGCTCAACGAGATGGAGCGCACCGGCGCGCGCTACGGGCTCCAGACCATGTGCGAGGGAGGCGGCCAGGCCAACGCCACCATCATCGAGCGGCTCGGCTGACTCGCCGACGCGGGCCCGCCCCGCGGCGGGCGCCGGAGCGACCCGCTACGCGGGGAGGTCTGTCTGCGTCGTCGACTCGGCGCGCTTGTTGAAGTCGACGTGGTCGGCCCGGGTGGGGCGCGACATCAGGTAGCCCTGGTAGAGGTCGCACCCGAGCGCGGCGACCCGTTCGAGTTGGACGGGGGTCTCGACCCCTTCGGCCAGGACCACCAGGCCGAGCGCCTTGGAGAGCTGCACGATGGCGGCGACGATGGCCTCGTCGGTGTCGAGGATGCCCAGTCCGTCCACGAAGGACTTGTCGATCTTGAGGATCTTGACCGGGAACCGCTTCAACCGGGCAAGGGACGACTCGCCGGTTCCGAAGTCGTCGATGGCCAGGCCCACGCCCATTTCGTGGATCCCGCCCAGGGCGGCGATCGTCTCGGGCGTCTCGCTCATCAGCATCGACTCGGTGACCTCGAGCACCAGCGCCTCGGGAGGGAGGCCCGAGTCGGCGAGGGCCGCGGCGATCGAGTCGAGCAGGTCGGCGTCGCTCAACTGGTGGACCGAGAGGTTGACCGTGATGTAGGCGTTCTCGGCGCCCGGCAGCTCGTTCCGCCACCGCGCCATGGTGTGGCAGGCCTCGCGGAGGACCCACCGCCCGAGCGAGAAGATGAGATCGGTCTCCTCGGCGAAGGGGATGAACTCCATCGGCCCGAGCAGGCCGCGGGAGGGATGGTGCCACCGCACCAGGGCCTCCATCGCGACGATCCGGTCGTCGGCCACCGAGGCGATGGGCTGGTAGTGCACGGTGAGCTCGTCATGGTCGATCGAGTGCCGGAGGTCGTCGTAGATCTCGAGGCGGGCCACCGACTTCGCCCGGAGCGACTCGTCGAAGACCTCGATCCGCGACCGGCCCTTGTTCTTGGCCTGGAACATGGCGGTGTCGGCCTGCTGGAGGATGTCCTGGGCGGTCTGGCGTCCGCGCATCACGAACGCGACCCCGACGCTGGAGGTCACCACGACCGAGCGCCCGGTGGACAGGTGCACCGGGTCGGCGAGCATCTTGGAGTAGTCCTCCGCCAGGCTGACCGCTGTCTGCACGTCCCGGATGTTGCGGCACAGCACCACGAACTCGTCGCCGGAGAACCGGCTCACCACGTCGCCCGCGCGGACGGCCGACTTGAACCGCTGGGCGAGGGTCAACAGGAGCTCGTCGCCGCTGGCATGGCCGAAGGAGTCGTTGACCAGCTTGAAGCGATCGAGGTCGATGAAGAGGACCGCCAGGTTGGTCTCCCGCTGCATCGAGATGAGCAGTTCGCGCTCGAGCTCCTCGTTGAAGAGGGAGCGGTTGCCCAGCCCGGTGAGCGAGTCGTGATAGGCGAGCCAGTGGAGCTGGGCCTCGGCGGCCTTGCGGTCGGTGACGTCGGTGAACGAGCAGACCACCATCGGCGAGTCGACCCGTCCGGTGCCCGAGAGCAACCGGGAGCTCATCGCCAGCCACTGCCGGCGCCCGCTCTCGTCGGTGACCCCGATGACCACGTCGTCCGCGGACTCGCCGGTCATCAGCGTCTTGGCGTGGGGGAACATCTCGGGCGAGAGCGGCTGGCCGTCCGCGGAGAGGGCGATCGACGCGCCGGTGAACAGCTGGTGGCCCGAGCCCTCACGCAGGCGGTCGCCGAGGATCCGGGTGGCCGCGCTGTTGTGCGCGCACATGTTACCCAACTCGTCGAAGAGGATGATCCCCTCGCTCAGGGACGCCACCACCGCCTCGTACCGCTCCTCGGCGGCCCGGCGTCCGGCCTCGGCCTGGCGGGCGTCCGTCAGCTCGGTGCAGACCACCACCCAACCGGAGGGTTGGGTGTCGTCGTCGATCAGGGGATCGATCGAGACCAGGACGTCCACCTCGGAGCCGTCCTTGCGGCGGTGGGAGCGCGGGCCGCGCTCCAGGACGGCGGCGCTGTCCGTGCGGTTGGCGGTCACCACCGCCCCGATCGACAGCCCGGCCACTTCGCCCTCGGTCCATCCGTAGATCGCTTCGGCCGCCTCGTTCCAGCTCTCGATCTTCCCGTCGGCGTCGATCCCGATGATCGCGTCGGAGACGTGTGCGACCAGGCTCGCCCGGTAGCGGGCCGCCGCCTCTGCGGCCCGGCGCTCGGAGATGTCCCGCATGATCACCTGGAACGCCGGCTCGCCCGCCCAGCTGGTGCGGATGCTGGTGACCTCCATCCATTTTGCGGTGCCGTCGAGTGCGAGGATGCGGGCCTCTCCGTGCTCGAAGAACTGCCCGTCCTCCTTGAGCTGGGAGATGCGCTCGATGGTGTCCTTGATGTCGTTCGGGTGGAGGAAGTCGGTGATGACCCTGCCGTAGAGGGCCTTGACGTCGGTCACATCGGCCCCGATGAGGCGCAGGCCGGCCCGGTTGCCGTAGACGAGGCGTCCGTTCTGGTGGACGACCACCGCATCCGGGGAGACCTCGGTCAGCAGCCGGTAGCGGTCGACCAGGTCGCCGAGCTCCCGCTCGAACCGCTGGGTGGCGGTCACGTCGATCACCACCCCGACCGTGTAGCGCTGCTCGGAGGGCGGTTCCCCGTCGACGCCGGCGCCCGGGAGCTCCAGTGGAGAGGCCCGGACCACCATCTGGTGCTCGGTCCCCTCCGGGTCGTAGACCGCCATCCGCAGGTCGTACTCGGCCGGGGGGACGCCGCTCCGGATGGGGGCGAGGATCGGGGCGAGGACGGCGGCGCCCACGTCGTCCACCGCGACCGGCTCGGTGAGCGCGCACGGGGGGCGGGTGCCCTGATCGGCGACGACCGGCACACCGCTGCGCACCGTGAAGCCCTCGTCGACCGCTCCGAAGCCGAGGAGCTCCTCGAACGGGTACGACCAGCTCACCTCGTCGGACGTGGCGTCGTACACCCAGGTGACGGTCGGCAGCCCTTCCGCCGTCAGATCGACGTCCTGGGACAGCTCGAGGGTGGAGGCCGGACCGGATTCGATCCGGTCGAAGGACAGGGAAGGCCGCTGGCTACCGAAGCCGTGTGCCGTAACCATATGCCGGAGCATCGGCACCGGCGACGGGCCCCTTGAGCCCTACTTGTCCGGCGCCACCTGCCCCGGCGCGCTCACAACCGGGAGGCCACCGGGGCGGCCCCCGCCCGGGTCCGGAGGATGGTGGCCGGGGGTCAGGTGGCGGGCTCGCCGATGACCACCACCGCGTTGTAGCCGCCGAGCCCGATCGAGGACTTGACCATGGCCCCGGGGGCCCGGGCGCTGAGGCCGTTGACCAGGCGCGGATGGCCCGGGGCGACCTGGGGCGGGGCGGGCACGAACCCGGTCTGGTAGGCGTAGACGGTGGCGAGGACCTCGACCGCCGCTGCGGCGGCCTGGCAATGGCCGGTCAGTGGCTTGACCGAGAAGATCCCCGCCGCGCCGGGGAACAGCTCGTCCAGCACCCGGGCCTCGGCCGCGTCGCACTGTGCCGTTCCCGGGCCGTGAGCGTTGAGATAGGCCACCTCGTCGTAGCCGATGCCCGAGATCCTCATCGCGTCGTTGAAGCAGCGGTAGAGCTGTTCGAGGTCGGGTGCCATGGCGACCGCGTTGTGGGCATCCATGGTCATCGCACCACCGAGCATCGTCGCGTACGAGCCCTTGGGCTCCCTCGAGAGCACCATCGCCACGGCGGCCTCGCCGCCCACGAACCCGCGGCTGCCCTCCTGGAACGGCCGGCACGCCTCGAAGGGCGGTGTGTCCGCGACCGCCACGCCGACGTCGACGAAGCCGCGCAGGTGCTCGCCCTGGAGGGAGAGGTCGGTAGCCAGAAGGATCACGTCGGAGGCCACGCCGCTGTCGATCCACGACTTGGCGGTGATCAGTCCTGCGTTGCCCGACGCGCACATCGCCGAGACCGACATGGTGGGGCCGTGGAAGTCGTACTCGGTCATGAGCGAGCAGATCACCGTCGACGGCATCATGTTGACCCACTGGCGCGCCCGCACCCGCTTGCCGTGTGCCCGGTGGAACTCCGCCCAGATCTCGACGTCTCCGAGCACCAGGCAGTGCACGACACCGACGACCGGGCCGGGCTTCCATCCGCGCTCGACGGCGTCCGCGATCGCCTCGCGGGCGGCGAAGCGGAGCGACTGCATGAACCGGCTCGGACCGTCGTGGCGGTCGCCCTCGTCGGTGATGGTGGCGATGTAGGCCGACTTCCCGTCGGGGTACCCCTCGAGGTCCGAGGTCAGCTTGACCGCACTCTCGCCCAGCAGGAAGCCGTCCCACATGTGCTTCTTGCCCCACCCGTAGCCGGTGACCGCACCCACCCCGGTGATGTTGACCGGCGGGGTGGCAGGCGGCGGCCCGCTCCTCTCATTCGGAGCTGGCAGGGTTTCCTCCGACATGGCAACTCCTCCACAGCATGTGGTTCGTCTGGCGTGGCACCCCCGGAGTGGGGTCCCACCTTCGAAACAGGGTGAGGTGTGGGTGGACGTCGATTGAGTCTGGCAGGCACACGATTATCGCCGACCTGCAGCCTCGACACAAGACCTGTCGCGTCCTCACCTGGGAATCTGCCGCTGTCCACCTTGCGTGGCCCCGGTCCCGCGGTGCGCGATCACCCCGGGACGTGCGGGACGGCCGCCCCCGCGAGGCGCTCGAGCACGGCGGTGGCCTCGCCCACGATGCCTCCGATGAGCTCGGCCACGCTCGGGAGCTCGTCGATCTCGCCGACGACCTGACCGGTCGGCAGGACCCCGACGTCGGTGCGGCCGTCGACGAGTGCCGCCTTGGTCATCATCGGTGCGTTCGCCGCCATGACCACCTGGGTCCAGGACAGATCGTTGCTGCGCTTCATGGCACGTCCCTCGCGGAGGAGGGCGGTCAGCGTCGTGTCGGTCTCGCGTCGGAACGCGTACGCGTTGGCGATCGCCCTCGGGAGCCCGCGCCAGCGCCCCCCGCGTTCGAGGTGCTCGACCAGGTCGGTGCGGATGACCCGCTGGGGGGCGCCGTCCACCGCGGTGGACACCACGGTGCCGGTGACCGCCGTGCCGAGGTACAGCTGTTTCACCGCGTCGGGGACCCGGCTCTCCCGGGTGAGCAGGAACCGGGTGCCCATGGCGATCCCCGAGGCGCCATAGGCGAGCGCGGCGACCAGGCCCCGCCCGTCGAAGAAGCCGCCGGCCGCGACCACCGCGACACGGTCGCCGACCGCGTCGACGACCGCCGGGGTGAGCAGAGAGGTGGGGACCGTCCCGGTGTGCCCGCCCCCCTCGCCTCCCTGCGCGATGACCGCGTCGACCCCCCACTCGGCCACCTTCTCGGCGTGCCGGCGGGCGCCGACGGTGGGCATCACCACCAACCCGGCGTTCCGACAGCGCTCGACCAGCGCCGGGTTCGGGGCCTGGGCGAAGCTGGCGACGGTGACCCCGTGGTCGATCATCAGGGCGACCCGCTCGCCCACGTCGCCCACGTCGGTACGAAGGTTCACCCCGAAGGGCCGATCGGTCCGCGAGCGCACGTCGGTCACGGCCCGTTCGAGCTCGGGGAGTGTCATGGTGGCCGAGGCCAGGATCCCGAGCCCGCCGGCTTCGGCGGTCGCCGACACCAGGCTCGGACCGGCGACCCAGCCCATCCCGGTCTGCACGATCGGGTAGCGGACGCCGACCAGGTCGCAGAAGGGGGTGTGGAGCGCAGGGTGCCGGGGGCCGCCGACGGCGTCGGGCAGGCGGCCGGCGCTCACCCGGGGACCTCCCGGTCCCGCAGGCCCGTCGGGTCGAGGACGGTCCGGATGAGGTCGAGCTCCTCGGGGGTGGGAGGCCGGGTCTCGGGCACCTCCTCGGGGATCACCAGGGCGAAGCCGGTCTTCTCGGTCACCTGGTCCAGCCCGACACCGGGATGGAGGGAGCGCAGACGCATGACCCGGTCGGGGGTCTCGAAGTCGAACACCCCGAGGTCGGAGATCACCCGGCGGATCTCGTGGAAGCGGGTGGCGGACCGGCCGGCCGCCGCGGCCCGCGCGTACCCGACGCCGGAGACCACGTCGACCTGTTCGACGAACGTGCGGGTCGAATGGTTGGGGACCCAGTAGCTGGTCGGGTGGTTGACCGTGTTGCCCGGAGCGCCGCGCACGCCCACCAGTTGGGCCTTGGGCCGGGCCCACTCGCCGATCGCGCTGATGTTCTGGTTGCCGGTCCGGTCGATCTGGGAGGCCATCATGATGAGGTTGCGGCGCCCGGACCAGACCACCTCGAACACCCGGCGGTAGGGCATGTGCGACTCGAGCACGATCGAGTCGGGTAGAGCCCCGAGCGGCGGTGCGCCTTCGACCAGCGCGGCATCCCCGTCGGTCAGCACCAGATCCGGTGCGAAGGTCAGCCGTGCCAGGCGGGCCCCGAGCGCGGGGGCGGTCCCGAACGCGCTGGCCATGACCTCGCCGTCGCCCCGGAAGACCTCGGCGCAGGCCACCGCGCAGTACTCGGCGCGGGTCGCGGCACCGCTCCGGGCGACGTCGCCGGGCACGGGCCCGGTCACCGGCCCGCCTTCGCCGCGGCCCGCTCCGCCGCGGCGGTACGGGTCGCCTCCTGGTAGCCCGCCTCGTCCACCTCGAGGTAGCGGGCGCTGAAGCTCCGCCAGGCGTCGGGGTCGCCCGCCGCTGCTGCGTACTCGCGTTGGAAGGCCTCGTCGCGGCTGTAGTCGGGTACGCAGGCGGTGAAGTGGGCCCCGCCCGGGGTCTCGATGACCCCGTCGGTGAGCAGGCGGCTGATGCACAGGGTCTGCAGCGGCCCCTCGGCGGCGAGGTGGTCGGTCCCGACGATCTGCTCGGTGGTCACGAACCGGCGGTCGGCGGCGCCGAGGAAGAGGTCGTCGAAGAACGGGTCGGGACCGAGGATCTGGCCGGAGCCGGCACGGTCGGCACGGTTGACGTGGACCACCGCCGCGTCGAGCCGGAGGGCGGGGACGGCCACCAGCTCCTCACCGTCCTCGTACGGCGAGGTGACCGTGCGGAGGGACGGGTTGACCCTGAGCACGTCCGACCCCAGCCCGGCGCGGGTGGGCAGGAAGGGGATCCGCTGGGATGCCGCGAGCAGGCCCAGGTAGAACATTCCCTCGTCGAGCTCGGTCGCCGCGATGGCCCCGGTCTGACGCGCGGTCCGGAAGTGGGGGTCGGTCGGGATCGAATCGAGGGTGACGAAGCCGAAGACCACCGATGCCACCTTGCCCGCCGCGCAGAGCAGGCCGACGTCGGGTCCGCCGTAGGAGACCACGGTCAGGTCCGTCAGGTCCGAGCGGAGGATGGCCCGCACCGCGGCCATCGGCTTGCGCCGGGACCCCCATCCGCCGATGCCGATGGTCATGCCGCTGCGGAGCTCGCCGACGAAGGCGTCGAGGTCGAGGCGTTTGTCAGCCATCCGGGCTCATCTGCTGGTGTCGGCGGGGCGCTTCTCGACGAAGGCCGCCCGCTGCTCGTCGGCGACGCCGGCGACGTGCAGCTCGTAGGTGAAGCCCTGTTCGAACCGGTAGCTGCGCTTCACGTCCACCGGGTCGATCCCGTTGAGGGACTCCTTGGCGCGGCGGATGATGGTCGGACTCTTCGACGCGATGGACTCGGCCACGGCGAAGGTCGCCTCCGTGAGCCGTTCCCGGGGGACCACCTGGAGGACCGACCCGTAGTGGTGGAGCTCGGCCGCGGTCACCGGCTCGGCCGTGTAGACCATCGCGCGCATGCGGTGCTGCGGCACCAGGCGGGAGAGGTGGGTGGCCGCACCGAGCGCCCCCCGGTCGACCTCCGGGAGCCCGAAGGTGGCGTCCTCCGAGGCGATCACGATGTCCGCGTTCCCGGCGATGCCGACACCCCCGCCGAGGCAGTACCCGTGGACGGCGGCGATCACCGGGACCTCGCACTCGTAGACGGCGGCGAAGGCGGTGAAACAGCCGCGGTTGGCCCCGATGAGCGCCTCGTCGCCCCGTGCGTCGATCTCCTTGATGTCCACGCCGGCGCAGAAGCCGCGACCCTCGGCGCGTACGATCACCACCCGGTTGTCCGGTACCCGACCGGCGGCCACGACCGCCTCGGCCAGCGCGAACCAGCCGGCGACGTCCAGGGCGTTCACCGGGGGATGGTCGATGACCACCTCGGCGATGCCGGGTCGTGGCTGGTGGGTGGCGATGGGCATCGGCAGCTCCGGTGGCGGGCGGCGCGGGGCGTCGGGCGGCCCGACGGGGCGGCGGGCACCCACGCGCGCAGCGTGATCTGATACAGCGTCAGGACAGTACCAGTCGGAACCAGGGAGGCAGCAGTGGCAGCAGAGCGCACGCCCCACCGACCCGGGCCGCTCGACTGCACCGGCCGGGTGGTCGTGGTGACCGGAGGGGCGCGGGGGATCGGGCGGGGGATCGCCGAGGCGTACCTCGCCGCCGGTGCCGATGTGGTCGTCTGCGGACGGACCGAGGTGGCTCCCGGTGCGCTGCCCTACGCGGAGGGTGCGTCGGGGACGCGACGAGCGGCCCACTTCGTCGCCGCCGACGTGCGCGACGCGGCGCAGTGTGCCGCGGTGGTGGATGCGGCCGTCACCCGGTTCGGGCGGCTCGATGCTCTGGTCAACAACGCGGGCGGGTCGCCGGCCGCCGCCGCGGCGACGGCGTCGCCCCGGTTCTTCGAGTCGATCGTGCGTCTCAACTTGCTCGCCGCGCTCTACTGCGGCCAGGCGGCCAACGCGGTCATGCAAGGTCAACAGGAGGGGGGGTCGATCGTCAACATCTCCTCGGTCAGCGGGATGCGACCGTCGCCCGGTACCGCCGCGTACGGCGCGGCCAAGGCGGGCCTCGTCCACCTCACCCAGTCGCTGGCCATCGAATGGGCTCCGAAGGTCCGGGTCAACGCGCTGAGTGCGGGGATGGTGGCCACCGAGACGGCCAACGAGCACTACGGGGGAGCCGCCGAGATGGCCGCCGTCGCAGCCACCGTCCCGATGGGGCGGTTCGGCACCCCGGCCGACCTGGCCGGGATCTGCCTCTTCCTGACCTCGCCGCTGGCCGCCTACGTGACAGGAGCCAACCTGGTGGCCCACGGAGGGGGTGAGCGGCCCGCCTTCCTCGCCGCGGTCGAGGGGGTCGCCCCGACCACCGGGTGAGGCGGCGGAGGGTCACGGTCCGCCTGACGCCGACCGGCCGGACGACCCGACCCTCCCGATCAGGTGTTTTCCGTGGTGGAATCGCCCCTTCTGCAGGAAGAACGGCTCAAGGTCGCCCTGCCTCCGGTCGATGCAACGAACGTGGCACCAGACCTCTCACCCGTCCCGTCCGGGGGCGGCATCGGGCGATCCAGGGGAACCCGGGCCCGGTCATGCTGACCCACCCGGAGGAGACCTTCTCCCTGCTCGGCGCGCCCTATCTCGAGTACCTGCCGATCGTCGACCTCTCGACCGGCCGGCTGTTGGGGATGGAGGCGCTGGTCCGCTGGGAGCACCCCACCCAGGGCAGGATCTCCCCTGACGTGTTGATCCCGGCGGCGGAGGCCAGCGGGGACATCGGCTCGCTCACCCGCTGGATCGTGGGCGAGGCCTGCGAGGAGGCCTGCCGCTGGTCGCCGAGCATCCAGCTCAGCGTCAACTGCACCGTCGAGCAGCTCCGGCGCGGCGAGGTGTCCAAGGCGGTCGCGACCGCGCTCGAGCACTCCGGGTTCCGGAGCGGCCAGCTCAACATCGAGGTCACCGAGGACGCCGTCGTCGACGAGACCGCCGCGTCCGATCTGCAGACCCTCTCCGACATGGGGGTCGAGCTCTCCGTCGACGACGTCGGGACCAACTGGTCCTCCTTCGAGCCGTTCAAGCGCCACGCCATCAGCACGGTCAAGATCGACGGGTCGTTCATCGCCGGTCTGGAGTCGAACCAGGGCATCAACCGGCTGGTGGTCGAGACGGTCATCCACATGGCCCACTCGCTCGGCATGTCGGCGATCGTGGAGTGCGTGGAGACGGCGAAGCAGGTCGAGATCGTCCGCGCCTTCGGCGCCGACGCGGCGCAGGGCTTCTTCTTCGCCCGGTCGATCTCGAGCGACGAGGTGATCGGGTTCGCCCAGGGACCGGAGGTCCCGGTGTTCTCGCGGACCGACCTGCGGACCGTGATCCGACAGGACGACCAGCCGGTCTCGCTCGAGGCGCTCCTGCGCGGGGTGGACGAGCCGGGACCTGCGGACACCGCCGGCTGACCGGCCGGTCGGGGGCGGCCCCGGTCCCCGCCGGCGCACCGTTCCGGTGAGCGGTCCCAGCGGGCGGGGACGCTGCCGCCGGTCACCGGCACCCACCCACCGCTCCGGCGGAGGTGGTCGACTCCTCCCTTCGGCTGTTATACCTCTGCCCTGGAATGCCCGTGAAGCTCGCCGTCGTGAAGGAGTCGCGGCCGGGGGAACGCCGCGTCGCGATCGTCCCTGAGGTTGCCGCCAAGCTCGTCAAGGCCGGGATCGACGTCGTCGTCGAGTCCGGGGCGGCCGCGGCCGCCCGATTCCCCGACGAGCAGTTCCGGGCGGTGGGCGCCACGATCGCCGACGGCGCCGCGGCGGCGCTCGCCGGGGCGGCGGTGGTCGCCCGGGTGCAGCCCCCGACGCTGGCCGAGGTCACCGCGCTGCCCGACGGCGTCTCCACGATCAGCTTCCTCCAGCCGGTGGCGGCAGCGGAGGTGGTGCGGGCGCTCGCCGACAAACGGGCGACCGTCTACAGCCTCGACCTGCTGCCACGGATCAGCCGGGCCCAGTCGATGGACGCCCTCTCCTCCCAGGCGACGGTGTCGGGCTACCGGGCGGGACTCGCCGGCGCCGAGCACCTCGCCAAGTTCTTCCCGATGTTCATGACCGCCGCGGGCACCGTCCCTCCGGCCAAGGTGCTGGTGATGGGGGCGGGTGTCGCCGGTCTGCAGGCCATCGCCACCGCCCGCCGGCTCGGCGCGGTGGTCCGGGCCTACGACGTGCGTGCCGCGGCCAAGGAGGAGGTGCAGAGCCTCGGCGGCACGTTCGTGGAGCTCGGCCTCGAGACCCAGGAGGGCACCGGGGGCTACGCGAGGGAGCAGTCGGCCGCCGACCTCTCCCGGCAGCAGGAGCTGCTCGCCGCGGAGGTGGCACGCGCGGACGTGGTCATCACCACCGCCCAGATCCCGGGACGCAAGGCCCCGGTGCTGGTGACCGAGGCGATGGTCCGGGGGATGTCCGACGGCGCGGTGGTCATCGACATCGCGGTCGACTCGGGTGGCAACTGTGAGCTGTCGGTGGCGGGCGAGGAGGTCGAGGTCGACGGGGTGACCGTGGTCGGGATGGCCAATCCGCCGGCCTCGATGCCCACCCATGCCAGCTTCCTCTTCGCTCGCAACGTCGCCAACTTCCTCGGGCTGCTCGTCACGGACGGCGATCTCGCCCCCGACGTCGAGGACGAGATCGTGGCCGGCACCTGCGTGGTCCGGGCCGGCGAGGTCGTCCACGGCCCGACCGCCGAGGCGCTCGGGATCGTCACCCCGACCCCCCCCGACCCAACAGCTCCTGCTCCGAACGGCGGCAGCGAGACGCAAGGGAGCAACCCATGAGCACCGGTGTTCTCGAGTACCTCACCATCTTCGTCCTGGCCGCGTTCGTGGGCAACGAGGTCATCAACCGGGTGCCGAGCATCCTGCACACCCCGCTCATGTCCGGGTCCAATGCGATCCACGGGATCGTCCTCGTCGGGACCATCATCATCATGGGCGATGCTCACGGCACGACCCAGCTGGTCCTCGGGTTCCTCGCGGTCCTGCTGGCGACCCTCAACATCGTGGGTGGGTTCGTCGTCACCGACCGCATGCTCGAGATGTTCAAGGCCAAGCCGGCTGACCGCGCGGCACGGACCGATCCGGCCACCACCGATCAGACCGGCTCCGATCCCGCTGGCGGTCCCGGGTGACGCTCAACGACTGGATCGATCTCGCCTACCTGCTGGCCGCGGTCGGGTTCATCATCGCCCTCAAGGGGCTGAGCTCACCGAAGCACGCCCGCAACGGCAACCTGCTGGCCGCGGCGGCGGCCGCGGTGGCCGTCGGATTCACCTTCGCCTACCCGGGTGTCCGGGCCCACACCGAGAACCTGGTCCTGACCCTGGTGGCCATGGTCGTCGGCGCGGCGATCGCGGTGCCCACCGCCCGCAGGGTCAAGATGACCGCGATGCCACAGCTGGTGGCCATCTTCAACGGGGTCGGCGGAGGCGCGGCCGCCCTCATCTCGATCCTCTACTTCCTCATCGAGGACCCGTCCAAGCCGGCGACCTACCACTTGGTCGAGGTGGTCCTCGGCGTGCTCATCGGGTCGGTCTCCTTCTCCGGGAGCGCCATCGCCTTCGCCAAGCTGCAGGAGCTCATGACCGGCCGGCCGGTCACCTACCCGGGCCAGCAGGCCATCAACGCGGTGGTCGGCCTGGCGCTCGTCGGGCTCGCCGTCGCGACCATCGTGACCGGCCACGTCCCGCTGCTGGTGGCCACCGCCGTCCTCTCCCTGGTCCTCGGTGTCATCTTCGTGCTCCCCATCGGGGGTGCCGACGTTCCCGTCCTCATCTCGCTGCTCAACTCGTTCACCGGCCTCGCGGTGGCCGCGTCCGGCTTCACCCTGGACAACAACTTGCTCATCATCGCCGGCACTCTGGTCGGCGCCTCGGGCATCCTGCTCACCCGGATGATGTCGAAGGCGATGGGCCGATCACTCGCCAATGTGTTGTTCAGCGCCTTCGGCTCGGTCATCACCGCCGGGGCGGGCGCCGACGGCACCGGGGAGACCCGCACGGTCCGGTCGGGGACGCCCGAGGACATCGGGGTCCTCCTCGCCTACGCCCGCAAGGTGGTGATCATCCCCGGCTACGGCCTGGCCGTCGCCCAGGCCCAGCACACCCTCCGCGAGCTCGCAGACCTGCTCATGGCGCGCGGGGTGGAGGTCTTCTACGCGATCCATCCGGTGGCCGGCCGCATGCCCGGCCACATGAACGTCCTCCTTGCCGAGGCCAATGTGCCCTACGACGAGCTGAAGGAGATGGACGAGGCGAACCCGGAGATGTCGACGGCGGACGTCGCCCTCGTGGTCGGAGCCAACGACACGGTCAACCCGGCCGCCAAGAACACACCCGGCAGCCCGATCTACGGGATGCCGATCATCAACGCCGACGAGGCCCAGAACATCGTGTTCCTCAAGCGCTCGATGCGACCCGGGTTCGCCGGCATCGACAACGAGTTGCTCTTCGACGAAAAGACGACCCTTTTGTTCGGCGATGCGAAGGACACCCTGGCCAAGCTGGTCAACGCGGTCAAGGAGGCGTAGAATAACGCTGAAAGTGGGCAGATGGATACTGTCCGTGGAATACGTTGCGTTGTTGGAGGTGCATCACTTACCGTCGTCCTGATCACAGAGGTGATCCGCGTTCCGCACCGGGGAGAACGGTTATGGAGGGGCGTGCCGCGAGGAGAATCCGGGGGGTTGGATCCATGAGCAGATCCCGTTCAGAGGTTGGACCAGCGGGCACGACGGTGGCCGCCCGACGCGCCCTTCGGGCGAGGAACGGCGTCAGGTCGTGGGGTGCGATCGGCGCGCTGATGGTCGCCACCGTAGGCGTCGCACTGGCGGCGCCGTTGCCGGCCGGTGCTGTGGTCAACAACCCGCCCGGGAACCCGACCGCTCCGGCCATCTCTTACGAGGTCGACTGCACGACGGGATTCCAGGCAGGCGCGGACGCACCGTTCGTGACCACCCTCCAGGGCAACACGACCATCGATTCGGCCGCGCCCACCGGTGTGAAGTTCGGCTTCTCCGGCACCGCCACCACCACCATCGTCGGCGGCTTCATCGCCAACATCTACGCGGAGGGCCTCAACACCGGGGACGGCACGTCCACCCTGCAGTGGACCGAGACCATCGGGTCGACCGACGGGCACGCCACCGGCAAATACACCTACAACTCTCCCGGCATCACGACACCGGACGGTGGGGGCACCACAGCAGGGATCGTGCACTGGACCAACGCTTCGAAGACCCTGCTCGGGGACTTCACCGGAGCCGCGGTCGGCGACGGCATCGCCACCGTGACCCCAGGGATCCCGCAGGCAGCCACGATCACGGCTATCAACGGGACCACCTCGGCGACCATCAGCGTTCCGACCACGGCGGCGGCGCCGCTGTCCGCGGCCGCGACGGTGAGCTGGGGCGCGAACACCGTGTTCAGCGACACCCACGTCAACACCGGCAACGTCTTCACGACCAACGGGGCGGCCGGGGGCACCGCGGGGATCGGTCTGGTGAGCGCGACCCAGTTCTCCTTCGAGGACGCCCTGACCGTCCAGTTCGGTGGGGCGATCGGGGACGGGCCGAGCAACTGCCTGGTCACCGGGTACACAGGCTCGACCCCGCCGGTCGCTGGGCCGCCCCAGACCGGATTGCCGGGCGGCGCGACCGGGGCCACCGGCCCGGTCCTCCCCGCTCCGGGTTCCGGCACCCCACCCGCACCCACGACGGTCACCCCTCTGATCAGCGCCTCGCCGGTCAAGGTGCAGCCCGCGGCGTTCGTGAACCTCAACGGGAAGGCGGCGGTGCCCGACCCGCCGACCGGGGTGAGCGCGACCGCCGGTCCGGTCGGCGGCAACTACGCGTCGGTCTCGTGGACGGCCCCGGCCAGCAACGGTGCGCCGATCACCAGCTACGTGATCACCGCCTACCAGGGCGGGACCGCGGTCGGGACCACCTCGGTGGGCCCGGTCGGCTCGGGCAACGTGGTGGGCCTGCACACCGGCGTGCCCTACACCTTCACCGTGGCCGCCACCAACAGGGTCGGGACCGGGGCGGCCTCGTCGCAGTCAAACGCGGTCACGCTCGCCGCGCTGCCGTTCACCAGCCCGGCCGGGTTCCGGCTCATCACCGGGAACGGCGGGGTCTTCGCCGAAGGTGACGTGCAGGCCTACGGATCGACCGCCTCGATCCGGCTCAACAAGCCGATCGTCGGGGCGGCGAGCACCGCCGACGGCAAGGGCTACTGGCTGGTCGCCTCCGACGGCGGGATCTTCAGCTACGGCGACGCCCAGTTCCACGGCTCGATGGGCGGGTCACCGCTCAACCAGCCCATCGTGGGCATGGCCTCGACCCAAGACGGCAAGGGCTACTGGCTGGTCGCCTCCGACGGCGGCATCTTCGCCTTCGGGAGCGCCAAGTTCCACGGCTCGATGGGTGGGCACCCGCTCAACCAGCCCATCGTGGGCATGGCCTCGAACACCAGCGGCGGCTACTGGATGGTCGCCTCCGACGGCGGCATCTTCGCCTTCGGCGCCGGGTTCTACGGGTCGAGCGGAGCGGTGCACCTCAACCGGCCCATCGTGGGCATGGCCTCGGCCAATGACGGCAAGGGCTACTGGTTGGTCGCCTCCGACGGCGGCGTCTTCAACTACGGCAGCGCCACCTTCAACGGATCGCTCGGTGCCTCCCACCCGGCAGCTCCGATCGTGGGGATGGCTCCGAGCTCGATCGGTGGCTACTGGCTCGCCGACACCAACGGTGCGGTGTACGCGATGGGCACGTCCTACCTCGGCTCGACCGCCGGCACTCCGCTGACCGGGCAGGTCATCGCCATCATCTCCTGACCGCTCGGGGTGGACCGGGCGCTCGCGGCCCGGTCCACCCCGACGGCGGTGAACGTCGCTCAAGGGGCCGCACGGTCTGGTCGGCAGCCCTCACGATCGCACCCCTCAGGACAGCACCGCCCCTCTGGGCCTGGCGGACCGGACCGGGTGGTCGCCCCCGGGATCCTCCGGGGCGTGGCCATCGGGGACCGGGTCGGTGGCGAGCTTGGCGAAGACCATGACGCCCTGACTCGTCGGGCGGGTGGAGAGCACGGTCACACCCACCGGGCCCTCGTCGATGAGGTGGGTCGCGTCGTTGACCACCACCATGTCCCCGTCCGGAAGGTAACCCACCGCCTGACGGGCTTGACGCCCTTCCTTCACCAGCGTGATGACCAGCCGTTCCCCGGGGAGGTGGTCGGGTGAGAGCTCGCTGGCCACGGTGTGCAGATTGACCGTCGCGAGATCCCAGGTCGCTGCCGCGTCGACGACGTTCGTCGAACAGGTCCCGATGCGTAGCCCGGTCCGCCTCGCCACCGTGAGCAGCTTCACGGTCGGATCGTCCACCTCGGGGACCTCGTCGGGGGCGACGTGGACGGCCACCGACATCTCGCGGAGCGCCTCCAGGGACTCGAGGCCCCGGCGCGCCCGCCGGGAGCTGACCGGGTCGGGCGACTCTGCCACAGACCGCACATGGTCGACGACGAACTGCGGGATCACCAGGCCGCCCGGGAGGAGGCCGGCCCGTCCGAGGATCAGCAGGAACCGGTCCATGATGGCCGAGCCGTCGACGAGCAGCGCGTGGCCTTCGGGCGGATCGACGGCGGGAGCGAGGATCCGGGAGAGTCCGACCGCGGACACCACCTGACGACCCTTGGTCGAGCCGAGTCGCCACCCGAGGGTGGCGAGGACCCAGGCCAGCCCGGCGGTGATGATGAACGCGTAGCCGGTGCGCAACAGCACCATGAGCGGGAGTCCGATGACCAGGCCGAGCATCATCCCGGTCGTCGAGACGCTCGAAGCGGCGAACACCTCTCCGGGGGGCGTGTTGCGGAACTGGAAGACGGCGTGCTGGAGCCCCTTGTCGATGAGCCGGCCGGCCACGCCGCCGAGGACGTAGGACATCCCGGCACCGAGCAGGAGGCCGACCACAGGGGTGGTCCCTCCGGTCCCGGTCGATCGGCCGAGCTCGAACCCGGTGACCGCGCCGGCCAGCACGAAGAGCAGGCGGAAGCCCTCGACGAAGATCACGCGAGCGGGTCTGCCGGTCGGGTGTCGCTTGCAGGAGACGTCATGTCGGTGCCCAGTTCGGTCGCGTGCGGGTTCGGCCGCCACGGCAATTGTCGGTTTGCGGGCCGGAGATCTTGAGGACCGGCCGACCGCGCGGCCGCCCGAGCGTGGTCTACAGTGATCAGCGGAGCAGGCCGGCGGACGCCAGTTGCCAGGTCCGGCGGGACCGCCCGATGTCCGAATGCCCCTGGTCAAATCACACGCAGAGTGGTAAAATTATCACTCAAACGGGTCAACACTGCCGGGATCGGCGGGCGGCCCGGCAGCGCCGTCGCGACGATCAGCCATGAGATCCCTCCGCCGCCCGACCCGTCCCGTTCGCCGTGAGGTCGATGTCGTCCTCCGGTCCGTCGTCGATCCACCAGACCCGTTGCAGACGGCCGCAGGGAACGAGGAGCCGACCGAGCTCGTCCCACAGCAGCTCGGATCCGTGGCGATGGTCGCGACCGACGAGCGGGGCCTACTGATCAGAGGCGACGACGGTCCCGAAGTCCCCGCGCTGGTGCCCTGGTCGGCCGTCGAGCAGGCCTCGGCCGACCGGACCGTCCTCCTTCCGGACGGCGCGACCGCCCAGATCGTCGAGATCGAGGTCTCCGAGGACTGGTGGATGGGAGAGGCAGGCACCTGGCGGTTCGTCGGCTCGGCCTCCGAGGTCGCTGCCCTGCTGTCTGCGGTCGAGGCATTCCGCGCGGAGCTCGGGAGCGCCGTCACCGAACCCGGTGCCGCGACGATCAGCGCTCGGCTGGGAGCGCGCGCCGGGCTCGTCCGGGAATTGACCCGCCACCGGGTGGCCCCCGTCCTGGCCACCCTCGCCGCACTCGCACTGTTCACCGGCGGGACGACCTCGACCTTCCACTCCTCGGCGGCGGGAAGCCCGAGAGCCTCCGTCGCCATCACCCCCGACGGTCTGGTGCCGGGCAACAGCGCCCAGGCACTCGCCCACAAGTTCGCACGCCTCCCCGCAGCGACCACTGCGCCGGCGCCCGCGCCGCCCTCGCTGGCGGGTGCTCCGCCGCTCCAGTCCCATGAGGTGTTCGGCTACGCGCCCTACTGGACCCTGCCCCAGTCCTCGGGCTATCGGTATCAGGACCTCACCACTCTCGCCTACTTCAGCGTCGACGCCAACGGCGACGGCTCGCTCAACCAGAGCGGCTCCGGGTGGAACGGGTACGAGAGCCAGGACCTGGTCGACCTGGTGAACCGCTCCCATGCGGCGGGTGACCGGGTCGTGCTCACGGTCACCTGCTTCGACCAGACCGCCCTCGACCAGATCACCTCCGACCCGACCGCCGCAGGCCGGCTGTCCGCGGCGCTGATCGGCGCGGTCTCGGCCAAGCAGCTCGACGGGGTCAACTTCGACTTCGAGGGGGAGGGGAGTGCCGACCGCGCCGGCCTGACCGTACTGATCACCCAGGTCTCGGCGGCCCTCCACGCGGCCGATCCGCACTGGCAGGTCAGCATGGCCACCTATGCCAGCGCTGCCGGGGACAGCGGTGGATTCTACGACGTGGCCGCCCTCGCCCCCGCGGTCGACGCGTTCTTCGTGATGGCCTACGACATGAACAACCGGTCCCAGCCGAGTCCCACCTCGCCCCTCCTCGCCGGATCCGGTTTCACCGATGTCAAAGCCCTCCAGGAGTTCACCGCGGTGGTCCCGGCCCAGAAGGTCATCCTCGGGCTGCCCTTCTACGGGTACGACTGGCCGACCACGGACGGGTCGAACACCGCACAGGCAACCGGAGGGGAGACCCCCTTGAGCGACTCGGTCATCGCCGCATCGGGACACCCGACCTACTGGGACCCGGTCACCCAGACCGCGTGGACCTCCTACCAGGTGGGGACCCAGTGGCACGAGACCTACTTCGACGACCCGACGTCGCTCGCCCTGAAGGCCGAGCTGGCCGGGCTGTTCCACATCGCGGGTGTGGGCATCTGGGCGCTCGGCATGGACGGGAACGACCCGGCGACGATGGCCGCACTGCTCGGGAACGCACCCCCCTCCAAGGATCTCCTGCCCGGACCCCCTCCGCCCCCGGGTACCGGATTCGTCACGTTGGGCACCTATGCCGGGGTCGCAAACCTCCCGCTGACACCGATCGACCCGCCGCCGTCGGGGGGCACCCAGGAACTGGTGGGCACCCTTGACAGCATCGGGACCAGCGACCCGGCCCTCGCCTGCCTCCAGACCGGTCCGCCGCTCCAGATCTGGAGCTACAGCTCGCTCCCGGGGGTGGACGTCGTGGTCGCCAGCCAGCCCGCCGACTGCGCCACCGCGATGTGGTCGTTCTCCGCACCGGCCCCCGGTGCTGCGACGAGACCGCCGCCCGCCGCCGGGTCGCCGACCAAGGCGGGATCTCCCCCCAGGTCGGGATCCTCGAGCACGTCGACCTCGACCACGTCGACCACCACGCCCGCCTCTTCCTCAACCACCACGACAACCACCCCGCCGTCCACCACGACAACCACCGTTCCGCCGACCACCACCACCACCACGACCACCACCACGCCCTGACGCCCCGGCCCTCCTCCGGGATCCGGGAGGCCCCGGCCCCCTCTGAGGGGGCGTCGAAGGGAGGTGGAGGCCCCGACTATTCTTCGGGTGTCCGGGGGTGTAGCTCAGCTGGTAGAGCGCTACGTTCGCAATGTAGAAGTCGGCGGTTCGAGTCCGCTCACCTCCACCAAAAGCCCAGGTCAAAGGGCCAAGGTCGGATCCCCCAGAAGATCAGATTCTCCGACGTGTCTTTACGTGTCTTTATCGAGACAGTCTGGCTCTCCAGGAACCGATGAATATGGGACGAGCCGAGGTCGCGTTGGCGTCTACCGGATCGGCCGTGGCTTCGTCGATCGACTCCACTCTCGCGGGACCGAAATCTCACGTCTGCGGCTCGGTTATGACTATTCGGGGCCGAAGTCGCCCATGGTGGGGCGATGTGGGCCGGAGTGCGTGGGGCCATCGACGTCGCTGATTTCACTCAACAGGGTTGGTGAACTGATCCCTACAGGAGCCCTCCAGGGGGCGGCCGGCGGCACCTTCTCGATCGGCGCCGTGAAGTGAACGCGCAATCGTTGGAATCCTTTGAGGTCGGCACGATAGGACACCACGTCCCAGAGATCGTCAGAGAGGGCCGCAAGGTAGTGGCCAGCCCTTGTTGACCGTTTAGGAAGGTCCGACGTGATGAGAATGATCGGAAGAGCTTGGCGTCGAGCAAGCTGCATCGCCATGAAGCCAGCCTTCTCGACCGTGTCCGTGCGACGAAGTGCACTCCGATCCTGTTCGTCGGGCGTTCCCCGAGCCAGGACGAGAAACTGCCGACCGTTGCTTCCGGATACTTGGGCATCGACAGGAAACCGCTCGATCCGGAAATTGACCTTTTCAATTATGGCCCCCGCCTCTTTCAGCCGGGCGATTGCCATGGCTTTGAAGTCGGCCCCTGACCGAGGTGCGCGCGACTGGAAATTTCGCGCGCCCGCGGAGATCGGGCTCCTCAAACGGCTCCCGACCGGCCCCAACGGGGACCTCAAACAGCCCGTCGAACCCGGAATTCTTCATTGGGATCACTCGGGAATGGGGGCAAACCGAGCAGCTTGCGACGTTCGGGGAGTTGGTCGATCACGAGGTGACTACCCGGTGCTTCGAGGAGCCGATAGAGATGAGACCGAGTAGGGACCGTCGAGACGTTCTCTGCATCGGTGATCACGAGGTACCGAGCCGATAGATCACAACTTCGTACCTCGATGGCCATCGCCTCGATGTCCGTTGTCATCGGGTAAATCGCATGAAGCCAACGGGCTCGAACAATCTCATCAGCGCCGTATGAGCGCTCGTGTCCGCGACGTCCAGCGGGAACGATCCACCCGCGCAGGACCCAGTCATCGAACTGGTTATAAGTGAGCTGTGCTGCTTCGGCGGCTTCAGGCTGAGAGCGCAGAGGGGCAGAGCGTGAAGCCTCAAGTGCTTCTTGCCACTGCCCCTCCTCCAGCTCCTCGAGGCTGCTCTCGATAAGTAGCGCTGCCACCTGTGCCGGTCCTACGCGTCGGCCGGACACGCCGATCTCGCTGGCAAGGTCCTGGAGTCGCGTCCAGTTGTCCTCTTTGAATGGCACGAGTCTGGTGACCGTCCAAGCGGGATCCGTAGGTCGCCCGCCGCTCGAACGTAGACGCTGGTTGAACTGCTCACGCAGTGCGAGGAGATCGAGGGGACCCCCAATCGTCTTGGGGCCAACTTCGACGACTCGCGATGCGCCAAGGGCTTCAGCGATCCTCGATTTGTCTTCTTTCTTCATGTTTCACCCTCGTCGTTGTAGTCAATGATCCCGAAATAGGTGCCGTCGATGACGATGCCGACCTCACCTTGGTCTGCCTCTCTTCCCATTCGACATAGGAACGCCCGCAGTTGTTTCAGAACCTCATGGTCGCCCAGAATCTCCTCAGTCACGTACGACGTCACCATCTGGGTGTCGTCGTAGACCAACACGCCGCCTCGCTGATCATCACGCCAGACCCCCCGCCCGGGCGGGAAAGCCGTTGCCCCCCGGAACAGCTTCCCGAAGGTCGTGAGCGCCTGTTCAGTCCAGTAGGTCTGATCGATCGGTTCTCCGTGGCGATCGACACTCGGAACGAACAGAGTCACCTGCTCAACACCCGCCGGCGGCCCAGCCCCGAGGGCCTGATGCAGCGTTTCGCTCATAGATACTTTCTATATTGAAAGGATGCTACTGTCAACGGAGTTCGGACCAAACCTATTGGGCGCTTGCGACAGTTAGCACCAAGGCGAATTCCTGCCCCAGGAGGGGGTCGTTTACCGGGCCGATCAGGACACCCTGCCTCCGCTATTCAACCCGACCGCCTTCATTCGGCCAACGGCAGGCATCATCCTGCAGCCTGATGCGCTGGGCAGATGCGTTCTGTACCGTCGTAGCGGTGTCCAGCGATCCCCCGACCGACGGCCCTCTGAAGCGGATCACGGGTACTACCTTCAACGAGCGCCGGTGGACGGTGGTCGTCACCCTTGCCGCCGTGGTTGGACTGGCCGCGATCGTCCTGGCTCTGGGGCCGCATCCCAACCAGGGGGGACCTCGGCTCACGCTCGCCCTGCTGGCCTGTGGTCCCGTATTCCTCCTGCGCCGATGGCCATTGCCGGTGCTGGCAGCAGCGGTCGCCCCGGTGGCCGTGGTCATCGCTTTGGGGGCTGCCCCGCTTCCGCTCGCCGTGCTTCTTGCGCTGGCCACGTACCTGGTTGCCTCGCAGATGCCCAGACGGGTCTCGATTCCCGCCACCGTGGCTGCGGCAATGGCGATCAGTGGAGCGCTGGTCTATGCCGCACTGAGGACTCCATCCGCGCCGATTGCATTGTTGGCCATCGAGGGCCTCGTGCCGCTGGGAGCCGCTTGGTTCGTGGGTGATGCGGTGGCCGCCCGGCGGAGATACGAACACGGTCTCCGCAAGCAGGCCGCACGCGAGCAGATAGCGGAGGCCGAACGCGCCCGTAGGCACGTTCGCGAGGAGCGGGTGCGCATCGCCCAGGAGCTCCACGACGTCGTCGCCCACACCCTGGCCGTCATCACCGTCCAAGCGGGGGTCGGGAGGCGACTCATGGCGAAACGGCCCGAGGAGGCGTCGAGCGCACTCGAGTCGATCGAAGCCATCGGGCGGACCGCCCAAGAAGAGTTGCGGGTCGTTCTTGACCTCATGCGAGAAGAGGGAGATGTCGCATACGAACTGTCCCCCGCTCCGCGGCTGGCGGACCTGAAGCAACTCGTCGAGACGGTCCGGGTTTCGGGAACCGATGTCGAGCTGCACATGGCGGTATCCGATTGCCAGCTCTCTCCTGCTGTTGAGCTTTCTCTCTACCGGATCGTCCAAGAAGCCCTTACCAACGTGGTGAAACACGCGCCCGGTGCGGCTGCGAGAGTCCAGGTGACCGTTTTCGACGACGAGGTACGAGCCGAGATCGTCAATGGTCCCGGTGCCAGCGAAGAGAAGACGCTCTTTGCCCCGACGCCAGGTCTCGGGATCATGGGGATGCGCGAACGGGTCGGCGCATTCGGCGGTTCACTCGTCACACAGTCGTGTTCCGGTGGTGGGTTTCTCGTCGTCGCCACAATTCCCATCGAAAGAACCTCATGACGACGACGGTGCTCGTCGTCGACGACGAGGCGCTCCTCCGGACGGCCTTCACTTCGCTGATTGAGGCCGAGGACGACCTCCGAGTACTCGGCGAGGCCGCCAATGGCAAGGAGGCGGTCGAGCTGGCGGCACGACTGTCGCCCAATGTCGTCGTGATGGACGTGCGCATGCCGGGGATGGACGGCATCGAGGCGACCCGGCGCATCACTGCAGCGCGGAACGCCAGGGCACCCAGGGTCCTCATTCTCACAACGTTCGATCTCGACGAGTACGTCTTCGATGCGCTGCGAGCCGGCGCCAGCGGGTTCTCCCTGAAGAGCCGGCCGGTCGACGAACTGCTGGCGGCAATTCGCGTGGTCGCAGCCGGTGAAGCGCTGCTTGCACCGACCGTGACACGCCGGCTGATCGCGCACTTCAGTCAGCGTGGTCGTTCTGGACAAGGACGAGCTGGCATCGAACTGCTCACTGAGCGCGAACGCGAAGTGCTACAGCTGGTCGTACAGGGCCTGTCCAACACCGAGATCACGAACCAACTACACGTCAGCCTCCCGACGGTCAAGACCCACGTGAGCCGCATCCTTTCCAAGCTCGGTGCCCGCGACCGCACTCAGCTGGTCGTCCTCGCCTACGAGTCGGGGTTCGTCGAGACCACCTGATCGAGTCGTTCACTCGACTCCGTCATCCCAGCGGATGATCGGCGTCGGTCATGCGGACGACGTCGGGTCGATCCCTGCGCCCGACGACGTGGGATTCTCGACCCCTCAGGATGGGTCCATGCACAAGAGTTCTTCACCCCGCGAACGGCCGCCAGTCCAGCCGCGCCACTTCTGAACACGCCATCGACCGCGAACCTCCTCCACGGACCCGGGATCCTGCTCATCCTCATCCTCGTCGGTGCAGGCGTCTACTTGCTCCGCCGGCGGCGCGCCAAGGATCACGAGGGCGGTGATCGGGGAACGGGTCACACTGGGTCCTCTGGCGCGCCGCGAGAACAGACTGACATGACGGTGATCAGTCCTGAGTCTCAAGCCATTGCCAACCCTGTTGCCGCAGGCGCCGAGCCGCTCTCGGTTCGATCCGAACCCGCTGTAGCGCCTTCCCCGGCACAAACTCGCACCATCTCACTTCGTGTCGGTGAACGCGACGGATGGGCGGTCGAGACACACCGCCTCACCAAGCGGTTCGGAACGAACGTCGCCGTCGATGACGTCGAGCTTCTCGTGCCTCGGGGCTCGGCCTTCGGCTATCTCGGGCCCAATGGTGCGGGGAAGACCACCTTGATCCGCACGCTTCTCGGGCTGACCAAGGCCGACGGCGGGACGATGGCACTGCTCGACACTCCGGTTCCAATCGAACGCCGTGAGGCACTGGCTCGGGTCGGGGCCATCGTCGACGAGCCGCGCTTCCACGAGCACCTGACCGGCAGGGAGAACCTGGGACTCCTGGCCGCAGCGCGGGGTGGCGAGGCGAAGCAGCGGATCGTCCCGTCGCTTCAGCATGTCGGACTGGTGGAGCGTGCGGATCACAAGGTGGGGTCGTACTCCATGGGTATGCGCCAGCGCCTCGGCGTCGCGGCCTGCCTGCTCGCGGATCCAGAGCTGCTGATCCTCGACGAACCGATGAATGGCCTCGATCCGGCCGGGATGCACGAGATGCGCGAGATGATCGAGAGCTTCGTCGAGGAGGGACGGACGGTGATGGTGTCTTCTCATCTCCTCGACGAGGTGGAACGGACCTGCGACGCAGTCGCCATCGTGGACCACGGCAGGGTCGTCCGCCAAGGCACCATCGACGAGCTCGTGCACGGTTCGGGTGCCCTCGTGGTGAGCGTCGAATGTGGCGATCCCGGCATGGCCCAACAGGTGGTCAACCGCTCCGGCATCGCAGCCGGTGTCGCACTCAGCGACTCGGGACTCACGGTGACGTTGCCAGCGGGAAGCTCCCGTGACGACATCGCCCAGTTGACCAGGCTGCTGGTCGAGGGAGGCGTCGCCGTCTACGGCGTTCAGCAGGCGCAGACGAGCTTGGAGGACTGGTTCTTAACGGTTACGAGCCGACTGGGGGGAGACGGGTGAGCACCATCGAGGCCGTCGTCCGGCGTCCGGCGCCTGCGCCACGCCCAACTTCGCCACTGCGCCGGATGACGTCGGCCCTCCCGACCTGGGGACTCATCACGACGAAGAACCTCGAGCTGCGGCGCCGGCGCGGCCTCATGGTCGCCGTGTTCGTACTGCTGCTCGGCCCTCCGGTCATCCTGTACGGATTCCGACTCCTCTTCCACGCAGTCGACCCGTCGCACTACGGGCCGGCCGGAACCGCGAGTGCGTTCCAAGACCTCATGGGTCCGATGCCTGAGTTGGGCTTCATCATCGCCGTGACCGTCGGAGCGGCAGCCGGAACCACCGATCTGACCGATGGCATGTTCCGACACTTGGTCATCACCGGTCGGTCACGAATCGCCCTCTTCCTCGCGCGCATCCCAGCAGGGCTTGCCATTCTTCTGCCGGTCATGGCGTTGACCTTCACGCTCTGCTGCCTCGTCACGAGCTTCGAGGGTGTCCCGAATCCCCCCTCCATCAGCTTCGACAACGGCGTCTTGATCCCCGTTGGCCTGAGCGAGTCACAGTTCCACGGCTGGCTCGATGACCACCCCCAGGAGGCACTGCGGGCGTTTCCGCGCGGCGGCGGTGAATTCGTCGACGGCGTCTCGGTCGCGAGTGGCTCCACCGCTTCGCGCTACGACGCCTACATCGACGTGGAGAGGACCCTCAACCCGCCGATCAACGAGATGGTGAAGATCGGACTGTGGCTCGAACTCGTGGTCGGCGTGGGCTTTGTCGTAGGACTCGGCTTCGGTGCCCTCACCGGTCAGCGGACGGTGACGACGATCGTTCTCATCGCCGTTCAAGTCATCGTGACCCCGATCTTCGACAGAGCCCGCATTGCCTATTTCCTCAACGGGCAGCGCCTTCTGGTGGGGGTCGCTCTCGACCAGCTCCAACCCGCGGGCCTTACCTCGAGTGCTGGTGGAGGTGGCGGCGGGGGTCCGTTGCAGCACTTCGGGAGTGGGGGCGGAACGGTCGGCACGATACCGCCGATGCCCACCTGGGCGATGATCTTCGTCATCGTCGGATGGATCGTCGGATGGTCTGTGATCGGGGCGTGGAGGATGGCCACCCGAGACGCGTGACCCATTCTCGGAATCTGATCCCAGCGCCGTCATGGGTGGGCTTCCCTCAGCGCCAGGGTGTCCAAACAAGGGGCCGTTTCCCGGCAGGGCACAGTTGCGAGTTGGCCGATCCAGCGCTCCTCGGCGGACAGAACATCGACGTTCGTTTGGCCCGGCAACTGCAACGAGCATCGCCGCTTAAGGGCCGATGATGTCCGCTGGCTGGCCGAGGAACGTGATCATCGCCAACAGGGACGCCGCGCTGGCCTCGCGTTGCGAGAACCTGCCGATCGGAGATGAGTACCGATTCGCGAACGGGCCGGCCAAGAGCCTGCCCGGGCGTGTCTTTACGTGTCTTTACCGAGAGGGAAGGGGAGGGATCGTGAGGGAACCTGAGGGGATCGAAACGCCGCTACCAGGAAGGTCATCGGAAAGGACCTGGTCAAAACACTGAGAACCGTACATTCGCAACGCAGAGGACGAGGGTTCGAATCCCTTCACCTCCACCGGTCCGAAGTCCCTGGTCAGGGGTGGTTTTCCAACAAGGAGCGCTACGATGGATTTGTAGAGGTCGTGACGGCGGATCGGACTTAGCAGCCCCGGCCGAAGTTGACTTCAGGCCTCCGGGATTTCGACTGAACGCTTCGCCGTATGGACGGCGGCTCCTCACGAAGGGCCTTGCTTGTCCAATCTCGGGGCTGATGTCCCGAGGAATCTCCGTTGGTTCGGATGTGCAGCGACGGCAAGTTGCCATGAGATCCAACGTCACCAACTGGGATGGCAACCTGGAACCGGGCTGCCGAGGTCCTCAGGCCCAGTCGGGTGTCCCATGCGCTGTCGGAAGTCGGTGACGATGCGTCGAGCGAGAGGGTCGCAGCCAACGCTGGCGAGGTGTTCAAGGAGTAGGTCGGCGGCGCGACGGACGTTGCCAGCGGCAGCGGTGCGGACCACTTCGATGTGGTGGCGTTCCCAGTTCATCTGGTGGCCACTGATGGGGCTCGGGAGTGATTGTGTGATGGCGTCGAGATCAGCGACGGCGAGTCCAAAGGCCGGATCGGCGATGACCGCGCGACGTAACGCGGTCACCGTTTGGGCAGAGTCCACGGCCCGCTGCGCTTGGCGATAGAAAGCGGCGGCCTGCATAGTGGCGGTGACGGCCCGACCGTGGTCCTCGACCGCGGACCCGTTGGAGACCGGTTGGCCGCCTAGGCTGGGGAGCTGTTGTTGATCTTGGTGCATGACTGTCAGGTTGAGCATCTGGCCTGAGGCCGCTCTGAGGTGATGCTGAGGTGAGCTGGCCAGCGCAAGGATTGAATTCCGGCTCGAAAATGGTCCGAGCTTCGGTTTGCAGGAGCTGGCCCTTGGGAGCGGACGTTCAGTTAGCGGCTGGTGTCAGGCGAGCTGTGAGCGCGAGCAGGTCGGGCTCGTCGGTTAGAGAGCGATGCGCCGGACCTTGGGTTCGCCGCTGAGCAAGTGCGACGAAGTTGTCGGCGTTGTGCCGGGTGGGATCAGCGATCGCCTTCGCGGCGGCCAGGGCGGAATCGGCGAGGAGTTGGGTTTCTGGATCCGCGATTGCCCCCGCAGCACTGACGGCGTCCGCCGCGAAGATGGCGGCGGCATCGGGTTGACCAGCACCGAGCGCCCACCAGGCCAGTCCCGCAAGAACTCGGGGCTGACCGGCGGGAATGTCTGCGTCTCGGTAACGGTCGGCCGCGGTGTCGAGCAACCTTTTGGCTCGGGCTAGATCACCCAGGCGTCGGGCGACTGCGGCTTGCCCAACGATGGCGTCTGCTGACAACCATGGGTTGAACGAACAGCCGATCGCCTCTTGGTAGAGATCGTCGGCTGCGGTGTCGTCACCTTGTCTTGCCCGCAGGACGGCGAGCGCGACCAGGGCAGAGTTCAGGTAGGGGTGCTCCACGGTGGCCCGGCAGCGCTGTAGGAGCTCTTCGTAGGCCACTGCTGCGCCTTCGACGTCGCCCTTGGCCGCGATGATGCCGGCGACAGCGTTCAGTGAATCGACCACCAACAGGACTTCCCCTACTGCGTCGAAGCGCTCAATGCTCGAACGGGCGGCCGCCTCGGCCTCGTCGAGGCGGCCAAACGAGGCCATATTCCAGCTGACCAGCATGTCGTGCGCACCGAGTAGCCAACCCTGCTCCTCGGGCTCCAGGAGCGCCCGCGCCTCAGCCAATGCTTCTAGGGAT
>CAVZLL010000001.1:0-941105 GCA_963776225.1 uncultured Acidimicrobiaceae bacterium | reverse complement strand
CCACCCACCGAGCACTCCTCGACCCGACTCAAGCCGCTCACCACAAGAGCGTCGGACAGGCTGGCCGTGGGTCGGATCCATGGGCGGAACCTGCGCTCGCGACGAGCCATCGGCGCGTGGTGATTGTCGGAAGCGGCATCGGAGGCCTGGCCACCGCCATCGCACTCCGCGGCGCCGGTCTCGACGTTGAGATCGTCGAACGTGCTCGAGAGCTGAGCGAAATTGGTGTGGCCATTTCGTTCTGGCCGAATGCCTTGGCGGCCCGCGTGTTATTGGAATTGCCGACGCCATCCGCGTGATCGGTAGCCCCGAAATGCGGCTCTTCGCGTTCGGCCGTGGGGCGGTACCTAACCGGTGACCCGCCCATAGGTATCCACCAGTAGGGCCCCGTGGCCCCCGATTCTTGCGGTTGCTGAGACCCAAGGATCGAAAGGGACACGGGACATGATGGACCGTAGTGGCGGCGCGACCGCGTTGTTGGGGATGGAGGGTTCGTAGTCCTGGCGAGGACCAGGTCGATGGCGAACGCTGGCTGCTCGTCGAGACGAGGGCAACCTCGTGGGCTGCCCGGACTGTGGCGTGCGGGCGATCGGCCACGGACGGAGCACAGTCCAGGTGCGGGATCTGCCGAACGGGAGCGGTCCGGTCCGCCTGGTGTGGCGGAAGCGCCGGTGGCGATGCCCCGATCCCGACTGCGAGAGGAGGACCTTCACCGAGGAGAGCGAGCTCGTCGAGGGATCGCTGACCCGGCGGGCCCGGGCCGAGATCTGCCGGCTGGTCGGGGAAGGAGGTCACACTGTCGCCGAGCTGGCCCGGCCCTTCGGCATCGGCTGGCGACCGCGATGGCCGCCGTCCGGGACCACGGGCGGCCGCTCGTCGAAGATCCCCGCCGGCTCCACGGGGTGCGGGCGCTCGGGATCGACGAGCACAAGATGCTCGCCGCAGGACCCACGCACCACACCGTCTACGCCACCCAGCTGGTCGACTTCGACCGGGCCGGCTCCTGGATGTCGTCCCAGGTCGGAGCGCGAAGTCGGTGTCCGCCTGGCTGGATGAGCGCACCCGCTACTGGCGTGACCATGTCGACGTCGTGGCCATCGATCCCCACCGGGGCTATCACAACGCCCTCGTCTCGAGGCTGCCTAGGGCGACGGTGACCATCGACCACTTCCACGCGATCAAGCTCGCCAACGCCGCCATCGACGACGTGCGCCGCCGGGTCCAACGTGAGACGATCGGGCACCGGGGTCGGAAGGAGGATCCCCTCTATGGCGCCCGTCGGCTCATGACCCGGGGCTAGGAGCGCCTCCCCGACCACCAGGTCGCTCGCCTCATGGAGGCCCTCCGCCAAGGCGACATCTTCGACGAGGTGGGTGCGGCCATCGCCGGAAAGGAGCTCCTTCGCGAGTTCTACGCATCGAAGACACCTGCAACCGCACGACGACGCCTCGACCGCTTCTATCGCCATGCTGCAACCGCACGGGTGAAGGAGATCTCACGACTGGCTCGCACGATCAAGCGATGGGAGCCAGAGATCCTCACCTTCTTCGAGACCCACGCATCGAATGCCGGCAGCGAGGCCATGAACCTGATCACCGAGAAGCTCCGCCGCAACGCCCACGGGTTCCGGAACTTCGACAACTACCGGCTCCGGCTCTTGCTGCACTCGGGCGTCAAATGGGACACTCCATCAACTGCTCGAATCCGGGGCCGTCACCCACGGCTGGTCGCGTAGAGCCCGTAAACGGCAGGCCGTGTCAAAGGTTCGTGCTTCACTAGGCGGCTGGGATTCCTTCCAACGGTTCACTGCGACAGATCCGGAAGATGACGATGGCCACCCGGTCACCGGACAACGAGAGCGTCCCAATCTCACGAACCACCTGGTGAAAGCGCGGCAGTAACGGCTTCCCGCCAGGATAGGGCGCTTCGGGCATTCTCACTGCCCTCGATCGGACCAATCGTTGCCCACGCTTGGTCGGCGAGACGCCGCTCGAAGTCGAACCGAAATCGGTAGCCGGTCTCGTCTCGAAGGCATGAGGCAGCGGCAAGGACAGAAGCAGCCAGACGGGGATCCCCTCTCTGGGAGGCCAGCGACCCGATGGCCTCCAGTGAGTCACACACCAGCAAAAGGTAGTTCTTGTCGGCCGCCGTCTTGAGCGTCGAGCTCCAAAGTTGCGCGGCGCGTCGATGATCACGGTCGACGATGGCAAAGGCACCTTGGATTGCCGAGATGCTCGCTGCGATGAGGGATCCACCAGAGGAGGAGAAGCGCTCCCGGGCAAGCTCAACCGGATCGAGGCGCTCGCCACGATCGAGGGCGGCCCGGCAGAGCGTGCGGATTGCCCCCGGCTGAAGGCCCACCCGTGCGGCCCAGTCAAGGGTGGGCAGTGGGGGGCGTTCGCCAGCCAGCAGTGCCAGACGCAACCGTTGGAGTCCAAGTCCCCAGAACCCTCCGTCGGAGACCACCCGAGTCAGCTCCTCAACCATGGAGGTCGCCCGCTCTTCGAGTTCGTGGTCGCCGCGTTGAAAGGCGATTTGCACGACACGGTCGACCCACAACATCCTGAGCGACGGCATTACCTGGGGATCAGAAGCCATAGGAAGCGCCCGATCGAGGGCACCTTGGAAATCGCCCCGTTCGATCCACAGTTCGAGGCGAGCGACATCACACGCGGCCCGAACCGAGATGTTGTCGGTCTGGGATTCCAAAGCGTCCATTCGGGCCAACCAGACGTCTGGCTGGTCATCGGCCCCGCTGGTGGCGGCATTAGCCGCGGCTACGGCCGCAAGCGTGGCCGACGGCGCTTTGATACCCAGCTCGTAGGCCGCGACCATCTGCACAGAATCGTTAGGAGGCACACTGCCTTCGACAAACCGGCACCAGCCTTCAGTGAGCGCATCTCCGTCGGCCCGAGCAATCTCCGCCGCAGCCGGTACAGATCCCAGGACGAAGGCGGCATCTCCCGCCACGAGGCGGGCCAAAGCCAGCATGCCCACCCCCCGGGCCCAAAGCCCGGGGTCATCGTCAATGACAACGGCCAATGCGCTTTCCCCCAATGCAACCGCGTCGCTGAACCGCCCGAGAAGGTACCAAGCAACGCCGAATGCGGCCACCAGCTCGGCCGCCCGAGGGGACATCTGGCTGATCGACCATTCGAGCGCAGTTCGGATATTCGGGTACTCCAGTCCGATCCGCTCCACGGTGTCGTCAGTTGGATCGGTGGTCTCGAGGGCCGCGAGCCAGGACACGTAGTAGTCAGCATGGGCACCTCTGACGACGTGCAGGGATGACGCCTCGGAGGCCCGATCGAGCAAGTAGGACCGAACGCTGTCCAGCAGCCGGAAGCGGATCCGCTCATCCACCCGACCCCCGAAGTCGCCGGTCGACACGAGGGACTTGTCCACCAGACGAGAGAGGATCAACTCGACTGTAGGCTGATCGGATCCAGGCACCATGAGGTGAGCGACGGCCGAGGCCGCCTCTGGAGTGAACGTACCGACAAAGCCGGCCAGGCAGTTGAACACGGTCCGCTCTTGATCGCTGAGGAGCTGGTAGCTCCATTCGATAGAAGCGCCCACCGTCGTCTGGCGATCAGGAACGCCACGGGCCGTCGTGGCGGCAAGGGAGAACCGGCTCTCGATCTCCTCGGCCAGTTCGGCGGGGCCCATTGCCCGCACGCGCACGGCGGTCAGCTCGATGGCCAGCGGGACTCCGTCCAGCCGCCGACAGATGCTGGCCACGCTCTGTGCGTTGGCCTCGGTGAGTTGGAATGTCGGATCGGCACGGCCGGCTCGCTCCACGAAGAGTTCGACGCTCTCGATGCCGGCGAGCGAGTCGAGACCGCCAGCGTCCTCTTCTTGCGGCACCGCCAGAGCGGGAACCGGCCACACGATCTCGCCGGGAATTCCGAGCGGCTCCCGGCTGGTGGCCAGGATCGAGATCGAAGGAGTGCGAAGGATGTCGTTGATCAGGTCAGCGGCAGCATCGATGACTTGTTCACAGTTGTCGATGACAAGGAGTAGGGACTGGTCGGGCAAGGTGGACACAATCTGATCCGAAAGCGATCGACCCGGCTGCTCCGATCCGCCGACGGCGGTCAACACTGCGTCCGGCACCGCCACCGGGTCGGTCACCGTGTCCAGTCCCGTCCACCAGGTCCCTCCCTCGAACTTGTCGGCAGTGGAAGACGCCACCTGCAACGCCAGTCTCGTCTTGCCGACGCCGCCGGTGCCCACCAGGGTGATCAGCCGTTCGGACCTGAGCTCTTGGGCGATCCGATCGACCTCGCCATGGCGGCCGATGAGCGGAGTGAGGGGCGCTGGCAAGGGTCGGCGACGGGAAGGCGGCGTAGGCGGCTTGAGGTCGGGTATAGGCGGCTCGATGCCGGCGGCTGCGTTGGCCAGGGCGGCCCGTTCACTGGGACCCAAGCCGAGAGCGTTGGCGATCTCGGTGACCGTGGAGAGGCGAGGCGCCCGTCGGCGGCCCTGCTCCAAGGCGGCGATGGTGTCAGGGCTCACCCGGGCCCGCTCGGCCAGGGCCTCCTGGGTGAGCCCGGCGGCCACCCGGAAGCGACGCAGCAGGTCGCCGACCGAGTCAGCCACTCCGACGGCGTCCCGCTCGCACCCCTGGATCTTAGCTTTCCCCAGTTCAGAGGGGCCCGGGGCTGGCGGGCATGACGGGCGTCGAGACGACGTCGGGGTCATGTCGGGGTCATGTCGGTGGTCTCTCGTGGCTTCCCCCCTGATCATGGCAAGCAAGCCAATCGAACAGCCATGCCGAACTCCGAGGAGTATCCGATGTCACTCACTCCGTTGAACCCCCCCATCGCCACCCGGGTCGGTACCGGCGGTCGCCGCCTTCACCGGGCCGTGAGGCTGGCGGCCGCCCTGCTGGCCCTCATGACCGTTGTCGCCGTCTCCTTGGGCGCGGCCACCAGGCCGGCTGGTGCCGCCCCTTCGACGTGGTCGGTGAACGCCAGCGCAGCCATTGGCGGCACCCCCAGCAACCAGCTCAACGCGGTGTCGTGTGTCAGCGCCACCTTCTGCATGGCGGTGGGCAGCTATAGCAGTGGGGGGGTGACCCCGGGCGTCATCGAGCAGTGGAACGGACACCGGTGGTCGGCCATCTACAGCACCAGCCCCGGCACCGACAACCAGTTCAACGGGGTGTCGTGTGTCAGCACCACCTTCTGTGTGGCCGTGGGCTCCTGGGACGTCTCCACGGACCTGTTGCCCCTGATCGCCACCTGGAACGGGATCACCTGGTCGGAATCGTCCGGCCCCGGTGCCGGCAGGTTCAACCTCCTCAGCGCAGTGTCCTGTACCAGTCCGACCTCCTGCATGGCGGTGGGCACCACCTCCGGCTCGAACAACGTGGCGTCGGATCTGGTTGAGATCTGGAACGGGAGCAGCTGGTGGAGCCCCTCGGCGTTGCCGGAAACGAACTATTTCGATACAGCCAGCCTGTACGGAGTGTCATGTTCGGGTTCCGCATGCACGGTGGTGGGCTACTACACAGAAGGGGGTTCGACCTTTCCCCAGCTCGAGTCCTGGGACGGGAATGCATGGCAGTTCGACGAGGCGGCCGACATCGCCGGAGCGGACTACCTGGACAGCGTGTCCTGCACCAGCTCGACCGCGTGCCAGGCGGTCGGTTACATCGTCGCCGACAATTCGTTCTACCCGCTGGTCGAGTCCTACAGCGGTGGGACCTATCAGGGCCGACCGAACTGGACCAGCGACAGTGGAACGAGCAGTAGTTCCGCAGGCACCGTGCTCAGCGGGGTGTCCTGCACCGACGGTGCCGATTGCGTTGCGGTGGGCTCCAACCTGACCGAGTCGACAGCACAGACCGTGATCGAGTCCTATGGCGCAGGCAATTGGTCGGACTCTGGTGGTACCACCGCCGGCAATCTCGCAAGCGTGTCCTGCGCCAATCTGGACAGCTGTCAGGCCGTGGGTTACGCCGACACCAGTTCGGGCCTACCCCAGATTCTGGTCGAGCAGGGTACCTTCTCTCCTGGGATCTCCTCGTCGCCGGCCAGCGCCTCGATCATGCTGGGAACGAGCGACGTCGACACGGCGGTCGTCACCGGGGACGCCTCCGGCTCGCCCACCGGAACGGTGCTCTTCTACGAGTGTGGACCCACGGCGACGGCCACCCCGTGCACCTCGACCGCGGATCCTCTGGGCGGATCGGTGGGTCTGGCGGCGGGGCCGGGCGGCACGGCCACCACCTCCTCGCCCTCGTTCACGCCCACCGCCCCGGGGTACTGGTGCTTGGCCGCGACCTACTCTGGGGATGCCGCCTTCAGTCCCGGGGCGGACATCACCACCGACGGATGCGTCGATGTATCCACCGCATCTTCATCGACGACGACTACCGCCACCAGCCCGTCGATTTTCGTCGGGCAGACCGACTCCGGTGTGGGGACGGTACAGGGCAATGCCGTCGGCGGCAGCCCCACCGGCACGATCACCTTCTACGACTGCGGGCCGCCGCAGACGGCTACCCCGTGCACCTCGATCTGGAATCCCCTGGGGGGACCGGTTGCCCTGACATCGGGGCCGAACGGCTCGGCCACAGCGCCCTCGCCCGCGTTCACACCCACCAGCGCCGGCACCTGGTGCATTGCCGGGTACTACTCGGGGGACGGCAACTACAGCCCGAGTTCCGACAACTCACTGACCCCGGTTGCCGGCGGCGGCTTCAGTGAGTGCTTTGACGTCACCGTGGCTCCGTCGTCCACCAACACCACACCCGCCGCCACAAGTATCACCCTCGGGCAGACCGATGCCGGACTCGGGACCGTGACCGGCACCTCCGCCGCAGGGAGCCCGACCGGCACAGTCGCTTTCTACGAGTGCGGCCCGACGGCGACGGCCACCAGGTGCACCTCGACCACTGACCCACTCGGTGGGCCGGTCGGCCTGACCGCCGGGTCGGGAGACACCGCAACAGCAATGTCACCTTCCTTCACTCCGACGGCCACCGGCATGTGGTGCCTGGCCGGGTACTACTCAGGGGATGCCGCCTACCGCCCGAGTTCGGACTTCTCGCGGCTCCCAATTGGCGGGGGTGGGCTCGATGAGTGCTTCGTCGTGACAGCTGCGCACTCGTCCTCGATCTCGACGCCGGCCCACCCGACACTCACCCGCGGGTCGACCGATACAGAGGTAACGACGGTTACCGGCAACCCCGCAGGAGGCAGCCCGACCGGAACGGTCAGCTTCTACGAATGCGGCCCGACCACGGTGGCCATGCCGTGCACCTCGACCTCCCACCCTGTGGGAGGGCCCGTGGTTCTGACCCCCGGATCCGGAAACACGTCATCGGCGACCTCCCCCAGCTTCACCCCGAGTTCACCGGGCTACTGGTGCGTCGTAGGCCGGTACTCCGGAGACGCCGACTACTCGGCCAGTTCGGACAGCACCACCGATGGGTGCATCCATATCACCGTTCCAGTGACCATCGCGACGTCGTCGCTACCCAAGGCGACCGCGAACGTTCCGTACTCGTTCACGCTCACGGCGCGAGGAGGCAATCCACCGTTTGCATGGACTTACACAGGCACTCTGCCCAAGGGACTGAGACTCGGTGCTTCCACCGGGGTGCTTTCGGGAACGCCCAAGGTGAGCGGGTCATTCACCATCACCTTCAAGGTTGCCGACTCAACCCGACCCCATCACCAACAGGCGACTCGGGCACTGACCCTCAGGATCACCCCTTGACGTCCAAGACCAATCGAAGGAGAACCACAATGCATCACACCCATCTTCAGCGAATCATTCGAGGGACCGTCACGCTGCTCGTCGGAGCAGTGGCAATGTCGGTACTTGCGAACGCATCAGTCGGCGGGATCGCCGGCGCCGCGTCGGGGGATCGACCGGCTTCCTCGGACGGGTCTCTCGCCACCGCGGCGGTCAACGGTCCACTCACCGGCTACGCCGTCGTCAACAGCGGAGCCCTGCCGGCGGCATACGGCAGCCAGGACCTCGGATCGGTCAGTTGCCCGGTCAACACGGTGGTCTACGGGGGTGGCGTGCTTCTCGCTTCGGACAGCCTCGATGCCAATGTCAACAGCTCCTGGCCGACCAACAACGGGTGGTCCGCGTACGTGAACAATGCCAGTAGTGCCTCGACGACCTTCACCGTCTATGCGGTGTGCGGGGCGGCACCGGCCGGCTACGCGGTGATCGGCAGCAACGCCGTGGACAACCCTGCCCATTCCCAGACCATCGCCTCAGCGACCTGTCCGAAGGGTACTGATGTTCTCAGCGGGGGAGGCCTCTCGAACACAGAATCGCTCGAGGCCAACCTGAGTTCCTCCTTGCCGGCGGCGACCATGCGACCCCTGCGCAATGGTTGGTTCGTCATCATGAACAATGCCGGAAGCGACGACGCCAAGGTCACGCCGTGGGCGATCTGTGGGAGGCCGAAGGGCTACACCATCAAGATGGGAGCCCGGGTCATAGCCCCCGCCGGCAACGAGCGCCTGACCACCGCTAAATGTCCGAGCGGAACGGTACCCTTCGGCGGGGGCGTCTTCAGCAACTCGCTGTCAGTGGACACCGACATCAACTCAACCTTCCCGGATCCCGATGCTGTCGCCGGGTGGGGCGTCTACGAGAACAACGGTGCCACGAGTGCCCAACCCATGCATGCCTATGCGATCTGTGCCAAGTGAGGGGTGAAGCTGTTGGGGTGGGCCGCATCGATGACGGCCTGCCCTCCCCCCATCTAACGTTCCCCCGAGGTTGACCGACTCGACGACAGTGCCCCCCGAACGAACGGGGGGCACTGTCGGCTGTGTGGTGAGGGAAGCTGGGTCTGACTGGGTCACTTGGACTGGATGAAAGCCAGCAGATCGGCGTTGATTGTCTCGGCCTGTGTGGTCGGCATGCCGTGTGGAAATCCCGGGTAGGTCTTCAGGGTCCCGTTTTTTACGAGCTGCGCGGACAACGGGCCTGAGTCGGCGTAGGGCACGATCTGGTCATCATCGCCATGCATCACAAATACGGGCACCGTGATCTTCTTGAGGTCCTCAGTAAAATCGGTCTGAGAGAAGGCGACGATTCCGTCGTAGTGGGCCTTGGCTCCTCCCATCATCCCCTGCCGCCGACTCCGGCGAGGCCAGAAGGACGAACCATTTACTTTCGTCAAGCGCCTGCTCGATGGCCGACCACAGGTGCGGATTGGTCGACAGGCCCGTCTCGTCCCGGAAGATCCGAAGGGCACTACGGCTGTTCCACGGCTTGGCCAGCCGCTGCAGCCCGCGTTGCAATGCAGGTGCAAGGCGGCCGTCGGCCGCGTGGCTGTATGAAATGAAACCGTCGTACGTCATCCGCCGATCCCCGATCGCCTGGTGGGTCAGTCTCCCATGTTCGGTTGCGTCCGGTGCCTTCATGTGGGGAGATCGTGTTCGGGTCCTGCTTTCCGGCCCCGGCCACACATCCCCCCTGTTTTCACGGGTATCCCGGCCGGAATGGTGTGTGGACAGCGCCTGTAGCGGCTACAAACGCCCTGTTGCTTGGGCCCGATGACTCCGCGCCCCCACATGGTTCACGTTCCCGGCATGATCGGTCGACGACGGTGACTCGGGACGGGGTTCGAACAAAGTCCCATCACTCCGCTCACCGGCGCGACGGCGAGGTCCGCAGAGACGAGAGTACCGCCCCAATTCAGGGTTCGCACCTCAAAATCCCTGGTCAAAAGGCCCAAGAGGGGTTCGAACAGAGAGGACGAGCGGATAGGCGTCCATTTGCCGCCCCACCGGTTCGCCAGTCGATGGGTATTTGGCGTCCGTTCGCCAACCGAGGCAAATGGCGATGTTCGAACCCCGGAGACCTGAGCGGGCGCGTAGGAGCGGGTCAATTGTTAGGTGACTACGTGAAGATGCGTCCGTGCACGGCCGCACCAACGCTCCGTAGCATGTGAGTCACCGCCCACCCGATTCGGCCGGAACGATGGGACCAGCGCTCAGAGCCGAGGGAGTTGGATCATCACCCTCACGACCTCTACACAAGACGCAGTGGCCGAGAAATCGGACACCAACGAGATCTCGCTGTCCATCGCCGGGATGACCTGCGGAGCATGTGCCGCCCTCATTCAGCGCAGGCTCAACGCTCTGGATGGCGTCGAAGCCAGTGTCAACTATGCGACGGAGCGGGCCCGAGTCATCGCGCCAACTTCAACGAGCGTTGAGGCACTGTTTGATGCAGTTGAGAATGCCGGGTACTCCGCAGAGCTCGTCGATGATGACTCGGCCGCAGACGGTGCGGCCGACGATGACCAGAGGGTCCACTTCCTGGGTCGTCGTCTGCTGGTCTCGGCGCTGTTGTTCATGCCCCTCTGTGACCTGTCGCTGATCTTCTCGCTTATTCCAGTTACCCGGTTCCCGCATTGGCAGTGGCTGATGGTCGTGTTGGCCGCTCCTGTGGTGACTTGGGCAGCCTGGCCTTTCTATCGGGCGGCATACCGGGCAGCGCGTCACGGGACATCGACCATGGACACGTTGGTCTCGATGGGAATCCTGGCGGCAACCTGTTGGTCGCTCTACGCCATGTTCTGGCAGGACACCAGCAGGTCGGTCGAACCGGCTGTGGACGTCGTCTTCCGGCACGCGGGAGGAGCGATCTACCTCGACGTCGCCGCCGGAGTCACTACCTTCCTCCTCGCCGGGCGGTACTTCGAGGCATGGTCGAGGCGCCGCACCGGCAACGCACTGAGATCGTTGGCCGCCGTCGGGGCTCGGGACGTTGCCGTCATCGACGCCTCAGGAAACGAGAAACGAGTGCCAATCGACGACCTTGTCGTTGGCGACCGGTTCATCGTCCGGCCCGGCGAGACCGTGGCCACGGATGGCGAGGTGATTAGTGGAAATGCCGGCGTCGATCGAAGCGTCATGACCGGCGAGTCCCTGCCTCTCGACGTGACTCTGGGTGACCAGGTGATCGGTGGAACCGTGGCGGTGGGCGGTCGACTCATCGTGCGGGCCACCGAGGTGGGCGGAGACACTCAGCTCGCCCACATGGTGCGCCTGGTCGAGGACGCCCAGAATCAGAAGGCAGCCGTCCAGCGGCTGGCTGACCGGATCGCCGGCTACTTCGTACCTGCTGTCATGGTCATCTCGGCGGCGACGCTGGCTGTCTGGTTGCTGGTCGGCGGCTCGAAAGAGCAGGCTTTCAGCGCCGCCCTGTCCGTCTTGATCATCGCCTGTCCGTGCGCCCTGGGGTTGGCCACACCGATGGCGCTCCTGGTCGCGACGGGTCGTGGTGCGAGCCTCGGCATCTTCTTCAAGGGGAACCAAGCGCTGGAGGCGTCACGGCAGGTGGACACCGTCGTTCTCGACAAGACAGGCACCATCACGCAGGGGAACATGGCAGTGACCGGGGTGCTTCCGACGACTGGAGTGACCCGCTCCGAGCTGTTGCAGGTCGCGGGAGCCTTGGAGCAGGCCTCCGAGCACCCGGTGGCGAGGGCCATCACCGAGGCGGCCCTGAGCGAGTTCGGCGGCCTGCTTGTCGTCGAAGAGTTCGAGGGACTCCCGGGTCTGGGTGCCCGTGGTGTCGTTGATTGTCAGCAGATCACCATCGGGAGAATGGAGCTGCTGGACAGCCCGGACTCCGGGGTGCCCAGCGGCCTCGTACATCGGTGTAGCGAGTGGGAGGAGGAGGGACGGACGGCTGTGCTCGTCAGTCGCGACGGGATCGTGATTGGAGGGATTGCCCTGGCGGACACGATTCGACCGAGCGCGGCCAGTGCAGTTCGACAACTCCAGGGCGCCCTAGGGCTGCGCTGCATTCTGCTGACGGGGGACAGCGAGGCGACCGCTCATGCCGTTGCTGCTTCGGTTGGCATCACCGACGTCGTAGCGGGTGCACTCCCGACGGAGAAAATGGAGCTGATACGCCGGCTCCAGTCCGAGGGTCATTCGGTCGCCATGGTCGGGGACGGCGTCAATGACGGACCAGCTCTGGTGACTGCCGACCTCGGTCTTGCCGTCGGATCGGGCACCGATGTTGCCCTCAATGCCGCCGACCTGATCATCGCGCGTGACGACCTCAGGGTCGTGGCAACCGCAATTGGCTTGGCCCGGCAGACGCTGAAGACCATTCGGGGCAACCTGGCGTGGGCCTTCGGCTACAACATTGCCGCAATTCCTCTGGCTGCCTGCGGACTGCTCAACCCACTCATTGCCGGAGCCGCCATGGCGTTCTCATCGGGGTTCGTCGTCTGGAATAGCTCACGTCTCCGCCACTTCGGCGGTCCCCGTCCGAGCCTCCACACCGAGACCACCCCAGTGGGAGCAAGCCGTGAGCTGCGAATAGCTCGCTGACGCTGACGTCGTCTGTCCCATTCGCCCACCCCGCTCGTTGCCAACCAGATTCCGGGCTCCAGGCCCGGTCCTAACCACGTTCAGGTCCTGTCCAAATCGGCAGGGCGATGGCGCTTGACCGGCGCGGATTGATTCGGCATACTCCTCTACTACGGGAGGTAGTTGGAAGGCGGGATCGCTGGATTCAACAGTGGCGTGCTCCATCTCTAGGCGCGTGGGAGCGGCAAAAGGGAGATCTGGGTGACGAGCGAGACGACATTGAGCGGAGGGTCGGAAGCCCTGGCAGTCTCACCCAGGTCTGTCATCGAGACAGCCGGGCTTCACGAATGGACCAGACCGGATGGTCGGAGAACGCTGCAGCTGGTCTTGGCCACCATCTGGCTCATCGACGGCATCCTGCAGCTGCAATCGTTCTTCTTCACCAAGAGCTTCGGCCTCCAGATGATCTCGGGCATGTCACAAGGCAACCCCTCGATCATCGCTCGTCCGATCTCCTGGTCGGGGTCGACGATCGGCCATCACGCCGTGCTCACCGACGCCTGTTTCGCTGTGGCACAGACCGCGATCGCTGCCGCCATCGCGTGGCGGCCAACGGTCAGGATCGGCCTGGCCGTCTCCATTGCCTGGGCGGTCGGCGTGTGGTGGGTCGGTGAGGGGCTTGGGGGCGTCTTCAACGGGACGGCCAATCCCGTCAACGGGGCCCCCGGAGCGGTCATGCTCTACGCAGTGTTGGCCGTGCTGCTGTGGCCGAGCGATCGGCCCGGCCAGAAGGCTCCCTTCATCGCAGCACGGGCGGTCGGCGCCCCCGTCGCCAAGGGGCTCTGGCTGGTGCTCTGGGGCTCCCTCTCCTACTTTGCCGTCCTCGGTGCCAACCGTTCGTCCCGAGGTCTCCACGACCTGATCACGACCGAGGCCACGGGCGAGCCAGGGTGGGTGTCATGGATCGACCACCATCTGGCCAGCCTGGTGGATCATCATGGTCTGGCCGTGACGCTGGTGCTGGCCATCTTGCTGCTGGTGGTGGCCGTCGGTACCTATCTGCCGGATTCGTTCGCCAATGCGACGGTGGCGTTGGCTGCTGTGATCGGTCTGACGTTCTGGGTGGTGGGTGAGAACTTCGGAGCGCTCTTCACCAACGGGGCCACCGACGTGAACTCCGGCCCCCTCCTGATCCTCTTGGCTGTCTCCTATTGGAGGCTGTCCCCCCGTTCCGATCACGCGGTCACCACTGAACTGACGCTTCGTCCCGAAGGAGCATGACGTGACCAATCCGGGTTGGTTGAACGACATTTTCGCAGCGGTAATGATCGCTGTGGCCGCCTACAGCGCGGGTCGGCTGGTTGCGGCCCGCAGACTGTCGCGCTTGACACATCCGGACGTTGACGTCGCCCACGTCCTGATGGGGACGGCCATGGCGGGCATGCTGGTCTCCGACCTGAATCCCCTCCCGGTCGGCGTGTGGGAACTCATGTTCTCCGTCCTCGCCGGATGGTTCGTCTGGCGTTGCTACCAGTTCGTCCGGGATCCGAGCACCGGGCTCGCACATGGCCAGCATGTGCATCGACTCTCCCGCCGACTCATCCACCTGGTGATGTCACTGGCCATGCTCTACATGTACCTGGCCGCCGTACCAGCTGCTGTGAATTCCGGGGGGAGCATGGCCATGGGAGCGGCCACCGGTGGAACGGCGAATTTCGTCCTCCTGCCCCTGGCCTTCATCGTTGCGCTCTTCGCCTCGGCGATCTGGGAGCTGGACAGGATCGCGGCACTGGTCTGCGTCTCGTACCGCTCAGGGCCAGAGAGCACCCGCGTTTGCTTCGGTGGGCGGCGGAGTGCCGACCGTTTCCGAGAACTCCGATTCCGCGGATGACGGCGTGGGCAGACCGAGTACCCAGTGGCTCGCACCCCGGCTCGAGGGTGTGTGTCATATCGCTATGTGCGTGACCATGGGCTACATGTTGGTGTTGATGCTGTGACACAACTACCTGCCGACCGCCGAAGTGAGGGTCGTGTGTGATGAGTGCGACCACGACCTGCGATAACCCGATGTGCTCTTGCGATCCCTGTGGTTGCGACGACTGCAGCTGTGGCGTGGCCCGGCTCGGCGACCTCGAGCGGCGAGTGATGGAGATCCTCTGGAATAGGTCCGACACCGAGATGAAGGTGCGCGACGTGGCCGATGTGCTCCCTCAGTATGCCTACACGACAGTGGCTACGGTCCTCGATCGCCTGGTGCACAAGGGGTTGGTGCACCGCCGGATGGACGGACGCACCGTCCTGTTCACCAGCGTCGGTACCCCTGGTGCCCACACCGCCGTCCTGATGCATGAAGCGCTCGCCGTGGACCGCGACACCGACGCTGCTCTTCTCCGATTTGCCGAAACACTGTCGGCCTCGGAAGCAGCCGTCCTTCGCCGGGCGCTCAATGCTCTCGAGCGCAGGACACGAAAGGCCGAACGGTGAGATCCCAGCAGCGCCCGAGTTGACCGGAGGAAAGCCGTCAAGCCTCCGTTTCGTTCCCTGGAGTGCTTGCCTTCGCCGTGGATCTTGCCGGCCAACACTGATCATGGCCATTTGCTCTGCGCTCCTCGTAGCCGGCTGCAGCACAGGCGCCACCGCAACCCCAACGACGTCGGCACCGCGTCCGGCCAGTAAGAACCCTTCGAATATCTCAAAGATGGTCTGTACAAACGAGGCACGACAGAAGTTCGCCGCAGCATTGGGAGAGATGGGGACGGTCTCCGCTCCGACCTGGATCGATCATCTCTATTCCTGCACGTACGGCTATTCCACGGGTTCGATGGTGGTCTCGGTGAAGGAACTCTCCAGCTGGACACAGACCTATTCCTATTTCCAGACGCTGGCCATCCAGATGGGGAAGGCCCGGACCCTTCAGCATCTGGGCCAGGGAGCGTTCCAGACCACCAATGGTTCAGTTGTCGTACGAAAGGACTGGAAGGTGCTGGTGGTCGATTCCGCCGGCCTTCCTCCTCAGTTCGGTCAGCCCCCCACGAGCTCTGGGGACGTGGCTGTCACTGTGAGTGACACGATTTTGGGATGCTGGGCAGGCGACTGACCACCAGTGCGATTAGTCGACGCGTGGCGCTTCTGCAGGGGTTCGAACATGGTCCCATCACTTCCGGAGCCGACCTTGCGGCGAGCCGTGCCTTGTTAGCTTCCGGTCGCTTCCCAAGGCAAAGGACGCTGTTCGAACCCCGGAAATGAGCGCCGACGCCGAGGCTGACCTGATCCTGAACGGCTCATGAGCCCTGGGATAGGTGCAATTTGCGATGGCGATCGTTCAAGTGTCCCCTACCGAACGAGGCATGTCAGGGGCACCCTGGCCAAGTGTCCGAGCTGCCGATGTACAGCTCGATCTCATTCCCGTCTGGATCTAACGATAAAGAAAGCCATCCGTGGCTCGGAGATCCGCGAGACGAGCGTCATGCCCAGCACTCCCTGGTAGAAGCTCTCTGACCGTTGCAGGTCACGCACCTTGAGCACGACATGCCCCAGGGCTTGCATAGGTTCGTCCCCTTGGATGGACGGGGCTCGCTCAGCTGGCGGCCAGGATGCTGTCGCCATCTTCGGTTCTCATCGGGGCCCCGATCGGCCTGAGGTCGTGCGAGGCGGCGATACGCGCCAGTTCTTCCATGGGCGGAAACGTTGGGTTGCTCGGCACAACAGGCGCCGTAGCTGGAGTGCCGAGATCGCGGATGAGATCCCGGAAGCTGGCGTTGTCGTGCACGAGAAGGATCCGTGCCTCGCGCTCACCAACCACAAGGAACGTATGAGGCACCCCGTGGGGCATGGAGACCCAGTGCCCGGCGCCGACGACCAGCTCCTCGTCACCACAGCGCACGACCATCTGGCCCTCGAGGATGTACCAGGTGTCGTCAAGGTCGTCGTGGACGTGCAGCGGGGGCGCCGAGCCGACTGGCAAGGTCATCTCGAGCACGACGGTGTCCATTTCGGGTGCGCAGCGGTGTTCAATGACCAAGGTGTCGAGGAACCACCACGCCTGCGCTTCGTCGTTCTCGGGGGAATCAACAATCGCTGTCGTCATTTCGACCACCTCCTAGAAGGATCCTTCTCTCGATCATTAGTACGGAGTCCTTACGACTAGCATCGTATGGTAGCCTTACTACGATGTCAAGCGATTCCTTCGACCACCCCAGCGACCAGCGAAGCCCATACATCGGCGCCCTGTTCCGTGTCGTTTGGCTGTGGGTCCGTGATCAGCTGTATGAGGGCGTCGTTGCAGCGGGATTTGAGGATCTGAGCGCCGCGCACGTCGGGCTCTGGCGTTATCCGGGCCTCGACGGACTACGTCCAAGCCAGCTAGCGGACCGGGTGGGGATCACGAAGCAGTCAATCAACGACCTCCTCGGGCACCTGGAACAACACGGGTACCTGTTGCGTGTGCCCGATTCGGCCGACGGGAGGGCCCGCGTGATCCGACTCACCTCCAAGGGACGGCGGCTCGAGCGGACGATCTACACCGCGGCGGGGGCCGCCCAGATGCGGATTTCAGAGATTCTGGGGCCGCGGCGCTTCGCCCAGCTGTGCAGCTCCCTCGAGCTGCTGAACGACCAATTGGCAAGCCCACTGGCTATCCCTCACGCTGGGAGCGAGGCGGCTATGGGAGGGGTACAAACGTAGTCCCGTCAATTTGGAGGGCGTCCGTGCGACGAGCATTTGTCGCACGGTGTTGGAACCAGCTCGGCTTTCCGCACCGCATTTGCCCAGCTCAGCTGACCAAGACGGGTTCGAACATCGTTCATAACCTCCACGGTGTTGTCGGAACGGCCCGACTCCGATTGGGTGGCGAATTGGAAGGGTCATGCCGAAGCCGGGATGTCTGGTGCGTCCCAGGGCATCGACGCCGAAACCCAATGGGTCAGCCGCTCTTCTTGATCATTGCGGTGCAGGTGTCGCGGCGGTGTCACGAATGTCGAGTAGGGCCGGCAGCGCACCAGGACCCGCCCCTCCTCCTCCCCCATGGTCTTCACCAACGGGCGCAGTTCCGGACCCAACGCCTCACCCGACATGCGCTCGGCCACCGCCATCATGACGTCCACCAGGGCCTCGCCGTCGTCATCGAGTACGGCGTCGCAGTACACCTGCAGATAGGCGAAGGGCCACGTCTCATCCAGAATGCACAGGCTGATCTTTCCGCTCCTCGCCACGGCCTTGGCCTTGGCCCGATCGGCCATCGTGGATACATACAGATCCCCGCTCTCCGATGGGATGTAGTAGACGACGGACATTGCGGGCCCATCCGACTGACGGCCGTACCCGAAGACGCAGGTCCGGTGGGTATTCACGAACAGGCGTCGTTCGGACGGCAACATGTCCCGATCTGTCGGAGCGGGGAATGGACTCTTCGAGAGCGGGAGCAGCCGTACCGATGATTGGCCCTGTTGTGGGCTCGTCTCCTCTTGGTGTGCGTTCATCATCTTCTCCTCAGTCTGATCGAATGCTCAAGGGATGTCCGCGGCCGACTCCGCCGTCAAGTTGCTGCACCGAGGTGCAGCCGCCAGATATCGCCATCCGAGAGGATCTCGGATGGCGAAGCTGCGTAATGGATCACACCTCGATCGAGAGAGATGTGCTGTCCGTATCTGTTCGAACCGTCGAAGGACACCTGGCCCGAACGTTCGACAAACTGGGCATAACACGGCGAAACCAACTGCCCTCGGCCCTAGACCGGCCCGAGCCCGCTCCCACTCCTCGGGAACCTCGAAGCTGAAGACGTCGAGCCTGGACACCCCTCCTCCCCGGCCGCGCCCCCCGCTGCGTCTCATCCTGCCCCTCGGGTGGGTGCTGTGTCATCCGCCGGAGACCGTCTGGCTCCGTGCCCTCGGTGCTTGGTGTGGGAATTGCAACCCTTGTCCACAGATCCTGTTTCAGGAACTTTCTAGTGCGTCTACGGTCTTCAGCGGCGAGCCATCGTCTCAGCTGGCATCCGACCAGCTGGTCCTCTTGTTTGAAGCTCGAGGCGCGGCACTCATGGCCGCTCAGCCCCTCGCCGGTGTCGAGAAGGCCGCTGCTCTCGTCACCTCGGTATTCCTGGACGGCACCAGCCACGGGGTGCCCAGTTCCATTCGATCCGCAAGACCGAAGTAGGAGCACCGATCGCGCTTTGCCCCGCACACCGAAGCCGCGCCCGTAAGTGCGAACGCCGAACCCTGGTCCCTTTCGGGATCGGCACGTCCAGTCGCACTCTGGCGGGCCTTCACCGGGTTCGGGCAGACTGCCGTCATGGGCTCCTACGCCGGCAGCAATTCTCAACTCGCGCTCAGGTCGTGAAGCATCTCCGTGCCTCGTGGCTGGACGTAGCCCGTGGTGAGGTCGTCCTCTGGCCGGCAGTCGGAGCAGGGGCAGTCGTCGCCGCCGTCTCCCTGGTCGTCGGCTCGAGGCGAGGCGACATACGGGTGGACGTCGCGCTGGCCAGCATGGCCGCCTTCATGTTCGGCGTCCTCCTGGCCTTCACCATCGTCCGCACCCGCGAGCGGCTGATTCTGGTCCAGGACTTCGTGGCCAGTGGCGACGCCACGCTGCTTACCATCCACGACGCGGTGGCGGTGTTCGACGTCACCGAGCGAGACAAGATCCGCGAGCTGATCGACCGGCATCTGACCGACCAGATCGATTACCGGCTCGTGGACTACCACCGGGCCTCGTCGTCGTTTCGCGTCCTCATCCAGGCCATTCTCGCGTTGCGCCCAACCAACCCCGAACAGGACGCCGTCTACAGGGAGCTGGTTGCACGCTGCTTTGCCATCGACAACGACCGGGCCTCGATCGAGGCGGCGACGGGGCAGGCGATGTCATCGCTGGAATGGACGGGACTCCTCTTGCTCCTCGTCGTGCTCCTGGGCCTGCTGGCGGTGCTGCCGGGCGGTACGCCACTGGGCTCGGTGGTTGCAGGGGTGATGGCGGGTACCCTTGTGACGCTGATGATCCTGCTGCGCAAGCTCGATCTTCTCCGCTGGCACGAACAGGCAACGATCTGGGAGCCGACGACTCGGCTCTTTCGGAGCATGGGCCGCGACCCCTACGTTCCCCGTGACGTCATCGACCATGATCGCTACCGGCCTTCCGGTCGGGTCCGGGTCGTCGACTACCCAGAACCGTACCCATTCCGAGCGAACAAGGTGGTTACCGTCGTGCACTTCGGCGAGGCAGGACGTTCCGGGTCGGTGGACGAGGAAGCCAGCACCCCGTCGTAATCCGGTCATGACACCTGGACACCGCTCGCGGGCACCCGAGAAGTCGGTCCCGAACCTTGCCGGGCTCGATGGCTCGGCCTCCGCTCCTGCCCGGGCAACGGGTGGGATCCCCGGACGTTCACGCCACATAATCCCAGGTCAAAACCGGTGATAGCGGCAGCGGTGCCCTGCGGCGCCGGCCAGTCGCTTCCTGCAGCCACCCTGCCGCCGACGTGGAGGAGGTCGGGTCGGGCTGCCGCGGGCGTTCCAGCGCCGGCGGGGTCCGCTGTCTGCGCCAGCACTAACCTCAGGAGAGGGCATCTGTCCCTTGGTCTTGAAGCTGGAGGATGAACCGCATGAGTCCCACCTCGGTCGTGCCTGAGCACCTTGCCGTTGTCGACGCTGACTCCCACCTCACCGATGTCGACGATCTCTGGACGAAGAGGGCGCCCGCTGCCTACAAGAGCGAGATCCTTCACGTCGAGCAGGTCGAGGGAGAGCGGACATGGGTCATTGACGGAACCGCTCTCGGAAAGGCCGGCGGCGGCAGCACCATCGACAGGGCCGGCGTGAAGCATCCATTCCAGGAATCGATGCTCGAGTGGGATTTCGAGCGGTCCCATGTGGCAGCGTGGGACATCGACGCCCGTCTCGAGGTTCTCGATGACATGGGAATCGAACACCAGGTCACCTACCCCAACGCTCTTGGATTGGGAGGTCATGCACTCGCAGATGTGAAGGATCCCGTGCTGCGCCGTCTGTGCGTAGAGATCTTCAACGACTCCAGGGCCGAGATACAGAACCGCACCAAGAACCGGCTCTTGCCGATGCCGATTCTGCCCGCCTGGGATATCGAGGGATGCGTGCGCGAAGCGCAGCGGATCGCCGACATGGGACTCCGGGGGATCAACATGACCTCAGATCCCCAGGACCTCGGCTCCCCGGACCTGGCAAACGTGGCCTGGGACCCTCTGTGGGAGGTCTGCGCCGATCTCGAGCTGCCGATCCACTTCCACATCGGAGCGAGCCTCACGGCGATGAACTTCTTCGGCCAGTACTTCTGGGAGTCACAGGACGAGTTCGTCAAGCCCGCCATCGGTGGAGCGATGCTCTTCATCGGCAACGCCCGAGTGGTGATCAACACCATCTTTGCGGGAATCTTCGACCGCTTTCCGAAACTCAAGATGGTCTCCGTGGAGAGCGGGATCGGTTGGGTTCCCTTCATCCTCGAGACGATGGACTGGGAGCTCCCCGAAAACGCTCCCGCACAGGCGGCCGAGCTCGGCAAGGCTCCTTCGGAGTACTTCAAGTCGAACTGGTACGCCACCATGTGGTTCGAGACTGGCCGCGGGCATCTTCAAGAGCTGGTCGACAAGGTCGGCGATGACAATGTCATGTTCGAAACCGACTTTCCCCACCCGACCGCGCTCTGGCCCAAGCCGCTCGAGCATGTGCACGATGCCATGGCGACGCTCCGACCCGAGTCGCGCCGCAAGATCCTCGCCGAGAATGGGAAGAAGCTCTACCGCCTGGGCTGAGCCTGGTCTATCTCTCGTTCTCCGTACTCGTTCGTCGCCGGACGCTCGTGAAGTGGTTCCGATCTCCGCCGGACTGAGGGTCAGCTACGACGCTTCTCGAGCGCGGCCGCCTCGATCCGGTCGCCGGTGGCCTTGTCGATCGCCCGCCAGTACTCGAAGGCCCGCTGTCGCACCTCTTCGCGGCGCAGACCCGCCAGGAGCCCCGAGACGACCGCGACCAGGCGGTCCCGTGCCCCGTCGTCCATGACATCGTTGACCAGTGTGTTGGCCTGACCGAAGTCGTCGTCCTCCGCATGCAAGGTGTAGGCGGCACGCATCATCTCGCCGTCGGCGGCCCACGTGGCGTCCTCCGCATAGGTGTTCTCGTCGGCGGCCGGCGCGTCGTCGAAGGAGTTGGGGTAGTACACCGGGTCGGTCACATTGTCCACCCGCATGGCGCCGTCCTTGGAGTAGGCCCGAACGGTTGCTTTGGGGCGGTTCACGGGGATCTGCTGGTAGTTGACGCCCAGGCGGGCGCGATGGGCATCGGCATAGGAGAACCCGCGGGCGAGCAACATCTTGTCGGGGGAGAGTCCGGTTCCTGGGACCGTGTTGTTGGGCTGGAACGCCGCTTGCTCCATCTCGGTGTGGTAGTCGATGACGTTGCGGTCGAGGGTGAGGCGCCCGACATCGACGAGGGGATAGTCGCCGTGCGGCCAGACCTTCGTGAGATCGAAGGGGTTGAAACGGTAGGCCTTGGCCTGGTCGAACGGCATGACCTGCATCTTGAGCGACCAGCTCGGGAACTCCCCACGTTCGATCGCCTCGTAGAGATCCCGTTGGTGGTAGTCGGCATCCTCACCGGCGATCCGGTCGGCCTCAGCCTGGGTCAGGCTCTCCACTCCTTGATGCGTCTTGAAGTGGTACTTGACCCAGAAGCGCTCGCCGGCGGCGTTCACCCACATGTAGGCGTGCGACGAGTACCCGTTCATGTGGCGCCAGCTGCGAGGGATGCCGCGGTCGCCCATCAGCCAGGTGACCTGGTGGGCTGACTCGGGCGAGAGCGTCCAGAAGTCCCACTGCATATCGGCGTCGCGAAGGTTGTTGGCTGCCAGGCGCTTCTGCGAGCGGATGAAGTTCTGGAACTTGAGGGGGTCACGGATGAAGAAGACCGGCGTGTTGTTGCCGACGATGTCGAGGTTGCCTTCGCTCGTGTAGAACCTGATGGCGAATCCCCGCGGGTCGCGCCAGGTGTCCGGTGAGCCGCGCTCACCGGCGACCGTCGAGAACCGCAGGATGACGTCCGTCTCGGTGCCGGACTGGAAGACCGCTGCCTTCGTGTACCGACTCACGTCATCGGTGACCACGAAGGTCCCGAATGCGCCGCCTCCCTTGGCATGGGGCTGGCGCTCGGGGATGCGCTCCCGGTTGAAGTTGGCCATCTGCTCGATGAGATAGAAGTCCTGGAGGACAATGGGGCCGTCCGGTCCGATCGTCAGCGAGTGCTCCTGGCTGGCGACCGGGATGCCGGCATCCGTGGTGGTCGGTGGCCTGCGCGGCTGTCGTTCGTTCATCGTTCCTCCATTCATCTCTGGGTTCTGGGTTCGTCGAAGAGCTCCTTGTACTGCCCATACCCCTCGGCCTCGAGCTCCTCATAGGGCACGAAGCGCAAGGCCGCCGAGTTGATGCAATAGCGCAGGCCTCCCTCTTCGGGTGGCCCGTCGTCGAAGACGTGGCCGAGATGGCTGTCGCCGTGGTTCGAGCGGACTTCGGTGCGCAGCATACCGTGGCTCGTGTCCGCCTTCCCCACCACGTTGGCCGGCTCGAGGGGGACGGTGAAGCTGGGCCAGCCGCAGCCGCTGTCGAACTTCTTGGTGGAGGCGAACAGGGGCTCTCCTGAGACGATGTCGACATAGATGCCCGCCTCCTTCTTGTCCCAGAACTCGTTGTCGAAGGCCGGCTCGGTAGCCCCTTCCTGGGTCACGGCGTACTGGCGATCGTCGAGCTCGGCGATCACCTCAGGGTCCTTCTGGTAGACGTCCGTCATCTCGGCCTCCCGTTTCTCGGTCTTGTCTCAGCAATCTCGACTTCTTCAGTGTGCGCCCGATGGCGGCACTGATGCCAGACCTGGCCCATGATCCGAAGCGGGCAGCAACGGATGATCCTCCCCGGTGAGTTCTCCCTGGTGAGACCGCTGGTGACGGGCCGCCCACCCCTTGGATCGAGACAGACCATTGCCGTCGTGCCGTCCAGGTGTCCCTCATTCACGACCCCGGGGAGGGCCTGCTCGCCTGGGCGTTCACCTCGATTGGATGAAATCCAGCAGATCGGCGTTGATCGTCCCGGCCTGGGTGGTCGGCATTCCGTGTGGGTATCCCGGGTACGTCTTCAGTGTCCCGTTTTGCAGGAGCTTCGCCGACAGCGGGCCGGAGTCGGCATAGGGCACGATCTGGTCGTCATCCCCGTGCATCACCAGCACCGGCACGGTGATCTTCTTGAGGTCCCCCGTGAAATCGGTCTGTGAGAAGGCGACGATGCCGTCGTAGTGTGCCTTCGCTCCCCCCATCATTCCCTGCCGCCACCAATTCTCGATGATCGCTTCCGAGGGCTCGACACCGGGCCGGTTGAAGCCGTAGAACGGTCCGGACGGCAGGGCCCGGTAGAACACTGACCGGTTGGCAGCCAGTTGGGCCTGCAGATCGTCGAACACGCTCTTTGGCAGACCGCCGGGGTTCGCGTCGGTCTGCAACATGAACGGCGGTACCGAACTGATGAGCACCGCTTTGGCGACTCGGCTCTCGCCGTGGCGGGCGATGTATCGAGCAACCTCGCCGCCGCCGGTCGAGTGGCCGATGTGCACGGCATCGTGAAGATCGAGATGCGCGGTCAGAGCCGCCAGGTCATCGGCGTAGTGATCCATGTCGTGACCTTCACCGATCTGAGATGAGCGGCCGTGTCCACGCCTGTCATGGGCAACGACCCGGTACCCCTGGCTCAGGAAGAACAGCATCTGGGCATCCCAGTCGTCAGCCGAGAGTGGCCAACCGTGACTGAACACGATCGGCTGGCCCGACCCCCAGTCCTTGTAGAAGATCTCGACGCCGTCGTTGGTGGTGATCGTGCTCATGTTCCGCACCTTTCTCTGTGTGATGACGGTCAGAGGCCGAGCGGGCGGTCACCGATCACGCCCGCCTGTCGCAGATCGGCGATCTCGTCGGCCCCGAGGCCGAGCAAGCCGTTGAGCACCTCCTCGTTGTGCTGCCCGAGGAGCGGCGCCGGAGATCGGTACCAGCCTCCCGGACTGCCCGAGAGGTGCATGGGCCATCCGGGATAGCGGTGCTCGCCGACGACGGGATGAGTGACCGGTTCCCAGAAGCCGCGGGCCTGCATCTGCTGGTCCTCGTCGATGGCATACGCAGGGACGACCGGTTGAGCCCCGGCGGCCCCGAGAGCGTCGAGGGCGGCAGCGAGCGCCCGTTGCGCGCACCAGCCTCCGATCTCCTCGTCGATCCGATCGTGCGCCGCGAGCCGCTGATCGATGGTCGCAAGGTCCGAATCGGTGGCCCAGGTATGGACGCCGATGGCCTCGCACAATGCCGTCCACTGCTCCTCGGTCGTGACCGACAGTGCGAGCCACTCGTCGGCCCCGGCGCACGCGTAGACGCCCTGGGGCGCGGCCTGCGGGCAGCGGTTCCCCGTCCGGGTCATCAGCTCGCCATAGGCCTCGAACTCGAGGATCTGCTCGGCGGAGACGTTCACGGCAAGGTCGATCATCGGCACCTCGATGTGCTGGCCGAGGCCCCTGTCACGGCGCTCCTCCAATGCAGCGAGGACGGCGAATGCCCCGTGGACGCCGGCGAGTGGGTCGCACAATCCGGGCGCCATCGGGGGGCCGTCGTCGTAGCCGGTGACGAAGGCCATGCCGGAGGCCTGTTCCATGGTCGTCGCGAAACCCGGGCGGTCGCGCCACGGACCCTCCATACCCCACCCGGGCATGCTGACCATCACGACGTCCGGCCGAACCTCCCGGATGTCGTCATACGTGAGCTTGAAATTCGTCATGACCCGGGGCGTGAAGTTCTCGACGACGACGTCTGACAACGCGGCCAGCCGAAGGAAGAGCTCGCGGGCCCGGCCGTCGCCGAGGTTGAGCGTGATGCCGCGCTTGTTCAGGTTGGCCGAGAGGAACAGGTATCCCTGCTCCCACCAGCGTTCGGTCTTTGGCGAGACGCCGACATTGAATCGCATCGGGTCGGGGCGTTGGATGGACTCGACCTTGATCACGTCTGCGCCGAGGGCTCCGAGGTACTGGGTTGCGGACGGACCGGCCCAGAAGGCGGTGACATCCAGGACTCTGACGCCCTCGAGCGGAGGGCATCCGTGCTCGCCGGACCGATCTGCCGGTGGCCCGGTACGACCGGACCGGAACGGCATTGCTGTGTGCTCACCCACGTTCGGAGCGGGAGGCACCGGGCGAGCCTCGGTCGCCGTGCTGAGGAAGGGCGGACGAGGGTGCGAGAACCCGCCGCGGGGATTGCTGGTGAAGAGCCCGGCCGCAGCGAGCGGCTCGAAATGGGGCAGGGTTTCGCCATTGAGGACGGGTGCCGCAGGAACGCGGAATGCGGCTGCCCGTTCGACGATCTCGGCGACCTGGTGCTGCTCGGTCCAGCCGTGGATGACCGGACGCAACTCCGCCTCGTGGGCGACGCGTGCACGCGCGCTGTCGAGCTCGGCATTGTCGATGAGTTCAGGGTGGTCGATCATCGCCAGGAGGTCGTGCCACTGCTGAGCAGTGAGGGTGGTCAGCCCGACAAACCCGTCCTTGCAGGGTTCGATACCCGGAACCATTTCGACCGTCGCCCGGCGGCGGACGCCCCCTGGAACCGAGGCGGAGACCGATGGGTAGCACACGAGCGTCACCGCGAGCGCCTCGAGCGTCGACACATCGACCAGCTCGCCGCCCCCGGTCCGACGGAGGCGGGCCAGTGCCGCGAGGGCGCCCGCGGCACCGTAGGCCCCGGCGATCCATTCGCCGAGGCCGCCGCCGACCACCAGCGGATCGCGGCGGCGGGACCCGTGGTTGTGCAACGAACCGGAAAGGGCTTGGAGCAGGAAGTCGTTCGCCGGCTGTCCGCTGCGCGGGCCCTCGAGTCCGAAGGGCGTGAGAGACACCATGGTGAGTTGGGGGTTCACCGCATGGACCTCCGCGAAGCGAAGACCTCGGGCGTCCAATTGGTCGGCTCGTGCGCTGCTGACCACGATGTCGCTCGCTGCCAGCAGCTCGAGCACCCGGCCGTGGTCGGCGGAGTCGTCCAAGTCGGCAGTGACGCTGCGCTGCCCGGCGGCGAGAAAACGGAACAGAACGCCGTCGGGGTCGCCGTCTCGACCCAGCGACCCGGATCGGGACCAGATCCGCAGCGGATGACCCGAAGGCGGCTCCACCTTCAGAACGTCGGCGCCGGCATCGGCGAGGAGCTTCGTGCAGTACGACCCGGCAAGATCATCGGAGAGGTCGACCACCCGCACTCGAGCAAGCGAGTTCAGCGGACCCCGGGTCACCCGCCCAGATTATTCTGTTCTCGGGCCGCCGGCTCGGGGCCAGGACAGGCGTCGGAGCAGGCCCGCGATCCCAGACGGACAGGAGCTGATGACCATCACCGACGACCTACACGCATTGCGGCAGGCCGGCGGCATGGTGGTCGTCCCGGGTGCTCGGTACACGTCTCAGGAGTTCTTCGACCTCGAGATGGAGCGCCTGTGGCCCCGCGTCTGGCAGGTGGCTTGCCCAGAAGAGGAGATCCCCGATTCCGGCGACTTTCTCGAGTACACCATCGGCGACCAGTCGATTCTGGTCGTCCGCAGCGACCACGAAGACGTCAGAGCCTTCTTCAATGCCTGCCCGCATCGCGGAACCCGGCTCGTGTCGGGTACGGGCAGCTTCGCCGCCCCCCAGATTCGGTGTCCGTACCACGGGTGGCGCTGGAGCCTCGAAGGCGAGATCGCGGAAGTGGTGGACCGCCACGAGTTCCCGGAAGCCATGACCGACGATCTCGTCTGCCTCGGCGAGGTGCAGGTCGGCCGCTGGGGCGGGTTCGTCTTCGTGAACATGGACCCGAACTGCGAGCCCTTCGACTCGTTCCTCGGCACCATCCCTGAGCTGTTCGCCACCTACCGGTTCCACAACCTGCGCTTCCGCTCGTACCGGACGATCGTCTTCGAGTGCAACTGGAAGACCGCGGTCGACGCCTTCAACGAGGGCTACCACCCACAGACCCTGCATCCCCAGATGCTCTCCTGGTTCAACGACACCATCTTCACCTACGAGCAGCTGGGCCAGCACAGCTGCTACTACGTGCCCGAAGATCGCCAGCGCGAAGCCGGGCCGAGCCCGCGTCTCGGCCTCCGGAAGGAGGACGTCGATCCGGCGGAGGTGCTCGCCGAGCGCGTCGATGCCATCGCCGGCCTCTTCCCACGTGAGGACCAAGCCGTCCTCGAGGACCTCAAGAAGAACGGGCCACCTCCGGGGAAGTCGGTCGGAAAGGTCTTCGACGAGCTCAGGCGCAACGCGATGCGCCGAGGCGGGATCGACGTCGAGGGCCTGACGGACAAGGACCTCCGCGGCTCGGGGACCATCCACCTCTTCCCGAACTTCCTCGGGCCGATCACCCATGGCAACGCCACGCTGTACCGCGCCAGGCCCAACGGCCTCGATCCCGACAGCACGCTCCTGGACTACTGGGCGCTCGAATGGGTGCCGACGGGCGCCGACCCAAAACCCGTCGAACGCAAGTTCTACGAGGACTGGACCACGAAGGACTGGGGCCTCATCAACAACCAGGACTTCGGGAACCTTGTCAAGGTGACCAGGGGTATGACGTCCAAGGGGTACCGGGGGGCGATGCTGAATCCGGTGCAGGAGGCCAACCTGATCCACCATCACCGCGTGCTCGACCGGTACCTCTCGACATGAGGAGTCCGGGCAGGCACGGGGATCCGAGGAGCTCCAGTGTTTCCCGGCGCAAACCGGTTGAGGACGTCGTCGTGTGGAACGCATACACACCAAGATGACCGAACCAGAACGACTGATCATCCATGTTGCGTACGACCCGCTGAGGTCGGTCATCGACCCGGCGCGGATCCGGGGTATCGCTCCTCGTGCGGAGGTGGTCGCCGCGCCGTACGACCTCGGGCACGATCAGCGGACCCGCCGGTCAGAGACACCGAATGCAAGTGATCTCGCAACTGGGGAGCCACCCATGGGCGAACCCCTTCGGGACGCACTCGCTCGGGCCGACGTGATGATCACCCTCGACGCTCCGCTCGATCTACCTGCGTACGCACCCCGCTTGCGATGGATTCAAACTGCCGGTTCAGGCGTCGGACAGTTCGTACCCTGCGGGATACCGGGAAGCTCGATCGTCCTCACGAACGCGGCCGGGATCGGCGCTGTCCCGATCGCCGAGTGGGTCCTGGCACGGATCCTCGCCGTGTACAAACGCCTCGATGAGCACAGCGAACAACAACGCGACCACGTCTGGAGTCAGAAGCTCGGGGCGGTGGTGGCCGGCCGACAGGCACTTGTGGTCGGATTGGGCGCAATCGGCAAGGAGGTGGCACGACGATTGAAGGCCTTCGACGTCCGGGTGGTAGGGGTGCGGCGTTCGTGGACACCCGATATGTCCTCGTCGGAGGCCGACGAGGTGATCGGACCGGACCGGCTCATGGACGCGCTCGGGTCGGCTCATATCGTCGTCGTGTGCGCACCCGGAACGGCCGAGAACACGAATCTCTTCGATGCGACGGCGTTCGCGGCGATGCGTCGGGGTGCGATCTTCGTAAACGTGGCGCGAGGATCGCTGGTGGACGAGTCGGCGCTCATCGAGGCCTTAGGCTCGGGCCACCTCCGCGCCGCCGCGATCGACGTGGCAAAACAGGAACCGCTCCCCGCCGACAGTCCGCTCTGGGACACCCCGAACCTCTCGATCTCACCACACAGTTCAGCGTCCGCCGACCGATATATGGAGCGCGTCGCTGAGCTCTTCTATGACAATCTTGCCCGGTACGTCGCCGGTCAGGATCTCGTCAACGTGGTCGACCTGGCCCGGGACTACTGATCGACCGACCATGGCCGGACCTCCCGGCATCAGCCGACTCGGGCGGTCTTCGCACACAGCGCACCACTGAGCAACTTGATGGAGTGAGCGAGCGAATGAAGGACATCCGGGAACTCAAGGAAGACAAGGACGCCTATGCCGCCGAGCTGGAGCGCCGGTGGACAGGTCTGCTCACCTACCGGTACATAGGACGACGGTACGGATCGATGGACGTGGGCGTCGAAGATGACAACATCGTCAGGGTCCGCCATGACTTCAGGAACTCGACCGGCGGACTGATGGTCGCCCCGATCGCCATCTGCTCGCCGGAAGGCGGGGGACGCTCCGATCTGGAGGCCGTGCCCAACCCGGTGATCCACAGTGCGTTCATCCTCGATCCTGGGTACGACACGCAGCGCATCGAGGTCAGATCGGAGACGTTGAGACTCGGGCGCCAGCTCGGCTTCAGCCGGTCGCGCATCGTCGACGCCGATTACCCCGATCGGGTGATCGCCTTCACCGAGGGTCAGGGCATCAGTATCGGCGACGTGCCCGAGGGGTTGGAGAAGATGACCGAGAACCCCATTGACATCATCGATTCGCCGGAGCTGCCACCCCTCTGGCAGGTGTTCGGCGCCTACCGTCGTCCTGACGGCCACTGGACGCTCCCCGAGCTCTCCGGAGGGTTCGCGTCACCCGACGCAGCACTCCACATCGGTCCACAGCACGTCGTGCTCGAGGCAGCGGCCATGGATCTCGCTGCCGACCTCGTCGGCACGGATCGCCTTCAGCTCGGTACGTGGCACGTCATGTTCCTCGCCCGGGGCAAGATCGGGCCGTTCCGGGTCGACGGCGAGGCGGTTCGCGGGGCCGGTGGCCGGGTCGGCGTGCAGATGCTGATGATCGATGAAGGTGCCAGCCGGGCCGTGACGTCCGGCGCGGCGACGTTCACCATCGTCGAGTAGGGCGATCCCGTGGTGGCTCTGCCTGGGCCGCCGTATCACCATGCGACCCGGGTAGAACCGGCCGTTTCTTGACAGAACGAGGAACAGGCCAGCGCAAGGAGGGTCACGAGACATGCCAACCGACTCTGCACAGATGGAGCTGATCGCTGCACACGTCCGGACCGCCCTCCAGTCAGCAGACCTGGAAACGTACAAGGACCTGCTCGACCCCGACGTCACCTGGGGAGCGCCGGACGATTCGAATCCGGGCTGCCGGAATCGCCACCAGGTTCTCGCGTGGTACCGGGGCCGGGCAGACGGAGTGCCGGCCGGGGTCACCGAGACCGTGGTCCGGGGCAACAAGATCCTCGTCGGCCTCGTGGTCGGTCCTCGGGACGTGGCGGACGCCGGCGGCTCCCCACGGTGGCAGGTGCTCACCGTGAGTCGGGGACTTGTCTCCGATATCCGGGGGTTCGAGGACAGGACCAGCGCCATCGCCAGCATGGGATGAGCCCTCGTTGATCAGGTGACGAATTGGCGACCGGCCGTCCTGACAGCAACGAGTCTGTTCATCGCAGGGTGCTCATCGCCGTCGGCATCGGGCAACACGCAACCCGTCCCGCATCCGCAACCCACCCAGACCACCGAAGGACCGACCGGAGCTGCTCCGGCTCCAGCCCGTCCCGCTTGTCCGAGCGGAACTGTCAACGTGAGGGAGCAGTCAGGTGAGGGACCGACCGCACCTGCGTGACGGTCGGCTCCACCATCGTGCTGGCCGGAGGTGAGGCCATGTCCGGTGGTACGTGGCCGGGGCCACCCGGGATCTCGAACACGCACGTCGTCACTCTCGCGGCGAGCCACTCCTCCGGCACCAGCTTCATGGCGACTCTCCGAGCGGTCGCAACCGGAACCGCCACCGTCGACGTGCCCTTCGTCGCCGGTCCGGACGTGTGCACCCCGACTCCGTGCACCCCCGTCCCCGGGGCACCGCTCGTCTGGAAGCTCACGGTCGTTGGATAGCCAACCCCGAGGGGGTACTAGCTTGAAGAAGCGATGGCAATGAGAAGACGTCGGGTGGTAGCTCTGTCGCTGGCGCTCATTGCAATTGCCGTCGTGCTCGGTGCCCTTCTGTCCTTCACGCTCGCCGGGTCTCAGACCCCCGAGAGCGGAGCGCGCCCCTCGACCGTTCCACGAATCATCATCGACTCCGACCTGTCCCTTTGGTGGGATGACGTCACCGCGATCGGCATGGCGAACGTCCTGCAACAACGGGGCTCTGTGCACATTCTCGGGATCATGTCGGACATCCCGAACCCGCTCGCCGTCGCTGCCATCGATGCCATCGACACCGCCTACGGCCATCCGCATATCCCATTGGGCGCGGTCGCCGGCAGCACGGCGGATACGGCACCCCATGGCTATACCAACGACCTGGTCGACAAGCTCCCTCATGCCGTTCGATCGAGCAACGACGTACAAGGGGCGGTCCCCCTCTTCCGCCACCTCTTGGCGAACCAACCGAATCACAGCGTGACCATTGTCGCGATCGGTGCCTATACCAACCTGGCAGGATTGCTGCGGTCGACAACGGGGCAAGGCAGCCCGCTCGACGGACGGGCACTGCTCCAGGCGAAGGTGAAGCGGTTGGTGATCGAGGACGGACTGTTCCCCGGCGGTGCCCCTGCCGTCACCAACCAGAAACTGGACCCGGCCTCGGCGAGCTACGTCGTGAACGGCACGGACTGGCCCACACCGATCGCGTGGGTCGACGGCTACGTCGGGATCCAGACCAAGGTCGGAGGAGGACTCTGTACCTCCGTGAGACCGGACAACCCGATGCGCATCGTGTACCAGTGGGAATTCCACTGTGGACCACCCGGTGACGGCGACTGGGATGGCCCCACGCTCCTCTACGCGGTCGGGGGAACACAGGGCACCTTCTCGGAACTGGGTCAAGGCGGTGCGGCCTATATCAACGCCCAGGGAGGGCTGTCCTGGAAAGCCGATCCGAGCCGCACTCATGATCTCTATGTCCACGTGGTCGACCAAGGGGCCTTGAACCGGAAGATCAACACACTGATCGAAGCGCACTCGTAGAGACAATCACCCGACCGCGACGCTCGTTGAGGCAGCATGTGTGACCACACCTACGGTTGGTCGTGCCGGATCGGGGGATCATGAAGAAGATGCAGCGCAGCCGCGAGGTCGAACGTGGACAGGTCCCCGGATCCGGGCGAACACGCCCACGAGCGCTGCCACCGGTTGTGACGCTGATCATGGTGTGCATCGTGGGCGCGGCTTGTGGCTCCTCGAGCCCGTCTTCGCTGCCTGCGCCCGCCGGCCTGCCCGCGTTCTACTCCGTTCCGCAACCGCTGCCATCGGGACCACCCGGAACCCTCGTGAAGTCCGAGAAGATGGCGGGAATCAGTGGACTGCACGGCACCGTCTACAGGGTCATGTACCTGTCGGAGTCGGTGCGCAGCACGCCGGTGGTCGTGACGGGCCTGGTGGTCGTCCCTGATCACCCTGCGCCGCCGGGCGGATACCCGGTGGTGAGCTGGGGTCACGGCACGAACGGCATGGCGGACCAATGCGCCCCCTCACTCGATCCGACCCAAGCCGTGCCGCTGACCAACGGCCTGCTCGACCAAGGGTGGGAGGTCACCGCCAGCGACTACCAAGGTGAGGGCACACCCGGTCTTCTGCCCTACATCGTCGGTGTGAGCGCCGCGCGCAACACCATCGACATCGTCCGTGCAGCGCACCATCTTGCGGCCGCCCATGCCAGCACGAACTACGTGGTGTGGGGTCATTCCGAAGGTGGGCAGACCGCGATGTTCGCCCTCGACATCGGGACCTCGTACGCGCCGGACCTCCACTTGGACGGCGTGGTCGCCGGAGCACCTCCCTCCCAGTTCAACTTGATCTACGACTTCCTCAAGACGAGCCCGTACCGGTACTACCTGTTCATGGTGGCCGGCGCGTACCAGTCCGCCTATGGCGACAGGGCGGCACCGGTCTCCCAGGTCCTGACCCCCCTCGGGATCAGCCTGCTCCCCGAGCTGGACAAGGGGTGCTCCGACTATCTGGCCAGGGTGGTCGACAAGTACTCCACCGCACAGTTCGCAAAGACCGACCCGTTCGCCGTGCCCGCATGGGGGAAGCTCCTCAGCGAGAACGACCCGGAGACCTTCGCCTCGGCCAGCACCGTGCCGCTGCTCATGATCCAAGGCGGAGCCGACGAGCAGATCCCGGTGGCGTCCACACAGATCCTGGCATCGCATCTCTGCACATTGGGCCAGGACCTCGAACGCTGGGTCTATCCGGGCCAGAGCCATGCGGGAGTGATCGGTCCCTCCTTCGACGACATGGTGCACTGGATCCGCGATCGCTTCGCAGGGGACACCGATCCCGACCCGTACGCGCCGGTGGGGTTACCCGGAGTGCAGGTCACCACCTGCCCGAGCTGACCTCGACAGGTCGTTTCCGTCGCCCGATCAGGCCGCCGGTCAGGAGGCGAAGCGGTCGGGGGACCACCTGGTGAGCTCCTCGGCCACCGCGGGATCCCAGGGTGGGCCGGGGGCGAGCTGTCCTGCCCCCGCCAGCCCGGCGCCCGACGCCTCGACCATCTGGTCCGCCAGGAGCGCCGCGCTCAACGGACCGAGCAGCAGTCCCTCCGCCCCGTGGCCGGTGGCGACGAAGGCGTTCGACCACCCGGGGACCGGGCCGACCAGCGGCACCCCGTCCGCGCTGACCGGCCGGGACCCGACACGCACCTCGACCAACTCGGCCGCGGCCATGCCGGGGGCGGTTCTCAGGCACTCGCGCAGCAGCTGGTGCACCCCGTCGGCGGTCACCCGGTGGTCGAAGCCGGCCGCGGCCTCCATGGTCCCGCCGCAGGCCACCCTGCCGCCCGGCCACGGGACCAGGTAGAAGCCGAGCACCGGCTGGACGATGGCCCAGGTCGACGTGTCGGCATCCGGCAGATGGAGATGGACGATCTGGCCTTTGAGGGGCCCGACCGGCAGGGTCGCCCGGAGGCCGCCGGCCAGCTCTTCGGTCCAGGCCCCGCCGCAGAGGGCCACCGCCCCGACCGGGAGGTCGCCGCGATCGGTCCGCACCGCCCGCACCCGCCCCGAGCCGGGACCACCGACGATCCCGGTGACCCCACCCTGCTGCCACCGCACCCCCCGTCGTTCGGCGGCCGCTTGCAGGGCACCACGCAGGACCCTGCCGTCCACCCGCCGCCCGTGCGGGTTGTAGAGCGCCCGCCGCACGGTGCCGAGGACCGGAACGCGACGGCGAGCCGCTTCCGGATCCAGTTCTTCCACCCCGACCTCTCGCCCCAGGATCAGCTCCGACGCCGTCGTCATGGTGGCGTCGTCACCCGGGCGCTCGGCGACCAGCAACGAACCGGTCCGGGCGTACCCGGTGTCGGCGCACCCATCGGCACCCAGCCGGTCGACCAGGCGCTCGTAGTGCCTCGCCGCGGCGCGCCCGACGGCGAAGAGGCCCGGTGCGGGGTCCAGGTTGGTCTCCGGTGAGAGGATGCCCGCCCCGGCGTCGCTCGCCCGCCCCGGGTCGTGGCGGTCGAGGACCACGACCGAGGCCCCACGGCAGGCCAGCTCGTAGGCGAGGGCCGTCCCCACCAGGCCGCCGCCAACCACCACGCAGTCGGCGGACCGGCCGCCCCGAGTCGACCGATCTCGCTGCACCACTGCAGTGTGCCCGGTTTCGGGGCCCCGTGCCCCGGAACCGTCGTCGGAGACCCCCGGCTGGTGCGGCCCGGGGCGTTCGACGCCGGAAGAATTGTTTGTCGGCCCTACGGCACGAACGCCGCCAGGTTGTTGATGGCGTCAAAGGTGTTCTTGGCGTCCTGCTGGGCGGCTGCCACGCTTCCGTACCAGACCGTCCCACCGACGTTCGACTTGCTCGCGGCGTAGAGGAGGAGGGCAGCCACCGTGAGCCTCGGGGCACCGCCCCATGCATTGTGACCGTCGGTCGCGGTGTCGGCGAACGGGTTCCCGCATGTCGAGCCGTGGGCGGTGTCCACCATGCTGCACACCTTGGTCAGGTCGACCGAGAGCCGGTCGATGGGCGCCGGTGCGGCGATCTTGTCGCCACCCAGTTTCGGGTTGCTGAAGTAGACGTTGAGGGCGGTCGCCAGCATCTGGGCCTTGAGCATGGTGGGCATCGAGGTCGGCGTGGCAGCATCGATCACCTTGGTCACGTAGGTCCCGACCGCGGTGCACCTGGCTGTCGCACCGAGGTCCTGGAACGGGGCGAATCTTCGGAGCCAGGTGGCCGAGTTGCACACCCCGCCGGTGCTCGCCCCGCCGGTGATGACGCCCTGGAGGGTCGTCTTCCAGGACGACATGCCCTCGGCACCGGTGACCGCCGCCCCACAGGTCTCGACACTGGCCGAGGCCGACTGCCCGGTCGGGACGAGGGTGGCCGTGTTCGGGTAGGTCAGGCAGTTGGGCTGGCCTCCGCAGCGGGGGATGGTCGTCTTCGCGCCTTCGTAGAACTGCCCGTTCTTCAGGACGTCGTACTGGTACTGGCAGGTGTCCGAGGTCGGGACCCGGACCGACAGCGTGCCGGACGTCCCCTTGACGTAGGCCAGGGTGTGGCCGTCCAGCAGGGTCAGGACCAACCCCCAGTTGCCTGCAGACGGGATCGCGAAGCTCACGGTGGTCGGCGTGATCGTCGTGCCCGGGAGGGTGGCCGGCGTGGTCAGGCCCATCGGCACGGTGACCGGCTGGGTGTAGGCGAAGTTGTCGGTGACCGGATCGACCCCGACGCAGTCGGTGCCGAGCGTGGTCGCCGGACCGCCGTTGAAGGTGTCGGTGACGAGGATGCACTGGTCGGCCTTGTCCGGGTTCCCCACCGATCCGGTGCCGAAGGTGAAGGTTGCGTTCCCGGTGGCCGAGCCTTGCGGGGTGTCGGCCGCTGACCGGTCCCAGGTGGCAGTGGCGGTATTGGTCCCGTTGGCCGACGTGGGCGCCGACGCGTAGGTGCAGACATAGGCGACGCTCGCAGCGCCGGATGCCGCCACAGGGACCGCATCGGACGACGACCCGGCCACCAGGCAGGTGCCCCCGTTGTCGACGGCGTCGCTCACCTGGGCGGTGATCGTCTCGTTACTGTTGGGATTGGTCACCGTGATGGTGCCACTCACCTTCCAGCGGCCGTCGGTGTGGCCGGCCTGGGTGGCGGTCACGATGAAGCCCGCCGTGGCCGTGCCTCCGGTGACCCGCTCGATGAGCGGTGGTGAGGCCCGCTTGGCCACCGACCAGTCATAGGTGCGGGTGAGGGTGGGGTCGGCGGTCTTGGTGACCGACAGATCCTGCACGCCGTAGTAGCCACTGTTGTCACTGGCTTGGACGCTCCCGCTGGTCGGCGTGGTCCCGGTCACGGTGCCCGTGTTTGCATAGCTGCCGGCGACCGTGGTCCCGGTGGCGGTGCAGGTGACCGTCGACCCGGGTGCCAACGAGGGGAGGACGTTGGAGCTGCCGCCGCAGTTGATAGCGGATGCCGCCACCATGTTATCGGTGACCGTCACATCGGTGAGGGTCACGTTGCCGCTGTTGGTGACGCGGTAGGCCCAGGTGACCGCCGCGCCGAGCGGGATGTCGAGCCCGTCGGACCCGTTTGTGGTCTTGTCGATCGAGATCGAGGGACTGGAGCTGGCGGGCACGGTGGCAATCGATTGGTTCGAGGTGACCGGGTTGTGCTGCGGATCGGTGCCCGATGCGGTGGCGGTGTTGGTCACCGAGCCGGTGTCCACGTCGACTTGGGTCGTCTTGTACGTCCCGGTGCAGGTCTCGGAGGACGTGGGGGCGAGCGACGACTTCGGGCAGGACAGGTCGGCCGGGGCCACGTGGTCATCGGTGACGGCAATCGACGAGATGGTGGTGGTGCCGGTGTTGGTCACCAGGTAGTCGTACGAGAGGGTCTCACCCGGGACCGAGTAGCCGCCGGTGAGCGCCGACTTGACCAGGGACAGGGCCGCGGTGGCTCCACGGGCCGGCACGATCGCCTTCGACGGGTTGGAGGTGACCGGGTTGTGCTGCGGATCGGTGCCCGAGGCGGTGGCCGTGTTGGTCACCGAGCCGGCGTCCACGTCGGCCTGGGTGGTGGTGTCGTTCCCGGAGCAGGTCTCCGAGTCTCCCGGAGCCAGGGAGGGGTCCGGGCAGCTGACCTTGGCGATCACGTTGTCGGAGACGGCGATTGCCGAGATCGTGGTGGTGCCGGTGTTGGTCACCAGGTAGTTGTAGGTCAGGGTCTGGCCGGCTGCCGAATAGCTCGGGGTGACGGCTGTCTTGGTCAGCGACAGCGAGGAGGTGGTGCCCTTGGCCGGCACGGTCACTGTCGACCGGTTCGATGTCACCGGGTTGTTGTAGGGGTCGGTGCCACTGGCGGTGGCCGTGTTGGTCACCGAGCCGGCGTCCACGTCGGCCTGGGTGGTGGTGTCGTTTCCGGAACAGGTCTCCGAGTCTCCCGGAGCCAGGGCGGGGTCCGGGCAGCTGACCGTGGCGATCACGTTGTCGGAGACGGCGATTGCCGAGATCGTGGTGGTGCCGGTGTTGGTCACCAGGTAGTTGTAGGTCAGGGTCTGGCCGGCTGCCGAATAGCTCGGGGTGACGGCGGTCTTGGTCAGCGACAGCGAGGACGTGGTGCCTGCCGCTCGCACTGTCACCGTCGATGGGTTGGAGGTGACCGGGCTGCCGTGGGGGTCGGTGCCCGAGGCGGTGGCCCTGTTGGTCACAGAACCGGCGTCGACGTCGGCCTGGGTGGTGATGTAGGTGCCGGTGCAGGTCTCATGGGCTCCCGGGGCCAGGGAGGAGTCCGGGCAGGACAGGTCGGCCGGAGCCAGCTGGTTGTCGGAGATGCTGATCGACGAGACCGTGGTGGTGCCGGTGTTTGTCACCAGGTAGCCGTAGAAGACGAAGTCCCCTGCGGACGCGTAGCCACTGGTGGTGGTGGACTTGACCAGGGAAAGGGCCGAGGTCGTGCCCTTGGCAGGCACGGTCACCGTCGAGGGGTTGGATGTGACCGGGCTGTTCGCGGGATTGGTGCCGCTGGCTCTGGCGGTGTTGGTCACCTGGCCGGCGTCGACGTCGGCCTGGGTGGTGGTGTAGCTGCCGGTGCAGGTCTCCGAGCCGCCCGGGGCCAGCGACGAGGCCGGGCAGCTGACGGCAGCGATCCGGTTGTCGGAGACCGCGATCGACGAGATCGTGGTGGTGCCGGTGTTTGTCACCAGGTAGTTGTAGGAGAGCGTGCCGCCCGCGGCCGAGTAGCCGTTCGAGATGCTGGATTTGGTCAGTGACAACGACGACGTGGTGCCGACCGCCGGCACAGTCACCGTCGACCCGGGCGAAACGACCGGGTTGTCATGGGCGTCGGTGCCGGTGGCATTGGCGATGTTGGTCACCGAACCGGCGTCGACGTCGACCTGGGTGGTGGTGTAGCTGCCGGTGCAGGTCTCCGAGGCCCCCGGGGCCAGCGAGGAGTCGGGACAGGAGAGGTTGGCCGGGGACACCAGGGTGTCGGTGACCCCGAGGCCACTGATGGTGGTGGTGCCGGTGTTCTTGACCAGGTAGTCGTAGGACAGGGTCTGGCCGGCGGCAGAGTAGCTCGGGGTGGTGGTGGACTTGGTCAGCGACAGTGACGAGGTCGCCCCGCTGGCAGGCACGGTCACCGTCGACGGGTTGGAGGTGATCGGGCTGCTGGCGGGATTGGTGCCGCTGGCGGTGGCGGCGTTGGTCACCGAGCCGGTGTCGACGTCGACCTGGGTGGTGGTGTAGCTGCCGGTGCAGGTCTCCGAGGCCCCCGGGGCCAGCGAGGAGTCGGGGCAGCTGACCGTCGCGATCCGGTTGTCGGAAACGCCGATGGTCGAGATGGTGGTGGTGCCGGTGTTCTTGACCAGGTAGTCGTAGGACAGGGTCTGGCCGGCGGCAGAGTAGCTCGGGGTGGTGGTGGACTTGGTCAGCGACAGTGACGAGGTCGCCCCGCTGGCAGGCACGGTCACCGTCGACGGGTTGGAGGTGATCGGGCTGCTGGCGGGATTGGTGCCGCTGGCGGTGGCGGCGTTGGTCACCGAGCCGGTGTCGACGTCGACCTGGGTGGTGGTGTAGCTGCCGGTGCAGGTCTCCGAGGCCCCCGGGGCCAGCGAGGAGTCGGGGCAGCTGACCGTCGCGATCCGGTTGTCGGAAACGCCGATGGTCGAGATGGTGGTGGTGCCGGTGTTCTTGACCAGGTAGTCGTAGGACAGGGTCTGGCCGGCGGCAGAGTAGCTCGGGGTGGTGGTGGACTTGGTCAGCGACAGTGACGAGGTCGCCCCGCTGGCAGGCACGGTCACCGTCGACGGGTTGGAGGTGATCGGGCTGCTGGCGGGATTGGTGCCGCTGGCGGTGGCGGCGTTGGTCACCGAGCCGGTGTCGACGTCGACCTGGGTGGTGGTGTAGCTGCCGGTGCAGGTCTCCGAGGCCCCCGGGGCCAGCGAGGAGTCGGGGCAGCTGACCGTCGCGATCCGGTTGTCGGAAACGCCGATGGTCGAGATGGTGGTGGTGCCGGTGTTCTTGACCAGGTAGTCGTAGGACAGGGTCTGGCCGGCGGCAGAGTAGCTCGGGGTGGTGGTGGACTTGGTCAGCGACAGTGACGAGGTGGTGCCATGGGCCGTCACGGTCACCGTGGACTTGTTCGACGTCACCGGCTCGTTGGAGGGGTCGGTACCGATGGCAGTGGCGTTGTTGGTCACGAATCCGGCGTCCACGTCGGCCTGGGTCACCGAGTAGCTGCCCGTGCAGGTCTCCGAGTCGCCCGGGGCCAGCGGGCCGGGCGGGCAGCTGACCGTCGCGATCAGGTTGTCGGAGATGGTGATGTCCGAGATGGTCGTGGTGCCGGTGTTCTTGACCAGGTAGTCATAGGACAGGGTCTGGCCGGCGGCGGAGTAGCCGCTTGTGGTGGAGGATTTGACCAGCGAGAGCGACGAGGCGGCACCGTTGGCCGTCACCGTCGCGGTGGACTGGTTCGAGGTGACCGGCGTGTCGGAGGGGTTCGTTCCGCCGGCGGTGGCAACGTTGGTCACCGAGCCGGCATCGACGTTGGCCTGGATCGTCACGTACGTCCCAGTGCAGGTCTCCGAGGCCCCGGGGGCAAGCGAGGGCTGCGGACAGGTCAGGTTGGCTGCGGCCACCAGGTTGTCGGAGATGGTGATGTCCGAGATGGTCGTGGTGCCGGTGTTCTTGACCAGGTAGTCGTAGGACAGGGTCTGGCCGGCGGCGGAGTAGCCGCCGACGGTGGCGGTCTTGGTGAGCGAGAGTGACGAGGTGGTGCCGGCGGTCGGAACGGTGACCGACGACGGGTTGGAGGTGATCGGGAGGCCGTACTGGTCGGTGCCACCGGCGGTAGCGGTGTTGGTCACCGAACCGGCGTCGACGTTGGTCTGAGTGGTCACGTAGGTGCCGGTGCAGGTCTCGGAGGCTCCTGCTGCCAACGACGAGCCCGGGCAGGTGAGGTTGGCCGGGGCCACCTTGTTGTCGGAGACGGTGATCGCGTTGATGGTGGTGGTGCCGTTGTTCTTGACCACGTAGTCGTAGGAGAGGGTCTGGCCGGCGGCAGAGTAGCCGCTCGTGGTGGAGGATTTGACCAGCGAGAGCGACGACGTCCTGGCCGACACCGTGGCGTGCGACTGGTTGGAGGTCACTCCGTTTCCGACGGAGTCGGTACCGGTAGCGGTGGCGGTGTTGGTCACCGACCCGGCCGTCATGTCGGCGGCGGTGGTCACGTAGGTCCCGGTACAGATTTCCGACGCCCCGGACGCCAAGGACGGGCTCGGGCAGGTCAGGCTGGCGGCCGGCACCTTGCTGTCGGAAATGGCGATCGAGTTGATGGTCGACTTGCCCGCGTTGGTCACCAGGTAGTTGTAGGTGAGGGCCTGCCCCGAGGCCGAGTAGCCGGTGGTCACCGCGGTCTTTGCCAGGGTCAATGCCGAGTAGGGGATGGTCAGCGAGGACGACGCGGTGACCTGCCCCCCATTGACGGTGCCGTTCGCGGTACCGGTGTTCGAGATGGTGCCGATCGTGACGTCGGAGCCCTTGGTGGTGTAGGTGGCCGTGCAGGTTTCCGAGGCTCCGGCGGCGAGCGTGGTCGATGGGCACGAGATCGCCGAGAGCCCGGCCATGGGGTCGGTGACCGTGATGCCGGTCATGTTCGACGAACTCCCGTTGGTGACCAGGTACGAATAGTGGATCGTCTGGCCGGCGGCCGTGTAGCTGCCCGGACTGGCCGACTTGGAGATGTTGATCTTGCCCATGGTGCAGGTCTGCACACTGGAGGCGTTGTTGGCCGAATTGGGATCCATCTGGTCAGCGGTGACCGTGGCGTTGTTGGTGGTGCAGGTGCCGTAGGTGGACGGCGCGTCGGCGGTGAGGGTGACGGTGGTGCTGGCGCCGTTGGCCAGGGCCGCTCCTGCGCAGGTCACACTGGTGCCGGCGACCATGCAGCCTGAGTTGGCGGTCACGTTGGTGTACCCGCTGGGAACTGTGTCATCGACGGCGAAGCCCTGGCTGTTGTTGGGGCCGTTGTTCTTCACCACCAGCGTCCAGGTCACCAGACCGCCGGGCTGCACGGTGGCCGGACCGGACTTGGCGATCGAGAGGTCGGTGGACGGGGGGGCGACCGGCTCGCAGGTGGCGCCGTCGTTGCTCTGGCCGGCGACGGGTCCGGTGGACATGTCGAGCAGTGCGAAGCTGGGGGTGCTGCTGCTCGGATTGGTCACCGATATCTGATAGACGCTGCCGTTCGCGTTGTTGGAGAACCCGAGGTTGCCGTTGTCGTAGGTCCACGCCGCGCCGTAGTTGCCGGAGTCCTCGTCCTCGAGGCCGGACGGCCCGTTGAAGGTGCTCACCGTGCCGGTGGCCATGTTGAGGCGGTAGAGGGTGCGGTTGTACAGACCCCACATGAAGCCACCGTTCAGGGTGTAGTCGATCGGCTGCCAGGACTGGGTGAGAGCGAGAGAGCTGATCACCTTGGGCGGGGTGGAGGTGACGTTGATCTCGTACGCCGTGGTCGATCCGTTTCCGCCGGTGATCCAGTAGTTCCCCGAGGCGTCGAAGGCACCGTCGGCCGGCTGGTCGGGCACGGCGGTGTAGCCGCTGATGGCGCCGAGCGAGTTGGCGGTCCCGGTGTCGTCGATCTGGTAGAGGACGTTCCCGCCGAGCAGCGTCGAGTACAGGTACTGGTTGAGGGGGTCGAAGCCGAGGGCGTTGTAGACCTCGGGCTGCGGAGAGCCCAGCGTGGTGTAGACCGTCGTGCCAGTCTCGGCGGTCGACGTGTACAGCTGGGTCTTGGTCGGGTCGCTGGCCGTCTGGGTGCCCTGGGAGAGAAAGTAGGTCGGCGTGGCGCAGGTGAACGCCGGGCCGGGTGCAGCTGTTGCCGCGGTGGAGGTGGCCACGAGCGAGGCCGTGCTCGCCACGAGAACCACCAGAGAAGCAAGGACGATCTCCGTCCGACGACGTGCACTCATCTATCGGCCACCTCCGCCGTGGCCGGGGGCCACTCACTGAAGACAGGAGATCCGCGCTCCCGTTGCGCGACATCCTGCCCGGACGGGCACCCTCGTGCAACCGACATCACCGGCTGTGGTCGCCGTGACCCCGACGGCGGTTGTCGGCCATCTCCAGGCGTCATCTCACCGGTCGACCCCGCCGAATCCATACCCGGGGCACGGGTCGGTCACAGCCCGCATCGGCCGGATGAGTCTGCTACGTCCACTCCTTCTGGCTGGAGCTGGCGATCGTGGGCCTCCGCGTCCGCTTTCGGTACCATGCGCCAGTGAAGAGGACCACTGTACGGCGTACCCCACCCGGCCGCATGCGCGCGGGAACCACCATTTTCGGTCTGACAGCTGGACTGCTGTTCGCCGCCTGCTCGTCGGGCGGCTCGGCCTCGTCGCTCTCGTCGACTTCCACGTCGGCGTCCACCGTGACGACGGTGCGAACCACCACTGGAACGAGTATTCCCTTCAGCTTGTCCAGGAACGCCCGCCACGACGTCACGACGACCGGTCCCTGCACCGAGGTCGCCGGCTCGTGGATCCTCCACGGCAATGTGACGAATTCCGCCAAGACGACCCGCAACTACCAGATCGTCGTTGACATCGTCTCTCAACCGGGCGACACCGTGCTCGACACCAGGATCGTGGTGACTCCCCGCGTTGCTCCCGGGGACAAGGTGCCTTGGTCAGCCACCAGCGCACCCGGACTGACCGACGTGGCCTGTGTGATCCGGCAGGTGCAGTCCCCGGCGTAGCCGGAAACGGACGGTCCGCGTCATCCAGACCACCGTGTCGTTTTGACTGCTGTGACCGCTCTGTCGGGCACTCTGCGGCCGATCAGTCTTCGTGACCCATCAGTCTTCGGGAAGGTCCCGAAAATCGCGCTTGGCCCTCCGGTACCACCCCATTCCGCCGATGGGATTCTTCCATCGTCCCTTCATGTCCTCGAGGGCGGGTTCGTGGGTCACATCGCCTTCGGCCACCCGTTCCTTGAGGTGTCGATCTTGCGCCTTGATGACCTGGTCCGCGGTCGAGCCGTGGTGGGGAAACTCGCACGGACCACCCAATTGTTGACACGTCATGGTCTTCATGGACCGTCCTCCCTTCCCTTCTTTCGTGTGATTGGCGCGGTGCACCGTGCCCCCCCGGTCAGCTGCAGACGCAACCGCGCGGACATCGCCGGGGTCTCGGTGGACGCCGGTTCGGCGTTCGGCCGTGCGTCCATCCCCTGGTGTTGATGTCAACCGTACCGGAGGCCCCGTGATCGACGCTTCTCGATTCCTGCTCGGGTCGGAGAACGTCCACCGGTGGCGGGGCTACACGACTCGCAGCGCCTCCGACGGCGTGAGGCGGGCGGCCCGTATTGCCGGGTACATCCCGGCGACCGCTCCGACGACGAGGGCTGCAGCGATGGCAGCGAGGAGGGCGCCGACAGGAACCTCGGTGCTCCAATGACGAGCGGCGGCGTAGACCGACGTGACGAAGGCTCCGAGGACTGCCCCTGCTGCTCCACCGAGCGTCGCGAGCAGCGTCGATTCGGCCACGAATTGGGTTCCGACATGGATCCGGCGCGCTCCGAGTGCGCGCCGCAGTCCGATCTCGTTGCGCCGCTCGAGCACGGCGATCACCATCGTGTTGGCGATACCGACTCCACCGACGACGAGCGCGACGGCGCCCAGAGCCAGGAACAGGCTCCGGAACGCCGACGACGCGTCGGCCCGGGCGACCAGCGCATCGGACGGGTTGGTGATGGAGACGTTCTGTGGAGCGGCCGGATCGGCAGTCGCGGCAAGCACCGATTGCACGGCGGCGACGCTGACCGGATCGGTTCTCACATAGATCTCGACCGGTGATCCATCGGCGCCGAGGGACTGCTCGGCGAAGGGGAACCCGACCAGCGCACTGCGGTCTAGCTCAGGGGCGAGCCCGACCGGGTCGAGGATGCCGACGACGGTGACCCAGTGGTCCCCGAGCCAGATCTCGGCGGCCCCGCCCACCGAGGTGATCCCGAGGGCTCCGGCAGCGCCGGCCCCGAGCACGACGGCGGGCGAGTGCGCCGTGGCGGCGTTGAGGAACGAACCGTGAGCGAGATGGCCCTGCAGGGTCGCGAGCAGCGTCGTCTCGGCGGCGTACACGCTGATGGCATTGGTGTTGGCGGGGGAAATTCGGTCGTTGCGGAAGACGTTCACGTTCGAGCCGACGTCCCCGATCGCTGACGCCCCGAGGACCGGCCCGATCCGTCGGACCATCACGGGCGCCTGCTCGGGCAGGGTGACCTGCTGGCCGGAGAACGATTGACCTGGGGAGACCGTGAGGAGATTCGTGCCGAGTGCATCGATCTGGGCGATCAGCTGTGCCCGACTCGAGCTCGAGATGCCGAGCACACCGACCATCGTGGCGACCCCCAGCGCGATGCCGGCTGCGGAGAGCACCGTCCGCGCCGGCCGCCCACGGAGACCGAGAAGGGCGAGACCCGGGACGTCTCGCACGCGCAGGCGGGCCTGACCTCTGGTCGGAGTGGGACGGCCGGGATCGGCCTCGGACACGCTCGTCATTCCGGCGTTCCGGTGTCCTCTTCGATCGCACCGTCTCGAAGCCGGATGGTCCTCGGCAGCGCGTCGGCGATCTCCTGGTTGTGGGTGACCACGACGATCGTCGCCCCGTTGCGGTTGAGCTCCGTCAGCACGCGCAGGATCCCCGTGCCCTGAATCGAGTCGACGTTCCCCGTCGGTTCGTCGGCGAGGATGATGGCCGGATCTCCGACGAGCGCCCGTGCGATGGCCGCTCGCTGACACTCGCCACCGGAGAGCTCGCCGGGTCGATGCGACATGCGATGCGCCAGGTCCACGGCCTCGAGCGCGAGCCGGGCAGCGCGACGCCGCTCTTCGACCCCGACCCCTCTGTACAGGAGGCCGTTGGCGACGTTGTCGAGCGTCGACAGCGTCGGGACGAGAAAGAACTGCTGGAAGACGAACCCGATCTGGTAGGCACGGATGGCGGACAGGTCACGATCGCACAGGCTCTCGACGGGGTTGCCTGCCACCGTGACCCGACCGGTGCTCGGGCGTTCCAGCGTGCCGGCGATGGCCAGGAGCGTCGACTTCCCCGATCCGGAGGGACCCACGATGGCCGCCAACTCACCCGACGTGATCACCAGGCTCGCCGAGCGGAGCGCGAAGACGGACGGAGATCCGGGATACTCCTTGGTCACCCCTTCGAGCTCCAACACGCTCACTGGGCGACCACGACCCTGGTTCCGGCGTGGATATCGGCACCGCTCACCTGGACCTGGGACCCCGTGAAGATCCCGGTGGTGACGCCGACCAGGCGATGGGTGCCCCCGGGCCCGACCACATCCACCCCGTAGCCGCCGCCGGCCAGGGCGAGCAACGCGGTGATCGGTGCTGCCAGCACGCCGGTCACCGACCGGGTGGTGAGTGACACCTGCACGGCGACGCCTGCACCGGTGCCGGTGGCCGCGGGATCGTCCGGAATCACCGTCAGGACTGCCGAGGCCTGGGGCTGGCTCGAGCTGCTCGTGCTCCCCGACCCCGCGGATGGCCCCGTCGTTCCCCCGGTCACGGTCGGTGGGGCGGATCCCTCGGCGGTCACGGTTCCGGGTGTGGTGGCGTTCGTCGGCAGGACGATCGACACGTGCTCTCCGACCGTCACGGTGGGCAGATTCGGGTTCAGGGGAACGGTCACCGTCCGGGTGGTCGTGCTGACCTGGTACGGCGTGTCACCAGGCGACGCGGGCTGCCCCGGGGCGACGCTCTCCGCCCCGACGAGAACCCGGACCGGGAGGAAGACGAGCTCTCCGAGGGGAATCTGGCCATCGGTGGCGAGGCCGTTGGAAGCCTGCCACCGGTCGACGGCCTCCGCCGTCAACGAACTGAAGTGGGCGTTCGGTGTCGAGAACAACCCACGTGCGTCGCCGATGGCGATGAGATTCGACTGCAGCTCGTCGACGTCGGGTCCGTCGCTCATGCCGGGTCCGAAGCTCCGCCACGCCGGTGTCGCACCGGCCATGAGGACGACCGGGAGATCATCGACCCTGTACAGGACCTGTCCCGGGTCGATGGTGCTGCCGGGACCCGGCAACCAGGTGTAGGTGCCGGTGGTCCGGTTGACGACCGGACTGGAGGAGGCGTACCCGAGGGTGCCCTCGGTGAGCGTGGTCGTGACCAGGTCGGTGCGCGCGATCGTCGCAGTCGAGACCGACGGGGAAGGAGAAGTCGACGCGGACGTCGTGGTGCGCCCCCAGACGGCAACCGTGCTCACCGACCCGACGACGGCCGCCCCGATCAGGGCTGCCGAGCGGCGAATGCGGCGGCCGCTCACGGCCCGGTCCCGTCGTCATGGACCGCTGCGGGGAGAAGGTGCCGGCAGGCGCCGTCGGCTGCACGGAACTGCGGTGAATACCGGCCGAAGTCGCTCGAGATCCCGGGAACAGCTCCGAGGTTGAGGGAACCCTCCGCGTCAGGATCCAGCATGGCGATGTCGTGGTTCCGCATGCACTGGGCGTACCGGGTCAGGGCCGGCAGCCACGCGGCGAGCTCCTGCCGGGCCCCCGCCTGTTTCTGCTGTTGGATCGGCACAATGAGGTGGTCGCACGCGGCCAGGGCCGAGTTGGCGGTCGGCCCAGGCTGGGGAATCGCGATGCTCAGGCCGACGTGGCCCGGACGGTGGAACGGGTCCGGCTCCGCGACACCGTGGCGTCGGAGACAACGGGCGAAGTCGACCATGTCCTGATCGCTCTGGCTCGCGGTGAGCGCGGCCGTCGAGTGGGTGCGGCCGACACTCCCGGGAAGACTGGCGACGGAACGCGATGTCGAAGGCGACGCGCACGCGGTGGCGACGAGCGCGACCGCTCCGAGGCAGATCAGCTCTCGAGTCGCACGGAGAGCGAGTCGCTGAACGTGTTGGCTCACCAAAGGCATGAGATGACCTCCTCGGGATCGGGGGATGCCTGTGCGGGGCCGTCTTACGCTCCGGATGGTGACACCCGCCCAACAGAACTCCGCCTGTCGGGGCCGGCACATCCGGAGACGGTCCAGGTGGGGAGGCAGGACACGCTGCAGAGTGACGGGATCCTGTTCTGCGGATGTCATCCGGGCTCGGGCAAGATGGATCGGGTGAGGGTGCTCGTGGTCGAGGATCAGCCGGACCTGGCCGACGACATCGCCGAGGGGCTGCGAGACCAGGGCATGGCCTGCGACGTCGCCTACGACGGCGCCAGCGGGATCGAGAAGGCCCTCATGAATCGCTACGACGTCGTGGTGCTCGACCGGGACCTCCCGAGGGTGCACGGCGATGCGGTGTGCGCAGCCCTCGCCGGAGCACCGTCCGAGGCCCGCATCCTCATGCTCACCGCGTCCGGTACCGTCGAAGATCGGGTCGAAGGCCTCAATCTCGGGGCGGACGACTACCTCTCGAAACCCTTCGCCTTTTCGGAGCTGGTCGCCCGGCTGCGCGCGCTCGGACGACGGAGTCCCGCCTCGGCACCGATCCTGACCCGAGGTGACCTCGTCTTCGATCGGGCACGACGCCGGGTCAGCAGAGGGGGTCGACCCCTCTCGCTCAGCCGCAAGGAGATGGGCCTCCTGGAGGTCCTGCTCGCCGCCGACGGGGGCGTCGTGAGCGCCGAGGAGCTCCTCGAGCGGGTCTGGGACGAGCACACCGACCCCTTCAGCAACACCGTCTCGGTGACGCTCGCCAGGCTGCGGCGCAAGCTCGGAGATCCCGACATCATCGAGACGGTCGTCGGGATGGGATATCGGCTTCCATGACCCGCTCGCGCATCGGAGCGTGGATCAGAGCACATGCGCCCCAGACGATTCGGGTTCGACTCTCCTTGTTCTACGCCGCCCTGTTCCTGCTGGCGGGAGCCGCGCTCCTCGCGCTGACCTACGGACTCGTGGCGAACAGCCTGCCTCGGACGGCACCCTCCCCACGCAGCGCAGCCCAGCAAGCAAAGGCGGCCCAGGCCTGTGCGAAGGCTGCAGGCCCGGGTGCGGCGGGCGCGGGTGGACCCCGCAAGCCCCAGCCGGTCAAATCCGACTGCAAGCACATCTTCAGTGCCGGAGAGAACGCCGGCGCATCGAGTCAGCGTGATCAGACCCTCCACAACCTGCTCCTTCTCTCCCTCCTGGGCCTGGGATTGATGACGATCGTCTCCGGCGGAACCGGGTGGTTGATGGCCGGCCGGGTGCTCCGCCCGGTGCGATCGATCACCGACGCCGCCCGCCGTGCTTCCGAGGAGAACCTCGGCGATCGGCTCCACATGGAGGGACCGAACGACGAGTTGAAGGAGCTTGCGGACACGTTCGACGGGATGCTCGACCGCCTCGACGCGGCGTTCGCAGCCCAGAGCAGGTTCGTGGCCGACGCCTCTCACGAGCTCCGGACCCCGCTGACCGTGATGCGCACCGCCATCGACGTCACCCTCGCCAAGCCGTCTCGCTCGCCTGAGCAGCTCGAGGCGATGGCTGAGAAGGTCTGCCGCGCGACCGACCAGGCAGAATCGCTCATCGAAGCCCTGCTGACCCTGGCCCGAGGCGACCGGGAGCCCTCGAGCCCCGGGTCGGCGGATCTTGCGACGATGGCCGAGGACGCGCTCCGGTCGTCGACCCCCGAGATCGAACGTCTCGGGCTTCGGCTGAAGGTCGACCTGCGGCCGGCGGAGACCACCGGGGACCGGATGCTCCTCGAGCGCATGGTCGGCAACCTCGTCGAGAACGCGGTGCGTCACAACGAGCAGGGTGGGTGGATCGATGTCATCGCGGGAACCGCTGACGGATCGGCCTTCTTGACCGTGTCCAACAGCGGGCCGGTCGTTCCCGAGGAGGCCGTCGACGAGCTGTTCGAGCCGTTTCGAAGGCTGGAGGTGCGCACCAACACCCGCCAAGGGATCGGACTGGGACTCGCGATCGTCCGGTCGATCGCCCGGGCACACGGAGCCGAAATCGAGGCTCGGAGCCAGTTGGGAGGGGGGATGACCGTCTCGGTGATCCTGAAGGCTGAGGAGGGGTAGCGGGACGCTCACGATCCCGCGGGTTGTCGCTCCTCCTTCCGGGCCAGCGGCTGGTCATGGGGGAGCCCCCGGGTGAACGGGAGCGAGAGGAGGGCGAGGAGCGCGGCGGCCAGGAGCCCGGCCTTGAGTGAACGCAGCTGTGCCGCCTCGTAGTCCTCGACGACCGCGGTCACCGTCGCGCTGTCGAGACCTGCGGCACTGGCAGCGGCATGGATCTCGTCGGCCGACAGGAAGTTCGTGTTGCTGCCCGCCGCCACCCCGACCTGGGCCGCCGCCTCCGAGCTTATCCGGGAGTCCTTCTCCACGTTCGAGATGAACGTGCTGGTCAGCCCCATGAGCACGATCGCCCCGATGAGGGCGACGCCCAGCGACGAGCCGAGCTGCTGGCCGGTGTACTGGAGACCCCCGGCTTCACTCCGCCCCGAGGCATCGACCGAGGACTGCACGACGTTCCCGAGCTGGGAGACCATGAGACCCATCCCGATACCGAGCACGCCCATGCCGAGCGCGAAGCCCGCGTTGGCGAGGGTGGGTCGGATGGTTCCGAGCAGGATCAACGAACCGGCGATGGTCACGACCACCCCGGCCCGGACGATCGTGCGCACCTGGAACCGGTTGGACAGCCGGGATCCGACCGCGGAGGTCAGGAACATGGTGATGGAGACCGGCAGCATCTTGATCCCGGTCTGGAGGGCGTCGAGACCCAGGACGAGCTGGAGGTACAAGGGGACCACGAAGAAGACACCCATGAGGATCAGGTTCTGGCTGAAGAGCCCGATCAACCCGGAACGCACCGCCGGGATCCTCGCCAGGGACAGATGGACCAGCGGATCCCGATCCCTCTCCTCCCGGTGGCGCTGCCAGGTGACGAAACCCCAGATCAGCATCGCGCCGGCCGCCATGACGTAGACCGTGAGCGAGAAGCCGAAGATCGTGATCGGCGAGTTCTTCGGCTTGAGCCAACCCCACGTGCTCGATTCGAGGACAGCGAACACGAAGAGGCCGAGGCCGCCGGCCGACAGCACCGAGCCGACGTAGTCGAGCCTGGGGGTGGGCCGCGGGCGCTCGGCGTCCTGGACCTTGGAGGTCATGATCAGGATGAAGGCGACCAGGAGGACCTCGCCGGCGAAGACGATGCGCCAGGTGACGTTCGTGGTCGCCCACCCTCCGAGGATGGGGCCGATGGCGATGCCTGCACCGGCGACCCCTCCGATGATGGCGTACGCGGTCTTGCGCCTCGGTCCTTCGAAGTTGCCGGCGATGAGGGCGGCGAGCGCAGGCAGGACCAGCCCGGCACCGATCCCCTCCAGCACCGACCATCCGAGCGCGAGTTGGAACACCGTCTGGGAGACAGCGGTCAGCGCCGACCCGCATGCGTAGATGCACAGTCCGATGACGAAGGCCCTGCGCCGGCCGATGATGTCGCCGATCTTCGCTCCGGTCATGATGAGCATGGCCATCACCAGGCAGTACAGGGTGATCACGGCCTGGATGGTGGTCACCGTGGTGTCGAAGTCCTTCACCAGCGCACTGATCGAGACGTTCATGACCGACTGGTCGAGCACCATGACGAACTGGGCGGTCGCCAGCGCGACCAGGGCGAGCCACCCCTTCTTTGCAGGGGCCGCTGCCGTTGTCGAGTCCAACGCCGCCTGTGTCACGCGGCAACCGTCAGGGGGCGCACGCTCAGCCGCCGATCGTCGATCGGCTCGCCACCCGGTCGAGCACGGTGGCGTCCGCCGGTAGCAGGTACCCCATCGAGACGGCCGACGCGGCGGCTTGGCTCCACTTGCTCACGAAGGCCGCGTGTGTCGGGTACAGCTGGGCGAGCTTCTCCGGGCTGAACGGGATGGTCGCACCGAAGATCCCGCAGAACCCGCCCCCGGCACTCGACGTGTCGCCGGTCCCGTTGACCACCGCGACCGGCGCGGCCACCTGCGGGGTCCGCACCCCGCCGAGCGCCTCACCGTTCTCATCCGTCGCATACGAGGTCGGGCTGGCCACGTCGAGCCGGGGCGACTGGGGTGGCGGCCGACCGGTCATCACCCAGTTGTCGAGGGCGACGACCGCCGCCCGCAACTCGTAGGTGTGCGCCCCGGCGTTGAAGGGGACGGGACAGCTGATCACCCCGTTGTCGAAGGAGGAGACCGGGTGGACCATCGTGTCGAACGTCGCCACATCCGCGGCGCCGTTTCCCGTGTCGGTCATGGACTCGACCAGGCCATAGGTGTCGTAGTGGGCGGTGCCGGCCACCTCCCATTCCCGGATGAACGGGGTCGGGGGCTGCCGGGCAGGGAGGTAGCCGAGGACGAGCACGTCTGCTTCGGTCTCGTACATCATGACCGGCACGTCGAGGTCGGTCCGGATGATCGTCGGGGTGGGCGGATCGATCGCCGGCTGCGGCGCCTGGGAGAGGGGGGCACCCGATCCCCCCCGGCTGTAGACGAAATAGCCGTCGTAGACGCCGTTCGACTGGGGCTGCAACGCGTCGATGTAGCTCACCAGCCGGAAGGCCGACTGCGACTCGCCGAGGGCGAGCACCCGCCCGGGTGTCAGGCCGCCGAGCACGGTTGCCGCATCGCGGTGGACGGCGGCTCCGGCCTGCTCGAAGATACTGTAGGAGTAGCTGTCGCCGGGGTGTTCGAGCGAACCGTAACGAGCAGGATCCGCCCCCTTGATCCCGCCGGCCTGACCGGCGGCCGCACCGAGCGAGCCGGCTGCACCGACGATGCCGGTGGCCTGTGCGCTCACTCCGACGTAGACCATGCCGCTCCGGAGCATCTGCACGTGATCGGTCAACCACGCCGCCGCGGCGTCGACTCCGCCACTCACGTTGAGCCATTCCACCACCACCGTGCCGTCGAATCGGGCAGGGTCGATCGGCCGGTAGACGACCATCCGCGTCTTGTACGGTGCCGTGCTCGCAGAGGTGACGGTCCAGCGACCGTTGGTCGTCAGGGGCGAGCTGCTCGTGTACGCGGTTGCGTCGCCGGACAGGAAGTACTCGTTCTGCTCATAGCCGACGCTGCCCAGATCGAAGCTCGTCGTGCCCACCAGATCGATGCCCTTGCCTCCCGTCACCGGCCCGGTGACGGTCGCCCGCGGGACGCTCGACGGCACGGACACTGTGGTTGTCGTGGGTGGTGTCGAGGCGGATGGTCCTCCACAGGCGGCGACAACTGCGCCCAGCATGAGGGTTGCCGCGATACAGCAGGCCTCGCGCCGGATCGGCAAGCGCCGGCGCCTGGTCCCCCCGCTGATCCGCGTTCGCCTCACCTGCAACTCCCCCGTCTGTCACTGCCGCGATCTCGCGCGACCGCTCAGGAGCGGGCAGCTCCTGCTGAGACAGTATCCCCGAGGCGGGGAGCTGCAGCGGGGACCTCGGAGCCCCGTCCCTGACCGCGGGACGGGTTCGGCGAAGTCGGGTCTATGACGTAGAGGTGTTGAGCGCGACCGCCGCGCGAACCAGCGCCTTCAGCGCCTTCTCGTCGACCCTCTCACCCTCGCGGAAGTCGATGGCCCGTCTCACGTTCCCGTCGAGGCTGGAGTTGAAGAGGCCCGACGGATCCTCCAGGGCGGCTCCCTTGGCGAAGGTCATCTTCACCACGGCCTTGTACGTCTCGCCGGTGCAGATGATCCCGTCGTGGTACCACGTCGGCACGCCTCTCCACTTCCACTCCTCGACGACGTCGGGGTCGGCTTGCTTGATCAGGGCGCGGAGCCGGCTCAGCATGGTGCCCCGCCAGTCCCCGAGCTCCTCGATCCTCGCGTCGATCAGCTGAGAGGGAGTCCGGTCCTTCTGCGACCCGCTCTGGCTCAGGCCGGTTGCTCCTCCGTGGTCCCGAGGCCTTGGCGGACAGGGGTGGGACCCACCGCGCCGATCCTACGTGCGGTTCAGGATCCGGTCTCCCTGACCCACCCCTGCGCCCCGGCCTGGACGGCGTCCCAGGGACTCCCCAGGGGTGGGGTGTAGGACAGGTCGAGGTCGTTCATCGCCTCCACGGTCAACCCGCTGAAGATGGCCGCGGCCGCGATGTCGATCCGCTTGGCCACCTCTGCCTGTCGGTGCCCGAAGAGCTGGACGCCGAGGAGCCGGCCGGTGGTGCGGTCGCCGGTGAACCGCATCCGGATCCGGTGACTGCCCGGGTAGTACGCCTTGTGGTCATCGGCCTCGGACTCGACGGTCACCGGGTCGAACCCGGCCGCCCGAGCCTCGTGGTCCCGGATCCCGGTGCGGGAGGCGACCATGTCGAAGATCTTGACCACCTGGGTGCCGAGGCTGCCCGCGTACTCCCGGTTCCCGCCGATGGCGTTCTCGCCGGCCACCCGGCCCTGCTTGTGCGCGGTGGTTCCGAGCGGCAGGTAGGTGAGGCCCAGCAGCCGGTGGTGGGTGACCACGCAGTCCCCGGCGGCGAACACCCGCTCCAGGGTGGTGTGCATCTGCCGGTCCACGCCGATGGCCCCACCGATGCCCAGTTCGGCGCCGGCCGAGACCGCCAGCCCAGTGTCCGGCCGCACCCCGACCACCACCAGGACCAGATCGGCGAATGCGGCGACCGCCGTGCCCTCGCCGTCCACGGCGTCGACCCGGAGCCGGCCCGGCGAACCGGCGGGAGCCCTGGTCACCTGCGTCACCGTCGTCGAGGTCCGGACCTCGATCCCCTGGGCGGTGAGGGTCTCCTGCACCAGGGCACCCAGACTGGGGTCCACGGTGGGAAGCACCTCGGGGAGCTGCTCGAACTGGGTGACGGCGAGGCCGCGGGCGGTGAGGCCCTCGGCCATCTCGAGGCCGATGTAGCCCGCCCCCACGATCACCGCGGTCGCCGGGGCAGCGTCCTCGAGGGTGCGCATGACCGCGAACGTGTCGCCCATGGAATGGAGCAGATGGACCCCGTCCCCGACTCCGAGCGCGTCCTCGCCCGCCAGGCCCGCGATCGGGGGGCGGACCGGGACCGCCCCGGTGCCCACGACCAGCTGGTCGTAGGCGATCACCTCCTCTGCTCCCCTCCCTCCGACGACCGTGAGCTTCTGGCCGGTCACGTCGATCGAGGTGGCCCGGGTGTCGAGCCGGACCTGCATCCCGGTCGCGTCCAGGTCGTCGAGCGTCCGGTGCGCCAGATTGCGCCAATCGGTCACCTCGCCGGAGACGTAGTACGGGATGCCGCAGATGGAGAAGTTGGGATAGGCGTCCGCCACGACGACGGTGACCTCGGTCGACGGATCGAGCTCACGGACACGCAGGGCGGCACTGATGCCGGCGTCACTCCCGCCGATGGCGACCAGGTGCATGAAGGATCCTTCCGGGTGTGCTCGGTGGGTCGGTGCTGGGGGCTCACTGCGTCTCGAGGTCGGACGCTGCCCGCAGGTGGGGCGCGATGACGTCGCCCGCCTCGGACCTGGTGATGCCCGGATAGAGGCCACGGATGAGCCCGAAGGCAAGGACCCCTCCCACGATCTGGGCCGAGACGAAGCTCGGGACCGAGGTGGGGGCGATGCCGGCGAAGGTGTTGGAGAACATCCGCCCGACGGTGATCGCCGGGTTGGCGAAGCTGGTCGAACTCGTGAAGAAGTAGGCCGCCCCGATGTAGGCACCCACCGCCGCCGGTGCCAGGTGGGAGCGTCCGGAACGGGCCAGGGCGAAGATGACCAGGATCAGGCCGAGGGTGGCCACGACCTCGGACACCCAGTGCGGACCCGATGCCCGGTGCTTGGTGGAGATCGAGATCGCCGCCTCGGAGAACATCACGTTGGCGAGGATCGCCCCGCAGATGCACCCGACCGCCTGGAAGGGGAGGTAGGCGGCTGCATCCCGCCACGAGAGCCCGCCGAAGGCGGCGTCCACGAAGGACACCACCGGGTTGAAGTGGGCGCCGGAGATCGGTCCGAACATCAGGATGATGGCGAAGAGCCCGGCCGCGGTGGCCGCCGCGTTCTCGAAGAGCTGGAGCCCGACGGTGCCCGGCGAGAGGGTCTGGGCCGCGATCCCCGAGCCGATCACGATGGCCGCGAGCATGCCGCTCCCGAGGAATTCGGCGAGCAGCCGCCGCCACAAGATGGTGTCCCGCACCGTGCCCTCCCTCCCGACCTCGACCTGCCCGAAGCGCCGCTCAGCAGCAGGGGGTGGACGAGGACGGGCCGGCACCCACCGGCTCCGCGATCCCGCTGACCGCCTCGGGGATGCAGCAGGCGTTGTCGCCGGCGATCCCGGTGGCCGCGGGGGCATCGGCCAGCACCGTGTAGACCTCCCAGGGCGCGCCGTCGGGGTCGGCCACCCACACCTTGTCCTGGACGGCGAAGCAGCAGGTGGTCTGCTCCTCGACCCGGGTGGTCACGCCCTCCTCGCCGAGCCGACCGGTCGCGACCGCCACCTCGTCGGTCGTTTCGACCTCCACGCCCAGGTGGTTGAGGGCACCGGCCACGCCATGACCGCGGCCGTCCCCCGTCTCCATCAGGACCAGCTTGAGGGGCGGGTCCGCGATCGCGAAATTGGCGTAGCCCGGCTGGCGCTTGGCCGGCTCGGCACCGAACAGGGTGGCGTAGAATTCGACGGCTGCGTCGAGGTCGGACACGTTGAGGGCGAGCTGGACTCTGGACATGACGGGAACCTCCGGTAGAATCGATACCGTTCGATGCGTTGAGTATGGATCATGCATCGATATCTGTCAATAGGAGAGCCCATGACCACCTCCGCCGCGTCGCTCACCGTCACCGACTCTGCCCCCTGCTGCCCCTCGGTCCTGGCCGCACCGCTCGGCGTCGCAGACGCCGGCGAGCTGGCGGACGGGTTCAGTGCGCTGGCCGACACGGTGCGCTTGCGGATCCTGAGCATGCTGGCGTCCTCGGAACGGGGCGAGGTCTGCGTGTGCGACTTCGTCGGTCCCCTGGGCAAGAGCCAGCCGACCGTCTCACATCATCTGAAGATCCTCACCGAGGCACGGCTGGTCCAGGGCGACCGCCGGGGCAAGTGGGTCTGGTACTCCCTCAACCGAGAGCGCCTCTCCGAGCTCCGGGCCGCCATCGACTCGTGACCTGATCGGCCTCCCTCCCGACGGGTGGCCCGCGCCCGATCAGGAGGCCACGGGTCGGCGCGCCGCAATTCCTCACCGCGCTGAGGTCGGGGGTGATCTCGATCTCGGCCAGCAGGTCGAGCACCCGCAACCCGATCTGGTCACGGATGGCACGTACCTCCTCGAGCGTCCTGTCCGCCGGATCGTCCACCTCCCAGTCCTCGTACTTCTTTCCCGGGTACAAGGGGCAGGCGTCTCCGCAGCCCATGGTCACGACCACGTCGGCTGCATCGAGCACCTCGTGCGTCCACGGTTTGGCGTACCCGGTCGAGATGTCGATTCCGATCTCCGCCATGGCGGCCACCGCGGTCTGATTGAGCGAGTCGGACGGCTCGGATCCACCCGACCAGGCAAAGGCACGCGAGCCGGCGAGCGTGGCGAACCAACCCAGGGCCATCTGGGAGCGCCCCGCGTTGTGGATGCACAGGAACACCACGGCAGGCAGACCCCGGCCGATGTGACCCTCCGACTTGGCGAGGGCCTGCAGCCGTTCTCCGGCCATCCGGACGAACAGGACCGTCCGGAACTGGTTGTGCACGGTGGACCGGGCAGCCATGGTCTCGGCGGTCGACACCAGCAGCTGCTCGATCGTCTCGATGCCGAAGACACCCGCATAGTCGTCGTGCAGGTCGATGGCGGCCCGATGCAGACCGTCCCGTTCGGACCGCGTCACCACCTTCGGATCTCGCACGCTGTGACGACCTCCCCTTGTTGAGATCCACTCTATGGCTCCATTATCATTGAGTCAATGGATCTTGACCTAGTTTTGCGGGCCCGCCTCCACGCCGCACTGGGCGATCCGCACCGCCTCGCGGTGATCGACGCGCTGACCCTCTCCGACCGGTCGCCGTCCGAGCTCGCGGAGCTGGTGGGCCTCGGGAGCAATCTGATGGCGCATCACCTCGGCGTGCTGGAGGAGCTCGGGGTCGTCGTGCGTGTGGCATCGGAGGGCGACCGGAGAAAGCGCTACGTCCAGCTGGTGCGTTCGACGCTCTCCGGGCTGGAGTCGCGAGCCGGCATGCGGGCACGACGGATCGTCTTCGTCTGCACGGAGAACTCGGCACGCTCCCAGCTGGCCGAGGCCATCTGGAACGAACGACACCCGGTTCCTGCGACCAGCGCCGGGATCGAGCCGGCGGCCGAGCTCCAGCCCGGCGCGCTGGCCGTGGCCGCCCGCCGGGGGATCGATCTGACCGGCGCGCATCCCAAGCCGCTGCCGGAGCTCTCCCGGGCCGACCTGGTGATCAGCGTCTGTGACCGGGCCCACGACGTCCTTGCCGGGCGAGGGGACCTCCGCGAGCTGCACTGGTCGGTCCCGGACCCGGCACGGAGGAACGCCGCCGCCTTCGATCGTGCGGCGGATGCGATCACCGACCGGATCGCGTCGCTCGATCCCTGGATAGCGCCGGTCTGACTACCCGAGCGCGTCCACCGCCACGAGCCCGACCGCTGAGGGCGCCGGAACGCCCAGCCGGGTCCGTTTCTTCGGGCGCCAGGCGCTCCACGCCCGGCCGCCGGCGTAGGCGAAGGCGCTGATCGTCCCGACGAAGAACCCGACCGGCAGGTTCGCAACGTAGGAGAAGGCGATGGCCGCCCACACGGTGACCAGGGCGACGACGACCGAGAGTGCCATCGCCACCGGCGGACGGTCGGTGAACGCCCCCGCCGCCGCGGGAGGCCCGATGAGCAGGCTGAAGATGAGCAGGGATCCGACCACCGGGACCGCCATCGTGGTCACCAGTGCGATCACCAGCAGGAAGCAGAGATCGATCCGCCGCAACCGGACGCCCTTGGCCTCGGCCACCTCGGGTGCGACCGAGGAGAGCAGCAGCGGACGGTAGAGGACCGCGATGGCGACCATGCAGAGCACCGCGATGCCTGCGGTCGGTGCGATCTCGTTGCTCGAGACGCCGAGCACCTCGCCGAAGAGCAGCGAATAGATCTCGGGCGCGTACTCGGTGGTGCGGGACAGGAACAGGTCGCCGAAGCCGAGCATCAAGACGATGGTCAGCGCGGTGGCGACGTCGTTGCGCGCCCTCCGTCCGAGCGCGGCGATGACCAGCGCGCCACCGACTGCGAACGTACCGAGCCCGACCAGCGCGCTCACTCCGATCAGGCTGGCCCCGGCGGCACCCGCAAAGGCACCGTTGGGCAGGGCGTGGGCGGCGAACGCCGATCCCCGGAGCACGGTGAAGAAGCCCACCACCCCGGCGACGACGGCCACGATCGCCGACGCCTCCCAGGCATTCACCATGAAGGGGGCGAACATCAGCACCCCTCCCGGCCCGTGGCCGGACGCCGTCCGGCGCCGGCGAACCCGGAGGAGACGGTTGCCAGCAGGTAGATCACGAAGACGACCAGGACGATGCAGAAGCTGGCCGGCCAACCCTGCCCACCGGACGACCAGTCGGCACTGTCGTAGGAGAGGAGGATCCCGAGCCAGGCGGCCCCCACCCCGAGCACGGCGGCGATGCCGATCGCCGGCCCGGTGCGCTTGGTCAGCTTGAGGGCAGATGCCGCAGGACCGATGAGCAGTGCCGTCGACAGGATGGCGCCGACGGTGATGGCGGAGAGGGACACGGCGATGGCCAGCGCGGCGAGATAGCCGACGCCCACCAGGCGCACCGGCACGCCCGCGGCGGCGGCGAGCTCGTCGCTCACAGAGCTGAGCAGCAGGGGACGGTAGAGGACCCCCATGAGCACGAGCGTGGCGACCCCGAGGAGGAGGACGACCGGGACGAGCGACGTCGAGATGGTGAAGATCGATCCGAAGAGGACGGTGGTGGTCGCACCGGTCGTGGTGGAGTGGGTGGTGTCCAGATAGAGGAACAGCGCGGCCAGACCGAGTGAGGCGCCGAGGACGATTCCGGTGGCGACGTCCCGACCGCGGGGTCTCCGGATACCGATGAGCTCCATCACACCCGCCGCGGCCAGGTTCATGGTGACGTACCCGAAGAGGGTCGGGACACCGACCAGGATCGCACCCGACCCGCCGGCGGTGCCGATATCGGCGAGCGCGTGACCGGCGAACGACTGCCCGCGTATCACGGTGAAGGTGCCGACCAGCGCCGACACGACGGCGACGGCCCCGCCCACCACCAGCGCGGTCTGGACGGGTCCGCTGGAGAAGAAGCCGGGCCCGAAGAGGAGCGGCATCGGATCGATCCGCCTAACCGGTTACGGTGAGCGGCTCGGGACTCCCGGCCAACAGGCGGCCGCTGTCCTGTCCCGAGACCACCAGGATCCGTCCGCCGCTGCGGATGACGTCGACGGGATGTCCGTAGAGGTTGGAGAGGACCTCGGGTCGGACCACTGCGTCGGTCGGGCCACTGGCCGCCCGCCCACCGGCCAGGTACACCAGCCGGTCCATGAAGGGAAGCAACGGATTCATGTCGTGGGCGGACAGGAGCACCGCGACGCACTGCTCTGCGACGATCTTGGCCAGGAGCTCGATGACCTCCTGACCGCTCCTGATGTCGAGGTTGGCCAGGGGCTCGTCCAGGAGGAGCAGATCCGGTCGGCTGACCAGTGCATGGGCGATCATGATCCGCTGTTGCTCTCCGCCGGAGAGGGTCCCGACCCTCGCATCGGCGAATTCGCTCGCGTTGACTGCATCGAGCATCTCGTCGATCGCGCCCCTCCGCGCCGACGTGGGTCGGACGACCCCGAACCGCTGACCGTCGAGACCGAGACCGACCAGATCCCTGGCCCGCAGGGGCATGTCAGGCTCGAGCACGATCTTCTGGGGCACGTAGCCGACCCGCCTGTTGCGCCGGGCCTGCCTCCCCCCGGCCAGACGGACCGTGCCGCCACTGAGCGGGGTCAACCCGAGGACGGCCCGCAACAGCGTCGTCTTCCCTGAACCGTTCGATCCGATGAGCCCGGCGAAGCTGCCCGCGGCAATCGAGAACGTGACCCGGTCGAGCACGGTCCGGCGTCCGAGCTCGACGGTGACGTCCTCGACCTCGAGCACCCGGTCGGAGGCATCCGTCGGGTCGAGGGGGTGATCCATCACAGATGTTCCGTCGAGACGCCGTGGGTGACGGCGTCCTGGATGGCGGTGACCTCGGCCATCATCCAGCTCTGGTAGTCGTATCCGGGAGTGGGCATCGTCTCGTAGACCCCGACCACCGGGACGCCGGCGGTCCGCGCGGTCTGCCGGATCGACGTGGTCAGGGCACTGACCACCTGTTGGTTGTAGCAGAAGACCTTGACCTGGTGGCCGGTGAAGAACCCGTTCTCCAGGGTGATGTCCTGGGGCGGGGGATCGGTGCCGTTCATGATGTCGGCCTGGAACTGGAACGGGGTCCGGTTGTCGATGCCCATGGCCTGGAGCAGGTAGTCGGCGACCGGCTCGGTGGTGGCGGCAGCTGTGCCCCCATCGGTGGCCTTGAACGAGGCGATCGCAGCCAGCCAGGGCTTCAGCGAGTTCACGAACGTGGTGACGTTGGCCCGGAAGTAGGTGGCATGGGAGGGCTGGATGGCCGACAGGTCGCTCGCCAGTCGGCGGGCGACCGCCGGCATGGTCCTCGGGTCGTACCACAGGTGCGGGTTCGGGGTGTCGTTGGGAAGGCCCAGGAGGTGCTGGACGTCGAGGATCTTGCGACCCGCGCTGGGCGACGCCGCCTCGATCCTGCTCATGAAGTCGTCGTAGCCCACGCCGTTCTGGATCAGCAGTTGGGCCCCCGAGACTTCACCCGCCACACCGGGGCTGACCTCGTAGGTGTGGGGATCGGTGTTGGGGTTGCTCTCGATCGACGAGACGGTCACGTATCTGCCGCCGATCTGCGACGCCACGTTCCCGTACTCGTTCTGTGCCGCCACGATCCGGATGGGTCCGGTTCCACCGCCCGTGGTGGCCGACCCGGCTGCGCCGCAGGCCGACAGGGCGGTGGCCGAGACGGCGACGGCCGCCACCAGGACAACCAGGCGGGATGCGGAATGACGCCGCTCGGCAGGGGTCAACCAGGACATCTCTGTGATCGCTCTCTTTCTTCCTACGGGTGCTCCGACCTGGGCATGTTCTGCGTTGGGCACGACCCAACCGGTCGGACATCCTCTTCGTCCACTCTAATCCATAACGGGAACGGATGCAAATATCGGTACATGGCTGGTTTCTTATATAAGGACCTGCTAATATCAGGGAGGTGGAGACAGCACACGGACCGGACCCCTATGCGGGGGCGGTGGCGCTGCTCAAGGCGCTGGCCGCTCCTGTCCGGCTGGCCGCAGTGGTCGAACTGGCCGCCGGGCCGCGCTGCGTCCACGAGCTGCAGGAGGCACTGCGCGCAGCGGGTCGGGAGACCAGCCAGCCGCTGCTCTCCCAGCACCTCAGGGTCCTCCGGACCGCCGGGTTGGTCAGCACCACCCGACGGGCCAGTGAGATCACCTACCAGCTGGTCGATGCCCACGTCGGCCACATCGTCAACGACGCCATCCGGCACTCCGAGGAGGAGCACTCATGACCACCACCCACACCGAGCATCCCGGCCACACCCACCGACACGGCGAGGGCTGCGGGCACGTCGCCTTCCCCCACCGCGACCACACCGACTACGTCCACGACGGCCACGTCCACGTCGTCCACGGAGACCATGTCGACGAGTGCGCCCACGAGGGGCACCACGAGCACTCAGATCACGGCCATGCGCACGGCGAGACCTGCGGCCATGTGGCGATTCCCCACGACGATCATGTCGACTACGTCCACGACGGTCACCGGCACGCCGCCCACGAGGGCCACTGGGACGAGCACTAGCCGTTCTGCATGAGCTCGACGACCGCCAGCGACCCCCTCCAGCCGCCGAAAGAACGGTCGACCCGGCAGAAGCGCGCGCTCGCGGCGATCCTGGACGCGTCCGATCGGTTCCGTTCCGCGCAGGATCTCTTCAGCGAACTGCGTGCAACGGGAGAGAACGTCGGCCTCACCACCGTCTACAACCAGCTGCGGGCGCTGGCCGAGGCCGGTGATGTGGACGCGCTACGCGGTGACGACGGCGAGACCCGCTACCGTCGCTGCAGGACCGAGGAGCACCACCACCACCTGGTGTGCCGGGACTGTGGCCGGACCATCGAGGTCGAGGGGCCGGAGGTGGAACGGTGGGCGAGCCGCATCGCCAAGGAACACGGGTTCGACGACGTCCGGCACACCGTCGAGGTCATCGGGACCTGTTCGACCTGCGAGCGCTAGCGGGTCGACCTGCCGGCCGGGACCTGCAGCGGACGGCCGGGAGCCGGGAATCCCGGATGGTAGGTTCCGACGATGCGCTCGCGGGTGGTCGTGCTGCATGTCGGCATGCACAAGACGGGCACCACGTCGCTGCAGACGATGATCGCCCGCAACCGCGAGCATTTCCGCGAACAAGGCCTCTACTACCCCACCACCGGACAGGACGGGGTCGGTGACGGCCAGCACAACCTGGCCTGGGAGCTCGCCGGGGACGACCGGTTCGAACCGGGGGCGGGGACGCTCGCCGATCTCGCGGACGAGCTCCGGGCCCGGCGGCGGCCCCGGGCGGTCCTGATCTCGAGCGAGGACCTCGAGTACCTCTACGACCGGCCGGAGCGGTTGGCGTCGGTGCGAGACCTGCTCGAGGGCCTCGGGTACGCGGTCCGCGTCGTGGTCACGCTCCGCCAGCCGTCCGAGTACCTCGAGTCGCTCTACTTCGAGCTCGCCGCGCAAGGTCGGGCGCCCACCTTCGACACCTTCGTCACCGACGCCCTCGAACAGCGCGGGCTCTTCTCCCCGGGGGGCATCGCCCTCGACTACTCACGCCTGATCGGTGGATTCACCGGGGTCTTCGGGGACCGGGCGGTGCGCGTGCTCGCCTACGACCACGACGACGCGGTCGGGCCGGTGCTCCATGCCTGCGGCGACCTCCTCGGGAAGCGGTTGACCACGGTCCCGGGCTGGCCCCGGTTCAACGTGCGGGACGATCCCGAGCGGGCGCGACCGTCCGGAGGGCCGCTCCCGGCCCCGGCGGTCCTCGACCCCATCCAACGCGAGGCGGTGAGGGCCGCCTTCGGGGGGGCCTTCGACTCACTCGTGCGCGCCCACGGCGGGCCCGGAGGGGTCGCGGCGACCGTCCGCTGACACCCGACGGTCCACTGACAGAGGGGAACGGTCCGTGGCAGGCTCTCGGCGATGCCGAGCACCCAGACCCGGAGACCGACCGGCCAGGTCCGGAAACCGACCCTCGAGGACAGGATGGTCGAACGGCTCGCCGCGAGGGCGTGGCCGATGCTCGTGTCCGCGGTCTTCGTCACCCTCGGCCTGCTCTACTGCTTCCGGTGGGGGCCGGTGGTCCGGCACAAGCCCTACCTCTGGATCACCCCCGGGGACATCTGGACCACCTACCGGGCGTCCGCGGCGGTCGCCCACGGCCATCTCGCGAGCGTCTACGGTCCGGGCTTCCTCTCGTTCCCCGGGTTCCTCGTCCTCCTCGCACCGCTCGGCGCGCTCGCCAACTCCTTCACCACCACCGCGATCGAGATCAGCCACAACGGACTGCCGACCACCGGTCTCCACGAGCTCCTGCTGCACGGCACCCCCTACTTCATCGAGGACCTCGCCCGCTCGGGTCAGAAGATCTACAGCATCCACCGCAACGTGAGCGTGGTGCTGCTCCCGGTGATGCTGCTCCTCTCCTGTGTCGCGCTGTTCGCCCTCGACGCGCTGGCCGAGCGGCTCGGGGTCACCCGACACCGTCGGGCGGTGCTCTGCGTGGTGCAGGCGGTCCTGCTCTGGCCGGTCACGGTCATCTCGGGGCACCCGGAGGACGCGGTGGCCCTCGCGCTCGCCGCCTACGCCCTCATCTTCGCCTTCGACCGGCGCTTCACCGGGGCCGGCTGGCTGTTCGGGGCGGCGGTGGCCGTGCAGCCGCTGGTGATCGTGCTCTTCCCGCTGCTCCTCGCCCTCGGGGGCCGGTCCCGCGCGCTCGGACTGGTGATCCGGGGCGCCCTCCCTGCGGTCGTGGTCGCCATCCCGCCGCTCGCGGCGGACGCCCACGACATGCTCCACGCGCTCGTCGACCAACCGACCTTCCCCAACGTGACCAACAACCACAAGACGCCGTGGACGTTCCTCGCCCCGAAGCTCGGGGGGACCGGACAGAACGCCAAGGTCGGTGGCGGTCCCACCCGGAGCATCGCCCTCGCCTTGGCCGCACTCCTCGGGTGGTGGGCGGTGCGATGGCGGGAACGGCCCGAGATGATCGTCTGGGCGGCCGCCCTCGCGCTCGCCCTGCGCACCTATACCGAATCGGTCATGACGCCCTACTACGTCTGGCCGGCGCTGGCCTTCGGGGTGATCGTGGCGGCACGCGCCGACCTGGTGCGTTTCGTCGCCGGCGCCGCGATCGCCGTCCTCGCCACGGTCGTCGCCCAGTGGCAGCTCGAGGAATTCCTGTGGTGGTCCCTCCAGGTGGTCGGGGTCACCGCGTTGCTCCTGGTCGCGGCCAGACCCGATCCCACCCCGGTCACCCTCGAGCCGGCCCGGCCGGCCGTGCGGGAGCGGACGGGACCGTCGAAGACCCAGGCGAAGAAAGCCCAGCGCAAGAACCAGCGCTCCGACCGCAAGCGCACCGCTCGGCGCTGAGCGGGCCGGCTCGGGTAGCTGCCATACTCCCCGGTGGAGGCGACAGCGTGACCATCACCACTCGAGAGGACACCCTGCTCCCGGACCCCGAGCCCCGTACGGTCCGGACGACGATCATCTCGGTCGACGACCATCTGGTCGAGCCGCCCGACATGTTCGAGGGCCGGTTGCCGGCAGCGTTCGCCGACCGGGCGCCGAGGATCGTCGAGACCCGCCGCGGCCATCAGCTCTGGGAGTTCGACGGCAAGCGCTACTCCCAGGTCGGGATGAACGCGGTCGCCGGACGGCGGCCCGAGTGCGTGACCCTCGAGCCGACCCGCTTCGAGGACATGCGGCGGGGGTGCTGGGACATCGACGCGCGCATCGCCGACATGGACATCAACGGGGTCTGGGCCTCGCTCAACTTCCCCTCGATGATCACCGGCTTCTCGGGGCGGGTCTTCTCGGGCGCCAGTGACCCCGAGCTCGGCCTGGCGGTCACCCGGGCGTGGAACGACTGGCTCCACGACGCCTGGTGGCAGCCCCACCCGGACCGGATCATCCCGTGCGGGATCACCTACCTGACCGACCCCGAGCTCGGGGCGGCCGAGATCCGGCGCAACGCCGAGCGCGGGTTCCGGTCGGTCACCCTTCCCGAGCGCCCCCACCGGATCGACCTGCCCAGCATCTTCTCGGGCTACTGGGACCCGGTCATCGCCGCCTGCGAGGAGACCGACACCGTCATCTCCCTCCACGTCGGCTCCTCGGGAATGCCGGACATGCCGGCCGACGGCCCGCTGGTGGCGCTCGGGGCGACCCTCTTCGGGCAGATGTCGATGACCGCCTGCAGCGAGTGGCTCTGGTCCGGGCTCCCGGTCCGCTTCCCGGGCATCAAGGTCGCCATGAGCGAGGGGGGCATCGGCTGGGTGGCCATGCTGCTCGACCGGCTCGACAACATCGTGGACCGCTCGGGGTACGGCGAGGGGTTCGACGTCGCCGGCGGCCTCCGGCCCGCCGAGGTGCTCCAGCGCAATTTCTGGTTCTGCACCATCGACGACCCCTCGACCATCGACACCCGCCACCGGATCGGCGTCGACCACGTCATGCTGGAGGTCGACTACCCGCACGGCGACACCACCTGGCCCGACACCCAGGACGTGGTCGAACGGCTCTGGGGCCACCTGCCGGTCGGGGACCTGCGCAAGCTGACCCACGAGAACGCCGCCGCTCTCTACCGCTGGCCCCTCCCGGACACCGTCCTCCCCTGAGCGCCGTCCGGCTCAGGACGGCGCGGCTCCCGGCACCGGCACGGTCGTCGTGTCCTTGCCCGAGCGCAGCACCGTGCCCGGCACCGCCCCGGTGAGCGAGTCGGCGGTGACCACCTCGGTGCCGTTGACCAGCACGTGCTCCATCCCGGTGGCGTCGGCATAGAGGCGGCTCGCCCCGCCGGGCAGATCGTCCCTCGTGCGCAGGGGACCCGGCCCCACCCGCTCCGGATCGAACACGGTGAGGTCCGCCCATGCGCCCTCGACCACCCGGCCGCGGTCGACCACGCCGTAGAGGTCGGCCGGCGCGCCGGTGAGCAGGTGCACCGCCTCCTCGATCGGGAGCAGGCCGCGCTCGCGCACCCCCTCGCCGAGCAGGGTGGTCGAGTACACCGCACCGCACATGGTGTCGAGGTGGGCGCCGGCGTCCGAACCGCCCACCACCGCCCTCGGGTCCCGCCAGACCTCGGCGCGTGCGGTCCAGTCGGCGTCGGTGACCGGGATCGGGACCGAGAACCCGGTGCGCAGGCGGTCGGCGACCACGATCTCGCAGAGCGCGTCCCACCCGCCGAGCCCCCGCTCGGCTGCGATCTCCCCGACCGCCCGGCCCTCGATGCCCCGGTTCTCGGGCGCGAAGGTCTCGGCCACCACCAGGCGGCTCCAGGTGGCCAGGAAGCGGAGCACGCCCGCCTCGTCGGACTGGGCCCGCTCGTCCATGGCCCGGCGCGCCGCCGGGTCGGAGAGCACCGCCATCCGCTCCTCGACCGGTCTCGCGAAGAACTCGCGCCATCCGGGCAGCCCGTCGAGGATGGCCCCGTTGTCGAAGGAGAGCCGGAGGGCCATGGTGTGGGGAAGGGTGAGCGCCACCAACCGGCCGCCGGCGCCCCGCGCCGTCGTCGACGCGCCGAGCTGGTGACCGGTTCTCTCGGGGTTGGCGGCCGTCGGGGCCAGCACGTTCCAGTTGACCGGCCGGCCGGCGAGGAGCGAGATCCGGGTCATGAGGTCGACCTCGTCCTCGCTGAACCCGTTGAGGCAGCCGGGCACGATCATCTCGACCGTCGTCCCGGGGTGATCCGCCACCACCGCGGCGAGCCGCTCGAGCTCCTCCCGGTTGGCCGAACGGGACGGCACCGGGTTGCCGTCCCCGTCGTTGTGGGTGGGGGCCTGGGAGGTCGAGAACCCGAGCCCGCCCTCGGCCAGCGCCTGGTGCAGCGCGGCCTCGAGCCGGTCCAGCTGGTCAGGAGTCGCCTCGCCACCGACCGCCTCGTCGCCCATGACCACGCGGCGAAGGGTGGAGTGACCGACCAGGAAGCCGGCGTTGACCCCGACCGCGCCGTCGAGCCGGGCCAGCCATTCGCCGAAGGACGTCCACGACCAGTCGAGCCCGGCCTGCAGCGCGGCGAGCGGCATCCCCTCCACCCGGGCCATCATCCGGGTGAGGTAGTCGGCGTGGTCGGCACCGGCCGGCGCGAGCGAGAACCCGCAATTCCCGCCGAACACGGTGGTGACCCCGTGGAGGGGCGACGGGCTCGCCGAGGGATCCCAGAACAGCTGGGCGTCGTAGTGGGTGTGGATGTCGACGAACCCCGGGGCGACCACGCACCCTCCGGCGTCGATGACCCTGGTCGCGGTGTCGGTGACCGTGCCGACGGCGACCACCCGGCCCTCGTGGACCCCCACGTCCGCCCGGCGGGCCGGCGCCCCCGAGCCGTCGACCACCAGGCCGTCGCGGATGAGCAGATCGATCACAGCGTCCCCTTCCTGCGGGTCCGGGGACGGGTGAAGGCCGCCATCCCCTCTCGTCCGAGCTCGAGCCCGAGACCCGAGTCACCCCACCCGCCCATCGGTGCGAGGTGGTCCATGGCCCCCATCCCGTGGGCGTTGGTCCACACGGTTCCGGCGGCCAGCCGGCCGGCCACCGAGTCGGCCAGGTCCTGGTCGCCGCTCCAGACCGAGGCGCACAGGCCGAAGCAGGTGTCGTTGGCGGCATCGACCGCGTCGTCGAGGTCGTCGTAGGGGAGGAGGGGGAGGGCCGGGGCGAACTGCTCCTCCCGGACGATGTCGGTGGACGGGTCCGGATCGACCACCAGGGCCGGGGAGACGAACCAGCCGGACCCGGGCTCCCGGACCTCGGCGGGCCGGACGATCTCGGTCGCGCCGCCGGCGGCGGCCGCGATCATGGCCTCGACCCGGTCGCGGGCGGCGCGGGTGTGGACCGGGCCCATGGTGACCTCCGGGTCGAGCCCGTGCCCGACGACGGTGCGCGAGAGCACCGACGCGAGGGCGTCGCGCCAGGGACCGAGGCGGTCCGAGGGCACGTAGAGGCGCTTGACCGCCATGCACACCTGGCCCGAGGTGGTGAACGCGGCCTCGAGGAGGCGGGTGGCGAGGTCTTCGGTCGGGTCGAGGTCAGGGGCGACGATCGCCGGGTCGTTGCCGCCCAGCTCGAGGACGGCCGGGCGCAGCAGCGGGCCGCACGCGGTGAGCACCGCCCGGCCGGCGACCACCCCGCCGGTGAAGGAGACCATGTCGACGCCCTGATGGGCGACGAGCGCCGCCCCGAGGGCCGCGGCGGGTCCGTTGACCGCGCTCAGCACCCCCGGCGGGAGCTCCCTCGCCAGGGCCGCGGCCGCGATCAGCACCGCCCCCGGGCAGGTCGGCGGGGTCTTGACCACCACTGAGTTACCGGTGAGCAGGGCCGGCAGGACCTTGTTGCCCATGACCGCCGCGGGCCAGTTGAAGGGCAGGACCGCGGCGACCACGCCGTGGGGCACCCGCTCGACCGTCGAGGTGCCCGCCCGCGCGGGCTCGAGCGCCTCGGCGACCAACGGGGCCAGCGCCCCGGCCATCGCCACCGACGCCGAGAGGTCGAAGAGGGACTCGACCAGGATCTTGCCGTGCTCGCGGGTGAGCAGGTCGGCCGACGCGTCGAGGTCGAGGGAGGCCAGCGCCCGCTCGCTGGCGGCGATCACCGCTGCGGCCCTGGCGTCGGGGGCGAGGGCGCCCCACCCGGGCTGGGCGTCCCTGGCCGCTGCGATCGCCCGGTCGAGCTGGCCGGCCGACGCGCTCGGGGCGAGCAGGACCACCTCGTCGGGCCGGGCGGGGTCGACGACCGGATAGGTCCCCTCCTCGCCGGCGACCGGATCGCCGGCGATGACCAGCGGGACGGTCCCGACCGCAGCTGCTGCCTTCGTCGTGGCCATCTCGACTCCCCCGTGTCTGCGGCGCCGTCTCCGGTGCCCGGCTCTCCTGCCCCCCGGCGCGCCGCAAACGCTACTCTCCCCTGCCATGGCCAGCACGTTGCTGCCGGACCCCGCACCCCGGACGGTGGCAGCCCCGGTGATCTCGGTCGACGACCACCTCATCGAGCCTCCCGACCTCTTCGAGGGGCGCATGCCGGCGCACCTGGCCCCGTCCGCGCCCCGGGTCGAGGAGCGGGCCAACGGCGACCAGTACTGGCTCTTCGAGGGGCGCGAGTACCCCAACGTGGGTCTCAACGCGGTGGTCGGCCGGCCGCGCGAGGAATGGAGCATGGAACCGGCCCGGTTCGACGAGATGCGCCGGGGCTGTTTCGACATCGACGCGCGGGTGGCGGACATGGACATCGGTGGGATCTGGGCCTCGCTCTGCTTCCCGTCGCTCGTGGCGGGGTTCTGCGGGTCGGTCTTCTCGCGTGCCGACGACCAGGAGCTCGGCCTCGCCTGCACCCGGGCCTGGAACCGCTGGCACCGGGAGGTCTGGGCCGGGACCCACCCCGAACGGATCATCCCGCTCCAGATCCCCTGGCTCGCCGACATCGCGATCGCGGTCGCCGAGGTGCACGCCAACGCATCGCTCGGGTTCAAGGCGGTGAGCTTCCCCGAGTTCCCCGCGCAGCTCGGCTATCCCTCGATCTTCACCGACCACTGGGACCCGTTCCTCGCCGCCTGCGAGGAGACCGGCACGGTGGTCTGCCTCCACACCGGTGCCTCCTCCTGGGCGCCGCTCCCCTCCCCCGACCCGCCCTTCGAGCTGCTCCCCACCATCTTCCCGGTCAACGCACTGCTGGCCGCGTCCGAATGGCTCTGGTCCGGAGTCGCCGTACGCTTCCCGGGTCTCCGGGTGGCGCTGTCCGAGGGCGGCATCGGGTGGGTCCCGATGCTCATGGACCGGGCCGACTACGTCCTCGACCACTCGGCGTCGGGAACCGAGAGCGGTACCTGGACCTCGGACCTCCGCCCGAGCGAGGTGCTCGGCCGCAACTTCTGGTTCTGCACGATCGACGACCCGTCGGCGGTCCCGGTGCTCGGACGGATCGGTCTCGACCACGTGATGGTCGAGAGCGACTATCCCCACGCCGACTCCACCTGGCCGGACACCCAGGCGACCATGGTGAGCGTCTTCGGGAGCCTGCCGGACGCCGCGCTGCGCAAGGTGGCCGGTGGGAACGCAGCGGCGCTGTTCGGCCACCGGCTCCCCGCGCACGACGACTGGCGGGTCCCCGCATGAGGGGTTCGGGCCGAGCGTCCTGATCGCGCAGTTCCGGCCGGACCGGGTGCTACCCCGCGGCGAACTCGAGCAGCTGCGGCACGAGCAGCGGCCACCGCTCGAAGAGATGACCGCTCCCGTTGCTCGCCGCCTCGCCCCGCTCCTTCCACTCGTCGTCACCCCAGGGCGGTTCGACCAGCCTGGCCGCGGGGATGAGGGCGGCCATCCGTTCGGAGGTCTCCCGGGTGTGGTGGGCGTCGGTGGTGCCGCTACGGAAGACGAGGGTCGGGATCCGGAGCCCCGCGCAGAGGGCGTCGGGGAGCCCCGGGACGGTCGTGCCCGGGTCGGGGCAGTAGGCAAGCATCCACTGCTCGAGGGTCGCGATGAACGCCCGTGGATCGAGATCGAGGAATCGCTGTTCGTTCGTCGGGTTGCGCTCGATGACCTCGCGCCACTCGGGAAGGGCGGCGACGGACGCCATGCCACCGCTCCACGCCGCGCGGATCGATTCCCCGCAGTAGTGCACCGCGAGGACCATCAGGCCGTAGACCCCCCCGCTGATCCAGACCATGGCCAGTCGGTCCGCGACGTCGGGATGGCGGGCGGCGGTGAGCAGCGACACCCGTGCGCCGCCCGATCCGCCGAAGACGAACGCCGGGGCGAGGTCGAGCTCCCGGAGCAGGCCGGCGAGCACGTCGGCCTGCATCTCCGACTCGGACCGACCACGGAAGCAGACGTCGGACGCCCCGGTGTTGGGCCGGTCCCAGATGAGCGTCCGGTAGCCGTGACCGGCGAGATCCTCGGCGAGCTCGCGGATCCCCGGGACGTCCTTGCTGAACCGTCCCCCCGGCGTCACGACGGCGGGCCGACCCTCCCCGATGAGCTCGTAGGCGACGGTGACACCGTCGATCGTGCACGTGGCCATGGCCGTTCCCCCGGGTCGCCGAACCGACCGCAGGCTAGGCGAGCGAGCGGCTCCGATGCGACGGTCCGGTTGCCTGCTGAGCGAGTGCACACTACCCTCGAAAACGACGGATCGCCGCGTCTCGGGCGCGAGCCCAGCAGCCCTGCCCGGCCCAAGATCCTTCGGCGAGAACGCGATGGCCCCCTGGCACCGCTCGGCGGGCGGGGGGCAGGCGGGAGGCCCACGCGGTGACGACCCGGGCGGTGGGGACCGAGGCGGCGACAACCCAGATCCTGGGGACCCGATTCGGGATCCTCGGTCCGGTCGAGGTGCACACCGCTGCCGGCCCGGTCGACATCCGCGGTGCCAGGCGGCGGTCCGTCCTGGTGCGTCTGCTCGTCTCCGCCAACCAGCGGGTCCCGATCGAGCGCCTCGCCGACGACATCTGGGAGGGGGCACCCGGCGCCGGCGCCTCCTCGACCCTGGCGAGCCACGTCTCGCTGCTGCGGCAGCTCCTCGGGCCGGAGCGCATCGCCAACCATCTGGGCAGCTACTCGATCGCCGTCGAGCCCGGCGAGCTCGACGTCGACCTGTTCGAGACCGCCCTCGCAGAAGGCCGCCGCGCCATCGAGCAGGGCGATCTGCGCCAGGCGGTCGACCGGATCGAGTGCGCCCTCGGCCACTGGCGGGGGACGCCCCTGGCCGACGTGGCCGGTGCGGTGTGGGCCCAGGGCGAGATCATCCGGCTCGAGGAGCTCCGCTACGGCGCCGAGGAGGCGCTGCTCGACGCCCGCCTCGCGCTCGGACTGCACCAGGAGGTCGTGGCCCAGGCGGAGGCCGCGGTCACCGCCCTGCCCCTGCGCGAGGAGCGCTGGGCCACGCTCATGCTCGCGCTCTACCGGAGCGGCCGGCAGGCCGATGCGCTGCGCGCCTACCAGCGGTTGCGGACCATCCTCGGCGGCGAGCTCGGTCTCGAGCCTTCGGCGGAGCTCACCGCGCTCGAAGCCGACATCATCCACCACAGCCCGGACCTGGTCGCGCCGCTGGCGGTCCCGTCCCCGAGGGGGCCGGCGCGGCACGGTCACGACCCGGGTCAGGGGCCGGCCGCCCGGCTCGCGGGCGCAGCCCCCTCGGGGATCGTGACCGTGCTCTTCACCGACCTGGTCGGCTCGACGGCCCTGTGGGCCGGGATGTCCGCGGAGGACTCCGACGCCCAGCGGCACGCCCACTTCGGGGTGCTGCGCGACGCGCTCGAACGCCACCGCGGGCACGAGGTCAAGACCCTCGGCGACGGCCTCATGGCGGTCTTCCCGAGCCCTTCGGCGGCCCTCGCCGCCGCAGCGGCCATGCAGCAGGAGGTCGACCGCCAGAACCGGCGCACCCGGGCCCCGGTCGGGCTGCGGGTCGGGCTCTCGGCCGGCGAGGTCGGCCTCGAGGAGAGCGACTACTTCGGTGACGCGGTGGTCGAGGCGTCGCGCCTCTGCGCCCTCGCCGGGGCCGGCGAGGTCATCGTCGCCGCGGCGGTCCGCACCATGGCCGGGCGACGGAACCGGCTGGCCTTCACCGACCTCGGCCCGCTCGAGCTGCGCGGGATCCCCGACACGGTCCCCGCACTGCGCCTCGAATGGGAGCCGCTGTTCGCCGAGGTCACGGTCATCCCCCTCCCCGAGCAGCTGCGCGCACCCCAGCGGGTCTTCGTCGGCCGGTCGGCCGAGCAGACCCAGCTCACCCGCCTGTTCGCCGAGGCCGGGCGCGGCGAGCGCCAGGTGGTCCTGCTCGCCGGCGAACCGGGGATCGGCAAGACGACCCTCACCTCGGTGGTCGCCCGCACCGTCGAGGCCGCCGGTGGGACCGTGCTCTACGGCCGTTGCCTGGACAAGGTCAGCGCCCCGTACCAGCCGTTCGTCGAGACGCTCGGGCACTACGTGCAGCACGCACCGGTCGAGCAGCTCCGGGCCCACGTGGGCGAGTTCGGCGGCGAGCTCGCCCGGTTGGTCCCCAACCTCTCCCGGCGGCTCCCCGACCTTCCTGCGCCGTCCTCCTCCGACCCCGAGTCCGAGCGCTATCTCGCGTTCGGGGCGGCGGTCGGGCTGTTGGCCCGCGAGGCGGACCTGCGCCCGGTCCTGCTGGTGCTCGACGACCTCCACTGGGCCGACGCAGCCACCCTCCAGCTCCTGCGCCACCTCGCCGCGGCCACCCGGGGAGTGCCCCTCATGGTGCTCGGCACCCTCCGCTCCACCGAGATCACCGATGATCATCCGCTCTCCGACGTCCTCGCCTCGCTCTGGCGGGAGTCCGGTGTCACCCGCATCGACCTCGGGGGCCTCACCGCGCACGATGTCCTCGACCTCTACGCGGCCGCCGCCGGCGACCGGGTGCAGGGGGAGGAGGCGGCCGAGCTCCTCTCCGAGCTCCACCGCGACACCGCCGGCAATCCCTACTTCGTCTGGGAGCTCCTCCGCCACCTGCAGGAGTCGGGCGGACTGGTGCGTGACGACGCCGCGCAGTGGTCGGTCAGCCGCGACCTCCTGCGCTCCGAGCTGCCCGCGAGCCTCCGCGAGGTCATCACCCAGCGCGCGCAGCGCCTCGGGCCGAGCGCGCTGTCCCTGCTCTCGCTGGCGGCGGTGGTGGGGGTCGAATTCGACCTGGCCGTCCTCCTCCAGGTGGCCGGCGCGCCCGAGGACGAGGTGCTCGACCTGGTCGAGGCGGCCGAGCGGTCGGCGCTCCTCACCCCCAACACCGACGGCACCCGGTTCGCCTTCGACCACGCCCTCATCCGCAACACCCTCTACGACGCCCTCCCGCCGTCCCGCCGGCGCTCGCTGCACGCAACGGTGGCCGCAGCCCTCGAGGCGGCGACCGCCCCGCCCCCGTCGCCGGCCCTGCTCGCCTACCACTTCACCGCGGCCGACGACCGCAGCGCGGCCCTCCACTACGCCGAGCTCGCCGGGCGCGGCGCACTCGATGCGATGGCCGCGGACGAGGCCGTCCGGTGGTTCAGCAGGGCGCTGGAGCTGCTCGAGGCCCTGCAGCCGACGGCCGCACAGCACCGGACCGACCTCACCACGGAGTTGGGCACGGCCCAGCGGCTGGCCGGCGACCCGGCCCACCGCGAGACCCTGCTGGACGCGGCACGGCTGGCCAAGGCGTCGGGGGACCCGTCCAGGATGGCCACGGCGGCGCTCGCCAACAGCCGCGGCTACTACAGCGCGGCGGGTCGCATCGACGAGGAACGGGTCGCCGCCCTCGAGGAGACCCTCGAGCTGCTCGGACCCGACGAGGGCCACCTGCGCGCCCGCCTGCTCGCCACCCTCTGCAGCGAGCTGGTGTTCGACCACTCGCTCGCCGGGCGGCGGGAGCTGGCGGGACGGGCCACCGCCGAGGCCGCCGCGCTGGACGACCCGGCGACCCAGGTCCACGTCCACAACATGGTCATCGAGGCGATCCGGCACCCGTCCCTCCTCGAGGAACGGCTCGAGGAGACCGGACTGGCACTCGCGCTCGCCGAGGACCTCGGTGACCCGCACGCCTACTTCTGGGCGGTCAGCCACCGGATGCGCACGGTCATGGAGGCCGGGAGGGTCACCGAGGCCCGGGGGCTGAGCGACCGGATGCAGCGCACCGCCGAGGAGGTCGGCCATCCGGTGCTGCGCTGGATGGCCCTCTACACCGCCACCCAGTGGGCGCTGCTGGGCTCGGATCACCGGGCCGCCGAGGACCTGGCCGAACGGGCGCTCGCCATCGGCGTCGAGACCGGGCAGCCCGACGCGGTGCCCTACTACGCGACCCAGATCACCCACCTCCGCTGGCAGCAGGGCCGCCTCGCAGAGCTGGTCGACCTCATCGAGACCGGCGCCCGCGACAACCCGGGGATCCCGGGCTACCGTGGTGCCCTCGCCCGGGCGCTCTGCCAGGCCGGCCGCGAGCACGAGGCGAACCTGCTGCTCGACAAGGAGGCGACCGACGGGTTCGCCGACCTGCCGGAGGACCTGCTCTGGACCTACGGAATGGTCAACTACGCGGAGGCGGCCATCCAGCTCGGCCATCCGGAGGCGGCAGCCTCGCTCCACCGGCGGCTCGCCCCCTACGAGGAACAGCTCTGCTTCCTCGGCACCACCTGTGAAGGGCCGATCGCCTACTACCTCGCGGCGCTCGCCGCGGTGCTCGGCCGGGTCGACGACGCCGAGAGCCACCTCTCGACGGCCACCGCGCTCGCCGCCGCCACCGGCTCCCCGTTCTTCATCGCCCGGAACGCCATCGAGCGGGGACGGCTCGCCGCGCGGCGCCGGGACACCGCCACCGCCCGCCGCTGGCTCACCGAGGGACGCGAGCTCGCGGTGCGGCACGGCTTCGCAGACGATGTCCGCCGCGCCGACGCGGCGCTCGGCACCCTCGGCTGAGCGCCCGTCGCGGCCCGATCAGGCGTTGACCCGTCGCAGGTGGTCGCGGAAGGTCGGGAAGGTGTCGGCCGCGGCCCTGGCGCCGTTGAGCACGTCCTGGTGGCCGTAGTCGTCGAAGACGACCCGGTCGTAGTCGTCCGGGCCGAAGTGGCCGACCAGCAGGTCGTAGGTCAGCTCGGTCGAGGCCGGCTCCCAGACCAGGTTGCGCGCCCCGCTCACCAGGGTCACCGGACGCCGCAGCCGTTCGATGCCGGGCAGGTACCGGTCCTTGCCGCCGGCCGAGACCAGGCGCTGCTGGCGGGTCATCTCCGAGAGGTGGTCCATCATGGTCATGTTGGTGATCCCGAACAGCTCGTGCCATGCGTCATGGGTGGCCTGGTTGAGGTTCGCGTGGTGCACGCCGTTGCCGTAGATGAAGGCGACCCTGCGACAGACCGCCTTGTCGCACTCCTCCTCCTCCGGGATCGGATAGATCCGCAGCTCGCGGTCGAACTGCCGCTCCCAGAAGGACTCGTTGGTGCGCGACTCGGTGGTGAGGTGGCGCACCCGCAGCCAGTGCAGCGTCTCCCCCAGGTGGAGCCCGACCTTGAACCGGGTCAGGGTCGGAGCCACCGGATGCATCGCGACCGCGGAGCAGAGCAGGGACGTGGGGTCGACCGTGCCGGCCAGCGTGCCCATCGTCCAGGTGATCGAGCCGACGCAGTGGGCGATCACGTGGAGGTCGAGCCGGCCGGTCTCGGTGGCGACCAGCGCGGCTGCAGCCGGGTGGTCGTAGCGGGCCACCTGGTCGCCGGTGAACTGGGTCCGGGAGGATTCGAGCAGGGTCGACGCCCGCCATTCCTGGACCCAGACGTCGTAGCCCTCGTGGACCAGGTACTCGAGGAACGTCTGGTCCACGGTGTCGAGGGACCAGGTGTAGGGGTTGCCCATCCCGTGAGCGAGCAGGACCGGCGCGGAATGCCCGCCGCAGTAGCGGGTCAGTCGCAGGGTGAGTCCGTCTGCTGTCCGGTAGTCGTAGTGACGGGGTACCGGCACGTCGAGCCTTCGGCGGCGTCTGGGCGGGGCGTCGGGGTCGAACGACGTGGTGCGGTGGATGACGGTGCCGTAGTCGTGCGCGAGGGGTCCGGCGAACGCGCGCGCGAACCCTAGTTCGTGCCGGAGCCGGTCGATGTGACCGACCGGACCGGTCACGTGCATGGTGCGGAGCAGGTGGGCGAAGTCGGCGGGGCTGACGCGCAGCACTCCGCGCCCGATCGGGCTGCCGACGGGTTCGTCGCGGCGGAGGGTGACGTACAGGGTGGTCGTGGCTTCCCAGAGCTCGCCGATCTCCCCGGGGGCGACGATCTTGAACCCGTCGAGGACGTAGCGGTGCCCGTCGGTGGCGGCAAGTGGCAATCGGTAGCGCATGTGCCGCAGGGCGTGGTCGCCGGGATCGTCGGCCACGAACAACTGGAAGCAGCCGTGCTCGACGACGAGAGGATCGGGGGACAGACGCGGCGCGATGACCGATCCGGTCGCGGTCATCGGCGTGTCGAGCTCATTCCGCTCGGTGATCGCCGCCAGGTCGTCGGTCGAGACGGTCAGGACGAAGGACAGCGCTCCGGTGCCGTCCGCTTTCCCCTGCTCTTCGGCATGGAGATAAGGGGCGAGCGATCCGGTGTCGGGGGTCGGATCGGGGGACCACCAGCCGGAGATCCGATCGGTGAACCGGAGCCCCGGCCGGACCGGGACGGCCGGACGGGCCTGCGCCGGAGGGGGCGGAGCGGGGTCCATCGGGGCCGGGTCGTAGTGCCAGCCGAGCTCCTCGCAGAGCAGCTCCATCGACCGCTCGGCGAGCGCCGAGATGGTGAGGAGCGGGTTGACCCCGAGCGGAACCGGCAGCACCGATCCGTCGGCGACCAGGAGCCCCTCGTGCACCGACTTCTTGGTGCGCGTGGAGAACACCCGACCCCGGTGGTCGACGACCCCGCGGAGGACGTTCTTCCCGATGCCGCATCCGCCGAGGGGGTGCACGGTGATCAGGCGGTCGCCGAGCCAGCGCGACCAGAGCGGGTCCCGCACGAAGGTGCCGCCGTCGCGGAGGGCGGCCTCTTCGAGCACGGCGTTGGCCCGTCGGTAGTACGGGCTGTCGCCGACCTCCGGCCAGTCGATGCGCACACCGGCGCCCTCCAGAACGATGCGGCCCCGTGCGTCGTCGTGACCCATCATCAGGAAGGGCTGCAGGTGCTCGTTGCCGCCGGTGCGCCCGCCGCCGAGCAGACTCACCAGCCCGTCGAGCTCGGCCCGGAGGCGGTGGTCCCCGCGGCGCCGGGCGGCGCCCAATTGCACGGTGAGGTCGGCCGCTGCCACCTCGGCCAGGATGCCGGGAATGACCGCGTCCTCGATGACCGTGCCCTGGGCGACCTCGCCTCCGGAGCGTCCGTCGATCATGGCGGTGATGCACGGACCCGCCGCCTTCGCAGGAGCCGGCGCATGGCGGCCCGAACCGATGGCCCCGACCCGGATACGACGACGCTCGGAGAACCCGAGGACGTCCCCGTTCCCGGTGAAGCTGCAACCCAGCCGGTCGGAGAGTGGAAGCCCCTTGTCGCGCGAGCGCAGGAGGATCTCCGTGCTGCCGAGGGTTCCCGCGGCGAGCACGACCAGGTCGGTGCAGATGACGAGCGGCTGTGGGTCGGCCTCCTTCTCGGGCCCCAACCCGAGCGGCACAGCGTGGACCGACCAACGCGCTCCGTCCGGGGCCGGCGTGATCCACCGGACGTCGAGCTCGGTGAAGATGTGCGCCCCATGGTGCACCGCGTCGGGAAGGTAGTTCATCAGCAGGGTGTTCTTGGCTCCGACGTTGCAGCCGGTCGTGCAGTCACCGCAACCGGTGCAGGCAGACTGGTGGATCCCGGACACCGTCGGACCGTCCCGGAAGGTCACGTTGATCGGCGTCGGGACGACGGCGCGGTCCCCGGCGGCCACCCGCAGCGCGGCGACCTTGTCCAGCGGGGGGAAGGTGTCCGGATAGGTGGTCGGGCGGAGCATCGCCTCGGCGGCGAGGTAGCCCCGGACCAGATCGTCGGGCAACTGACCGTGGACGTCGCTGCGGAGCTTGCGCGGCCAGCGCTCGTCGAACACACGGGGGTCCGGTCTGAGCGAGACGTTGGCGTTGATGAGCGAGGTCCCGCCGAGTCCGCAACCCGACAGCACGTTCATCCCGGTGTCGGCGTGGAGCCGGAAGAGGTTGCGGGGATCGCCGATGGTCTGCTCGCTCCCCAACGCCGGCCCCGAGGACTGCAGGTGACTCGGGGCCTCCCGGGCGGTCGCGGGGAACTCGCCGGGGCGTATCTCGCGTCCCCGTTCGACAAGGGCCACCCTCCGCCCTGCGCGGCTCAACCGGCAGGCTGCGATCGACCCGCCGTACCCGGACCCGACCACGATGACGTCGTACCGGCCCTCCACCTCGGAGAGCGGCCGAGCCAACCGTTCCATGGGACACTCCTCGTTCCGCTCCGCCCACACCTCCGCCCCTGCTGCACGGGACCCGGCAACGGCTCCCGTCCCGGTGGACGTGTCGCCCCCCAGGCTCAGCAGGCGGTCGTGCGCAACTGTAACGACACCCCGGCCCTGCTGCACCGGCCGTGGCTGCGACCGGCTCGCGACCCACGGACCCGGCCGGCCGCACCGACCGGTCGCCGGCGCGAGACTGGCCGGATGGGCACCGAGTCGGCACGGGCCGCGTTGGCCGCCTGGCGGGACTCCTACCCGTCGGACCCCTTTACGACCGACCGCCACCTGCGGGCCCTTCTCTCCCGTGCGCTGCCACCCGATCGGCTCCTCGCCCTCGAGGACAGCGCCTCTGCCTTCGCCCGCCGGGTGACCGGGGTGGTCGGTCCGGCGGCGGCGCGCTACGAGCAGCGCAACCACCTCCCCGAGCTCGCCCGGTTCGACGGGATCGGCAACCGGACCGAGTCGATCGTGTTCGACCCCGCCTACGAGGCGGCCGGCGCGGCGGTCTGGGCCGGCGGCCTGGTGGCGCTCTCGGCCACACCGGGGACCGCCTACGAGCAGGCCACGCTCCTCTACCTGCTCTCGCTCGAGGGCGAGGCCGGCCACGCCTGCCCGGCCACCTGCACCATCGGGCTCGCCCGAGCGCTGCGCCGCGCCGCCGATCCTGCGGTGCGCGACCGGTTCCTCCCGGCCCTGGTCGACCCGGACTACGCACGTGCCGCACGCGGCTCGCAGTTCCTCACCGAGGTGCAGGGCGGGAGCGACGTGGGTGCGAACACCTGCGTGGCGGTGCCCGAGGCGGATGGCGTGACCTACCGGATCAGCGGGGAGAAGTGGTTCTGCTCGGTGGCCGACGCCGACCAGTTCTTCCTCACCGCCCGGGTGGCGGGGGGCGGGGAGGGCACCCGCGGTCTCGGCAGCTTCGTCGTCCCGCGGCTGGTCGGCGGGCGGCCCAACGGGTTCGCGCTGCGGCGGCTCAAGGAAAAGCTGGGGACCCGCGGCCTCGCCTCGGCGGAGATCGACTTCGACGGCGCGCTGGCCTGGCCGGTCGGCCCGGTGGAGCACGGCTTCCGCACCGCGGTGGGCATCGTGCTCAACACCAGCCGGTGGATGACCGCGGTGGGCGGCGCCGGCATGATGCGGCGCGCGTACCTCGAGGCGTCGTCCTACGCGCGCACGCGCGAGGCGTTCGACCGGCCCATCGCCGACTTCCCCGCCGTCCGGCGCACCCTCGCCGACATGGGGGCCACCGCGGTCGGCGCCCTGCACCTGGCCTTCGCCCTCACCGGGCTCGAGGACCGGATCGACGCCGGCGACGCCTCCGACACCGACGTCCTCTTCCACCGCTTCCTGGTCAACGTCACCAAGTACCTGGTCTCCTGCCAGACCACCGCGGTCGTGCACAGCGGGGTGGAGGTGCTCGGTGGGAACGGGACGATCGAGGAGTTCAGCGTGCTCCCGCGTCTCTACCGTGACGCGATGGTCTACGAGTCGTGGGAGGGCACCCACAACGTGCTGGTGGCCCAGGTGCTCACCGACCTCGGCCGGCTCCCGATCCTCGAGGTGGTCGCCGACCGACTCCACCACCACCTCGACGGTGCCCGCGACCACGAGTTGGCCGCCTCGGTCGCCAAGGGCCTCGACGAGGCCATCGACGACGCCCGCCACAGCGTGGCCGACGCCACCTTCGCCGCGTGGCAGTTCCGCTCGGTCCTCGACCGGATCGGTGTCCTGGCCGAGACGGCGCTCCTGATCGGCGCCGGCGAGGAGTCCCTGGCACGGCACCTCTCCCTCGCCGTCCCGGGGGGCGCCGCCGACCGTATGCACGCAGCGGACACGGCGGACCTGTCCGGGCGGGTGGGGGCGGTCCTCGCCGCCATGGACGAACCCTCGCACTGAGCTGAGCCCACCCGCACCGACCGACCCGCGCAGCGGGACCGGACGGGGCGCGCCCGTTCCCGCGGTCCGCGCCGTTAGGGTCTCGACCCGTGGACCCGCGCGCACAGGTCGTCGAGGTGCGCGACGTCGGGAGGACCGCGACCCTCGATGGGGTCGAGCTGGTCCGCTCCCGGGTGCGGTCCGAGCTCCGCCGCTCGATGGGGATGCACCGTGTCCCGCCGCCGCCCTGCACCGATCCGGACCAGGCCTACTTCCATCCCGATTCGGTCACCCGGCGGGTCCACGGCGACCTGCCGGCGATGCTCATCGGCGGCCTCTCCACCCTCCTGCTGCAGATGCTCCATCCGTTGGCGATGGCCGCGGTGGCCGGGCACTCGAACTACCGCACCGACCCCCTCGGCCGGCTCGAGCGGACCGCCGACTTCATCGGGACCACGACGTTCGGTTCGCGGTCAGAGGCCCGGGTGGCGATCGACCGGGTGCAGCTCGTGCACGCCCGGGTGGTCGGCACCGCACCGGATGGTCGCCCCTACTCGGCCTCGGACCCCGACCTGCTCACCTGGGTGCACAGCACCGAGGTGTACAGCTTCCTCGCCGCCGCCCGCGCCTATGCAGCGCACGTCCTCACCCCGGCCGACGAGGACGCCTACGTCGACGAGATGGCCCGGGTGGCCCTCGACCTCGGCGCGCGCTGGGTACCCCGGACGGTCGAGGGTCTTGACGCCTACTTCGAGGCGGTGCGCCCCGAGCTCCGCCTCACCGCAGAGGCGCGGACCGCCCGAAACTTCATCGTCCGCGGCGTGGGGAGGTGGCCGCACGAGATCACCACCCACGGGGTCCTGGTCGCCGCCGCCCAGGGCGTGCTGCCCGCCTGGGCCCGGAGGGAGCTCCGCCTGCCCGCCGTCCCGGCGGTCGACCTGCTGGCGGTGCGACCGGCCGCGAGGGCGCTCGGCTCGGCCCTCCGCTGGGTCGTGGCCGGGCCCCGTGCCCGGCTGGCCGCCGACCGGTAGCGCCGGTCGGGCCGCCCACGGGTGGCGCCGTGCGGGCTGCCGGACGATAGAGCCGTGCGGGCTTCAGGCGGTCGGGTCGACCGGCTCGCCAACACCGCCCGCGAGCACCGCCTCTCGGCTGAAGTGGCGCACGTCGGTCACGCCGGTGAGCCCCATGGCCACCTCGAGCTCACCCCGCATGATCTCGAGCATGTGGGTGACCCCCCGGCCGCCGCGTGCTGCCACCGCCCAGGCCCAGGCCCGCCCGACCAGGCAGGCCCGTGCCCCGAGGGAGAGGGCTTTGGCGACGTCGAGCCCGCTGCGGATCCCGCCGTCGACCAGCACCTCGGCCCGGTCGCCCACCACCTCGGCCACCGCCGGCAGCGCGCGGATGGTCGAGGGCACCCCGTCGAGCTGCCTCCCGCCGTGGTTGGAGACCACCACCGCGTCCGCGCCCTGTGCCACCGCCTCGCGTGCGTCGTCGGGGTCGAGGATCCCCTTCAGCACGAGCTTGCCGAGCCAGTGCTCGCGCACCCAGGCGAGGTCGTCCCAGGTCACCGACGGATCGAACTGACCGTCGACCCACTGCTTGTAGTCGACGGGCGTGGCACCTCCCGGGACGGCCTTCTCGAGGTTGCCGAAGGTCAGCGGCCTCCCGCCGAGCGCGACGTCGCGCACCCAGGCCGGGTGGAGGCCGAGGTCGAGACCGCGCCGGAGCTGCTTCGACCGGGGCAGCGGGCCGGAGATCCCGTTGCGCACGTCGCGGTAGCGGGCCCCGACCACGGCCAGGTCGACCGTGAGCACCAGGACGCCGCACCCGGCCGCCGCGGCGCGGGCCATGAGGTCCTCGGCGTAGCCGCGGTCGCGCATGACGTAGAGCTGGAACCACGGTGGCCGCGGGCTCGCCGCGGCCACCTCCTCGATCCCGCAGATGGAGACGGTCGATTCGCAGAAGGGCACCCCGAAGGCGGCGGCCGCCCGCGCGGCCTGGACCTCGGCGCGCCTGGCCAGCATGCCGGCGAGTCCGACCGGGGCCAGCACCACCGGGAGCGAGAGATCGTCTCCCAGCGCGGTGGTCGACAGGGAGCGCGCAGACACGTCGCGCAGGACGCGCTGGCGCAACGCGACCTCCTGGAGGTCGCGGCAATTGGCGGCAAGGGTGGTCTCCTCGTAGGCGCCACCGTCGACATAGTCGAAGAGCTGTCGGGGCAGCCGGCGTCGGGCCAGCTCCCGATAGTCGCGCACCGAGGCCGGGGCGAGGCCCAGACTCCCGTCTCCCCTGGTCGGGTTCATGCCCCCATGCTGCCCGAACGGCGAGGGCTGCGCCGATCCGCCCGCGCCGGGGTGGGCCGGCGCGGGTCGCCGACCCGCCGCCCGGGTCCGGTGGAGCTTGTGACCAGGGTCACCCGCCGGGTAGGGTTGCGGCCTTGTGTTTCGCGCCCGGTGCACGCCGATGGCGGAGCTCGACGTGGCGGGACACGGCCGGCCGGTGGCCGGGGCCGTGCTCCTCTCGACGCTGGTCACCCTGACCTCCCTGGTCGGTGCGATCGGCGCGCGTCCCGCGGGCGCCGATCAGCTCTCGGCGCTGCGCTCGCAGGCTGCGACCGTCTCCCAGCAGCTCGTCCTCGAGCAGCTCCAGGTGGACGCCCTCCGGCAGCAGTCCTCGGTTGCCGCGGCCCGGGTGACCGCCGACGCGACGGCCATCTCCCATCTCGACCAGCAGATCGTCGCCGACCAGCAGGCGATCGACCAGCGGCGCAGTCTGGTCCGCCACCAGGCGATCCTCTCCTACATCGACTCCGGGTCGGACACCTCGAGCGCGGATCGCGGGCTCTTCTCGGGAGGCGGGGCGGAGGCCCAGGCGGCGAGCGAGTACACCGCCCTGGCGATCGGCAACATCACCACCGCACTCGACCAGCTGCACGCCGCGCAGGAGACCCTCGTCGCGGAGCAGGCCGTGCTCGTCCAGCGCGAGGCGGGGGACCGGGCGGACCAGGCGGGGCAGGCGGCGGACGTGACCCGGGCGACTGCGGCAGCGGGCCGACTGGGGTCGGAGCAGGCCCTGGTCTCCGGTCAGCTGGCCACCGCCGTCGCCCGGCAACAGGCCGCCGAGTCGGCGGCCGCCACGGCCGCGGTCGCCCGCGCGGAGCGGGTGGCACCCCGGCCGCCTCCGCCCGTCTCGACGGTGCCCACCATCCCGGAACCGACCCAGGCGACGTCGACCGTCACCTCCGCCCCGGCCGCGTCGGGCACCACCCAACCGGCCGGCGATCCGAACCTGCCCGACCCGGCGCTCAACCCGTTCCTCCAGTGCGTGGTCCAGGTCGAGTCGGGGGGGAACTACGGGGCGGTCTCACCCGACGGCGTCTACCGCGGCGCGTTCCAGTTCAGCCAGGCCACCTGGAACACCGCGGCCCAGGCGGCCGGTCTCGGCTATCTGGTGGGGGTGGCCCCCAACCTGGCGACCAAGGCAGAACAGGACACGGTGGCGGTCGCCCTCTACGCCCTCGACGGCCAGCGTCCGTGGCTGGGCGACCGCTGCAGCAGCTGACCGGGTCGCCTGCCACACCCACGGCTGATCCCGGATCCTCAGCGCAGCGTGCAGTGACCGGTGCCCGCACAGGCCGCGCACTCCGGCCCCTCGCCGGCGACATGAGCCAGGCAGTGGGCGACCCTGCGGTCGACCAGGTCCATCAGCAGGGGGTCGGGCCCGAGCGGGGCGGCGACCAGCCAGCGCACACCGGGGTGACCGGATGCGGCAGCGGCGGTCAGCGCCGGCAGGTCGCGGTCCCAGTGGTCACCCGGCAACAGGAAGTACGGGGCGACGACCACCGTCCCGACCCCTGCGGCCACGCAGCGGTCGAAGGCGGTGGCGATCGAGGGCTCCGCCAGCTCCATGTGGGCCGGCTCGACGACCGGGTGCCGGAGCCGCCCGCGGCAGGCTGCGACGAAGGCCTCGTGGGCACGGTTGGCTTCGACCCGGCGCGAGCCGTGGTCGACCACGATCACCCCGACCACCCCGCCGGGCGCGGGATTCTGCTCCACGCGTGCAGACTACGGCCGGTTGCCGGCCTCCAGGTCCAACAGCACGGTCTTGCGGCCGAGGCCGCCGCCGTAGCCACCGAGGGTGCCGTCCGCAGCGATGACCCGGTGGCAGGGGACGATGATGGCGACCGGGTTGCGGCCGTTGGCCAGCCCGACCGCGCGGGAGGCCTTCGGGTTCCCCACCCGCCGTGCGAGCTCCCCGTAGCTGATCGTCTCGCCGTAGGGGATCCGGCAGAGGGCGTCCCACACCCGCCGCTGGAATTCGGTGCCCTCGAGACGCAGCGGCACCTCGAAGGCGGTGCGTTCGCCGGCGAAGTACTCGTCGAGCTGGGTCCGGATCTCGTCGAAGCGGCCGTCGTCCCTCCGGCTCCTCGGCGGCGGGACCGTCGGGTGCCGCTGTTCCTCGAGGTGGAGACCGACCAGACAGCCGTCCTGCGCCTCGAGGGTGAGCGTCCCGACCGGGCTCCCGACGATCGTGGTCAGGGTCTCGGTGTCGGTCCCGATTCGGGTCTCTGTGGTGTGGGTCATGGTGCTCCTGTTCCTTTCCGCGGGTTCCGCGGGCTCGGGGGTCGCTGCCGTTCGGGGATCCCTGCCGTCGGGGCGTGGTGGGGGCGGTCGGTGGGGCCGGCCGGTGGCCACCGGTTGATCGGGTGCTCGGTGGCCGCCCAGAGGTGCTGGACGGCGTAGGCGCGCCAGGGGCGCCATCGGTCGGCCCGGGCGACCAGGTCGCGCGGGGTCGACGCGATCCCGGCCGCCTCGGCCCCGCGGCGCACGCCGAGGTCGGTCGTGGGGAAGGCGTCCGGGTCGCCGAGCCCGCGCATGGCCACCATCTCGACGGTCCAGGAGCCCACGCCCGGAAGCCCTGACAGCGCCGCCCGGGCCGCGTCGCGGTCGCATCCCGGGCCGAGGTCGAGCCGCCGCTCGTCGAGCGCGCCGATCACCGCGGCGAGGGTCCGGTTGCGCCCGCCCGGCAGTGCCGGACGGGCGTCGAGCAGCGCGGCCGGGGTCGGGAACAGGTGGGTCAGGCCGCCGGCCGGGTCGGTGATCGGCTCGCCGTGCGCACGCGCCAGGCGCCCCGCTGCCGTCCGGGCCGCTGCGATCGAGACCTGCTGGCCGAGGACGGCCCGCACCGCCAGCTCGGCCCCGTCGACCGTGCGGGGGACCCGCCGTCCGGGCGCCTTGGCCACCAGTGGCGCGAGGGAGGGATCCCGGCCGAGGTGCCGGTCGACCGCCTCGGGGTCGGCGTCGAGGTCGAGCAGCCACCGGCAGCGCGCGATGGTGGTGGTGAGGTCACGCAGGTCGGAGAGGACCACCCGGCAGGTGATGTGGTCGGGCGTCGGGGTCAGCTCCACGATCCCCGGGCCGTGCCCGAGGCGCAGGGTGCGACGGTAGGTCGTCCCGACCACCTCCTCGACCCCGGGGACCGCGCTGGCCGCGAGGTGGCCGAAGAGATTGTCGGGGAAGAGCGGCCGGCGGAAGGGGAGGCGCAGGACGAGGGCACCCGCGTCCCCGCCCGGCCGTGCCGTTCCCGTCCGGCGCGCCCGGAGCTCGGTCGGCGGTCGTGCGAAGACCGCCCGGACCGTGTCGTTGAACTGGCGGACGCTCGAGAACCCGGCGGCGAAGGCCACCTCGGCCATCGGGAGGGTGGTGGTCTCGATGAGCACCCGGGCGGTCTGGGCCCGCTGGGCCCGCGCCAGGGCGATCGGTCCGGCACCCACCTCGGCCAGCAGCACCCGCTCCAGCTGGCGCACGCCGTAGCCGAGCTCGGAGGCCAGCCCGGGTACCCCGGCCCGGTCGACCAGACCGTCGGCGATGAGCCGCATGGCCCGTCCGACCACGTCGGCGCGGTGGTCCCAGTCGGGCGAACCCGGCGCGGCCCCGGGGCGGCACCGCTTGCAGGCGCGGAAGCCGGCCCGCTGGGCGGCCGCTGCCGTCGGGTAGAAGCGGACGTGGTCGCGGTGCGGGGTCCGTGCCGGACAGCTGGGCCGGCAGTAGACACCGGTCGAGGTGACCGCGGTGAAGAACCAGCCGTCGAACCGCGGGTCGCGTGACTGCACGGCCAGATAACAGCGGTCCGGATCCTCGAGCACGCCACCAGCCTGCACCAGATCGTCGGCCGGTTCTGGCGGAATTGCGACAGGGCGGTGGGGCGCCGCCCCGGACGCCGCGGGTCACCCGACCGCACGGGGCGTTCGCCGAGATCCCCCGGACCCCCCGGGCGTATCTTCTACGCTTCCGTGGATGTCCGGCATCGGTGAGCAGCGGCGCGACCGCGACGGGGGGCCGTCCGAGACCACCGAACCCCCGAGATCACCGCGGCCATGGGTCCGGCGCTCGGAACGCGACCGGCGGGCCCGGGTCCGACTCCACCTCGACGAGGAGGACGGGGTCATCCTGCTCGACGACCGGCGCATCCCGGGGACGCGGGACACCCTTGCGTGCATCGCGGTCTCCCCCGGCGGCGTCTTCGTCATCGACACCAAGCACTACAAGGGGTTCGTGCACGTCAAGCGGCCCGGCCCGATGAGCGATCTCGGCCCCGACGAGCTCTACGTGGGCCGGCGCAACTGCACCCGTTCGCTCGAACGGGTCATCGTCGGGCGCGGCGTCGTCGGCGAGGTCCTCGCGTCGACTACATGGGGCGCGGAGGTGCCCATCCAGCCCATGCTCTGCCTCACCCGCGCGGAGTGGGGCGTCGCCTCGGCGATCGAGGTCGGCGAGGTCTGGGTCGGCTGGCCCAAGCTGCTCGGCCCGCGGATCCGGTCCCAGGTGGTGATGGACTCCCCGACCATCGAGGAGGTCTCCCGGCTCATCACCGAACGGCTCCCCACCTCCTCGGCCTGACCGGTCGTCCGGGCCGACCGGGGCGGGCGCAACCCACCCGGGGGTGTTCACAGACCGCTCGCCGGCACGACACACGGACGAAACACGTTCCCGGTACCGTTCCCACCGCGAGAGGTGAAGGACGGTGTCCCTTGGATGACGCAGGACCTGCCGGGAAGCTCCCGGGCGTCACGCCCCATCCGCACGTGATCGTGCTCTTCGGAGCCACCGGCGACCTCGCCCGGCGCAAGCTGCTGCCCGGTCTCCTCCGACTCTCGCACGCCGGGATGCTGCCCGAGTGCCACGTGGTCGGTTCCTCGCTCGACCCGCTCGACGACGCCGGGTTCCACGCCCTCGCGCTCGCCGCCTGCCGGACGTTCGCCCGGCGCGAGGTCGTCGACAACCACTGGCCGGCCTTCCGCCAGCGTCTCCACTACGTCCCCGAGGGATGCGGTCCCGGCGCGCTCGCCGAGCGGGTCGCCCGCATCGAGGCGGGGATCGGTGGTCCGAACCGCCGCCTCCATTACCTGAGCACCCCGCCGACGGCCGCCGACGCGGTGGTGCGGACGCTCGGTGATGCCGGTCTCGTCGACCGCTCGCGGATCATCATGGAGAAGCCCTTCGGGACCGACCTGGGCACGGCGCGGGTGCTCAACGAGGCGGTCCACGGGATCTTCTCGCCCGAGCAGGTCTTCCGAATCGATCACTTCCTTGGCAAGGAGGCGGCCCAGAACATCCTGGCCTTCCGCTTCGCCAATGGGCTCTTCGAACCGATCTGGAACCGCGCGCACATCGACCACGTGCAGATCGACGTCCCGGAGGAGCACGGCGTCGACACGCGGGCCGCCTTCTACGAGCAGACCGGTGCGTACCGCGACATGGTGGTCACCCACCTCTTCCAGGTGCTCGCCTTCATGGCCATGGAGCCACCGACCTCGCTCGAGCCGCGGGCGATCAGTGAGGAGAAGAACAAGGTCTTCCGCTCGTTGCTGCCGATCGATCTGGCCGAGGTCGTGCGCGGGCAGTACGAGGGGTACCGCGACGTTCCTGGGGTCGCCCCCGACTCGCAGACGGAGACGTTCATTGCCCTGCGCTGCAGGATCGACAACTGGCGGTGGGCCGGGGTGCCCTTCTACCTGCGAACCGGCAAGGCGATGGCCCAGGGGGCCCGGATCATCTCGATCGCCTTCCGCGAGCCGCCGAAGAGCATGTTCCCCCCGGGATCCGGGATCGGGGCGCACGGCCCGGACCACCTCACCTTCGATCTTGCCGACTCGTCACGGCTCTCGCTCTCCTTCTACGGGAAGCGCCCGGGCCCGGGCATGCAGCTCGACAAGCTCAGCCTCCAGTTCGCCCTGCACGAGACCGGGAAGGACACCGACGTGCTCGAGGCGTACGAGCGGCTCATCCACGACGCCATGTGTGGCGACCAGACCCTGTTCACCGCTGCCGAGGACATCGAACGGCTCTGGGAGCTGTCCGCCCCGCTGCTCGAGCATCCGCCGGAGGTCCTCCCCTACCCGCCCGGCTCGTGGGGCCCGCAGGCCATCCACGACCTCGTCGCCCCGAACGCCTGGCGCCTGCCCTTCGAACGGGAATGGCGCCGGGTCGACTGAACCGTCGACCCGGCGCCGGGCGTCGCCGATCCTCACGCCTCCTCGACCGCCCGCCAGCAGTACCAGGCCACCAGGCTCCGGTAGGGACGAAACGGCTCTCCGAACACCTCGAGCTCCTTGGGCGACGGGATCTCCGGCAATCCCCAGGCGCGCGCGTATCCCGCCCGCACCCCGAAGTCGCCGACCGGCCAGACGTCGAGCCGGCGGAGTGCCCCGATGAGGAACATCTGGGCCGACCAGGGGCCCACGCCGCGGACCACGATCAGGCGCTCGACGACCTCGTGGTCGGGGAGGCGCCCGATCCGGGTGAGCTCGACCTCACCCGAGAGGACCCGCACGGCGAGGTCGCGGATCGAGGCCGCCTTCGATCGGCTCAGGCCACAGGACGCGAGCTGCTCCGGCGTCGCCGAGACGACCCGCTCCGCGGTCACCTCGCCGTCGAGCGCCGCGACGAAGCGCGCGTGGATGGCCGAGGCCGCCCGTCCGGCGAGCTGCTGGTAGACGATGACCTCGGCAAGGTGGGCGAAGCGCTGACCGGAGGCGACGCGGCGCCGCGGGGGCGGGACCCCGTGACGGTCGGCAAGGCCGGCGAGCACCGGATCGATTGCCCGCAGGGCGTCGACCGCGGCCTTCAGGTTCGGTGCGGGCACGGGCGCGATGATGCCAGACCGCTCCGTCGCCCGGCCCTCCGGAGGCCGTCCCGGGCAGGCGGGGGCCATCTACGCTGGCCGTCGGGCAGGTCCGACGACGAACGGGGGAGACATGGAAGGCAACGTCGTCTCGGTCGAGCGGATCATCGCCGCTCCGCCCGAGGCCATCTTCGATCTGCTCGCCGACGCCTCGCGTCACCCCGAGTTCGACGGGTCCGGTTCGGTCAAGCAGGTCAAGCCCGGGGCGCCCACCCGCATCGGTGCGGGATCGACCTTCGGGATGTCGATGCAGGCCGGCATCAAGTACGCGATGGTCAACACGGTCATCGAGTACGACCAGAACCACCGCATCGCCTGGCAGACCAGGCCAGGGGGCGCCGTCGGCAGGTACGTCGCGGGACGGATCTGGCGCTACGAGCTCGAGCCGGCAGAGGGCGGCACGCTGGTGCGGGAGAGCTGGGACATCAGCCAGGACCGCCAGCGCGTGCTCCTCCGGCTCGGTGGGCTGCCCGAGAAGACCCGCCGCAACATGGACACCACGCTCGAGCGCATCGAGCAGCTGGTGACCGCAACGGGGTGAGCCTGCGGTGCCGGCCGCCTCACCTCGCGGCGACCCGGGGGAGCACCGCGTCGCCGATGAGTGCCAGGTGGTCGAGATCGGCGAGGTCGAGGATCTGCAGGTACATGCGCGAGGCACCGAGGTCTGCGAACGCACCGAGCCTCTCGACCAGCTCGTCCGGGGTGCCGCAGAGCGCGTTGGTCCGGAGCTCGTCGACCTGCCGGCCGATCGCGGCGGCGCGGCGGGCGATCTCGTCGTCGTCGGCACCACAGCAGACGGTCTGGGCGGACGAGTACACGAGCGAGTCGGGGTCGCGCCCACCGGCCTCACAGGCCTCGCGGACCCGGGCGAACTGGGCGGCGGTCGCGTCGAGCGAGGAGAACGGGAGGTTGAATTCGGCAGCGAAGGCCGCGGCCAGCCGCGGGGTCCGGGCCGGGCCCCCACCCCCCACGATGATCGGCGGCCCGGGTCGCTGGACCGGTTTGGGCAGCGCAGGCGAGTCCACCAGGCGGTAGTGGACGCCCTCGAAGTCGAACCGGCCACCCTCCGGCGTCGCCCAGAGCCCGCTCACGATGGCGAGCTGCTCCTCGAGCCGCTCGAACCGCTCGCCGAGGGAGGGAAAGGGGATCCCGTAGGCGGTGTGCTCGTCGTCGTACCAGGCGGCCCCGATCCCGAGCTCGGCACGTCCCCCGCTCATGGCGTCGACCTGGGCCACCGAGATCGCCAGCGGGCCGGGCAGCCGGAAGGTGGCGGCGGTGACCAGCGTGCCGAGCCGGATCCGGTCGGTCTCGCGGGCGATGCCGGCCAGGGTGATCCATGCGTCGGTCGGCCCGGGAAGACCCGATCCCCCGAAGGCGAGGTAGTGGTCGCTGCGGAAGAAGGCGTCGAACCCGTGACGCTCTGCCGCCCGGGCCACGGCCAGGAGGTCGTCGTAGGTGGCGCCGAACTGCGGTTCGGTGAAGATCCGGAGGTCCATGCCCACGGTCTAGTCGAGCCCTGGCCGAACTGTTCGGTGGGCCGGCGGACCCTGCCCGGTCAGACCGGTGTCGGGCTGGGCTCCGGGGCCGCGGTGACCGCGGCGTCCGGTGTCCCTCCGGCGTCGCTCGGGCGTTCGAGCGCCGACTCGGTGCGCAGCCGGGTCTCCTTGAGCAGCAGGGTGAGGCCGAGAAAGACCACGGCGAGGGGAACCCCGAGGAGGAAGACCGAGTGCAGCGAGCGGACGAAGGACTCGAGGATGCCGTGGCCCACGGCCGGCGGGAAGGCGTGCAGCTGTGCCGGGCTCATCGAGAAGCTCCCGCGCAGGTGGATGTTCTTGGCGACGGCAGCGGGGACCAGCGTCGGGATCCAGTGGCCGAGCCCGGCGATGAACACCGCGCCGAAGAGTGAGGTGCCGAACGCCCCACCGAGCGAGCGGAAGAAGGTCACCGCCGCGGTCCCGGTCCCCATCTGGTGCGGTGGCAGCGCGTTCTGGGTGGCGAGGACCAGGATCTGCATGCTCATCCCCATCCCGGCGCCGAGCACGACCATTTCGAGGCTCATGGTCAGGTGCGATGTGCCGAGGCCGAGGTGGGAGAGGAGCCACATCCCGAGGACGATCAGCACCCCACCGACCACCGGGAGGAGCTTGTACCTGCCGGTGCGGGTGACCACCTGGCCCGAGGAGACGGAGGCGACCAGGACCCCGACCATCAGGGGGACCATCAGCAGACCGGAGATCATCGCGGACACCCCGTCCACCAGCTGCAGATAGAGCGGCAGGTAGATGATCGCGCCGAACATGACCATCGAGAGCAGGAAGCTCGCTGCCGAGGCAACCCGGAAGACTCCGATCCGGAAGAGCTCCGGGGGCAGGATGGGCTCGGCCGCGTGGTGCTCCCAGACGACGAACAGCGCGAGGAACACGACCGACACCGACGAGATGACGCCGATGGTCGGCGAGCTCCACGCATACTGGGTGCCACCCCAGACGGTCACCAGGAGCGCCGCGGTGACGCCGACCATCATCAGGCCCGCCCCGAGGAAGTCGATCCGGTGGGACTGCCGACGGAAGGGGAGCTTGAGCACGGCCGAGGTGACCAGCAGCGCCACGATCCCGATGGGCAGGTTGATGTAGAAGATCCAGCGCCACGAGAGGTTGTCGGTGAAGACGCCGCCCAGCAGGGGCCCGGCGACCGACGAGATGGCGAAGGTCGCACCGAAGTAGCCCTGGTAGCGACCGCGCTCGCGCGGCGGGACCACATCGGCGATGATCGTGAAGGCCATGGCCAACAGGCCGCCCGCACCGATTCCCTGGATGCCCCGGAAGGCGATGAGCTCGATCATGTTCTGGCTCAGACCGGCGAGGGCCGAGCCGGCCAGGAAGACCACGATGGCGAACTGGAAGACCCCCTTGCGACCGAACTGGTCGGAGAGCTTGCCGTAGAGGGGTGTCGAGATCGTCGAGGTGAGCAGGTAGGCGGTCACCACCCAGCTGATGTGGTTGAGCCCGTGGAGGTCGTTGACGATGGTGGGAAGGGCGGTCCCGACGATGGTCTGGTCCAGGGCCGCGAGGAACATCCCGAGCATCAGCCCGCTGAAGACCATGAGGATCTGGCGGTGGGTCAGCGCGGTCATCGGGGTCGGAGCGGCTTCCGGGATCCCGGCGCCGTCGGCGGCCGCGAGCCGGTCGGGCGCGGCCTCGCTGCGGGTGGGGGCGGCCTCGACGGTCACGCCGGCCCTCCGTCGGTCCCCCGGACGCTGCGCAGACCCGAGCCGAGCCGGAGGAGACCGCTGGCCAGCGCGTTTCGCTCCTCGTCCGTCCAGTCACCGATGGCCTCCGCGAGGACCCGGCGCCGGTCCTCGGACACCGCATGGAGGACCGCCGCGCCGCGCTCGGTGAGGCTGAGCAGCGCCGCTCGGCCGTCGGCCGGATCGGGCGTCCGGGCGACGAGCCCGGCGGCGACCAGGTCGCGGACCTGGCGGCTCACGGTGGAGAGGTCGAGGTCGACCGCCTCGGCCACCTCCGAGAGCCGTGCCGGGGCCTGTTCGGAGACCCGCACCAGCAACCAGTGGCCCGACCGGTTGATCGACACCCCCTCGGGGAGGGCGTCACGCGGGATCTCGAGGCGGAGGATCGCACGGGCCACCTGGGTCAGCGAGCGCTCGAGGCCGGCCGAGACCCGGGCCGACCGCGACGGTCCGCGTGGCGTGCGCCGGGTCGTCCTGGTGGTCGGGGAGGGCATCGGTGGGAGGTCTCGGTGGGTCGGTCGGGAGCGTCGGATCGCGTCCCGGTCGGGGTCCACGATCTAGCTGCTTGTACAAAGCAACTATATCAGCCGAGGACGTGCGCCGATCCGCCCGCCCTCACCGCGGCAGCACCCTGCCCACCGCCAGCACCCCGGTCACCCTGCCACCCGCCAGGCGCAGCGCGGCGGCCGCGCTCTGCGCCCGCGCCCCGGTCACCGTGCTGTCGTCGAGCACCAGGACCCGTTGGCCCGCGAGCCAGCTCCTGTCCACCCCCGGGGCGAGGGCGAAGCCGGACCGGTCGGCGACCAGGTGGTCGAGCGTGCCCGTTCCGCGGACCAGGAGCGGCCGGTGGCGGACGGCCAGATCGGGCACGGCCTCGATGAGGCGCTCCACGGGCGCACGCCCGGGTCGGCACGTCGACGGCACCCCGGTGACCACGGTCCAGGTCCGGTCGCCGCTGGGAGCAGGGACCGAACCGGGGGACGCGAACCACCCGGCGACCAGGGTGGCGAGCTCGCCCCGGCAGGCGACCCGGGACTCGGCCTGGGGCGCGTCCTTGTACCCGCGCAAGAGCCGGTGGGTCCTGTCCCCCACCCGGTAGCTGACCACCGCGGTCAGCCGAACCAGGGGGAGGCGGAGCTGGCCGGCGAGCGCCCGGCAGCAGTAGCAGACCCGGACCTGACCGGGAACGCCCCGCCCGCAGACGGTGCAGGGCGTCCCCCTGCCGGCAGTCGGCGGTCGTTGCAGCATCTGGCTCCCCGTGTCGCGGCCGGACGGCCTCGTGTCCTCTGGCGGCGCCGCCCGGCACCACGAACCCCCGCCCAGGATCGGGCCGGGCCGACCGGGTTCAGCCGACCGGCGCAGGGTCGTCGGGACGGTGGAGCAGGAAGGTGCCGGTCGACCGGCTGATCAGCTCGGAGGCCGCGTCGGTGATCGTCGCCTCCGCATAGGCGACCTGTCGGGCGAGACGGACCACCTCGCCGCGCATCCGGTAGCGCTCCCCCACCCGGGCCGGCCGCATGGTCTCGACCTTCATCTCCAGGGTGCCACGGGTCCGGGCCCTGCCCGGAAGGGCCGCGTTGATCGCGAAGTTCATGGCGGCATCGAGCAGCAACCCGTGGACCCCGGCCTGCACGATGCCATGGGGGTTGCCGGCGACCGCGGCCGGGGTGAACGAACCCTCCACCCAGCCCAGGACCTCGCCGTCGACCCCGTAGTCGTCGAAGGTCCCGCCCACCGTCCCGATGAGCGGCATGCCCCCGTCGCCCAACCACCGGTCCATGTCCTTGATCCTGCCGGTCACGCCTCGACCGTAGTGCGGGGATGCGACGGGGCCCTGCTGCAACGGGGCGGCGGCGGCGAAGCCGCTGGTGGGGGCACTCCGGCCCAGCGGTCCTTCGGACGGGGGTCCGGGGCGGGCCGTTCGCTAGACTCGGCAGCACACCGAGCATGGCCGGCAGGGCCAGATCCGCCGGACCCGAAGGAGACGCACATGACCAATGCCGTGATCATCGACGCAGTCCGGACTCCCGGGGGCAAGCGCAACGGCAAGCTCCGCAACTGGCACGCCGCCGATCTCGGCTCGGAGCCGCTCAAGGCCCTCGTCGAACGCAACGACCTCGATCCGGCGCTGATCGACGACGTGATCATGGGCTGCGTGATGCAGGTCGGCGAGCAGTCGCTCAACATCGGTCGCAACGCGCTGCTCGCGGCCGGCTTCCCCGAGTCGGTGCCGGGAACCACCATCGACCGGCAGTGCGGCTCCTCCCAGCAGGCCCTCCACTTCGGGGCACAGGGGGTGATGGCCGGCGCCTACGACGTGGTCATCGGAGGCGGTGTCGAGGTCATGACCCGCACCCCGATGGGATCGTCGGTCGTGCGCGAGCTCGGCTACCCGTTCGGACCGCGGATGATGCAGCGGTACGCCGAGCGCGGCGGCCTGGTCGGCCAGGGCGAGGGGGCCGAGCTCATCGCCGAGAAGTGGGGCCTCGGCCGCGAGGAGCTCGACGAGTTCTCGGTCCGCTCCCACCACCTGGCCGCCCGCGCCACCGCCGAGGGCCGCTTCGAGCGGGAGATCATCCCGGTCGCGATCAAGGACGACGAACGCAACGACACCGACGAGATGATCACGACCGACGAGGGCATCCGGCCGGACTCGTCGGTGGGGGTGCTGGCCAACCTCAAGCCGGCATTCCGCGCCGAGGGCGGCCGGGTGACCGCGGGCAATTCCTCCCAGATCACCGACGGCGCGTCCGGCGTGCTCATCATGAGCGAGGAGAAGGCGGCGGCGCTCGGCCTCACCCCGCGGGCCCGGTTCCACAGCTTCGCCGTGGTCGGCAGCGATCCGATCTTCATGCTCACCGGGCCGATCCCCGCGACGCGGGCGGTACTGGAGAAGGCCAAGTTGACCCTCGACGACATGGACGTCATCGAGATCAACGAGGCGTTCGCGTCCGTCCCCCTGGCGTGGGCCAAGGAGCTCGACGTCGACATGGACAAGGTCAACGTGAACGGCGGGGCGATCGCCCTCGGCCACCCGCTCGGCGCGTCCGGGGCCAAGCTCATGGCCACCCTGGTCAACGAGCTCGAGCGCACCAACGGCCGCTGGGGCCTGCTGACCATGTGCGAGGGCGGTGGCATGGCCAACGCGACCGTCATCGAGCGGCTCGGCTGACCACGGCGGGCGCACACCGCCACGACAGGGGTCGCGCGGCGGCGACGCTCGCCGGTCAGTGGTACCGGGTGGCCATCATCAGCCCGACGAAGATGACGGCGATGGAGGCAACCAGCCAGATGTTGTTGACCCCGCCGGGCAAGGCGCCGGCATAGTCGAGGATGATCACCAGGACGCCGAGCACGAAGAGGCCGATGATCACGATCCCCATCCACTTCGGGCTGCTCTTGACACCCTTGGGGACGGGAGGCGTGTAGCGCTGGCTCTGGACGGAGCCGGTGCCGGCCGGTGACTTGGCGGCGGACTTCGCGGAGGGGGTCGTCCGTCCGCCCGAGGACCTGCCCTTCTTCTGGGCCTTGCCCGGGCCCTGGGTGGCCTTGGTTGCCATGGCCGGAAGGATAGCCACCGGCGGCGTGGCGGTGCGACGGAGGGGGACCGCCGGACCGACCGGTACCATTCGGGAGCCATGGCGACCCGGGTGCTGGTCATCGACAACTACGACTCCTTCGTCTACAACCTGGTCCAGGAGCTCGGGGAGCTGGGTGCCGACCCGGTGGTGCACCGCAACGACGCCGTCGACATCGCCGGGATCCGCGCCGAAGCCCCCGACGCCATCCTCATCTCGCCCGGGCCCGGACGCCCCGAGAGCGCCGGCATCAGCATGGAGGTCGTCCGCGAGCTCGCCGGCGAGTGCCCGATCCTCGGGGTCTGCCTCGGCCACCAGGCGGTCGGTCAGGTGTACGGGGGCGAGGTGGTCGCCGCCCTCACCCTCATGCACGGGAAGACGTCGTCCATCCACCACGGCGGCGCCGGGGTCTTCTGCGGGCTTCCCGATCCGTTCGTGGCCACCCGCTACCACTCACTGGTGGTCGAGCGGTCCACCCTCCCCGAGGTGTTGGAGGTCACCGCCGAGACATCGGACGGCGTGATCATGGGACTGCGTCACCGCACGCTCGACGTGGAGGGAGTCCAGTTCCACCCCGAGTCGTTCCTCACCCCGAGCGGCCCGTCCCTCTTGGCGAACTTCCTCGAGCGGGCCGCACGCTGAACTGCGGGCCGCGCTGCGCGGCGGCAGCTGGCGACCGTCAGGGGTGACGGTTGTGCCCGGGCGGCGGCGCAGCGGTCGTGGTCGTGGTACCCGGGGTCGAGGTCGTGGTGGTGGAGGTCGACGTCGGCGGGGTGGTGGTCGTGGACGGCGGCGGCCCGGACGAGACCGAGATGTCGACCGAGCTGCCGGGGGGGACCGACGCCCCCGCCCCCGGGTTGGACTGGATCACCACGCCGGGCGCGTACTGGGAGGGCGCGGAGGTGACGTTGCCCACGCTGAGGCCCACGTTGCCGAGGGTCTGCCCGGCCGCGAGCTGCGAGAGACCGACCAGCGACGGCACGGTCACGTTCGCAGGACCCGAGGAGACGGTCAGGGTGACCGTGTTTCCGGCGCCGACCCGGGTACCCGAACTCGGGTTGGTGCTGAGCACCGTGCCCCGCTGTGCACTGCTCGTCCGGTAGACCACCGCGGACTGGAGTCCGGCGCTGGACAGAAGGGACTCTGCGTTGGACTGGGTGGTGTTGGTCAGGCCGTCGGGCACGGTGACCTGCTGGGGCGGGGGTGCTTCGGCGACCTTCAGGGTCACGCTGTCCCCCTTCTTGACCAGGGTACCCGCCCCCGGATTGGTCGAGATGACCGTCCCCGGGGCGGCGCCCGAGACCTGTTTGGCGCTGCTCACCTGGAGTCCGTCGCCCTTGAGGGTCGCGGTCGCCACCGCCTCCTGCTGCCCGACCACCGAGGGGAGTGAGAACGAGGGGCTGCCCCCGAGGTAGCCGAGGTTGCGCGCGAGCAGGACACCGGCACCGGCGAGCAGGAGGAGCAGGACGGCGAGGGCGATCGCATAGTTGCGGGTCCTATTGCCCGATCCCTCTTCGGGTGCCTCGGGGTCCTCCCCGCCGGCCGCCGCGACCGCTCGGGTGCTGTCATCAGCTCCGAGGTAGGCCGCGATGGTCGAGGTACCGGCGGCAGCGGCCATCAGGGAGGTGGTGTCGTCGCCGGCAAGCACCCGGCGCCCTTCGGTGAACCGGAGCAGGTCGGCGCGCAGGTCCTCGGCCGTCTGGTACCGGTGTTCCGGGCTCTTGGCCATCGACTTGAGGATGATCGCCTCGAAGGTCGCCGGGATCGACGGGTTGAGCTCGCGCGGTGCGGGCGGGCTGTCGCGCACGTGCTTGGAGGCCACCGCAACCGGCGACTCCCCGAGGAAGGGGGGTCGCCCGGTGACCATCTCGAAGAGGACCACGCCGAGGGAGTAGATGTCGCTGCGGGCGTCGACCCCGATGCCCTCGGCCTGCTCCGGTGAGAAGTAGGTTGCGGTCCCCATCACGGCACCGGTCTGGGTGAGGCTCTCCTCGGTGTTGATTGCCCGGGCAATGCCGAAGTCGGTGACCTTGACCTGACCGTCGTCGGTGATCAGCACGTTGCCGGGCTTCACGTCCCGGTGCACGACCAGGTGCTTGTGCGCGTACCCGAGCGCCGCGGCCACGTGTGCACCGATGTCGGCGGTCCGCTCCGCGGAGAGCGGTCCCGCCGAGCGCAGGATGGACGAGAGCGGGCGACCGTCGATGAACTCCATCACGATGAAGTAGGTCCCGGCATCCTCGCCCCAGTCGAATACCGGGACGATGTTGGGGTGCGAGAGCTTGGCCGCCGCCTGCGCCTCACGTTTGAACCGCTCGATGAACGACCGGTCGACCGAGAGCTCGGGGAACAGGACCTTGAGCGCGACCGGTCGGTCGAGCAGGCGGTCGTGGGCGCGGTAGACCTCGGCCATGCCTCCGCGCGCGATGAGATGGTTGAGTTCGTAGCGCTCGGAGAAGACACGAGGCGCCTGGGACGGTTCCATGTGGGTCAAAGCCTATGCCTGCGTTCGCTCGGGACCTGGGTTCTGATCGGTCGTCTCTCGGGTTCGTGACAGGTCATGGGGTCGCTGCCAGGGCGGCGCCCATGATGGCCTTCGTGGGGGGACCGGAGATCTCAGCACCCGTCGAGCTCGGCGCTTGATTGGGCACGGTCACTGCAACCGCAACCTTGGGGTCATTGGCTGGTGCGAAGGCGATCATCCAGTCGTTGGTCAGTGGCGTTAGTGCGGTGCCCACCTCAGCGGTACCGGTCTTGGCGGCCACGTTCCATTGCGGCGGAAACACGCCTTTGGCCGTCCCATTTGCGACCACTCCCTGCATGAGACTGGTCACTGCCGCCGCAGTGAGGGGGTTGGTCGCGGTCAACCAGGGCTTGGGTTGGTAATTCTCGACGAGGTTGCCCTGCGAGTCCCGGATCTGCTGCATGACGTGCGGAGTCATGATGACTCCGAGGTTGCCGATGCCTGCGGCAACCAATGCCATCTGGAGCGTCGTCGCGATATCCGTGCTCACGTTTGTTCCCTGGCCGAACGCGGAGTAGGCCTGAAGTGGGGCGTTGTTGAACAATTGGGCGGCTGTGGGGAAGTTCGATACCCCCACGCCCGGGAGGTCGAGTGGAATGACCTGGTTGAACCCGAAGGCCTGCGCCTCGGTGTTGAGGCTGGTCTTGAGGGCCATTCCCATCTGAGCGAACGCCGTGTTGCAGGACTGCGGGAGCGTCTGTTGGATCGTCCCGCTGCACACTTCGTGGTGGTAGTTGCACAAAGGCAGAGGAGTTTGAGGGACGGCGATGCACCCGACGACCGGTGTGAGCGGTGGGACCGGAGGGGGATAGTTCACCTTGGCGAGTGCCGGCTGGTGATCGTAGACGGCGGCCGAGGTCACCACTTTGAAGGTCGACCCTGGTAGGAAGCCGTGTTGGAAGGCCTGAGACACCAGCGGGCTGTTGGCGCCATTGGACGGGTTATATGAGGCATACGCGTATTTGACGACTGCAGGGTTCTGCGAGGCGAGCGGGATCGGGTTGTAGGTCGGCCGTCCGTACATGGCCTCGATCGCGCCGGTCTTCACGTTGATGACCACCGCAGAGGCTTGTGGCGCGGACCCGGACCGGTTGATCCCCTCGACGATGCCGGCAACCTGCAGCTGGAGCGCTGAGTTGATGGTGAGACTCACGTTGTCGGTAGTTGTCCGGTTGACCAGCAGGTCTCGCAAGGTCTTGGCGGGTCGGGTGTGGGACTCGAGGAACTTGTTGTACTCGGCCTCGACTCCGGTGTGGGTGCCGAAGATCGTGTCGTACCCCACGATCTGCGAGAAGAGGGTGGCGGTGGCGGGGTTGTAGACCCGCTGGTACTTGTAGGTGCCGCCACTCGAGGGCACCGAGCTGGCCAGCACCACGCCATCGGCGGACAGGATGTCGCCGCGGGGTTGGCTGCGCGCGACCTGGATCACGTGGGGGTTCTCGGGATTGTTGCTCAGCGAGTTCGCATCGAGGACCTGGATGTGGTTGAGCTGCACGAACAGGGCGACAAAGCAGAGGACCATCGCCACACCCAGCCGACGGATGCGTCGTTCCATCAGGGTGCCTTCGTCGTCGACGGGGCGGGTCGCGCCGGCGCCGTCGTGGTCGTCGTGGTCGGGGTGGAGCCGGATCCGCAGGCTGCGGGGGCCCGCTGGCAATTCTGGGTCTGGACGAGGTTGGACACATAATTGCGGGCGTCGACCACCGATGCCTTCTCGACGCCGGACTGGACCGCGGGGAGGTAGTTGGCCGGGACGTCGGCTGTGGTGACCCCCGTGCGCTCCACCACGACCGGGTTGTACCAGAGGAAGCCCCCGATGCGTCCCTGGTAGATGACCAGCTCATTGCCGTCGGCCTGCACGAAGTAGGAGTTGGTGTCGTACCACTTGATCGCGTAGAGGCCTCCGACCACGATCGCCGCCAGGACGACGACGAATACGAACGTCCGCAGCGTGATCAGTCGACGTCCTCGTGCGTCGCGACGGGCCCGTCGCTTGGCCCGGCGGCGGTCGCGCCGCGTGGGCTGGAGGGCCTCGGGACCCGGCAGGCTCTCGACCGCCTCCTCAGGAGCCTCGTCGTCCGTGCTCTCCGGCTCCAGCTCGTCGCCGAAGTCGGGCGCGACGGCGGCCACCGCGAGCGTGCCGTTCGCGTCACCCTCGCCCACGACCACATCGATGATCACCACGGTGATGTTGTCGCTCCCACCGTGGGTGCGGGCCGCCCGGACCAGGAGGTCGGCTGCGGTCTGCGGATCGGGGACGGTGCCCAGGACCTCGCTGATCTGCTCGGGCTCGAGCTCGTTGGTGAGGCCGTCGCTGCAGAGCATGAAGCGGTCCCCGCGGACCGGCCGGATCCGCCAGAGATCGACGGCCACGTCGGAGGAGACACCCAGTGCCCTGGTGAGGATGTGCCGGTGGGGATGGATCTCGGCCTCGGCCACGGTCAGCTCGCCGGTGTGGACCATCTCCTCGGCGAGGCTGTGGTCGGTGGTGATCTGGTCCAGCTCGCCCTCGTGGAACCGATAGGCGCGGGAGTCCCCGACATTGACCAGGGCGAGCAGGTCCCCCCCGTCCTCGTTGACCAGGGCGGCCGCGGTGATCGTGGTCCCCATCCCCCGGAGCTCGGGGTTCTCGAGGCTGTGCTCCCACACGACGGTGTTCGCCTGGGTGACCGCCTCGGCGAGCCCGGCGCCGGTCGGCTGTCGGCCGAACGAGACGGAGAGGGTGTCGACCGCCAGACGGGCTGCCACCTCACCGCCGGCGTGACCACCCATCCCGTCCGCCACGGCGAACAGCGTCGGGGTCTCGATGGCCAGGTCCTGGTTGACCGAACGGACCAGTCCGGTGTCGGTCGCCGATCCCGATCGGAGGAGGGTCATTTCCCGACCTCGAACACGGTCCCGCCGACCTGGAGCAGATCCCCTTTTGCGAGCTTGGTCCGATCCTCGATCCGGATCGTGTTGATCCAGGTCCCGTTGGTCGACCCGAGGTCCTCCGCCCAGAGTTCGCCGTCGAGCCGGAAGAGCCGGGCGTGCAGGTTCGAGGAGTAGGCGTCGTAGTCGATGGGGACGCCACAGCCCGAAGCCCGACCGACGGTGACCTCGTCGCCGATCTCGTAGACCCGGCCCGCCTGGTCCTCGGGGCGGATCACGTGGAGGCGGAGTTGCCGTCGACGGCGCTTCCCGTCGACCACCGGGTCGAGATCCTTGCGGCGGCGCCGACCCCGTTTGAGCGGCCGGACCTCCACCCAGACCGCGCGGACCACCCACATGAAGAAGAGCCAGAGGAGCAGGATGACGCCGATCTCGAGGGCACGGAGGACCGGCGTGTTGTCGGTGGGCCCGGGGAGTGCGACCGCGAGGAGGTGGATCAAGGCTCAGGTGCCGGGGCTCACGAGGTCTCGAATCGGAGCACGGTGGTGCCGATGACGATCTGGTCGCCGTCGGCGAGGACCCTCTCGTGCACCGGAGCGCCGTTGACCCTGGTCCCGTTGGTCGAATTGAGGTCGACCAGGACCACCTCGCTTCCGGTCCAACGGATCTCGGCGTGGCGGCGGCTCGCGTTGGGGTCGGAGACCACGACCCCGCTCTCGGGGAGGCGGCCGATGGTGATCGGATCGGAGCCGAGGACCACCCGTTCCCCGTCCGCCAGCACGATGGAGGCGGCGGGGACACCCGACGGGCCCTCGTGCACGTCCGAGATCACGGCGAACCGCCCGCGGCGCTGCCGGGGATCCTCCACGACCGAGACGGTGACCGGACCCACGAACACGTACTCCTCGGTGCGGGCGTGCTCGCGGGCGGCCTCCTCGAGCTCCCGGACCAGGGCGTCGAGGAAGCTCTCGAAGCGGTCGAAGTCCGTCGGGGAGAGGTGGATGACGAAGGCGTTGGGCGCGATGAGCCCGTGCACGCCAAGTCGACGCTGGAGGTCCATCTCCCGCGTCACCCGCCGGCCGATCTCCACAGGGTGCAGCTCACCCCGGAACGCCTTGGACAGCGTCCCGTCGACCATGCGCTCGAGGCGCCCTTCGAACTTCTGGAGTCCCATGGTGGCGTCAGCCTACCGGGGCCAACCCCCTGCTCGTGGTACAGCCGGGGCGCTGGTGGGAGGGCCGTCGGGCGCCCCGGAGCGCTACGGGCCCTTGCGCTCCCGCCACAGTACTGCCCCTGCTGGTGGATCTCCGTGCGACAGCACCCTCGAGGGCCGTGCGACGGGATCCGCCCACATCGGGACAGAGCCCGGCTGTCCATCCGTGGGCTCCCGCGCAGGCGAACGGCTCCGGATCTGCGGCGCTCCGAGCCCGGGGCCCCGGACCCCTGCGCTGTTGCGTGATCAGGACGTTTCGCAGATCGGGTAGCCTCACGCGGTCACTCGGGCGAGTGGCGGAATTGGCAGACGCGCAGGATTCAGGTTCCTGTGTCCGAAAGGATGTGGGGGTTCAAGTCCCCCCTCGCCCACCGACTGTGATGTCGCGGATCATCGCGGGACGCGCGAACCCCCACGAGGATAGCTGCGCGGCTCTCCGCTCGGCTGATAGGCCTTTGAGGTGTCGAGTGTGAGCTGCCGGAGCAGTGTTCCATCCCAGGTGACGACCCGAATGTCCAGGCCGGCGACATACAGCCGGATGCGCTTTCCTTTGTAGCGACGTCCGATCCCGATGTGGAAGAGCCGGGAGCCGTGCCGAAGGGTGACCTTGCCGCAGGAGTCGACTTTGTCGGTCCGGACTCTGAATTGTGTTTGAGCAACGGGGGAGCCGGGACCGGCCTTGGCCAATGCCTCGTAGGCCGCCTTCGGAGTCAGCGATCCCCGTGCCCGATGGGGGCGTTCCTCGTTGTAGGAGCGGACAAAGCGGTCGATCTGGGACTGTAGATCGGGAATTGACCGAGCACGTCGCTGCTTGGCGAGAAAGCGTTTGAGCGTCTGGTGCCAGCGCTCGATCTTGCCGCAGGTCTGGGGATGGTAGGGCCGGGAGTGCTTGTAGACGACGCCCACCTTGTCGAGCTCGGTTTCGAACGCAGTTGCTCCCTTCCGAGCTGTCGCGTTGTAGATGGCCCCGTTGTCAGTGAGCACGGAGGCCGGGTAGCTCCAGCGTGCGCCGCCCTCGCGGAACAAGCCCACGACGTCTGTGACTGTGGTCACCCCGGTCACCCGGCAGGCCACGACCATCCGCGAGTGGTCGTCGAGGAAGGTCAGGATTTCAACGTCCCGGCCAGCTCTGAGCTGCCAGTGGGTCACATCGGACTGCCAGCACTCGTTCGGGAGGGCTGCTTCGAAGCGGATGAGGGACGCGTGGGGCCGCTTCTTCGGCTGTGGAGCGACGAACCCCCGACGCGAGAGAACCCGCCAGATGGTCGAGATCGACGGGACCTCGTCCCGCTCCTTGCTCAGGTGCCAGTGGATGGTGCGGGCCCCGGCATCGAACCCATCGTCGGCGAGGTGTTTGCGGATCCTGACGATCGCGTCCTCGATCTCGTCGGGCGTCCGGTTGGGACGAGTGTGGGCTCTTCTCGAACGTGGCTCGAGAGCGTCGTACCCGCCAGCGCGATAGCGACGGACCAGTTCTGACACCCAGCTCTTCGACACACCGTGAACCCGGGCCACCTCTCGGACACCCCGGCCCTCCAGGACAACTGCGTCAACTACATAGCGAGCCAGTGCCATTGAGCCACCCATGGACAAAAGTGTCCACGATGACCCGCGACATGCCGTCCACTATGGGGTGGAACAGCACACCCCCTCGCCCACCGACCAACCAACCAACCAACAACCGACACCACCAACCAACCAACTCTCTCAAGGCACTCACTCACCAACCGACTCGTGCCACGGTCATGCTTCAGGACCGCCTCGACCTCTCGCAGCGGCGGGCGTGGTCGGAGTGTTCGCGATGTCGGACACGCTTGTCACGCGTACCACCCCGACTCAGCGATTGGTGACACTTCCGCGGCTTCACCGCAAGAACAACTCGCTTCAATTCTCGATCGGATGCGGTCGTCTCCTGAGACGTCGGAGTGCGCCAGACCACGACAGGCCTCGTTCGCGCCATACCACCCCGACCACTGCACCAAGGATGATCACGACTCCGATCGCGATCAACCAGGACATCAGCGCGAAGACGATTCCTATGGGCCCGTACTTCTGGTCATCGGAAATGACGGTGCTGGAGAAGATGAAGGAGAAGACCACTTCCATTCCGATCCAGAAGAGCCCCGTCGCCACCGCCGACGGGAACGTGGCGCGCCACGACTCCCTTCCCCCGAGCAGAAACCACGTCGTGAACCACCAATAGAGCGTTAGAGCGCCGAGCCCCACGATGGCCAGCACAACCGGGCCACCCCATGAGTGGAACCACGGCCCGGCCACTCCGGCCAACGCTGCGCCCCCCACCGTTACAGCCAGCCAGACGATCCGGCGAACGATGTCCTTCATGCCTCCCGACTCCAATTCGAAAGACCGTTCGTAGAGGTCCTGCACTGCCGTCGCGGCAGCGATCCCACCCAGAATGAAGAAGGGCCAGGCGGTGCCAGTGACGGCATTGGAGGTGGCGGAGGACGAAGCGAAGAGGCCACTTACGTCCTTGGCGGCCTGCTGGTTCAGCCCCAGATGTCGCACTAAGCCGGTGACGGCGCTCTGTCCGGCCAATGCATTGGCGACGATGATGAAGGGGAAGAAACAGAGGAGGAGGATCGCGGCAAAGAGCATTCCCTTGTTGATGAAGTCCATTGCATTCAGCCGGTTCCAGAGGTGCTCGAGAGACGATCCGGAGTACTTGTCACCAACGGCAGCGACGCCGCGCTGCAGCCTCTGATGGGTCTGTTGCCCAGAGTCCCCGGCGTCTGGTTCTTCCGGCCGAGTCACTGCCGACGCTACTGACGGGCCATGGCCACACGCATTTCGGCCTCGGTGTCCACGATCAGGTCACCACTGACGTCGACAGTGACGGTGTGGATCGTACCGGTGAACCTGAACGGCGCGACGTAATCAGGCGTTACCGACGATCCCGGGTTCGCTCCACACGTGAGCGCTCCTGGGTTCAGGATCATGGGCGTGGTGTAGGGCACGTCCGTCTCGCCAACTAGGTCGCCGTCGACGTACAGCTGGAAGCGGCCCGGGGCCCCCTTGCCTTCGAGCAGGTTCAGGTCTCCGGTCGGTTCGAACTCGAAGCGCAGCTTGTGACGACCCTCGGGCAGTGCGCTCGCCGACTCCACCTTGAAGTAGTCCCGGCCCACGTAGTTGTGGACGTAGAGGAGTTTCTTGCGTTGCACGAAGAAGGAGTAGCCCCCAGGGACAGCACCTTGCGAGAGCAGCACCCCTTCGGCCCCGCCCTTCGGAATCTCGACGTCGGCGGTAATGGCGTGCGGCCGATTGAGGGTCTTGGGCCCCGCGAAGTAGGGCACCGACTGCGTGTCGGCGAAATACACGTAGCGGTCACGGGGCGCGGCCAGCTGAGGACGTTCCACGAGCAGTCGATTCAAGGCGCTGCCATCCACCGGCAACACGTTGTACTTGCCCGCTTCTGAGTACCAGGTGCCGATGAGTGCGATCAGGCGATCACGGTTGTCCGCCGCCACGTTACGGGTCTCGGCGAAGTCCTCGGCCACGTGGTAGAGCTCCCAGCCCGTGGCGTCGAGCTCGCTGAGAGCATCCGCCGAGATCGGCGCACCGAAGGGTTGCTTGGCCTCTGCGAACGATGGGCCCGGCCACGGGCACACCGCCCGCCAGCCATCGTGGTAGATGGCCCGGTGTCCGATCATCTCGAAGTACTGGGTGTGGTGCTTGGTCGGCGCAGTCCCATCGCTGAGTGTGTGGGCGAAGCTCACTCCCTGAATCGGTGACTGCGGCACTCCGTTGATCGTGGACGGCGGGTCGATACCGAGTAGGTCCAGAACCGTCGGCACCATATCGATGATGTGGGCGTACTGCGTCCGCACCTCTCCCCGTGCCTCGAGGTTGGCCGGCCAGTGCACGATGAAGCAATCGGTCGACCCGCCACGGTAGGTCTCCCGCTTCCAGCGCCGGAACGGGGTGTTTCCTGCAAACGTCCAGCCCCAAGGATAGTGGTTGAAGTGCTTGGGGCCGCCGAGCTCATCGATCACCCTGAGTCCGTCCTCCACGGTCTCGGGGCAATTATTGAAGAATTGCGCCTCGTTGGTGGTGCCCGTCACGCCTCCCTCTGCGCTGGCGCCGTTGTCCGAGACGACCATGATCAAGGTGTTGTCGAGCTCCTCGATGGAGCGCAGATACTCGATGAGGCGGCCGATGTGGTGGTCGGTATGGCTCAAGAAGCCCGCGAAGACTTCCATCTCCCGGGCGTAGAGGCGGCGCTGATCAGGCGTGAGCGTGCTCCAGTCCGGCACATCCGGATCGTGACGAGAAAGTTCGCAATCGGCCGGCACGATCCCGAGTTCCTTCTGGCGTGCGAAGGTGCGTTCCCGGTAGGCGTCCCAGCCGTCATCGAACACCCCGGCGTACTTGTCGGCCCATTCCTTGGGGACATGATGTGGCGCGTGGGTGGCTCCCGGGCAGAAGTGGAGGTAAAACGGCTTGTCCGGGTCGACCTGCTTGGCGTCGGCGATGAACTGCACCGCCTTGTCCACCAGGTCCGGGGTGAGGTGGTACCCCTCTTCGGGCGTCGACGGTGGTTCGACCTGGTGGTTGTCGTAGACCAGGTCGGGGTTCCACTGGCTGGTGTCGCCGCCGAGGAAGCCGTAGTAGCGCTCGAAGCCTCGACCGAGCGGCCAGCGATCGTAGGGCCCGGCGGCTGACTCCTGGCTGGCCGGGATCAGGTGCCACTTGCCGACCATGTAGGTGTTGTACCCCTGCGCGAGCAGGATCTCGGAGAGGAAGCCGTTCTCGAACGGCACGTTTCCGTCGTAGCCTGGAAACCCCGTGGCGAACTCGGTGACACAGGCCATCGCATTGGAATGATGGTTCCGGCCCGTGAGGATGCACGAACGGCTCGGCGAGCAAAGGGCCGTCGTGTGCATGTTGTTGTAGCGCAATCCGTGCATCGCCAGTGCATCGAGATTGGGTGTGTCGATCGGGCTGCCGTAGCAGCCGAGTTGCCCGAAGCCGGTGTCGTCGAGAACGACGAAAAGGACGTTCGGTGTGCCTTTCGGTGCCCTCGTCGGGGCCAGCCAAGCTGGCTCCGACTCGTCCGCCGTCCGCCCGATCACACCTGGAAACTGGTGGCCCTGCTGGTACTCGACGACTGGCATCTGGACGGCTCCTTCTTCGGGCGCTTTGTCTACTCCGCGATGACCCACCATGTGTCGCTATGCCATCTCCGGCACGGACCATCCGCCCACTCGCCGATCATGATCTTGCTCCGCTCTCTTGAGAGGAACAAGGGACCTTCGTCACAGATTGCGGCGGTCGTCCGTCGACTGGATCCGATACCAGGCCGGACGGCGACAGTTCCTGCCGAGGTGGCCTTCCGGGCTAGTGAAGTGCTTCACATAGTGCAGCCGCACGAACTTGAACGTCATATGTGTGCGCGCCGGCGTGGCGAAGCAATAGATTCACTCCGGGGTCCGCCTCACCGGCCGGTAGGCGTTGATGACTTTCGCCACCGCCGTCACCAGGAACAGCTGCCCGACGAGCATCTCGGCAACCGCGAAACTCTGCCCCGGGTTGTCGGCCGGAACGAGGTTCCCATATCCGGTCGTGGTGAGTGTGGTGAAAGAGAAGAACAGGTCCTGTGGGAGTGAGCCGGTGCCTTGAGTCCCGAAGAAGCCGCTCGGATCGTTCGCTCCCGCTGACCGGTAGACGAACGCAAAGAACATCCCGATGAGTGCATAGGTGGCCAGAGCTCCGAGCACCGTCTGCTGGTCGATCGTTGGGCGACGCATGAGGTGGCGGGCTATCGAGAATGGCGCGATCAGGTAGAGCAGGCCGCTCACCGCCGGAAGGAACCGCTCTGTGATGTCCTGGTGCAGGATCAGCCCGAGGACGGCGGCGACGACGGCTACGACGAGAGCCACGTCAGCAAATAGGCGAACTGATCGGAGCGCCTGCGAGGTGCGAAGGATCACCCAGACGGTTGCGATCTGGACCGCCAAGACCAGCGAACCGGCCCAGGCTTGCGTGAGCGTCACCGAGAGGAGATAGGTCAGGAGTATGAGCAAGAGCACGAACCCGTAGCTGTCGGGTGTATAGAGGGCCGCGACAAACCGGCCAGCCTGGGACGGGGCATCCTCCTTATCGGGGAGTGTTGGCATCAGATGTCGTCTCCATCACGTCAGCGGCCAAGGGCTCGAAAGTCAGTTCGTCTAAGCTAAGGGAACCAGCAGCTGGGGCGCCGCGGGCTTCACCCGGGGCTCCGGGGCCCTCCTCCGGGGCGGACGCCTCAGCCGTTTCGCTCAAACACCTTCGATCGCCTCCAGGCGTCCGGACCGGATCGCCTCCGCAAATGCTTCGTAGTCCCGGTCGTTCTGATCCGCGTAGCGCTCGGAGAAGTCGGCGATCGAGCGGTCGAATTTGTCGGTCTTCCCGAGATACGCAGCCAGCGCCACCGCGTCTCCCGACCGCGCGTGGGCCCGGGCCAGCGTCCAACCGCAGACCCCGGCATAGAAGCGAAGGGCTACGGGGGTCATCATTTCCACCAGGGCCGAGCCCTTCATATCGCGCAACTGGCGCCAATACAGGTAGCGATTGGCCTCCTCTCCCTTGGTCCACCCCAAATAGATGTCACTGGCCGCCTGCATCAATCGTTGCCCCTGGACGACGCGCTCGCCGGGCTGTTCGAACCGGCTCTTGGGAAGATGATCCTCAAGAACAGAAGCGGTTGCCTCTTTGACCTGGAGAAATAACGGGTCCCGCTCGTCGCGGCCCTGGAGCAAGACGATGAACGCCCGTGTGCCGACGCTGCCGACGCCCACCACCTTGCGGGCCATGTCGACGATCTCGAAGCGCTCGAGGAGCCGGCGGCGGTCTTCTTGGAGTGTCTCCCGGTAAGCCCGGAACTGGCGGTGCATGATCTCCTGAAGCTGGTCGGCGGAATACCGATACATGGCCTCGAAGTCGCGCGCCGGGATGACCACAGGTGGTTGGCTGATAATTCGGTGTCGACCGTCGACGACCTCGCTGAGTTTCGCCAGTGCCTGGAGGCTGTCGCGGGTGTGGGCTTTCTCGATGTTCCTCCGGGCGGTTCGTGCTCCCCTCTTTGCCTGTGCCGCTTCTCGCTTCGACCGCTCACCCTTCATCAATCGGCGGATGCCCTCCGTGATCTCTTGCTCCGTCAAGTGGGCGTACCAGATATCCATGTTGCCCATGTCGGCGAACTGGCTCATCGCTTCGCGATAGGCCGTGATCGAGTTGAGCGTGGCCGCAATCGTGTCGGCGGCGCTGAAGCCGTTGTTTCGCGCGGCAATGGTGAAGCTCGCCGCCATGCGCTTCACGTCATACTCGAAGGGTCCGGGCAGAGTCTCGTCGAAGTCGTTGAGGTCGAACAGCAAGGTCCGTTCGGGCGACGCGAACGCGCCGAAGTTGGACAGGTGCGCGTCGCCACACAGCTGGACATTGAGACCCGTCGTCGGCGTATCCTTCAGATCAGTGGCCATGATCTTCGCCGCACCCCGGTAGAAGGTGAACGGGGAGGCCAGCATCCGACCGTGACGGACGGGTACCAGATCCGTCTCCCGGGTGACGTTCTGTGCTTCCAGCAGTGCCACCGGGTCGGGCCGACTTTGCGCTGGCTTCCATCCGACGTGACCAGCGAGCGGTGATTGATCGCGCGCCCTCTTGCCCTCGGCCCGCCGTTCTCCAATGCTTGGGTGTCCAATCATCGTCACGACCATGGATCTGCGCTCCGAATCAAAGCGAGCGAGACGAGCACCCGCCCGTGGCGCATCAGAACCGATTCCTGCGGGCGAATGGTGGCCCGCCTGTCCGGAAGGTAGACCCTGCCAGGGCGGTCAACCGCCGGACGGAGCTCCGCCGCAGGCGAGCGTTCTGATCTCGTAGTTGACACTGCTTCTCCCTATCTCTGGAGCGGGAGAGCCCCGCCCTCGGCTGCTTCGCGTTCCTCCTGATCGGGGAGGCCCCGAACCAGACTGATGAGGGCCAAGGCGATCGCCGCACCGACAATGGGACCGACGATGTAGATCCACCAACCGTCGAAGTCGAGGCTGACGATGTCCGGGCCGAGGGTGCGGGCGGGATTCATCGATGCGCCGCTGATCGGGCTGGCGAACAGTCCCAGAAGGGCAACGGTCGATCCCACCGCCAGCGCGGCGTTGTGGCCGATGCTCCTGTAGCCGGTTGCGGTGTTGAGAATGACCGAGACAAGCATCGCGGTCAGGACGATCTCCATGACCAGGGACCGCCACTCGCCGCCGGGTTTGGCGATGGGATAGTTCCCGCCTGCGGAGACGTGGGTATACATGACTTGGAGGAACAGCGCAGCGGCCACTGCACCCGCCAGCTGGACTAGTACGTAGGGAAGCACCCAGGCCAACTTGAATACCCGACGCCCGGCAAAGGCAAAGGTGACTGCCGGATTGATGTGGAGACCGGACAGCGGTCCGAACGCGTAGATCATCGCCATAACCACCGCCCCTGGGGCGATCACCGCTGCGGTTCGACTGATGGGTCCGCCCCCAACGTAGTGGTTGATCACTCCCGAGCCCGCTGCCACCGTGACCAGGATGAAGGTGCCGACGAACTCAATGATCAGGCGGATCCAAAGAGGCCGGTGCCGAAGGGTGTCCTCCGAGAACTTGATCAGGTAGCGAGTTCCGAATGCCTCTTGCTCAGCCTGCTGCTTGTCAGCCAGATCGGGCGAGGTGGTGGCTGCGGGGACGGTCATTTATCGCTCCCTGGTGTACGTGCGTGCCCTCCAAATGGGTGCCATACCTGTGACATCGCTTCGACTCGCGAGGTGCCTCGAGGGCTCGAACTGACAGGTGATGCGGGCATCTGCAACATTGCGAAGGCCACAATCGGGCATCGTGCGCCTTGAGGGACAAACGGACTAGGGCCGACAGTCCCTTTCGTTCGGCTGCATCGCTCATCGCCCGAGAAGGTGATCCGTTTTGGCATCGAATGGTTGAGTCCCATGGAGGCGAGGGCTTCCTATGAGGCCATGCGATGATCTACGCGTTCGGGCGGAAACTCGCGTTGACACACGCGACAGAGCAAGCTCAACCCGACATCGGCTGCCCCTGTTCCCCGGACGACAAGAATCGGGGTTTCAAACGAGCTGCAATAGGGACACCTCACGTGCGCATCCATGTCGCCGACCTCTCAATGGACCAGCCAACGCCTGCCCACCTCGGCCGCCGGTACGGAGTTCACGCTAATGACACATAACGGCCGACGCAAGGGGACGACGGGGCCGTTTCCCAAAGTCCCCGCCCCGGCTCCCACTCGTTGGAGGGCAGCTGCGATGCTCCGCGATTCGACCCATGCTTTGGCGGCCCGCGTCCAGCGCCGATGACGTCCCGCCGAGTGGTGGAGAAGCGATCCTCGGTCTGACGTGATGGTAGGCGCGCAGGAGGCGATGGTTCGTAGTGTCGCTGTCAGCCCCAGAACACGCAGGTGGGGTCCATGCCGATCTCGTCGAGAATGACGCCGATGGGCTGGATGGTGTCGAGGTCGAAGTACATCGTCCACTTGCCGTATCGGTCACCGAAGTAGAGCGTCCAGGTGCCGTTGCCCTCGTAACGAATCTGGGCGATGGGCATCTTCGTCTAGTCACCAGGTGCACCCCTCCAGACGGGCCGGCACTCGTGGATGGAGATGCTCTTTCCCCGGGTGGTGACCTCGAGACGGACCTCGTCCTTGAACTTGGCCGGGACGCGCTCACGACACCACCGCTTGACCTTCTCGACGTCGAGCTCGGGGAGGACGGTGGTGGCCATCCCCAGAGGCTAACGATCTCAGCCGGCCAGAGGTCTTCTTTCCAAGATGTCGTCAGAAGCCTCGGCGAGAGCAGCTGCCTCCATGCGACGGAGCAGGGCCATCGAGGTCTCCGACAGGTAGCGCCGCTCGGCGACCTCCCAATGGGGCCCCCAGATTTGCTCACTTGTCGATCTCCTCCCAAGATCGCCCGTTCGTCGTGCTCCTCCCAATCAGCGCCCGGTAGTACATTCGCCTATCTCGTCCAAGTCCCAACCGGCTTAGCCGGCGTAGTCCTGACCCTGGCGCGGACGACGGTGCCAGGTGTGAGACTCGTCGAACAAGCGATCACCTCTAACCAGGGAGCTTCCCTGAATCGTTAGCAAAGGTAATAATGTGGGAAATCCGGACCAATAGCGTGGGAAATGGCGATCATCGGGTCACTCTTGACGCAGGTGACCTGGGTTATGTCGGTAGCCCACCAAGGGGTATCGACATAACTATGCCCCTCGCGTCGAGACAATTAGAAGCAACTGGGTCGGTCGAACGCTCCAGGGGGCGTTCAGGTGCCCGCGTCCACCTCCGTAGACCTGTTACCCGAACTCGTATCGCTCGTCGGGACTGCGACGCGAACTTCTGCCCCTGTCAGCGCGCGCCGAAGCCTGTGGGTGCCAACAACCTCATCTGGGACGCTGAACTGGAGCTTTCTTCTGGCGTGAGGCAGCTCGGAGTCGTGTCCAATTGCCGCTCCGCGGCAGGAGGAGATCAGACGGTGGCCTTTCAAAACAGCCTGCGGCTTGATGTGGAGGAGGTATTTGGCGCCCACAGGCTCCACGACCTGCGCCACACCGACCTGACCGGCGGCGGCCACAGGGACGAGCCCTGGCAGAACTGAAGCACCGAGCCGGCCACGCGTCTCCCGTAGCGGCCTTCCGCCATACCCTCCGCGCGACTACCGTTAAGGTGCTCATCCCGGATGCCGATGCCTCCGAAGCTGGATGGGCCGCAGATGCACCCACCGGGGGCTTAACGAACGAAGACCGGTACTACGAGGAGAATCGATGGCGGACACTGCCGTCAAGCAAGCGTCGGACGCGCCGAGATGGTGCACCACGGAGCTCGGACGGCGGGCCTGGGAGGTCGGGTCGTCGGTAGCTGCCCTCTACGCCGACGAGGTCGACCGGGACGGTCGCTTCCCCGCCGAGGCGATCCAGGCCATGCGGGAGTCCGGCCTGCTCGGCGCGATGGTGCCCGTCGAGGCCGGTGGCGGGGGGGCGAACCTGGCGGAGGTATCCGAATCGATCCGGGCAATTGCCGCCCACTGCGCGTCAAGCGCCCTTGTGCTGGCCATGCACCAGAGCGAAGTGGCCAACGTGATCCGGCACGGCGCGACGCCGAAGCTGAAGGACCTACTGCGGTCCATCGGCGAGGGGATGGTCCTCGTGGCCAATGGCAACAGCGAGGTCGGCCACGGCGGCGACATCAGCCGGAGCTTCTGCGGGTTTGACCGACGGAACGGCAAAGTCCATCTGGAGAAGGACGTCCTAGCCTTGTCCTACGCGGAGCACGCCGACGTCATCACCGTAATCGCGCGGCGCGACCTCGAGGCACTCGAAACCGACCAGGTCATGCTGGTCTGCGGCCCCGGGAGCTTCACCGTGACCGCAATGGGCGAGTGGAACACCCTTGGCCTCCGGGGCACGTGCAGCTCCGGATACCACCTGGTGGTTGACGAGGACGAGAACATGATCCTGGCTGACCCGTGGGCGACACTGGTCAGCCAGACCGCACTGGCCGCCGCCATGGTGTGCGTCAACTCCGTGTGGCTTGGCATCGCGGAATCGGCAGCGGCCACCGCCCATACCTCGGTTCGCGCCGAGGCACGACGGTCCGTCGGGATCTCGCCTCCCTCTGCGCTCCGCTTCGCTGAGCTGCTCGAGGTGCTCGGCCAGGCGCGGGCCGTGCTGGCCTCCACCACTGACCACGTCATGGAGGTCGGCTTTGGCCAGGAGATTGCCGAAAACCTCCCGTTGGCACTCGAGCTGCGAAACCTCAAGCTTTCGATGACCACCTTGTGCGCCGATGTGGTGCTGCGGGCCCTGGGCGTTATCGGCCTCAGCGGCTACAAGCGGGGTTCACAATTCTCGGTGGAACGCAACGTCCGCGACGTGCTCGGTGGTCAACTCATGGCGAACAACAATCGCTTCTACGTCGACAACGCCCAGGTGCTTCTCATGGCCAGGCAGGTTTAATGGCAGACGATGTCTGGGCATATCCGAAGGTGATGTCGAGCACCTCTGTCACGCGATCAGGGACCTGGGCGAGGGCCGCCAGGTCGGGAGCCACCCCCTGAACCGATAGCAGGTAGCCCTGGCTGCCGTCCCGCCAATCAAGGAGATCACCGATATTCCGGTTCACCGCGGTGGCGAGCACCCCATCGAGAGAGCTCAGCTCCAGGAGGCCGTCGAGCCCGTCGAGCCGCCAGGCGTCGGTCGGCGGCTGCAAGAAAAAGGCGTAGAAGATCCCGTCGAGTCGGGGAACGTCGAGCACCGCCGGGTCGACCGGCTCGCCGAGGGCGGCCGCTGCGGCCAGTTCCGTGAGGGACCGTCCGTGGGTCATGGCGAACAACCTGTCGATCGCCCCGCCACCGACCCGGCCGTTCAATTCGATCACCCGGGGGCCGGACGGCGTCAGCTTCACCTCAATATGGAGTGCACCCGAGCTGACGCCGAGGGCCCAGGCGGCCCGGACGGCTACGTCGACGACGGCGCTGGCAAGGGGCGGGTCCAAATGGTGGGGCATGAAGTTGCCCGTTTCCAAGCAGGGCTCGGCCAGGGGGAACTTGCCAGTCACGGCCAGCGGGACGATCAGACCCCGGTTGGCGACGACCTCCACGGACACGTAGTCGGCGAACGGACCCGCCTCACAGGGATCAATTTCCGCCAGCCACTCCTCCACGATGAAGTCGCCCACCGCCGCGTCTCGTGCGCCTAGCAGGTGAGCGGCGACTCCCTCTGGGTCGGCCGCCCGGACGGTGAGACGGCTGCCGCTACCCCGGACAGGCTTGACCGCCACTGGAAAATGCAGCCCGGCCGTTTGGCGAACCACCTCATCGCAGCCCGTGGCGGGGTCCAGGCGGACGAATCGGGGTCCAGCCAGTCCGCCTGCGTCAAGCGCTCGGCGCTGGGCGATCTTGTCAATCAACGCCTCGACCACCTCGGGAGTGTTCCCCTCAAGGCCGAGGGCGGCGGATAGGCGGGCGGCCAGGAGGAGCTGGCTGTCGGTAAAGGCGATCACTCCGTCGACGGATACCGCAGCCAGATCGGCGGCCACCTCGTCGACCGAACGACCGGTTGCGTCAACCACCCGACCGAGGCGGGGCAGCAGACGGGCCCACGATCCGAGCGTCGCATCACCCGCTTCCACGATCCACACCAAGGTGTACCGGTCGCCGAGCAACCCGACAAGCTCAAGGGGCGACGACGACGTCACGTCGTAGGTGACAGCTAGGACAGGCCGGGATGGCCCACGGGTGTTGGCTGCATCATCGGTTCGGTGCAGTGCGGTCACGGGATTTTCGCCCCTGGTAGGACCATGTGCGGTCGCGATAGGCGATGATGTCTCACCCCGTAGCTCACGCGGTGCCGGTGGGTCCCCCGAATTAGGCCCGCCTCGGAACACCGTTCCGCAATCTTCGTCTCCTCGTTGGATACGGTGAGCCATCGTCCTGGTCGCTACGATGCCCTACGGTGCATCGTTTGGGCGTCCAACCGGCAACGGTCGCATGAACGGCACCTCCGGCTCGTCAGCGATTTGGCCACCGGCGTGGGTGCACGACGAGAATCGGAACATCCTGGGCCGCGTAGTGGTGACAGGTCCAGAATGTGTCTTTCTCACTCACGAGTGTCACCTCCAAACGCAGACCAGGACCTTGAAGATCGGCACCACGTGCCCGCACTTGGGCAGATCCGGGGCGGAGCTTCACGACGATATCCTAAGGGACATCTCTCTCCCTTGAGAGGGGAACCTTCGGGGTCCGGCTGCAGGGAAGAGCCCGGATGTGAGTGCCGAAAACTCATCCTGTGGATGCCAAGAACCGGCACTGTGGCATTGAGCGCGACCCCGCGCAGGCAAGGCGGGATTCGTACCCGGGCTCAGGCTGGGCGAGGCTGCCGAGATGAAGCACCGCCGTCACATTCGCCCAGTCCGCCAGCCCAACTCCGTGTTCTTTGGGTTCCGGTTCCCTTAAGGTGCCGAGAATGTCATCCGTGACGCTGACCAGGAGCTTCCTGAATCCTTAGGGCTCGCCGCGGAATAGATCGCGACATCATGCCGCTGCGATCGTGTAGTTCCAGTCACCATGCCACTTGTGCGGTGTGAGCGGTAGGGCGGCGAGTTCCTTGTCGGTGACCTTGACCCCGGTCGGAGACCACTCGGGGTCGTAACTGGCCTGGACCGTCAGACCACTCTTCGTCTTGGTCGCCGCGATGAGCTCGACGATCGTGCGGATGTCGGTCAGCGGTCGGCCCCGCCAGTTCATGGAGATGAAGGAGAATATGCGGTGCTCGATCTTGTTCCACTTCGATGTTCCGGGTGGGTAGTGCACGACGGTGATCTCAAGACCGGTCTCGGCGGCCAGCGTGGCGAGTTCGGCCTTCCAGGCCCGGACCCGGTAGCCGTTTGATGCACCGGCATCGGCGGTGATCAGCAATTTGGCGGCATCGGGGAAGCGGTCGGCACCCATCTGGTTCCACCACCGACGTATCGACTCGACGGCGAACTCAGCGGTATCGGCGGTGTCACCGACCGACACCCACCCTTCATCATTGGCGACGTCGTAGATGCCGTAGGGAATGGCGCGGCCGACTTCGGGGTCGACGAAGTGATGGACTGCCACGCGGGTTGGAGCACCTTCTGGGTGCCATTCGCGCCCGCCATTGGCGTATTCGCCGATGAGCTCCTTCTTCTTCGTGTCGACGCTGATCACGGGCTGTCGGTCCCTGACGAAGCGCGAGACAGCCTTGTTGAGATAGCCGAACTGGGCGTCACGATCGGGATGGGCCGTCCCCTCCTTGGCCTTGGCCGGCGCCTGCAGGGAATAGCCCATCTGGTGCAACAGACGCCGGACCAGTTCGGCGGAGGCCTGAAAGCCTCGTCGCACCAGCTCGTCGGCCAGGTCATAGGTCGACTTCGACGTCCAGCGCAGATGTGACATCGGCGTGCCCCGGGTCTCGGGATAGACGAGCTCGTCGAGCACCTCGAGCAGTCCGGGCTGGATCTCGGTCGCCTGCTTGGCCCCACCTCCGGGAGCACGACGCCGGTCCGAGACCTCGATTCCGGAACGAACCTCGTGCACCGCCTTGTTCACCGTCGAGGTGCTCATCCCCGACGCCTCTGCCACACGAGCCTGTCCTCCGCGACCAAGCGCTTCGACCATCGCACCGGCAAGCACCCGCTTTTGGCGCTCATCGAGGTGTGGCAACACTGTCTCGAACAACCCGGCAAGACCTTCGGACGACAGCTCCACAACCCAATGCTATATCTCGCGTCTTATTCTAGGGTGGACCCTTAGCAAAGGAAACAATGTGGGAAATCCGAGCCAATAGCGTGGGAAATGGCCTCGGAGGCTCGCCCATCCTCCCTGGGTAAACGGGTAATGTCGGTAGCCCACCAACCTCCTCAACTCACTCAATCACGGGGTCCCGACATAACTGGGCGATTCGCGTCGACACCGCGGCTGCGCAGGTCCCGCGTCCTGTTATCGGGGCCAGCTCCGATGCGATCGAGTAGATGAACTTTCGGTGACGGCATTCGGCCACCTAATCCCATTTCAGCGTGGCGATTCCGTATCCCGCCCTTCTCCGAAGCGGGTGCTCAACTCGCCCTTTCACATCAGCACCGCTCGTGTTAGACCAGATCCATACGGCGAGCACCGGCTGCGGTCAGTCAGATTCGCGGCAAAGTGAGGTGGACCGAATGAGGGTTCTTCGAGGAGTTGCCATTACGTTCCTCGCAATGCTGGCAGCAACCCCTTCCATTGTTCTTGCGACGGCCTCTCAGGCGTCGGTCCCCCCCGGCTTCGACAACGGCAATCAGAGCCCGAACCCGCTCAGCCGTCTGGCCGCCAACGTCAACCTCTCGACCCTGAAATCGCCGGGAGTCGCCTTCGCCCCAACCCCCATCACCGCTACCGACGATGTCATCGGTCAACACCGGGTCAACGATCCCCTGGCGCTGCTGGCCAGCACGGGTCTCGCCTCTCCGGCAACGCCAACTGTGCCGTCTGCTGGGGCTCCGCCGGACACGCAGATCGCCGCCGGAGGTGCGTTCGTGATGGAGGTTGTGAACCCATCGGGGACGAACCCGAAGACTGGCAGTCCACTCTTGGCAGGCTCTATCGCGGTATTCGACCGTAAGGGGTCGATCGTGAAGGTGACGACCACGAGCTCACTCTTCAACGTGAGCCAGACCAGTGATCCCAAAGTGGTGTTCGATGCCCAAACAGGTCGCTGGTACTTCAGCATCATGGAGACGGTACACACGGACGCCGGCGACGCCGTCGATCTGGCGGTCTCTCACACCTCGGATCCGACGGGACTGTGGGACATCTATCGAGTGTTCACCGCCGCATCGAACCGCTTCTCTGACCAACCGCGCCTGGGGTTCAGCTCTGACAAGGTGCTCATTGAATTCTCCAACATCAACAGGCTGACCTGGCCAAGTTTTTGCCTCACCTGTTTCAACGACTTCATGATCGTCATCCAGAAGAGCGACCTCATCTCGCTGACCGCCGCACCCCGGGGGATCGCCATCAACATGAGCACGGAGACCAATAACCGCCAGGCGGTGGTTCCGGCCATCCCGCTACCCGGAGCTGAGGTCCCCACCGCCTTCGCCGCCTACCGCGGCTCGGACGTCCTCGGCGATTACGAATCCACACTGGTGATCGTGGGGCTGCCCTCGACCAACGACGTGGCCTTCAAGGAGACCGGCAACAAAATCGCCGGAGTCTCGATCCCACCAAATGCATCGCAACCCGGAGTGGGTGCCAATCTCGACGCGGGACAAGACAAAAGAATGCTCTCGGTCTCCCTGGTATCGGCGTCGTCAACGAATTTCAGCGGCGTGCTCTGGTCGGCGAGTGACACTGGCTGCAAGCACGTTGACAACGCCCCGGTGCGGGACTGCGCCCGCATCAACCAGGTCATCACAGACGCGTCGGGCGATGCCCACGTCTCGATCGACTTCAACCTGAGCACGGCCAACGCGGACATCATGTACCCCGCCGTGGTGGGGGACCAGTCCGGCGCCCGCGTGTGGGTGGCCAATACCGTGACCGGTCCCGTGTTCCCGACCTCCCAACTCACGCTCCTCAGCTTCACCAACCCCCAGAACCGGGCGACCATCTCCTACGGAGGTGGCACCAACGCCTACACGACGGACAGCCATCGCTTCGGTGACTACTCCGGCATCTACGCCGACCCTACGGACTCGACCGGTGCCACGGTATGGGCGGCGACCGAGAACGCGGCGCCGTTCGCCGGGGGAAGTTGGGCCACCTCCATTGTCGAAGCCACGTTCAACAAGCCGGTGATCAAAGCGTCGCTGCCGCATTTCGGCTTCGCCGGTGACACGGTCGACATCACAGGATCCGGATTCAGCACGGATACCTCAGTCCGCTTCGGCGGCGTGCCGTCTCCGGGGGTCACGTTCTTGGGATCGGACCATCTCCAAGCAGTCGCGCCTGTGCAGAGGCCGACCACCGTGATTGTTTCGGCGACGACCCAGAAGGGCACCAACGATCCCGTGCCCGGACCGCCCCTGCCTCATCCCTTTGTCGCGGACCGTTTCACCTACAAAACCCTTCTGTGGTCGAGCGGATCGGACCCCTTGGGCAATGTGATTGCCATCGACCCGAGCGCGGACTCCAGGCGCTTCAGCGTGAACACCGGAACCGGTCCGACCGCCGGCATTGCCATCTCCCCTGACCAGAAGACCGTGTACGCCACAAGTCCTACCAGCGGCACCCTGGTGTCGATCCGGGCCAGGCAAGGAACCATCTCCGGTTCCGTGATCCTCGGAGTCACCCCGACGGAGATAGCGGTCTCACCTGACGGCCGGTTCGCGTTGGTGACCGATCCCGGCGCCTTCGGAGGAACCGGCGGGGTGATCCCGGTGCCGCTGACCCTACAGACGTTAGGTACTCCCCTGCCGCCTATCCCGACCCCCGGTAAACCCGAAGGAGTCGCCTTCGCCCCCAACGGCCAGGCGTACGTCACCGTCGGTGGTACCTCCCCTGCGGTGTTGATTCTGACTCACAAGCCGTGCCCGGTGTTGCTCAACTGGTGTATCACCAACGCCCTACCGGTACTGACCGGAACTCCTGGGCCGATCGTGGCCGGACCGGACCGGATTTGGGTCGGGGTGACCGACGCTCCGGTCGGCCAGCCCGGGTTCGTGTACGACATCGATCCCGCTGCCCCGGCGCTGGCTTCGCCGGTGCTCATTCCCGAGGTGCCGAGCGCCCTGGCCGCATCACCGGACGGCAAGTACGCCTTCGCCATCACGTCGTCGGCCGGGACCGGGATCGGATTCTCCATCGTCCATACCCCCGGCCCCGATACGCTGGGCAGCGCGTTCCCCCTAACCGCAGGCCCGGTCGGAGGAGGTGCGGTGTCCTTCGATTCGGGCAAGGTCTTCGTGGCCGGGGGCAGCTCTGGATCCATCAATGCGACCCCATTGCCGCTGGCACCTTTCGCACTGCTTGCCTCGGGTCCGTCGAATTCTGCCGAATTGGCCACCAACCTTCCTCCCGACAACAGTTGTGGGTCTGCCAATTGGGCCAACCCTACGACGACCCCCGGGTTCAACCGAAGTCCGGCGACAGTGGGAACGGTGGTCACCGTCAACGGATCAATTCTCTACTGCCCGGTCCTTACCGGTGGCAGTGCGAGCGCGGTGCCTACGCTGAGCGTTACGGCTCCGAGTGGTACAGGCTGTCCGGCATCGTTCATGATCAAACTACCTGCGATCCCCCTGTCGGCAGGTCCGGTGAGCTTCTCCTTCCAGTTCACTGCGTCGTGCCACGGCACGTGGACCGTGAAGCCGGCACTGGGTACCTACATCGGCCCTCCCCCCGGTCCGCTGAGCTTCAGCTCCATTCCAATCGCTATTCATTAACGACGGAGTTCTTCCAGGTCACTGGCCCGCGACCCTCGTGCTGGTAACGGGAAGGACGCACCCTTGCGCGCTGAACCGAGCAGGGACTCTGCAAGATCATTAGCAAAGATAGTAATATGGGAAATCCGGACCAATAGCGTGGGAAATTGCTTAGGCCAGGTCCCAGTCAGCCCAGTTCATCGGGGTTTTGTAAGTAGCCCACCAACCAACCACCACCACTCCAACCAACCACCACCCGTTGCGGGTTGAAGACCGGGAATGCCCTCGCCGCCTGTGTGTCAGAGCTTGGCTGCTGTACCCGCGACCAGGCCGAGCGCCCCCGACTTCGACTGACAGACCCGCATCGACACTCGGTCGAACAGCTTCGTGTAGGTCGAGCCTCCTCCAGTGACGAACCCCGAGACGTCATGCTCTGTGGCACCGGATGGACAACCATCTTGCCCCTTCGCGACGCTGGACAGTGAAGCCCCTGTCCTTGTGTCGCTCGGCTTCCAGGTCAGGGTTCCCGCTGCGCTGAGCCAGCTTGCAGAAGCCGTGGCAGATTCGTCCGTGGCCGGTTGCGAGGGCGTGCAACCGCTGATGGTGATGTAGCCCGACGTCCGTCCTGACAGCACATCGCAGGACACGCTGGACACCGGCCTCTTCACGACAAGGGAAGTCGTAGCGGAGGAAGGTGTGAACAACCCAGCACCGGAGTATGAGGCGGTGACGGTATCGGTACCGAGCGGTGCGTTAGTCGCCTTGCAGGAAATCTTGGTTGAGACCCCTGGAGGGAACTTCGCCGTGCACAGGGGCGTGCTGCCGACGGTGAACCTGACGACTCCTGTGTTCGGGCTTCCCCTCCCAAGGAAGCTGCTCACGGAGGCTGAGTACGTCACCGGATAGCCGAGCACGCTTTGCGCTGGGGTCTCTGCCGCCACAGTGATGGTCGGAACCTCTACCGTAAGTGACGCCGTTCCCGACGAGGGGGCGAAGATGTCGTCACCGCTGTAGATCGCGGTGACCGGGCCGGTTCCCCAGCCTGCTGCGGGAGCAGTGCACTGCGGCACCCTCGCCGGGGATACCGAGAGGGTTCTCCGGTGACCTTTCAGACGACAAGTGTCGCGTTGCTCGGGGTCGTCCCGCAGTCACTCCGACCACCGGTGCCGGAACGCTGCCAGTGGCAACGGTCAGAGCGAAGGTCCATTCACCGTTGTCACCACATCGGTCGGCGTCAAGACCGCTCTCGGTGTAGATACCCGGGGTGAGCGTGCCCAGACCGGAGATCGCACCGGACGGCGAGACGGTGAAAGCTGGGTCCGACGCGAAATTGCTGAATGTCAGCGGGCCATAGTCACCGTACGTCTGCAATTGCGAGCTGAAGGGGTGACTGGTCCCGACCAGTCCCTTGAACGGCGCCGCCTGCTCGATACCAGGAGGTCCGAAGTCGAGGAGGCTGTACTTCCAGGTACCGGTGTCGCCCGCTCGATCCCTGTCGTGACCGTACAGGTTGTAATCACCGAAATGGGCACCGGCCGGAACCGAGATCAGTCCTGTTCGCGACACGGTGACGAGTCCACATATCGGGCTCTACGCGACCAGCCGTGGGTGACGGCCCCGGATTCGAGCAGTTGATGGAGTGTCCCATTTGACGCCCGAGTGCAGCAAGAGCCGGAGCCGGTAGTTGTCGAAGTTCCGGAACCCGTGGGCGTTGCGGCGGAGCTTCTCGGTGATCAGGTTCATGGCCTCGCTGCCGGCATTCGATGCGTGGGTCTCGAAGAAGGTGAGGATCTCTGGCTCCCATCGCTTGATCGTCCGAGCCAGTCGTGAGATCTCCGTCACCCGTGCGGTTGCAGCATGACGATAGAAGCGGTCGAGGCGTCGTCGTGCGGTTGCAGGTGTCTTCGATGCGTAGAACTCGCGAAGGAGCTCCTTTCCGGCGATGGCCGCACCCACCTCGTCGAAGATGTCGCCTTGGCGGAGGGCCTCCATGAGGCGAGCGACCTGGTGGTCGGGGAGGCGCTCCCAACCCCTGGTCATGAGCCGACGGGCGCCATAGAGGGGATCCTCCTTCCGGCCCCGATGTCCGAGCGTCTCGCGTTGGACCCGGCGGCGCACATCGTCGATGGCGGCGTTGGCGAGCTTGATTGCGTGGAAGTGATCGATGGTCACCGTCGCCCGAGGCAGCCTCGAGACGAGGGCGTTGTGATAGCCCCGGTGGGGATCGATGGCCACGACCTCCACATGGTCACGCCAGTAGCGGGTGCGCTCATCCAGCCAGGCGGACACCGACTTCGCGCTCCGACCTGGGACGACATCGAGCAGCCGGCCGCGGCTCAAGTCGACCAGCTGGGTGGCGAAGACGGTGTGGTGCTTGGGTCCTGCGGCGAGCATCTTGTGCTCGTCGACCCCGAGCGTGCGCACCTTGTGGAGCCGGCGGGCATCTTCGACGAGCGGCCTCCCGTGGTCCCGGATGGCGGCCATCGCGGTCGACCAGCCGATGCCGAACCGCCGGGCCTGCTCGGCGACAGTGTGACCTCCTTCCCCGACTGCCCGGCAGATCTCGGCCCGGGCCCGACGGGTCAGCGATCCCTCGACGAGCTCGCTCTCCTCGATGAAGGTCCGCCGCTCGCAGTCGGGATCGGGGCATCGCCACCGGCGCTTCCGCCACACCAGGCGGACCGGACCGCTCCCGTTCGGCAGATCCCGCACCTGGACTGTGCTCCGTCCGTGGCCGGTCGCCCGCACGCCACAGTCCGGGCAGCCCACGATGGTTGCCCTCGTCTCGACGAGCAGCCACCATTCGCCATCAACCTGGTCCATCGCCAGGACTACGAACCCGTCCATTCCCAACAACGCGGTCGCGTCGCCACTACGTTCCATCATGTCCCGTGTCCCTTTCGATCCTTGGGTCTCAGCAACCGCAAGAATCGGGGGCCACGGGGCCCTACTGGTGGATACCTATGGGCGGGTCACCGGTGAGGTACCGCCCCACGGCCGAACGCGAAGAGCCACATATCGGGGAATATGTGGAGAAGCTCACCGGACCCACATTGCCCGTTGTCTCCAACTGGAACGTGAACGCACCGCCGTCATACACCGTCCCGGAGGTCTGACCGACTTGGGTGATCGTGCCCGATGCCGATGCCGGCCCAGCCGCGACCACTGAAGCACACCCCGAGAGTCCTGCGACAACCAGGACCACCAGCCCCACACGGATCCACCCGTTGGCGTTTCTGACCATGTTCCGCCACCTTCCCGCATCCGACGATCTCTACCCGATCACGGGCGACCTGCGAGCCCGTTTGTCAGCATCTCACAGCGCGACCCGTGACAATGCGGCGATGTGGGGTCTTTGGGGTTCTGTTAATGAAATCGACTACCTGAGTGGTCATAAGCTCATTCAGCGTGAGATGGATGCCCTGTCCGCTGGAATGCAGAGTTACGCCGGTGGAATGCGGCGATGGCCTGTGCCAAGCTCTCCGCAGGTGGATGACGAGCGGGCCGGTCCGCAGTGGTCGGTCGTTGTCGGGAGGCGGAGATGAAGCTTCGGTGGAGCAGTGTGCGGGTCGGATCTGTTCTTGCAGCAACAGTTGCCATTGCCGTTACGGCGGCCGTCGTGTCGTCAGGATCGGCCGCAGCATCCGGCTCGAGATCATCAGCGACGGGGACATCCAGGCTCGATGCTTCACGGCCCGCCTCGAGCAGCAAGGGATCCAAGATCTTTGTTTCCTCGGGCACGTTCGTCGTGCCCAACGGCGTCACCTCGGTGACGGTGAAGGTCAACGGCGGCGCCGGGCTTGCCAGCCCGATCGTCGGGTTGACCGGCCACGGCGGAGCAGGGGCCTCGATCAAAGCGCGTATCTCCGTACCGGCAGGGACTCGGCACCTGAAGGTCGTCGTCGGTGGGGGTGGGAGAGGGATCACGCCTGACGAAAGCAGCGGGGGCGGTGGCCCGAGTCTGTTTGGCTCAGGTGGAAACGGCTTTTATGGAGGCGGGGGTGGGGGTGCCTCAGGGGTCTTTCTCGGTATCCCGAATCGGGCGGATGCGCTCGTCGTCGCAGGCGGTGGCGGAGGCTGGTTTTCGGTGAACAACCCTGTGTCTAGTGGCGGCAACGGAGGGACCTTGTCCCCCGGAGGGAACGGCACACCTAACGGAGGCTTTGGTGCCACCGACTCTGCGCCGGGGGGCGGTGGGGCCGCCTTCGAGTTGGGCAGTCCCCCGGTGCTCGCTGCTGCGGGAGGAAACGGGGTTGGACCGCACGGCGGGAACGGCGGAGGGGTCCCTCCGAGCGTGGCGGACTGCGGTGGCGGTGGGGGCGGCGGCGGGTACTACGGCGGTGGCGGCGGGGGACCTTGTGAGGCAGGTGGAGGCGGTTCCAGCTACGTGTCGCCCAGCGCGCTCCACGGCGTTTCAGCCGCGCTCGTCATGGCAACGTTGGCACCCATCGCCAATGGCTCGGTGACCATCACGTGGGCGCCTGTCGGCACTGGCACGGCCAGCCTGACCTATAGCGGCGTCCTCACCGGTTATCTCGCCAATGCGGTGTCGTCCTGCCAGCCCCGGTCCAGCGCCGAATCTGAGATCACCGTCAACGGCACGCTGAACGGCACGCCGTGGGTCCTGTTCATTCAGAGCTACGACGGTCAGAGCGGGGTGTGGCAGGTCCTCACGGGGAAGGCGGGCGGCGGTACCGGATTGATCGGCCAGGGCTACAGGGTCACCGCCACGTACCCGGCGACGGTCAGCGGTGTCACCCACATCGATTGGAGTACCGGTGCGACGGTCGACGTTCGACTTACGTCAGGTCCGGGACAGACTCCAGCCGGAACCGTTGCGGTTCAGGGTACCGTCACCTGCGGGTGATTTCGAAGTGTGGTCGGCCAAGCGTTCGTCCGCCGATAACGCACCCACATCCGGTGTGATCAGGGAGAGGGCCCGGCCCGCGTAGTTGGTCTCTGAAGGGACCGTCTAACCGGACGATGGAGGCTGTTGGCCGTCGACGGTCGGGTTCGGACAGTTGGCCGCCGTCGGAGGTGGTGGCTCCACGCCACCGGTGATCCGACCGACCGCGTCGAAGTCCTGCTGGACCTGGTTGGGAGGCAGCGGCGAGTAGCCGAGCTCCGACATCTGCTCCTGGCCGGCGCAGGCCAGGTAGGAGACGAACTGGCCGAGGGCCTGACCCTTGGCCGCCGGGAAGGTGGACGCGGTATCCGGGCCGTCGCAGGTCGAACCCTGGGCTGCAGCAAGGGTGGGAGAGCATGGCACGACCAGATAGCTGTCGCTGGAGAGGGGATACGCGCTGGGTGACGGGTCGGTGAACACGCCCGAGAGATTCTCGGTCAGGTCCGGCTGGAGGGTCGCCCCCTGGAGTGCCGTGGCCACGTCGGGGGAGGTCGGCTGTACCGCAGCCCCGCTGGCGTTGACCACCGAGGCCACCGGGAAGGCGTGCTCCCTGGCAAATGCGTCCTCCACGTAGGTGACGGCCCCCACGCTATATGGGCCTGCGACATAGTTGGCGGCGTTGTCCGAGCCGTTTTCGCCGACCGGCCCGCCGGCTTTCCACCCCGAGTAGCCCGGGTGGGTGGCGAAGTCGAATCCTATGGGCGGGGTCGGCCAGGTAGCGCTGGGCTGTCCTGGGTCCGGCTGGGAGAAGTCACGTTGGGCACGGACGAACCTGCTCGCGTCCTGGTTGATGAGGTACTCCGAGAGGAGGTAGTTCTCCCCCCCGGCGTCTAACCGGTAGACCGGAGAGATCGGTGTCGAGGGGAGGTCGCCGGCGAGCTGCGGGTTGATGGCGGCGATCGACGGATCGTTCCAAGTGGTGATCTTGCCTAGGAAGATCCGGTCGATGAGCGCCGGATCAAGGATCAGGTTGGTGATCCTCTGGCCATCGTTGCCCCTCAGGTTGTACATGAGGGCCAGACCGGCCCCGACGTCGGGAAGGTACTGGTACGGCTGGTTCGGAACTTGTGCCGCTTGTCCGGAGCTGTAGGGAATGTCTGACGCGGCGAAGTCGACCTGATTGGCCGCGAAATCGTTGAGCCCGATGATCGACGAGGTCACTTGCCAGTTGACGTCGAGACCGAGCAGGGTGCTCGTCTGCCCGACCCACTGCTGGATGGCAACGCTGGCAAAGCTGGAGCCAGTTGCCTGGAGGCTGGGAGAACTGTGGATGGTCACCGGAGGTGAGGGCGCCGACGGGGCGCTGGTGCCGACGGCGTTGGTGGCCTTGACGGTGAAGGTGTAGCTGTCGCCGCTGGTCAGACCGGTCACAGTGACCGGACTGCCCGTACCGGTGGCGTACTCATGGCCTCGGGCCGGATCGGTCGCATCGTGAGCGATCGCCACATAGCGGAGGATCGGTGACCCGTTGGCCGCCAGACGAATGAAAGAGACGGTCGCCTGGTCGAGACCGGCCGAGGCGATGACCCCAGTCGGCGCGATCGGGACGCCGGGAACGACCTCGACCGCCGCCGAGTAGGGCCCCAGGAGGGAACCGACAGCGGCTCTCACCCGGACCGCGATCCGCGTTCCATTCTGGAGGCCGGTCACAGCGCAGGCCAGGTACGGATCGTGGGCACAGCCTGTCCCCGCCGAGGACGTGACCACGTAGTCGGTGATGGTTTCGCCGGGTGGTGGAGTCACGGCGTGCCAGGTCACGACGACCCGCGCATTGCCCGGTGTGGCGGTGACACCCGACGGCGCATTGGGCGGAACCACTCCAGCCGCCCGAACCGGGGCTGCAAGCGACAGCGCGCCGATCACCCCTGCTGCGAGCCCGACAGCCGTCAGACCGAAGATCTTTCCGCACCCAAGGATCCGCATTCCGCCCTCACTTGTTCCGAGACTGCCGCCCGGCCGGCACAAGTGTGTCACCTTGACCCCACTCACGTCAGAGGAGCCGGATGAGGGGTTGTCCGTGTCGCTGACCAGGAGCTTCCTGAAATCGTTAGCAAAGCTAAGAATGTGGGAAATCCGGACCGATAGCGTGGGAAGTGGCAATCCTCAGGTCACCCTTCACCCTGGTCACAGGGGTTTTGTCGGTAGCCCACCAACCACCACTCACTACTCACTCACCTCTACTAACTACTAACTACTAACTACTACCTACAACCGACAGACCGACCGACCAACTCACCAGCCACCAGCCACCAGCCACCAGCCACCAGACCAACCTCCACCGACCCGACCAACCTCCTACCGACCGACATATCAGCAGACTGGAGTCTCGGTCCGAGTATCACCGAACGAACGAGACTCCCTCTAGCGACGTGAAGGCCTCGGCGTTCGAGAAGGGGCTGTTGATCTCAACTTCAACGAATACATCGCCATTTGGCGAGATGCGCAGACGCCCATTTCCTGCCCCGGTCAGATCAACTGGAACATAGACCTCGGTAGCCGGAGCCAACTGAGGTGGCAAAACGAACACCGGGGCGCTGGGGTCAGGGTTTGTGGAGCTAAAGGCCGTTGAGATAGCTCCTCGGAGGCTAACCACTCCCGAGATGTCGATCGCTCCGGGATCGTTGAAGCCGAATGGGGCGGTTGCCCACCCGGGTTGAAGGCTCAACGGCGTGACTCCCGATGAGGTCAGTACGTACGAGGCTCCGTCAAGCGACGTGAAGCATTGGGCATTGGAGAAGGTGGTCTGTGCCTCCACGGAGACTTGACCACTCGGTGCAATGTCCAAGCGTCCATTCGCAGCGCCGCATAGGTCGACGGGAACGTAGACATTGGTAGCCGGGGCGAGTCCAGACGGGAGAGTGAACGCACCAGGGTTGGTGCCCGAAGTGGACATGGCTCCCTGGAACCTCACCACGCCCCCGATCTCCGTCACTCCGGGACTGTTAGTACCGAATGGGGTGTTCGTCCACCCGTTCTGAAGGCTCAGGGGCGTGACTCCCAAGGAGGTCTGCACAAACGAGGCGCCGTCTAGTGATGTGAAACACTCGGCATCTGAGAGGGCGTTATTCTCCGCCTCGACGGTGACCACACCACTGGGATTTATGGATAGCCGACCCTTCGTTGAGTTGCATAGATCGACCGGAACGTACACGTTGGTGGTGGGACGGAACTGTGTCGGCAGAACAAAGGCCACGGTGTTGCTACCCGAGGTCGCAATCGCACCTTGGAAGCTCACCACTCCCGAGTTCTCGGTTACTCCTGCATTGTTGGTTCCGTAAGGCGCATTCGTCCACCCATTTATCAGGCTCAACGGGGTAATGGGAGATGAGACCTTCGCAGTGGCGGTCTTGCCGGTCGAGTCTTGGGCCTTGAGAGTGACACTGGACACCTTGGCTGGAAGGGTAACCGTCAGGATGCTCCCCTTGCCAAGCACTACGGCGCCTGGATTGGCAGTCCACGTCAGGTTCGCATCAGAAATCGGGTTGCCACTTCCATCACTTGCCGATCCGATAAGAGCAACGGTCGCGCCACCACGGATGTCCTTCGGCGTTGGAGACGAGATGGATACCGTCGGTGGGACATCCGCGACGCAGAAGGGCAACGAGCTCTTCATCGTCTGATTGAAACCGTCGTTGGCCCGAATACGTACTTCGGCCTGGGTCGAGGTGGCTAAAGATGACCGCGCCAGGGTTACAGATCCCGTGTTTGAACCCTCGGACACCTGCTTCCAGGTCGTACCCTTATCAGTGGAAAAGTCAACCGACACTGTCAGATTGAATGGATGCGCCTCCGTTACCTTGTAGTGGAGCGGGACACCACCGGTCGTGCATGTGGATCCACCAGGCTGAGTGAGCGTGACCGTTGGAGGTGTGGTTGGCCGAGGTCGGCTAGCGACCTTCGTGCCGCTGCTCATGATCTCAACGCCCTTCACAGAAGCGCTGTACGGGATCTGCGCGTCGAGGATCTGCTGCGTACCGTTATCACCGTCGATGTGAATATGTTGATCGAACAACGGTGTCGAGCTGACTACTTGACCAGTGCTGGTCGTCGTAGCGACCTTGAAGGTGGAGGACTGCGTTCCGATCGCTGGGGCGCTCGAAGGAGTCGGATCGACGGAGAGGATATTGGTCCCCGACGAGCTGGTCTCGGCAAGGACCCGCATCATTGGTCCAGACGGCGGCAAGGGGCTGGATCTGGGAACCTCGGTCAGTCTCGTTCCAGCCTGCGCAGAAGGAAGTTTTGAGAAGAACGACGCCATTTGATTCCAGTTGCGTTCCGACACCCAGGTATTGCCCGAGCCAAGACTGCCGTCTGCGCCGGGATCAAGGGCAGTGCAGTAGCTCATGAAGTCGAAGTACTGCTGGGGAGATGCGCCCCCGCAGGGGAACGGTGGCTGGGAGGGAGTGCAGCCTCCCTGATCCTGGGGACCACCAGGACCGGCAACCACCTGGTACGGGGGTGATCCGTTGATGTCTAGGCCAATCGAATCGATGTATCCATGTTGGTCCGGGGGCCAACTGGTTGCGATCTGGCCATTGCTGCCTCCGCCACAGTCCGCACTTGCATGCTGCAATCCAGTCATATGGCCAATCTCGTGGTCGACATCGTTTGCCGGCCGGTTCTCGTCCACCACGGCCAGAGGTTGACTGCCCGCACCCATCACCGAGCGGTCTTCGACGCCATAATCTTGGTCGGTGATGCCGATCTCGCCGGCACCGGCCCCGGAGTGGCTCCCATCGGCACGCGCCAGCCACATGAAGCCCAGAATTGCGCTCTGTTGATTACTTCTTCCCCCACAAAGGGATTCCGTGATGATGAACGAAACAGTACAGCTTCCCTCCTCAAAGCCGATGTCCATGAAGCCAAGATCCGACTCCTTGTAGACGCTGGTAACCGGAAGGAGGTTCGTCCAGCTGAATACACCCGAACTCTTCGAGAAATCGAGCTTGGGTGCCGATCCGTTGTTGTTCAGAGTGAGAACTGCCAAGCCCAGCTTGCCCGTTGCAACAAACGGGATCCCATTCATTGTCATCGTGCCAAGCGTCGTGCAAGCCGACGTTTGGCAAGGGACCGACGTCGGTATGCTAAATCCGCTTTGGGCAGGCAAAAGTGTCGCAGTCAATCGTGCCAAGTTGCCCGTTGTCCATGTTGAGGGCAACAGGGTTTCAAAGCTGCCGTTCATGCTGTCGCGCTCGGATTTTGGAACGGCTGGAAAGCCTGGTCCGCTGTCGGTTAGCTGGCCAGTATTTCCCTCTTCTGGACTGGTGAAGTGACTGGAATCCAACGGACTTCCGGGTAACGGATTGCCAGAACTGTTGAAGCCGGCAAGTTGAATGCCAGCGCCGACTCCGCCCGCTGGTGCAGAGGGAGCGTCGGCAAAAATTCGGACAGCCATCGGCCTCTGGTCGATGAGGGTCGCGCCGTTGTAAGCGACTGGAGCGGACAGGTTATTGACATTGCGTTGTGGGAGGCCATTAAGCACTCCATTCTGTATGCCTTGAGTGATCTCGATCCCCTGGACCCGTAGCTGATACACACTTTGCACCGTAAGCGGGAAGGACACCGTGTGTGGCGTCAGCCCAGAGCCATCTGCGGTGATGGTTACCGACTGACCTTGTTCGAGTGGCGCTTGTGAGGTCGCACTGATGACCACGGTTACGGTCGACCCGTCGACGCAGGAAGCACCACTCGGCGAGATGGAGAGACTTACTCCCGTTGGAGCTGAATAGCCGTAGCTAATAGTGCCTGTGTACCCGTTCAGGCAGTGAAGGGTGTAGTGCTTGGTGGTGGAGCCGCCCTGGGGAACCCCGAGGCCTTGCGTCGAATTGAAGTCCTGCGGCGTCAGCGCAAAGTCCGGCTGGTTCGTCGCGCCACCGAACGACAGGTCATCGATCGCGTACTCGGGTAATCCCCCGCCAGGCTGCGAGAGCAAGATCGAAGATATCGTCGCGGCGTTCCCGGCAGTGGCAAAGCTCAGTTGTGTCCACGTATCCCCAATGGCTTGCGTTGTGTCAGATAGCGTGTTGTGACTTGCGTCGAAGACCTGGAACTCGACCTGGTCCGAAATGCCAGTGGGACATAGGAAGCCGGGGCTCGTCTCGCAGATCACATAGACCGAAACTCGCGCTTGAGTAGACAAGAACGAAGCACTGATTCTGCTGGGACACGCTTCGCCGTTGCACGGAAAGGAAAGATCGTTGGTGCCGGAGTGAGCGTTGCTGTCAGCAAACACCTCCACGGTTTGAAATCCGCCCGTCGCGAAGGTCACGCCTTGCGTTGCCGCATACTGGTTGGTCAAGACGGTCTGAGTGGGGAGGTTGTCGAAGTCAATAGGGGTATCGGCCGACGCGGTCCCAGCCGTCGCAATCTCGAGTCCTGTCGCCACAACGACCAATACCGCCGCGAGCACCGCCCACACTCGCAACCTGCTAGGCCGACGACTGCCTGCATTAGTCCGGACCAGTTTCATCGTCGTGTGCTCCAATCTCTGTCAATCTCTGTCGCTACTCAAATTGCGGATACCCGGTTGGCACGCCGTAGCGGTCTCCCAGGAGGTGACCGGATCCCGATTGTTCGGGCGGCACTGCTCTCTTTCGTTGCAGCCAGACAGCAATGTGACGCGTTCGGGCATTGCAATGCGCCGGTCATCGCGGCTGCGAATCGATATCAGATCGAGGGTCCTATCCACCGTTGCCGCCCGCTTCCTGAGCAACCGAATATCGTGATCCGCCAACATGGGCGGTCCCGCTCTTCCACGGTAAGACAGCTCGGCTCCGGAGTCCTCAGTACCGAGTACTGATTTCTGAGATCGAACCTTCGACGCCAGAGCCTTGGTCGTCGCGATAGTTCACAGTCTTGTCACGCCGACCTCACTGTCGGTTGCTTCATGCCTGGCTCTTTGAGAAGCAAGCCACTCCGAGTAGCCCTTTGCCAGGCCTCGATAGCCGATCCTCATCCGGCTGCTCGCAGTTTGAGCCCGAGGCGATCAGCCTTTGCGGGTTCTCTCTGCTTGTTCATCTGGGACGTAGCTTCGAGAATCCGGCGGGGCAGCTCGTAGCTGTTCCGAAAGCAGGCTGCGCTTCGTGATGCCCAGCTTGGCATAGGCCGCGTAAAGGTGGCTTTCGACCGTCCGTTCGGAGATCGAGAGTTCGAGGGCGATCTGTGCGTTCGTCGCCCCTTGTGACGCCGCTACTGCCACTTCCTGTTCCCGCCTGGAGAGTCGAGCGCGTGGTGCAGTGTCTTCGAGCGAACTTGCAGTCGTTCGAGCGCCTTCACACCTGCGGACCGCCTTGGCGAACCGGCTGGCTGCTCCCGTCGCTCCCGTCCGAAGGCCGCTTCGCTGTCGACTGGCCGAGAGTCTCGACCAAAGTTCGGCAGCCACCAATGACGCCCCGATCGCCTCAAAGGCCTCGGCTGCCGCCTCTTGGTCTCCTGTCTTGCCGGTTTGAGCGGCATGGGCATGAGCCTCGATGGCTGCCGACCACGCTCCGTCGATCTGGGTCGCCACTGTACGAGCTCGTCCTGCCGATTTGCGGTCTCCGAGACGGAGGAGATCGCCGAGAATGATGAGTTCGAAGCTGCGCTGACCACGAGAGGCGGCGAGATCAGCGGCCTCGTAGAGTTGCTCGATGGCCGACGAGGTGTGGCCGACCTGTGCGTCGATCCAGGCTAGGGCACGCTGTCCATCGGCATGAAAGAACACGATCTCCTCTCGGCGCAACGCGACAGCTTCTTTGGCCGCCAGTCTCGCCGACTCATGGTCACCGAGCAACGCATGGGATTCCGCGGCCAATGCCAAGCACCAAGACAGCTCCGCGATGAGATTGTCATGAGGTGTGCTGACGGCCGCGTTCAGGAATCGGATGGCGCTGCGGGCCCGTCCTTGAAAAAGGAGAAAGCGTCCCTTGTAGGCATAGGCCGGGGCTGTCATAGAGCTTGAAGTGTCCGGCGTGCTACCGAGCGCCAGGTCGAGAACGGCAAGCGCGCCCTCTACCCGACCTGCAAAGAACAGCGCACTGCAGTGCACCATTGCAGCCCAGCCCGGCGCCCGGGGAAAGCGGTCCTTCAGTCGTACCGCAGGCTCAAATGCCTTCTCACTGAGGGTCAGCGCGTCGTCGATTTGGCCGGCCATGACCAGACTGATTCCGACAGACGTCAGTGATCGGACATTCAAGGCTTCATCGTGGGTTGACGCGAGAGTTGCCATGCCAACTTCGACTGCCTCGGTGAAGCGGCCGGCGAATGCGAGGAGCGTCGCTGCATGACTTTTCAGAAGGGCTCTCTGCACGGGATCGACACAGCTCATCGCGATCAACGCGAGGAGCTCGAGGGTCTCGTCGATTCGACCCAACCCAAGGCCCACCGTCCGCGTGAGAAGGTCCCCGAGCGACTCCCGATCGACGTCACTCGGCTCCGTTCCTATGAGGGGCATGAGAATGCTCTCTGCATCTTCGAACCGGTTCTGGCCAAGGAGGGCGCGGCCGAGCTCCCGGTGAGCGTCGAAGGTACCTCCCTCTTCGATTGACGCGCGAGCCAGTGATTCGGCAAGTAAATAGTCGGAGAGTACGTTGGCGTGGAGCGCCGCTTCGGTCATCTGACCGGGATCGGAGAGCTCTCCCGCTGCCATCCGGAAGAGGGCGAACCTGAGCGTGTCAGCGGGTCGTCGGCCCCCGGCAGAAGCCAAGTGCTCAGCCAGATCGTGATTGACCTGTATGAACCTGAGTTCGCTCATAGCTCCGCGGACGATTTCGCCAAACAGCGGGTGACCGAAACGGACCAGTAACTCACCGTCCGTTCGTTCGACGGTGATAAGGCCGCGGCGTTCGAGCTCGCGCACAGAACCTGCCGTGCCCAACTTGCGAGCGCTCTGGAGACTGAGCGGTTCGCCAATGACGAGGATCTCGAGCAAGTTCCGGGCGTCAGTACTCAGATTGGCAAGGCGGTCGGACACCACTTCTCGGAGCCGTGGAGCGGTGCCGAGGTCACCAGTCCACCGCCATACGCCTCGATGACGGATCAGGGCGGAGGCTTCGAGACCATCGTCAATGAGCTCGTGCGCAAAGAGCAAATTGCCTTGGGTTGCGTCCCACATGCGATCCAGTGTGAAGCTTTCGGTGACGCCCCCGAGTGCAGTTTCGACCACCACGTCGAAATCAGCCCGGGACAGAGGCTGCAGCTCCAAACGAGGCACGACCCCGCTTCGGTAGGGGGAAGTGACAGCGTCCGGGGCCCGTTCCCCGCTTCGGAGGGTCAGCAAGACGGTGGCGAGATGCGCGGTTGCCACATGATGCACGAGAGCGGCTGACAAGCCATCGAGAAGGTGCACATCGTCAACAGCGAGGACGGCAGGGGCGCCCTGAGCCCGCCGAACCAGGTGCTGTCCGACGGCCGTGAGTAAGTCCATGCGGTTGAATGGCAGCTGGTCAGGCAAGAGGCGGGCGAAGGCGCCGAAGGGAAGCGCCCGGGCCGACTCGGTCGCCGTGACAAGCTCTACATGGCAGTCAGTTGCGCGCTCAAGCACCTCCCTGATGAGCCGGCTCTTGCCCACGCCGGCACGACCGGCGACCAGAACCCCACACTTGTCTGGGTCCGTGATTACTTGCCTGAGGTAGGCAAGCTCCTCAGCCCGACCGATGATTGGCCAGCGGTCCACAGCGTCAAGTCTCGCAGAAAATCAGTACAGAATACCGAGGATTTAGGAGCGGCGAACGGCCACCATCGAGAGATGGGTGACCCTTTGCTCGATGAGCTGCCCAGGGCTTACCGACTCGGTCTTCGCTTGCGTGCACTCGGGGCGGATTCGGAGCTGATCGCCGACTGCCTCGACGTCGACATCGAGAGCGTTGACACCCTCCTCGAGATCGGTCGCCGCAAGCTGGAGAACCTGGTGTCGAACGCTTCGTCGCGGGCAGCAGGCCGACCTGCCTACGGGCTACTCGGTCGGTCGATCGGTGAACCCCGATAGTTCCTCATGGGAAGGCGCGGCGTATCCGCTGCTGTTGCGTCTGGGCCACTGGCCGGATCTCCGTGACTGATCCACCCGTTGTGCGAGTCCGATCCCCACGATTGGGGTAAGGAATCATCGACTCTTCCAACTTCGCCGCCTTGACCAGCGTGCTGGGAAATCGGGGCCAATAGCGTGGGAAGAGGCGATCCTCACGGCACCGTTCACGCTGGTGACCAGGGTTTTGTCGGTAGCCCACCAACCAACCAACTAAAACTAACTACTACACGGTCGAAGAGCGTGCTCGATGGCCATCTCACCGCCGGACGCCTTCAGGGCCGCGTATCTCGGGATGGACATTCGTAATGTGGGAACTCGGCCCACCTATGGCGCCCGACGCCCAGCCCTGGCTGCCACCAATCTCACGAGGTCGGCGGCACGCACTTCGGGTTGGCGCCGAACCTCAGGGAGCCCGTCGTGCCGGCGAATGTTCCGGAGAACAGGCCCGTCAACGGCTGGTAGGTGCCCGTGAAGGTGCCGAGCCCGACCGCGTAAGGGGTGGGAGCGCCGGCCGTCGTGAATCGCAGGGTGACATGGGTCCCTGTCTGCGTCCACGAGCCGGCATCGGCCAGGTTGTCATAGAACCCTCCGCTGGAGAAGCTGATGATCGTGCACCCCGTAACGATCCAGTCCTTCAGGGTCAGGGTCCACTCACTTCCAGGAAGGATCCTTGACGTCAGGGTGACGGTGAAAGAGGCTGAGCTGGTTACAGACCCACCAGCCGTTGTGACCTTGATCTTGCCGGTCTTGGCCCCGGTCGGCACGTTCACCTTGATCGTTGTTGTCGAATCACTGGTGACGGTGCCTTTGATGCCATCGAATGTCACCCAGGTGGCTCCGTAGAGGTTGGTTCCGGTGATGGTCACGACGGAACCCACGTTCCCAGAGGTCGGAGTGAACTTGGTGATCGTGGGCACCATGGCCTTCAGCGCCATGAAGCTGACCACGCTGGTGGCGGTACCATCGGGGGTAGTCACCTTGATCTTGCCAGTCGTCGCACCCACCGGCACGAGCACTTTGATCGTGGTCGCTGAGTCACTGCTGATCGTCGAGGTCTGACCGTGGATCGTGACCTTGGTGGCACCGGAAAGGCGCGACCCGGTGATCGTCACTGTCGTGCCAGGTGTACCCGAGGGCGGTGTGAACTTGGTGATCTTCGGTGGAGTCAGGTTGGTCAACGAGAAGGTTGCCGGTGTCGAGACCCCGGCGACAGAGGCATTGACCGTAAAGGAGCCTCCCACAGTGTTCGCGGTGAAGGTTGCGGCTGTCGCCAGCCCGCTGGCGTTCGTGGTCTCGGTGTCGGTGGTCGTCCCGTTGGCGAAAGTGCCCGATGCCCCGCTACTCGGAGCAGTGAAGGTCACGGTCGATCCCGACACCGGATCGCCATCGACATCGCTGACCGTGGCTGTCAGCGGGTTGGCGAACGCCGTACCAACGGTAGTTGACTGGGGGGATCCACCCAAGGTTGTGATGGACGCAGCGGCGACGACGACGGTATAGGAGATGGACGCCGTACCGCTCTGGCCGTCGGCGCTGGTGGCGGTGACCGTGTAGCTATGAGCGCCGAGGGTGGAGGTGTCGAGCGCTCCCGGGCTCGTGGAGCCGTTCGAGTCGAGGCAGGTGGCGATGCCCGGACCGTACGCCCCCTCGGTGCAGGAGAAGCTGGTCGGGACGACCTGGCCGATGGCGTAGGTTCCGCCGTTCGACGGCGAGGTGATCGTCACCCTCGGGGCAGCGGCAACGGTATAGGAGATGGACGCCGTGCCGCTCTGGCCGTCGGCGCTGGTGGCGGTGACCGTATAGGTGTGGGCGCCGAGGGTGGAGGTGTCGAGCGCTCCCGGGCTCGTGGAGCCGTTCGAGTCGAGGCAGGTGGCGATGCCCGGACCGTACGCCCCCTCGGTGCAGGAGAAGCTGGTCGGGACGACCTGGCCGATGGCGTAGGTTCCGCCGTTCGAGGGCGAGGTGATCGTCGCGGTCGGGGCAATCGGGACGACGGTATAGGAGATGGACGCCGTGCCGCTCTGGCCGTCGGCGCTGGTGGCGGTGACCGTGTAGCTATGAGCGCCGAGGGTGGAGGTGTCGAGCGCTCCCGGGCTCGTAAAGCCGTTCGAGTCGAGGCAGGTGGCGATGCCCGGACCGCGTGCCCCTTCGGTACAGGAGAAGCTGGTCGGGACGTCCTGGCCGATGGTGTAGGTCCCGCCGTTCGACGGCGAGGTGATCGTCACCCTCGGGGCAGCGGCAACGGTATAGGAGATGGACGCCGTGCCGCTCTGGCCGTCGGCGCTGGTGGCGGTGACCGTATAGGTGTGGGCGCCGAGGGTGGAGGTGTCGAGCGCTCCCGGGCTCGTGGAGCCGTTCGAGTCGAGGCAGGTGGCGATGCCCGGACCGTACGCCCCCTCGGTGCAGGAGAAGCTGGTCGGGACGACCTGGCCGATGGCGTAGGTTCCGCCGTTCGAGGGCGAGGTGATCGTCGCGGTCGGGGCCGCCGGGCTGCCCGCCACCACCCGGACCCGATCGCTGATGGTGTCGGCGATGACCAGGTTGCCAGAGCCGTCCACGACAACCCCGGCGGGATGAGCAAGCTCGGCCGAGGTGGCGGCCCCCCCGTCGCCGGAGTATCCGTAGGTCCCGTTGCCTGCCACCGTGTAGATGTCGCCGGAGATCATGGCGATCCCGTAGAAGGTGCCGCTCCTGGCGGCGACCATCCGGACCCGCTCGTTGTCGGTGTCGGCGATGACCAGGTTTCCGGAGCGGTCCACGGCGACGCCGTAGGGCTGACGGACATCGCCCGAGGTGGCGGGCCCCCCGTCGCCGGAGTATCCCTCATAGCCGTTGCCTGCCACGGTGTAGATGCGGCCGGCAGTCATCGCGATCCCGTAGAAGGTGCCGCTCCTGGCGGCGACCATCCGGACCCGGTTGTTGTAGGTGTCGGCGATGACCAGGTTGCCGGAGCCGTCCCCCGCGACGCCGAAGGGCTGATCCACCTCGGCCGAGGTGGCGGCCCCCCCGTCGCCCGAGTATCCGGCGACCCCATCGCCGGCCACGGTGTAGATGTCGCCGGCGGCCATCGCGATCCCGTAGAAGGTGCCGCTCATGGCGGCGACCACCCGGACCCGGCTGTTGTGGGAGTCGGCGATGACCAGGTTGCCGGAGCCGTCCCCCGCGACGCCGTAGGGCTGATCCACCTCGGCCGAGGTGGCGGCCCCCCCGTCGCCCGAGTATCCGGCGACCCCATCGCCGGCCACGGTGTAGATGTCGCCGGCGGCCATCGCGATCCCGTAGAAGGTGCCGCTCATGGCGGCGACCACCCGGACCCGGCTGTTGTGGGAGTCGGCGATGACCAGGTTGCCGGAGCCGTCCACCGCGACGCCGTAGGGCTGATCCACCTCGGCCGAGGTGGCGGCCCCCCCGTCGCCCGAGTATCCGGCGACCCCATCGCCGGCCACGGTGTAGATGTCGCCGGCGGCCATCGCGATCCCGTAGAAGGTGCCGCTCGTGGCGGCGACCACACGGACCCGGTTGTTGGAGCCGTCTGCAATCACCAGGTCGCCGGAGCCGTCCACGGTAACCCCGCTCGGGTAATAGAGCTCGGCCGAGGTGGCGGCCCCGCCGTCGCCGGAGTATGCCTGGGTCCCGTCGCCGACCACGGTGTAGATGTCGCCGGCGGTCATGGCGATCCCATAGAAGGCGCCGCTCGTGGCGGCGACCACCCGAACCCGGTTGTTGATGGTGTCGGCGATGACCAGGTTGCCGGAGCCGTCCACAGCAACGCCCCTGGGCTGATCCACCTCGGCCGAGGTGGCGGCCCCCCCGTCGCCGGAGAATCCGTTACTCCCGTCACCAGCCACGGTGTAGATGTCGCCGGCGGTCATGGCGATCCCGTAGAAAGTGCCGTTCGTGGCGGCGACCACCCGGACCCGGCTGTTGTCGGTGGCGGCGATGACCAGATTGCCGGAGCCGTCCACGGCCACGCCGTAGGGGAAAGCGACCTCGGCCGAGGTGGCGGCCCCGCCGTCGCCGGAGTATCCGGCGGTCCCGTTGCCGGCCACGGTGTAGATGTCGCCGGCGGTCATGGCGATCCCGTAGAAGGTGCCGCTCGTTGCGGCGACCACCCGGACCCGGCTGTTGTCGGTGGCGGCGATGACCAGATTGCCGGAGCCGTCCACGGCAATGCCATCGGGCTGACCGACCTCGGCCGAGGTGGCGGCCCCCCCGTCGCCCGAGTATCCGTTAGTCCCGTTGCCGGCCACGGTGTAGATGTCGCCGGCGGTCATGGCGATCCCGTAGAAGGTGCCGCTCGTTGCGGCGACCACCCGGACCCGGCTGTTGTAGGTGTCGGCGATGACCAGATTGCCGGAGCCGTCCACAGCAACACCGTCCGGGCTCAACAGGTCGGCTGAGGTTGCCGGCCCCCCGTCGCCGGAGCTCCCCTGGGCTCCGCTGCCCGCCACGGTGTAGATGTCGCCGGCGGTCATCGCGATCCCGTAGAAGGTGCCACTCGTTGCGGTGACCAGCCGGACACGGCTGTTGCCGGAGTCTGCGATGATCAGGTTGCCCGAGCGGTCCACGGCCATGCCGCGGGGGTAGTTGACCCCGGCGGAGGTGGCGGGTCCCCCGTCGCCGGAGTATAAGGAGAGCCCGTTTCCTGCGATCACTGTCTGGGAACCAGAGCTATCAACCTGCCGTACGACATGGTGTTGGCTGTCGGAGACGTAGACAAAGCCGCCACCCACGGCGACGCCGCCAATCATGAGTCCGACTGTGGATGCCAAGCTGGGTCCAGGTACGACTCCACCGGCGACAGTCGACATCCTGCCTGGAGTGCTGGCGGACGCGGGCGACGGGCTTACCACCGTCACCAGTGCGAGTCCGGCGCTGGAAAGAACGAGGGTGAGAACAACAGCTGTTGCTCGACACTTTGGATTACAAGGCGACGCTATTGCCACTCGCCGGGCGCCAAGCCTATCGCTCCTTGTACATCGACGTGACCGGCCAGTAAGGCGCCCTAGGAGGGCTCGAGGGTCAACCATAATGCGCCGCCTCTCAGTATCGTGTTGGGGGTTATGGCGGCTCCGAATGGACGGGCACCGACCGCAACGTCTTCACCACTGTGTTGATGAGGCTCACGGTGTTGGAGCCATTTGTTGGCCAAAGCAGCCTCTTTTGGCGCTCTCACGGCGTCGATCCAACGACGGCGAACACACCGCCCGCAGCACCTGCCAGCAATCGGGACGATCGCAACCCAACTCGCTCGACGAGATGCTCGATCCCGCATATCCCTAGATTCGGCCATGAGTCCCTCCGTGCCTGCCGAGGCTTGACCCCTCACTGACATGGTCAACGATTCATACCCCGGCGAGAAGGGCTGAAAGTCCCATGTTGAGCCGGAGGCAGCCCTGTCCCGTGTCAGTTCCCGTACCAACGCCAAGTCCGGGAAGGTTGCCATATCTCGCGCAACTGCCGTGGTCGGGCCGGTAGCAGCGCTGAGTGATCTGTTCGCCAAGGCCTACGAAAGCTGAAAGCCCCAGGAGCCGGGTGGTTGGGACGTTTTGGCGGGTATCCCGACAATGCCTGGTTGGGGCAGGCAACTTTCGCGAGCACGGGTAGGACTCCGACCCTCCTGATCTCGCTTACGAAGAGCGGTCGGCTCTGGCCAGCAGATTCCCTGAACCCTTAGCAAAGGTAACAATGTGGGAAATCGGGACCGTTAGCGTGGGAAATGGCGATCCTCGGGTCACCGTTAAGGCAGGTGACTGGGGTTTTGTCGGTAGCCCACCAACCAACCAACAACCACCACCGACCACCACTACCCGAGCCGATTTCATCGACGATGCCCAGCGAGAACGGACCGACTGAGTAGGCACGGGGGCTGCCGACGCTGAGCACCAAGCGAAACGGGTGCCGGGCGGTCGCATCAGGTCACCGACGTCCGACGAAACAAGTACACGAGGGCGCGCTTCAATCTCGCTGGTCGGCGTGGGTCCGCTTTCCCTCGTCTCTCCCTTCTTGGGGCTCGGATGTTCCGTTCGGCCTGCGGTTCTACCGGCGGTACATCCGTCGAGCAGAGTCCACCGTCGGATGTACGAGCCCGATCAGTGCCACAAGACGGGTCCGGAGCTTCGCCGGTGCGTCCGAATCAGAGTCTCGATCCTGGCGGCATGCCTGCGACCGTACAGGCCAGAGTCAAGGCCGGTCGCTCACTCTACGGCGAATTTGGTGGCACTGGTCGCACTTCCTAAGGAAGTGGTGACTGTGATGTAGCCGGTCTTGGCACCCATCGGCACCTTCACCTTGATCGTCGTGGACGTGTCGCTGGTGACGCCGCCCGCTGTGCCGTTGAAGGTCACATGTGCACCGGAGAGATTGGTCCCGGTAATGGTCACCGCTGTGCCGGGTGGGCCAAACGACGGGGTGAACCCGGTGATGGTGGGTCCTGCATCGGTGAATGTGGTTGCGCTGATCGCTGACCCGTTACTGACTGTGACGACTTGGATGTAGCCGGTCGTGGCACCCGTGGGCACCTTCACCGTGATCTTCGTTGCCGTGTCGCTGGTGACGGTGCCCTTTATGCCGTTGAAGGACACCGCAGTTGCATGGGAGAGTTTGGTCCCGGTGATGGTCACCAGCGTGCCGGGTGGGCCCGACGACGGGGTGAACCCGGTGATGGTGGGTCCCGTATAGATGAATTTGGTGGCGCTGGTCGCATTGCCGCTTGGAGTAGTGACTGTGATGTAGCCGGTCGCGGCGCCCGTTGGCACCTTCACCGTGATCTTCGTAGACGTGTCGCTGGTGCCGGTGCCCGCCTTGCCGTTGAAGGTCACCTCAGTTGCACCGGAGAGGTTGGTCCCGGTGATGGTCACCACAGTGGCGGGTGGGCCCGACGAAGGAGTGAACCCGGTGATGGTGGGTGGGCCCGATGATACGGCGAATTCGGTGGGGCTGGTCACACTTCCAAAGGAAGTGACGACTTCGATGTAGCCGGTCGTAGCACCTGCGGGCACCTTCACCGTGATCTTCGTAGACGTGTCGCTCGTGACGGTGCCCTTTATGCGGTTGAAGCTCACCGCAGTTGCAGCGGAGAGGTTGGTCCCGGTGATTGTCACCACCGTGCCGGGTAGGCCCCACGACGGGGTGAACCCGGTGATGGTGGGTGCTGCATCGGTGAATGTGGTTGCGCTGATCGCTGACCCGTTACTGACTGTGACGACTTGGATGTAGCCGGTCGTGGCACCCGTGGGCACCTTCACCGTGATCTTCGTTGCCGTGTCGCTGGTGACGGTGCCCTTTATGCCGTTGAAGCCCACCGCAGTTGCATGGGAGAGGAAGGTCCCGGTGATGGTGACCAGCGTGCCGGGTGGGCCCGACGACGGGGTGAACCCGGTGATAGTGGGTCCCGTATAGATGAATTTGGTGGCGCTGGTCGCATTGCCGCTTGGAGTAGTGACTGTGATGTAGCCGGTCGCGGCGCCCGTTGGCACCTTCACCGTGATCTTCGTAGGCGTATCGCTGGTGATGGTACCCGCCTTGCCGTTGAAGGACACCTCAGTTGCACCGGCGAGGCTGGTCCCGGTAATGGTCACCACCGTGCCGGGTGGGCCCGAGGGCGGGGTGAACCCGGTGATGGTGGGTCCTGTATAGGAGAATTTGCTGGCGCTGGTCACACTCCCACTGGGAGTGGTGACGGTGATGTACCCGGTCGTGGCACCCGTTGGCACCGTCACCGTGATCTCTGTCTGTCCGACCGCGGTGACGGTGCCCGCTGTGCCGTTGAAGGACACCTCAGTTGCACCGAGGAGGTTGGTCCCGGTGATGGTCACCACAGTGCCCGCTGAGCCCGACGACGGGGTAAATCCGCTGATGGTGGGTGGGCCCACGACGCCCTGCACCGCACCCATGTTGCAGGCCGCGTTCAGCGCGCTGGGGGTCCCACGCTGGTCGGTGGTCGGGCAGAGCTGTATCGCATCGACCGTGATCGGATTCGGGATCGCCCCGGCTGCCGGACTGCCCCCCGTGGGGAGGATCGTCTCGGTCGGTCCGCCATTGTCTGCAAGGGGAGCGAGGGAGGCGTCCAGCGAGGACGAGCTGCTGATACTCCCGGTCGCGGAGAACCCGCAGGACCCGTTGTCGTCGATGTTGTACCCGAGGTCGGTCACCGCCGAGCCGATCGACCCACAGTCGAGGCCCTGCCCGTTGTCGGCCATGATATCGCTGGCCATGTCAAGGGTCGAGAAGTTGGCGATGCCACCCCCGTCGCCCGCACTCGCGCTGTTACCGACGATCGTGCTGGCCGCGAGCGTGACGGGCTCACGGCCCACATAGAGAGCGCCGCCAACGGCAGCGCTGTTGCCCGAGAACGTACTGTCGGTGATCGTGGCGGTCGCCCCGACAGAATCGTTGGACACGCCGCCCCCGTTCAAGGACGTGGTGTTGCCCGAGATCGTGGAGTCGGACACGGACAGCTGCCCGGAGAAGTTGTAGATCCCGGCACCTCCTCCCCCGGTGTTGTCGGACACGGTGCTGTCGGACACGGAAAGCGAGCCGTCGTTGTAGAGGCCGGCACCGTGAGCGCCGTTACCGGCGGCGTTGCCGGTGATGACGCTGTTGGTGACAGTGGTGGTGCCGAAATTGTCGATCCCGCCGCCGCTGGAGTTCGACACATACCCGTTCTCAACCGTCAATCCCGAGATGGTCACCGTGCCGGAGTTGACGGTGATCACGGAGCTCAGGCCGCCGCCGTTGACGACGGTCGACGACGCACCGGCTCCGGCGATGGTGAGCGACGAGAGGGACGAGACGCTGAGGCTGTCGTTCTCGAGGTAGGTCCCAGCGGCCACCTCGATGATGACGTCGTCGCCCGCGTAGGCGCCGCTGGTCGCTTGGCTGACGGCTCCCGAGATGGCACTGCAGGCATTGGCCGGGCTCGTACAGTTGCCGGTTCCGGTGGTCGACACGTAGAGGGTGGCCGAAGTCGCCGACGCAGGCGTCGCTCCTCCGACCAGGACCCCGACAAACGCACCACCGGACACCAGCAGCCCGGCCAGAAACGACTTGAGGTTCTTCCGTGCTGTTGTCATCAGACCAGCACCCCTCCGCTCTGGGGTGCCGCCCACACACCCGCCTGTCGGAAGGCATAGCACCGAAAGGCTGTACCGGCAACCGGTGTCCCTCAGTCGTTGCACGACGTTCTCGCTGAGAATGGCAGGTCCCCGACCCTCTGAGCCTCGCTGAAATCCGAAGAGAGGTCGTTTGTGTCGCTGGTCCGGGAGCTTCCTGAATCGTTAACAACCGAGGGCTAGCAACAAAATCATGGTGCCCAGGTCGGAATGAGCCCAGTTGAGTACCATTTCCCACGCTGTTGCTCCAGGTTTCCCACTTCCCTGGCCAGGGCATGTGCTTGGGAAGGACCTGAGTCAGCGACACGGATGACATTCTTGGCACCCACAGGGTGGCGAACTCGGATTCAGTTGCCAGCAGTGCTCCGCGACGCCGGGAGGTTGCCTCCAATCCCGTTCGTCGACCCGTGGTTCGGGTGGCGAATGAAGCGGAATGCCCGGCGCCGGATACGCCGTTCCAGCCTTTCGACGTGAGTGGAAGCGATCCGCGGGGTCTTGGCGTGGGGCGCTCGGTAGAATCGGGTCTTCGCCAGCTCGACCAGGAACAGGTAGACGATCACCATTGCGAACAGGATAAGGAAGAACTGTGTGGGCAGCGGCGTGAAGCCCAGCAGGTTGGCCAATCCCGTGTACGGAAGGATCGCACCGACTAGGGCCGCCCCGGTCGGTACGAGAAGCATAGGCAGGCTGGGTCGGCTCCTGAAGAACGGGACCCGCCGGGTCCGGATCACGTAGACGACGAGGGTCTGGGTGGCGATCGACTCGACAAACCAGCCGGTCCTGAACTCGACGTGACCGGCGTGGAGCAGCGAGAGCATGACCCAGAAGGTGATGAAGTCGAAGACAGAGCTCACGGGACCGAACACGATCATGAATCTCCGGATGAACTTCATGTCCCATGCGGCTGGCCGGGTGAGAGCCTCGGGGTCCACTCGGTCGGTCGGGATCACCAGCTGACCGGCGTTGTAGAGCAAGTTGTTGAGAAGGATCTGCGACGGCAGCATGGGCAGGAAGGTCAGGAACACAGAGGCACCGGCCGCACTGAACATATTGCCGAAGTTCGAGGACGTGGCCATCAGGACGTACTTCATGGTGTTGGCGAAGATGCGGCGACCCTCCATCACGCCTTCGGCCAGCACCCCGAGATCCTTCTCGAGTAGCACTACGTCAGCGGCGTCCTTAGCCACGTCCGTTCCTGAGTCCACCGAGATCCCGACATCGGCATGGTGCAGCGCCACCGCGTCGTTGACTCCGTCGCCAAGGAACGCGACATCCTTTCCGGTTCGGCGGGCCACCTTGATGATCCGCGACTTCTGATCGGGGCCGATCCGGGCGAACACAGTTGTGGTCAGGATCGCCGCTTCGAGGTGGTCGTCATCGAGGGACTCGACCTCGGTGCCAGTGAGCACCCCCGCGCAGTCGACTCCGATGTCCGAACACACTTTGGCCGCCACCAGACCGTTGTCCCCGGTGATGATCTTCACCTCCACCCCCAGCCGTTCGAGTTTGGCGATGGAGGAGCCGGCGTCGGCCTTCGGGCGATCGGTGAAGGTCAAGAAACCTTCCAACGTCAGCCCCTGCTCGTCCGCCGCGGTGAGCGCCTCGATGCCCTCGGCGGAGCAGGTCCCCACGGCCACCACCCGGGCTCCCTCGGAGAACAGCACCTCAAGCGCCCGTCGAGCGCCGTCGGGGACAAGCGCGCATCGGTCTAGCAGGACCTCGGGGGCGCCTTTGGTGATCACGAGCGGCTTCCCATCAGGATCCTTCACCAGCACGGAGGCGAGCTGCCGCTCGTGGTCGAAGGGAAGAACGCCGAGCCTCTGATAGGCAGCAGTGCTTGTGGCGACCCCTTGTCCGGAAGCTGCATCGGGGGCCGACCAACATGCTTGGTCCAGTGCATTCCCACCGACCGGTTTCCCGTCGGTAACGGTCGCTTCGTTGCACACGAGCCCGAGAAGTAGCGGGCGATCGCTCGCGCGCCCATTGGCGTCCAACGCACGCTCGAAGGTAATCGCCCCTTCGGTGAGGGTGCCCGTCTTGTCGGTGAAAAGGATCTCGATATTGCCCAGGTCCTCGATGGCAACGAGCCTCTTCACGAGGACCTTCTTCGCCGCAAGCGCGCTCGAACCGGCGGAGAGGCTTACCGTCACGATCGCCGGCATCATTTCGGGGGCGATGCCCACGGCGATGGCCAGAGAGAAGAGCAGTGCCTCGATGAGAGGCCGAGCCAGCGCCACGTTCACGATGAAGATGAACGCCGTCAGGATGCCGGCTACGCCAAACAAGAAGCGCGAGAAGCGTGACAAGCCCGCTTCAAAGGCAGTCTGACCCTGCTTCTCGGACAGACCGGCAGCGATCTGCCCGAAGGCGGTGTCCGCTCCGGTCCGAACCACCACCCCAATGGCCGATCCCTGATGGACGATCGTCCCCATGAAGGCGCACCCCGGCTGGTCCAGCGGCTGACGGCCGGTGACGGGGGCCACCGACTTTGCCACCGGCATCGACTCGCCCGTCAGTACACCTTCGTCACACTCGAGTTCGTCGACCTTGAGCAAACGGATGTCGGCCGGTACCAGGACGCCGATGCGGAGCGACACCACGTCACCGGGCACGAGGTTCGTGACTTCGACCCGACTCACCCGTCCGTCCCTACGAACTTCGGCTTCCTGTCGGATCTTGGCCCGGAGAGAGGCCATCGCCAGCTCCGCCCGATACTCATTGAAGAAGCCCAGTCCGACACTCAAGACGACGATCACGGCGATGATCACCGCGTTCGTACCTCCTCCGGTAAGCCCCGATATCAAGGCGGCGATAAGAAGCAGGATCAGGATCGGATTGCGGAGCTGGCGGAAGAGGACGGCGGTGGCGTGTACCCGATGCGTACCGAGCGCGTTCGGCCCGAACTGCCTCAGTCGCTCGGTCACTTCGTCGGAGGAAAGACCGTCAGGGCCACTCCCTAGGCGCGACAACACCTCGCCGGGCGCCAGGCCGGCGGCACCAGCGAGGTCCAACTCCCCTACGGGGGCGCGCGCGGCTAAACCCACAGATCAAGTCTGACTGCCCGGACTCATCGTCGCCAGAGCGAGTCCGACCGACAAGGCCTACGGAGGTGGACGCAAGCATCTCAATGCCACCTTCAGTGATCGACCGGCCCAGTCACTTCTGGTTTGTCGACGCGACCCGAGAAGTCCTGTCGACACCCACCAGTCGGTCGGTCGGTCGGTGAGTTGGTGGTGGTGGTTGGTTGGTGGGCTACCGACAAAACCCCACTCAGCTGCATGAACGGTGACCATGCCGGTTACCACTTCCCACGCTGTTGGTCCGGATTTCCCACCTCGTTGCCTTCGATAAAGATCCTGCTGAAGAGCTTGGATGACTTCCCTGCATTCACAGGGTCGAGACCTGGAACTGCCTCAGGGGCGGATCTGCCCAACTTGACGAACCTGAGGCGGATTCGGGCACGTGCTTTCACCATCGCCTTCGGATGCTGTCTCAAGTTCGAGAACGTATGTGCCGATCTTTGACACGGAGGGGTAGCGCCGGCGCCCCGAAGCCGGTCGAGGAGGGGTGCATGACGGGAACCTCGAAGGGTGGGATCTGGTCGGTTTCGAAGCTGTTCCTGCCGGTCGTGGTCATGGTAGGCATCGCTGGGACGAGTCTCCTCGGTGGGGTTGTGTCGTCGGCGGCCGCCCCGCATTCAGGTCCGAGACCGGCGATGAGCCAGGAGGACGCGATCCTCAACGCCGCAGCGTCGCAGGCCGGTGTCCCTTACTGCGGCAGCGGAGGGGGAATCGACGGTCCGAGCAATGGGGGCGGGTGCACGGCTCCGGGGTTCAACTGCATGAGCTTCGCCCAGTATGCGGTCTATCAGGGGACTGGAGACATGGTTCCGAGCGGCGGAGGGCAGCCGTTCCCCAACGGCGGGGAGCAATTCATCACCAATCAAGCCAACCTGCTTCCGGGCGACGCGGTGTTCTTCGGGTCCGGTACGGATGTGACCCAGTACGTGCACTCGGGCATCTACGCCGGCAATGGGATGGTGTGGGACACGCGCTACACGGGCGACGTCGTCGCGCTGCACTCGATCAGCAACAACGCCCCCGGCGGCAACGGCGAGGATTATCCGCTCATAGCGGGGGTCCGATTCTGGAAGGCCACTCCGACCACTCCGACGGCCCCGATCATTGTCAGCAACTACGATCTCGTGGGTTCCGACGGAGGGGTCTTCGCGTTCGGCGGCGCCTTCCACGGCTCGCTGCCTGGGCTCGGGATCCACGTCAGTGACGTCACCGGAATCGTGCCCTCGGCCACCAGGACCGGCTATTACCTCGTCGGCTCCGACGGAGGCGTCTTCGCGTTCAATGCCCCCTACGTCAATTCGCTTCCGGGCACCGGGGTCGCCGTGTCCGACATTGTCGGCATCGTGCCCACCTCTGCGGGGACAGGCTACTTCGTGGTCGGCCGCGACGGAGGGGTTTTCTCCTTCAAGGCGCCTTTTGAGGGTTCGCTGCCGGGCATCGGTGTGCACGTCTCCGACATCGTCGGTATCGCCGCCACCGCGGACGACAAGGGCTACCTGTTGGTCGGAGCAGACGGCAGCGTCTACGCCTTCGGGGATGCCCACTGGTCGGGCAACGCACCGGCAGGCGCAGCGGCGATCACCTCGACCGCGGACGGGCGCGGCTACTGGGTGGTCGGGTCAGATGGCCTGGTGACCAACGTCGGCGACGCGGGCAGCTTCGGCGACCTCCCCACCCTCGGGGTGCCGGTCACGGACATCATCGGCATCGTACCCTCCAAGGACGGCCTCGGCTACCTGCTGATCGGCCGCGACGGCGGGGTCTTCGGCTTCGGTGACGCAGGCTTCACCGGGTCGCTGCCCGGGCTCGGCGTGCACGTCTCCGACATCGTGGGCGCTGTCCCAGCGTGAGTTGACCCACGGTGGCAAGGGGGTGCCACCCGACGCGCCCAATACCTGCCGGTCCGGCATCGGCCGCAACGCCTTCTACAATTCAGGCGTCCCTGGTCGGTGGGTCGGTGGGTCGGTGGGTCGGTTGATTGGTGGTTGATGGGCTATCACCCAGCGGTGACCGGTGCGTCTTTGGATCCGTTCCCCACCCTATTGCCCGGATTTCCCACGGTCCTGGTCAGGGCCCGTTTCCAGGGATGTCCTGGTCGGCAAACGGATGAAGTTCTCGACACCTACAAGGCGTCGACACAGCTCGTGAGCAACCGGTGCCCCTCGGCTGGAGAGGTTGCTTCCCCGGCGGGCCGGTCACGGCCACCCTCAGTTCTACCCGCCTCCGATCTACCGGCCAGGAAAGCGAGTCAGAGAGCCGTCATCGGAGGTGTTAAAGAGGCGGCTCGAGTCGGCCGATGTCAACAGGAGACACTCTTGAAGGGCAGAGTGGTTCATGAACTCGAACAGGCAGGAGTTGCTCGACGGCGCACTTGGAGCGGACGCGGAACGAGCGGCATGGCGAGCGTTCTGGCTCACGCACATACGTATCGGATTCGGCATCTTCCTGGCCGAGACGCTTGTGGTCGTCGGCTACCTCGCCCTCACTCCTAAGGGGCCCCATCGCTCAATTCTGTGGGCGACGGCTATCCTCTGGCTCCTGCTGGCCCTAGTAGGCATGTCGTTGGCGCGGGTGGTGGCCTCGAAGCCGTGGTGCGCAACGTATTCAGTGAGCTGGACTGCATTGTCGGCATTCGGAGTCGCCAGTGTCGCGATTCTGGACTCCGGTATGAATAGCCCGCTCCTCATACTGCTCTTCCTCCCGTTGATCTACGGCACTCTGATGTTCACCCCTCGAGCCGCAGGGATCTGTGGCATTGCCGCCATGGTGGCTTTGGCACTTGTGGCCCTGATCGATCGTGACGCCGCAAGCTCTTCGGGACGGGCCTTCCTTCTCTTTGCGGTGCTCGCGGGTGCCTCCGTACTCACAGTTGCCGCCGCGATCAATCGGACGCACATCGAGCAACACGAGGCACAGCTTCAGACAGCATTGGCGGAGATGGCGGCCATTGACGAACTGACAGGCTGTGCCGTCCGGCGAGTGCTACGCCAGCGAATGGAGGGGGAGATCGCCCGTTCAGTCCGCAATCGGAGTCCATTGAGCCTCCTGATGATTGATGTCGACCAGTTCAAGTCCGTCAACGACACCTACGGCCATGTCGTCGGTGACCATGTGCTTGCCAGCATCGGGGCCGTACTGCAGCAGTGCGGAAGAGCCTTTGATTTGATCAGCCGCACTGGAGGGGACGAGTTTGCCGTGCTTCTCCCAGACACCGATGTTTCCAGTGCCGTAGGCGTCGCCGAACGCATCCGTCAGAACCTGCCTGCCGCAGTTGAGGTTCCCGTGACCCTGAGTATTGGAGTCGGTGGTCTCGATCGATCGATGCCGAGTGTCGAGCACCTACTCGACGACGCTGACTTCGCGCTCTATCAAGTGAAGCGAGCGGGGCGAGACGCCATCGCGATTCACGAGCGAGGGCCATCACCGATCCCGAGGTGAACGAATTGCCCAACGATCACGGGGACCGACTAACCAACTGACTAAGCGACCGACCGAGGACTCCCGACAAAACCAGGGGTCTCACACCGACAAAGCCCAGCGTGCCCGAAGGGCGTTGCGCCAAGAGGACGCCGGCTCCTGAAGCTCAAGTCGTCGGTCGTCGGGCTCCTCGATGGTTGCCCACTGCTGACGACAATCGAAGGGTGGAAGGGGCGGCTGACCTTGCCGGCCCAATCGGCTGACAGTCTGCGAGGTTTGTGACAAGTTCCCTTCAGAGAGGAAGTTTGCCCTCTCGCCCTGTTACCACTCGCGTTCAGCGATGTGCGGTGTATCCACCGTCGATTGTGAATGTCTGGCCGGTGACGAATGCCGCATCATCGGACAGGAGGTATGCGACGGCCGTGGCGATCTCTTCTGGGTATCCGAGTCGGCCGACGAGGTGACCTTCGGTGATCGATGCGAGAGTCTCGCCGAGTGGGCCGCCGAGCGATTCCTGGAGACCGCGGTCGACGACGACACCAGGCGCGACAGCGTTTACGCGAATGTTGCGGTCGGCGTAGGCGGTGGCCACGTAGCGCGTAAGAGCCACGACGCCAGCCTTGCTGGTGCCGTAGGCAGCGAGGGAGCGGCTGCCGTAGGTTGCCGCGACGGACGCGGTGTTGACAATCGCTCCGCCTCCGCGTTCCAGCATGGCGGGTATGGCGAAGCGGCAGCCGAGCATGACGCCGTCGAGGTTGACGCGCATCGACGTGTGCCAGGTTTCGAGCTGCATGGTGACGACATCTTGGTCGGTGAAGCTGAGGTTGATTGCGGCAGCGTTGTTGTGAAGTAGATCTAGACCGCCAAATGCGGTGAGGGTATCGGCGACCATGTGTTCAACTGCGTCGGGCTCGGCGACGTCGGTGGCTTGGGCGCGGGCGGTTCCACCATCGGTACGGATCAACTCGACGGTCGTGTCGGCGGCCGCCTCGTCGATATCGGCGATAGTCACTGCAGCACCTTCGGCCGCGAGGTGGCGGGCGGTCGCACGTCCGATTCCCGAGCCTGCACCCGTCACGATCGCAACCTTGTCCTGGAAGCGTTGCATGCTCAAAGTGTCGCGCAGAGTCCTGTCCGTTGTGTTGTGTACGATCGATGCCCATGTGCCGGCGAGCCGGCGTCTCGCGTCGGGCCTGCTTCACCGACGATCGGCCCGGAGCGTTCCGGGGCGGAAGCCTGGGGGCCCCTAGCGGCTGTCGATCGCGACCTTGATGGCCCCTGACGTCTCCTGGTCGGCCAGCACGGTGAAGGCCTCGCGCCACTCCTCAAGGCGGAACGTGTGGGTGAGCATCGATGTCAGGTCGATCCGGCCAGATCCGACCATGTCCAGGAAGTGGGCGATGCCGTGTTGGCGCACGCCGTCTACCTCCTCGATCCCGAACGCGTTGGAACCCGTATAGGTGATCTCCTTGGAGTACACCGGCGTGTCGTCCCACTTGGCGGCGCCATGCATACCCAGCTTCACGAGGGTTCCTCGGGCGCGCAGCACGCGGCAACCGACTTCCAAGGTCTCGGCTGCCCCAATCGTGTCGTAGACCACGTCGATGCCGCCCGGAAAGGCCATGGGGAGCCCGTCAGCCGGTTGCAGTATGCCGCCTGACCAGTCCGCAACCCGCTCAATGAGCTCCAGTCGCGGCTCGTGGGGCACGGTGCATGCGCCGAAGGCCTCGGCCAGCCGGCGTTGCGCGTCGAACCGGGCCACGACCATCACGTCGACTGTCGGATGCAGCGCTCTCAGGATGGCGACAGCGCACTGCCCGAGTGCCCCGGCACCGTATACCAGCACCTTGCTGCCGGGCTGCGGCGGATGGCGAGTGACAGCATGGAGTGACACCGCGAACGGGTCAGCGAAGACGAGCTGCTCGTCACTCAAGGTGTCCGGCACCTTGAAGAGCATCGAGTCGTGGGCCGGCATGAGGTCGGCGAACCCCCCGTTGACGTCGGCGCACATGCCGATGTGGATCCCTGGCGCGAATGAGCCCTTCCCGAACGAGTGGCACTGGCTCAGGTCACCGGCCTCGCACGCCGGGCAGACGGGCGACACTCCTCGGGTGACACACGTGAGCCACGGGTTGAGGGCGACACGGTCCCCCGGCTCGAGCCCCTTCGCCTCGGGACCGACCGCGACCACCTCGGCGATTACCTCGTGGCCCATAACGTGGGGCATCGAAACGAAACCCTTCATCGGATTCTGCTGCATTCCCGACGCGTTGGCTGGGTCGACCAGGCTGGCGTAGTCGAGGAACACCGCCTTGGACTCCGACCCGCAGATCCCCACCAGTCTCGGCCTGGTCACCACCCAATCTGGGCGGAGGAACGCGGGCTCGTCGATATCGATGAGCCGGGTCGGCGTCCGGGCGAGCATCCGCAACAAGCGGTTGTCCGTCTCGACGATGGGCTGTACCTCCGGCTCCACTCCGTACATGAGCGCTCGCATGGCCATATCGTAGGGTCCCACTGGGCCCCTCGTACCAGCCCCGACTGGCCCGCCTGAGGTAACGAGGTAGCTCAGTCCTCATCTCGCGGTTGACGACGGTACACAGCATGCGCTCTCAGCTGCTGAGGGGGCTGGTGCCGGGTCATGATGCCGACACGGCCTCCCGGAATCTGATCATCGAGGTCGTCATCCTCCAACAGAAGTCGCCGCGCTCCGACGACAGATCAACCGTCCGGGCCTCGAGCCACGAGACCGAGCCTTGCTCGCCAGCTTCAGCCGACTGCTCCCGTCAGTGATCGCGGATCGACCTCTGCCCTGCGAGCGCCTGCCCCGAGGGGTGTGGACAAGACTCACCTGTTCGCTCTGGTTCGGGGTAGCGCTGAGCCCTACCCGTGATGTCGGGTGAGGCGGGCTGCGCTCGGAGGCGACATGCCGGGATAGGTGCGAAAATCGGAGCAAATGGCGCGTGAAGCGGATTCGGAGATGTTCCTATCACCCCAGAGGTTTTGGTTTTGTCGCTAGCCCACCGAACCGACCGGGCCGACTGACCCTACTCATTCAACACCGCCCTCGACGCGATTACACAACCGCCACGGCGATCATGAACCCCGGTTGCCAGAATCTACCCTTAGCTTGAGAACGCTGTATTCAAATACGCTACGGGGTAACCCCTGCCGATGGACTCGATGGCCTGCCGACACCTCGTGCGTTCGTACCGGTGACCGTGCATCGGTAGGTCTTTCCCGTCGTCAGTCCGGTCACCGTCACCGGGCTGGCGCTCTTTGAAGCCGATCCGGTGACTCCACCGTTTGTCGATGTACAGGTCGCGGTATAGCTGGTCGTGGTTGCACCATTGTTGGCGCCGGGAGAGAACGTGACCTTGAGCTGCCCAGACGCTACTTTGACTGCACTGACAGCTGTCGGCGGGGCGGGCGCACCGATGACGATCGAGGCCGATGCAGCTGACGACGCGCTCGTACCGACCGCGTTTGTCGCAGAGACCTCGCAGGTATAGCGCTTCCCGTTAGTGAGACTCGGCACCGAGATTGGTGAACTCCCGCTCGATTGGGAACCAGTTACACCCCCATTGGACGATGCGCAGGTTGCGGTGTAGGCGAGAATCGGGCTCCCGCCGTCGTTGGAGGGGGCGGTGAATGCAACCCGTGCCAACCCATTGCCGGTGGCCACCGATCCGACCCCCGGCGCGGAGGGCACCGTGCTGGTCATCACGACCTCGCGAACCCGATTGTTGCTGGTGTCGCCGAGGTAGATACTTCCCTTAGCGTCCAGTGTGATGCCGTTCACGTTGTCGAGCTCGGCGGCCGGAGCCGGGAGGTTGTCGCCGTTGTACCCGGCTGTGCCGGTCCCGGCGATGGTGTAGATGTCTCCTACCGTCCAGGTACAGGTCCCGCTACAGCCACCGAGCGGATAGCCGGGGTTCGAGGCGGACACCGCGAGTACGCGGGTCCGGTCGTTGGTCGTGTCGGTGATGAGGGGATTGCCCTCGCCGTCGACCAACGCAGCGACCGGGAAATCGACTTCCGCGCTGATGGCGCCAACGCCGTCGCTCGTGTACCCCGCGGTGCCGGTACCGGCGATGGTGTAGATGTCCCCCACCGTCCAGGTACAGGTCCCGCTACAGCCACCGAGCGGGTAGCCGGGGTTCGATGCCGACACTGCAACCACCCGAACCCGGTTGTTGAGCGAGTCGGTGAGGATGACGTTGCCCTCGGCATCCTGCACCGCAGCGTTCACCCAGTTGAGGGCGGCACCAGTCGCAGGGATGCCATCGCCGTTATAGCTTCCACCACCGAACCCTCCAGCAGGGCCGTCGCCCGCGATGGTGTAGATGTCACCAACGGTCCAGGTGCAGGTCCCGCTGCAACCTCCGAGGGAGTAACCGGGGTTCGAGGCCGAAACCGCCACCACCCGCACCCGATTCCCTCCGGTGTCGGCAACGTAGAGGTTCCCCGCGGCGTCGAGCGACACACCGTTCGGACTGTCCAGCTCGGCGCTCGTGGCGGAGACACCGTCGCCGGTGTAACCGGAGGTGCCGGTCCCGGCGACAGTGTAGATATCGCCCTGTGTCCAGGTGCAGGTTCCGCTGCAGCCGCCGAGCGGGTAGCCGGGATTGGGAGCGGAGACCGCCAGCACCCGCACCCGGTTGTTGCCGAAGTCCGCGAGGAGCGGGTTGCCTTCGGTGTCGACTGCCACAAGGGCGGGGTCGTCGATCTCGGCACTGGTGGAGGAGATCCCGTCACCGTTATAGCCAGCCGTACCGGTGCCGGCGATCGTGTAGATGTCGCCAGGTGTCCACGTACAGGGCCCGCTGCAGCCGCTCAAGAGGTAGCCCGGGTTCGCAGCCGACGCCGCGATCACCCGGACCCGGTTGTTGCCGTTGTCCACGACCAGCTGGTTGCCTTCGCCATCGACCGCGACGCCCTTCGGGAAATTGAGCTTCGCTCCCGTTGCCGCGCTACCGTCCCCGGCATAGGTGGCGGTGCCGGTCCCGGTGGTCGTGTAGATGTCCCCGCGGAGTTGGTTCGTGGCGGGAGTGGGCGTTACAGGGGTCGACGGTGGCGAAGCCTCGCTGTGGCCGACCGCGCTGACGGCAGCCACAGTGAACGCGTAGGGAGTGCCGTTGGTGAGCCCGGTCACGACACAGGTCGTGGCTCCGGTCGTCGAGCAAGTGCTTCCCCCGGGAGACGCTGTCACCGTATAGCCGGTGATCGGGTAGCCCCCGCTCGTGGTGGGAGCACCCCAGGAGACGGTGACCTGCTGGTTGCCCGGAAGGCCCTGGACGCCGAAGGGGGTGGCCGGAACTGTGACCGGCGGAGAGTCAAAGGGTGCCCGGAACGTGCCCGAGATCAGCTTCAGCGAAGGCAACCCGGCGGCGGATCCGCAAGCGGCCGACACCGCCGCTTGCGTCATGCTCGAGACGAGGGTCGCACCGGGATCACCTGATGCCGTACCCCCGAGAGAAAAGCTTTGGTGGCCGCTCGTCGATCCGGTGACCCCTGAGAGGGTGAGGGCGCCCGTGTCCTGGTTCCCCGTCGACCCGTCCCAGCTGACCGCGACGTCGGTCGGAGCAGAGATGGACGAGGACAGGTTGGTACAGCTGTTGGTCGGAAGCGGCAACACACTGTCTGCGATCCCCTTGGTCGGCGCGGAGGCATCGCTCGGATCGGAGCAACCAGAGAGTGACAGGTTCAGCATTGCCATCTCTGACGCCGAACTCGACGTGTTCGAGAGTGGCGGATTGAAGCTGGCTGAGCCGGCCACCCCCGTGCAGCTGACCGCCTTGGGAGGGGTCGAGCTCGCCGTGCTCTCCCCCACTGGGGCGCCATTGAGTCCGTGGTCTATTGGGGCAGAGCTCTTACTCGTCGCCGTGAGGTGGATCGGGCCGTTGGTCGTGGTTGCCCCGCTGATCCCTGGAAGAGCCGGGGGGGTGGCCACGTTGGCCACCGTCGGCACGTTCGGCACACTCCCCGCAGAAGGGCAGTTCGGAAACGCGACCCCTGTTGTCGCAGTGCCGGTGATGGCCGTGTTGGACACGCCCTCGTTTGCCGTGTTCCCCGTACCGTCGAATTGGTAGCCCGTGCTGTCTACGTCGCCGCACGCCGAGTCCCCAGAGGTTGTGCCGCCTGTCACCTTTGTGCCGTCGGTGATGATCGGGATGGTCGGTTCTGCCCCCGGCGCTCCGTTGATGGTGTGCCCCGCTGCGGCCACCTGGCGCACCTGGTTGCCGTCGAGCTGGTTGTTCCAGGAGAAGACCGAGCCGCCGTAGATTCCCTGGCCCAAGGGATCTGCTTGCGCGTTGTCAACAGCCTGCCCGGTATACAGGAAGGTCCACGGGTCCTCGTACACTTGACAGGTCGTGGACCCGTTCTGACAAGCCTGTTCCTGGCTGACCGTGCAGTAGGTACTTGAACATTTTGGCCAGCACACGGCACCGGACGTGCTGTCGCACATGGGCGTGGTGTTGAGCGAGACCAGACCGTCTGTCATGCCTTCGATCTTCAGGTTGCCATTCTCTGGCTGGAGAGGAGCCTCAGCCCCGGTGTTGCCGCTGATGGTGATGTCGTGACCCAGGTAGGCCCCGAGGTAGTTGCCATTGCTGTCCGTGCCACACACTGTGTGAGTGGTCGAGTCACGGATCGAGCACTTGGCGCTGAAGACGGATTTGAGTTGTTGGACGCTGTTGTCGATGAGGGTGAAGTTCTGGAGCTGGGCGGTGGTCTGCGCACTGACGACGTCTCCGATTCCGCCCACAGAGTTCCGTTGGTAGAAGTTGTTGCCCTCGATCAACATGTTGACCTGACCCGACGTCGCACCGCCAGCCAGCACACTCGGCGCAACGTTTCCGCCGTCTGCTTCGATGTCGATCCCGTTATCGTACGGCGAGACGACGCAGTTGCCGGTGGCCGGATTTCCGACAGCCCATGTCACCATCGTGCAGTCGGTGGGCGTCGTGGTACCACCAACGGTGACGTCTTGGGCGAAGATCGGGGAGAACGCATCTCGTCCAGGCGCGTTGCACATGTTGTCCGAAATGGTGACGTTGGCCGACGGCCAGCTTTGCGGAAGTGGTGCGGCACTCGTGTTACCCGGCTCATCCAGTCCGGTCACAGTCACGCAGTCGCCGTAGGGGTGGCTGATCGAGTTCCCGGTGATGAGCACATCCTGGGCACCACCGACCTGGATCGCAGACGAAGGCAGGTTGTTCCCCGAGTAGTCGCTCGCGCCCACCATGTTCATGTTCTCGATCTCCAGATGGCACCCACCTTCGACGAACCACATGAACGCGGTTGGCAGCGACGTAGCCTGACTCGTCTGCTGGCTCGCCGGTTGGTCGTACCCGTTGAAGCTGTTGAGCGCCCCGATCGCATTGGTTGATCCGCCATCGATGGAGGAGCCGCAGTAGGGGGCCACTGGTCGGGGGACAATCTCCGGCACGCTCGACTGGGATTGGGCCGCAACGAGCTCAGCGGCCGTGTCGGGCTCCGGTATCGGGCCATAGAGCCCGGACGCTGTTGTTGCGGAGACAGGCTGACCGCTCGCGTTAACCAGGGTGAAGCCGGCGATATAGGGGTACGTGGCACCTGCCGTGGTTCCCACGACAGTTCCGACGAACGTTCCGGCCGGAATACCGTGACCGGTTACCGGGATCGCCTGGTTGGTGCCGTTGTAGTGATAGGCCTGGGTCAGGTGGACCGAGTCGTCGGAGACGAAGGACTGCCCGGGGGTGACGACCCCCTGGGCGGTGGTTCCACCTCCCACGGTGAGTGACACTGTCTCACCGGGCACCTGGACAAAGGTGGCGCCATTTCCATTGAGGATCACGTGCTGGAGTCCTCTCATGTAGACGGTCCCATCGAGCACGTAACACATTCCTGCGTCGAAGTTGACCTCGACCGGTTTGGCATCGTTTCCCGGGGGGATGGCGTTGAGCAGCTCGTAGATGTCCTGGGTCGCGTCTTGGGTCGACTCGGCATTCGCGACGGTGCATCCACCTGACGGGCGCGCGTAGTCGGGGATGCTGGTGAAGCTGAGACCCAGAGACCCAGGAATGCTTCCCGCGTCGATCACATTGGTGCAGTCGGTCGTAACCACAACACTGCACGGAGTACTTGTCCCCGCCGTGTTGGACAGGCCGAATGTCGTCGTGGCGTTCGTCGGACCAGCGGTCGGATCTGCAGTGACGTAGTAAGACCCTGATCTGCCGTTCGTCGTAAAACACGACGCAGGCACCCGGGCATACCCCGCCGAGTCGGTCAAGGCAAAGTACTCGGTAGCGCTTGGACTCGACGCCCCGTTTGCGCTGCAGGTCGACCCTGCCGCGGAAAACGATCCCGAGGCACCGTTCGCAGATCCGTTGACGGTGAACTGGACGGCCGTACCGGCAACCGGATTGCCGTTCTGGTCGGTGACGCTTACTACAAGATCCTGGCCGAGAGGGGAGTTCAACAGGTCGGACTGGGGCGTTCCTCCGGCTGCAGTGATGGAGACGGGCGGCGAGCCGTCAACAGTGAAGCAACCGTCCGTCGAGCCGGGGTCATTCCCACCGCTGTAGACGGCGGGTTCGTCGGAGGTGTAATAGGCAGCGAAACACCATTGCCCTGCGGACGTCGGGGGATATCCAGGTGCCGGGAGCGTGAAGGTGGCGTTGTCTCCTGACACGGTCCCGACTGTGACGCGAGGACTCCTCCACTTGTAAGACACGTTGTTGCACGACGTGGCCGGCGGAGCGCAGACGTAGAAGACCACCGAACCCGTAGGGGCTCCACCTACGGGGTTGCCATGGATTGTGGCCGATACGGCCTCGTGAGAGCCAAGGTTGATCGGCGATGGAGATTCGAGCGTCTCGGTCACGGAGAGGGTGGTTACCTCACGGACGCGGCTGTTGCCGTAATCTGCGACGAAAATGTCTCCTTCGCGATCGACCGCGATGCCGTTTGGCGTATTGATCTCGGCGCTCGTCGCCGGAATGCCGTCGCCGTTGTACCCACCTATTGCATCTCCGACAATGGTGTAGATATTGCCTACGGACCACGTGCACGTACCGGAGCAGCCACCGAGTAGATATCCGGGATTCGACCCCGACACTGCAACCACCCTCACCCGACTGTTGTTGGTATCGGCAATGATCGCATTGCCCTGGGCATCTGACAGCACGTCAATCGGGAAGGCGATCTCAGCGCTCGTGGCCCGTTGACCGTCCCCGTTGTAAGCTGCTGTGCCCGTCCCTGCGATGGTGTAGATGAACCCCACAGTCCAGGTGGATCCGGTGGGGCAGCTCCCAGGACAGCCACTGAGGGGGTAGCCGGGATTGGAGGCGGACACCGCCACCACCCGGGCGCGATTGTCGTTCGAGTCCGCAATGAGGACATTTCCCATTGGGTCTACCCCGACGCCATTGGGATAGTTGAGCTGGGCACCCGTGGCGGAAATGCCGTCGCCATTGTACGGATGGTTACCGTTTGTATTAGTGGGTCCGTCGCCGGCGATGGTGTAGATGTCCTGCTGAGTCCAGGGTGTGCAAGTTCCGCTGCAGCCGCTTAGTTGCAGACCTGGGTTCGTCGGCGATACCGCCACTACCCGCACCCTGTTACCGACAGAGTCAGCAATATAGACGTTGCCTTCTGCATCGAGCGCCACGCCGTTGTCAGCATCGAGCTCGGCGTTTGTTGCGAGCATCCCGTCGCCGTTGTACCCGGCCGTGCCGGTGCCGGCGATGGTATAGATATACCCGTGAGTCCAGGCGCAGGTCTCACTGCAGCCGCCGAGCGGGTAGCCGGGGTTGGAGGCGGACACCGCGACCACCCGTACCCGGCTGCTGTTAAAGTCAGCGATTACCGGGTTACCCTCGGGATCCACCGAAACAAGGGTGGGGTTATCACCGAGTTGGGCGGTCGTTGCAAAGATCCCGTCGCCGTTGTACCCGGGCGTCCCAGTGCCGGCGATGGTGTAGATATCCCCTACGGTCCAGATGGATCCGGTGGGGCAGCTCCCAGAACAGCCGCTGAGGAGGTAGCCGGGATTGGAGGCGGACACCGCCACCACCCGCACCAGGTCGTTGAACGAGTCAACGATGATCTGATTTCCCTCAGAATCTACCGCCACGCCCTTTGGGAAATTCAACTCGGCGCCCGTTGCGAGGTTTCCGTCGCCGCTATAGCCGGCCGTGCCGTTTCCAGCGATGGTTGAGATATCCCCGCCGGTGGCTGCTAATGCGGGTTCGGACTGAAGAATCGCTGCTGTCGGCGCGATCAGTACTGTCGCAAGTATCAGACCTAGAACATGACGAGCTGTAATGCGCCTAGTGACATCGAATGTCCTGATTGCCACGATGCTGCCTCCTCAGTTTCGGGGGGGCAGCATTGTTAGTTGCGATCGTCTAAACCCGTGCCAACAGCCAGGGCTCATACCACCACGCACAGTGCTGCCACGGCCGCCATCCGAGTCCGCGCGACTTCAGCGTTTACCGCCACTGGCCCCGTCAACCGCCCTTTGTGAAGCTGATCAACTCTCATGATGACCGAACAGGACCGTCGGAGCAACTGATTTCTGCGTGATCTGGTTGCCAACATCTCAAGAGTCGAGCCCGTGCAGCGCTTCGAGGCCTTCTCGACACTGGTTGCAGCAGTCCGGTTGCGGACGCGCTCGTCGTGCTGTGTGTTGCCATCACAGCGCCTGCTTCGTCCGTTGGGCGACTTCGCGACGCAGAATCGTCACCTTCGCAACCGCCCGTGTCCTTTCGAGCTTTCAGGCTGTCGTTGGCCCCGTTAGCGGGCTGATCTAATCCCCTCGCAGAGACGCAAGATGCCCAGCTTGTCATCCGTGTTGCTGACCAGGGATTTCGCCGAATCATTTGCGAAAGCATCAGTATGCGAAATCCCGACTCTTAGTGGGAGCTTCTCCTGAGTTGTGCTTCATCCCTGGTGGTCACTCACCCAGCCGCCACCGCTGTTCGGCTCACGCCGGGACAGCCCCAACGATGTCGGAGACGTGCGGGCCGAGCCTGGGCAGCGACCCGGTGAAGCCGGCGTCACCGAAGCCGAAGACCCCGCCGTCGCGGCCGATCAGCAGTTAACCACCCGGAGTGCACTCAGAAGAGACGGCGCCAACCGATCGTCCGGGCTGTTGGCGAAGCACTCATCCGCCTTCACCGACCGTTCTCGAGCAAGGCCCAAGAACCTCGCGCAGTCTCGTGCGGGCCGGGCGAAAACCCATCCTCGATGCCCATACGCTGGGAACGGTGGCGCCACCCCTCATTGCCTTCCGGCGTAGCTACCGGTTCGACCTGGCCCCCGATCGACTATGGGATCGGATCGAACAGTTCGACGAGTTCGAGCAATGGTGGCCCTGGCTCACCGAACTCCGCATCGAGGGAGACGGTCTGTCCGCAGGGGCGGTCCTTCATGGCGTAGTGACCCCTCCGCTCCCTTACCGAATGCGACTCCGGGTCGGGCTCGTCGACTGTGAGAGACCCCGCTCGATCGACGCGACCATCGGTGGGGATCTGGCTGGGCATGCTCGGCTCCGACTGCATCATGAGGGAGAGGGAACCTCGGCCGAGGTGGCCTGGACGGTCGAGATGCTCCAGCCCGCAATGCGGCTCGCAAGCCGGATCGGCCATCCCCTGCTGCAGTGGGGGCACGATCGCGTTGTTGAAATGACGGTCGTCGGTTTCCGTCGGCGCCTAGAGCGCTCATAACTAGTGCAGCCGGTCAATCGCGAGAGCGGCAGCGAGGAGCACGACGGCCCACGACATCGCGCGCAGCGCCTGCTCTAACGGAGCCAGCAGTACTGACCGATCAACGGCGAGCTCCCCGCCATCAGCCAGCGTGATCGTCCCGACGACGCGAGCAGACTGCCTGCGCAGCAGACGAGCCGGCGTGCTCAGTGCCCGCTGCGCCGCTGACAGTACCGCGGCGCCGGCGGCGGCAATGAGTGCGGCCACGGCCAATCCCGAAGTCTGGGCGACGTACGCGGTCAGAACGGGAAAGGCGCCCCAACTGGCGGCGAACCCGAAGTTGTTGTGGATGACCCCACCGAACATCTCGAAGTTGTAGGCCACCACGAGGAGAGGTCCGATCACGAGGAATGGGACCAGCGCCCAGCCGACCTGCCCGACGCCGATGATTCCCAAGACGATCGCGCCGGCGAGTCCGACGCCCGCAACGACGACGAGGACGCCCGACGGAATTCGGGTGCGCAGCGGACGCCCGTGCAACTCATCGAGCGCGTGGGCCGCCAGACCGACGGCGAAGAAAAAGGCCAACAGGGTGGCTATCAGCCGTGTGACATTTACCACCGGTGCCAGGCATGCCCCGATGACGACATAGGCCAGGTGCCACGCAGTGTATGGCGGGTGGAGAAGCGTCCACCAGTCACGCCAGCCGCCCGGGAGAGCCGCATAGTAGGCGGCGCGTTGCTCGGGTGGTGGATCTGCAGGCGTTTCATCCACTGGAGCGCCGCCCCCACATGATCAATCCCCCGCCGAGGCTCATTCGCCTTACGCCGATGTCGGTGAAGCCCGCTCGCCGCCAAGCCTCGATCGTCCAGCTCACCGGATATCGCCGGTAGTGGGCCGAAATGCTGGGACCGAGGAACCTGCCCACCTCGAACCATGCCTTTCCCCCGGCGAGCCAGCCACCGGCGGGAAGCAGGAGTCGTGTGTAACACCACCACCAGAACCTCCAGAACCGGCTCTGCGGCTCGAGGAACTCGAGACTGGCTACCGCCGCTCCGGGCCTGACCAACCGTGCGAGCTCGACCAGGGTCGCGTGGGGATCGTCGACATATCGCAGGAGGTACGTGAAGGTCAGCGCATCGAAGGTGGCATCGGCAAACGGAGTCTGTTCAGCCCGCCCGGCCACCAGCTGGACTTGGTTGGCCATGCCACGGTCGGCCACATTGCGCTGGCCTCGGCGCAGCATGTCGAGCGTCAGATCGATGCCTACCACTCGGGCCATGGTGCGATCGGCAAGCTGGAGCGCCACCCCCGCGGGTCCGGAGGCTACGTCGAGGATCAGTCCGGGTTCGTCCGGGACGATGTGGTCGACCATGGCCCGCCGCCAACGTCCGTTCTGTCCCATCGAGAGCAACCCGGCCAAACGGTCGTAACGTCCGGCAAGTGGAGTGAAGAGCTTCTGGGCGAACCGGTTGGCGTCCAAATGCTCCGGCATCTCCACGAACCCTCCCTGGGTGCGAAGATCTCACTGTAGGCGGCCGGTGTCCGGAGGGAGTCGTGTGATTGCCAAATGTTCCGACGTGCTCGTCTTGGGCGCCGCTTCGGCCGGTACCACGACCGCTCGTGTTAAGAGCCTGACCATGGACGACCCGTACGACCTCGAACGATTCGTGGAGGCGCAGGCCACTGGCGGAACCTATTCCCGTGCTGTCGCCGAGCTGCGAGCGGGGCAGAAGACCGGTCATTGGATGTGGTTCGTCTTTCCACAGATCGCGGGCCTGGGGCGGAGCGCGACGTCAAGGGAATTCGCGCTCTCATCCCTGGAGGAGGCCGGGGCGTATCTGCAGCACCCGGTGCTCGGTGCCCGACTGATCGAATGCACAGCCATCGTCGCGGAGATGGAAGGTCGGACTGCGGTCCAGATCTTCGGACCTGTCGACGCCCTGAAGCTGCGCTCATCCATGACCCTGTTCCTCCGCACTGCTCCCGACGAGCCGCTGTTCCAGCAGGTGCTGGACCGGTTCTTCGATGGTCAACCCGATCTCGCAACAGACCAGTTGGTCTGATCCTCCGCAAGGAGCCGGCGGTTGCGAGTCCGAGTGGTGCGGTTCGTCCGGCCTAGAAGACGGCGATCGGGTTCACCGGCGAAGCCGTACCCTGCTCCAGCACCAGCGGTGCAACCGTGAGAAGGAAGCTCCAGCGCCCGGCAGTGGCGCATGCGACGGACAACTCGTCGAGATCGAGATTGTCCAGAAGATGGACGCCCATCGCCACGATGGCCACGGTGTGAATCGGCATGAGGACCGTGTCGACGCGGGACGGCAGGACATCGGAGACCCCGTCGCTGCCCAGCACGGCTACCTCCCGCTCGTGTAGCCAGGCGAGACAGGAAGCGTCTAGGCCGGCCATGCCATCCATGGGAGACCAAGGACCGTACCTCTCTCGCCACCGCCAGCGCCCCGTCCGCACGAGCAACGCATCTCCGGTCCGCACGGTGACACCTGTTGCCCTCTCTGCCGATTCCAGGTCCTCGGGGAAGACGGGCTCTCCTGGCCCCAGCGCCTCGGCGCCCCGGATGGCGGGCACGTCAACGAGGACACCCCTGGTGACGATTCCGGATCGGAGGTGATGGATGCCGAGCTTGGCCGCTCCGTGAGCCGTCACCGTCTCGGCTTCATAGCCGTTGTAGACCTTGCCTTGATGGAAGATGTGACAGAGCGCGTCGATGTGGCTCGTCGCGAAGCCGTGCGGGGCGAGGGCAAAGTAGTCGGCCCCGTAGCCCTCAGTTGCCGTTCCGATCATGTGGTGGACAACTGGCATCGAGTTGTCCGGGCCGGGTTGGGTGGGTAGCGGGCGGGCACAGGACACCGTCTGCCCCGACCTCACAGCGGACACCGCGGTGGCGGTAACCGCGGCGGTGATGAAATTGAGCGTTCCGAGTTGGTCGTCCGGTCCCCATCGACCCCAGTTCGAGAGACGCGTGTGGAGTTGTTGGACCTCATCCGGGCTCATGGGCTCTCTGGCCACGACGGTACAGTAGCCGGGCCGTCTCCGGACCAATGTTCCCGGCGCGTGAGCTGGAGGGCGAACTCCGAGTCGACAACAATCCCGCTCTATGCTGATCGTGTCAACTCGCAAGGGTGATCCCGGGTTTGATGGGTACGTTGTTCCGGATCCGACCCGATCGATCCTCCTCTCATCCGCTGTTGCTCATTCATGGAGGCGTGCGTGCACACATTTCTTGACCGAGAGGCGTTGATCGTGACGCGTGATACCACAATCTCACTGCGGGCTGGCTCACTGCGGACTGGGTTATCCGCCGTTCTTGTGGTGCTGTTCGGCTTGGCCGGATCATTGATCGCGGACGCATCGGTCACAGGGGCCGACGCGCGGATCGCCGTGGGTCGGCCCGCATCTCCTTCACTTGCCGCCAACGCCGGGGATCCGGATGTCGTCCTTTCGAATGGCGTCTACTACGCGTTCACGACGGGGACGGCGCTCGGGAACCACATCCAGGTGATCATCAACACCTCGGGCAATCCCGCCGCCGGCTATGGGAGCTACACCGGGCACCCCTACGGCTCGACGGCGCTGCCGACCACGCCGAACTGGCAGCAGGCAGACACCCAGACATCCCCAGGCGTCACCGCCATCGGTGGTCACTGGGTCATGTGGTACGACGCGTCGACTGCCGGTCACCCTGTGGACTCGGGGTTCACGTGCCTCGCGGTGGCAACCGCGTCCGCGCTGACACCATCGGACCCGGTATTCAGCGACAACTCGAGCGGATCACCGTGGTGTCCGGCCGGTGGTGTCCTCGATCCGAGTCCATTCGTAGACCCGGCGACGCATCTGCCGTATCTGGTGTGGAAGTCCAATGACGGAAGCTCGGCTGCCCCCTCCCGAGTATGGGGCGTGCAGCTCAGCGCCGACGGAACCGGTTTCGTCGGGTCGCCTTCACTGCTGATGACGGTCACTCCTTCGGAGCAGACGACGGACAATCCTCAGCTGGTCGCGAGCGGCGGTGGCTACTTCCTCCTCTTCTCCGGCGGCAACTTCGAGAACTCCTCCTACAACGAGCAACTCGCCTCCTGCTCTGGTCCGCTCGGTCCGTGCACCAATCCGGCGGGTCCGTTCCTCACCAGCTACGGGGGCGTCTATGGCCCAGGGGGTGGATCGATCTTCCCGGACTCGGCAGGCCGCCAATGGCTTGCCTTCTCCGCCTGGAACAACCCCTGCTCCAACTGCACGGCAAACCTGTCGACAAACCAGCGACAGCTCTACATTGCTTCGACAGACCTCGCGCCCTCTGCACCGGCTGTGACCTTCACCGGGATCGCCTCAACCCCGTCGGGTGACGGCTACTGGATCGTCGACTCCGGCGGTGCGGTCCACCCCCACGGCGGTGCACTGACCTACGGCTCCATGGCTGGGACACCGCTCAATGCGCCGATCAATCATCTCGTGCCCACTCCGGACGGCAAGGGCTATTGGATGGTCGCGGCCGACGGCGGCATCTTCTCCTTCGGTGACGCGCGGTTCTTCGGCTCCATGGGTGGCCGGCACCTCAACGCACCGGTGGTTGACCTGGCCCCCGCCGACGACGGTGGTGGGTATTGGCTGGTCGCGTCGGATGGCGGCATCTTCGCCTTCGGCGACGCGCGGTTCTTCGGTTCGATGGGTGGCCGGCACCTCAATCAGCCGGTCGTCGGGATGGCGGACAATCCGAAGAGCCAGGGATACTGGCTGGTCGCCACCGACGGTGGGATCTTCTCTTTCGGATCGGCCGCATTCCACGGCTCCACTGGGAGCATCAGGCTCAATCTGCCGGTCAACGGCATGTCCGCCACCCCCGACGGGGCGGGCTATTGGATGGTCGCATCCGACGGCGGAATCTTCGCCTTCGGCAATGCCCCGTTCCGTGGATCGATGGGAGCATCCGCCCTGGCTGCACCGGTGACCGGGATGGCGACCGATCCGAGCACCGGGGGCTACTGGCTGGTCGGTGCCGACGGAGGTGTGTTCTCGTTCGGAGCCCCCTTCTACGGGTCACACTGACGCTCAGCCCGGCATTTCTCCCATGCGCCGCTCCATCTCCTCGGGGGAAAGGTCCTCGATGTGAGAGGCAATGCTCCAGCGGTGACCGTAGGGATCGACGACCTCGCCGCCCCGGTCCCCATAGAACTTGTCTTCCACTGGACGCGCGATGGTGGCGCCGGCCGCGACCGCGCGGGCGACCGTGGCATCCGCGTCCTCCACGTAGACGTGGATCGTCACCGGCGATCCGCCGACCGACTTCGGGCTCCGAGCGCCCATATCGGGAAACTCGTCCGCCAGCATGATCAGCGACTCCCCGATCGCCAGCTCGGCGTGGCCCACCTTGCCATCCGGACCGGGCATCCTCATCCGCTCTTCCGCCCCGAGCACTGACGTGTAGAACCCGATGGCGGCGTCGGCGGAGTCGACGATCAGGTAGGGAGTGACTCGGGGGTACCCATCCGGGATCGGCTTTACCATTGGTCCCTCCAGCGGCGATCAGACGGACGTTCAACTACTCCGCACCACTGTTGCACACGCAGACCTCCCGGGCGATCTGGTCCCACGACGTTGCTGACCCTCGCAGCGCCCGGGTGGAGCCTACGATGAGCCTCTTGACCCACTGACCACCAATCCTCTCAGTCACCAATCCACTCAGCCACTCAGCCACTCCCTACTACTCACTCAGAGAGCGGGCCCAGGGGAGGAACGTCCGCAAGCTCCCATCCCGTCGTGCTGTCGGCTCTCGGGCGAAGACGAGCGAAGGAGACCGCGATGACCGTCACCCAAGTATCCGATGCCCGGGGAGCGATCTTCATCGACCCGGTGGCCTACGCCGACCAGGAGACGTGGCACGCAGTGGCGGCCGATCTTCGGGCCAACGACCCGGTGCTGCGGGTCGAAGCCGAGGGCTACACCCCGTTCTGGGCCGTGACCCGCTACGACGACGTCTTCACCGTGGCTCGCCGCAACGACCAGTTTCGGAACACCCGCAACTCGGTGCTCGGTCCCGACATCCAATTCGAGATGCTCGGGAACATGGGTGTGGAACCCAAGACCCTCATCCACATGGACGGCGAGGAGCACCGCGAGCACCGGGAGCTGGCCAACAGCTGGTTTCGGCCCCGTGCCGTGGCGATGCGCCAACGATCGATTGATGCGATCGCCGACGAGTTCGTGGAGGTGTTCCGCGCCAGGAGTGGCCGTTGCGACTTCGCCCAGGACATCGCCGTCCCTTACACACTGCGGGTGATCATGAGCATCTTCGGGGTTCCCGAGGAAGACGAGGGAACGATGCTGCGCCTCACCCAGGGACTGTTCGGCGCGGCAGACCCCGAGTATCTCGGAGACCTGAGCGATCCCTTCGCCATGGTGACCGGCACCATCGGCGAGTTCGAGGACTACTTCTCCTCCCTGGCCGACGAACGCCGGGCCCGGCCGGCCGACGACCTGGCCAGTGTGATCGCCAATGGCACGGTGGCGGGCTGCCCGATGGACCGCCACGCCACCATGTGGTACTTCATCATCGTGGCCACCGCAGGCCACGACACCACGTCGTTTGCCCTCTCGGGGGGCCTCGAAGCGCTTCTGCGCCACCCCGGGCAGGTCGAGGCCCTGCATCGCGATCCCACATTGGTGGGCAATGCCACCGACGAAATGATCCGGTGGACGTCGCCGGTGCGCCACTTCCTGCGGTACCTGACCGAGCCGGCCGTCCTGTCGGGCGTGAACGTCCCCGCCGGAGACCGCCTGCTCCTCTCGTACCCGTCGGCCAACCGGGACGAGAGGATGTTCGGCAACCCCATGGTCTTCGACGTGACCCGGGCAAACGCAAACCGGACCATCGCCTTCGGGGGCGGCGAGCACTTCTGCCTGGGCTCGACCTTTGCCCGGCGCGAGATCCGAACCATCCTGTCCAAGCTGCTCGCCGCAGTCGACGACATCGCCCTCGACGGGGAGCCCGAGTTCGCCCAGGCCAACTTCGTGGGCGGCGTCAAACACCTCCCTGTCGCTGCTCGCTTGCGATAGCCGGACCCTGTTGGAACCTCTGCCGGCTCGCTGACCTGGGGTTGACCTCCCCATTGGGTTCTGTCGTGTGCCCGTGCAACAATCGCTGTCGGCGCGTGTCAGCGGATCGAGCGAAGGGTTCGGCATGCGGCAAATTCGTAGGCTGTGGGTACTGTGCTTGGTCGCCCTGTTGGTCGCGGCCATCGGTGCGTTGCTGGTCCCTGAGCACCCTGCGGCGGCCGACTCGCCGTCGACCGTGGTCGACGGCTGGGGACGAGGTGGCGACGGCCAGCTCTGCAACACCGCGGATCCACAGGTTGTCTCTGCCCCGCAGCTGCTGCAACTACCGGCTGGTCAGACAATCACCCAGGTGGCGACGAACGACGATGCCTCGTACTTCCTCACCTCGGCGGGCGCGGTGTACGCCTGTGGCGGGAACCAGGAAGGTGAGCTCGGGAACGGGCAATTCTCCGCGAGCTCCTCGCCGGTACTGGTCCAGTTCCCCCCTGGGACAACGGTGACCCAGATCTCCGCGGCCGTCGGGAGCGACGTCCTTGCACTGACCAACACCGGCATCGTCTATGAATGGGGCTCGAACGCCGCGCTCGATCACAACAACCCTTCCAACTACAACAGCGACGTCCCGTTGGTTGAGTCGTTTCCGGGCGATCCGGTCATCACCCAGGTATTTTCCCAGGAGAACCACCAGGACTGGGCCATCTCGAGCGACGGTCAGCTGTACTGGTGGGAGGCGGCCCCCTCCCAGGTGGTCGATGACCCGTCAACCTCCGACTGCGCGGGCGAGCCCAGCTGGAACGGGGTCGCCAACTGGTCGGGCACACCGGTCGTGTTCACGGGCCCGTCGTCGTACGGGACGCCGATCTCGGTCGCCAGCTCCGGTGGCTCCTTCGAAGTCGTCCTCTACTCCTCGGGAACGGTGATCGTCACCGGCTACAACGGGACAGGAATCCTCGGTACCGGGAGCAGCAGTCCCGTCTGCGCCTCGAACGTGGTCGACGTGCCGCAAGGGGCCGTGCAGATCACCGCGACCGGGGAGAGTGACATCCTCGTCCTCGAGAATGACGGATCGATCTATGCCTGGGGAGACAACTCGTTCGGTCAGGTCGGCGACGGATCGTTCTCCGCGCCGGACGCGCCCGTCCTGGTTCCGACGGAGGTCATGCTGCCGAACGGTGCCTCGGCCGCGTCGATCCTGTCTGCGGGAAGCACTTCCTACGCGGTCGACACGACCGGGGCGCTCTGGGGATGGGGTGGCGATGCCTCTGGCCAACTCGGAAACGGCAACCAGCTGAACCAGGCAACCCCCACAGCCGTTGACCTCTCTTCCGGCGTGGTCGTGTCGTCCTTCGCCGGCTCGGGCGTCTCCGGAGATGGCTGGATCGTCGCTGTCGTCCAACCCATGACCCAGACGATCACGTTCACCTCGCCCGCACCCTCCAATGCCACCTTCGGCGGCTCCTACCAGGTGTCGGCGATCGCGAGCGGCGGTGGGGCCGTGTCGTTCGAGATAGACCCCTCGGCCACATCGTTCTGTTCGGTTTCGGGATCGACGGTCAGCTTCACCGGGGTGGGCAATTGTGTCATCGACGCCGCGGCGGCGGGCGATGCCAGCAACGCGCCGGCGATGGCCCAGCAATCCTTCTCGATCGGTCCCGCCGCCCAGTCCATCTCCTACACCTCGACCGCGCCGACAGAAGCCAGCTACCAAGGTCCGACCTATGCCGTCTCGGCGACGGCCAGCTCTGGCCTACCGGTCTCGGTCACCGTGGACCCCGCGGCCGCATCGGTTTGCTCGGTGTCAGGGTCGACGCTCAGCTTCATCGGCGTCGGTACCTGCACCGTCGACGCCGACCAGTCGGGGAACGCCGACTGGTCGCCCGCGATCACCACACAGCAGTCGTTCACCGTTCTGCCCGCTTCACAGACCCTCGGATTCACTTCGACCGCGCCGGCGCACGCCAGCTACCAAGGTCCGACCTATGCCGTCTCGGCGACGGCCAGCTCTGGCCTGCCGGTCTCCTTCACCGTGGACCCCGCGGCAGCGTCGGTCTGTTCGGCCTCAGGGTCGACGGTCAGCTTCATCGGCGTCGGTACCTGCACCGTCGACGCCGACCAGTCGGGGAGCAGCGACTATTCGCCGGCAGCGCAGGTCAAGCAATCGTTCGGCGTAGGCAAGGCCACGCCGGACATCACCTGGGCGAAGCCATCTCCGATTCGATACGGCACGGCCCTCTCTTCGAAGCAACTCGACGCAGCCGCCTCGGTTCCTGGCACCTTCTCGTTCATGCCCGGCTCCGGAACCGTGCTCGCGCCCGGACCCCAGACGCTTTCAGTCGCCTTCAAGCCGATCGACACCACCGACTACTCGGGTGCTTCCGCAAGCGTCACCATCTATGTCGATACGGCTCCTGTGATCACGAGCAGAGCATCCGTCGACATCCCGGAGGGAAGTCCGGGGAGGTTCACCGTCACAGCGACCGGTGCCCCGACACCGCTGTTCGCCGAGATCGGGCACCTGCCTTCTGGGGTCACCTTTGTCGACCACCGGAATGGCACAGCCACCCTCTCCGGGACCCCGAAGGTCGGGACCAAAGGGACCTACACGATCACCATTGAAGCCAGCAACGGCGTCAAGCCTGCAGCCCTCCAGTCGTTCGCCCTGACCGTCTCCGGTCTCAAGATCGTGACGACAGCGCTCCCGACCGGCACTCGAGGCCACCACTATTCCGTGCAGCTGCAGGCTACCGGTGGCGTCCTCCCGTTGAAGTGGACGATGGTCTCCCTTCCGCCCGGTCTCACCCTCAGTACCGGAGGGCTTCTCTCCGGCACGCCGAGCACGTCGCTCGCAGCGGGGTCCCACCAGGTCGTTGTGAACGTCAAGGACAGCACGCCGACGGTCCCCCAGAGCACGACAAAGACCCTGACGCTGAGCCTCACCTAACGCGGTCATCCGAAGGAGAGCCGGTTCTCGGCTTTGCGGAGCCCGACGGCCGCAACCACGATGAATGCAACCGCAAAGCTCAGCAGCATCACGGTGGGGAGCAGGGCCGATCGAAGCCCTTGACCATCGAGGATGAGGCCGTTGAACCCTCGCATCGCCCAATACTGCGGCGTCGCCGGGGCAACACGGTGGACCCAGGCCGGAAGGGTCGCCAGCGGCATCAAGGCTCCGCCCAGGGCGCCGAGCGCTACCGGCGCGATGTTTCCGATCGCATTGAGCTGTTGAACCGTGCGGACGATCGCTGTGATCGCCAGACCCATCGCGATGACGGTCACGACCAAGGCTGACGCAATGAGCGCAATGCCCACAGCGGACCCTTTGATCTGCAGGCCGTAGGCCGCGGTCCCGACTCCGAAGACGACGACCATCTGCAGGAAGCCGAGCGCGAGGATGGGAAGGATCTTCCCGAGCAGAATTTGTGCCCTGGAGGTGCCGCTCGCCCGTAGGCGAACCCAGGTCTCCCAGCCGTGCTCCCGGAGGAACGAGAGCCCGATGAGACCCGGTAGATAGAACACAAAGGTGACCGCCTGTGCGGGAACGCTGAAGTCAGCGCCCGAGGCGTCCGGATGGCCGGTGAGCACGAGGATGAACCGGACGCCACCGCGCATCAACCCCACCAGGATCAGCGGGATGAGGAACACCAGGATGAGCCAGGCCGGATCGCGCCGGAGGATCCGAAGCTCGTTCCTGGCCACCACGAGGCTACTGCGCATGACCCTGGCCTTCATCCTCGCGCAATCGGCGCCCGGTCAGATTGGTGAACACACTCTCGAGACTGGGTCGGAGAATGCTGATCCCGTCCAACCGGTTGATATCGGCATCGAGCCTCTGGAGAATCCGGGCGGTGACGGGTGCCGGATCAGGAGTGGACACCCAAAGCCGGTCTCCATCGCTCTGAACGGTGACTCCCTCCAATTCCACAACGGGTGCCGGTCCCTTGAACCGGAGCTCCAGCTCGCCCGATCCGTGTGCCGCAATCAACTGGTCGACAGACCCGCGGGCGATCACGCGACCTTCGTCGACGAGAACCACGGAGGCATCGAGAGCTTCGACTTCTGGGAGATAGTGCGTTGTGTAGAGAATGGCGGTTCCACCCGCCGCCAGCTCCTGCACCAGCCCGATCAGGGCCACCCGGGTCTCGATATCCGCCCCGACGGTCGGTTCGTCCAACATCAGGAGGGGAGGCCGGGCGATCAACGCGACGGCCGTGTGTGCACGGCGCTTCTCCCCTCCCGACAACTGCTGACATTGTCGCGCCCGCAGCCCGTCGAGGAGAAGCGCTCCACAGACCTCGGCGACCCGCCGATCCAGCTGCCGGCGACGCAGACCGGCGAGCTCTCCGAAGAACCGGAGGTTCTCCTCCACGGTGAGCGGCTCGTAGAGACCGGTTGTCTGGGGTGCGAAGCCGAGGCTTCGCTGGGCTCGGAGCGGGTCACGCGCCACATCGGAGCCGTTGACCCGGACTTCGCCCGCATCCGCTCGGAGGAGCCCGGCGACGATGGAGAGCAGGGTCGTCTTGCCGGCTCCGTTGGGTCCGAGAAGGCCGACGATCTGCCCCCGAGGCACCGTGAGGTCGACGTCATCAAGGGCCCGGTGGGATCCGTACGACTTGCTGACCCCGGCAATCTCGAGGACCGGGACCGGCGCTGAGCAGGCGTGACGCTCCTGTGCCACCTCCGGCTCCCGGCCGGTGACAGGCCCGGCGCCGATCGTCACGGCGGCATCCGATTGGGTATCTTAAATTCAGAGATGTATCCAGGATACGATTGAGAATGAGAGGAGTCAACCCCGCGTCCGAAGGTGGAGGTCGATGACCGCTGAGAAGTGGACCCCCGAACGACGCCGACAGCTCACCCGCGAGGCCCTGGTTGCTTCGGCCCGGGACGTGTTCGCGCAACGGGGCTTTCATGCTGCGTCCCTTGAGGAGATCGCCGAGGCCGCCGGGTTCACCCGCGGAGCCGTCTACTCGAACTTCGAGAACAAAGAGGAGCTGTTCTTCGCGGTTCTGGATCGGCACATCGAGCTGCAGCTCGCCGCCTTTGATGCCTTGTTCGAAGACTCTGGCGGCCCGGCCGCCGCAGCTGATGAGGACATCGCACGTGTGTGGAGACAGTTGACCGCGGGAAGTGATCCCCAATGGGTTGCCCTCAGCCTCGAGTTCCGGTTGTACGCGCTCCGCAACCCGGAGATCCGAGACCGGTTCCTCACCCGCTATCACGGGTACAGAGATCGAATCGTGTCCTATCTTTCCGACATCCTGCAGGACTTCGATCGCGAGCTCCTGATCCCGGTTGCCGATCTCGCTGCGATCGTGGACTGGGGTGCTGGCGGGATCATGGAGCTCGGTGTCATCGACCCCGGCCAGGCAAAGGTCCTCCGGACGTTTCTCGATGTCCTCAACCACGGGGCGTTCGGTCCGGAACCCGACGTCGGCCGGTGAGGCGCAACCGACCCCTCCCGGCACCCCGATCCCCCGCTTCGACGACCCTACGATCCGACGGGGGTTACTGGCGACGCAATGCCCTCGATTCCGAGGCCGAGCGGCTTCGGCTCCTCGAGCGGATCGCCGATCCCCGGACGGAACGACTACTCGACGAGGCGGCGGTTGCTCCGGGTTGGCGCTGCGCCGAGGTGGGCGCGGGAGCCGGTTCGGTCGCGCGTTCGCTCGCCCGACGGGTTGGTCCCGAGGGGACGGTGCTCGCGCTCGATCTCGACACCACGTTGCTCGAGGATCTCGGCTCGATTCCCCAGATCACGGTGAGGCAGGCAGACCTCACCACCTCCACGCTGCCGAGCAGCTGGCTCGATCTGGTCCATACCCGAAACGTGCTGATGCACCTGTCTGACCGGGATCGCATCCTGTACGAGCTGTTTCAGGCGGTCCGCCCTGGTGGGATCGTCCTCCTGGAAGAGGCCGATGGGTTTCCGGTATCTGCCGCCACCGATGAGACATTTCGAAGAACGTTCGAGAGCCTGACGCGTCGCTGGACGTGGGCCCGCAGGTTGCCGGCACTGGTATCCGCCCAGGATCCCGAGACCATGAGCGTGTTCGTCGAAACGGAGATGCTGCAGGGCGGTTCTGACCTCGCCGCCTTCTGGCACCACACGCTTCGAACGGCGCGGGCCCTGCTACAGCACTCGGATCCCGGCCTGGAGGATCGCGACATCGATCGGACACTCGAGCTGCTCGACGACCACTCGTTCTGGACTCCCTTCATGGCCGTGGTCTGTGTGACCGCAACGAAGGCCGCTCCCTGATACGAGAGCGTGCACCGAGGCGACGCGGCTCAGCCATCGCCGCGAATGCTCGTCTCCGTCCGGTGAACGACCTGCGCGCCTCCCGGCCGGTCCGGTAGCCTGTCCGTGCACGACGGCGACCTCCGCATTCCGAAAGCACCGCCACCCGGTTGCGGACGATGAGTGCTTCGGGTGCGCCACCGACAGAGCGGTCCGTCGCAACGTTCGCATCGCTGATGAAGGAAGAGTCGGGACCGGCAGGGAAGGACCAGGGGAGCGACGTGCCTACGGTGAACACGGTGCTGGGTCCCATCGAAGGCACAGCATTGGGGTCGACCCTGATGCACGAGCACGTCTTCGTTCTCAGCCCGGAGATCGAGAAGACCTCCGCGGAGTGGGACGAGGACGGCGCCCGCGCCCTGGCCATCCAGCGCCTGCACGACCTGAAGGCCAGCGGGATCGACACGATCGTCGACCTCACGGTCATCGGCCTCGGGAGGAGCATCGATCGCATCGCCGCCGTGGCAGAGCAGGTGCCCGAGATCAACATCGTCGCGGCCACCGGTGTCTACACCTACAACGAGGTGCCGATGTACTTCCATTTCCGTGGCCCGGGAACGGTGTTCGGAGGCCCCGAGCCGATGACCGATCTCTTCGTGCGGGAGATCCGGGACGGTGTCGGCGACACCGGGGTCCGTGCGGGGATCCTGAAATGCGCCACGGACAGGTTGGGCGTCACCCCTGGGGTGGAGCGGGTGCTGCGGTCGGTGGCCCGAGCACACCGGGTGACCGGCGTCCCGATCACCACCCATACGCCCACCCCCCCGCAGCCGTGGGGCCTCGAGCAGCAACGCATCCTGGCCGACGAGGGGGTCGACCTCTCACGGGTCGTGATCGGCCACTCCGGGGGCACACTCGACACCGCCTATCACGAGGCGCTCCTGGCGAACGGCTCGTACCTCGGCTTCGACCATTTCGGCATCGGCACCTTCTCCATGGCCGAGCGAATCGAATCGGTCAAGGTCCTGTGTGACCGAGGGCATGCCGGTCGGATCGTCCTCTCCCACGACGCGATGTGTCACGTCGACTGGTTCCCCGCCTCGGTGTCCACCGCCTGGAAGGAATGGCGGTGGACCCACATCCCCGAGGACGTCCTGCCCGAGATGCGCCGCATGGGCATCAGCGACGAGGACATCCGCACGATGATGGTCGACAACCCGCGCACGATCCTCGAAGGTGGCGAGCCCTATTGACCGGAGGACCAGCCGACCGGGGCACCGGGAGGCAGGGCCCGTCACCGACGGGCGGCACGAACGGTCCCCATGATGCGTTCGAGGCGATGGCCGAGAGCCATCCCGACGCCGTCGCCTGGCGCAACCTGGCCGACGGGTCGGACCTCACCTTCGCCGACTGGGACACCCGGGCCAACCAGCTGGCCCGAGGACTGGTCGAGCGCGGCCTCGGCCGCGGCGGGCGGGTGGTCCTGGCCGTCGGCCCCGACGAGCCCCTCCCCTGGCTGATCGCCTATGCGGCCATCCATCGGACCGGTGCCGTCGCCGTCCCGGTCAACACCCGGCTGGCCCCACCGGAACTCCGGGCGATCCTGGCCCACGCAGAGCCCACCGCGGTGCTGACCGGCGGCGACGTCGACGTCGGAGCCCCACTGGACAGCCTGGCCGACGAGTTGCCGAGCATCCGGGTGGTCGCCCGCACCGGGGGTTCGGACGCGCCCGGCTGGTCGGGGCTGCTCCACGCCGACGGCTCGGCGTTGCCGTCCGTTCCTGAGGCGGGGACGGCAACGGACATCATGTACACGTCGGGCACCACGGGTACGCCCAAGGCGGTCGTGGTGCGGCGGTCGCTCTGTCAGGCCACCCAACCGCCGCCCCGCTGGCTCGGGTTGGGCTTCCTGACCTGCTCGCCCTTCTCCACGACGAGTGGCGCTCTCCTCATCGACGGCCCGATGTCGGGCGGCCTGGCCGGGTGGTACCTCCCCCGCTTCGACGCCGGACGGTGGTTGTCCGTCATCGAGGAGCAACGGCCGGTGGCCGCCTTCCTGGTTCCGGCCATGGCACAGCTCATCGTGGCGCACCCTCGCTTCGGCGAGGCCGACCTCTCGAGCTTGGCTGCGCTCACCCTGGGCGGCGCACCCGTCGCACGGGCCACGCTGCAGCGGCTCGGATCCGGGTTGCCTGGCACCGAGGTCCTGGTGGGCTACGGCATGACCGAGTTCGGGGCGGTCACCCGCTCGCCCGCCCGGGACGGCGGGCGCCACCTGGGCTCGGTGGGTCGACCGCTGCCCGGCGTCGAGGTCCGTATCGTCGACGGGCGTGGCGCGTCCGTCGGGACCGGAGTGGAGGGCGAGGTCACCGTCCGGGGCGCCGAACCGCAGCGGGAGTACTTCAAGGAGCCAACGGCCACCGACCAGACCTGGCGGGCCGGATGGCTGTACAGCGGAGATCTGGGCTACCTGGATGCCGAGGGCTTTCTCTGGATCACCGGACGCAGCAAGGCGCTGATCATCCGGGGCGGCAACAACATCGTTCCGCAAGAGATCGAGGAGGTCCTCTACGCCCACCCCGCGGTCGTCGAGGCGGCCGTGGCCGGCGTCCCCCACCGCGTCCTGGGAGAGGACGTCGTCGCCTGGGTCGTCCTGCGGCAGGACTCATATCTCCCGCCCGAGGACCTGCGGGCGTACCTCCTCGAGCGGCTCGCCGACTACAAGGTGCCCCGCAGCCTGACCTTCGTCGACGCGCTGCCCCGCAATGCCGCGGGCAAGGTGGTCACCCGTGAGCTCCCACCACCGAGGGCGCCGGACAGTCCGAGCGGGATCCGCCGATGACCGCCGACGATCCAACGGTCCTGACCGAGCAGCTCGGAGCGGTGACCCGCCTGACGCTCAACCGGCCGAGGCAGCACAATCCCCTCACCCACCGGTGTATCCGCGAGCTGCTCGAGGCCGTCGCCCGTGCGGAGGACGACCGGGAGATGCGGGTGATCGTCATCCGTGGCTCGGGGCGATCGTTCTCCTCTGGCTACGGGATCCTGCCCGAGGACGTCGAGCCGGGGGAGAGCGGGGCTCCCGCCGGCATCGAGGGCGACGTCTCCGCCATGCTCGAGCTCGGGGTCGGGTGGGCCAAGGTCTGGGACTGCCGGATCCCGGTCATCGCCCAGGTCCACGGGAATTGTCTCGCCGGCGGCACCGACCTGGCGCTCCACTGCGACATCGTCATCGCCGCCCTCGACGCTCGGCTCGGGTTCCCGCCGGTCCGATCGATGGGCGTGCCACCCACCAACATGTGGCTCTACCACCTGGGGCCCCAATGGACGAAGCGGCTGCTGTTCACCGGCGACACGGTCAGCGGTGCCGAGGCCGCCGCCATCGGCCTGGTCCAGGCCGCAGTACGCGGTGAGGAGCTCGACGAGTACACACTGTCCCTGGCCAACCGGATTGGCCTCGTCGGGCGCGACCTCCTGGCGGCCAACAAGCGGGTGGTCAACGAGGGGATCGAACTGATGGGACGGTCCCGACTCCAGCGGTTCGCCGCGCTCAACGACGCCGTGGCCCACCGTGCTCCCGACGCGCGGGCCTTTTCCGCCCGCGCCGCCGAGGTCGGCCTCCGACAGGCCGTCGTGGAGAGAGACGCACCGTTTGACCGAGGCGACCGGCCGCCACCGGGCACCGGGCAGGGCGCTGACCCCGAGCCAGAGCTAGGACCGGGTCAGGGCGTCTAGGCCGACCCTGCGTGCTTCAAGGTGTCCCAGCACCTGGCCGCGACACCTGGCCCCGGCGTCACGATGGCATCTTGATCACGGCAAATGCCGCACCGTCCGGATCGGTGAGGACCGAGAAGCGTCCCGGAGGAATGTCGGTCGGAGGGACGAGCGTGGTTCCTCCGAGCTCGGTCGCAGTGGACACCGAGGCGTCGGTGTCGTCTACGCCGAAGTAGACCAGCCAGTGCGCCGGCACCTCCGCCGGGACCATCTCGGGCATCGGCATCATTCCCGCGACGGTCTTGTCGCCGAGCTTCCACTCGGTGTAGCTCATCCCCTCCATGTCGAGATCGTTGGGCTCCCACCCGAACACCTCTGTGTAGAAGGCCCTTGCCGCCGGGACGTCCCGGGTGTTGAGCTCGTTCCACGCGAAGGTCCCGGCCTCGTTGGCCAGCTCGGCTCCATTGAACGTCTTCGGCTGCCAGACCCCGATCGCAGCGCCCTCGGGGTCCGCGAATACTCCCATCCGCCCGATGTCCGCGACGTCCATCGGTTCGACGAACACTGTGGCCCCGGCCTTCTTGGCACGGTTGACCGTCGCATCGGCATTGACAACGGACACGTAGGTCACCCATGCGCTGGGCTGACCTTCCATCATGACCTGCATGTTGCCGGCCACGGTCTTCCCGCCCTTGCGCATCAGTGTGTAGTGACCCATGTCCTCGCCCTGGTCGTCGGGCTCCCAGCCGAAGAGCGTCCGATAGAAGGCATTGGACGCTCCGAGGTCCTTGGTCGCGTGGTCGACCCAACACGGGATTCCTGCGTCGTAAGAGGTGAACTCCGGCATGTGCTTCTCCTCCTGTCGCTCGCGCTCCCTCGCCCTATCGGAACCTAGCTGAGCGATCCCGTCGTTGCCGGGTCTCTGGGAACCCGACCCCGACCTGGCTGAACACGGTGCTGTCGGAGTTCCCGTCTGCGCTCCCCCTTCTCCGGCGGACGTAGTCCTACCCGACCGGACCTCGGTCAAAACATGGCGGCGACCGGTCGAGGCTCCGAAAGACGGGGCCGTCCCAGATCCTCGAATGCCGGCTCTCAGCTGGTCATCGGCGGCGGGAGGACCGAGTGTCCGAACGGGACGAGCAGGTAGCCCACTCATGCCGGGAGACGCCGTTGATGCGACCCGGCTCATCTCCTGTATCTCGATGACGCGGTGGGTCCTGTCACGCCGCGATGGCTGTGTCGCCGCTGTCGATGGACCCGGCGATCGCCCGATGCACGTCGACAAGTGCAATCGAGATTGCGTGAGGACCGCCGGATCGATTTTCGCTCCGGCCCCGGGCGCTCGGACGTCGAACGTCCGAGCGCCGTTTCGACGCACGAACGGACCCTTGTTGGTGCAGGCGCGCACGACCGTCCTCCTGCGCCGGAGGCAGCCGAACCCCGAACCACACCGTTTTGCCCCTCTTGCCGGTCATCTCGGTCACGCCCCACTCATCGGAGAGCGCCTTCACGATCTGCAGACCTCTGCCGCGGGGTTCGGTGGCCGACGGTGCCCGGAGCTCCGGCTTCCCACCTCCGACGTCGGTCACTTCGACGCGCAGGCTCGAATCCGTTCGTGCGACGCTGACTTCGAAACCCGTCGCGGCATGGACGATGGCGTTGGTTGCCAGCTCGGATACCATCAGAACGACCGCTTCCTGAACCCCGGTCGGGAGGTCGGTGACGGTGCCTCCGACGAACTGTCTGCTGGAGGCCACCGATGCCGGCTCGAGGTTGAAGCTCTGCTGAAGACTCATGACGTGAGTCCGAGGACATCGCCGAGCCCGGTCGCCTCGATCACACGACGCACGATCGGCGTCGCATGGCGAACCTCGACGGCGTCCACCCTTCTGGATATCTGCAACATCAAGGTGATGCCCGAACTGTCCATGAACGTGAGGCGATCCAGATCGAGCACCACCCGACTCGGATTGTCGGTCAAGAGCTGATCGACACCCTCTTTCAGTCCTCCGACACTTCCGATATCGAGCTCTCCCGCGAAGAAGAGGGTGAGGACGCCGGACGGATCCAGCGTTCCCTTGACCGACGCGGCCGGAGAATCACGGTCTCCGAATTCTTCCATCGCAACCCCAGAATGGCGATGTCATCATCGGATCCTTCGGGTGTGAGCTCCGCCACAAGTTCGGAGAGTAGCTGCCCGAGCGGGTGCCCGTTGCTGCTGGCCGTTTCCTCCAACTTGGCGAGACCGGCATCGATGACCCGGTCTCTGCGTTCGACGAGCCCGTCCGTAAATGCCACGAGTGTGCACTCGGGTGGGAGCTGGGCGGTCTTGACCGAGTACGCCGCACCTTCGACTGTGCCGATAGGTGGACCAACGTCCAAGTCCATGAAGTCGGCTCCATCGTGGCTCACCAGGAGCGGTGGGAAATGACCTGCACTGGCCAGTGTCAGCTGGTGCGTCTCGTTGTCGACATGGCCACACAGAACGGTTGCAAAATGACCGTCCCTCCCCACGTCCAGCAGCGTGCACAACTTGGTGAGGATCACATCGGGTGAATCGCCCTCGGCCGCGTAGGCGCGGATGGCGTAGTGCAGCGAAGCCATCACCATTGCGGCCTCTACGCCCCGCCCCGACACGTCGCCCACCACGAAGATGAACCCGCCGTCCGGAATGGCGATCAGGTCGAACCAGTCCCCTCCGATCTCCATGACCTCGAGACCGGCAACGTACAGGTTGGCGACCTCGACACCCGGTATCTCGGGCATCAGTTTCGGCAGGAGGGCCGTTTGCAGTGCGCCGGCCAGAGTCTGCTGCTCTGCGTAGAGCCGACGGTTCTCCTCTGCCAAGCCCTCCGCCGATCGCCGGCGACGAGCCAACCGTTCCGTCATCACCGTCGCCCCGATCGTGAGCAGCACGCCGAACAGGATCACGAAGAAGGTGAGATCACGGGAGAGAGACCCCCCAAGGGGCTGTGTGGGGGTGCCCACCAGGGTCAATTTCGAGTTGGCAAAGGGAACCACGGTAGAAGCCGTCCTACCTGAGAACGGGAGCTGTCTGCTCGTCGTCTCCAACAGGTCGGAGTGCTTCTGACTGCGGCCGAGGAAGAGCGCGAAATCGAGATTTTGGAAGCCCGCCGAGCTCGGGATCGATACCATCCTGTGAGGTGGAAGTTGGAACTCGGCGTATACACCAGCGGCCTCGGTGGCGATCGGGGACCGGTATGCGAGCCCGACCCGAGTCCCGCCATCAAGAATTCTCCCGGCCGACAGCCCCGGTTTGATTGCGGGATCGGAGAGGAAGTCGCACGGCATCGACCCCTGCGTCCCCGGGCTGCGGCCGGGTGCGCCCACCGACCCGACGATGACCGGCGTGCCGTTCGTGGTGCCACACTGGGCCGCGTAGGCGAACGGACCTGCCGGTCCGACAAAATTGGACATGAACCGGTCGAAGCCGCTGTTGCCGCTTCCGCTGCCTGCAATCGCTGCTCCCGAAGCGAGAGGGGTTTCGAACACCTGGAGGCTTCCGGAGAGGGCGGTCGCAGCTTGCTCCACCTGGACGGCCAGAAGACGGCTCTCGTTACGGTCGTTCACCGTGGCCGTGACCAACGCCAGAACCGCGGTCACCGCCAGACCGGCCACCACCACCAGGACGGTGATCACCGCGGGCATCGGCAGGGAGGCCGTGAGACGCCCTCTGGAAGCCTTCTCATCGCGCTCGCCTGTCACGTCCATAGTCTGCCAGAGAGCCGGTGAGCGTCCTCGTTGATAGAGGGGAATAGAGAGGAGAAATAGCGGGAATTCACCGCCCGCATCTTATGATCCCCTGCAGGCGTCGCTCAATGCCTCTTTACGCGTTCGTAGCAGAGCCTCACGCGGGCAGGCGATGAGGATGGAACAACGGTGCCCCCTACCTGCTCTCCGCCGGATTGTCGAAGGCCTCCCGCAGCTTGGTCAGGCTTACAGCCAACAACCGCGACACGTGCATCTGGCTGAGCCCGATACGTTCGGCGATCTCCGATTGGGTCAGACCGTCCACGAACCGGAGGTTGAGAATGGCCCGCTCCCGCTCTGGAAGGTCAGCGAGGGAGATGGCCAGAACCAGCCGATCCTCGACCCCAGCCAGACTGGGATCGACTTCGCCGAGCCGGTCGGACACGGTGCCGTCGTTGCGGTCCGGCGCATCGATCGAAGGGGTCCTGTAGCTCTGCCCGGCCTCGATGGCCTCGAGCACGGCCTCCTCATCTGCCCCGATCGACTCGGCAAGTTCTCTGACGGTCGGCGGTCTGCTCAGTTCCTGGTAGAGGGACTCGGTGGCCGATCCGAGCTCGAGATAGAGCTCCTGAACGCGCCGAGGCGCCCGTATGGCCCACCCACGGTCTCGGAAGTGGCGTTTGAGCTCGCCGATGACCGTGCTGGTTGCGAACGTGCTGAACTCGACGCCACGGTCTGGATCGAAACGCTCGACCGATTTGATCAGCGCCAGCGAAGCCACCTGGACGAGATCGTCGTAATTCTCGCCTCGGCTGGCGAATCGGCGGGCCAGTTGATGCGCCAGCCCCAGGTGTGACTCCACCAGGTCGTTCCGGAGTCGTTCGTCCCGCGTCAGGGCGAATTCCAAGAATTGTTCCCGACTCGGTTTACCGGCTTGCACTGACCGGACGATCAGACTTCTTGGCGGATCCGCCGCTTCCGCAACCAGGCTCGTGGCTGTCCGCCGTCTCGATCACCGCCATGCTCATCGACCAGAGCGTCCAGGATCTGCTCGGACAGGCCGTCGCCGGCAGGTGCGTCCTGACCCTCGACAACCATCTCGGTGACTCCGACGTAGCGGCACGACACCTCGAGAACATCGCCGTCCCAAGCGAACAGAAGCGCAAGCCGACCGTCCTTTTGTTCGCCGACCGTCATGACGCACAGCTCGTTGACCGCCAATCTCAGATCTTCGATCTCCTCGAGATCGAAGTTTGCCCTCGCCGCCATCGCCGATGCCGCGAGCCGAGCCAGGACCACCATGTCCGCCCTGACCGGGATACTGAGCTCCACGATGTCAATCGACGTGTTGTCCTCGTCAGATCGTGCAGGTGCCGGTCCGCTCATCCAGCGATCGCCTCCTCGCGGGAGGCTCGGATCTCGAAGACCTCGGTGAGGCCGGTGATCTTGAAGACCTTGAGGATCCGGGGCTCCGACACGACGATCCTCATGGTTGCGTCGTTGGATTGGGCATGCTTCAGTGCCTCGATAAGTGCTCCGAGACCCGTCGAATCGATGAACGTGACGCCCAGGAGATCCACGACCAGGAGCGGCGACCCGTCGTCGATGGGCTCGTTCAGCCGGTGGCGGAGATCGGGAGCGGTCGCAACGTCGACCTCACCAACGACAGAGACCACGGAGCAGCGTCCGGTGCTCTCTACTGAAATGCTGAACGTGTTCTCCAACATGCATCCCCTCCTCTCCCGATGGGTAACCTCCGGCGCCCCCGCAGCTGTGCTGGTCCGGCCCAAGGATAGGTGCACGTCCAGCCTGTCGCGCCACCGGACCCTCGGGAAGGCCGTGAAAACAGCCCTCCGGGATGGTCGGTCCGGGAGATGCCGGCTGCCTGGGATGGCAACGGTCCCCTGAGCTGGAAACTCGGTCTGGGACGTCGGCTCACTTCGGGTGCACGTCCACGCGGGACCAGATCCGCTTGCCGCTCGAAACCTCCTGCACTCCCCACGAATCGGACAGTTGATCGATGATCCACATCCCCCTGCCCCGCTCGGCGGACGAGTCAGGCGCGGTCACGACGGGGACGCCCTCCCCGCTATCGGTCACTGCGGCCATGATCCCTTCTTCGTCCTGCTCAACCCAGAGCTCGACCGGAGGTGCGCCATGTTTGACGGCATTGGTCACCATCTCATCGGCGAGGATCACCGCCAATTCGACCTGCTCGGGGTCGACCGTGCTCAGGGAGCGCCGCACCAGCTCTCGACTGAGCCGCACTGAGTCAGGCGTGAACGCAAGGGTGAATCGGTGCCCTACCATCCCGGGAACGCCATACCCACATGTGCTGCGCTTAACCCACGATGGGTGGCGATCCTCGAAGAGCTGATCACCCATCGGTCACCTGACAAGCGACGCTCGTCACCGAGAGGGCCGGATGGTAGAAGGGAGACCATGGACACCCGACGGATCGGATCGCTCGACGTTTCAGTAGTGGGCCTGGGAACAAATAACTTCGGTATGGGGATGCACGGGGACGAGGTACCCCCCGTCGTCGACGCTGCCCTCGAGGCCGGGATCACCTTCTTCGACACCTCGGATTCCTATGGGGACAGCGAGGAGAGGCTGGCCAAGGCGCTCGGCCGCCATCGTGACGAGGTGGTCATCGGGACGAAGTTCGGGAGCCCCGTAGGCAAGGATGGCACCGGTGGTGCGGCACCGTCTTATGTACGGGAGGCGGTCGAACGCAGTCTTCGCCGACTCGGTACAGATCGGATCGATCTCTATCAGCTTCACCGCCCCGATCCGCACACTCCCATTGCGGACACCCTGGGTGTGCTCGACGAGCTGGTCCGCCAAGGCAAGGTCCGCGAGATCGGCTGCTCGAACTTCTCGGCCGAACTGCTGCGCGAGGCCGACAGTGCTGTGCCCGCAGAAAAGGCGCGCTTCATCAGCGTTCAGAACCACTACAACCTGCTGAACAGGGGAGACGAGCGCGAGGTCCTCCCCGAGTGCCGGCGTCTGGGGCTCGCCTACCTCCCGTTCTTTCCGCTGGCGAGCGGCATGCTGACCGGCAAGTACACCAGGGGTGAGGCGCCCGCCTCGGGAACCCGCATGCAGCGTTGGGGCGACAGGGCGAGCGCTGTGCTGTCCGATCGGAACTTCGAGGTCGTCGGCGCCCTGAGCGACTGGGCGGCCTCACACCAGCACAACCTGCTCGATCTGGCCTTTGCCTGGCTGTTGGAGAAGCCCGTGATCCCTTCGGTCATCGCCGGTGCCACCACGGCCGACCAGGTACGAGCCAATGCAGCGGCCGGCGGGTGGCGGCTGTCCGCAGAAGAAGCGGCGGAGGTCGACGCGCTGGCCCCGGTCGTCTCATGAACCGACGGCCTGGGCTCCGATCTGGCTGGGTTTGCTACGGCTGCACCGTCGTCGTTCCGGGCAGGTCTGTGCCGCAGTCCGGCTGACTCGAGACCGGGACGAACCCACTCTTTTCGGCTCGTAGGTACCACCCGCACAATTGTGCGGGATCGTGGCCGAAGGCGGTCGAGTAATTGATAGTGATGGGCAGCAGCCCGTTGCCGTTGTAGGCCTTGACGTTGCGCAGTGCCTTGATGACCCCGGCCTGGGTGGCGTTCGTGCCGGCCAGCTGGAGGCCCTTGATCATGAGATCGGCGCCGAGCCACGACTCGTACTGGCTGAAGTTCGGGAACTCGCTGCCGGTGAAATGCGCGTACGTGTCGAGGGCCGACTTCATCTGCTGGGTGCCGGCGTCGGGCAGCTGGAAGGGTCGGAAGGTGCTGTCGAAGTAGGCGCCCTGGACGGCGGACCAGACCGGCGAGTTGATGACGCTCGACTCGTAGCCGGTCGGGAAGACGAGAACTTTGGCCTTCACGCCATCTTGCTCGAGGGCGGTCGCCAGGGCGTAGTTCGAGTTGTCGTCGAGGCCGGCGTAGAACGCGTTACACCCCTTCTGCTTGGCCACGAGCGCCGGTGTCGTCATGTCGACGCTGCCGAAGGGAACCGAGGTGTCGAGCACACCCTGCTTGCCGCCGTCGTGCTGGAAGGACAACACGGTGCCGTACGCCGACCGCGACGACGAGGGCGAGATGCTGTAGCCGTAGCTGCAGACGACGGTGCCACCGTGGCTCTTCATGAACGTTCCGATTCCGGTACTGACCGGGTACTTCGGGTCGACGCTCCCGACATCGGAGGCGAACATGTTGGTGTAGGGCTGCTGGCCCCACTCGGGACCGTCGAAGAACCCCCCGGTCACGGGCACCCCTTGCTGGTTGGGGTACTTGGCCGCCTCGAAGAACAGCGGGCTGTCCGAGACGATCCCGATGGCGCCCTTCGAGATGGCGTCCTGGGCCGCCGTGGCCACCTCCGACGGACTGGTCTGGTCGTCGAGAACGGTGCCCTCGAGCTTGTGGCCGTTGACGCCGCCCTGGGCGTTCTGGAGCGCGATCCGAGCATCGAAACCGGCGGCAGCCTGGGAGAACTCTGAGGCCCCTGGACCGGTGAGCGAGGTGATCATGACGATCTTGTAGGGGGTCCCGGAGGCGGGGGCGGTGGCCGACGGAGTTGGCGACGACGAACAGCCGGCGCACACCAGAACCGTCGCGGTCAGTGCCACGGCTGCCAGTCTCATCCGCATGGAAGTCCCCCTGTTCCTTCTTCGATCGGAGGGCGGCGAGGTGAATGGCGCGACGGACATTCTCGCTCGGCGAACCCCGGTTCTCGGTAGTTTGCCACTTCACGACGGTCACGACGAGCACCGGACCGATCAGCTAGCGTCGCCCATGGCCCGTGCACGGGCTCTTGCGTAGACACGGGGAAAGGCGGTCCCACGATGGTCACGGCGTATCCTCCGGCGGTCCAGCCGGTCTCGAGCCCGGTCGAGGTCCGCTTCGGATCGACCCAGCGACAGCGGCGAGTGACGGTCCTCTTCCGGCTCATCCTCGTCCTGCCCCAGGTGATCGTTCTGTACTTCCTCCTGCTCGCCGCGTATGTGATCACGATCATCGGCTGGTTCGCCGCCCTGTTCACGGGCAGGCTGCCGGAATCGTTCGCCACCTTCCTCCAGGGGGTGCTCAGGTGGGACGTCCGGGTCGTGTCGTACGCCTTCCTCCTGGACGACCGGTACCCGCCGTTCTCCCTGGACTCCGACCCCGACTACCCGGTCGACCTCACGGTCAGCACAGGCAAGCTCAACCGAGCCGCCGTCCTCTTCCGGCTCATCCTGGTCATCCCCGCGTCGATCGTCGCCGCGGTCTTCGGGTGGGGCCTCGGTGGCATCGCCGTCGTGGTCTGGGCGATCACACTGATCATCGGCCGGCTCCCCGACCCGATCTTCGGGGCCACCAGCGCCTACCTCCGCTACAGGAGCCGGCTCACCGCGTACTTCTGCATGCTCACGTCCTGGTATCCCTCCGCCGTGCTCGGCGACGGCACGACCGAGTCGGGGTCCGGCACGCCGGGCGCCGGCGGTCCGGTGAGCGGCTCCTGGGGAACCCCACCGCCACCGCCGGTTCCAGCCGGCCCCTTCCCCGGAACGGTACCGTCAACTCCGCCGGGTACGTCCGAGGTCAGCGCGCTGGTTGCCGCAAACCCGCCCGCGTACCCCCCGACCGCACCTCCGCCGCCCGCATACCCTCCGCCCGCGCTTCCGATGGACATGCCTCCGATGGCAATGCCTCCCCCGATCCGTCCGCTTCCTCCCCCTGGCGCCACTCCCGGCGGAGTGATCCGCTCCAGCGGGCGGTGGCCGTTGCTCCTGACCAAGGCAGCTCGGACGTGGTCGATCATTCTGATCGTGGTCGGCGCCGTCGGCCTGGTTGCCTATTCCGTCTTCTTTTCGGTGGTGATCAACTCGTCGTCGCTCGTCGCCCGGATCCAGGTCGACACGGCCTACAACACGGCCGGTCAGGCCGCCCAGAGCTTCGGTAACGACATCAAGACCTGTACGACCAACGCGCAGTCTTCGGGTGGCAACCCCCTCACCTGCTACCAGCAGACGGCGGGGACTGCGGCCATCGCACTCCAGCTCTACGCCACCCAGATTTCAGGTATCAGCTATCCGACCTCCGCCCAGGCGCAGGCCAGCGCCGCCGAGCAGGCCGCCCAGAGCGCGGCCTCTGCGTTCAGGCAGCTGGCAGCCTCCACCGACGTGCAGTCGTTTGCGACGACGCTCCAGAGTCAGTCCTTCTTGAGCACGTTGAACGCCGTCGACAGCACCTACAGGCAGCTTCATGCTGCCCTGACCGGCTGACCGGGGACCGGGGGACCGGGGGACCGGGGGACCGGCTGACCGGCTGACCGGGGGACCGGGGGACCGGCTGACCGGGGCACCGATGGCGATGACGGCGCGTGCCGAGCCACCTTCCCCGCCCTGCTCCCCTACGCCACCAGGGCGGGCTCCGGAGTGCGCAGGAAGAACGTGACCCCGAGGCCGATGAAGCCGAACGCGGCAACCACGATCATGGCCAGGCCGTAGGACCGCGTCGGGTCGGTAAGCCCGGAAACGAGAATGGTTCCGGCTATCGCTGTGCCGAGTGACGAGCCCAGGTTCGACACGCAGCGGGACAGCCCGGAGATCTCGCTCTGCTGGTTTTCCGGAAACGCGGACTGCACCACGTTCACCGAGGGAGTCAGCATGACCCCAAGGCCCAACCCGATGAGCGCTTCATGGCAGCCTCGACCCTTGACTGCATGTCGGAGACGGCATCGACCACAAGGCCCGCCTGGCCGCTGTCCAGCTGTTCGCCCAGCTCCTTGAGGTCGGTTCTGCTCATGCGGGCTGCTGCATGCCCGGCGACCGCTCCGAGAACCGCACCGCCACCCCCGGCGGGAGGAGCAGACCACCTCCGCCTGCGGCAGCTGGGAACAGCGCAATGACCAGACCCGTCGCAAGGCCGAACCCGCCGCCCAGCACGCCACCGACCCGGGTCGGTGTCTCGTGCTTCTTGACGATCTTGACCCCACCATCCGCCTTGCGGTCGACCACGGCGGCGTCATAGGCAGACGGGTCCGTGACCGGCAAGGGGACACGCCCACCCCTGACGCAGTGTGGTCCCGCTTGTGGATGCACGCAGTGTGGTCCCGCTTGTGGATGCGCTCACAAGCGACCCCGCGTGACGACGCGATATGGGGTTGCCCGAGGTCTCGCTCATGCCGTTGAGTTGGGGCCCTGCTTAGGAGGTCGGCGGTCCTTGCCTTTCCGAATGGACAGGTAGATGCTGATTGGCGGGGTGCTGGCGTGACCATAATGGACAATGGCGCGGGGCTAGATCGGAGGTAACGATGGAACACCGAGGGGAAGGTTGGGTTCTCTTTGCCGGAATCGTGCTCATCTGGGGTGGCATCATGAAGGTATTCGATGCCATATGGGCGTTTTCGTACCACGGCGTCCTACCTGCCAACCTGGAGGCTGCCATCTTCGGGCACAGCCTCAAAACGTACGGATGGGTGGACATCGTCGTGGCCGCCATCCTAATTATTTGCGGCTTCTACGTCGTCGTCGGTTCCAATGTTGCCCGGTGGGTCGGAATCGTCGCCGGAGTGATCGCCGGCGTCAGTGCGATCTGGTGGATGCCGTTCTACCCGGTGTGGGCGTTCGTTTACGTCGTCATTGCTGCTCTGGTGGTCTACGCCTTGGCCGTCTATGGAGGCGACCGTGAGGCCGATCGAGCACTGAGTTAGTCGCGAAAACATGCTCGAACTGATCCTGTGACGTCCGCATCGGGATCGCTTGTGGCGTCCTGTAACGAGTCCACTCACGCCGAACCGGGTCTCAAACCCGGACTTGGGTGAACGCCCTGTGATCTGACCGCGGGCCGTCGATCGGGTGACGCGCGGGTGAACAGTCCGCGGCGCCGTCGCGAACTGTTTTGCGCGGTCGGGCTCGCATGGGCGAGCCGGAGCACATCGGTCTTGGTTGTGGTAGAGAGGCAGTACCGAGTGCATTGGGCACTGCTGAGGAGCGGGAAGGGCGGAACATCATGCGCAACCTCGACGGGCGGAGTCTGTCCCCGCGTGCGACTGTGTGGCAGTTGTCCGAAAGAACGGCGGCACGGCTCCCGAAGAGGGTGATCGTCATCACCACCGCGCTCTTCGCGCTGGTCTCGGGATTCGGAGGCGCCATCGTCGGCTTGTCCCCGTCCGCAGGTGCCACCGCGCCGGCTGCCTCAACGTTGCCGATCGGTCCGAGTCGGATCGCGGGAACGTTCATACCCCCGGCAACTGCACGACCCAAGGCCCGGGCCCCGATCACGACAGCGCAGGGTACCCACCTCACCATCGTGCCGATCTACGATCCGACGGTGACCGGGTCCGCACAGTCCGCCAACATCCAATCGGCGTTCAACTACGCCATCGGCCAGTACGAGGCCGAATACAGCGACCCCATTACCGTCGACGTCAATGTCGTGTACAGCGGATCGGGACTGGGGGGATCGAGTCAGGGCTTGCCGTGCTATTCGTACGCGACGCCCGAGGGCGCGTTGAAGGCGGCCGAGACGCAGCCGGATCAGACCACCTCGGCCCAGGACGTGCCGGCATCCGATCCCACCGGGGGAGCCACCTGGTGCATTTCGATTGCCGATGCAATGGCCATCGGCCTTCTTCCGGCGAACTGCTTCTCATTGTCCACCTGCGGCAGCACCCACATCCCCACCATCACCTTCGGTGTGCAGCCCTACACGTTCAGTCCCACCAACCGCGCGGTCACAGGCGACTACGACTTCATCGGGGTCGCCGAGCACGAGCTCTCCGAGGTCATGGGGAGGATCCCGGGGCTCAACCAGAACGGCTTCTACACGCTCAATGACCTCTTCCGCTACACGGCACCCGGTACCCGCAGCCTCACCGCGTACCAGGCGGGTGCCTACCTCTCGATCAACAACGGGACGACGAATCTGGTGCCGTTCAACACGGTCAGTGGAGCCGACGCGCAGGACTACGCGTCCTCCACGCCGGATTCCTTCAACGCCTTCGGGACCACGGGCGTCACCGAAGCGTTGACCACCGCCGGGACAACCAACCTGGACGTGCTCGGGTACCACCGCATCCCCAACACGCTCACCGTGACACCGAGCGTATCGACGACTCCGTCGGGAACCGCGGTCAGCCTGACCGCCGATGGCACCGACTCCCTCGGGTTCGCCATGGGTAATCTCGCCGGTGCGACGACCTTCACCATCGCCCCGGACGGCTCCGGCTCGTCGACCGGGGCCGGCTGCACGGGTGTTTCCTGCTCGGCCACCGTCCCCGGCCTCTACAAGATCACCGGCACTGATGGCGCGGCGACGGGATCCACGACGGTCACCGTCACCAACAAGGCTCCCGTCTTCACCTCGGCGGCAACAGCGACCTTCGTCAAGGGCAAGTTCGGAACCTTCACCGTCAAGGCCAGCGGCTACCCGACCACGATGACCTTCACCAAGACCGGCACCCTGCCCGGGGGTGTGAGCCTCAGCAGTGGCGGTGTGCTTTCGGGGACGGCGACGGCGACAGGAACCTCCACCATCACCATCACCGCAAGCAACGGAGTGGCCCCGAACGCGAAGCAGACGTTCACGCTCAAGGTGGTGGTGATCAAGATCACCACGCTCAGCCTCGGCACCGCCAAGAAGGGCACCCCGTACTCGCAACAGCTCACCGAGGCCGGAGGCGTCGCTCCCTTCACGTGGTCCAACACGACACCGAAGCTCCCGGCTGGATTGACCCTGAGCCCGACGGGCAAGATCACCGGCACGGTCAGCCCGGGCGCCACCAATGGCACCCATTCGGTGGGGATCTCCGTCCATGACAATGCCTCACCGACGCACAACACGGCCACCGCCACGTTGAAGATCACCGTCAGCTGACGTGCGCGGACTGCGATGACCTCGAAGTCAGACTTCACGACGGAGGAATGGCAGCTGCTCCTCGAAGCCCCACCGGGTGCCGGGATGATCGTGGTCACCGCGCAGCGGGGCGGTTCCTTTCGCGAGACGATCGCCATGGCCAAGGCCTATGTCGAGGCGCGCCAGCAGCACGGCGAGAGCCAGCTCCTGGATGAGATCGTCGCGGCGAAACCGCAACGGGATCACACCCACTACCACTCACCCGCGGAGCTCAAGGACCACGAGCTGCAGCACCTGCGTGAGTCGGTCGCGCTGCTCGAGCGCAAGGCGACGGCGGCAGAGGTCGATGACTATCGCACGTTCATCGTCACGCTGGCCCACAAGGTCGCGGCTGCCCACCGGGAGCACGGGCAAGAGGTCAGCGAGGCCGAGCAGGCGGCGATCGGTGACATCGAGGAGGCTCTGGGCGCAGCCTCGCGGTAGGAGGCGTGGTGCCCCCGATTCGCCACGTCAACCTTGGGTCAGGGGTGCGGCGGAACGCACGAGTCGGACCACACAGCGATCCTGTTGCGCCCGCGGCGCTTGGCCTCGTACAGGGCGGCATCGGCGCGCCGCAGGAGCTCGGATGCGGAGTCACCGTGCCCGCTCCACGTCGACACCCCGAAGCTCACGGTCACCCGTTCGGGCGTGACTGCGGCCAGCGTTCGGCTCCGGATCCGCTCCACCAGCACCTCGGCCTCGTCACTCGACGTTTCCGGGAGCAGGACCGCGAACTCGTCCCCTCCGATCCTTCCGACCTTGTCGACGGAACGCACGCCCTGCAGCATCTCTGCGGCGAGCGTGGTCAGCGTCACGTCTCCCACCGCGTGCCCGTGGTGATCGTTGATGGTCTTGAACCCGTCCAGATCGGCGATCACCACGGTGAAGGCGCGGCCATAACGCTCGGCCTGCGTGGATTCGCTGCTCAGGGCTTCCTGAAACGCCTGGTAGTTGAGACACCCGGTGAGGCCGTCATAGGTGGCCAATCGGTGGAGGCGATCGGTGAGCGCCTTCCGTTCCTGTTCTGCAAGCGAGCGGTTCGCGGCGGCGGTGGCGGAGATCGCACCGGCCACGGCCACCATGACACCCGTGGCCAGGACCCGTCCTCCACTCACCGGTGGACCGGCGACGAAGATGACGAAGAAGAGCAACAGGGCCAGCACCGCCAGGCCGATCGAGTCTCGGAGGTTGTAGAGCAGACCGCCGAAGAGCACCGGCAGGACGAGGAGTCCGGCGATCGGGCTTCCCGCCCCACCGTCCAGACTCAGGCCGATGGCGATGACGACGACGGTTGCGGCAGACCAGCAGAAGAAGAACGTGTCGCGCCAGGGGGTCGACAGCGATCGTGTACCGACGGGACCGATGACCAGCACCGATCCCACCATCGCCGCGAGATCGACCCACAGGATCGCTTCCCGATGGGGCCCGTGAGGGGTGATCGCGACGTAGACGAGGAGGAACATCCCGCCGGCGACGAACGACACGATGCCCAGGTAGAGATGGCGACGCCACAACCCTTCGTCGGAGCCCTGGGTGAACGGGTCGTTCATCGGGAGGCGCTCGACCTCCCCATCTGACCCTGTCCGCCCGGCGCCGGGCGCGATCGATCTCACCAGGAGATGATCGGCGTCCGACGCTCCCTCCTTGATCCCGGGAAATGGCCGGCACCCGATCGCCACGGGAATAGAGCCCGCCGGGGGGCGTTCCACCCCAAGTGAGCGCCGGGAGAGAGTCGTTGCGTGCCCCGGGGAGGGCGATCGTCCAGGAGCGGGGCGACAGCAGCCGCAGGCGCTGGATCGCCCTGGTGGTTCTCTGCATCGGCCAGCTCATGATCGTGCTCGACGCAACGGTGGTCAACGTCGCGCTGCCGTCGATGCAGCGGGACCTGCACTTCACCACCTCGTCCCTGGCCTGGGTCATCAACGCCTACCTGATCACCTTCGGAGGATTCCTCCTGCTGGCGGGGAGGGTGGGTGACCTGGTGGGGCCCAAGAAGGTCTTCGTGACCGGCGTGGCCCTGTTCACCGTGGCCTCGATCCTCTGTGGCCTGGCCCGGACCCAGGTCGAGCTCGTCGTCGCCCGGTTCGTCCAGGGGGCGGGGGCGGCGGTGGTCGCTTCGACCATCCTCGGCATCCTGGTCACCATCTTCACCGGCCCGAGGGAGAAGGCACGGGCCATGGGTGTCTACGCGTTCGTGGCCTCGGCCGGCGGGGCCATCGGTCTCCTGGTCGGGGGTGCGCTGACCCAGGCGCTCAGCTGGCACTGGATCTTCTTCATCAACGTCCCCATCGGTGCCGCCACGCTCGTCCTCGGCTCGATCCTGATCCATGAGCGGCCCGGTCGGGGCATCCGCAACGGAGTCGACGTGCTCGGGGCGGTCCTGGTCACCGTCTCGGCGATGCTGCTGGTCTATGCCATCGTCGAAGCCAGCACCTACGGCTGGCTCACGCTGCGCACCATCGGGGTCGGAGCGGTTGCCCTGGTGCTCCTCGGGCTCTTCGTCTGGCTGGAGTCGCGCCTCGACGACCCGATGGTTCCCCTCCGGATGTTCAACTCCCGCAACACCACCGGGGCCACGGTCGTACGCCTCCTCTTCCCGATCGGGATGTTCGGCAATTTCTTCATCGGCGCCCTCTACTTCCAGCACATCCTCGGCTACAGCCCGGTCGCCACCGGTCTGGCCTTCCTGCCGATGAACCTGTTGATCGCACTCTTCTCGCTGTTCATCGCCGCCAGGCTGATGAACCGGTTCGGGGCCCGCAACACCCTGATCCCCGGGCTGTTGCTCATCTTCTGCGGACTGATGCTCTTCGTGTTCCTGCCGCTGCACGCGAGCTACCTGACCGACGTGCTGCCGGGGATGGTGCTCTTCGGCGCCGGGGCCGGCATCGCCTTCTCCCCCTCGGTCGCCCTCGCCATGCACGACGCGTCCCCGGCCGACACCGGACTGGCCTCAGGGTTGGCCAACACCTCGATCCAGCTCGGAGCGGCGCTCGGAGTGGCCATTCTGGCCAGCGTCTCGGAGACCCGCACCCGCACGCTCGTGGCAGGCGGCGCACCCCCGGACACCGCCATGCTCTCCGGTTACCACCTCGCCTACCTCATCTCGGCAGGCTGCATCGCCTTCGCCGCCGTCTTCGCCGCGGCGATCTTCCGGGACCGCACGATCGGGCGCGTCATGACCAACGAGGAACAGGTCACGGTCTCGATGCTCGAGCCGGAGATCGGCCTCTGAGGCGACCGACAGGTCACTGCTTTGCCAGGATCGCAGCGATCTCCAGTGCGGGATTGAGCACCGCCGGACCGGTCGTGGTCACCTCGGCGCGGATGATGCCCCCGTTGAACGCGAACGGGGCGGTGTAGCCCTCGCCGACCGCCGGTCCCCACTCGTAGCCGCAGGTGAGGCCGATCCCGACCTCGTTGAAGACGGCCGGCGTGAACCGGTCGATCGTCCCCTCGGCCACCGTCTCGTCGTCGAGCAGGAGGGTTCCCGTACCGCCCCCACGTCCGTCCGTCTCGAATCGGAACTGTGCCGAGTGGCGACCCGGACCGATCACCCTCTCGGCGAGCAGGACGTGCCGCTCCCGTCCGTACAGGTTGTGGACGTACCGCAACCGGCCCCCCAGGACGTGGAACGACCATCCGCCCAGGGCGCAGCCCAGAGCGACCAGCACGCCGCTCGGCTCGACCGCATCGTCCACGTCCATCGCCACCGAGATCAGGTGCGGCCGATTGCAGAGCTTGACCGCCACCGTTTCGGGGACCGGGGCGCCTCCCTGGAAATACCGGAAGGTGTCGCGGGGTCGCCGGGAGTCCGGTTTCGGGTGGGCGATGGCTTCCATCACCCTGTTGTCGAGGGGCAGCACGTCGTTCTTGCGCGCCTCGACCCACCAGCGCTCCACGAGCTCGCGCACCTTCTCCGGGTACTGCCCGGCGAGGTCCTCGGTCTCGGAGGGGTCGTCCTCCACGAAGAAGAGCTCCCAGACGTCCTCGTCGAACGGCGCGTTGACGCTGAGCCCGTCGTCGTAGAGCGGACCCACCGGGTGGAAGGTCACCGCCTTCCACCCGTCGTGGTAGATCGCCCGGGAACCCAGCATCTCGAAGTGCTGGGTGACGTGCCGTCCGGGCGCCTCCCTTCCCTCCCCCGTCAACAGGTACGCGAAGCTCGTCCCGTCGAGGTGCGACTGGGCGATGCCGCCGATGGCCTCCGGCGCCCCGATCCCCGCCAGTTCGAGCACGGTCGGCATGACGTCGATGGCATGGGCGAACTGCCGGCGGACCCCACCGGAGTCCACGCGGGCGTTCGTCGGGAGGCGGACGATGCAGGGATCGGCGATCCCCCCTTCGTGCACCTCCCGCTTCCAGCGCCGAAAGGGGGTGTTCCCCGCCATCGTCCAACCCCACGGGTAGTTGTTGTGGCTCGACGGTCCGCCGATCTCGTCGATCCGCCGGTACATCTCCCCGGTCCCCGACCCGTCGAAGTTGGAGAGCCGCCCCTCGTTGATCGTTCCGTCCCGACCACCCTCCGAGCTCGCACCATTGTCCGACACCACCATGACCAGGGTGTTGTCGGCGTCACCCAGATCGTCCAGGAACGCGAGGAGCCGGCCGATCTCCTGGTCGGTGTAGGACAGGTAGGCGGCGAAGGACTCCATGAACCGCTCGGCAAGAGCCCGTTCGCGGTCTCCCAGACCCTCCCAGGAGGGGACCCACTCGGGGCGGGGTGACAGGGTGGCCCCCTCGCTGATCACCCCGAGCGCGCGCTGCCGCGAAAACGTCTCCTCGCGCCAGCTGTCCCACCCGTTCGAGAACTTGCCCTTGTAGCGCTCGATCCACTCCCGGGGCGCGTGGTGCGGTGAGTGGCATGCTCCCGTGCAGAAGTAGAGGAAGAACGGCTTGTCGGCGTCGACCGCCCGCAGGTCGCCCAGAAACTCGATCGCCCGGTCGGCGAGATCCGCGCTGAGGTGGTAGCCCTCCTCCGCCGTACGAGGGGGCCTCACCGCGTGGTTGTCGTGGTAGAGGGCCGGCATGAATTGATGGGTCTCACCACCGTGGAAGCCGTACCACCGGTCGAAGCCGCGCCCGAGGGGCCACGAGCCGCGCGACCCGGCCATGTTGGTCTCGTCCTCCGGGCTCAGGTGCCATTTGCCGACCGCGTAGGTGGCGTAGCCGGTCGCCTGGAGGATCTCCGAGAGGAAGCCGTTCTCGCGGGGCGGCTTCCCCCAGTAGCCGGGGAACCCGATCGCCAGATCGGCCACACGTCCCATCCCGTTCCGGTGGTGGTTGCGTCCCGTCAACAGACAGGCCCGGGTCGGAGAGCACAGGGCGGTGGTGTGGAAGTTGGTGAGACGGATCCCCTCCGCCGAGAGACCGTCGAGGACCGGGGTATCGATGTCGGATCCGTAGCACCCGAGCTGCGCGAATCCGACGTCGTCCAGGACGATCAGCACGACGTTCGGCGCTCCGGCAGGGGGTGTCGGCGTCGGAGGCCACCAGGGCTCGGAATCCCGCCAGTCGCCCCCGATCCTGCCGCCGAATTCGCGCTCATCCGTCATCCGTGCTCCTTTCCTCAGGCATAGACCCGGTCGTCGGACGCACGGAGTCGAGCTGCCATCGACCGCATCACCTTCCTGGCGATGGCCGGGACGGTGTCCAACAGGCGGTCGAAGTCGCGGCGGGACAGCAGCAGGATTTCCACGTCCGTCTTGCACACGACCGACGCCGAGCGCGGTCTCCGGTCGAGCAGGGACAGCTCGCCGAAGTGGTCCCCGGTCCCCAGTTCGGCGACCGTCTTCCCGTTGCGCCTCACCTCGGCTCTGCCGCTCACGATCACGAAGAGGTACGACCCCATCTCGCCCTCCCCGACCAGCCACTCGCCCTCGGCCACACGGGCGTCGGCGAGCGAGCGCCGGATCTTCTTCAGCTCCGATTCGGAGCAGTTCGAGAACAACCAGATGCCCTTGAGATCGAGTGACCGCGGAACCGGCGCCATCGAACGACGCTATCCGAGCGGATCTGCCCCTGCTGAGGATCACCGGGATCGCAGGACCCTCCCGTCGCATCCACGTCGGCGTGGCGATGCACCCGGGCCGGGCCGGCCAGTGGCCGTAGACTGCCGCGGTGACCCCGGGTGAATGGATGGGCTGGCTCCGCATCGGCGTCGGAGTGACGATCATCGCCGCGCCCGGAGCGCTGTTCAGGATCTCGTCGCGGGAAGAATCAACCGGAGCGTCCCGGATGCTCCTCCGGACGATCGGGATCCGGGACCTCGCCATCGGGGTCGGAACGGTCCGGGCCGCTCGCAACGCTGACCCGGAAGCAACCAGGTCCTGGGTCACCGCAGGACTGCTCAGCGATTCCCTCGACGTCGTCACCAGTCTGGTCAGCATCCCCGCGATCGGTGTGGCGGAAGGGCTTGGTGCCGCGGCGGCCGCACTCTCGTTCGTGGGCGGCGACCTCGCGGTCCGCATCGCCGAGTCCTGACCGCTGGATGCTGACGGGTTTCGCCCACGCCGCCGTCTGCGTTCCGGACGTCCGGGACGCAACCCGCTGGTACTCGGAGGTCCTCGGGCTCCGGGTGCTCTCGCCCCCGTACGAGATGACCGGTGACGCCATCGAACGGGACATGGGTGAGCTGGTCCCGAGCCCGGTGGCCGTGACGGCCGCCATCATGGGCCTCGATGCCGACGACCATGTTCTCGAGCTGATCGAGTACCCGGGAGTTGCCAGCGCTGCGCCGTCAGAGGACGCGCCCCGGATCACGGACGTCGGTCTCACCCACGTGGGGTTGGTGTGCGACGACATCGAGATCACGCGACGGGACCTCGAATCGCGGGGGGTGACCTTCCTGACCTCGGGTATCGCAGAGGTGGCCTGGCTGCGAACCTCCTGGTTCTGCGACCCCTGGGGCACCGTGTTCATCCTGATCCAGAAGCGAACGCCCGGCCGGCCCTACTGGCGCCAGACCGGCACCGACCCCTCGGCACCGCCGGCCGGCGCCGCTACCAGGTGACCATCCTCCGGGAGCCCGGACCGGGAAGATCGCCGTCGGCACGCCCCGTCTCCGCCTGCCCGCCGCGGAGTTCGCTCGCGTAGCGACCCGCCAGCTGGCGGGAAAAGCCCCACTGCCGAGCGAATTCGCCGATCGACATCCCGGAGGCGAGACAGTCCGCCATCGCCGCCAGACGGAGCCGGTGCCGCGCCTGCTCGAGGCCGTTGAGCGCATCGACGCTCTCCCGCCTCGGCACCTGCGGGGGCATGGCCTCGATGGTGGAGGGGACATCCGCACCTCGTTCGAGCCGGCGAAGCGCCCGGCCCAGCGTCGCCTCGTGCTTCCGCGCCATGCTTCTCACGTCCCGATAGGCCCGGATGAGCTCCCGGATGGCCGATTGCACCGATTCCGAATCGTGACCCGACATGGGTGTGATCCTCGCGCAGCTTGCCGCGATGGCAGCGTCTTTCATGCCCGCACCCGAGGTTGCGCGTCCGCTGATAGCGCCCTCCCGAGCGACCCCTGGCTGCAGCCGGGGCGGCTACCGGCGCCGGAGGCGCTTGTCCGAGATCGACGGCGGGGTCCACCCGGGATCGGCGCCTCCCACGTTCTGACCGGGAAGCGCGATCTCGTCGATCCGATCGAGGACCTCGTCGCCGAGCGAGATCCCGGTCACCGCGAGCTGGGACTCGAGTTGCTCCATGGTCCGGGGTCCGATGATCGGGCAGGTCACCGCCGGGTGGGCGAGCACGAAGGCGAGGCTGAGCTCGACCAGCGAGTGCCCGACCTCGTCGGCGAGCTTCTGGAGCCGGGTGACCACCTCGAGCTTCTGCTGGTTCGTGGGGTTGCTGAGGTCGTAGCGGTCCGGCAGCATGGCCGAGCGACGCGAGACGTTCTCCTTGCCCTCCCCGAAGGCACCGGTCAGCCAGCCTCCCGCGAGCGGACTCCAGGAGAGCACGCCCATCCCGAACCGCTGGCAGACCGGCAGCAGATCGGCTTCGATGCCCCGTGCCAGGATCGAGTACTGCGGCTGCTCCGTCCGGAAGCGCTCGCGCACCCGCCGTTCGGCGACCCACTGCGCCTCGACCACATCGTGCGCCGGGAAGGTGGAGCTCCCCGCGTAACGGATCTTGCCCTCCCGTACGAGATCACTCAGGGCGCCGAGGGTGTCGTCGACGTCGCACTCCGGCGAGGGCCGGTGGATCTGGTAGAGATCGATGTAGTCGGTGTCGAGGCGCCGCAGGCTGTTCTCACACTCGGCGATGATCCACCGTCTCGAGTTACCCTGCGCGTTGGGATTGCGCCCCATCTGACCGTGCACCTTGGTGGCGAGCACGATCTTCTCCCGCTTCAGGCCCTTGAGCGCCTCACCCACGATCGTCTCGGACTCGCCGGCGGAGTACACGTCCGCGGTGTCGACGAAATTGATGCCGGCATCCACCGCCCGGTGGATGATCCGGATCGAGTCGTCATGGTCCTGGTTGCCCCAGGCCCCGAACATCATCGCTCCGAGGCACAGCTCGCTCACCGTGACGCCGGTCGATCCGAGCAGGCGGTAGTCCATATGGACACTTAACCACACCCGGATGTGCGGACCGGGGGGATCGGTCGGCCGACCTCCATCGACCGGACCTCCCCACCGCGGTCCCCGAGACTTGCACTGCAAGATAGCTGTGGGTACCATGTCTCGCATGGTAGTAACCGGGGGCCGCAGGACCCAGCTGCTGCGTGGCGTGCTCGACCTCTGCCTTCTCGCAGTGATGAAGGAGGGTCCTGCCTACGGCTACGAGATGACCAAGCGCCTCGGGGGTCGGGGACTCTCGATCGTCGGCGAGGGATCGATCTACCCGTTGCTGGGCCGGCTGGAGAGAGACGGCCTGGTCGACACCCATCGGGCCGCGAGCAACGGGGGTCCCCCCCGCAAGTACTACAGCCTCTCGCGGCAGGGAGCGCGGGCCTTGGCGTCCGGCATCGCCGAGTGGCGGACGACCCGGGACGCCGTCGACGCGGTGCTCGGACCCATCGAAGCGGGGGTGTGATGAACGGGTTCGTGGATGAGTGCCGCAAGGAATGGAGCCGGCTCGGAGTACCGGACGCGGTCTCCAGCGAGATGGCGGCCGACCTCGCAGCGGACCTTGCCGAAGCCGAAGCCGACGGTGTCTCCGCGGAGGAGGTGCTCGGCAATGCCGTCTTCGACGCCCGGTCCTTCGCCGCCTCCTGGGCCACGGCCCGCGGCGTCGTCTCCGATGCCCCCGTCGCGGAGGGACGGAGCCCGACCCGTTGGGCCATGGCCGTGTGGTGCGGCCTCGTGTCGTTCGTCGCCGGGGCCGCCGGGCTCCTCCTCCTCTCCAGTGGTCGGGGGACGGCTGTCGCCTCGGTCGTCCGGGGTTCTTCCGGCGTGCGGATCCCCAGAAACTTCGGACCTCCCAGTGTCTGGATCGGACCCCACACGCCCGGCAGCCCGATCTTCCAGCATTACGGCGGCTTCGCGACGCTCGGGGTGATCCTCCTCTTGGGAGGCGTCATCGGCCTCTGCCTCACGCTCTGGCTCTGGAAGCCGTGGTCGACCCGCCGACGCGGGCCCCGCTTCGACGACCGGGTGGGGCTGCCCAGCTATCTCTGACCAGCGCCGCGGCCTGTTTCCAGGATCAGCGGCCACAGACGGGGGGAGAGCCAGTCGTAGAACGCATGGGCGACCCCTTCGGTCGAGTTGCCGGCGAACTGGTTCCCCGGGGCGTACGACGGGGTGTGGATCCCGTCCGGCGTCCTGACCTGCACGCCATCCAGGTCCTCGTGGAAGACGCCACCCGGGGAGAGCAGACCTCCATAGTCGATGACGCCCACCGATCGCGGGAACTCGGCCGCGACCGTCCGGATCAGGTGGTCGTAGATGACCCGTCTGCGCGACTGGTCCTGCGGAAACGGCGCCTGGCCGAAGCTCGCGCCGTTGGCCATGGCCGGCATGGTGGTGAAGTCGAGATGTGCTCCGTGGGCCGTTGCGATCCGCACCGCCGAGCGCATCTGCGAGAGCTCGTAGCGCTGGAACGACGGATCGGTGATGTCGACCCATCGACCCTGACGGACCATGTCCTGAACCTCCCACACCCCAGCCACGAACAGGACCACGTCGCCGCGCGCCGTGCCGGAGACGCTCAGCTCATCCAGCCGCGGCCACTGTCGATCCGCCGCGGTTGCCTCGTTGCAGGCGGGGAACATGGCCAGCTGTGCAGTCGGTGGGTCGTTGGAGACCCAGGAGCCGATGGCCAGCCCGCACCCGTAGAGACCGTCGGTGACCACCCGCGTCCCCGGAGGTGCCGTCGCAGCGAGCGCGTAGCCGAGAGTGAGTGCGGTGCTGTCCCCGAGAACGACCACCACGGGAGGTGCCGCCTGCGGAGAAGCGGTCCGGAAGCTGTGGACGCTGACTGCGGCACTTGCCGGCAGCTCGGTTGCGGCGACCACCAGCACGGCCGTGCCCACCACCAGGGTCACCGCCGGACCGAGTGCTCTCGGGGAACGCCAGAAGACGCCCTCCAAGACCGGGCGCTCGACCAGGTAGTAGCTCGCGGTTGCCAACGCGAACGTCGCCGCGAACCGGAGGCAGAGGAGCCCGAGGCCGTTGGTGTCGGTCCGGGTCGCGTCGAGCTCGACGAAGACCGGGTAGTGCCACAGGTACGCCCCGTAGGAGACCATCCCCATCCACACCAGCGGGCGCACGGAGAGGCACCTGGCCAACGCCCCGCCCGGGACGCACACCGCACCGATGACCAGCGCGGCGGCCGACAGCGCCGAGAGCATGAAGCCGCCGCGGTAGTCGAGCGACGAGGTTCCGTAGAGGGTGGAGGAAAGGATCAGCGTGCCGGCGAGGCCGGCGCCTCCGACCGCGGTGAGCACGACGCGGGCGGTTCGGGATCTCGCGTGCGGGGCCATTCCCCCGAGACCGCGTCCGGCCTGGATCAGCGTCATCGTGCAGGCCAGCACCGCGCCGACCAGGATCGACTGCGCGTGGGTGTCCGTGCCGAAGTAGAGCCGGGTCAGGTTGGCGGTCGGGCTGTAGAGCACCGCCATCTCGACCATCGAGGCGGCCGCGCCGAGCGCGGAGACCACCAGAAGGACCCGGACCCCTCGTGCGAAGCTCCTTGCGAGGTGCATCGCGGCAACCACGACCAGCGGCCAGACCAGATAGAACTGCTCCTCCACGGCCAGCGACCAGGTATGGGTGAGGGGCGAGCTCACCGCAGTGACCAGGAAGTAGTTGCTCGAGGCCGCGATCTGCCACCAATTGGAGAAGTAGAACAGCGCGGAGAGCGCACCCATCCGGTAGTCGGGGAACAGACCGGCGGGCTGGGCGAAGCGCACGACCAGGGACACCACCACCAGGAGCACCAGAAGTGCCGGCAGCAGGCGACGGGCCCTCCGGAGCCAGAACTGGGTGAGCACGATGCGGCCCCGCGTCGCGTACTCTCCGAGCAGGAGCCCGGTGATCAGATAGCCCGACAGCACGTAGAAGATGTCGAGGCTGAAGAATCCCCCCTTCAGCCATCCCATGCCGAAGTGGTAGGCCATCACGATGAGGAGGGCGACCGCCCGGAGACCGTCGAGTGCGTCGATCCGCTCGTTGCCGGTTGCCGATCGCCTCCCGTGGGCAGTCGAGGCGTCCGTCATCGTCCGCCCCCGCCAAATCCGTCGCTTGCTATCCCGGCGATGCTAGGGGAGAGCACCGATGTGTGCCGGTCGCGCCGGCGCCCAGGGGCCCGGCCGAGTCAGCGCTCGCCCCTGGCCTCCTTGGCATACCGGGCAGCCAGCTGACGCGAGACCCCGAAGGCCCGCCCGAGCTCACCGATGCTCATCCCCTCGTCGATCCCGGCAGCGATGACCGCGACCCGCAGCCGGTGGCGTGCCGAGGTCAGACTGTTGAGCGCTTCCATCAACGCGGCCTGCCGGGGTTCGGCGGACGGGGTCAACTTGAAGGTCTCTGCGACGCCCGCCCCCTCGTCGAACACCTTGCGCGCTCGTTTGAGTACGCGCTCGGCGTCCCGGAGACGTTCCCTGACAGCCACGTTCGCGTCGACGAGCTCGTCGATCAATCGAACCACTTCATCCTTGGATGGCGGCATCGACCGTCAACTTACCGGCTGGTCACCACGCAGTGTGCGGCCCTCACGTCGAATTGTCACACGACGTGATGTCTGCCCAGCCGGTCATGACAGCCGCCTAGAGGGACTCGTCACGCAGACCCTGGCTCGAGGAGCCCGTACCGGCGCCGCACCGAGCGATCGACTCGGGAGAAGCCGCTGTCGACGACGATCCCGATGAAGACGATCACGATCATCAGGGCGACCACCACCGCCCACTCGGCCTGGGTCGTCGCGTTCACCACCCGTCCCCCCAGGCTCAGGGGATCGACCAGGACCAGGAACTCGCCGGCCATCAGGGCATGCCATCCGAAGGCCCATCCCTGCTTCATGCCGCCGAGGATGCTCGGGAAGGCGGCGGGCAGGACGACGTGCCGCTCGAGTGACAGCCCGCGGGCACCGAGGATGCGCCCGACCCGGAGGAGGCTCGGCGGCACCAGGTCGATCCCGCTGATGAAGCCGTTCGCCACGGCGGGGGCGGCGCCCAGGATCATCATGAGGATGATCGCCTTGGAGGTGACCCCGAACACCATGATCGCCGGTGGATACCAGAGCACCGATGGCATGGTCTGCATCCCGGTGATGAGCGACCCGATGGCGGCCCGGAGCACCGGCACCCGGGCAACGGCCGTGCCCACGATCCCCCCGATGACCACCACCAGCAGGTACCCGAGAAACGCCTGCTGGGCGGTGACCCAACAGGACTGCCAGAAGAGCGAGGTGCCGAGGAGGTCCCAGAGCTGCCGAGCCACCGTGGCCGGCGACTGCAGGATGTAGGGCTTCCAGTGGGTCCACGTGGCGATCTGCCACACCAGGACGATGAGGCCGAGGGCGATCAGTTTGGGCCAGGTGGCCTGCCAGATCCGGTACCCGAGCCGGCCGCGCCGAGGCTGCCCGATCTCGTCCAGGGCATCCAGTCCGGAGAGCGCCTGGTCGAGGGTCGGCGCCGACGGTTCGGCCAGTGCGGTGGCCCGTCGGGAGGAGAGCTCACCGGCCATGGCGGCTGACCTCCGATCGCAGCTGGTCGGTCACCCGCGCGGCAAGGCCGGCGATCTCGGACGAGTCGATCCTGCGTGGTCGCTCGAGGTCGACCGGGAACGTCATCGCCACTCGCCCCGGCCGGCTGGTCAGCAGCACGATCCGGTCCCCCAGGCGAGCCGCCTCCCGGACGTTGTGGGTCACGAACAGGACGGTGAAGCGCCGGTCCAACCAGAGGGACTCGAGCTCGTCGTGGAGCAGGTCCCTGGTGATGGCGTCGAGGGCACCGAACGGTTCGTCCATCAGCAACAGGCCGGCGTCCTGGGCGAGGGCCCGGGCCAGGGCGGCCCGCTGGCGCATCCCCCCCGAGAGCTCGTGCGGACGTTTCGCCCCGAACCCGCCGAGGTGGACCCGCTCGAGCAGTTCGGCCGCCGTGGCCCGCCGCTCGGACTTGGCGACGCCCCGCAATCGCAGTGGGAGCTCCACGTTCGCCGCAACCGTGAGCCACGGGAAGAGCGCCGAGTCCTGGAAGAGCATGGCCAGCGGCGTCCGGTCCGCGCCGGCGTCCGGGCGGGGGACCTCGACGGTCCCGGCGGTCGGCCGGTCGAGGCCGGCGATCAGATTGAGCAGGGTGGTCTTGCCGCACCCGGAGGCGCCCACCAGGCAGACGAACTCCCCGGGGGCGACGTCCAGGGTGATGTCGTGGAGCGCGACCACCCCGGACGATGGGTCCCCGTAGCGCTTGGAAACGCCGATCAGGGTGACCGAGGGGGCCGTGACGGCCGCCCGTTCGCGGGGTGGGGAGGCAAGGGCGCTCATCCGGCCGAGACGGTGCTCTTGCCCGCTGCGTGCAGCAATCGGTTGACCGGTCCGAGATCGAAGATCCCGGTGATGTCGGTGGTCTTGAAGCCGGTGGCCTTGGCGTGTGCGAGGTCGGTGAGGATCGACGAGGCGATCGGGTCGTTGGTGAAGGTCAGGTCCGACCAGGCCGTGGCCAGCTCGGGCGCCTTGAGCGCCTTGCCGGTGAGGGTGGCCAGCTGTCTGTTCGCCTCGGCCTGGGCCGCGGTCGGGTTCGCGTCGATGAACGCCGTCGTCGCCAGCTGTCCCTTCAGCAGGTCGTCGACCACCGAGGGGTGTGCCGCGAGGAAGCTCGCGGTCACCACGAGGAGCGTGGTCGAGAAGCGCCCCCCGGGCCAGAGCGACTTCTCGTTGACCAGGACGTGACCGTGACCCTCGCTGACCATCCGGGCGGCCCACGGCTCGGGCACCCAGGCCCCGGCGATGCTGCCGGCCTCGAACGAGGCCAGTGTCGTCGCGTTCTCCTCGGGGAGGATGGTGACCTCGCCGCTCCCCCCGTTCGGGCCGGGATAGGTGAGGCCCTGCTTGGAGAGCCACGTGCGGAGGGCGACGTCCTGGGTGTTCCCGAGCTGGGGGGATGCCACGGTCTTTCCCTTGAGCTGGTCGGCTGAGGTGATCGACGGGGCGACCACCAACGCCGCGCCGCCGGAGGTGGCACCTGAGATGATCCTGATCGACTTGTTCCCTTGCGAGTAGGCGGTGATGGCCGAGTTGGGCCCCATGTAGCCGGCGTCCAATGAGCCCGCCAGGAGCGCGGTGACCTCGGCGGGGCCGGCGTTGAACGTCGAGGTCTGGAGGGTCACGCTGGAAGGGAGGGACCTGGCGAAGATGCCGTGCTGGAGGCCCACCAGGGCGGCGGCGTGGGTGAGATTGGTCTGGTAGCCGAGGCGCAGCGTCACCGGCAGGTCGGAGGTGCTCTGGGATCCCGGTGCCGACGTGGTGGTCGGGGACGCAGATCCCGTGCTGCAGGCGGCCGTCAGAAGGGCGACCAGCGCGACGAGGCCGGCAACGGCGACTCGGGGCCTCCGGGTGGTACGGGTCGACGGGGGCATCGTTCTCCTGGCTCCTCTCGTGCGCCCGGGGACGATCCGGGGCGGCGGCGTGCGGGAACCGGCGGTCGTTACGGCGTCCCGCCGCACCACACTCTCTATTCCCTATCTACATACTAGATAACTAGGTATATCGGCGTCAAACCGCCGGGCCGCTCGATGGTGTCGATACCACGCCGGAGTGCACCGCAGGGGCAGGAAGCTCCGGGGCTCCGGGGCTGGGGCAGACTACCGGCGTGCAGGCCGTCCGATTCGATCTGGCCGACCCCGGGTTTCCGGCCTCCCTCACCGAGGTGCCCGAACCGGAGCTGCCGACCGGGGAGTGGGCGCGGGTGGCGGTGACCGGCGGAGGGATCTGCGGCAGCGATCTGCACCTGTTCTCGCCGTCCGGTGGAGGGTCGCCGACCCTGGTGTCGCTCGGCACCCTGCCGTTCGTGCTCGGCCACGAGATCGCCGGGACGGTGATCGAGGCCGGCGCCGACTGCGCCGCTCCGGTCGGCGCCCGGGTGGCGGTGGACCCGATCCTCCCCTGCCTGGTCCGCGGGATCGATCCACCCTGTGCCAACTGCGCCCGCGGCTGGCCGTCGAGCTGCCTCGAGCTCGACAGCCGCGTCCTCACGCCGGGGCGGTCGATCGGCTTCACCGACGGCCTGGGTGGCGGCTGGGCGGAACAGGTCGTCGCGCACGCCTCGATGCTCCACGCGGTCCCGGACGGTGTCCCCGACCGCATCGCGATGCTGCACGAGCCGATCTCGATCGCGCTCCACGGGCTCGGCCGGCAGCCGCCGCCCGACGACGAGCCCGTCCTCGTCGTCGGCGGAGGGATCATCGGACTCGCCGCGCTCCTCGCGCTCGCCGCGCTGTTCCCGGCCAACCCGGTGACCGTCCTGGTGCGCCATCCGCACCAGGCGGCCGCCGCCCGGGCCTGCGGGGCCACCGACGTGGTCGAGGGCTCGGGGGCGGAGGCCTTCGAGCGGCTGGCCGCGATCCGCGGCGTCCGGGCCGTCGGCTCGGGAGCGGACTGGATGCTCGCCGGCGGGTTCCCCTACGTCGTCGAGGCCGCCGGCAGCTCGGGATCCACCACCGATGCCCTTCGGGCGGTCGCCAACCGGGGCACCGTCATCCTGCTCGGCGCGACGGGCACCGGCACGATCGACATGACCCCGCTCTGGTACAAGGAGGCCGTCCTGATCGGCTCCGTCGACCACGGTCGCGATCCTGCAGCCTCGATCGGACGCGCCCGCCCGGGCCGGGACCATTCGATCGACGTGGCGCTCGACGTCCTGGCGACGGGCGGATTCCCGGCCGACCTCGTCGTCACCCACGAGTTCCCGCTCGCCGGCTACCGCGACGCCGTCCGGGCCGGACTCGACAAGGTGGCGAGCAGGGCGGTCAAGGTGGTGTTCCGCCCCTCCCCGGATTGATCGAGGGTCGCGCGACCCATCCGTCCGTCGACGCGTCCCCAAAGGGACTTCCGACACTGGTCAGACCTCCACTGGAAGCGGACGATGGACCGGGGCAGCGTCATCCGACCCGTCCGCCTGGACGTCTCGTCCTGTGCCCGGTGCAGGTTCTGCCGAGAGGGGCGGTTCGGCCAGTGCCTCGGCGGCGGCGGGTGGATTCTCGGCTACACGATCGACGGCACCCAGGCCGAGTACGTCCGGGTCCCCTTCGCCGACACCTCCACCTACCCGGTGCCCGAGAGCTCGACCGACGAGGAGATCCTCGTGCTGGCCGACATCCTTCCGACCGGCTACGAGATGGGGGTGCTCAACGGCAGCGTCAGCCCAGGTGACACCGTCGCGGTGGTCGGGTCGGGGCCGGTGGGTCTCGCCGCGATCACCGCTGCCAGGATGTTCGCACCGAGCCATTGGTCGCCATCGACCTGTCCGACTCGCGTCTCGAGGCGGCCAAGACCTTCGGCGCCGACCTGACCGTCGACAATGGACGGGAGGATGCAGCCGCGCTCGTGAAGGACCTCACGGCCGGGCTGGGAGCAGACGTCGCCATCGAGGCGGTCGGGGTGCCCAAGAGCTTCGAGCTCTGCACGGAGCTGGTGCGTCCGGGTGGACACGTCGCCAACGTGGGCGTTCATTGGGAAACCCGCCCCCCTCCACCTCGAATCTCTCCGGATCCGCGACGTCACCGTCACAACCGGTCTCGTCGACACCTACTCGACGCCGACGCTCCTACGCCTGGTGGCCTCCCATCAGATCGACGCCAGTCGCTTCGTGACCCACAACTTCGCGCTCGACGACATCGAGGAGGCATACGACGTCTTCCAGCGACCTTCGGAGACGGGCGCGGTCAAGGTGACGATGTCGCGGTGGGCGCCGGACTCCAGGAGCTACGCGGTGACTGGCCGCCGCGGCGAGCCGACCCTGCCTCCCTGGATCATGGCCCCGGCGTAGATCGCAAGGCTGAGGACGGCCAGGCAGACCAGGTCCCACCACAGCGGGATCACGCCGCGTCCTCCCACGAGCACGTCCTTGAAGGGCCCGGCCCCGCCCAGGATTCCGCCGCTGCCGAAGTCGCCGAGGTAGGAGACGATCGAGAGGCCGGTCAGGTAGGGGAAGAGCCACCAGGCCGCTGCCCATTGGATCCGTGGCGGATCGAGGTCCAAGTGGAGCGAGCGGGCCAGGCCCATGAGTCCATAGCCGAGAAGAAGGGCGATCATCAGGGTCGAGATGGTCTGCCAGCCCGACCAGTAGGCGATGTACGTGGAGAAGACGAATGATGTCGGGGCGAGAAGGCGGGCCGCCGGGAGCCGATAGGGCCTGGCTCGCTCAGGCCGAGATCGCCGAAGAGACCCGAGGGCGAGGGGCGCGCCTGCGTACATGAGCACCACGGCGCCGGTGACCACGCTCACGAGCTTGTTCCAGCTCGGGAAGGGGAGGAGGAAGAGCAGGCCGAGCGCGCCGGACATGATCACTCCCCAGAGCGGGACGTCGGTGCGCTCCTCCTCGACGAGGAAGAGCTCGGGCACGTAGCCGTCCCTGCTCAGCCCGAAGGCGAGCCTCGACGCCCCGGTCAGGTACAGAAGGCCGGTTCCGCTGGGGGAGACCACGGCATCGACACGCATGATCCAGGCCAGCCAGACGAGACCCACCAGGCCGGCCAGCACGAAGAAGGGGGCCCTCGAGAGCTGCGGGTCTGTCGCCAGCCCTGTCCAACTGGAGTACTGCGAGAGAAGGGAGGGCGGGAGGGCACCGATGAAGGCGACCTGGACGGCGACGTAGATCACGGTGCAGACGAGGAACGCTCCGAGGACGGCCCGGGGGAGGTCCCGCTGGGGGTGGGTGCTCTCGCCGCCGACCTGGAGTGCCCCTTCGAAGCCCATCAGCGGCGAAGGCGATACCACCCGCCGTGATTGCGCTGAGAATGGCCCGGGCAGGTCCGGCACCGCCGTGCACGAAGAAGCCGCCGGCAGCCGTGAAGTTGTCGATGTGGAAGCCGGCCAGGATCAGGGCCAGGGCGGTGAGCACGGGGATGGCGAGCTTGAACACCGTGATCGGAGAGTTGGTCCGGGCCAGCAAGCGGATGCCCAGGAGGTTCAGCGTGACGAAGGCGCCCATGAGCACGACGGCCACGACATAGCCCGAGGCGCTGAGGGTTCCCCTGCTCGAGTTGTAGAGGCCACTGGCCCAGGAGTTGGTGGACAGGTATTCGATCGCGGCGAGCACCTCGATCGGGACGATCGTCGCCGCCTGGACGTAGGCGAACCAGCCGAAGGTCGCACCGGCCAGGCTCCCGAACGCGTGATTGGCGAAGCGACCGGGGCCCCCGCTCTCGGGGAACATGGCGCCCAGCTCGGCGTAGACGAGGGCCAGGGGCGCCATGAAGGCTGCGGCCAGCAGCCAGCCGATCAGCGCAGCGGGACCGGCGATGGTGACCGCGACGAAAGCCCCGAAGAGCCAACCCGAGCCAAGCGTCGTCCCCGCCGAGATCCAGAGCAGGCCAAAAAAACTGACGTCACGGCGGAGCCCTTCATCGGTGCGGCCCTCCACGGGCGTTACCGGCAGCGAGTCACTGATTGACGAGCCAGATCCGAGCTCGGCACGGGGGCGATTGCAGCAGTCCCCCCTGGACGATCGATTGTTGCCTGCTGCTGGGAACTCCTCCGACCGATCACGCGCAGGATCCTACGAGCATTCATGGACAACGCACTGTTCCGAGGTACCGCTGTGCCTCGTCCGCAGGATGTCGATCCCGATATGGAGCTACCGAAACTCCCTGGAACGCTCGCGCTGGCGCGAGCGACCGGGGGGTGGCAGGTTTGCAGGAGGGCGGGAAACCGATCCCGCCGGAGTCGGGTGGGGCAAGCGGGGCGGAGACCCGAGCACGCCGGCTCACCCGGACCCACGAGAGGAGGTGCAGATGAACGCGGATGCTGTGGACGAGCAGGGAGAGGAGTCCTTCCCGGCCAGCGATCCTCCTGAGGGCTGGGCCGGACCCGACAGCCCGCGAGTCGCCGAGGAGCAGGACGAACCCGAGGTGCCCGATCCCATTCCTGAGGCAGACAGCCCCATGACCGCCGAGGCATGGGAGGGCAGCGGGGCGATGGAGGGACCCGCTCCGACCGGCTGACCGCCACCCCTGGCGGTGCGTCCTGCCCGTCAGCCGCCTGAGCGAGGGGTTATTCGCCCTCCAGGTCTCGCCGGCTGAACGCAAGCGCTCCGAGAGCGGCCAGTGCGGCACCGAGGCCGGTCATGATGCCGTCCGTTCCCCAGTGCGGTGGGACCGCCGGTGACGAGGCCATCTGATGGAAGACCGAGGTGTCGAGCACCCAGTGGTTGGTCGCGCCGATGCCACCGACGACCACGACCAGCAGGGACCAGCCGAGGACTGCATAGACGACCACCGACGTGAGCCGGGGCCGGATCCCGAACGTGAGCACACCGATCCCGAGGATCGTGACCGCCGGTGGCACGAGGTTGACGCCCGCCCCGAGCAGAGTCGCAATACCCACACCGGCGTGCTGGCTCGCCGCGCCGAGCCAGGCGGACACTCCCGCCAGGACCCCGCTCGCCACGAGCACAGCCACCGCGACGAGGAGCCGGCCGACCAGCCAGGACCAACGGGAGACCGGTCGGACCAGGAGGTGGTCGAGCCTCCCCTCGGACTCTTCCGACCGCGCCGCGGTGAGCTGGCCTGCGGCCACGAATGCGACCAGGACGGCGATGACCAGGAAGCACACGCCGAGCACCGCCTCTGCGCCGGTCCCCGGAGCACCGAGCTTCGTGAACACCTGCCGGACCGACGATCCGGCGATGGTGGCACCCGCCGACCTCGCGATGAGCCCGTAGAGCAACCCGGACACGGTGATCGCCACCCACCAGCCGACGACCGTGGGTCGGAGCAGGCGGATCGCAAGCCCGGTCGGTCCGGAGAGCAGGCCCAGGTGCGGCCGGCTGTTCGCACGGTCGGGCACGATGCTCGCCCCCACGTCGCGGCTCCCGGCGAGCTGCACCGCGACCACGGACAGCGCTGCGGTGAAACAGGCGATCGGAACCAGCGCGAGCGGCTGGGGCGCGGTGAGGGGCCGGAGCTCCTCCACCCAACCGAGCGGGGACACCCAGATGAGGCCGTGCAGGCCCACGCCGGCGTCGGCGACCATCCGCACGCCGTAGCTGAGACCCAGGAACACCGCGGCGAATGCAGCCGCCTGGCGGCGGGTGGCAGCGAGCTGGCTGGTCAGCGAACCGACCGCCAGGAACATGACCGCGGCCGCCACCGCGGCGAGCGCAACGTACAGCGCCGGACCGGCTGCGATTCCGACGCTTGCATCCAGACCGGTCAGAACGGTGATGAGTGCGGCAACCGACCAGAGTGCGAGGACCCCGGCGCCGAGGCCGCCGAGCGCCTGGCCGGCGGCACCCCGCCGGGTGGTCTGCCCGGCGAGCAGGAGCTCCCACCGCCCACGGTCCTCCTCGCCCCGCAACAGCCTGGTGCTGGTGAGCAGGCCCCAGACGGCGCCGAGGACCATCAGGGTCATCGAGATCTTGAAGACCGTGAAGCCGCCCACCGTCTGGAGGCGGAGTGCGGGGCCGAACAGGGCGGCCGTCGCCTTGTTCGATCCGTAGGCCGCTCCGAGCGCCTCTCTCGAGGCCGTGGTCTTGTAGATCTTGGTGTAGCTGACGGCGGACGAGGCGATCGCGATGCCGAAGAAGTAGCCCCACAGCACCCCCGAGCGGACGGCACCGCGTGCGGTGCGGGAGATCACGACCGTCCGTGACCGGGCCGCTCCCACCGGTCCCGGGACCGCTCGTTCAGCCGACACCGAGGGGTGCCTCGTCGTCGTCCTCTCGTCCGTACTGGGCCAGGAACAGCTCCTCCAGCGAAGGCTCCCGACTCAGCAGTTGGGTGACGTTGGCGACGGCCAGCACCTTCAGCAATGGCTCGATCGGTCCGCGTACATGGCAGCGAAGGGCCTGTCCGGTGACCTCCACCGCGCTCACCCCCGGGACGGCAGACAGATCGGGGACCGGGCCGTCGACGGTCGCTTCCACGCTGAGGGCGCTGAGGTGCCGCATCTGGTCGAGCGTGCCCATCTCGACGAGCCTGCCCTCTCGCAGGATGCCGACCCGGTCGCAGAGTGCCTCCACCTCGCTGAGGATGTGCGAGGAGAGGAACACGGTCTGGCCCCGGCCACGTGCCTCGTGGATGCAGTGTCGGAAGGCCTGTTCCATGAGCGGGTCGAGCCCGGTGGTCGGCTCGTCGAGGAGGAGGAGGTCGGATCGAACCATCAGGGCGCCGATGAGGACGACCTTCTGCCGGTTCCCCTTCGAGTACGCCCTGACCTTCTTGGTGGGATCCAGATCGAACCGGGCGACCAACTCGTCCCGGTATGCCTCGTCGACCTGCCCCTGGACGCGCCCGAGCAGGTGGAGCGTCTCGGCGCCGGTCAGTGACGGCCACAAGTTGGCCTCCCCTGGGACGAAGGCGAGCCGGCGGTGGGTCTCGACGGGCCTCCGCTGGCAGTCGAGACCGAAGATCTCGCCCCGGCCCTCGGTGGGTCGGATGAGCCCGAGCAGGAGGCGGACGGTGGTGGTCTTGCCCGCGCCGTTGGGTCCGAGGAAGCCGACCACTTCGCCCCGGCCGACGTCGAGGTCGAGGTGCTCGAGCGCGGTGACGTCGCCGTAGCGCTTGGTGAGACCCTCCGTGTGGATCGCAGCGACGTCCACCGACGACCTCCTCGTCCGGGCAGGAACTATACGGAGCCCCTCCCGCCGACCGGCGAACCCGGGCCCATCGGGATCACGAGGCAGTCCGCTGCGAGAGCTCCTCGAGTGCGATCATCGCATTGTGCAACCCGCAGAGGGCGGCATCGAACGAGATCCAGCTCCCCCCGTCGGAGGGCTCGGGCCGATGGTCGGCGAGCTCGAACGCCAGTTCCGTGACACGGTTGATCATCGCTTCGACGAAGTCCGACGGGGCCGTCCCTCCTCTGGGTCCCGTGATCATCCGGGGACCGATCGGCCCGCCTGCGACGGCACATGCGCTCATGCGCTCTCTCCCTCGTGGATCCCTCTCGATTCGTTCAATGCCGGGTTTGCTCACGCTCGGATCCCCGGTGGACGGCACCCCCTGGAGCTCGGCGCTCGCTGTCGAGGGCGGACTCGATCTCCATGACCCACTCACTCGGCCGCCACCAGTCCGCCCGCCCGTCCGAGGCCATGCACAGCTCCACGGGCACGAGGACCCTGCGTTGGAGGTCCGCCAGCGATCGACCGCTACCGACGAGGCCGAGCAGCCGGGATGCTGTGTAGGAGCGGGCCGCTTCCCAGACACCGTCGGCAGCCACCACAGGGGGCGGGGACCGAAGACCATTCGCCTCGGCACAGGTACGCAGCGCGTCCTCCGACCCGTGGGCGAGGAGGTTGGTCCACTCCCACGGGAGGACGTACTGCCGTCGTGCCCTCCGGAGCTCGACCAGCTCGCCGGTGAGGTAGGCCTCGCACTCCAGTGCCACCGCGCCCGCTTCGGGGACGCAGGGATCGTCAGCGGGCATCATCAGCGCCCGGCCGCACCTACGAAGCCAGGAGGACCAGCGCATGTCCGTCCCCTCCCCGATACGCCGGATGTTGCACCCGGCAGTTGACGAATTCAGTCACCTCTCTGCAGACGGTCGGGATGGGGGTCCCGGATTCGTACGACGCGGTCGCCATGCAGACCGCCTGGTCGGCAGTGGACAGCTGACCGGGTAGCACCTCGGTTACCCACCTCCGCACGACCTCTGCGATGACATCGCTCTGTTGCATCGGACGGTCCTCCTCCGCTCGTTCCCGCGACCTCTCCGGCCGTGGTCAGTTCGACTGCGTCAGGGCCGGATCCTGCTCCGGGAGATCCACCGGTTCGCTCGTCTCGCCGAGACGCTCGCGGCGGGCGTTCAGGAAGGCGAACAGGACCAGTCCGGCAAGGATCACCACCAGCGCCTGGTACACGACCTGGTATCCGGAAGCGAAGGTCACCCACATCGAGAACAGAACGCTCGCACCGGCGACCGACAGATCGCGGGCGAGGAGCCACCCCTGGACACGCCGGCGACCGGAGAGCAGGTAGGTGAGCTGGGCGATCGCCGACATGAAGTACGGGATGGCCACCGTGACCACGGTGAGGTCGACCAGGTAGGTGAAGACGGTGAGCCCGGAGCTCGTCGTGTACCGCCACAGCATGAGCAACGACGGGAGCGCCGTCCCCACCAGGATGCCGAACCAGGCGGTGTTCCTCGAGTCCACCCAGGCGAACGGCCGGGGGAAGAGATCGTCCTGGGCGATGGCCCGGGAGGTCTCGGTCACGATGAGGGTCCAGCCGTTGAGGGCCCCGATGCCGGACACCACCGCGATCGCTGCGATGAACTTCCCTGCCCACGCCTCGTGCGGGAAGATCGACTGGAAGGCGTTGACGAAGGGCGAGCCGTTGTTGACCAGGGCGCGGTGCGACACGAGCCCCATCACCGCCGCGGTGACCAGCACGTAGAGGACGGCGCTGAGGGCGGTGCCGAGGACGGAGGCACGTCCGACGTTCACCCGGGGGTTCTTCACCCGCTTGGCGGTGATGGCGGCCGCCTCGACCCCGATGAAGGAGAAGAGTGCCACCCCGGCGGCGATGCCGATGCCGGAATACAGGCTTCCCCCGGAGGCGTTGAACGGCCCGAAGTTGGCGGAGGTCACGAAGAACCATCCCACGACACCCACGAACAGCAGGGGCAGGAACTTGAGCACGACGGTGACGTTCTGGAACCAGGCCATCTGGCGGATCCCGACCAGGTTGACGATTGCCGGCACCCACAGACCGACCATCGCGATCATCCAATTCTCCATGCCGGTGTTGTGGCCCCATCCGAAGAGGGCGTCCACGTAGAACACCCATGATGAGACGATGGCCGCGTTGCCCGCCCAGGACTGGACCCAATAGCACCAACCGACCAGGTACCCGGCGAAGTCACCGAACTCGTGCCGCGAGTAGGCGTACAGACCGCCGTCGCTGTTCGGCACCCGTCTGGTGAGCTGACCGAAGAGCACCGCGAGGAGCATCGCCCCGACCGCGATCACCCCGAGGACGATGATCCCCATGGTGCCCGCGCCGGCGATCACGGCGGGCATGGTGAACACACCGGTCCCGACGATGCTCCCGATGACCAGCCCGGTCGCCGAGGTCAATCCGAGCGCGTGGGCCTTCTCCCGGTTGCGCGGGGAGAGCGCCTGGTCGGGGGGCTCCTTCTGGACCGGTGCCTCTTCGGTCACCGGCCGCTCGCCGATCAATGACATGAGGAACTCCTTTCGCCCGACGTTCTTCCGTGAAGACGGTCCTCTACCGAACTATGACGGCCGGACGGCGGTCCGAAACAGGGTCGAAGGTCCTCAGGTCCGCTGGACGGTACGGGCCGGGTCCCAGCCCCGCCGGGCGATCGGGCATCCGGGGCACCGCCGGCCCGGGCGGAAGCTGATCTCGGGCACCAGTTCCTCACGGCACCTCCGGGTCACCGCCCCCTCCGAGCAGTTCGGCCACCTCGTCGTCGGCGGTCGGTGCGAAGTTGTCATACCAGTGACCGACGGCGAGGAACCGGGGCGGGACGACCAGACTCACCACCTGGTCCGCCTCCGACCGGAGCTGCAGGACGGTCTCCCGTGGCGCGACCGGCACCGCCACGACGACCCGCCGTGCCCCGTGGGCCCGGGCGACCCGCACGGCCGCACCGGCCGTGGCGCCGGTGGCGAGGCCGTCGTCGACGATCACAACGGTCCGACCCTCGACCGGGACCGGCGGCCGGTCCCCGCGATAGCGCTCGACGCGGCGAGCCAGCTCCACGCGCTCATTCCGCTCGACCTGCGCGACGTCCCGGTCGGTGAGGCCGACCCGGCGGATGAGGTCGTGGTCGAGCACGCGGACCCCGCCCTCTCCGATGGCGCCGAATCCCAGCTCCGGATGGAACGGGATCCCGAGCTTGCGGACCACGATCACGTCGAGCGGCGCGTGGAGGGCGGCCGCCACCTCTGCGCCCACGGGAACCCCACCGCGCGGGAGGGCGAGGACCACCGGCCGTTCCTCCCGCAGCGGCAAGAGCCGTTCGCCCAGCAGTCGCCCGGCTTCGCGGCGGTCCCGGAAGATGAGCCTCCGACCGGTCGGGATGCCGGTCATCTCACATCCCGGTTGGGAAGGTCTCTGCAGGCTCGCCCTGGTCCCAGAGCGCGTTGCGCTCCAGAGGCTCGAGCGCGCGCGTACGGTCGAGATGGATCACCGCGTCGAACTGCCGGGCGAGGTTCGCCTCGAAGTAGTGGCTCTGGAGCTCCGTCTCGGGCCGGTAGATCACCCCGATCGCCCGCTCGAGCCGCGGAAGGGACAGCTCGTCACGGATCGTGCCGTCCGCAGTCGAGAGCCAGAACTGGGGGAGGCCGACCGCGTGCAGGAGATCCTCGTGGCTTCCCGGGCGGGCGGGACGCACCCGCTTGCGCTCGACCGGCGCCCCCCAGTCCGATGCCGCGCTCACCCGTCCGTCGTAGGTGGTCAGGCCGATGAGCGCCGCATCCCCCGCGTAACGCTGACGGACCAGCTGACCGACGTTGAGCTCCCCCCGTGCCCCCATCGCCGTGGCGCGGGCGTCCCCGACGTGGGAATTGTGCTCCCACACCACGATCTTCTTGGACTCGGATCGGGAATCGAAGTGGGAGGTCAGGGCGTCCAGGGTGCCGGCCATGTGCCGGTCCCGGAGGTTCCAGGACGACACCTCGGCGCGGTACATCTGGTGGTAGTACTCCTCGGCATCGCACACCAGGCGCGCGTTCTGCTCCGCGTAGAACTGCTCGTCCTCGGCCACCCAGCCGTCCCGCCGCAGGTACGCGCCGGCACGGCGCCGCAGCTCCACCAGCTGTGAGACCGCCTCGTCCTCGCAGGGTGCCGCACCCCGCATTGCCACGGCGTACCCGTAGGCCTGGCCATCGGCACCGACATGATCGAAGCACGAGTACCGTGCCCGCGCCCTGGCCGCCTCGGCGGGATCCACCCCGTCGAGGTAGCCGATCACCGCTTCGATCGAGGTCCGAAGACTGTAGAGGTCGAGTCCGTAGAACCGGACCTTGCGGGCCGGATAGACCTCCGCGTCATTGTGCGCCCGCAGCCACTGCACGAAGTGGAGGACGTCCCGGTTCCGCCACATCCAGGCCGGAAAGCGGCGGAAGCCCCGGAGTGCCGACTCGGCATCGCGATCGCCCGAGATGCCCATGACGTAACGGTTCACCCGGTATGCGTCGGGCCAGTCCCCTTCGACCGCCACCACGGTGAACCCGCACTCGTCGATCAGTCGGCGGGTGATCCGGGCCCGCTCGCGGTAGAACTCGTGCGTCCCGTGGGACGCCTCCCCGATCAGGACCAGCCGGCGGTCGCCGATCAGGTCGAGCAGCCCGTCGTAGTCCCCCACCGCACCCGTCACCGGCCGGACGGCACCGACCAGCCGGGCCGCACCGTCCACCGATCCGTCGACTGCCATACCGTTACTCTCGCCCCCGGGCCGGTCCTCCGCCAGGGGAGAAGGTCCCGTCGGTCGGTCAGAGCACTTCCCGGTCCCCCTGGGCGTCAGCTCCGCGGCGAGGTGCGGCCCTGGGAGTGCAGCATGGAGACCTGCACGTACCGGGCGACGTCGCTCGGGGAGACGATCCCGACCAGCCGGCCGGAGTCGTCGAGCACCATCGCTCTGCCATCCGGCGAGGCCTCCATGCGCTGCAGGAGCTCGGCGACGGGCTGACCCGGGGACCCCACCGCCACCTCGGACACGGGCGAGGCGGTCTCGATCAGACGGGTCGTCGGGCGCAGATGGGGAGGGACGTGACGAAGCCTCCTCATGCTGGTCAACCCTTCGACCCGGCCGTTGACCCCGACCAGCGGGTAGGAGCTGAAGTGGTAGCCGAAGAAGTGGTTCTCGAACAGGTCCGCCACGGTCATCGACGGGTCGAACGTGGTCGGGTGGGGGGTCATGATGTCGCGGACGTGGACGTCGGCGAGGGAGTCCCTCATGACCGCGGCCCGCTCCTCGCCCCGCGCCGCCGAAAGGAGGAACCAGCCGAGGAGGACGAACCAGAGGCCGAGGACGCTCACCGTGAAGAACTCGAGCACCCCGAGGCCGACCAGGACGTACCCGAAGGCCTGGCCCACCCGTGCGGCCGAGGTGGCGGCGCGGATCCGATCGCCGCTGCGCTTCCAGAGGGCGGCTCGCAGTACCCGTCCTCCGTCAAGCGGCGCGGCCGGGATGAGATTGAACCCTCCGAGGAACAGGTTGATCCAGGCAAGCCACCCGAGGGCGCTCGCGACGACTCCAGCGCCGTCGCCCACCTGGTGCAACAGGAGCACGAGCAGGCCGAAGAGACCCGCCAACGCGAAGCTGGTCAGCGGACCGACCACTGCGATGCGGAAGTCGGCTCCCGGGGTGAGGGCATCGCTCTCCAGCTCGGAGACGCCACCGAACAGCCAGAGGGTGATGCGCCGGACCCCGATCCCGTTCCGTTTGGCCACGACCGCGTGCGCCACCTCGTGACCGAGGAGGGAGACGAACAGGAGGATGGTCGTCACGATCCCGACCGCCCAGTAGACGGCCACCGAATCGTGCGGGTGGTCCGCCGGCAGGATCAGATCGGCGAGCTCCCAGGCGAAGAGGGAGAAGATGAACAGCACGCTCCAGTTGAGGCCGATCGGGATGCCGGCGATCCTGCCGATCCGTATGTTCTGGCCCATCTTCGTCCTTCCCGGTTCTCATGGCGCGGGCCCACCTGCACACGCCAAAGGAAAAACGCCCGTCCCACAGGTCGGCGGGGATCGGGCGTTTTCCTAGGCTTTCTCTGGGACCTGATGGCGACGACCCGGAATCAGCGGGGCATCCGTGCCCTTGCCGTTAGAAGCGCTCCCACTGCGAGCTGCTTGCTCTCGACTGATCGGCCAACGGCCGTTCGCCACTCGGTCTCAGAACGGGTCACCTCTGCGTCTCAGCATAAGCGCCTCCTTTCGGGACCACCTTCGGTCCCTCAACGCCACCCTACGCCTCGCCCCTCCGCTGCGAAAGAGTCGAAGGTCCCAGCCAGACGTCCAGGACGGCCGGCAGCACCGCTCAACCGGCAGCGTGCTCCCGCAGGTATGCATCCAGCGTCGAGTCGCCCAGGACCCGCGCGCCGACCGATCCGGGGAGCGAGAGCGGAGCCAGGACCGCGGTGATGTAACGCGCGTAGTGCTCCGCCTCTCCTGCCGACGCCCACGAGTACAACCCGGCATAGTCCGAGGTCGGCGGAGCGACCATCCAGAGCTTGACCAGGTACCCCGGGAATCCGCCGAAGAGCAGGGTGTTCAGGATGCAGAGCCGCTCGAAGAACCAGCGCCTGACCGACGCTCCGGGCGGGATCCACCGCAGGTGGAACCACACCGCGAGCGTCACCGGATCACCACCCGTCCCGGACGGGTCGGCCGAGGACTCCCGGAAGACGCTGTAGGTGCGACCGTCGGGGAGTGCGATCCGCGTGCCGAGCCGGGCGCGCGACAGATGCAGGTGCCGGCCGGCGAACAGGTGGATCACCGAGGACGCGCAGGACAGGGCCGAGCGCAGGAGCTCGGCGGGTCGAGGGGTCGACCGGTCCGCTTCCATCGATCACTCCGTTCGGGAGGACCCGGGCGGGTCCGCCCGAACCACGGTTCCGGTCGTCGCAGCGACGACGTCGGCCGCGTCGGCCAGCCGACCGATCATCGCTCGGCCACCGGTGGCCTCGACGAACCGGCAGGCCGCCTCGACCTTCGGCCCCATCGAGCCGGAGGCGAACTCGTGCGCGCGGAGCTCGGACGGGGTGGCATCACGGATCGGGAGCATGCCCGGCGTGCCGAACCCGGTCTCGACGAAGGGCACGTCGGTGAGCAACACGAGCGCATCGGCCTCGAGCTTGGACGCCATCAACGCGGCTCCGAGGTCCTTGTCGATCACCGCCTCGACACCACGGAGCAGCCCGTCCCCGCCCCGGCAGACCGGGATGCCACCACCCCCCGCGCAGATGACCACCGCCCGATGGTCCAGGAGGACGCGGATCGTGGCCAGCTCGAGGAGCTCGAGCGGCTCCGGTGACGGCACCACCCGCCGCCAGAACTGCCCGTCGGGCCGGACGGTCCACCCGAGGGTGTCCGCGAGCGTTCGGCCCTCGGCCTCCGTGTAGACCGGCCCGACGAACTTGACGGGGTCGTCGAAGGCGGGGTCGTCGGCCGCAACCAGGGTCTGGCACACCAGGCTGGCGACCTCCCGGTCGGCCAGCGCGTTCTCCATTGCCTGCAGCAGGAAGTAGCCGATCATCCCCTGGGTCTGTGCACCGAGGACATCGAAGGGATAGGGGTGGGGCAGATCGGGATCGAGCGCGCTCTCCTTGGCCAGCAGTCCCACCTGCGGGCCGTTCCCGTGGGTGATCACCAGATCGTGCTCGCGGGCGAGCGGTGCCAGGGCGGCAACCGCGCCCTGCACGTGCTGCTCCTGGATGTCGGCGAGGGGAACCTCGCCGCGCTCGAGCAGCGCGTTGCCCCCGACCGCGACGACCATCCGCATCTCAGCCGCCGAGGGTGGCGACCATGGTCGCCTTGATCGTGTGGAGGCGGTTCTCGGCCTGGTCGAACACGATCGATGCGGGCGACTCGAACACCTCGTCGGTCACCTCCATGGCCGGCAGCTTCCATTTGGCGAGCACCAGACGACCCACCTCGGTGTCCGGGGTGTGCTCCGCCGGAAGGCAATGGAGGAACTTGACGTCCGGGTTCCCCGTCGCGGCCATGAGGGTTGCGTTCACCTGGTACGGGAGCAACGTTCCGATGCGGTCCCCCCAGGCCGAGTCCGGCTCGCCCATCGAGACCCAGACGTCTGTGTAGAGGAAATCTGCGCCCCGGACCGCCACGGTCGGATCCTGGTGGAGCCCGATCCTGGCGCCGGAGCCGGCCGCGAGCTCTCTCGCCGTGGCCTGGACCTCCGGTGACGGCAGCAGATCGTCCGGTGCTGCCAGACGGATCTCGAAGCCGAGGAGGGCCCCGGTCACCAGCAGGGAATTGGCGGTGTTGTTGCGTGCGTCGCCGACATAGCAGAGCACGCACTGCTCGAGCGGCTTGGACGAGTGGTCGCGCATGGTGAGGACATCGGCGAGCATCTGGGTGGGGTGCCACTGGTCGGTCAACCCGTTCCAGACCGGTACTCCGGAGAAGGTGGCCAGTTCCTCGACCGACTGCTGTGCGAAGCCGCGGTACTCGATTCCGTCGAACATCCGACCGAGCACCCTCGCAGTGTCCCGGACGGTCTCCTTGTGTCCCAGCGGGGACTCGTCCGGCCCGAGGTAGGTGACGTGCGCCCCCTGATCGTGGGCGCCCACCTCGAAGGCGGATCGGGTTCGGGTCGACGCCTTCTCGAAGATGAGGGCGATGTTGCGCCCGACCAGCTGGGGGCGCTCGGTCCCGCTCCGCTTCGCCGCGCGCAGTGTGCCGGCCAGGTCGATCAGGTGGAGGAACTCCTCCTTGGTCAGGTCGGACTCCTTCAGCAGGCTCCGACCGCGCAGGTCGACCGTCATGATCCCACGCCCGTTCGCGCAGTCGCCGAGCGGTAGTGCATCGCCGGTGCTCCTTCGTCGTTGGTCGGTGCCGTCGTGGGCCCCTTGGTCGAGGACCAGCTTGTCAGGCCGCATCGCGTTCGATCGGGCAGGTCATGCAGCGCGGACCGCCCCGTCCACGGCCGAGCTCGCCACCTGCGACCGAGACCACCTCGATCCCCTGCTTGCGGAGCATGGTGTTGGTGGCGACGTTGCGGTCATAGCCGAGAACCACACCCGGCGCCACGGCCAGGTAATTGGTGCCGTCGTCCCACTGTTCGCGCTCGGCGGCCCTGATGTCCTCGTCGGTGGTCAGCACGGTGATCTGGGGGACCTCGAGGAGATCGGCCAGGGTGTCCCACAGACTGTGGTTGCGGGTGATCGAGAGCTCATCCGGTTCGCCTCCCTGGGTGATGCTCCAGCTGCGGAGGTGGCGGTCGACGTAGGGATACAGCACGAAGGTGGCCCGATCGACCATCGACATCACGGTGTCGAGGTGCATGAACGCATGGCTGTGGGGGAGCTCGATGGCGACCACGGTGGTCGCCTGGCGGTGGGCGAAGAGCTCGTGGGCGACGGTCTCGATGGCCATGGGGGTGGTGCGCTCACCCATTCCGACGAGAACCGCCCCGTGCCCGATCACGTGGACGTCCCCTCCCTCGATGGTTGCGGGCTGGTAGACGCGGTCCTCCCCGCCGTAGTAGGTCACGAAATCGGATCCGCGGAACAGTGGGTGGAACCGGTAGATGGCCCGGGTGTGCAGGGATTCCCGCTGCCTGGCCGGCATGGCCATCGGATTGATGGTCACCCCTCCGTAGATCCAGCAGGAGTTGTCGCGCTGGAACAGGTGGTTCGGAAGCGGGTTGAGCACGAAATCGTCCGCCCGGAGCATGTCCCACTTGAGGCTGTGGGTCCGGTGCGGATGGAGATCGGCCTTCAGCACGCCCCCCACCAGGAACTCGGCCAGTACCGGACCGTCGAGGTCCTCGAAGAGCGTCCGGACCGGTGCGACCAGCGAGGGGCCGAGCAGCTCCGGAGTGCAGAGGCGGTCGAGCACGAACGCCCGGCCCTCCGGCAGATCCAGGCACTCCCCGAGCAGCTGGCCGTAGTAGTGGACCACCACCCCCTTCTCGCGCAGCGCCTCGGCAAACCCGTCGTGCTCGACTTTCGCCCTTGACGCCCACATCACATCGTCGAAGAGGAGTGCGCCGATGTTCTCGGGCGTGAGCCGGGACAGCTCCAGACCCGGCCGGTGGATGATGGCCTGGCGGAGTCGGCCGACCTCCGAATCGACATGGAACGTCATCGCGTCTCCTCCCGTTGCGCCCGCTCGCCGGCGATCCGTCCCGTAGCCCATACGGCTTCCAGCCGGGTACGGTGCATCGCGCTCGAGTTGGTTCCACTGTGGAGGACCTGATCCGTCCCTGCAAGGGTCCAAAGACCCCAGTGAGGGTCAGGATCCCGGGTGACTCCGGGCGACTCGCCGGGCATCTGGTCGAACCCGGTGGGCTACGGTCGACCCGGGCGGCGACGGCGCGACCCGACGGGCCGGCAGACCGGGGACGGATCATGGTGATCGGGTGGCAGCGGTAACAGGGGCGTCGAGGCCCGAGGCACCGGGCGCACGGGACGCCCGAGACCGGCGACGGTGGGCGACGCTCTCGGTCCTCTGCGTCACGCTGCTGCTCATCAGCCTCGACAACACGATCCTCAACGTGGCGCTCCCGTCGATCGTGAGGAGCATGCACGCCACGTCGACCCAGCTGCAGTGGATCGTCGACGCGTATGCCGTCGTCTTCGCCGGACTCCTCTTCACCTTCGGCGCGCTGGGCGACAGGGTCGGGCGCAAGTGGGTCTTCATGGGCGGGCTGGTGGTGTTCGGTGCCGGCTCGGCCCTGGCGGCGTGGTCGGTGAGCCCGGACCGGTTGATCGTGGCGCGTGCGGTCATGGGGGTTGGCGCGGCGGCCCTCATGCCCGGCACCCTGTCGATCCTCACCAACGTCTTCCGTGCCGAGTGGGACCGTGCCCGCGCCATCGGGATCTGGTCGGGGACGGCGGGCCTCGGGGTCGCCATCGGTCCCGTCCTCGGGGGATCCCTGCTGGTCCATTTCTGGTGGGGATCGGTCTTCCTGATCAACGTGCCCATCGCAACGCTCGGACTCGTCGCCGCCGCCTTCCTGGTCCCCAACTCGAAGAACCCGGTCGCCACACGGGCCGACCCGGTCGGTGCCATCCTCTCGATCTTCGGTCTGGGGCTCCTGCTCTGGGGGATCATCGAGGCACCCGACCGCACCTGGACCGCTCCACCCATCCTCGCCGCCTTCGCCGGGTCGGCGGCGCTCATCACCGCCTTCATCGTCTGGGAACAGCACATCGACCACCCCATGCTGCCCCTCCGGTTCTTCGCGAACCGCCGCTACAGCGCAGCCATCGCCTCGCTCGCACTGGTCCTCTTCGCACTGCTGGGTGCCTTCTTCCTCCTGACCCAGTACCTCCAGTTCTGTCTCGGGTTCAGCCCACTCGAGACCGGGTTCGGGATCGCCCCCATCGCGTTGGTGCTCCTCGTGGTCGCACCCTCATCGGTGCTCCTGGTGAGAAGGGTCGGCACCAAGCCGGTGGTCGCCGGTGGGCTCGTGCTCATCGCCGTCGGCCTCGGCCTGCTCTCGCACACCACGGTGCACAGCACCTACCGGAGTGCCGTCCCCTTCTTCGTGCTCATCGGGGTCGGGGTGGGCCTGGCCCTGGCTCCGTCCACCGATTCGGTGATGGGAGCGCTGCCGAAGGGGGAGGCCGGGGTCGGGTCCGCCTCCAGCGACACCTCCATGCAGATCGGGGGCGCGCTCGGGGTCGCCGTCCTCGGTACCGCCCTCAACATCCGCTACCAGGACACCATGACGCCGCTCCTCGCTCACCGGCAGATCCCGGCCGGCATCGAACAGCTCGTCCTCGGATCGCTCGGGGGAGCACTGGCGGTCGCGCAGCGCGTCCCCGGCGCCCTCGGCACCGCGCTCGCCGCCGCCGCCCGGCGTGGGTTCGTCTCCGGGATGGATCTCGGGTTCGTCGTCGCGGCGATCGTCGTGGCCGTGGCGGGCGTCGTCGTCCTCGCCGTGCTGCCCAACCGGCCGACCAACCGGGCAGAGTCCCTCTGACCCCTGCCCGCGGGTGAGCGGCTTCGGCGGAACGAGGGGCCTCGGCGCTATATTCGGCGGACGGACAGCCCTCGACGGAGGGAGCCCTGGGGAGGAACCATCCGACAGCGTGCCGGTCTTCGTCCGGTGATCTGCGCAGGACTCGCCGTCTCGGCGTTGGCGCCCACCGCCCTGCTCGCCCCCGGGGCGGCCGTCGCCTCGACCGTCCCGCTCACGGTCACCTGCGGCGGCCTCCTGGGTTCGCAGACCTCCGAAGCCTTCTCCCACTGTTACGGCACCGGTGCCGTGGCCGCCGATGCAGGATCGGCACCGACCCGCGGCGTCCTGATGACCGCGCCGGGGACCATCCACTGGACGGCGACCGGGAAGACCGCCCAGGTGTCCACCACCGTCGTGGCGCACTCGGGCACCGCGGACACCTGCGTCGTGCTCAAGGGCTTCACCAAGTACCTGCTCGAGAACGAGACCGGCAGGGTCCTCGCAGCAGGGACGACGGCCACCGGCATGATCGGCGGGGCGATCAGGGCGACCCTGTGCGTCTACAAGAAACCCGGCACCACCACCCTCCTCTTGCTCAACCAGGGGAGATTCACGATCTGACCCGTGCCGGGTCGCGGGGCCCGGCTCCGCGCCGGGAGCGCACCCCGGCCGGGTGTGGCAGTCTCCCAGGCGTGCTCTTCGTCCACGAGACCCATTCGGTCGTCGGGAAGTCGGCGGAGCAGTTCGAAGCGGTCTACCGGGACGGCTGGATGCCCGCACTGGCCTCGGGATCCGACGCACGGCTGCTCTGGTACTTCGACCTCGCGCACGGGACCGGGCGCTCCTACCGGGTGGTCACGGTGACCGCGGTCGACGACGGTGGATCCTGGGCGCGTCTCGCCGCGCGGGTGGCCGACGGCGACCTGCGCTCCTGGGCGCGCGACCGCGACCGGCTCCAGCACTCGTCCACCAGCCGGGTCCTCACCCCGCTCGGCTGGTCACCGACCATCGGGGCGCTGTCGGCGGTCCCCGGCGACCCGGTCCTCCACGAGCCGGTCCTGTACATGGAGGACACCATGTGGCCGTTCCCGGGAAAGATCCGCTCCTACATCGACGCATCGGGAACCGTGTACCGGAAGGCGCTGCGCGAACCGAGCTCGCAGATGCAGATGTCCATCGAGCTCGCGCTCCAGACCCTGCCCGGCGCGGGTCGGTATCCCGAGGTGACCCTCCTGCAGCGGCTCTCCGCCCTCCCGCCACTGATCCGGCTCCTCACCAACGACCCCCCACCGCAGGTGGTTGCGCCGGGCTCGTGGATGCACGAGGCGCTCGAACTGCGCGACCAGTGGTGCAGCAGGCTCCTGCGGTCGGCACCGTGGTCCCCGCTCGCATGACCGTCCGTGCGGTCCCCTCCGATCGCGGTCGCGGGTGACCATGCTCTTCATGCACGAGACCCACAAGGTCATCGGGCGGTACGCCGACCGGTTCGAGCAGCTCTGCCGGCAGCTCATGGGCGAGCTCGCGCTCGGCGACGACGCGCGGCTGCTCTGGTTCTTCCACCATGCGATGGGCAGTGGACCGGCGTACCAGGTGGTGACCATCACCGGCATCACCGGCGGTCCGGCCTGGGACGCGCTCGCCGGACGGATGGTCTCCGGCGACCTCGGCGACCTGGTCGCGGAGCTCGACTCGTGCCGCTATCAGGTCGACGGGAAGCTCCTGACCCCGGTGCCGTGGTCGGCGCTCCAACAGGTCCGGCTCGAGGAGGTCCCGACGGACGGGCGCGAGCACGAGCTGTCCGTCTTCATGCAGGACACCGGGTGGCCGGACGCGCCCCTCGACGATTACATCGAGCTCTGGGACACCGAGTACTGGCAGCACATGCGCCAGACGCCCCCCGAGCAGCGGCTCCTCGACGTGCAGGCCTGCTTCCAGGTCTCCCACGGGACCGGGGTGCGCCCGGAGGCCGTCCTCCTCCAGAAGGTGGTCAACACGTCGATCCTGGGAGGCCTCATCACCAGCGCCGAGAAGCACGACCCGACGACCTGGCCCGGCACCTACATGACCCGCAGCCTCGAGGTACGCGACCAGTGGGAGAGCAAGCTCCTGCGCACGAGCCGGTGGTCACCCCTGTGGTGAGCCCGATCGCAGCCGTCATCCTGTTCGCGGTGACCTCCCTGTCGCCGGCACCGGGTCCGCAGGTCTCGAATCCACCGCGGAGCATCCCACCGACCACCGCGTTCGTCATCGCCTGCGAAGGCGTGTCCAGGCCGACCCCGTCCTGCACCACCGCCGCCCTCGAGAACATCGACGCCGCGCGGGCCACCGAAGGACTGAAGCCCCTCAGGCTGCCGACCGACTATGCGGGCCTCCTGTTCCGCCGGCAGCTGGTCCTCGTGACCGACGCGGAGCGATCCGCCCGGGGGCTCCGGTCACTCGCCGAGAACCCGCAGGACGACCAGCTGGCGAAGACCGGCGCGTACGACCACACCGACCCGATCGGTCCGCCCGGCAGGAGCTGGGGGTCGAACTGGGCGGGCGTCGCCGACCCGCTCGCCGCCGACTACCTGTGGATGTACGACGACGGGCCGGACAGCCCCAACGCGGACTGCCCCCGGGCCGGTGCACCCGGGTGCTGGGGACACCGCGACAACATCCTGGGTCGCGGCTGGACGTCGATGGGCGCTGGCCACGATCTGGCGTCGGTGACCGAATTGTTCGTCGGGTAGCACGGCCGGCTGCGAGGTCACGGAGCGGAGCGGCGGTGAGCATCGAACCGACGGCGGGTCCACCCATCCCGTTCACCGATGCCTTCGGGCTGCAGGGTGAGGTCGTCTCCTGGGGTCCGCTCGATGGTGGCCACATCCATACCAGCCTGCTGGTGGCCTGCACCGGTGGCCGCTACGTCGTGCAGCGGTTCAACCGCCGGGTGTTCCCCGACATCGACGCCGTCCAGGAGAACTGCCGGCGGATCGTCCGCCACCTGGCGGACAAGGGCTGGGTCGTGCCACGGCAGGTTCCTGCACGCAGCGGGCGGCTCTGGCACGAGGACGGGGAGGGAACGGCCTGGCGGGCGTTCGAGTACCTCGAGGGCACCGAACGACACGACGTGGTCACCGGTGTCGCGGACGCCGCCGAGGCCGCCCGTCTCTTCGGGACGTTCGTGGCCGACATGGGGGACCTCCCGCCACCGCCCCTCCGGGTGACCAAACCCCGGTTCCACGACCTTCCCCACCGCGCCCACGCGCTCGAGGAAGCGGTCGCCCGGGACGAGTGCGGGCGCCGGGCGTCCGCAACGGCGGAGATCGGGAGCGCCCGTGCGCTCGCCCACCGGGTCCGGCACCTCCTCGATCCGGTGCTCGACGGCCTCCCCCGGCACGTCGTCCACAACGACGCCAAGATGGCCAACGTGCGATTCGCCTCGGGCACGGACGCAGCGGTGACGGTTGTCGACCTGGACACGGTGATGGCGGGTCCGGTGCTGCACGACGTCGGCGAGCTGGTCCGGACGGTCACCACCCATGCCCACGAGGACGCCGTCGATCCGGGAAGCGTCGACTTCGACCTCGGCCTGCTCGGCGCGCTGGCGGGGGGCTACCTCGCCGGGACCCGCGGAGCGCTGACCGACCGGGAAGTCGCCAGCCTCCACCTTGCCGGGCCCTGGCTGGCCGTCGAGAACGGTCTCCGCTTCCTGACCGACCACCTCGAGGGCGACCATTACTTCCCGGTCACCCGACCGGACCAGAACCTCGACCGGTGCCGGACCCAGCTGACGCTGGTCACCCGCATGCTGGACCGTCTCGACGAGACGCGCCTCCTCTTCGCCGAGGCTGCCACCCGATGACCGGTCCGCCGCCGGTGGTCGGGCCGGACGCGCTCGACGGGATCGCCGCGCTCTGCGCCCGGGCGGTCGGTCAGCCGTTGACCGTCCCGGAGCTGCGCGACGCGCTGTTCGCGCCGGACCAGCCATCGGTCGTCCGGTTCGATCCGGGCGTCGGCCTGGTGGCGACCGTGCTCACCGGGGACGAGGGGTTCGTCCGCCTCGTCGCGGTCGACCCCGCACTCCGCCGGGCGGGACACGGCACCGCACTGCTGCAGGCGGCCGAAGAGGACCTCGCCGCGGCCCGCACGCTCACCGTCGGGGCCGATGCCCCCTACTTCCTGTTTCCCGGGGTGCCCACCACCGAGACGGGCCTCTGCAGCCTGCTCGAGTCCCGTCACTACACCCGCGAGGAGGCCAACTACAACGTCGACGTCACCCTCGAGGGCCTGGCGGCCGACCCGGGAACCGCGCACGAGCCGGAGCCCGGAGACCGGGACGAGGTCGAGCAGTGGACCGCGACCCACTGGCCCTGGTGGCAGGCCGAGGCGCTCCGTGCCTTCGATCACGGCACCCTGCTCATCTCGCGCGACGCCGACGGGATCGCCGGGTTCTGCGCCTACGACGTCAACCGGTCGGGCACGCTGGGACCGATCGCCGCGCGCCCCGACCTGATGGGGCGCGGGGCCGGCCGTCCGTTGCTGCTCGGCGCGCTCCACCGCCTGCGGGATCGGGGTCACCGGCGGATCGAGGTCCTCTGGGTCGGCCCCCTCGTGCCCTACGCCCGGGTCGGCGGCACCATCGGTTCGGTCTTCTTCGTCTACCGGAAGCGCAGATGACCGCGGCCGGACCCGATCTCCTGCCACAGCCCCGCCAGGCCGACCTCGACGACCGGCGGGTCGCCTGGGCCGAGCCGTCGGTCGCCCGCGATCCGCAGCTGCCCGCCCAGGGATACCGGCTGACGACGACCGACGGGGCGGTCACCATCGACGCCGCCGACGATGCCGGGGAGTTCTACGCGCGGGCCACGCTCGCCCAGCTCCGGGGCACCCATGACGGCATGCTCCCCGCCGGGACGGTCACCGACTGGCCCGATCTGCCGATCCGGGGGGTCCTGCTCGACATCTCCCGCGACAAGGTGCCGACGACGGAGACCCTCCTCGCCCTGATCGGGCGGCTCGCCTCCTGGAAGGTCAACCAGGTCCAGCTCTACACGGAGCACACCTTCGCCTACGCCGGCCACGAGGAGGTCTGGCGGGACGCCAGCCCGCTCACCGCCGACGAGGTCCGCGCCCTCGACGTCTTCTGCCGGGAGCGGCACGTCGAGCTCGTGCCCAACCAGAACTGTCTCGGCCACATGGAGCGCTGGCTGCGCCACCCGCGCTACGCGCCGCTGGCCCTCGCTCCCGGGGGGTTCGTCCAGCTCGGGCTGCTCCCCCGTCCCGCCTCGACCATCGACCCGAGCGATCCCGCCTCGCTCGAGCTGGTGCGCGACCTCCTCGGCCAACTGCTGCCCACCTTCACCAGCCGACGGGTCCACGTCGGGCTCGACGAGCCCTGGGAGCTCCCCGGCGACCGGTTCGACGACTATCTCGCGTGGCTCAGGGCCCTGCGCGCACTCCCCGAGCTCGACGGCCGGGAGATGCTGGTGTGGGGCGACATCCTGGCCGACCACCCCGGCGCACTCGGTGACCTCCCCGACGACGTGACCGTCTGCGACTGGGGCTACGAGGATCACTCGCCGTTCCCCGCGCACGCCGACCTCTTCGGGGGGGGCGGCAGGACGTTCTGGACCTGCCCGGGCACGTCCGCCTGGACCTCGATCCTCGGCCGGACGACCAACATGCGGGGCAACTGTGCCAGCGCCGCGGCGACGGCGCTCGACCACGGCGCACCTGCGCTGCTCACCACGGACTGGGGGGACCTCGGTCATCTCCAGTACCTGCCGGTGTCCGATCCCGGCCTCGCCTACGCGGCGGCGGTCAGCTGGTGCCTCGAGACCAACCGCGACCTGGATCTCGGGCGGGCCCTCTCCCTCCACTGCTACGACGACCCGACGCTCGAGCTCGGTGCCGCCGTGGTCGGCCTGGGCGAGGTGAGCGGCATCCCACGGTTCCAGGTCGACAACATGTCCTCCCTGACCCTCCCCCTGTACTACCCCCAGGTCGAGCTCTACGGTGGTCCGAGGGCACCCTTCAGCCGCGAGGATGTGGAAGGGGTGCTCGAGGCACTCGAGACCGGCGAACGTCGGATCGCCCGTTGCGGAGCACGGCGGGACGATGCCCGGTTGGTGTCCGCAGAGCTCACCAACGCCGTCGCCCTGGTCCGTCTGCTCGCCCACGACGCCGAGGCGCACCTGGGCCCGGCCACCCCCTCTGGCGCGCTCTCCGAGTCCGACCGGCGAGCGCTCGGGGCCGAGCTCGATCCGGTCATCGACGCCCACCGCTCCCTCTGGCACGCACGCAACCGACCGGGTGGCTTCGCCGAGAGCGAACGATGGCTCGCCCACCTCCGTGGGTGGTACCGCACCGGGCGGCGCGACGATCCGTGGCCGGGCTCGATCTGACCCCTCGCCACCCGAACGGGCCCGGGTGAACCGGATCCGGCATCCCGATCAGCTCTGGAGGACCACGTGCCCGCTCGCGTCGGTGACCGTCACGCCCCGGATCTCGGCCGGCGAGAGGGCTGTGGGGCCTGCGGCCGGGCTCGTCCGCCTTCGGGGGAACCGGGACGCTGGTGTTCAGCGCAGGCCCCGGAGCGTACGGGAACGGAGTGCTCGGCACGCTGACCCCGGCTCCGTGACCGGCGGACACGCATGAGCCGGTGAGCCGGTGCTGCCGTCGAGGGGACCGGACCGTCGAGGCGGTCCGGTCCTCAGCCGGCGGAGAGCGGGATCGGGATCTCGCTCGCCCTCGCCCCGAGCTCGTCCAGATCGACCCGTGAGAAGGCACTTCCCGGGAGCGGGCGGAAGGCTGTCTCACTGGTGACGTCGAGACGGTAGGCGGTCGCCGGGGCGACCCACACCGGGGTCGCACCGATCACCCCGGACCCCTCGTGGTGGTTGTGCCCGCAGAGGACCATCCGTACATCGGTTCCGGCGATCGCCTCCGCCAGGCGGTCCGCATTGCGCAGCCGAATGCGGGACATCAGCTCGATCGGCGAGGGGATCGGGGGATGGTGCACGGCGAGCACGGTGCCGTCGGGTGCCGGGGGTTCGAGGGTGGTACGGAGGAAGTCCAGGGTCTCCTCGGCGAGGAAGCCGTGCTCCTCACCCGGCACCACCGAGTCGACCGAGACGACCCGGAGCCCTCCGCGCCAGTGGACCTGGTTGATCGGTGCGGTCCCGGTGTCCCGGCCGAGCAGCTCCCGGGCGAAGGCCGGACGGCGATCGTGGTTGCCGGGAAGGTAGACCACCGCCGCACCGACGTCCTCGGCGGCGGGCCCGACGATCGCCGCGAGATCCCGGTAGCACGATGCCTCCCCGACGTCGGCGAGGTCCCCGGTCAACAGCAGGAAGTCGGGACGCAACCCCGACGCGGCGAGCAGGGCGAGGCCGGCGACGAGGTTCTCGCGGGGGTGCACCCCCGGTCGCAGCGGGCCGTCGCTCGTCAGGTGCACGTCGGAGATCTGGACGATGAGATACCGGGTCAAGAGGAGCGCCTTCCGCTGCGGGTTCTCGGGCCCATGGTACGGCGCGGCTGTACCCGCGCCCGCTCGCAGTCCTCGACAGACCCGACCGGTTCCACCTACGCTTCGGGCGTGACCCCGGCACAAGAGGCTGCCGAGCGAGCCATGGCGGACGTCGCTGACGCGTTGCAGGACGCACAGCGGGTTCTGGGCCTCGCCGAGGCGTCGACCCGCCAGACCCTGCGGGACTTCGCCGGGAAGAAGATCTCGGCGCAGATCCTGCGGCGCTCCCCGGTCAACGAGGTCCGCAGCCCGCTCGACGAGGCCCTCCGGCATCTCGAGCGGTGCCGGCACGCGGTGCTGGTCGCCATCTTCGCGGTCGTCCTCGAGGACGGGATGTCCATCGGCGAGCTCAGCCGCAACTACGGGTTCTCGCGCCAGCGGGCGGCGCGGTACGCGAAGGAGGCGCTGGCCCAGCAGAACGGCGCCGCGGCGCCGGACCCGCCCGACCGGGAGTGACGGAACCGGGACGGCACACGCTCAGCAACGGCCGGCGGCGACCGAGACGGTGACCGCGGCGGCCGCCGACCCGTCGGCGATATCGATCCGGGACGCGCCGGGACGGGAGGTGACCCGGGCTCCCGCCACCCGTGCGCAGTACCCGCCCCGGTAGTGGGTCGACACCGGCACGACGACCACCGTGGGGGCCCTGATCGCCGGGTTCGAGCGGTAGTGGAGGGTGAACGACGCCGTGGTCGGGTCGAAGGACATCGACGTGGGGGTCCCGGCGACCGCCGAGGCATAGGTCTCCGACAGGACGGCCAGCTGCGAGGGGGTGGCCGGACGGGGTGGCCAGAGCGCAGACGAGTGCGACCCGGTCGGGTCGGGGTAGTCGATCCACTGCCAGTAGATCCAGCCGATCAGATGTGCGTTCGCGTCCGAGGTGATCCGGGCGAGGTCTGCGGGGTCGGTGGTCGCACCGAACTCGGTGAGCAGCTCCGGCGGCCCACCCGGCTGTTCCGGCGTCGCGTCGTGTGCACGTTGCCCGTCGTGCTGGGTGAAGACGGCCTCCTCCAACGGAGCGCAGGTCCTCCCGAACTCGGGTGGTTCGGGACCGTTGGGGACGTGCAGGAAGCAGTAGTCGTGGAAGTTGAGCACGAGTCGCGGGTAGTCCATGGGGCCGATGTTGTTCGGCACCCCCGAGTCGGTGCTGTAGTTGCCCTCGTACGCGACCAGGTGGGTCGGATCTGCGGCCTCGACACGCGGGATCAGCCCCTGCTCCGGGTCGTCCGCCGGGCAGGTGACGGGTTGGCCGGCCTGGTCGAGCCCCGGGTGCGCACGACCGGTGTAGAAGCACTCCAGCTGGGCGTCGAACGCCGGGATTGTCGGGCTGGGTCGAGAGTCCGGCCCCGTACGGCTCGTTGAATGGGTCGTAGCCGATCACCCACGGGTTGGCCCGGAGCCGGGAGGCGATCTTCGCCCAGAGCGCGTCGAGCCTCCCCTGGAGGTCGCCGACCACGTCGTTGTTCCAGAGGTGCCCGTATGCCTGGGCGACTCCCGGCCCGGTGTAGTTCATGCTCCAGTTGGCGAGGTTTCGCTGCGGCCTCGGGGTGATGCCGTCGGTGCAGACCGCCCAGTCGGGTGCCCCCTCCCCGCCGAAGGCCTCGTTGTAGACGTCCTGGTGCATGTCGATCAGCGAGAAGATCCCGTTGCGTGCGAGCAGCGAGATGGTGCCCTCGAGACGCGTCATGTACGAATCGAAGATCGCCGGGTCGAACGGATCGGGTCCCGATCCGTGCGACCTTCCGGCCGTGCAGAACGCGGGGTCGTCGACGGGGGCGGCCCCCGGTTCGAGCCCCTTCCAGACGACGCCGAGGCGAACGGCCGTGAAACCGAGCTGTGCCATGCGTCGCGCCTCCGCCGCGGTCAGGACGTTCCGGCCGGAACCCTGCACCTCGACCTCGTAGGGGGGGATCTTGTAGACGAGGTCGACGCCGTGGAGCAGCACGGTCCGCCCGTCCCGGTCCACCAGGGCGGGGCCTCCCGGCGCCCGGAGCGGGCCCACCGGCCCGTTCGCCGCATCCGCGGTCGGCACCGACGAGGCGGGCGTCGACGAGACGGGTCCCCCGGCGCCGCAGGAGGACAGCAGGACGCCGAGCCCGACCATGACGGCGCACCAGGACGCCGAACCGCGACCGGTCCGTGGCGACCGCCTCGGGGGCGGCTGCATCCCGAGGTGACCGACCCGCAGCGGCTCAGCCCCCACGGTCCTCGCCGAGATCGGATGCGGCGCGGGCAGCGGCATCCGCTGCATGCAGCAGGAACCCGCGGACGGCCGTCCGGTGCTCGGCGCTGACGTCGCCGGCCAGGGCATCGATCGCCGCGTGGAACCGCACGAGCTCCTCGGGGGCCCGCCCCTCGGCGGTTGCCGAGAGCTCCAGGAGGACGGCGCGCCGGTCGTGCGGATGGGGGCGCCGGTGCACCCACCCGTCCTCCTCGAGCCGGTCCACCAGCATGGTGACCGCCCCGGAGGTCAGGGCGAGCCGGTCACCGAGCTCGCGCTGGGTCAGCGGGCCGTCCGCCTCGAGGTGCTCGAGCGCGTCGAGGTCGGTGGCCCCGATGCGGGCCCGCCGGGCGAGGGCGGCCCGAAACCGGTCCCGTTCGAGACCGAACCGGTGCAGGCTCGTCGCGAGGTCGTCCGACTGTGCGTGGGGCATTGACCGAACCATACACCCTTGCTATGCTACTTAGGTGTCAAGTTACCGAGATCCAATGCTACTTAGCCACAGATACTCTCGCGCCTCCATTCGGGTCGAGCCGACCGGCGCACCCGGCACCGGCGCCATCCGGGGCGTGCGATGAGCGCCGGCGAGATCGCCATGGCGCTGTCGATGACGGTCGGTCGGGGCGCAGCGGCGCGGACGGTGGCGGAGCTCGCCGGCCTGGACGGCGAGGACCGGGTGGTCGACGTCGGCTGCGGACCGGGCACGGCGGTGCGGGTCGCCGCGCGGCAGGCGCGGGAGGCGATCGGCATCGATCCGTCCCGTGTGTCCCTGCGTCTGGCCCGGTGGATCACCCGGCTCCGGCGAGTCCGGAGGGTGACCTGGCTCGAGGGGGTCGCCGAGTTCCTCCCGCTCGAGCAGGGCCGCCTCACCGTGGCGTGGGCGGTCAGCTCGGTGCACCACTGGGAGGACCGGGTCGCCGCGCTCGGCGAGATCCACCGGGTCCTCGTCCCCGGGGGTCGCATCGTCCTCGCCGAGCGTCTGGTCGAGGACGGTGCACGCGGACACGCCGCCCACGGGTTGACCTCCGGTCAGGCCGCCACGTTGGCCTCCGAGATGGGGTCGGCGGGCTTCTCCGGTGTGCAGATCGGGCGATGCGACGCCCGCAGACGGACCCTGGTCGTCGTCCGCGGCGTGCGTGACGCCGGATGAGACCGGATTGCGGTCCTTGCTGCCGACCCGCCTCAGCCTGCGGCCAGCGCGTCGGTCAGGCTGTCGATCCCGGTCAGGCGCGAACCGAGCGCTTCGCTCAGGTGGTGGCGGGCGGCCAGGTACCCGGGGTCGGTGTAGCTGATCCGGGTCTGCCCGCGGTCGTCCCACACCAGGACCTTCAGTGGCAGATCGAGTGCGGCCAGGGGCACCGCGTCCATGACCGGTGTGCCTCCGATCGGGCTGCCGAAGAGGACCAGTTTGGTGTCCCGGAGCTCGAGGCCGTGCCGCTCCGCCTCTCCGCTGTGGTCCACGACCGTGAAGAGCGTCATCCCCTTGGACTCGACCAGCGCGCGCAGCCTGGCCACCGTCTCGTCCACCGTTCCGGGGGCGGTCTTGGTCACGATCCCCGGAACCGGGGCCTCGGCGGGTTGCGCCATCGTCTCCCTCGCGAGACGGCCCTCACATCTGGCTGAGGATCTCCGCCTTCTTGGCCGCGAACTCCTCGTCGGTGAGGACCCCCTGGTCCTTGAGTGCGGACAACTGGGTCAGCAGCGCCACCGGATCGGTCCCGGCCGCGTCCGCCGGCGCCCCGACGGGAGCGGCCTGCTCGACCGGCTGCTCCTGGGGTTGATTGCGGGCCGCCTGGCGCCGGGACACGCCTCCCGCCACCGCCGTCGCGGTGCCCGCGACCACGGCGGTCCGGGCCACCGTCCGTGCGATCGGTCGTCTTCTCATCATGGTGGACTCCTGTTCCCTGGGTTCGCGTCAGGCGGTCGGAAGACCCTCGAAAGCAGCCTCGACCAGGTCATAGGGGATGCGGGCGCTTTCGATGAGGACGCCTCCGGCATCCCTCACCGCAGCGGCGAACGGGGCCGCCCAGCAGTCCTCCCAGATCAGCACCGCAGCCGACGAGTTCGGCTCGAGGAGGGCCGCGGCGTGCTCGATGTCCTCGGGGGTGGCGAGGCCGCCCACCTCGGCGTCGATCTCGGCGAAGGGAGCGAGCTCCTCGAGCTGATCGAACTCGAAGGTGACCACCGAGCCGTCGGCGTCCTTCGCCACGAAGAGCAGGTCGAGGATGCGGATCGTCCCGCTCTCCACCAGCTTCGCAAGCTCCGGGGCCACCGCGCCCGTGAACTTGTTCTCCGGAAACCCGACCACCAGGTACTCGACGGGACCGACTGCCATGCGATCTCCTTCCGGCGGGGACAGAGAACAGTCTCTGCCGCGCGTCCGGTTGTAGCACGCCACCAGGACCCGGGCAACCCGAACACCTCGTGCTCAAGTCGTCCGGGAATCCTGCCGATGCCTGACCGACGCGCCAGAGACTGTCTCCGGCGCCGGTGCAAACCAACGTCAAGGAGGTCGACCGGTGGGAGTGACCAGCCACGGGAGGAGCCGGATCCGACGCTACGCCGACCAGGAGGCGTCACGGTTGGTCGCGATCAGGACGATCGTCGAAGCAGCCGGGGACGAGGAGGACCACGACGTGGTGGCCGAGGCGCTTCTCGTCCTCGGAGCATCCCGACAGGAGATCTCCGCGGCGATGCTCGGTGTCTCACGCTGACCGCACGCGACGGGCTCACTCCAGGAGGACGACCCCCCGGACGTTGCGACCGTCCCGCATGTCCTCGAAACCCTCGTTGATCTGCTCCAGCGGATAGGTGCGGGTGACCATCCCATCGAGATCCAGCAGTCCGTCCCGGTAGAGACCGAGCAGCCTCGGGGCGTCGATGCCCGGGTTCGACGACCCGAAGATGGAGCCGACCAGCTCCTTCTCCATGGTGAGCAGATCGATCATGCTCATGGTCACGTCGGTCTCGGTCCACGGGTGCACGTTGGTCACCACCACCCGGCCGCGCTTGGAGGCCAGGGCCATGATCGACGCCATCCACTCGCCGCGCCCGACCGACATCGTGCAGATGACCTGATGGCACATGCGCCCGGAGGTGATCTCCTGGATCACCGGGAAGGCGTCCTCGATCGAGGCGACCGTGTGGGTCGCCCCGAAGCCCGTCGCCTTCTCGCGTTTGAACGGGACGGGGTCGATTGCGAAGATGCGGCGGGCTCCGGAGGAGCGCGCACCCTGGATGGCCGCGCATCCGACGCCCCCCGCACCGATCACCACGACGTCGTCGCCGGGCTCCACCCGGGCCCGATGGACCGCCGACCCCCAGCCGGTGCTCACCCCGCAGCCGACCAGGCAGGCCCTGTCGAGCGGCAGGTCCCGGTCGATCGTGACGAACGACCGCTCGTCGCTCACCGTGTGCCGGGCGAAGGTGCCGAGCATGCAGAAGATCCGCAGGTCCTCGCCGCGGGCATGGTGCCGGGCGGACCTGTCGCCGATCTGCCAGCCGTCCGCGATGTACATGCCCGTGTCGCAGAGGTTCTGGCGGCCGGCGATGCACGACGGACACCGGCCGCACGGAGGGAGGAAGCTGGTCACCACGTGGTCCCCCGGAGCCAGGAACGAGACCCCGGGCCCGACCGCCTCGACGACGCCGGCACCCTCGTGGCCGCCGATCATCGGTCCGAAGAACGGGACGTCCCCGGTGACGAAGTGCTCGTCGGAGTGGCAGATCCCCGTCGCGACCATCCGGACGAGCACCTCGCGGCCCCGCGGCGGGTCGAGATCGATCGCCTCGACCGACCACTCCGTGCCAGGTTTCCAGAGCACCGCCGCTTCCGTCTTCACCCGCTCGTCCTCTCTCCGAAGTGGACCGCGGACCCGGGCGCCGATCGAGCCGGCATCCCGGGGGCCCTGGTCCCGAACCCCCGCCGCAAACGTAGAGACTCCGGCCTCCGGGTGGCAACCGGTCCCCGATCGGCGGTCCCGGCGTCCACCCTGTACCGCGGTCCGCGCCTACACTCTCGGAGGCAGAGTGGCTGGACCTCCATTCTGCCGGGGAGCACCTTCGGGCGCGTGTGGCGGAGGACGGACGATGGGCGCAGAGGAGACCGTGACGGCCACGCCGGCGGCCTCTGCGGTGGCCCGGGTGCGTGCCTTCCTCGTGCCCGACCTCCTCACGGCGGGGTTGTGGGTCCTGGCGGTGGCACTGCTCGTGGGGCTCTGCGCCCAACGGTACAAGGGAGCCACCTTTGACGCCCTCGTGGGCGGCAACCAACCCGACTTCCGTACCTACCTCGGAGCCGCCGGGCTCGTCTCCGACGGGAGGAGCCCCTTCGCGATCGACAACGGGTACGTCTACTTCGCGCCGGTCGCCCTGCTCCTCTCCCCGTTCGCCCACGACGCCCCGCTCCGGGTGTTCAGAGCATGGACGGTGCTCGAGCTGATCGCCTTCACCGGGGCGATCACAGTGATGACCTACTCGCTGAGACGACGACTCGCCTCCTGGCAGGTCCCGGTCCTCTTCGGACTCTGTGCCCTCACCGGGTTGCATCTGTGGCCCATGACGAACGAATTCTTCGTGAGCAACGATGACATCCTGCTCCTTCTCCTGGTCGTCCTGGCGGCGGCGGCACTCGATACGAGGAGGCCGCTGCTGTTCGGTCTCGCGGTCGGAGGCGCCTGCATCGTCAAGGTCTGGCCCCTCCTGATCCTCCTGGCGGCGCTCCAGACGGGGACCGGCACCCGGGCGCGGGTGCGCGCGCTGGCCGGCGCGGCCGCGGTGGTCCTGATCGGGCTCGCCACCAACCTCATCCCGGCAGGGCCCTCCGAGTTCCGGACCTTCTTCACCAGGGTGTTCAATGCCAAGTCGCAGGCGTTGCACAGTGACTCGGTCGGCGGGATCCCCCGGCTGCTCTTCTCGAAGAGCGGCCTCGCCAAGCCCCTGGTCGTCTCGAGCGAGCTCCGCTACCTGCTCATGGCGATCCTGGCCGGCTGGGTCGTGGCGCTCCTCGTCGTCTCCCTCCGCACCAGGTCGGATCCCATGCTGTGTGTGGTCAACACCACACTGTTCGTCGTGCTGGTCATTCCGGTCAGCCACATGGCCTACTCGATCCTCGCCCTTCCGATTCTCTGGTACTGGATCGCCGCGGCGCCCGTCCTGATCGAGGGATGGCGACGGACCGGCTCCTATCCGGCTGTCGAGGTGCTCCTCGCCGTGGTCCTGGTGGGCTGGTACCTCGTCCAGCAGCACGCCTGGCCCACGGACGGATTCCCGACGAACATCTCGGCCGTCCGCTACAGCGTGGTGTTCGCGGCCAACCTGGCCCTCTTCAGCGCTTCCGTGCTCGCGGGATGGTTCCTGCGCGACCAGATGGCCGGAGCGGCGGGGGCGGTGTCCCCCGCGTCACGCGCCTCAGCCGATCAGGCCATGCCGACGATCGCCGCGTTGAGGGCCACCCCTCCGGTCGAGCCGTGGAAGTCGGCATCCCCGAAGGCGAAGATGCCTCCGTCGTTCCCCACCTCCCAATAGCCCCTGCCGTCCGGGGTGGCGGCCACGTCCACGATGCCTGCGTGGAGAGGCGCTCCTCCCATCGAGCCGTAGAAGCCGGCGTCACCGAAGGCGAAGATGCCTCCGTCGTGGGCGACCTCCCAGTAGCCACGGCCGTCCGGGGTGGCGGTGAGGCCCCGCACCGAGGCGTTGCCGTCCGACCCGTTGGCGGCGAGCGTGAACCCGGCGGCGGAGCCGAAGTGCCCCGCGTCACCGAAGGCGAAGATCGAGCCGTCACCCGCGAACTCCCAGTAGCCCCTGCCGTCCGGGGTGGCGGTGATCCCCCTGATCGACGCGCCGTACATCCCCGGGGAGCCACCTCTCGAGCCGTAGAACCGCGCGTCGCCGAAGGCGAAGACGCCGCCGTCATGGGCGACCTCCCAGTAGCCACGGCCGTCCGGGGTCGCGGCCATCCCGACGACCGGTTGGTTGAGCGCGGTGCCCCCCATCGAACCGTAGAAGCCGGCGTCGCCGAAGGCGAAGATGCCGCCGTCATGGGCGACCTCCCAGTAGCCACGGCCGTCCGGGGTCGCGGCCATCCCGACGACCGGTTGGTTGAGCGCGGTGCCCCCCATCGAACCGTAGAAGCCGGCGTCGCCGAAGGCGAAGATGCCGCCGTCGGCGGCAGCCTCCCGGTAGCCCGGTGAACCGCTGGCGGAACCGGTCGCACCCGGGGCGGAGGCCGCCCCGGCGATCGGGGACAAGGCGAGGGGGCCGGCGAGCGTCGCGATCACCGTCACCACCAGCGAGAGCGTGCCCACCCGCGCGCCGGTCGGCCTGCGCCCGTCCCGCCTCGTCGTCGGCCCGGTCATGGAGCACCCACCTCCGAGAGTATCCACCTGTTCGCGCCCGACGTCAGGTCGGCGCCGACCCGCTGCGGCCACAGGAACACCAGGCGTCGCCACGAGGAGGCGATGACCCGCCACGAAGCGCAGGGCACCCCCGCTCGTTTGAACCCGGAGAACCCCGGGTAGAACCCAGCCACGCCCATGTCTCCGCGCTCAGTGGGGCGTCTTCGGCACGGAAAGGTGACCCTGATGAAACGGCATTCTGTGATGCGCCTGGGCCTGGGGCTGATCGCCCTGGTGGGAACGGTGGGAATCGGCGTGGCCGGCTCGGCGGCCTCCCTGTCGTCGGCCGCCGCCGCCACCACGGGTAGCGACGCGACCGCGAGCTGTACGTTCGATGGTGCCAGCCTGCCGATCGTGTTCGACGCGACGAACGGCTCGAAGGTCGCCATCGACTGCACCGGCCTCCCGGCGTCCCATCCCTATCTGGTCTTCGAGGTCAGCCTGCTCCTGGCCATCGACCCGAAGGCGGCGCCACTTCTCCAGGGCAACGTGACGTCGGTGCCCGGCCTCCTGGCGCTCATCTCCGCACTTCCGGAGATCAACCCGCTCGCGCTCAGCTTCCCCCACTCGGACGCCAAGGGAGATCTCAACATCAACTACACCCTCCCCACGACGCATGCGCTCGATCCGAACGCGACCTGCCCACAATCACTCGCGCAGTTCCGGTCGGGTCTCATCGGGTGTGGGCTCACCACGATCGACCTGACCACCTTCAAGCCGGTCCCGGCTGGCAGCGGGCTCGTCCAGTACCTGAACAAACCCTTCACACCGGCCGTCCCCCCGACCCTGAGCCTGTCGCCCAACTCTGCCGCCCCCGGTGCGAGCGTCAGCGTGAGCGACGCCCCGGGTGCGACGAGCTACTGGTGGCTGTCCACGCTGACATCGCTGCTCGCCCTTCTCGGGGGAGGCAGTGCCCCGTCGACCCTGCGGGTGAGGGTCACCAACGGCACGAAGGGGTTCGCGGCAGCCAATACCGTCACCATTGCTCCGGCGGTGTACAACGCACCCAGGCTGACCCCACCCAAGATCAGCGGCTCCTTCAGGGTCCCCGCCGGTGCAGCCGGGGCCGAAAAGGTGGTCGTCACCGATTCGGCCTCGCTCGAGGGGTTCGCGCTGGTGAACGCCGCCTCTGCCCCGCTCAGCGTGAGCTGAACGGGGCGGTCGCGGGCGGGGGGTCGGGTCGAGCTGACCGCTCGCGGGAGGCGATCTACCGCAAGTCGGCGCCGACGGCGATGTTCTTCTCGTCGACGTGCACCACCCGGGGCCGATGGGCGACCAGCTCGTGCTCCTCGTACTCCCCATAGGTGAGCAGGATCACCGTGTCCCCGACCTGGACCAGGCGGGCGGCCGCTCCGTTGAGACAGACCTCGCCGGCCTCCCCTCTGATCGCGTAGGTCTCGAACCGGGCGCCGTTGTCCACGTCGAGCACGGTCACCTGCTCGTGCTCGAGGATGTCCGCCGCCTCCATGAGCCGGGGGTCGATGCTGATCGATCCCACGTAGCTGAGGTCGGCGGCGGTCACCGTGGCCCGGTGGATCTTGGACTTGAGCATCCGTCGTTGCATCGCTGGGCGTGCCCCCTCTGGGTGGACCCGACCAGTCTAGAGCCGACCCCGCGGGATCACTGCGGTGTCGGGTGGTGCGACCGGGTCGGCCGTGCACGGGACCGGGCATCTCTGCGAGGCTCTCCCCGCCCTGCATCCGCCCGCCCGATCGAAGAGGAGCACGCCAGTGGAGATCTCCGGGAGCGCGCTGGTCACCGGTGCCAGTCGGGGGATCGGACGTGCCGTCGCGGTCGAGCTCGCCGACCGCGGCTTTCGCACCGTGGCCACGATGCGGGACCCCGACGACGGCGACGACCTGACGGGTGCCGGAGACGGCCGTCTCACCGTCGTCCGCATGGACGTCACCGATCCCACCACGTACCATCTGCCGGCGGACCTCAGGGTGCTCGTCAACAACGCCGGGATCGACTCCGCCTACCTGCCCGTCGAGCACAGCAGTCTCAAGGACTGGCGCGCGCTCTTCGAGACCAACGTGCTCGGGCTGGTGGGGACCACCATGGCCGCCCTCCCCACCCTGCGGGCCAACGAGCCCGCGGTGGTCTGCAACATCACCTCGTCCTCGATCCTGGCGAGCGTGCCCTTCTACTCGGCCTACCGTGCGACCAAGGCGGCGGTCTCGGCGTTCGGCGACAGCTTGCGGGTCGAGATCGGCCCGCAGGGCGTCCGGGTGGTCGAGATCCTGCCCGGCCCGGTCGACACCGACATGTTCCGCCTGAGCACCGGCGAGCACCCGGCGGCGCGATTCGAGCGGTACCGGGCGATGGCCGAGCTCGCCGTCCGGCTCCGCCGGGAGGCCGCCGACCCACTGGTCTCCTCACCTGCGGACGCCGCCTCGCTCATCGTCGACGCGATCGTCGACGACTCGGGGCCGATGCGCTACGGCTGTGACCCGCTCTCGGTCGGGCTGCTCGAGCTCTGGCGGAACTCCGACGACGAGGCCATGTTCGAGATGACCGCGCGGTCACTCCTCGACGGCGCCGAGTCACCCGCCAACTGAGCGGGCGGCTCCGGTGAGCCCGACCGACCGACCACGTCCACCGGTTCGCTGCCGCCGGTAACGAAACGTGCCACCACGACGTTCTAGCTCACGGAGCCGTGATTGGTGCCGTCGCTCGGCCACGATCTCCTGTAGGGGTTGCACGGAGGGGCGGAGGAAGTCCGAAGTGGAACCGCAGGTAGGCGGAGACAGGGGGAATGAAGCCATGCACGACGGGAAGCCCACCAGAGGCGCACTCCACGGCAACCGGGCGCTCCGGACGACCCGGACCGTCGCGGCGGTCCTGCTCGGTCTCATGCTCCTCGTGCCGGTCGCGGTCCTCTCGGTCGGCGGGGCAGGGCGCATGCCCGGGGCCGGGCACCGCAACGGAATCGTGCACGCCGTCGAGTTGAGCGCGGCCACCACCCCGTCGGCGTGGGGCTGGGGCAACAATCCCGGGAGCGGCACGACCAACAGCAAGACGCCGCTCAAGGTGAAGACCGGGTCGAACTTCTCGAACCTCCCCCCTGGTGCCACGGTCACCGCGGTGGCCGCCGGTCCGAACGGCACCACCCTCGCCCTCACCTCGTCCGGCTATGTCTATGCCTGGGGGAACAACCAGTACGGCCAGGACGGGTACAAGACGTCGGGCCAGGGGGGGGCCGACAACTACCTCTCACCGGTCAAGGTCAACGTGCCCGGGACGGCCACCGCCATCGCCATGGGGGCCGACTTCGGTCTCGCGCTCAATGCGTCCGGGGTCCTCTATGCCTGGGGGTATGCGGCAAACGGGGAGCTGGGCGACGGCAAGCTCACCGGGAACGACGCCTGTGCCAAATCGCTCGGACTGACCGGTACCAAGTGCCAGAACTCGCCGGTCAAGGTGACCCTGACCTCGCTCCCGTTGGGACAGGCAGTCGAGGGCATCGCGGCAGAGGGGAGTGACGCGCTCATCCTCACCTCCGTCGGCACCGTGTACGTCGTGGGGGACGACACCCACGGCGAGCTGGGCAACGGACTCGCCGGGAACGCCTGCGGCGGCCTCTGTCAGGATGTCCTCGGCACGGCAGTCTCCTTCTCACTTCCCGGCGGGACCACCGTGCAGGCGATCGCCGGCGGCGGATCCTTCGCCCTCGCCAAGACGTCGACAGGCACGGTCTACGCCTGGGGTGACAACCGGTGGGGCCAGCTCGGCACGGGGACGTTCACCGGCAACGCCTGCAACAGCACCTGTGACAACGTGCCGGTCGAGTCGGGTGTGCCGGGGAGCGTGACCGTGACCTCGGTGTCCGGCGGGTTCGAACACGCCATGGCGATGACCTCGACCGGGACCGTCTACTCCTGGGGGGACAACACCGCAGGCGAGCTGGGCAACGGAACCGCCACCGGGACGACCTGCCAGACCTCCTCGGTCTGCGTCCCGACACCGGCCCTCGTCTCCGGCCTCCCGACGGTCTCGGAGCTCTCAGCGGGCGATCTCTTCAGCCTTGCGGTCACCCCGGCCGGGGGCACGTACGCCTGGGGGTCGACCGCAGACGGTGAGCTCGGCAATGGCACCCTCAAGGGGAACGCCTGCACCACCACCTGTCAGGACTCCCCCGTCCTCAACAAGATGGGGGCGGTCGGCCTGTGCTCGACCTGCACCGCGATCGCCGCAGGCAAGGACCAGAGCGCGGCCATCGCCGCGACCCCGGCGGCGGGAGGCACGCCTCCCTGCCAGCAGCAGGGGCCCCCCTCGACCTGCGAGCAGGTCCCGACGTCGACCATCCCCGACGACTGTTCGACGGAGGTGACCCAGGCCCTCGACAACTGGATCAACTCGCTCCCGCTCGGCACACCGACCGCCCCCATCGAGGTGCAGTTCGCCCAGGACGGCTGCTACCTGGTGAACGGGATGCTCTTCCTCCGTGGGCTCACCGACGTGATCTTCAACGGCAACGGTGCGACCTTCGAGCAGCAGTCGGTGACCAACACGATCGACACCGTGCCACCGACGACGACGAACCCCTATTGCGGGGTGACCAATGACTTCGGCGGCGCCAAGGCGGCGCTCACCAAGGCCGAGTCGGGCAACCCCCCGACCGACATCATGTGGTACGTCGAGGGTGGGTGCGACCTCCAGTTCGAGAACATGACCATCGACGGTGCGAACCTCGCGGGCGGTACCTCCAAATACGAGATCGACTCGGCGATCCAGGTGTCCGGAGGGCAGCGCGTGCTCATCAACAACAACACCATGAACACGATCTATGGAGACTGCTCGACCGTCTTCGGACTCGACGAGTTCGCGACGCCCGGCACCTATCCCGCAGGTGACGTCACGATCTCCGCCAACCAGTGCAACTCGCCGGGACGGATCGGTTTCTCCGTCGTGTTCGGCAACCGGGTCACCATCGGCGGCGCAACGACTGCCTACGGCAACACCATCCTCACCCCGACCGATGCGGGCATCGACCTCGAGTCGGACTGCGGCAATCCGCTGGCGGGGGAGGGCAACATCCTCGTCCGGAACAACACGATCACCGGTCCGGCCGAGATCCTGAACGGCGTCACCAACGCCCAGCTGTACCAGCTCGAGTTCGCCAACAACACCGTCAGCGAGATGAAGTCCTTCCTGGAGCCGGTGTCCGGAGGGACCGGATGCTCCGTCCCTGCCAGCCCGGGACAGAACATCACGATCGAGGGCAACACGGCCAGCAGTGACGCGCTCTGGACCCAGCCCGCCGACTGGAACATCTACGGTGAGATCGGTGGCTATATCGCCGGCAACACCTCGCCCATGTGCTTGAGCAGCCAGTACAACTGCGCGGACAACCCGAACACCCACCTCCCCTACACGACACCGTTCGACTTCCTCGAGACCGCGGCGGACGCCAAGGGGGATCCGGGCGGGGGGTTCGAGGTGTACCAGAACAATCTCAACGGCAACGACTGCGCCACCGGCAACGGGCCCTACTGCCCGACCCAGAGCGGCCAGCAGGGGACGCTGCCGGTCGAGGCCGACATCGGCCCCAAGAGCGGCGACAGCTCGTGCGGCAACGTCTCCTCCGGCAACCCGAGCTCGAACCCCTTCCCGTTCCCGATCGACGCCAACGGGAACTTCGGGTTCAGTCCCTGCGTGTCCTTCCCGGTGCTGCTGCCGGCGGTCGCCCAGCTGCCCGGCCTGCCCGGGATCAACAGCCTGCTGGCCTATGTGAAGCCGGTGATGCCGAGGCAGCGGCCTCACACGACCGGCACCCACTCGTCATCGGCGACACTGGACGTCGCGGGCCCGGGGAACGAGACCTGCTCGAAGGTGACCGGGACCGTCAACTTCGACCCGCCGCTCACGAACGGCGGGACCGCCACCTCCGAGATGGTGCTGGTGCACCTGACCATCAGCAGCTGCACCGCATCGAACGGAGCCACCACGGCGACCAAGGGCAATGCCGCCGTCGAACTGCCCCTGGCCACCAACAACTGCGCCGCGCTGGCCGCAGGGGAGACCGTCAGGCCCACCTCGCTCGCCATCAGCTGGTCGCCCTCGAAGGTCGGCACGAGCCAGGTCATCTTCAAGGGGTTCACCCCGACGCTCGGCACCAACCCCTCGTTCCGACTGGGGTCGTCGAGCTCCAGCACCTACGGTCAGATCAACGCGGGGTCGACGACCACGGCCCTCAAGTCGGCCTGCGCCTCGGCCTCCGGGCTGGCCTCGCTCTCGCTGTCCACCGGTTCGACCGCCACCCCGATCGGGACGACGACGGCCTCCTCCTGACGGTCTCCGCCGGGGGCCCGGGGCCGGGAGGCGGGGGGGGCGGGCATGCGGCGGTGGCCCGCTCCTCGAGGCCTCCCGTCCGCACCGGAAGACGAACACCTGTTCGCCTACACTGTCCACCGTGCCCGTCGTCCAGACAGCCCTCTTCGACACCGGGGCCGAGCCGGCGCCGAGCCCCCTGCCGGGAGCGCTCCGTCGGATCACCCTCTCCGAGAGCGCCTGGGTCGATCATCTCCCGGCCTGGATGGGCCGGGCCGATCTGCTCTTCGAGCGCCTGGTCGACGCGGTCCCCTGGCGCGCCGAGCGCAGGACCATGTACGACCGCCTGGTCGCGGTGCCCCGACTGCTCGCGTTCTACGGGGCCGGCGAGACGCTGCCGGATCGCGTCCTGGCCGAGGCCCGCGACTCGCTCGGCGTCCACTACCGCGGCACGCCGGGGGCCGATCTGCAGACCACCGGGCTGTGCCTCTACCGGGACGGTGGTGACAGCGTCGCCTGGCACGGGGACACCATCGGGCGCGGGGCGGTGGAGGACACGGTGGTCGCGATCCTCTCCCTCGGCGGCCCACGGCGGCTGCTCCTCCGGCCGCGCGGCGGGACGGGCGGCGGGAGGGCGATCCGCTTCGAGCTCGGCGGCGGCGACCTCGTCGTGATGGGAGGGAGCTGCCAGCGCACCTTCGAGCACAGCGTGCCGAAGACGGCGCGCCCGACCGCGCCGCGGATCAGCATCCAGTTCCGGCCGGACGGTGTGAGGTGAGGGGCCCGCCAGTAGCCTGAAGTGCCATGACCACGGTGACCGCTGCGCCGACCGGCACGCCCGAGACGCTCTCGCACCGGCGGGTGCTCGTGGTCATCGGTGCCCTGATGCTCGGGATGTTCCTGGCGGCTCTCGACCAGACGGTGGTCTCCACCGCGCTGCCGACCATCGTGGGGGATCTGCACGGTGCGTCACACCTGACCTGGGTGGTCACCGCCTACCTGCTGGCGTCGACCGTCTCGACCCCCCTCTGGGGGAAGCTCGGGGACCAGTTCGGGCGCAAGTTCTTCTTCCAGGGGGCGATCGTCCTCTTCCTGATCGGCTCGGCGCTCTCCGGGCTGAGCCAGTCGATGCTCCAGCTCATCCTCTTCCGGGCCCTCCAGGGACTCGGCGGTGGTGGGCTGATGGTCGGTGCCCAGACCATCGTCGGCGACGTGGTCTCGCCGCGGGAGCGCGGCCGCTACATGGGGCTGTTCATGGCCATGTTCGGGGTGACCACGGTCATCGGCCCGCTCATCGGGGGGGTCTTCGTCGAGTACCTCTCGTGGCGGTGGATCTTCTACATCAACATCCCGATCGGGGCGGTCGCCCTGGTGGTCACCGCGGTCGCCCTGCCCGGGACGCTCAGCCGCGAGCACCGGGTGATCGACTACCTCGGGACCCTCCTGCTGGCCGGATCGGCCAGCTGTCTCGTGCTGTTCACCAGCCTCGGCGGCACCACCTATCGGTGGAGCTCACCGGTGGTCGTCTCGTTCGCGGTGCTCGGCGTCCTGCTCGGCGCGGGGTTCCTGCTCGCCGAGCGACGCGCCGCCGAACCGGTCATCCCCCTTCATCTGTTCACCAACAAGGTCTTCACCGCGGCCAGCGCCATCGGTTTCGTGGTCGGGTTCGCCATGTTCGGCGCGATGACCTTCCTCCCGCTCTTCCTCCAGGAGGTCAAGGGGGTCAGCGCGGTCGCGTCGGGCGTGCGGCTGTTCCCGATGATGGGCGGGCTGTTGGTGGGCTCGATCGGGAGCGGGATGCTGGTGAGCAGGTACGGTCGCTACAAGGTCTTCCCGGTGGTCGGCACCGCGCTCATGACGCTCGGGCTGTACCTGATGTCGCTGATCGGGGTCTCCACCGGAGCCTGGGTCATGGCCGGGTACATGGCGGTCTTCGGCCTCGGGCTCGGCCTGGTCATGCAGGTGCTGGTGGTGGCGGTCCAGAACGCGGTGCCCTACGAAGAGCTGGGGACGGCCACATCGGGGACCACCTTCTTCCGGATGATCGGGGGCTCGTTCGGGACCGCCGTCTTCGGTGCCCTCTACGCCAACCTGGTCCTCGGCAACATCCTGCGGGCACTCCACCTGACCGCGGTCCCGGCCGGAGTGAGCCTGAACAGCGACAATCCGGCCGCCATCCACAGGCTGCCCCCCGCGATCCAGACGGCCGTGGTCGACGGGATCGCCCACACCATCTCGACCATCTTCCTCGTCGGGGTGCCCATCGGCCTGGTGGCCTTCCTCCTGAGCTGGACCCTCCCCGAGCGGCCGCTCCGCAAGTCGATCCGGGTCTCGGAGCCCGGGGAGCACCTCGGACTGCCCGAGCCGCGCACCTCCCTCGGCGAGGCCCGCCGCATCCTCGAGCGGGCCGCCGGACGCGAGAACAGGGTCGAGCTCTACGGGACGCTCGCCACCCGAGCCGGCCTCGAGCTCCCCCCGCGCGCCTGCTGGACGCTCTACCGTCTGGCCGACGCGCCCGGATCCTCGGTGCACGACCTCGCCGGCCGCCTCGGGATCGGTGCCGACATCCTCGCCGACGGGGTCGACGCGCTGGTGCGTGCCGGCATGCTCGAGCAGAACGGGGGCTCCCGGGCCGCACCCCTGACCCTCACCGGGTCGGGGCGGGACGCACTCGACCGGCTCAGTGCCGCGCGGCGCGACTCGCTCACCGAGCTGCTGGAGGGGTGGGATCCCGAGAGCCATCCGGAGCTGGTCGGGCTCATCCACAACCTGGCACACGCGCTCCTGGCCGACGACACGAGGCTGCTGGCCGACGCGGGGGTGACCTGATGGGGAGCATCGAGATCCTGATGGACGGATTCGAGCGGATCCGCGACGCGGTCCATCCCGCGGTCAACGGCCTCTCGGAAGAGGATCTGGCCTACCGTGCCGACCCGGAGTCCAACTCCATCGCCTGGCTGGTCTGGCACCTCACCAGGATCCAGGACGACCATGTGACCGGCCTCAGCGGCGAGGAGCAGGCCTGGACGGCCAATGGATGGGCCGAGCGCTTCGCCCTGCCGCTCGACCCCTCGGACACCGGGTACGGGCACGATCCCGCCACCGTCGCGGTCGTCGTCGCCGATGCGGGTTCGCTGCTCGGGTACTTCGAGGACGTCCACGCCCGCACGGCCGAGTACGTCAGGCTGCTGAGCGAGACCGATCTCGAGCGGGTGGTCGACCAAAGGTGGGACCCGCCGGTGACCGCCGGCGTCCGATTGATCAGCGTGCTCGCGGACGACCTGGAGCACGTGGGACAGGCGGCCTACCTGCGGGGGATCATCGAGCGGCGACGGTGAGGGTGCCGGCTGTGATCAGCCCGCGACCGGCCGAAGGCGGCCCTCCGCGTACCTGAGCCACCGACCTGCGTCGAAGTCGTAGAGCTTGCAGGCCTTCGAGTTGGTCACGAAGTCCCGGAAGCGCAGGCGCCGGTCGATGACCGAACCGGGGAAGGCGGATTCGATGGCCGCCGAGGCTTCCTCCAGGTGGTACATGGGCACCCGGACGTCCACGTGATGGGGGACGTGGACCATGATCCAATGGAGGAAGAAATTGGCCCACCTCGGCACCCGGAGGACCGTCGTCCCCTCCATCTGTGCCTTGAACTTGGTCCACTCGTCCCTCTTCCACCAGCGGATCTCCGGCGAGATGTGGTGGATGTGGACCACCGAGCCGATGAGGGTGGAGAACCCGATGAACGGCAGCAGGACCGTCCGGGCGTCGAGCCAGAGGATCCCCCAGCCGCTCTCACCGAGCGCCGCCCCGAGCAGGCTGAAGAAGGCGAGCGCGCCGGCGATGAACCCGGTGACGATCCAACGGTCCCGACGGATGGCCCGGACCCAGCGGGCGGGGTTCGATCCGACCATCATCTTCTTCCACCAGACCTGGTGGATGTAGTAGGCACCCGAACCCGCCCAGGACCACTCGAAGCGGTGGACCAGCCTCGACCACCAGCTCATCGCCGCGTACTCCTCCGGTGTGGTGGGGTGCCACACGAAGTCGTATCCCTGGCGGACCGTATAGGGATGGTGCACACGGTTGTGGCCGAGCACCCATCCCTCGTAGACGTGCCAGCCGGGCAGCATCGCCAGGTGGGCGACCACCGAGTTCATGCGCTTGGTCTTGAACAGGGCACCGTGGGCGGCGTCGTGCCCCACGACGAACAGCCCGGAGACGACCAGCGCCATCACCACCTCGAGCGCGAGCACGGCGAAGAGATTGCCGACGACCACCAGGAGGGCGAGGAGGGCGACGTACATGGCGACGTCGCGCACGAAATAGGTCATGCCACGCCAGGTCGGGTTCTCGTACACCGACGCCGGGAGGACGTCGAGGACCGGCTTGAGGCTGCCCGTCGGGGCAGGGGGCCCGGGCGCATCGGTGGCGGACAGGGGCGGGGGCGGCAATGTGGCTCGTCTCGTTCGGTGCGGCGGACGCCGACCACCCGATCCTATCGGTGCCCGCGCCCGATAGCAGATCGGGAGCGCACGCGCCGTGTCGGGGGAGGTCGGTCAGGCCGGATCGACGGCGACCTCGGAGGCGGCCGCCCAGCGGTCGTGCTCGCTTGCGGGACGGGCGTCGATCAGGATCCCTCCGACCAGGGCGCCCGTCGCCAGGGAGGCAGCGGCCCACCAGCTCGCCGTGGCGAACCCGTGCACGGTGGCCAGCGCGGTCGCGTCCGCACTCCGGGGATGGGCCACCAGGTAGGCGGCGGTCGCGGTGGCCGCGATCGTGTTGAGCAGCGCGGTGCCGATCGAGGCGCCGACCTGCTGGCAGGTGTTGGTCGTCGCCGAGGTGATCCCGACGTCACGCGGCTCGGCGTTATTGGTCGCCGTGCTGACGGCGGGCACCATGGCGAGTCCGAGCCCCAGCCCGAGGAGGACCTCGGTCGGGAGGACGTGGGTGACGTAGCTCGCGCCGGGGGTGAGCCGGGTGAGGAGCAGCGCCCCGGCAGCGGCGGTGAGCAGCCCCGGCACGACCAGGAGCCGGGTCGGGACCAGCGCCATCAGGCGGCTGGCGATCTGGGTGGCGGCGACGCCGTTCACCACCATGAGCGGGAGGAAGGCCACGCCGGTGACCAGCGGCGAGTAGTGGTCGACCGTCTGGAGCAGGTAGGTCAGGAAGAGGAAGGTCCCGAACATGCCGATCACAGCGAAGACGATGGTGAGGAACGCACCGCCGCGATTCCGGTTCGCGAGGATCCGGAGGGGGAGGAGCGGGTTGGGGACACGCGCCTGGACGAGGACGAAGAGACTCAGCAGCACCGCGGATGCGCAGAGCGGGACGACGACACCGGGAGCACTCCATCCGTCGGTGGCGGCCTCGCCGAGCCCGTAGACCAGGGCCACCAGCCCGCCGCACCCAGCAGGACACCCGGGACGTCGAGCCGCACCCCGCGGTGCACGGACTGCTGCGGGACCAGGATGAACGCGCCGACTGCCACCACGGCCGCGATCGGGAGATTCACGTAGAGGCACCAGCGCCAATCGAGGTACTCGGTGAGGAGGCCGCCGAGGATGAGGCCGAAGGCTGCGCCCCCGATGGCGATCGAGGCGTAGATCCCGAAGGCCCTCCCGCGCTCGCGGGGGTCGGTGAAGGTGGTGGTGAGCAGGGAGAGCACCGACGGGGCGAGCAGGGCTCCGAACATCCCCTGGAGCGCCCGCGCCCCGATCAGCATGCCGGTGGACTGCGATGCGCCACCCAGGGCGGAGGCCGCGGCGAAGCCGATCACGCCGGCCATCAGGGTCCGCTTGGGGCCCACCATGTCGCTCAGCCGCCCACCGAGCAGGAGCAGCCCGCCGAACCCGAGGGTGTAAGCGGTCACCACCCACTGGCGGTCGGTGTTGGAGAACCCGAGCGATTGTTGGGCGGACGGAAGCGCGATGATCATGATCGTCGTGTCGAGCACGACCATCAACTGCGCGCTGGCGATGACCACCAGGATCCACCAGTGGGCGCGGGAGGATCGTCCCGTGTCGCGAGGTCGGGCGTCCACCACCTCGACGCCGGTCACCGTCGGGAAGGGCGGACGTCGTGCATCCCGGCGATCCTAGGGCCCGGGCCGCGGCGTCCGACCGTCCCCCGACGAGGCCCTGTCTGCGGGGACGCGGGGTCTGGAACCGTCCGGGCAAGGGGGATACGGTGGACTCCGGGTCGGCCCTCTGCAGACCGGGGGTTCCCTTGGCCGGAAGGTCGGAGGTCGGTGGATGGTCACGCGCACGGAGGCGGTCGACGACTGGGCACACGACTTCGACGTGCTCGACGCGGGCTACGTCGAAGATCCGTTCGGGCGCTGGGACCAGCTCCGCACCAGCTGTCCGATCGCCCACACCGACCGGCGGGAGAGCGCCTGGCTCCCCACCCGCTATGCCGACGTGACCGCCATCGCCCACGATCCCGGCCGGTTCAGCTCGATCGACGTGAGCGTCATCGCGGCCGAGTCGGACGAGGGCCGGGAGCACCTCCCCTACGGGCTGCCGCCGATCTCTGCGGATCCTCCGTTGCACACCTGGACCCGCCGACTGCTGCTCCCCTGGTTCTCCCATCGGCGGGTCGAGTCCTACGAGGCCTCGACCCGTTCCCTCTGTCGGTCCCTACTCGACCGCATCGTGGAGAACGACCGGGCTGACGCGGCGGTCGACTACGCCCAGCAGATCCCGGTCCGGGTCATCGCACAGATCCTCGGGGTGCCCGAGTCGATGTCCGACACGTTCACCGGATGGGTCCGCGACTCCCTCGAGTTCGCCGACGATCCCGAGCGCCGGCGACGTGGGAACTTCGGCATCGGGTTGTTCCTCTGGGAACGGATGAAGGAGCGGCGCGAAACCCCCGGTGACGACCTGCTCAGCGCCCTGCTCCGCACCGAGGCCGACGGCGCACCCATCGACGAGAGCATCGTCCTCGGCATGGCGATGCTCACCCTCATCGCGGGGATCGACACCACCTGGAGCGCCATCGGCTCGTCCCTGTGGCACCTGGCCACCCACGACGGGGACCGGGACCGCCTTCTCCGTGAGCCCGACCTGATGCCCGTGGCCGTCGAGGAGCTGCTCCGTGCCTATTCCCCGGTGACCATGGCCCGGGTCGTGACCGAAGACGTCGAGTTCGCCGGGTGCCCGATGCGGGCGGGGGACAAGGTGCTGATGAACTTCCCCGCCGCCAACCGCGATCCGGCCGCGTTCGACCGCCCGGACGAGGTGCTCCTCGATCGCCGGGACAACCGCCACGTCGCCTTCGGCTCGGGCATCCACCGCTGCGCGGGGTCGAACCTCGCCAGGATGGAGCTGCGGATCGCGCTCGAGGAGTGGCTGGCCCGGGTTCCCGTCTTCCACCTGGAGGGCGCCGGGTCGGTCACCTGGGCCGGGGGGCAGGTGCGCGGACCGCGCCACCTGCCCGTCGTGCTCTCCTGATCCCGTGGGCCACCCACTCGATGTCGGCGGGGTCGACGGCTATCCGGTCAAGGTCGGCAGCATGCTGCTCACGCTGGTCGAGCCGAACCCGGGGTTCGAGCGCGCCTACAACCGCTGGTACGAGCGCGACCACTTCTACAGCGGCTGCATGGTCGGGCCGTGGCTCTTCGCCGGCAGCCGGTGGGTCGCGACCCGCGCCCTGAAGGAGCGCCGGTGGCCGGCGGACAGCACCATCGCCCGGCCGCTCGACGCCGGCAGCTACCTGGCGGTCTACTGGGTCGAACAGGGGCACCAGCGCGAGCACTTCGGCGAGTGGTCCATCCACCAGGTGCGTGACCTCTACGCCAACGGGCGCGGGTTCTCCGAACGCAGCCACGTCCACACCTCGACGTTCACCTACCTGGCCTCTGCGTACCGGGACGACGATCCGGTCCCGGTCGAGCTCGCGCTCGACCACGGCTACGGCGGGCTGGTCGTGCTCTGGTGGGACGCGACCACCGGCAGCGGCGCGGACCTGCACGGTGCCCTCGTCTCGTCCCGGCTCCCGTCCCTCCTCGCCGGATCACCGGTCGAGATCGCCGCGTCGTGGGTTCCTTCCGCCCCCGACCAGGGTGGCGCGGACGCTCCGATGGACCTCGGCTCTCCGGCCGGTGGGGTGGCCCGACTGGTCCAGCTGCTCTTCGTCGACGGCGACCCGGTCGGCGCCCTCGAGCGGGTTGGGGACTACACCGACGGGGTGCAGTCGGACGGTGCCGCCGCCCTGCTGCTGGCCGCACCGTTCGTCCGCACCGTCGTGGGCACCGACACCTACGTCGACCAGCTCTGACCCGCCCGACCGGTCACCCGACCGGGCCGAGCTCCGCGAGGCGCGGGACGACCTCGTCGCCGAGCCGGGACGCCCACGACACCGGGTCCTCGACCAGCGGCATCACCTCGACCAACCGGACCCCGAGCGCGGCGTACTCCTCCATCGCGCGCACGAAGCCGTCCGGGTCGGCCAGCGGGTCCGCGACCGGGCCCATCGCGAGAATGGTCGTCTCGATCGAGGCGGGGTCCCGGTCCTCCGCGTCGCAGTGCCGGGCCAGGACCTCGAGCTTGTGGGCGACCCCTGCAGGGTCGGCGGCGAAGAGGTTGCACGCATCGGCGTAGCGTGCGACGAGGCGCAGGGTCTTGCGCTCGCCGCCGCCGCCCACCAGGATCCGCGGGCGCGGACGGCTCACCGGGGGCGGCGAGCAGATGGTCTCGTCGAGCCGGTAGAACCGTCCGACGAAGGGACCGTCGTCGTCGCTCCACATCTGGTGGCAGATCTGCAGGGTCTCCTCGAGACGCTCGAAGCGTTCGGCGACCGGAGGGAACGGAACGCCGAGGGCGAGGTGCTCGCGCTCGTACCAGGCCGCCCCGATGCCCAGCTGGGCGCGCCCGGAGGAGACCACGTCGAGGGTGGTCACGATCTTGGCCAGCAGGCCGGGGTGCCGGTAGGTGACCCCGGTGACCAGCAGACCGAGCGTCATCCGCTCGGTCAGGCCGGCCAGGAAGCCGAGCGAGGTGTAGCCCTCGAGCATCGGCTCGTGGCGGTCGGCGAACTGCTCCATCTGGAAGTAGTGGTCCATCAGGCTGAAGGTCGAACAGCCTGACTCCTCGGCAGCGCGGGCCGTCCCGCCGAGGGTCGCGCCGAGTGTGGCGGCCCCGCCGGGGTAGGTGCAGTTGGCGAAGTGGATACCGAGCTCCATGGGGTCCTCCTGGGCAGCGGGTCGTCGTGGGGGCGGACGTCACCTCGAGCGTAGGACGGAACGCCCCGGGCGGGCATCGGCCCATCGGGCCGGGGGTGCCGGCTCCCCGATCCCGGTGACTTTCGGCCCTATGGTCGTCACCAGCACCTCCGTAACCTTCGACCAAGGAGGTCACCCACATGCACGCAGCCGCAGTCGTCCTCGGAGCCCTGGTCGGGAGCCTGGTCGACCTCAACCATCCCGGCCACTACGTCCACTGGGGGTTCATCCAGATCTCCGTCGCCAACCTGGTGCTCATCGGGCTCATGATCGTCGTGTTCTTCGCGGCGATCCTGATCCCCTTCGGGCACCGCCGGAGGGATGACCGATGACCATCACCGGCCCCCCGCCGCAGGCGACCGATCCGTCCCCCGGCATCGCCGCGGATCGGCCCGAGGATGCCGGGCAGTGGACCGCCAAATTGCGGGGGGCCGCGGTGGAGGCCCTGCCCCCCGACCGCCTCCTCCCCGACCGCCAGCCCGCCTACGTCGCGTCGTGGATCTACGTCTTCGGCGTGGTCACCATCTCGGCCCTCCTCGTGGTCATCGTCACCGGCATGGTGCTCGCCGTCATGGGCCCCAACTGGTGGCACCTCTCGTCGACCGGGCTGTTCGTGAACTCGCTCCACCTCTGGAGCGTCGAGGTCTTCTTCTTCGCCATGGTCGTCCACCTCTGGGGCAAGTTCTTCATGGCGGCCTGGCGGGGACGCCGCCGGGCCACCTGGATCACCGGTGTGGTCACCTTCCTCGTGTCGATCGGCGCCGCCTTCACCGGCTACCTCTCCCAACAGAACTTCGACTCGCAGTGGATCAGCACCCAGGCCAAGGACGGGATCAACTCGACGGGCGCAGGCGCCATCTTCAACGTGACCAACTTCGGCCAGATGCTCATGTGGCACATCATGCTCCTGCCCCTCTGCGTGGTGCTCCTGGTCGGCATCCACGTCCTGCTGGTCCGGCTCCGGGGAGTGGTGCCGCCCTTCGCCGCGAAGGGTGGCGACCCGGGCGGCGCGACGACTGGGGACGCCCCGGCCGGTGCCCCCGACGGTGAGCCCGGCACCGCAGGGGTCCGAGGGTGAGCCCCGACCCGACCCCCGGGTCCGAGGGGACGTCCCACAGGATGGGCAGGCGGTTCAATCCCGACCGGGACGTAGCGGAGTGGCACGGGAAGTACGAGCCTTACGACCTGGTCAAGGAGTTCCTGACCGCGCTCCTGGTGGTCGTGGTCCTGGTGGTCGGGCTCGCTGTTCTCTTCGGCTCCCCGGACGAGAAGCCGGTCACCGTCCAGTCGTGGTCGAGGACCGACCCGGTCGACTTCGCTCAGACCGCGATCACCGAACTGGACGGGACCAGCCCGACCGCCAGCTATGGCCCGCCCTACAACACCAACGGCACCTCCCAGTCGATCGGGCCGTTCTCACCCGAGAAGTGGCTCGGGGTGCACCACCCGATCGACACGGCCCAAGACGACGTGCTCGGTCCGCTCTCGACCCTCCCCGACAACCCTGAGGTCTCGGCCGCGGTGGCCGAGTACCAGGCGGCCTCGCCGGCCCAGCAGGCGTCCTGGACGGCCGCCTACGAGAAGGCGGTGGCCAACGCCACCTTCGCCGACGGCAAGCTGGTCGTCCCGCCGGGCGACTACGGCCCGGTCGGGACGATCATCGACGGGCTGACCTCGATGGCCCGCAGCGGGGCGCTCGACGGGGCCCTGCTCAGCTCGCGCCAGTTCTACGGGACCGACTACACCAAGCCCCTCCTGTTCGTCGCCGACGGTGCGTACCTGGCCAACCTCGCAGATGCCCAGCATCTCTCCGGCGACCAGTGGGGGATGATGAACGAGACGGGGAACTACCCGGGGCAGGCGTGGCTCTGGCTCTACACCCTCTGGTACCAGGTTTCCCCGATCAAGACCTCGGCCAATGCCGACCTGCAGGTCTTCAGCATCATGATCGTCCTCACCATTCTCCTCGCGCTGGTCCCGTTCATCCCCGGGATACGCTCGATTCCGCGATGGACCCGCCTCTACCGTCTGATCTGGCGGACCCACTACCGGGAGGTCGAGCGGGTGAGCTGATGCCTGCGGCCTTCATCGGCCACGGCGATCCCCGCAACGCGCTCTCCGACAACACCTACACCCGGGTCTGGCGGGCGTTCGGGGGCTCGCTTCCCGAGCCCAGCGCCGTCGTGGTGATCTCCGCCCACTGGTACGTGGGATCGACACTGGTCACCGCCATGGAGCGCCCGCGCACCATCCACGACTTCTACGGCTTCCCCCAGGAGCTGTACGACGTCGAGTACCCCGCACCCGGGTCCCCCGGGATCGCCGCAGAGGTGGTCGGGGCGATCGCTCCACGCTGGGCAGGGCTCGACCACGACGGTTGGGGGCTCGACCACGGGACCTGGTCGGTGATGGTCCACGTGCTCCCTGCTGCCCGGGTCCCCGTGCTCCAGCTCTCGGTCAACGCCACCGAGGGGTGGGACGAGCACTTCGACCTCGGGGTGCGCCTGGCGCCCCTGCGTGCACGCGGGGTCCTGGTGCTCGGGAGCGGCAACGTGGTCCACAACCTCGGGCTCCTCGACTGGGGCGGCGGCGAGCGCGGCACCGACTGGGCGGTGCGCTTCAACGAGCGCTGCGGCGAGCTCATGCAGGCCGATCCCGAACGGGTCGGGAGCCTGGCAACCGACCCGGACTACCACCTGGCGGTGCCGACCCCGGACCACTTCCTCCCGCTGGCGCCGATCGCCGGGCTGGCGGCCGCCTCGGGGGGTGCGGTGACCACCCTGGTCGACGGGTACGTGGGCGGTTCGCTCTCGATGGCCGCGTTCCGCGTGGACTGACCGGGCCAGGCCGGGCCGACCGGGTCGGCAGATGGGACCTTGTGCCCTGCCGCGCCGGCCCGGGTCGGCACAGAGTTGAAAGCGTTGCCGGGTCGGGGCGCGGCCGGCGGAACCAGCTTGACCGACCCGGCAACACCCCCTGCATCTCAGGCCGTCGCCGGCCCCTCGCGCAGGAGGGCGACCAGCCGGGGAAGATCGGACCGGTCGATCCGCCCGGCCGCCCGGGCGGAGGCCTTCCCGAGCGACGATCCGAACGGGAGCGCGTCGACCAGCCCCTGCCCGACCCACTTCCGGGCCAGGCGCAGCTCGCTCGAGGTGACGAGCAACCGCTCGTCGACCGCGCGGCCCTTCGAGAGCAGGATCGCGTTGGTCAGCCGTCGCACCTCGCCGGCGTCGACGGTCAGTCCGAGCCGGTCCAGCTGCCGGACCAGGTAGGAACCGGTGTTGTACCAGTCGCACAGCCCGTGCACGGCAGAGGCCACCTGTCCCGCCACGCCGTCGATGGCCAGCGCGAGCACAGGACCGCCCTCCAGCGTCGACGCTGCGGCGGCCGCCACCAGTGCGAGCTGCAGTGCTCCGACCGCGGTCGAGATCGACCGGCTCTGGCGGGCGGAGAGCTCCTCGACGTCGGTCCGGTCCATGAGCACGGCCGGGCGCTCGACCACCTGCGCGGACATCCAGTCGAGCAGACGGGGTGTGGCCGCCCGGACCTCAGCCCGGACCCGTCCGAACCACCCGCGGCCCGGAGCCAGCGCTTCGCGTCCGATCTCCCCGAACACGGACTCGAGCTCGGCGGAGGCTCCCGCGGGGAGCCCCTCGGGGTGGAGCAGCGACCGGAGGGACTGGGTGACCATCGCCCGCGCCCGGGCCGTCCTGGTGACCCGTGGCGCGGGCGGCTCGGCGCCGTCCCCCTCTGCCGGCGGCTCGCTCGGTCGACCGTTCACACACCGAGTCTGCAGAGCGTCCGTGAGGGCTGCAACCTCGCGCTCCGGTGGCTGCGTCGCCGCCGTACCGGCTCGCCCGCTCCACTACGCTCGGACCCGAGGGGGAGACATGGCATTGGACATCGGTCGGCGGACCCTCGAACGAGAGGTGGGTGCGGCACGGGCCGAGGGGCGCCCCATCCCGCGGGTGCTCATCGTCGGTGCGGGACTCTCCGGGCTGGCCGCCGCGGTCCAGCTCACCCGTGCCGGAGTCCGCTCGTTCACCATCGTCGAACAGTCGGAGGGGGTGGGCGGCACCTGGCGCGACAACGTCTACCCGGGGTGCGCCTGCGACGTCCCCTCCCACCTCTACTCGTTCTCCTTCGCACCCAAGACCGACTGGTCCCGGCGGTTCGCCGACCAGCCGGAGATCCTCTCCTACGCCGAGCAGCTGGTCGACCGTCACCATCTCCGCGCCCACCTCCGGCTCGGGACCCGCGTGCGCTCGGCGACCTACGACCGGCCGGCCGGCACCTGGCACCTGACGGTCACCGGGACGCCGCCGGAGGGGGGCGAGCCCGTGGCGGAAGAGCTCGTCGCCGACGCCGTGCTCTTCGCCTGCGGACAGCTCAACCGGCCGCACGTCCCCGACCTCCCGGGTCTCGGGGCCTTCGAGGGACCGTCGTGGCACTCGGCGCGGTGGGATCACACGGTGGAGCTCGCCGGCAAGCGGGTGGCGGTGGTCGGGAGCGGGGCCAGCGCCATCCAGTTCGTGCCACCGGTGGCCGCGACGGCCGCGTCGGTCACCGTCTTCCAGCGCAGCCCCAACTACGTCGGGCCGAAGAAGGACCGCCCCTACCGGTCTGCCACCCGTCGGGTGCTCGAGCGGGTCCGGCCGCTCCGGACCGCCTACCGCTGGTCGATCTACTGGAGGCTCGAAGCGCGGTGGCTCTGGTTCCGCCGGGACAGCTGGGCGGCGCGCAAGCTGCAGGATCTGTTCCGGAAGGGCATCCGGGAGGGCGTGGTCTGCGACCGCCTCCCCGAGCGCGTGGTCGTCCCCGACTACCCGGTCGGCTGCAAGCGGATCCTCATCTCGAACGACTGGTACCCGGCGCTCCTCCGCCCGACGGTCTCGGTGGTCGACTCGCCCATCGCCCGGATCGAGGCCGACGCCGTGACCACGGTTGACGGCGCCCGGCACCCGGCCGACGTCATCGTCTTCGGGACCGGCTTCTCGACCACCGACCTGCTGGCCCACATCCCGGTGACCGGAACCGGGGGTCGCACCCTGGCAGCCGTCTGGGAGGAGGGCGCGCACGCCTATCTCGGTACGACCGTGCCCGGCTTCCCGAACTGCTACCTGCTCTACGGACCCAACACCAACCTCGGGCACAACTCGATCCTGTTCATGGTCGAGCGCCAGCTCAACCTCATCCTCCAGGCGCTCGCGGCCCAGACCCGCGCCGGCACCGCCGGAACCGTCCCTCCCGTCGAGGTGACCGAGGCCGCCTACCAACGGGACGACCGGCACACCCAGTCGCGTCTGACCCGGACCGCCTGGGCCGCCGGATGCACCAGCTGGTACAAGTCGGCCTCGGGCAGGATCACCAACAACTGGCCGACCTGGACCGTCCGCTACTGGTGGGAGACCCTGCGGTTGCGCCAGGAGGACATCGGGGTGCTGGCGACCGACCGCCCCGGCCCGCGGCCGGAACGCCCGCAGGTCGCGGCGCTCGGCGGTGCAGAGGAACGCTGAGACCCTGGCCGGAGCTCCGACGACCGCTCGAGCCGGGCCGCCGTGCCACCAAACCGGCAGGCTGCCTTGCTACCGTTTCGGGCCATGGCTCGACGCGGTCCCGAGGGCCCCGGGCTCGATTCCCCCCCGAATTCCACGACCTCCCCTTCCTCCTCGGAAGACCGGTTGCGCGCCCTCGGCGACTCCATGGTGGCCGGCCGGGCGGCACACCGTTCCGCGTCCCGGTCGGGCAACGGGGCCGGCGGGCGAACCTCGGCAGCCGGCACCTCCACCTTCGACGAGCGCGGTCTGCTCGAGCTCGGCGAGCAGGTCGCGGCCCGGGGCACCCGGACCCGTTCACGACACCGCAGGCTCTGGTGGGTCCTCGGGTCGATCGGCGCCGTGCTCGTCATCGTCGTCGGCGGGACAGCCGGGTACGCCTGGTACATCAACCACGAGATCCACCGCTTCGACGTCCGCGGCCTGAGCAACGTCCCGACCACCGGTGCCGACGCGGGGACCGAGAACATCCTGCTGGTCGGATCGACCGACCGGTGCGCGCTCAAGGTGCAGAACGCCGCCTACGGCCTCTGTTCGCAGGGGGTCAACGGTGTCAACAGCGACGTGGTCATGATCCTCCACCTCGACCCGAACCGGCACTCGGTCTCGATCCTCTCGATCCCCCGCGACCTGTTCGTGCCCAACGCCCGGACCACCGGCGCGAACAAGATCGACGCTGCCCTCTACCAGGGCCCGAGCCAGCTGGTCGCGGCCATCAACGAGGACTTCGGCATCCAAATCCAGCACTACGTGGTCCTCAACTTCGACACCTTTGCCAACGTGGTCGACGCCCTCGGCGGGGTCAAGATGTACTTCCCGGAGCCGGTCTTCGACGCCTATTCGGGTCTCAAGGTCCTCGACCCGGGTTGCGTGTCGCTCGACGGCTTCCACGCCCTGCAGGTCGTCCGGGCCAGGCACCTCCAGTACAAGCCGTCGGGGGTCACGACCGCCGACGCCAGCTACTGGCCGTCCGAGAACCTGAGCGACCTGGCCCGGATCCGCCGCGACCACGAGTTCCTACGGGTGCTGGCCACAGCGGTCTCCAAGAACGGGCTGTCCGACCCCGTCACCGACGAGCAGTTGATCAGCGGGGTGGCACCCCAGCTCAACGTCGACCGCACCTTCTCGACCGGGGACATGCTCGGGATCGTCCTCGCCTTCCATTCGGTCAACGTGAACTCGGCTCCCCAGCTCACCCTCCCGGTCGAGATCGACCAGTTCGGGTCGTACCTCTACAAGGGGGCCTACTACGGCGACATCGAGTTCCCGTCGATCACCGACGACCGCCGGGTCATCGACCAGTTCCTCCACATCGGCGCCACGACGGACTCCATGACCGGGGAGCCCCTTCCCAGCCCGGGCGCGGTGACCGTCTCGGTGCTCAACGGCACCGGCACCACCAACCAGGCCACGGACACCGGCGCCGCCCTGCACGCCCTCGGCTTCCAGGTCACCGGTGTCGGCGACTCACCGTCGGTCGGTGCCGAGGCGGAGACCGTCGTCTACTACGCCCACAAGACCGCGGCGGACCAGGCCGCCGCCCAGGCCGTGGCCGTGTCGATGACCGGTTCGGTCATCACCGCCCTCGGTCCGACCACCGACGGCGCGGCGGTCACCGTGGTCACCGGAACCCAGTTCACGGTGGTCCCCCCCTCCTCGGCCGCGCCCGCCCCCACCGCGGCCACCGCGCCTGCGGCAACCTCCCCGGCAGCCACCGCCCCTGCCGCGTCGGCGTCTCAGGGCACCAGCGGGCCCTTCCAACCGGTCACCACTCCCACCTCTCCGCTCCAACCGTGGGATCCGCGCTCGTGCACCCCGACCGGGGGAGAAGGTCCCTGACCGTCACCGAGGTCGCGTCTCAGGAGCCGATGTGCTCGACGGGCACCTGGCCGAGCCGGCCGGCCTGGTAGTCCTCGAAGGCCTGGGCCACCTCCTCGCGGGTGTTCATCACGAACGGCCCGTACGCGAAGACCGGTTCACGGATGGGGCGCCCTCCGAGCAGCAGCACGTCGAGCCCCGGGCTGCGCCCGGATCCCGTCTCCGAGGCCGACAGGGTCAGCGAGTCACCGGCCCCGAACACCGTGAGCTGACCGCCGGTCACCGGACGCCGCTCCTCTCCGACCGTGCCGTCACCGGCCAGCGCGTAGACCAGCGCGTTGAACTCCGGTCGCCACGGGACGGTCACCGATGCGCCCGCCGCGACGGTGGCATGCACCATGACCATCGGCGAATGGGTCGCACCCGGGCCGCGGTGATCGTCGAGCTCCCCCGCGATGAGACGGAGCAGTGCCCCGCCGTCGGGGGTGGTGAGCAGCACGACGTTGCCGCTTCCGATGTCCTGGTAGCGGGGGGCGATCATCTTGTCGGCGCGCGGCAGGTTCACCCAGAGCTGGATCCCGTGGAACAGCCCGCCGGACGCCACCAGCTCCTCGGGCGGAGCCTCGATGTGGAGGATGCCACCGCCGGCGGTCATCCACTGGGTGTCCCCGTTGGTGATCAGCCCACCGCCGCCGATCGAGTCCTGGTGCTGAAACGTCCCGTCGATCATGTAGGTGACCGTCTCGAATCCTCGATGGGGGTGCCAGGGGGTGCCCTTGGGTTCACCCGGCGCGTACTCCACCTCGCCCATCTGGTCCATGTGGACGAACGGGTCGAGATGGACCCGGTCCACGCCGGCGAACGCCCGGCGCACCGGGAAGCCCTCCCCCTCGAGCCCGGAGGGCGCCGTGGTGACCGTGAGGACGGGGCGGCCGATCGCCGTGCCCGCATCCGGCCGCGCCACCCGGGGCAGGGCAAGTACGTCGTCGACCGTCACTGCTGGCATGGTCACACCTCGTCTCTGAGCGTCGTCCCCTCGGAGTCGGAGGACAGTCTTGCTCGTCAACACTGGTTGCACACGCAACATTCCGTGACCGGTCCCGGTACCGGGGCGTGGGCCTTGGATCGAGCGCCGGACAAGTACGCTGGTACCAGGCTTACGTGAGGAGATCCAGGTGATGCGGCCCCGAGGCGGAACCACTCGCCGTCGCGACGACCAACCGGAGCAGTCCCCCAGCGAACCCGTCGTGGCGATCGGAAGAGAGCTCCGCCAGGCCCGCGAGGACCGGGGATTGGACCTCCTTTCGGTGCACGACCGCCTGAGCAGGCCGATCACCCAGATCGAAGCCCTCGAAACGGGCGACCTGCGCGGGTTGCCCGACCGGGCGGTCGCCGTCTCCACCCTCCGTCGCTACGCCACCCTGCTGAGCCTGGACAGCGACGCCCTGGCACTCCGGTTCATCGAGGCGTGGCCACCCGGGCCGGGCGGAGCACCGCCGGTGGACCAGACCCGGGTCAATCCGGCGGTGACGGGCGTGGTGGCCGCGGTGACCTCCGGACCCGATCACCTGCGCGCCTTCACCCAGACCGGACAGGTGCCGCGGGTCGGCGGCCGGTCGACCTCGGCGGCCGGGCCCGGGTCGTCCGCGTACGAGGTGTCCACCGGGCCTCCGACCGGCACCTTCCCGGTGGTGCCCCGCAAGGAGCTCCGCCAGACCCGCCGGGCGGTCGCACGCGAACGGCGGCGGATGCGCGCCTCGATCCCGCTCAAGCTGGCCACCTGGATCGCCGGCCTCCTGGTGGCCGTCGTGCTCGCCGGATTCGTCCTGTTGGCCGCCCGACCCCACGTGCTGGCCAACGCCCACATCCTGCGCGTCGTACCGCCCGGGGCCGCGTCAGCCGCCGCCCCGCCGGCTGCGAACCCCACCCCACCGGCCTCGAACTCCTCCGCGCCCCCGGCGACCGCGCCGCCGAGCACCAGGCCGGCTTCGGGCAAGCATCACCGGACACCGACCGTGGAGCCCGCAGGGTCCGGTCCCTACAGCGCGACCTACGCGGTCGCCGCCAGCCAGTTCACCATCGGGGTGGCCACCTCGGGCAAGTGCTGGGTGCAGATCACCAGCTCGACCTCCCCGGTGCCCCTGGTGAGCGCGGTCGAACCGCCGGGCAAGCGCCTCGCCTTCCCCGCCCAGGGCACGATGACCGTGCAGGTCGGATCATCCGCGGTCGTGGTCGGGGTGAGCGTCAAGGGCAAGAGCGCCTTCCTGGCCGCGCCAACCGTCACCCCCTTCACCTACATCTTCGCTCCGGCGCCCTGAGCGTGACCCCTCCGGCCTGAGCCGACCCGGCCCTGCGCCCACCCGACCGGTGGGCCCGGCGGGCGACCGTCGACCTCGGTCACCGGCACCGGGTCCGGTTGCTCCCGAGCGGCCGCCTCCCGAGCATCGAGCTGGGCGTCGAGCCTCGCTTCGCGGCGCTGCTCCGAACGGAGCCACTGGACGAAGACGGGGACGAGGGCGATGAAGGTGAACAACTCCACGCCCACCCAGAGGATCGCCGCGCCGGCATGGGTGCCCGAGACCGAGTACATCGGCGCGGCCGGCCGGGTGGAGGTCAGCAGGGCGAGCGCCAGGAAGGACTCGATGGGCACCCCGATGAGCAGGTTGACCATCCGGGTGCCGTGACCCATCTTCCAGTGCGGGATCGGGTCGAGCCCGACAACCGGCCACCAGAACAGCGTCGAGGCGAACAGGAACCCGATGTTGACCAGGTCCATGACCCACATGTGGGTCATGGCGAACCCGAGGGCGAAGGTCAGGAAGAAGGCGAACATCGAGAAGTAGTAGAGGCACCACACCGGGAGCGGATGGGTCAGCAGCCGGAAGGGACGCGAGTTGAGGAGCCCGAGCAACCGGACCTTGGACTCGCGTCCGGAGGTCTGGAGCACCAGGGTCATCGGCGCGCCGAGGGCCAGCAGGGGCGGAGCCACCACCATCAGCAGCAGGTGCTGCACGACGTGGGCCTGGAAGTACCCCATGGTGAACGTGGCCACCGGTGACTGGAGTGCGAGATCCAGCGCGACCAGCCCCACCAGGAAGGAGATCGTGCGTCCGACACCCCAGGAGCGGCCCCTGGCCGAGAGGGCCCAGACCGACTGCAGGTACCAGACCCCGAGCCCCAGCACCGCGGCGAGGACGAGGAGCGCGAAGGGCGACACGTCCCAACCGGTCAGGGCGTTGTGGAGCGTGAACTCCACCGGACGCACACCGGGCATGCCGGGCATCGAGGGCACCGTGCCAGCCTACCGACGCGGGGTGCGGGTGCCCACTCGGGAGCCGTTCGGGACCGGCGCGGGCTAACGTGCGGTCGTCGTGGAGGAGGGTGACCGATGACCAGAGGGCGCGTTCCCCGGTGATCGAGGACCTGCTGATCGATCTGGTCGGGGCTGCCCACGTCGACGTCGGCGCCCGGGTGGACGACGACGTGACCCACGACGAATCCCTCGGTAGCGAGGCGGTCCGCCCCCGCCTGGTGGTGCGGCCCGGCACGGTGGAGGAGGTGGCGGCCGTGGTGCAGGCGGCGGTCGCCGATCGGGTCCCGCTGACCGCCCGCGGCTCGGGCACCGGGCTCTCGGGCGCCGCCATCCCGGTATCGGGGGGGATCGTGGTCTCCTTCGAGCGGATGGACGCGATCCTCGAGATCGACACGGCCAACCACGTGGCCGTCGTCGAGCCGGGGGTCACCCTGGCCGCCCTGGACGCCGCACTCCGACCCCACCGACTGGTGTACCCGGTCTTCCCCGGGGAACAGTCGGCCAGCCTCGGGGGCAACGTGGCCACCAACGCAGGCGGGATGCGGGCGGTCAAGTACGGCGTCACCCGCCACCACGTGCTCGGCATCGAGGCGGTGCTCGGCACCGGCGAGGTGGTCACGACCGGGGGCAAGTTCGTGAAGGCCACCAGCGGCTACGACCTCACCCAGCTCATCCTCGGGTCCGAGGGCACGCTGGCGCTGGTCACCCGCGCCATCCTCCGCCTCCATCCCCGGCCCGAGCACGTCGCCACCCTGCTCGCACCCTTCGCCACGCTCCCCGAGGTGACCGCGGCGGTGCCGCCCGTCGTGGCCAGCGGGGTCGGGCCCCTGCTGGTCGAGTACATCGACTCGATCTCGATGGCCGGGATCACCGCCAACGCGGGCATCGACCTCGGGATCCCCGACGAGATGCGCGAGCGGGCGCTCGCCTACCTGGTCATCGTGCTCGAGGACCACCATGCCGACCGGGTCGAGGAGGACACCGCGGCGGTCGCCGAACAGCTCGTGGACCTCGGCGCCCTCGAGGTCTACGTGCTCCCGGGCGCGGCGGGCGCCCAGCTCATCGCGGCGCGGGAGCGGGCCTTCTGGGCGGCCAAGGCGGCCGGCGCCGACGACATCGTCGACACGGTCGTCCCGCGGGCGTCGATCCCGGAATTCCTCGAGGCCGTCGGGGTCCTGGCCGGGGCGTCCGGCTCCCTCGTGACCGGCTGTGGGCACGTGGGCGACGGCAACGTCCACCTCTCGGTGTTCCAGCCCGATCCCGCCGTCCGCGGGCGGCTCGTCCACGACATCCTGACCGCCGGGTTCGCCCTCGGCGGGGCGATCTCGGGCGAGCACGGGATCGGCACCCGCAAGGCCGCCGCGCTGGCCGAGCTCGAGGACCCGGTCAAGCTCGACCTCATGCGCCGGATCAAGGACGCCTTCGACCCCCACGGCATCCTCAACCCCGGGACCATCTTCGCCGCCGCCGATCCCGTGCCGTCGGATACCGGGCGGTCCCGACCGTGAACGGCGCCGAGTCGCTCCTCCGCACCCTCGTCGACCACGGCGTCGACACCTGTTTCATGAACCCGGGCACCTCCGAGATGCACTTCGTCGGGGCACTCGACCGCGTGGACGGGATGCACAGCGTGCTCGCCCTCTTCGAAGGCGTCGCGACCGGGGCGGCCGACGGCTACGCCAGGATGGCCGGCCGGCCGGCGGGGGTCCTCCTCCATCTCGGACCGGGACTCGGCAACGGCCTCGCCAACCTGCACAACGCGAGGCGCGCCCTCAGTCCCGTGGTCACCCTGATCGGCGACCACGCCATCACCCACCGCGCCTACGACGCTCAGCTGCAGTCCGACATCGCCACGGTGGCCCGCAACGTGTCCACCTTCGTGCGGAGCGCGGAATCGACCGCCTCCCTCGGGGCGGACACCCGCGACGCGATCGCCGCGGCCTACGGGCCGCCCGGGGCGGTCGCCACGCTGATCGTCCCGGCCGACGTCTCCTGGTCCGAGGGAGGGGTTCCGGTGGCACCGGTCGCGCCGGTGGGACCGGGATCGGGTGCCCCACCCGACCGGGCGGTGCTGGACGCGGCGGCGACCGGGCTGCGTTCCGGCGAACCGGCCGCCCTGCTGATCGGGGGACGTGTCTGCCGAGGTCCCCTTCTGGAGGCGGCGGCGGACCTGGCCGCGGCCACCGGTGCCAGGCTCTTCGCCGAGACGTTCCCCGCCCGTCTCGAGCGCGGCCGCGGACGGCCACCGGTCGAACGGCTCGCCTACCTGGCCGAGTTCACCGCCATGCAGCTCGACGGGATCCGCCATCTGGTGCTGCTCGACGCACGATCGCCGGTCGCGTTCTTCGCCTATCCCGGCAAGAGCGGCGACCTGGTCCCGCCCGGCTGCACGGTCCACCCTGTCCTCGGGCCGATCGACGATCCCGCCGGCGCGCTGTCCGCGCTCTGCGACCTGACCGGGGCTGCACCCGGTCGCGGCGCCCACCAGGATCCGGGGGTCCCCGGTCTCCCGACCGGGCCACTGACCGCCCAGTCCGTCTGCCAGGCGCTCGGCGCGCTCCTGCCCGAAGGCGCCATCGTCTCCGACGAGGGGAACACCGCCGGCCTGTTCGCGCCCGGGGCGACCGCCGGCGGTCCTCCCCACGACTGGCTCACCCTCACCGGTGGGGCGATCGGCCAGGGCCTGCCCCTCGCGGTCGGCGCCGCTGTCGCCGCTCCCGACCGCAGGGTGATCGCGCTCGAGGCCGACGGGAGCGCGCTCTACACCGTCCAGGCGCTCTGGACGATGGCCCGGTCGGGGCTCGACGTCACCACCGTCGTCCTCAACAACCGCTCCTACGCGGTGCTCAACATGGAGCTCGACCGGGTCGGCGCGGAGACTCCCGGGCCCCTGGCGTTGGAGATGCTCGACATCGGCCGGCCGGACATCGACTTCGCGCGGATCGCCGCCGGGCTCGGGCTCCACGCGGCACGGGCCGAGACGGCCGACGCGTTCGGCAACGAGCTCGCCCGCGCGCTCGCCACACCGGGACCGAGCCTCATCGACGCGGTCGTCCCCTCGCTCCTCTGAGGCCGGCGGAACCCGGGTGCGATCAAGGTGGCCGTCGACTTCCGCTGACCGCTCAGAAGGGCAACGAGTCCGCCTGGACGGTCACGAGCTCGTCGAACATGCGGCGGCAGGACGCCTCGTCGGACGGCGAGAGCGGATCCCGGCGCAGGGCCTCGAAGGCCGGCGCGGGGTCCCCGGTGAGGGCCGACTTGACCACCAGGTCCTGCAGCTCGATCTGGGTGCGCATGAGCTCCGCGAGCGGTTCGGCGATCGGGGGCATCACGGTCGGCACGATCCCTTCCCCGTCGACCGTGGCGGGAACCTCGACGATGGCCCCTTCGGGCAGGTTGGGCACGAACCCCTTGTTCGGCACGTTGACCGCGTTGAGATCTCGCCGGCGGCCGGTCCACAGCGCTCCGATGATCGGGAAGACCTCCTCGGCCGAGCGGCCCGCCCGGTGCACCGGCAGGTGCGAGACCCCGTTGCCGTAGCGGGTCACCAGGCGCTCCATCTGCCGGGCCAGGCGCCGGTGGAGGGTGACGGGCACCGGATGCCACCCGGCGAGCTCGCGTGCAGCGGGGACGTACTCGCCGACGTGGCTGTCGGTGGAGCAGGGGAGGAACCCGTATTCGCGGAACAGGTGCGCGACCAGTGGCGCGTGGTACTGCTCGACGGCGAGCTCGACCAGCGGCAGCCTGGCCAGCTGACGGGCGGTCGCGGTCACCGCGGGCGGGTAGTCGAAGTAGCGGCGTCCCCAGAGCTCCCGGAGCCGCGGGTAGAGGTCCTCTCCGGTGTCGGTGCGCCGGATGTCGGTGAAGAAGGTGAAGTGGTTGATGCCGGTGGCCCGGGCCGCGATGCGCGCCTTGGGGACGCGCAGGAGACGCGCGACGCGGGAGACCCCGCCGGCGAACTCGTGACAGAGGCTCACCGTCCGGATGGTGGTCGCTGTGGTGACCGCCAGGGTCACCCTGCTCAGCGGGTTGGTCAGGTTGATCAGGACGGCGTCGGGACAGTGACGCCGGATGTCGTCGCAGATCGCCAGCATCGTCCGTATCGAGCGGAGCGAGTGGAAGACCGCTCCCGGGCCGCCGTTCTCACCGGTGATCTGGGTCGACCCGTGGCGGCAGGGGATCTCGTAGTCCTCGACCCAGTGCTCCCAACGCCCCACCTCTGCGCTGGTCAGGCAGAAGTCGGCACCGCTCATCGCCTCGGCCGGGTCGGTGGAGGCCTCGACGGTGATCGGGGACCCGAGGCGCCGGTTGACCCGCGCGGCGAAGCGGCGGGTCACCTCGAGCCGCTCGGAACTCACGTCGTGCAGCATCAGGGTCGCACCGCGGAGCCGGCGGGTGTGGACGGCGTCCAGGACCATCACCGGCCCGAACGACATGCCCCCGGCGCCGATGAGGCAGATCTTCGGCCCACCGGTCGATTCCATGGCCTCCCCTTTTCCTCCGGAGATCCCGATGATAAGGCGGGATTCCGGCATGTGCCGGGGGCCGGCTACTCGACGGTGAGGATCCCCTTGACCTGCTCGCGCAGCTCCGGCCCGTCCGTGTGGCCGTGCACGTCGGCCGCGTGCATGGCCGCGGCGCGGATCACCTCGTCCTCTTCGCCGGCGATGGTCAGCGTGCACCCGCTCTCGCTCGGCATCTCCCGACAGTCAGCAATCATGCGTGTCATCTGCACCTCCTGTGGCTGGTCTTCCGATATCCCGTTCGGGTCCCCGTCCCTGGGTCTGCGCGGGCCTGATCAGCCCTTGACATACGAGAGCTTCTCGGCGACCTTCCCGTCGCGCACCCGGAACACGTCCACACCGCGCACCCCTCCTCCGTCCCACGTGTACCGCCAACGCTGCACCACACGATCCCCGGCTCCGAAGGTCTCCTCGGCTTCGAAACGGGACGTCGGGTCATCGAAGATCGGCCCCCACGCCGCCCGGATCGCGTCACGCCCCACGGAGAGGGTGCCGTCCGGGGCCGGTCCGGTCGCGTCGAACCTGCAGTCCGCGGTGATGAGATCGAGGCTCCCGATCAGGTCGTGCCGGGCCCATGCTTCGCCGAACGCGTCGACCACCTGGAGGGGATCGGTCACCGTGCGCAGACCGCCCGGCCACTGCCGCCGTCGATGCCCTGCCCGTTCCCGTGCACGATGGGCTCCTCTCCGCCTGCCGACCCCTCGGGGTGCTGGTATTCTTACCTACTAGTAGGTCAATGTCAACGAGTTGGGGCGTCATGGCCAGGCGAAGTCCAGGGGACGAACCGGCGACCGCAGCGCTGATCCTCGACGCCGGTGAGCGTCTCGCCCAGCAGCGGGGCTTCAACGGGTTCAGCTACGCCGACATCGCCGGCGAGTTGGGCGTGTCCAAGGCCGCCCTGCACTACCACTTCGCGAGCAAGGCCGACCTCGGCACCGCCCTCATCACACGATACGCGGCGCGATTCGCAGCTGCCCTCGACACCATCGAGTCGGGGAGCGGCGACGGCCCGTCCCGGCTCGAGGGCTACATCGCGCTCTATGCCGAGGTCCTGCGGGAGGAGCGCATGTGCCTCTGCGGGATGCTCGCCGCCGAATATCGGACCCTGCCCGAGCCGATGCGCGACGCCGTCGTCGAGTTCTTCGACCGGAACGAGCGCTGGCTCTCCACGGTGCTCGACGAGGGCCGGAGCGAGGGCTCGCTGCGGTTCCGTGGTCCCGCCAGGGACCGTGCCCGCCTGATCGTGGGAACCCTCGAAGGCGCGCTCCTGGTGGCCCGCCCCTACGGCGACCGGACCCGGTTCGAGGCGGTCGCCCGCCAGATCGTCGAGGAGGTCGCCGTCGGCGCGCCGGCGACCTCGACCGAATCGACCTGATCTCCTCGTCGTCGACCGGCGCGCTTCGTGCTTAGCTGACGGCGACCACGAACCGTTCGGTGACCCGGGCGCCGGCGACGATCACCACCTTGCGGGGCGGCGACACCACCTCGGTGCTGGTCGTACCTCCGTAGACGTAGACCTGGCCCGACACCCACCAGGTGCCCGGGGGGAGGAGGAGCTGGTAGGTCCCGTTCTGACTCAGGTAGGCGTCCTGTTCCCCCTCACACACGGTGGTCGGGACGGCCGTGCACGCCCGCACCCCGGCCTGGTATCCGAAGCCCGGTGCGCCGGTGACCGCCACCGTTCCGGTCACCAGTCCCAGGGTCGGGACCTGGTAGGGGACGGTCAGGTTCTTGGTCGTGGTCTGACCGGAGGTGATGGTGACCGTGACGCCCTTGGGGTTGGTGAACGACCCGAACGCCGTCTGGTACCCCGCGTGGAGGGTCCACTTGCCGGCGGTCAGTGTGGGCAGCCGGTACACGTTGAACCCGCCGCCGGACGTCGCCAGGTGGCCGGCGGCCGGAGCGGACCGGGAGAGCCGGTTGGGATCGGCGATGCCGAAGGTGAGTCCGCCCACCCCCGAGAACTCCTGGACGCACTCCAACCCGGTCAGCGGGGTCGTCACGGCCGGGCAGGCCGTGACGGTGTAGCCGGTGGGGTGGACGCTGGCCGGGAGGCCGGTCACGTCGATCGATCCGGCAGCCGCGCCGAGCACCCGGTAGGGGACCGGCAGGGCCACCGTGGTGGTCCTTCCCCCCTTGACCACGACGGTCGCGGTCGTACCGACGATGGGGTTGTTGAACGGGGCGGCGAAGTAGAAGCCGGTGACCTGCCAGGTCCCGTCCGGGAGGATCAGGCCGAACCGGTTGTTCCCCGAGGAGTACTCCTCGCAGAGCTGGCCCGCGCCCTGGGAACTGCAGGCCCAGACACCCACCCCGGCCGAGAACCCGGTCGGTGCACCGGTGACGGTGACCGTCCCGGTCAGGAGACCGTTCTGGGGGGTGGTCCACGGAGTGGACAGGTCGAGGGTGGTGGTCCTGCCCGGCAACAGGGTCACGACTGCGATGCCCTGCTGGTCGATCGTGCACCCGAACGCCGTGCAGTAGCCGGGATAGGCGAGCCACTTCACCGGAGGCAGCTCGCCCAGCGTGTACCTGCCGACGGCTGATCCGGGCGCCGACGGATGGCCGTACCCGTTGACGCAGGCGATCGAGGCGGGACCTCCGGTGTAGGGCGCACCCGGCGGACAGAGCAGGATCGAGAAGCTCCGGATGGTGACCCCCTTGGGCACGCCGGTCACCGTGATGGTTCCCGTCAGGCCGGCCGGCTTGGCATAGGGCACGGTCAGGTTCCGGGTGAACACGTGACCGGAGGTCACCGTCACCACCCTCGGGTGCCCGAGGAAGGCGCCGCCGTAGGGGTTGATCTCGAAGAAGCCGTCGACCGTCCAGGTTCCCGGGGCCAGCTGCATGCTGAAGTGCCCGCCCGACGCGAGGGAGTACACCGGGTTGGCACAGACGAAGGTGTTCCCCGATCCCGGGCAGGCGCCCGCACCCGAGTACGGCGGCACGAACCCGGCCGGGGCGCCGGTGATGGTCACCGTCCCGGTGACGGTCCCCGGGGCGGGCGTGCACTGGCTGGACGAACCGGATCCCGAGCCCCCGGTGCAGGAGACCGAGGCGGCCAGCCGGTTGGCCAGCGAACCGAAGCCCACCGCCGAGGCCACCTGGGGCAGGACGGTCACCAACAGCACGAAGCTGGCGAATGCGATGATCCCGAATCGGAGCTGCCGCCGCCACGCCTTCATGAGGTACCCCCGTCCCGCCCCCGCCGCACGCGCGTCGGATTGCCGGCCACCACGGTACTCCGGGCCGGGCCGGCGTGCCCGGGAGTCGTCCGCCGGTCAGGGTGCGGCGAGATACGCGCCCTTGGGAGTGAACCCGAGACGGGCCATGTCCACCGGCCGCGGGATGACCGGTCCGGGGTCGTCGGCCCGGAAGGGGTTGTAGAGGAGGAAGACCGCGGAGCCGTCCTCGAACAACGAGGCCTCGCCCGGTCCCACGCCCTGCTGGTTGGAGCCGAGCAGGGGAGCCGGGTCGGTGTCGGCACACGGACCGAGGGGGCTCTGGCACGAGGCGACCCCGATGCCGTACGCGGGTGAGTCGTACCAGTTGCCGGAGAAGATCAGCCAGTAGGTACCCCAGGCCGACACCATGTCCGGAGCCTCGACGATGGTCCCCTCCCACGGTTCCGACGGGCCGAGGATGCGCACCGGGCGCCCGAGCAGCCGGCGCCCGTCGGCACTGAGGTTCTGGGCGTAGATCCCCGTGGGCCCGTCCTGGTCCGGTCCCGGCACCTCCGGGTTGGCGTTGTCCTCCGACTTCCACAGCATGACCAACCGGCCGCCCGGAGCGACGAAGACCCGTGCGTCGATCGAGCCGCGGTGGTCGAGCTGACAGATGAGCGGGCCGGACGTCGGCACGAACGGCCCTCTTGGCGACGGTGAGAAGGCCGACCCGATGCAATGGGTCAACGGGGTCACCCCGGCCAGGAGCGCGGTGAAGTAGAGACCCCAGCCGCCTGCCACCCGGTGCACGTCCGGCGCCCAGGTCGCTCCCCCTTCTGCCCATGCCGGCAGCACGGGCAGCACGTCGACCGGTGAGCCCCATCGGCCGGGCCGGGTGCCGATCCGGAGCGGGACGTTGAGGATGCCGGTCCCTTCGCTCGTGTAGAGGTAGTAGCGGCCCCCGTTCTCGAGCATGAAGGGGTCGGTCGGGTCCGGACCGGTCAGGATGATCCGGCCCGGACGGTCCGGAGTCGCCGAACGGAGCGGCTCCGCGGTCTGCGCCCGGGTTGCACCCCCGGCCTGGTGGGTCGCCCCGACCACGAATTGGGCGGCCACCACCGACGCCGCCACCAGGGTCCAGATCGCCACCGTGACCCCGGACGGGAAACGGGCCGCTGGGACGGGAGGCTCTGTGACGGCACGGGGTGCCCTCCCCGGCGGCTGGGCGGCGAGACCGGCGACGCAGCCGCCCAACAGGGCCACGGCGGGCAACTGCCAGGCGAAGTCGACGCACCCGGCCACCGCGAAGGCCACCGTGGCCGCGGCCGCGCACGAGGAGAGCAGGTCGCGACGACGGATCGCTGCGGTGACACAGGCGCCGGCGCCCAGCAGGAGCGCTGCGGCGACCAGTCCCCCGCCGGCGCCGACGGTCAGGTAGGTGTCGGGCACCATCCCCGGGTACGTGGTGACCGACCCGTGCCCGGAGTAGACGCGGGGTGGCCCCACGCCCGTGACCACCGACGAGCGCCACTCGTCGGCCGAGGCCGACCAGGACAGCGTCTGGCCCTGCGCACCGGGAGGAGGGGTCGGGCCGGTGGGTGCCAGGTGCAGCGCGAGGAGCGCGGCGGCCCCGACGGCGACCAGGGCGGCGACCACCGCGAGCCTGCGGACCGCTCCCGCTGCGGGCCTGGGCAGGGGAAGCAGGGAGGCGCACACTGCGAGGGCGACCACTGCGACGGCCGGCCATCCCGGGCCTCGTCCCGTCGACGAAGCGACCACCGCCAGTCCGGCCGCCGACCCGAGCGCCAGCGGCCAGAGGGCGTCGGCCCACCGCCCGACGGGGACGAGGACGGCTCCGCCGCAGAGGGCGAGCAGGTCCCAGTGGCTCTGGGTGGCCAGGAGCCCGGCCAGACTCAGGCAGACGGCCAACCGGGCGAGCGACGCGTCGAGGTCGAGGGCCAGCGCGAGGAGCAGGGTGACCGCGCATGCTGCCGCCGTCGCCGCCGGATAGGTCAACGTGGTCGACGCATGCCAGGAACCACCCACCGTCTGGGCCAGGCGGGTGCTGCGGCCGAGCACGCCGACCACACCCGAGGCGGCGAGGGCGGTCCCGATCGCCACCACGACCACCGCCACCCGGGTCCGGTCCAAAGGGCCGAGGGCGCGGATGATCAGGAATGCCGCCAGGAACGCGACGAGCGATGCGCCGAACGGGAAGAAGGCGGCAGGGCTGTGGGCCGCTCCCGCCCGAACCAACCACCAGACGGCGAGTCCACCGACCGCGACCGTCACCGCGAGTCCGCGCCGGTCGCGGTTCCAGATGAGGCCGACCGCCACCAGGACCACGGAGAGGAGGACCAGACCGAAGGCGTCCGATGGATAGAAGCCGCCCTGGAGGAGCACCGCGCCGGCAAGCAACCCGAGCACGGCGGCGGCGGGTGCGACCGCGCCGGCCGGGGACTCCGGCGCCGCCTCCGACGCGCTGGAATCCGACATCGTCCCCACCGGCCCCGTCTCGGTGCGTGTCACGTGCGCGTCATGGTCGACCGCCCGCAAGCTTCTCACAGCCCGCCCGGGGGTCCTCGGTGCCCGGCCGGAGCCGACCGGTATGGTGAGCCCTCGGAGCCGAGCCGGGGAGGAGCGCTATGGTGTGGCCGCCGGGCACACGCCCGCCCGCCCGGGGTACGGCGACGTCGTGACCGGCGGGACCGCCCGCCCCGCGCGGCGCCGTCTGGCCGGCCTCCTGATGTTGGTCGTCGCCGGCTGCTGCTACCTGGGGATCGTCACCGCCCGGCAGGGACCCCCACCGAACGGCGACACCGTCCCACTCACCGCGGTCACCACCGCGCTCGCCGACGGCGACCTGCGTGCGGCCGCGTCGGTGGCGTCGCTGCCCAACCCTCCGGGCTATGCGCTCCTGACCGCCCCCCTGGTGGCCTCGGCTCCGAGCTTGGTCGGCGCACCGGCCTGGTGCACGACCGCCTCTCGGGCCCGGGCCGACTCGACGGACCGGGGGGCGCACCCGTGCGGCCAAGGCGGCGGGCCGCCCTGGTACCGCTCCCAGGCGGTGCTCGGCGTGGCCTCCTGGTTGGTCCTCGCGTTGGGAGGCCTGGCCCTGCTCCGCGCAGCCGGTGCCGACTCCCTCCCCCGCCAGGCGGCCCTGTTGGCGTTCCTCGCGTTCCTGCCCGCGGCCAGCAGCGCCATCGTGCAGCTCTACCACCCCCAGGACGTGGTCGGCCTCGGCCTGGCGCTCGCCGCCCTGTCCCAGACCCTGCGTCATCGGTGGATCCTCGCCGGGGTGCTCTTCGGCATCGCGCTCCTGTGCAAGCAGTTCTCCGTGCTCCTCCTGTTGCCGGCCCTGGCTGCAGCCCCGGCGTCCCGATCCCGCATCCGACTCGGGGGGACCGCCGCACTCGTCGTGGCCGCCGGTCTGCTCCCCTTCCTGGCGGTCGCACCCCGGACCACCCTCGACAATCTCAGCGGCTTCGGCTCCGGAGGCGCGGTGTCCGGGCTGACCGTGCTGACCCTGGCGGGCGTCACCGGAGGGATCGCGTCGGCCGTCGCACGCGATGCACCGGTGGTCTTCGCGCTGGTGGTGTGCCTGTGGGCGGCCCGCCGCCCCGGTCGGCCGGCCAGCGGGCCGGTCGGCCTGGTGGCCCTGGCTCTGGTCTGCACCAGCAGCCGGCTCGTCTTCGAGTCGGTGGTGTTCCCCTACTACCTGTTGGCGCCGAGCGTCCTCTTCCTGCTGCTCGACCTGGTGGCACGGCGCTCGCCGCACCGTTCGCTGGCCTGGTGCGCGGCCGCGGCCTTCTTCGTCGCCTTCCGGCCGGCCGGCCACGCGGTGGCCGCCTTCGGCACGCTCCTCCTGGCGGTGACCGCGGTCGCCGCAGGATTTCTCGAGCTCGCCCCGTCCGGAGCGCTCTCCCCCGAGGCCGTCGCCCAACCGCAGTGATCCGCACGGTCAGCCGGGATCCGGGCACCAGGCTGCCGGTGGCCAGCACCGGAATCCGACCGGTCGGCCCGAATGGTTCACGACCGCCTTCCTCCACCACCCGGCAGAGCTCGAATCGGAAGCCCGGGAGGCGGACCTTGCGGTACGCGAACTGGCCGGGCTGGAGGGCCTCGCCGGATGGCTCCCGGACCTCGCTGAACTATGGGACGACCCCGAGTCCAGAGAGGTCGTCCTCACCTCGGCTCTGGCGGTCGGGACGGAGCCGTCGCTGCTCGGGCTCAGCGCCCACCTCCTGCTCGTCGCGGAGAAGCCCGGGCGTCCTGCCTGAGGCGTGGTGCTAGCACGCATCCCCACGGGAGCTAGCCACCTTGGCGAACAGCTATCGGCCGGCGACAATGTTGCAGACCCGCGGTGAGGAGGACGTCGTTGCAGGCGGTCTGGGTGGTGTTCAGGGGACAGGTCCGCCACCGATGGAGGTCATGGCTGGCCATTGCGATCCTGATCAGCCTGGTCGGTGGGGTGGTGATGGCAGCCGTCGCCGCCGGGCGACGCACGCAATCGGCCTTCCCGGCCTTCGTGGCCGCGAGCGGGTTCGACGCCGAGCTGTACTCCACGCAGCCACTCCCCACGATCACCCGGCTCCCCGGGGTCGTCGCGGCGACAGAGCTGCTCGGGCCCGACAACGGTCAGCCCGCGTGTGCGTGCACGCACCCGCTCAACCCCAACTATTTCGGTGTGCTGGCCCCGTCCGGAGGAGCAGAACCGGGCTTCAATCTCGTGTCCGGGCGGTTGCCGGATCCATCGAACCCCGACGAAGTGGTCGCCTCGTACACTCTCCGACAGGACGAGGGGGTACGCCTCGGGACGGTCATCCGCGTCCCCTTCTACTCCCCGTCGCAGGCGTCGGCCTACAACACCACCTCAGGATCTCCGCCACCGCCCGGCGGTCCGACCATCGCCCTCCGAGTGGTCGGGTTCGAGGCCTCAGAGTTCGACTTTCCCTCCGGGGCGACTCCCCAGTACAGCCTCTACGCCTCGCGAGCATTCAGCCGCACCGTGCTTCCCGAGATTGCGAGCGGATATGCGTACTTCGTGCGTCTCCGCCACGGCGCAGCCGATCTTGCCCGATTCGACAGCGCCGCGAGCGCCCTCGGGGGAACGGTCTATGCACAGAACGAGGACGGCCAGGTGGCTTCGGTCGAAGCCTCGATCCATCCACAAGCCGTCGGCTGGTGGCTGTTGGCGCTGCTGGCCGCGTTGGTCGGCCTGGCCGTCGTCGGTCAGGCGCTCGCACGCCAGAGCACCGCCGAGAGCGAGGACTTCCCCACGATGGTCGCCCTCGGGATCGAACGGCGTCAGTTGACCGTGCTCGGTAGCGCGCGCAACCTGACAGTCGGGCTGGTCGGCGCGCTCGGAGCCGTGACGGTCGCCACCGTGCTCTCCCCGATCGCTCCTCTGGGCGAAGCCCGTCTTGCCGAGCACTGGACCGGGGTCAAATTCGACACGCTCGTGCTGCCCCTCGGCGCGCTGGCCACAGCCACCGTGGTGGTGGCCCTCGGTGTCTGGCCGGCGGTCAGGGCGGGACGCGCCGCCCGTAACAGCAATCGGTTCATCGAGCTCACACCCTCCAAGGCGGCCAGTCGTCTCTGGTCGGTCGGCGCACCGCCGAGCGTCGTGATCGGTGTCCGAAACGCACTGGGTCGGCGGGTCGGCGGGTCCAGCGTGCCCGTGGGAAGCGCCCTCCTGGCCACGGTGCTGGCGGTGATCGCGCTCTGCGGGACCGCGGTGTTCGGCGCCAGCCTCACCCATCTCACAACCACGCCCACGCTGTACGGGGACCCGTTCCAACTCAACATCTCGGATCCCAACAGCGGGGGCACCCCGGATCCGGCGGTCTTGGCGACCCTCGAGCACGACCGGGCGATCACCGGAATCACCGAAGGGATCGCCCTGCCCGCCATCTCGATCGACAAGGTCGTGGTCGGTGCACTCGCCGGGACGGCCGTCCGAGGTCCGCTGCTGCTGTCGACGGTGGCCGGGCACTCACCCGGTGCCCCGGGAGAGATCGGCCTGGGCGCGACGACAATGCATCAGGTGGGCGCAACGCTCGGGGAGGTCGTCCGGGTCACGGTCTCGTCGCCCTCGGGAGGTCTTCGCTCGGTACCGTTCCGCGTGGTCGCCCAGATGTCGCTCCCGGTGGTGGGCGCCGTGAGCCTGGGCTCAGGGGCGGTGTTGACGCTGGCCGGCTACGAAGATGCGGCCTGTCCACCGGGTCCCGGGCGAGCAACGTGTCAACACCAAGTGCGTGCGTCGGCCAACGGCGGGACACTGGCCAGTGTCGTGCCGGGTCCGGAGGGCCAGGCGGCAATCAACCGTTACTTCAACAGCTATCGGTCGCTGGTCACCCTCCCACCCGCCCCGATCTCGCTCGTCAACTTCGGCGAAGCAGTCAACTTCCCGCTCCTCTTCGGCGCGGTGTTGGCGCTGTTCGGAACGGCGACGCTACTCCACCTGTTGGTTGTCACCGTTTCCCGGCGACGACGCGAGATCGGATTGTTGAAGGTGCTGGGGTTCGTGAACGGCCAAGTCGTCTCGACGGTGTCTTGGCAGGCGACCACGTTGGCCGTGGCCGGCATCGTGATCGGTGTTCCCTTGGGGATCGCGATCGGCCGGGCCGTCTGGCACGCGTTCGCGAACAACCTGGGTGCGGTCCCGGTCTCCGTCGTCCCGATCTGGCTCGTCTGCCTGGTGATGGCCGGGGTACTGCTCCTTGCGAATCTGATCGCGATCGCTCCCGCAATGGTTGCGAGACGCTCCAAGCCGGGACAGCTCCTACGAGAGACCTGAGACCTGTGCGGATCGACCCGACCCTCCCGGTGCGAAGCACCCGTCCCGAACGGCCCGGCGAGCGGAGTGGGTGGCAGCCCCGGAAAGACCGGTTCAGCCCACACCCTGCGACTCGTAGGCACCGACATCGCAGGCGCCTCCGTCTCCGGCTTCGTCTGGACGACTCGAGCCGCGTTGGTCGACCGCCGGGCAACCGTCTAGCGCCGTGCCGCCGTGGTCGATTGCCGGGCTTCCGGCCAGCAGAGCCTGCGTCCGTGTCGGGCCCCCGTTGTTGCCCAACGCACCGAGTCCGGGTTCAGTCCCGGTGATGTCGGTCGGGTCGGAGAATCCACACGTCGTGCCGCTGTCGAGGTTGTATCCGGATCCCTCGCCGATTCCCCCGGTGCAGTTCGCTCCGGCGGTGCTGTCCGCCACGATCGTCCCCTGGAGGGTGACGGAGCCGCCCAGGTTGGTAATGCCGTCGGAATTGTCCGCGACGGTCGAATAGGACAGGCTCAACGAGCCACCTACGACCGCAAGACCGCCCCCCACCCCGCCGGCGGCCTGCCCGGCACACGGGTTGAAGAGGTAGCCGCCCTGGCCCGTCGAATTCCCTGAGATGGTCGTGTCGCTGACGGTGAGCGTCGCTCCCGAGTAGATGGCCCCGCCGTCGCCGCCCACTCCCGGGGCCGAGCAGCCCGGGTCGACGGGGATCGCATTCCCGCCCGAACCGCTGGCATTGGAGCTGAGGGTGTCCCCGGTAAGCGTCACCGACCCTGAGGGTGCGTACAATCCTCCGCCGGCCCCACCGTTGGAACTGCCCCCACCGGTACCGGCAGTGTTGCCGGATACCGTCGACCCGGTGAGGGTCAGTTTGCCGGTGCTGGCGATCGCACCGCCGCTGCCCCCGACGCCGCCGTTGCCGGCGCCACCAACGGTCCCCGCGCCGTTACCCGTGAAGGTGCTCGACCCGATCGTCGCCGTTCCAGCGTTGAAGATCGCCCCTCCGTCCCCGTCGCCGCCCGTGCCCGGCTCACCGGTGTTCGACGAGAACTTGGTAGCGGTCACGTGGAGGACGGCCGAGCTCCAGATGCCCCCACCGTTGCCGGCGGTGGGGAACGGGGCCTCTCCGAGCGGGCCGGTGTAGCCCGAGGCGTTGCCCGACACGACGCTGCCGGAGATCGAAACGGAGCCGCCCGAGGAATAGATGCCGCCCCCGTTCCCACCGGGTCCCGATAGCTCGTTGTTCGGCTGGCCGATCCCGCCGCTGCCGGCAGAGTTGCCGCTGATCGTGCTGGAGGCGATGGTGACCGTGCCGGTGTTCGCGATGCCTCCGCCGTTGCCGCCGTGCCCGCCCGGGTCCGTGTACCCGTAACCCCCTGACCCGGCCGCGCTGGCAGAGATCGTGGTGTTGGCGAGGGTCAAGGTGCCGGCGTTCAGGATGCCGCCGCCGTTGCCGCCGTTTTGGCTGGAGGCGCCGCTGGGGGCTGTGCCACCGGTCAGCTCGAGATGGTCGAGAGTGACCTTGGCGGTCGCAGCAACGGTCAGAACCCGGCTCGCCCCCTGGGCGGTGACGATCGTCTTGGTGGCACCGGCACCGGTGGCGACGACGGCATTGTGCTTGAGGCTGAGCACACCGAGGGTCAACTTGAAGGTGCCGGCCGGCACAGTGATGTTGACCGGCCTGCCGACAGCCTGAGCGTTGGCCACCTCGGTGGCGGCCCGCAAGGTGCAGTGGCCATGGGCGTCGGCACACTTGCCGGCACCGGGATTCACCGCATGGGTGTCGGCTGTCGAGTTGACGGTCAGGTTGACCGGAGACGCTGCCCGGGCCGCACCCGTCGACCCGAGAAGGAGCGAGCCAAGCAGGACGAGGCCGACGAGAAGCGCCCTCGTGGAATGGATAAGAGTTCTCCGGTGCATGATCGCATCCTCCATCGGTCCCTCGAGCTGAACGGGGGTCAATCGCGAGTGAGCACAGTCCTTGCCCGTTCCGCACGGTAACAGAATCGTCCCGCAACCCGCTTCGACTCGCGGTCTGCCACGGACGTGCACCATCATCTGGTGCAATGGCGTTCGACGAGGGTCTCGCCGAGCGGATCCGGGAACCGACCGGCTCGGCAAGGTCAGGGTGAGCCGGTCATGTCAGGTCGAAGGTGGCGCTGGCGAAATCACCGATGGCACCGGTGGCGACGATGGAGTGGAAACCCTTGGCTCCTGCCGCCTTGGCGGGGATCTTGCCCGTGCACTTGACGGCGCCGTAGGCAGTGGCGGTGGCGGTGCAGATCTTCGCCTCCGCGGGCCACGGGGCGGACAGCCCGGTCAGGTAGACGACGGACACGGATTCACCGCTGGCGAAGTGAGCGCCCTTGATCGTGACCACGGTCGCCGGAAGGCCCTTGGCGGGGGAAACGCCCACCACTGTCGGTGGGTTGTAGGTGAACTGGTCGGCGGGCGTCATTGGGCTTGTGCCCCCCGGCGAGGTCACGGTGATGTCGATCTGGTCCCCGGCTGACTCCCCAGCCACGATGTACACGCTGAGCGTGGTGTCGTTCATGACCTGGAATGCGGTCGGCGTACTGCCGTCCTTGACGCCGGTGGTGCCGATGAAGTGTGCCCCGGTGACCGACACGTAGTAGCCGCCAGCCATCGGGCCATTCCTCGGGCTCACCCCGGTCACCGTCGGTTGCTCGTAGAACGTGAACTGGTCACTGGAGCTGGTGAAGCTGGTCCCGCCCGGCGAGGCCACGGTCACCGGCACGGTGTCCGGACTGATCCCCGACGTGTCGGTCGGCGACACGGCGGTGATCGACGTGTCGCTGTTGATGGTGACGCTGGCGGCGGCGAACGTGCCGAAGTACACGTTGGTAGCGGCGGTGAAGGCGTCACCGGAGATGGTCACGCTGGTACCGCCCGTGGCCGGTCCCTGCGTCGTCGAGATCCCGGTCACCCTGGGCCTCGGGGTGAAGGTCGGCGCCAGCTGGAGGCACGCGCTCGGGACGGCACCGGTCTGGCTGGTGCACTTGAAATTGGTCGTGTTGTACGCCTGGTTGCCCGTCGGTGGATCGGTTGCCGTGAACTTGGGATCGACCGTCGGCGCTCCGGACAGCACCGAGTAGGAGAGCAGCGCTCCCGTGAGGTCCCAGGTGTCGCTGGTCCATGCCGTGTAGGTACTGGTATGCCCGCCGCGGCCGCTGCCGTTGCACGTCGTCTTGAGGAGGACGTCGCCGGTCGGATACCCGGTGGCCGGGTCGATACTGGTATCGAACCCGGTGGCATAGGCGTTCTCCCCGATCCCGCCGCAGTCGTAACCGAGAACCGAAAACGCGGTTCCCTGCGGGACGAGCAGTTGGATCGGCGAGGTGGCGGCTGCCGCGCTCCCGACCCAGGACATGCCCACCAGCAGCGCTGCGATCGAAGTCGCACCGACGAGTACTTTGCGAACCATTCTTGCCCTCCTACCCGTGTTTCCGAACCGAGCCCTGGCTTTCAAATTCGACGTTACTCCGGCCGCCTTACAGCTTCATGAAGCGCGACGGCTCAACCCGGATCCCGCTGTCCGACCGGTGCGCTATCGACCACGGAAACCCGAACACCCGGTGGATCACCTCCCCGGACAGCTTGCGGCCAGAGTCGCCGGGGTCACGTAGATCGAATAGCTCACCAGGCGGCCGAGGAAGACCGCCCGGTGAGCAAGCCGAGAGGCAGATCGAGGAGACCTGAGGCGAGGAAGAGCCGGGCCGAGGGAAGCGGGCGGTCCGAAGGCCGGGAGCAGGTTGATCCCGAACATGATCGCCTGGATCGCTAGGTACGCCACGGTCCCCTGCGTTCGCGGAGGAAGCCGCTGTCAGGTCATTTCAGTGCCAAGACGTGGTAGACGACGAACGCGGGCCAAACCACGGCTTTCATGAAGGCCAGGACCACGAGCCAGAAGGTCCCCGAGTGCGTGCGCAGGTAGTAGCAGAGCGCCCCGGTGAACCCTAGGAACCAGATGCCCCCTGCTCCCCCTTTACAGGCGGCGCTACCGCTTGCACGTGTCTTGCCAACATTCGCGCCACTCATCGGACTCCCTCCCTGGCCTCCACCAGCGCGACAATGACACCGATGGCTTCCAAGTGACAGGGCCAAACGTCACAGCATCTGGGAGCGACCCACGCGTGGGTCGAGGGGCAACCTCGACCTACGGCGGTGGGGCTAGCTGGAATCGAACCAGCGACCTCAGCATTATCAGTGCTGCGCTCTAACCAACTGAGCTATAGCCCCGCAGAAACCGGTTCGCGACGCTACACCCCTGGCAGGGGGGACTGTCCGTTGTCCGGGGTGTCGGCCGCCATGCGGGCCACCGCCGCCACCGCGTCCCCCTCCCCGAGGTTCATCACCCGCACGCCGGTGGCGTCCCGGCCCTGGGAGGCGATCTCACGCACCTCGGTCCGGATGACCACACCGGAGGTGGAGACCAGCAGGATCTCGTCGTCGAGGCTGGTCATGAACGCGGCCACCACCCGGCCCCGCCGGGCGGTCAGGCGGATCCCCCGCACGCCCTGTCCGCCTCGCGCCTGGCGGTTGAACCGCTCGACCTTGGTGCGCTTGCCGTAGCCCGCGTCGGTGACGATCAGGATGTCCGCCTCGTCCCGTGCGACGTCGCAGGAGACCACCTCGTCCTCCGCCTTGAGCCGTACCCCGCGCACCCCTGCGGCGTCCCTCCCCATGGCACGGACGTCCTGCTCGGAGAACCGGATGGTCATACCCGAGCTGGTGACCAGGAACACCTCGTCGTCCCCGTTCGTCTCCACGACCCGCACCAGCTCGTCACCGTCCCGCAGGTTGATCGCGATGAACCCCTCACGCCGCGACTTGTCGTACTCGCTGAATGCGGTCTTCTTGACCTGGCCCAGCTTGGTCGCAAAGACGAGGAAGTGGTCGGCACTGAAGTCGCGCGTACCGATGATGGCCTGGATGCTCTCGTCGGGAGCGAGCGGGAGGAGGTTGACGATGGCCGTTCCCCGCGCCGTGCGCTCCTTCATCGGGATCTCGAGGGCGCGCAGCCGGAAGACCCGACCCCGGTTGGAGAAGAGCAGCAGGTGGGCGTGCGACGACGTGTGCACCACGTCGTCGATGAGGTCCTCCTCCTTGAGCCGGGCGCCCTGGACACCGCGGCCTCCCCGCCCCTGGGTCCGGAAGGCGTCGACCGGCACGGCCTTCACATAGCCGGCCCGGCTCATGGTGACCACCAGTTCCTCGTCCTCGACCAGGTCCTCGACGTTCATGTCCCCGGGGTCGTGGGTGATGACGGTGCGTCGCTCGTTGGCGAACTTCTCGCGGATCTCGCCGAGCTCGCCGGCGATCACGCCGCGGAGCTTGGCCGGGTCGTTGAGGATCGACTCGAGCTCGGCGATCTCCTCGAGGAGCTTGGCGAGCTCCTCCTCCAGGTTGGTCCGGCCGAGCCGGGTCAGCCGGGCCAGGGTCATGTCCAGGATGTGGTTGGCCTGCTCCTCCGAGAACTCGAACGGAGATGCCTGGAGCGCACCGAGAGCGGCCGGTCGGTCGTCCGAGCCGCGGATGGTGGCGATGACTGCGTCGAGCATGTCGATGGCCTTGAGCAGACCCTCGACGACATGGGCGCGGGCTCGGGCCTTCGCCAGCAGGAATTCGGAGCGCCGGGTGACCACCTCGACCTGGTGCGCCACGTAGTGGGTGAGCATCTCGGCGATGTTGAGGGTGCGCGGCACCCCGTCCACCAGGGCCACCGCGTTGACACTGAAGGAGGTCTGCATCGGGGTCTGCTTGAACAGGTTGTTCAGCACCACGTTTGCGTTGGCGTCGCGCTTGAGGCGGATGACCAGCCGGGTCTTGCCGCCCGAGGAGTCGTCCTGGGCCTCGGCGATTCCGTCGAGGTCTCCGGCCCGCACCAGGTCCTCGATCTTCTTCGACACCGAGGCGATCGATGTCTGGTAGGGCATCTCGCTCACCACGATCCGGGTCTCCCCGGCACGGCCCTCCTCGATCTCGGCGGTCGCCCGCAGCTTGATCGAACCCCGGCCGGTCCGCATCGCGTCCAGGATGCCCTGGCGCCCGAGGATGAGCGCCCCGGTCGGGAAGTCCGGACCCTTGATGAACGCCATGAGCTCATCCGGCGTGGCCCCGGGGTGTTCGAGCAGGTGGGTCGTCGCGTCGATCACCTCGCCCAGATTGTGCGGAGGGATGTTGGTCGCCATGCCCACCGCGATGCCCTGGGAGCCGTTGACCACCATGTTCGGGAACCGCGACGGGAGGACCGTCGGCTCCTCGGAGGTCGCGTCGTAGTTGGGGATGAAGTCGACCGTCTCCTGGTCGATGCCGCTCATCAGCTCGAGGGCGAGCGGGCCGAGACGGCACTCCGTGTAGCGCATCGCAGCCGGACCCTCGTCCGGACCGGTGCCGCCGAAGTTGCCGTGCCCGTCGATGAGCGGGTGGCGCATCGAGAAGTCCTGGACCATCCGGGCGAGAGCCTCGTAGATGGCCGAGTCACCGTGGGGGTGGTAGGTGCCCATCACGTCGCCGACCACCTTTGCGCACTTCGAGTGCGGGCGGTCGGGCAGCAGGCGCTGGTCGTACATGGAGTACAGGATCCGCCGGTGGACCGGCTTCAGGCCGTCCCTGACGTCGGGCAGGGCACGGGAGACGATGACCGACATGGAGTACTCGAGGAACGAGCGCTCCATCTCCTCCTGGATCTCGATGGGCTCGATGAACCCCTGGGTCTGGTCCTCGACGTCCGACCCGCCGCCCTCGCTGTCACGCCCTGGCATCCACGTGTTCCTGTCTGTGTCGCGCCCGCCCCTCAGATGTCGAGGAAGCGCACGTCCTTCGCGTTGGTCTGGATGAACTGCTTGCGCAGCTCGACATCTTCGCCCATCAGCACCGAGCAGACCTCGTCGGCGATGGCCGCCTGCTCCACCGCCACCTGGAGCAGCGAGCGCTGCGCCGGGTCCATGGTCGTGTCCTTGAGCTCCCCGAAGTCCATCTCACCGAGTCCCTTGAGTCGCTGGAAGTCCGCCTTGTGGTTCGGGTTCTCCGCGAGGAAGGCCGCCCGGGCGTGGTCGTCCTTCAGATAGATCTTCTCCTTGCCCACAAGGGTCGAATAGAGCGGCGGTTGGGCCACGTAGACGAACCCGCCCTCCACCAGTGGCTTCATCTGGCGGAAGAAGAAGGTGAGCAGCAGGGTACGGATGTGTGACCCGTCGACATCGGCGTCGGCCAGGATGATCACCTTGTGGTAGCGGATCTTGGCCACGTCGAAGTCGTCGGCGAGACCCGCACCGATGGCCGAGATGAGCGCCTGGATCTCGGTGTTCTTGAGCATCTTGTCGATGCGGGCCCGCTCGACGTTGAGGATCTTTCCCCGGATCGGCAGGATGGCCTGGGTCTTGGGATCCCGTGCGTCCTTGGCGGATCCGCCGGCCGAGTTGCCCTCGACGATGAACAGCTCGCTCTCGCGCGGGTCGCGTGAGGAGCAGTCCACCAGCTTGCCGGGCAGGCCGGCCCCGTCCAGGGCCGACTTGCGCCGGGTGAGGTCCCGGGCCGACCGGGCGGCCAGACGGGCACGGGCGGCGAGGAGGCCCTTCTGGACGATCTGGTTGGCCTCGCGGGGGTTCTCCTCGAACCAGTCGGAGAGCTTCTCGTTGGTGGCCCGCTCGACGAGCGACCGGACCGGCACGTTCCCGAGCTTCGCCTTGGTCTGGCCCTCGAACTGGGGCTCCTCGAGGCGGACGGAGATGATCGAGGTGAGGCCCTCCCTGATGTCCTCGCCCTCCATGTTCTTGTCCTTCTCCTTGAGCGCCCCCTTGGCCCTCGCGTACTTGTTGACGACGTTGGTCAGCGCCTTCTTGAACCCCTCCTCGTGCATTCCGCCGTCGATGGTCGAGATGCCGTTGGCGAAGGAGTGGATGGACTCGTAGAAGCCGGAGTTCCACTGGAGGGCGATCTCGACCTCCATCGTGTCCTCTTTCTGCTCGAAGGAGCACACCTTGCGGAAGAGCGCCTCCTTGGACGCGTTGAGATGCCGGACGTAGTCGATGATGCCGTCCTTGTACCGGAAGGTCTGTGCGGGCTTGCCGTCCGTCCGCTCGTCGACGAAATGGATCTCCAGGCCCCGGTTGAGGAAGGCCATCACCTGGAGCCGCTCGACCACGGTCTGGGCCCGGAACTCGACTTCGTCGAAGATCGAGGTGTCCGGCCAGAAGGTGGTCGTCGTGCCGGTCCGGCCACGCGGCGCGGGTCCGGTCACCTCGAGCTTTCCGGTCGGCTTGCCCCCTTTCTCGAACTCCATGACGTGGTGCTCGCCCGATCTGTCGATCTCGAGCCGCAGGCGGCTGGAGAGGGCGTTCACCACCGAGACCCCGACGCCGTGCAGGCCCCCGGACATCTTGTAGCCCGAGCCCTCGCCGAACTTCGCGCCCGCATGGAGCACGGTCAGGACCACCTCGGCGGCGGACTTCCCCTTCTGCCCCGCCATCGGCTCGGTCGGGATCCCCCGCCCGTTGTCGCTCACTCTCACCCCGCCATCGGCCAGGAGGGTGACGTCGATCCGGGTGCAGAAGCCAGCCATCGCCTCGTCGATCGAGTTGTCGACCACCTCCCACACCAGGTGGTGCAGACCGGTGGGACCGGTGGATCCGATGTACATCCCGGGCCGTTTGCGGACCGGGTCGAGGCCTTCCAGAACGGTGATGTCGCTGGCGTCGTACGTGGCGTTCGCCACGCTCCGCTCGTTCTCCTCTGTCAGCGCCACAGGCGCGCCCTTTCACCGTTGTCCGTGCGAGTGGGAATCAGCGCACCCAGCCCGTTCCGTCTGCGCAAGAGCGCGCCTTCGCGGAACAGTGGCGACGTGCCGATTCCGATGCTCCAGTGTAGCCCCCCGCTGTGTCACACCGAGCCCATCCTCACCCCCTCCGCACCGACGGACCCGACCGCCGGGCAGGGGAGACACCGGCCGCTCAGCCCCGGACGCGCACCTCGAGGCGGACCGGTCGTTGCACGTCGACCTGCTCGCTCACCTTGTCGAGCAGGGTCTCGCCGAGGCGCCGGACCTGTGTCGCCCAGGCCGGGTGGTCGACGGCGACGACGAGGGCCTCCGCGTCGAGGCGGACCGGCCGGACGTGCTCCGCCATGGCCGGCCCCACGATCTCGTTCCACCGGGAGAACAGGCCCCCGAGGCCGCGAGCGTCCTCCAGACCCATCCGGCGGGAGAGGGCGTCGAGGGAGCCCTCGAGGGACTGTGGCTCCGAGCCCCGACGGCGGTCATGATCGGGCCTCACGGCCCGGTCACCCCGGCCACGGCCCGCCCTCCGGCCACCAGCGTGTAGACCCTGGCCGCGCTCACCTCTGGCGGAGCCGGCAGGGCGGTGGTCAACAGGGCCTGGCCGGCCGGCAACGCGGCCAGCAGCGCCCGGCACCGGGACGGGTCGAGCTCCGAGAACACGTCGTCGAGGAGGAGTACGGGCGGCGAGCCCAGTCGTTCGGTGGCCAACCGGTGGGCCGCGAGCCGGAGGGCCAGTGCGAGCGAGCGCTGCTCCCCCTGGGAGGCGTGGGTGCGTGCTGCCATCCCGCGCAGGGTGAGCTCGAGCTCGTCGCGGTGCGGTCCCACCGTGGACACCCCTCGTGCCACATCCTCCGACCGGGCGGCCTCGAGCGCCGCTCCGAGTGGACCTGACCACGAGCGGCGGTAGGCGAGCCCGAGAGGGGTCTCGGCACCGGCGAGACGCGAGTAGTCCTCGCTGACCAGGGGCGTGAGCTGCGCCACCATCGACTCCCTCGCCTCGACCAGGGCCGTCCCGCATTCGGCGAGGCGAGCATCCCAGACGTCGAGGGTTCGCTCGCTGTCCGGGTCCAACCGACGCCCGATGGTCCGCAGGAGGGCCGACCGCTGTCTGAGAATGCGCTCGAGGTCCTCGGCCACTCGGGCCACCTTCGGGTCCACCACGCTCACGGTTTCGTCGAGGAACCGCCGGCGCTCGGCCGGTCCGCCTCTCACGACTCCGACGTCGTCCGGGGAGAACACCGTGGTCCGCAGCGCGTCGTGCAGGTCGGTCCTCCGGTGGACCGCCTGCCGGTTGACCTGGGTTCGCGAGCGACCGGTCGCGGTGAGCTCGGACTCGATGACGAGCGGGCGGTCCCCCACGAGGGTCTCGCATCGGAGGATCGCCCGGTCCGCGCCGGTCCGCACCAGTGCCTCCCGTGGCGCTCCGCGGAACGACTGCAGGGTCGAGAGGTAGCCGATCGCCTCGAGGAGGCTGGTCTTCCCGGCGCCGTTGCTGCCGGTGACGAGGGTCGTCCCCTCGGGGTCGGGCTCGAGGACGATCTCGGTGATGTTCCGGAAGTCGGCGACCGTGACTGTCACGACGTGCACGGCGGCGGCGGCGACCGCTACGAGACCCGCACCGGCATGAGCAGGTACCGGAAATCGGTCAGCTCGGCCGCTCGCACCGTCGCCGGCTTGGTGGCGTCGACGGTCTCCAGCAGCACTTCGTCGCCGGACACCGCCTCCACCCCGTCGATGAGATAGGTCGGATTGAAGGCGATGGTGAGCTCCTCACCGTCGAAGTCGGCGTCGACGGTCTCGCTCGCATCGCCCACCTCCTGGGAGACCACGGTCAGGTCCACCCCGGCGTGGCGCATCGACAGCCGCACCGGGGTGGTGTTGTCCCGCACCAGGAGCCGCACCCGTCGCAGCGCGTCGAGGAGGGAGTCCTTGCCCACGTGGAGACGGTTGGGGTATTCGGCGGGGATCAGCTGGCGGTAGTCGGGATAGGTCCCGTCGAGGAGACGGGTGCTGACCTTCACGTCGCCGGCAGTGAAGGTCACGTCATGGTCTCCGATGGCCAGTCCGACCGTCGGTACCGTCCCCTCTCCGTCGGCACGCTCTCCCGACGCCTCTTTCGCTCCGCCGAGCGTCGACAACCGGAGCAGCTCTGCGAGCGCCCGGGCCGGCACGAGGATCTGCGAGGTATCGACGAATGCATCGCTCCCTTCGATGTCTCGCAGTGCGAGGCGGTAGGAGTCGGTTGCCACCAGCCGGACGCCGTTTCCCTCCGGTGCGATGAGCACGCCGGTGAGGAGTGGTCTTGCGTCGTCACCCGACGCGGCGCGCACAACCTGCCGGAGCGCCCCGGCCAGCGCCCCCGCCGGGAGGAACGTCGCCGCCGCGGGCGGATCCGGCAAAGACGGGAAGTCGTCGACCGAGAACGTGCGCAGTCCGAAGTGGGAACGGGCCGCGCCGATCTCGATCTTCTCCCCCTCGGACTCGATGGTGACCGCGCCCGGCTCGAGCGAGCGGACGATGTCCGCGAGCAGTTTGGCCGGTGCCACGCAGACCCCGTCCGAGATCCCGATGACCTCCGTCTCCACGTGTACGGTCAGATCGAGGTCGGTGCCGATCACCGAGAGGTGGTTCCCGGTCGACTCGATCCGCAGACCTCCGAGAGCCATCGTGGTCGAGGACCTCGCGCTCACCGCCCGGCCAGCGGTGGTCAGCACCTCGACCAACGAGTCACGCTCGCATCGAAACTTCACCCGGAGGTCCTTTCTCGCATCTGTTCTCGTTCTTCCCTGTCGTATTCAGCTGGTAATTGGTAATTGGTAATTGGTAGCGATGGTAGTAAGGCCTGTGGATTGGGGATGATCCCGCATCATCCCAGCCCAGGGACCGTTGGGATTTCCACGGTCCGTCCCCCGAATGTGAATTCGAGTGGTGTCGAGTGTCACCAGGGCTACAGGTTATGGACAAGTTCACCTGAGTTCACAGAATTACCCCAGCCGATGCCCCAGATTTCCACAGGAGGTGCACAACCTCCGGATAGGTCGGGTCCCGGTCACGAACCGCTCTTGATACGGACGATGAGGTCGGTGACCTGGTTGTAGATCTGCTGGCGTTCGCGCATGAGGCCGGTGATCTTCTCGACGGCGTGCATCACGGTCGAATGGTCCCGGCCCCCGAATTCGCGTCCGATGGCCGGGTAGCTGAAGTCGGTGAGCTCCCGGAAGACGTACATGCTCACCTGGCGGGCGGTCACGAGGGGCCTCCGGCGGTTCGGTCCGCGGAGCTCGTCGACGGTGAACCCGAAGGTCTCGGATGTCGCGTCGAGGATGACCTGCGGCGTGATCCGGCGGGGCTGGTTGATCGAGACGATGTCGGAGAGCACCTGTTCGGCGAGCTCGCGACTCATCGGCTGGCGGTTGAGACTGGCGAACGCGGTCACCCGGATGAGGGCGCCCTCGAGCTCCCGGATGTTGTCGGTGACGTGGATCGCGATGAACTCGAGGACGTCGTCGGGCACGGCGACCTGTTCGTGCTCAGCCTTGGTCTGGAGGATGGCCAGACGGGTCTCGAGCTCGGGCGGCTGCACTTCGGTGATCAGCCCGGAGAGGAACCGGCTCCGGAGTCGGTCCTCCAGGGTTGCGATCGACTTGGGCGGCCGGTCAGAGGTCAGGACGATCTGTTTGGAGGCCCCGTAGAGCGAGTTGAAGGTGTGGAAGAACTCCTCTTGCAGAGACTCTTTTCGCTCCATGAACTGCACATCGTCGATGAGCAGGACGTCGCATTCGCGGTATCGGCGCTTGAAGGCGGTGGTGGTATTGGTGCGGATGGCCTCCACGAACTCGTTCATGTAGGTCTCCGTGGTCACGTAGCGCACGTGCCGCCCGGCGAAATTCTCCTGCACGTAGTTGCCGATGGCGTGGAGGAGATGGGTTTTCCCGAGACCGGCGTCCCCGTAGATGAACAGAGGGTTGTACGAGCGCGCGGGCGCCTCGGCGACCGATTGGGCGGCGGCGTGGGCGAACCGGTTGGAGGACGCGATGACGAAGGTCTCGAAGGTGTACCGAGGGTCGAGGACCAGGGAGCGGGGATGGGCGGATTGGGTCACCGCAGGGGCCGACATCGATCCGTCGGACACGGCCGGCCGGCCGTCGGGCTCGCCACCCCGAAGGGTCTCCTCCGCCGGCTCGTAGACTGGGGCGACCACTTCGAGCTGGACCGCCAGATCCCTCCCGACCGTGCCGGTCACGGTGTCCTGGATGAGACCGAGGAATCGGGACTCGACCCGGTCCCGGATCAGGGTATTGGGCACTCCCAGCACAATCTCATGGTCTTTGATGGACAGCGGTGATATCCCGGACAGATAGGCTTGCCAGATGGCGTCGGAAACCTGTTCTCGCAGCGCATCGGAACACGATTTCCACACGTCTTCTGTGTCGTTCACGTGGGCCTCCGCCCTTGGACTGCCTGGTCGGTCCACAAAGATATCCACAGCTGTGGACGATCGGCGACGGCGGGCACACCCTTCGGGCGTTCCGAGGTGAGGCGTGCGGTTCCGCCGTGTGGGCCGGCGTCTTGGAAGGCGCACGCTACGCCAAGCGGCGGGTTCCCGCTCGACCGGGCGTGTTCCGGTGGGTCGGAACCGAACGGTACACCGTGTCGTCAAGATCTTCTCGTGGGCCTCGACTAGAGCCAGGTTGTGTTTCGGCGTACCATGTGGCGGAATGCCCCGTTCCCGGTGATCGGGTCCCCTGCCGGGCAGGACCTGGAGGTCCGCGGTCCAGGGCGAGGAAGGAAGTGGATGGATGAAACGGACGTACCAACCCAATGTCCGCAAGCGCGCCAAGACGCATGGCTTCCGCAAGCGGATGTCGACCAAGGCCGGTCGAGCGGTGATCCGGGCTCGCCGCGCGAAGGGGCGGCAGCGCCTGTCGGTGTGATCCGGAGGCAGAACGGCCAGCTCACAAGCGCCGGCCTCGGCCCGGTGCGCTCCGATCGGACCTTCGAGGCGCTCCGCCGGAGCTCGTGCAGAGGTCGGTACGGCCCGGTCTCGGTGAGCTTCGTGGCACGGCCCGAGTGGAGTCACTGCGAAGTGGCCTATGCGGTCAACCGGAAGGTCGGAGGAGCGGTGGTCCGGAACCGGCTCCGCCGGAGGATGCGGGCCGTCCTGGCCGAGTGGGTGACCACCCTGCCGACCGGGGCCTACGTGGTGAGGAGCGGCCCTGACGGGGCGGCTCTCGATTTCGATGAACTGAGGACGGCGATGACCAGAGCAGTCGAGGGGGCGACGAACCGGCCGGCACCCGGCTCACGCCGGCCTGCGAGCGGTCCGCGGGGACGGGCCAGATGACGGCCGGTTCGGTCAGGGAGCGTCCCGGCCCCTCGCAGACCGATCCGCCGAGTGGCGCTGTTGCGCGGTCGGTCCCCTCCCGGATCCTCGGCGCAGCCATCCACGGCTACCAGACGGCCCGCTCCGGACGCCCGACCGGGTGTCGCTACCTCCCGACCTGTTCGGAGTACGCGGCCGAGGCCATCGAGCGCCACGGGCCGCTGCGGGGTACTGGTCTCGCCCTTCGACGGATCGCCCGGTGCGGGCCCTGGGGTGGTCACGGCCCGGACCCTGTCCCTGATCGGAAGGCGCGATGACCCCCTCCCTCCACCTCCTCGCCTCGAACTCGATCGGCAGCATCTTCCAGCCGATCCTCAAGTTCGTCGCCGGCATCCTCGCGGCCTTCTACGCGGTCATCCCGAGCTACCCGATCGACGTCGCCCTGCTCACCATCGTGATCATGGCCCTGCTGACCCCGCTGACCGTCAAGAGCACCAAGAACATGGCGGCAATGCAGGCGCTCGGGCCGGAGATGAAGAAGCTGCAGCAGAAGTACAAGGGGCCGGAAAATCGGGCCCAGCTAAACGAAGAAATGATGAAGCTCTACAAAGAGCACAATGTGAACCCGGCCTCGGGTTGTCTGCCGATGCTCCTCCAGATGCCGGCGTTCGTCGTCCTCTACAGCGTCATCCGCGGGATCACCAACACGGTCTCCACCGGCACGAAGTACATGGTCACCGACCCCGCGACCAACACGACCACGACGGTCACGTGCCATACGACCCCCGTCTGCGCGGTCCCCCGGTACATCTCCCCCTCGAGCAAGATGTATCATGACATCGTCGCAGCGCACGGCGCGTTGAATTCCTTCGGGATGAACTTCGCCGACAAACTGCTCTCGCACCACGGCTCGATCTGGGCGGCGATCCCGTTCCTCGTGCTGGTCATCGCCTCGGTCGGGCTCCAGTACCTGCAGATGGCCCGCCTCAACGCGCGGAACCCGCAGGCCGCGCAAGCCAACCCCCAGGCGGCCATGTTGCAGAAATATATGCCGCTTATCTTCGGTCTCATTTATCTAAATGTGGCCGCTATTCTGAACGTCTATTTCATCGTTTCGAGTGCCATCCGCATCGGAACGCAGGAAGTGCTGTTCCGCAAGGGCATCGTGGGCGGCCCCGGCGCACCACCGACCCGTGCGCCGCCCGACAAGCCCAAGGCGATCTCCAGGCCGAAGGCGGCAGCCGTCGACGACGCCGAACGCTCGATCCCCGGTCCGACCCGAAAGACAGGATCGGGGCCGACCCAGAACGGCCGGAACGGAAAGACGTCCGCCCCGACCTCGAGCAACGGGAGCAACGGCAAAGGTTCCTCGAACGCCGAGCCGACCTCCGACAGGAGCGGTTCACCGAACGGGAGCAGTGGTGCCGACGACGGAACACCGGCGGGGGCGCAGAAGAAGCACCCTCGATCGAAGGCCAAACGAGCCAGAAAGGCGCGCTGAGGAGTGGAGTGGGTAGAAGCCGGCGGAAAGTCGCTGGCCGAGGCGAAGGAGACCGTCCTCGACGTGCTTGGGGTGGCCGAGGACGATGCCGAGTTCGTCATTCTGAGCGAGCCGAAGGCCGGCTTGTTCGGGCGGGTGCGAGGAGAAGCCCGGGTGCAGGCAAGAGTGCGACCCGTGGCACCCCCCCCGAAACGGACCAGGCGGCAGAGGCCCGAACGAAAGCGGGGAGGAGATTCCCAGCAGCGGCCGAAGGCCCAGGCCACGGATCGGGGTGCGGCAGCTGCCGGCGCGACGCAGTCAGCGAACGGCAACGGCCGCTCGGGCACGACGCCGCGACGCCGCTCACGTGGGTCGGGCGCCGGGGGTCACACCAAGCAGCAGGGAGAGCAACCATCCGGTCGCCAGTCCGGAGATCGCGAGGAGAACATGGAAGAGTCGCTCACACTGGAACAGCAGGGAGAGGCGGCCCAACAGTTCCTCTCGGGGCTCGTCAGGGAATTCGGGCTCGACGCCAACGTCGACTTCACGGAGATCGACGAGGACACGGTGCAGGTTGCCGCGACCGGAGATGACCTCGGCCTGCTGGTCGGGCCGCGGGGATCGACGCTCGCCGCGGTCCAGGACCTCACCAGAACCTTCGTGCAGCGGCAGTCCGAGAACCGAACAGACCGGATCCTGGTCGACGTCGGTGGGTACCGCGAGAAGCGGGCGGCGGCCCTGCGCCGGTTCACCCTGGGGATCGTCGAGGAGGTCAAGAGCTCCGGCAGCGAGCGTGCTCTCGAGCCGATGTCCCCGGCGGACCGCAAGGTCATCCACGATGCGGTCAATGAGATCGAGGGTGTGGAGACACGCTCTGACGGGGTCGAGCCTTCGAGGTACGTGGTCATCGCTCCGGCGTGACCCACTCCGGACCTCACGGAGTGCTCGACTCACACCGGGCCCTGATCGACGCACGGGTACGCCCCGCCCTGCTGCAGGCGGCGGCTCTCGGTTTCCTCGGCCGGGCGCCGGTGGACGACCAGATCGACCACGCGCTGGGTTTCGTCTCGGTCCTGGAGGGGGTGGTCGGATCGCACCCCACGTCCGCGGTCGATCTGGGATCTGGGGGTGGGCTCCCCGGGCTGGTCCTCGCGTGCTGCTGGCCCGAGACGAGGGTGGTCCTGATCGATTCGAACCATCGGCGGACCCGGTTCCTCCGAGAGGTGACCGACTCCTGGGCAGGGGCCCGGCAGATCGAGGTCGTCCGGGAACGGACCGAAGTGCTCGGTCGGCAGGCGCCGTTGCGTGAGCATTTCGAGGTGGTGACCTCCCGGTCCTTCGGTGCCCCGGCGGTCACGGCCGAGAACGGCTCACCGTTCCTTTCGATCGAGGGTTGGCTGATCGTGTCCGAGCCCCCGGACGCGGTGCCCGGAGACCGTTGGCCGCCCGAGGGGCTCGCAAAGCTCGGGCTGTCGCCGGTCTCGGCCACCCGCGAGAGCGACCGATTCGGCTACCAGCTCCTGCAAAAGGTCCGGCCCCTCTCGGACCGGTACCCGCGTCACGTCGGGATCCCGGCCAAACGACCCCTCTTCTGAGAGGTCCTCTCGATGTTCCACGTGGAACATCGAGAGGGTGATGATGCTTGACCTCTGCGCCCGCGGAGGGGAGGATGAAGCCCTTGAATCCTGCCTACTCGAGGAGACGCTAATGCGCGGCCTACGTCGTGGCCGGAACCGACCGTCACCGGAGAGCCAGCCGTCGATCGAGCCAGGACCCAGCGAAGGCTCCGGTCGTCAGGGGGCGGTCACCCTGATGAAACCGACCCCGTCACCGACCCCGGCGGAGCCGGAGCCCGCAGCGGTGCAGGGGGCCGTTGCGGTGGCAGATGCGGACCCGGGTCCGGACGCCGATCCCGGTCCGGCCGTCGATGCGAGCGCGACCCTCGACGGAGGGAACGCGAGCCCCGAGAGCGGGAAAGAGGGTACATCTCCCCCGGACCCGGGAGCCGTCGCCAATGGGGAGAGCCCGGCTGCCCAGCCGAAGGCATCCCCGGCAGGGTCGACCGACCCGAAGCCCACGAGCCGTCCGGCCTCGAAGCCGAACGTCGCAGCGACCCGGCGGGAGAGCGCTGCCGCCGCCCCGGCCGAGGTGTCCGCCGAGCCGGTGGCAACCCCGGCACCGGGTCCTGCGAGTCGTCTGACGAAGGTCGGATCCGGCCTCCCCCCGAAGACGGAGACCGAGGAGCCGGCGAGACCGCAGGCAGCCTCGGGGCACCCGCTCCCGCGGGTCATGGCCGTGGCCAACCAGAAGGGTGGCGTCGGCAAGACCACCACCTCGGTCAATCTGGGTGCCGCGCTCGCAGAGCTGGGGTACCGAGTCCTGGTGATCGACCTCGACCCCCAGGGGAACGCGACCACCGGTCTCGGGATCGATGCCCGCAACTTCGAACTCTCGATGTACGACGTCCTCATGCGTGACGCGTCCCTCGAGGACTGTGTCGAGCCCACCAGCATGAAGAACCTGTTCGTCGCCCCGGCGACGATCGCGCTGGCCGGAGCCGAGATCGAGTTGGTACCGGCGTTCAGTCGGGAGCTCAAGCTCCGCCGGGCGGTCGAGTCGGTCCTCGACGACTTCGACTACGTGCTCATCGACTGCCCGCCGTCGCTCGGCCTGATCACCGTCAACGCGATGGCGGCGGCCAGCGAGGTGCTCGTCCCGATCCAGTGCGAGTACTACGCCCTCGAGGGGTTGAGCCAACTCATGCGCAACGTGCACCTGATCGGTTCCAACCTCAACCCCGACCTCGACATCTCGACCATCGTCCTCACCATGTACGACGCCAGGACCAAGCTGGCCGACGAAGTGGCCTCCGAGGTCAGGGCGCACTTCGGCACCAAGGTCTGCCGCATCGTCATCCCCCGCACCGTGCGTCTCTCCGAGGCGCCCTCGTTCGGTCAGCCCATCACCGTGTTCGACAGCGCCTCTCGTGGCGCCATCGCCTATCGGGAACTAGCGAAGGAGGTCAGCGGTGGCACGTCGTAGCGGTCTCGGGAGGGGCCTGAGCGCCCTCATCCCCACCGAGGTCACCGGGGACCGGTCGTCGGCGCTGCAGGAGGTCCCGATCGGGAGTATCCGGCCGAACCCCCGCCAACCCCGGGTCAACTTCGACGAGGAGAGCATGTCCTCGCTGGCCGCCTCCATCAAGGAGCTCGGTGTCCTCCAGCCCGTTCTCGTCCGGCGGGTCGGTGGGGAAGCCTCCGACGAATTCGAGCTCATCGCCGGGGAGCGACGCTGGCGCGCGGCCCGGCGGGCCGGCCTCCACACGATCCCCGTTCTTCTCCAGTCCGCCGACGACACCCACAGCCTCGAGCAGGCGCTGGTGGAGAACCTGCACCGCCAGGACCTCAACGTCCTGGAGGAGGCGGCCGCGTACCAGCAGCTCATCGAGGAATTCGGGTTCACCCACGATCGGGTTGCCACCCGGGTCGGGAAGAGCCGGACCGCGGTGACCAACATCCTTCGCCTGCTCCAGTTGCCGGCCGGCGTGCAGCGACTCCTGGCTGACGGGCAGATCAGCCCCGGCCATGCCCGGGCACTGCTCGGAACCCCGGACCGTGGCTACCAGGAGATCCTGGCCAAGTCGACGGTGGCCGAGGGGCTGACCGTGCGGGCCGTCGAGGACCTGGTCCGCGAGCACAACGAGGGGGCCGCCCGCGCGACGGGCGATGCGGTGGGCCCTGGTGGGTCGCCCACCGAGGGCGGCGGGCCAGCGGACCCCGCGGCAGGGGCGCCGGTCGACTCGGTGTCCGGTCCGAGGAGGCTGCCTCCCCCGGGCATCCTCGAGCTCGAGGAGCTCCTCTCGAGCCACCTCAACACGAGGGTGAAGGTCGACCTCTCCTCCAAGCGGGGCAAGGTCGTGGTCGAGTTCGCCACCCTCGAGGACCTCGAGCGGATCTACAAGTTGATGGTCGGTGACAGCGAGACAGCTGGCCTCTGAAAATGGCCGTATGCTCACTCAGAGTGGTAGCAGATCCGATTTGCGCACAGATCTGGCATCGATACCCCACTGTGAGTGAAAGTCAGGCCTGAACCGCGGGTAGAGCTTCGTCCACAACCTGTGCATGAGGTTGTGGATTACTCTCGCCGCAGAGCCTCAGGTGCAGGTCCAGAACGCCGCTTCCAGGACCGGGCGCGGCTCAGTCCCAGGCGGTGTCGACCCATTCGACCAGCGAGTCGACCACCGCACGGGCGATGACGGCCGAACGTTCGACCACGACCGAGGCGGGGCCGATCTCACAGAGCACGGCCGGCATCCGGGTCTCGCGCAGCAGCGGAAGGGACATCCCCTGGCTCCCGCCGTCCGGCAGTCCCAAGGTGAGGGACAGCGCGAGGTGGAGGAGCTCTGCGAGACGCCGCCCGCCCGGCGACGAGTAGCGGTAGCCGGCGTAGTAGGCGGTCGAGCACCCGTCGGCGGTCGCGAGCCGGATACCCACGTAGACCTCGGCCCGTGCGGCGTTGGCCTCAGACGCCTGGACCGAGCTGTCCGGGTGGTGGTGGGTGGTGACCGACGCCCCGCGGCTCACCAGCAGGCGCCGGACCGCGCCGGCGGTGGCGGCCAGCCCGCCCTCCTCGCCGATCGCGACCCTCCGGCCGGCCAGCGTGCGTGGCGCCTGGCGCAGCTGCTCCCGGTCGCGCACCGAGGCCACCAGCTCGGTGCCGTCGTGCCGGGAGCCGAACCGCAGCAGCTCGGAGACGGTGGCCGCCCCGGCGATCCCGTCGACCGGGAGGCCCGCGTTGCGCTGGAATTCGCCGAGCGCGGCCGAGGTGAGGTCGCCGAAGATGCCGTCGACCCGTCCCGTGTCGAATCCGAGCGCACTCAGCCGCTGCTGCAGCTCGGCCACATCGTCGCCGCGCAACATCGGGGAGCGGCGGTAGAGGAACCGGTCGCCGAGGCGCCTGCCGGCCTCCACCAGGGCGGACCAGGTCTGGCGGCCGCACACGCCGTCGACCCGGAGCCCCCGGCGGTACTGGAACGCCTCCACCGCGGCCCGGGTCCCCTCCCGGAAGCACCCCGCCGGATCGATCCCCGGCGAGCAGTCGAGATCGGCCAGTCGGCGCTGGACGTCGACCACCGCCTGCCCCTCGGCGCCGATCGCGAGGTTGATCTCCCCTTCCGGGGTCACGGGCGCCCCGGCCCGCAACCTCCGGCCCGGGCGCTCAAAGGTGGGCCGAGAGCTCCTGGAGCAGCTGGCCCTTGCCCTTGGCACCGATGATGCGCACGGCCGGCTCGCCGTCCTTGAAGAGGATCAGGGTCGGGATGCTCATCACGTCGAAGCGGCGGGTGATGTCGAGATTGTCGTCGATGTTGAGCTTGGCCACGCCGAGCTTGCCTGCCTGCTCCGAGGCGATCTCCTCGAGGACGGGCGCGATCATCTTGCACGGGCCGCACCACTCCGCCCAGAAGTCCACGAGCACCGGAACCTCCGAGGACTTGACATGCTCGTCAAAACTAGCGTCGGTCAGGGTCGCGATCGTCTCACTCATCGTGGTTGTTCCTCCTGGCTCCCTCGGTGGGGAACCGTGCGTCTCGTCGGACAGGCTAGGTCAACCGCCGGCGAGGAGTTCTCATTCCCGGGCCCGCCGGGCGCGGGCGCCGAGCGGTCGTCAGGCGTTGCCGGCGTGGCGCTCCTCGAGCCAGCGCTCGACGTCGATCGCGGCCATGCACCCCGATCCCGCCGCGGTGACGGCCTGGCGGTACCGGTGGTCCTGCACGTCGCCACAGGCGAAGACCCCGTCCACGTTGGTGCGGGTGCCGTCCATGGTGCGCAGGTAGCCGGTGTCCTCCATGTCCAGCTGACCCTTGAACAACTCGGTGTTGGGCTGGTGCCCGATGGCGACGAACAGCCCGGACAGCGCGAGCACCTCTTCCTCTTCGCTCAGGTTGTCGCGGACCCGGACCCCGGACACGGTGGTGTCGCCGACGACGTCGACGACCGAGCTGTTCCAGCGGAAGCGGATCTTCGGGTGGGCGAAGGCGCGCTGCTGCATGACCTTGGACGCGCGCAGCTCGCCGCGCCGGTGGATGACGGTCACCGAGTCCGCGAAGCGGGTCAGGAACAGTGCCTCCTCGAGCGCAGAGTCACCACCCCCGACCACCCCGATCTGCTTGCCGCGGAAGAAGAATCCGTCGCAGGTCGCGCACGTCGACACTCCGTAGCCGAGGAGGCGCTCCTCCCCGGGGACACCGAGCATCAACGACTTGGCGCCGGTGGCCACGATCAGGGCCTCGGCTTCGACGGTCGGTTCCGCGGCGTCCGGATCGCCCACCCACAGCCCGAAGGGTCGGCTGGACAGGTCCACCCGGGCGACCTTGGCCGTGAGGTAGTCGGCGCCGAACCGGGCCGCCTGCTCCCGGAATGCCTGCATGAGCTCCGGACCCATGATCCCCTCGACGAAGCCGGGATAGTTCTCGACCTCGGTGGTGAGCATGAGCTGGCCCCCCGGCTGGTCGCTGGTCGACGACGGTTCGCCTTCGATGACCAGGGGGGAGAGCATCGCCCGTGCGGCGTAGACCGCGGCGGTGAGTCCGGCGGGCCCGGATCCGACGATGACCACCTGCCGGGACTCGGTCACCTTCCTCCTCCGTTGCCGTTGGCGCGGTCGACCCGTTGGCTCCAGGCGAGCACGCCGATGATCACGAACAGCCCCCCGACCACCAGGTCCGAGAGCCACACCCGGCCGTCGAAGACATAGACGGTGAGCAGTCGGATCAGGGTGATCGAGAGCAGTGTGAGCGTGACAACGCTCGCGGCGAGGATGATTATTCCGAAGACGATCGCCCTGGTCGCCAGCGTGAGCGGCCGGACCGCCTTGTCCCGCACGAGATCGACCAGGGTGTCGACCGCGTCCGCGCCCCGGGTCGGGAGGTCGTTGAGCGCGTCCATGCCCGGGAAAAGGGACGGGGGCGTATCGGGCTTCGGATCCATCAGGCGAGGATACCCTGCTCGTTCGAGCGACCCCCTGGTCCGGGGCTCATCCGAGTCTGCGGTCGCTCAGTCCACGGTCACCATGCACACCCCGATGGTGCTCGGGCCGGTGTGGGTGCCCACCACGGGTCCGAGGTCGCAGACCAGCAACGGGTGTTCGCTCTTCACGTCGGACAGCATCGCCACGAACGACTCGATGTCCGGCGCGGCGCCGTTGGCCACGGCGATCCGGCTCAGGGGAGGAGCGTCGCGGGCCTTGTCGGCGAGGTACTGCAGGGAGCGCACCCTGGTGCGCTGCTTGGACTCCTCCTCGACCACGCCGTCGACCAGGGTCACCACCGGCTTGATCGAGAGGAGGGAGCCGAGGAGCGCGCGGGCGCCGCCGATCCGTCCCCCCTTCTCGAGGTGTTCGAGGGTGTCGACGGCGCCGTAGACGTGCACCCGGGGGACCAGCTGCGCGACCCGGGCCTCGAGCTGGTCGAGATCGGCGCCGGCAGCTGCCAGCTCGGCGATGTCGAGGACCATCAGACCGAGACCCAGGGTCATCGACCGCGAGTCGAGGGCGCGGACCGGGATGGTGTCGGAGACCGACTTTGCGGCTGCGGTCGCCGCCTGGAACGTGGCCGAGACACCGCCGGAGAGGCTCACGCTGAGCACGCCGTCGTAGCCCTGCCGGGCCGCGTCGAGGAACGCCTCCTGGAAGGCGCCGGGTGAGGGGGCGGCGGTCTCCGGCAGCACCGGGCTGCCCTTGCAGCGCGCCCAGAACTCGTCGGTCGAGAGCGTCGATCCGTCCACGAACTCCTCGGAGCCGAAACGGATGGACAGTGGGACGACGGTCACCGCGTGGCGGCTGGCCAGCTCGGCCGGCAGGTCGCACGCGCTATCGGTGACCACCCGGATCCGGGCCATGCGCCTCCTCCTCATCGTCGTCCGGGGGACTCGGGTCCACCGGCTCCACCCCCGACCCGTCGCCGGCGGGTCGGCCGCCCGTCGACGGGCGGTCCTCGGCGAGATCTCCCGGACCGTCCGACACCGGACGGAGGTGCCGTCGGGAGGGCTCCGCGGACTCGTCGTCGAGTCTGCCACGGAACGGGTCGGACGATGGCGGTTCCCCGGGACCCGGTTCGATCACCCGGACCGACGGAGTGCGCTCTGTCGCTGCGGTGTCGGGGGTCACCGGGGGCGGCGCGCCGCTCGACCGTCGAGCCACGGCGTTCCGGGTGTCCCGGCGGGCCGACCGCTCGCCGAGCACCGCCGCGGCCCCGACGTAGGAGAGCGCGCCGACCACCACCGCGCCGACCACCCGACCGAACAGGGCGGCCCCCGAATCGGCCCCCGAGATGCTGAGGGTGAGGACGGTCGCCACCGCCATCACCGCCGAGGCGGCGAGGACCCGGCTCACCGGGGTGGTGAGGTCGTCCCCGCCGAGCCCACCGACCCGGGAGCGGACCACCGAGAGGGCGAGGACCGCCGCCGCCGTGTAGGCGATCGAGACCGAGAGGGCCAGCCCCCGCACCCCGAGCGGTCCGACCAGGAGGATGCCGAACACGATGTTGATCGCGTTCTCGACCAGGTAGAGGCGGAAGGCGGTCCGGGTGTCCTGCATGGCCTGGAGGACCCGGACCATGTAGAGGAAGGTGCAGAATCCGGGCAACCCGAGCGCGAACATGGCCAGCGCGCTCGCCGTGGCATCCGCCTGGGCGGAGGTCTCGGCGGCGTGGGCGAGCACCAGCTCGATGAGCGGGTGGGCCAGGATCACCATGCCCACCGCCGACGGGATGATGATGGCCAGGATCCCGCGCAGGCCGAAGGCCATGCGGTGGCGGAAGGCGGCGAGATCGCCGGTCGCCCACCGCGCCGAGAGGGACGGGGTCACCGCGGTCATCACCGAGACGGCGACCACCCCGTAGGGCAGCTGGAAGAAGGTGTAGGCGTAGGTGTAGGCCGAGACGGCTCCGGGCACCGCGGCCCCGTCGGCCAGCGCGAGGACCACCACCAGGGCGACCTGGTTGGCGAGCACGATCCCGAAGGTCCATCCGGCCAGCCGGGTGATCCGGCGGACGGCCTCGTGCGCCGGCTGCCATCGGAACCGCAGGTGGAGATCGGACCGGGCCAGCGAGGGCAGCAGCAGCGCCGCCTGGACCACCACCCCGAGGGTGGTGCCGATGCCGAGGAGGACCAACGCGGTGTGGTGGGCGTCGATCGAGGCGAGGTCCGGGTGCGGGACGAGGACGTGGAACCAGGCCAGGACCGCGATGACCACCAGGTTGTTGGCGATGGGGACGAACATCGGTGCAGCGAACTTGCCGCGGGTGTTCAACAACGCGCTGAAGAGGGCGATGAGGCCGTAACAGGTGAGCTGGGGGACGAACCACCGCAGCAGGAAGATGGCGGTCCGCTGCTGCTGGTGCACATCGGCGTGGTGGTTGGTCACCGTGTAGAGGTCGATGATCGACGGGGTGAGGACGAAGAAGGCAACGGTGGCGACGAGCAGGATGGTGACCGTCACCGTCACCACCGCGGAGATCGCCTCCCAGGCCTCGGCGGCCGGGCGGGTGGTGAGATGGGAGACGAAGACGGGCACGAAGGTGGCGGCGAGGACCCCGCCGATGACGATGTCGGTGATGATGTTGGGGGTGGTGTTGGCCAGGTTGTACGCGTCGGCGAACCCCCCGCCTCCGAGCGCGGCGGTGAGCGCGATGACCCTGCCCACACCGGTCAGCCGGGAAAGCGTCGTCCCGACCGCCATGCCCACCGTCGCGCCGGCGAGCCGGCGGCGGCCGCCCCCCGGCGCGGGGGGCAGACCGTCGATCTCGAGGTTGCTCATCGCCCCTCGGGGAGCACACCCGGGCCGGCCGCCTCCTCGGCCCGCCCAAGGAGGTGCCGTTTGCGCGAGGTACGGATCCACCAGACCAGCAGCACCGCGACAGCGCCGATCGAGAGCACGATCCCGACCACCGAGGTGGCCGTCGAGCGCACGGAGACCTCGCCGCCGGCGAGCTTGAGCAGTCCGTCGGGGGAGTGCAGCGCGACGTCCATCCTGAAGACACCCGATGCCCTCGTGCGGACCCGCACGTAGACGACCTTGGTGTAGCGCGGGGGGAGGGTGATCCGGGCCGACCACTGGGTCTGGCCGTTGTCGAAGAGCAGCTTGTCGCTGGAGAGGGTCAGCGACCCGGTCACCGCGTACGGGGCATTCGAGAGCACGGTCACCGGCACCTTGCCGCTGCTCGCGGTGAGGGTGATCGACTGGTCCCCCTCGACGCTGAGCAGGCCGAGCTGGGCATCGACGGCGGTCCCCGCGTTCGCGAGCACCGCCGACTGCTGGGCCGGCCGGAGCGTCTCGGACTCCCCGGCGAGGACGAGATCGCCGAGCTGCTGGCCGAGGACCTGGTCACCGGGAGCGGCGGCCGCGAAAGCGTTCACCCGCTGACGTTGGGTGCGGACCTCGGTCAGCGGGAGCCCGGTCGCCGAGGGCGGCAGCAGGTGGCAGCCGACGTGACAGGTGGCCGGGGTCGGGAACAGGGAGAAGAGCTGGTCGATGGTGACCGCCTCGACCATCGGGTTTGCGGAGAGCGAACCGAGCAGTGCGGCCACGAAGGCGGGACTGGCCGACCAGGAGGTCGGTGGGACCGCGACCACGGCCCGGGGGGAGGCGCCGTTGGGGCGCTCGTAGTACAGCTGGGCGAGCTCGGCGACCAGCTGGTGGGCGCCCAGGACCGGATCGGCCGGCTGGGCGGTGAACCGGGAGGCCAGATCGGGGTCGGAGGCCATCACCCGCACGGTCGGCCCCCGCCCGCCCGGGAGCGAGAACGGCTGGGTCGTCGACCCGGTGGCCGGTGTCGAGCTGAGCTCGCTGGAGGGGAGCACCAGCTCGCCGTAGCCGTCGGCGACGAGGGCGGCCACGGTTGCGCCGTCGAGCGCGTCGTTGGTGACCCAGGCCCCGAGCCCGGCCGCCGGATCGGGGACGGGCCTCCCGGTCGCCGCCGCCACCGCTTCGTTGCCGCGGGCGATCTGGAGGGAGAGCTCGGTGGGCAGCGCGCCGCCGATGAGCGTGGCCGCGTCGACCGGTGTGAAGGGGGCCGAGGTCAGCTCGTGCACCGACGGCGTCGCGGCCAGCTCGGCCAACTGGGTGAGCGCCGTCTCGTCGGTCGGGTCGTCGAGCAGTCCGACCGTCTGCCCGCTGACCTGGAGGGTGACCGGGACCGTGCCGTGCTGGGCGAGCGCCCCGACGGTACCCGCCAGCCCGGCCAGCGCGGCGGGCGCGGGCGTCTCGATCGCCGCTCCGGGATGCACCACCAGCGCGGCGGTGCTCGGTGCTCTCGCCGCACCGACCGTCGTCTGCACCGGCAGGACCACCGCCACCCGGAGGCGCTGGGTGTCCGCGCCCGCCTCGGTGTACACCAGATGGGTGACGAACGAGCCCAGCACGCTGCCGTCGGTGGTGTCGACCAGCTCGAGCCGGACCGGGTAGACCCCGGAGGGGAAGGCCCCGCACTCCGCCCCGCCCGTGAGGAGGTGCGACGGTGAATCCCGCTCCTCCCGACCCGGTCGATCCCGAACCGGTCCCCGACGGGCCGACCACGACCGGCACCGGGAGGTCGAACCCGCCGCCCGGCAACGCCGCGAGGCTGCTCACCGGCAGTGCCGTCGGGGTCGCGGAGATCGGGACACCGGTCGGCCCGGCGGTGACCGACTGGTCGAATCCGGAGATGCTCGACAGGCACGGGTAGACCGCAACGCTCACCCCGAGGACGGCCTGGTCGGCGCTCGGCACGTCGGCCCGGAGATGGAGGTCGAAGACCTGACCCGGAGCGACCCACGGTGTCTGGGACAGCAACGCCAGCGGGGGTGGGGAATTGCGGCCGCCCGAGACCGCCGCGATCGACGTGGCAGTCACCGTCCGGACCGGTGATGCTCCCGCACCGACCGAGGCGAGGAGGACCCACGTGGCGGGCGCGACCACCGCGAGCAGGATGACCGACCGCGCGATGCTCGGGCAGGGTCTGCCTCGTTCCCGATCCACGTCGGATCGAAGCCTAGGCCAGGCGAACTACCCTCGGCCGCGTGTTCCCCGAGCGACTGCGGCCCCTCGTGTCGGCCACCTCCGACCTGTCCGACCGCTTCCGAGCGGCGGGTCACACCCTCTACCTGGTGGGGGGTTCGGTCCGCGACGCGATCGTGGCCGACCCCGTCCCCGGCGCGGCCGACGTCGATCGCGATCTCGACTTCACCACCGATGCACGACCCGACCAGATCGAGGCGCTGCTCCGGGGCTGGGCCGACGCGGTCTGGACCCAGGGGAAGCGCTTCGGGACCATCGCCTGCATACGGGCCGGCCAGCGGTACGAGATCACCACCCACCGGGCGGAGGCCTACTGCCCGGACACCCGCAAGCCCGACGTCGCCTTCGGGGACAGCCTCGAAGAGGATCTGGCCCGGCGTGACTTCACGGTCAACGCGATGGCGCTCCGTGTCCCGGAGCTCGAGCTGATCGACCCCTTCGGGGGTCTCCTCGACCTGGCCGAGCACCGGCTGCGCACGCCGCTCGATCCCGAGACCTCCTTCACCGACGATCCGTTGCGCATGCTCCGGGCCGCACGGTTCCTGGCCCGGCTCGACCTCGAGCCGACCGTCGAGCTGGTGGCAGCGGTCCGGGCGGGCCACGGGCGGCTCTCCATCGTCTCGGCGGAGCGGATCCGCGACGAGCTGGACAAGATCGTGATGGTCCCGGTGCCCTCGGTCGCCCTCTGGTTCGTCGTCCGTACCGGGTTGGCAGACGAGTTCCTCCCCGAGCTTCCCGGTCTCGCGCTCGAACAGGACCCGATCCACCAGCACAAGGACGTGCTCGCCCACACCCTGGCCGTCGTCGACCGGACCTCGGCGGACAGGTTGCTCCGCCTCGCCGCGCTCTTCCACGACGTGGGCAAGCCGCGGACCCGGGCGTTCGACGAAGGAGGGGTCACCTTCCACCATCACGAGGTGGTCGGGGCGCGGATGACCCGCCTCCGGATGCAGGCGCTCCGCTACCCCAACGACGAGATCGAGGTGGTGACCGAGCTGGTCAATCTCCACCTCCGCTTCCACACCTACCGGCTCGGTTGGACCGACCGCGCCGTGCGCCGCTACGTACGCGACGCCGGGCCCCTGCTGGATCGGCTCAACGAGCTGACCCGGTGCGACTGCACCACCCGCAACCCCGCCAAGGCGCGCGCGCTGGCCCGTCGGATGGACGAGCTCGAGGCGCGCATCGCCCAGTTGCGCGAGCAGGAGGAGCTCGACGCGATCCGTCCCGACCTCGACGGTACCCAGGTGATGGAGCAGCTCGGCCTCCCGCCCGGCCGGGACGTCGGGCGGGCGCTCGCCCACCTGCTCGAGCTCAGGATGGACGAAGGGCCGCTCGGAGAGCAGGAGGCACGCCGGAGGCTCTCGCTCTGGTGGGCCGAGCAGGGATCCTGATCGGCGACCGGAGCGGGCGGGCGTCCTCCGGTCGCGGGGTCAGGGCCGGTCGACCGGCCAGACCGGTCCCGGCTCACCCGCCGCGAACTGCTCCACCAGGTCGTGGGCCACGTCGTCGTGGTACTGCACCGGCGGCGACTTCATGAAGTAGGCGGAGGGGCCGAGCAGGGGACCGCCGATGCGGCGGTCGAGGGCGAGCTTCGCGCAGCGGACCGCGTCGATGATCACCCCGGCCGAATTCGGGGAGTCCCAGACCTCGAGCTTGAGCTCGAGGTTGAGCGGGACGTCGCCGAAGTTGCGCCCCTCCATGCGGATGTAGGCCCACTTGCGGTCGTGGAGCCACGGCACGTGGTCCGAGGGGCCGATGTGGACGTCGTCGTCGGGAAGGGTCCCGTGCTCGATCTGACTGGTGACCGCCTGGGTCTTGGAGACCTTCTTCGACTCGAGGCGTTCCCGCTCGAGCATGTTCTTGAAGTCCATGTTCCCGCCGACGTTGAGCTGGTAGGTGTGGTCGAGGGCGAGGCCGCGGTCCTCGAACAGGCGGGTCAGGATGCGATGGACGATGGTGGAGCCCACCTGGCTCTTGATGTCGTCGCCCACGATGGGCAGGCCGGCGGCGGAGAACCTCCCGGCCCACTCGGGATCGGACGCGATGAAGACCGGGATGGCGTTGACGAATCCGACCCCGGCCTGCAGGCAGGCGTCGGCGTAGAACCGCTGGGCCTGTTCCGACCCGACCGGCAGGTAGCCGATCAGGACGTCGGCGCCCGAGTCCGACAGGGCGGCGACCACGTCGACCGGCTCGGCCGGGGACTCCTCGACCGTCTCCCGGTAGTAGGTGCCGAACCCGTCGAGGGTGGGACCACGCTGCACGGTCACCCCCAGGTCGCCGACGTTGGCGAAGCGGACGGTGTTGTTCTGGCCGGCGAAGATGGCCTTGCCCAGGTCGGTCCCGACCTTGGTCGCGTCGACGTCGAAGGCGGCCACGAACTCGAGATCGCCGACGTGGTAGCCGCCGAGCACCACGTGCATGAGGCCGGGCACGGTCTCGCCCGGCTCGGCCGAGCGGTAGTACTCCACACCCTGGACGAGTGAGCTCGCGCAGTTGCCCACGCCGGCGATGGCGACTCGGATCTTGCTCATCAATCGGTTCCCTTCGTTGCTCTGGTCGTTGCTCTGACGGTGCCCCGCGGGGCTTGCTTCTGCTGCTCGGCCTCGATGAGCCGGTCGAGCCAGTCGATGTCGTGCTGGGTTGCCTCGGTGCTGTGCTCGACGAGCGAGCGGATGTAGACGTCGAGACCGTCGCCCGCCGCACGCGCCCGGTCGTGCACGAGACGCCGGGTGAGCTGGGTCCGGCGGCGCTCCAGCAGGGCCAGCCGGGCGGAGGGTGCGAGGTGGCGGGCGAAGGCGAGCCGGAGGCCGAAGCTGCGCGCGTCGTCGGTCCCGGGCGGCTCCTCGGCGTCGAGAAGGCGCTCGAACAGGGCGCGTCCTCCGTCGGTGATCCGGTAGACCTTGCGCGAGCGCTTGGAGGCCAGCGGAGCCCCGGACCGCCGGGCGCGGAGCCCGGCCCGCTCGCCACCGAGGGACCCGGTGAAGGGGATCGAGGCCACCGTGGTCGGGCCGGCCGGCTCGGCGACCGTCACCGCCCCGGCGCTCTCGAGCCGGGACAGGCACGGGTAGAGGGAACCGAAGGAGATGTTGGCGAACAGGCCGAGCTCGTCCCGCAGCCGTCGCCGGATCTCGTAGCCGTGCATCTCCTGCTCGTGGAGCAGGCCCAGGATGGCCAGGTCGAGCACGTCAGGACCGGCCGCCCGCTGCCGCGGAATCGTCCTTCACCACCTGCATACCCGGGACGATATATCACTTCGATATATCAATGCAACATATGCGCACCGGGTCGTGCGTTGCTGCCGGGCCCGCCGGACCATGTCGCCGGTGCAGTCCAGGGGGTACCCTGGCCCGGTGAGCTTCCGCCCCGGAGCGCTCGACGGTGTGCAGACCTCCCCCTCCGGGGGGCAGGTCGAGTACCTGCTCGCCCGCAACGCCGTCGTCCGCGAGTTCCATCGTGGCCGTCTCTCCCGGCTCGACGTCTGCGACGCCCACCCCGAGCTGCTGCGGGCTGCGACCAACCTCGGGAGGCCGACCGGGGAGGGGTGCCCGATCTGCGAGGAGGCAGACCTCGTCGACGTCACGTTCGTCTTCGGGCCCCGGCTCCCCTCCGGCGGCCGCTGCGTGACCTCCCAGGCCGAACTGACCCGCTACTGGCGGCGCAAGGACCCGGTGGTCTGTTACGTGGTCGAGGTCTGCTGCGGTTGCCGGTGGAACCACCTGGCCCGCATGTACCCGGCCGGTTCCGGGGTGGCGACCGCACCGCCCGCCCAGCGGCGCGACCGTCCCGCCCGCTGAGTCCCGGACCGGGCCGGCACCCCTCTCCGACCCTGTCGGGGCCGCCCGCCGGCGCACTACGCTGACGGCGGAGCATCTGGGCTCCGCGGGGTGGCCACCCACCCCCGCCGCCGGCAGCCATCTGGCGCTGGACGGTCGACCTGGAGGAACGACATGCCCGAGACCCGCCCTGCGCCGGTCACCGTGCCCGCGGTCCGCGCCACCAAACGACGCGACGGCCGTCCGCCACTGGTGATGGTCACCGCCTACGACACCCCCGGCGCACGGATCGCCGACGCCGCCGGGGTCGACCTCATCCTGGTCGGCGACTCGGTGGCCAACACCGTCCTGGGTCACCCGGACACCCTCCGGGTCACCGTCTCCGAGATGGCCCACCATGTCGCCGCGGTGGCCCGGGCCTGTCCGGCCGCCCTGGTGGTGGGCGACCTCCCCTGGCTGAGCTACCACCTCGACGCGGTGGACACCGTGCGCAACGCGGCGACTCTGATCAGGGCCGGCGCCCAGTGCGTGAAGCTCGAGGGCGGGGCCGTCCGGGCACCGATGGTGGCGGCTCTGGTCGAGGCCGAGATCCCGGTGATGGGTCACGTCGGGCTGACCCCGCAGTCGATCCACGCGATGGGTGGTCACCGCGTCCAGGGTCGCGACGCGGAGGCGGCCCGGGCCATCGTCGAGAGCGCCGAGATCCTGGCGGCCGCCGGTTGCTTCGCGCTGGTGGTCGAGGGGGTCCCGGAGAAGGTGGGGGCACTGCTCACCGACGCGGTCGACGTCCCCACCATCGGGATCGGCGCCGGTCCGGCCTGCGACGGCCAGGTGCTGGTCCTCCACGACCTGCTCGGGATCACCCCGACCACCCCGAAGTTCGTGCGGCGCTACGCCGAGCTCGGTCGGGCGGCCACCGAGGCGGTCTCCGCCTTCGCCGCCGACGTGCGGTCGGGGTCGTTCCCCACCGACGCGGAGAGCTATCACTGAGTCGCGGCTAGAGTTACCCGGTCGTGCCGCTCGCAGTGGCGCGGCCGTCCTGTTCCGACCTGCCCCACACGGTGGGGCTCGGGCGCCCGGCGCCCGATCCAGAGGGAGGTGAGCCGCACGTGCGGCCCTACGAGACCATGGTCATCTTCGACACCGGCGCCGACGAGTCGGCGGTCAACGGGGTGCTCGACCGGGCGCTCGCCGCGCTGCGGGCGAAGGGTGGCAACCCGGGCCGGGTGGAGCGCTGGGGGCGCCGCACCTTCGCCTACGAGCTCCAGCACAAGCGCGAGGGCTACTACGTGGTGATCGAGCTCAACGCCGAGCCGCCCGCGGTCGCCGACATGGAGCGGGTCCTGGTGCTCGCCGACGAGGTGCTCCGCCACAAGGTCATCCGCCTGCCGGACAAGGTGGCCGGCCGGCGCGCCGCCGCCGCTGCCACCGCCGCAACCTCCGGGGAGGGCTGATCATGTCGAACGGGAACACCGTGACCATCGTGGGCAACATCACCCGCGATCCCGAGCTCCGGTTCACCAACAGTGGTCAGGCCACGGCCAGCTTCGGGGTGGCCGTCAACCGCCGCTGGCAGAACCGTCAGACCCAGGAATGGGAGGAGGCGACCTCCTTCTTCGACGTGGTCTGCTGGCGGGAGATGGCCGAGAACGCCGCGGAGAGCCTCGGCCGCGGCTCGCGGGTGATCGTGACCGGGCGGCTCGAGCAGCGCAGCTGGGAGACGCCCGACGGCGACAAGCGGTCCAAGGTCGAGGTGGTCGCCGACGAGATCGGGCCGAGCATCCGTTGGGCCACCGCCCAGGTGACCAAGAACGAACGGCGCGGCCCCGGGGAGGGGTCGTCGGGCCCCCCCGGGCGCTCCGGTGGCGGCGGTGCGCCGCCACCGTCGCAGGGATACGGCTACAGCGAGGAGCCCTTCTAGTCATGGCGCGCAACAACGATCGCGGGGGCACCACCAGGCGCTCCCCGAAGGACACCGGCCGGCGTCTCAAGAAGAAGCCGTGCGCGCTGTGCAAGGACAGGATCGAGTGGGTCGACTACAAGGACGTCGCCCTCCTCCGCAAGTACATGAGCGACCGGGGCAAGATCCGGGCCCGGCGGGTCTCGGGCAACTGCACCCAGCACCAGCGGGACGTGGCCATCGCGATCAAGACCGCCCGCGAGCTGGTCCTGTTGCCCTACACGCAGCGGACCACCACCGAGCGTCCGGGAGGGCGGGGTGGCCGCGGCGGCCGCGACGGGGGCTACGGCGGCGGGCGACGGGGTCGCGACGAGGAGCGGTCCCTGTCGAGCGACGCGACCTCCTCCCCGGTTCCGGACCCGCCGGCTCCGTCCGGGGGCGGCGATGTCGCCGAGGTGGTCGAGGTGGTCGAGATCGCCGACGTCCCCGAGGTCGCCGAGGTCGCGGCGAACGGTGACGGGCCGGCGCCCGGCGCCGCGGTCGACGGGGGTGACGGCGGATGAAGGTGCTCCTGCGCAGCGACGTGGACGGCGTCGGCAAACGCGGCGACGTGATCGACGTCTCCGGCGGGTTCGCCCGCAACCACCTGCTCCCGGCGGGCAAGGCCGTCCTGGCGTCCGCCGGGGTGGACCAGCAGGCCGCGGCCATGCGCCGCTCGCGCGACCTGCGGGACGCCCGTGACCGTGAGTCGTCCGAGACGGTGGCCCGCGCCCTGGTCGGCACCGCGATCACCATCCCGGCCCGCGCATCAGGAGAGCGGCTGTTCGGGTCGGTGGCCGCGGCCGACATCGTCCGGCACGTCCAGCAGCAGACCGGGGCGCTCGTCGATCGGCACCACCTGGTCCTCGACGAACCGATCAAGACCCTCGGGGAGCACAGCGTCCGGGTCGAACTGGCCGGCGACGTCGTCTTCGAGCTCACCGTCGAGGTGATCCCAGAAAGCTGACACACCTGGCTGGGATGATGGCGCGATGCGCAGCGCCGTCCGCAGACCGGCCCCGGTTGTCCACGTCGTGTCCACACCCCGGGGTGCTCATTTCCCCAAGATGAAGGGCTTACCGTCCACAAGCCCGATGGGCGAGTGTTGAACCCACCATGGTCAACGCCGTCGATGACACGCGACCCCGCCAGCTCCCCTCGCCCCGCGGGGGCACCGGGTCGCCGGCCGGACGGGTCCCCCCCCACAACATCGAGGCGGAGGAGTCGGTGCTCGGGGCGATGCTCCTCTCGCGTGATGCGATCGCGGCGGCGATGGAGATCTGCGGGCCGGAGGATTTCTACAAGACCTCCCACGGCTACATCTTCGAGGCCGTCACCTCGCTGTTCAGCAGGGGGGAGCCCGCCGACTGGGTGACGGTCACCGAGGAGCTGCGCCGCCGTGAGCTGCTCGACGCGATCGGCGACCCCTCGGTGTTCGTCTCGCTCCAGGCGAACACGCCGTCGATCGGGAACGCCGAGTACTACGCGAGGATCGTGGAGGAGCTCTCCCTGCTCCGCCGTCTGGTGGCGGTGGCCGGCGAGATCACCGAGCTCGGGTACAGCGTCCCGGAGGACGTGAGCGGCGTGCTCGACCGCGCGGAGAGCCTGGTGTTCGGTGTGGCACAGCGAAGGGTGGTCGACTCGATGACCCCCCTGCGCGACCTGCTTGGCCAGAGCCTCGACCATCTCGAGCAGCTCTTCAGCCGCGACCAGTCGGTCACCGGCCTCGCGACCGGCTACACGGACCTCGACGAGCAGCTGGCCGGGCTCCAGCCGTCCAACCTCATCGTGGTGGGCGCCCGCCCGGCGATGGGCAAGACGAGCTTCGCCCTGGGGATGGTGGCCCACGCCGGGGTGCGGATGGGCCAGCCGGTCCTCCTGTTCTCCCTGGAGATGAGCCATCTCGAGCTCACCCAGCGCCTGCTGTGCTCCGAGGCCCGGGTCGACGCGTCCCGGATGCGGACCGGCAAGCTGCGCGAGTCGGACTGGCCCAAGATCGGGCATGCGATCAGCCGGATGAGCGAGGCCCCCATCTTCATCGACGACAATCCCAACCTCACGGTGATGGACATCCGTGCCCGGGCCCGCCGGCTCAAGAGCCGCGAGGGGCTCGGCCTGGTGGTGGTCGACTACCTCCAGCTGATGACCGGACGGCACGGTGCGGAGAACCGGCAGGTCGAGGTCTCCGAGATCAGCCGCGGCCTCAAGATCCTCGCCCGAGAGCTCGAGGTGCCGGTCGTGGCGCTCTCCCAGCTCTCGCGCGGTCTCGAGATGCGCCAGGACAAGCGGCCGATGCTGGCCGACCTCCGCGAGTCCGGTTCCATCGAGCAGGACGCCGACGTGGTGCTCTTCCTCTACCGGGACGAGCTCTACAACCCGGACTCGACCGACAGCCAGGGGACCGCGGAGGTCATCGTGGCCAAGCACCGCAACGGCCCGACCGGGCTGACCAGGCTCGCGTTCATCGGCCACCACGCCAGGTTCGACAACATGGCGCGGGTGTGAGCGGCGATGATGGGGTGGTGGGCGACTTCGTGCTCCCGAGGATCCCGGCGTCGGCCGGTGCCCTCCTCCACGACGGCGGGGGTCGCGTCCTCGTCCTCAAGCCCACCTACAAGAGCGGATGGACGGTCCCGGGCGGCCAGATCGAGGAAGGCGGCGAGTCACCCTGGGAGGGGTGCCGGCGGGAGGTCCTCGAGGAGACCGGGCTCACCGTGGGATCGGGCCGGCTGGTCTGCGTGGACTTCCTCCATCCCCGGCCCCGCCGGCCCGGGGGCCTTCGGTTCCTGTTCGACTGCGGAGAGGTGGACGCAGCGGCCCGCGCGTCGATCACGCTCCAGGAGGAGGAGATCGCCGAGCACCGTTGGGCCGTCCCCGACGAGGCGGTCCGCCTGCTGAGCGGTCCGCTCGGGCGGCGGGTCGGCCGGGCGCTCGGCGCCACCGGCACCCTCTACCTGGAGGACGGCCACCCGGTGGCGGGCGTCTCCGGCGGGGGGCGAGGGGTTGCCTGACGCGACCTACACCCACGGCCACCACGAGAGCGTCCTGCGCTCGCACCGCTGGCGCACCGCGGCCAACTCGGCCGCCTACCTGCTCCCGCACCTGCGGCCCGGCCAGGACCTGCTCGACGTCGGGTGCGGACCGGGCACGCTCGCCTGCGACCTGGCCCGCTCGGTGGCCCCCGGACGGGTGGTCGGCATCGACGCCTCGATCGACGTCGTCGGCGAGGCGCGCCGATTCGCCGCCGGGGCCGGACCGGTCCCGATCGCCTTCCTGGTCGCCGACCTGTTCGGGTTGCCGTTTCCCGACGGCTCCTTCGACGTGGTCCATGCCCACCAGGTGCTCCAGCACGTGGGGGATCCGGTGGCCGCCCTCGTCGAGATGCGACGGGTCTGCCGGCCTGGGGGCCTGGTGGCGGTCCGGGACGGCGACTACCCGGCGATGACCTTCACCCCCGACGATCCCGAGCTCGACCGGGCCCTCGCCGCGTACGGGACCCTGACCCGGGTCAACGGGGCCAACTGGGACGCCGGCCGCCTGCTCCTCGGGTGGGCGCGTGCCGCCGGCTTCACCGAGATCGCGACCTCGGCCTCCGCCTGGTGCTTCGCCACCGCGGAGGAGCGCACCTGGTGGGGAGGCCTCTGGGCCGACCGCTTCACCCGTTCCTCGCTCGCCGACCAGCTCCTCGCCCACGGCATCGCCGACCCTGCCGACCTCGAGTCGTTCGCACAGGCGTGGCACCGGTGGGCGGCCGCCCCCGATGCCTGGTTCGCGGTACTCCACGGCGAGGTGGTGGCCACCGCCTGACCCGGTGCCCGCCGGGTCGCCGCGGACGGGCGGCTCACCCGAGCAACCGGGAGCGGAACAGGTCGAGCACCCGGTCCAGCGCCTGGCGGGTCGGGGTGCCCGGCCGGTCGTCGAGGTCCTCGGTGAGCACCGAGTGCGCCGATCGGCGGTGGCCGTGGGGATTGCCGGCCGAGGAGTCGAGCTCGATCCCGACGAACCCGTCGCCGAGCAGGGTGCGCAACGTCTCGAAGCGTTCGGGCGGCGAGGTCCGGTCGCCGCTGAAGCGCAGACCGAGCACGCAGACCCCCGCCGCGACTCGCTCCACGACCCGCCGGGTGTCCGCGTCGGAGATCCCGATGGCCCGCCGCCGCGCGGCGCCGAGCGGGAAGGGGAGCGACGGCTGGCTGAGCACCGGTGCGAGCACCACCTCGTCGACCATCATGGCCAGGGCGAAGCCGCCGGTCAGGCACATGCCCACCGCGCCGACCCCCGGGCCGCCGCACCGTCCGTGCTCGTCGCGGGCCAGGGCACGCAGCCAGGTGGTGATCGGGCTGGTCCGGCCGAGGGCGAGGATGGTGAACTCGCGGGAGACGCAGGTCCGGGCCAGCGAGGCGAGCGTGTAGCCCGCCGACGGCGGCCGGCCGTCCTCGCCGAACAGGTGGGGCAGGACCGCGGTGCAGCCGATCCCGGCGACCGTGCGGGCGAACTCGGCGACGCTCGGGGTGATGCCGGGCAGCTCGCTGATGACGATGACCGCCGGCCCGACGCCGGTCCGGTAGACGGTACGGGTGGCGCCCTCGGCGGTGAACGACGATCGCTCGAATCCGTCGAGTGGGTCGGCCACCCGGACGACGCTACCCGGCGCCGCGGTTCCCGGGGAGGGTCCGGATGGCGGACCGCCCGGGGTCAGGAGAGGGCCAGGGTGACCACGACCGGCCGGTGGTCGGACCCGGTGGTGGGGACGACCCGGGCGTCGACGACCGCGAGGGCGGGGGTGATGAGCACGTGGTCGAGCTGGCTGTGGGGCCGGTGGGCCGGCCAGGTCCGGCCGGTGACCGCCCGCCGCCAGGCCGGGAAGAACGAGGCGACCGGGGGGCCCCAGAGGTTCATGTCGCCCGCCAGGACCGCGGCGTGGTCGGGGTGGGGCAGGAGGGTGGCGAGCCGCCGGTACTGGGCCGGTGACCAGTGGGTGATGTGGGACATGTGGGTGCCGTGCACGGTCACCTCGCGGCCGCCGAGGTCGGTGGTGCACCGCACCACCGCTCTCGCCGCCGGATCGCGACGGAGCTTGCCGAGACTGAGGACCGCAGGCGAGCGGCACGGGACCCGGGACAGCAGGGCCACCCCCCAGGTGCCGCGGTCGGCGGTCCGGCTCCGCGCGCCCGCCGGCATCTTCCACTTCTCGAGGTCGAGCCGGAAGGTCTTGCGCACCTGCCGGAAGGCCGGCGCCCACCGGAGGGACCGGGTCGGAAGGGGCGCGTAGAGGCGGGCGCGGGCGAGCGGCGCCTCGGCCACCACCTCGTAGCCGAGCCGCGCGGCCACGACGGCCGCGGTCCCCGGGCTCCCGTCGTCGGAGGTCCAGGCCTCCTGGAGGACGAGCACATCTGCGTCGAGTGCGGCGCACTCGGCCACCAGGTCGTAGGGGCGGCCCCACCCGTCGACCCCCATGTGCACGTTGAAGGTGGCCAGGCGCAGCGTGTGTCGCGCCGTATCCTCTGCGGTGCCGTCCCCGGCCCTGGTGTCCCCCACCAGGTCAGCGCCGACCGAGCTCGGCCGCCGCCACCCGGAGCTCGTCGCGGAAGTCGGGGTGGGCGATCTCGGCGAGGGCCGTCGCACGCTCGCGCACGGTGCGACCCGAGAGCTCGGCGACGCCGTGCTCGGTGATGACCACCCCGGTGTGGTGGCGCGGGGTCGAGACCACCGCCCCCTCCGGCAGCAGCGCCACGATGCGGGAGCGGGTCACCCCGTCGGTCACCGCGGTCGAACGCATGCAGATGAGCGAGTGGTCGTCGAGGCGCATCTCGGCCCCGGCCACGAAGTCCTCGTGGCCGCCGACCCCGGAGATCTGCTTCCCGTCGATGTTGTCCGCGACCACCTGCCCGTAGAGGTCGACGCTGAGCGCGCCGTTGATCGAGACGAAGGCGTGGTTCTGGGCGATGACGGTCGGATCGTTGACCACCTCGACCGGGACGAAGGCCACGTCGGTGTTGCCGTCCAGCCACCGGTAGAGCTCGGCCGAACCGAGGGCGAAGGTGGTGATCGACGTCCCGTTGAACAGGGTCTTGGCGTCGTTGGTCACCTTGCCGGCGCGGTGGAGCTGCATCAGGCCGTCGGTGAACATCTCGCTGTGGATCCCGTACCCGCCGCCGGGGCCGTCGGCGAGCCCGGCGGCGACCAGGTTGGGCACCGCGCCGATGCCGATCTGGAGGGTGGTGCCGTCGGTCACGAAGGACCGGGCGTGCGCGGCGATGGCCTCGTCCACCTCGTCGGGTGGGGACTGGGGGAGGGTGAACGGCGCCCCGTCGGCCGAGACCACCAGGTCGATGATCTCGAGCGGGAGGGTGTTGGAGTACTCGGGACCCAACGAGCTGGTCGAGGGCAGGTTGGGGTTGACCTCCACCACGAGCAGCCGGTCGGGGTCACGGCCGGCGAGCAGCAGCTCGTCCCGGGTCGCCCCCAGGTGCAGGGAGAGGTTGACCGTCCCGTCGGGGGCGGGGGGAGCGGCCTGGGCGGCCATCACCCTCGGGCTGAACCGGCGCAGGATGGGGGCGAACTGGCGGAAGCCGCCGGGGACCAGCTCGATCGAGGCGCCCTGGGACAGCATCATCCGCTCGGCCGGACCGAAGAAGCCGCAGCGGTAGGCCACGTTGGGGTGGAGCAGCACCGGGTAGTAGCCGAGGAGGAGCGCCCCACCCAAGGTCAGGTCCACCCAGTCCTCCCGGGCGCCGAGCGCGGTGAAGAAGGCGTCGGGATTCGCCGGACCGAGCCCGAACCCGATGGTGTCGGTCGGCCGGATGAACGCGGCGGCCTCCTCCGGGGTGCAGAATGTCGGTGGCATGGCCCCAGTGTGTCACCGAGGGGGCCGGCGGCCGGGACCGTCCGCCACGACCGGAGACCGTCGAGAGGTTCGGGGAGCCGCCGTGACCGACGAGGCGTCCAGCACGTACGACGAGTTCTCCTACTTCCACGAGAACGCGGCTGAGGCCGGTCTCGACTACACCGCTCCCCCCAGCGTCCGCCGCGAGTCGGTCGAGGTCGCCCCCGACCGCCGTCTCAGCGCCCTGGTCTGGGGCGAGCGCGATCCGGAGCTGGTGTTCCTCCACGGCGGGGGGCAGAACGCGCACACCTGGGACACGGTCGCCCTCGCGCTCGACCGCCCGCTGGTGGCCGTCGACCTGCCCGGCCACGGCCACTCCGACTGGCCGGAGGGGTCGTCCTCACTCGACCCGGGCGCGATGGCCGACGACGTGGCCGTGGCGGTCCTCGCCCTCGCACCACGGGCGGCGGCCGTGGTGGGGATGTCGCTCGGGGGGGCGACCGCCATTACGCTCGCCACCCGCCATCCCGAGCTCGTGCGCAAGCTGCTGCTGGTCGACATCACCCCCGGGGTCGACGGCGACAAGACCTCGGACATCGCGGCCTTCCTGGCCGGTCCGGAGAGCTTCGCCTCCTTCGACGAGATCCTCGAGCGGACCATCCAGTTCAACCCGACCCGGACCGTGTCCTCGCTGCGCCGGGGCGTGCTGCACAACGCGGTCCAGCGGACGGACGGCACCTGGACCTGGCGTCACCAGATCGGGCGGCCGTCCGCCAGGACCGGTCTGCACGTCGACCGGGTCGACTTCGGCTCCCTCTGGGACGACCTCGAGCGCATCGCGGTCCCGGTGTTGCTGGCGAGGGGCAGCCTCTCCCCGGTGGTCGACGATGCCGACGCCGCAGAGTTCCTGCGGCGTCGGCCCTCCGACCGGGTGATCACCGTCGACGGCGCCGGTCACAGCATCCAGGGCGACCGGCCCGCCGAGCTGGCCCGGATCGTCTCCGAGTTCGTGCCGGCCTGAGGCCCCGGGAGTCGGCCGGGGTCGGGTCAGGCCGCCCGGTCGTGCGCGTCGCCGGCGGGCGCACCTCCCGGTCCGGCGACCGACCCGGGGACAGGGGTCGCCCCCGTGTCGAGGGCGGCCGCGAGCACCTCGTCGATGTCGGCGGCCAGGTGGAAGGTCATCACCTCGCGCACCGCTTCGGGCACGTCCTCCAGGTCGGGGCCGTTGCGGAAGGGGAGCACGACCGTGGTGAGCCCGGACCGGTGGGCGGCCAGCACCTTCTGGCGGACGCCACCGATCGGCAGGACCCGGCCCTGCAGGGTGACCTCACCGGTCATCCCGACCGCCGGGCGCACCGGCTCGCCCCGCAACAGGCTGACCAGGGCCGTGGTCATGGTGACCCCGGCCGAGGGACCGTCCTTCGGGATGGCACCGGCCGGCACGTGCAGGTGGAACCGCTTGCCGGCGAAGGCCGACGGCTCGATCCCCAGCTCCGGCGCGTGCGAACGCACGTAGGAGAGGGCGATCTCGGCGGACTCCTTCATCACGTCGCCGAGCTGTCCGGTGAGGGTCAGGCCCTCCGGGCCGTCCATGACCGAAGCCTCCACGTAGAGGACGTCTCCGCCGACGCCGGTCACCGCCAGTCCGGTCGCCACCCCGGGAACCGCGGTGCGATCGGCCGACTCGAAGAAGAAGTGCGGGCGTCCGAGCCAGTCCCGGACGTCGGCCGCGTCGACGACCAGCGGCCGGGCGGTCTCGCCGCTGCCGTCCTCACCCGCGATGCGTGCGGCCACCTTGCGCAGCAGGCGGCCGAGCTCGCGCTCGAGCGAGCGCACGCCGGCCTCCCGCGTGTAGTCGGCCACGACGGTGCGGAGCGCCTCGTCGGTGATCTCGACATCGCTCACGTCGAGCGCGGCACGCTCGCGCTGGCGGTCGACCAGGTGTGTGCGGGCGATGGCCACTTTCTCGTCCTCGGTGTACCCGTCCAGCCGGATGACCTCCATCCGGTCGAGCAGCGGGCCCGGGATGGTGTCGATGATGTTGGCGGTCGCGAGGAACAGCACCTGGGAGAGGTCGAGCTCGACCTCCAGGTAGTGGTCGCGGAAGGTGTGGTTCTGTGCGGGGTCGAGGACCTCCAACAGGGCCGACGACGGGTCGCCGCGGTAGTCGGCTCCCAGCTTGTCGACCTCGTCGAGGACGATGACCGGATTCATGGTGCCCGCGTCGCGCAGGGCGCGGACCAGTCGACCCGGTTGGGCGCCGACGTAGGTACGGCGGTGGCCGCGGATCTCGGCCTCGTCCCGGACGCCGCCCAGGGCGACCCGGACGAACGAGCGCCCGAGGGCGCGTGCCACCGACTCGCCGAGGGAGGTCTTGCCGACCCCCGGGGGGCCGACCAGGGCCAGGATCGCGCCCGCGCCGCGGCCGCCGACCGGGGCCAGGCCCCGCTCGGACTGCAGCTTGCGGACCGCGAGGTGCTCGAGGATGCGGTCCTTCACGTCACGCAGACCCTCGTGGTCCGCGTCGAGGATGCGCGCGGCCTCACCGATGTCCAGGCGGTCCTCGGACCGCTCGCCCCAGGGGAGCTCGAGCACCGTGTCGAGCCAGGTGCGGATCCACCCGTGCTCGGGGCTCTGCTCGCTGGTGTGCTCGAGCTTGTCGACCTCGCGCTCGACCGCGGTGCGCACCGCCTCGGGCAGGTCCCGCCCGGCGATCCGCGACCGGTAGTCGTCGGGTGCCTCCTCGTCGTTGTCGCTGATCTGTCCGAGCTCCTTGCGGATCGCGTCGAGCTGACGCCGCAGCAGGAACTCGCGTTGGTTCTTCTCCATGCCCTCCTCGACGTCGGTCTTGATCCGCTCGCGCAGGGAGAGATCGGCCAGCGTCTCACGCGCCCAGCCGATGACCATCCGCAGCCGTTCGGTCACGTCGAGGGTCTCGAGCACCTGCACCTTCTGGTCCAGGCTGAGGTCGGGTGAGTACCCGGCCATGTCGGCCATCCGGCCGGCACCGCCGACATCGGAGAGGCGCTCGGCGAGCCTCCCCGCGCCGCGGGAGAGCAGGATGTTCTCGAGCACCGCCCGGTACTCGCGCGCCAGCTCGACCGCCTCGGCGGTCGGCTCGCCCTCGTCCAGGACCTCGACCTCGACCCAGAGGGCCCGGCCGGTGCCGGGCACCGCGGTGCCGAGGCGCGCCCGGTCGAGGCCGCGGACCGCGACCGCCGGCAGACCGCCGGGCAGCTCACCGTTCTCCATGACCTCGGCGATCACGCCGATCCTGGCGTACCGCCCGTCGATGAACGGGACGATGACCAACCGGCCGTTCGCCGACCCGGCCGCCGCGGCCGCCGCCTTGGCCTCGTCGGACTCGAGGGCCATCGTGAAGACCATGCCGGGCAGGAGCACCCCCGAGGTCAGGGGCAGCAGCGGCAGGTTCTGACTGGCATTCTCCATGGGCCCTCCCGGACTCATCGTGGCCGGCGCCGGTGACACCGGGTGGCGCACACCTCCGTGCGGCCGTTCCCGTGGACAACGGGCAAAAGCGAACGTGTATTCCCTTCGGGGAGCCCGCCCAGCGGGGAGGCCCGGAGGCAGGGGGGACGCCGGTGGGGACGACCGGTGGAGATCAGGCGTTGACCGGCTCGGTCGCTGCCATGCCGCCCTCGTCCGCCAGGTCCCCGCGTGGTCGCGGGACGGGCGGCTCCCCGCGGGTCCCGTCCGGGTCGACCCGGAAGCCCACCCCGCGGACCGTGACGATGTACTGCGGGTCGGTCGGGTCCGGCTCGAGCTTGGCCCGGAGCCGGTGGATGTGGGTGTCCAGGGTCCGGCTGTCGGAGAGGTAGCGGTCCGGCCAGAGCAGGTCGATGAGCTCGTCGCGCGTCCGGACCCGGCGGGCCGGGTTGAGCAGGACGGCGAGCAGGTCGAACTCGCGCCGGGAGAGGTGGGTGGGGATGCCGGCGACGGTCACCTCCCGGCGGACGAAGTCGACCGACACCGCGCCGAACGCCCTGCGGGCGTCGACTCCCGGCGGGTCGTCGATCCGTGCCGTCCGGCCCTCCGGCACGACCGTCTCGAGGGACCCGGTCGGGGGCCCCACGCGCCGGAGGATGGCGTTCATCCGGGCCACCAGCTCGCGGAGCCGGAAGGGCTTGGTCACGTAGCCGGACGCGCCCAGTTCGAGGCCGAGCACCACGTCGAGCTCGCTGTCCACCGCGCTGACCATGACGATGGGAACCGCAGAGAGGGACCGCATCCGCCGGCAGACCTCGATGCCGTGCATGCCGGGGAGGAGCATGTCGAGCAGGACGATGTCCGGCTCGTACTCGCCGAACAGCCGGAGGCCGGCCGCGCCGTCCTCGGCCAGCGCGACGTCGAATCCCTCCCGGCGCAACCCGGACGAGAGGGCCTGACGGTACGACTCCTCGTCCTCGATGACCAGGACCTTGATGTGCTCTCCGACAGCGACCACGGATGGACCCTCCGGAGACGAAGGCTACGGATCCCAGGTGAACGGCACTCGACCCGACGGCGACCGGAGGATGATCGTTGCGTGAACGTTGTGCGGCGGGATGGTGGGCGGTCGCGGTCCGGGTCAGAGGACGGAGCCCAGGGCCAACCCGAGCGCGGCGGCACCGAGCCCTGTGACCAGGCTCGTGCCGAGCAACGAGACCGACGGTCGGAGACGGCCCCGCTCGAGCAGGCTCACGGTCTCGAAGGTGAGCGTCGAGAACGTCGTGTACGCACCGAGCAACCCGGTACCGCCGACCGTGAGCGCCGATGCCGGGAGCCCGTGGTCGGCGGCGAGCGAGACCAGGAGCCCGAGCGCGAACGAGCCGGTCGTGTTGATGAGGACGGTCCCGTAGGGGAACCCGGGACCGGTCCGGCGGTGGACGGCATGGTCGACCAGGTACCGGAGCAGGGCCCCGCACGCCCCCGCCGCCACCAGCAGCCCGACGGTCACCGGGTGGTCTCCTCGCCGGGTTCGCCGACCGGGAGGTCCTTGCCGATCGGATCGTCCTCGACGTCATCGGGATCGGGGATCTCCGGCATCCCGGCCGGCGGCAGGATCCCGCCCCTCGACAGCGAGATGCCCGCCAGCGCCGCGGCGACGCCCGCGACGAGGCTGATCACCAGGTAGGCCGTGGCCAGGCCCGCCCGGCCGTGCTGCACACGCTGGTCCACCTCGACCGCCAGGGTCGAGAAGGTGGTGAACCCGCCGCAGAAGCCGATCGCGCCGAACGGGCGCAGGAACCGGTCGCCGGGCCATCGTTCGACCACCAGGGTCACGACGGCGCCGAGCAGGAAGGAGCCGGCGACGTTGACGATGAGGGTGGCCCACGGGAACCGGTCGGGAGAGGCGGGGAGGCCCCGTTCCACCCCGTAGCGGGCGAGGGTTCCGAGGGCGCCGCCCGTCGCGATGACCACCAGCGCCGACGGGCCGTGCGGCCGGGACGTCTCGTGCCGGGCGTGGTCCATCGCTCCAGGCCAGCCTAGGCCTAGGGCGCAGCCCCCACCCGGACCCGGGTGGGGGCCTCAAACCGTAGGAGTCCGCCCGATCACCCCGGTCGCGACCATTGGGGGAGGGCAGGGGCAGCGGCGGCGCCGGGCGCGGACGCTTACGGCTTGAAGCGGTACCCCACTCCCCGGACCGTGATCAGGTGCTCCGGCTCGGCCGGGTTGGACTCGATCTTCTTGCGGAGACGCTTCACGTGGGTGTCGAGGGTGCGACTGTCGCCCTTCTTGCGGTCCCGCCAGATCCGGTCCATGCACTGCTTGCGGGTCACCACGTGCCCGGACTCGGACACCAGCAGCGCCAGCAGGTCGAATTCCTTGCGGGAGAGCTCGAGCACCTCGCCGTGCAGGCAGGTCTCCCGCAGGGAGATGTCGATGGTCACCGGGCCGAACGCGTAGACCCCGCTCGGTGGCTCCGGGACGGCATCCTGGGGCTGTCCGCCCACCCGGCGGAGGACGGCCCGGATCCGTGCGGTGAGCTCCCGCGGGCGTGGCGGCTTGGTGATGTGGTCGGCGGCCCCCGCCTCGAGGGCGAGGACCGCGTCCAGCTCGTCGTCCCGGCTGGTCACCATGATCACCGGCACCCGCGGGGCGACCGAGCTGATGGTGCGGAAGACGCTGAACCCCTGCGAGTCACCGAGCTGGGTGTCGAGCAGGATGAGCGCGGGGGCGGCCGAGCCGACGAGGGAGATCCCCTCGTCGCCGCTGTTCGCGGTGATGACGTCGAATCCCTCGATGGAGAGGGTGGCCGCGAGCGAGTCCCGCGACAGGTGGTCGTCGTCGATGATCAGGATGGTGGGTGGCGCCTCCTCCGGCAGCTCTTCGGGGAGGGTCTGGTTCTCGACTTCGCGGAGCGCCAGGGTCATGGACGGTCCGTGACGCCCCGGAACAGGGGGCACGCCTTCGACGCGCGGGTGCCGCGCCGCGCCCGGGCGGCTGCACCGCTGCTGGCCTGCCGCACCGGTGGGGCCGGCGCAGGCGGGGTTGCCGTGAGAGGCAGCGGGGGCCAGGCCCCCGGACGGCAGAGCGCACCCCGCTCCCGGCCCGCACGCCCGCCCGGGATCCGACCGGGAGCTTGGCAGGTGGCCTTTGGATGCGTCGCCATCACCGGTCACCCTAAGAAGGCGAGGTGAACGGCACGCGATCGGCACGTCAATGGAAGGTAATCACTCGGTTATCTTCTCCGCCGAGGGCAGGTGGCTGTCTACAGTCGCAGACCGGAGGGCCGGAGCCGGCGTCGCGACAGGATCGAGGAGCCCCATGGACGAGACCCGGACGCCGGTGGACCTCCCGTCGACCGACGAGTGGCGCACGGTGTCGGAACACGCCGCCCGCATCGGCGGCCGTCACCTGCGCGAGCTCTTCGCAGAGGATCCCGGTCGCGGCCGGCGGATGCTGGCCGGTGCCGGTGGCCTGGTTCTGGACTATTCGAAGCACCGGGTGGACGGGCCGACCCTCGACGCCCTCTTCGCGGTCGCCCGACGGGCCAGGGTGGCCGAGCGGCGCGACGACCTGTTCGCCGGCCGCCACATCAACACCACCGAGGACCGGGCCGTGCTGCACGTCGCCCTCCGCATGCCGCGGGGGGCGAGTCTCGAGGTCGACGGCCGGGACGTGGTCGCCGACGTGCATCGTGAGCTCGATCACATGGGAGCGGTGGCCGCGCGCATCCGTTCCGGGGAGTGGACCGGGTGGACCGGCAGACCGATCCGCGCGGTGGTCAACATCGGGATCGGCGGATCGGACCTCGGCCCGGCGATGGCCGATCAGGCGCTCGCCGACTACGCCGCACCGTCGATCGACTGCCGGTTCGTGTCCAACATCGACCCGGTCGACCTCTACGCGAAGACCCGCGACCTCGACCCGGCCGAGACGCTCTTCGTGGTCAGCTCGAAGACCTTCACCACCTTGGAGACCCTGACCAACGCCCGGGCGGCGCGGCAGTGGCTGCTCGACGGCATGGGGTGCGGGCAGGAGGCGGTCGCCCGTCACTTCGTTGCGGTGTCGACCAACCGGGCCGGCGTCTCCGGGTTCGGGATCGACCCGGCCAACATGTTCGGCTTCTGGGACTGGGTGGGCGGCCGCTACTCGGTCGACTCGGCGATCGGCTTCTCGCTGATGGTGGCGATCGGCGCCGAGGCGTTCGCCGAGCTGCTGTCCGGCTTCCACACGATCGACCGGCATTTCGCCACGGCCCCCTTCGAGTCGAACCTGCCGGTCATCCAGGGCATGCTCAACGTCTGGTACCGCAACCTGCTCGGCGCCCAGACCCACGCCGTGCTCCCCTACAGCCAGCGCCTCGCCCGCTTCCCGGCCTACCTGCAGCAGCTGACCATGGAGTCGAACGGCAAGTCGGTTCGCTGGGACGGGACCCCGGTCCGCACCGAGACCGGGGAGATCTTCTGGGGGGAGCCCGGCACCAACGGCCAGCACGCCTTCTACCAGCTGCTCCACCAGGGGACCACCCTGGTCCCCTGCGACCTCATCGGCTTCGCCGAGTCGACCCAGGAGGCGGGCGACCAGCATGACCTGCTGATGGCCAACTGCTTCGCCCAGTCGAAGGTCCTCGCATTCGGCAGGACCGCCCAGGAGATCGCCGCGGAGGGGACCCCACCCGCGACCGTCCCCCACAAGGTGATGCCGGGCAACCACCCGAGCTCGACCGTCATCGCCCCCAAGCTGACCCCGTCGGTGCTGGGCCAGCTCATCGCGCTCTACGAGCACACCGTCTTCGTCGAGGGGGTGGTCTGGGGGATCGACTCGTTCGACCAGTGGGGCGTAGAGCTGGGCAAGGTGATGGCCGGGACGCTCGCACCGGCGCTCGCCGCCGGACCCGTCCCCGACCTGGCCGGTGAGGACAGCTCGACCGCCGGGTTGATCACCAGGTACCGGGAGCTCCGCGGCCGCCCGGTCTGAACCGCCGACCGTCGCGGTCCCGACCGGCGGGGACCTGGCGCTCAGGACGAAGAGAGCGCCCTCCAGAGGGCGAGGTACCCGGGGTAGGTGATCCCTTCGGTGACGTAGCCGGCCCGCACCAGCTCCTCATGGAAACGGGGCAGGTTCCGCCAGGGCACTCCCATGTCGACGTGGTGGGCGAGGTGCCATCCGGTGTTGTACGGGACGAACCAGAAGCGGGCGATCCAGCGCTGGCGCACGTTGTGGGTGGTGACCCGACGGTCACGGCTGGCCTCGAGCCCGCCGTGCTCGGCGATGGCACGGAGCCGGTTGAGCACCCGCCACTGGGTCATCCAGGGGAGCCACCAGAGGAGCGGGTAGACCCACCAGGTCCCGGTCGCAGCCCAGAACAGGGCCCACAGCAGTGCCTGGACCCCGAGGATGGAGAGCGAGACCTTCCGGTAGGCGGGGGTCCGCACCGAGGTCACCAGGGGGACCAGGTTCTTCCACCCGGAGATGCCCACCGCGTCGCGGACCAGGCGGCGGGTGAGCGCTCGCCGGTCGCAGGGGTAGCCGCCGTAGAAGGCGATGTCCGGCTCGTTCGGGCCGAACTCCTCCCGGTGGTGGGAGAAGTGCCCGCGGCGGTAGAGCGAGATCGGCGTCCAGGACGGGTAGGCGACCAGCCAGGTGCCGACGACGTCGTTGACCCGCTTGTTGGTGAACAGCAGGTTGTGGGCCGACTCGTGCATGAGGATGGCGAACCGAGCGTAGATGGGGCCCATCAGGACGAAGGCAGCCAGGTACGCCCACCACCGGTCGATCCGGACCGCCGAGCCGATGATGACCGCCACCCACGCCCAGACCGACGCCACGGTCAGGGCGTTGCGACCGTTGGCGATCCGGCGGAGGTCGTGGCGGAGCTCGGGGCGGGCCATCCCGTTGTCGAGCAGCCGTTCGGTGGGGAGAACCGCGGGACGGTCCGCCGGGTCGGCCACCATGGTGGATGCCATGCGAGGAATGTTACAACAAACGGTCAACCGGGACAACAACGTAACATGACCGGACCGGCCGAGGTGGGGGTCGGGCCGGACGGCCCGGACGGCGGCGGGGGACCCGAGGAGGGCGGGGCACGGTTCACCGCGCGCTCGGTCCTGGCCAGTGCCCTGCTCGGGGAGGATCCACCCGAGCTCCCGGTCTCCCATCTGGTGCACCTCTCGGGACTCTTCGGGATCAGCGGGAACCGGGCGCGGGTCGCGCTCAGCCGCATGGTCGCCTCGGGCGAGGTGACCACCGACGGATCCGGGCGCTACCGGCTCACCGGTCACCTGCTCGAACGCCAGGCGCGCCAGCGCGCGGGCCTGGTCGGTGACACCCGTCCCTGGCAGGGTGGGTGGAGGCTGGTCGTGGTGACCGGGCCGGGCCGGTCGGCGGGGCGCCGCAGCGAGCGCCGCCGCCGGCTGCTGCTCGCGCGCCTGGCCGAGCAACGTGAGGGCGTCTGGCTGCGCCCCGACAATCTCGACCTCCATCCCGACCCGTCCGGGGATCCCGATCTGGCCGTCTACAGCGGGGTGCCCGACGCCGACCCGGTCCGCCTCGCCGCCCAGCTCTGGGACCTGGCGGGCTGGGCGGCCCGCGCCGAGCAGCTCCGCGGCCGTCTCGAGACGACGGTGACGTCGGGCCCCGACGACCTCGCTCCCGGGTTCGCGCTCTCCGCCGCGGTGATCCGTCATCTGCTGGCCGATCCGCTGCTTCCTGCGGAGCTGCTCGGGCGCTCGTGGCCCGGTCCCGCCCTGCGGGAGGCCTATGGACGGTGGGACCGCGACTACCGGCGGGTGCTCCGAGCCTGGGGCCGGACGACCGGTCCCGCATAGGATCCCCGGCGACCGTTCCGAGGAGGACACCATGTCGCAGCCGAGCGCGGACCCGCAGTTCGCCGGGCGGGTCGCCGTCATCACCGGGGGCGCCCGTGGGCAGGGCCGCAGCCATGCGGTCGAGCTGGCCCGCCTCGGGGCCGACGTCGCGATCGTCGACCGGTGCGCCGACCTCGGAACCGTGCCCTACCCGATGGCCACCGAGCACGATCTCGCCGAGACGGTCCGCCTGGTCGAGGCCGAGGGTCGTCAGTGCCTCGCGGCGACGGTCGACGTCCGTGACCTCGACGCGATGATCGGGTTCGTCGATCGGGTCCGGGGCGAGCTGGGTTCGGTCGACATCCTCATCGCCAACGCGGGGGTGTCCACGCTCGGCTCGGTCTTCTCGATGAACGCCGAGCAGTGGAGCGAGACGGTCGAGGTGAACCTGACCGGGGTCTTCCATGCGATGCGGGCCGCAGCTCCCCACATGCGACGCGGGGGGTGGGGTCGGATGATCGGCATCTCCTCGATGATGGGGCGCTCGGCCAACCCGGGGATCGCCGCCTACACCGCATCGAAGTGGGGGGTGATCGGCCTGTGCAAGGCGGTCGCCCACGAGGTGGCGCACGTGGGGATCACGGTGAATGCGATCGCCCCGGGCAACGTCTCGACCGACATGATCCACAACGAGACCCTTTACCGGCTCATGCGTCCCGACCTCGAGCACCCGACCAGGGAGGACGTGGCCCCGGCAATGGCGGGGCTCCATGTGCAACCGGTCCCGTGGCTCGAACCGGACGAGATCACCGCGGCCGTGGTCTTCCTCTGCTCGGAGGGGGCCCGCCACATCACCGGATCGGTCATCGACGTGGACGCCGGTGCCTCGGCCCGCTTCAGCGCCTGAACCCGCACCCCGCCGCAACGGTCACTGCTTCGACATCGCCGCCCGCTGGTCGGCCGCGGCCACCCTGCCCGGACCGCCAGGGTCGGGCAGCTGGATCTCGACCGCATGGAGGGTGCCCTGGAAGGGGAAGCGTCCGGAGTAGCGCTGGCTCACCGGACCCCCGTGGTCGTAGCCGACGCTCGGGCCGACGCTCGAGATGATCGTCATGGCGAAGGGGACCGTCATCGATCCGCACGCCTCGCCGTCGATGGAGAGCTCGGCCTCGGCGCCCCTGCCGGTCCGGCGGAAGCGCACCCCGACCGAGGAGGCGCCGGTCGGGACCACGATGTCCGACTCGACCAGCTGGTGGTCGGCGAAGCAGTTGTAGTCGAAGACCAGGCGTTCCCCCTGGACGAACAGGCTCACCCCCGAGTTCGCCGTGCCCGAGGCGTAGAGCACGCCGGCCGCGCCCTCCTCCCGGTCGATGGTGGCGGTGAGGTCGAACCCGCGCGCGCCCAGCGCGGGGGCCACCTGCGCGGGCAGCGGGGCCATCGGTGGACGGTAGACGTAGCGGCGGTCGGACCGGTGGGGTGACCGGTCCCGGTACCGGGTCGAGAAGAGCTCGATCGTGCGGTCGTCGAGCGGGAGCACGCCATGGGCTTCGGCCTCCTCCCACCATCGCGCGACGAGCCGGGCGAGGGTGTCGGGTCGCTCTGCGGCGAGGTCGGTGCACTCCGACCGGTCCTCCGTCAGGTGGTAGAGCTCCCAGACGTCGTCGTCGAAGGGGGTCCTCGGCGTGTGGCGGGTGACCGCCTTCCACCCGTCCGCGTAGATCCCGCGATGTCCCATCATCTCGAAGTACTGCACGTGCTTCTCGCTCGGTGCGTCCGGAGCGCCGAAGGTGTAGCCCAGGGGGATCCCGGTGATCGGCAGCTGCGCCTCGCCGTGGTAGACGTCGGGCGCGGCGATCCCGGTGGCCTCGTAGATGGTCGGGGTGAGATCGTTCACATGGTGGAACTGGTCGCGGGTGGCGCCGCGGTCGCGGATCCGCCGCGGCCAGTGCACGATGAGCGGAACGTGGACACCACCCTCGTGGGTGTTCTGCTTGTACCACTTGAAGGGTGTGTTCCCGGCCTGTGCCCATCCCCACGGGTAGTTGGCGTGGCTGTGGGGCCCACCGATGTCGTCGATCCGCTCGACGGCCTCGTCGGGGCTCTCCTCGAGGAAGTTGAAGTACTTCATCTCGTGCAGGACGCCGAACCGCCCGCCCTCCTGGCTCGCGCCGTTGTCGGACAGCAGGAGGATCAGGGTGTCGTCCAGCCGGCCGAGCTGCTCGAGGTCGGCGACCAGCCGGCCGATCTGGGCGTCCGTGTGCTCGAGGAAGGCCGCGAACGCCTCCTGGAGGCGGGCGGCGAGGCGCCGGTGGTTGGTGGGGAGCGAGTCCCAGGGCTCGACCCCCGGGTTCCGGGGGGCGAGCCGGGTGTCCGGTGGGAGCAGTCCCATCTCGAGCTGGCGGGCGAACCACCGGGCCCGGGCTGCGTCCCAGCCCTCGTCGAAGCGTCCGCGCTGACGGTCCAGGTGGTCGCGGGGAGCCTGGTGGGGGGCGTGGGTCGCCCCGAAGGCCAGGTAGGCGAAGAACGGTCGATCGGGCCGGATGGACACCGAGTCGTGGATGAACTCGATCGCATGGTCGACCAGGTCCTCGCTCAGGTGGTATCCCTCGGCGGGACCGGCCGGAGGGTCGACCCGGTGGTTGTCGTAGACGAGGTCCGGGGAGAACTGGTCGGTCTCGCCCTCCAGGAAGCCGTAGAACCGGTCGAAGCCGCGCTGACACGGCCACTGGTCGTAGGGGCCGGCGGCGGAGGCGTTCTCCATCGGACACAGGTGCCACTTGCCGACGGCGAACGTCGCGTACCCCTCCTCGCGGAGGACTTCGGCGACCGTGGCGGCATGCTTGGTGATCCCGCCGCGCATGTGCGGGTAGCCGCTGTCGAAGTTGGACAGGGCACGCATCCCCACCGCGTGGTGGTTGCGGCCGGTCAGCAGCGCGGCACGGGTCGGCGAGCACAGCGGGGTCACGTGGAAGTTGGTGTACCGCAGGCCGCCGGCGGCCAGGGCGTCGATGTGGGGGGTCGCGAGGTCGGATCCGTAGCACCCGAAATGGGAGAACCCGGTGTCGTCGAGCAGGATCACCACGACGTTCGGGGCGTCGGGACCCGGATGGGGCGGGGTCGGCCACCATGGCTGGGACTCTTCGCGGGTCCGCCCGATGACACCCTCGAAGGCTTCGCACTGTTCCATGGGGTTGAGCTGACCCTAGGGACGTTCCCCGGTCACTGTCCAGCCGCCTCCGGCCGCCTCCGGCTCAGCCGTGAGCCGAGCCGTGCAGTCAGCGCGTCGAGGAACTGGCGGGATCGTGCGGGCGGCGTCGCTTTCCGGCCGGGACCGCCACGCAGAGCGCGGCGACCGCGAGCACGAGCGACGTCGTGCCGAGCAGCCGGTCGGTCGGCGGGCCTTCGAGCACCCGTACGACCAGCGCGGCGCCGACGAAGGCGCACGAGCCCAGCCGCGCCGCCCTTCGCACCGCGCCCTCATGGGTCCACACCGCCGCGCTGGTCAGCCCGAAGGCGATCGCCACGTCGACCGCGGCGAGGAGGAGCGTGTCCGACACGGAGAGGCGGCCCGGGACGAGGTGGAGCCACCGGTACCCCTCGAAGATGGCCACTGCGGCCAGGAGCGCGAGGGCGGGAGCGCTGATCCAGCCGAGTGCCGGCGCGGCCGGCCGCGCGTCCGTGGGAGCCGGTTCGGACGATGCCACGGGCGGCAGGGATGGCAGGGCGACCACCGGTGCCATGGGCGCCGGCACGTCCCGCACGGCCGCCGGCCGCCTCGTTGCGTCGGTCATCGTCGGGAGCGAGCTCCTCGCTGGGTGGTGGTCACGGGCCGCGGTGTACCGGCGGTTTCGAACCCGACTGCCTGTCTGGGTCGTCACGTGGTTCGCTCTCCTGATGCGGCAGTGACCGGGCCCGTACCGCCCCGGACACCGGTCACGTCTACCGCTGAGGGCCCGGGAGCCGCTGCTCCCGGGCCATAGGTCCGCCGCCCGTCGCATCCAGTATGCACGGCGACCGGGCTGATTGCAACTGAAAGTTGCAACCCCGGTTGCGCCGCGAACCGTGACCGGTCGTCTGCGACGATGGTCTGGTCGAACGTCACCGACCCGTTCCGTGAGGTCGACCGAGCATGGTTGCGCTCGTCGCCGAGATCGTCCAGGAGGACCGTTGCCAGGGCCCACCACCGTCGGGGAGCGCTTCGACATCATCTGCGTCGGCGACGTCGCCACCGATGTCTTCGTGACCGTGTCACCGGAGTGCGCCGAGATCCGGAGCGAGCCGGACGGCCCGAAGCTGGTCCTGCCCTTCGGGGCCAAGCTGCCCTGCGCCGAGAGCATCACGGTCCCTGCCGGGGGAACGCGGCCAACGCCTCAGTGGCCTGCGCCCGGCTCGGCCTCCGGACCGCTCTCGCCACCTACGTCGGTGACGATCCGCTCGGGCGGGACGCGCTGGCCGCACTCCAGCGAGAGGAGGTCGATACGTCCTTCGTGAGATTGGACCGCCGCGTGCCGACCAACCGCAACTTCGTGCTCCGGGTCGATCACGAGCGGACGATCCTGGTCCACCACGAGCAGCACCGTTACAACTGGCCCCATCTCCGTCCGGCCGAGATCCCGGCCTGGCTCTACCTCTCGTCGGTGGGCCGCGACGCGCACGGCTACGAGGACCAGATCGTCGACTGGCTCGAGGCGCACCCGGGTGTCTCTCTCGCATTCGAGCCGGGCACCTACCAGATCGCCCGGGGTTCGTCCCGCCTGGCCCGGCTCTACGCCCGTGCCGCGCTGGTGGTCTGCAACCGCGAGGAGGCGGCCACCCTCTGCGGGCGCGCGCCGACCGACGACCCGGGCAGCCTCCTCGACGGGATGCTGGCGCTCGGGCCCGGGCGCGTGGTGATCACCGATGGCCCGGCCGGGGCCTGGGGGGCCGAGGGCACCCTGCGCTACCGGGTCCCCATCTACCCCGACCGGACACCGGTCGTCGACCGGACCGGGGCCGGCGACGCCTTCGCCGCGACGCTGGTGGCGGTCATCGCAACGGGCCGGCCGCTCGACGAGGCCATGCTCTGGGCGCCGGTCAACTCGATGAGCGTCGTCCACTCGGTCGGCACCCAGGCCGGGCTGCTCCATCCCGACGAGTTGGAGGTGCTCCTGGCTGCGGCCCCGGCCGGGTACGCGGTCGCTGGGACCGTGTGCGATTGAGCACGGCCGCTGCTGCCCTGCGGAGGACGGCGGACGGGTCGGGCAGACTTCCTTATGAGATTCCTATGGTCCGCTCACCGCGACCTTAGGCACCCCGGGTCCAATGGCCGGGTGGGCTTCGACCGCAAGCCCGATGCTTCTGGAGGAAGAGCGATATGAGCGAGCACTGGCACCCGTCCCGCGAGCCGGCCGACCAGGAACCCGGAGCAAACCCAGAGTCGACACCCGACTCCGGCACGGCCCCGGTCGTCCCCGAAGGGCCACCGACCGCGCAGACCCCTCCGACCGCCGCCTACCCGCCGACCCCTCCGGCAGGCGCGCCGCCGGTTCCTCCGGCGGGCACCGGTGCACAGGCCACTCCGGGCGGCGCCTGGGCAACTCCGCAGGGTGGGGGTTGGGGCGCCCCCCCGCCCATCGCGCTCCCACCCCCCGGTGGGTGGGGCACCGGCGGCAGTCCCCCCCGGGTGGTGCCTGGCCGCCCCCTCCCTACGGGTACGGCTTTCCGCCCCCCCCACCCGCCCCTCGCGCCGCAGGGAGGAGCCACACCGGAGCGCTGGCCGGACTGGCCGCGATCGTGGCGGCCGTCGCGCTGTTGGCCGGCGCCGGCATCGGGCACCTTGCGTGGCCGACCGACACGACCGCCAGCGCGGTCACCAATCCCTCCGGCGGCACCGGCACCAACCCGCAGTCCCCAGGAACGGGGGGCACCTCGCCCTTCGGCTCCGGTTCCGGTGGCAACTCGTCGACCGGGGTCGGTGCCCCGGCCAACATCTCGGCGATCGCCGGCAAGGCGGACCCGGGACTGGTCGACATCAACACCAACCTCAGCTACCAGGACGAGCAGGCGGCCGGCACCGGCATGGTCCTGACCTCCAGCGGCGAGGTCCTCACCAACAACCACGTGATCGACGGGGCCACCAGCATCAGCGCCACCGATGTGGGTAACGGCCGGACCTACAAGGCGACGGTGGTCGGCTACGACCGCACCGGTGATGTGGCCGTGATCCAGCTCATCGGGGCCAGCGGCCTCCAGACGGTCACCACCGACACCGGCCCGGTCTCGGTGGGTCAGTCCATCGTCGGCGTGGGCAACGCGGGCGGGACCGGCGGCACGCCCAGCGCGGCCGGCGGCTCGGTGACCGCCACCGGGCAGTCGATCACCGCCAGCGACAACAGCGGGGGCAACACCGAGCGACTCAGTGGTCTCATCCAGATCAACGCCGGGATCCAGCCCGGTGACTCCGGCGGCGCGCTGGTCAACACCTCGAGTCATGTCATCGGCATGGACACCGCAGCGTCGACCGGAACCGCCTACCAGGTGACAACCGCCCAGGCCTACGCCATCCCGATCTCGACCGCGTTGACCATCGCCCGCCAGATCGAGGCGGGTCGGCAGAGCACCACCGTGCACATCGGAGCGACCGGGTTCCTCGGCATCCGGGTGGAAGCCTCGGGCTCGTCGGCCGGCAACGGCTTCGGGTCGGGCGGCTTCGGTTCGGGGGGGACCTCGACCAACGGGGCGGTCGTGGACAGTGCACTGGCCGGCTCACCGGGCGCTCAGGCCGGGCTCTCCCAGGGGGACGTGATCACCTCGCTCGACGGGAGCCCGGTCAACTCCTCCACCGACCTGACCAACCTGCTCGAGTCGCATCACCCGGGCGACTCCGTTCAGATCGCGTGGACCGACGCGGCGGGACAGACCCACACCTCGACCGCCGTCCTCACCACCGGTCCGCCGGCCTGAGCGGGCGGGGACCGGTCCGGGCTCAGGCCAGCACCGGTCCCCATCCGCCCCCGGCGGGGGCGAAGAACACGGTGGTCAGGCGCATCGTGGCGTGGAGCCAGCTCCCGTCCACCCGGGTGTAGGTGTCGTCCTCGTACCCGCACATCCAGTAGGCCGTCCCGTCCGGCCGGCTGCAGGGGGAGAGCAGCTCCCAGCGGGCCGAGGCCCGGTCGCCGTCGATCTCGATGCGCGGGGTCACGAAGAGGTGCCTGGAGAACACCAGGGTCGGGGTGCGGAGCCTCTCGGCGATGGCGGGGCGGCCCTGCACCGACCCCAGACCCGGGCCCCCGTCCCAGATCCCGTCCTCGGTGAAGAGCGCGGCGATGCCATCGGTGATCTCGCGCAGGCGGTCGCCGTCGACCACCCGCCCGCGGGCGAAGCGCTGGTCGACGAGCTCGCCGTAGCGGGCCTTGAGCTCCTGGACGGCGAGGACCGACTCGCAGGCGTCGACCCGTCGTCTGAGACGGGCGAGCTCGACGGCGAGCTCCTCGGTGCTCGGCACGGGTCCCTCCCGGTCGGTCGGATCGTGCTCGCGGTCGGAGGCCATCACCTGGGCCACGCTACCGGTGCCCCATCCGGGTCGGCCATCGTGCACGGACCGACGACCAATCACGGGACGGCGGGGCGGGGTCGATAGGCTGACGCCGGTGCAGCGAGCATGAACGCCGATCCCGAGGCCGGGGACCCCGCCCCCGCCGAGGTCGAGCCCGACGTTCGCTTCACCTATGCGAACGAGCGGACCTTCCTCGCCTGGAACCGCACAGCGCTCGCGCTCATCGCGACGGGTGTCGCCGCCACCCAGCTCCTTCCCGAGTTCCACGTCTCCGGTGGACGCCAGATCCTCGGGCTCCCGATGATCGGGCTCGGTGCGCTGGTGGCCGTCACCAGCTTCACCCACTGGAGGGCCAACCAGCGGGCGATGGTGCTCGGTCGACCGCTGCCGCGCTCCCCGATGCCGTTGGTGCTCTCGATCGGCATCGGCGTGGTCGCGGTGATCGCGGTGGTCCTGGCCATCGTGGGCTCGAAGTAGCGAGCGGTCGTGGCGACGGCCGACCGGGACGGGTCCGGAGTCGAGGACGGCCGGGATCCCGGTCTCGCGGAGGAGCGCACCGAATTGGCCTGGAACCGCTCCGGGCTCGCCGTCGCGGTCGTCGTCGGCATCCTGCTCCGGCGGCTCTGGCCGCTCGAAGGGGTGCGCACCGCCCTCGCACTGGGGCTTGCGGCAGCGGGTGGCGCGACCTGGCTGGTGGGGATGTTCCTGGCCGGCCGGTCCACCTCCGGACCGCGTGCCACCGCCCCCCTCGGTGAGGACACCCTCCGGCTGGTCACCACCGGCACGGTGCTGCTGGCCGCCGCGGGCGCGGTGCTGAGCGTGGTCGTTCCCGCCTGAGCGACGCCGAGAACGGCGTCGCCCCACTGCAGACCTCTTCGAGGGTCGCGGGTGCAGCTTCCTCGTCGACCGCTCCAACCAGCTGGTCGAGGGAGAGCGGGAACGCGCCAGGGAATGGGCAGGGTCTGTCCTCGGGTCGCTCCCCACCGCCGCGCTCACCTGAGCCGGCGGCGCCGGCGGATCGCTCAGCCCGGGCGGATCAGGCCGCTTTCTCGAGGATGTGCACGCCGCACGCCGACCCCAGTCCGATGACGTGGGTGAGAGCGACCTTCGCCCCGGCGATCTGACGATCACCCGCCTCGCCGCGCAGATGGGTGGCCGCCTCCCACACATTGGCGATCCCGGTGGCCGCGATGGGATGGCCCTTCGACTCGAGACCGCCCGAGACGTTGACCGGCGTGCTGCCGTCGCGCCAGGTGGCCCCCGAGTTGAAGAAGTCCACGGCGCCCCCCTCCTCGCAGAGCATGAGGTTGTCGTAGTGGACCAGTTCGGCCGTCGCGAAGCAGTCGTGCAGCTCGACCAGGTCGAGATCGGCGGGCCCGACGCCCGCCTGCTCGTAGGCCTGGGTCGCCGCGTTGCGGGTGAGGGTGTTGACGTCGGGCAGGACCTGGCAGGACTCCTCCCACGGATCGGTGGTCAGGACCGACGCGGAGATCTTGACCGCCCGCCGCCGCTGCTCCTGCGAGAGCGTTCCCAATTTGGCACCGCTCACGACCACGGCGGCGGCTGCGCCGTCGCAGTTGGCGGAGCACATCGGTCTCGTATTGGGGTAGGCGATCATGACGTCGCCCATGATCTCCTCGAGGGACATCCGCTTGGTGTACGCGGCGAGCGGGTTGAGCGTCGAGTGGGCGTGGTTCTTCTCGCTGATCCGGGCGAAGAGCTCGAAGCTGGTGCCGCCGTAGCGGTGGCCGTACTCCATGCCGATCTGTGCGAACACCCCGGGCATGGTCTCCGTGCCGATCCGCCCGTCGACCGGCAGGACCGCGCCGTAGCGTCCGCTCGGGGCGTAGGTGCTCGAGTCCTCCTTGCGGCTCCCACCGGAGAGCAGACCAGCGCCGGAGAGCTTCTCGACGCCGAAGGCCAGTCCCATCTCGGCCTCACCGGACTTCACGGCCATGCAGGCCACCCGGAGGGCGGTCGCCCCGGTGGCGCAGGCGTTGGCCACGTTGTAGACGGGGATGCCGGTCTGGCCGAGCTGCTTCTGGAGCTGCTGGCCGATGCCGGCGTTGGCCGCCATCAGGGCGCCCGCGCCGATCACGTCCATGTCACGCATGGTCACCCCGCCGTCGGCGAGCGCCCCGAGCACGGCCTCGGCGGCCAGATCGACCATGTCGCGGTCGGGGTGCTTGCCGAACTTGGTCATGTGGATCCCGAGGATCCAGAGGTCGTCGCTTGCCATCGTCACCCTCCTCGGGGTTCGTATCCGAACCCGATCGCTTCGGTCCCCTCGTCGTCGGTACCGATGACCTCGGTGGTCAGGCGCACCGGCATCCCGAGCGTGACGTGCTCCGGATCGGGGGAGACATTGATCAGGTTGGCACGCACGCTGGTGCCGCCGCAGTCGACCAGTGCCGCCACGTAGGGGACGGGCACGCCCGGCGCGGCGAACGACACGATCGTAAACGCCCGTACCCGACCTTCGTCCGGGATCTCGACGGTCGTGAACCCCCCGGTCTGTCCGCAGCTCCCACAGGCGTTGCGCCGGTCGAAGAACCGGGCGCCACACGAGGTGCACTCATGGGCGACGAGGTGCGGACGGTCGTCCAGTACGAGGTAGTCGACCAGTGGGATCTGTTTGGCCATCGACCCGCTTCCGTCTCGTCCGTCCGTCATGTGGGCGCCACCGTAGTGGGAGGGGGTTTCCGACCGCTAACCGGCCACCGTGTCCACCGTGTCCACCGGGCTTGCGGGCACCGCCCGGCCCGGCCGCCCTTCCGCACGGCGGTGGGTGGTCCTACACTCCGACCATGTACACCAGCGGTCGATCGGGATGGCTCGTCCTCGTGGTCCTGGGCGGGACGGCCCTGGTGCGCTACCTCTCCTATCAACGGCGCCGGGCGGGACGGAACCGTTCAGGGACGCCCGGGCCGGGGAGCTCGTTCACCTCCGGACCCGATCGGCAGGCGACCGGACCGCCGTCCGGGACTGCCGCCGGCTGGTTCACCGACCCGTTCGTGCGACACGAGCAGCGCTACTGGTCCGGGACGGCGTGGACCGAGCACGTGAGCGACGCCGGAGTTCCGGGCACCGATCCCCCGCCGGAGCGGCCGACCCGGTGACCGTCGTCCAGGTCCAGTTCGCCATCGACGACCCCGACCGGGCCGACGCGATCGTCAGGCGGTTGCTGGACGAGCGGTTGGTGGCCTGCGGTCAGCGGCTGGGCCCGGTGGTCAGCAACTACCGCTGGCGCGGCACCCTCGCGCAGGCGGACGAGTGGCTGGTCCTCCTCAAGACGCGCGCGGACCTGGCCGAGCGGGTGGTCGACGCGGTGGTCGACGCACACCCCTACGAGACGCCGGAGGTGGTGACCCTCGACATCACGGGCGGTGCGGCGGGATACCTGGACTGGATCATCGAGTCGACCTGACCGGCGGGCGGCCGGTCCCGCGGTCAGGCCTCGGTGGTGAGCGGTGCCGCGTCGAGGGCACAGTACGTCCCGATCGGGCGTCTTTCCGCAGGAGCCGACGGACGGGCTCGGTCCGGGTTGCGTATCCCGACCGCGGCGATCCCCCCTGCGACGACGCAGAGGCCGGCGGCGAGCTGGACCGCGGTCCGGAACCCTGCCGACAGGGTGGCGGGATGCAGATAGCCGGATCCCGAGATCCCGGCCACCGCCGGGATGACGGAGACCGCGATGAGCCCACCCACCCTTGCGACCGAGTTGTTGACCGCCGATGCGAGGCCGGAGTGCTCGTCGGGCAACGCGGCGAGCGCGGTCGAGGTCAGGGGGGCGACGGTGATGGCGAGGCCGAGCCCGAACACGAGGACCGCAGGGAGGACCCCGGTCACGTACGAGGTGTCGGTGGTGAGGCGGGCGAGCAGGGCGAGGCCGACGCCGACGACGACCGGGCCCACGCTCATCTGCAGCCGGGGGCCGATCCGGGTGGCCAGGCGCCCGGATCGGGACGAGAGGAGCAGCATGACGACGGTCAGCGGGAGAAGGGCCAGTCCGGACTCGAGCGGCGAGTAGCCACCGACGACCTGGAGTTCCACCGGGAGCAGGAAGAGGCTGCCGCCGAGGGCCCCGTAGACGATGAAGGTGACCAGGTTGGTGACGGTGAACTGGCGCACCCGGAAGATCGCCGGCGGGAGCATCGGTGACCTCGAGGACCCCTCGACCGCGACGAACACCACCGAGGCCACCACTCCGATCCCGAGCATCGCGACGACGGTGGGATCGCTCCATCCGCGGGCCGGGCCCTCGATGAGGCCGAACGTGATGCCGGCCAGGGCGAGAACGGCCAGCACCGCACCTGGGAAGTCGACCAGCCGATCGGCTGTCGGATCGCGCGACTCGGGGACGTGGCGAGCCGAGAGGGCGAGCACGAGCGCGCCGATCGGCACGTTGATGAGGAAGATCCATCGCCACGACGCGGCGGAGATGAGGTAGCCCCCGATGAGCGGTCCGGCCGCCGTGGCCACGCCGCCGAGTCCGGACCAGGCGCCGATCGCCCGTCCGCGGTCCTCCTGGACGAAGGAGGCCTGCAGGATGGCCAGGCTCCCCGGCGTGAGCAGGGCCGCGCCGACGCCCTGGAGGACCCGGGTCGCGATGAGCACGGTGGTCCCCGGAGCGAGGGCGCACGCGGCCGACGAGACCGCGAACCAGGCCACCCCGATGGAGAAGATCCGGCGTCGGCCGTACTGGTCACCGAGGGTCCCGCCGAGCAGGATGAGCGCGGCCATGGAGAGCGTGTACCCGGTGACCACCCACTGGAGGGTGCCCACCGCGGCATGGAACTCCCGGCCGATGGTGGGCAGGGCGATCCCGACCACGGTGGCGTCGATGGAGGCCATCCCCGAACCGAGCACGGTGGCGAGAACGACCCAGCGTCCGGCGGGAGTGCCGAGGCGAAGCACGAGACGATCCTTCAGCTCGCAAGCAGATAGACGCTCTGGACGATGAGCCAGAGTCCCAGCCCGAGCGAGACGATGATGATCACCTGGTCGGTGTGGGTGTCGATCCAGGTCCGGACACGGTCCAGGAAGGCCCTGGTCGGCTCCGGCCGGAGTGCGGCGTAGATCTCCATCGCCAGGTAGGTCCCGGTCGCCAGCAGGCAGAATCCGATGAGCGCCAACGAGCTCTCCCAGGAGGTCAGCTCGGCCCCCGTGATGGTCGCCACACCCGCAGCGATCAGCCCCCAGGGCTGGACGAGGGGTCCGAGGACCATGGCGAACCAGGGGGACATCTGGTCGATGCCGGTCTGCCATCTCGGCGGTTGTTTCGGCTTCTTCGGGAGGGCCATCGCCCTGCGGCGCCGGGCGGCGATGCCCACCAGCACGACCCCGATCGCGAGCTTGACCACCAGCGCCGCCAGGGTGGGCGCGGTGTTCGGCTTGGGGGGCTGGTTCCCGGTCACCAGGAGGGTCACGGTGACCACGACGGCCAACGAGACGAGCCAGCCGAAGACGAACGCCGCACCTTTGACGACGCCACCGCGGGAGGCGAGCACCAGGATGAAGGCCGTGAGGGGGATGGGCTCGAGGGTGATGGCCAACCCGATGAAGATGAGGTCGAGGACGATCACCCGGCCGGCCCCTCCGCCCGGTGCGCCTGACCCATGGTCGGTCCTCGCTCTCGCGGCCCCTCGGCCTGGCCGGAGCGTAGACCCGGCCGGGGAACCCTCGCTGGGATGCGGGTCCTGTCGATGGTGGTCACCGGTGAGGGGGCGGGGTCCCCGCCGTCCGTCCCCGACCTCAGTTGTTCAGCAGTCCTCCGAGGATGCCCCCGGCACCGCCGGAGTTGGTGTTCTCCTGATCGGGGAGGTAGGGCGCGATGGCATGGGCCAACTGCGAGATGGGCATGGTCTGCAGCCAGACCATGCCGGGCCCGGTGAGCGAGGCGAGGAAGAGCGTCTCGGCGCCGAAGAGCATGTTCTTGATCCCCTTCACCATGGTGATCTCGAATCGCATGCCGGCGTCGAACAGGCCCACGTGACCCGGGATCACCCGGAGGTTCTCGCCCGCTCCGAGGTGGTACTCGACGAGCTCGCCGGACAACTCGATCCAGGCGGTGCCCTGACCGGTCACCCGCTGGAGGATGAACCCGCTCCCGCCGAAGATCCCGGCGCCGAGCTTCTGCTGGAAGCCGATCGAGACGTTGACCTGGTCGGTGGCCGCGAGGAACCCGTGACGGTGGACGAGGTACTCCCGCTCGGGTGCGATGGCCACGGGACGGATCTCCCCCGGCATCTTGGCCGCGAACGAGACGGACCCCGGCCCTCCGGCCGACTCGTAGCGGGTGAGGAACAGTCCGCCCCCTGCGACCGTCCGCTTGAGCGCGCCGAGGACTCCTTTGGAGCCGGCCCCCGCGGTGGACGTCGACAGCTCGATCGAAGGGGACATCCAGGACACCTCGCCGCCCGGTGAGACCACGGCCTGACCCGGCTGGAGGTCGACCTGGAGCACCGGCATGACCGTGCCCAGGATCCGGTGGGTGACGCCGGAGGCGGCGTCGACCGCGGACGGGTCGTCCGGGGACGGGGGCTGCGCATCGGACATCGGTCGCTCCTCTCGGACGGGCTCGGCCGGACGGCGGCCGGATCCCAACGTACAAGGCGCGTCGCGACCGGACCCGGACCATCGGACCCGGGAGTCGCCCGCAGCCACCGCGACGCGTTCCGGGGTGCGAGACTGGGAACGGCGAGAGCAAGGAGATCCGACCCGTGTCCGGCGTGCATATCGTGACCGACAGTTCGTGTGACCTCACCGCGGATGAGATCGACCGTCTCGACGTCGAGATCGTGCCACTGACCATCCGGTTCGGGGACCAGGAGTTCACCGACGGGCACGACCTCAGCGTCGAGGACTTCTACCGACGGATGGCCGACTCGGCGGTCCTGCCCCAGACCGCCTGCCCGTCGCCCGGCGCCTTCGAGCAGGCATTCGCGAAGGCGCACGACGCGGGCGCCGACGCGGTGGTCTGTCTCAACATCTCGAGCGATCTCTCGAACACGGTGCAATCCGCGAGGACGGCAGCCGCAGCCTGCGAGGGGAGGCTGCCCGTCCAGGTCATCGACACCCGCACCGTGTCGAGTGGCCTCGGGACGCTGGTCCTCGAGGCCGCACGGGCGGCCGTCGGCCGTGCCGGCATCGACGTCGTCCTGAAGAGGGTCCGCGAGCTCCTCCCGCGGACCCATGTGATTGCGACGCTCAACACGCTCGAGAACTTACGGAAGGGCGGGCGGATCGGCGGCGCGCGGGCGATGCTCGGCTCGGTCCTCTCGATCAAACCGCTCGTCGACATCACCGGTGGGCTGGTGCAGGCGGCCGGCAAGCCCCGGACGCGCAGGCGGGCGATGCAGATGCTCTACGAGCGCATGATCGGGGCGGGGGCCATCGAGGAGGTGGCGGTCATGCACGGGGGTGCCCCCGACATCGAGGAGTTCCTCGAGCTCATCGCCCCGCGCTTCCCCCGGACGAGCATCCGGCTGGGCCGGCTGGGCGCGGTGATCGGGTCCCACGGAGGGGCCGAGATCCTGGGGGTGAGCTGGATCGACGGCTCCTGACCGGCCGGTCGCACCCGGGCTCGACCACGGGGTGAAGATGAGAATCGTGCGTCTTCCCGTACGATGGTGCGGTGCAGGCAGGTGACTCGCTGGGCGGCCAGCGCCGGCCACAGCTGACCAGGGGGGAACTACGGACCACCCTGCTCGAGGCGGGTCGCGAGATCCTGCTCGAGGAGGGGCTCGACACCGACTCGAGCAACCTCACGTTCAAGCGGGTCTTCGAGCGTGTCGAGCAGCGGAGTGGGGTCCGCATCACCAATGCCTCGGTCATCAGGCGGGTCTGGCAGAACCAGGCCGACTTCCAGGCCGACGTCCTGGTCGCCATCGCCCACGACGAAGAACGACCCGAGGCGGAACGGACCATCCTGGCGCTGCTCGCCCTGTTCGAACGGCTCGACCTGTCCACCGCCGAAGCACGTGACGCTGCGATCGGGGAGGTGTGCCGCATCGGGGGAGAGGCCAGCAACTCGGCCATCGCGGACTCGACCAGCTTCTCCCTCTGGATCAGCGTCATGGCCATGGCGACGGCGACCGCCGTCCCCGACGAGCGCCGGCGGATCCAGGACGCACTCCGCGGGGCCTACGTGACGGTCGACAAATTCTGGGAGGAGGCCTTCGCCGGCCTTGCCGGTCTCCTCGGATTGCGCATCCGCCAACCGTTGACGCTCGCGCAGTTCGTGAAGTCGGTGAGTTCCCTCAACGAGGGGTTCTCCTTGCGCCAGCGGGTCAACGGCCACCTCGAGTGGGCGACCCGTCCCGACCGGACCGGGTGGCGAGGACCAGGAGTGGACCCTCTTCGCGGTCGGGCTCGAGGCGCTCGTCCGCCAGTTCTTCGAGACCGACCCGGAGTTCAGGCCGCCGTCCGTCAAGCGCTGAGCGTCCCCGGGAACAGCATCGGGATCGCGACCGCCAGGCAGAACACGCCCAAGGACTAGTGCACGGTGCCATCGAGGAGCGCCGTGCCATCAAGGAGCACCGTGCCACCGAGCAGCGCCGTGTCATCGAACAGCACCGTGTCATCGAACAGCACCGTGTGTCGAGGGAGCGTCATGTTCCCGTCAGCAACCGTCTCTACCCTCTCCCCCATGGACCTCGGCCTCCGTTGACGGATTCCCTGGGCGCCCGGTCGCAACCCTTGCATCGGCGGGTCCGTCCCGCGCGTGCCCGCTTCTACCGGCGCCGGATCCTCGCCGTCCTCGCCGTCCTGCTGTCGGCCTTCCTGCTCTGGCTGGCCATCTCCCTCGGGGGTGCGCTCACCAACCCGGCACTCGGTAGCTCGGTCGGCGCACGGCTGGCGGAGTGGGCGCGGAGTCACGGCGGAGCGAGCGCTGTCAACTGGATCGAGAACGAGTGGTACACCCACCACGCGCCGCCCAGGGGAGGGAAGCCGCCTCCCGGATCCATTCACCGTCCGGTGCCGGCGGGCGTGCCGGCGACGGCGGCCGCCGCCCTCGCACACCTCCCGACCCCGGGCCCGATCGTCCCGCCCGCCAGTCCACCGATCCCGGGCGAGGGGCAGTGGTCGCCCGTCGGGCGGCCGGTGGGCGGCATCCCGGCGGTCTACGTGACGACCCTTCGGCCCGACCCGGTGCACACCAGCTACGTGGTCGGGGTCGCCTGGATGGACACCAAGCTGCTCAAGGCCACCCTGTACTCGGGAAGCCAGATTCCCGGCGGCGGTCCGTTCACCCACACCGCCCCGGTCGGCCCCGCAGCAGCCACCGGCCTGGTGGCTGCGTTCAACGCGGGGTTCCTCATGTCGGCCTCCGACGGCGGCTACTACACGGACGGACGGGCCGTCGTTCCACTACGGCCCGGTGCCGCGTCCTTCGTCGTCCACGCCGACGGTCAGGCTGCGATCGGCGCATGGGGGTCGGAGGTCTCGATGGCTCCGGACGTGGTCTCGGTGCGACAGAACCTGGATCTCGTCGTGGACAACGGCCGACCCGCCGCCGGTCTCGACGCCGCCGACACAAGGAGATGGGGCGCGACGCTCGGGAACGCCGTCTATGTCTGGCGGTCGGGGGTGGGGGTGACCGCGAACGGTGCGCTGGTCTATGTCGGCGGTCCCGGTCTCAACATCACCGACCTGGCCGATCTGCTGGTCCGGGCGGGAGCCGTCCGCGCGATGGAGCTGGACATCAATACGGACTGGGTCCACTTCTCGAGCTACGCGCCGGTGCCGGCGACAGGGGCCGCCACGGCGCTCAACGGGACGGACCTCCTTCCGGACATGGTGGGCACCCCGGGCAGGTACTTCGAGTCCTGGTGGTCGCGTGACTTCATCACCATGTCGTCGGTGCGGGTATCAGGATGAACGACGCAGATCTCGACCGGCCGCTCTCCCGTACCGCCGCCTCCGAGGCCGTGCAGAACATCGGGTGGCGGTATCTCCTGGGCTCGCTGAACGTTTCGATCCCCGCGACGTCGGTGGCACAGGCGCTCGAGCTGTCGTCGGTGGCGGTCACCGCCACCGACGATGACGATGACGGCCATCTGCGCATCGATCTGCGTCCCGACAGGGTGGAGCTCTCGCTGCAGACGAGGGTCTTGAACGCCGTGACCGACCGTGACGTGCGGATGGCCCGTCGCATCGCCGGGGCCTTGGATCGTCGTGGGCATCACCCGGCGCCGGCAACGTCCGACCGGTCGCCTCGCCCGGTGCAGACGCTGGAATTGGCGATCGACGCGATGGACATCGGGGCGGTCCGTCCCTTTTGGAAGGCTGTCATGGCCTACGTGGACGAACCCGGTGGCAGCGGCCCCGACGACGCAATCGTCGACCCTGCCGGCCAGCTCCCCCTGATCTGGTTCCAGCAGATGGACGCCAGTCGTCCGCAACGCAATCGCGTCCATTTCGACATCACGGTCGCCCATGACGAGGCAGAGAGGCGGGTCCGAACTGCAGTCGAGGCGGGTGGCCGGCTGGTCGATGATTCCTCTGCCCGGTCCTTTTGGGTCCTGGCGGACGCCGAGGGCAACGAGGTCTGCGTCTGCACCTGGACCGATCGCGACGAGCGGGAGGCTCGAGCATCGTCCAGGTGACCGTCCTACAATCAGCGCTCGAACCCGTTGGCCGGCGCTGGGTGATGAGGGGTTTGACGTGCTGTCGGAGAATGATAAAGAAGCGATTCGCAGCGTCGAACGGGTCATCGAAGCGATGCAGAACCTCAGACGCGTCCTCGAGAATCGGGAAGAAGTCCTCCGTCGAGCGATCAGTGTCCTCGAGCCGGCACCCGACTATGCCCAGGCGGTGAAGGACGCCCACGTGAACGAGGAGCAGGAGGATCTCAGTGAGGCTCTCTTCCTGCTCGAGGCACGTCGCCGCGAATCACGGATCGCCTCGTTCAGATCAGCCCTCGAGCACGGGGTGTCGATCAACGAGCTGAGCCGGATCTGGGGGTTCTCCCGGCAGATGGCGTCCCGATACGCCAAAGAGGCCCGAGGGGAGACCTAGGGGGCAACCGCTGTTGCATGCAATCTGGATTGCATGCAAAGCCGGTTTACGGTATGCTGAGTGCAAGCGCCAGTCGCCGTATCCGTTGAGACTAGGTTCCGCCGCCTTGCTCCGGATACGGCGACTGGCTCTTTTACGGTACTACCGGGGGTGAACCTCTGCGTCGGCGTCACGCGGGTCGCGGGGCGGTCGTGTCGCCCACGGCGAGGGCCACCGAAGAGAGCGGGCGACGGGAATCGAACCCGCGTTCTCAGCTTGGGAAGCTGATGTTCTGCCTCTGAACTACGCCCGCAGGGAGGTGGACAGACTATCGCCTGACCATCCGCCCCTCAGGGCGGCGCCGGGCCTCTGCCCGACGACGGACCGCTCGCTCCCGCGCTGCACCCTCCGGCGTCGACGGGGCGTCCGTCTGATCGGGAACGTCCTCGACAGGCGCAGTTCATCAGGAGCGCACCCGCTGGTCGGTCCTCGTCGCCCGCGCACGGGGAGTGCCCGCCCAACTACGCCAGGCGCCCCCTGCCCCACTATCGTCTCTCCGGCATGGTGCTCTCCGACCGCTCCATCCGTGAGGCGCTCGCCTCCGGCCAGATCAAGATCGACCCGATGGACGAGTCGTGCATCCAGCCCTCCTCGGTCGATCTCCACGTCGACCGCTACTTCCGCCTGTTCCGCAACCACACCAGCAGGGTCATCGACGTGCGCGAGAACCAGGAGGACCTCACCGAGCTGGTCGACGTGGGGGAGGATCCCCTCATCCTCCACCCCGGCGAGTTCGTGCTCGGCTCCACGGTCGAGCAGGTCACGCTGCCCCATGATCTGGTTGCCCGGCTCGAGGGCAAGTCCTCGCTCGGCCGGCTCGGGCTGCTCATCCACTCGACCGCCGGGTTCGTCGACGCGGGCTGGGACGGCCATCTGACCCTCGAGCTCTCCAACGTGGCCAACCTGCCGATCACCGTCTACCCGGGCATGAAGATCGGGCAGATCAGCTTCCTGCAGATGACCACCTCCGCCGACAATCCCTACGGCTCGGCCGGTCTCGGCTCCAAGTACCAGGGTCAGTGGGGACCGACCCCGAGCCGGTACGCGGACAATTTCCGTCCGTGACCAGCAGTAACCCCTAGGAGGAACGAAGTGCCGCTCAGAATCGCCGTCGGACTCGGCATCACCGCGGTGATGTTCGCCATCGCCGGGCGACGCTTCTTCTGGATCTTCCGGCTCATCACCGCCGGCCACCCCGCCGTCCCCTCCCGCGCCAAGGACATCCCCAAGCGGATCAAGGCGGAGCTGGTCGAGGTCGGCGGGCAGCGAAAGCTCCTCCAGTGGACGGTCCCCGGCCTCGCCCATGCCTTCACCTTCTGGGGATTCACCATCCTCATCCTCACCATCATCGAGGCGTTCGGCTGCCTGTTCGACCGCGACTTCCACATCCCGATCATCGGCCGCTGGGCGGTCGTCGGGTTCCTCGAGGACTTCTTCGCGGTGGCGGTCATCATCGCCCTCGCCGTCTTCGTCGGGATCCGGGTCAAGCACTCCCCGGCCCGCGAGAACCGCCGCTCCCGCTTCTTCGGCTCGCACACCGGCGCAGCCTGGTTGGTCCTCCTCATGATCTTCGGGGTCATGGTCACCCTGCTCTTCTACCGGGCGGCCCAGATCAACACCGGCAACTTCCCCTACAACTGGGCCGCGTTCGCCTCCCACGCCCTCGCCAAGGCCCTCGCACCGCTCGGCACCGGGGTCAACAGCGTGATCGAGACGGTGGCCCTGCTGGCCAACATCGCGATCATCACCGGGTTCCTCGTGTTCATCTCGTACTCGAAGCACCTCCACATCTTCCTCGCACCGATCAACGTCGCCACCTCGCGCCGGCCGCGTGCCCTCGGTGCGCTCGCCTCCACCCCGGACATGTCCATGGAGGACGTGGGTGACGACGACGAGGTGGTCTTCGGGGCGGGCAGGATCGAGGACTTCTCCTGGAAGCAGCTCCTCGACATGGCGACCTGCACCGAGTGCGGCCGCTGCCAGTCGCAGTGTCCGGCCTGGAACACCGGCAAGCCGCTCTCGCCGAAGCTGCTCATCATGGACCTCCGGGACAACCTGTTCGCCAACGCCGACCGGGTCATGGCCAAGAACCGGGCCGCCGGCGTCGAGGTCGAGGGTCTGGTCGGCACCACCATCGATCCCGACGTGCTCTGGTCGTGCACGACCTGCGGCGCGTGCGTCGAGCAGTGCCCGGTCGACATCGAGCACATCGACACCATCGTCGACATGCGCCGGTACCAGGTGCTCATGGAGTCCGAGTTCCCCTCCGAGGCGGGGCTCATGCTCCGCAACATCGAGAACCAGGGGGACCCCTGGGGACTGGGTGGCGCCAAGCGGACCGACTGGACCGACTCCCTCGACTTCGAGGTCCCGGTCATCACCGGGACCATCCCCGACGACATCGAGTACCTGTACTGGGTGGGTTGTGCCGGTGCGCTCGACGAGCGGGCCCGCAAGGGCGCCCAGGCCACCGCCCGCATGCTGCACCGGGCGGGGGTGCGCTTCGGGATCCTCGGCCCGAGGGAGTCCTGCACCGGCGACCCGGCCCGGCGCCTGGGCAACGAGTACCTCTACCAGGAGCAGGCCCGGGCGAACATCGAGACGCTCACCGGCGCCGGGGTCAGGAAGGTCATCGCGACCTGTCCCCACTGTTTCAATTCGCTGGCCAACGAATACCCGTCGCTCGGCGGCGACTTCGAGGTGATCCACCACAGCCAGTTGCTCGATCACCTGGTCCGGGAGGGACGGATCACCCCCGGCGGCGGCTACACCGGTTCGGTCACCTACCACGACCCCTGTTACCTGGGACGGCACAACCGGGTGTTCGACGAGCCCCGCTCGGTCATCGACGCCATCCCCGGTGCGACCCAGATCGAGATGCGCCGCTGCCGGGAGAAGGGATTCTGCTGCGGCGCCGGCGGCGCCCGCATGTGGCTGGAGGAGAACATCGGCAAGCGGGTCAATCTCGAGCGGACCGAGGAGGCGATCGGCACCGGCGCGGACGTGGTCTCGACCGCCTGTCCCTACTGCATGATCATGCTCGACGACGCGGTCCGGGCCTCCGCCAAGGAGGACGAGGTCCGGGTGCTCGACCTCTCCCAGCTCCTCGAGGAGTCCCTCACCCAGCCGTAGGCGAGGGTCTCATTTCGAGGAGCGGGCCCTCAGTCGTAGGCGAGGGCGTCCGCTTCGCGCAGGCGGTTGGCCAGTGCCGCCAGCATCTTGCGCGCGATGGTCGGCACGGTCTCGAGCAGCCCGTTGAACTGCCGCTGGGAGAGCACGAGGAGGGTCATCGGGCTCTCCGACACCACCGAGGCGGACCGGGGCCGGCGATCGAGGAGGGCGAGTTCCCCGAAGTGGGCTCCGGCGCCGAGGGTGGCCACCTGCTTCCCATTGCGGGTCACCGCGGCGGTGCCGTCCACGATGATGAAGAATTCCATCCCGATGCGGCCCTCCTCGACCAGCACCTTTCCCGCGGGGACCTCCAGTTCGTCGAGGGAGGCCCGGATCTTCCGGAGCTCGGAGCCGCTGCAGCTGGAGAACAGCCAGACGGACTTGAGGTCGGTTGCCTGGGGGCCGCGCGCCATGCCGACGAGGCTAGCCGGGGACTCCCGTTCCGTCTTGGACGTGTCGCTCCCGACGCCGGCGTGCACGCCCGCGCACGCTCACCGGCGCGGGAGGAGCTGCGCGCCCCCTGGTAGCATCACCCGGTCGCCGGGCGGCTACCGCCGGCCGGCGGAGCACCCACGAGCATGCCGGAGACGATGGCACCACCGGGAACCGACCCAGAGGAATCCGTCGCCACCCTCCGCGGCCCGGACGTCGAGGTCGACGTGCGGCGAGCAGCCCGCGTCGCGGTCGGACTGGTCCTGGTCGCCCTGGCCGTGCTGGCGGGTGTGCTGTTCGTCGCCGGGTACCAGAAGAACAGCCAGATCGACCGTCTGCGCGCCCAGGGAGTCCCGGTCGAGCTCACGGTGACCGGCTGCCTCGGCCTGATGGGCGGCAGTGGGTCCAACCAGGCGGGCTTCGACTGCCGAGGCACCTACACGGTGGCCGGGCACCAGTACACCGAAGACATCCCGGGCAACACGCTGCACGCGCCCGGCACCACCGTGCGCGGCCTCATCGTGCCGGGGGACCCCGCCCTCTTCTCGACCCCGGCGACCGTCGAGGCGGAGCACGCCGCGTGGACCGTCTACCTGGTCCCGGCGATCCTGCTCGGCGTGCTCCTGGCTCTGATCGTGTTGATCGTCGCCCGAGCGCGGCGCGCACCCTCGGGATCCGGACCGGATCGGGCGCGGTAGCCTCGCTCATGGCCGCGCGCGACCCGGACAAGCCGACCCTCTCCGAACGGTTCACCCGGGCGATGATCAAGGCCGACACCGCCGAGCGGCCCGTCGCCGAGGGCCCGACGACGGTCGACGAGATCGAGGAGGCCATCAAGCGGGCCGACGACAAGGAGCGGCTCATCGGCCTGTTCGCCGCCCCCGTGGCCGGGATGGTGGGACTCCTGGTGACCGGCAGCCTGCTGGCGCACGACCCGAAGTCCTACTCGTCGGCGTACCGGACCCTCAGCCTCACCCTCCTCCTGCTCGCCGTGGTGATGCTGGCATCGGCATGGTTCCGCAAGCGGCTCTACCTCGGGATCGCGATGGCCCTCTACGGCCTCGCCATCTTCAACCTGCACTTCTGGGGCTTCGGGATCCCGTTCCTGGTGTTCGGGTCCTGGTACCTGGTCCGGGCATACCGCCTGCAGCAGAAGCTCAAGCTCGCCAAGAGCGCCGAGTCCCCCGGCCGGGGCCCGACCCAGGCCAGCAAGCGCTACACACCGCCGGTCGACGGGTCCGGAAAACCGCGCGGGACCAAGCGCGGCGACGACCAGCCGGCAGGCTGAACCGGGGCCAGGCGGGAGGACATTCCCGCCCGCGCCCCCTCCCACCTGCGGGGATGCGCCAGTTCACACGTTGGTAACACAGGCGTGACCCTGCCGAAATCACCCTCCTGCATTGTTTGCGGCGTCAGAGCGAATCTGGCTGCCGTGGCTCCTGCACGCCGGTACCCCTCGGGGCGCGGATGCCCGGGACGCAGTCAGCACGAGGCATCTCAGGAGAGGAGCACCCGAAGTGCTAGCAGTGGTGACGCAGGTTCCGTACCCCAGTTGGCTCAACACCGGGGACAACACATGGCAGATCGTGGCCGCGACGTTCGTCGGCCTGATGAGCCTCCCCGGCCTGGCCGTGCTCTACGCGTCGATCGTCCAGAAGAAGTGGGCGGTGAACGTCATGGCGATGATGTTCGCCGGCTTCTCGCTGGTGATGGTCTCCTGGTTCCTTTGGACCTACAAGATGGGTTTCGGCCCGAACTCCTTCGGTGGCGGGGTCAAGAACGGGGTGCCGACCCAGATCGGCGTCGGGGGGTGGACCCAGTTCATCGACAACTTCGTCGGCAAACCGGGGTTCATCACCGGTCCGACGAGTGAACAGAGCCAGGCGGTGTCGGCGGCCAACACGGTGATCCCCTTCCACTTCCCGACGACCTCGCTGGCCTACTTCCAGTTCGTGTTCGCCGCGATCACCCCGCTCCTGTTCCTCGGGAGCGTGCTCGGCCGCATCAAGTTCCTCGCCTGGTGCCTGCTCGTCCCGTTGTGGTCGACCTTCGTGTACGGCATCGACGCCTTCCTGCTCTGGGGCGGCGGCTACTTTGCCCAGGAGGGTGCCCTCGACTTCTCGGGCGGGTTCGTGATCCACATGTCGGCCGGGGTCTCCGGGTTCGTGGCCGCCTGGGTCCTCGGTCCGCGGCTCCTCCGAGACCGACAACACGCGCTACCCAACAACCTGGTCATGGCCGGGGTGGGTGCGGGGATCCTCTGGCTCGGCTGGAACGGCTTCAACGGAGGTGACCCGTACTACGCGGGGGCGGATGCCGCAGCGGCGGTCGTCAACACCAACCTGGCCACGGCCACCGGCGTCATCGTCTGGATGCTCATGGACGCCCTGTTCACCAAGGAGAAGAAACCCACCTTCCTCGGCGGGGTCAACGGGATGATCTGCGGCCTGGTCGGGATCACCCCCTGCGCGGGCTGGGTCAACGGCGCGGGTGCCATCTACGTGGGTCTGATCTGCACCGCGGTCGTGTGGGTGGCGTGGAACTACCTCTCCAAGGTGCGGCCGTTCTCCAAGGTGGACGACGCGCTCGGGGTCATCTACACCCACGGCATCGCCGGGCTCTTCGGGGGGTTGCTGCTCGGGATATTCGGCGACCCGAACATGCTCGAATACGGCTGCGGTCGCCTGGACGGCGCGGGGCAGGTGATCTCGACGAGCCAGCAGACCTACATCACCGCCACCGCGCACTGCACCCCCTTCTCGGTGGGCGGGCTGCTCTACACCGGTTCGGCCCACCAGCTCTGGGAACAGTTCCGGGCGGCCGTCTTCGTCATCTTCTGGTCGGCCCTGATCACCTTCATCCTGATGAAGCTCATCGGCCTGGTGCTCCGTGGCACCCGCTACAAGGATGAGATCCTCGAGTCCGGTGACCTGGCCATCCACGGCGAGGAGGCCTTCCCGGAGGAGACGCTCGCCGAGCGGGTCGGGGCCTTCGCGATGGCTGCGGACTCGCGGTCGTCGTCCAGAGTGCCAGACGACCCGGTACCCTCCGGCGAGCCCGGTAGCTGACCCACCACTACGAGACCAAGGAGACAGCCCAGATGAAATTGATCGTCGCGGTGGTCAAGCCGTTCAAGCTCGACGAGGTGAAGGAGGCGCTCAAGACGCTCGGCGTCCACGGGATGACCCTCACCGAGGCCCAGGGATTCGGGCGCCAGCGGGGTCACACCGAGGTGTACCGCGGGGCCGAGTACGAAGTGGAGTTCGTTCCGAAGATCAGGCTCGAGGTGGTGGTCGACGACGCACAGGTCGAGGAGGTCACCAACGCGGTGGTCGACAGCGCCGGCACCGGCAAGATCGGGGACGGCAAGGTGTGGATCCTTCCGGTCGAGGAGGTCATCCGGGTGCGCACCGGCGAGCGGGGGGCGGACGCCCTCTGACCGCCGACTGATCGTCCGGACCACACAAGCCACGCCCGCCGTTGCTGATCGGCGGGTGAGGGAACGGGAGCGGTCGGTCCTCCGGGGTCGGCCGTTCCCCGCGCCCGGGCTCAGCCGGCCTGGCGCCGGACGGCCTCGGCCGCCGCCTCTGCGGCCGAGGGGTCACCGAGGAACCTCGCCGAGACGACCGAGAGCTCGTGGTCCATCTCGTAGGCGAAGGGGATCCCGGTCGGGATCTCGAGACCGACGATCTCCTCGTCCCCGATGCCCTCGATGTGCTTGCGCAGGGCACGGAGGCTGTTGCCGTGCGCCACGACAAGGACCGCGCCACCGCGTGACCCCTCCACCAGCAGGTCGGGCACGATCGCGTCCTCCCAGTAGGGGACGACCCGGGCCACGACGTCGGCCAGGCACTCGGTGAGCGGCAGGGCGTCGGCCGGCACGTCCCGGTAGCGGGGGTCGCCGCTCGGATCGTGGGGATCGCCCCGCTCGACGGGCGGGGGCGGCGTGTCGTAGCTCCGCCGCCACTGCTTGACCTGGGCTTCGCCGTGGCGGGCGGTGGTCTCCTTCTTGTCGAGCCCCTGGAGGGCTCCGTAGTGCCGCTCGTTGAGCCGCCAGTGCCGGCGCACCGGGAGCCAGGACCGGTGGGCCACCTCCAAGGTCAGCTCGGCGGTGCGGATGGCCCGGGTCAGCAGCGAGGTATGGAGAACCCGCAGGTCGAGACTGCGTTCTGTGGCGAGCAGCCCTCCCGCATGGCGGGCCTCCTCCTCACCGCGGAGGGAGAGATCCACGTCGTGCCAGCCGGTGAAGAGGTTCTCGGCGTTCCACTGCGACTCGCCGTGGCGGAGAAGGACCAGCTGGGGCATGCGGAGGAGCGTATCCCGGTCCGCACCGGTGGGCGGAGGGGCCGGACCGGCCGGCCAGGAGGCCAGGAGCCAGATATGATCCAGTTCTGTGAACAAAGCTATTGTAAAGAGACTCAACTTTGCTATACTTGAGCACCGGAGTACGGTGACAGAAGGAGATCCGGCGCCTGGAGAGGGCGCGGAGTAGGAGGAAACACGATGGCCAAGGCCGTAGGTATCGATCTCGGGACCACCAACTCGGTGGTGTCCGTGCTGGAGGCCGGCGAGCCGGTCGTCATCCCCAACGCCGAAGGGGGCAGGACGACGCCCTCTGTGGTCGGCTTCGCCAAGTCCGGCGAGGTGCTGGTCGGCGAAGTGGCCAAGCGTCAGGCCATCACCAACCCCGATCGGACCATCCGATCGGTCAAGCGGCACATGGGGACGGACTGGTCGATCGACATCGACGGCAAGAAGTACACGGCCCAGGAGATCTCTGCCCGCATCGTCGGAAAGCTCAAGCGGGACGCCGAGGCCTTCCTCGGTGACACCGTGAGCCAGGCGGTGATCACCGTCCCGGCCTACTTCGACGATGCCCAGCGGACGGCCACCAAGGAGGCGGGCGCGATCGCCGGCCTCGAGGTGCTCCGCATCATCAACGAGCCGACCGCGGCCGCCCTCGCCTACGGCCTCGACAAGGAGGGCGCCGACCAGACCGTCCTGGTCTTCGACCTCGGCGGTGGGACCTTCGACGTGTCGGTCCTCGAGATCGGCGACGGCGTCTTCGAGGTCAAGTCGACGTCGGGCAACTCGAAGCTCGGCGGCGACGACTGGGACCAGCGGATCATCGACTGGCTGGTGAAGACCTTCAAGGACACCGAGGGCGTCGACCTGTCCACCGACAAGATGGCCACCCAGCGCCTCCAGGAAGCCGCGGAGAAGGCCAAGATCGAGCTCTCCTCCGTGCAGGAGACACAGATCAACCTGCCGTTCATCACGGCCACCTCCGAGGGCCCCAAGCACCTCGACGTGAAGCTCACCCGGGCGCAGTTCAACGAGCTCACCGCTGACCTCGTCGACTCCTGCAAGGGTCCCTTCGACCAGGCCATCGCCGACTCCGGGCTGAGCAAGTCCGACATCGATCACGTGATCCTGGTCGGCGGCTCGACCCGCATCCCCGCGGTCCAGGAGCTCGTCCAGTCCCTGACCGGCAAGGAGGCCCACAAGGGCGTCAACCCGGACGAGGTCGTGGCCATCGGCGCCGCGGTCCAGGCCGGCGTGCTGAAGGGTGAGGTCAAAGACGTCCTCCTGCTCGACGTGACCCCGCTGTCGCTGGGCATCGAGACCAAGGGCGCGGTCATGCACCGCCTCATCGAGCGCAACACCACCATCCCCACCAAGCGGAGCGAGGTGTTCACCACCGCCGACGACAACCAGCCGTCGGTCGAGGTCCACGTGCTCCAGGGGGAGCGCGAGATGGCCATGTACAACAAGACCCTGGGCAAGTTCCAGCTGGTCGACCTGCCCCCGGCTCCGCGCGGCGTTCCCCAGATCGAGGTCACCTTCGACATCGACGCCAACGGGATCGTGCACGTCTCGGCCAAGGACCGGGCGACCGGCAAGGAGCAGTCGATGACCATCACCGGTCAGTCCTCGCTCGCCAAGGACGACATCGATCGGATGATCAAGGACGCCGAGGCCCACGCCGAGGACGACCGCCGCCGCAAGGAGGAGGCCGAGGTCCGCAACAACGCCGACTCGCTCGTCTACCAGACCGAGAAGCTCCTGAAGGACCAGGGTGAGAAGTTCCAGGGTGACGAGAAGGAGAAGGTGGAGACCGCGCTGTCCAGCCTCAAGGAGGCCCTTGCCGGCAGCGATGTCGAGGCCATCAAGAGCTCGACCGAGTCCCTGCTCTCGGCCAGTCAGTCGTTCAGCCAGCGGCTCTACGAGGAGGCGTCCAAGGAGAGCGCGTCGGCTCCCGGTGGCGAGGTCACGCAAGAGGAGGCGTCGGACGACGAGGTCGTGGACGCAGAGATCGTCGACGAGAAGGGCTGATCGTCGATGGCGATCGGAGGCGGGTCGCACCCCGACCGGGGTGACGACCCGCCCGATGACGGAGGGATCGGCGATCTCGGATCGGACGCCGACGTGTTCGACGCCGAGCTGGTCGACGAGGACTCGAACGGCGAGGTGACCACCGAGATCATCGATGGCACCTCGCCGGAGACCAACGCGGTCGCCCTCGCCGAGGCGGAGCGCGACGAGTACCTCGACTCGTTGCGGAGGCTCCAGGCCGAATTCGAGAATTACAAGAAGCGGGTGACCAAGCAACAGGCCGACCAGGTGTCCCGCGCCGCGGTGTCGCTGGTCGAGCAGCTGCTGCCGGTGCTCGACGCGCTCGACCTGGCCGCGGAGCATCTCGGCGAACCGGACTCCGCCGACGCCAGGGCGCTGGTGGCCGCGTCGGGGCTCCTCCACGGCGTCCTCGCCAAGGAGGGTCTCGAGCGCATCGACCCGTCGGGCGAGCCGTTCGACCCGACGGCACACGAGGCGGTCGGCCGGGTGCCGGTCCCCGAGAGCGACAACGGTTCCACCGACCCGAACGGTGCAGCAACGGCCGGCGCGGTCGCCGAAGAGCCGACGGTTGCCGAGGTCATGCGGGCCGGATACCGGTGGAAGGGCGCGGTGGTCCGCCCGGCCATGGTCCTGGTCCGGGGGTAGCGACGCAGAGGGCCGGCTGACTCCGGACGGACGGCCACGCGGGGGCCGAGAGCACGCACACAGAGAAGAGAGACGGTGGCGCCGCAGCGCGAATGGTTCGAGAAGGACTACTACAAGACCCTCGGCGTGCCGAGCACGGCCACGGCCAAGGAGATCACCAGCGCGTACCGGAAGCTGGCCAAGAAGTTCCACCCCGACACGTACACGGGTGGCGACGAGACGTTCAAGGACATCACCGCCGCCTACGACGTGCTCGGTGATGCGGAGCGCCGCAAGGAGTACGACGAGGTCCGCACCATGGGACCGGCGGCCGCGGGTGGGTTCCCGGGCGGCTTCGGCGGCGGGGGTACCACCTTCCGGGTCGACAACATGGACCTGGGTGACCTGTTCGGCGGCCTCTTCGGGCGCGGCCGGCGGGGGGGCCAGCAGACCGGTCCCCAGCGGGGGGCCGACGTCGAGACCGAGCTGCACCTCTCGTTCGAGGACGCCGTCGCCGGGGTGACCACCTCGGTCAACGTGACCACCGACACCCGCTGCCACACCTGCGGTGGGTCGGGGTCCGCCCCGGGCACCCAGCCGACCACCTGCCCGCGCTGCGGGGGGACCGGCTCGCTCCAGGACGACCAGGGCCTGTTCTCCCTCAGCCAGATCTGTCCGCAGTGCGGTGGGCGCGGAACCATCGTGACCACGCCCTGCCCCACCTGCTCGGGGAGCGGTGTCGAGCACCGCCACCGCTCGGTGAAGGTCCGCATCCCGGCCGGCGTCGAGGACGGGCAGCGCATCCGGGTCAAGGGCCGGGGGGCGGCCGGCCGGGGCGGCGGCCCGAGCGGGGATCTCTACGTCGTGGTGCGGGTCGGTCGCCACGGCCGCTTCGGCCGGCGCGGGCGCAACCTGACCCTGACCGTGCCGGTGGCCTTCGCCGAGCTGGCACTGGGCACCACGCTCACCGTTCCGACGCTCGGTGACCCGGTCACCCTGCGAGTGCCGCCCGGCACCCCGTCGGGCCGGACCTTCCGGGTCAAGGGGCGCGGGGTCGCCGCCAGTGGCAAGCTCCCGGCCGGCGACCTGCTGGTCACCGTCGAGGTGGCCGTGCCGCAGGACCTCACCGACGAGCAGCGCGCGGTGGTCGAGGATCTCGCAAAGGTCATCGAGCCACCGGAACGTGACACCCTCGGGAGCGTGCGGTGAGCGACGACGGGCGGTCCCGGGCCGTCTACGTGATCTCGGTGGCCGCCGAGCTGGCCGGTGTCCACCCGCAGACCCTGCGGGTCTACGAGCGCAGAGGGCTGCTCGACCCGATCCGTACCCGCGGGGGGAGCCGCCGCTTCAGCGAGAACGACCTCGACCGGCTGCGCCACATCCAGCGCCTGACCAACGAGGGGCTCAACCTCGAGGGCGTCCGCCGGGTCATGGAATTGGAGGAGGAGGTGGCGCGGCTCGAACGGGAGCTCGCCACCACCCGGGCGGCCGCCCGCGAGGCGGTCGCGGTCACCCACCGCCAGTACCGGCGGGACCTGGTGCCGCTCTCCCAGCTACCCGCGCCCCGCCCGCACGGTCGCACCGTCCGAGAGAGAGGAAGCACCCGATGACCATCAACCCGGACCGTTGGACCATCAAGACCCAGGAGGCGCTCTCCCAGGCGGTGGAGCGGGCCCGCGCCGCGGGCAACGCCGAGGTCACTCCCGACCACCTCCTGGCCGCCGTTCTCGATCAGGCCGACGGCATCGCCGCGCCCATCCTCACCCGGGTCGGGGTCGAGCCGGCTGTCGTCCGCTCGCGGATCGGCGACCAGCTCGCCCGGCTGCCCCGGGCGGTGGGCGGCACCGATCCCTCCCTCGACCGCGCCATGCGTGAGGCTCTCGAGGCGGCCGACCGCCAGCGGGTCGACATGGGTGACGAGTACCTCTCGGTCGAGCACCTGCTGCTGGCCCTGGCCGACCGGCTGGGTGTCGAACGGGACGCGCTGCTCACCGCGCTCCGCGACGTGCGCGGGAGCCACCGGGTGACCTCGCAGAACCCCGAGGAGACCTTCCAGGCGCTGGAGAAGTACGGACGCGATCTCACCGCACTGGCCCGGCAGGGCCGGATGGACCCGGTCATCGGCCGCGACGAGGAGGTCCGCCGGGTCATCCAGGTGCTCTCGCGGCGCACCAAGAACAACCCGGTCCTCATCGGCGAGCCGGGGGTCGGCAAGACCGCCATCGTGGAGGGGCTGGCCCAGCGCATCGTCGAAGGCGACATACCCGAGGGACTCAAGGGCAAGCGGGTCATCAGCCTGGACATGAGCGCGATGGTGGCGGGGGCCAAGTACCGAGGCGAGTTCGAGGAACGCCTCAAGGCCGTCCTCAAGGAGATCGCCGACGCCGAGGGCGAGGTCATCACCTTCATCGACGAGCTGCACACCATCGTGGGCGCCGGCGGCGGATCCGAGGGGGCCATGGACGCCGGCAACATGATCAAGCCCATGCTCGCCCGCGGTGAGCTCCGGCTCATCGGGGCGACCACGCTCGACGAGTACCGCCGGTACATCGAAAAGGACGCCGCGCTCGAGCGCCGGTTCCAGCAGGTCTTCGTGCCGCCGCCGTCGGTCGAGGACACCATCGCCATCCTGCGCGGACTCAAGGAACGCTACGAGGTCCACCACGGGGTACGTATCCAGGACGCGGCCCTGGTCGCCGCCGCGGTGCTCTCCGACCGGTACGTGACCGGGCGGTTCCTGCCCGACAAGGCGATCGACCTGATGGACGAGGCGGCCAGCCGGCTCCGGATCGAGATCGACTCCATGCCGACCGAGCTCGACGTGGTCACCAGACGGATCCGCCAGCTGGAGATCGAGCGGATGGCGCTGGCCAAGGAGACCGACCCGGCCTCGGCCGAGCGGCTGGCACGCCTCGACGAGGAGATGGCCAACCTCCGGGAGGAGGCTGCGGCGATGACCGCCCACTGGCAGTCGGAGAAGGAGGCGATCACCAAGATCCAGGAGCTCAAGGGCGAGCTCGAGCAGACCCGCAGCGAGGCGGAGCGGCTGAGCCGCGAGGGGGACCTGGCCCGGTCCTCGGAGCTCACCTACGGGGTCGTCCCCGACCTCGAGGCGCAGGTTGCGGAAGCGACCGCCACCCTCGACGAGCTGCAGAAGGACCAGCGGTTCCTCAAGGAGGAGGTCGACGCCGAGGACGTCGCCGAAGTGGTCAGCCGGGCCACCGGGGTGCCGGTGAGCCGGCTGCTCGAAGGCGAGATCGAGAAGCTGATCCGGATGGAGGACGCCCTCCACGCCCGGGTGGTCGGGCAGGACGAAGCGGTCTCCGCGGTGGCCAACGCCATCCGCCGCAGCCGGGCCGGCCTCTCGGATCCGAACCGGCCCATCGGCTCGTTCCTCTTCCTGGGGCCGACCGGCGTCGGCAAGACCGAGCTCGCCCGCGCCCTCGCCGACTTCCTCTTCGACGACAGCCGGGCGATGGTGCGCATCGACATGGGCGAGTACGGGGAGCGCCACACGGTGTCCCGGTTGGTGGGGGCGCCCCCCGGCTACGTCGGATACGAGGAGGGCGGCCAGCTCACCGAGGCCATCCGTCGTCGGCCCTACGCGGTGGTGCTCCTCGACGAGCTCGAGAAGGCCCACCCCGACGTGTTCAACACCCTGCTCCAGGTGCTCGAGGACGGCAGGCTCACCGACGGGCAGGGCCGGACGGTGGACTTCACCAACACCGTGCTGATCATGACCTCCAACATCCCCGGCGCGCCCATCGACCACTTCAAGCCCGAGTTCGTCAACCGCATCGACGAGATCGTCCGCTTCCACCCGCTCACCGAGGCGGACCTCAACCGGATCGTCACCATCCAGCTCCAGGGGCTGCGGGGTCGGCTCGCCGAACGCCGGTTGGGTCTCGAGGTGACGCCGGCCGCCGCGGCCTGGCTCGCCCACGCCGGCTTCGACCCGGATTTCGGGGCACGACCGCTCCGGCGGGTCATCCAGCGGGAGGTCGAGGACCCCCTCGCCCTGGCCCTCCTGGAGGGTCGGTACCCCGACGGCTCGACGGTCACGGTCGACGAGAAGGACGGGGAGATCGTCCTCAGGTGAGCCCCGCACGGCCCGGTTCGGGTGGCGGGTCGCGGGCTACACTGGTGCGTAATCCGCTTTTCGCAACGGAGGAGTCACGCGTGCCGGCAACCGTCGTCGTCGGGACCCAGTGGGGTGATGAGGGCAAGGGCAAGCTCACCGACCTCCTGGCCAGGGAGATGGAGCTGGTCGTCCGCTACCAGGGCGGTCACAACGCCGGGCACACCATCGTGGTGGACGGGGAGACCTTCGCCCTCCAGCTGGTGCCGAGCGGTGTCCTCTACGACCACATCACCCCGGTCATCGGCAACGGGGTGGTGGTGGATCCGAGCGTCCTGCTCGCCGAGATCGACGTCCTCGAGTCGAAGGGCATCGACACCTCGAAGCTCCTGGTGAGCGGCAACGCGCATCTGATCATGCCCTATCACCACGAGCTCGATCAGCTGGCGGAGCGCTACCTCGGCAAGAACAAGCTCGGCACCACCAAGCGCGGCATCGGACCGGCCTACGCCGACAAGTCGTCGAGGGTGGGGCTGCGCATCCAGGACCTCTTGGACCCCAAGATCTTCCGCCAGAAGCTCGACGTGGTCCTGAAGGAGAAGAACCAGGTCCTGGCCAAGGTCTACAACCGGCTCCCGCTCTCGGCCGACCAGATCTGCGAGCGCTACCTCGGTGAGCTGGCCCCCCGGATCGCGCCGCTGGTGGCCGACACCGTGGGGCTGGTCCACGAGGCGCTCGAGCGCGGTGCCCACGTGCTGCTCGAAGGGGCCCAGGCCACCTTCCTCGACCTCGATCACGGGACCTACCCGTTCGTGACCTCCTCCAACCCGGTCGCCGGGGGCGCCTGCACGGGCGCCGGGGTCGGCCCGCGCTTCATCGACGAGGTCATCGGCATCGCCAAGGCCTACGTGACCCGCGTCGGGAGCGGACCGTTCCCGACCGAGCTCACCGACGAGACCGGCGACACCCTGGTCGAGCGCGGGCACGAGTACGGGGTGAACACCGGACGCAGGCGCCGACCGGGCTGGTTCGACGCGGTCATGATGCGCCAGGCGGTGCGGCTCAACTCCCTCTCCGAGGTCGCCCTGACCAAGCTCGACGTGCTCGACACCTTCGACACGGTCAAGGTCTGCGTGGCCTACGACGCCGGCGGCGAGCGCTTCACCCACCCGCCCTATCACCAGTCGACCTTCCACCAGGTGACCCCCGTCTTCGAGGAGCTGCCCGGGTGGAGGACGGACATCTCGGGTGCCACCGAGATCGGCGACCTCCCCCAGGCCGCCCGCGACTACGTGTACTTCCTGGCCGAGCAGATCGGTACGCCGGTCCGCCTGGTCGGGGTCGGTCCGGGCCGCGAGCAGTTCGTCCGCTTCGCCGCATGAACCGCGGGCTCTCCGGTCCCCCGGTCGAGCCCCCTCCACCGCGCACGGTGTGCGTGGTCGGTTCGGGAGGGCGTGAGCACGCGCTCGCCAGCGTGCTGGCCCGCACCGCGGACGTGGTCGTGTCCCCGGGCAACCCGGGGATCGCCGGCCGGTCGCCCGAGGGCCACACCGTCACCTGCACCGAGACGCCGGTCGAGCGGGTGGAGGCGGACCTCTTCGTGATCGGACCCGAGGCCCCGCTGGTCGACGGCCTGGCCGACCGCCTGCGGGCCTCCGGGAGGCTGGTGTTCGGGCCCGGCGCCGACGGCGCCCGGCTCGAGGGATCCAAGGCCTTCATGAAAGAGGTCCTCGAAGAGGCCGGCGTGCCGACCGCACGCTTCGGCGTCTTCACCGAGGTGGGCGCGGCACGCGACTTCCTGCGCACCCTGCCCGGGCCCTGGGTGGTCAAGACCGACGGCCTGGCCGCGGGCAAGGGGGTGCTGGTCACCGACTCGCTGGCCGAGGCAGAGGCGGACGTCGGGGCGAAGCTCTCGGGCGGTGCGTTCGGGGAGGCCGGCCGGCGGGTGGTGGTGGAGGAGGGACTCACCGGCCGGGAGTGCTCCCTGCTGGTGCTCTGCGACGGGGAGCGCCTGGCCCCGCTCGCGCCGGCCCAGGACTACAAGCGCCGGGACGACCGTGACCGCGGACCCAACACCGGCGGCATGGGCGCCTACTCGCCGATCCCCTTCGTCGACGACACCCTTGCCGACTCGTTGGTGGCCGAGATGGTGGCACCGCTGGTCGGTGTGCTGCGGGCACGCGGGATCGACTACCGCGGCGTCCTCTACGCCGGTCTCATGCTGACCCCCGACGGCGCGCGGGTCCTCGAGTTCAACGTGCGGTTCGGCGATCCTGAGGCCCAGGTCGTCCTCCCGCGGCTCGAGGGGGACGTGGCCGCGCTGTTGGGCGAGGTGGCCGCCGGCCGGCTCCGCTCGACGCCGCGGTTCTCGGCGGAGTCGGCGGTCTGCGTCGTGCTCGCCACCGACGGCTATCCCGAGGCGCCCCGGGCCGGCGACCCGATCGCGGGGCTCGGCGAGGCCGGTGCCATCGAGGGGGTCACCGTCTTCCACGCGGGGACCGCGGCGAGCCCCCTACGGCCGGGGCAGGTGGTCACCGCCGGTGGCCGGGTGCTGGGCGTGACCGCCCTCGGCGGCTCCCTCGAGGAGGCGCGGGAGCGTGCCTACCGCGGTGTCGCCGCGCTGTCCTGGCCGGGCGCGCATCACCGCTCCGACATCGCCCTCCTGGCAACCGCGGTGCCGTCCGCCGAGGTCGCCGGGTGATCCCGCGCTACGCGCCCCGGGAGATGGCCTCACTCTTCTCGGACGAAGCGCGGTTCGCGATGTGGCTGCAGGTCGAGCTGCTGGCGACCGACGGCTGGGTGACCGTCGGCGACGTGCCCGCCGAGGTCGCCGAGGCCTGTCATGCGCGCGCGCCGGTGGTGGACGCCACCTTCGTGCAGGCGGTGTCCGACCGTGAGCGGGTGACCGATCACGACGTGGCCGCCTTCGTCGACGTGGTCCAGGCCGCGATCGGCGAGCCCGAGGGGTCGTGGATCCACTACGGTCTCACCTCCTCGGACGTCGTCGACACGGCTCTCTGCGCGACCCTCACCCGGGCGGCGGACCTTCTCGTCGAGGCGGCCACCGGGCTGGTGCGCGCTCTCGAGGCGCGGGCCCGCGAGTCGATCGACCTGCCGGTCACCGGGAGGACCCACGGCATGCACGCCGAACCGACCACCTTCGGGGTCAAGTTCGCCCTCTGGGCCCTCCAGGCCGACCGCGACCTGCAGCGCCTGCGGGCGGCCCGCCAGCGGGTCGCGGTGGGCAAGCTCTCCGGGGCGGTGGGCACCTTCTCCAACATCGATCCGAGGGTCGAGGCACACGTGTGCCATGCGCTCGGGCTGCGGCCGGTCCCGGCCACCCAGGTCGTCGCACGCGACCGGCACGCCGAGTACCTCTGGGCGTGCGCCTCGGTCGGCGCCACCATCGAGCTCATCGCGACCGAGGTCCGCCACATGGCCCGCAGCGAGGTCGGCGAGGTCGAGGAGCCCTTCCGCCCGGGACAGAAGGGGAGCTCGGCCATGCCCCACAAGCGCAACCCGGTGCTCTCGGAGCGCCTCAGCGGACTCGCCAGGGTCCTGCGCGGCTACCTCTCCGCCGGCCTCGAGGACGTCGCCCTCTGGCACGAGCGGGACATCTCGCACAGCTCGGTCGAGCGGGTGGTCCTCCCCGACGCCAGCGCGCTCACCTACTACATGCTGCAGAAGGCCACCGGGTTGGTCGAGGGCCTGGCGCTGCATCCCGATCGCGCGCTCGCCACGCTCACCGGCGGGAGCAACGGCCTGGTGTTCAGCCAGTCGGTCCTCCTCGCGCTGGTCCGCAGCGGTCTCAGCCGGGACGCGGCCTACCGCATCGTGCAGCGGGACGCCCGCACCGCCTGGGAGGAGGACCGGCCGTTCCGGGAGGTGCTCGACGCCGACCCCGAGGTGACCCTCGACCCGGTCCGGCTCGACGAGGCCTTCGACCTGACCCGCACCCTGCGCCACGTGCACCGGTTCACCGACGCCCTGGAGGAGCTCGCCCCATGACCAGCCTTCCCGACACCCTGCCACTGCTCTCGTCGGGGAAGGTCCGCGAGCTCTACGACGCCGGCAACGGCCGGTTGCTGATGGTCGCCTCCGACCGGATCTCCGCGTTCGACGTGATCATGGCCGAGCCGATCCCGGACAAGGGCCGGGTGCTCACCGCGATGACCGCGGCCTGGCTCGACGAGCTGTCGGATCTCGCGCCCAACCATCTGATCAGCGCCGACCCGGCGGAGTTCCCAGACGGGGCGTCGGAACTCCCCGGAGGGTTGGCGTCCCTGGCGGGGCGCGCGATGCTCGTCCACCGCGCCGAGATGCTGGACATCGAGTGCATCGTGCGCGGCTACCTGGCCGGTTCGGCCTACAAGGAGTACGAGCGCGCGGGCACCGTCCACGGGATGCCCATGCCGGCGGGGCTCCGCCACGCCGACCGCCTGCCCGAACCGATCTTCACCCCTTCGACCAAGGCGACCGAAGGCCACGACCTCAACATCGGGATGGCCGAGGCGGTCGACATCGTCGGCAGAGAGGCCGCCGAGGCCGCAGCGGCGCTCTGCCTGGCCGCCTACACGCGGGCCGCGGCTCGGGCCGAGCGCCAGGGCATCGTGATCTGCGACACCAAGTTCGAGCTCGGGTACATCGACGGGCGGCTCGCCCTCTGCGACGAGGTGCTGACCCCCGACTCCTCGCGCTTCTGGCCGGCCGACGACTGTGCCCCCGGGACCAACCCGCCCTCCTTCGACAAGCAGCCGCTGCGCGACTGGCTCGAGGCCCAGCCGTGGGACAAGCAGCCGCCGCCGCCGTCCCTCCCCGATGAGGTCGTGGCGACCACCGCTGCACGATATGTCGCCGCCTACGAACGGATCTGCGGGCGTTCCCTCGGCGACTGGTACGGTGCCTGAACATGGCCGGTGAACGCCGGTTCTCGGCGCAGGTGGAGGTGCTCCTCCGCGACGGGATCGCCGACCCGCAGGGCGCGACCATCGAGCGGGCGCTGCCCGCGCTCGGACTGGCCGGGGTGACCTCGGTGCGGGCCGGGAAGTCGTTCCGCTTCGACCTGGTCGCAGGCGACGACGCGGAGGCGCTCGAGCGGGCCACCGTGGTCGCCGACCGCCTGCTGGCGAACCCGGTCATCGAGGAGTCGGTGGTGACCGTGCGCCCGGCCGCCGGCGGGGGCTGATGGCACCGAGGGTCGGGGTCGTCCTCTTCCCGGGTACCAACTGCGAGCACGACGCGGTGCTCGCGGTCCGTCGGCTCGGTGCCGAGGCGGAGCTGGTCTGGCACAAGGAGACCTCGGTCGCCGGCTACGACGCGCTGGTCCTGCCCGGCGGGTTCGCCCACGGGGACTACCTGCGACCGGGTGCCATCGCCCGGTTCTCCCCGGTGATGGAGGCAGTCGCCGCCTTCGGCGCGGCAGGTGGCCCGGTGGTCGGGATCTGCAACGGCTTCCAGGTCCTGACCGAGGCCGGCATGCTGCCCGGGGCGCTCCAGAAGAACCGGGGCCTCCGCTTCCTCTGCACGACGGTCCGGGTCCGGGTCGAGCGCGCGGACACGGTGCTCACCGCCGGTGTGCCGGTCGGGACCGAGCTGGACCTGCCCATCAACCACTTCGAGGGGAACTACACGTGCGACGCCGCAACCCTGGGGGCGCTCCGCGCCGAGGGACGGATCGTGCTGCGCTACGTGGAGAACCCCAACGGCTCGATCGACGACATCGCAGGGGTGTGTAATGCCGGGCGCAACGTGGTGGGCCTCATGCCACACCCCGAGCGGGCGGCGGACCCGCTGCTCGGAACCGAGGACGGGGCCGTCCTCCTCCGAGGCCTGCTGGGCGCGGCGTCGGCCGTTCCCGGAGCGCCGGCGGCCTGAGCCCGTCCGGCGGTCAGCCGCGGGTGCGGGCGATCTTGGCCTGCTCGAGCACCGATGCGCTGACCCCGACCGTGCGCCACGCCGAGTACGAGATGCCCTTCCGCTCACCGTAGGGGCGGGCGACCTTCACGAAGCGCTTCTCGAGCGCGGCGAGGTCGACCGTGTCGCCGCGATGGGCGAGCTCGTCCTCGAGCCGGTGCCGCTCCTCGACCAGGTGCAGCTTGGTCAGCGGGTCGGACGTGGCCAGGGAGGACTCGATCGTCGACAACCGGCGGCGGATCGAGTCGGGGGTGCGCTTGCGGCCGCGACGGGGCTTGGTCGACTCCAGCGCCTCGAGGTACTGGCGCACGATGCGCCCCTCCTCCCGTCCCTTGGCCAGGGCGGCCTTGTGGGCGTCGGACATCGGAGTCTTCTTGCGGGATTTTCCCGCAGCGGTGGGTGCCATGCGGACAGCCTCCCAGAGTGCTCCATTCTGGGCAAATTCGCCCACTCTACATAGCCCCTGCAAGCCGACCGGCGCGACCGGGGACTGCGTTCAGGCAGGTGATTTCCCTTCTCGAGGGAAGGACCGCCTGCATCGCCTGCAGCAGCGTCACCGTTTTTGCGCTCAATGGGCGCGTGAACAACCGGTGGTGCCGGGCGAAAGAGCAGCGGGAAGCCGGCCCAGGTGGAGGAGCGTGCCGGACCAGCGCCCGGCCAAATGCGCAGCGTCCGACCGGTCCTGGCCCGCCGCGCACCCACACGGCATCTCGCGACGGGTGGCCGGGGGGCAGGGGACGGGAGGGCCGGCGGGTACGCTGCCTCGGGTGGAACCGGGTGCAACAGTGGGGTCGACCGGTCTCGCTGCGGACCCGGCGCTGCACCGGGCGCTCGGCCTCACCGATGCCGAGCGCGACGAGGTGGAGGCCATCCTCGGGCGCGGTCCCAACCACCTCGAGCTCGCCCTGTTCGCGGTCATGTGGAGCGAGCACTGCTCCTACAAGTCGTCGCGGGTCCATCTCCGCCGCCTCCCGACCGACGGTCCCCGGGTCCTGGTCGGCCCCGGCGAGAACGCCGGGGTGGTCGACGCCGGCGACGGCATCGCGGTGGCGGTCCGCATCGAGTCCCACAACCATCCCTCGGCCATCGAGCCCTACCAGGGCGCGGCGACCGGGGTGGGCGGCATCCTGCGGGACATCTTCACCATGGGTGCCCGCCCGATCGCGGTGATGGACCCCCTCTTCTTCGGCGACCCGGCCGACCCCCGCCAGCAGTGGCTGATCGAGGGGGTGGTCGGCGGCGTCTCCGGGTACGGCAACTCGGTCGGGGTGCCCACGATCGGCGGCGAGCTCACCTTCGCGCCGTGCTATGCCCAGAACCCTCTGGTGAACGTCTTGTGCATGGGCGTGCTCCCCACCGAGCGCCTCGTGCTCGGCCGCGCCTCGGGCGTGGGCAACCTGGCCGTGCTGCTCGGGTCGTCGACCGGCCGCGACGGCATCGGCGGGGTCAGTGTGCTCGCCTCGGCCGGCTTCGGCGGCGAGGGGGCGGCCGACGCGGAGTCCGCCAAGCGCCCGAGCGTGCAGGTGGGCGATCCCTACGAGGAGAAGCGCCTCATCGAGGCCTGCCTCGAGATGCTCGACGCCAAGCTGGTCGTCGGCATCCAGGACCTCGGTGGCGCCGGCCTGGTGTGCGCAACCAGCGAGACGGCGGCCCGGGCCGGGTTGGGGATGGACGTCGACGTCTCGGCGGTCCCGAGACGCGAGCCCGGGATGACCGACTGGGAGGTGATGACCTCCGAGAGCCAGGAGCGGATGCTGGCCATCGTGACCCCGGCCGACCTCCCCCGGGTCGAGGAGGTCTGCCGGCGGTGGGAGGTCCGCGCCGCTGTGGTCGGGCGGGTCACCGAACCCGGGAGCGGACAGCCCGGACGGCTGCGGATCCTTGAGGGCTTCGACGGCCAGGTGCTCGGCGACGTCCCGGCGGCCGCCCTCTCCGAGGAGGCGCCCCTCTACCACCGGCCACTGGCTCGGCCGACCGACCAGGCGGCCCGCGCCGCCGACGATCCGGGGACCCTGCCGGCTCCGGCCGACTGCGGGGCGGACGTCCTGGCGCTGCTCGCCGACCCGTCCTGGGTCTACCGCCAGTACGACCACCAGCTCTTCTGCAACACGGTCGAAGGCCCGGGCGGGGACAGCGCGGTGCTCCGCCTGGCGGCGCCGGGGCTGCCACCCTCGGAGCGCGGGCTCGCCCTCACCACCGACTCGAACCCGACCTGGTGTGCGATCGACCCCCGCGCCGGCACCGCGGCCACCGTGGCCGAGGCCGCGCTCAACCTCGCCTGCTCGGGGGCGGTGCCCCTGGCGGTGGTCAACTGTCTCAACTTCGGCAACCCGGAGCACCCCGAGGTCATGTGGCAGCTCTCCGAGGCGGTCGACGGCATGACCGAGGCCTGCCTTGCGCTCGGCCTCCCGGTGATCGGGGGGAACGTGAGCCTCTACAACGAGAGCGGCGGGGCCGACATCGACCCCACCCCGGTGATCGGCGCACTCGGGCTCATCGACCGCCTTGCCGCCCGCCCGCCCGGGGTCACCCTGGTGGACGGCGGCACCCTGGTGCTCCTCGACGCCGGTGTCGGTACCGCCGGCGACCGCCGCGGCGCACCGTCCCTCGCCGGCTCGCGCTGGGCGGTCGAGCGGCGGGGCCACCACAACGGGACCCTGCCACCCCTCGACCTCGCCGGTCACCGCCGCCTGGTCGGGTTCGTCTCCTCCCTGGTCGCGGAAGGGGTCGGCGGTGGGAACGGCCTCGTGGGCGGGATCCACGACGTCTCCGGGGGTGGCCTGGGGGTGGCCCTCGCCGAGCTGGCCGTCCGCTCCTGCCTCGGGGTCCGGGTGGCCGGGGTCGCCGACCACCACGAGCTGTTCACCGAGGCACCCTCACGGGTGGTGGTCTGCACGACCCGGAGCCACGAGCTCACCGCGCGGGCGGCCGGGGAGGGGGTCGCCTTCCGGGTCCTCGGTGTGGCCGGAGGGGACCGGATCTCGATCGGGGACCTCGTCGACCTGGAGCTCGCCGAGGCGGTGCGCTCATGGCGGGGGCGCCTGCCCGACCTGCTCGACGGGATCGCCCCGGTGACCAACTGACCGGTCACGGGGCGGCCCGTCCCTGCTGCCCCGGCGGCCGCCGGGCCGCGAGCTCGTCGAGCACCCGGTCGGGGACCCGCAGGTCACCCTGGCCGGTTCCCACCGCCAGATCGGGCGTGGTCACGCCGTGGTAGTCGGATCCGCCGGTCGCCACCAGGCCGAAGCGGCGGGCGAGGTTGCCGAGCTCGGTTCGCTGGCGCGGCGAATAGCGGCCGTAGGTGACCTCGATCCCGGCCACGCCGGCATCGGCCAGGTCGCCGACCGCACGGGCCAGCTCCCTCCCCTCGAGCCCGAGGCTGTAGGGATGGGCGAGGACCGCGACCCCTCCCGATGCGGCGGCCGACGCGGCCACGTCCGCCGCGGTGAGCCGGGCCTTGGGGACGAAGGCCGGGCCGTCGTTGCCGAGGTAGCGGTCGAAGGCCTCGTCGATCGATTCGACCGCGCCGACCTCGACCATGGCCGCGGCGAAGTGCGGACGGCCGGTGCCCTCCTCGCTGCCGGCTCTGGCCGCCGCCATCGCGAAGGTGACCGGGATGCCGAGCTCGGCGAGCCGCTCGGCGAGGGCCAGGTTGCGCCGCCGCCGGTCCTCCCGGAGCCGGATCAGTTCGGACCCGAGGGGGCTCCCGTCGTCGTCCACGAAGTAGACGAGGACATGCATGCCTCCCGAGGCGACCGGCACGCAGGAGACCTCGCACCCCGGGACGAAGGTGATCCCGAGTGCCGCGGCCCGTTCCGCGGCCCGGCCCACCCCGGCCAGCGAGTCGTGGTCGGTGAGCGCCATCGCGCTGCACCCGGCCGCCGCGGCGAGCTCGACCACCCGTTCCGGCGGATCGCTGCCGTCGGAGACGGTCGAGTGGGTGTGCAGGTCGATCACCGCGGCCGACGCTACCGGCCCCCGGCCCGCGGCACTAAGGTGGGGAGCAGCGGTTCGGGGACAGGGTGGACCCTGTCGCTGACGATCCCGACGACCCCGGTGCGTGCGGTGACCAACCGATGATGGAGGCCAAGGAAGCATGCGGTGTCTTCGGGGTGTACGCCCCGGGGCGTCCCGTGGCACACCTGACCTTCGACGGGCTGTTCGCCCTCCAGCACCGCGGCCAGGAGTCGGCCGGCATGGCGGTCAGCGACGGCGACCTGATCACCGCCATGAAGGACATGGGGCTGGTCACGACCGTGTTCGACGAGCGCAAGCTCTCCGGTCTGCGCGGCCACCTGGCCATCGGCCACACCCGGTACTCGACGGCCGGCTCGAGTGACTGGATCAACGCCCAGCCGGCGTTCCGCGGGGTGGGCCGCTCGGGCTTCGCGCTGGCCCACAACGGCAACCTGACCAACACCCCGGACCTGGCCGAGTCGGCCGGCATGCTACCCGGCCTGATCGCCTCCGACAGCGACCTGGTCGCCGAGCTCCTTGCCCGGGCCTTCCCGCCCGACCAGTCCGAGCGCGAGGGTGGACGACGGGGTCGATCTCGAGCAGGCCCTGCTCACGGTCCTCCCGGAGCTCGAAGGTGCCTTCTCGTTCGTCCTGCTCGACGCCGATCGTCTGATCGGCGTGCGCGACCCCAACGGCTTCCGTCCGCTCTGCCTCGGACGGCTCGAGGCGACCGACGAGCACGAGGTGGGCTGGGTGCTCGCGTCCGAGTCGCCAGCGCTCGACGTCATCGGCGCCACCTTCGTCCGCGAGCTGGAGCCCGGCGAGATGGTGGTCATCGACCGCAGCCAGGTCCGCTCGCTGCAGCCGTTCCCCGACGAACGCCTCGACCCCAAGCTCTGCATCTTCGAGTTCGTCTACTTCGCCCGGCCCGACACCACCCTCTACGGCAACGAGGTCCACGGGGCCCGCCGGCGGATGGGGCAGCTGCTGGCGACCCAGCGCCCGGTCGCGGCCGACCTTGTCATGGGCGTCCCCGACTCCGGTGTGCCGGCGGCCGAGGGCTATGCGGTGGCCTCCGGGATCCCCTACGGCCAGGGCCTGGTCAAGAACCGCTACATCGGGCGGACCTTCATCGCACCGACCCAGGCCGAGCGGGCCAGCGGGGTCCGGCGCAAGCTCAACCCGCTCCGCGAGAACATCGCCGGCAAGCGGCTCGTGGTGGTCGACGACTCGATCGTGCGGGGCACCACCACCCGGGCCATGGTCACCATGCTCCGCGAGGCCGGTGCGACCGAGGTGCACCTGCGCATCTCGTCGCCGCCGTTCAAGTGGCCCTGCTTCTACGGCATCGACACGCCCGACCGCGCCGAGCTCCTCGCCGCGGTCCGGAGCCCGGAGGAGATCGTCGAGTTCCTGGACGTCGACTCGCTCGAGTACCTGAGCCTCGAGCACCTGGTCCGGGCCATCGACGCCCCGGGCGCCGGCTTCTGTGACGCCTGCCTCACCGGCCGCTACCCGGTGTCGGTGAGCGGGGTCGAGCTCGGCGAACGGCCGGCGCTGCGCGAGACGGCGGGTCTCACGCGGGCGTGACCGGGAGCGTGCCGGTCGAGGCACCCCCTCCCGATCCCCCGGTTTCGGCCACCTACACGGATGCCGGGGTGGACATCGCCGCGGGCCGGCGGGCGGTCGAGCTGATCCTCCCGATGGTGGCCTCCACCCGGCGTGCCGAGGTGCTCGGCGATGTCGGCGGCTTCGGCGGCCTGTTCGGTCTCGACGCCGGCCGCTACGAGCACCCGGTCCTGGTCGCGTCCACCGACGGGGTCGGGACCAAGGCGGCCGTCGCCCGGGAGACCGGGCGCCTCGACACCATCGGCATCGACCTGGTGGCCATGTGCGTCGACGACCTGGTGTGCCAGGGGGCCGAGCCGCTCTTCCTCCTCGACTACATCTCGACCGGCGCCCTCGACCCGTCCCGGATGGCCGACCTGGTCTCCGGTGTGGCCGAGGGGTGCCGGCAGGTGGGCGCGGCCCTGCTCGGCGGCGAGATGGCCGAACACGCCGGGGTGCTCCCGCCCGCCGAGTTCGACCTGGTCGGCTTCGCGGTCGGCGTGGTCGAGCGCGACGCGGTGCTCGGGCCGGCACGGGTGTCCCCCGGTGACCTGCTCATCGGGTTGCCCTCCCCCGGGCTCCGCTCCAACGGCTACACGCTGGCCCGCCACGTCCTGCTCGACCGGGCCGGGCTCACCCTGGGCTCCCCGGCCTGGGTGGGTGCGTCCACGACCGTGGCCGACGAGCTCCTGCTGCCCTCGGTCCTCTACACGCCGGCCGTGCGGGCGGCACTGGCCGCCGCCGAGGTCCACGCCGCCGCCCACATCACCGGCGGGGGCATCGACGAGAACCTCCCCCGCGCCCTTCCGCCGGGGTGCCGGGCGGTCGTCGAACGCGGGACCTGGGAGGTGCCGCGGATCTTCGCCGAGATCCGTCGCCTGGGCCCGGTCGACGACGCCGAGATGGCCCGCGTCTTCAACCTGGGCCTCGGCATGGTGCTGGTGGTCGCACCCACCGCAGCCGACGCGGCCCTCGCCGCCCTGTCGGGCGCCGGGGTCGAGGCGGTGGTGGTCGGACGGGTGGCCGCGGGTGACCGCGGGGTCGAGCTGGTCGGGCCGGCGCTCTGGCCGGACCGTGGATCCGGGGCGGGTGATCGGTGAGCGATCCGCTCCCCGACACCGAGTTCGGACCGCTGCGGGAGCACCTCCTCGCGCATTCGGTCAAGCGGGGTGCGTTCGTCCTCAAGTCGGGTCGGACCAGCAGCTGGTTCATCGACTCGAAGCAGACGGTCTGCCGCCCCGGGGGGATGTTGCTGGTCGCCGACGGCGTGCTCTCGGTGCTGCCCGCGGAGGCGACCACGATCGGGGGGCTCACCATGGGCGCCGACCCGGTCGCCTTCGTGGTGGCCGGTGTCGCCGCCACCCGTGGGCGGGAGCTCAAGGCGTTCAGCGTGCGCAAGGAGGCCAAGGACCACGGCGCGGGGGGACGGATCGCCGGCGCGCTCGACCCGGGCGACCGGGTCGTGGTCACCGAGGACACCGTGACCCGGGGCACCTCCCTGCTCGAGGCCGCGCACGCGGTCGTCGAGGCCGGCGCGGTGCCGGTGCTGTTGCTGGCGGTGGTCGACCGCGGCGGCACCTGCGCGGCGATGGCCGCCGCCGAGGGGTTCGCGTTCCGGGCGCTGCTCTCGGCGCCGGACCTCGGGTTCCCCTACGAGGGCGCCTGATCCGGGCGAACCGGTGTGGACGGCGCCCGCACCCGGCCCGTCGCGTCCCGTCGCGGTAAGAGGGCAAGGAATGGCTGGGACCCGCCACCAGACTCCGAGCGAGCACGCGCAGCGCTCTGGCGTGCAACGTCCTAGTGCCGACGATAGACGTCAGCCCGATGGTCGATCCGCAATATCCTGACCTCCGCACCCGAATCATCGATCTCGTACGAGATCCGATACGCACCCCGGCGGGCAGACCGCAGGCCGGTCAACCCGCGCTGGAGTGGGTGACCGACCCGACGGGGATCTTCGATCAGAGAACGCGGGGCCGTTCGAGTAAAGGCCCCTCAGTCCTCGAGGGCGGCAGCGAGGCGCTCGAGGCCGGCACTCATGGTCTGACGGTTCCGCGCCGAGCGGTCGTCCACGCCGGAGATCTGTTTGCTGAACTCCATGGCCGACTCCGGCCGCAGATCCTCGCTCCATTCGGTCACTCGGCATCCGGACCCGGTCGGCTCGATGCGGTACCCCCAGGTCGAGAAGTGGAATTCCATCATCGAGCACTCGAAGACGAACGCCCGGCCGGGCTCGGCCTCGATGACCTTGCCCTGCGTGGTCCATTCGTGCTCGCCGTGGCGGTTGTGGCCGTCGAAGGTGGCTCCGACGACCGGGCCGTCGAAGCCCGCATGCCACTCGCAGGCATGGCATTCCTCGGACCATTCGCCCATGCGTGAGATGTCCGAGATGGCGGCGTACACCACCTCGGACGGCGCGGCGATGTCACGGGAGATCTCGAGCCTGTTGGCCATGGGTCGAAGTTCAACACAGGCAGCTGCCGGGAGTCGAGCCGGTTACGCCCCGGGCTCCGTTCCAGCAGTCCCGCCCGTCCCTTGGGTCCCTTCGGTCCCGCCCGCTTGGTCGGACGGATCGGTGCCCGCGCCGCCGTCGGCCAGGATCAGGTAGATACGGCGGCGGGTCTCGGCGAGGATCTCCGCGACGGCCTTGACCTGGCTCTCGCTGCCGGCCTTTCCCACCTGGACCGTGGCAATTGCGACCTCGGTCATCAGGTCGCGGAGGTCGACCAGCGAACGGTTGGCGCCGCGGGAGGCCACCTCCCAGGGGGCGGGCCCGTCGCCGGCCGCGTCGGCCTCGACCGTGCCCTCGGTGGTCAAGCGGAACACCCGACGACCCTCCGCCTTGTCCGCGATGACCAGGCCCTGGTCCTCGAGCGCCTGGAGGGTCGGATAGACCGAACCGGGGCTCGGCCGCCACTCGCCCCCGCTCCGCTCGGTGAGCTCGGTGATGATCTGGTAGCCGTGCATCGGCTCTTCCGCGAGGAGGGCCAGGATCGCGGCGCGCACATCACCGCGACCGACCTTCCGACCCCGGCCGAACCCGCGACCGCCCCAACCCCAGCCCGGTCCGAAGGCGTCCGGCCACCCGCGCCCTCGCCCACGGTCCCGACCCCGCCCCCGCGCCCTGCCCTCCGACGGGTCGACCGCGCCCGTCCGGCTCCAGGGCCCGGCCGGTGGCCTGTCGCCTCTACCTCTGTTGTCCTCGCCTCTGCCTCTGTCGTGGTGGTGTCCATGCATGTGTTCTGCCTCCTGTTCGATCGTGTGGGACCCGGACTTCCTCGGCCGGCCCGCTCTTGAGCGCCCCTATCGGGACTGCTCACGTATGCTCACGATATATCGGAATAGCACGGCTGTCAAGGCCCGGTTGCGCCGGCCTTGCGGCAACCAGGGTTGCTCTGCCTAGGGTGGTTTTCGGGAGTGCCAGGCTCGTCGAGCAGGGGTACCCGCCAACCATTACTTGCTCCGGGCCTGGCCCCTTTCGCCTCTTCCGGGCGGTGCGGCGGGTGTCCTGCTAGCGGCGGTAGTCGACGAGGTAGCTCGGCGGGGAACCCATCGTCCCCACGCCGTCGTCAGGGACAGGGGTCCCCGCTATGACGGCGAAGGGCAGCTGGCCGGCCCAGACCGGAAGCTCGAGGTCCTCCGGTTCTTCGATGGGACCACCGGTCCGAACCTTCGCCGATCCCTCGTCGAGCGGGCCAGGACCAGGCCGTCGAGCAGGGTCACCGCGACGCAGGCCTGGACCCCGGAGCCAAGCGTCCGCAGCATGTGGTTCGCCGCGGCTCCGTGGAGGAACAGCCGGTCGCCGACCCGCGCATAGCCGGTCGGGAGGACGAAGGTCGACTCGCCATCGGCGAAGCCGACGTGGCAGAGCAATCCCTCGTCCAGGATGGCATCGACCAGCGCCCGGTCATGGCTCCCCCGTTCCGTCTTGCGACGGAGGCGCGAGCGGGAAGACGTCTGCAGTTCGGACCGTGCCATGGCCCAGTATCGCGGACCCTGTGGGTCAACCCGACCATGTGGGTGGTCTCGGAACATCGCCGCGCGGAGTCCGGCGAGCAGTCTCCTCCGTGGTCGGGACCGGCGTCGATCCGGTGACCTCACGCTTTTCAGGCGCGCGCTCTACCAACTGAGCTACCCGACCTCGCCCCGGCGGGACCGGGGTGGCGGACCTGACGGGATTTGAACCCGCGACCTCCGCCTTGACAGGGCGGCGTGCACTCCAAACTGCACCACAGGTCCCCAACCAGCTGCTCTGCGCTGGGGTGTACCGCGCACCCCCAACGGGATTCGAACCCGTGTTACCGCCTTGAAAGGGCGGCGTCCTGGGCCGCTGGACGATGGGGGCTCGAACCTGTCTGGAGCCTAGGGAGGATAGCAGAGGGATCAGAGCATCCCATCGGGCCGCCCCTCGTCCGGCAGCTCGGTGGCGAGGACCTCGACCATGAGGTACTGGAGCTCGCCGAGGAACTCGTAGAGCCCGTACTCGGCCGCGCGTCGGGTCGTCCGGCGGTGGCGGCGTCATGTCCTCGGTGACGTCGAGCCGGGTCCCGAGCACCAGGCGGAGCGCCCCCACCGCGTCGAGCCAGGCGGCGAACTGCGCCTCGTCGAGGGTGTCGGCGTCGGCCGTCTCGATGAGGACCTCGAGGGCCTCCCGGTGGTGATTGACCAGCGCATTGTCCACCAGCTCCCGGTACTCGCGCTCGGCGTCGGCGAGCTTCGCCTCCGGGTAGGCGGGCGGGAAGAGCCTCCGCACCATCGGATCGCGTGACTCGAGGGCGTCGGGCAGCTGCTGGGCAAGATTGGCCAGGACGATCCGGGCGTTGCGATCGAGCTTGAGCACGTACCGACCGTCGCGTCGCCGACGGATCGGCGGGCTCACGGTGACTGTTCCATGGTGGCCCAGAGCCCGTGCTCGTGGAGGCGGTAGACGTCGAGCTCGGCCCGCTCGCGGGTTCCCGACGACACGACGGCCCGCCCCTTGTGGTGCACGTCGAGCATGAGCTTGGTGGCCTTCTCCTTCGAATAGCCGAACAGCTTCTGGAGGACGTAGGTGACGAAGGACATCAGGTTGATCGGGTCGTTCCAGACGATCACCAGCCACGGCCGGTCGGTCGTGACGTCCTCCTCGATCTCGGTGCGGACGTCCCCTTCGGGGATGGCCTCGGCCGGCAGTGCCCCGACCGACCCCGAGCGGTCGTGGACGACGGGGGCGCGTCCCCCGGCACCCGGGTTCCGCGCGGCCGGCGGAGTGTCACGCCGGCTCCGGCACCGGGGCCGCCCCGGGCAGCGGGTCGCGACCCTCGGTACCCACCAGCCCCGCCGGGCCGGTTCTGGCCTCCGGGTCCCAGGCGGTCTCGGGACGGTGATCGGCGAGGCCGTGGTGGAACCAGAGCGCGGTCGACCAGACCACGGTGGCCCCGAGCACGTGGAACCCGACCAGCAGTGCCGGCAGGTGGGTGAAGTACTGGGTGTAGCCGATCATCCCCTGAGCGACCATCGCAACCAGGAGGACCCGACCCGCCTCCTGCACCCGGACCGGCGCGTCGGAGCGCCAGAGCTCCAGGAGCAGCACCAGGAGGGTGGCCGCGGTGGCCAGCACGATCTCGGCGTGGATGCGGGTCATGGCGGAGAGCCCGATCGGCACCCGCTTGGCTCCGACGCCGCCGGCGTGGGGGCCGGCCCCGGTGGTCGCGGTGCCCGCGGCGATGGCCACCACCAGCAGGCCGAGGTACACCCGGGAGATGATCAGCGCGCGCCGACCGACCACGACCACCCCGCGCCCCGGCCCGTGCCCGGCCCGCAGCGTGAGCAGGACACCGACCGCGAGGAGGGAGATGCCGATCATGAAGTGGGTCATGACCACGTACGCGTTGAGCTTGCTGTAGACGACGACGGCGCCGATCCCCGCCTCGGCGAGGACCCCCACGACCAGCCCGGCCGAGAGCCAGCGGAGGTCGCGTCGCCCGGGGCGGCGGAGGAAGGCGGCCAGGGCGGTCACCGCGCAGGAGACCACCAGGATCGCCACGACCATCCGATTGGCGAATTCGACGAGGGGATGGAGCGCGAGCGGCGGGGTCAGGTGGCGTTGCGAGCAGGTCGGCCAGTCCGGGCAGCCGAGCCCGGAGTCCGAGAGCCGGACGGCGGCGCCGGTCACCACGTTGAGCACGATCGCTGCCAGGGTGCACCGGCAGAGGAGGAGGAACGAGCGGGGGCCGGATCTCGGGATGGACACCGTCCATCGATCGTACCGGCCGGTCCGGACGCGCCGCTTCCCGGTCCCGACCAGCGCTTCCGGGGCGTTCCGGGCGCCACCCGGCTTCGTCGGTGCGGTCGGCAGGCACTAGTGTGACGGCCATGGCCCTCCCCGCGGTGGCCCTGCCCAGCCGCCTCGCCGCCACCGCCCGGCTCCGGGCCTATGTGGCGCTGACCAAGCCGCGGATCATCGAGCTCCTGCTCATCACCACCCTGCCGACCATGATCCTCGCCCAGCGGGGCCTGCCGCCGGTCTGGCTGATGGTGGCCACCCTGCTGGGCGGCGCATTGGCCGCCGGCGGGGCGAACGCGATCAACATGGTCGTGGACCGGGACATCGACAAGCTCATGCACCGGACCCGGCGGCGTCCGCTGGTGACCGGCGCGGTGAGCCCGCGCAACGCGCTGGTCTTCGCGGTCGTCCTCGAGGTGGTGGCCTTCGTCGAGCTCTGGTTCTGGGTCAACCGCCTGTCCGCGGTGCTCGCGGTGTCGGCCACCCTCTTCTACGTGTTCGTCTACACGCTCTGGCTCAAGCGGACCAGCAGCCAGAACATCGTGATCGGCGGCGCGGCGGGCGCGGTCCCGGTCCTGGTGGGCTGGGCGGCGGTGACCGACAACCTGTCCTGGGCCCCGCTGGTGCTCTTCGCGGTGATCTTCGTCTGGACCCCGCCGCACTTCTGGGCACTCGCGGTCAAGTACCGCGACGACTACCGGGCCGCCAACGTGCCGATGCTCCCGGCGGTCGCCACCGTCGAGCGGACCGCGCGTGAGATCCTCGTCTACACGGTGGTCATGGTCGGGCTCACCCTCCTGCTCGCGCCGGTGGCGCACCTCGGCGTCGTCTACCTGGCGGCCGCGAGCGCGCTCGGACTGGGGTTCGTCGCCCTCTCGGTGCGCCTCTGGCTGCAGGCGACGCCGAAGGCGGCCATGCAGCTGTTCAGCTACTCGATCTCCTATCTGACCCTGCTGTTCGTCGCCATGGCGGTCGACGTCCTCGTCCACCATTGACCGACACGCCCGCCGCGTCCTCCCCCGCGCCACCGTCCGCCCCCCGCCAGCCCCACCGCCTGCGAGCCCTGCTCATCGGGTGTGTCATCGCAGCGGGCCTGGGCGTCTTCCTCTTCGTAGGGCTCGGCACGTCTTCCGATGGCGGGTCCGGTTCGGGCGGGGTCGCCGGTGTGGGGTCGATCGCCCCCGGCTTCACCCTGCCCTCGCTGACCGGTGGCTCCCCGGTGGCGCTCGACGCGCTGGGTCGGGACAGGCACCGGGCGGTGGTCCTCAACTTCTTCGCCTCCTGGTGCATGCCCTGCCAGAAGGAGACCCCGCTGCTCGCCTCCACCGAACGGTCGGCGCGTGCGAGGGGAGCGAACGTGCAGTTCGTCGGTGTCGACGTGGCCGATCAGACCGCCGCCGCCCTCGCCTTCGTCCGGCAGACCGGCATCGGGTATCCGGTGGGGGTCGACTCGACCCTCAAGGTCACCTCGGTCCTCTACGGGCTCAACGCCCAGCCCAACACCTTCTTCATCGATGCCTCCGGGCGGGTGCGCGGCCACGTGATCGGCGCGGTCACCGCCGCCGAGCTCCGGGGGTGGTTGCACCGGCTCGGCAGCCCGGCCTGAGTGGGGCGCAGTCGGGCAGCGGCCGCGCGCGCCTCACTCCCAGCGGAAGGTGACCCCGGCGACCAGCGGTGCGGCGACCGCCCAGACGCCGAGCACCACCCAGTCGCCGAGCGTGACCGGGGTGCCGTGCCCGAGCGTCCCGTGCAGGGCGTCGGCCAGTGCCGCCGCCGGAAGCAACCGCGACAGGTCGGCCATCCACGTGGGCAGTGATGCGAGCGGGATGAGCATCCCCCCGAGCAGGAGGAGCAGCACGAAGAGGGTGTTGACCACCGCGAGGTTGACCAGCGGCGCGAGCGTCCCGGCCAGGATGAGCCCGATGCCCCCGAAGGCCACCGTCCCGAGCACCATGGCGAGGAGCGCCTCCCCGACCAGGGCGCCCTCTCCGCCGGGGCCCCCGGGGTTCCAGCCGATCGCGTAGCCGACCGCGACCAGGACCGCCGCCTGCAGCATCTCGACGCCGACCACCGCCAGGATCTTGGCCCCCAGCAGGCGGGGCCGCCCGAGCGGGGTGGAGCCGAGGCGCTTGAGCACCCCGTAGCCGCGTTCGAACCCGGTGCCGATCGAGAGCGCGGTCATCGACGTGGACATCACGGCGAGGGCCAGGATGCCGGGGACCAGGAAGTCCACCGGGTGGTGGGTGCCGCTGGGGAGCACGTGCACCCCGGAGAAGAACAGCAGGAACGCCACCGGGATCCCGAGGGTGAGGAACAGGGTCTCGCCGTTGCCGAAGATCATGGACACCTCGGCCCGGAGCTGGGCGGCCAGGGGACGCATCAGCGCCCCGCCCGGCGGTGGCGTCCGCGTCCGCGACGTCCGGGGAGCGCCCCCGGTGCCTCGTCGCCGGCGGGGTCGCGGTGGGCGCCGGTGATCGCCAGGTAGGCCTCCTCGAGCGACTGACCGGTGCGGAGGTCGCCGAGGGCGAGGTCGCGCTCGGCGAGCCAGGTGGCGAGCGCCGCCACGGTGGCGGGGGTGGACGCGCCCTCTGACCGGCGGAGGCGGTAGCTGCCCGGCCGTTCCTCCTCGACGACGGTGCCCACACCGAGGGCCGCGCCGAGCGAGCCGGCGTCGATCCCCGGATCGGTCGAGAACCGGATCGAGCCATCCGCGCTCCCCGAGGCGAGCTCGGCCGGGGTGCCCTCGGCCAGCAGCCGTCCGTGGTCGATGATGACCACCCGGTCGGCCACCCGCTCGGCCTCGGCGAGCTCGTGGGTGGTCAGGACCACGCACCGGTCCCGTTCGCGCTGGGCGGTGATGATCTCGCGGACCACGATCCGGCCCTCGGGGTCGACACCCGCGGTGGGTTCGTCGAGGAAGAGCACCTCGGGACGGCCGATGAGGGCCAGGGCCAGCGAGAGCCGTTGCTGCTCGCCACCCGAGAGCCGCCGCCACGGGGTTCGGCGGACGCCGGCGAGGCCGACCAGGTCCAGCAGGGCGGCGGGATCCTCCGGATCCGGGTAGTAGCCGGCGAAGAGGTCGAGCACCCTGGCCGGGCCGAGCATCGGGTAGACGCCACCGCGCTGCAGCATGACCCCGATGCGCGGGACCAGTGCGGCATGGTCGCGCCTCGGGTCGAGGCCGAGGACCCGCGCGGTGCCGCCTGCGACCGCCCGGTAGCCCTCGAGCGCTTCGACGGTGCTGGTCTTGCCGGCGCCGTTGGGACCGAGCAGGGCGACGACCTCGCCGCGCCGGCCGACGAAGGAGAGGTGGTCGACCGCGACCGTGTCGCCGTAACGGACGAGCAGGCGTTCGCACCGGACCGCCGCCGTGTCCCCCGGACCGTCGGGTGGGTCGGTCCGATCGGACCCGGGGTCGGCACCGTCCACGGATGGTCACGCTACCGTTGGGCGGTCATGATCGATATCCGGTTGGTGCGCGAGGACGCCGCGGCCGTCAAGGCGGCGCTCGCCCGCCGGGGTGTCGATCCCGGCGAGGTCGACCGCCTGGTCGCGCTCGACGCCGAGCTGCGGGCCGCGGTCGGGGTGCGCGACGACCTGCGGGCGACGGTGAAGGCCCTCTCCAAGGAGGTGGCCGAGGCACGGCGGGCCGGTGACCGGGCCAGGGCCGACGAGCTTGCCGCACGCAGCCGGGCCGCCGGTGAGGAGGAGCGATCGCTGCACGTGGCGGCCGACCGCGCCCAGGAGGCGGTGCGCGAGGCGCTCCTCTACCTCCCGAACCTGCCGGCGCCCGACGCGCCCGACGGGGACGGTCCCGAGGACAACGTCCTCGCCCGCAGCTGGCCGTCGGAGCCTCCTGCCTACGGTGCGTCCCAGCGGGTGCCCCACTGGGAGATCGGTGCCGAGCTCGGTCTGCTCGACATGGAGCGCGGGGCCAAGCTCTCCGGATCGATGTTCCCCCTCTACCGGGGGACCGGCGCGCGCCTGCTCCGAGCGCTCAGCTCCTTCGCCCTCGACAGCCACGCCGACGAGTTCGAGGAGGTGCGCCCACCCACCCTGGTGCTCACCGAGACCATGGTCTCGACCGGACACCTCCCCAAGTTCGCCGAGGACGCCTACCACCTCGAGCGCGACGACCTGTGGGCCATCCCGACCGCCGAGGTCCCGCTGACCTCGATGTGGCGCGGCGACGTGCTCGAGGAGTCCGAGCTCCCGCTCAAGCTCACCGCGGGCACCGCCTGCTACCGGCGCGAGGCGGGGGCGGCCGGCAGGGACACCCGTGGCCTGCTCAGGGTGCACGAGTTCGACAAGGTCGAGCTCTTCGCCTACTCGACCCCCGGGCAGGCACCGGCCCTGCTCGAGTCGATGGTGGCAAGGGCGGAGGGGCTGCTCCAGGCGCTGGAGCTCCGCTACCGCGTGCTCGATCTCTGCGCCGGGGACATGGGCAACTCTGCGGCGCGGACCTTCGACCTCGAGGTCTACGCGCCGGGGGTCGACCAGTGGCTCGAAGTCTCGTCGGTCAGCTGGTGCACCGACTACCAGGCCCGACGGGCGGTCATCCGCTACCGGCCGGGCGGTGGTGGGAGCCCCGTCTTCGTCCACACCCTCAACGGGTCTGCGCTGGCCTGGGCCAGGATCTGGGCCGCCCTGGTGGAAAATGGCCGCCGAGAGGACGGCTCGATCGCGCTGCCCGGCGTGCTCGCTCCCTACCTCGGCGGCGAGACGGTCATCCCGGCGCGCTGATCAAACAGCGCCACCGGGTCGCACGCGTTCAGTCGCGCTGCGCGTCGAACCGGTAGCCGACCCCGCGTATGGTCGTGATCAGCTTGGGTGAGGAGGGATCCTCCTCGACGTGGCTGCGCAGCCGCTTGATGTGCACGTCGAGCGTCTTGGTGTCCCCGAAGTAGTCGGATCCCCAGACCCGGTCGATGAGCACGTCGCGGGTCAGCAGGCGCCCCGCGTTCTCCATCAGCAGCGAGAGCAGCTCGAACTCCTTGCGCCGCAGATGGACGTCCTTGCCCCGGATGAAGACGAGGTGGCGGTCGGGATCGATCTGGATGCCGCCGGCCTCGAGCACCTCGCCCCCGCCGCCGTCGATCGGGCCGGTCTTCTCCGACCCCCCGCCGCGCACCGCGACCGCCCCGTCACCCGGGACCGGCTCGGTCCCGACCGGGGTCTCCCCGGCAGGCGTGCGGCGCAGCACCGCCCGCATCCGGGCCACCAGCTCGCGCAGCCGGTAGGGCTTGGAGACGTAGTCGTCGGCCCCGACCTCGAGGCCGACCACGGTGTCGATCTCGGTGCCCTTGGCGGTGACCATGATGATCGGCACCGACGAACGGGCGCGGATCGAGCGGCAGACGTCGATGCCCGAGAGCCGCGGCAGCATCAGGTCGAGCAGCACCAGGTCCGGTTCGACCACGGCGAACAGTCGCAGCGCCTCGGTGCCGTCGCGGGCCACCGTCACGTCGAACCCCTCGCGGGTCAGGCCGATCACCAGCGCGTCGATGAAGGACTCGTCGTCCTCCGCGAGGAGGACCTTGGTCTGGGTCGGATCCGCCACCGTTGATTTGGTCATGCGGCGTATTCAGGGGGGTTGGGGAGGACCAGGGTGAAGGTCGAGCCCTCGCCCTCCCGGGAGTCGACCTCGACCCGGCCCTGGTGGTTGCTGGCCACGTGGCGGACGATCGAGAGGCCGAGCCCGGTCCCGCCGGAGGACCGGCTGCGCCCGTGGTCGACCCGGTAGAACCGTTCGAAGATGCGCTCGAGGTCACGGGCGGGGATCCCGACCCCGGTGTCGGCCACCGAGAGGCGGATCTCGCCGTTGTCCTGGCACCCGGAGACCTGCACCGCGCTGTCCTCGTAGGAGAAGGTCACCGCGTTCTCGAGAAGGCTGTGGATGGCCGACACCAGCTGCCGGCGGTCACCCAGCACGTGGACCGGCGGGTCGGGCTCATCGAGCTCGATGGTAATCCGGCGCTGTTCGGCGGCGCTCCGGACCCGCTCGACCGCCTCGGCCATGACCAGGTTGATGTAGATCGGCTCGCGGGGCGGCGCCTCCTCCGACTCGATGCGGCTGAGGTCGAGCAGGTCGTCGATGATCCTGCTCACCCGGAAGGCCTCCGCGTGGATCCTGGACGCCAGCCGCTGTGCGACCTCGGGGTCCGGCTCGACGGTGAGCGTCTCGGCGAGCAGTCCGAGTGCGCCGATCGGGGTCTTGAGCTCGTGGCTCACGTTGGCCACGAAGTCGCGGCGGATCTCCTCGAGTCGCCGGCGTTCGGACACGTCGTCGATGATCGCGATGACCCCGAGCGGGCGGCGGCCGTCGTCGATGAGCCTGGTGCGCACGGCCAGGGTCTGGCGGGGAGGGCCGTAGAGGTCGAGGGTCCGCTCGGCCGTGCCGTCCGCCCAGGCGTTCTCCAACAGCTCGGTGACGGCCTGGGCGGCGAGCGCGTCCCCGTGCCGGTTGTTCATGAGCCCGACCGCCCGGGCGTTCCGGAAGGCGACCTCGCCGTGCTCGTCGCAGACGATCACCCCCTGGGTCAGGGTGTCGAGGGCACGGCGCAACCGGATGGCGTCCGAGCTGGCCTCGGTGACCGCCTCGGCGGCCTCCCCGGTGACCTTCTCCAGGTGGCTCAGGACCGGTTCGACCCCGCCGTCGTCGGGCGGTTCGACCCCGAGACGGTTGGAGAGGGCGGTGAGCCGCTGCTGGAGGCTGCGCCGCCCGGCGCTCCGACCGAGGCGTGCCGCGACGATGACCGCGACCACCGCCACGGCGCCCAGCACGAGGAACCCGATCACGTACGGCATCACCGCCCAGCATGACAGGCCCGGCACGGTCGGAATGCGACGTCAGGAGATGCGGAAACAGCATGGAAAATAATGAAACAGCTTGAAATGATCCCTCGGCCTCCGTAGGGTGGGCCAATGACACCGATGCCTCTCGCCATGCTCCCGGCTGTGCTGGGCTCGTCCCGGGCGCTGCCGGTGCCGTCCCCCGGCGGGGCGGTCCGGACCACCGATGTGACCCTCTCCCCGGACACCAACGCCCTGCCCGGCGGTCAGGTGCTCCAGCACCTGATGAACGGGATCGGGGGATGGGCGCTCGCCCTGTCGCTGGTCGGGCTTCTGGTCGGCGCGGCCGCCTGGGCCCTCGGCTCCCACGGACAGAACTACCAGCAGAGCTACGTCGGTCGCCGGGCGGTGCTCATCTCGGGCCTCGCCGCCCTGCTGATCGGGGCAGGACCGGCCATCGTCAACTTCTTCTTCAACGCCGGACAGGGCGTGCACTGACCGTGCCCGCCCTGGTCGCCCTGCCGGCCATCCCGGCGGTGGCCTGCCCGCCCGCCGCCGCCGCCCTCGGCGGTGCGGGTCTCGGACCGATCTGCTCGGCCACCTCGGCCGTGGGATCGGCCGCGTCCCAGGTGGCAGGATTCGGAGTCGACAGCGTGCTCGGGGCGATCGGCGGGTGGGTCACCGCAGGAGCGGTCTGGCTGCTGGGCCAGATCGGCGGCGTGCTCGCCGGCACGACCCGGATCGACCTCGGCGCCCCGTGGTTCGTCTCCCACTACGAGACGATGGCCGGGCTGGCCGGTGTGGTCGTGCTCCCGCTGCTGCTGCTCGGCGTCATCCAGGCGGTGTACCGCCAGAGCGCGTCGACGCTGTTGCGGTCCGTCCTGGTCCACACCCCGCTGGCGCTGCTGCTCACCGCGGTGGCCGTGACCCTGGTCCAGCTCGGCCTCACGGTGACCGACGCGATGTGCGCGGCCGTCGCCGGAGGGGCCGGTCTCGACGCGGGTCATTTCCTCTCGTCGGTGGTCGGCGCACTCTCGTCGGGCGCCTCGGCGGGGCAGCCCGGGGTGCCGACCTTCGTCGTGTTCCTGGGTGCGACCGCCGTGGTGATCGGCGCGGTGATGGTCTGGATCGAGTTGCTCATCCGCTCGGCCGCGGTCTACGTGGCCGTCCTGTTCTTGCCGCTCGCACTGGCCAGCCTCGTCTGGGGATCGATCTCGCACTGGTGCCGTCGCCTCGTGGACACCCTGGTGGCGCTCGTCCTCGCCAAGTTCGTCATCGTGGCGGTCCTGAGCCTGGCCGCGGGGGCCCTTGCCGCCGGGGTGGGCACGGCACCGTCCGGCGCGTCGTCGGCCGGAGGGGGGTTCGCCCCGGTCCTCGGTGGCGCGGCCCTCCTGCTGCTGGCGGCCTTCGCGCCCTGGGCGCTGTTCCGGCTGATCCCCTTCGTCCAGGCCGGCGCGGTCGGGCATCTCGAAGGTCTCGGACAGCGCGCCCGCAGCCGTGCCGCCGCGCCGACCAAGGGCCTCGCCGCGGTCGCGCTGCGCTCGTCGATGGCCGGGCAGCTCGGCGGGCAGGTCGCCGGTGGGCTCACTCCGACGGGGATCGGCGTGGTGGGCAGCGCGGGTGCCGGTGGTGGCGTTCGCGGCGCGGGCGTTGGCGGCACGGGCGTGGGCAGCCGAAGGTCCCCGGGCGACGGGATCCCGATGTGGGAACCGCACCCGGGGGCGACCGAGGTCTGGCGCCGGTGGCTCGAGGACCCGACGGCCGACGACCCGGACCCGGCTCCGTCCCGGACCGCGGAGGCGGACCCGGCTGCTGTCCTGCGACCGCTTCCGCGGCAGAGCGGGGCGCTGGCGCCCGACGCCCTCGGCCGCGACGCGCTCGGTCCGCGGCTCATCGCCGCACGCAATTCGCCGGACCCACCGACCCGGTGACCGCAGACGACCGGCGCACGCCCGCGGCGCGGGTTCGGTACCGCTTCCCGCCGCTCGAGCGACGGGGTGTGGTCGCCGGATGGCGGGGCGGCCAGATCGCGGTGGTGGCGGGCGGGCTGCTGCTCGCGGTGGTCGCGGTTCGGGCCGCTCCGTCGGTCGCCGGCGTCCTCGTCGCGGTCGCCCTGGTGGGGGTTGCGGTCGCGCTGGCCTTCTGGCCGATCGGCGGCCGGACCGGTGAGCAGTGGCTCCCCCTGGTGGCCCGCTGGGTCTGGTCAGGGGCGGCCGGGCGGCGCCGCCAGCTCGACCCGGGACCCCGCCGGGGCGTCCCGGTCGCGGTGGACTCCTCCACCGGTACCCCGCCGCGGCTTCGAACCTGCGGCTCCTCACCGGGTTCGGCGCCGGCGGGCGTGACGGTGTTCGACGGGCTCCGGGTGGAGGAACTGCCCGGCGATCCAGCCGGTTCGACCGGGCCGGTGGGGGTGGTGGTCGACGGACGGGCACGCGCGCTGACCGCGGTGCTCGCCGTGCGCGGCCACAGCTTCGCCCTGCTCGGCCCCGAGGAGCAGGACGCGCGGGTCGGTGCATGGGCGCGGGCCTTGGCCTCCCTCGCCCGTGAGGGGAGCGCGGTCCACCGCGTCCAGTGGGTCGAGACGTGCCTCCCCGACGACGGTGGGTCGGTGAAGGGCTACCTCGCCGATCGCGCCGTCCTCGGCGCCGACACCCCGGCCGGCGCGACCTACCGCGCCCTGATCGACGAGTCGTCTCCGGTGACCCACCGGCACCAGGTGGTGGTCGCGGTGACCGTGCGTCCGGCGCGGGCGGCCGGGATGGTCCGCGCGGGCGGGGGTGGTCTCGAGCGTGTGGGTGCGGTGCTGGTCCGTGAGATCGACGGCCTCCGCCGGGCGTTCGAGGGTGCGGACGTGACCGTCGACGGCGTCCTCGGTCCGGGCGCACTCACCGAGCTGCTCGCCGCGCCCTGGCGCCCTGCCGGTTGGCGGGACCGGTGCGTCACCGCCACCACCGACCGGCCGTGCAGCACGGTCTGGCCGATGGCCGTGGAGCCCCGCTGGGATGCGGTCCGGACCGACGCCGTCTGGCACGCGGTCTACTGGATCGCCGAGTGGCCGCGGGTCGAGGTCACCCCCGACTTCCTCGGGCCCCTGCTCTTCGCCCCGCTCCGGCGTTCCCTCTCACTGGTGATGGAGCCGGTCGGTCCGGTCCGTGCCGCCCGCCAGGTCGCCCAGTCCCGGACGGCCGACCTGGCCGATGGCGAGCTGCGTCGGCGCGGGGGGTTCCTGGTCACCGCGCGTCACGCCCGCGAGCGGGAGAGCGTCGAGGCGAGGGACGAGGAGCTCGCCGACGGACACGCCCAATTCCGCTTCTCGGCGTTCCTCATCGTGACCGCCGATTCGCGCGGTGAGCTCACCGCCGCCTGCGCCGCACTCGAGCAGGCCGCCGGCCAGTCCCGTCTCGAGGTCCGCCTCCTGTACGGGCAGCAGGACGCCGCGCTGCTCTGCGGTGTGCCGGTCGGGCGCGGTCTGGCGTGAGCCGGCTGCCTCCCGGGCTCTCGGCCCACGTCGCGACGACCCGCCACCTGGGGGCCGCCTATCCGCTGGTCAGCGAGGCCGGCCTCGGGCACGAGGGCGTGCTGATCGGCCGGGACCTCCTCGGCGGGTCGTTCGTCTACGACCCGTTCACCCTGTACCGGGCCGGGGTGGTCACAAATCCCAACATGGTGGTCATCGGGCAGATCGGGAGGGGGAAGAGCTCGTTCGTGAAGTCCTATCTCTGGCGCCAGGCGGTGTTCGGCCGCCACGCGTGGGTGGTCGACCCCAAGGGGGAGTACGGCGCGCTGGCCGAGGCGTGGGGGGTGGTCCCGATCTCGCTGCGTCCCGGCGGAACGATCCGCCTCAACCCACTCGACACGGGTTCCCCGGGAGTCTCCGGTGACGCGGCGGGACCCGGATCCGACCCGGTCGGCGACGACCGCCGCTGGCGGACCAACCTGACCTCGTCCCTGGCCGTCGCCTGCCTCGGGCGCGAGCTCCTGCCCCGCGAGCGTGCCGCGGTCGACGCGGCCGTCGGGACCGCGGAGGCGCGCGCCCGTGGACGGGCGGGTGGAGCGCCCACCCTGCCCGATGTGGTGGAGGCCCTCCTCGACCCCGGGGCGGATGCCGCCGCCGCCCTCCGCACCACCAAGGTCGAGCTCATGGAGGAGGGGCGGGACGTGGCGCTCGAGCTGCGCCGCCTCGTGCACGGGGATCTGCGCGGCATGTTCGATGGGCCGACCACCGAGGGGCTGCGGCTCGACGGTCCGCTGGTCGTGCTCGACCTGGCCGCCGTGTACCACTCGCCCGCGCTCGGTGTGCTCATGGCCTGCGCGGCGGCGTGGCTGCAGCACGCGGTCCGGGCCGGCCGGCGCACCCGGATCCTCCTCGTGGTGGACGAGGCCTGGGCCATTCTGAAGAACCTGGGGGTCGCCCGCTGGCTCCAGTCCTCCTGGAAGCTCTCCCGGGCCCTCGGGGTGGCCAACATGGCGGTGCTCCACCGCCTCTCCGACCTGGCGTCGGTGGGCGCAGCCGGATCGGAGCAGGTCGGGCTGGCCGAAGGACTGCTGTCCGACTCGGAGACCCGGGTGGTCTATGCGCAGTCGCCGGGCGAGGTCGCCCGCACCGGTGAACTGTTGGGGCTCACCGCGACCGAGGCCGACCTGGTGACCGAGCTCCGGCAGGGCACCGCCCTCTGGAAGGTTGGGCGGCGGTCGTTCCTCGTCGAGCACCGGTTGGCGTCGGGGGAGCGCTGGCTCACCGACACCGATCAGGCGATGGCCGAACCGGCCGAGCCCACCGGCAGATGACCGGCTCCCCGCTGGCCGTCGGGGTCGGCTGCGCGGTGCTCGCCCTTGCGGCACTCCACCCGGTGCCAGCGGTCCGCCGCCGGCGCGGTGCGCGGCCCGATCCGCAGGCTCGGACACGCGGTCGGACGTCGGTTGGTTCGGCGAGTGCACGGTGGGCACGGACCGGCGACCTCCGCGAGCTCATCGTGGCCAACCGGGGACCCGCACCGCCAGGGCGCTTGGTGCTCGGCCGCTCCGGACGGCGCCTCCTCGCCGCCGAGGCATCCCAGTCGGTGATCGTCTTCGGTCCGACGCAGTCGCACAAGACCTCGGGCTTCGCCGTGCCGGCCATCCTCGACTGGCAGGGTCCGGTGGTCGCCGCGAGCGTGAAGTCGGACCTGCTCGAGCACACCGCCGCCCACCGGCGCACCCTCGGCAGGGTCCAGTGCTTCGACCCCACCGGCGTGACCGGGATCCCGCCGTCCCCCTGGTCGCCGTTGCCGGCTGCCCGCACCTGGCCGGGAGCCCGCCGGGCGGCGGCCACCCTCACCGAGGTCGGCCGCTCGTCGGTCGGGAGCATGCAGGACGGCGACTTCTGGTACGCCACGGCGGCGCGGATGCTCGCACCCCTGCTCTTCGCCGCCGCTCTGGGCCGCAGGGAGATGGCCGACGTCCTCCACTGGGTGGAGACCGGCGAGGAGGCCGAGGTGCTCGACCTCCTCGGGCGCGGCGGGGTGCCCGAAGCGCTCGATGCCGCCCGCTCGGCCTTCGGTAAGGAGGAGCGTCAGCGCAGCTCGATCGCCACGACGGTGGAAACCCTGCTCGAACCCTTCGCCGGCGGCGCGGGTCACCCCTCGGGGACGGCCGGCGGGCAGGCCGGCGACCCGGTCGATGCCGACCACCTGCTCTCGGGCACCGACACCCTCTACCTCTGCGCGCCCGCTCACGACCAGCGCCGCCTGACCCCCCTGTTCGTGGGTGTCCTGCGCTCGGTCCTCGACCTCGCCTACCAACGGGTGACCCGTTCGGGCCGCCCGCTCGACCCACCGCTCCTGGTGGTCCTCGACGAAGCGGCCAACATCGCCCCCCTTCCCGACCTCGACGCGCTCGCGGCGACAGCCCCCGGTCACGGCGTGCAGCTGGTGACCGTCTGGCACGACCTCTCCCAGATCGGGGCACGCTACGGGCCCAGGGGACCGACGGTGGTCAACAACCACCGGGCGAAGCTCTTCCTCTCGGGGATCTCGGATCCACCGACACTCGACCACGCGAGCCAACTGGTGGGGGACGAGGAGCTGGTGGTGCCCGCCACCACCTCGGGCGGACGCGGAGGGCCGAGCACCACCCGCACACCGTCGCTGCGCCGCCTCGCGCCGCCCGACGCGGTGCGACGGGTCCCTCCGGGCGCGGGAGTGCTGGTCTACCGTGACCTACCGCCGGTCCGGGTGCAGCTCCGCACCTGGTTCGACGACCAGCGGCTGAGAGCGATGGCGTCACCCGAATGAGCGAACAAACGCTCGGGCATTCACCAAGGACGGTTGCCGGTAGACGAACATGGCCGGACGATTCGACCCCGTAGGGAGGCGGACATGGGGAGCCCAGCCGATCGGATATTCACCGGTGTCGACCTCACCAAGAAGGGTCTGACGTTTCAACCGGGCCATGACGCCGCTGCGCTCAAGACCTACCGCTACCTGAGGCTCGGGATGCTGGTTGCCGTTGCGGCGCTCTCGTACTCGATCATCGAGGAGTACTCCCAGAGCGGGGTCCACTGCTTCCTCGGGTCGATCAGCGGGTACTACTACACGCCGGTTCACCCGGTCTTCATCGGGGTGATGGTCGGAATCGGGCTCGCGCTCATCGCCATCAAGGGACGGACCGCGATCGAGGACGCGTGCCTGAGCCTCGCCGGGATGATGGCCCCGATCGTCGCGTTGGTACCGACCGGTGACGACGTCCGGGGCGTCTGCCGCCCGCAGATGCTGAGTGCCGGGCATTACCAGCCCGACACCCACACGTCGTTCGGGCCGGCCTCGATCAGCAACGACCTGCACGCCTACGTCCTGGCGGGCTATGTCGCCATCGGTCTGCTCTTGATCGCAGCCCTCCTCCAGTGGCGCCACAGTGGGTCCACCGAGGAGTACACGAGTGGGACGTGGATAACGCTCGGGATCGCATTCGCGCTCGTGCTCACCGGATCGATCCTGCTTCGCTGGGGGTACGAGTGGGTCCTGCAGGGCCACGCACGAGCTGCATGTGCGATGTTCCTTCTGCTCGCCGTCGCGGCGATCACAAACGGCGTGCTCGGACTTCGCCGTCAGCACACCAAACCGGTCTACGCGTGGTCCTACCTCGCCGTCGGGTCGTTCATGATCGCCGCCGGTATCGTCTTCTTGGTCACACAGGTGAGTGACCGTTCGGCCTTGAACGGACATCTCGTCTTTGCGATCGAGATCGTGGAGATCCTCGCGTTCGTCGTCTTCTGGGCCGTTCAGACGATCGAACGGTGGAACGACACCGTGTGACCCGGACCCCGGGTGACCCGGGTCAGGCCGGAGCCGAGGGGGCGACGAGGGGCCAGGGCCGGTCGCGCTCGGCGGCCAGCGCGAGATCGAGGAGGAGCTGCTCCTCGTGGTGGCGACCGATGACCTGGAGGCCAACCGGCATCCCGTCGACCGCACCGGCCGGGATGGTCACCGCCGGGAGGCCGGTCAGGTTGACCGGGATGGTGAGGGCGCCGTTGTTGCCGATGGCCCGTTCGAAGCCGTAGGTCGCGATGAGGTCGACCTCGCCGATGGTGGTCGGCATCGGTCCCTCGGCGACGAACGCGACGTCGGGGCTGGTGGCGGAGAGGACGACGTCGGTCTGCTCGAAGAGGTCGGCCATCTGCTCGTTCAACCGGATCCGGAATTGCTCGGCCCTGCCCGCGGCCTGCACGTCGAAGTGGTGGGTGGCGAGGTTCATCGCGAACTGGAGCTCCGGGGTGAGGTCGCCGTTGCAGTCGGGGTACCGGTCGCCGAGCTCGCCGGCCAGCCCGACCAGGTTGGAGAGCGCCCACTCGACCCCACCTTCGGGGAGGGTGACCGCGAGGTCGACCCGACGGAGCCCGGTGGCCGCGATGAGGGCCTCCGCCGCTTCGAGCACCAGCGCTGCGACCTGCGGTTCGACGATGGCCGCGCCGAGGTCGATCGAGACCACCGCCCGCTTGCCACCGAGGTCGAGCGAGCCGAGGCCGGCCTCCCACCCGCCGACCTTGGGGAGGCTGAGCGAGTCGCGCGGGTCGAACCCGTTGCAGACGTCGAACCACCGAGCGGTGTCCCGGACCGACCGGCTGAGGCACCCGAAGGTCACCGTCAGCGGGGGCTGGAGGGTGCCGGGACCCCGCGGGATGCGACCGTAGGTGGACTTGAGCCCGACCAGTCCGGTGAACCCTGCGGGGATCCGGATCGACCCGCCCCCGTCGCTCGCGCTGGCCAGCGGCACCAGTCCCCCGGCCACCGCCGCGGCCGAACCCCCCGAGGATCCTCCCGGGGTACGGGTCGGGTCCCACGGGTTGCGGGTGGTCCCGTGCACCGCGGTCCTCGTGTAGTTGACGCTCCCGAACTCCGAGGCCGTCGTCTGGCCGACCACCACCGCACCAGCCGCTCGCAGGCGGATCACCTGGGTCGAGTCGTGTGCGGCCACGCGGTCTCGGAAGACCTGCGAGCCTTCGCTGAACGGCCATCCCGCGACCGGCTCGAGCTCCTTGACGGCGACCGGCAGGCCACCGAGGGGACGGGTCACGTCGGCCGACGCGGCGACCGTCCGCGCGGTGTCCGTGTCGAGGTGGGAGAAGGCGTTGAGTCCGGAGTCCCCGATGGCCGCAAGGGTCGCGTCCAGCACCTCGGTCGGATGGACGGTGCCGGCGCGGAAGGCGTCGACCAGCGAGCAGGCATCACCCAGCCAGGGGTCTCCGGTCACCCCGGCGACGCTACCGCCGCCGCGGCGTTGGCGCATCGGGGTGCGGGGAGAACGCGGAGCCGGGGTTGCGGCGTTTAGCGTGGGCGGGATGAGCCTCCCCGATCCGACCGCCTCCCCGGCACCCGTTCCCGGCATCGCGGCCGGCGGCACCGAGGCCACCCCGCGGCATCCGTTCACCCTGGCGGTCGACGTCGGGGGCACCGGGCTCAAGGCGTCGGTCCTCGATGCGGGGGGAACCATGGTGGCCGACCGGGTCAAGATCCCCACCCCCTATCCGAGCCCTCCGGAGACGCTGGTCTCCGCGCTGGTCGGGCTGATGGCGCCCCTGCCCGAAGCCGAACGGGCCTCGGTCGGGTTCCCCGGGATGGTCCGGGACGGTGTGGTGCTCTCGGCCCCCCACTTCTCGACCAAGCACGGGCCGGGCACCCCGGTCGACCACCAGCTCTTCACCCGGTGGTCGCGCTTCGACCTGGCCACGGCCCTCACCACCGCCTTCGGGATCCCCACCAAGGTGGCCAACGACGCGGACATCCAGGGCGCCGCGGTGGTCTCGGGCCGGGGGCTCGAGCTGGTGGTCACCCTCGGCACCGGGTTCGGGACCGGGCTCTTCTACCAGGGACAGTTGATGCCCCACCTCGAGATCGCGCACCAACCGTTCCGGAAGGGCGAGACCTACGACGAGCAGCTCGGCGAGGCGACCCGCAAGGAGATCGGCGAGGAGCGCTGGAACAAACGGGTCATGCGGGCGATCAACGCGATGCGCGCACTCACGTACTTCGACCACCTCTACATCGGTGGCGGGAACTCCCGCCGCGTGCTCCGTCACCATCTGCCCGACGACGTGACCGTCATCGACAACACCGCCGGCATCCTCGGGGGTATCCGCCTCTGGGAGCCGGCCCACGTGGCGGTCAACGCGCCGGACGACCCGACCGCCTGACCCCCGGTACCGTCCCGGCCCGCCGCCGGCCGGGCTCAGCCGTTCTGCCACTGCCGCCAGCGGCGATTGACCTCCTTGAGCTCGCGCTTCCACCCGCGCCGGGCCTCGCCGGCCCTCGCCCGCTGCGCGGCGATCAGTTCGTCGATCGGAGCGGCCAGATCGCCCCGGGCGTGGGCCAGCGTCTGCAACCAGTCGAGTGAGTACACCGCGTCGTGCAGGTCACCGAGCTTGGTCTGCAACCGTTCGGCCGCCTTGGCTGTCTTGGCGGCCGGATCGCCCTCGACCAGGGCGACGGTCTCGCAGCCGTAGCGCAGGTCCTTGAGCCGGATCCGGACCGCGTGGAGATTGGCGTCCGAGGGCGTCTTCTTGGCGGTTCGGGCGGTGCCCCGCAGATCGCGCCGGGCCCGCTGCAGCATCGCCGGGAGCACGTCCGTCGCTGGCCGCTTGGCCTTGGGCTTGAACTCGGGGCCGTCCCAGAGCACCTTGATCTGCTCGGTCAACCGGGCGCGCCGCGGCCCGCTGCGCAGGGCGGCCATCTGTTCGATGGTCACCCGTCGCTGGGTGTCGACGACCGAGAGCAACCGGTCGACGTCCTCGGCGTCGAGGACCTCGCTGCCGGTGCCGTCGATGACCGCCGCCAGGATGTCGAGGTCCCGTGAGCGTCCGAGCTGGTTGCCGTACCAGGCAAGTTCGGCGCGGAGCGAAGTTCCCCACCCGGGGTCGAGCAGGAGCCGGAAGGTGCGCAGGTTCGAGCGGATGCGACGCATGGCCACCCGGCTCTGGTGGACGCGCTCGATGGGGGACGACCGCCGCTCGGTCCCGTCGAGGGACCCGACTGCGGACTGGGCCCACAGCGGACGCGTCGAGAGCGTCGCATCGAGGGCCTCGGCCGTGAGGTCCGAGCGGGCCTCCTCGTCGTGCCGCTCGCCCCGGTCGTTGAGCAGGAAGGTCCTGGCCGACATGGCCAGGACCCGATGGAGCACCATCCCCGCAGTCGGCTCCGGGAAGAGGGTGTCGAGGAGCGCACCCCGTTCCTCCCGCGCTGGCGCGGCGGGCGCCGCGTCTTCTTCTGTGGACTCGACAGTCATGACCAGGGCCTCCCGCCCACACACTACGAGTGCGGGACCACCCCCGTCGCCGGGCAGTGCGGGGCCGCACCATAGGCCGAGGGCACGGGGATCGTGCCGCGGAGCACCGGTACCCTGGGGCGATGCGTGCGGTGACCATCGTGGACGGGGACCTCCGGTGGCTGGAGCGTCCCGATCCGGTCCCGGGACCCGGCGGGGTGGCCGTCACGGTGGCCGCAGCCGGGATCAACGCCGCCGACCTCCTCCAGCAGAAGGGCTTCTATCCGGCGCCGCCGGGGTGGCCGGCCGACGTCCCCGGCATGGAGGTCGCCGGGCGGGTGCAGCGGGCCGGTCCCGGTGCCGACCGGTTCGCCCCGGGCGACCGGGTGATGTCCCTCTGCGGCGGAGGCGCCCAGGCGGAGATCGTGGTAGTGCCCGAGTCCTCGCTGCTGCCGGTCCCCGACCGGATCGACGACGCAGCGGCCGGCGGGTTCCCCGAGGCGTTCTCGACCGCCTATGACGCGCTCTTCTCCCAGGCCGGGCTCTCCGCGGGAGAGCGGGTGGTGGTCTCGGGTGCGGCAGGGGGCGTCGGGACCGCAGGGGTGCAGCTGGCCCGGGCCGCCGGGGCGGAGGTGGTGGCGACCGTGCGGGACCCGTCCCTCCACGAGAAGGTCGCCGCCCTCGGCGCCGGACGGGTCGTCCTGCCCGAGGAGGTGGCCGATCACGGACCCTACGACGTCTCCCTCGAGCTGGTCGGAGCCCCGGGCATCGCCGCGGTGCTGCCGGCGCTCGCCGTCGGCGCCCGCGTCGTGGTCATCGGGGTGGGGGGAGGCAGCCGGCTCGATCTCGACCTGCTCGCGCTGATGCGCATCCGGGGGACCGTCCGCGGCTCGACCCTGCGGTCCCGGTCCAACGCCGAGAAGGCCGCGGTGGCCGGCGTGGTCGAGGCCAACGCGGTCCCCCTCCTGGCCGCCGATGAGATCGCCGTGCCGGTGGCCGCGACCTACCCGATGGCCGAGGCGGCCGCCGCGTACGAGCGATTCGCCGCCGGCGGCAAGTTCGGGAAGATCGTCCTGGTCACCGGCTCCGCGTGAGCCCGGCGGTCGCCCCGGTGAGGTCGGGGGTCGAGACCATGCCCTGGGCCGTGAGGACGGCCCAGGCCTCGCTGCGGAGCCCGTCGGCGTCCATTCCGTCCGGGAGGAGCCCGGTGTCCGCCATCACCAGCTGGGTGAGCGCGGCCTCGCACGCCGAGTGGCGCTTCCGGGCGGCGGCGATGCCGGTCTCGAGCGCGGCGCGGGCCTCGTCCGGCCGGCCGAGCCGGGCGAGTGCCGCCCCGCGGACCCGTTGCAGCAGCGAGATCTGGGGCGGGACCCCCCCGAGCCCGCGGGCGACCGAGAGCGCCTCGTCGGCGGTGGCCAGCGCGGCGGGGTGGTCCCCGCTCGCCGCCAGGCACTCGGCCATCCGGGCGTGCTCCTCGAAGGCCTCGGCCAGGCTGCCGATGGCCCGGAACTCGTCCGCGGCCTCGGTGAAGAGGCACAGCGCCTCCTCGAACCGGCCCCTCCCCGTCGCGATCCGGGCCTGCTTTCCCTTGACCGCGGCGACCCCCGAGCGGTAGCCGGCGGCGCGCCAGGTGCGCGACACCTGCTCCATGTGCTGGTCGGCGAGGTCGAGCCGCCCCTGGTCGAGGTAGATCTCGCCGATGTTGAACAGCATGAACGCGTCGTTGACCGCGTTCCCGGTGCGGCGGTCGATGATCCGCGACCGTTCGTAGAGCTCGACCGCCCGATCCCACTCCCCGCGGAAGTAGGCGACGATCCCCAACCCGTTGAGCGTGCTGCCCTGGCCGGTCAGGTCGCCGATCTCCTCGAAGAGGGTCAGCGCCCGCTCCAGGTTGTCCGGCTCCTCGAGCTGCCCGAGCTCGAGACGCGCCCAGTCGATGGTCCGGAGGGACTCGGCGAGCACCTCCTTGTCGCCGGCCGCCTCGGCCGCGTCGACCGCCCGGGTGCACCAGGTGATCGCGCGGGCGTGGTGGCCCTCCTCCTGGCAGAAGCGGCCGTACCAGCTGAGCAGTTCGGCGCGTTGCCGGAGGGCGGCGACGGTGATCGCCCCCTCGAGCAGGCGCAGTCCCTTGGTGATCCAGCGCAGCGCGTTCGAGTAGCTCTCGAGCCACCCCTGGACCCGGGCCAGCTTGAACACCAGGCGCGCCTCGCCGACCGGGTCACCGCTGACCAGCCGGCGTGCCGCCCGGTAGGCCGCCGCCGCGCCCTGGTAGTCGCCGGTGCTGTTCCTGGCGTCCCCGAGGGCCTCGTGCACCGCGGCCAGCTCGGTCCGGTCGAGCTCGGGGAGCCGCCTCCCCGCCAGCAGCGCCCGCTCGTAGAACTCGGCCCCCTCGACGTTGGCGTAGGCGGTCTTCGCCCGCTCGGCGGCGACCAGCGAATACGTCCACGCCTCGGCGTACCGCTGGGCATGCAGGTAGTGGAACGAGAGGAGCTCGGGCTGGTCCTTCCCCCGGTCGAGCGCCGCGTGCCGGATGGTGTCACCGGCCCGCGCGTGCAGCTCGCGGCGGAGCCGGAAGGTGAGGCCGTCGTACGCGCTGTCCCGCAGCAGCGCGCTGCGGAAGCTCAGCCCGCCGAACCCGTCGCGGACCACGAACTCCTCGAGACGCTCCCAGGCCGGATCGAACTCGGCCGGGACGTCCTCGACCACCTCGGCGAGGAGCTCGTGGGGGAACGACTGGCCGAGCACCGAGATGCGCCGGAGCAGGGTGCGGTCGTCCGGCGAGAGGCGGTCGATGCGTGCGGCGACCACCTGCTCGACCGAGTCCGGCAGCTCCTCGAGCTCGTCTCCCTGGCTGGCCACCGCGAGCAACTCGCGCAGGAACAGCGGGTTGCCGGCGGCGCGGGCCACCAGCACGTCGATCCGGTGCTGGGGGAGGGGCGCGTCGGCGGTCGCCAGGTGAGCGAGCTCGGTCGCCTCGTCGACCCCGAGCGGGGGGAGCTCGAGGCGGGTCGCGTACTCCTCGGGGGCGACGAAGACGCCCACGCCGTCACGGCGGGTCACGCAGATGAGCCAGGAGCTGGCCCCGACCAGGGCCGCGAGGTGCCCGAACAGGTCGGCCGAGGCCTCGTCCATGAAGTGGGCGTCCTCGACGGTGAGCAGCCCCGAGTCCGGGAGCAGGTCGGCGAGCAGGTCGATGACCGCCTCGGCCATCCGCGGCCGGCGGAACTCCTCTTCGATGTCGCGGGTCTCCGCCGTCTCCGGCACGCTCAACCCGAGCGCGATCGCGATGAGCGGCGCCCGCGGGAGGACCGCCGGTGCCCGTTGCCCGACCCGGGTCAGGAATGCCGAAGCGACGGTCGCCCCGCTCCCCTCCGGCGGGAGCCCGATCAGTTTGCGGAGCAGGCGGCCGACCACGTGGTAGGGGGTCGACGAGTCGTAGCGTTCGCACACCGTCGAGAGCTGGTCCATCTCGCCGGCGGCGGTACGGAGGCGTTCGACGAGGCGTGACTTGCCCGCACCGGGCTCGCCGACGATCTCGACGAGGGCCCCCTTGCCGGCCGCGGCATCCTCGAGCATGCGCCCGAGGGTCTCCAGCTCGGCGACCCGGCCGACGAAGGGGAGCTCGCCTCCCCCGCCGACCTGGCGGGACCCGGCGATCGCCCCGACGCTCAGGGCGCGGACCGGCTTGGACTTGCCCTTCACGTAGAAGGGCTCGAGCTCCTCGGTGACGAACCCGGTGCGCGAGCGGGAGAGGATCTCGGGGGTGGTGAGGATCTGACCGGGCTCGGCCTTGGCCATGAGCCTGGCGGCCAGGTTGACCGCGTCGCCCATGACCGTGAAGGTGCGCCGGTAGGGAGGCCCGACCTCGCCGACGAAGACCGAGCCCCGGTTGACCCCGATCCGGATCGGGAGCGGGCCGTGGTCGTCCATGATCTCGCGGACCGCGAGCAGCATGTGGTGCTCGTCGTCGCCCGAGGTCGAGGGTGCGCCGGCGGTGAGGATGATCTTGCCGCCGTCCTTGTCGGCGTCGGTGGCGAGGAAGGTGACCTCCTGGCGCTCGACCGCCCGCTGGACCGCGCTGACCAGGAGGTGGAGCCGCTCGGCCGCCTCGGCCGGCCCCGACTGCTCGATGATGGCGTCGGTCCCGTCGAAGTGGACGAAGGCGACCGTGACCCGTCGGTGCTCGGACTCGGGGCGCGCACCCGAAAGGACCGTCCGGAGGCCGGTCGGGATCCCGTGCAGCAGGTCGAGATCCGGGTCGACCCGCTCGAAGGGGAGGAAGGAGTCGGCCGGGACCGTGGGGGCGCGAGACAGCAGGTAGCCGGGCCCCTTGGCCGCGCCGATCACCCCGCGCCGGAGTGCCGACGCGGTCGCCTCGCTGACCACGATCTCACCGGCGTCTGCCGTCCCCTCCATGGTGACCGTGGCGGTCGCCGCCGGCCCGGTGACCAAGAGCTCCTTGTGGGACTCACCGACCAGGAAGAAGTGGAACAGACCGCTGTGCACACCGACCGACATCCGGAGCTGGACCTTCTGGCCGAGGACGGTGAGCCGACCGACCGTGCGCAGCGCGCGGCGCATCTCGACCGCCGCCCGGCAGGCCCGCGCCTGGTGCGCCTCGCCGGAGAAGTAGAGGAGCTGGGCGTCGCCCCCGAACTTGAGGAGCCGGCCCCCGTAGGACACGGCCAGATCGAGGAGCGCCACGAAGCAGGTGCCGATGGTCGCGGTGAGCTCCTCCGCCCCGACCTTCCCGTGGCGGGCGAGACCCTCCGAGAGCTTGGTGAAGCCGGAGATGTCGACGAAGGCGATCGTGCCCTCGAGCTCCCGGTGGCGGGTCTCCGGTTCATCCGCCATCCACTGGATGGCGAGCCGCGGGAAGTAGGGCGCAAGAGGATTGCCACGCTCGTCCGCCGCGCTCTGGACTGCCTCGGTCGATGTCACGGGACGCTCCCGGTTGGCGGGTCTCCGTGACCCTTCGGCGCCCGCCGCGCCCTGCTCACACCGTAGTGGAGGACGGTTCGGACCTGGTGTCCCGAGCCCCTGAACGCCACTTCGGGTCGTCGGGAGGGAAGAGGATCGTCTCGGAGATCGTCCAGAGGTCCGTCAGGTTGCCGACGGGGTCCGGTGACTCGGTGATCGGCCGCACGCACGGCGCAACGTCCCGGTTGGTCGAGCAGACCGGGAGCAGCCCGGTCGTCACGTTCTTGTTCCCGACGTGGTCGGGGTGGTGGCACCGGCGATGCCCGGGAGCTCCGGCAGGGGGACGGCCACAGCGGCCACCGCCAATGCAACCGCCAGGCACAACGACAAGACCGTGATGCGCGGTGCTCGCTGTCGGTTCATGGTGCCACCCCTGCTACCGCCCTGCCCTCGCGCCGCCCGTGACCGTACCGACCGGTCCGTCGGTCGTCAATACGGGTTGCGGAGAGGGTGGCCGCTACCGGGAGACGATGATCGAGGAGCCGTGGCCGAAGAGGCCCTGGTTGGCGGTGATCCCCGCCCGCGCCCCCTCCACCTGGCGGCCCTCGGCCCGGCCTCGCAGCTGCCAGACCAGCTCGCAGACCTGGGCGATGGCCTGGGCCGGGATGGCCTCTCCGAAGCAGGAGAGTCCCCCGCTCGGGTTGACCGGGACCCTGCCCCCGAGGGCGGTGTCGCCGTCGCGGAGCAGGCGCTCGGCCTCGCCCTCCTTGCAGAGCCCGACGTCCTCGTACCAGTCGAGCTCGAGGGCGGACGAGAGGTCGTAGACCTCGGCGAGCCCGATGTCCTCGGGCCCGATGCCCGCCTCCTCGTAGGCGGCGAGCGCGACCGACCGTTTGAAGGTCGGGCCGACCTGGGCCACCGCGATCGAGGAGTCGGTCGAGAAGTCGGGCATCTCGATGATCGTCTGGGGGAAGCGTGGGGTCACCGTGGACACGGCGTCGATGGTGACCAGGTCGTCCGTCCCGGCGTGCCGGCGGGCGAACGCCATGCTGGAGAGCACGAGGGCCGCACCGCCGTCGGAGGTCGCGCAGATCTCGAGCAGGCGGAGCGGGTCGGCCACCATCGGGGAGGCGAGCACCTCCTCGGCGGTGACCTCCTTGCGGTAGCGGGCGTTCGGGTTGTCGAGCCCGTGGCGGGCGTTCTTGACCTTGACCGCGGCGAAGTCGGCCTCGGTCGCCCCGAAGAGCTCCATCCGGCGGCGGGCGTAGAGGGCGAAGTAGGTCGGGTTGGTGGCGCCCATCAGGTGGAAGCGCAGCCAGTCGGGATCGTCGCGCCGGTCGCCGCCGACCGGTGCGAAGAACCCCTTGGGGGTGGTGTCCGCCCCGACGACCAGCGCGACGTCGCAGAGGCCGGCCAGGATCTGGGCCCGGGCGTTGTTGATGGCCTGCGCGCCCGACGCACAGGCGGCGTAGGCGGAGGAGACCCGGGCACCGGTCCACCCGAGCGCCTGGGCGAAGGTGGCCCCCGCCACGAACCCCGGGTAGCCGTTGCGGATGGTGTCGGCTCCGGCGACGTGCTGCACGTCGGTCCAGGGCAGGTCCGCCTCGGCGAGCGCGTCGGTCGCCGCCGCGAGCCCGTACTCGACGAAGTTGCGGCCCCACTTGCCCCAGGGGTGCATGCCGGCACCGAGCACGGCGACCCGCCGGTCGTCAGGCATCCGACGTCCCCGTTCCGGCTGCGCCGCCGGTCGGCCGCCACTTCCAGACCAGGTACTCGTGGTCGCCGTCCTCGTAGAGGGTGTCGAGGACCAGCTCGACCTCCGCCCCGACCGAGAGGTCGGCGACGCCAACCCCGGCGACGACCTGGCCCATCACCACCAGCTTCTCCGCTGCCAGCTCGACCGCTGCGATGGCGAAGGGGACGTAGGGGTCGGACGCGACGTAGGGGGCGGGGGGCTGATAGCAGGCGTCGGTGTAGGACCAGACCGTCCCGGTGCGGCTGAGCGCCGTCTCGGTGAACTCGGTTCCCCGGCAGTGCGGGTTCCTGCAGGAGAACGTCTCTTTCGGGAACGCGATGTTCCCGCAGCTCGTGCACGTCGACCCGAGCAGGGCCGGCGCGCGCTCGTCGAGGGTGAACCACCCTTCGACCGCGGGCACCCGGTCCTTGGTCGACGGAGACGGCGACGGCGCGGGCGAGGACATGGCCGGATCCTACTGCGTGCCCCGATTCCGCTCCCGGGGAGGCTCAGCCCTTCGGGCCGCCGAGCCCGCCGCGTGCCCGTGACTCGCCGATGCGGGCCTCGTCCCAGCCGAGCAGGTCGCGGAGCACCTCGTCGGTGTGCTGGCCGACGGTCGGGGCGTGCTCGGGGACCGGCAGCTCCTCGCCCACGAACTTGAGCGGGGTGGGCAGCTGCTCGGCGCCGAGCCGCTCGCGGCCGATCCAGTGGAAGCGGTCCTCGAACTGCGGATCCGATGCGATGGTCTTCGGTGAGTTGACCGGGGCCACCGGGAAGTCGGCCTCGGTCCCGAAGGCGATCCACTCGGTCGCGGTGCGGGTGCGGAAGATGTCGCGCAGCTCCCGCCGCAGCTCGAGGTTGTTGCGCGCGTGGTCGGCGAACTTCGACCCCGGCCACCGCTCGAAGAGGTCCATGCGGTCGACCGCGCCGCAGAAGTTCTTCCAGAAGGCCTGCTCGGAGGCCATGAAGAGCACGGTGCGGCCGTCCTTCGCCTCGTAGACCTGGTAGCGCACGCCCTCGACCATCCCGGCCGTGCCCGGCTCGCGGCGTTCGTAGTCGTCGGCCTTGTTGCCGGTGACCTCGCTCTCGGGGCGCTCGTAGGCCTTCCAGGTCTCGCTCCGGTACCAGTCCATGGCGGCGGCGGCGTCCGACTGGGCGATCTCGAGGAAGGACCCCTCGCCGGTCGCCCGGGCACGGACCACCGCGGCCAGGATGCCCAGCGCCCCGAAGAGCGGGCCGGCGTGGATGCCCATCGAGGCGTGCTCGGGGAGGTAGGCGAACCCCTCCCCGTTGAGCTGGGGCGAGACGATCCCCGCCCAGGTGTCGAAGGCAACCCCGTGGGCGGGCAGGTCCCGGTAGGGGCCGGTCATCCCGTACCCGGAGATCGTGCAGAACACGATGTCCGGCTTGAGCAGTCGCAGGTCCTCGAACCCGACACCGCGGCGGGCGAGCCCGCCGGGGCGCATGGCCTCGACCACCACGTCGGACACCTGCGCCAGCTCCTTGAACGTGGCCACGTCCTCGTCGTTCCGCAGGTCGAGCACGATGCTGCGCTTCCCACGGTTGATGTGCAGGTGCATGAGGGAGACGCCCTCGATGATCGGCCAGGTCATCTCGCGGATGTAGTCACCCGACGGGGGCTCGACCTTGACGACCTCGGCCCCGAGGTCGACCAGGGGCATGGTGATGGCCGCCGGACCGAGGGCGGAGCACTCGAGGATCCGGATCCCGTGGAGCGGTGCGTCAGGCATGATGCGGGAGGTTACGCGCCGCGGAGGGAGGCGGCGTCGAACGCGGCGACCGGATCGTCCATCGGGAGGATCATCCGCACCCCGAGGTTGCGGTGCCCCTCGGCACCGAGCCGCACGACGGTGCCGTAGGCGCTGAAGCCGATCGCGTGGTGGGCGAAGTCCATCGGGCCCTCGGTGACCTTGACCTCGACCACCCCGGTCCCGCCGAGGGCGATGGCCGCCGACTGCATGCGCTCCATGGCCGACTCGCGGGCCGAGTACATGGCCTCGGTGAAGTTGGTGAGCTCGACGTTCTGGCCCGACTGCTGCATGGCCGCGCCCATCGAGCGCCGCGGCGCGTAGACGAAGCTGGCACCGGCGGCCAGCCCGAGCGGCGTCCATCCGGCGACCTGGAGCACGGCGAAGTCTCGACCCGAGAGGTCGGAGACGAAGACCGGGTCATTGCCGAGGCTGGTCGCCCCGACCGGCCGCACCGCGGTGCCGACCAGGGAGACGGCGACCTGGTGGCGGACGACCGCCCACTCGACGTGGACGCCGACCACGCCGTGCCCGCCGGCGTGGGTGCACTGCTCGTGGATCCGTTCGGTGGCCCTGCCGAACGCGTTGGCGAACGCCGCCGAGGCGTAGCCGATCTCCCCCTGTCCCCAGCTCCACACACCTGCCGGGACCGAGTAGATGGAGACGCCGTTGACCAGCCGGACCGGCTCCCAGCCGATCGAGTGGAGGACCAGCTCCTCGTCGATGGAGAGGTCGGAGGTCATCCGTTCGGCGTTCTTCGGCGCGGGGCGGGCCAAGGCGGCAGCGGCGGCCCGCATCTCGGCGGCGGTGTCCGGCTTCTCTCCCTCTCCTCCCTTCTCTCTCTCTCCTCCTCCTCCCGGCCCACGAGCGGCGCCGCTCATAGCAACCGCACCGTCGGATGGGGGGCGCTCATCGGGTCGAACGGCTTGAACCGGCGGACCCGGTTGCCCCGGAGGGTGCACTGGAACTCGGTGTCCCCCTCGCCGAGCTCGCGCTCGGCGGTGTCGAGTTGCGCACCATGCAGAGAGTCGTTACCGAGCTGCTCCCAGACCCGCTGGCGGGCGATCTCGCGGACGGCCATCTCGGCGCTCGCGGTCTGTTCGATCTCGGCACCCGGGGTGGTCCCGCCGTACATCGAGATCGAGCCCTCGGTCAGGTACTTGGTGATGCAGTTGGCCCAGACCCGGACCGACGCGACCGAGACCGCAACGGAGACCGGGGCGTACCCGGCCTCGACCAGCTTGACGAGCCGCTGGCCGGCAAGGTAGGTGGTCCAGGGCCGCCCGTCGGCGGGCGGATCGCCACCGACCACCCGCACCGCGGTGCCCTGCACCCGGAACTCGAGAACGCCCATGTCGGACAACGACTGGCTGGTGTCGACCACCCCGACCACCCCGTGGGCCCCGGCAGAAGCCGCCTCCTCGACCATCCGACCGAAGGCGGTGGTGAAGCCCTCGGTCCAGGCGTCCTCGATCCAGGTCTGCTCGTAGTTCTGCCCCCAGGCACGGTGCTCGGCCGAGACGAAGCCGTGCGGGCAGCTCCAGGTCTCGTTGTAGCCGCGGATCCCGCCGTACTGCTGCCCGAAGCCGCCCATCCCCATCCCGAGTCCGAACCCCATCCCCATCCCGTACCACTGCCACTGCATCACGCAGTAGCCCTGCACGAAGCCGACCGGCTGGAGGCCCATCTGGAGACAGGCGGCGAAGTCGGGGACGGTGAGGCCGGAGGTGAAGGCCCCCTCGGCGAAGCGCCGGACCGCGGCCTCGGGGAGGTCGCCCTGCGGGCCGCCCGCTCCCGGCCCGCCGCCGTCCCCACCGCCGGGCTCTGCGGGGGGCAGGTCGGCCATCAGTTGTCGAGCGAGATGATGGTGGTCGGCGTCGGGAGCGTGACCTCGTCGGAGGTCTTGACCACCGCCGTGCCGAGGGAGAGGAACTCGATGGTGTGGCTCCCCCACTGGTGGGACTTCTCCTCGAGGCGGACCCCGACGATGCCCGAGGCGTCGAGCTGGTTGGCCTCGTCCTGCATGCGGGTCATCGCCAGCTCGCGGGCTTCGTAGAGGGCCTGAGTAAAATTGGGGAGCTCGACGTTCTGACCGGCGGAGCCGAGGGTCGCCCCGATCCCCCGGTGGGCGATGTGGTAGACGCAGGTGCCCATGACCAGGCCCTGGGGGATGTGGCCGGTCTGCATGAGGGTCCAGAAGTCCTGACCCGAGAGGTCCGAGGTGAAGGGCTTGCCGAGCTTGTTGCGGTGGGAGACCCCGCTCTCGGCCTTGACCGCGGTGCCCACCGCGATGAACTCGGCGGCGTCCTTGCCCCACTCGTAGTAGTTGACGTCGAGCCGGACCCCGACCACCCCGTCGGCCCCGAGCTCGTCGGCCTCCTCCTCCATGCGGGTCATCGCCAGCTCGCGGGCGTTGTACATGGCCTCGGTGAGCTTTGTGAGCTCCTGGCTCTGGCCCCACCGCCGGGTCTGGATGCCGGTGTGGTAGATCGACGAGCCCATCACGAAGCCGGCCGGGTGGAACCCGACCTCCTTGATGAGCAGGAACTCGTTGACCGAGAGGTCGGAGGTGAACAGCCCGTGCTCGAGCTCGGCGAGCCGCTTTCCTGCGCCCTCGGGCAGGTCCTGCGGTGCGCCGGTTCCGGGTGGGGCGTCCGCCGCGCCACCGGCGGGATCCTCGGGGGTGGCGCTCATGGAGCCGTGGGGTTGCCGGGTGTGCCGCTCATGACGGTGGGCCTCCGATCACGATGCTCTCGAGCGCCTCGCGCACCGCCTGGCTGTGGGCCGCCTCGGCCTTGAGTGCGGCGAGCAGACGGTTGAGCCAGGTGTCCATGTCGACCTTCTCGCTGCGGATGCGGATCCCGCCAGAGGAGTGGCCCACCGTGCAGCGGAGGGAGGACCCGTCCACCTCGGCGTCGAACTGGTCGTCGTCCAGGGTGATCCGCAGCGAGCGGACCTCGTCTGACTTGCGGAACCTTCCGCCGGCACGCTCGACAACCAGCCGTGGGCCGAGGGCGTCGGCGAGCTGGTCGGCGAGGACCTTGACCAGGATGTGGACGTCCGAGCCATCGGCGCGCAGGGAGGCGGCGGTCAGCTCGAAGTCGAAGTCGTCCGTGCCGGTCACTCATCGAACCCTACCGCCCGGTCCGGGCCGGAGGTCCGGCGGGGGTAGGGCCGTGTGGGCTCAGGTGACGGCCATCACCGGCTTCACCGGCGACTCCGCCGTCTCGGGCTGGCCCTGGACGAACACCGCGGTGACCAGCGCGGCGACGACGAGGAATCCGGCTCCGACCGCGAAGGCGACCGAGTACCCGTGGACCAGTCCGGCCGGGACGAACGACCGGCCGTGCACCGCGATGTAGCTGGCGGTCGCCGTGGCGGCCACCGTGTTGAGGAGGGCGGTGCCGAGCGATCCACCGATCTGCTGGGTGGTGTTGACCAGGGCGCTCGCCACCCCGGAGTCCCGGTTGTCGACGTTGGTCAGGGCGGTACTACTGAGCGCGGGGAACGCGAAGCCGAGACCGACGCTCATCAGGATCTGCGGGCCGAAGACGTAGGCCCAGAACGAGGTGTCCACCCCGATCTGGCTGAGCCAACCGAGACCGATGGCACCCACCAGGAGACCGGCGGTCATCGGGATTCGGGGTCCGATGCGGGGAACCAGCGCGGACGAGGCTCCGGCCGCCACCACGATGCCGGCCGCGAAGGGCAGGAAGGCGATCCCGGCCTTGAGGGCCGAGTAGTGCAGCACCCCCTGCATGTAGTAGCTGAGGAAGACGAACATGGCGAAGAGCCCGGCTCCGAGCAGGAAGGACGCCAGGAACGACCCGCCGCGGTTGCGTTCGGCGACGACCCGCATCGGCAGGAGCGGATGGCTCGAGCGGGTCTCGACGAAGACGAAGGCGATCAGGAGGACGACCCCGATGGACAGGAAGGTGATCGTGGTCGAGGAGCTCCAGCCGTCCAAGCTGGCCTTGGTGAACCCGTAGACCAGGCTGACCAGGCCGACGGTCGAGAGGAAGGCGCCGGGCAGGTCGTAACGGGTGGTTCCCTGTACCCGGCTCTCGTGGACCACCCGGGTGGCGAAGAACGCCGCCAGGAGGGCGATCGGCACGTTGACCAGCAGGCACCACCGCCACGATGCGTACTGGGTGAGGAGTCCGCCGGCCAGGACGCCGATGGCACCGCCGGCCCCGGAGACCGCGCCGTACGCGCCGAAGGCCTTCGCCCGTTCTCCGGGGTCGGACTGGAAGGTGACGGTGAGGATGGAGAGCGCAGCGGGTGCCATCAGGGCGGCGAAGCCCCCCTGCAGGGCGCGTGCACCGAACAGCATGGCCTGATCGGTGGCCAGTCCGCCCAGCGCCGACGCGGCTGCGAACCCGACCAGACCGATCCCGAACCACCGCTTGCGTCCGCCGTAGTCGGCGATCCGACCGCCGAGGAGCAGCAGGCCACCGAAGGCCAGGGTGTAGGCGGTGATGACCCACTGCCTGTTGGGCACCGAGATGTGCAGGGCCTTCTGCGCCGAGGGAAGGGCGATGGTCACGATCGAGGCGTCGAGCACCACCATCAGCTGGGCGATCACCACCACCGCCAGGATCGACCAGCGCTTGGGGTCGGGCTCGGTGGCCGTCGTGGCACCGCGTTCGGCGATCGTTGTCAGGTCGTCGTTCACGCGGACCTCCTGATTGAAACCGGGGGGTAGGGGGGTTCGGGTTGCTGACCATCGAGAGCGAGCCACACCAGCCCCCCACTCTGGGCCTTCGGTTGGGCAACCCCGGAGCGGCGATCGGTATTTCCGGGTTCGCATCTTCGGAGAGGGGGTAACACCCTCGAGCGCCTCTGAGTCAGTCTGGTCAGGCCTTTTGCACCTCGCCAAGCAGCCCAGATCGGCAGGCACCTTGGAGCTCCGCGGTTCGGGGAGAGCTCAACTGGCCGAGTACAGTGACAGGGCCGTCGTATCTCCTTCTGGGCTCCTCCCCGCTGCCTCGAGTTGGCCCGAATCGGAGCGATGGCAGCGGGCGCTCGTAGCTCAACGGACTAGAGCATCTGACTACGGATCAGAAGGTTGGGGGTTCGAATCCCTCCGAGCGCACTCGTGTGATGTCGCGGATCATCGCGGGACGCGCGAACCCCCACGAGGATAGCTGCGCGGCTCTCCGCTCGGCTGATAGGCCTTTGAGGTGTCGAGTGTGAGCTGCCGGAGCAGTGTTCCATCCCAGGTGACGACCCGAATGTCCAGGCCGGCGACATACAGCCGGATGCGCTTTCCTTTGTAGCGACGTCCGATCCCGATGTGGAAGAGCCGGGAGCCGTGCCGAAGGGTGACCTTGCCGCAGGAGTCGACTTTGTCGGTCCGGACTCTGAATTGTGTTTGAGCAACGGGGGAGCCGGGACCGGCCTTGGCCAATGCCTCGTAGGCCGCCTTCGGAGTCAGCGATCCCCGTGCCCGATGGGGGCGTTCCTCGTTGTAGGAGCGGACAAAGCGGTCGATCTGGGACTGTAGATCGGGAATTGACCGAGCACGTCGCTGCTTGGCGAGAAAGCGTTTGAGCGTCTGGTGCCAGCGCTCGATCTTGCCGCAGGTCTGGGGATGGTAGGGCCGGGAGTGCTTGTAGACGACGCCCACCTTGTCGAGCTCGGTTTCGAACGCAGTTGCTCCCTTCCGAGCTGTCGCGTTGTAGATGGCCCCGTTGTCAGTGAGCACGGAGGCCGGGTAGCTCCAGCGTGCGCCGCCCTCGCGGAACAAGCCCACGACGTCTGTGACTGTGGTCACCCCGGTCACCCGGCAGGCCACGACCATCCGCGAGTGGTCGTCGAGGAAGGTCAGGATTTCAACGTCCCGGCCAGCTCTGAGCTGCCAGTGGGTCACATCGGACTGCCAGCACTCGTTCGGGAGGGCTGCTTCGAAGCGGATGAGGGACGCGTGGGGCCGCTTCTTCGGCTGTGGAGCGACGAACCCCCGACGCGAGAGAACCCGCCAGATGGTCGAGATCGACGGGACCTCGTCCCGCTCCTTGCTCAGGTGCCAGTGGATGGTGCGGGCCCCGGCATCGAACCCATCGTCGGCGAGGTGTTTGCGGATCCTGACGATCGCGTCCTCGATCTCGTCGGGCGTCCGGTTGGGACGAGTGTGGGCTCTTCTCGAACGTGGCTCAAGAGCGTCGTACCCGCCAGCGCGATAGCGACGGACCAGTTCTGACACCCAGCTCTTCGACACACCGTGAACCCGGGCCACCTCTCGGACACCCCGGCCCTCCAGGACAACTGCGTCAACTACATAGCGAGCCAGTGCCATTGAGCCACCCATGGACAAAAGTGTCCACGATGACCCGCGACATGCCGTCCACTATGGGGTGGAACAGCACACCTCCGAGCGCACTCGAAGATCCGAGCCTAGTCCCTGGTCAGAGGCCTGAATCTGACGGGAGGCCGAAGTAGGGATCCACCGGTCACACTGTGTTCTCCATAGCGGGTGGGATCGTCGGAGTTCTCTCCTTCGTGCAAGGACATCGCACCGGCGATGTCGTCCCTCACGGCGCGACGGCGATGGATTGAACTGCGTTCGCGCGTGGGTACGGTGAGCGGTGCGCTTCATCGACTGGACACCCCTCAGCGCCCCGAGGAACTGGCAACGTAGCCCTGTCACGTCGAGCTAGGAGATTCTTCTCACCTACCGTTTCTCGGAATTGAAGCACCTTGGGTTCGATGGCTAATCCTGCGGGCTGCTTTCACTTGCGGCAGGTCCAGACCGGCTGTCACTAGCTGCTCCCGCCGGCGGCACCAGGTCCTGCAGGCGCAACTGGTGCCGGAACCAGAGCATGGGATGGCGGCTTGAGCCATCGTTCGAGCCACGCTGAAGCAACAAACGAGACCGCAACGGCCAAAATCACCACTGAGATCACCTCGAAGGCGTCGGATTGAATGAAGACCAGCGTCAGAAGCACCGACGACAACGGAAGACCGCCGATCACCACCGATAGCATCGCACCTATTCCCATGGCCACCGAGTCCACCAGGGACAGACCGGGAAAATGGGAGAAGGCAATCCCGACGGCCGCGCCAAGGAACATGCCGGGAAAGACGGGGCCGCCTTTGAACCCGCCCAATGATGCGCTGTAGGCGAGTCCCTTGCAGACAATGAGCAACATGAGGGCCCCGAGAGACCAGGTCGCCGCGTGATCAATGAGCGGGGACAAACCCGATTGGCCTGAGAAGAGGACGAAATGTGAACTCTTCCCTGTCTCCTCGGCGAAGAACACCGCCAGACCGCCGATGACGAGACCGAGGACAGGCGTCGCGAGCAGCTTGTAGCGTGCAGTAATCGGTTGAATCTGGAAGGCCCCACGTCGCATGGCTGTACCGAGGACCGCCGCCACCAGACCGATGGGGATGCTCCAGGCGAATTCGCTCCACGTTGGAAAACCGACCTTCGGGAGATTCGGCACGCCGAACGACGTGATGCCGGTACTCGTAAAGTTACTGAGGGCGACAAAGACGAGGGCTCCGATTCCCGACGCCACCAGCCCGGGCAGCAGGATCACACTGATGAGTCCACCGCCGATCCCAGCTGCCTCCAGCAACAAGAAGGCACCGACAAGTGGTGAGCCGAGCAGGCTCGAGATAGCCGCAAAGCTCCCGGCGGCCCCGATCACCGCTACGGCTTGCTTCGGTGCATCCTTTTTGATGAGGTGCACGATCAGCACGGCAAGGACCATGCCGATCACGACCAATGGCATCTCCGGGCCCAGCACCCCGCCCAAGATGAGCGTTGCCAGCGACGCAACAACGACGCTGGGCAAGTCCTTCGGCGTGAACTGGCCACCGATCGCGAAGCCTTCGGCGGGATTGTGGCCTCCCGACCCTGGTAGGCAGCGCAACGTCGCGCCAACGACCAGACCGCACAGCACCAGCATGGGAATCGGCCACCACACGGGCGCTCCACGAAAGCCCAGTTCGTTGGGAAACGTGCTGAAGAAGTAATTCTGCCCTTTATCGATGAGCTTCAGGTAGTAGTAGGCCACCACCGCCACCGGGATGCCGGCGAGCGCGCCCATGACCAGCAGCGCCATGTATTGCTTGCTCTTAACGAGGTCCTTTGGTGAGGGAAGGCTTGGCGCAGAAGGAGTGGCTTCGTCAGGCATGGATACCCCGATCTTTGGCCTGGTCGTAGACCTTGGTCTTCCGGCCGGATACAAGCTTGGTGCTCATCTTGACCGCCTTCACTGCACCGTTCGCTCCTGCCTGAAGCATGACGGCGAGGACGAGCACGACGATGCCTGGAACGAAAAGCGGGTGAGAGCCGAGCATAAGAACGCCCGTTCTTCCAAGGACATAGGGTGGGGTGCAGACAATCATCCCAATGCTTCCGCCGATAACCGTGGCGGAGACCTGATCGCGCTTGGAGCCTGCCTTCGTCAATCCGATGAGCCGTGCAGGAACAGAGATGTAGGCGACCATCATCACGCCGACGAGGATGCTGAGCGACACGGCGAACCACCAGTGGCCCCAGCGCGGTAAGTAGGTTGTCGAGATCCCGAGGCACAGTCCGATGAGAAGCCCCCATCCCAGGACGACTCGACGGTGAGACCGAGCGGTTGTCAACCCGCGCCTCAAGTCAGGCGAACCCGGAAGGGCGATGGCGAAGGCGAAGACCGCATTCAGGAAAAAGCTGGCCGCGGTGATTGCCGCGATCGCCACAATGATTGGGATCAGGATCGGGCCTCGAAGCACGATGAACGACTTGCCATGGAGAAGATGGGCCTTGAGGTCTAAGAGGGCCAGCCAGATCCACATGGCCGGAAGCACCTCGACCAGAGTCAGCCGCCAATTCGAAAATAGCAGCTTGACGCCTTGAAACAACATGACGAAGGCGCCAACCAGGAAAGCTAAGGGCGCGAATATTCGTCGAGACCGACTGAGTTCGAGTACCGCCTCTTCGACCTTGGAATCGTCTCCGTTCTGAATGGCTCGGATCAGGGCCTTCGTTCCCCTTACGAAACGGAGATGGCGTCGGTCGGTCTCAGGCGCATGGTCGGGGGCCCTGTTATCTGGATCCGGCTCCATCCCGGAGGCAGGGGCGTCACCTCGAGCGCCATCTTGGTTGTTGCGGACCGGTCCGACCGTCATCAGTCATTGACGATGGGACGAGGTTGAGACAGCAGTAGTACCTTCCATCGGTCCACTTCCCGACGTCTGGGGCGTGGTTTGCATCAGTCGGTGTCCGTGTCCGCATCGATGAGCTGCGACACCGCGTCGATCAAGGCTAGGTGGGTGAACGCCTGAGGAAAGTTTCCCAGGTGCTCACCGGTGGTCACATCAATCTCCTCGGCGTACAGGTTGAGAGGCCCGGCGAAGGAGAGCAGCTTCTTGCACAAGGCCCGGGCCCTGTCGATCTCGCCGATCATGGCCAGCGCCGAGACCAGCCACCAAGAGCAGATCGTAAAGGTGCCCTCGTTGCCTGAGAATCCGGTGTCGGTGCTGTCGACTTTGTAACGGAGCACCAGTCCGTCTTCGGTCAGCTCGTCGGCGATGGCCAGGACAGTGGCCTTCACCCGCCCGTCATCAGGAGGGAGGAAGCCCATGATGGGGATCAGGAGTAGGGAGGCGTCGAGCTCATCGCTTTCGTAGGCCTGGCGGAATCTGCCCTGGGAATCTACGCCGTTGGTCAGGATGTCATCCTTCAACTTGTCTGCCGCTCCGCGCCATCGGTCGGCGCGCTCGGTGTCCCCCCGCCTGTGGGCCAGGTCCGCGCCTCGGTCCGCAGCTACCCAGCACAGTACGGCCGAAGCGGTGAAGTGCTGGGGTTCGCCCCGGATCTCCCAGATGCCCTGGTCCGCATCCGCGCTGTGGGAAATGGCATCCTCCACCAGTCCGGCCAGTCCCTCCCACACCGGCTGCACGATCTGGGCCGCCCCCCGCTTGAGGTGCTGGTCGACGCCGTCCAGGAGCATGCCCCAGACGTCGTTCTGGTGCTGGTTCCAGGCCCCGTTTCCGACCCGGACGGGGCGGGCGCCGTCGTACCCGGACAGGTGGTCGAGGGTCCGTTCGGTGAGGTCGCGTTCGCCACCGATGCCGTACATGATCTGGAGCTCGAATGGCTGGTCGAGCTTCCCCTGGCTGATGCTCTCGAGCACGAAGGCGAAGTACTCAAGAGCCTCCCAGTCGAAGCCCAGGCGGTAGAGCGCGCGCAGCATGAATCCGGAGTCCCTGATCCACGTATAGCGGTAATCCCAGTTACGCGCCCCTCCGGGAGTTTCAGGCAGTGACGTTGTAGGAGCGGCCATGATTGCTCCCGTCGGGGCGTAGCTCAGTCCCTTCAAGGTCATTGCGCTGCGCTCGATGTACGGACGCCAGGGGTGGTCAGGAAAGGCCCCCGTAGCCAGCCAGTCACGCCAGAACTCTACGGTCGAGGCCAGGTCGGTCTCTACCTCTTCCTGGCTCTTCGGGGGGGTTCCCCCCCACGTCAGGGCGATGAAGCTCTCCTGACCCTTGTTGAGGCTGGTGCGCCCGTAGCAGCGAGCGCCGGCGATTCCCAGTTGGAGGCTGCTTTCCAGCGACAGCGTCAACTCGCCATCGGGCACATGCACGCTGAGCGAGTCGTAGCCTTCGCCGTCGTACGCCCACTGGCCGATTTTTGCGCCATAGTCGAAGAGGGGCACGCAGTTGGCCTCGATCTCAACTTTGCCAGAGAGGCACCGAGCGGTGCGGAGCAACACTCCAGCGGCGGCCGCATCGGTGGGTGCCCGGCGGTAGCCGGGGCGCCGCGGCCCACCGTCTACCTTGCGTAGGACCAGAAGGTCGTTCACCACGAGCCAACCAGAGGGAGTGTGCCAGGTCGTCTCGACCACCATCGTCCCGGGGAGGTACCTGCGCTGGTGAGGAACGATCGTGTTCGAGGGCCCAAATCGGAAGGACCCGGCCGTGCGATCGAGCAGGGCCCCGAACACACTCGGCGAATCCGGGCGGGGCAGGCACAACCACTCGACCGAACCGTCGGGGGCGATCAGACAGCTGTCCTCGCAGTCGGAGAGGAACGCGTATTCGGCGATCGGTGGAAAGCTGCTCATGGTCGATGTGCTCCTTGCAGGGTGATTCTTCACGGGCGCTGCCAGCTACTCACGCTTCGGGACTCGGCACGGGCCGGCGCCCGCATGATGGGAGTCGCAAATGCAGCTGATCCATCGGGTGCCTCATGCGACTGCCCGTATGCGCTCCCGTGCTTCGCGGTGGCGCCACCATCACAGACCGAGGGCGCTCGTCAGGCTCTTGAGAGTGCCACTGCCGGCGGATATTTCGGCAGCTGCCTGGCTGAGTTCGCCGGTGTCGTTCTTGGCGATCCCTTCACTGCACTTCTGGGATGCAGTGCTTAGTTGAGTCAGCAGCGTCGTCCATGCTCTTTGAGCCGTCGAGTTCGGTATAGGGGGAAGTGTCTTGGCATTCGTTACGTCAGCAGCCAGCTTTTGGCAACTCGCCGTGACCGCCGAGGGGCTACGAGATGAGACGGCCCCGGGAAGAGCGGTAGTCAGCGTACTGACATCACTACTCAGCGCCGTGACCACCGCCTTATTGTTGGTGACCCATTTCACCGTCCCGGTCAAGCTGTTGGCGACGGTACTCGATGTCGCCACCGCTGCTTGAGTCGTGGTGGTCGAACTACTGGTAGACGCGCTGGTTGAGCATCCGGCAAATGCTGTCACCGAGATCATTACTGCCAGCACTGCAACTCGTTTCATTGTGTTCAGACCTTTCAACCTGGATGACGAATGAGATCCCCCAAGGCGCCACGTCCGACGCCCTGGGGGTCCTAAATCGGATCGAGAAGACTTCGATGGAACTGACGTACTCACATCACCTCGACGTCCGCAGTGGACGGCCTTGCGATGATGTACGCAATCACGCCGATCACCGGGACAAAGACGATGAAGACGAACCACAGCGCTTTGGCGACGCCGTGATGATCCTGGCGACGGAAGTTGTCGATGAAGCACCAGATGACGATGAAGATCCACAGAACGAGCAGTGCAAACTCCAGCAAGCTCCAAAAGATGCTTAGCAAGGGATAGGTATAGCCAATCAACATGTTTCCTCCGGGTTCAACTATTCGGGGAGGTCGTTAGTCCCGTTCTGGACGGGTCCAACGACCGTCAATGTGTGCTCATTTCGTGACAGCTGAAATTACAAAGCGTCACCTCCTCGCCCCTTCTGCAGTGGTGGGGCTAGACGCCAAGGGTTGCCTGGATCGAGCCTTCGGCAATGGCAGCAACGAGGGCTTGATGGTCAACTTCGTTCTGATCCGCGTAAGAGACCGCAAAGTCGGCGATTGCCCGGTCGAAGGCGTCACCGGACCCTAGGTACGAAGCGATGGCCACGCGGTCACCGGATCGGGCGTGGGCGCGCGCCAATGCCCAGCCACATATTTTCGCGTAGACGAGGAGGCTCTCTTGAGGCATGTTGTCGACGTCAGCCGACAGCTTCCAATCCCACAACTGGCGGAAGTAGTAGTCGTGAGGCATGCCGTCTATGCCTGTCGGCACTCGATGCCACCCGAGAAAGATGTCGCTCGCCGCTTGCATGAAGCGCTGGCCTTCCACGACCCTCTGGCCATGGTTGTTGAATACGCTCTTGCCGGCAAAACGCTCGAGTACAGAGGCTTCGGCCTCCTTGATCTGGAGGATGAGCGTGTCATCGGTGTCGTCTCCTCGAAAGAGCGCGACCCAGGCACGTGTGCCGACACTCCCGACTCCCACGACCTTCCGAGCTACGTCCACGAACTCGTAGGATTCGAGCAGGTGGCGACTGTCTCCCAGCAGCGTCTCTCGGTACGAACGGATGCCTTCGTGGATCATGTCCTGGACCTGCCCAGCGTCCGATTCGCCGGAGAGTTCGCTCACCCGAACAAGTAACGGAGGATCATTTCGGAAGCGGAGCTCGCCGCCGACCACTTCGGTGAGCTTCACCCGAGCCTTGAGCTGATCCTTCGATTCTGCCTTCGTGGTGGTCTTCTGAAGTGCTGCGAGCACGTCGCTACTCACTTCGGAGCCCCACCTCTGAACGACACCGGCCATGTCCAAGCGCGAGTACCAGACCTCCAAGTTGGACATTGCGGCGAACTCATGCATGGCCTCGCGATAGGCACGCATCGAGTTCGTCACAAGTTTCCGGCCCACCTTGGCCGAGAAGTTGCGGCTACAAGCGGCGATTTCAAAGCTGGCGCCCAAACGCTTGAGATCCCATTCGAAGGGGCCCGGTGAGGTCTCGTCGAAGTCATTGACGTCGAAGAGCAGGTCCCGTTCAGGGGAGGCAAAGCCCCCGAAGTTGCACAGGTGGGCATCGCCGCACAGCTGGACATCGAGGTTCGTGTGTGGTCCGGTGGAAAGGTCTGAGGCCATAGGCAGCGCTGCGCCCCGGTAGTAGGTAAATGGTGTCGCCGCCATCCGCCCGTAACGGATCGGCATGAGTTCTGGAACCCGAGTCAGTCCCTGTTCAGCCAAGAGATCGAGTGGCTTTTGCTTTCGTTGATTGGCCGACCATGAAGCATGGCGTTCCCGTGGCAGCTCCTCCCGGGCAGCCTTACCCCTTGCGACACGCTCCTCATGGGTCGAGTGCTCAACCGCTGTAGTCATTTCACACCTCTCTACAGTGCGCTATACGAACGTAGATGGAGTTCGAACTGGTTCTGATCCCGGTTGCCGCCACGCTAAAGGCCTGTCGGCCAAATAGGCCGACAGGCCTGTCTCGTGACAACAGGCCTCTGGTAAGCGCGTTGTCCGAAGAAGTTGAGGAAGCTATGCCGACATCACACCTGCGTCGCTGGCGTAGGCGCTCAGCGAGTAGCGGCATGATCAGTTGAGCTCCTGCGCTGTCTCCTGAACGGCCTTGTCGATGTCTTTGGAACTCACGTCGAGTTCCTTCGCCGCGTGCTTCTCCGCCTTAAGGTCAGCCTTTTCGATGGCATTCCCGATGGTGCTTTGACCGACGATGACCAGGGCAGCCTGCCCAGCATCGATGATGTCCCCGAACTCCTTCACGTCGGACCGGGACATCCCCTTCCACAGGTGACCGCTCACCCCGCCGACCGTCGCACCAACCGCAGCGCCGACGATGATGGACGGTGGGAAGATAATGCCGACAAGCGCCCCAACCGCTGCTCCGCCCCAGGCTCCGTGACGGGTCGAGGTCTCGTCCTTGTCAACGTGAACCTTCCCGTTCGGGTCCTTGGTGACCACTGAAGCGTCGTAGGTTCCGACAGCTCCTGCGGCATGCAGGTCTTTCACGACGTCGTAGTCGGCTCGGGCAGATGCTTCACTCGAGTAGGTGCCGACATAGACAAATACCGGGTCAGACTTGGCCATGATGCTTTCTCCATTCGTTCTGTGCCCTGATTTGGGACCACTGCCGCTACTTGCTGACGTCGACAATTGGCGAACGCGCTGCCGATCAGCTTGAGCGGTCGGTCCGTCACCCGCAGACTCACACTCATGTAGGCGAATTGTCATCACCTGCAAGCCGGATTCACCTAGGGGAATACCGTCCGGTTGAATATGGGTGGAGGTGCGGACCGAGACATGAACACGCACCCCAGGCGTCGGCGAGCATGGAGGTGTCCGATCTGCCATTCGGTTGGCTACCGGGGGTGTGCACCCAGCGGCGTAACGTGCTTGGCCGGCACCATCAATGGGTTTGGCGCCGCCGCCCTGAACTTGAGCGCAAGCGAGGGGCCTTGACTAGGGACTTTCGGCCATGGACCCAGGAACTCCTATCTGGCAAGCTAAGCGCTATGCCCCCTGTAAGGGAGTCCCTCGGTAGTGCGCGGACACCGAGCCGGTCACTCCGTCAGGTGCCGCCCGCGATCCGCCACGATACCTCTGACCTGCAGAAAGCTGCCGTGGACGGTGGGGGACCCGAGGGGGGTGAGCAGCCGACCCTTGTGGCCACCAAGCTGCATCCGCCGCCAGTCCGCGAACTATCAATTCCGCGCGAGCGCCTCCAGGAACGTCTTCGGAACGGATCGGACCGTAGGCTCACTCTCGTCGCCTGCCCGGCGGGCTTCGGGAAGACCACGCTTCTCTCCGCTTGGTACGAGGCCGAGGCCGCTCGGAAGCTCGTTGCGTGGCTGACACTGGACGAAGGCGATAACGACCCTGTCGTCCTGTGGGCGCATGCGATCGGGGCGCTAGGCCGCGCCAGCCCTGACTTCGCCAAGTCGAGGTCGGCGCAGTCGCTCGTGGCACCCGTGACTGATCGGGTCCTGCCTCGGCTGGTCAACGAGCTGGATGGCCATGGTGAGATCACCCTCATCCTGGACGACTTCCACCGGATCTCCAGTAAACCAGCGCTCGCAAGTGTCCGTTGGTTCATCGAACATGCCCCGGCTGGATTCGATGTGGTAGTGGCCACCAGGACGGAACCGAGCCTGCCGGTGGCTAGCCTGCGCGCCCACGGCGAGCTAGTCGAACTACGAGCCGCAGATCTGCGATTCACTCGCCAGGAAGCGGACGCATTCCTGAACGGTCGTCTCGGCCTCGACCTCGCAGCCGAAGACGTCGAAGGCCTGGTGGAGAAGACGGAGGGATGGCCGGCGGGGCTCTATCTCGCTGCACTCTCGTTGCAGCCCACGGCCGACCGTCACGCCTTCGTGCGAACATTCAGCGGATCGAACCGTCACGTGGTTGATTTCCTGGTGACGGAGGTACTCGAGGCCCATACTCTGCCGGAGCAGATGCTGATGCTCCATACTTCGATTCTCGAACACCTGACCGGACCTCTGTGCGATGCCGTGATGGACCAAGAGGCGGCGGAGATGCTCGAAGGGCTGTCGCGGAGCAACCTGTTCCTTGTCCCGCTCGACGATGAGGCCGGGTCGTACCGCGTTCACCACGTCTTTGCGCAGCTGCTCCGGGTGGAGCTCGAACGGCGGGAGCCGGGCCTGGCCCCAAAACTGCACCGCCGCGCCTACTCCTGGCATCGTGATCACGGGACGATCGACGAGGCGATCCAGCACGCCGTGGCGGCCGGGGCTTACCACGAAGCAATCGAGATCATCGAAACGTCCTGGATCAGCTACGCCAACACCTGGAGGTATGACACCGTCCTGGGATGGCTGCGCAAGCTTCCCGACGAGGTACTCACCTCCGAGGTGCATCTGCTCCTGATTCAGGCGTGGGTGCTTTCGCTGGCTGCGAGGCAGGAGGAGGCGGCACGGGCCATCGCTGCGGTCGAACGGCTGGGCGGTCAGGACACAGGACCACTGCGCGATGGCTTCAGCTCGGCTGGGGCGAGCCTGACGATGCTGCGCGCCGGCTTCCCTTGGGGGGATGTCGGCGCCCAACTGGAGCAGGCCCGCCGGGCGGTCGGACTCGAGGGCCCCGGCTCGCCGTGGCGGCCGCTGGCTTGCTGGGCGGTTGGCGTGGCCCTGTATTTCGGGGGTGAGCGTGACGAGGCCGACAAGTGGTTCGCGGAATCGGCGGCGCTGGCGCCCAGGAGCGCCCAGTGGCTGTGTGGTACGTCGTCGCTGGCCTATCGTTCGCTGATCGCCGGTGAGCGGGGCCGAGTCGAGGAGCAGCACACGCTGGCCGAAAGTGCGGCACAATTCGGACGGGAGCACGGTACGGAGGAGGCCGTCGGCACCGTTCCGCTGGCGCTCGGGGTATCGCTGGCGGCACGTGGGAGGCCCGAGGAAGCGCTGCTGCTGATCGAGCACGGAGTGGCGCTGGCGCGGACCTTTGGGCAGCCCGTCCAGGTGGCCCATGCGCTGCTCGGCGAAGCCACTGTGCTTCGAAGCCTGGGCGAGCACAAGGCGGTCGCGGTCGCAATAGCCGATGCAAGATCGGTCCTGGAGCAGTGCCCTGATCCGGGAGTCCTGGCTGAGATGCTGCCAAGCTTCGAGCGGAAAGTGCAGATCCGCCGCGTCCTATCCGAGGATCGCGGACTGACGCCGCGGGAACTCGGAGTGCTCCGGCTCCTACGCAGCGAGCTTTCGGAACGAGATATCGGACGTGAATTGTATGTGTCGCACTACACGGTCCATAGCCACGTTCGGTCGATCTACCGAAAGCTGGCCGTGTCGTCGCGGGCCGACGCGCTCGCACGCAGTCGCGAACTGAACCTCCTCTAGCGACCCTACAAGGGTGGTCACAACTGACGCTGGTGGTACAGGCCACGCACCATGGGCGGCGTCAGGCGAGTGGGAGGACCCGGTGATCTGGCCTGGGCGGCCAACAGTCTCCCCTAGGTGAATCCGGCCGAAAGGTGATGACGGGTCGCACGGCGGAATGTAAGGCTGCATCGAAATGAACGACAACTGGGTGCAACCCCGCAGCTACCGGCTGGTCCTTCGTGGGGAGCTGGGCGATTCCTTTGGAGTCCTGTTCCAAGGTATGAAGTTGCACCGACTCGCGGGCACCACAGTGCTGACCGGCGCAGTGACAGATCAGGCGCACTTAGTGGGGCTCATCGAACAGGTCCAGGAACTCGGCGTCGAGCTCGTCTCCGTCAATCCGGACATCGGAACAGATGAGTGAAGCAACAATGCCCGACTCTGCCCAACCCGGGAGGATCGACAAGCAGATCGACGGGATCGAGGTCGAGTTGTTGTGCACCTAGACGACCGTCTACAACCTTGAGTTCGTCTGGCAGCCAGGCCCGGGCCGATGAGCCATATAGGGCAGTGCTTGCGACCAACGGGGACAAACTCGACGGCATCAGTGGCTCAGCCGTTGGAGCCCTCCTCCTGCTGTGGATTCTCATCTCCCACACAAACGAGCAGAAGTACTTCGTTTGCCTTCGCCGCCTTCGTGGTGGCTCAACGTCACCCGGGGACTGTCCCTGTTCGCACAGGGACCCATTGTGAACCGGGAAGTTTTCCCCTAGGTGAATCCGGCTCGCAGGTGATGACAATTCGCCCACATGAATGCCAATCTGCGGATAACGGACTGCCGTTCATGCTGATCGGCAGAGCGTTCGCCATCGTCTACAGAAGCAAGTAGCTCCGAAGCCCCAAACTAATGCACAGAAAGAATGGAGACAGCATCATGGCCAAGTCTGACCCAGTATTTGTCTACGTCGGGACCTACCCGAGCGAAGTAGCCGCACGAGCCGACTACGACATTGTGAAGGACCTGCATGCCGCAGGCGCAGTCGGAACCTACGACGCCTCGGTGGTCACGAAGGACCCTGACGGCAAGGTTCACGTCAACAAGGACGAGACGTCAACCCGTCACGGTGCCTGGGGCGGAGCAGCCGTCGGTGCGGTCGTCGGCATTCTGTTTCCACCCGCGATCATCGGCGCGGCCGCCGTCGGCGCGGCGGTCGGCGGCGTGAGTGGCCACCTCTGGAAGGGTATGTCTCGGGCAGATGTCAAGGAGTTCGGTGATCTGATCGACGCTGGCCAGGCGGCATTGGTCGTCGTCGGTGAGAGCACGATCGAGGATGCCATCAACAAGGCCGGATTGAAGGCTGAGAAGCATGTGGCCAAGGAGCTCGACGTGAGCTCCAAGGACATCGACAAGGCCGTTCAGGAGACGGCCCAGTCGCTGAGCTGAGCCAGTTGGCTCCCGATGTGGCAGATGCCGCATCGGGAGCCGCTCTTCCCGAATCGGATTTCAGCGCTGAGACACGTGTCACTTTGACGAAATCCAAGAATCCCTAACACGAACACGAGGAACGAATATGACTGAAGATCGACCCCTTCTCGCAACCGTCCTGGACATGACAGAGGCCTCGGTGAGCCGCTCAAACTTGAGTGATCGGGAGCTCATGATGGTTCGCCTCGCCGCTTTGGCGGCGGTCAACGCGCCACCGGCCTCGTATCTGCTGAACATGGCGGCCGTCGTCGCCGCAGAGACGGATCTGACCTTGGCGGATGCGCAAGGCACCCTCATCGCCGTTGCACCAATAATCGGCACACCCAGGACGGTTTCGGCGGCCGCAGCCATCGCCGAGGCCCTCGGGCTGGCCGTTGCCATCGACGATGCCATCGAGGATGCGCAATCGTAGGCCTGAGCTGACTGAGTCGGAGCGGCCGGGTCCTTGGCCTCCCGCCAGATCGGGGACCCATATTTGTCGATGGGTCGTCTCGGTGGCAATCCCACGTAAATCGACGCTTTGGGGTCATCTCGGCGAGGAGGTCTGCGCTGCAGCCTCTCCCGCTTGGGTGCGGCTGGCGCGGTGGATCGCTCTATCTACCCCACAGGCCAATTCGTCGACCGAAGGAGGTCAGTATGAAAGTTGTGATTGTTGGAGGAGTGGCGGCAGGCGCATCAACCGGTGCTCGGGTGCGGCGGCTCGATGACTCGGCTGAGATCGTGATCCTCGAACGAGGCCACTACGTGTCCTTTGCCAACTGCGGCCTCCCGTACCACATCGGCGGGGAGATCCCGGATCGCAGCAGCCTGCTCCTCCAGACTCCCGAGAGTCTCGCCGCCTCATTGGCCTTAGACGTACGAACCGGACACGAAGTCGTGAGCATCGACCCAGAGACCAAAGTCGTCGAAGTGAGCGAGGTTGCGAGCGGGCGCCTCTACAAAGAGCCCTACGACAAGCTGGTGCTGTGCCCCGGTGCCGAGCCCATCCGACCGCCAATTCCCGGGGCAGACCACCCTCGAGTCGACGTGCTGCGGAACATCCCCGACATGGATCGGATCATCGGCCAACTCGATCCAGAAGCCACGCGGGCGGTCGTGATCGGTGGTAGCTACATCGGCCTCGAGATGACCGAGGCGTTCCGCATGCGTGGCCTCCAGACCAGTGTGGTCGAGCGGACGGACAGGTTGATGCCGTGGCTCGACCCGGAAATGACGCGGATCCTCGACTTCCACGTCGGTACCCATAGTGTGGACGTCCGACTCGACAGCCGGGCCCAAGCCATTCGTGAGGATGGTTCAGCGCTCGTCGTTCAGCTCTCCGACGGTGCAGAGATACCGGCGGACGTTGTCGTGCTTGCCGTTGGCGTGCGACCTGATAGCAAGCTGGCACGGCAGGCAGGGGTGAGAATCGGACCGCTCGGGGGTATTGCCGTCGACGCCCAGATGCGGACATCGGTGCCTGACATCCTCGCTGCTGGCGACGCCGTGGAGACGGCACGCTTGGATACGGGGGAGCCGGTTCTGTCCATGTTGGCCGGCCCGGCCAATCGGGAAGGCCGGATTGCCGCCGAGGCGATCTGTGGTCGACAGTCTGCCTACCAGGGCACTCAGGGAACGGCGATCGTGAAGGTCTTTGACATGGCTGCCGGCGGGACGGGCTTAACCGAAGCCCAGCTGCGTGAACGGGCGATCGACTACCGCAAGGCGTACACGAATCAGAACGACCACGCCGCCTACTACCCGGGGAGTTCGCCCATGTTCATCAAGGCGCTGTTTGCTCCTACGGACGGGAAGCTACTGGGCGCCCAGGTCCTCGGTTGGGATGGAGTCGACAAGCGTATCGACGTCTTCGCCATGGCCTTGCGTGCCGGCGTGTCGGTCTTCGACCTCGAGCACGTCGAGCTGTCCTACGCGCCTCCCTTCGGGGCGGCCAAGGACCCGGTCAACATGATCGGGTTCCAGGCCTCGAACCTGCTCAGGGGCGACATCAAGCTCTGGTACCCGGAGGACTATCCCGAGTGCGCCACCACTACATCCATCCTCGACGTCCGAACCGCAGCTGAGTACGAGTACTGGCACATCCCCGAAGCGACCAATATCCCCTACACCGAACTTCGAGCCCGGCTTGACGAAGTGCCCGGCGATCGGCCTGTCTATAGCTACTGCCGCTCCGGGTTCCGCAGCTACATCGCCGACTGCATCCTCAAGCAGCACGGCTTTGTCGATTCGGCATTCCTCTCTGGCGGTCTGTTTACCTATCACGGTTTCTTCCGCACTCCGCTCGAAGTCGGTAAGGGTGGATTTCCGATCGTGGCGCACGCCGAAGACAAGATGGCCAAGCGTCCGGGTGCCCTTGAGCACATCTGAACCCTGGGCCAGAAAAGGTGTTCAACCGGATGCCACCTCCCTCGATATCTGAGCTTAGGATCACCATGACCGTGGCATTCGGACAATCAGCACATGGCGGTGACAGATGAGTCCGATGTCGAAAATCTTCGCGGCCGACGGAGGGAAACTGAACGTCAAGGCCGGTGTAGCCATTGCGGCCCTCTTGTTCCTTCTGTGGTTCCTCATTGTCCAGACGAATCAACAGAAGTACTTCGTCCCGGTCATCTTCGCGGTGCTCTTGGTGGCACAGAGTGACCCAGGTGGAAACATCGGGAAGCGTTTGGAGGGAATGGCCCTTTTCGCCCTGCTTGGCGCGCTGGTGACGGCCTTCGGCTTCTACGTGGGCGACGAAGCATGGGGATTCGTGGTGCTTGCGGTCTTCGCCGTGACGCTGGCGTGTGGCCTGGCCGTCAAGCTCGGAGTCCACCGATTCGCGGCGGGTCTGCTGCTCAACGTCTGGTTCCTCGTCGTGCTATCTCTAGCCACGCATGACACGGGCCACCTCAAGATCAGTCCATGGAACCAGGCACTGGCCTGGCTGATCGGGGCCGCGGCGTGGATCGCCCTCATGTTCGTCATATGGGTGGTGAGCAGGGGCAGATGGGAACCGGCACCGGTCATGGACATACCCGGGAGCAAATCCCCAGTGCAGCTCACCCGGCCGATCGTCCTCTTTGCGTTGATCCGGTCGGTGGCCCTGGCCGCATCAACCGCCATTGCTTTCGGAGCAGGCCTAGCCAGCGCCGATTGGATGCCCATCGCCACCATTGTGGCGATGAAGCCTAGCCTCGAACAGTCCAAGCTCTTCGGCGAACAACGCCTGGTGGGTGCAGCCATGGGTGCCGCGGCGGCCATACCGATCCTGATCCTGGTCGGGAGCAAACACGCGCTCGAGGTCATCATCATCCTCCTGGCTGGGCTGGGAATAGCCATCAAGGGTGTGAACTACGCCTACTACGCCGGGGCAATCGCTTGTGCTGCGCTCATCGCTGCGGACCTACCCCAGCCGACGGACTACGCCGCTGAGGGGCGACGGGTGCTCTTCACCTTGATCGGCGTCCTGATCGGTGTATTCGTGATGTTCGTGGCTGATCGGCTCCAGAAGCACTCCGCCAAGACGGTGTGAACCCCGGGACGAGAGAGAATACCCATTCCAATGTCTGCCGACGATCGAGTAGTGCCGCAGATTGGTGACCTCACGAAGCGGGGGCGGCGACGATTGGTAGTCACCGCAGTATTGCGAACGGTGGCCACGGTTGCGCTGGTCCTTGTTCTCTACTTTCTGCTGCCCCTGGGCGGCGGGACAAGTGTTGAGAAGATCATCAAGATAACGCTCGGAGCGATGGTGCTCACGGCGATCATCATCTGGCAGGTCCGCCAGATCATCCGATCCAGCCACCCCGTCGGCCGAGCTGTCGAAGCGCTGGCGTTCAGCATTCCCCTCTACATGCTGCTCTTCGCAACGACGTACTTCGTGATGGCTCACTCGAATCCGAACGCGTTCGGAATAGCTCTCAGTCGTACCGACGCGATGTATTTCTCCTCCACCGTGTTCACCACTGTCGGCTTCGGTGACATCACGGCCAAGAGCGAGGCAGCGCGATTGGTGGTCACCGTGCAGATGTGGCTGGACTTAGCGTTCTTGGGACTGGTCTTGCGTGTTGTCACCCAGGCCATCACAATCAGCCGGCGGCGCCCATCGTCATGATTCGGCGCGTCCCGATTGGCAACATCGAATCACGACGACGGTATCCGGGTGCGGGCCAGGTAGCCGGCCTTGGGACACGGGCTCGCCCGGACCCACCGTGTCCCGGGTTTACCCGATCGCCCGCATTCGTTGCAGGAGGACTTCGGGAATCGGACGGTCTGGCGAACCAGTGTCCCAACGGCAGCGATGAGTGATCGACTGCCTCATTCTCGTCGGGCCTCCGGGCATCGTGGAAGAAGGACACTAGGAAGGGTCGAGTTGGCATCGTGAGTGGCGCTGCGAAAGTGTTGAACGCCGGGAGGGTGCCAAGCGTCCGTGAAGCGCGTTGGCCAATGGCTCTGGCCGTGGTGGTTACCGGTGTCCTCCGGGCGACGTTGCCGTCCGAACTTCGCAATGGGGATGCACGATGGCTGTTTCCGGTCATCGTTGCGGCCCTGCTGGTTGCTCTCATCATCGGCGACCCCGGTCGCATCGATCGGGACCTGCCCTGGTTGCGGGTGATGACCAACTGTCTGATCGCGGTGATCTCTCTCGCCAACGCCGATGCCGCCGTGCGGCTGGTCGTTTCCATCATCAATGTCTCCGCCTTCACCAACGATGCCAAGGTCCTCCTGGCCAGCGGTGCCGCCATCTGGCTGACCAACGTGATCGCCTTCGGATTGTGGTACTGGGCTCTCGATCGCGGTGGCCCGGCGGCCCGCGCCGGAAGTGCCAGTAGACCGCCGGCGCTGGTGTTTCCCGAGATGAAGAATGAGGAGTTCGTCGGAACCGGCTGGAGCCCCAAGTTCGTGGACTATTTCCATTTCTCGTTCGCGACGGCTACGGCGTTCAGTCCCACCGATGTTTCGGCGATCCGACCGTGGATGAAGCTGATGATGATGGCCGAGGAGGCCATTTCGCTGGTCGTCGCCCTACTGGTGGTAGCGCGAGCGGTGAACATCTTGAAATGATCGGCGAATCAGAAGTTGATGGTACCTTCGGCTTCTCGACCCAGCTACAAGTCCCAAACCCCTCTGACCACTCCAGCCACGCTCTGGGTAAGCATCGATCAGTGCCGCCTCGGTCGGGCCGGATCTTCGGAACGCTGAGGGGAATTACGGATCACGCACGGGCCGGATCGGCGAGGAATGCTTTCAGCTTGTTCTGTCGGCGCAGAATCAACCGGACGGCGATCCCCCCGCCTGCGAGCGAACAGCCGAGAGCGACCACGCAGGCAACCAGCACGCCCCACCCCAGGTCCCGGTCAGGCAGCTGCTCTGACAGCCCATGCCCGGAGGTAAACCCCCAGATCGCCAGCGTCGGTGCCACCATGAGAGTCGCGAGTGCTGGCACGAGCACGTAGGGCGTCACCACGAGGATTCCCCACCTTCCGAGCATGCGCCACCGTGGTCGCCGGTGTTGCCATCGAAATCGCATGGGCATGGGGTGGTACGGAAAGAGAATGCCCACCCACGCCGAAACCGCCAGAAACCCGAACGGGATGATGGCGATGGCGACCACGGTGTAGAAGGTTGACAACAGATTGTGATTGAGGATCCCGTTGACGACAGCGACGATGGCGCACACCGGGGTGATGACCATCCAGAGCACGATGTTCTTGGCGTGCAGGAGTCGATGGAGCTCGATCGGATCGGCGATCGCCGCTAGCACTCGGTCCCGATCGGGCGCGAGCACATTGGTCGCCGGCACATCGGAGTACATCCAGGCGGCGAGCACCAGGGCGAAGGCCAATGTGCCATGGAGGGTGAACGCGTCGTCCTTGAGCTTGGTCGGCAGGAAGAACCAGGCAGAGCTCATCAGCGCCCCATTTACGACGACCGTGCTCAGCCTGTCGAAGGGTGGTCTGAAAAACCGAGTTATCTCAGCGCGCACCGCATCGGGCAACGTGGTCGGTACGGCGATCTTTCCGCCACCGCCGTCTTCGCTTCGGTCAGGCGACATTGGGGGCGCTAGCTGACGACCTGAGGTGGCGACGGGATCGACACTGGGCTGCTCATTCATGTCGCATCCGTCATATGCAGTGATGTCGATCTGCGATTAGGCCTTAGCCCAGGCATTCATTCGAGCGCCAAATGACGACCATAGCCCCTCCGGTGTGCGGGATGAGCTTGTTGGTTGAGTGAATCGAAGCCGTGGGCTCGTCACAGGTGCGACCGAGGAACGAGAGCGTCGATGGGCATTTCGTGGCAAAGTGCTTCATGGCTATGCGTGTAAACGAGCAGCCGAAAGCCAGTCTCTAGCAGTGGGTGCCGGACTCGCCATTATCGGAGTGTCGTTGTTGCTCGTTGCAGCTGTGTCCAGCTATCTGTCGGGAACTCCTCTCACCCCAGCGATCCTGGTTGTCACGATCGGCATCCTCGTGGGTCCGCTCGTCCTCAACGAACTGGCAGTCCGACCGACCAGCTCGACCGTTCGGACCCTCGCCGAGGCGACTCTCGCCGTCGTGCTCTTCTCTGATTCTTCTCGTGTGGATTTGCGTGCGCTGAAGCGAGAAGCATCGATGCCACTCCGCCTGCTCGGCGTCGGCCTGATTCTGACCGTAGTTCTCGGTGCGGTCATCGCGCTCGGGCTCTTTCACTCCTTCTCGCTGAATGACGCATTGATCCTCGGAGTTGTCCTTGCACCGACCGACGCCGGACTCGGGAGTGCTGTCGTCACCGATGACCGGCTTCCCCAAGTTGTGCGCCAGTCGCTGAATGTCGAAAGCGGCCTGAACGACGGGATCTGCGTGCCATTGCTGCTGATTCTTCTGGCCACCGCCGCCGGAGCCGCTTCTCACCCGCTTCGCGTGGTCGCTGAGGAGATCGGCTATGGCGTCCTCTGTGGTGTCGGTGCGGCGCTGCTGGCTTCCGCGATTGTTGTCTTTGCCGGCCGTCGGAATCTGATCGACAAAACCTGGCAGCAGATTATTCCTGTGGCCGCCACGATCGCCGCCTATGGGTCGGCCAACGCACTGGGAGGGTCAGGGTTTATTGCTGCCTTCGTAGCTGGTGCCCTGTTCGGCCTGCTTGCCGGTGAGGAGGTGACGAAGACGATGCAGTTCACCGAAGTAGCTGGTTCGTTGCTCGACAGCGTTACCTTCCTAGTTTTCGGTGCATTACTGCTCGGCCCAGCTTTCAAGCACTTGAACTGGCAGATCGTGGTTTATGCTGTGTTGAGCCTCACCGTCGTTCGGATGGTGCCGGTGGCAATCGCTCTGTTGGGCACTCATGCCCGACCTGCAACCGTCGCGTTCATTGGTTGGTTTGGTCCTCGCGGGCTGGCCTCAATTGTCTTCGCAGTGATTGTGGAAGATGCTCGACTTCCCCACTCTGCCGACATTGTGGTCGCCACCTACCTCACGGTCGGTCTTTCGGTCCTCGTTCACGGACTATCGGCGTCGCCCCTCGTGAATCGCTATGTCAACTGGTTCCAGGCCGTGTCGGAGGAGAGTCTGCCCAGCATGGAGACCCAACCTGCCCATGAACATCGGTCGCGGCTGTAGCTGGGCCTGCGCTCAGGCGAACCCTCTAGCGCTAAAGGGCTCAGCCGATGCCTGGCAAGTACTGCCCTGAAGAGGGAGACCGGCGACGGAACTGACCCAAAATGCGCGAGGACCTGCGGCGTCGTGGCCGTTCTCAGACGCAGAGGGTCGAACGACCGTGCTGGCGCTCGGATTCGCAACCCATCTTTAAGGGTGTCCTAGGGTGCTCCCGGGGTCGCACCCTGCAGGCTATGTCGGCCCTTTGGAAATGAACGGGGTCTGACCACACCACGAGGATCCGCGAGCGCGTAGCGGGGGTCCGCCAACCTGAGGTTGTTCAACGACTTCAGATGGAGGACCCCCGTGGAGACTGACCCTATGCGCGCGTTGGAGTGGATGATCGGACTGCAACGTGTCCGGTTCCTGGGCTGTGAGGACGGAGCCCGTGGCGAGGCGAAAGTCCACGTAGAGACCACCGTCGACCGCAGTGGCTGTCCACGTTGCGGGAGCGTCGCACGGGTGAAGGACCGGCCGCCCGTCGCGCTCATCGACCTTCCGCTCCAGGGACGGGCGGCTCGGCTGCTCTGGCACAAGCGCCGGTGGTGGTGCTCCGATCCGGACTGCGACATGGGCACCTGGACCGAGACCGATGAGGAGATCGCCGGCGCCCGTCAGGCGCTCACCGCCAGGGCTGCCCGATGGGCGACCGAACAGGTCGGACGACGGGCCCGGAGCGTGAACGAGGTGGCCACAGAGCTCGGCTGTGACTGGCACACGGTGAACGACACCGTGGTCGCCTATGGAGAGGCGCTGCTCGAGGCCGATGTCGAGCGGTTCACCACCGTGTCCGCCCTCGGCATCGACGAGGTGCTCATGGTGCGTCTCGGTCCCTACCACCGCCAGCACTTCTCCACTCAGCTGGTCGACGTCGACCGCGGTCAGTTGTTGGACGTCGTCCCTGGTCGGGGCAGCGCAGAGCCCATGGTCTGGCTGGCGGAGCGAGGTCCTCACTTCCAGTCGGCCATCACCTATGGCACCCTCGATCTCTCCGGCCCCTACCGGCGGGTCTTCGAGGTCATGCTGCCCGACGCCACCATGGTCGCCGACCCGTTCCATCTGGTCCGCCATGCCAACGCCAAGCTCGACGAATGTCGCCGGCGGATCCAGAACGAGACCCTCGGGCACCGGGGTCGCAAGTCCGATCCCCTCTACCGGTGTCGACGCCTTCTCACCCGGGCGAAGGAGCGCCTCGACGACAAGGGCCGTGACAAGTTGACCGGGTTGCTCCGTGCTGGCGATCCCTATGGAGACATCGCCACCTGCTGGGAGGCCAAGGAAGCAGTCCGCGAGCTCTACACCCATGCCGACGCCGACCTCGCGCTCGAGTGGGTGACCCAGCTCGGCCATGACCTCCAGGATGCCGACTACCCGATCGAGGTCCGCTCCCTCGGCCGCACACTCATCCGGTGGAAGAAGGAGATCGCGGCCTGGCACGAGGCCCACGTCACCAACGGCCCGACCGAGGCGGTCAACAACTTGATCAAGCGGGTCAAGAGTACTGCCTTCGGGTTCACCAGCTTCCGCAACTACCGGATCCGGTCACTCCTCTACGCCGGCAAGCCCAACTGGAGCCTGCTCGCCAGCGTCACGCCCCGCTGAAATCCGAAGAGCCGGATTGCCGTCTTGGCCTGTGAACTTGACCAAGGCACCTGATTGGTCAGGGTGTGGGTTCCCTGCAGGCGTCGAACTTGATGCTGGCGGGAAGGATGTGGGCGGACTCTATATTGCGCTTCCGCTTCCACATGCCGAGAGACTTATGCCAACTGTTGTCGCCATAATGGCGACCCATATTCTTCCGCATGCGGAAGTTTTGCGACACCTCCCGGGTCGCGGGAGGTGTCGACTTCGGAAGAGTTCTGCTTCCGCCACAGTCAGTACCTGATCACAATGCGATGGCATCTCCGCCTCCTGCGCTGCACCCTTCCCGCTGTGGGAACTTGGGCTCTCGACTATCTGTAACACCGGTTGAACTGGAGGTCAACTAATAGATTGATAAGGGATGTCTGGATTCTGAAGACTGAATGTCAATGGTGCCCCATGTGTGATGGCAAACATTAGATGTCTGGGTAACCGCCACAGAGCGTCTTCATGTACGACTAGATAGCGAAAGGCCTCACCATCGGTGCGGGATGTCCGCGAACGACAATCGGCGAACACTGAAAACGTCCCGCGCGGCGATGTCGGCGATGTCGGGGCATCCTCTGTGGACACATCGCATTCGATCGAATCGGCAACCGAACTGGATTCAGCAGGCGACGTTTGCGCTAAGGAAATCCTGTTGTCCTCCGTCCAGACCATCACCGCCTGTGCCAAAGGGCGATACCGAATCCGCATCTGTGTCGGTCCCTCTTTTCGCCAACTAACTTTCGGCCACACCATCAGAAGACTGCTCCGAAGCTTGACGCAAGGAGACTGTTGGCTGTCATCCCGAGAAGCTGCCGTTCGAGGACCCCGGTACGAGCGCGTTCGCGCTCGAAGACGGCGTCGTTTGCCACACCTAGTCCGTGAACGCCCGCGGCCTCGACGCGCTCTGAAGCGTGCGGCGGTGGCTGCGTCGCGCTCCGCTCGGTCGGAACGAAGGGGAGATTTCGTGGTTCCGGCGCCACGGCCAGGCGGGTTACCGGCAGATGCCGGTAGACCGCGGCAGCACCATGACGAGCGGCGCGTCAGGTGAGTGTTTATGGCACCGGGCATAGTCTGCAGGCGCGTGCCGATGGTCATCGAGAGCATGGTCGCTTTCCAATCGCTCATTCATTGCACTCGCTGCGCGAGGTCCGCCTTGAGGGCGCATCGGGCTCAGCGGGGGCGAGGTGACACGTGAAGGGGCCGATTACTTCGGTGATCCGGTCATCGAGGCGGCCCGCCTGTGCGCCATAGCCGCGGGCGGTGAGATCTTGGCCGCCCAGGTCGTGAAGGACATGGCCGGTCGGCGTGCCCAGTTTCCCTACCGGTCGGTCGGCCGTCCGGAGCTCAAGGGGCTTCCCCATCCCTTCGAGGTCTTCCAGGTCTACTGGAACCCCATCGCAGTCCGAGACGCGCACCCGATCGCAGCGATCTCGAGCACGCAACCTGGCCATGGCAACTGGTGAGCCTGTCTTGACGATCCGCCCCCTCTGTGACGCGACCGTGCCTCAAACGAAGGAAGGATCTCATGCCAATACAACGAATGTACGACAGAACCAGAATCAGCGCGATCAGAGAGATACCGTTGTTCTCGTCCTGCTCCGCCCGCGAGGCCAGGCGTATCGCATCGATGGCGTCGGAAGTGAATGTGGAATCGGGACGTGTGCTCACTGTCGCCGGTCAGCCCGGTGAAGAGTTCTTCGTTGTCATGAACGGGACGGCGACCGTGTGGCGTCAGGGGATTCGACTGGGCCAGGTTGGCCCTGGCTCGTTCTTTGGCGAGCTGGCCTTGCTTGATCGTGGCGATCGGACTGCGACTGTCGTAGCCGACACGGACATGCGACTGCTGGTGCTGACAGCGAGGGAATTCAAGGGCCCCCACTTCTTCATCCCGCCGGTCACGAAAGCGATGCTCATCGCGGTTGGGGAACGGCTCCGTCAAGCGGACGAGTCCTGGATGAACGACGTTGCGATCCCCACCCAATTCGATCCCCGCCGATAGATGCGTTACGGACTGGTCGGGCCGAATGTCCTGAGTCTGAAGGTGAGCATCTGAGTGCGGTCAGATGCAGCCGACTGTGTCGTTCGTGAAACAGTGAGAAACGCGGAACGGGCAGTAGAGAAGGAAGCTCTTGGTCGATAGGTCACAGAAGTTCGGGAGAACCATCTACCGGACCGATCCAGATGCGCCACCGCGGGCTAGTTCGTGTTGAGTGTTCATGCTGAGCGTTCACGCGATCGTCGGTGGCGTCGGATTAGGCCGGGGCAGACCACATAGGGATCTCCCCGGCCGCCCCCGACTTCGCCACCGGCACCGTGCGGTTGGAGAGCGCGGTTCCGGTGCTCAGCGCGGGGCCGGTTGGGATGCCGCTCCGGGGGCAGCCCCCCGACGGCCGTCGCGGCCGCGCGAGGCGGACATGACCGATCCCCAGGCCTGGGCGATCAGGGACAGGGACCGCACCCGAGCCTCATAGGAGTGGGACCGGGTCGAGAGCATGATCTCGTCCGCCCCGGTGCGGCCCTGCAGGACCCGTAGTCCTTCGGTGACCGTGTCCGGATCACCGATGAGATGCGTCGACATGGCCTCTGCGACGATTGATCTCTCGGCGGCGGTGAACGGGCATTCCTCCGCCTCCTCCGGGGAGGGCAGCCGGCCCAAGCGGCCCGATCGCAACTGCAGGATGCTGAGTGCCGTCGAGCCCGAGAGCCAAAGGGCCTCGGTCTCGCTCGGCGCACAGAGCACGGACACGGCCACCATGACTCTGGGGTCTGCGTGCAGCACCGAGGGGCGGAAGTTGGATCGGTAGGTGGTCAGGGCGGCGTCGAGCAGGTTGGGCGCAAAGTGGTAGGCGAACGAGAACGGAAGTCCGAGGAGCCCCGCCAGTTGCGCGCTGAACAGGGACGAGCCGAGGAGCCACACCTCGGGGAGGTAGCCCCGGCCGGGATTCGACGACGGGTGGCTTGGCGGACCCTCACCGGGCAGGAGGTAGTTGATCAGCTCCACGACATCATCGGGAAACGTGTCCGCATGCATCTCCGGCGTGCGCCGAAGCGCCCGGACCGTCACCGAGTCGGTCCCGGGAGCGCGTCCCAGTCCGAGGTCGATCCTCCCCGGATGCAGCGCCTCCAGGGTCCCGAACTGTTCTGCCACCACGAGTGGGGCGTGGTTGGGAAGCATCACGCCACCCGCGCCGACACGGAGCGTGGTGGTGGCATTCGCCAGGTGTGCGATCAGGACGGCGGGCGCCGAGCTGGCCACGGCAGGCATCCCGTGATGCTCCGCCACCCACAATCGGCGGTAGCCGAGTCGCTCCACCTCGGCAGAGACCTCCACCGTCTCTCTCAGGGCTTGGGCCGGGGTTGATCCTGTTGCCACAGTGGCGAGGTCGAGGACGGAAAGAGGAACCACGTCATGTCCAACACGGGGACTCTCCCAAAGCTTCCGGTGACCCATCTGTCCGGCGAGGGGTATCTATGCAAGATCCGAATCCTCGGCCGTGGGTACACGGGCCGCTACTCACTGCCGGCGGCGTGTCCCTTCCATTGCGGCAACTGCTCGAGCGGCTCACGACGCCGGAACTCTCTAGCGAACAGACGATCGGTCGCGCTCGCAGAGGGAACCACCCACTCCGATGGGCCAATCCAAACGTTGCGGAGCCGGGCGAGAGCGTCAGCCCTGGTGGACGGCGCTCGCCGCCAGGCGCCTCAGGCGGCGAGGCCCATGAGAGCGAACATGTTCTCACCCATCACCTTCGCGACGTCGGCATCGGGCAAGCCGAGCTCGTCACGGATGTACACGGCATACTCGTTCGGATCGGCGATCCCTTCGGGGTGGGGCCAGTCGGAGTTGAACAGGATGTGGTCGAACCCGATCGCGTCGGCGAGGGGCTCGAGCGGGTCCTCCCAGTAGGGGGCGACGTAGAGCGACCGCTTGAGCACGTCGAGGGGATGCTCGGCGAACAGCTGTGGCGTCTTCCCGTACTGGATCTTCATCATCTCCACCACCCAGGTGATCCATGCGCTGCCGCACTCGATGCTGGCGATCCGCACTTTCGGGAACCGCGACAGCATCCCGTGACCAACGGCCGAAAAGACTGTGTCCATGATCGGCCGGTGGGTCTGTGACATCGACTCGAACAGGTTGTACTCGAACGGGCGCATCTCACGGCCCGCGCCGGTCCAGTCGTTCGCGTACCTGGCGTACCCCGAGTCCGAGGCGTGGAACATGACCGGGATGTCGGCTTCCTGGATCCGCGCCCAGAAGGGATCGAGCTCGGGGAGGAAGGGCGACTTCGACCCGCGATACCCGGCCACGGGCGCCGGGCGGACGAGCACGGTCTTTGCACCACGCTCGAGCGCCCACTCGAGCTCCTTCACCGCCCCCTCGGCCGTCGCGAGGTTCATGACCGGGGTGGAGTAGATGCGGCCGCCGAAGTCGAAGCCCCAGTCGTCGTACATCCACTCGTTGAAGGCGTGGATCAGGACCTGGGTGGCGATCGGGTCGTCCATGAAGTTGACCTCGATCGTCGAGGCGAGGGTGGGGAAGTTCACGATCGCCTGGATGTGCATGCGGTCCATCAGCGCCATCCGTGCATCGCGGTCGGTGAATTCGGGGATGGCCCGCATGGGCTTCACGATCTCGCGGAAGCTCTTGCCCTCCGTGTTCCGGCCAGAGAAGTACTCGAAGCCCGAGCCCGGTGCGGCCACGACCTCGAACGTGGGGTTGGGGATGTAGTCGGACACCCGGCCCCGCACGATCATCTTCGTACGCCCGTCGATGTTCGCCAGACGCAACAGCCCCGAATACTCCTCGGGCAGATAGCGGGTGAAGGACTCGGCGGTCTCGTAGAAGTGGAAGTCGCAGTCGAAGACCGGGTGCCCGATGTCGGTGAACTCCATGTCTGGGCTGTACGGGGTGAACTCCACGGTCCCGGCTCCTCTCGCCTGTGGTCACGATGCTTCTTTGGACGCCACTGTCCATTGAAACTGTGACGGGCGGGGCGGGCCGTGGATAGGGACTTTGGACCCTGATGGTGTCTCCGGCCACACGGCCGCCGGCTCCAGGGGCATTCCTGCGACGACTTTTGGGTCCTTCGTCCCTGGCCGATCCGTACCACCTGACGCAGACTCGGGTCATCAGGAGGCGGTAGGACCGAGGAGGGTTTCGTGGAATCGACCAGCGGTTCGTCACATCCCCGCTTCAACCCGGACGCCGTCCACGCCAAGTACCGGGAGGAACGGGACAAGCGGCTGATCCCCGGACGAGCCGCGATCCGGAACCTCGGCGGGGACAACCCCTTCGGTCAGTACCGGGACGACCCCTTCACGCCGTTCACCCACCGGGATCCGATCGCCGAAGAGATCGACGTGGCCGTTGTCGGGGCCGGGATCGCCGGAACCGTGGTGGGCGCCAAGCTCCGCCAGGCCGGGATCGAGCGGATCCGACTGATCGACCAGGCCGGGGGCATCGGCGGCACCTGGTACTGGAACCGGTACCCGGGGGTGATGTGCGACGTCGAGTCCTACATCTATCTGCCCATGCTCGAGGAGCTCGACTACATCCCCACCCGCAAGTACGCCTTCGGCGACGAAATCCGCGAACACCTCGTGCGGATCGCCGAAACGTACGAACTGGTGAGCGATGCCCTGTTTCACACTGGCGTCCAAACCTCCGAATGGGACGAGACCGAGGCCCGCTGGATTATTCGCACCGATCGTGGGGACGTGATCAGGGCGCGCTATGTGGTCATGGCCGTGGGCATCCTCAACCTGATCAAACTCCCCGACATCCCGGGCATGGAGCTCTTCCAAGGGAAGTCCTTCCACACGGCGCGCTGGGACTACGAGTACACCGGAGGCGACATGCACTCGAGGATGGGGAAGCTCGCCGACAAGACCCTCGCCGTCATCGGAACGGGCGCGAGCGCCATCCAATGCATTCTGCCCCTGGCCGAATCGGCCAAGCACCTCTACGTCTTTCAGCGCACCCCTTCGGCGGTGGGTGCACGGAACAACCGTCCGACACCCCCTGACTTCGCCGATCAACTCGGGCCCGGCTGGCAGCGCGAGCGCATGTACAACTTCCACCAGGTCCTCGACGGCCAGGAGGTCGAGGACCTGATCGACGACGGCTGGACGCACTACGAGGCGAGGGTCTGGAATCCCCGACGGGAGCCTGGCATGACGAGGGAGGAGTTCATCCTGCGGGCAGAGGAGGAGGACTTCGAGATCATGGAGGAGCACCGGAGGAGGATCGAGGAGACAGTCACCAACCCCCGGTATGCCGAGATCCTGAAGCCCTATTACCGCTACCTCTGCAAGCGGCCATGCTTCCACGACGAATACCTGCCGGCCTTCAACCTCCCCAACGTGACCCTCGTCGATTGCCCGGCCGGCATCGAACGGGTCACCCCATGGGGACTCATCTGCAACGGAGACGACTACAAGCTCGACTGTCTCGTCTACGCCACCGGCTTCGAGGCCGAGGTCACGCCGCTCCCCCGGCGTGCCGTTCACGAGATCACAGGGCGGGGCGGTGTGAACCTTGCCGACAAGTGGGCAGGGGGCCCCGCCACCCTGCACGGAATCATGACCCGGGGCTTTCCCAACTTGTTCATGGTGCCCGCCCCCGGACAGCAGGGCGTCATCTCTGTCAACTTCACCTTGGTGAATTGCGAGGGGGCCGAGCACATCGCGGCGACCATCGGCCTCCTCGACCAGAAGGGCGTGCGGATGTTCGACGTGGCGGCTCAGGCCGAGGACGAGTACGTCGAGGGCGTGGTCAACGCCTTCACCGACACCAGCGCGGTCATGGAGGCCTGCACGCCGTCCCGGCTCAACAACGAGGGCAATCCGAAGGCGATGAACCCCCGTGCCGGCGCCTACGGTGGCGGTCGGGGGGACCTCTTCGGTTGGATCACGCTGCTCAGTGAGTGGCGCGAGGCAGGTGACTTCGCCGGGCTCGAGATCGACCAGCCCATGCAGCGTTGATGACCTGATCGCCAAGCACATGAGCGGCAGGGCGGCGCGTCGTCCGCCGGGCCCGTGATCTGCCCGCCCCCATCCGGTCGCTTCGGGCCGGTCCTCCCCACCTCTTCACCGCGGCTGCGGATTCCCCCCGGAGGAGTGGCCGAACGTGCGACCATGCCCTTCTGGAGGGGCGAAAGAGGAAAGACTGGCGGTGATGGCGAGCCCGTGGGAGACCCGACCGCGGAAGGCGCCGGTTCCCGTGCCCGAGCTGCGTCTGCCGGTGCCCGTGCCGGAGCTGCCGGTCGCCTCCTACGCCGAGCTCCCGTTCGCCCCCGCGCAGCCGGGTCGGACGGGGCCAGACCGGGCGCAGGCCACCGGGCCCCGTCCCGGAACCCGCTCCGCCCGCTCCGCAAGGTCGCCGGCGCGGATGGCGGCGTACGGGGTGGCCGTCGTGTCGATGGTCTGCGGCGTCGCCCTGGGGGCCCACGTGTTCCTCTTCTACCGGCACTCCGTCCGTACCGGGACGGCCCTCATCCGTTCGGAGGAGCGGTCGGCGGCCCACGCCCGGGTGGCCGGTGCCTGTGTGTCCCGACTGCCCCCCTCGGTCACGGGCGCCGCCGGTGGTGCCGATGACTCCCCGGGCCCGGCCCTGGCCGCCGCTGCTCCCTCGGAAGGGACCGCGACGTCACTACCCACCGCCTACGCGCTGCTCGAGGCGCACTCGATCGGGCTCTTGGCCCCTGTCGTCGACGGGGTGGGGGAGAGCCAGCTGAGCGTGGCGGTGGGGCACGTGCCGGCCAGCTCGTGGCCGGGCTCACCGGGCACAGCGGTGCTGGCCGCCCACGACGTCACCTGGTTCAGCCACATCGAGCAGCTCGCACCGGGGGACACGGTCTCGGTGGTCACGCCGTGCCGGACCTTCGATTACAGGGTGGTCGGCCACCGTGTCGTGGCTGCCGGCTCCCCCATCGTGCAGACCGCTGCCGAGCAGTTGGTACTGATCACCTGCTACCCGCTCGACGCGCTCTTCCTCACCTCGCAGCGCTACGTGCTCGACGCGACGCTCACCCGCGTGGTCGACGCCGGTTCGCCGACCAGATCGGTAGCCCCGGGTCCGGCCCCGGTGGTGCCGGCGCCGCCGCCCCTGGCCGCCGAGGGGCTGGACCTCGGCCACAACCCGGCCCCGCTGGGCACCCTGGCCGTCACCGGGTCACCGGCCGTCGGATGGCAGGAGAGCGCGGCACCGCTCGACGACGAGGCGGCCGTGCTGGCGCTCTACTTCGCCGCCGTCAGGGCGGCCGAGCAGGACCAGCCCTCGTGGTGGGCGGCGATCGGCCCGACCGTCCCGTTCTCGGCCGCGGCGCCACTGGTCGGGGCCCGGATCACCTACAACGACAGCGACTTCGACCCCTCGCTCGACGTGGTCGGTGCCGCGATGACCGGATCGTCGCTGGCCACCGAGCCCGTGCTGGCCGGGGACCGGGCCGCCGGCCTGTACCGGATCTCCATGCACGCCGAGGTGGAAGACGGCACTCTGGTTCTCACCGGCTGGACGATGACGCCGGCCTGACCGTCGGGGAGCGCCGACCACGGGACAGGGCGCCGAACCGGTCATCCCGGATCGGGCTGCATCTCGAGGTTGTAGACGTTCACCGGCCCGGTGCCCGGCGTCCACACCCGGAGCTCGATCCGGTCGGCCGACCCGGGGGTCCCGCCCGGGAGGAAATCGAACGGTCCCCATCCGGAGAAGGGCACGTCGCCGCCCCGGTCGGTGACCCGCACCACCGACTGGACGGCCACCTGGCCGTTGGTCGCGGGCACGTCGGTCCGCGCGAGCAGCACGTTCTTGGTGGAGTCCCATGTCTCCACCTCGGTGGGCACGGAGGCGTCCATGGTCACCGTGGTGCGGTAGGTGCCGGGCAGGAGGTTCCAGTTGGCGCCGAAGGTCACATATCCCGGTCTTGGCCCGTCGACGGCCATGTTCCAGGTGTAGGACGGCCCGGTCAACAGCCTCCGTCCGGTGCTGGTCTGGACCGCCCATGCCGGTTCGGTGGGAGAGGGAGAGAAGGTCACCGCGTCCGGACCGCCTCCCCGGGGCAGCCGGAAGAGCCAGACGCCGTCGCTACCGGACAACAGCGTGGCGTGGAGGGGCCCAGCGAGCTGGCCGATCATCGACAGCTGGAGCTCGACGCTGGCCGTCTCGATGCCTGCGTAGGGGACGAGCACGAAGTAGGTGTCGGCGGTGTGCAGGGGGAACCGGGCGATGCCGCCCGCCACGTCGTAGAGCCACTGCCGGTCGGCGAGCCGTCCGATGACCCCCTGGGATGCCACCACCTCGGCGTCCGGCGGGATCATCGAGGCGACCCGGGCGAGGGCAGAGGCGGTGGCCGGCGGGGTGCGCAGCCACTGGACCGGCACCTGGGGGATCCAGACGGCCGCCCAGACGAGCGCGTTGACGGCGACCACGGCGGCGAGGGCCAACGGCAGCCGGGGCGAGCGCAGCCACCTCCTCCCGGCCCGGGGGAGGTGGGTGGCCACCCACCCGCGCCACAGCTGCCGGGTCAGCGAGGCCAGGACGAGGACGGTCAGCGGGGCGGTGAACAGGAGGACGCCGAAGTTCTCGTAGGCAATCGATCGGAGGGAGGCGCCCTGGCCGGAACCGCTCTCGAACAGGACGAGCACGGGCAGGGCAGCGAGGGGGCTGAACAGTCCGAGGCCGCCCGAGCTCACCGCGTAGGCCCACAGGTCGGCGCGGGCCTGCCACAGTTGTCCCACCACCCGCAACGGGTGAAGGAGGAAGCCCCGGGCCAGGCCTCCGACCCCCAGGTGGCCCGTGCCCGAGGATCCACCGAGATAGCCGTAGTGCTTGACGAAGCTGGAACCCTGCCCGCCGCCGAGGAGGCTGACCAGCACGAACCACCAGGCCCCGACAGCCAACAGCGCCGCCCCGCGCCGCCGGGAGGCTCGTCCGGCCAGGATTCCCCCGATCCCCACGGCGGCCAGGTAGGTGCCGGCGATGTCGCCGCAGGCCAGGCACAGCCCCACCCACAGGGCGAGCCATCCGGTCCGGCCGCGGATCATCTCGCGACAGGCCAGCATGGCGAAGCAGGCGGCGCCCACCGACTGGTAGTGGAAGTCGAACGAGATGCTGTCGTAGATCCACGGGTTGGCCGCCAGCAGCAGGGTGACCAGGCCGACCGCCACCCAGGGGATCAGGCGGGCCGGCCAGTTGGGCCTGCGGACGGCATCGACCACCAGGTAGAGGGCACCGATCTCGCCACCGAACACCATGACGTCCTGGATCCACAGGGGCCACAGTCCGCCGCCCCACAGCCGGGAGAGGGGCGCCAGCGGCCAGTCGATCAGTTCGAAGTGGTCCTGCCAGAACTGGCGGTTGACCACCGACACGTAGGGGTCGAGGTGACCGTGGGCGATGCCCCACCACGCCTGGTACCGGATGGCGTAGTCCCAGGTGGCGCCCCACCGGTTGTAGAGGAGGGTGCTCCACAGCACCATGCCGACGAGCTGGAGGCCGAAGACCAGCCAGGCCACGCGGATGGCCGACTCGAGCCGTGTGTCGCGACCGGGGAGGTCGATCGACGGGACGATCACCGGTGTCCGGACGGGCCGCTCGGCGAGGACCGTGGTCGTCACGGGGACGACCCGAACCGGATGGGCACGATCTCGGAGTACCCGTAGGGGTAGAACTGGCTGGCGTTGACCAGGTTCGCCTCGAAGTACACCGGGTCCGACGCAGCCTGGGTCCCGCGCACGGAAAAGGTGGCCACCCCCTGGCTGTCGGTGAAGGCGACCACGGGGGTCTGGCCGATCTGGCCCTGGTTGATGACGGCCTGGCCGAAGACCAGCCCCTGTTGCCCGTAGATGACCTGGCCGAGGTAGACCGGCTCGCCGCCCAGGTGGACCGGACGGTTGATCTTGTCGAGGATCTCGGCCCGGAGCACCACGGTCTGGCCGAGTGGCACGATCCCGCCGACGGCGCTCGGGTCGATGCTCAGGTGGTAGGTCGTGGGGAGGTACGAGTGGCTGGTCGAGACCGTGGCCGGCGACGAGGAGAAGGCCACGACCTGGAACCCGCCGGTGATCGGCGGCTGGGCGAAGAAGTTGGGCGCCAGCAGCGTGTAGTGGGCCCGTGCCCCGGCGGGCAGGGTGGACGGGCCGTTTCGCACCCCCCAGAAGGCGGTCAGCTGACCACCGCTCTCCACGGTGAACGCCGGCGTCTCGCTTCGGCCGGAGTGGTTGACCACGCTCACCCCGATCTCGACCACAGTGGCCAGTTGCCCGGTGGTGCGCACCGAGGTGATGGCGACGGCCAGCGGTGGGCCGGAGGCAAAGATGGCGCCCACGGCTATCCCTGCGCACGCGACCACGCCGGCCACCAACCAGCGCACGTGGCGCAACGGCGCGGGGGCCGGAGTGCCCGGTGCCACCGCGCCGGTGAGCCGGACCGAGGTGGCGGCCACCAGCGCGGCGGGCAGCAGGGTGACCAGGTAGCTGCCGAACGATCGGGCGGAGAAGAACAGCACGACCGCGGGGCAGACCACCGTCCACGCCTTCAGCGTCGGGTAGGTGACGGTGTAGACGACCAGCAGGGCGGCGAACACCACGATCAGCGCCACGGTGTAGGCCTCGAGTGAGCCACCGCCGAGACCGAGGTAGAGGGTGAGCCCGACGAGCCCCTGACCGGCGGGCACCGTGTGGCTGGCGATGGGGGTGAGCACGCCGGACAGCCACGCCCGAGGAGAGAGCGCGATGAACCAGAGGTTGGGAACGAGGAAGGCGCCGACGGCGATGGCGACATAGCGCCCGGCGGTGCGCATCGCGGCGCCGCCCCCACCCAGCCGTCGTGCCTCGAGAGCGACCCCGAGCACGAGGAAGGGCAGCACCAGCCAGGGGGTCTGCTTCACCGCCATGGCCAGGCCGAGGAGGACCGGCCCGCGCCAGGCGGTCGGTCCGCGGGTGGTGGCGAACCGGTCCCAGCGGTAGACGGCCCCGATCAGCAGCGGGACGAAGAGGGCGTCGGTGACCCCTCCGACCGCGTAGCTGATGTACACGGAGAAGCCGCCGACGACGATGGCCAGCGGCCGGAGCGGCCGGGGGAGCAGGACGAAGGTCAGCACCACCCCGCCGGCCCAGGCCAGGACGTTGATGCCCACGGCCAGCTGGCTCGACCAACCGACCATCAGGAAGGGCACGTAGAGGAGGAAGGAGAGCGCGGGATAGGAGAGGGAGGTCACGCTGTGGCCGTCGAGGAGGAACGTGTAGCCGTCGGGGGAGACGTGGAAGAGCGAGAACGCCTGGGCCATCGAGTGGGTGTACGGGTTCATCCCGTGCCGGGCCAGCTGGGCGGCGTACTGGTCGAAGGCGATCTCGTCGGTGCCGTAGGCGGGCGAGGACAACACCTGGAGGTAGGCCCACAGCAGGAAGGCCCCGACGCCGAGCCCGAGGGTGGCTCCGCCCAGGGCCCGGGCGGTTCGGGGCTGCACGGACCGCGGGTGCCAGACGGCCACGATGGTCCCCAGTCCCCAAAGGCCGAGGACGACGACGGCCAGGCTGATGATCGGGTAGATGTCGACGTACCCGAAGAGCTGGAAACCCCACAGCAGTACGGTCATGCCGGCCACCGTCCACCAGACCCGGGCAGCGGAGGACAGCACCGGCCTGGCGTCGCGGAGATCGATCGGGGTCCCGGCCAGCTCGGGCACCCTCCTCGGCGGCCGGTCCGGCTGGGCAACGCCGGGGGTGAAGGATCCCGTCCCCCTGTCCCGGTCCGTGACCCCCACCGGGGGAAGCGGCCCCGGTCTCGGACCGGAAGCGTCGGGCGGGATCATCAGGGGGCGATCGCGAATACCTGGACGTTGCCGACGGTCGGCGTCCCCACCGCCACATAGAGGCTGCCTCCGTCGGGCGAGACCTGGACAGCCACCGCGTCGGCAGGGGTGGGAAGGACCTTCGCCTGGGTCTCGGTGGCGACGTCGATGACCCCGACGTTGGCGCCGGCTCCCACGCTGTTGAGCACGTAGAGCGTGGATCCGCTCGTGGATACGGCCAACGCGATCGGGTCGTGGCCCACCGGGTAGCTCGCAGTGACCGCTCCCGACCCGATGGTGATCTGGTCCACCGTGCCCCCTGAGTCCAGGGCGAACAGGTGCTGCCCGGACGGGTCCACGGCAATGGCCACGGTGTCGAGCGGCACCGGCACCGACGCCGAGGTCTTGTCCGTCTCGGAGTTGACCAGGGTGACGCTGGCCGAGCTGTTGTTGCGGTTGAGGACGTAGAAGGTGGTGCCGTCGGCACCCGCATAGACGTCCTTGACCGGCGCACCGATGGGAACGGTGGCCACGAGGGCGCCGGAGGCGCCGTTCCGGAGCTCGAGCGCGCCGGTGCGCGTGGTCGCGACCCCGACCCCGACCACGCCCGACGAGGACTGGCTGATCGAGTGGGCGCCCGCCGTCTCGGGGATGATCTGGCCGATCGAGCCGGTGGTCAGGTTGAGCTGTTGGATGTCGGCAGAGCCGCCCACCCTGGCCAGGAGCCACATGAAGCCGTCCGGCTGTGGCTGGCCGCCGTCCACCAGCCCGGCAGGTCCGGGGTAGGTCCTGGTGGGCTTCACCGTGTTCGCGGTCCCGGCAGTCGTGGCGGTGCCGCCGGACGACCCTCCGCGGCAGGCGGCGAGGAGCGACCCGGCGGCGATCAGGGCGAGCACCGTCAGCACCCGACGGGTGCTGGGTGGGGGGTGGTCCGACAAGGGGTCAGGCAGTACGACGGCGCAGGCGGAGAGCGAGCAGTATGAGGGCGCCGAGGGCCAGAAGGGCGACAGCCACCAGCTCCTCGAGCAGGAACGGCTCGCCCGTCTCGCCCGAGGTGGCTCCGGCGATGGCCGTGCCCGAGGCGGTGCCACCCGAGGTCGTGCCCGAGGACGCAGCACCCGCGCCACCGGAGGCGGTGGTCGCGACCGGGGCCGTCACTTCGACCACGGGGTCGCTGGTGATGGAGAAACTGGCAGAGCCCGCCTGGACGGACGCACCGGTTGCCGCCTGCAGTCCGCTGCCGGTGACCAGGTACACGGTGGAGCCGGCCGTGATGGCGGGGGAGGTGATGGTCACGCGAATGGCGGGGAATGTGCCAGTGACCTTCGACCCATTGACGTAGATGCCGATTCCGAACGTGACCACGGCGGAGCCCCCGGAGCCGGGTGCAAGGTAGGAACTCGTGGCGTCGGTCATGACCACCTGAACCGCTCCGGTGAACGTGCCCGGAGGGACGGCGGCGGTGATGGTGGCGCTTCCGACCACACCGCTGGCGGTGCCTCCGCTGGGCTGAATGGTGGTGCTGGTGACGACCGTGCCGGCCAGGCCGGTGGCCGACCCGCCGGTGGTGGGTGCGCCGGTGGGCGTGTACCCGCTGCCGGCGGCGTACGCCCGGGTCGGACCGGCGAGCGCGCTACCTGCGGCCAGTCCGAGTGACGCCAGCAGGGCGAGCGCGACGGTCGCCCTGAGTGCCGCGAGAGATCCACGTCCGGTCTGTGAGGTGCCACACCGCATCGGCACCGCGCTCACCGTTGGAGGTCCGCCGATCGTGCCGGGCGAAGTCCCTCGTGCTTGTCGGTTGCCGCCAGAGTTCGACATGTCCGTTGAATCTACCGAGTCGAGCGCTCGTCAACGGGGATGGGCACCTGGTCGGCGGGACACCGGTGGGTCCGTTCGGTGCTTGATGCCTCCTCTTCGACCGGACGTCAGTCGAACCCTCGTCGTTCTCCGTCATGAGAGCCATCTTGGCTCCGAGCAATGGAACCTCCACCAGTCCCAGTGCTGAGCTGTGCGAATCCTCGCTACCCGCCCAGCGCGAACGTTGCCTCTGTGGAATACGCGGAGCCGTTGGACTCGAGCAGGCTGCGCATCAGCACGAACCCGGTCGCCACCCACTGCTGACGGACCGTCTCGCCGCCCGCCGCCCTCGGCAGGCGAGCCCGGCCTCTCGTTCGAGCCAGCGTCAGGTGAGCATTGAAGGACCGCTGTGCGTCGTTTGGGAGCCAAGGCCGGACCTGCCGGAGCACCGCCGCGGCCAGAGCATCGAGGCCGCTGACGGGTACGACGAGCACCCGGTGGTTCAGCACCGCCGTTGCCTGCCCGAGTTTCACACGTACCGGGCCGATCTCCTGACCGACCTGGTCGAGGGCGGCGACCAGGTCCGGGACAGCCTCACGGTTCTGGTCGCCGAGAAAGACCAAGGTCACATGCCATGTTTCCGGGGCGGTCCACAGGAGCGGTCGTCCACCTTGGCGCGGCGACAGGCTCTGCAGGGCGATCACGACTTCGGGCGGTGGTAACACGGCCGCGAACAGCCGAACCCGCTCGGCCGCAGCGGTGCCGTGCACGGCATGAGGGTAGCGGCGAGCAAGACATGAGGGGGGCAGACCAAACAAGACGGCAATTACGAAACCGCCTCATCGGCTCCCAGGACCGTGCAGTGATCACCGCCGGGGCATTCCGTCGTGCGCCGGTGAGCCAGCCAGAGTCTGACAAGTGCTGCCTCCACGTCGCGCTCGTCACGTCCGGCCTCGAGTGCGATGCGACTGATGCGCGCCGAATCGTCGCGTTCGTCTCCCGTGAGGACCCCGAGATGACGAGCGGACTCGGCTGCGCGGGGATCTAATGGAAGCTGCGCGCCTGCCCATACTCCACGCATCTCCCGCAGGAAGAGTCCCACTGTGACCGGTCCCCAGCCTGGCAACTCGTCCAACTTCGCCGCGAGGGTCGAGGGTTCGGTGAAGCAACGGCCGATCTCGCCGACGTCGCCGCCGTAGCGATCGGCGACGAACTCGGCGAGCGTCTGGAGCCGCGTGGCAGTCCGGAAGTCGTAGCGGGCGTAGCCGCCGGCATCGAGCAGTCCGACGAGCGTCTCCCACTCGCGACCTCCTGCGTCGACGATGCTCTCGATCCCCGCTCGCTCCAACTCGTGGAACGTCCTCTCGGCAACCCGCGTCGAAATGCGGGTTCCGAAGAGCGTGGATGCCAGAAACCAGCGCTCCACCTCGGATTCCCCGGCGTCCACGGCGATGCCCATCTCGCTCGAGTATCTCCCACCGAAGCGACGAAGGGCCCGGTCGACCAACGCCGCCTCCGAGCGGAGCGAGCTCATCTCGACGCCGACCGAACCATTGGTGCACTCGCGAAGGCGCGTGACGGGACCGAGGAGACCGTCATCGTCGTCGACACCACCAGCGAGGTCGGGAGCCGCAATCCTGCGAACCGCCATACCCCGGTGTTCCCAGTCGGTTTCGTCGTCCTCCCGTCAACCGGCCATCCCGCACCGGTCGTCGCTGTCCTGAGCCGAGCGTAACCTCTGACCGAGTCATCTCGGCACCCGTCGCTCGACGGCGAGAACTGGGGAAAACTGTGGCAATGGAATCGAATACCGCGACAGCACCAGCAACGACCCGGACCCGCTGGTACGCGATGGACGCCTCGCAGGTCGCCTCGTGGCTGCAGGTCGACGTCGACTTCGGACTGCCGGTGCCGGAGGCGGCCGTACGCCTGGAGAAGAACGGTCCGAACGCCCTGCCGGTCGAGCAGCCGCTCTCGATGCTCCGCCGCCTCCTCGGCCAGTACACGAGCTACATGCAGCTCATCCTGGTGGGCGCCACGGTGGTCTCCCTGGTCATCGCCCAGTGGGGCACTGCGATCGCGCTCTTCACCATCTCGCTCTTCAACGCGGTTGGTGGGCTACGCCAGCAGGGCAAGGCCGAGAGTGCGATGAACGCCCTGCAGGAGATGATGGAGGCGACCGCCCGCGTCCGCCGTGGCGGGACCGAGTCCGAGATCCCCTCGGACCAGGTGGTGGTGGGTGACGTCGTCCTCCTGGCCGCCGGGGACGAAGTGCCGGCTGACGGCCGCATCGTCTCCGCCAGCGCGCTGGCCATCGACGAGTCCGCCCTGACCGGAGAGAGCGTTCCCGCCGACAAGGACCCGACGACCCTGGGCGTCGGTGACCTGGCTCCGGGCGAGCAGTCGAACATGGCCTTCATGCACACCCCGGTCACCCACGGCAGCGCCGTCATGGTTGTGACCGGGACGGGCGGCGACACGGAGATGGGGAAGATCGCCCACATGCTCGGCCAGACCGCAACAGAAGAGACCCCGCTGACCAAGCAGATGAACTCGCTGACCCTCTGGATCGTGAGCGCCGCGGGTTTCACCATGGCGGTGATGTTCGCCCTCGGCGCCTACCGGGGCCTCCCGTGGAAGACCCTGTTCGACACGGCGGTGGCCCTGGCCATCGCCGCCATCCCGCTCGCACTCCCGATGGTCGTCCAGGTCGTCCTCTCACTCGGCAGTGTCGAGCTGGCCAAGGAGAAGGCCATCGTGAAGGACCTGCCATCGGTGGAAACCCTCGGGTTCACCTCGGCCATCAACTCGGACAAGACCGGCACCCTGACCATGAACCAGATGACCGCGGTCGAGGTGGTGAGCGCCACCGACCGCTACGCGATCTCCGGGACCGGCTACAGCCTCGAGGGCACGATCACCCACCCCGCCGGGAAGAACCCCGATGTGGACGACGTCATCCTCCCCTACGTCGTGGCGAGCGACGCCACCCTGGTCGACGGCACGGTGGTCGGCGACCCGACCGAGGGTGCCCTCCTGGTGCTGGCCCACAAGGCCGGCGTCTTCGTCGACGCCACCCGCGAGCGCCTGCCCCGGCTGGCCACCCTGCCCTTCGACCCGGGCTACAAGCTCATGGCCACCTTCAACCGGACGACCGACGCCTCGGGCAACGAGAGCGTTCGCTGTTTCGTCAAGGGGGCGGCCCCGGCCGTCCTCGAGCGGGCGGCGACCGCGCTGGCCGATGGCAGGAGCATCCCCTGGGACGACACGCTGTCGCAGAAGGCCCAGGAGCACGTGCAGCGGATGGGCGAGGCCGGCCTCCGGGTCATGGCCGGCGCCTACCGCGACATCGAGGTGTCCGCGTTCGATCCGGACGGTGACCTCCTCGGCTACGTGAAGGACCTCGAGATGGCCAGCCTGGTCGGCATGGTCGATCCTCCACGAGCCGAGTCCAAGGTGGCGGTGGCCGACGCCATCGCCGCGCACATCCGGGTACGGATGGTCACCGGCGACGACGTGGTCACCGGGGCGGCCATCGCCAAGCAGCTCGACATCCCGGGCGGGTCCATCCTCGGGGCGGAGTTCGCCGCCCTCTCGGAAGAGGAGCGCCTGGCGCGGATCGACGACATCGGCGTGCTCGGAAGGGTCGCCCCCGAGCACAAGGTCCTGCTGGCGGAGACCCTCAAGAAGAAGGGCGACGTGGTTGCCATGACCGGTGACGGGGTCAACGACGCCCCCGCCATCAAGGCGGCCGACATCGGCGTCGCCATGGGGAGCGGAACCGAGGTGGCCAAGAACGCCGGGCGGATGATCCTCTCCGACGACAACTTCGCCACGATCGTCTACGCGGTCGAACAGGGTCGCAAGCTCTACGACAACCTCAACAAGTACATCCGCTTCGTCCTCCTGGAGCTGGTCGCCTTCGTGCTCACCTTCCTCGGGGCGACGCTGCTCAACCTGGCCGGGGGCCAGCCGTTCACGCCGGTGCAGATCCTCTGGATCAACTTCCTGGTCAACGCCCCCTTCGGCGTCGCCCTCGGGTTCGACCAGCAGTCGCCCGGCCTCATGAGACGCCGACCCCGGCCCCGCGGAGACTCGATCCTCACCACCCCCGTCCTGGTCACCTGCGGGCTGGTCGGGCTCTACGTCGCGGCCGCCAACCTGGGGATGATCGCCCTCGGGATCAACCACTACGGCAGCGTGCCGACCGGCCAGTCGATGGGGCTGGTGGCCTTCTCACTCATGCTGGTGGTCGCGGCGTTCGAGGCCCGGAGCGAGACCGGGTCGGTCCTCACCCCTGACACCTTCAACAGTCCGCGCCTCAACCTCATCGCCTTGGCCGAGTTCGCCGGCGCCTTCCTCATCACCCAGGCCGACTTCATGAGGCGGCTGCTCGGCACGACACAGCTCACCGCCAGGCAGTGGGGGCTCTCGCTGCTCACCGCCGTCGCCCTCCTCGCCCTCTGGGAGGTGGGCAAGGCGATCGCCCGGGCCCGCCATCCTGCCGCTGTTCTGTCGACCTTGGGACCGGAGGCGTCGTAATGGCGAAACACGGGGACAAGTCGAAGAGCCGTGCCAGTTCTTCGGAGGAGACGGGAGGGGCGATCGCGCCTCCCGAGGCCGCGGCGACCGGGGCTGCTGCAGTGGAGCGCATGAGCCGGAAGGACTACGAGGCCGAGTTGCGCAGGCTGCAGGGCGAGCTCGTCGCCCTGCAGGAATGGGTCAAGCGCAGCGGAGCCAAGATCTGCATCGTGTTCGAGGGTCGTGACACGGCGGGGAAGGGGGGGACCATCAAGCGGATCACCGATCGGGTCAGCCCCCGGGTGTTCCGGGTGGTGGCGCTGCCCGCCCCGAACGACCGCGAGAAGTCGCAGATGTACATCCAGCGCTACATCACCCACCTCCCCGCAGCCGGCGAGGTCGTGATCTTCGACCGCTCCTGGTACAACCGGGCGGGCGTGGAGCTGGTCATGGGCTTCTGCACCCAGGAACAGACCGACAAGTTCCTCGATCAGCTCCCCCAGGTCGAGAAGGCCATGGTCGATTCCGGCATCATCCTGATCAAGTACTGGCTCGAGGTGGGCGAGCAGGAACAGACCCGGCGCCTCATGAGCCGCATCGACGACCCGCGCAAGATCTGGAAGCTCTCCGACATGGACATCAAGTCCTACAGCCGGTGGTACGACTACTCGCGGGCCCGGGACGCGATGTTCGCCGCCACCGACACGGCCTGGGCTCCGTGGTGGGTCGCCGACACCGACGACAAGCAACGGGGCCGGCTCAACATCATCGCCCACCTCCTGAGCCAGATCCCGTACGAGCCACTCGAGATGGAGCATGTGACCCTGCCGGAGCGCGAGCACCCGCACGGCTATGTCGAGCCCAACCTGCCGCTCCGCCACATCCCGACCCCGTTCTGAGCGCGGCGGTCGGAGTGCGCGCGGTGACCACGGACGGGCGGGAGCGGCCGACCGTCGGGTTCCTCGTGTCGCTCCTGGAGGCGGCCGCATCGATCGAGGAGCCCAACGAGGAGATCGCCGGGCTCTCCCTCCTCCACCACGGGCTCCGGTGCGCGGACCTGCTCACGGTCTCCGACCCGGGTGACCCCGAGCTGCAGGTGGCGGGTCTCCTCCACGACGTGGGCCACGTCCTCGCCCCCGGGTGTGCGGACGTCCACGGGACGGTCGGAGCCGATGCGGTCCGTCCCGTGCTGGGCGAACGGGTCGCCGCCCTCATCGAGGGCCACGTGCCGGCCAAGCGCTTCCTGGTGACCGTCGATCCGGCCTACCGCAGCCGTCTCTCGGCCGGCAGCCGGCGGACCCTCACCGGACAGGGGGAGGCCATGAGCGGCGCCGAGGCGGCGGCCTTCTCCCGGACCCCCCACTTCGAGGGCGCGGTGCGTCTCCGCCGGGCCGACGAGCAGGCCAAGGACCCGAGCGTGGCGGCGTCGCGCCTGAGTTCCTGGTTACCGACCCTGAACCTTCTGGCGCAGTGACGGTGGCGGTACCCCTGGCGATCCGGGCACCGCGTCCCTAGAGTTGCGTTCTATGAGCGAATCGGTCGACCGCTACCGCCTGATCGCCTCGGGTTTCGACGCCAGGGTCACGGCAGCCCCGTCGGACAGCTGGGCCGTCCCGTCCCCGTGCTCGGAATGGAAGGCCAGGGACGTCGTGGGTCACGTCGTCGGCAACCATCGCTGGCTCGCCACGAAGGTCCGGGGGGGCGAGACCCGAGCGTTGGCCGACGACGAGGATCCCGCGGAGGCGTGGCAGAGTGCCTGGGGGACCGTGCTGCAGATCGCCGGCGATCCCGCGGCCATGGGCACTGCGGTGGAAGGTCCGATGGGGGAGATGCCCCTCGAACAGATGCTCGGCACCTTCGTCTGCATGGACCTGCTGGTCCACACCTGGGACCTGGCCCGTGCGGTCGGCGGGGACGAGCGTCTCGACGAGGCCAGCGTCGCCCGCGCCTACGAGGCGATGAAGCCGCTGGACGACCAGATTCGCCAGCCGGGGGTGTTCGGCCCCAAGCTCGAGCCTCCGGCGAACGCGGACACCCAGACCGAGTTCCTCTACTTCCTCGGTCGCCGGGCGTAACCACCCGGGCGGGTCCGCCACATTTTCGGGGCCTGGTGGGGCGAACGGCTCCCACCAGGCCATTCGGTTAGCCTGTCGCCCGTGATTCGGCGGGGCCTGTTCGTTCTGATGGCGGGGGTCGCGGTCTTTGCCGCCGGCTGCGGCGGGAGCAGCAGCGCCACCGGCCACACCACCTTCATGGCCGCCGGTCAACTTCCCGCCTCGGCCATTCCCGCCGGCGCCGGCAAGGGAGCCCGTGGTTCGTCGGCAACCACCATCCCGCTGGCCAAGGAGAATCCCGCCACGGCCATGTTCACCGCGATCGGCGTCTTCCAGTCCTGCCTCACGAGTCTGGGTGTCTCCTTCATCGGCGCACCAAACCGCAGCAATCCCAACTCGCCGGCCAACAACCCCACCTACTTGAAGAACCTGACCACCTGCGCGGCCCGTAGCAACATCGTCCAAGCCCTCCAGGCCGAACAGAGCGCCCAGGAGAATCTGACCCCCGCTCAGGTGAAGAAGGAGAACCAGCAGTACCTCACCTGGCGCACCTGCATGATCGGGCGCGGGTGGCAGATCCCCGCCCCGACGCCGAACGCCAAGGGGCTCCTCTTCTCGTTCGGGGGCACCTCCGGATCGGGGGCCGGTTCCGGGTTCAAACCGCCACCGGGCCAGAGCATTCTGAACAGTCCTGACGTGCAGGAGTGCGCCACCAAGGCGCAGGGGAGCAGGTCCTGAGCGGACCTCGGGGGGTCTTTCGTTGACGCGTACTCGCACCATCGTCGTACTCGCGGTTGTGGCCGTCCTGGCCGCAGCGGGAATCACCTATGCCCTGGTCGGGGGGAGCAGCTCGAACAGCGACGGCCAGGTGGCCATCTTCAGCCGCGTGCAGACCCGCACGCTGCAGGACACGCTCACCCTGACCGGCACCCTCTCCCGGAAGTCGATCCGCAACGTCAACGCGGCCACCCAGGGCGTGGCGAGCTCGGTGACGGCCACCGCCGGGAACGTCACTCAACAGGGCCAGACCCTGTTCGCCATCAGCGGGCGGAACGCGGTCGCAGAACCGGGCACGCTGCCGTTCTTCCGGTCCCTGGCCCCGGGGGACACGGGCCCCGACGTCCTGGAGCTCAAGCAGATCCTGGCCGCCGCCGGCGACTATCCCGGCACGATGGACGACTACTTCACCCAGCAGACCCAGTTCGCGCTGGCCCAGTGGCAGGCCCAGCAGAACTACCCCAACTCGACCCCGGCCAACCCCCAGGTGGTGACCGTCTCGCTCGAGCAGGGCAACGGGTACCAGCTCGGTACACAGGACTCGGCCCCTCTGACCATCGGACCCCCGGCGACCCAGACCACTGCACTCCGCAACGGTTCGGCCCATCCGGCCGGTGCCAGATTGGTCTCCGAGGTGGCCCATGTTCCCGGTGACGTCCTCACCATCCAGTCGGTGGCCAGCCAGGTCGCAGAGGGCGGGCCCGCCGACTTCGTCATCAGTGACGCGCAACCGGCATCCAGTGCGATCACGGTGAACCTGACCAGTGGGGGAACGGCGACCAGTCAGGACGTCGTGACACCGCCGGCGACAGCGACACTCGCTGCGGGCGCGACCTCGGTGACGGTGGCCGTGCAGACCAGGGTCAACACCACCGTCCAGGCCAACCGCGTGATCACCCTCTCGATCGGCTCCGGTACCGGCTATGACGTCGGCTCACCGGGCAGCGCCTCGACGACCATCGCCAACAACAACGTCCCCGCGCTGACCATCTCCGGCGGGACCAGGGTCTCACCCGGCGGGTCGGCCACCCTCACCATCACGGCCAACCAGGCGCCGCTGCAGACCACCCAGGTGCAGCTCGAGGTGGCCGGGAGTGCCCAGCTCGGGACCGATTACGACCCGGTGGACCCGGTCGTGACCCTCGCTGCCGGCCAGACGACCGCCAGGGTCGTCGTCACCACCATCCACGACACGGTGATCCAACCGGACAAGTACGTCTCGGTCACGATCGCCCCATCGGCCGGGTCCTATACGGTCACCTCCCAGGGGTCGGCGGTGGTCACCATCGCCGGGAGCAGCGCGCAGCCCACCGTGACCCTCACCTCGGCGACCACCTATCTGCAGAAGGGCCAGCCCTACCAGGTCTCCATCGGTCTGAGCCAGGCCCTCAGCACCGCGCTCACCATCCAGCTCTCGTACGGCGGCACGGCGGTCCCGGGGACGGACTACACCGTGCCCAGCGGGAGCATCGTGATCCCGGCCGGCCAGACCTCCACCCAGGTCGCAATCCCCACCGTGACCGACAACACGGTCGAACCCGACCGCGTGCTCACCGTCGCTCTCGCCCCGAACGGGTCCTACCAGATCGGATCGCCCAACAGCGCCTCGGTCACCATCACCTCGTCCGTGGTGCCGATGCTCACCATCACCTCCACCACCGGGTCGGTCCCGCAGGGTGGCGCTGCCACCTTCACCATCACCGCCAACCAACCGCCGGCGAAGGACACCTCGGTGAGCTTCGCCGTTCAGGGCACCGCACAGCCCGGCCAGAACTACGTGCCACTGGCCGGGGCCGCCCTCCTGCCCGCCGGCCAGACCCAGGTCACCGTCGTATTGCAGTCCATCCAGACCAACATCACCTTCGAGCCCACCGACATGATCGTGGGGCAGTGGCCGACCCGGATCGGCGAGGTCAACGTCAAGGCGGGGCAGAATCTCGCGCCCGGGGAGACCATCCTCTCGCTGGTCGAGCCGGACCTGAGCGTCACTCTCCAGGCTTCGGCGGCCGATCGCAGCAAGCTCACCCTGGGCCAGACGTGCACCGTCCAGATCAGCGGGGAGACCAGTTCGGGATCCGGGGTGATCACCGAGCTGGACACCAACACCACCACCGTCGGGAACGCCCAGGTCTACGAGGGCACCATCGAGGTGTCGGGTCTCACCGGTGCCGACGGGTCCCAGGTGTCGATCACGGTCGTCGACCAGCAGATCGACAACGCGTTGACCGTGCCGATCGCCGCGGTCAAACAGGACGGTTCGGGAGCGGACGTGGTCCGGGTGGTCGACTTGGCCCGGGGTGGTCGGGTCACCGAGGTATCGGTGACCACCGGGCTCACCGAGGGGTCGTACATCCAGGTCACCGGAGGCCTGCGCCTGGGCCAGCTGGTCCTCGTGGAAGTCAACGGGTCCTCATGACCCGGGCCGACCGATGAGGCGGGCGACCCGGTGACCGAGACGATGACCGACACCCCGCCGGCCGGCACTGCTGCCGTGCGTCCGCTCCCCCTCCTCGAGCTGGAAGGCGTTTCACGCGTCTACGGCGAGGAGGTCCAGGTCTTCGCGCTGGCCGACGTCTCCCTCCAGGTGCACCCGGGGGACTTCATGTCCATCGTGGGACCCTCGGGATCGGGGAAATCCACCATGCTCGGACTCCTCGGCGTCCTCGATCTCCCGACCTCGGGCACCATCCGGGTCGCCGGTCAGGACGTGAGCCTCCTCGACGACCCGACCCGGTCCAAGTTCCGCGGCGACTCGATCGGCTTCGTCTTCCAGCAGTTCCACCTCATCCCGCACCTGACCGCGGTCGGCAACGTGGAGACCGCCCTCCTCTACCGGAACCTGCGGAGCAGGGAGCGGCGGGAGCGTTGTGTCGCCGCCCTCGAGCAGCTCGGCCTCGCCGACCGCACCGACCACCGGCCCGTGCAGATGTCCGGCGGAGAGCAGCAACGGGTGGCACTGGCCCGGGCCATCGTCACCGAGCCGCTGATGATCCTCGCCGACGAACCGACGGGTGCTCTCGACACCGCCAACGCACAGCATGTGCTCGAGATCTTCACCAACCTCCAGTCCCCCGACCGCGCGGTGGTGATGGTCACCCACGATCCGACGGTGGCCGCGACAGCGCACCGGACGGTCTCCATGCGGGATGGCCGCATCGTGTCGGACGAGCGCAGAGTCGAACCGGGTCGATGAGCAATTTCGACGATCTGCTCGGTGTCTCCTGGTCCGGTCTCCGGGCCCGCAAGATCCGGACCCTGCTGATCATGCTCGGTCCGATCATCGGGGTGGCCGCCATGGTCAGCGCGATCGGTCTCACCGAGAGCGCCAAGGGTGCGCTGCAGGTGCAGCTCTCCCAGCTCGGCACCAACCTGATCATCGTGCAGGCGGGCGGCACCTTCGGATCCCAGAACCCGACGCTCCCTGGCGACTCCGTCGAGCGGGTCGAGAACGTCTCGACCGTGACCAGCGCGTCGGCGACGACGAACCTCTCCGGGGTCATCGCACTGCCGATCAAGGGAGCGAGCTCCTACTACGAGGCGTTCCCGGTCCCGGTCCGGGCCGCCGACGACAGTCTTCCCGCCGTGCTCAACGTCAAGATGGTCAACGGGCGGTGGCTGGACAGGGCGGACACCCAGCTCCACCTCCGGTCGGTCGTCCTCGGCGAAGGGATCGCCCAGCAGTACGGCTACCTGCCGGGGGAGATCCGCACCATCGCCCTCAACGGGACCGATTTCGGTGTGGTGGGCGTGTTCGGCTCGGTGCCCCTCGACCCCGAGCTCGACAACGCCGCCTTCGTCACCCAGTGGGCCGCGAAGAACATCTTCCACACCAACGGCCAACCCAACCAGCTCTACGTCCGGTCCGTACCCAGCGCGACCCAGGCCACCGCCAACGCCATCCCCACCGCGATCAACCTCGGTGGGCCGGTCCAGTCGTCGACCCAGATCCCGAGCGACGTGCTCCAGGCCGCGGCCCAGGCCAACAAGACCCTCCAGGAGGTTGCACTCCTCGCCGGGCTCCTCGCACTCATCGTCGGTGGCGTCGGCATCGCCAACGTGATGTCCATCTCGGTCATCCAGCGGTCACCCGAGATCGGGATCCGGCGCGCCGTCGGCCACAGCCGGTCGAAGATCGGACTGCAGTTCCTGCTCGAGTCCCTCTTCGTCGGGGTGCTCGGCGGAGCGATCGGCGCGGTGCTCGGGGTGATCATCGTGTACACCGTGTCCGCGATCGCGGGCTGGGTGGTGGTGATCGCCTACAGCGAGATCCCCATCTGGATGGGTCTGGCACTGCTGGTGTCCGTCGCGGCAGGCCTCTACCCCTCGATCAAGGCAGCCCGCCTCGAGCCGCTCGAGACCCTCCGTCTCGGCTGAGCATGCTGACCGGTCACCCTGGGCGACCGGACCCGACGGCCGAGCGGCCCGGTGGGTACCGGACGTTCGTCCCCCAGTGGCTCGTGGTCGCGGCCGCGGTGCTCTGGAACTACTGGTGGCTCCGCTCCGAGACGCGGACCGTCGCCCTGCTCAACGACGGGTCGGTCCACGAGCAGATGGTCCGGTTCGCCACGGCACGCCTGCGGGCCGGCCACCTTCCCCAGACCAGCTGGTTCCCCGACCTCGGCCTGGGTTCGCCCCAGTTCCTGCACTACCAGAGCCTCCCCTCGACCATCGCCGGAGCGCTCGGTCTGGTCATCGGACCCGATCGCGCCTTTTCGTGGAGCCTCTACCTGCTTCTCTGCCTCTGGCCGGTCAGCATCTATCTCGGGGCCAGGGCCTTCCGGTGGGATCGGTGGACGGCGGCGATGGCGGCGCTGGTGTCCCCGTTCCTCATGAGCACCACCGGGGTCGGCTTCGAGACCAAGGCGTACGTCTGGGTCGGCTTCGGTGTGTGGACCCAGCTGTGGGCCATGTGGACCCTGCCCCTGGCATGGGGGTACTGCTGGCAGGCGATCAGCGAAGGCCGCCGCTTCTTCGCGGCCGTCGCCTTCGCCTCGTCGACGGTCATGCTGCACTTCGAGACCGGGTACCTGGCGTTGCTCCCGATCGCGCTGTTCCCGTTCCTCTCCCCCTCGGCGCTCGGACCACGGATCCGCAGGGCACTGGCGGTCATGGCCGGCACGCTGGTCGCCACCGCCTGGGTGACCGTGCCACTGCTCCTCTCCAGCAAATGGGCGTCCATCAACGAGATCCTCCGGGGTACCGGTCTCGAGAACGGCTACGGCTTCCGTCGGGTCATGGGATGGCTGCTCTCCGGGCAGCTCCTCGACGCCGGCCGCCTCCCGGTGGTCACCGTCCTGGCCGGAATCGGCCTGGTCGCCTGCATCGCCCGGTTCCGCCGGGACGAGCGCGGTCGGGCCCTCCTGGTCTTGCTGGCCATGAGCCTGCTGCTCTCGTTCGGCAGGACGACCTTCGGCGCGCTGGTGGACATCCTCCCGGGGAGCACCGACATCTTCATGCGGCGGTTCATGATGGGGATCCAGCTCGCCTGCGTGCTGCTGGCCGGGGTGGGCGCAGTGACGGTCGGGACCCTGGCGCTCCGGGCGTGGCAACGGTGGTGGGGCGATCTGCTTCCGGGGCGCACGGTTCCGGCCACGGTACGCGCCGCCGGGGTGGTCGCACTGGGCGTGGTGGTGCTGGTGGCCCTGGCCCCCGCCTGGGTCCAGGCTGCGCGGGACGATCGGGACAACGCCAGGGCCGTCGACGCGCAGGTGACCGCAGATGATCGAGCTGGTTCGGTCATCGCCCCGCTGCTGGAGCGGATACGAGGTTCGGGTGGCGGTCGGGTGTACGCCGGGCTTCCCGACAACTGGGGTGCCCGCTTCCTGGTCGGCGAGGTGCCCGTGTTCAAGTACATCGAGAGCCAGGATCTCGACGAGGTCGGGTACACGTTGCGCACCGCCTCACTGATGACCGATCCGGAGTACTTCTTCGACCAGTCGAACCCGGGGGACTACGGACTGTTCGGGATCCGCTACCTCCTGTTACCCACCGGTGCACGACCACCGGTGCCGGCCCACCTGCTCATGGTCCGCTCCCCCTACTCGCTCTGGGAGCTCCCCTCGGTCGGCTACCTCTCCGTAGCGCGTGCTGTCGGCGTGGTGGCAGAGGACCGGGCCGACGTGGGGGCAACCTCGCGTTCCTACCTGCACTCGGACCTACCCGCCGGGGGAAAGACGCTGCTTGTGGACTGGGCCGGGTCCGGGACCGTCGCGGGATCGTCCGCGCGGTCGGCGGGTGATGGTCCGGCCGGCCAGGTCGTGTCAACGGACGTCCGGCTCGACCAGGGATCGGCCGTCGGGGTCGTCCACATGCGAGAGGACGGTCTCGTGGTGCTCTCCGCATCCTTCGATCCGGGATGGCAGGTGCTCGTCGACGGGAAGGCGGCGTCCCCGGTCATGGTCGCACCGGCCCTCGTCGCGGTGCGGATCGGAGCCGGGACGCACCGCGTCGCCTTCCGGTACGCCGGGTTCGCGTTCTATCCCCCCCTCCTGCTGCTTTCGCTGCTCGTCCCGGTCGCCGCGCTGCTCTGTGAGCGAAGGCGTTCCGCCCGGCCGAGGTGAGGGACCGCACGCCCGGCCGTGTCAGCCCCCTGAAGCAGGACTCCCTCCGCCGCCGATCCCAGCCCCGGTCGGCGTCGTGGTCGTGGAGCTGGCTGAGGTGCTGGAGGCTGCTCCCCCTGGGCGGTTCGCTCCTGCCCCGGTCCCCGCGCCGCGGCCCCGTGTGGTTCCCCCAGCGGTGCTGCCGCTCCCGGCGGATCCAGCGCTGGAGCTTCCGCCGGCACTGCCCGCCACCGAGCCCCCTCCCGTCGCAGTGCTCCCGGTGTCACCTGCGCCGGCGGCTCCGGAACCGGAGTTCCCCGCAGCAGCGTTTCCGGTGTTGTCGGCGCCGACCGATCCGGCACCCGAGTTCCCCGCGGTGGCGGAGCTCCCGGTATTGCCGGCGCCGGCGGACCCAGAGCCCGAGTTCCCGGCGGCAGCGGAGCTCCCCGTATTGCCCGAGGATCCTGCAGCGCCCGAGTTGGAGGTCACCCCCACACCGCTCGGATTGGATCCCAACGGCCCGTTGTAGCCACCGCCATTGCCCGAGCCGGCGGCAGCCCATCCGATCGAGATGCCGATGGCGATCAGAACGACCAGACCGACGCTGGCCACGGCCGTCAGATGGTTCAGCAGGTGCTTCCTGGGAGGTCCGCCTTCTCCGTCGCTCATGCCCGCGTCCTCCCCACGTAGCCATCTTCGCATCACGATGTGGATCTGCGGACCGGTGGCCTGTCCGAGGGGGGTTCCACAGCCTGTCGGAGAAGTGTATTCGTGCGACGACATCGAGCGCGTCGGCCGTGCGGCGCTGCTCCGGTTCGGTCGCGGGTGGGGGTGGTCCCGAGCCTGCGTCGTACGGCGACCTACGGCTCGATCCGCGAGAAGATCCGCACCGCGACGCCGAGGACGAGCACGGTCCACAGCACCGCCCAGAGGATGTAGAGGATGGGCGGCCCGGTGCTGGACGCGAACGGGTCGACGTTGCGGCCGCCATCCTGACCCAGCGTCCTGGCGATGACGCTCGCCGGCTCGAGATACCAGATCGCCGCGTGCCAGAGGCCGTCGGTCGGCAGCACCACCTTGGCGATCCGCCCTGCCGTCTGCAGGGAGTGGATGTTGAGGCTCGCCCCGAGGGTGCCGACGACACCTGCCAGCCAGGAGGCGCCGAACAGCGCCACCGCGACCGCCCCTGCGGTCATCGGGGCGAGCACCGTGCTGAGCGCGAGGGTCAGGGTCAGGACGAGGATCCCCTCGAAGACCATGTACGCGATGGCGGCCGGGGGACCGGGCGGCGTGTACCCGCTCACCCCCCACACCACCAGGATCTCCAGCGAACCGACCAGGACGGCGTAGGCGGCGACCACCACGGCCATGCCGAGCCACTTCCCGCAGAGGACCTGCCAGCGACGGACCGGCCGGACCAGCACGGCCTGCGCGACTCCCGAATCGATCTCGCCCGAGATCGAGGGCGACGCGATCACGACGGCGCTCAGGCTGATCACGAAGCTGAACATGAACATGAAGAGGATGAGCGCGGTTGCGGTTGCGAACCGGTCCTCGCCGGTCGGGAGGCTGGCAGAACGGGCGCTCAACCGCCAGAATCCCCACGCGCTGAGGCCGACCATGACCAGCGAGATTGCGGCGAGTGCGAGCAGGAGGCGTCGCCGGGACGCCTCTTTGATCGTGATGCGGGCGACGACCGAGACGGGGTTCACTTGGATGCCTCCAGGATCTGGAGGAAGCGTTCCTCCAGGTTGAGCCTCGTGGGGAGGACGGCGTGGACCTGGCCGCCGCTCGCCACCAGTGTCGCCACCAGCTGCGGGACGTCGCCCTCGTCGACACCGGCCGTCTCGACCCAGCCGTCCTCGCAGCGTGTCCACGGCCCGAAGCGCTCGACCGCGGCCCAGCCGGAGGCGCCGAGCCCGCTCACCGAGATGCGGACCTTGTGCTGGACGGTGAGGAGCTCTTCGAGCGTGCCGATCGCCAGGGTCCTGCCGTGGTCGATGACCGCGACCCGGTCGCAGACCTGCTGGGCCTCGTCGAGCAGATGGGTGTTGAGGAAGACGGTGATCCCTCCGCTCCGCAGGTCGCGGATGAGCTCCCGGACCTCGTGCCGCCCGACCGGGTCGAGGGCCGACGTCGGCTCGTCGAGGAAGACCAGTTCGGGATCGCCGACCATCGCCACCGCCAGGCCCAGCCGCTGCTGCATCCCCTTGGAGAACCGACCGACCCGGTCCCGCGCCCGCTCGGCGAGCCCGACCTTGGCGAGAAGGCTCTGCAGCCGGGCGTCCCGGCCCTCCCGCGGAATGCGGAGCAGGTCGCAGTGGTAGGCGAGCACCTCGGTCGCGCTGAGCCACGGCTGGTAGCGGAAGGTCTCCGGGAGATACCCGATCCGGCGGCGCACCTCGGTCTCCCCGATCGGTGCCCCGAGCACGAGCGCCTCGCCCGAGGTCGGGCGCACCAGCCCGAGGAGCAGCTTGACCGCGGTGGTCTTGCCCGCACCGTTGGGGCCGAGGAAGCCGAACACCTCGCCACGCCCCACCTCGAGATCGAGCCCGGCGAGCGCTGTCGTGCCACCCGTGTACACCTTGGTGAGCCCCCGTGCGTAGACCGCCGGTACGCGCTCCTCCTCGACCGGGGTCACCGCGACCGGGGCGACCTCAACCGAGCTCATCGGCCACCTGCAGCGCCTCCGCCGTCGAGACCAGCCCGCCGACGATCCGCACGGTGTGGCCGTGCTCCCAGATCACGCCCGAGGCGAAGCCCGACGGATCCGCGAGGACCACGGCCGGAGCACCGCCGACGGTGGCATCGGAGACGGTCGCCTGCGAGGGGACCGGGACCGGCAGGACCGCACCGGGCGCTCCGAGCACCCTGACCTCGGCCGCCAGCGCCGGGGAGACACCCGGCTGGGAGAGCACGTAGTCCTCGATGCTCTGCGGGGTCGCGCCGGTGGCGGTGATCTGTGGCGACCTGGCGTAGCCGACGGCGAGGGCGGGCACCCCGGTCGAGGCCGGCCCGCCGGGGTAGGTCACCAGCACGGCAGGGCCCGCATCGATCCGGAGTGTGGTGCCGACGAGCCATGCCGGCACGCTCCCGTGGCCCACGCTCTTCCCGCTCGTGCCCTGCCCGAAGCTCAGCGTGAGGGCGGCCGCCGGTTCCACGGTGATGGAGGGGGTGGCCTTGACGCCGTTGGGGAGGTGAGGGGGCAGTGCGACCACCAGACCGGTGTCCGCCTCGGCCTGGGCGACGCTCGCCACCTGGTAGCTCACGCCGCCATTGGTCTGGGAGAGGGTCGCGGTGGGCAGGGCCTGCAGCAGCTCCGAGAGGTCGGAGGCACCGAGCTGGACGGGGGCCACCTGGGTCGGCGACAACCGGGTGACCACCTCCGCGGCCGTCGCCGAGGTCGCACCGAGGACGGCGATCCCCACCGCGCCGATCACCAGTGCCCTGCGGTTGAGGCGGCGCCGCCGGGTCGGAGCGGCGGCGGCCGGCCGGCCGGTCTCGAGGCCCCGCTTGAGCCGGGCCCAGGCCAGGTCGGTCCCGACCTCGCCGTCCGCGAGATCGGGCAAGGATGCGGCGACTGCGTTTGCGTCGGCCTCCATGCGCTGCCGCCGGCGGGTGCACCGCTCACAGGTCCTGGTGTGGATCCGCGCGGACTCCGGCACCGCCCACGGGTCGTCCACCAGCCGGCGGAGCTCCGCAGTCGTGGCGTGGTTCATGGTCCGACCTCGTTCCGGAATAGTTCCTCTGCCCGCCGGAGCGTGGTGCCCACGCTGCCGGGGCTCATCCCCATCGCCTCCGCGACCTCGAGGTAGCTGAGGCCGCTGTGGCGGAGGACCAGGACGGTCGCCTTCTCCTTGGGGAGCCGGGCGAGCGCCTGGCGGACCCGCCGGTGCTCGTCGGCCTGGAGCGCGCGCTCCTCCGGCTGGTGGACGTCCTGTCGCACCACCTCGTTGGCTTCCCGGCGGATGCGCCGGCGACCGCCACGCGCATGGTTGAGGGCCATGTGCACCGCGGCGGAGCGCACCCAGCCGGACGGGTTGGTGAGGTCCGCGGGGTAGCGGGGGTAGGCGGCGAGCATGACCTCCTGGGCCACGTCCCTCGCAGCCTCCTGCTCGCCGAGTACCCGGTACGCGATACGCACCAGCTGCGGGTACATCCGCCGGAAGAAGGGCTCGAATTCCTCGCTGCCGGCCGGGCCGCTCTGTGCTTCGGGATCCACGTCGCCCATCATCCCAACTAGGCACCACCCGGGCCCGAAAGGTGACACTCCCACAGCCCGCCACAGCCGGCGGGACGAACTGCCAGGTCGGAGGGCTTGCGCCGAGGGCGCCTCCGGCTTAATCTACAACCATATGGTTGTAGATTTGATCGGCGCCTCGGAGGCAACAGACGACCAGGCGGACCTGGTGTTCGGCGCGCTCGCCGACCGCACCCGCCGGGACATCCTGCGGCGCTCCGTCCAGGGCGACCTCTCCGTCTCGGCCCTCGCCCGCTCCTATCGGATGAGCCTTCCGGCGGTGCAGAAGCACGTTGCGGTCCTCGGCCGCGCCGGGCTGGTCACCAAGGAACGGCACGGGCGCGAGCAGCTGGTCCGGACCGATCTCGACACCGTCCGCACCGCCCACCTGCTCCTCGACCAGCTCGAGTCGGACTGGCGCAGCCGCCTCGACCGCTTCACAGACGTCCTCGACCACCAAGGAGAAGGAGACCTCACATGACCGTGACCAACGTCGAGAAGGATGCCGAATCGCTCACCCTGGCCATCACCACCGAGGTGGACGCCCCGGTGGACCGGACCTGGCAGCTCTGGGACGACCCGCGCCAGCTCGAGCGCTGGTGGGGGCCGCCGACCTACCCGGCGACCTTCGTCGACCACGATCTGACCCCGGGAGGCACGGTCACCTATTTCATGACCGGTCCGGACGGCGACCAGCCCCACGGCTGGTGGCGGGTGCTCTCGGTCGACCCACCCAACAGTCTCGAGTTCGAGGACGGCTTCGCCGGCCACGACGGCCATCCGGACGACAACATGCCGACCATGCGGATGCGGGCGGATCTGCACGCGCTCCCCGGCGGGGGCACCAGCATGCGCATCCACATCAGCTTCCCCTCGCCGGCCGCCATGGAGAAGATCCTGGAGATGGGCATGGAAGAGGGGATGTCCGCCGCCCTCGGACAGATCGACGACATCGTGCGGGCCGGGGCCTCCCGGACCTGACCGCCGTGCCGCTCGGGGGGTGGGCACCGGAGATCTGGGTAACACTCTGAGCGTGCCCGAGCATCCGCTCGCCGAGTACCGCAGAAAGCGCGACCCGGTCCGTACCCCGGAGCCGGTTCCGGCGGCAACGGCCGGTACCCGCAAGACCCGGACGCGCAAGACGAAGACGGCCGCACCGATCTTCGTCGTCCAGGAGCACCACGCCTCGAGCCTTCACTGGGACTTCCGCCTCGAACGGGACGGGGTCCTCGCTTCCTGGGCACTCCCGAAAGGGGTCCCCCTCACCCCCAGCGAGAACCATCTGGCCGTCCACGTCGAGGACCACCCCCTCGAGTACGGGTCGTTCAGCGGCGAGATCCCGTCCGGGGAGTACGGCGGGGGAACGGTCTCGATCTGGGACCGGGGCACCTACGAGTGCGAGAAGTGGCGCAAGGACGAGGTCATCGTCGTGCTCCACGGGGAGCGGGTGGAGGGGCGCTACGTGCTGTTCGCGACCAACGGCAAGAACTGGATGATCCACCGGATGGACCCTTCCGCCGAGGGCTTCGAGCCCCTGCCGAAGTCGCTCTCGCCGATGCTGGCGGTTCCCGCGGACGAGCTCCCGGACGCACCCGGTGACTGGGCGTTCGAGTTCAAGTGGGACGGGATCCGGGTGCTGGTCTGGATCGACGGTGGCCGCCCCCACGCGGTGAGCCGCAACGGCAACGACCTGACCGTGTCGTTCCCCGAGCTGCGCGAGCTCGCCGCCGCGCTGGGCTCGGACCAGATGGTCCTCGACGGGGAGATCGTGGTGCTCGGAGAGGACGGCCGGCCCTCGTTCTCGCGTCTGCAGCGGCGCATGCACGTGGAGAAGGCCAGGGACGCGGCGCGCGCCGCGGTTCGCGACCCGGCGAGCTTCATCGCGTTCGACCTGCTCCACCTCAACGGGCGCCCGCTCCTCGGGCTCGCCTACGACCAGCGGCGGGCCGAGCTCGAGCGGCTCGGGATCTCGGGTCCGAGCTGGGGGGTGACCCCCTCGTTCACCGAGGAGGCGGGCGACGCGGTCCTCGCCACAGCCGTCGAGCTCGGGATGGAGGGGGTGGTCGCCAAGCGGCGGTCGAGCGTCTACCGGCCCGGTGTCCGCAGCCCGGACTGGGTCAAGGTCAAGCACCAGCGGACCCAGGAGGTGGTCATCGGCGGCTGGGCCGACGGCCAGGGAGACCGGGCCGACACCTTCGGCGCGCTGCTGCTCGGGATCCCGGCCGAGGGGGCGCAGCGCAGCCTCGCCTATGTCGGGAAGGTCGGGACCGGATTCTCCCACGGCGATCGCACCGCGCTCCTCGGGAAACTCGCCAAGATCGGTCGGGCGACCAGTCCGTTCAGCGAGCCACTTTCCGCCTCGGAGCGGAAGGGCGCCCACTGGGTCCGCCCGACGACGGTCGGTGAGGTCCGGTTCACCGAGTGGACGCCCGACGGTCGTCTGCGCCATCCGGTCTGGCGCGGACTGCGGACCGACAAGTCGGCCAAGGAGGTCCGTCGTGAGTAGCGCGTCCTCGGTCAAGACCACCGTCGACGGCAGGGAGCTGACGATCTCCAATCTCGGGAAGGTCTTCTACCCGGAGAGCGGCTTCACCAAGGGACAGATGCTCGACTACTACGCGCGGATCGCCCCGGTCATGCTCGGGCACCTCTGCGACCGGCCGCTGACCATGAAGCGCTTTCCGGACGGCGTGGAAGGGTCGTCGTTCTTCGAGAAGCACCCGCCCGGACATGCGCCCGACTGGTTGCGACAGGTCAGCGTGCCGACCGGCGCCGCCGGCGAGGGGTCCGACTACGCGGTGGTCTGCGATCTGGCGAGCCTGATCTGGGTGGCCAATCTCGGGACGGTCGAGTTCCACGTCCCGCTCTGGCACGCCGGCAGACGGCGCACCCTGCCCGGGCCGCCGGACCACATGGTGTTCGACCTCGATCCCGGTGAGGGGGCGTCGATCGTCGAGTGCTGCAGGGTGGGCCTGCTCATCAAGGAGATCCTCGAGGACCGCGACGCAGAGGTGGTCCCGAAGACCAGCGGGTCGAAGGGCCTACAGCTGTACATGCCCCTCGGGGGACGGCCGACGTGGGACAAGGTGCGGGAGGACGCCCAGGGCATCGCGGTGCGGCTCGAGCGGGAGCACCCCGAGCTGGTGGTGTCCAACATGCGAAAGCAGCTGCGCGGCGGCAAGGTGCTCGTCGACTGGAGCCAGAACCACCCTGCCAAGACGACGGTCGCCGTCTACTCATTGCGGGCGCGTCCCGAGCCAACGGTCTCGACGCCGGTCACCTGGGCGGAGGTCGACGAGTGCGCCGAGAAGGAGTCTCCGGCCCTGCTCACCTTCACCGCCGCCGAGGTGCTCGAGCGGGTCGACGCCATGGGCGATCTCTTCGGGGCGCTCTCGTAGGACCGTCGGGGTGGCCAGGAGGTCGGGCCCTGGTCGTCGTCCTAGCAGTCCACGGCTACCGACAGGGCTGCGCAGAGCGCCGTCATTGTGGCGGGTCGGGCTCGTCCAACGCGTCTGCGGAATCGGTCTCTTGAGAGAAGTTGGACATTGTCGAGGTTTGCGACCGACGGGCGTCGGATGCCGTCGTCGCGCCCGAGCGGCACCTCGGTCGACAGACCCCGGATGGTTGTGGTGACAGGGGCGATGACCACCGAGTGGAGGAGCCGACCGAAGGGATCGCGGGTGAGAACGATGACGGGACGGGTCTTGTCGAGATCAGCGAGCCAGACCTCGCCCCGGCGCACGGCAGCAGTCACGAGAGGTCTTCGACGTACAGCGCTTCCCAATCGGTCTCGTCGCCGATGCCACCGGTGTCGGCCAATGATGCCAACGCCACCTCGTCCTGCGTCGGTGGCATGCGTTGGTATGCCGCGATGTCGGCCCGGAGGCGCTCGGTGTGAATGAGCTGGTCCAACGCCGCGTCAATGGCCTCCGAGGTGGAACCGACGCCAAGCAGAGCCCGGGCGATAGCCGCCTTGCCCCGGTCCAACGTGATCGTTGCCTTCTCTCTTGCCATATATTTTATACTACCATCAGGTGGTACACAGTGGAAGGCAAGGACTTCTGGCCTCGATCCGAGGAGGCATTCAGCGATCAGAGTAATACCAGATTTGATATCGTTAGGAGGTGGACGCCGCAGCGCTCTTACGTGAAGCCCGCCGACGGAGCGGCCTCTCCCGTCGGAAGCTCGCCCAGCGGGGACGCACGTCCGCCTCGACGTTGTCTGCCTACGAGTCGGGGGCATCGGTCCCGTCCGTCGCGACGCTCACCCGGCTGCTCCGGGCCGCAGGGTTCGAACCCGAGATCGCCCTGAGGCCGCTCCCTGCTGCGGACGAGCAGGAGCTCGCACAGAAGATCGAGGCACTGTTCGCATTCGTGGATGTCCTGCCGCGCGGCCGCTGCGGGCCGCTCCGGTATCCCGTCTTCGGTGCTGCGGCGACGGGTCGTCGATGAAGCCGATCCTCGACGCCATCGTCGAACTGCACGACGGGCTCGATGCTGCCCGGATCCGCCACGCCTTCGGGGGGGCATTCGCCCTGCTGTGGTGCACGGGTGAGCCACGGACGACGATCGACATCGACCTCAACATCTTCGCGCCCCCGACCGAGACGCAACGCGTGCTGGACGCCTTGCCGGCGGACATGGTGGCCACCGATGAGGACGTCTCGAGACTCACCACGCTCGGACAGTGCCGGCTGCTGTTCGACGGCATCCCCGTCGACATCTTTCTGGACACGACCCGCTTCCACGACGATCTGCGTCTGCACACCGTCGAACACGAGCTGGCCGGCAGGCGGCTTCCGTTTCTCGGCTGCAACGACCTCGCCGTCTTCAAGGCCTTCTTCAACCGGCGCAGGGACTGGGCGGACATCGAGGAGATGCTCCGGGCAGGGCAACTCGATGTCCCCTACGTCACCGGGATCCTGAGCGACTACCTCGGACCCGCGGACGAGCGGATCCGCCAGCTCCACGCCGTCCGGGACGAAACCGTCGGCGCGCCGGACGCGTGAGGACGATCGGGGCTCTCGCACGTTCGTCCGAGCGCCAGTTTATGAATCTGCCCGCTGCTGGCATGGTGGGCCGTTTGCGGGCCCTCTCAACCGGATGACTAGCGCACGACCGTGATCTGCTCCGACTCATCCCCAAGAGCCAGGGCCGCCGCACCGGAGGTGATCGCCTCGTAGAAGAAGCGGAGATCCTCGATGATCCGGTCGCCGACGGAGCCGAGGGGGACCGGGTCGAGTTGCTGTAGGACGAGGTCGGGGGCGACGGCCAGGCGGGGGCGTACCTCTATGGCCGCCACATCGGCCTCAACTCCCCACAGCGGCTTCGAGTCCGACGCCTCTTGTGCAGCGGTGCGGTCAGGATTGGCGGCCGGCCACCCGAATGGTCCGGTGTCGGTCGGTCCCGCCGAGGCAGCAGATCCAAGGCCGTCATCTTTCGGGTCCTGTCCCTGCCGGCGTGCTCGAAGGCCGGCGAGCAGACCCTCTTTCGACCGTCCACGCCACGCGAAGATGAGAAATGGGTCGATGTCGAACGACTCCGCCAGCAGGTAGTAGACCGCGGCGATGTGCTTGCATGGGTTCTCCCAGTCCGGGCACGAGCAGGCCGAATCGAGCTCGTCTTCCATGGTCGGGAACAGCGAGACCGACGCTTCTGCGAACGCCTCCTCGATCTCCTCGGGCATCTCATCAGCCAGGAGCCTCGCGGCGAACACCGCACTCGAGGCCATGACCGACTCGACCACCTCCCACTCCGACGCTGTCAGTACATCCGTCTCGATGAACACCCGGTAGGGCTTGGAACGCGATCCTTGCACGGAGGCGCTCACCTGGCCGGCGGTGACGTCCATCGCGAGCACCTGACCGGTGCGTGCATATCGCTTGCCTCGCTGCACGCGGCCGCCGACACCGATGGTCTCGAGAACGGTGATGAAGCGTTGCGACCACCAGGTGTCGCCGATCCGCCCCCGCTGGCTACGGGCCTGAAGACCGCCCTCGACGGCGATCGGAGTAGAAGGAGGTGGCCACCACCTGTCGGCTGGTGGCCCAGACCGGCCCGACGGCCGGCGGGGACGGCGCGGAGGCATCAGTCCTCCCCGACCGCGTCCGCCGACAGGGCGACGACTTCGCGGAGTTGGTCGGTGGACAGTTCGGTGATCCAACCCTCTCCGGAACCGACGATGCGGTCGGCCAAGGCGCGCTTCGCCTCGATCATGGCATCGATCCGCTCCTCGAGGGTTCCCCCGCAGACGAATTTCCTCACCTGTACATTGCGTCTCTGACCGATCCGGAAGGCTCGATCTGTCGCCTGATCCTCTACCGCCGGGTTCCACCACCGGTCGAAGTGCACGACGTTGGTCGCCGCCGTCAGGTTCAGGCCGGTGCCACCGGCCTTCAGTGAAAGCAGGAACACTGGTGCTCCCTCCGCTCCCTGGAATCGCTGGACCATCGTGTCCCGTGCCCTCTTCGACACCCCACCGTGGAGCCACAGGACATCGCAACCCAGCCGGTTGCTCAGGTGGTGCTCCAGCATGTTCCCGATCTGCGTGAACTGGGTGAAGACGAGCGTACGGTCGCCTTCAGCCACCGCCTCCTCGAGCACCTCGACCAGGCGTGAGACCTTGCCCGAGCGGCCCCCAATTGATGAGCCGTCGGCTAGGAACTGCGCCGGGTGATTGCACACCTGCTTCAACTTCATCATGGTGGCGAGCACCAGCCCACGGCGTTCGATTCCCTCGGCTTCGTCGATTCGGGCGAGCATGTCGTCGACGACCGCCTGGTAGAGCGTGGCCTGTTCGCGGGTCAGGTTGCAGAACTCCTTCATCTCGAGCTTGTCGGGTAGATCGGCGATGATCGACCGGTCGGTCTTCAGGCGGCGGAGTACGAACGGCCCGGTGATCTGCCGGAGACGGGCTGCGGCCTCGTCGTCGCCGTCGCGCTCGATGGGGAGGGCGAACCGTTCGTGGAAGGCCTTCTCGGAACCCAGCATGCCCGGATTGAGGAAGTGCATGATCGACCAGAGCTCGGACAGGCGGTTCTCCACCGGCGTTCCGGTCATTGCGATCCGCCGCCCAGCCGGGATGGCGCGGACGCTCTGGGTGGTACGGGCTGCACTGTTCTTGATCTGTTGCGCTTCATCGAGGACTATCCGCCGCCACGCCACCTCCGCCAGCAGGGCCTGATCACGGGCGGCCAACCCGTAGGTGGACAACACCAGGTCCGTTCCGCCGGCATGGCGGATGAATGCCTTGCCATCGAGCCTGTCCGAGCCGTGGTGGACGTAGACCGACAGTTTCGGGGCGAACCGAGTGGCCTCGCGTTGCCAATTCCCAACCAGGGACATCGGGCAGAGGACCAACGTCGGTCCCAATCGAGGCAGGGGATTGTGCCTCTTCGCACGGGCAGTGGTCCCACGGCGCTTCGGCGCCTCGGATCCGCGGCCGCGCTCGTGGACCAACAGTGCAAGGAGCTGAGCCGTCTTTCCGAGCCCCATGTCGTCAGCGAGGCACGCCCCGAGGCCGAGGTCGTCCAGGAAGGCGAGCCAGCTGAGGCCGCGCTCCTGGTAGGGACGTAACTCCCCCGCGAAGCCGTCCGGCGTCGGAATCGACCGGAGCTGTCGGTCGTCGGCGCCCGCAAGAAGCTCCCCGAGCCAACCGTCCGCATCGACTGTGGTCACCGGCAGACCGCCCGTGGCCTGCTCCAGGCCGAGTGCCGTACGCAGGACCTGCCCGGCCGACATCTGTTCCGCCGTCGCGCCTCTCTTTCCGACTGCGGTGATCGCGGCGGCGAGATCCTCTTCGTGCAATTCCACCCACTGACCGCGCAGCCTGACGAGTGGTTGTTTGAGGCGCGCCAGTTGACGAAGCTCGACGAGCCCGAGCCTGTCGTCACCCAGCGCTGCTTCCCACCGGATATCACAGAGCCCTTCGAGTCCGATGGTGCCCGTCGACGCAGCGACTTTCGAGCCGGTCTTGGCCCTGAGCCGAAGAGAAAGCCGAGTCTTCGGAGAACGCCACCAGGGCGGTGCCAGCACTCCGAATCCGGCCTCCTCCAAGACCGGGGCAGCGTCACGGAGGAAGGCGAGGATGCCGGTGGCGTCGGTCGTCTGGCCTGAAGGGGCCATCTCGGCCAGTGCCGGGCTGAGGGAGGGTACGAGTCGGGCGGCCCGGCCGAGCCCACGGAGCAGCTGTTCGTCGGGGTGCGCTACATGACGCTCGAGAGCGGTGAGCTCGGGACCGTCGGCCCATACGGTGACAGCGGACACGAGCAGGCTCGGATCGTCCACCGCCTGAAGAGCGAACTCGATCCGCCATTCGTCGATGGGTTCGGGCCGCCCGTTCGAATGACGGCGCTTGCTCCGATCGACGTCGTCGTCCATTCCCCCTTGGAGGTCCTCGTCACCCTCGACAGGCGGGATGATCCTGAAGCATGTCCGCACCGGCTCGGCGAGCATGGCCGCCGTGGCATGCCAGGCGTCCAGTTCTCCGGCGAGCGCGGCCAGCTCGTCGTCATCAGCTTCCACTGCTCCGTCGGGCGAGGCCAGCGCAGCCAGCCACGCGTCGACCGGGCCCCTCCTCCCCGGTCGGCGTCGTCGGTCGGCTGATGGACGGTCGGGGATGAAGCGCCGGACCTGCGCGTCTGTCAGGCCCCACATCAGGGAGCGAAGGGCATCGCCAGGTGCCACCGGCCCCGGATCGCCGCGAGCGAGATCCTCCCGCCCCCCGGCGAGCGCGCCTGCGGGCAGGAACGTTGCCGGAAGCGCCCATACCATCCCCTCGATTCGACCACGGTCGGCACTGTCAACGAGCGGCCGCCACCGGGCCTGCCATCCATCGGCACTGAGTTGGAGTGACGGAAGGATCCGGCCCCGGGTGGTCAACTCCAGAGCCATCTCTGCTGCTCGGGCGGCGAAGCGGAAGTCAACGGCGAGCGCTACGCCCAACTCGTCAGTGGTCGACATCCCGAGGGTGTCGCCGGCCACAGCCATCGTCGCGGAGAGGACATCCGAGGCATTCGCCCATTCGAGCAGAAGGCCGGGAACTCTCCACAGGACCAGCTCAGGTGCGGCCGATGGTTCGGTGGACTGGTCGTCGAGCCACGGGGAGGCGACTGGGCCTCCCCCCGCATCGGGTAGCTCGAGCACGAGCTCCACCTCGCCCGATCCCTCCAGACCTTCGATCGACAGCCCGATGAGTTCGGTCACAGCCTGTCGGATCCCGTCGGTGTCGAGAGCGAAGGGATGCGGTTTCGGACGAGGCCGCCGGGCCGAGCGCCCGCGACGGGCTGGAGCCGTTCGAGGCCTACGACCGTCCTCCGCCCACAGCGCGAGGTGGTCGGCAGACGCCACCCAAGCGGCGTGGAGGACGATCACGCACGAATGGTGCCTCGCCCGTCTGACCCTGTCCAGAACCCGGCGCTGCGCTCAGAGAATGCTCGTGGAAGCGGAATGAACGGCGGACCGTCCGGCCGGGGACAGGAACCGGCAGGCAGAAATAGGGTCAGGAAGCCTTCCGCCGGCTGGCGGGCTTGGCCGCCTGCTTCGCAGCGGGCTTCGCAGTGATCTTGCGTGGGGCCTTGGCAGCGGCCGTCTTGCCGGCCGTTCCAGGCCGCTTGGCTCGGGTGGTCTTCGCCGCCGAGGACCGGGTGCCGCCGTCCGCGGCACCGGCCGTCTTCTCCCCCCTGCTTCCGGCCTTGACCGATGCGACGCTCGCGCTGAGCACCTCCATCAGGTCGACGACCTTGGTCGGCACCGGCTCTGGGGAATTGACCACGATCTCGTTCCCCTGGCGCTTGGCCTCGACCAGCGCCTCCACCTTGGCCCGGTGGGTGTCGTGGTACCGCTCGGGGTCCCAGGTCGACTCCATGGACTCGACGAGGAGCGTCGCCATCGAGATCTCCCGCTCGGAGAGCTCGCTCGCGTCGGGGAGGTCGGGCAGCTCCTTCGCCGGATCACGGATCTCGTCCGCGAAGTAGAGGGTCTCCAGCATGAGCACCCCGTCATCGGGCCGGATCGCGACCGGGTACTCCTTGTTGCGCATGACCAGCGTGCCGATGGCCACCTTGTTCGACTCTTGCATGACCTGGCGCAGGAGCGCGTAGGCCTTGGCTCCCGCCTCGCCCTCGGGTGCCAGGTAGTAGGTCGTCCGGAAGTAGATCGGGTCGATCGCCCCGAGGTCCACGAAGTCGGTGATATCGACCAGCCGGGACTTCGCGGGCTCCGCCGCGGACAGCTCCTCGTCGGAGAGGACGACGTACTCGCCGCCCCCGAGGTCGAAGCCCTTGACGATCTTGCCGGACTCGACCTCCTGTCCGGTGCGCTCGTTGACCTTCTTGTAGCGGATTCGGTCAGAGGTTCCCGCTTCGAGCTGGTTGAAGTGGATGGCCTTGTCCTGGGTGGCCGGGTAGAGGCCCACCGGGAGGGTGACCAACCCGAAGCTGAGTGAGCCCTTCCAGATCGTGCGTGCCATGAGGATCCTTTTTCCTGTTCAGAGAGGGTCCGCCACCCTGTCACACCCCCCCGAGAGAATACGACCGTGCGAGCCTCGACCTCAAGGGATGATTTCCAGACCGAGCATCCCCAGCTCGTGCCGGAGATCCTCCGTGGGCTCGTCGAGTTCGGCCTGGGCGATCCTTCGGGCTCCGAAATAACCCTCGAACTGGGGGTTTCGATCTGGATGCGCCGGTCGGGCGCCGATCTGGAGGCGGTCCGTGCCGCCATGATCCGGTTGCGGGGCGCCCTGGTCGAGGCCGGCGAGCTCGATCCCGCCACCGAGCCCCTGCCCCTGCTCAGCCCCTCCGACCGCCGTGACGTGCTGACCCTGGTCTCCTACCTGGGTGGCCTGGTCGGGCGAGCCGCTTCGTCCGCCGGATGCATGGCGGGGGAGATCGCGGAGTCGGTCATCCGCTCGATGGGGTCGGAGAGCGACTCCGGTCACCCGCCGGAGCCGCGTCCGACGGGGGCCACGATCCTCCAGCTCGTCCGCCGCTGACAGTCCTGCGCCGTCCCGGTCCCCTCAGCCCGCCAGGTCGACCGTCGAGAGGTCGGAGGCGAGGACCACCTCACCGTCGAAATGCTCGGCGGCCTGGTCGATCCACTCCAGCTCGGTCCCGGGGGCGGGTGCCGGCAGCAGGTGGGTGAGGACGAGCGTGCCGACCCCGTTCCGCGCGGCAGTCTGCGCGGCGTCCCCGATGCACGAGTGGTAGTCGAGGATGTCGAGCAGCCGCGGGACGCCGAGCTGCTCGATGAGGTCCCGTCGTACCACCGTGTGCACGAGGGCGTCGGCCCCTCTGCAGAGGTCGTCGAGTCCGCTGCAGGGCCTGGTGTCGCCCGCGATGACCACCGAGCGGTCCCCGTCGTCGACCCGGTATCCGACCGTGGGGCGCACCGGGGCGTGCTGGGTCGGGGCTGCGGTCACCCGCACCCCCGACTCGTCGAAGATGACCCCCTGTTCGACCTCGGTGACCACGGCGGACGGCCGCCAGTCGAGGTCGTCGTGGTGGGCGAGCCGGAAGCGGATGTCCGGTTCGAGCATCGCCTCGGTGTCCCGTAACAGCGTCGAGGTCCCACCCGGTCCGAACACGGTGAGCGGGCTCGGGGTGAACGACATGGCCCAGCGCATGGTGAAGATGTCGTTGAGGTCGGTGATGTGGTCGCTGTGGAGGTGGGTGAGGAACAGGGCCCGGAAGGCGTTCGCGCCGGTCCCCGCCGCAGCCGCCCGCATGAGCACGCCCCGGCCGCAGTCGAAGAGGAGATCACCGGCGGCACAGCGGACGAGCGTGGACGGGCCGGCCCGCAGGGGGTCCGGGAGGGGGCTCCCGCTGCCCAGCACGGTCACCTGCATGGTGCTCCTCCTGACGTCGGGACAGCGGTGGTCCGGGGGGCGAATACGATTCGCAGGGGGAACCGACCAAGGAGCCGACAGCATGGCACGGGTGAGCACCTACCTGAACTTCTCGGGCAACGCCGAGGAGGCGTTCGATTTCTACCGGCGCGTGGTTGCCGCGTAGCAACCCTGGACGTCCGCGGCTCGGGCTGGCGGGTGTCGAGCACGCGATCTACCGATCGACAGTGAGGAAGTAACGACCGATGGCGACCGACGTGATGATCGAGGCCGACGGGTTGGTCAAGCGCTACGGCGAGACCCAGGCCCTCGCCGGTGTCGGCTTCTCGGTGGAGGCCGGGACGATCCTGGGCCTGCTCGGTCCCAACGGCGCAGGCAAGACGACCGCCGTCCGGATCCTCACCACGCTGGCCGTGCCGGACGCGGGACGGGGAGCCGTCGCCGGAATCGACGTCGTGGCCCACCCGGCCGAGGTGCGGCGCCACATCGGTGTCGCCGCGCAGGACGCCACCCTGGACGGGCTGCTCACCGGCCGGCAGAACCTGATCCTGGTCGGGGAGCTGAGCGACATGGGGCGCTCAAGGGCCCGGGCACGCGCCACCGAGCTGCTCGCCCAGTTCGAGCTGACCGACGCCGCCGACCGGGTCCTCAAGGGGTACTCGGGTGGCATGCGCCGCAGGCTCGACCTCGCGGCGAGCCTGATGACCCGTCCCCCGGTGCTGTTCCTCGACGAGCCCACGACCGGTCTGGACCCGACCAGCCGGCAGCGGGTGTGGGACGCCATCCGCCAGCTCATCGGCGAGGGGGTCACCGTGCTGCTCACCACCCAGTATCTCGAGGAGGCCGACGCCCTCGCCGACCGCATCGTCGTCGTCGACCACGGGCGGGTCATCGCGGACGGCACCCCGCTCGAGTTGAAGGAGGCCAGCCGGAGCGCGCGCCTCGAGGTGACCCTGGCCGACGCGCACCCCGACGCGGTGTCCGCCATCACCCCGCTGGTCGAAGGGCGGGTGCACGTGAGCCGGAACGGCCGGCGCCTCAGCGCCGGGGTGGAGAACGCTCCCGGGGTGGCGACGTCCGTGGTCCGCGCGCTGGACCGGGCCGGGGTGCTCGTCGACGACATCGAGGTCCGCCAGCCGTCGCTCGACGACGTGTTCTTCACCCTGACCGGGGGGCACATCGCCACTGACGACGAGGATGGGGACCCGACCACTGACGACGAGGGACCGGGGTCCGCCAGTCACGAACTCGAGGGGGCACACCCGTGACGACCGCGACCGTCCTCCAACGGCCGCTCGGGGCTGTTGTCCCGAGGGGTACCGCTGCGGCCCTCTGGGGCCGGATCCACAACACCTGGGCGATGACCCGGCGAAACCTCGTGCACATCTCGCGGGAGCCGACCCAGCTGTCGGACGTCACCATCCAGCCGGTGCTGTTCACGGTGCTCTTCATCTTCATCTTCGGTGGCGGCATCCCGATCCCCGGCGGCGGGAGCTACAAGGACTTCGTGCTGGCCGGACTGCTGGCCCTCAACCTGGTCACCTCGACGATGGGCACCGCGGTGGGGCTGAGCACCGATCTGCACGAGGGCATCATCGACCGGTTCCGGGCACTGCCCATCTGGCGCGCCTCCGTCCTGGTGGGCCGATCGATCGCCGATCTGTTGACGGCCTGTCTGTGTGCGCTGATCGTGGCGTTGACCGGCCTCGTTGTGGGGTGGCGGGCGCAGACCGGGTTCCTCTCGGTCATCGGTGGATTTGCGCTGCTCCTGTTCTTCGCGTATTCGCTGACGTGGATCGCCGCGTGCGTGGGGCTCAACAGCAAGAGCCCGGAATCGGCCGCTTCGTTCGGCTTCATCGTCCTGTTCCCCCTCGCGTTCGTCTCCAACGCGCTGGTGCCGACCCAGCACATGCCCGCATGGCTCCAGGACATCGCCAACTGGAACCCGGTCAGCGCGGCGACCGCGGGTGCCCGCGAGCTCTGGGGGAACCCGAATCCGTCGCACACGATTCAGGCGTGGCCCATGCAACATCCGGTGGAGGCCGCCCTGATCTGGTCGGTGGTGATCCTGGCGGCGGCCGCACCGTTGGCGTCCTACTTCTTCAAGCGGCGCACGACGGAGTAGTTAATGCGACCCGGCGGATTCAGACTATTCCGAGGTCCTCTGCATCGACCTCCGGCGCGACCGCCGCCTCTTCCTCGAGCGCGCTGAGCGTCGTGTTGACCCGGGCCACCACCACGTCCGGGCGCGACCGGAGCGACGCGGACAGTGCCACGTCGATCTGGTTGTGGAGGAACCGGTAGCGCAGCTTCTCGGGGATGACCACAGGGATCAGGACCACGATCTGATCGTCCGTGCGCTCGCGGAGCTCGTCGATGAAGTCGCTGATCGGCTCCACGATCGACGCGTAGTCGGTGTGCAGGACGTGCAGCTCGACGCCGGGATCCCAGCGCTCCCACTCCTGGCGGAGCTCCCGTTCGTGGTCGAGGCTTGCCTGGCCCTCTTCGAGCACGACCGAGACAGCGGTGACCTGATCGCCGAGGGAGAGGGCCTCGGCGATCGCATGCTCGGTGAGCTTGGACACCCCGACCACCGGAACCACGACCATGGTGTGCTTGGGGACCGGCTTGACCGGGACCTCGCCGAACCCGAGGTCCACCCCGAGCTGTTGGTAGTAGCGGTGGATCCGGGTGAAGAAGTAGACGAAGACGGGGATGGTCACGACCACCACCCAGGCGCCCTCGACGAACTTGGAGACGAGGAAGATGATCGTGCAGACGGCGGTCACCATGGCGCCGAAGCCGTTGACGGCGGCCCGCTTGCGCCATCCCGGCTGGTGGAGGCGGTACCAGTGCACGACGAGACCGGTCTGGGCGAGGGTGAACCCGGTGAACACCCCGATGGCGAACAGCGGGATCATGGTGTTGGTGTTCCCGCGCACCACGACCAGGAGCAGCCCCGAGAGAACGGCCAGCGTCAGGATGCCGTTGGCGAACACCTGTCGGTCCCCGCGCATCGAGAAGAGATGGGGCAGGTAATTGTCGTGCGCCAGCAGGCTGGAGAGCACCGGTAGCCCCCCGAACGAGGTGTTGGCCGCCAGGGCGAGCACCAGGGTGATGGTGAGGGAGACGGTGTAGTAGGCCCAGTGGCGGCCGACCGCCTCGGCCATGATCTGGCTGAGCACGGTCTGCCCGGACCGCGGTCCGATGTGCCAGCGCCTTGCCAGGACGGCGAGACCGAGCAGCATCACCCCGAGGATCACCCCGAGGAGCAGCTCGGTGCGCTTGGCCCGCGCCGCCCGGGGCTCCTTGAAGAGCGGGACGCCGTTGGCGATGGCTTCCACGCCGGTCAGCGCGCTGCATCCGGCCGAGAAGGCCTTGAGCACCAGCAGGACCGAGACCGCCTCGAGCCCGTGGGTCGGGAGGAGGGAGTGCCCGGGCTGGGGCGCGCCGACCGCGAGCGGGTGGATCAATCCGACCGCGATGATGGCCAGCAGGCCGACGATGAAGACCATGGTGGGGAGGAGGAAGGCGCGGGCGGTCTCACCGAGACCACGGAGGTTGAGGAGCGTGACCGCCACCAGGATTCCCAGGCAGAGGGGCACGGTGGCCGAAGTGAAGCGGGGGAAGGCCGAGGTGAAGGCCCCGACTCCAGCGGCGATCGAGACCGACACGGTCAGGACGTAGTCGACGGTGAGCGCAGCGGCCGCCACCAGGCTGACCTTCGCGCCGAGGTTGTCCCGGGAGACCGCGTAGGCGCCACCCCCGTTGGGGTACGCGTCGATCACCTGGCGGTAGGAGATGACCAGGATGGCGAGCAGGACGACGATCGCGACGGTGATCGGGAGGACCAGGTGGAGCGCCCCGGCGCCCGCCAGCGCCAGGACCACGATGATCGCCTCGGGACCGTAGGCGACCGAGGTGAGCGCGTCGAGGGAGAGCGCGGAGAGCCCCTCGACCGGAGTGATCTGCTGGCCGGCGGTCTCCTGGGCCCGGAGGGGCCTCCCGATCAGGACCCGCCAGGTGGCCGAGGCGAGTCCGGGATGCGTCGTACCATCGGGGACGGCCACCGAGAACACTCTACGGAGCCGCGGTGGCCCGGAGGGCGATCAGGGGCCCTCGCCGCCGGTCGCGGTGCACGACCGCGGGTCCCAGGGTGCCAGCGGCTCGATCGCCGGTGTGGGCGCGGCGAACGGACCGGTCGTGGGCGCCTGGGTGGTGCTCGTCGTCGAACCGTGAGACGTGGTGGTGGTGGTGGTCGAGTGGCCGGCGGTGGTCGGTGGCGCGACCGGCGCGGGGGGATTGACCGAGAACTGGGTGCCCGTGGTCACGGTGACCTCCGCCGGGCTCGAGGACGCGGACGTCGTCGCGTACGACGTCGTCGAGCTCGGCTCGTAGGCCATGATCACCGCACCGGAGAGGGATCGGGCGACCGCCTGGGCCGCGGCCTCGGCCGCAGGGGTGAGCTGGTCGTAGCTGACCACCGTCTCGGCCTGGGTGCCGACCTTTGTGGCGTCCCCCACGCCTGCGATCTGGAAGCCGAGCGCGTGGAGCGCGAAGGCGGTGTCGGCCCCCTGGTTGTAGGCACCGCTCCCGTTGAGGACCGACACGGTCACCGAGCCTGCGGACGGCAGCGGGGTCCCCGTCATGGTGTTCGTGGTCGGACCGAGACCGAGGAACGCGTCGACGACCTGCTGGTCCTGGACCGAGGAGGGGAATTCGACGTCTCCGTAGCTTCCGCCCTCGTAGTAGTAGTTGCCGAAGTCGCCCACCTCGACCGGCAGCGTGTACTGCGGCGCGGTCGCGGTGTTGACCGAGTGGAAGTTGAGCACGATGTTGACCATGGTCGAGATCGAGAGCGTGGTCTGCAGCTGCGGAGCGACCCCGTCGATGATCCGGGCGTCGGTGATCGGGTTGTAGAGGCCGTTCTTGGCGACGGCCGCGGCCATCACCCGGAGGAACTCGTGGTCGCGGCGGATGCGGGCCAGGTCGCTCTGGGCCTCCTGGGGCCAGTAGGCGGGATCGGTGGTGGTGACACCCGGCGGTTTGTACTGGAGGTGCCGGGCCCGCACCACCTGGAGGGCGTGGTACCCGTCGAGATGGACACACCCGGTGGTCTGCTGACTGAGGTCCGAGTAGGAGTCGTAGACCGGCTCGGGGAAGTACATGTCGACCCCGCCCAGGGCGTTGACCACGTTGGCGAAGGTGTTGAAGTTGAGCTCGACGTAGTCCTGGATCGGGATGCCGAAGTCCTGTTGGACCGCGGCGACCACCTGCTGGGGGCCCTCGTAGAGGGCGGCGTCGATCTTGTTGGCCCCCTCCTTGCGGGCGTTGGGGATGAAGAGATCCCGGGGGATCGAGAGGATGGAGACGGCGTGGGTCGCGGAGTTGAGGTGGAGGATCATCACCACGTCGCTGTTCACGCCGTTCACACCCTGGGAGCAGAGCCCGTAGGCGGTGTACTGGACCTTGAGCGCGCAGCGGTCGGTGGAACCGACCAGGAGGATGTTCTCGGTCCCGGCGTCGGCACCGGTGCTCGCCGACACGGTCAGCCCCCGCACGTGGATCCGGTGGATCTTCGAATAGAGGAAATAGCCGTAGCCGATCGCTCCTCCGGCCAGGACGACCACCACGCAGAGAGCGATGACGGTGACCCGCAGCGCCATCCTCCGCCGTTTGCTGCGCCGTCGCTGCTTGCGCCTGCTCTTCCGGCTCAGCGTTGCGTCGATGTCTGTGCCGGATTCCATCGTCAGGCGCCGGGTCGAGGCAGCACGGCCGCCCGGGATCGGATCATCGGGGCCAACGGTAGCAAGCCCTCCCCGATCCGAGCGTTCGCACCGCACCGGCCACGAGTCACGGCGCCTTCGGCGAGGTAGCGCCGTTCGTCCTGTCGACCAGTTCGCTCAGCACCTGATCCTGGGCGAGGAGATGCTCCTGGATCTTGACCGATTCGTGGAGCACGGCGTCCGCGTCCTTGTAGGTGGCCTCGGACCGCTTGTCCGCCGCGTCGGCGAGCACGTTCTGGCCGACGATGATCACCGAGAGGAGCACCAGCTGGAGGAAGGTCTGTGAGATCCACGAGACCAGGGTGACCGCGCTGTGCGACCGGATGGCCTCGGGGAGGCTGACCAGGGCGAGCGCCGCGAACGCGTAGGCGCACCACATGGTACCCACCCCTCGGGTCACCACGACTGCGAACCAGGAGTTGAACCGCTGGGCGGGGTTCCCGTGGGGGTACTGCTGCGCCACCTTGACCGGCGCGCCGTGTTCCTGCATCTTCTTCTGCGTGCGGATGTGGGGGACGTACTGGTAGATCAGGTGATCACTCATTGGGGTGCTCCTTGCCGGTTCGCGCTGGGATCGAACGACAGCATGGTCGCGATCCGGGCGGGGCGGCAACGGGGCGACAAGGGCACCCAGACCCGGTCCGGTGCCGGGCGGTGCGGTGGGGTGGGGCATGCTGTGTCGATGAGCACGCTTGCCACCTACGAGCTCGAGGGACACCTCGCCACCATCACCTACAACCGGCCCGAGTCGCTCAACGCCATCAACGGCGAGATGCGCCGCGACCTCAACCAGGCGTTCGCCCGCTTTCGCGACGAGGAGGAGGCGTGGGTGGCGATCGTGACCGGAGCCGGCAGGGCGTTCTGCGCGGGAGCGGACGTCCGTGGCGGCGCAGGATCCGCCGGCGAGTTCGCCGGCACCTTCTGGGAGAAGCCGACGGTCAACTCGTTCGAGAGCGGCTGGGAGATCTACAAACCGGTCATCGCCGCGGTCAACGGCCCCTGCCTGGGCTACGGGCTCACCCTGGTCAGCTGGTGCGACTTCGTGATCGCCAGCGATCGGGCGGAGTTCGGGTTCCCCGAGGTCCTGCTCGGTGTCCCGGCCGTCGTCGGCGCCGCGCGGCTGCCCCAGCGGATCAATTGGCAGTACGCGATGGAGATCCTGCTCACCGGGGAGCGGATCGGTGCGGTACGGGCCAAGGAGATCGGTCTGGCCGGCTGGGTGGTCCCCCATGAGCAGTTGATGGACGAGGCGCGGTCGCTGGCGGACCGGTTGCTCGCCGCGGCGCCGCTTGCGGCCCGTGCGAGCAAGGAGATGGCGGTGCGCTCGCAGCATCTCACGCCGGTCGAGGCGATCCGCTTCGGCGAGACCATGCGCCTGGTCGCGCTCGGGACCGAGGACGCGAAAGAGGGCCTGCGTGCGGCGAGCGAACGCCGCGCGCCCCGCTGGCAGGGTCGCTGAGCCGTTGCCGCCCGGAGAGTCAACGCATGGAGTTCACGGAAGGATGAGGTGGGTGTCGCCGAACTCGTGCCAGAGGTACTCGGCGTCGAGGCTGGCCTGGTAAGAGGTCTCCAGGAGGTCCCGACCGGCGACCGCCTCGAGCATGAGCAGGTGGGAGGCCCCCGGTTCGTGCCACCCGGTCAGGAGCCCGTCGATCGCCCGGACCCCGCGATCGGGGGTGATCACCAGGTCGGTCCAGCCGTCGAGCGGGTGGACCCGGCCGGACTCGTCGGCACCGGACTCGAGTGCACGCACCACGGTCGTCCCGACGGCGATCACCCGGCCGCCCCGCCGGCGGGTCCCGTTGATCCGGTCGGCGGTCCAGCGGGGCACCTTGACCCGTTCGGCGTAGGGCAGCTCGTCGGATTCGAGTGAGGCCACACCGGTGTGCAGCACGATCGGGCTCACCCCGATCCCGGTGGCGACCAGCCGGGTGACGATGTCGGCGGTGAACGGGCGTCCGGCGCTCGGCATCTCGGCGCTCCCCGGTTCGTTCGCGTAGACGTTCTGGTAGTAGCTGATCGGCCACCGTTTCTCGAGGTATCCGTAGGAGATCGGCCGGCCGTGCACCGCGAGCCAGGTGAGCGGGGGTCGCGGGAGCTCGACCTGGGCGATCCAGAGTCGGGTGCTGTCCCGGAGCGGCTCGAGCAGCTCGATCGAAGCGCCGGGTCCGAGGCTCATCGAACGCGGCGGAGCGTCCTCTCCCCAGCGCTCGGAGCTCTTGCCGACCGGGCGGCGCGGCTCGACCACCCAGAGGTCGCCGTCGATCCGCGTGGAGAGGTGGACCACGACGGGGGTGCCATCGGGGGGGACAGCGTCCACCGCCGCCGGGATCGTGCCCGAGGTGTTCACCACCAGCAGATCGCCCGGCTCGAGGAAGGTGGGGAGGAGGGTGAAGGTGCTGTGCAGCAGCTGTCCGGTCGAGCGGTGGCTGACCATCATCCGCACCGCGTCACGGGTGAGCCCGCGCGCCTCGGGGGGCGCGGTCGCCTCGAGAGCCGGTGGGAGATCGAAGGTCAGACGGGCCGCGCTCATCGCCCGGCCGCCAACAGGTCCCCCGCGCGGACCCGACCGCTGGGTGGTCTCGAGGCAAGGAGCCGGAGCACGGCCGGGGCGACCGCCTCGGGCAGGGGCCGGTCGGAGATGTCCTCCCCGGGGAACGCAGCCTGGTGCATCTCGGTCCGCATGTCCCCCGGGTCGAACCACCAGACCCGCACCTCGGGCACCTCGACGGCGAGCACGTGACTCAACTGCTCGAGCGCCGCCTTGCTCGCCCCGTAGGCTCCCCAGCCCTCGTATGCCTCCACCGCTGCGTCGGAGGTGATGTTGACGATCGCCCCGCCGTTCGAGCCCGCCTCGAGGAGGGGGAGTGCCGCCCCGATCAAGGCCACCGGAGCGGCCACGTTGACCCGGAGCAGGTCGACGAGAGCCTCCGGACCGAGGTCGCGCACCCGAGGGAGCGGGGTCGGCCCGAGGGACCCGGCATTGTTGACCAGGAGATCGACCCCGCCGAGACGACGAGCCTCGGAGACCAGCGCGTCCCGGTGGAGGGGGTCGGCCACGTCTCCGGGCACCAGGTGGACCTGCGGCCCGTAGCGCCTCGCCGCCGCGTCGAGGGAGGGGCGGTCGCGTCCGTCGACGACGACGTCCCACCCCTCTTCGACGAGGACGCCGGTCAGTGCCAGACCGAACCCCCGGGAGCCTCCAGTGACGATCGCTGTGGACATGTGGCCAGGCTAATCGTTAAAGTTGACTTCAAGTCAAGAGGTACATCCGGATCGGGGAGGGATCATGCCGGCGATGCTCACGATCGGCGAGGTGTCCGAACGGTCGGGGGTCGCGCAGTCGACGCTGCGGTACTACGAGCGCGAACGTCTCGTCGAGTCCTCGAGATCCGTCGGCGGACAGCGCCGGTACCAGCGGGAGGTCCTGCGGCGGGTCGCCTTCATCCGGGCCGCCCAGCACGTCGGGCTGAGCCTCGACGAGATCAGGCAGGCGCTGGCATCGCTGCCCAGCGCGAGGACCCCGACGGCCGAGGACTGGAGGCGCCTCTCCCGATCCTGGAAGCCCCGCCTTGACGCCCGGATCGCCGAACTGGAGAACCTGCGCGACCGTCTCGACTCGTGCATCGGATGCGGATGTCTCTCGCTGCGGACCTGCCGCCTGTCCAACCCGGACGACGTCGCGGCGTCCCTGGGTTCGGGCCCGCAATGGTTGCTCTCCGACTCGTGAGGTGCCACGGGAGAGTGGGGACCGTGGGGGAGCGAGGAGAGAGGAAGAAGGAACGGACTGGTCGGTCGACTCACCGCGCCGACGGTTGGACGGTGCGCCACATCACCACGTGTGGACCGATGACCGGATCGATCCACCGTTCGCCCTCCTCGACGAAGCCCGCTCGACGGTAGAGGTTGACCGCGGGCACCCGGGCATTGCACCAGAGCAACCCGCCGCCGCGGTCGGCGACATGTGAGATCGCGGCGTCCAGCACCGCACCTCCGATCCCGCGGTTGCGGAGGTCTTCTCTGGTGACCATTCCCCGCAGCCGCCACGAGCATCCTCCCGGCGGCCGGTGCCCGTGTAGCCACAGTGGGCGCTCATCGAGCGCGACCCGAACGGTTCCGACGACCGTCCCGTCTTCGTCGAGCGCGGCGAACGTGCCCGTCGTCGGGTCGTCGTCATCGGCCAGCGCCAGCTGGTCGAGCGTTTCGTGCGGGCGGAGCACGGCCTGGCGCAGCGTCCAGGTCGTGCTCGCCGAGACCTTCTCGACACGGAGGTCCACCTGGTGAGGGTACCGTCGCCACCGGGTGGGCCCCGGGTGCGGGCGTCGAGGCCTCGGCCGACCCGTTTGATTGTGGGTACAACTAGTCTGGTCCTCATGACAGATCGCCTCGATGCCCTCCGGACAACCTCCGACCGCCTGGAACGGGTGGTCCGGGAGCTCGACCCCGCCCGAATCGAGAGCTCCGCCTACCCCACCGAGTGGTCGATCGCCGACGTGCTCTCCCACCTCGGATCCGGTGCGGTGATCTTCCAACGCAGGCTCGACGACGGCCTTGCGGACAGGGAGACACCCGACGATTTCGCAGCGTCGGTCTGGGACACCTGGAACGTAAAGGAGCCGCAGGCCAAGGCTGCCGACGGCCTCAAGGCGAACCGGGCGCTGGTCGAACGCCTCGACTCGCTCACCGACCAGGAGCGAGCGCGGTTCCGGTTCTCCATGGGTCCGCTGGTCCTCGATCTGGACGGAGCAGTCGGGCTCCGGCTCAACGAGGTCGCCCTCCACCTGTGGGACATCGAGGTGGTCCTCGATCCTCGGGCGACCCTCGGTCCCGAAGCGGTCGAGGACATCGTCGACAACCTCGAGATGATCGCCCGCTTCGCAGGGAAGCCGACCGGTGCGGAGCACTCGGTCACGGTGCGCACCGAGGACCCGCGGCGCGACGCCCGGATCACCATCGACGCCGACTCGGTCTCGTTGGGGCCGAGCGATCCGGCCGGGACGCCCGACCTCGAGCTACCGGCCGAGGCGTTCATCCGGCTCGTGTACGGACGGCTCGATCCCGAGCACACGCCAGACCACCGGGGTCCAGCCGATCTCGACGAGCTCCGGCGGGTCTTCCCGGGGCTCTGAGCGCGCCGCCCGGGCTCATCCGGCGGCAGTCGGGCCGTCTCCGGTGGATCGGTCAGCGGTAGATGTTGACCGCCTCGTCGAGACCGATGAGATCCGGACCCGCCCGGCCGGTCGAGACGAGGATGAAGGCCATCGGCTCGGCGGCGACGATCGTGCCGCCACCGGACACCGGGAACTCCTCCAATCCGTCCAGACGGAGCGTCGCCGGACCCCACCCCTGGTCGGTGAGGATCTGGGCGATGTGCGAGACGGAGGCGAGGACGCCGTCGCCCGTCACGGTCGGCTGGTCGATCGCGGCACGGATGTCGTCAGCGTGGAGGTACGTGTCGAACCAGAGGGACTCGAGCCCCTGACCGAGCGTGCCCGGCGTTCCCGGAGGCCCCGGGGCCGACCACGCGTCATCGTCGAAGGCGGCGGCCAGCGCTGATGCGGTCTCCGCCGAAGCAGCGAGCTCGTCTGCCAGTGCATCGGGGCTGCGGCCGCGGCGCTCCTCCACCTGGCGGCCGGTCACCTCTGGTGTCCCGAGGCCCTCGAGGCGGAGTTGGGAGACGTCGCTGAGCTGACCCACCACGTGGCCTGCGACGTCGGCAACCGTCCAGCCCTCGCAACGGCTCGGGGTCTCCCATTGTCCGGTGCTGAGGCTGCGGAGCAGGGCGGCGAAGTCGGTGTACTCCTCCAACATTCCCGGCACCACGACGGTTCTGCCAAGGGTCATCGGGGCCTCCAAAGCGACTGCGGTCGGGCGCGCCACCCTACCGGGTCGCCCAGGGATCCGGCGGGTCGCTCAGGACAGCGGGTGCTGCTCGAAGAACGTCCACATGACCTCCACATCGACGACGATCCTACGGAGCCGGGGACGCCGTCGGGCGACTCCGTGGCCGTGTTCCGCACGCGGAGCAATACTGCACAGGTGACCGTGATACGCGACCATTTGACCGAGGCGTGGCACACCGTCGTGCCGCCCCGCAACGACCCGTTCGGCCCGCTCCCCTCGTTCCTGGTGATCCTCACCGTGGTGACCGGGCTGGTCGACGCATTCAGCTACCTGGACCTCGGTCACGTGTTCATGGCCAACATGACCGGCAACGTGGTGTTCCTCGCCTTCGCCCTGGCCGGGGCCTCGGGGTTCTCGGTGGCCGGTTCGGTGGTGGCGCTGGGGGCCTTCGCTCTGGGGTCGACGGTCGGTGGGAGAACTGCGGCGGTGTTCGCGGAGCGCCGTGGGCGGATGCTCCGCTCTGCCGCCTCTGTCGAGGCCGTGCTCGTCGTGATCGCGATCGCCCTCAGTGCGGCAAGCGGGCAGGGCACGTCGGGTGGGTTCCGCTACGGGATCATCGTGCTCCTGGGTGTGGCGATGGGCGTGCAGAACGCCACGGCCCGCAAGATGGCAGTGCCCGACCTGACGACCACGGTGCTCACCCAGACCAGCGCCGGGCTCTTCGCGGACATGAAACTGATCGGGGGAACCGGGTCGAAGGCCGGGCGGCGTCTGGTGAGCGTCCTCGCCATGTTCGTCGGTGCGGTCATCGGTGCGACCCTGGTCGTGCACGGGTCGAAGACGCTCGCCCTGGTCGTGGCGTTCGCCCTCGTCGCGCCCGTCGCGCTGATCGCCGGGATGCTCTCCCGGGGCCGACCGAGCTGGGATCGGCCCTGACCGGCGGGACCGTCGTGGGAACGAACGGCGGGGTGCCGGCCCCGCCCAGACCTCTGGATCGGGCCGTAGACTTCGGCCGCGCGCCGGCGCCGGCCTCGACGGAGGCGCGGAGCGTTCTCCGGACGCGCGAGAGGAGGTGCGACCGAGATGGGCGCTGAGCAGACCGGGGCTCGCCGGGTCGCTGTACTCGGGGCGGGCATCATGGGTTCGGGGATGGTCCGCAGCCTGATCCGGGCCGGACTCGGGACGACGGTATGGAACCGGTCCGAGTCGGCGACGGCACCGTTGCGGGAGGCGGGCGCCTCCGCTGCCGAGTCGGCCGCCGCTGCCGTCAGCGATGCAGAGGTGGTGATCACCATGCTCCCGACGGCGGACGTCGTCGGTTCGGTGGTCTTCGACGGCGAGGTGGTCGACGCCTTCGCGCCTGGCGCGGTCTGGGCCCAGATGGGGACGATCGGGGTCTCCGGGACGCTCGATCTCGCCGGCCGACTCGCCCGTCACCGTTCGGACGTCCTGTTCGTCGACGCACCGGTATCCGGCAGCAAGGGTCCCGCCGAGTCGGGTCAGCTGGTCATCCTCGCCTCCGGACCGGCCGAGGCACGCGCGCTGGTCCGTCCTGTCTTCGACGCACTCGGCCGCACCACGTTGTGGCTGGGCGAGGCAGGTCAAGGGACCCGCATGAAGCTGGTCGTCAACACCTACCTGTCGGTGGTGATCGAGGGTCTCGCCGAGACGCTGACCTTGGCCCGGCGGCTGGGCATCACCTCCGAACAGCTTTCCGAGTCCATCCGGGGTGGGCCGCTGGACTCCCCGGTCGCCGATGCCAAGCTGCCCAAGATGGCGTCGGGTGACTTCGCCCCGGAGTTCCCGCTCGAGTGGGCGCTCAAGGATGTCGATCTGGCGATCGGGGCCGGTGGCCAGTTGCCGCTCCTGGCCGCGCTGTCGGGACAGTGGCACGCCGCGGTCGATGCCGGGCACGGTCGCCAGGACATCGAGCGCGGCGGTGCTGGCGCTGGACGGGACGGGGTAGGTCGGATCCGGATGGGACGGCGTCTCATGTCGGCGGTCAGGAGACCGCCTGCCTGAAGACACGCGTCGCCCAGCTCACCACCACGATGCACAACGGGACGAGCACGGCGAAGGCCTGCCAGACGGCGGGGTTTCCATACGCACCCGCCGACAGCGCCCGTGCGCCCTCGACCGCGTAGTAGAGCGGGTTGAAGTGGGCGAGCACCCGCATCCAGGTCGGCCCGAGCGAGATCGGGAGGAGCACGCCTGCGAGCAGGAGCACCGGCAGATTGAGACCGTTGATGATGGCGGCGAAGCTGCTGATGTCCTTGGTGACCAGCGCCGTCGCCACCGAGAACGCCGACATGGTCACCATCAGCACTCCGAGCAGGATGACCAGGGAGGCGAGACCCCCCCAGTCGATCCGGAACCCGAAGCCGGCGGCGGCGGCCACGACCGTCGCGTCGAAGACGAACATCATGAGCATCCCCGACAGGAGCGGTCCCATGAGAATGGCGAACCGGCTCGACGGGGTGACCCGCAAGCGCTCGATGACACCCGACTGGAGCTCGAAGATGGTGGAAAACCCGCCGGACATCCCACTGGCGAACGCGAGGAGGGCGAGGATTCCCGGGAGGAAGACGTCGATCACGTTGGCCGTCGAGGTCTGGGGGCTCGAGAAGTGCTTGAGCAGCGGAGTGAACAGCACCAGATAGAGCAGCGGTGTCGAGAACCCGACGAAGAGCCAGACCGGGTTCCGGACCATCTGCACCGTGTAGCGGTGGAAGAGCAGCGCGGTGTCGCGGGCCGTTCTCATGCGGCCACCTCCTTTGCAGTGCGTGTTGTGCCGTCGATGCCGGTGTCGCGGAGCGATCGTCCGGTCTGGCGCAGGAACACGTCATCGAGGGTGGGTTCGGAGAGGCTGATCGAACGGATCTCGATCCTCTCCTGGTCGAGCCTCCGCAGCAGCGTCGGGAGGGCGGCGCTCCCGTCCTCGACATAGAGGCGGACCTGGTCCCCCTCGACCGTGATCTCGCGCACGTAGGGCTCGTGGTCGAGCAAGCGCATCGATCGCTCCGGAGCGTCGGAGTCGCCGCGCACGGTGATCACGATGGCGTCACCGGCCACCCGGCGCTTGAGGTCACGCGGGGTGCCTTCGGCCACGACCAGGCCATGGTCCACGATGACCAGTCGATCGCAGAGCGCGTCGGCCTCCTCGAGGTAGTGGGTGGTGAGGACGATGGTCGTCCCGCCCTCACGCAGCCCCCGGAGGTGGTCCCACAGGTTGGCGCGGTTCTGGGGGTCGAGCCCGGTGGTCGGTTCGTCGAGGAAGAGCACGGCCGGCTTGTGCACGATGCCGAGCGCGACGTCGAGTCGTCGGCGCTGACCCCCCGAGTAGGTCTTCACCCGCCGGTCGGCGAACTCGGAGAGGTCGAGGATGCCGGCGATCTCGTCCACCCGCGGGCGGGCCTCGGTCAGCGTCGCGCCGTAGAGACGCGCCTGCAGCAGGAGGTTCTCCCTCCCGGTCGCCAGCTCATCGGCTCCCCCGAGCTGGCCCACGTAGCCGATGCGTTCCCTCACCCGTCTGGGATCGCGGCTGACGTTCCATCCGGCCACCTCGGCGCGCCCCGCGTCGATCGGGATGAGGGTGGTCAGCATGCGGAGGGTGGTGGTCTTTCCGGCTCCGTTGGGCCCGAGCAGGCCGAAGACCTCTCCACCGGCGACCTCGAGGCTCACCCCGCGTACTGCCTCGATCGGCCCCCGCTTGGAGGCGAAGGTCTTCACCAGGTCCGCCGTGGTGATTGCGTGCTCGTTGCTCATGGCGTGCTCCACTTCGTGTCGGCGTTCTTGAGGTCCGAGAGCTGGGCCGGGAGACCGGTATGGGTGTCGCCGTCCTCGTGGATCCTCGTCCACCACTCGACACCGTCGAGGTCCCCCCGCTCGATGTCCGATACCAGGCGCCGGACGAAGTCGAGCTCGGCTTCGCGCAGCGCGATGCGGAATTCGCCTTCGATCTCGAAGAGGCGGGGAAGTCCCTGCTTCTGGGTCAGCTCTCTGGATGCCCGGTCCTGGGTGATCTCGAACTCGAGTCGGAGGGAGCGTTCGCGCAGGAGGTCCACCACCGCGGCCGGGGGGAGGGCGGGCAGGAAGGACAGTGCGGCTTCGAAGGCGGGATAGTCGTTGACCGGCGTCGCGATCAGGTCGGTCAGCCAGTCGTGGATCTCGACCCGGCCGGCCTCGGTCAGGTCGTAGACGGTGCGCTCGGGCAACCGCCCGGCGCGGGCCGTCTCCTGAGGCGTGATGAGCCCGCGGCGCTCCAGGGACTCGACCACCGAATAGAGCGAGCCGTAGTTGAGCCGCACGCTTTCGTGCTTGTTGCGCTGCCGGAGGGTCGTCGCCACCTCGTAGGGGTGCATGGGTCGCTCGCTGAGACAGATCAGCACAGCGAGCGCCAGGGGATTCGAGCGATTGCGGGGTCCCATCGGTCCTCCCAGTACGGGTACTCTAATCAGAGTAGCCGAAGTGGAGTTGGTGAGTCAACACGTCCCCGAGCCGGTTCGGAGCTCCGATCGATCGGGCCGATGGAGAGCGGCACAGCACCGGCGGGGCTGCCGATCGACCCCTTTCCATCCCTTCCGCCCGGGGGGATACTGGGTCCGGTTCAGGCCCCGACGGGGCTTCGTGACGACATCCGGAGAGGTGACGGCGATGGACGACGCTGAGATCGCGCGGCGGATCAGTGACCTGGTCGAGGAGGAGCACCAGCTCGAGCAGTCGAAGAGCGGTGAGGGTCTGACCGACGTGGAGGCGGACCGGGTCCGGAGCATCGAGACCGCGCTCGACCAGTGCTGGGACCTGCTCCGGCAGCGCCGGGCGCGACGGGGCGCAGGTCAGGATCCCGACGAGGTATCGGTGCGACCGCCGGCGGTGGTCGAGGGGTATCAGCAGTGAACCGACCCGGTTAGGAGCCGACGACGGCCACCGGCAGATGTTTGATGCCGTTGAGCCAGCTCGACTTGAGTCTCACCGCCGGCCCGGTCGGCGTGATCGACCGGGTCATCGCCACCAGTTCTTCGAGAAGCACCCGGATCTCCAGACGGGCTAGTGCAGCGCCGAGGCACATGTGTGCTCCTCCGCCACCGAACGACACGTGGGGATTCGGGGATCGGCCGATGTCGAATCGGAACGGCTCTGAGAAGACCGTCCCGTCGTAGTTCGCCGACAGATAGAACAGGACGACCGGATCGTCCTCCTCGATCAGGGTGCCATGGAGCTCGAGCTCGCGGGTGGCGGTGCGTCTGAAGTAGACGACCGGAGTCGCCCATCTGATGATCTCCTCGGCTGCGGTCGGAGCGAGACCGGTCGGGTCATCGCGCAGCAGCTCCATCTGGTCGGGGTTCTCGAACAGTGCCAACAATCCCTGTGAGATCGCGGTCCTCGTGGTCTCGCTACCCGCGAAGGCCAGCGCAAGGATGAACATCTCGAACTCGTGAGCGCCCAGCGCATCGTCGTCGACCTCTGTGATCAGGCGGGTCACGATGTCGTCACGCGGGTCGATCCGTCGGGCGGCAGCCAGTGTCCCGGCATACTCGTAGAGCTCGGTCGCGGCGACGAGGGGGGCATCGGGACCGTCGTTGAACTCGGGGTCGGAGCGACCGGAGATCTGGTTTGTCCAATGGATGATCCGATCCCGGTCCTCTTCGGGCACACCGAGGAGCTCCGAGATGGCATAGGCCGGCAGATGTGAGGCGACCTCGGTGACGAAGTCGAACGTGGGTGCCCCCATCGCATCGCCGAGCACCCGGTTCACGGCGGCGCGGTACTGCTCTTCGAACTCGGAGATCGCCCTCGGGGTGAATGCCCGGTTGACGAGCCGCCGGAGGCGGGTGTGTTCCGGCGGATCGACGTCGATGATCGTCCGGAAGGCTTCTCGTTCCTCGGCTGTTTGCAACGTGTCGAGCAGGACGCCGCCCCGGCTCGAGGAGAACGTCTCGGGCTCGCGCGTCGCCGTCCTGACGTCCTCGTGCAAGGTGAGGCACCAGAAGAACCCCTGCACCGAGCCGGGCCAGGAGTGGCGAAAGACCGGGGCTTCGCGCCGGAGGAGCGCGAACTGTTCGTGCGGGACGCCCTCTGTCCACCGGTCGGTAGACAGGAGGTCGATATCGGCGAGCTTCATCAAACCCCCTGGTATCCGCGGGAGACGATGAGCCCGGCCAGCAGCGCGGCCACGATGGGCAGCACGCGAACCGGGACGACGTTGAACGCGGGGACAGGCGGCGGACCGCCGCTGACGGGTGGCGGAACGGCACCGGGTCCGGCCACCGGCGGGGTCCCGACCGTGGCTTCGATCACCGTGTCCGTCATCCGACCCCCCGTCTCCCCGTACCCCTCGTCGAGCAAGGGAACGAACCGACCGTGCGAGCCCGTCCTCGCAGGTCCCTCCCTCGCAGGTCCCGCCCTCGGAACCATTCGGACATCGTACCGCTCCGCCGGTCCGCGGGATCGATCCCGGGGTACGTCTCGGGCAACTCGACGGCGGACGCACGGGCGTCCGGCAGGCCAACGGAAAAGGGTCCCTCGGCCCTAGTCCCGGCGCCGGGGGAAGGGTTGACTGGGGAGCGAGGACCCGTTCTCGGGTTCGGAGGAGGTCGGAGATGTCCCTCGTCGATCATGAACCTCACGGTGGTGCCGAGGCGCACGCGCCCGTCACCCCGGATGAGGTCGTCCGTCAGCAAGCGGTGAAGCAGATCGAGCGCCGTCGTCACTACTGGGGCTCGGTCGTCGTCTCCGGAATCGGAATGGTGGTCCTGGTGCTCATCTGGGCATTCTCCGAGTACCACAACGCGGGAGGCTGGCCGACGGGTGGATTCAGCCAAAGCTCGGGGATCCATGACGTCTGGAACTACTGGATCGTGTACCCGATTCTCGGATGGGGTCTGATCGTGGCGGCGGGCGCCTGGAACGTGTACGGACGCAGGCCGATCTCGGAGGGTGAGATCGAGCGCGAGATCGAACGGCAGTCAGGAAGGCGTTAGCCGGCACTCTGGTCGGCCAGCAGAACGGCGGCGGTTCGCCATCGGCCGGGTTGACGCCGGTATCGCTCGGAGCGCCGGATCGCCGCTCGCCGTAGGATTCCGCTCGTGCGACATCTGCTGGCAGCCGTTGCGGTGTGCTGTCTGGGGACGTTTGCCTCGGGCTGTGCGAGCTCGGCGAGCGCTCCTGCCCAGACTGCACAGCCCACCGGGGTGGTCTGGATGCAGAGTGTCGCCGCGCCGGGAACACCGGCCAGCTACAACAAGGTGGGTGTGATCAAGATCGGGCCGACCAGCGCGAAGAACGTCCTGGTCCTCGAACCCGGCACCTCGGCGGGAAGCGCCTACTTCGTGCCGCTGGCCAAGTGGATCGTGTCGAAGACGAGCGGGTGGCAGGTCTGGTCGGTCGAGCGGCGCGAGAACCTGCTCGAGGACCAGTCGGAGCTCAACCTGTTCAAGCAGGGCAAGGCCACGTCGACCCAGCTCTTCGACTATTACCTCGGGTACCTCAAGAATCCGAGCGTCCCGAAGCACTTCCAGATGATCCCCGACTCGTCGGTCGGGTTCGCCACCCAGTGGGGCATGAACGTCGCGGTCGGGGACGTGCACACCGTGATCGACGCGGCGAAGAAGCTCGGGGGCAAGGTCGTGCTCGGCGGCCACTCGCTCGGCGGATCGGTGGTCACCGCGTACGCCACCTGGGACTTCAACGGCCACCCGGGAGCCGATGATCTGGCCGGCCTGCTGTACATCGACGGCGGGAGCGACGGAGCGATGAGCGAGCAGGAGGCGACCCAGGACCTGGCAGCCCTCGAGCGCGCCGGGCGCAACCCCCTGGCTGTCCTTTGGCGGGATCACCGCTCCCTACGCCGGTCTGTTCAACGCCTCAGGGTCGGCCGCAGCCCTTCTCGACCCGAACGCACCGTCGCTCGGTCAGTCGTCGGGACTCCTACCCCCGGACATCGTGCCCCCGGTGCCGGTCACCAACGTCGGCCAGTACGGGTACGCCCTCAACGCTGCGACCTCACCGCCGAGCCTGCTCGCCGCCCAGGCCCACCTGGGTGCAGGCCTCACCACGACCGGTGCGATCAGGACCTGGAACGGGACCGGTGCGCTCACCCCGATCGACCGCTTCGCGACGATGTTCTCCGGGTACCCGCTGCTCGGTGTCGACGGCACCGAGTGGTACTTCCCGCAGCGGCTCACCGACGACACCGGAGCGGTGGACAACGGGAACGCCAATCCCGCACAGCAGGTGCTCGACGTCCATGCCACCATGGGCCACGACCTGCCGAAAGACCTGAGGATCTACGCCTTCGGTGCCCGCCTCGGCGGGGAACAGGTCCTCCAAGCCGCACAATCGCTGGCCGCGCAGTCGGGCATCCCGTCCGGCAACCTGACGCTCGTCAACCGCCAGAGCACCTACTCCCACAACGACCCGGCCGGTGCCTATCCGAGCAACGCCTTCTTCGCTCACCTCGTCCCGTTCCTGAACACGATCAGCTCGTAGTCGCCCGGACCTCAGGTCGAACGATGCCGACCCGGCGTGTCACTCGGCGGAGATGGCGGCGAGGACGTCGAGCTTGGCAGCCCGCCGAGCCGGCCAGCTCGCCGCGATGAGGCCGAGCAGGGCCGAGAGGATGAGGAACACCACCAGGCTCGAGTAGGGGACCACGGTGTCACTGATGCCCTGCGACCTGAGCGAGGAGACGAGGGCCATGCCGAGACCGGTCCCGATCACGATCCCGATGATGGCCCCGAAGACGGCGAGGATCACCGATTCGGAGCGGATCATGCCGCGGATCTGCCGACGTCGCATGCCGACCGCGCGGAGCAATCCGATCTCATGGGTGCGTTCGAAGACCGAGAGCATGAGGGTGTTGACGATCCCGATGAGCGCGATGAGCACCGCGAGGCCGAGGAGCGCATAGACGAGCCCGAGCAGCTGGTTGACCTGATTGGTCTGGGTCTGCTCGAACTGGGCCCGCGTCTGGACCTGCACATTCGGATAGGGGGCGAGCACCTGCTTGACCCCCTGTTCCGCGGCTGCGCTGCCACCCGTTTGCAGGAGGACGGCCTCGGGGAGCGGATCCTGGTAGTGGCGGAGGAAGAGCCCTTCGCCGACCAGATAACTCGTGACCAGGGCGTTGGGCTGGTAGATCCCACCGATGCGGAGGACGGTTGGCCCGGTGAGTGCGAACCGGACCGGTGCCCTGTCGCCCACGGAGAGATGGTCGTTGTTGGCGGTCGTGGTGTCGATGAGCAGGTCGCCGGCGGCGAGCGCGCCCGCGCTTCCTGCGGTCATCCGCAGGATGACATTCTCTGAGAGATTCCGGGTCGAGAGTGCCCGGAGGGTCTCGAGCGACTGCCGGAACTCGAACTCGCCGCCGTATACGGTTGTGGTCGCGGTGACGCCCGGGACGGCCGAGGCCTCGCTCGGTACCGCGGTGCTGAAGCTGCCCGGTCCGTTGTTGTTGGTGTTGGTGATGATCAGATCCCCACTGATGGCGTTGTCCACACTGCTGGTGGCGGACCGCGAGAGCGATGCACCGAACACCGCGATGGCCGAGACGAGGGCAAGGCCGACCATGAGTGCCGACGCCGTCTGGGCGGTGCGCCGCGGGCTGCGCATCGAGTTCTCCCGGCCCAGCTTGCCGGCGATCCCCAACAGGCGTGCGAAGGGACGTCCGATGACGCTCGAGAGGGGGCGCGCCACGGCAGGTGCCAGCATGGCGACGCCGACGAAGATCCCGACGGCACCGAGGCCGACCAGTTGGATGGCCGGCTTGGTCAGCCCGACCACCAGCGCGACCACACCGAGCCCGGTGAGCGAACCGCCCCAGGCGAACCGGCGCCGGAACGAGACGTCCGCTTCGGTCTGTTGATCGCTGATGGCGGCGACCGGGGGGATGCGTACCGCCCGCCGGGCCGGGCTGATCGCGGCGACCACGGTGACACCGACACCGACCACCAGTGCCACGACGACCGTGCGCACGGCGAAGGCCGGCGGCCCCGTGGGCAGGGTGATCCCGAACCCACGGAGGAGCGCCTCGAGCCCGAGCGCGGCGAGCACGCCGAGCCCGATGCCGATCACGGACGATGCCAGACCGACGAGCGCCGCCTCGCCCAGCACCGAGCGGAACACCTGCCGGCGGCTCGCGCCGACGATGCGCAGCAGCGCCAGCTCACGGGTCCGCTGCCCGACGATGATCGAGAAGGTGTTCAAGATGGTGAATGCGCCGACGAAGAGGGCGATGAAGGCGAACACCAGGAGTGACGTCGAGAAGAACGAGAGCGCCTGGTCGATGCTGTTGGTCTGCTCGTCCGCGACGGTCTTTCCCGTGACCACCTCGACGCCGCGCGGAAGGACCCGTGCGATGTTCCGTTGGACGGTGGTCAGATTGGCTCCCGGCGCGGCCACGATATCGATCGTGTCGAACTGTCCGACCCTCCCGAAGAGCGCCTGGGCGGTCGTCAGGTCGAAGGCGGCAAGCGTGGCGCCGGCCAGATTGTTTGCGGTGCCGAACCGGACGATGCCGGTGATGGTGAACGTCTTCGATGGCTGCAACGGGAGCAGGATGCGGACCTGCTCACCGACCCGGAACCCGTACTTCTGCGCCGTCCCCTGGTCCATGAGGACGTCGTGCGGGGTCACCGGGGCCGTCCCCTGCACGATCCGCAGCTGGGAGATCCGCGGGTCCGAATCGAACGAGAGCCCGAGGGGCGGTGCACCGCCGTTCGAGATGGCCTTGCCCTCGGGGGAGACGTACTGGGCGATCCCGCCGACCGAGCCGTCGGCCGCCTCGACCCCCGACACGGTGCGGACCGAGGCGAGGAGCGACTCCGGAATCGGGTTGCGCACCGCGCCACCGTTGTTGGCATTGGTGTTGGAGAATTGGGCGACGCCCCTGACCTGGAAGTCGATGTTCTGGTAGATGTTGCTGAACAGCGTCGAGAACGTGTTGTGCAGGGTGTCGGTGAGGATGAACGTCCCGGTGACGAAGGTGACGCCCAGGACGATGGCGATTGCCGTCAGGGCAAGGCGGAGCTTGTGGGCGAGCAGTCCCTTGAGGGTGATCGTCCACATGTCACTCGCCCAGGGTTCGCATACGCTCCAGGACGGAATCCTCGGTCGGCCGGAGGAGGTCGTCCACGACCCGGCCGTCGGCCAGGAACACCACCCTGTCCGATTGGGCGGCGCCCCGGGGATCGTGGGTGACCATGACGATGGACTGGCCGAACTCCGTCACCGAGCGGCGCAGGAAACCGAGCAGCTCGGCCGAGGAATTCGAGTCGAGATTGCCGGTGGGCTCGTCGGCGAAGATCAGATCAGGCCTGCCGATGAGGGCGCGGGCACACGCGGTCCGCTGTTGCTGACCTCCGGACATCTCGCTCGGGCGGTGGGAGAGGCGGTCCCGGATGCCCAGTTGGTCGACCAGGAAGTCGAACCATTCCTGGTCGATCGGTCGGCCGGCGAGGTCGGCCGGGAGCGTGATGTTCTCGCCGGCGGTGAGGGTCGGGACGAGGTTGAACGACTGGAAGACGAAGCCGACCCGGTCCCTCCGCATCCGGGTGAGGCCGGCATCGTCGAGCAGTCCGATCTCCTCGCCGCCGACGAAGGTCCGTCCCGAGGTCGGGACATCGAGGCCCGCCATGCAGTGGAGGAGCGTCGACTTTCCCGAGCCCGACGGCCCCATGACCGTCGTGAAGCAGCCCCGTTCGAAGTCGACGGTCACCCCGTCGAGCGCATGCACGGTGGCGTCCCCGCTGCCGTAGGTCTTGACGAGATCGACCGCCGAGGCGGCCGGTGGACCCGAATCGCTGGGAGGGGGCGGAGCCACCTGGTCGCTCATCGTCACCGGGTCATCCTCGCACAGGGACTCTGGTTGGTGGCAACCGCAGTTCAGGAGATCGCGTCGACGGCCACACGTCGGATCCGTACAACCTGCGGGGAAAGCAGTCGACGAGGAAGGAAGGCCGCCCATGGCGAGACGACCCTCCGACGGTGGCTCCGCCCGGCGCTCGGGTTCGCGGCAGCCGTCACCTGCACCCTGTCGGCGATGGTGCTCCCACTGACCACGACGTCGACGGCCGGCGCGGCCCGCGGACCGGCCCCGGTCGAGGAGTGCGTGACGCTGCCGCTGGGAGCTACACCAACCGTCAACGCCCAGAATCTCCCGCCGGGCGCGTCCTGGCACACAGGAGCACCGATTTCACCTTTGCGTGACCGGACGCGCGCCGTCCTGCCGGCGTGACGCCGAATGGCACGCCTGACCGCCGCTGAGTGATTCCACCTGCTCCCACCGTCCCACCCGCACCCCTCCTAGTCTTTCGGCATGAGCGCCGACATCGAGGCCACGACCCAGGGCCCGCCGTCTCCGGCCACCCCGACGGCCGGCGTGAGCGAGACCGACCCGATCCCGGTGAGGAAGTGGACCATCGTCCCGCTCCTCGTTGCCCTCGTGGTGGGACTGACATTCCTCCTCGCCTCCTTCGCGGCGGTGCGGCACTGGCTGGCCCTGCATACGGGGACGCTGCACGGTGGCCCGGACGTCTACTACAACTTCTGGTCCGGCTTCGGGTCGGACTTCGGTGAGGCGACCCTGATCAGCGCGGTCGGCATCGGCGTGTACACCGGTGTCCGGAAGGTGAACTGCCACACCAAGGGATGCTGGCGGATCGGTCATCACCCGCTGGACGGGACGCCGTACATCCTCTGCCGGCATCACCACCCTGACGTGCCCACCAGGGGTGCCTCACACGAGCACATCCTCGAACAGCACCGCAGGCACAAGGAAGCCGAGAAGGCCGCCCGAGAGGCACCGGTCCGCTGAGCGACGTCGGGATGCGGGGCACGTCCGGATCGGTGCTCGAGGAGCCGGGCCTGGCGCGACGCCTTCTCTCGGAGGTGGTGCGCCCCGCGATCTACGGTCAGCGATCAGCGCTCGAGGTCGCTGCCCACCAGCTCGACGGAGAACCGGTACCGGCCCGTCAGGCGATCGAACGGCCGTTCCTGCCCTTCGACGTGGGTGCCGCCTGGGGCCCGATGTGGGGCACGACGTGGTTCCGGTTCCGCGGCACCATCCTCCCGGCGTGGTCCGGGGCCGAGGTGGTGGCCCTCGTCCATCTGGGCGGGGACCAGATGGTCGGCTTCACCGCCGAGGGGCTGGTCTGGGACACCGGGGGACGCCCGGTGCAGGGCCTCCATCATCGGCACCGGGAGCTCGTGCTGACCACCGACGCCAAGGGTGGCGAGCCCGTCGAGTTCTTCGTGGAGGCGGCGGCCAACCCGATCCCCCCCTGGCACCTGGCCGACTGGCCCCTACTGCTCCCGGACCCCGGGGGCGCCCCCCTCTACCGGTTGCAGACCGCGGAGCTCGCATTGGTCGACCGGGATGTCGAGGCGCTCTTCCTCGACATGCGGGTCCTGCTCGAGCTGGCCGTTCTGCTCCCCGGACGATCCGAGGAGATCCTCCGGGCGCTGGGCACCGCACGGGAGATCGTCGAACAGGGCGAGCTCCCCGGGTCGGTGACCGCCGCCAGGGCCGCGCTTGCCCCCGCGCTCGACTCGCCCTCGACCTCCGTCCACTCGGTGGTCGCGGTGGGTCACGCCCACATCGACTGCGCCTGGCTCTGGCCGGTCCGGGAGACGAAGCGCAAGTGTGCGCGCACCTTCTCCAACCAGCTCCGACTCCTCGAACGCCACCCCGGACACCGGTTCGTGTGCAGCCAGGCGGTTCAGTACCAGTGGATGAAGGAGGGGTACCCCGACCTCTACCGCGGCATCCTCGATCAGGTCCGCGGCGGCCGATGGGAGCCGGTCGGCGGGATGTGGGTCGAGCCGGACAGCAACGTCCCGTCGGGTGAGTCGCTCGTCCGCCAGCTGGTGTTCGGCAAGCGCTTCTTCGCCGAGGAGCTCGGTGTCGAGACCCACGAGCTCTGGATCCCCGACGTCTTCGGCTACTCTGCGGCGCTGCCGCAGATCGCCCGGCAGGCCGGGGTGACCTCACTGATCACCCAGAAGCTGAGCTGGAACGACACCAACCCCTTCCCCCACACCACGTTCTGGTGGGAGGGACACGACGGGAGCCGCCTGCTGGCCCACTTCCCGCCTGCCGACACCTACAACGGGGACTGCTCCGCCCCTCAGCTCGCGGCGGGTCAGGACCGCGGGGTCCGTCCGGACGGTGCTGCACGGAACCTCTATCCCTACGGGTACGGCGACGGCGGTGGGGGTCCGACCGCGGCGATGCTCGGGCGTCTCGACCGCCTGACCGACGTCGACGGGATGCCGCGGGTGGAGATCGGAACGGTGGCAGCCTTCCTCGACCGCGCTCACGACGAGGCCGGGGACCTTCCCACCTGGGTCGGCGAGCTCTATCTCGAGAGCCACCGCGGCACCCTCACCACCCATGCCGACGTCAAGCTCGCCAACCGCCGCGGTGAGGAGGCGCTCCGGTCGGCCGAGCTCTGGTCGGTCGCCGCGTCCCTCGACCGCCGCTCCGACCTCGAGCGGGCGTGGAAGCTGCTCCTCTTCCAGCAATTCCACGACATCCTCCCCGGTTCGGGCATCCACCTGGTCTACGAGGACGCCCGACGCGAGCACGCCGAGGCGCTCGAAACCGCTGGGGCGATCGTCGCCGAGGCCCAACGCGCCCTCGCCGACGGCGACGGGACCGCCGGCGAGGGCGGGCTGGTCGCGTTCAACCCGTCCTCCTACGACCGGACCGAGGTCACCGATCTGCCCGACGGCTCACTGGCGGTGGTCTCCGTGCCGGGTTGCGGGTGGTCACCCGTGCGCTCCGACGCTGCGACATCCGGTGGTGAGCCGGTCGAGGTCGGCGACGGGTGGATGGACAACGGTCTCCTCAGGGTCCGCTGGGATGCCGACGGGCTGCTGGAGTCGGTGCGCGACCTGCCGGCTGCTCGCGAGGTCCTCGCGGCCGGTGAGCGCGGCAACCTCTTCCAGGTCCACGAAGATCACCCGCCCGCCTTCGACGCCTGGGACGTCGACCTGTCCTATCTCGACCAGGTCACCGACCTGATCGATGTGGACGCGATCGAGATCGTGGAGGGTAACCCCCTGCGGGCCGGGGTGCGTCTGGTGCGGACCTTCGGGGCGTCGACCATCACCCAGACGATGCGTCTGGCCGCCGGGTCCCGCCGGCTCGAATTCCGCACCGTCGTGGATTGGCACGAGCGGCACCGTTTCCTCAAGGTGGCCTTCCCCGTCTCGGTGCGCTCGACACGTGCCACCTACGAGATCCAGCACGGCCACATCGAGCGACCGACCGTGACCAATACCAGCTGGGAGCGGGCGCAGTTCGAGGTCTGCGGGCACCGCTGGGCGGACCTGAGCGAGCCGGGGTACGGGGTCGCCCTCCTCAACGACTGCAAGTACGGGTACGACACCCGCGGGCACACGCTCCGGCTCTCGCTCCTCCGCGCGCCCGGCTTCCCCGACCCGGAGGCGGACCAGGGGGAGCACCGGTTCGCCTACGCCCTGCTCCCCCATCCCGGAGACCTGCGGGCGGTCGACGGGGTCGTCTCGCAGGCGGAGTTCTTCAACCTCCCCCTCTCCCTGGTCCCCGGCCGGACCGCGGGCCGGGTGGTCAGCGTCGACCGACCAGGGGTGAGCGTCGAAGCGGTCAAGTTCGCCGACCGAAGTGACGCCGTCGTGGTGCGGGTCTGCGAGGTGTGGGGATCGCGGGGTTCCTGCCGGGTGACCCTGCACCGCCCGTTCGCCTCGGCGTGCCGCACCGATCTCCTGGAGCGCGAGGTTTCCCCGGTCAGGTTGCAAGAGGGCGCCGTGGAGCTCGAGCTCCGCCCGTTCGAGCTGGTCACCCTCCGGTTCGACTGAGCCCACCGGGATCGTGGACGGTCCCGTTCGGAGCGGCCCTCACGGTCAGCCGGCGTAGCGGAACCGCGCCACCGTGGTGACCGGGGAGAACCCGCTGCCGTCGACCTTGCTCGCCAGCGTCTCGACCCGGATCGGGACATCCGTCCCGGCGGCACCGGGTGGCGCGACCACGTAGACCGTGCTCGGGTCACCGCCGTCGGTCCTTCCGCGGGGGTTGACGAAGGAGGTCGCTTCGGTCCGACCGAACCGCACCGCGGTCACGAACCCGAGCCGTTCCCCGTGAAGGGTCACCAGCGTGCCCCCGCGGGCGGGGCCCGACCTCGGTCCCGAGCCGAACAGGGTCGGGTTGCCGGGGGCGAAGTAGGTGAACGTGTCGATCCGCGGCCTGGCCATGGAGCACGAGGTGACGTTGCACGCCAGGACGTCGTCGACGCCGACCCCCGCCGGGGGCGTCGCGAACACCAGGCTCCGGCCCCGCAGCGAGACCCGATACGTCGTCCCGAGCGAGTTGTTCTTCGGGGTCTCGTCGACGATGAGGACGCTGGTCGACGCGCCGAGTCCTGTGCCGGTGACGGTGAGACGGGTGCCGCCGGTGTCCGGTCCTGCGAGCCGCCGACCCGGTCCGGCCGAGACCCCGGTCACCGTGGGGTTCGGAGCGAAGCTGACCGAGCCGCTCCGGCTCGGCGCGGTCGCCGAGTCGAGGTCCGCGCGGTTGGGGCTCGCCAGGGTCTGCACGGTGACCGGGACCCGATCGGGCAGTGCTGCGCCCTGCGGGGCCATCGGGGAGAGGACGGTGACCGTGTGTGCGGAGATGGCGGTCGTCGCCATCGAGTCCACCGACGCGGCAGACCCCCACCTTCCGACGTCGGTCCACTCGTAGCCGAGGATGTCGAAGCCCGAGCCATGGACGACCATGGTGGTGTAGCCGAACGCGCTCACGTACTGGCGGCCGTCGGCTCCGGCTACCGCGGTGACCGAGGTGACCTCCGGCGGTGCCAGGTAGTCGTACTCGGTGGCTGCGGGAACCGTTTCACAGCCACAGCCCGGCGGGGGAGGGAACACCCCGTACTTGTTGAGGGTGATCTTGCCGCTGTACGGGGGGAGGGGCGGCACCACGGTGCTCGAACCGAACCGGCCTGTCACCACCACGTCCACCTGGCAGACGTCGGTTGCCGGGTCGGTGTGCCCGGCGCAGTGGGTTCGCGCGGATTCGGCAGGTGCGACGACGGTGAGCCGGTGGTCGGAGAGGACCCGCACCCGGGTGCCGGGCAGTGATCCGAAGGTGACCCGTTTTGCCCCGTTGAACCCGGATCCGTACACGGTCACCGTGCCGCCGCCGGGCGGCCCGCCGGTGGGCCCGATGCTGCTGACGGTCGGGACCGCACCGTCCTCGGTGACGTCGTTGTAGCGCAGCAGCGAGTGTGGCCCCGGCTGGCTGCTCAGACCGCCGCTCGTGGTCACCACCACCTGGTAGTCGCCCGCGCCGTCCGATCCCGATCCGGCAGGTGCCAAGGCGCGTCCGTCGGGTACCCGGACCGCGAGGACGTGCTTGGAGATCACGGTGACACCGACCGTCCCGACCGGTCCCGGCCGGAGCGCGGCGGTTCCGATGGAGACCGACCGGACCGAGGGGTGTCCCGCTGCGTTCTCGAACCCCGATCCGGTGACCTCGACGGTGACCGGTCCCGGTCCGTGGGGGGTCGTCCGCACCGTGCCCGGGGTGACCTTGGTGACGGTCGGACGGTCCGAATGGCCAGCCGTCGCCGCGCAGAGTGCGGCGGCGAGGCCCGGTCCTCCGCGGGGCCCGGTGAGGCGGGGCGTGCCCAGACCGGACGCCATGTCGTACCCGGGGGTCGCCGGATAGAGGCCCGACGAGGCCGGGAACAGCGCGTTGTTACCGAGGGTCATGTCGTAGAACGACGTCGCGTAGGTGGACGGGTCGGCGGCCACCGTGTAGAGCAGTGGCGGCACGAACCCGAGTCCCGATCGTGCCCCGCATCCGGTCGTGGAGGCGACGTCGGCGAGCAGCGCCGCCCAGATCGGGGCAGCGGAGGACGTCGCACCCTCGACGGTCCACTCACCCTGGTTGAAGACGGTGACCCCACCGGCGAGCGGGTCGGCCGCCGCGCTCACGTCGGGTACCTCGCGGCACGCAGCGGCGTGGGGGCGGCAGAAGGTCGATCCGGGAAGGTGCTGGGCCCGTGCGATGATCCCCGGCGCGGCGACACCCGGCACCCCGCTGTCGGTCTGCCAACCCGGCGCGGTCCAGGTCGCCGAGAGGCCCCCGCCGCCGCCACCGACGTCCGGTCCCTCGTTCCAGACGGTCTCTTTCGTGGAGGACCCGGAACCCCGGAGGGCGGTCCCCCCCACCCCGAGGACATAGGGCTGGCTGGCCGGATCGTCGACCGAGAGGATCGGCGGGACCGAGGCGCCTTTGCCGCCGCAATCGTTGGATCCGTTGTCGCCGGCAGCAGCGACGACCGTCTGCCCCTGGGCGGCGGCCTGCTCGAAGAGAACGTTCTCGATCTCCTGCACACCGGGTGCCCCGGACCGCAAGCCGGCCTCGCAGAACCCCCAGCTGGTCGAGATCAGCGAGTCCCGGTCGTCGGCGATGATCCTGCTGTAGGTGTCGAGTGATCCGGCCGGCGTGTTGGGTGCCTCGTACACGTCGAGGTGGGCTTCGGGGGCGAGGGCCGAGAGGTTCTCGATGTCGAGTGCCGCCTCGCCGTCCGCGGTGGCCCCCCGGGGATCACCGCCGTCGACCGGGATCACCCGGGTCGCGGCTGCCATCGAGCGGGCCTTGGCGGCACCGAAGTAGCAGGTGTCGAACGCGGCGACGTCGGATCGCGCGAACGCTTCGAACTCGGTGACCGCGACGCTCTGCCCGCGGCCCGCCTCGCCCGACGCGTAGAGCGGATCGGCCCCGTAGCGGGCTGCCAGCACGTCGTCGGTCAGCCCTGAGTCGGCGACCGCGTGAGCCCGGGCCGCCTTGCAGGGGCGCGGACCGGACGTGCTCGGGCCGTTGCGGGCAGCCGTCGGCGGTGATTGTGCCGTGCCTCCCGAGCGGGTACCGCCCACGGGGAGCGAACCCCTGCTGCCCTGTGCCCCCGAGGGGGCGTGGCGCACCAGGTCGTCGAGCCCGACGACTCCCGCGACAGCCGGGGCGACCTCGTGCGGGAGGCGGGCCGGGCCCGTGGACAGCTGGCCGGTCGACCCGTCGGCCAACCGCACCCGGAGCAGCCCGGTGTGGAAGAGGTGCTCGATGCGGACGGCGGGACCGCTCACCGCGAGGTCCAGACCGTCCAGCGCGGTGCCCGCCACCTTGAGGCCGGCGGCTGCGACGAGGCGCCGCACTCTCCCCGCCGACGTCGGGTCCGCGCCGAACCGTCCGGCGAACGCGCCCGGTGGCAGGTACCGTCCGTAGTCCGGGGACCCTGGCGTGGTGACCGCGGCGGCCTCCCGTGCCAGGTCCGACTCGTTGCGTGGGCGCAGCACGACGTCCACCTCGACCGGCTCGGACGGCGAGACCGACCCGAGCTCGACCGCTCCTGCCGGGAGTGTGGCCGGAACACCGACCGGTACCAGCGGCGGTGCGGCCGCAGCGGCCGTCGGGCCTTCCCCTCGGGGGGTGGGGTCCGTGTGCGGGACGGGCCGCGACGGGGTGGCACCTCCACTCCCGGTCGACACCGCCGTCCCTGATTGGACCACGAGCGCTGCAGCCAGGATGCCCCCCGCGAGGAGTACCCCTCGCCTGCGACCTCGCACGGATCAGGTCACGGCGACCGGCGTGACCGTCACGTCCGTCTTGGTGGGCCAGACCATCACGACCGGGCCGGTGGCCGCGCCCTTCGGGACCGTGACCACGATGGCAGTCGGCTTGGCCGAGGCGATCGTCGCGAAGATGATCGACTTGTTGACGCTGGTGAAGCCGACCTTCGGACGGGTGGTGCCGTTCGCACCGAGCAGCCCGGTGCCGGTGATGGTCACCTTCTGCCCGATCGCCACCGATGCGGGGATGGACGTCGGCGACTCGAGGGCTGCGGCCCCGCTCTGGACCCGCCATTTCGGATCACCGGGTGGCACGGTGATGCCGACCTTGAGACCGGTTGCCACGACCTGGACCAGGTTGATGCACGGAGCCGCCGACTTCGTGCAGGTGGGGAGGTAATGGGCAGCGGTCGCCCCGTGGCTCTTGAAGCAGACCTTCACGCCGCTCGCGCTCTTCACGCCCTTGAGCACGTCGACCACGTGGACGTTTCCGGACGGAGTGAACCCGACCGGGCTGTAGGAGTCGACGGTGGTCACGTTCTGGAAGCCCGCGGCCGTGCAGGTGAGCAGGGCGGGCGCGGCGGAGATGCTCAGTGATCCACCCGTCGCGGTGGCGGTGGCACGGACCACCACGGCCTGCGCCGGTGCGGTCGGGGTCGCCGGCGCTTGGACGGTCGCAGTGCAGCTCGTGCCGACGCAGGGTTGGGTCTTGAGGATCACGGTGGTCGACGCCGCGGCTTGGGGCCCGCCGTTTCGCTGCGCGGTCTGGCCGTCGAACACCTGCGTGTTCGACGTACCGGCTGCGTCGGTCTCGGTGACCGAGACGGTGTAGCTGTTGTAGGCGGCGAAGGTGTGCACGACGGTCGGGGTCGTGGTCACCTGGGTGTGCCCGTCGCCGAAGTTCCAGCTGTACGAGGTGGTCGGTGTGGTCCCCGGCACGGAGGAGGACGCGTCGAACGACACGGCCAGCCCGGTCCCCGGATAGTTGCTGCTGATCGCCGCGGTCGGTCCCTGGTCAGGCATGATGGCGATCCCGGTCGGCCCGGAGCCCACCGCGATGGGCGTGCCATCAGTCAGGGTGGCCGTGTTGATCGGCACGACCGCGTTCGCGGTGCCGTCGACCGCGTAGGCGGTCGACCCGTCGGGCGAGAGTGAGACCCCGACGACGCCGTCCGAGCCACCCAGACCGAGCGGGATCGTTGCGATGGCCGTCCCCGAGGCGAGGTCGACAACCTGGACTTCACCCAGTCCCGAGCATCCCGCCCAGGCGGTCGTGCCGTCGGCAGAGATGGCGAAGCGGTCCACTCCCGAACAGACGTCGATCGGGCTGCCCAGGGCGTCCGTGGCGGTCGAGAAGGGGAGCAGCTCGAACTGCCCGGCGACGCTCCCGTCGACGTACCCTTTCGTCCCGTCCGGTGAGAGCTCGACCTCGGCGGGGAACGAGAGGCCGGTCGGGATGGTTGCGCTGATCGTTCCGTGCACCAGGTCGATCACGGTCATGCTGCCGGCGAGCTGGTCGATCACGTAGCCGGTCGTGCCGTCCGGTGAGATGGCCACCGTGGCCCCTCCACCCGACCCGCCGTCCGGTACTCCGGGCCCGGCGATGCCGGTCGCCACCGAGATCGGCACCAGTGTGTCGTCGCTCTGGTCCACCACCCAGGCGGTGGATCCGTTGGGGGTGATCGCGATGCCGCGAGGGCTGTTGACGGTGATGGTCCTGAGGACGGTGCCGGTCGCCGTGCCGATCTCGGAGACCGAGTTCGCGCCCGAGCCGTTGTTGGTCACGAAGGCCTTGGTGCCGTCAGGGGTGATCGCCACGTAGTCCGGTGAGAGGCCGACCCCGGTCGGGGAGCCGACCACGGTGTTGGTCGAGGTGTCGATCACGCTCACCGAGTTGGAGGAACCGTTGGCAACGTAGGCGTTGCGGCCTGCGTTCTGCTCCGAGTAGGCGATCACCGGCGGGGGGCTCGGGGTGGTGCAGGAATCGTCGGGTTGGGGGATTCCGTTGATCACGATCGAGTAGGCACTGCTGCTGGTGCCGGCTGAGAGCGAGATGCTGCCCCCGGTCGCGGTGAAAGTCGGCGACGTGGCGGTTCCCGTGTACGCGAACGGACCGCTCGCGGGTACCGGCGTACTGGGGAAGGTAGCCGTCACCGAGTTGCTGGCCGGTGTCGCGCCGACGGCGGAAATGTTGGTGGCCATGGAGGACGAGAGGCTCGCGCCGGGGCCATAGGCGTTGTTGATGGCCGTGGTCACGCTTGCCGGGATGGTCACTTCGTACTTGAGGTTCGAGATCGTGAAGTTGGTGCCAGCCGCCATTCCCTGCGGGATGGTGCCGAGGATGGTCGCTGGGAACGCGGTCGGCGGCAGGGTGGGACCGGAGCAGGTGTACGCGAACCCCGGCGTGTCGGCCCGGGCGGGGCTCGCCAGCGGCAGGGTGAGCAGGACACCGGAGACCACCGCCGTTGCGGCTGCGACCGCCAACGCGCGGGGTGCACGGCGTGCACGTCCGGCGCGGGTGATGGGACTGGTCTGCATTGGCACCTCTGTTTCCGTCTGTGGACCGTCGCCGCCGCTGGTCTGTCAGAGAGCCGCCGAGGCGCCGAAACCCGGTCCTGTCCGAGCCTGCTGGTGAGCCGGGTCCTGACCCGACTCGGCTTCATGGTAGTGAGAAATCCGGGTGCAGGACATCGTCACATGTGATGAATAGGTGGCGCGCCCATCGCCCCACCCCAAGGGCCCTCTCGGTGGTGAGGTCCGCACACAGGGTGGCCAATTCAGCCCGAGCCACCGTCCTCCAGGACTCCCCGAGCCGCCGCCCTGCATGACTCAGAGCGCCAGGGCGACTGCTCCCTCTCCCTGTTCGTTCTCCGGGACCGGGCAGTCCGGATCCTCCGAGACCGGGCAGTCCGGCCTGACGACCGCCGGAGGCCTGGTCATCGCCGGGTACCGGAACGCATCGAAGGCGGCCACGAACTGGCGCACCGGCTTGGGGAGCTGGACCAGCAGATGGCCCGCCGGCCGTTGGTCCTGACCGACCAGGTGGATGAGCATCGAGCAGTGCCCGACGGTGACCGAGTGGATCATGGGCTCCGACCCCATGATCGAGGTCAGGTAGACCGCCACGGCACACGAGCGGTTGTCCCTCGGAACCCCCCTGACGTCCGCTGCCTGGAGGGTCGTCGCCACCTGGTCGGAGTTCGCCCCCAGCCCGGCGAGAACCCCGAGGGTTTCTTTCTTGAGTCGTCGAAGGTGGCTCATCGGGACCTCCTCGTGTTGCCGCCCATCGTATCCCCACGCCGGGGAGCCGGCTGCGGGAACGCCGACGGCGGAGCCGCCCTGCAGACGGGAGGGACTAGGGGAGGACCCAGCGTGGGCGGGACCAGATCTGCCAGTACTCGAGGGTGAGGTAGCCCTCCTGGTCGTAGAGGTGCTTGCTGGCGTCGGTCGCCATCACCAGGCTGGTCGGGGGACCGGCGACCGACCGTTCGTAGGCCAGCGCGCGCACCACCCTCCGGCCGTACCCCGCCCGTTGGTTCTCCGGTGCGGTCGCCAACGCCCAGCCGACGGAGTACCGGTTCTCCACGTAGACGCTGGCCGCGCACGACACGAGTGTTCCGTCCTCGAAGAGGCCCCACGTCCGGAAGTCCGACCGGCTCAGCTGCTCCTCGGCATACACGATGGCGCCGACCTCGTCCGGCACGTCGAAGGCGGCAGCCGTGAGCGCACGGGCAGCCGCGAGCTCGCCCGGCCCCAACCGGCGGAAGTTCGGGTCGCTCTCGGCGATTCCCGCGTGCTTGCTCATGAACGGCAGTGCGCCGGTGCACACCCATCCCTCGTCACGGAGCACACCGACCGATCGGAGGCCCGGTCCCGCCAGCATGATCAGCGAGGGAAGGCCGGCGCTGCGGACCTCCTCGACCACGTGCGACGCGACCTCGCCGTCCCCGTGGATGAGCGCGAGGTTGTAGTCGACGTACCGGGTGCCGCTGAGCGCGATCCAGAAGTCAGGCTCGACCTGGTGCTTGGCGTGCGCGGACCAGACGGCCGTCCCCATCCCGTAACAGGTGCGTACGTCGGGAAGGTCCGCGAATTGGATGGGATTCGGCGACGTGTCCATGGACCGGCACTCACCTCGCATCGCTCGATCGGGTCGGGGTCCCGATCCGTCCCTCCACTCTGCCAGAAGGGTTGGGAGCGCGGCCACGGTCCGGGTTCAGCGAGCCGGATTCAAGGAGCCCCTCGGGCGGGCCGATACCTGTCCCATGGCCGTCCCGTCGACTGAACCGCGCCCCACGTCTCGCCGAGGCGCACCGCCGGAAGGGCTGTCCCACTCGTGAAGCTCAAGCGGGTCCGCGTGACCAACTTCAAGTCGGTGCTCGACTCCGAGTGGTTCACGGTCGAGGACCTCACCTGCCTGGTGGGGAAGAACGAGAGCGGCAAGACCGCCCTCCTCGAGGCGTTGGAGCGGCTCAACTCGGTTCGGTCCGAGCGGAGCCAGTTCCGGGAGATCGAGTACCCCCGGATGAACTGGTCCGAGTACGAGGAGACGCCGGACGTGGATGTGGCCGTGTTCTCCGAATGGGAGCTCGACGACGAGGAGAAGGACCACATCGCCGCACTGGCCGGTGAGGGCGTGGAGCTCCAACCGGGGCCGGTCACCGTGAGCAAGGACTACGACAACACCCTCGCCTGGTCGATCCCCCTCGACTTCAACGCTGCGGTCAACCGGGCGCTCGAGACGTCGGACCTCTCCGCTGCGGACCTCGAGCCGCTCCGGGTGGCGAGGACCACGAGCGCCCTGCTCAAGGCGCTCGACGAGCTTCCCGATCCGACACCCGCACAGGCAGCGTTCCGACAGAGCCTGCGCGAGCGGTGGTCCGACGGCGGCCTGCAGCACGCCGTCTCGGAGTACCTCACCACCCGGCTCCCGAGGTTCGTCTACTACTCCCACTACGACCGACTCCCCGGGCGGATGGCGCTCGACGAGCTCATCGCCGCGCAGGCGGCAGACGACTTCGGGCGGGTCCCCGGCGCACGGGTGTTCCTCGCCCTGCTCTCGATGGTGGGCACCAGCCCGGGGCAGATCGCGGGGATCGCCACCTCGGAGGGATTGATCAGCAAGCTCGAGGCGGTCGAGAACCGCCTCTCCAGGAAGATCTTCCGGTTCTGGTCGCAGAACCAGCACCTCAAGGTCCGCTTCCGCTTCGACCAGGCCAGTCCCGACGACGTGCCGCCCTTCGACAGCGGCAAGATCTTCCAGACCCGGATCGAGAACACCCGGCACGAGGCCACCATCGGGCTCGACGAGCGGAGCACCGGCTTCATCTGGTTCTTCTCGTTCCTGGTCTGGTTCTCGGAGGTCCAGCGAGAGTTCGGGGAGAACCTGGTGGTCCTCCTCGACGAGCCGGGACTCACCCTGCACGCGCGTGCACAGGCCGACCTGCTCGACTACATCCGGGCGGAACTCCTGTCCAAGTACCAGGTGATCTACACAACCCATTCCCCGTTCATGATCGATGCGAGGGACGTCGCCTCGTGCCGCACCGTGGAGGACGCGACGTCTCCGGAGGGAGTCGTCCTCGGCACGAAGGTCGGCGACCGCGTGTTGAGCGCCGATCGGGACACGGTCTTCCCGCTGCAGGCGGCCCTTGGCTACGAGGTGACCCGCTCGCTGACGATCGGCGAGCACCCCCTGTTGGTCGAGGGTCCCGCCGACCTGCTCTACCTGGGATGGGCGTCCGAGCGGCTCCGGGCCGAGGGACGGAAGGGCCTCGATCCACGTTGGACGGTGACACCCTGCGGGGGGCTGTCCTCGGTCCCGAGCTTCCTGGCACTGCTCGGACGGGACGACCCGCAGGCGGCCGTGCTGGCCGGTGCACACGACGCGTGCGCCGTGGGGGTGCGCGGGCTCACCGACGCCGAGTTCCTCCAGAGCCGCCGGATCATCGAGACGGCCTCCTACGCGGAGGACGGCGCACCGGTCGTCGGCATCGAGGGGGTCCTCGGCGCGTCGGCGCACGGCGAACTGGTCCGGCTGACCCACGGCCTGCCCGGTTCCGAAGCCAACGAGGTCGACCGGCTCGCCGCCGCCCGGTACCTGCTCGAGCATCCCGCGGCACTCGGCGAGACCGAACCTGGCGCCCTGGACCGTTTCGAGCGCCTCTTCGACGACCTCAACGGGCTGCTCTGATCCCCCACCCGAGATCGGTCCCCCCGGACCGGATCCGGGCTTAACTGGAGCGCGATGGCCGCTGTCCTGGCACTCCTCGCCGCCGTCGCCTTTGCCGTCGGCAGCGTCCTCCAGCAGAAGGGGACGCTCGAGGCGCCGGCCGAGGCCGGCGACCCCCGATTCCTCGTCCAGATCCTGAGGCGACCGGTCTGGTTGGCCGGCGCGGCGGCTCAGGCGAGCGGCTGGATCCTCCAGGCCACCGCCCTCGATCGCGGATCGCTGGTCGTCGTGCAGTCGCTCACCGCGCTGAGCCTGGTGATCGCGCTGCCCCTCGGCGCCCGCCTCACCGACCAGCAGATCACCAGGCGGGTGCTGCTCGGTGCCATCGCCATGGTCGTCGGGATCGTCCTGTTCCTGACGGCAGGGTCGCCCGCCGGAAGCACCGCCCAGCCGGGCGCGGCCGCCTGGTGGTCGGCATGCATCGTGACCGTGGCGTTGGTCGCCGTCCTCGGCGACCTCGGCCGGCGCCGCTCCGGCGCCACCCGGGCGCTCCTGTTCGGCTCGGCGGCAGGAGTCGCCTTCGGCCTGCAGGCGGCGGTGACCAAGGTGTTCGTGACCCTGGTCGGCCAGGGCATCGCGACGATCCTGACCAGCTGGACCACCTATGTCCTGATCGGGTCCGCCGTGGTGGGATTCGTGCTGCAGCAGTCCGCGCTCAAGACCGGCGTGCTCGCGCCGGCCATGGCAACCAGCAACGCGGTGACCCTGCTCATGAGTGTGGCCCTCGGCATCACCGTCTTCGGGGAGTCCCTCGCACGCGGGGGCGGCCGGCTGGCCCCGGCGGTCATCGGGCTCGCGATGACCGTGGCGGGCATCGTGTTGCTCGCCGGCTCCGAACCCCCTTCTCCGTCCGCGCCGGTGACGCGGCTCGACTCCGGTCCGGGGGCACGGCCGCCGCGCTTCGACGGAGGACTGGATCCACGGGGACACCCGCGCTAGGTCGCCCGCCGAACCGTCCGGTCGCGCCAGAGTCCGGCCTTTCCGGCATCCGGCGGTACGGTTCGAGGATGTCCGATCCCGTGACGGCCAGACTCCTGATCGCTGCGCCCGACCGGCCCGGCCTGGCGGCGGCGATCACCGGGTTCGTGGCCGACCACGGCGGGAGCATCGTCGACGCCGACCAGCACACCGACCGCGAGGCCGCCGTCTTCTTCCAGCGGATCGAGTTCAGCCTCGAGGGCTTCGACCTGGACCGACGCCGGCTACTGGACGCGCTGCTCCCGGTCACCGAGCCGCTGGGCATGAGCTGGCGCCTCCGCTTCTCCGACGAGCGACGCCGTGCGGCGGTACTCGTCTCCCACCTGGACCACTGCCTCTACGATCTGCTGGTCCGGGTGTCCACCGGGGACCTGCCGATGGAGATCGCCTTCGTCGCCGGCAATCACCCGGACTGCTCGGTCGCCGCCGAGCGGTTCGGGACCGCGTTCCACCACCTTCCGGTCACCGACGCCAACCGGACCCAGCAGGAGCAGGCGATCCTGGACCTGGCCGACGCGGCAGGGGTGGAGCTGGTGATCCTGGCCCGGTACATGCAGGTGCTGACGCCCCAGTTCGTCACCCACTTCCCCTCCAGGATCATCAACATCCACCACTCGTTCCTCCCGGCATTCGTCGGTGGTCGCCCGTACCACCAGGCCTACGAACGCGGCGTCAAGGTCATCGGGGTCACCGCGCACTACGCGACGGCCGAGCTCGACCAGGGCCCGATCATCGACCAGGCCGTCACCCCGGTCTCCCACCGCGACGACGTCGTCGACCTGATGCGTCTCGGGCGGGACCTGGAGACCGTCGTGCTGGCCCGGGCGGTCCGGCTGCACCTCGCCGACCGGGTCCTCGTCCAGGGACGCAAGACGGTCGTGTTCACCTGACCGCGGACCGACCGCCCTGGGGGTCCCCGATCCGGACCCCGCAGGGCGGTAGATTCGTCACCCGTGATCAGGTTGCGGTCGACACGGACCACGAGGAGCACGGCCAGGGAGGCACCCCGGTGGCCCGACCCCTCCCAGGTGTTCGCGGACACCCGACAGGTGGACCTGTTCAACGACCCGCGGTGGGAGTCCGCGCCGGACTGGTCGTCCAGACGGGTGCCAGCAGACCGGTCGGGTCGGGTACGCAGGACGTCCGGTGCGGCCGCGGCCTCCCTGCGCGCGCTGGCCGGGCGGGGTCGGCACAGTCGGGCCGGCCGTTCCCCCCGGGCCGCGAGGTCCATGCGCTGAGAGACTGCGGGGGTGAGCCGCGGATGCACGAATGGTCGATCGAGCGGATCTTCGAGCGCCGGGACGATCTGACCGCCAAGGTCGAGAAATTGCGGGCGGTCGCCCTCGATCTGCGCCTGCAGGCCGAGGAGCTCGAAGCCGAGGCCGAGAGCCTGGAGACCGTCGCACGCGAGCAGTGGCTGGTCTGGGCGGGCGGCAGACCGAGGTGACGCCCACCCGCAGCGGCACCGACGGCCGGTAGGCACACCGACCGCCGGCCGCCGTCGGGGGACTACGGGACCATCGGCCCTTGCCTCCTCTCCCGGCACCTTGAAGAATGCGCCTGTGTGGATCGACAGCCGGGGTTCGGAGGTGCTGCAGCTCGGTGAGTGCCGGCGACTGCTCGCGCTCGGCTCGAAGGCGCAGCTCCCAGGACACCTTGGCGTGGGGACGGAGGGCGCGCCGCTGGTGCTCCCACTCGACTACGCGGTCAACGATTCCGACGTGCTGATCCAGGTGGGCGAGAGCCTGTTCACCCGGATCGACGGGCGGATGGTGGCCTTCCAGGTGGACAGCGGCGGGCGGCGTTCGGGGGACCCCGCCTCCGAGGGACGGTGGAGCGTGCTCGTGCGCGGGTTGGCGTCCGAGCTGGAGGACAGCTCGCACGAGCGCTTCCTGCCCCGGCCGCGCGTGGCCGAGCCCGGCCACCGGCTCGTGCACCTGCGTGGTGACGTGGTCACCGGTCGGCGCCTCCGACCGCCTGAAGGTGGGTGAGGGCACCGCGTGCCGGCGACCCCCGGGGCAGGCTTCGTCCGGGCCCACGGCCCGGATGGTCTGCCACCGGGGCGCAGCATGAACCTCACCGACTTCGACGCCTGGCTGTTCGATCTCGACGGCGTACTCACCGACACCGCGGTCCTGCACGCGACGGCGTGGAAGCGCGCCCTCGACCCGGTCCTCGCCGAGTGGGCCACCCGGTCGGACGCATCCGTTCCGCCCTTCGATCAGGTCGACGACTACCTCCGCTACGTGGACGGCAGGCCGCGCGCCGACGGGATACGCACCTTCCTGCACTCGAGGGGGATCGAGCTGCCAGAGGGGGATCCCGGTGACCCCCCTTCGGAACAGACGGTCGCGGGGATCGCCAACCGCAAGAACGACCTGCTCCACGCGCTCATCGAGACCAGCGGGATCACCCTGTTCGACGGGTCGGTCACCCTGGTGCATGCCCTGCGCGACGCCGGGGTCCGCACGGCGGTGGTCTCGGCCAGCGAGAACACGCGGGCGGTTCTGGTTGCCGCCGGGGTCACCGCGCTCTTCGACGAGTGCGTGGACGGCACGGTTGTACGCGAGCGGCACCTGGCAGGGAAGCCGGCGCCGGACAGTTATCTCGAGGCGGCACGGATGCTCGGGGTCCCACCGGCGTCCGCCGTGGTCGTCGAGGACGCACTGGCCGGGGTGGAGGCCGGCCGCTCCGGGCACTTCGGCCTCGTGGTCGGTGTCGACCACAGCGGGCAGGCCGCCCAGCTCCGCGCCCATGGGGCCGACATCGTGGTGAGCGACCTCGCCGAGCTCGTGCCGTGAGCGATGCAGCGGGCGGTGTCTCCGGACTGGACCGCCGCTTCGAAGCCTTCGTGCTCTGGAGCGCGACAGCGGACGTCTCCGAGCGGACCGCGCAGGCCATGGTGGCCCTCGGTGAGGCCGGGGCGTCGGTGGCCTGGGTCGCGCCGGCACCGGTCGAGCGACTTGCGGAACGCCTCGGCCGGCCCGCCCCGGCCGCAGGCATGATCGTCCTTGCCGACAGCCGCGGCGGTGGCGGCCGCGTCCTCGAGCCATCCGGCACCGACCGAATGACCGAACCGTCCCGCCAGTTGGACGGGACCGTCATCGACCGGGCAGGCGACGCGCTGGTTGACTCGCTGGTCCGGCTCGGCGTCACCGCGGCGAGGCTTCCGCGGCAGGGCGACGCCCAGGTGGTGACGGTGGCCCTCGGACGGTACGTCGCGGACACGACGGACACGACGGACGAGACGGACGGACCAGACGGACCCGGGCTCGCGCAGCTCCTGTACGCCCACGGCATCTCCGGCCCCCCCCACCTGACCGACCTGGCGGTGGATGCCGCACGGGAGGTCGGCCTCGACGACCCCCGGGTGCTGGTCGACGGGACCACCGTGCAGATCGCTGCCGAGGATGCGGGCGACGTGGCACTCGGCGTGCTGCGGGAGCTCTGGCGACGGGGTGTCGACCCCCAGACCGCCCTGGTCGTCGTCGACGGGCTGGCCGCCATGCCGGTCCGTCCCCCTCCGGTCGTCGCCCCCGACGTGAGGCTCGCCACCTTCGTCCTCATCAATGGCGGCGGCATCTCGCCGCATCCCGACGTGACCCCGCTCCCGGGGGGCAAGTCGCGCCTGAACGGACTGCTCGTCGACCAGCTGCGGCGCCGGCGTCAGCGTGCCCTTCCCGAGGCCGTGACCCGGCCCGGGTGGTCCCTCGAGCTGGAGGACGATCCGGAGACCCAACGGGTCGCAGAGGCGCTCGTGAGCCTGGCCGACGGTCACGTCGGGATGGGCGGGTCACCCCTGCTGAGCCAGCCGCAACGGCGTCCCTGGACGATCGCCTCCGGCGTCTACGACGGCACGGGCCCCGGGACCCGTCTGGCGGGTGGCCCGGTCGTCTTCGAGCTCGGGCGGGGGGACGGCACGGCGCCGGTGCGGCGGATCCTCGACCTGCGGACCGGGATCCTCCACGAACAAACCGGCACCGGCTCCGACGCCGTCGACAGCGTCCGCTTCCTCTCGCTCGCCCGCCCGACCACCGCGGTGCTCCGGGCCGAGTGCCCGCGGGGACTGCGGTCCGGCCCACCGCTCCGCCCGCCCGAGGGTGCCCCACTCGCCCGGTCGGGCAGGGCCGGCGCGATCCGCTGGGTCGATGCCCCCGCCTCCACCGGTGGCATCGCCGCGGCGGCGATTCAGACCCGGTACACCCGTCGACCCACCCGTGACGAGCCCGGTGTCGGACGAGCTGTCGTCGACCGGGTGGCCGCCTACCGCGCCGATCCGGACACCCGTCCCGATCTGCCCACGACGGTCGACGCGCTCGGGCGGGTCTCCGAGGTCGGCTTCGACCGTCTGCTGGCAGAGCACCGGCGGGCGTGGGCACAGCGCTGGGAGCACGCCGATGTCGTCGTCGAGGGGGACGAAGAGCTCCAGCTGGCAGTGCGGTTCGCGCTGTTCCATCTCATGTCGGCGGCGGCCGACACCGGCGAGACCGCGGTCGGAGCACGCGGGCTGAGCGGGCCCGGGTACAGCGGTCACGTCTTCTGGGACGCGGACACCTTCGTCCTGCCGTTCCTCGCCGCGACGCACCCGCCCGCCGCCCGTGCCATCCTCGAGTACCGCATCCGTCGGCTCCCGGCGGCCATCGATGCGGCCCGCGCGGCGGGACACGCCGGCGCCCGATTCCCGTGGGAGTCCGCGCGGACTGGTCGGGACGTGACACCGACCAGCGCGACGGACCGTGCGGGCCGGATCGTGCCCATCCGTACCGGCCAGCTCGAGGAGCACATCGTCGCCGAGGTGCCCTGGGCGGCGTGCACCTACCTGGACTGGACCGGGGACGAGGAGTTCGCCCGCGGGCCGTTCCTCACGCTCCTTGTGGAAACTGCCCGCTACTGGGCGTCGAGGTTCCGGGTCGACCGGGACGGGATGGCCCATCTCTACGGGGTGGAGGGGCCCGACGAGTACCACGAGCCGGTGGACGACGACGCGTTCACCAACGTGATGGCCCGATGGAACCTACGCCGCGCCGCCGACGCCGCCGACGCTGCCGACGGGGCGGTGCTGCCGGGGGAGACCCGCCGCTGGCGCAACCTGGCGGAGGCCATCTACGACGGCTACGACGCCGACACCGGCGTCTACGAGCAGTTCGCGGGCTTCAACCGGCTCGAGCCGTTGATCATCGCCGAGCTCGCGCAGCGTCCGATCGCGGCCGACCTGCTGCTCGGAGCCGAGCGCACCAGCGGGGCACAGGTCATCAAGCAGGCGGACGTCCTCATGCTCCACCATCTGGTTCCCGACGAGGTGGTGCCCGGCAGCCTCGAACCGAACCTCCGCTTCTATGAGCCGCGCACCGCGCACGGGAGCTCGCTGTCGCCGGCGATCCACGCCTCGCTACTGGCCAGGGCGCGTGAATTCGAGGGGGCGCTCCGCGGACTGCGCCTGGCTGTACGGATGGACCTCGACGACCTGACCGGCTCGACCGCCCAGGGCCTGCACCTGGCCACCATGGGCGGTCTCTGGCAGGCGCTCGCATTCGGATTCCTGGGGCTCCGTCCGTGGGCAGGCCAGCTGCACGTCGACCCGGTCCTCCCTCCCTCGTGGACGGCCCTCGAGCTGCGCGTCCGGTTCCGGGGGAGCGCGCTCCGGGTGCGCGTCGAGCGGGCCACATTGCGCATCCGTACGGACCGCCCGGTCTCGGTCGTGGTCGGCGGCACCCCGTACCTCGTACGACCCGGAACGATCCGGTTCCGCCGTCATGGGGCCCGATGGGAGGCACGCTCATGAAGAAGATCCTCGCGGCCATCGACAATTCGGCCGCAGCGCGCCCGGTGCTGGCCGCCTGCTGCGCGACCGCCTCCGCACTCGGCTGCGCCGCCGAAGCCGTCCACGTGATCGAGGACGGGGACCAGACAGCCATCGCGTCCGCCGCTGCACGCGGGGTACCCCTCGAGCTGCTGACCGGGGACCCCCTCGAGCAGCTGCTCCTGACCTCGGCCGACCCGGACGTCGTGGGCCTGGTGCTCGGCGCGCGCGACACCGTCGGTGGGCCCAGACCGGCTGGGCACCTGGCGATCGCGGTCGCCCACCGGACCGACACCGCGGTCGTCCTGGTCCCGCCCGAGGCCGAGCCGCCGGGCACGTTCACCAGGATCCTGGTCGCCACCGAGGGCAGTCCCGACAAGGCACAGGCGCTCGAGCGGATGATCGGGATCGCCACCGACGCCTCGCTCGAGATCGTCGTCGTCCACGTCGACGAAGAGGTCCCGATGTTCACCGATCAGGTGCAGCACGAGAGCGCCGCCTATGCACGCGAGTACCTCGCGCGCCACCTGCACGGCGCGGTGGAGGTTCGGCTCGAGCTGCGGCTCGGCGTGCCTGCGAGCGAGGTGCTCGGAGCAATCGGGACGCTCCGGTCTGAGCTGGTGGCGGTGGGCTGGCCGCACAGCGACGACCCGGGCCGGGGTGCGGTGGCCCGGGAGATCGTCGGCCGCAGCCCGGTCCCGATTCTGCTCGTCCCCGTCACCTGAGCTCAGTAGTTGCGTGAGCAACGATCTGGTTCGCCCGCTCTGCCCGACGGGGATCAAGGAACTCGCCGCGAACGTCGATAGAGCAGGGATGGAGGGCGATGAATCGCAGGCACGGACGGCGGTCTCGATGCGCAAGGACGCCTTCGGGGGCATCCTCTCCTGCACCGAGACGGTCACCGAGGTGCTCGGCTGGGCGCCGGCGGACCTGGTAGGTGCCCGCTCGCTCGACTTCATCCACCCGGACGACCACGACTCCACGGTCGCCCTCTGGATGGCGCTCCTCGAGCAGCCCGGTGCGGCCCAGGTGGTCCACTACCGCCACAGCCATGCCGACGGATCGTGGATCCTGGTCGAGGTGACCAACCGCAACCTCATCGAACAGGACGGATACGTCGAGTGCACGCTGGTCGCGCTCGGCAAGGCGGAGGGCGCATCCGGGTCGGTCGGTCACGGCGGGTTCGAGCTCAAGGCCATCCGGTCGATCCGGTCGGGGGAGCGGCTCCTGCGGCGCCTGGCCGAGGGGCTCACCACCGGGGTCGCCTACGTCTCCTCCGATGGTGTGGTCCGCTACGCCAATTCCCAGTGCTCGGTCCTGCTCGGACTCCGCAGCGGGATGCGGATCGCGGACGGTCTCCCCGGGCTCGACGAGACGGATGCCGTCGTCGCGGGCGAGAAGTTCGAGGCGGTCATGGGGAGCAATCAGGAAACGGTGTTCGTCGCATCGACCGCGCATGGGCCCGTGGTGACCAGGACGCTCGAGATCGCCCTCCGGGGCCTGGCCGCCGACGCGGAGGGCCCGGCTGGCATCGTGCTCTCGGTCGAGGACGTCACCGAGCGCGTACAGGTCGTGTCGGAGCTGAAGCATCAGGCGTCCACCGACCCGCTGACCGGATGCCTCAACCGGGCGGCCGTTCTCGGGCTGCTCCAAGAGGAGCTCCGCGTCCCCGGGGGGATCGCCGTGGTCTTCGTCGATGTCGACGGGATGAAGGTCCAGAACGACCTGCTCGGCCACGCCGGGGGGGACGCGTTGCTGATGGAGACCGCGATGCGGCTCCAGGGCGCGGTCCGTCCCGGTGACGGCGTGGGGCGGATCGGCGGCGACGAGTTCGTGGCCGTCTGCAGGGACGTCCCGAACCGCGAGGCCGCGCAGACGGTCGTCGCCCGCATCGCCCAGGAGATGTCCTGGCACTTCCGCTCCGGTCCGGTGACCTTCCCGGTCTCCGCATCGGTCGGCGCGGTCCACGTGGACCGGGCCATGGATCCCGCCGAGGCCCTCGCCCGCGCGGATGTGGCGATGTACGCAGCCAAACGGTCGACCGATGCCCGGGGCATGTTGTGGAACGAGACGCTCGGGATGCCAGGTGCCTCTGCCGGGTGGGAGCCGAGAGGGGCCGAGGCTCCCGGGGCCAGCAGGTAGCGCTCCGCCCGGCCGCGCGGCGTCAGCTCGACGCGGCCTTGGCCATCCGTTCGGCGAAGTTGGGCGGCAGCACGTCGTAGCTGTAGTGCTCGGTCCGGAAGCGACCCCGCCCCCCGGTCAGCGACCGGAGGTCGACCGCGTACCGCTGGATCTCGGCAGCGGGAACGAGGGCGGTGATCCGCTGCACCCCCCCGTCCACGGTGTCGGTCCCCTGCACCCTTCCCCGTCGCGAGTTGAGGTCACCGAGCACGTTGCCCTGGAGGGTGGAGGGAACGGTCACCTCGATGAGCGAGATCGGCTCGAGCAGCACCGGCCCGGCCTTGGCCATCGCCTCCCGGAAGGCGAGCAACCCGGCCATCTTGAAGCTCATCTCCGACGAGTCGACCGGATGGTGCTTCCCGTCGGTGCAGGTCACCTGCACGTCGGCCACCGGGAACCCGTGGACCCCGCTCTCCATGGCCTCGACGACCCCCTTCTCCACCGCCGGGATGTACTGCCTCGGGATGGCCCCGCCGACCACCTTGTCGACGAACCGGAACCCGGCGCCGCGTTCGAGGGGCTCGATGCGGATGGAGGCCACCCCGAACTGCCCGTGGCCCCCGGTCTGCTTCTTGTACCTCCCCTCTCCTTCGGCCGGCGCGGTGATCGTCTCGCGGTAGGCGATCCGCACCTCCTCGCTCACCACCTCCACCCCGAACTTGCGCTCGAGGCGTTCCCTGGCGACCGCGAGGTGCGTCTCGCCCGTACCCCGCAGGATGGTCTGGTGCGTCTCGTCGTTGCGCTCGACGACCAGCACCGAGTCCTCCTCCTGGAGGCGGTGGAGGCCGATCATGAGCTTGTCCTCGTCACTCTTCGACTTCGGCCGCAGGCTGATCGAGAGGACCGCCGGCTCGGTCGGTGGCGCCGGGAGGACGATCGGGGTGCCCCGTGGTGCCAGGGTGTCGCCGGTGTTGACCTCGGCGAGTTTGGGGACGGCCACGATGTCCCCCGCCCGCGCCTCCTTGACCGGCTCGGCCTGCTTGCCCCGGAGCAGCTCGAGCACGTGGAGCCGCTCCTCCCGGTGGGTACGCGGGTTGGTGAGGACGCTGTCCGGTCGGAGCGTCCCCGAGAGGACGCGCATGAGCGAGACCTTCCCCACGTAGGGGTCGGAGAGCGTCTTGAACACGCGGGTGAGCGGCTGCCCGGCCGGGTCGCAGGGAACCGGGTGCATCGAATCGCCGGCGCGTACCTCGATCGGAGGCCGGGCGTCGGGGGCCGGCGCGATCTCGGCCAGCAGGGTGGCCAGGCGGTCGATGCCCACCCCGGTGGTGGCCGATCCGCAGATGACCGGGAACACCACGCCCTGGGTGACCCCGCCGGCAAGCGAGTCCTCGAGCTCGGCGGCCGAGGGGGTGTCACCGTCGAGGTAGCGCACCATGAGGTCATCGTCGCCGACCACGATCCCTTCGACCAGCTGCTCGCGCACCTGGTGCTCGGTCGCCTCCAGGTCCTCGGGGATCGGGCCGGGCCGGGCGGTCCCGCCGTCGTAGAAGAGAGCGGTGTCGGTGAGCAGGTCGGCGATCCCGACAAGGCCGGGGTCACCGACGATGGGCAGCTCCAACGGGGCGATGCCCGCGCCGAACCGCTCCACGAGCGCCGCCAGCGTGCGATCGAACCTCGCCTGTTCGCGGTCGAGCTTGTTGACGAAGACGAACCGCGGGAGCCCGAGCTCGGAGGCGAGCTCCCAGGCCGCTTCCGTCTGCGCCTCGATCCCCTCGACCGCGCTCACCACCACGACCACCGAGTCGACCACCGAGCAGGCGGCCCGGACCTCCCCGAAGAAGTCGGCATAGCCCGGCGTGTCGATGATGTTGAGCTTGACCCCGGCCGCAACGGTCGGAGCGAGCGCGAGCGACATCGACATGTGGTGCTTGATCTCTTCGGGCTCGAAGTCGGTCACCGTCGAGCCGTCCTCCACCCGCCCCTGCCTGGTGGTGGCGCCGGTGGCGAAGAGCAGCGCTTCCGCCAGCGAGGTCTTGCCGGCACCGGAGTGACCGACGAGGGCGACGTTGCGGACATCGCCGCAGGGTGATCGCTGCACGGCTCTGGCTACCCCCTTCTGCCCAGGCCGACTCCCCTTCCGACCTGCGCCCGCGCCACCTTATTCGTCCGCGCGGACCCGTGCACCGGGTCCCGGGCCACCCCGGAACCACGGGATCGCCACCGGCGGCGGTCACCCGGGCGAACGGCTCGGGGGCGCGCCATGATGGGACGGCTCGCAAGCGATGGACGACCGCGAGGAGGACGATGGCTGCGATCCGGCTGGCAGCGGTCTCCCTCGACTCCGACGATCCCGCCGAGCTGGCCGCCTTCTGGCGCGAGCTCCTCGATCTGACCGTGATGTTCGAGTCGCCGGACTTCGTTGCGCTCGAGGGGGCGGACATCCTGCTCACCACCCAGCGGGTCACCGGGCACCGGCCGCCCGACTGGCCCGACGTGGGGACGCCCAAGCAGCTGCACCTGGAGCTGGCCGTCGACGAGCTCGACGCAACAGAGGCGCGTGCGATCAGCCTCGGCGCCCGCAGAGCGGACGTGCAGCCCGCCCCGGGGCAGTGGCGGGTGTTGCTCGACCCCGCAGGCCACCCCTTCTGCATCACCACGCTCATCCCGGAGGCAGGGCCCTGAGAGGGAACCGCCTTGACAGGTGACTAAATGGTCACGTAATATGCCCGCGTGGACCTTGTGTTCAAGGCACTCGCCGATCCGACCCGGCGCAGCCTGCTCGACGAGCTGTTCCGTCGCGACGGGCAGTCGCTGGTCGAGCTCGAGCGGCGTTTCTCGATGACACGGTTCGGGGTCATGAAGCATCTCAAGCTGCTGGAGGACGCCGGACTGGTGGTCACCACCCGGCGCGGGCGCGAGAAGCTCCACTTCCTGAACCCGGTCCCGATCAGGCTCGTCCACGACCGGTGGGTGAGCAAGTACGCCGAACCGTGGGCAGCCGGGCTCGGCGGCCTCAAGGATGAATTGGAGAGGACCATGGAGAAGAAGTTCGAGATCTACATCAAGACGACGCCCGAGCGCCTCTGGGATGCGATTACCGACCCCGAGATCCGGAGCAAGTACAGCTTCGGCGCGGGGGTGCGGTCCGCGTGGACACCCGGCGCGCGGATGGAGATGGGTGCCGCCGGCGGAAACGGGTTGCTCGGGGAAGGGGAGGTGCTCGAGGTCGACCCTCCGCGTCGACTGGTCCACACCATGCTTGCGCTCTGGAGCCCCGAGGTCGAACGCGAAGGCGCATCGCGGGTCACCTGGGACATCGAACCGGTCGGGGACTCCTGCCGTCTGTTGGTCACCCACGACGAGCTGCGCGAGGGGGCCGACGACGAGCTCTACGGTGGCTGGCCGATGATCCTCTCCGGGCTCAAGACGTGGCTCGAGAGCGGCGAGCTGCTGACCACCCCGGGTTCGCTCATGTACACGTGACCACCGAACGGGCGGCCGCCGAGCTCCGCATCCCGAAGCTCGGCATGGAGATGACCGAAGCCGTCCTGGCCGAATGGTTGGTCGAGGACGGCTCGGTCGTGGCCCAGGACCAGCCGATCTACGTGCTCGAGACCGACAAGGTCTCCAGCGAGATCACCGCCCCGGCCGGGGGCACCCTCTATCGCATCGGGCGCGAGGGCGAGACCTATCCGGTCGGCGAACCCATCGCCCGGCTCGAGGGGACCTGAGCGAGCGCGCGGTTCCGCACCACGGGCGGGCGCCGACCAACTTGCCTAGCATCGGCCGCGGGCACGGAGGGAGGAGCGCGGTGGACGACGAGGACCTGATCAGGCGCACCATCGCCGAGTACAGCCACCGGTGGGACGACGGGCTCCTCGACGACTTCGCCGACCTGTTCACCGAGGACGCCCGGCTCCTCGTGCTCGGGACGGTCGCCGAGGGACGCGAGGCCATCCGCGACTACATGAAGCGGGTGGGGGACGCGGGTCGCGGGCTGCACGTGACCACCAACACGCTGGTCGACGTCGACGGGGACTCGGCCGACGCGGTCACCGGCTACCTCTTCGTGCGCCAGGGCCCGTCCGGTCCCGGCATCGTCGCCGCCGGCCGTTACCACGACCAGCTGGTGCGCGATCCCGACCGCTGGCGCTTCTCGGTCCGTGCCATCTCGATGCTCGAACCGGCCGACCGGGGTGCCGGTGCCTGAGACCGACCGGCGACCGGTCCCCTGGGCCGTCGACCCGTCCGGCACCGTCGCGGTCGAGCGGTACTACGACCGGGCCTTCGCGGCCCTCGAGGGCGAGCACCTCTGGCGGCGTGCCTGGCAGATGGCCTGCCGGCTCGAGGAGCTGCCCTCCCCGGGCGACTACGTCGAGTACACCATCTGCGACCAGTCGATCCTGCTGGTGCGCACCGACCAGGACACGGTACGCGGCTACCACAATGCGTGCCGTCACCGCGCGACCCAGCTGGCCACCGGGAGCGGGACCTTCGGGGCTACGGGCATCGTCTGCCCGTTCCACGGCTGGCGCTGGGGACTCGACGGCAGCAATTCCTACGTCTACGCGCCCCACGCCTTCGACGACGCGCAGCTCTCGCCCGAGGCGGTCTGCCTGCAGACGGTGCGGGTGGAGGCCTGGGGTGGCTGCATCTGGGTCAACCTGGACCCCGGCGCCGAGCCGCTGCTCGACGCCCTCGACCCGCTGCCGTCGCTGCTCGACCCGCTCGGCATCGCCGAGATGCGGGTGCTCTGGTGGAAGGCGGCGGTCCTCCCCGCCAACTGGAAGCTGGCCCAGGAGGCGTTCATGGAGGGCTACCACGTCCCCCGCACCCACCCCCAGCTCACCCTCGGCCATCCCGAGCGCTACGACCCGGACAGCCTCGCCTACCAGGTCCACCCCCACGGGCACTCGAGCTTCCAGCTCCGGGCCGACGCGCAGGCCAGGAAGGGCCGCGAGGTGGGGGTGACCGAGGTCGACGCGATCATCGAGTCCGCCCGCCAGCTGAGCTCCGGGCTCCAGGCGATGACCCTCGAGCGGGACGTGCACGTTATCGAGGCCATGCGCCACCACCCCGTCCCCGAGGGCAGCTCCTTCGGTCAGGAGCTGGTGGGCTCCCTCTACGAGCACGCCGCCCGCGCCGGCATCCCGCTCCCGCCTCCCGAACCGTCGGCCATTGCCCGCTGGGGCGGGATGTTCTTCCACTTCCCCAACTACTTCGTGCTCCCCCAGTACGGCAACGCGCTGGTCTACCGGGTGCGCCCGGACGGATCGGATCCCGAATCGTGCCTCTTCGAGCTCTGGTCGGTCACCATCCCCGCCGAGGGTCACGCCGCCCCGCGGCCGGTGCGCGGCGGCCCCTACGCCCCGGACGACCGCGAGCACTGGCCGCGGATCCCGCTCCAGGACTTCTCCAACATCGGCCGCCAGCAGCGCGGCATCCGGAGCACCAGCGTGACCACGATGCGCCTCTCGCCCACCTACGAGGCCGGCATCGTCAACATGCACCGCGAGCTCGACCGCTACCTCGCCTCCTCCGACGGACCGGCGACCTGATGGCGGCTGGAACGGCGGCGGCGGCGGCGGACGTCGTCGTGGTCGGCTCGGGGGCCGCGGCGCTGGTCGCCGCGCTGGCCGCCCACGACCACGGTGCACGGGTGGCGATCGTCGAGCGCACACCCTTCGTCGGCGGGACCACCGCGGTGTCCGGGGGCGGCATCTGGATGCCCTGCAACCACCGGATGCCCGAGCAGGGGGTCGCCGATACGCGAGAGGAGGCGCTCGCCTACATGGTGCGGATGACCGCGGGTCGGACCCCGGTCGACCTGCTCGAGCGCTACCTCGACTGCGGACCGGGGATCGTGGCCGGCCTCGAAGAGCGGACGTCCCTGCGTCTGCGCTCGATGTCCTGGCCGGACTACCACCCCGAGATGGAGGGCGCCAGGACGTCCGGTCGCATGCTCGAGCCGGCGCTCTTCGACACCGCCCGCCTCGGGGACTGGGCCGGGCGGTTGCGCCCGGCCCCGGTGCTCGGGCTGCCGCTCACCCTCGAGGAGTCCACCGTCGAGTGGCGGCCGACCTTCTTCCCGGAGCGGTTCGACGCCGCAGAGGTGCAGCGGCGGGTCGCCGACCACCGGGCGGCCTGTGGCCGCGCGCTGGTGGCCGCCCTGCTCGAGGGCTGCCTCTCCCGCGGGATCCAGCCGATGCTCGAGACCCGGGCCTGCGAGCTCGCCATGCACGACGGGCGGGTCGCCGGGCTGGTCGTCGACGCGGACGGGCGCCGCTCGGTGCTCGGGGCCGGTGCGGTGGTGCTCGCCAGCGGCGGGTTCGAATGGAACGGCGAGCTGCGCACCCGGTTCCTGCCGGGGCCGCTGAGCCACCCCCACACCCCGCCGGCCAACGAGGGGGACGGGCTGCTCATGGCCATGGAGGTCGGCGCCGATCTCGGCAACATGAACGAGGCCTGGTGGTATCCGGCGTCGTCGGTGCCCGGCGAGCAGTACGAGGGGCGCCCGCTCGCCCGCTTCGTCGGCGTGGAGCGGACCGCACCGCACTCGATCATCGTCGACCGCTTCGGCGACCGGTTCGTCAACGAGGCGGCCAATTACAACGACATGCAGAAGGCCTTCTTCTCCTTCGACGCCGACCAGTACCTCCCCCGGCACCTTCCCTGCTGGGCGGTCTCCGACAGCCAGTACCGCGCCCGCTACCCGGTGGTGACGGTGCGACCGGGCGACCCGGATCCGGACTGGCTCCCGGTGCACGACACCCTGGAGGGCCTGGCGGCCGAGGTCGGGATCGACCCGGTCGGCCTGGCCGTGACGGTCGAGCGGTGGAACCGGTTCGTGGCCGACGGACGGGATCGCGACTTCGGACGGGGGGAGAGCGCCTACGACCGGTTCCACGGCGATCCCTCGGCCCCCCATCCCAACCTCGGGACCATCGAGCGCGGCCCGTTCTACGCGCTCCCGGTCCACGTCGGAAGCGTCGGCACCAAGGGCGGCCCGAGGGTCGACGCGGACGGGCGCATCATCCACGTCCGCGACCGTCCGGTCCCCGGTCTGTACGGCGCGGGCAACGTGATCGCCTCCCCGGCCGGGCCGGCCTACTACGGGGGCGGCACCTCGATCGGCATGGCGGCGGTCTGGGGCCATCTGGCCGGCACCCACGCGGCCGGCCACGCCGTCGGCGGGGTGGCCGCGGCGGACCGCACGGTGCGGCCGTGAGCGGCGGAGCGCCGGAGCTGCCTGCAGCGGAGGTCAGGCGACGGATGTTCGAGCTGATGGTGCTCATCCGCGCCTGCGACGAACGGGTGCGGCGCGGTCTCTCGGGGGGCGAGTTCGCCTGCACCTACTGGCCGGCGACCGGCCAGGAGGCCATCGCCGCGGCGCTCGGCACGGTGCTCCGGAGCGACGACCAGCTGGTGACAACCTACCGCGGGCTCCACGACCAGCTCGCCAAGGGCGTCCCGATCGGCCCGCTGGTGGCCGAGATCCTCACCAAGGCGAGCGGCGTCAACGCGGGGAAGGGCGGTGCCATGCACATCTCCCACCCGCCGTCGGGCCTCCTGCTCTCGACCGGGATCGTCGGCTCCGGAATCCCCATCGCGGTCGGCGCCGGTCTGGCGGCGCGCCTCCAGGGCACCGACCGGGTGGCGGTGGCCAGCTTCGGCGACGGGGCGACCGGGACCGGGTCCTTCCACGAGGCGGTCAACCTCGCCGCCCTCTGGCACCTCCCGGTCGTCCTGGTCTGCCAGGACAACCGCTACGCGGAGATGACCCCGACCGACGAGGTCCAACCGGTGGCCCACGTGTCCGACCGGGCCGCCGGCTACGGGATCCCGGGTGTCCGGGTCGACGGGAACGATCCCGACGCGGTCCACCTGGCCCTCGAGCAGGCGGTCGCGAGCGCCAGGGCCGGAGCGGGACCCACCCTGCTCGAGTGCACCACCTTCCGCCTCTTCGGCCACTACTTCGGAGATCCCATGCGCTACATCCCGTCCGACGAGCTCGAGGCGGCCCGGCTGGCCGAGCCCATCGCCCGCTACCGGAGCACGCTCGTCGACGACGCGCGTGCTCGACGCGGACCAGGTGGCGGGGATCGAGGCGCAGCGCCCACCGGATGGTCGACGAGGCCTTCACCGGGGCGCTGGCCGCCACGGCCCCGGAGGGCAGGGCCGCGCTCACCGACGTCTACGCGGATCCCCGGGGGATGCCCCGGTGAGCGGCGGCGCGGCCTCCGGAGGGGAGGCGACCCCGGTCCGGAGCATGCGCGAGGCGCTCAACCTGGCGCTCGACCGGGCACTGGCCTCCGATCCGGCGGTCGTGCTCCTCGGCGAGGACCTGGCCGATCCGGCCGGCGGCATCTCGCAGGTGACCAAGGGACTCTCCACCCGCTACGGGACCGAGCGGGTCCGGGACACGCCGATCTCCGAGGCGGCGATCGTCGGCGCCGCGGTCGGCGCGGCGGCCGCCGGCATGCGGCCGGTGGCCGAGCTCATGATCATGGACTTCCTGAGCATCGCCATGGACCAGCTGGTCAATCACGCGGCGAAGGCACGCTTCATGTCCGGTGGGCTCCTCTCCGTACCCCTCACCCTGCGCACGGCGGTCTTCGGCGGGATCGGCTCGGGCGCGACCCACTCGCAGACGCTGGAGGCCTGGCTCGCCCACGTCCCGGGACTCAAGGTGGTGGTCCCCGCCACGCCCGCCGACGCGCAGGGACTGCTCACCTCCTGCATCTTCGACGACGACCCGTGCGTGGTGGTCGAGAACGTGGCGCTCTACGGGACGACCGGACCGGTCCCCGAGGGAGACCACCGGGTCCCCCTCGGCGTGGCCGAGGTCAAGCGGCCGGGCACGGACGTCAGCCTGGTGACCTACGGGCGGACGGTGCGGGATGCCATGGCGGCAGCCGAGGAGCTGGCGGACGAGCAGATCGACGTCGAGGTGGTGGACCTGCGCAGCCTGGTCCCCTTCGACGCCGAGACGGTCCTCCGGTCGGTGGGTCGCACCCATCGTGCCGTGGTCGCCCACCACGCGACCCGGTTCGGTGGGTTCGGCGCCGAGGTGGCGTCCGTCATCCACGAGGAGCTCTTCGGTGAGCTCGAGGCCCCGGTGCGCCGGGTCGGCGCGCGCTTCGCCCCGATCGGGTCGGCGGCCGCCCTCGAGGGGTTCGTGCTGCCGTCCGCCGCCGCGCTGGCCGAGGCCGTGCGTGGCGTGATGCAGCGCTGAACCGACCTGCCCGACCGGGATCGCCCGCGGTCCTCCCGGCGCCCGCGCACCGCCGGGAGGTAGGTTCCACCCCGATGCCAGAAGCCCCGCAGCCGGTCCGAGGAGTCACCGCGCACGCCAGGGCGGCGCCCGAGCGGCCCGCCCTGGTCCTCGGGGACCGGCGCCTGACCTACGGCGAGCTCGACGACCGGGCGCGGCAGCTGGCCGCGGTGCTGGCCGAGTGCGGTGCGGGGCCGGGTCGTCCGGTCGCCGCGGTGCTCCCCAACAGCGTCGAATTCCTCGAGGTGGCGGTGGCGGCGGCCATGGTCGGCGCGCCGTTCCTGCCGGTCAACTGGCACCTCCGCTCCGGGGAGCTGGCCTACATCCTCGCCGACGCCGACGTGGCCGTCGTGGTGGGCAGTGCGGAGAAGGGCACCGAGCTCGACGCGGCGCTCGACGACCACCCCGCCGGCTCCCTTCGGGTGGGTGCCGACTACGAGGAACGTCTCGCGGCGGCCGCCCCGCTCGCCGGCGCGGATTCGGGTGGCGGCCCCGAGCTCATGTTCTACACCTCGGGGACCACCGCACGGCCGAAGGGCGTCGTCCACGGCGCGCTCGCCCAGGCCGAGGGGCGCACCCGCGGGATGGAGGGGCAGGTGGCCCTCTGGCGGTGGACCGAAGACGACGTCTACGTGATGAGCGGTCCGGCGTACCACGCGTCACACCTCGGGTGGGCGCTGACCGCGCTCTACGTGGGCGCCCACACCGTGCTCACCGAGCAGTTCGAGGCCACGGGCTGGCTGACCGAGGTGAGCCGCCACGGCGGCACCCGCTCGTTCATGGTCCCGGCCCACTTCATCCGGATCCTCGAGATCCCCGAGGCGCAGCGCGCCGAGCTGGACCTCTCGAGTCTCTCGCTCATCGTGCACGGCGCGGCCCCGTGTCCGGTCCCGGTCAAGCTCAGGATGATGGAGGCCTTCCCCCAGACCCAGATCCACGAGCTCTACGGGGCGAGCGAGGGCGGCGCCACCAAGATCTCCCCCGAGGAATGGCGGGAACGGCCGGGCAGCGTCGGCCGCCCGTGGCCGGGGGTCGAGATCCGGATCCTCGACGAGGACGGCATCCCGGTCCCGGCGGGGACGCCGGGCGTCGTGTACATCCGGCCCCCCGGCCCCCAGCGCTTCTCCTACCGCAACGACGACGACGCCACCCGTCGCGCCTGGCGCGACGACGCGTTCACCGTCGGCGACATCGGGGTCCTCGACGACGATGGGTACCTGACCATCACCGACCGCCTCTCGGACATGGTCCTCTGGGGTGGTGTCAACATCGCCCCGCGTGAGATCGAAGAGGCCCTCTTCGAGCATGCGGCCGTCGTGGACTGTGCCGTCTACGGCGTGCCGCACGACCGCGACGGCGAGCGGCTGCGGGCGATGGTCCAGCTGCGCGACCCGGTCGAGATCGCCGAGCTCGAGGAGCACCTGGCCGCGCGCCTGGCCAAGTACAAGGTTCCCCGCGACTGGGAGGTCGTCGACGAGATCCCGCGGGACGTCAACGGCAAGGTGCGCAAGCGCCTGCTGCGGGAATCCCACGCGATCGGCACGGCATAGAGTAGACGGCACCCACGGCCTGACTGGAGATCCTCGATGGAGAAGCGCGAGCTGAGCACGGTTGTCTACGAGAAGGACGGGCCGGTCGCCTGGATCACCCTCGACTACCAGGAGAAGGCCAACATCCAATCCTCCGACCTCGTGTTCGACGTCGACGACTGCCTCGACGACGCCGACCGCGACTACGACATCAAGGTGGTCGTCTTCAAAGCCAATGGCCCGGGGTTCAGCGCCGGCCACGTGGTGATCGGATCGCCGGGCACCGAGATGCGTGAGATCAACGAGAGCACCGAGCGCCTGGGCAGTACCTGGAAGGGCCAGTGGGACATCTACGGGACCCCGGTGCTCAAGCTCTGGGACTTCCCCAAGGTCACCATCGCCCAGGTGCACGGGTACTGCCTCGGCGGCGGCACCATCTGGGGTCTGCTGACCGACATGACGGTCGCCTCCGAGGACGCCTACTTCCAGTTCCCGGTCCTCCAGGGGATGGCGATGCCGACCATGGAGACGGGCATCGAGCCGTGGATCTTCATGAACTGGAAGCAGGCCTCGGAGTACATGTACACGGGACAGGAGCTCAGCGCCGAGAAAGCCAAGGAGATGGGACTGGTCAACCGGGTCGTGCCCCGCGAGCGGCTCGACGACGAGGTCGCCGAGCTCGCCTTCCACGTCGCCCAGGCGCCCCTCACCACCCTGATGGCCGCCAAGGCCAACATCCGGCGGGCGTGGGACCTGATGGGGATCCGGACCCACCTCCAGGGCTCGAACGACCTGTTGACCATCGCCTGCACCGCCAGGGACGTGCAGGAGTACATCCGGGAACGGCACACGGCAGGGCTCCGACCCCGCGAGGCGGCGCGTGCCAACGCGGAGACGGCGAAAGTGCTCGCGGCGGAGTCGAAGGCGAGACGGCAGGCACAGTGAGCCGGCGGCCCACGTGCCGCGCCGCTCAGGAGGTCGCCGTACGGCTGAGGCGGCGCAGGGGAGGCAGGGTCGGCGGCGGCTGGCGGCGCGGCGGGAGCGCGGCGAGGAGCACCTCGGTGGCCCCGGCCACCTGGCGGATCGCCTCCTCCATCGCCGCCTCGGTCCGATCGGAGGCGGTCTGGACACCGCTCACCTTGCGGACGTACTGACGCGCCGCCGCCTCGACCTCCTCCCGGGTCACCGGGGGCTCGAGTCCGCGGAGGGTGGTGATGTTCCTGCACATGACGACCAGCCTACGACCGTTGGGTGACCGCCCGCCCCCGTGGCACAATGGCACCGTGCTGGCGGCGTTCTCGATCACCCCGGTCGGTGGCGACGAGTCGATCGGCGATCTGGTCGCCGACGCCGTCCGCATCGTCCGTGCGAGCGGCCTCCGCAACGAGACGAACGCCATGTTCACCAACCTCGAGGGCGAGTGGGACGAGGTCATGGGTGTCATCCACCGGTGCGTCGAGGCAGTGTCCTCCGGAGGTCGGCGGGTCTCGGTCGTGGTCAAGATCGACTACCGGCCGGAGGCGCCGGACGACCGGATGCGGGCGAAGGTCGAATCGCTCGAGCGGCGGCTCTCCTGACCGGGATGTGAACCAGTTCCTCTTCGTCATCGGGCTGCTCATCGTCCTGGCCACGGTGCTCAGCGTGCTCTTCACCCTGGTGCTGCCCCGCCAGCCGGCGGGCATCGAGCGCATTACCCTGGTGGTCAACCGCAGCGTGCGGCTCTTCTTCGTCGCCCTGTCCCGTCTTGCCGAGTCCTACGAGGGCAAGGACGCGATCCTCGCCCCGACCGCCCCGATCGCGCTCCTCGCCCAGCTCCTCTTCTGGGCGGCCATGCTGGTGATCGGGTTCGCGCTGATGCTGATGGGGTCGGTGCACCACCTCTCCGACGGGCTGCTCCAGTCGCTCACCGCCCTGTTCACCGTCGGGGCGGTGCACATCGGCGGGAAGGAGAACGCGGGCATCGACATCGCGGTGGGTGCGATCTGGGTGGTCATCGTCGCCCTCCAGATCGCCTATCTGCCGGCGCTCTATAGCTCGTACAACCGGCGGGAGGGCCTGGTCGCGCTGCTCGAGAGCCGTGCCGGAGAACCGGCCTGGGGACCCGAGCTGCTCATCCGCCACCAGCTGGTCGGGATCAACGACACGTTGCCCGAGCTCTACGCCGCGTGGGAGGAGTGGTCGGCCGACGTGGCCGAGAGCCACACCACCTACCCGGTCCTGCTGCTGTTCCGGTCGCCCCAGCCGTGGCTCTCGTGGATCGACGGGCTGCTCGCCGTGCTCGACGCCGGGGCCATGCACCTGGCGCTCGCCCCGAGCACGGCCCCCTCTCAGGCGCGCCTGTGCCTGCGGATGGGGTTCACCCTCCTGCACCGCATCGCCGGGTCGCTCGGCTGGGCGTGGGACCCGGACCCGAACCCGGACGGTCCCATCGAGCTCCGGTACGAGGAGTTCGCCGAAGCCGTGGCCCTGCTCGAGGCCTCCGGGTTCCCGACCGAGCGCACCGCCGAGGAGGCATGGCCCGACTTCCGGGGCTGGCGGGTCAACTACGAACAGGTCGCCTACCGCCTCGCGGACCGGGGGACCGCGCCACCCGCGCCGTGGTCGGGTCCCCGGCGCCATCTGCGCACCGGGGTGGTCCCACCGCACCGGCCCCCGCAGCGCCGGCCGGGTGGCTCCGCCCCCCTGTTCAGCTACGAGCGTCCGGCGGTGGTCATCCCACCCCGCGGCCGGGCAGCGCGGCAGGCCGACCAGGCAGGGGACGCCCCGGATCCCGGCGCGGACGGTTCCTGACGGCGGGGGAGGGTCAGGGCGCCGGGAAGACCTGACGGAGGATGCCGTCGATGCCCGATCCGTGGAGGGTCATCCCCCCGTCGACCACCACGGTCTGCCCGGTGACGAAGCGCGCCAGGTCCGAACAGAGGAAGACCACCACGTCGGCGACGTCCTCCGGCTCCCCGATCCGGCCGGCGGGAGTGGTCCGCTCGTACCGCTCCTTCTCGTGGGGGAGGAGCTCGAGCAGGGGTGCGGTCAGCGCGGTGCGGATCATCCCCGGCGCGACGGCGTTGACCCGGATGGGCGGCCCGTACTCGAGTGCCGCCGATGCGGTGAGCGCCACCACCGCGGCTTTGGCCGCCGAGTACGGGGCCTCGCCGGCGGCCGGCCTGGTGCCGCTGATCGAGGAGGTCGAGACGATCGCGCCGCCGCCCGACGCGAGGAGGTGGGGGACGGCCGCCCGGAACCCGAGGAAGACACCGGTGAGGTTGACCGCGATGAGCCGGTCCCACTCCGCGGGGTCCCACTCGTGGAGCCGGGACAGGTTGCCGATCCCCGCGTTGTTGAAGAGGGTGGTGAGCCCGCCCATCGCCTCGGCGGCCGCGTCGATCGCCGCGCTCAGCGCGTCGGGGTCGGTCACGTCCGCCTCGAAGGCGAGGGCGCCCAGCTCGTCGGCGACCGCGTGCGCCCGCTTCCCGTCGAGGTCGATGACCGCCACCGCGGCACCCTCCTCGGCCATCCGCTTCGCCGTGGCCCGTCCGATCCCCGACCCGCCACCGGTCACCACAGCTCGCCGGCCGTCCAGCAGTCCCATCGCGCGGTCCTCTCCTCGGTGCGTGCCGCCCCACAGTAGGACCTCGGGAGGAGGGGTAACGTGAGCCAGTCCCCGAGCGCTGGAGGTCCACGATGGGTACCGAATCAGAAGCCGAGCGGGTGGCGCGGGAGCTCCTCGACGCGCTGGCCAAGCACGACGCGGCGGCGTTCCGGCCGCTCTTCACCGACGACGTGGTGTACCACAACATCCCGATGGAGCCCGCGGTCGGGATCGAGGCGGCGATCGCCTTCCTCGACGGGTTCTTCGGGATGTTCGAGGATGCCGCGATCGAGATCGTCAATCTCGCCGTGCGGGACAACGTCGTGCTCACCGAGCGCGTCGACTCCATGACCCTCGGCGGGACGGTCGCCGCCCTGCCGGTCATGGGGGCCATCGAGGTGCGTGACGGCAAGGTGTGCGCCTGGCGCGACTACTTCGACATGGGCCAGATCACCGCGATGCTGTCCGGAGCGACGGGCTAGCACCGCCGCTTCCCGGTCGGCGCGGGGCTCAGGTGCCGGCGAGCTTCGAGACAACGGGTGCGAGCGTCTCCCAGGCGTCGGACTCGATCGACCAGTAGGAGATGCCGTACTCCTCACGGCGCCAGTGCAGCTCCTCGATCATCTCGTCAAGGGTCCCGATGAGGGCGAGCGGGATGTGCCGTGCGTCGGTCGGGTCGATGCCGAAGCTCGGGGCCATGGCCTCGACCAGCCCGTCGGCGTCGTCGGTCACCACGACGAACCCGATGAGCGCATTGAGCTCGAGATCGTCGAAGCGGTCCCCGGCGGCCCCCTTGACCCAGGCCACCTTCTCGCGGGTCCGCTCCGGGGAGGCGTTGGGCGCGGTCTCGACCCCGCCGGTGCCCTCGCGTAGGTTCACGTTGATGCTCACGATGTCGGCGTGGCGGGCGGCGAAGGAGAGGACCCGACGTCCCCCGCCGCCGATGATCAGCGGCGGTCCCGGTCGCTGGACCGGCCGCGGGAGGAGCCGGTGCTCGTGCACGCGGTAGTGGGCACCGTCGAAGGAGAAGGGCCCGTCGGTGTGCAGGAGGCCCTGGATCACCTGCACCGCCTCCTCGAACCGGTCGACCCGCACCTTGGGCGTGTCGTAGGTGATGCCCGCCTCCTCGTAGTCGGTGCGCATCCAACCGGCACCGAGACTCAGCTCGAAGCGCCCCCCGCTCAGCAGGTCGAGCGTCGCGGCCTCCTTGGCCAGCACGACCGGATGGCGGTAGTCGTTCCCGAAGACCAGGGACCCCATGCGGAGGGTACTGGTGGCGGCGGCCACGGCGGCCAGGGCGGGGACGGGCGCGAGCTGGTCACCGAAGTGGTCGGGCATGAGGAGGGCGGAGTAGCCGAAGGCCTCGGCACGGCGGGCCTGATCGGCCCACGAGCCGGCGGTGCCCCCCGGCGACGAGCTGAGCTGGGCGGCGAAGCGGAACCTGCGGTCGTGTGCCATAAGTCCCATCCTGCACCATCGGGTGCCGCCGGCGCCCTGGGGCCGCGTGCCCGATCCGTCGGATGTGGCCCGGTGACAGGCGGAATCGGCGGTCGATGGTGCAGAATGGATGGTTCACGGAGGGCCCGAGGGGTCCGAGGCAGGGTCCGCCGGGGACCGGGCCGGGATGGGTCGGGGGGCAGCATGAAGAAGTCTCTGAGTCGCCGGGCCGCCGTGCTCGCGGTGCTCGCCCTCGTGGCGTCCGGTCTCCTGGCGGCTGCCGGCCCACCCGCCAGGTCCGGCGCAGCCACCCCGCGGGTCCGGCCCATCTTCTCGGTCATCCACCACACGGTGCCCTTCGGGGACGCCGCCCACGCCATTCTGGCCGCCACGCCACCGACCTGGACCTTCAGCTACTCCTATGGTGGCACGACCTACCGGGAGACCCTCCTCGGCAGGAGCCCGACCGGCGGGGTCACCACGACCGTCCCGGTGGTCGTCGTCCCGGTGCAGCTGACCTACGGCACGGTGGTGATGTCCCCCGAGCGGGTGCTCGCAGACGGGGAGACGACCGTCCAGAACACGCTGGCCAGTCCGCTGTTCCAGCAGCAGACCTACGTGCAGGGTGGGACCGACGTCGGCACGACCCAGTACGGGGACGCCTTCCAGCGGGCGAGCCTGTGGGGGACCGTGCACACCCACCCCGGCTACCACCTTCTCCTGGCCGCTCCGACCGTCGAGCCGCTGCAGAGCCTCACCGTGCCGGCCCGGTTCGGTGCGGTGGTCAAGGCGTTCGGTGGTACCGAACTGACCGCGGGGATCAACTGGTTCGACGGCAAGGCCGTCTCCCTCCTGGGCTCACTCGGCATCCCGGCCGACGCGGTCACCATCTTCCTCACCGCGCAGACCTACCTGACCCAGGGCCACATCGGCCTTGCCGGATGCTGCATCGGCGGCTACCACTCGGCGGTCGGCACCCAGATCTACGCCGAGGCGGGCTACATCACCACCCCCGGGGCATTCGGCCAGGACGTCTCCGCGCTCTCCCATGAGGTGGGGGAGGCCATCGACGATCCGTTCGCCACGAACCACGACATCCCTGCCCGTTGCGGCGCCGGGTACTTCGAAGTCGGGGACCCCCTCGAAGGCGAGGTCGGCTACGGCGACTATCCATACGCGCTCGGTCCGACCACGTTCCACCTCCAGGACCTGGTGACCCCGGTCTACTTCGGTGCGCCGGCCGCGACCAGCCTCCACGGGTGGACGACCTTCCAGGGCACCCGTCTGTCGGTGTGCCAGAACGGTCCGTAGACCGTTGCCGAATGCGGCTGGTGGGCTCAGTAGGCGGCCGCGGTGCCCTTGCTGTTCACGGCCACGCAGTTGTCGGGTGTGGCGCACGAGACGGAGACCGTGGCCAGGTATCCGCCGGGGAACACGAGGATCGGGTTCGACCAGTGACCCCGGTACCAGCTGACGGCTTTCCCACTCAGGCCGACGGTCGTACACGCCGTGGCGGACGAGCAGGACACCGACCGGGGAAACGCCGTCGTGAATCCAGGGATGACCGTCGGGGTCGACCAGTTCCTCCCGTCGAACGTCACCTCGTGACCCGACGCTGTCACCGCAAGGCAGAACGACGACGAGGGACAGGACACCGAGAGCAGGCCCGTTGCCACCGCATTCCGGCTCGTCGACCACGAGTGGCCATCGAAGGTCAGCGTTCGCCCGTTGAGGTTCACCGCAACGCAGAACCTCGATGTCGCACACGACACCTCCATCAGCCGATCGGTCACCCCACCGTTCGAGGACGTCTGGAAGGTCGACCACGACCGGCCATTGAAGGTCCCGACGGTGCTCGGTTCACTTGTCCCGCTTGCCCCAACGGCTGCACAGAAGGTGACCGTCGGGCAGGAGACCTCATAGGTGGCCGGAGGTCCGACCGGCGATGGTGTCGACCATGAGCGACCGTTGTAGGTCACGGCGCTCCCGCCAACCGACGTGGCGAGGCAGAATGTGACTGTGGGGCAGGAGACCGACGTCAGGGTGCCGCGCACCCCGATCGGGTGCGGCGTCGACCACTTCCCGGCTTGCCAGACGAGAGCGGATCCGCTCTCGTCGACGGCAACGCAGTAGGTGCTGGACGGGCAGGAGACGCCGTAGACGGAGCGGTCGTCGGGAGCGAGACGCGCACCCTCGATCTGGACCGGGGTCGACCAACGAGACCCGGCGCTGCTCGCTGCTGTCGACGAGCTGCACGCGGCCGCAAACGACAGCAGGAGCACGACTGCAACGGAGACCCGCCTCACGTCCGGACCATACACTGACGCTCACGCCACGCCGGAGTACCCGGTCGCTGTGAGGAGAGAGGGAATTCCCATGGCTGACGAGCAGACCGTGGCGGCGGACAGTTCCGCGGTGGACTACGAGCGCTCCGCGGCGATCGGATAGAGCTTGAACAGCGGGAAGGCCGCTTCAGAGTCATGCGGTACGAAGTGGAACCCGCCCTTGGGATCGAACCTCAATCGGTTGTTTCGCAGGCAGATGGTGCAGGTCGTGCGGTCGTGATCCATGGCGTCTCCCCGTACGCTCGACGCCCCTCTCCTGGTTTCGTCGGCTGATCGGGCCGGACACTTGACCGTTCGCCGACTCCAGGCCGGCGAGGCCGGTTGTCCACAACGGCGTCGCCATTCATGTGCGCCGGAACGGCTCGGAATGGTCCCAATCGGAGAGCAGCGTCCGTAGTGCGGTCAGCAGGATCAGGGGTCGGTCGAGCATGGCGTGGTGACCGGCCTCGGGGAGCTCGACGACCGGGGTGACCCGACCCAGCTGTTCGTACATGAATTGCCCGATGCCGGCGGTGACCAGTCCGTGCTCCGACCGGAGGACGGCGAACCTGCAGTGGACCGCCGAGAGATGGGGGAATGCCACCCCCCGTATGCTGCCACCCCCGAATTGGGCGAAGACGTTCCGGTCGAACTTCCATCGCCAGCCGCCCCTCGCCCGGCGGAGCGAGCGGCGGGCGACGTGGTCGATGACGTAGTCGAGGGTGTGCTCCTGGCCGGGGACCGTCCGGAAGTGGCCGATGGCATCGGCCAGGCTCGGGTAGGTGCGGGGTTCGCCGAACGCCTCGCGCAGCCGGTACGCGCCGATCTCCGGGTCGGGTTCGGTGACCGGTGAGTCGCAGACGATCGCGCCGCTGACCCTGTCCCCGTGGCGAGCCGCGGTGGCGATGGTCACGAAGCCACCCATGCTGTGGCCGACCACCACCGGTGGGCCGGCCATCCCCGCGGCCTCGGCGACCGCCACGACCTCCTCGGTCCACTGGTCGAGGGAGTAGGCGGACCGGTGGCCGCTGTCGCCATGTCCGGAGAGATCCACGGCGACCACCCGGAAACGGTCGCTGAAGGTCGCCGCAACATGGGTCCACCAGTGGGCGTGCGCGCCGCCGCCATGGACGAAGACCAGACCCCGCGCACCGGCCGGTCCGCAGGCCAGCGCATGGATGGTGCACCCGTCGACCGGCACCGCGAGATGGGACTGGGGAACGGCCAGCGCCCGGCGGAACCATGGCGGCGCCCCCGGCAGTGGCCGGTACCCCCCGTCGGCCGGATCGTCGTCCGGTGGGTCAGCGCCCGGCGAGCGCACCGGCCACCAGGGCCCGGACCAGGCCCACACCCTCCTCGTGGCGCGGGCTGAGGGCCCCGGGCATGGCGGCTCCCGAGGCCAGGTTGCGCTGCACGGCCTCGCAGATGGTCCGGTCCCCCTCGAGGATGGCAACAGAGCTGGCCACCGCAGCCTCCTTCTCCGTCGCCGGGGTGTCCGGGGCGAAGAAGAAGGTGTACCCGACCCGGGTCGTGGTCGGCCCGGTGGGCCAGTAGCTCTCGAGGCACATCCCCGACGGGTACAGGTTGAGCGCGAGCCCGGGAAAATGCCAGAGCCACGCTCCCTCGGTCACCGACCCGTCGCGGGTGGGAGCCGAGTGGACGGCGACCGCCCCCTCCACCGCAACTCGGTATCGGGAGGCGTCGATCTGCCGGCTGAGGGCCGGATGGACGAGGGGGATGTGGTACCCCTCCTGGTAGTTCTCGGCGTAGACCTTCCAATTGCAGCCGATCTCGTGGCTCGACCGGTGGCTCACCGTGTACGCCTCCATGGCGAAGGGTGTGGTGTGCTCAGCCAGCGCGCCGAGCCAGTCGTCGAGCGCCGGCGCGGCCGGATCCGGGTTGACGAAGAGGAGCCCTCGCCAGGTCGCGACGGTCACCGGCCCGAGGGAACAGTCCGCAGCGGAGACCTCCGCTCCGAAATCACGGGCCGACAGCAGGGAGCCGTCGAGCCCGTACGCCCACCCGTGGTAGCGGCAGACCAGGGAGCGGACCGAACCCGCGCCCTCGCTGACCAGTGGCCCGGCGCGGTGGCGGCAGATGTTGTGGAACCCGCGGAGGGTGCCGCCGTCGTTGACGATCACCAGTGGGAATCCGGCCATCCAGACCGCCAGGTATGCGCCCGGCCGCTCCAGGCGGGCGGCGTCACCGAGGGCGGTCCATTCCCGGGCGAACACCGCCCGTCGCTCCGCCTCGTAGCGGTCCGCGCCGAGGTAGTCGGTTGGCAAGGACACGGCGGTCAGGACGGCTCCCCCTCGCCAAGCTCGGCCACTGCGGTCCTCCCCTCGACGCCGGGACGCCGCTCATCATGCCAGCGAACGGGACGCCGCTCTGGATGGCCGGGACGCCGGCGTCAAGGGGGGTCGCGATGCGAGAGACTCTGGAGGACCGTCGAGATTCTGGGGGTGCGCCTCATGGCTGCATCGGTGCTCTACATGTCGATGTCGCTCGACGGGTACATCGCCGGCCCCAACGACGCACCGGACAATCCTGGTGGCGACGGCTTCATGCGGCTCCACGAGTGGTACGGGTTTGCTTCGGGTGCCGGGCCGACCACTGAGGTGAGGTCGGAGACAGGGAGGCAATTCCTGGACGAGGTCATGAGAACCGGTGCGGTCCTCGCCGGTCGCAACACGGTGGAGCAGGTCGATCACTGGGGCGGTGATCACCACGACGGCGTCCCGATCTTCGTGCCGAGTCACCGGCCGCCCGGTCCGTCGGCCGCCGACTATCCATTGGTGACCTATGTGACGGACGGGATCGTGAGCGCCATGGACCAGGCAAAGGCGGCCGCCGGTGACCGAGACGTACTGGTCCACGGCGCGACCACGGCGCAGACCGCGCTCGAGGCGGGCGTGCTCGATGAATTGCAGATCCACCAGGTCCCGGTGCTGTTCGGCGGCGGTCGCCGCCTGCTCGAAACGCTGCCGGCGAGGGTCGAGCTGGAGATCGTCCGTGTGATCGACACCCCGGAGGCGACCCACATCCGCTACAGGGTCAGCGCTCCTGTTCGGTCGGCCGCACCAGGATCTCGTTGACCGCCACCCGGCGCGGCTGGGTGACGACGTAGCGCACGGCGTGGGCGATGTCCTCGGCCCCGAGCAGCTCGATGTTCCCGAAGGTCTGGGCCATCCCCTCGAGAATCTCCGGCCGGTTGTGGAAGGCCAGTTCGGTGGTGGTGGCGCCGGGCTCGACGATGGTGACCCGCACGTGGCGGGAGGTGACCTCCTGGCGGAGCGACTCGCTGAAGGCGCCGACTCCGAACTTGGTGGCGTTGTAGACCCCGCTGTTGAGCCGTGCCACCCGGCCCGCGACCGAGCTCACGTTGACCACATCGGCCACCCGGCGGGGCTCCCGTTCGGCCGCGTCGAGCAGGTGGGGCAGCGCAGCGTGGGTGCAGTAGAGCAGGCCGAGCAGGTTGAGGTCGACCATGCGTCGCCACTCCTCGGTGGGGGCGCCGTCGATCGGTCCGAGCAGCATCACCCCGGCGTTGTTGACCAGGGTGTCGAGCCGGCCGAACCGCCCGACGGTGTCCGCCACCATTCGATTCACCTGGGTCTCGTCGGTGACATCGACCTCGAGTACCAGCACCTTCTCAGGTCCACCCCCGATCCGCTCCGCCAGTTGCTCCAGGCGGTCCCGGCGGCGAGCGGCCAGGACCACCATGGCCCCGTCCTCGGCCAGGGCCGTGGCCGTGGCCTCGCCGATCCCGCTGGAGGCGCCAGTGACCAGGGCCACCGTTCCCTCGAGCACTCCGGACATTGTGGACCTCCCTCTGGGATGGCTCGTGTTCGTCCCTTGGCGTTCTATCGCACCCTTCGACCGTGGTGCCTGTCCGGCCCTGGGGCATCGGTCCCAGGGTCTCACGGCTCGACGAAGCCCTAAAGAGTCTCTGTCGGCGCGCCGACGATCAGGGATGTGACCCGACCGGAGAACCCGAAGGTGAGGGAGGCCGTCGTCGCCGCGCTGGTTGCGGCCTGTTCGCACGGCGATCTCGTCGCCGACCAACCGGGGGGCCGGCTCTCCAAGGCCTGGGACGCCGCCTGGTTCGCGGCATTCGATGTGGCACGCCCCCCCGGCAGGTTCGAATTGTGGGCCAGGAAGTCACGCCCGACGATCGCGGCCTTTCTCCACACAGCCAAGCTGGAGACGACCAGTCCCGAACGTAGTGACGCGATCCGTCTTGCGGCGGTAGCCATCTTCGAGTCACTGCGGCGCGAACCGCAGGCCGAGGCAGGCTGACCTGTAGATCAGGGCGTTCCCCTGATCTACGTCTGCTCTTCTCGGAGGACGTCCAGATTGCGGAACGTCGGAGGACCATCGCAGAGTTGGGCCAGCTGGGCGGCGAACTCCGCCGTCTCGGGCCGGTTCGAGTTCTCCATCGCCGCTTCGTAGGACGGGAACTCGACGATGTGAACGTATGTCCGGTCGCTGTCCCGGTCTCGGCCTTGGATGGCCCGGGTCGGCGTACGGACGCCGCTGGTCTTGGCGAGCCACGCGTCGAGGGTCCGATTGAAGGCGTCGATGTCACCGGTCTTGAACTCGATGAGCTGAACGAATTTCATCCCTGTCTCCTCTACGGCCGGCCGATGGATTCCGCACGTCCATGCCGGAGGCACGACGGTGATCTCGGTTCTATCATCAGCTGAGCGGGGGGGGGAAGTGGAGGAATCATGCCGAAGTATCTCCTTGAAGTGAAGTACACCCTCGAGGGCGTCAAAGGCCTCAAAGCCAAAGGCGGGTCGGCTCGGGCGGCCGCGGGGAAGGACCTGATCGAGGGATTGGGCGGGAAGATGGAAAGCTTCTACTTCGCGCTCGGGAGCACCGATGTCTATGCCATCGGTGACTTTCCCAACAACACCTCGGCGGCCGCTGCAGCACTCACCGTGGCCGCCGGTGGTGGTGCGACCGTGCGGACCGTGGTGCTCCTCACGGCATCGGAAATCGACGCGGCCGCATCCGCGGACACCAACTACCGACCGCCGGGGACGTAGCCAGCCAACGGGCTGCCGGAGCGAACGGTTCGCTCCTCAGTTGCTCACGGGTACACGCCGTAGACGCAGATCGTGTAGGTCATCCCGTTCGGTGCCGCCGCGTTGAGGTTCGGAAGCGCAAATGTGGTCGAGCCGTTTCCGCCGTACTTGTTCCTGAGAAGGTTGTAGAGCGTGGTGTTGGAGGCGATGCTGAGAACCTGACCGTTCGCCGGCACTCCGGTGTACGTGTTGCCTGCGGTGAGCATGATCTGGCCGATGGTGCATTGGGTCCCACCGGTCCCCATCGTCTTCGCACTCTGGGTTCCCTTGCCGAACGCTGTCGTGGAGTTCCACGAGATCTGGGTTGCCCCTGTGCCGCACTTGGGCACCTTCGTCCCGACACCGGAGAGCAGACCCGCATTGAGACATGCGTAATACGTGGTGTTCGTGCCGCTCGCCCCGGCCGTCACCGCCGCGGTGACGCCCACAGTGAGTGCCGCTGACGCCACGGTGGTCACAAGAACGATCTTGAGCGTCTTGGATAGTTTCATGGAGGCTCCTTGCTCGTGCTGTCAACGAGTCAGGGGCGACCGGGCCTCATCGTCGCCAACGATGAACTCGGCCAGCCTTGCACGTCGGTTGCGCACGAGCAACCGTTGTGATCTTCGATACTTGTCCGGTTCACTCAGCCTCCCGAGAAAGCACCCTCGCCCGAGCCGGTGCCTGGACGCACGTGGACCACCACACAGGCGATCACGATGCTGACCACGAGGATCGCGAGTGCGACGAACGGGAACGAGCTGTAGGGCGCTGGTTGCCCGGGTCTACACAACTCGATGAATGGCACCACGAGCGTGAGCGACCCGAGAACCGGGATTCCGACGTGCCGAAAAGGCGAAAACACGTCCCGGTGATGGCGCCAGATGAATACCGGGAGAGAGAGCGTCGTAAGGAAATAGACGAACAGAATCACGATCGTGCCCATCGTCGAGCACTCGGCATAGAGACCGACAGGGTCCATTGAGGCAGTGTTCCCACTGACCAGGTGGGATATCCACCAGACGCCGATGATGCCGAAGCCCACGACGAACATGATCAGGAGCGCATTCGCCGGTGTGTCCGACCCCGTCCGAACAAGCCCGAGCTCTGGGGGGAGGAGTCCGTTCCGCCCGCCGTCGTAGAGCATTCGTGACTGGGAATTGGCGGCTGCAACCAGCGTGGCCAGCACCGATACGATGCCGGCCATCCAGGCCACAACGGCCGCTCCTCCCAGGTACTGGTCCGCCACGGTGAGGAACGGCACCGACGAACGACCGATCGAAGAGACGTCGTAGTCAAATCCCGTGACCGTGGCATATGCGAACAGGACGAACAGGGCACCGGCGATTGCCACGGACAGATACAGAGCTCTCGGGACGGTCTTTCTGGGATTCCGGCACTCCTCCGCCAGCGCCGGTCCGTTCTCCCAGCCGATGAACATGTAGAGAGCCAGCGGGAAGCCGGCCGAGAGGCCCGTTATGCCGCCGTTGAGATGGGACCATGAGAACGGGATGGCGGAGAGATGGTCCCGTTGATCGACGAGCACAACTGCGCAGATGGCAACCATGATCGCCACCTGAGCGATTACGGCAGCGCCCACCGACGTCGTCGACAGCTTGACACCGCGAATCGTCAACCAGATGGCGCCGCCTGTCAGGAGGAAGGACAGAGGACCCCAGGGGGGATGCCACGAGGTGTAGTGGGCGAGCGTCAACGCCACCATCCCACCCGACATGGTAAAGACCCCTGCAATGGCGATCGTGTATCCGACGATGACAAGCAACGCCGTGGTGACGCCGGCTCTCGCTCCGAAGGTGGTTTCTACATACGTGATGAAACTCCCTGCGGACGGCTCGGCCTTGGTGAACTCCGCCACAGTGAAGACAAGGAGTACGACGGCGACACCCGCGGCGACGATTGTGAGCGGGGCGGCCACGCCGGCAGTGACCGCGATCACCCCGAAGGCGAAGTAGAAGTCGATCCCCGGTCCGATGTTGGCGACCGTCGACGCCGTCACGTCCGCCGTGCCGAGCTGGCCGCCCTTGAGATGTTCGTTGCTCTCGCTCACCGCGCGCCCTGAGGATCAAAGGGATACAACGGTCGCCACCATAGGATCCGGGTCGCGAGAACCGACGTATGTCGGACGCAACTCTTTGACTCGGGGCGATGCGGGTGCCGCAGGGCTACCGGCCGATCTCGAGTTGGTCGATGAGCCATCGGGGACCAGCCACGTCCGCCCCGAGTTCCTCGGCCTGCTTTTTGAGTGCACGATCTGCCGTTACCAGGGTTACCTGTTCGGTGGCGTCAGCAGTCACGGCAATGAGCGTGTTGTCACCACTGCCCGGAGCATGGAGAACTGTCACACCGTCGGAGACACCCGCCTCGACTCCCCGGCAAGCAGCGCCTTCAAGAACGACGACCGTAGGCTCAGCGATACGGCCCGCGTTCGCGGCCGCACGGACTCGTTCCACGAACGCTCGGGCCGCCCCCGGTCGGTCGCGCCACCACCCGGTCGGCTGAGACCCGACCACGTTTGCTGCATCGATGAGAAGCACGACTCCAGTCTCACTGGCGTGTGTCAGTAGTCAGCCGACCTTGGTCGGCACGGCCCCCACGATGTCGGTGACCGAGACGCCCAGTCCCGGCAGGGACCCGACGAAGGGGGTGGACGCGGGGAAGGCGAAGATCCCCCCGTCCGAGCCGATGAGCCAGTAGCCGCTGCTGTTGGCGGTGGGGACCAGGCCGATGACCGGGTGGGCGGGGGTGACCCCGATGTTGGGGAGGCCACCGTGGAACGTGGCGTCACCGAAGCTGTAGACCGATCCGTTCTGGGTCACGATCCAGTACCCCTTGCCGTCGGAGGTGGACTGGATGGCGCTGACCGGGGAGGTCGTCCCGGTGGCCGAGCCGTAGTTGGTCACGTGCCCGATGGCGTACACGGTGCCGTCCGCCCCGATGAGCCAGTAGCCGGCGTTGGAGGGGGCGAGGGCGATCCCGATGATGTCGTTGACGTGGATGCCCTCCCCGGGCAGGGAGTTGATGAAGGTGGCGTCACCGAACCCGAACACCCCGCCGTCGGACCCGACCAGCAGGTAGCCCTTGTCGTTGGCGGTCGGGGCGATGCCCACGACGTTGTTGACGTGGACCCCGAGGCCCGGAAGGGACCCGAAGAACGCATTGGAGGAGGTGGGGAAGACGAAGACCCCGCCGTCACTGCCGACCAGGTCGTAGCCCTGGTAGTTGTTGGTGGGCTGCATGCCCACGACGTTGCTCACGTGGACCCCGAGGCCCGGAAGGGACCCGAAGAACGCATTGGAGGTGGTCGGGAAGACGAAGACCCCGCCGTCCCTGCCGACCAGGTCGTAGCCCGAGGAGGTCACCTTGACCGTCTGGCTGGTGGTCGCCGACGGCCCTCCGTCGTTGGACACGGTCTGTCCGGTGAAGACCTGGGTGTTCGAGGTCCCTTGGGAGTTGGTCACCCTCAAGGTCACAGTGTACGAGCCGGCACGGGCGTAGGCGTGGGTGGTGGTCGCGCTCGAGGTCGTCGCGGCCGCGCTGCCGTCACCGAAGTTCCAGGTGTACGAGGCGATGGTCCCCACCGGGCTGGAGGAGGCCGCGGCGGTGAACGAGGTCGCCGAGCCGGCAGTGCCGGGGGTCGCGCTGAAGGCGGCGCTCGGTGCCTGGTCGGGGGTGACGGCGACTGCACCGGGCGTCGTCCCGACGGCAATCGGCGACCCGGCGACGTTGGTCGACGTGTTGATGGGGACCACGGTGTTGTTGGCGGAAACGCACGCATATGCGGTCTGTCCGTTGGGAGTGACGGCGACGCCTTGGGGATTGCTGCCGACGGCGATGGCCGTCCCGGCCGTGTTGGTGGCCGTATCGATGGGGGTCACGTCGCCACTGTTGAAGTTGGTGACGTAGGCGGTCTTCCCGTTGGGGGTGATGGCGACGGCAGTCGGATTTGTCCCGACGGCGATGGCCGTCCCGGCCGTGTTGCTGGCCGTGTTGATGGGGGTCACGGAGTTCCCCCCGTTGTTGGCGACGTAGACGGTCTGCCCGTTGGGGGTGATGGCGATCGCAAAGGGATTTACCCCGACGATGATCGGTGTTCCCGCCGTGTTGTTGGCGGTGTCGATGGGCGTGACAGTGTTGTCTCCACCGTTAGTGACATAAGCAGTCTGCCCGCTGGGGGTGATGGCGATGCCTTGGGGAGCGTTCCCGACGGTGATCGGTGTCCCGGCCGTGTTGTTTGCGGTGTTGATGGGGGTCACCGTGTCCGACCCGCTGTTGGCGACGTAGGCGGTCTGCCCATTGGGAGTGATGGCGATGCCGAGGGGTGCGCTCCCGACGGTGATGGGTGTCCCGGCCGTGTTGTTGACGGTGTTGATCGGGGTCACGTTGTTACTCCCGTGGTTGGCCACATAGGCGGTCTGTCCGTTGGGGGTGATCGCGATGCCGAGAGGATTGCTGCCGACGGCGATGGCCGTCCCGGCCGTGTTGTTTGCGGTGTCGATAGGGGTCACGGTGCCGCTGCCGAAGTTGGCGACATAGGCGGTCGGAGCAGGTGCGACGGCTCCCGCCGTGGCCGGGTCCAGCAGCTCGACGGCGGCCGCTGTCGGCAGCGCCAGGGCAGCGGCACCGAGCAACGAAGCAGCTCCGATGCGAATTGCGCCAAAAGGTCGATCTGTCCATAGCCGGAACGCACTTCGGATCTTTCGCACGTGGTTCTCCTCGGGGTGGCTCCTCTGGAGCGCTGAGGCATCAGACCGCCTGACGCCGCTTCCTTGCCGAGCACCTCAGCTCGGTCGCAAGCCGACCCGGCGGCTCAGCCTCTAGGAACGGACCGAAGATGTCAAGCACCCCGAAATGACCCGGCAAACCGGTGGTCAAACCGGCACCGATCGACGCCGGTCGGCCGTCTGTAGGCAATTCCCACGGTCTTGGACCGATCCAAGCCGGGCCGGTCGAGCTACCGCTTCGGTGGCAGTGACCGTGCGTAGACGGCACCGAGGGTCGCCCACTTGGCCAGCTGAGGCTTGGTCCGCACGTGCCCGGGTGCCACCCGCAACCAGCCCTCCATCGGGCGGCCACGCATCACGGCTCGCTCGGCGTTCGAGGTGTGGACCAGCTTGTCCGATTCCATCGGATCCACGCGGACCAGAACCCCACCCTGTCCGCTCGCCGAGATGGCCACGTTCCCGCCGATCAGGAACGCCAGACCGCCGAACATCCGCTTCTCCACCAGCTGGGATTCGCCGGTGAGCAACTCCCTGAGCCGCTCGGCCAGCGCTTCGTCGTACGCCACAAGGTCTCGCTCAGGACGTGGGGCCGATGCCGGCCGCCTTCAGCATCCGGCGGAGGTCCACCACCATCTGGGTGTCGACGTCATGCCCCCGGGGTCGGACGAAGGTCTCCGTCTCGTTTCCGAGGGTCACCCGGTAGTTGCCATCGTGCCTCTCGTCGACCTCGGCCACGGCCTCGAGCAGCGAGAGCACATCGTGCCACTGGATGTTGTGGCCGGTCGGGTGTTCGAAGAGCTTCTCCACCGTCTTGCGGTGGTGCGCATCGAGCTTGATGCCGTCGGCCATCGGTGACTCCCTTCTCTGGCCCTCAGCGGCCATGGTACGGGACGGCGGGCCTCCGCCGACCCCTGTGCGATCATGGCCGACCGGGAAGAGGACCGCCGCGGCAGGGACGCGGCGAGCAAGGAGCCGCCGTGACCGGACCTGCCGCCGACGTGGCGACCACCAACAAGGAGATCGTCCGCCGGTTCTGGGCCGCCCTCTACGAGCGGGACTGGGACGGGATCGGGTCCTTCTTCGGCACGGAGAGCGAGTACACCGACGTGCCGTCCCCGCCCGACGACGTCGCCCGCGGCCCGGCACAGATCGTGGCCCGGTTGCGGCTCGGCCTCGAGCGGATCTCCGGCTACGAGCACCAGCTCCGCCTGATGGTGGCCGAGGCCGGGACGGTGGTGACCGAGCACGCCGAGACCTGGCACTGGCACACCGGGGAGCAGGTGACCCTGCCCTTCGTCTCGGTCCAGGAGCTGCGTGACGGGTCGATCCTCCGGTGGTGGGACTACTGGGACCTGCAGACCCTCATGAACGCCGCCCCGGGCTGGTGGATCGAGCACGTGGCCCAGGGGTACACCTGAGCAGCGCGCCGCTGCTGCCCGACCGCAGGACGCTGAGGACTCAGAGCACCACCACCGAGCGCAGCACCTCGCCGCGCTCCATCCGGTGGAAGGCCTCCTCCACGTCACCGAGGGCGATGGTCTCGCTCACGAACCGGTCGAGGTCGAGCCGCCCCTGAAGGTAGAGGTCGACCAGCATCGGGAAGTCGCGGGACGGCAGGCAGTCGCCGTACCAGCTGGGTTTGAGCCGACCGCCGCGACCGAAGAAGTCGATCATCGGCAGGTCGATGCGCATCTCGGGCGTCGGAACCCCGACCTGCACGAGGGTGCCGCCGAGGTCGCGAGCGTAGAACGCCTGCTCCATGACCGCCGGATTGCCCACCGCCTCGATGCACACGTCGGCGCCGTTGCCCCCGGTGAGGGCCTGCACCGCGTCGACCACCTCGGTCCCCGAGGCATCGACCACGTGGGTCGCCCCGAACTGGCGGGCCAGCTCGAGCTTGCGCGGATCGAGGTCGATGGCGATCACGGTCGAGGCGCCGGCCAGGCGGGCGCCGGCCACCGCTGCGCACCCGACCCCGCCACAGCCGAACACCGCCACCGAGTCGCCGGGACCGACCTCACCGGTGAGCAGGGACGCTCCGAGGCCGGCCATGACCCCGCACCCGAGCAGGCCGACCGCCTCGGGTCTGGCCGCAGGGTCCACCTTGGTGCACTGCCCGGCCGCCACCAGGGTCTTCTCGGCGAATGCCCCGATGCCCAGGGCCGGCGAGAGCGGTGTGCCGTCGGTGAGGGTCATCTGCTGGGTCGCGTTGTGGGTCGTGAAGCAGTACCAGGGTCGCCCGCGCCGGCACGAGCGGCACTCCCCGCAGACGGCCCGCCAGTTGAGCACCACGAAATCGCCGGGGGCCACCGTGCTCACATCGGGGCCGACCGACTCGACCACTCCGGCCGCTTCGTGACCGAGCAGGAAGGGGAACTCGTCGTTGATCCCTCCCTCGCGGTAGTGGAGGTCGGTGTGGCACACACCGCATGCCTGGACCCGGACCACCGCCTCGCCCGGCCCGGGGTCGGGCACCACCACGGTGACCACCTCCACCGGCGCGCCTTTGGCCATCGCCACCACAGCCCGTACCTCACACGGCATTCGTGCCTCCAACCGGGTCCCGGTCCGGCCGCGCACAGTGTGGCACGGGCGCGACGGCCATCCCACGATCAGGCCAGGGTGCCGAGGATCTCCTCGATGATGCCGACCGAGGTCTCCGGGTTGAGCAGGGCCAGCCGGCCCACCGGTTCCCCCTCCCAGGTGGTCGGGGTGACGAACCCGATCTGGTCGGCGAGCAGCCCGGCCGACCAGGCCTCGTAGGTGGCGCGGTCCCATCCGGTGCGGCGGAAGAGGACCACCGAGAGCTCGGGCCGCCGGACCAGCTCCAGATAGGAGGTGCGCTCGATGAGATCGGCTGCTTCCCGGGCCACGGTCAGCACCGTCTCGATCGCGTCGCGGTAGGCATCGGTGCCGTAGACGGCGAGGGAGAACCAGAGCGGGAGACCACGGGCCCGGCGGGTCAGGTGGTAGGCGTAGTCGCTCGGGTTCCAGACCTCCGGGTCGTCCCGGTGCAGCACGTCGAGGTACGAGGCATCCTGGGTGTGGACCGCCTTGGCGAGGCGCGGCTCACGGTAGAGCAGGGCGGCGCAGTCGAACGGCGCAAAGAGCCACTTGTGCGGGTCGACGACCAGCGAGTCGGCCCGTTCGACGCCGTCGAACCGATCGCGCACCGAGGGTGCGAACAGGGCGGCACACCCGTAGGCCCCGTCCACGTGGAACCAGAGGGACCGCTCCGCGGCCACCGCCGCCACCCCGGCCAGGTCGTCGATGATCCCGGCGTTGGTGGTACCGCCGGTCGCGACCACCGCGATGGCGTCGCGGCCACGCGGGTCCGAGTCGAGCGCGGCCCGCAGGACCCGACCGGTGAGCCGGTGGTCGACGCACGGCACCTGGAGGGCCTCGACCCCCAGCACCTGGAGGGCCTTGCCCACCGAGGAGTGGGCCTCTTCGCTGATGGCCACCACCGGGCGATGCGGTGTCCGGTCACCCATCCGGTGGGCGGCCGTGTCCCGGGCGACCATCAGGGCGGACAGGTTGCCGGCCGACCCACCGGACACGAAGCAGCCCCCGGCTCCCGCCGGGAGCCCGGCCAGCCCGGCGAGCACACCGAGCGCCTGGTTCTCGGCGGCGACCGCGCCCGCCGCCTCCATCCACGAGGTCCCCTGGAGCGAGGAGCAGGCCACCACCATGTCGAAGAGCAACGAGGCCTTGGTCGGCGCGGCCGGGATGAACGAGAGGAACCGAGGGCTGTCGCAGGAGATGACCGCGGTGGCCAGCTGGTGGTCGAAGACGTCCATGATGCGCTCGGGGTCGGTCCCGGTGCGGTCGATCAGCCCCTCGAGGCTCGCGGTCAGCGACGACTTGGTCACCGCTCCCCCGTAGTCGAGCGGGACCGGGTCGAGCGCGAGGCGCCAGCGGCAGTACCCGAGGATGAGGTCGGTGAGCGCCTCGTCGTGGACGAACATGGGATTGCGCATGGGGTGTCCCTTCTCCGCCGACCCATGATCGCAGGGCCGGGGTGCACGAGGTCTACCGCTCAGGTGCTCCGCCGGTGCAGGGAGACCGCGTACGTTGCGTCGGGGGTGAACGGCTCGCCCGACCAGGTCGCCCACCGACCGTCCGGGAGCAGCCCGGCTGCCCGGCAGTCCTCGTCGTACGCGGTCACCGGGTAGCGACCGTCCTGCTGGAACCCGGCGACCAACACCCCTCCGTCCTCGAGGTGCCGTGCGCACCCGGCCACCAGCGCGGCCCGGTTGCCAGGCGGCGTGAACAGCGGGACGTCACCCGCCATCACCACCAGCGCGAAGGTGCGCCCGAGGTCGACCGTGGCGACGTCGGCGATCACGAACTCGAGGCCGGGACCGAGCCGGCGGGCCGCGGCGATCATCGATGCGTCGCGGTCGACGCCGACCACCGGGATCCCCCGGCGGGACAGCTCGACCGCCACCCTCCCGCTGCCACAGCCGGCGTCGAGCACCGAGGTCGGCCCGAGCCCGGCCACGAACCCCGCCTCGCCGTGCACGTCGACTCCGGCGGCGGCGAGGTCGTCGAAGCGCCGCTGGTAGGCGTCGCCGTCCCAGGCGACCGGATCGCTCACGGCCAGGAGGGAAAGAGGCTGAGCTGGGGCTCCGCGGCTGCCACCAGCGGATGGTACCCGGGGAGCCGGGACATCGGCGTGTCGAGGTAGACCTTGGCCTCGGGAGGGCCACAGAACCGGCCGTGGCTCCATCGGATCTCGACGTGCCCCGAGGCGGTGCGGTCGACGCCGTCCTCCCGGGCACGGTAGGTGCACGACCAGTCGACCCGGGGTTGGCCCGCCTCGGCCGGGGTCACCGAGAACGAGCGGAGCTCGAACCGGTCCCGCCAGTCCCAGGGTCCGTCCACCCGGTAGCGGACCGCCGCCCCGGTGGCCCGGTCGTTGCCGAGCACGAAGTAGGGCGCGCTGCCGATGCGGAGCAGGCGCCAGAGCATCGTCTCGCGCGCCGGCGCCCCGGCGAGGTGCTCGGACCAGCGGGAGGCCGACGCGGTGCTCACCGCCCGGCAGAGGTCGGCGTAGGCACCCCGCGAGGTGGCATCGGGATAGGAGCGACCGGGGAGTTCGGCGCGGAGGGCGGCCAGCTGCTCGCGGCTGCAGGCGTCCGGGGTGTCTGGGTGCGCGGTCAGCCCGGCCGCGCGGGTGCAGGCGCGGTAGAGCGCGACGTACTCGTCCGCGGCCACCGTCTCGTACCAGTCGCCCCGGCCCCAGGCGCCGGCGGTCGCGAGCAAGCCCTCGAAGAGGCGGGCCGGAGAGACGTTGGCCACGATGTCCGACTCGTACTTGCAGCTGACCAGGTAGACGTGGTCGATGCGGAGGTCGATCGGGGCGACCTCGTCACCGGGCGCGCGCCGGCCGCCGGTCCACTCGATGGTCAGGGGTACCCGGTCACGGAGGCCGTCGGCCGCCTCGAGGAACGCCCGGCCGTTGGAGAACGCCCCGGCGAGCTCGGCGGCGAACCGGCCCGAACCAACCACCGCGTCCAGGTGGTCCCAGGCGTCGGGACCGATGGCCAGTACGGACGGGCGGGCACGCAGCGCGTCGAGCGGATCGGCGAAGGGGAGGGTGCCGAGTGCGGTGCCCAGCTCGGTGACCACGGTCCGGTCATCCGGCACGGCGCCCTCCCCACCGACCGGTCATCCGGGTCGGTGACCCCCGCTCGCGTAGGTGGTCAGCCGCGCGCTCGACTCGGCGTCGAGGAGCTCGACCACGTCGTGGACGGGACCGCTTCCATCGGGCGTCCGGACCACCGAGAGCGCCTTGGCTCCGGCGCTGCGGGCGGCCGGGCGGTCCGTGGAGAGCAGGACCAGGGGCCCGAGATCGCCGCGGCCCGGTTCGGCCAGCCGGGCCTGGTGCAGCACGGCGGACTTCCCGAGTGCCCTCCAGAGCATGTCCGGCCGGCGCAGCCCCGGGCGGGTGGCCGAGTAGGCGCCGGAGAGCTCGAACAGCCAGTAGGCGCCGTGGGCGTCTCGGGCGCGGAAGTCGACGCCGACCCCGAGATCGCCGTAGGCGACACCCCGTTCGATGCCGGTGAACCCCGCGGCCTCGAGCGTGGTCTGGGCGATGTCGCGGGCCTTGTGGCCGCGGGCGACCGCCGGATCGGCCGACCCGGGGTTCCGGGACCCGCCTGCCCGACCGGGCGCCACCGTGACCCGCCGGCCGGGGGGTGCAGCGGCCCGCTCCTCCTCGACGCGACGCTCCGCGAGGGCGACGTACGACGCGTCGGTGTCGAAGCCGACGTAGTGCCGCTCGGTGCGGACGGCCGCCACGGCGGTCGACCCTGAACCCATGAACGGGTCGAGCACGAGATCGCCGCGGTAGGTGTAGAGGTCGATGAGCCGGCGCGGGAGCTCGACGGGGAACGGCGCGGGGTGGCCGATCCGGGTCGCCGATTCGGTGGGGATGTCCCAGAGGTCGGTGGTGGCGTCGACGAACTCGTCCATCGCCATCGTCCCCTCGCTCGGCAGGCCGTCGCGAGCACGCTGTTCGGGGGGGACGGCACGGTCGAAGCGACCCTTGGAGGCCACGACGACCCGTTCGGTGATGTCGCGGAGCACCGGGTTGCCCGGACGCTGGTAGGTGCCCCAGGCACACGAGCCACCCGCGGCCTGGCTCTTCTGCCAGATGATCTCGCCGCGGAGCAGGTACCCGAGCCCCTCGAGCAGATCGATCACGTCCCGGGCGAGGGAGCGGTAGGGCTTGCGACCGAGGTTGGCCACGTTGACCGCGATCCGGCCACCGGGCTCGAGCTTGTCGAAGCACCGGGCGAACACGTCGTGGAGCATGGAGAGGTAGGCGGCGAAGTCCACCGGCACGTGGCCCACGCCGAGCGCCCGCTCGTACTCCTTGCCTGCGAAGTAGGGCGGCGAGGTGACCACGAGCGCGACCGAGTTGTCGGCCACCGCTCCCCGACGGTCCATCTCGCGGGCGTCCCCGACCCAGATGGTGTCGCGGGCGGCGTGCGGTGCGACCACGCTGTCCTCCGAGAGGAGCGGTGGCGTGAACCGTGCATAGAACGAGGAGGCGTCGTGCGCCTCGCGCCGTCCGACCCCGAAGGCAGAGGTGGTGGTCGGGCGCCGGCGGGAGCCCGGCTCGATCCGTTCGACGTTGGTCACCCTCTGGCGCTCCGCACTCGGAGGAGGCGCGAACGCGGCAGATGGGGACGCCCGGGCACGACGCCGATCATAGGGAACCCCTGTGACGGGCCGGGGGAGGCGTCGCGGGCACCCCGGGTCATCCCCCCTCGAGGCGGGCGGTGATCGACTCCCCGACCGCCACGCAGGCGGAGAGGGAGACGCAGCTGACTCCGGCGAGGGGGAGGGCGACCGGCACGACCGCGGCCCGGTGCCAGGCGGTCGCGGTGGTCCCGGACCCCGGGGTCAGCAGGACGGTCCCCTCGAGTGGGGCGGGAACCGCGCTGGTCCCGACCGCGACGCACGGGCCCGCGCAGGACACCGAGAGCAGGTCCGCCGGGAGGGAGGCGACCGGCGCGATCGACCAGGCAGCACCGCCGTCGGTGGTGGTGATGACCACCCCCCGGCCCGTGCGGGCGGCGTTGACCGAGTTCGAGGTGGACCCGACGGCGACGCACCCGACACCGGCCACCCCGGCACCTGCAGAGGTGGTGGTCGTCGTTCCGCCCGCCGACCCCGGGGCCGATCGCGCGGTCGTGGGTGTCGGTCCCGGCCCCGACGTCGGTCGGCGGTCGCAGTCGATGCCGTTGAGCTCCCCGATGCCGGCGGGGGTGGGGAGGTGGCTCCAGCTGGCCGCACCGTCGCTGGTGGCGACGACCGAGCCCGTAGACCCGGCGGAGCCCGTGGTGTTCACGGTCGCCCAGCAGTCGCGGTCGCTGGTGCAGGCGAGCGCGGTGGCGGTGGTGACCCCGACGGGGAGGGCTCCGGCGGCGACGAAGGGCGCGCCGGCGCGGTCAGACACCATCGTCTCGGGGGGGCCACCGGCCCTCGCGATCGCGACGCAACGCAGGTCGCTGCGGCAGGCCACACCGTCGACCTCGGTGGTCCCCGGGGGGATGGTCTGGATCACCCAAGTTGCGCCGCCGTCGGCGGTGTCGATGACGACACCCGGCCCGGTCCCGGTCTGTCCGGACTGGCCCGCCGCGTCGCAGTGGTGCACGTCGCCACACGAGATGTCCGAGAGGAAGCCGACGGAGCTCGGGATCGCCTCGAGGCTCCAGACCGCCCCGCCGTCGGTGGTCGCGACGACCGCCGCACCGTTCGGGCCGCCGCCCGACCCGAGCGTGGAGCCGATCGCCCAGCACCGCGCCGCGCTCGCGCACGAGACGGCCTGGAGGTCGTGGACCGGGGCCGGGAGGGTGTCCGTGGCGAGCGCCCCCCTCCACGGCGAGCCCGAGGCGATGGTCGACCCCGTGCCGGCTGCGGTCCCCCCGCCGGGCCCGTCCGGCGTGCACGCAGTCAGGACGAGGAGCGCGCCGACCGTGAGCGCCACCGCCATCCGGCGCCGTGGCCTCTCGCACAGGGGTTGCCCACCCGGCACCGCACCTCTCCCTCCTGGCGGTCCGGTCCGTCCCCGCCGCCTGGACCGGGGCGATTGTGGCACGTCCTCCCCGGTGGTCGGGGTGATGGGGACCGGACCCGGCGGGCGCGGTCTACCGTGGCGCGGTGGCGCGTGTCCCCGTTTCTCCGGAGCCCGGTCGTTCGCCCGGCGCCCGGTCGGTTCTGCAGGGGAGCGGTGCCGGGTGAACGTCGTCGACGTGGTGGTCGTCCTGCTGGTGGCCGGAGCCGCGATCCACGGGTTCCGGCTCGGTGCGATGGTGCAGGTGCTCTCGCTGGGCGGGTTCCTGGTCGGCCTCTGGCTCGGTGCGCTGATGGCCTCGGTGACCGTCCGCTGGGTGCACGACCCGAACGCCCGGATGGCGGTGGCTCTGGTGACCATGCTGGGCGTCGCCACCGCCTGCGGGAGCCTGGGCCGCCTGATCGGCGGACTCAGCTTCCGCCAGCTCCACCGCGGACTCGCCGGCTCGGTGGACTCCGGGCTCGGCCTGGTGGTGGCCGTGGTCGCCGCCCTGCTCACCCTCTGGCTCCTGGCCGGCACCCTGGTGGACACCTCCTCGCTCGGCCTCAACGCCGCCATCTCCGGTTCGCGCATCCTCCGGTCGATCGACGACGTCCTCCCCACGCCGCCGTCGGTCTTCGCCCGGGTCCAGGGATTCCTGTCGGCGGAGGGGTTCCCGCCGGTCTTCGCCGGGTTCGCCCCCGAATCGGCCGCACCGGTTGCGCTCCCGGGGAACGCCGAGCTCCGCCAGGCCGTCCTGGCCGCCGACGCATCGACGGTCAAGATCGTCGGTGACGGCTGCGGACAGATCCAGGAAGGCTCCGGGTTCGTGGTCGCCCCCGGGTTGGTGGTGACCAACGCGCACGTGGTCGCGGGCATCGCCGACCCGACGGTGGAGGACGCCGCCGGTACCCATGGGACCTCGGTGGTCTTCTTCGATCCCTCCTACGACCTCGCGGTGATGCGGGTCCAAGGGCTGACCGCGTCTCCGCTCCCGCTCGACCCGGGCACCGTTGCGAGGGGGGATCCGGCGGCGGTCCTCGGCTTTCCGGAGGGCGGTCCGTTCACCGCGGTGCCCGCGGGGGTCATGGCGGAGTTCACCGCCCAGGGCCGGGACATCTACGGGCAGGGACTCACCGTGCGCGACGTCTACGAGATCCAGGCCACGGTGCGGCCGGGCAACTCGGGAGGTCCGCTCGTCCAGCCCGACGGCAAGGTGATCGGTGTCGTGTTCTCGCGGTCGACCACCAACGGCGACATCGGGTACGCCCTCACCTCGCCGGGGGTGCTCACCCGGGTCCTTCGAGCCGAGTCGGCCACCGGCACCGTCGGAACCGGCGGCTGCACACCGGGCTGAACGGCCAGAGCAAGGACCCGCCGACGGCGGTCGGCCGGGCTAGACATTGGCCATGGCGCTTCCCATCGAGGACTACGGGATCATCGGCGACCTCCACACGGTCGCCCTGGTCGGACACGACGGATCGATCGACTGGCTCTGCCTCCCCCGTTTCGATTCGGGGGCCTGCTTCGCCAAGCTCCTCGGGACCGAGGACAACGGATGCTGGAAGATCGCACCGAGGGGGGTGAAGCGGGCCACCCGCCGCCACTACCGGGGCGACACCTTGGTGCTCGAGTCCGAATACGTCACCGATACCGGGACGGTCAGGGTGGTCGACTGCATGCCCATCCGCCAGGACCATCCCGAGGTGGTGCGCCTCGTCGAGGGGGTGCTGGGCCGGGTCGAGATGGAGATGCAGCTCACCATCCGCTTCGGCTACGGCCAGATCGTGCCCTGGGTGCGGCACACCGATGGCACGCTCACCGCACTGGCCGGTCCGGACGGCCTCTCGCTGTGGACGACCGTGGCCACCCGGGGTCGTGATCTCTCCACCGTCTCGGAGTTCACCGTGTCGGAGGGTCAGAGGGTGCCCTTCTCGCTTTCTTGGTATCCGGCGTGCGATGCACCCCCACGTCCGGTCGCCCCGTCCTACGCGATCGACGACACCGAACAGTGGTGGCAGGAGTGGGCTGCGCAGTGCACCTACCAGGGGGAGCACCGCGACGCGGTCGTGCGTTCTCTGATCACGCTGAAGGCGCTGACCTATGAGCCGACCGGAGGGATCGTGGCCGCGGCCACCACCTCGTTGCCGGAGACCCTGGGAGGCGCGCGCAATTGGGACTACAGGTACTGCTGGTTGCGCGATGCGACTCTCACGCTCGAGTCGCTGATGCGGGGCGGTTTCTACCAGGAGGCGATGGCCTGGCGGTCGTGGTTGCTCCGGGCCGCGGCCGGCGATCCGTCGCAGATGCAGATCATGTACGGGGCGGCAGGCGAACGTCGCCTCGACGAGTGGGAGGTGGACTGGCTGCCGGGGTACGAGGGGTCACGGCCGGTGCGGATCGGCAACGCGGCCGCCGGCCAGTTCCAGCTCGACGTGTACGGCGAGGTCATGTCCGCGCTCTACGAGTCCGCCCAGAACGGGGACGTCACCACGGGTCCCTCCTGGGCCCTGCAGCTGGCACTGATGGACTTCGTCGAGACCGGGTGGCGTGAACCCGACGACGGGATCTGGGAGGTCCGTGGGCCCCAGCGGCAGTTCACCCACTCGAAGGTCATGGCGTGGGTGGCCATCGACCGCGCCATCAAGAGCATCGAGCGGTTCCAGCTCGAGGGGCCGGTCGACCGCTGGAGGTCCATCCGCACCGAGATCCACGACCAGGTCTGCGACGAGGGCTTCAACCCCGACAAAGGATCCTTCACCCAGTACTACGGCTCGGATCTCCTCGATGCCAGTCTGCTGATGATCCCTCTGGTCGGCTTCCTCCCGGTCAGCGATCCCCGCGTCAAGGGGACGATCGAGGCCGTCGAACGTGAGCTGGTGGAAGGCGACTTCGTCCTGCGCTATCAGACCGCGGACAGTGCTGACGTCGACGGCCTGCGCGGTCAAGAGGGTGCGTTCCTCGCCTGCTCGTTCTGGTTGGTCGACTGCCTGATGCTGCTCGGCCGGGAGGGCGACGCCCGCCAGCTGTTCCAGCGGCTGCTCGACCTCCGCAACGATCTCGGACTCCTCTCAGAGGAGTACGACCCGATCGCCGGCCGGCTGGTCGGGAATTTTCCGCAGGCCTTCTCCCACGTCTCGCTGATCAACTCGGCGGCCAACATCGGCGGGCACCAGAAACCCGCCCCCGACCACGTGTTCCTCGGTCTTGCCCGCCAGACCCTCGGTGGCGGTCCAATGGGAATGGCCGCTCGCCACATGCACGGACCCTCCAGACGCTCGACTGCCGGGGAGGCGCACCGCCCGGCGGCCGCGGCGTCGAAGGCCACCCGCCCGGCCCGGGCACCGGTACCGGCAAAGAAGACCGCGTCGGCCAAGAAGGCCGCGCCGGCAAAGAAGGCACCACCGCAAGAAGGCACCGCCACGAAGAAGGCAACCACCGCGAAGAAGGCAACCACCGCGAAGAAGGCAACCACCGCGAAGAAGGCGGTCGGACGGGCGACCAAGAAGACCGCCCGCCGCGGGATCCGAGGGGAACGGTGATCGGCGCGTGAGCGGTCATCACCCGCACGGTCCGGGTGGCCACCGTCACGGCCACCCGTTCGATCCGGACGACCCATCCCCGCCGCCGACCGGGACGGTGATCGCCGAGGGGGTGCTCGAGCTCGACACCCGCCTCGGTGGCTGGGAGCGGGTGACCGCCGGCTATCTCATGGAGGGGGAGGCGCCGGTGCTGATCGAGACCGGCAGCCAGAGCTCGGTTCCCGCGCTGCTGGCCCATCTCGCCCGGTTGGGCCTGGGTGCCGACGACCTGGCGGGTGTGGTGGTCACCCACATCCACCTCGACCACGCCGGCGGGGTCGGGGACGTCGCCCGCGCGTTCCCCCGGGCGACCGTCTACGTCCATCCGAAGGGCGCCCGTCATCTTGCCGACCCGAGTCGTCTGGTCGACTCGGCCGCCCGGGTCTACGGTCCGCTGCTCGACTCGCTCTACGGCCGTCTGGACCCCACGCCCGCCGAGCGGATCCATGTGCTCGAGGACGGGGAGGAGATCCGGGTCGGCCCCGACCGGGTGTTGGTCGCGGTGGACTCGCCGGGCCATGCGAAGCACCACCTCGGCCTGCACGACAGCAGGAGCGGCATCCTCTTCGCGGGAGACGCGGTCGGGGTCAAGCTCCCCGACGCCGGGGTGCTTCGCCCTTCGACACCGCCACCGGACTTCGACCTCGACCAGGCGCTGCACTCACTGCGCCGCTTCGCGGAACGCCGCCCGACCGGACTCGCACTCGCCCACTACGGGCTGCTGCCCGACCCGCTCGACGTCCTGGACGAAGCGGACGGCACCCTGCGGCGTTGGGCCGCGGTGGCCGAGTCCGCCTTCCGCAGCGGTGGGGACATCGCCGCGGCGCTCTCCACCGCCTTCGCCTCGGATCTCGACGGCGTGCCCGAGGAGCACCGGGAGAAGCTGGAGGTGATGAACGGGGTCCACTCCAATGCAGCCGGGCTCCGGCGGTGGCTGGCCGGTCGCCCCACCGGAGGCGGCGCGGAGGCACCGGAACGGTGAGCCGGAGCACCGGCGAAGGTGACCCAACCACCGGGTCCGCTGGTGCGCCCCGGGGGACTCGAACCACCCAACCTGCAGATTAAGAATCTGCTGCTCTACCGTTGAGCTAGGGGCGCCCGGGCAGCATACGCAGCACCGCGCCCCTGGTCGTCGACCGCTGCTCCGGGTGCCTCGTAAGATGACCGAGCGGTCCCTTCGAGCCGGGCCTGCCGCGTGCGAGGGAGAAGCTGCCATTGTGACGACCGATCCCAAGACCGCGTCGGGCGGACCCGCGGAGGAGGTCCCGGCGCGCACGGCCGACCTGCTGAGTGCCGAGCGCCGCAAGAAGCGGGATGCGCTGGCCGCCCACGGGATCGATCCCTACCCGGCGCGGTTCGACCGCACCGCCTCGGCGGCCGGGCTCCACCGGCTCCACGACGCCCTCGGCCCCGACGTCCGCACCGGCGAGACGGTACGCATCGCGGGGCGGGTGACCGCGCTCCGGGGTCACGGGCGCATCTCGTTCGCGACCCTCCAGGACATGACCGGGACCCTGCAGCTGCTCATGCAAGAGTCCACCCTCTCCGGTCGGGCCGCCCTCGTCCTGGAGCAGATCGACCTCGGCGACTGGGTCGGGGCGGAGGGGGAGGTGGTCACGAGCCGGCGGGGTGAGCTCTCGTTGGACGTCACCGGCTTGACCCTGCTGTCCAAGGCGTTGCGTCCCCTGCCCGACAAATGGCACGGTCTGGCCGAGACCGACACCCGGTACCGTCAGCGCGAGATCGACCTGCTGGCCAACCCGGACACCAGGCGGGTCTTCGACATCCGGTTCCGGATCGTCGCCGCGATGCGCAGCCTCCTCGCCGACGAGCAGTTTCTCGAGGTCGAGACGCCCATCCTCCAGCCCCAGGCCGGCGGAGCGCTGGCCCGCCCCTTCCTCACCCATTCGAACGCGCTCGATGTCGACCTCACCCTCCGGATCGCACCCGAGCTCTACCTCAAGCGCCTGGTCGTCGGAGGCTACGAGCGCGTCTTCGAGATCGCCCGGAACTTCCGCAACGAGGGGATCGACACGAGGCACAGCCCGGAGTTCACCGCGCTCGAGGCGTACCGAGCCTTCGGCGACGTGGACGACGGGATGGACCTCACCGGGCGGCTGATCGTGGACGCCGCGCAGCGTGCCACCGGTCGTCTGCAGTTCACCGTCGGCGGGCGGACGATCGACCTGACCCCTCCGTGGCCGCGGCGCCCGCTCCTGGGTTGGGTGGAGGAGGTCGTCGGTCGCCCTCTGCACCCGACCGATCCGGTCGAGGACGTGCGTGCGGTATGCGACACCCATCAGGTCGACTACCTGCCCGAGTGGGGATCGGGGAAGCTCATCTTCGAGCTGTACGACACCGTGTTGCTCCCGACCGTGGTCGACCCCGTCTTCGTCGTCGGCTTCCCGGTGGAGGTCTCGCCCCTCGCCCGCCACAGCGTGGACGACCCGTCGATGGCCGACCGGTTCCAGCTGTGTGCAGACGGCCGGGAGCTGGCCAACGGCTACAGCGAGCTCAACGTTCCCGAGGAGCAGCAGGAGCGGTTCCGGCGCGAGGCGGACGCCGTCGCCAAAGGTGACCTCGAGGCCCATCCCGCCGATCAGGCGTTCATCCGGGCGCTCGAGTACGGCCTCCCCCCGACCGCCGGGATCGGCATCGGCATCGACCGCCTGACCATGTTGCTGGCCGAGGTCGACGCCATCCGTGACGTGATCCTGTTCCCCCTGCTGCGGCCCGAGGCCGCCGAGTGATCTCCGGCGGCAGAAGGGTCCCGCCGCGGCCGGCAGGCGTGGCCTGTCGTTACCCTGAGGCGACCGACCGAGGTGGAGGTATGCCGTGACGACCACACAACAGGCACCCCGGCCCGCGGCACGGGCGATCGAGCCGCCCTCCCGCCCGGCCGAGCAGAGCGTCCTCGCCCGGCTGGCGAGGACGTGCTACGACCACCGGCGATGGGTGCTCCTGGCCTGGATCCTCGGACTGGTGGTCTTCAACGTCCTGGCGCAGACCGCGGGGAGCTCGTTCACCAACAACCTCTCGGGCGGGACCCAGCAGGCCCAGCAGATCCTGAACAGCGAGTTCCCCGGGCTCGCGGGGAGCCCGGCCGAGGTGGTCGTCACGACCTCTGCGCCGTTCGCGGACCCGGCCAATCAGGCCCGCACCCGGGAGCTGGCCTCGGCCCTCCGCCCGCTCGCCCATGTCTCGGGGGTCGCCAGCCCGCTCGCGCCGGGCGGAGCGACCCAGGTGTCGCGCAGCGGACACGTCGCCTACATCCGAATCGCCTTCGACGAGATCGCCGGCAACCTGCCGACCTCGGCGGTCCAGGCGGTGGTGGACACCGCCCAGCGGTACGAGGCGCCCGGCTACAAGGTCGCGCTCGGTGGCGAGGCGATCGGTCTCGTCTCCGGAGCGAAGCCGGGTTCGAGCGAAGCCTTCGGGATCCTGGCCGCGATCATCATCATGCTGCTGGCCTTCGGGTCGGTGGTGGCGATGGGCCTCCCCATCATCACCGCGATCTTCGGTATCGCGGTCGCCTTCGCAGTCCTCGACCTGCTCTCGCACGTGGTGACCACACCGACCTTCGCTCCCGAGATCATGGCCATGATCGGACTCGGCGTCGGGATCGACTACGCCCTGTTCGTTGTCACCCGCTACCGCGGCTTCCTGACCGAGGGCCGGGATCCGCGCGACGCGGTGGCCGTCTCCCTGGCGACCTCCGGGAGGTCGGTGCTCTTCGCCGGTACGACGGTCATCATCTCGCTGCTCGGCCTCTTCATCCTCCAGTTGCCCTTCATGCGCGGCCTGGCCGTCGGGGCGATCGCCGCGGTGGTGCTGGTGATGCTGGCCGCGGTCACGCTGCTGCCAGCGATGCTCGGCTTCTCCGGCCTGGCCATCGACAAGTTGCGCATCCCGGGACTCCTCCAGAGCGGGTCGGCGCCGACCGCCCGGGGCTTCTGGTTTCGCTGGAGCCGCACGGTCCAGCGTCACCCGGTCCTTGCCGGCGTGACCGCACTGCTGATCCTGGTCTTCCTCGCACTGCCCCTCTTCTCGATGCGCCTGGCCTTCACCGACGCGGGGAACGACCCGGCCAACACCACCACGAGGCAGGCGTTCGACGCACTGGCCACGGGGTTCGGCCCCGGGTTCAACGGGCCCCTGCTGATCGCGGCCAGGGTGCCGCCCGGTGACCACGCCGCCGCCGACCGTCTTGCCTCGGAGATACGAACCACCCCTGGTGTCGCGTTCGCCACCCCGGCCGTCTACAGCCGGTCGGGAACCGCGGCCGTGGTCATCGCCTACCCGACGGCCGCACCGCAGACGGCGCAGACCGAGGCGCTCGTCCACCATCTCCGCGATCAGGTGATCCCCTCGGTCACCGCTGGCACCGGGGTGGCCGCCTACGTCGGCGGCGAGACGGCCGGGTCGGTCGACGCGTCCTCCTATCTGTCCGCCGCGGCTCCCGTGGGTCATCGGCGCGGTCCTCCTTCTCTCCTTCCTTCTCCTGATGGCCGTGTTCCGATCGCTGGCCATCCCGCTCAAGGCGGTCGTCGTCAACCTGCTCTCGGTCGGCGCCGCCTACGGAGTCATCGTGGCGGTCTTCCAGTGGGGCTGGCTGGGCGGGTTCTTCGGGATCGGTGCGACCGGCCCGATCGATCCGTGGATCCCGCTCATGATGTTCACCATCCTGTTCGGGCTCTCGATGGACTACGAGGTCTTCCTCCTGTCGCGGATCCGGGAGGAGTGGCGGCGGACCGGTCAGAACTCGACCGCGGTGGCCGACGGGCTGGCCAAGACCGCCCGGGTGATCACCGCCGCCGCAGCGATCATGATCTGCGTCTTCGGCTCGTTCGTCTTCGGCGACCCGCTCCACGTCCTCAAGGTCTTCGGGTTGGGACTGGCCTCGGCCATCCTCATCGATGCGACGCTGGTGCGGATGGTGCTGGTGCCCTCGATCATGGAGGTGGTCGGCGACGCCAACTGGTGGATGCCCCGATGGCTCGACCGGTGCGTGCCCCGGCTGGGCGTCGAGGTCGACGTGGAGCCACCCCCGGCCGTGGCCTGAGCCCACCCAGCCCCTGATGGCGCTGCGTCCTCAAGGTGCGGGGCGATCGTGACGACCTAGTTCGGGTACGGGTCTGCGCAGGAGGACGACGGGGTCCCCATGACGGTTGCCACAGCAACGGACGGCGAGACGACACCTGCACGTGGGGTCGAGGGTGGCGCTCGGGAGGGACGCGCGACCGCACGGCGCAGGCCCGCCTCTTCCTATCTGGCGTTCCTCTTCGCGCCCCTGGCAATGGGTTCGATCCTGTTGCTCATGCACTTCGGCGTGGTGGCGCACGAACCCGCATGGCTGTGGATCACGGTGTTCTCGGGCGCATTGGTGGCCAGCGTCGGTCTCGACCGGCTCTACGCGCGGCGGCCCTCCGATCTGACCCTCTTCCTGCGGGTCGGGATCCAGTTGGTCGGGACCGCAGTGGTCATCTACCTCACCGGATGGGGTCCCGTCCTGTTGGGTGCATTTGTCTTCCTCGCACTCGGGAACGTCGCGCTGTGTGGTTCGCGCGTCTGGATCACCTCGATGTTCTGGAGCCTGGGGTGCATCCTGGTCGCCCAGATCGGCCTCTGGGAAGGATGGGTGCCCTCCGAGCTCCCCCGCGACACGGCACTCGGCATCGCGCTGGTGGGTGCCGCCGTGCTCGTCTTCATGATCCGGATGGTGGGCGCGACCATGGAGGAGAAGGAGGAGGCCGAGGCCTCCGCACGCCGGAGCGAGGACCGTTTCCGCTCGCTCATCCAGCACTCCTCCGATGTCACCCTGGTCATCGCGGGGTCCGGGGTGATCACCTACGTCTCCCCGGCGATCTCCGGCCTCCTCGATGTCGAACCTGACCTCCTCGTCGGCATGCGTGCCACCGACATCATCCATCCCGACGACCGCGACCGGGTGCGGGACCGACTCGGCTCGCAACTGCGGATGGCACCGGACGGCGCCCTCACCCAGTTCCGGATGGCGCGCCAGGACGGGAGCTGGTGCGACGTCGAGGCGGTGGTCTCCGACCTCCTGGACCGTCCCTCGGTCGCCGGGTACGTCGCCAACATCCGCAACATCACCGAGCGCAAGGAGTTCGAGGCGCTTCTCGCCCACCGAGCCCTCCACGATCCGCTGACCGGTCTGGCCAACCGCCAGCTGATCCTCGACCGGGCCGACCAGATGCTGGTCCGTGCGAGGCGGACCCGCGAGCCGGTCGCCGCGTTCTTCATCGACCTGGACAACTTCAAGGACGCCAACGACTCGCTGGGTCACGAGGCCGGGGACCGGGTCCTCCAGGCGGTGGCGGGCCGGCTGCTCGGCATGCTCCGGGCGAGCGACACCGTCGGAAGGCTGGGTGGCGACGAATTCGTCATCCTGACCGAGGGCCTTTCGCTGGAGGGGGGGCCCGAGCCGGTGGCCGAGAGGATCCACCAGGTGCTCGACGCCCCGTTCCACGTCGAGGACTTCGAGGAGATCCCCGTCTCGGTGACCGCGAGCATCGGCATCGCGACCGGTGACCGTGCATCCGCCCGGGAGCTGCTGCGGGATGCGGACATCGCCCTCTACCGCTCGAAGGCCGCTGGCCGGAACCGGTGGGTGGTCTTCGAGGCCGCCATGCAGTCCGCCGCTCACCATCGCCTCGAGCTCAAGTCCGATCTCACCGGGGCGCTGGCCGGTGACCAGTTCTTCCTGCTCTACCAGCCGATCTTCGATCTCGAGCACGTCCGGGTGCGCGGGGTGGAGGCACTCCTCCGGTGGCGCCATCCGACCAAGGGCGTCATCACCCCCGACACCTTCATCCCCGTCCTCGAGGACACCGGGCTGATCGTCGACGTCGGGCGCCGGGTGCTCGACGAGGCGTGTCGCCAGGCCGCGAGCTGGTACGGCCGAGGTTACCGGACCACGATGTCGGTCAACGTCTCGATGCGCCAGCTCGAATCGGACGGGCTGGTCGACGACGTGCGGCGTGCCCTCGAGGAGCACCGGCTCAACCCGAGCTCGCTGATCATCGAGGTGACCGAGTCGACCCTGATGAAAGATGCCAACGCGACGGTCTCCCGGCTCAATCGGCTCAAGGAGCTCGGCGTGATGATCGCCATCGACGACTTCGGGACCGGGTACTCCTCCCTGGCCTACCTCCGGCAGTTCCCGGTGGACGTGCTCAAGATCGACCGGTCCTTCGTCTCGGCGATGGACGGGTCGGCCGACGCCGCCGCGCTCATCCACACCCTGGTCGAGTTGGGCCGCACGCTCGGGCTGGTGACCCTGGCGGAGGGGATCGAGAAGCAGTCCCAGCTGGAGGGGCTCCGGGACGTGAGCTGCGACATCGGCCAGGGGTTCATCTTCGCCCGGCCCGGGGAACCCGGTGCGATCGAGGCGCTGCTGTCGAGGACAGCCGGCGACGAGCTCATCCGGAGAGGAGTCCCCGTCCGGGGTCCGGCGCGGTCCTCAGGTCTCTGAGTCGGCGGGCCCCCCGGACCGGCGGCCGGTATGGTGGGCGGGCCAGGTCACACCAGGTGAGGAGGCCGGATGGCCCGCGCGGTGCGATTCGACCACTACGGCGACCGCGACGTCCTCTACGTCGCCGATGTCGACGTCCCGGTGCCGGCCGCGGGCGAGGTGGTCGTCGAAGTGCGAGCGGCCGGGATCAACCCGGGGGAGGCGGCAATCCGCAGCGGTGCGCTCCAGTCCCGCTTCCCCGCGACGTTCCCGTCCGGTGAGGGGAGCGACCTCGCCGGGGTCGTGCACGCGGTCGGCGAGGGGGTGAGCAGGTTCGCGGTCGGCGACGAGGTGCTCGGCTGGTCCTGGCGTCGGTCGAGCCACGCCGAGTACGTCTCCGTGCCGGTCGACCAGCTGATCCCCAAACCGGCCCCGCTGAGCTGGGAAGTGGCCGGATCGCTGTACGTCGTCGGCTGCACCGCGTACGCGGCGGTCCGGGCCGTCGGTGCCGGGGAGGGTGACGTCGTGGCGGTGTCGGCCGCTGCCGGCGGTGTCGGGAGCGTCGTCGTGCAGCTGCTCCGGACCAAGGGCTCGGTCGTGCTCGGGATCGCCTCGCCGGCGAATCACGACTGGCTCGCCGCGCACGGCGTCGTCCCGGTCCCCTACGACGACGGGCTCGCCGACCGCCTGCGGGAGGCCTCGCCCGACGGCATCGACGCCTTCATCGATCTCTTCGGGCCGGAGTACGTGGAGCTCGCGGTGCGCCTCGGCGTCGCGCCCGACCGCATCGAGACCATCATCGCCCGTGACCAGGCGCTCGCCGTGGGGGCGAAGGCGGAGGGGAGTGGGGACGCCTCGACCACCGAGGTCCTGGGCGAGATGGCCGATCTCGTCGCGTCCGGGCGGATCGAGATCCCGATCGCCGCCTCCTATCCCCTGGAACAGGCCCGGGATGCCTTCGCCGAGCTCGAGCGGCGCCACACCCACGGCAAGATCGTCCTGGTCCCCGGACCCGGGCCGGGGGCGTAACACCACGTTCACCGTCCGGACCCTCCCCGGAAATCCCGCTGGGGTAGAACTGGTGGTACCCCCCCAATCCCCTCACCGACGGAGGTCCGGGATGGAAGGCACCGGGGTTGCACCGATGCGCCATCGTCCGGGTCTCCGCCGCGAGGGGATCCCGCCGGTGCAGTACCGGACCATCCACGGCTACCGCCGGGCCTACGTCGACACCGGGACCGGTCCGCCCCTCTTGCTCGTCCACGGGATCGGGGACAGCTCGGACACCTGGCGGCCGGTCCTCGACCAGCTGGCCCTCGACCACCGGGTGGTCCTACCCGACCTCCTCGGTCACGGTCGGTCGGAGAAGCCGCGAGCCGACTACTCGGTGGCCGCCTACGCGAACGGCATGCGCGACCTGCTCGCCGTGCTCGGCATCGACCGGGTCACCGTGGTCGGTCACTCGCTGGGCGGCGGGGTGGCCGCCCAGTTCGCCTACCAGTACCCGGAGCGCTGCGATCGCCTGGTGCTGGTGAGCAGCGGTGGGATCGGCCGGTCGGTGTCCCCGCTGCTCCGCATGGCCACGGTTCCCGGGGCCGAATTGCTCATGCCGCTCTTCGGCCTCCCGCCGGTGCGGGCCGGGAGCCATGCCCTCGGCCGGCTCGCCGCGATGCTGGGTCGCGGGCTCGGCCGGGACACCGAGGAGATCATCGCGGTGGTCGACGCGCTCCCGAACACCACGGCGCGCCAGGCGATCCTCCGCACGCTGCGATCGAGTGTGGACTGGCGAGGACAGGTCATCACCATGGTCGACCGCGCCTACCTGGTCGAGGGGGTGCCCACCCTCGTCGTGTGGGGTGCCGAGGACGCGATCATCCCGGTGAGCCACGCCCGGGTGGCCCACGCCGTCCTTCCCGGCAGCCGCCTGGAGATCTTCGAGGACGCCGGGCACTTCCCCCATCACACCCACCCGGACCGGTTCGTGGAGGTGGTCTCGGCCTTCCTGGCAGAGACGGGGACCGCCCGCTTCGACGCCGACGGCTGGCGCCATCGACTGGAGAAGGGCCGCCGCGAGGAGCCCGTCGTCCGGGCAGCCGAGGCCGAGGTCGAGGCACACGCATCCGGCCGCGGCACGGCGAACTGACCGTCGCCGGCGCCCCGCCGCACGGCGTGCCCGGTCAGCCGGCGGGAGGGCGGGGTGGAGCCGGGTCGATCGGTTCTGGCTCGTGGTCCGGGCAGTCCCGGGTGGCTTCCACGAGCTGCCGGAAGTCTGACGCGGTGAACCGGCACGGTGTTTCGCAGCGCTTGTGGCACATCGTGCACCGGTACTCGGACAGCAGCGACCGTTCGGCGGCGGTGGGTGCCGGCCAGGATCGCTTCGTGTCGGTCGCCATGAGGTCAGCCATCGGCATCGATCTCGCCCGGCTTGAGGCGGGCCGGCGTCAACGGAGCGCCATCCCCCCGTCGACCACGAGCACCTGACCGGTGGTGAAGGGAGCGTCGATCAACCCGAGGCAGGCGCCCGCGACCTCCTCGGCGGTCCCTGATCGCCGCAGCGGGGTCAGGCGCCGGTACGCGTCCCTGATCTCGGTCCAATCGGCGGTCCAGGGTGTGTCGATGAGCCCGGGTGCGACCGCGTTCACCCGGATCGACGGCCCGAGCACATTGGCGAGCAGGAGGGTCATGTGGTTGAGGGCGGCCTTGGACACGGCGTAGGGGATCGACGAGCCGGTCGGCCGGACGCCGGCGATGGAGGTGACGTTGATGATCACCCCGTCTCCGCTGGCCCGCAGATGGGGGACGGCCGCCCGGATCATGCCCCAGGTGCCGATCACGTTGACCCGGAGGATCTGCTCCCAGACCTCGTCGGTGACCGCGTCGAGGTCGTGATGGGAGATGACCTGGGTGGTGCCGGCGTTGTTGACCAGGATGTCGAGCCGCCCGTACCGCTCGAGCGTGGCGGCGACCAGCCGGTCCGCCTCGGCCGGATCGCCGATGTCCGCCTGCACGTAGATGGCGTCGTGAAGCCCGGCGGCGACCCGTTCGCCTGCGGACACCGACGAGGCCGAGTTCACCACGACGCGCGCCCCACGTGCAGCGAGGGCGCCCGCTGTGGCAGCGCCGATCCCGCTCGAGGAGCCGGTCACCAGCGCGACCCGGCCGTCCAGATCCATCACACGACCCCCAACCTCGCCTCGGAGAAGGAACCGGCATCGGGCACGAAGGAGACAGTATCGACCCGATGGGCACTGCTCCCCCCTCGGCAGGCGTGGCAGGTGCTGGAGGGGAGCCCCTGCGGTCGGCTTCCGGCGTCTCCCGGGCCGCCTGATCGGGATCACTGCCGCTCGGGTCGCAACAGGGGTTGCACCAGCGTGGCAACAGCCGTTGCAAAAGAAGACAACCAGGGTTGCGACAATGAAGCGACGCGCTGCCCCGTACTTGTCTCCTATTGCTATTGCGGCTGACCTGCGGAGATAATCCTTGAGTTTCGACCTCGATCTGCCGAATATTCGGGGCTGGGTGACACGAAATCCGGCAGTCCACGTCGGGGTTGGCAGCAAGGATGTCCGCAAGTGGCCAGTAACGACAACGTGCGCTTCGTTGCGGACGAGCAACGCGATGCTGGGACGGCCGGGAATGCCCCGCGGTCCGAGCAGACGATGGTCAGCGATGCGGCGATGTCGGTCCAGGACGCCTCGGATCCTCGAATCGACCGGGCCCAGCGTCGGCCCGGGCCGGGCCGCGCCGGGTCCCCTGGAATCGGTGTTCGCCTGTGGCTGTGGGCCCAGAACATCCTGTCTGGGGTCGTGGGAGCCACCGATCGTCCGGGTCGACGGTTGAGCGATTCGGACGTCCTCCTGGGATTCGGCCTCGTCGCCCTGTACTGCGTGCTCGTCGTGGTCGCTGCGCTCGCCCTCGGTCTCGGCGGCCACCGCCTGCAGGTGACCGCAGCCATCGCCGGCGTCACCGCCGCGTGCGATCTGGCGCTGCTGGTCCTCACTCGAGTGCGCCACTCGAGGTGGATGCTCTTGGGTTTCCCTCTTCTGCTGGTGCTGGGCGAGGCGGCCCTGGCACTCCTCGGCGAACAGAGCATCGCAGCGAACTACACCGGATTCCTCGCGCTCTCCTTTGTCTATATCGGTCTCACCCAGTCCCGTCGCACGGGCCCCGCCTTTGTGGTGATTGCGGCTCCGAGCTGGGTCCTCGCCCAACGACCCTGGAGCGCGGGAACAGGGGTCAAATTGTGCATCGCAATTGTGGTCTGGTTGATTCTCTCCGAGGTGCTGGCCGCGAGGACGGAACGAGTCCGAGAAAGCACCAAGCGGCTCATTGCCCAGGCCAATACCGACGTGCTGACCGGATTGGCCAGTCGCCTCCTGCTCTCCGATCAGATCGAGCATCTGGTCAACCACCCCGATCCGGTCGGCTCAGTACTCCTCCTGGTCGACCTGGATGGGTTCAAGATGGTCAACGACACATACGGGCACGCCGCGGGAGACGAGGTCCTGATGGCTGTCGGTGAGAGGATCCGATCGTGTCTCCGCGGGGGAGACGTGGCCGCTCGACTGACCGGTGACGAGTTCGGCACCCTGCTTGTCGGGTGCGATCTGGCCGAGGCGACACGGATCGCGGGCTCCATGCTGTCCGGACTCGGTGGTGCGATCGAGATCAGCGGAGGCCGCATCGCGGTGACCGCCAGCATCGGGATCGTCGAGATCGTCCCCCCGACCTCTGTCGAGCGTCTGTTCCTCGACGCGGGTTTAGCGCTCTTCGAGGCAAAGCACTCCGGTCGCAATCGACTGGCACTCTATGAACAGGAGATGCACGACAGACGGATCGAGCGGTTCCATCTCGAGACCGAACTGCGCGATGCACTCGATGGCGACCAGTTCGAGGTGTACTACCAACCGGTCGTCCATACAGCCACCGGTGCCACGATCGGTGCGGAGGCACTGCTGCGGTGGAACCATCCTGAACGAGGCGTGCTCGCCCCGGACGAGTTCCTCGCTGCGGCAGAGGAGATCGGCCTGATGGTCCCTCTCGGCAACCAGATCCTGCGGCGGGCCTGCGAGCAGGCCGAGGAATGGCAAACCCTCGATGAGTCCCGAGCCCTCACGGTTGCGGTCAACTTGTCAGCCCCCGAGATGTTCTCCGCCGATCTCATCGGCCGGGTGGAAGGCGCGCTCGAGGCCTCGGGACTTCCTGGCGCCCTGCTCGTCCTCGAGATCACCGAACGGATCGTGATGGCCGACTTCGAACTGGCCAAGCAGCAATTGCGAGAGCTCCGGAAGCTCGGCGTGCGGGTCGCCATCGATGATTTCGGTACGGGATATTCGTCGCTCGCCTACCTGCGCGAATTGCCGATCGACATCTTGAAGGTGGATCGCAGTTTTGTGACTCCACTCGGCTCGGATCACCAGGCCCTGTCACTGCTCCGATCCATCGTGGGTATCGCACGCGCGCTCGACCTGGACGTCATCGTCGAGGGTGTCGAGACGGCGGCTCAGGTGGAGCTACTCGACGATCTCGGTTGCAACATCGTCCAGGGCTTCTACTTTGCGCGACCAACGAACGCCCGTGAGATCACGAGCCGCTTGACCCGCCGAACTGCGAACCGAAATCCTCTCGGGCTCCGGTCACGATCGAATGCACTGATGCTCTACAACGCTCATGTCGGAAGCGACTGAGCGGCGGACCTCACCGACCCTCGTACGAACCAGCTGTCACGCGCGGTGAGTCGTCCTTCGTGTTCCGGCTCGGCATGCGGTCGCCGGCGCATGCGGGGCACGGTCAAGGTTTGCGATTCCGCTGCCGATGAGTCCCAGGAGAAGCCCAGCCCCGACTGTCGGGCCGGGAGGACAGATGACCATAGAGGTGATCAGGAGCCTGGTAGCCGCTGATAAAGGTGCGGTCGGGCTCGATCGGATCGTCGAACTCGCAAATCGCCATCTCGGGCTCGACCTCGTCTATATCACCGAGTTGAGGAACGACGAGCTTGTCTTCCGAGCCTTCGCCGGGGATGTGGCCGCGTTCCGTGTCACCCTCGACAAGGGTGGGCCGGCGAAGTGGGGCTTCAGCCAGTTGCTGGTCGAGGGGAGGATTCCCGCAGTGCTCCCCGACACCAGGGCCGATCCTCGGGTTGCCGACCTGCCGGCCACGACATTCATCGGGATCGGTGCCTTCATCGGGATTCCGCTCCGGCTCTCCGACGGGTCGCTGTACGGAACCTTGTGCGGAGTCAACCTCGACCCCGACCCCACGCTCGGCGAGCGGGATGTCCGGTTCATGGCGATGCTGGGTGAACTGGTGGTCGACGACCTGGACCGGGAACGCGAACAGGCAAGGATCCACCAGGCGCTCTCCGAGCTCATCGAGACCGACAACGTCGACGTTGCCTACCAACCGATCGTCGACCTTCGAAACGGCGACTGCATCGGAGTCGAAGCCCTGGCTCGGTTCCCGGAGTCGTTCGGGCCCACCGATCAACTCTTTGCGGAGGCCAACTCCGTCGGCCTGGGGCTCGAACTGGAGCGCCTGGCCATTCGCCAGGCATGGTTTGCCCTGGAGCGCCTCCGTCCGGAACAGTTCCTTGCGTTCAACGTCAGTCCCGAAGCGCTGCTGGAGCTGGCCAGACGTGCCCAGCTGCGAACCGACCTTCCGCTCCGCCAGCTCGTCGTCGAGATCACCGAGCAGTCAGTGGTCGAGTCCTACGCAGACCTTCGTGACGTCATGGTTCCCTTGCGGGATCAGGGCTTACGCATCAGCGTCGATGACGCCGGCGCCGGATACGCCTCGCTCCACCACATCGTCGAGTTGCGGCCCGACTTCATCAAGATCGATCGATCCCTCGTACACGGGTTGGCCGATGACCATGCCCGGCACGTCGCGGTGAGTGCGTTCGTCCTTCTCTCCCTGGATCTCGGAGCGACGGTCATCGCTGAAGGCGTCGAACGCCACAGCGACCTGTCCGCCCTCTGTGAGCTCGGCGTCCATGCCGCTCAGGGCTACCTGTTGGGCAAGCCCAGCACTCGAGCGGATGACCTCATCAGCTGGGCGGAGCCGGATCTCCACGGCCAACCGGCCGCTCCGCTCAGGAGGTGACGCTCCTGCTCGGGACCTAGTCTGGGGCATCCGTCCCATGACCGAGCTCGAGCGTGCCCGATCCCGATTCAGGGATCTCCACGAGAGCGGCTGCTTCGTCATGCCCAACCCGTGGGACGTGGGCACGGCTCGAGCCCTCGGTCGATTGGGTTTCCGAGCGCTGGCGACGACGAGCGCCGGATTCGCCTTCAGTCGTGGGCTGCCGGATCATCCCGACGCGTTGACGCTCGACGCGGTGCTCGAGCACGTCGGCGAGATCTGCGGATCGGTGGACCTGCCGGTGAACGCCGACTTCCAGTCGGGGTACGCCCCTGATCCCGATGGTGTCGCCGAAAACGTCCGGCGATGTATTGACGCAGGCGTCGCCGGCCTGTCGATCGAGGACGGGAGCGGCCATCCCGAGCAGCCTCTGTTCGACCTCGCCGACGCTGCTGACCGGGTCGATGCAGCGGTTGCCGCGATCAAGAACACCGGCGCCGACGTGCTGTTGACAGCTCGCGCAGAGTGCTTCCTGGTAGGACACCCCGACCCTCTGACTGAGGCCGTTCGGCGCTTGCAGGCCTACGCGGAGGCCGGGGCAGATGTGCTCTTTGCTCCGGGGATCCGGACACCTGACGAGATCCAGGCCGTCGTCGGTGCCGTTCGTCCGAAGCCGGTCAACGTGCTGATGAGTGCCAACTCAGGCCTGCGGGTTGCCGATCTGGCCGCGCTCGGCGTTCGACGGGTCAGCGTGGGGTCGGCCCTGGCCCGGGTCGCATGGGGCGCGTTCCTGGCGGCCTCCCGCGAGCTCGCAGACGAAGGGACCTTCGACGCCCTCGATGGTGCCGCGCCGTTCGGTGAGATGAACACGCTGTTCGACGGCTAGCCATGGCCGGCCGGCCCTGTCCCCACGCGTGACTCGGTCGACGATCTCGATGTGGGCATGCTCACGGTCGCCACACACGGAGCCCGGAACCACTCAGGTGGGTCGGGATGATCTGGAAGAGCGGGTCGGTTCGACGCAGGGCGCGCAAGAGGTCACGTTTGACGCGCACGTCCGGCCCACACAGCACGGTGACGCTTCCGCCTCCGCCCCCTGCTCCGTTCACCTTCCATCCCAGCGCGCCGTGGCCGGCGGCAACCTCGATGACTGCGTCCGCCTCGGGGCTGACCAGGCTGTCGTACAGGCCACGCTGAGCGTTGGTGTTCTCCGCCATCGCCCGTCCGAGCGCCGGGAAGTCCGCGGCGCAGACAGCATCTCGTGCGTGTTCGGCGGCTCGGCGCAACTCCTCCAACCGGTGAGAACTCTCGCCCTCCGTGGCGAGGCCGGCGATCACCTGGCCATGGACGTCCGAGGAGGAATGCGCGCGCCCGAGGAACACCAGGACCAGCCGTCGCTCCAGATCCCACCACACGGTGTTCGGCAGTCGGAGCTGGGAGACCGACGCGTGAGGGTAGGAGGATATTTCGATGAAGTTGATACCCCCGTAGGCCGCGCACAACTGATCTTGGACGCCCGACTGGATCCCGAGCCGGTCGACCTCGATCCGATGGGCGGTGGTGGCGACTTCGTGAATGGTCATCCGACCGGGCGTGAGCGAGTCGAGAGCGCCGAGCAGCGCAACGGTCGCCGAGGCCGACGTCCCGGTCGAACATCCGGCTGGCGCCTCCGAAGAGACACCGATCTCGACGGACGCGTCGTCTGGCAGTCCGACCTGGTCGATGACGGCTTCGAGAAGGGGATGGCGGTGGGGGGGAGCTGCAGGATCGAACCCATACCGTTCGCCATAGTTCTCGGCGTGCATCACGATCCGATGGGGCAGAGCGCCGATCGGGTGCACCGTGATCTGCACCTCGACGTACGGGGACACGCCGATGTTGAAGACCTTGCCGTGCCCTGCGAACCATGTGTCGGTCCACCCGCCGTTGTCGCAGATCCGGATCGGGGCGACGGCATTGACCACTTGGAGAGGGACCGGTGGATCGCCCACGCGTCGATCATGCCCGACCGGTTGGGATCGTGCACGGGCATTTCAACTCCCTCTGAGGTTCGCTGCCGCCCAGGGATGAGCATGAACCAGAGATCCAAAGCCTATGCAGTGATCGGCCAAACACCTACAGTTGACAAGTTCGAGTGCTCCCTGGAGGCGTGCGTCGTGAGGTGTCGGCGGATCGAAGTGTGGATCGTCCTCATCGTCGGGCTCTTGGTCGCAGGGTGCTCGACGCCCTCGTCGCCGGCTACGAAAGCGACGACAGGGGTGACACAGACGACGCATGGAGTCGGCACGCTGACCGAGACCCTCGTCGACACCCGGAGGTCCACCGAGGGATGGGGCCCCCGTCCGCAAGAGCCGTCGCGAACCCTGGTGACGACCATCTTCTACCCAGCCGCGGGATCTGCCTCCTCCCGCTCTCCCGGAATCGGGGCCGCGCCGGACAGGAGCAACGGTCCCTACCCGCTCATCGTGTTTGCTCACGGGCTCGGATCCGATCCGCTCCAGTACCGGAAGCTCCTGAGCTATTGGGCGGCGGCTGGTTTCGTGGTGGCCGCACCGCAGTTCCCCCTGACCAACGACCACACCTCGGGTGGTCCTGACGCCGGTGACGTGGTCAATCAGCCTGGGGACATGAGCTTCGTCGTCACCTCGGTGCTCGATGCCTCAGCACATCCGAACACCACCCTCAGCGGGCTCGTGGATCCCAATGAGGTGGGAGCCGCAGGCCACTCGAATGGAGCGATTACCACCCTCGGTCTCATCGCCAACACATGCTGCAAGGATCAACGAGTCAAGGCAGCGGTGGTGATGGCAGGTGATGAGGTTCCGTTCTCGGACGGAACCTATGAGATGGCCGCCACTCCGCCGCTCCTGCTCGTGCACGGCACGGCGGACCAGTTGCTCCCGTACCCGCTGGCCATCGGCATGTTCAATGCCGCCCGGGGACCCAAGGGTCTCCTCACCATCCACGGAGGTGGCCACGAGTCGGCTGCGGCTCTGTCAGCGTCGTCGTCATCGAGCGTGCTGCACACCACCACCGACTTCTTCACCGCCTATCTCCGAGGCAACGACGCGGCCATGGAGCGCATCTCCGGTGACGCCCGGAAGGGAGTGACAACGGTCCGGTTCGATTCACAGGTCGGTTCGGTCGCCATGATTCCCCTGCCGCCGACGCCGAAGCTGCATCTCCACGCGTCTGCGACGCCGACCTCCAACCTGGTGGACGGACAGAAGGTGACAGTTCGGTGGAGCGGCTACACCCCCGGGGCGGTGGTGAACATTCTCGAATGCGGACCGGGTGTGGTGCAGTCGAACAGTTCGTCGGCGTGCGATTTCTCTGCCGCCAAGATCCTCACCCCGGACCCCACCGGGCACGGGTCGGTCCAGCTTCAGATGGTCACTGGGACGGTGGGGACAGGTATCTGTGACGCGATGCACCCGGGGTGCCTGATCGTGGTCAACAATGCCAGCTCGACGGCGCCGACCGCGTCGGTGAGGGTTCCGATCAGCTTCGCACCCTAGGAATTCGGAAGTCGAAGGCTGACCGTTGACCTCTCGAGCGGCTACCACCGCATGAGGGCTACGATTTCGCCGATCAGAGCCGCTTCTGTCTTGACACACCGGTCTCCGATGTCTCGCGACATCACAGCAGCGGAGGGAGTGGGATTCGAACCCACGGTGCCTTGCGACACAACGGTTTTCGAGACCGTCCGATTAGTCCACTCTCGCATCCCTCCGAGAAGGGCTTTCAGCCTACAAGATGCCCAGCACCCATATCGTCGGCCTACATAGAAGATGTTGCCGTCGCCGCGACAGCCGTCACAAACCCTTGACCCATCGGATTCCCACGGAGACCCGAGCGATTGATTCGGCAACGGCAACGGGGCATCTCGGCCCGATGAAACGGAGGCGGCGATGAAACCGACTGATCCAGTGGCGCCGACTGGGCATACCCCCGACGGCGGAGTCCTGATTGGCAATGTCGATGCGAACGAGGGCCTGGTGCTCTTCGAGGATCCACAGTGTCCGTACTGTCGACAGTTCGAAGAGGTGAACGGCCCGCTCATCACCGCCGCTCTGGAAGCCGGACGACTTGCCGTCGAATATCGCATGCGATGCTTCCTGGGCCCGGAGTCGGTCAGGGCGGACAACGCTCTCGCCCTCGCCGCCGAGGCCGGCCGCTTTGACGAACTCCGCCGATCGTTGTTTGCGGCACAGCCACCTGAAGGAACCGGGGGATTCGCGATCGAGGACCTCTTAGGTCTCGGGGCACGAGTGGGACTCACCGACTCCCACTACGTCTCGGGTGTGCGAGAGGCCCGATTTGAGAAGTGGGTGCTGCAGCAAGAGGCGACCTACCAGGCAGAGGATCCACAGGGAACCCCAGCCGCGTGGTTGGATGGCAATCCGATCAGTTCGGACGTACTTTTCGACCGACCGGCATTCAAGAGGCTCTTGCACCTCTAGGGATCGCAGCAGAACGGGCGGAATCGCTCAGGCGTCTCGCTTCACCATTCGCCAGGCACCGAGGGCTGTCCAGCCGACCAGCCAGGCGATGATGACGAAGATGGCCGCCGTCCTCGACTCCGGTACGAGGAGGGAGGTGCCTTGGCCGCCGTCGGGTCCGCCTCCCCCTCCGAAGACGAAGCTGAGGCCCGCCGGTTCGAGATGGGCCACGGCCAACCCGACGACCCCGCGCTGGAGGTTGATCATGTGGGGGATGTTGGCCCGGGACAGGATCGGGGTGAGGATGATCTCCAGCACGATCATCAGGATCACGGCCACGGTCCGCTGTCCGAGGAGCGATCCGAGCCCGAGCCCGACGATGAAGCCGACGACGACCTCGAGCTCGATCCAGAGACCGGTACGGACCATGAGCCCGATCGAGGGAGACAGGAAGATCTTCGAGTAGGCCGAATAGTCGTGCGCCGCCAGTTGTACCGCCGCCGCTCTGATCATCGCCGGCGTCGGCGGGGTGGACACACCGGATCCGGACGGACCCTTGCTGAATCCGGGTCCACCACCGCCCGGTCCATTGCACGGCAAGTTGTTGAGGACGTTGAAGAGGTTGCTGTCGGGCCCCGGGCCGCCAGGCCCGAGGCGGAGGGGGAAGTTGCAGTCCACCTCGTTCGCGTGGTCCGCGGCCCAGTGCTGGAAGCCGGACTCGGAAAGTCCGGCGGGCACGTTGACGCCCTGATAGCTGATCTGGGTCGGTGCGGCGAACACGCACACCGCACAGACGATGGTGAACCCGATCGCGACCATCGACACCACGATGGCCAAGCCGGCCGGTATCCGCGCCAGGTAGAGCGCCAACCGAGAGCGACCCGTCACCACCAGATGACGGAACATCCCCTCGGTGAGGTCGACCGATCCGGCAGTGCAACCCAAGGTGGCGGCCACGATGAAGCCGAAGACATAGAGCACACCGGCCACGAGGGCGTTGAAGATGTCCGAACCACCGGCCGGGCCGAAGGACTTCGGTGCGACCGCGTGGGCGATGAGGCGGATGACGAGGAAGACGCTCGGGATGACGATGGTCACGACGATCAGGGCCGCCATGAGACCCCGGCGCCTCCGCAACTCCATGAACCGGGTGGCGACCATCCCCCAGGTCGGGATCCACGAACCCCGGCGATCGGGAGAGTGACCGGGGGGAATCGCAGCCGGCGCCGAGGTGCTCACATCGGAAGTAGCGGTCATTCGGGCGCCCCCAATCGGCTGGTGACCTGCAGGAACCACGACTCGAGTGAGGTCTGCAGCTCCTGGAGCCGGTAGACCGAAATTCCACCTCCGACCAGGACGCGGTTGATCTCGGCGATGACGTCGCGTCCCGTTCCCGCCGGCAGTGTGATCCCCAGGTTGAGGGGCCTGATCTCGACGTGCCCACCGATGGCGGTGCCCTCGAGCAGCTCACCGGCTCGGGACGGGTCGGAGCATTCGACCTCGACGACGACGGACGACCCGGCCAGCAGGTCGGTGATTGCTCCCTGACGGATGACCCTTCCCCGATCCACGATCGCCACCGCGTCACAGGTCCGCTCGACCTCGTCCAGCAGGTGCGAGGAGAGCACGACCGTACGACCCTCCTTCACCAGGGCGAGGATCATGTCGCGCATGTCCTGCATCCCGGCCGGGTCCAACCCGTTCATCGGTTCGTCCAGGATCAGCAGCTGCGGATCTCCGATCAGGCATGCGGCCACACCGAGACGTTGCCGCATGCCCATCGAGTACTTCGAGACCTTGTCGTCGGCCCGGTGCAGGATCCCGACTCGCTCGAGGGAGGGATCGATCCGCTGCCGTGCTTCCGGTTCCCTGGCTGCGGCCAGGATCTGGAGGTTCTGCCTTCCGGTGAGATGTCCGTGGAACCGGGGCTCGTCGACGATCGCCCCGACCCGGGCCAGCGCGGCGGCACGGTGCCGGGGGACGGAGTGGCCCAGCAGTTGCATCGTGCCGCCGTCGGCGTGGGTCAACCCGAGCAGGACCCGGATGAGGGTTGTCTTCCCTGCGCCGTTGGGCCCGAGATAGCCGAATGCGCAGCCTCGAGGCACCAGGAGTTCGACGTCGTTCACCGCGACGTTCTCGCCGAACCGCTTGGTGAGCCCGTGGGTCTCGACCGCCCATCGACGTTCTGAGTCAGGGTTGGATTCCGTCGGTCTGGTCATGGTGAGGCTCATCGGGCAGATCCGGTTCTGAGCATGCGTTCAGGGTAGGACGGCCGATCCACAGATGGAATGCGGCTAGCGGGTGATTCGAGGTGGGGAAATCCCCCGATCCGGGGGCAGACCGGTGACCGCAACGGCGAGGCCCCGATCCTTCGATCCGTCCGGAGATCGGTGCTCAGGTGTCGAGGTAACGGAGAACAGCCAGGACCCGTCGGTGGTCCGACTGCGAAACGGGCAGATCCAGCTTGGAGAAGATGTTGGTCACGTGCTTCTCGACCGCTCCCTCAGAGACACAGAGGGAGTCGGCGATCGCCGTATTGGTCCGCCCTTCCGCCATGAGGGAGAGCACGTCCCTCTCGCGAATGGTGAGCACGGACATCGAGTCCCGTTGCCGCGAGGCGCCCATGAGCTGGGTGACGACCTCGGGATCCAGGGCCGTCCCCCCCGAGGCCACACGCTCGAGCGCCTCGACGAACTGGCTCACCTCTGCCACCCTGTCCTTCAGGAGGTAGCCGATGCCGGCGGCATCGTTGCCCAACAGCTCTTCCGCATAGCGGGTCTCGATGTACTGCGAGAACATCAGGACGGCCAGACCCGGGTGCTGACGGCGGAGCTCGATCGCCGCCCGGAGTCCCTCGTCGGTGAACGACGGTGGCATCCGGATGTCCACCACCGCCACGTCGGGTCGCTCCCGTTCGATCGCGATCCGGAGTGCATGGGCGTCGGCGACCGCGGCGGTGACCTCGAAGCCGCGGTCGAGCAGCAGCTGGACGAGTCCATCCCGGAGAATGACCGAATCCTCGGCGATCGCGACTCGGAGGGGCACGGTCCGCTAGGCCCGGAAGGGGAGATCGACGGTCACCACGGTGGGGCCGCGAGTGGGGCTCGTGACCTCGAGGTTTCCGTCGACGGTCCGCACCCGGTCGGCCAGCCCGCTCAGCCCGCTCGACGAGGAGCCGGTGGTGACTGTCCGTGCCCCCCCGACGCCATCGTCACGGACCACCAGACGCAGCCAGCGGCCCTGCTGGACGCAGGAGACGCTTGCCCGGGAGGCAAAGGCGTGCTGGGCGACGTTGGCCATGAGCTCCGCGACGCAGAAATAGGCGATGGCCTCGATGGCCGGGCTCGGTCGTTCGTCGATGGTGACGGTGAGGTCGGTCGGGACGGTGCTCCGGGCGGCGAGCGTGGCCAGAGCACCTTCGAGCCCCACGTCGAGGGCGGGTGGGTGGATCCCCCGTGCGAGGTCCCGCAGCTCGACGATCGCCTCCTTGGCTCCCTTGTGGGCATCGTTGACCAGGTTCCTGACTTGTTCGATGTCGAGGTGGTCCGGGTCGGAGAGCTTCTCCTTGGCCATCCCGAGCCGCATGGCGAGTGCGACCAGCTGTGCCTGGGTGCCATCGTGGAGATCTCGCTCGATCCTCCGGAGGGTGGCGGCCGAAGCGTCGACGGTTTGAGCCCGGGCCCGTTCGAGGTTGCGAACCCTGACGGTCATGGCGTCCGGGCCGAGAAGGGTCCGCATGAGCAGTCGGTCGAGGTAGTCGAAGAAGCGCACCGGCCAGGGGGCGACGAAGAAGAAGACCGCTCCGGTGATCACGATGGCGAGCGCGACGAACGGCCCGCCGTACCCGGGGTCGAGATAGGAAGGGTTGAAGACGCCCCGGACCGCTCCCCATTCGCCCACTCCGCTGTGGTTCCCGAGTCCCCAGAAGGGATAGGTCAGGCACCTGAATGCGTCCCACCACAGGCTGAAGGCGGTGACGAAGGCCAGGAGGGCCAGCGGAACCTTGACAACCAGGTAGGCCATCGCCTTCCAGCCCGTCCGGTCCCGGAGCGCAGACTGCAGCCAGCCCAGGTAGCCCGGTCGTGGTGAGAACGGCACCGGCTCGTCGATGACCTCGTCGAGCAGCGCTCCTGCCAGCTTTCGCTGCATCCCCCCGATGCCCCGGGCCCCTCGCACCGCCAGGCCGATGAGGGCGATCCCGATGAAGGTGATGGCCAGCAGCACGCCGGCTGCCATGGTGAAACCCACGAAGGCGGTGCCGATGAACGCGATCGGCATGCCCGCCATCAGGAACAGCAGTTCCGACCAGGTCCGCCGGGTGAACGGCGTCTCGACGAACGTGCGGGCGATCTCCTCCAGCCGGGAGTTGGGCTCCGATCCCCAGGTGATCACCATGCTGGTCTGTCGGCCCGGTACGGGCGGTCCCGATCCTCCCCGCATCCGGGTGCGTCGCACCGCTGCCGGTCTCGCAGCTCGCTCGTCTCCACAGGTCAAACATAGAGAAGATCGGTGGTCACGGGAATGCGGACAGCCTGATTCGTCGGGTAGGGGTAGCCCCCTGGCGGGGACATCGCGCCTGTTGGCCGGGAGCTCGCCCCTGGGACGGTCCGATCGGCGGTCAGGACCAGGCCGTGCAAGTCTTGTGGCGTGTTCGAGCGTTTCACCGACCGGGCGCGACGCGTGCTCGTTCTGGCCCAGGAGGAGGCCCGCCTCCTGCAACACGGCTTCATCGGGACCGAGCACATCCTGCTCGGGCTGATCCAGGAGCAAGAGGGCGTCGCCGCCGAGGCTCTTCGAAACCTCGACATCTCGTTGTCCGACGTGCGTCTGCAAGTCGAACAGACGATCGGTCCGGGTGGAAGCCTGCCGGCTGGTTCCCCGCCCTTCACTCCCCGTTGCTCCTATGTCAAGCGGCAACGAAGAAAGTCCTCGAGCTCTCCCTGCGCCAGGCGCTCGAGCTCGGTCACTCGTATATCGGCACGGAGCACATGCTCCTCGGCATCGTGCAGGAGGGAGAAGGGGTCGCCGCCCAGGTGTTGGCGGCCAGAGAAGCCCGCCGCGACGTGGCCCCCGAGACAGCGGACGTGAGGATCAACGCCGAGCGGACGACCTTCGTCGATGCCACCCACGCGGCGGTCTGGTTCTCCATCTCGGTAGAGGGCAGGACGTTGCTCTCGGAGCACCGCGGCGATGCGGTCATCGTCGACGGCTCATGGAAGATGGCTCGCTCCACCTTCTGCCGGCTCATGGGCATGGCCGGCGTGCCCTGCCCGCCGAGCGACTGACAGGTCCCTACGACCCCGCCGGGTCAGAGGTGCCGAGGAGCATGCCGGCGAGATCGGCGGCCAGTGCGGCGTTGCTCTTGACGTTCGGGTCCGAAGACCCGGCGGCTTGGGAGAGGGCCTGCTCGGCCGCCTGGCGGGCCTCCGGCTCGCTGATCGGCTGCGGTGGTGCGACCGCGGCGTCCGCCACCGCCCGCTGCAATGCCGGGTCGGGTCCGCCGACGGTCACCCCGTACTCCGACCCGCCGGTCGGCGCCACGTAGGCGAGCCGGCTTCCGTCGGGGTTTTGCACCACGGCATCGATGACGGCCGCTCCGGACACCCCGACCCGACCGTGCAGCGTGCTCGGGATGTAGACGACGGTCTCCTTGGCGCGGTTGCCGCGGCGGACCGGACCGGAGTCGGTGGCCATCATGGCGAACGCTCCGGACGACGGGTCGGACTGCTCGGAGAGCAGCGTCCCAGCGGTCGCCCGCGGCCAGACCCGGGCCAGGTAGAGCTGCCGCGAGGGGATGAGCCGGTCTGCGGACGACGGCGTGGCGTGGGGGTTCCCCTTACCCGGTTGGCCGTTGGCGGTCGTCTGGTAGGTGCTGTGCTGCCACCGGACGCACCAGCAGCTCCCCGGGTTCCCGCTCAGTCCCTTCCACGCCCACACGGTGCCGCCGGTCACGGTGGCCGCCTGTGCAGCGGTCTCGCCGGAAAGCACCGACCCGTCGGTGCTCGACGAGTCCCCGAACTCGGTCGTGAGCACGGCCGCGTGCATGATCTGTGCCTCCGACTCGGCGGTCTGGTAGCCGAAGGTGTAGCTCGGGGGGAACGGGCTGGAGTCGGCGGGATAGCCGAGGAACTGGTCGAGCGTGAACGCGTGGGTGTAGACGTGCGGTGCCCACACCAGGTTCGGGTACTGGGTGATCGGCCTGCTGACCTGGGGGGAGAAATCGATCAGGTTCCGGTAGGCCACCGGCTCGACGAAGATCTGCTGGGCGGTGACGTGGGCTTGTGCGGGATAGGCGCAGGAGCCGGTCGACGAGGTGGGTGCCGAGGCGGGACAGGTCGTCAGGCCGTCCCGGACCCCGGTCAATGCCTCGATGACCCGTTGGTAGAACGGGAAGAGATCCTCAGACGTCGCCTGGTACAGGTTCTCGAGCGGCACCGACGCGAGCGACCCTGGCTGCGGCTCGTTCATCACCTCGTAGCCGAGCACCGTCGGGTCGTGGTCGAAGGCCCGGGCCAGGACCGCCAGGGCGCCGATGTAGTGGTCCTGCAACCCGCTCCCGGGCGCCGCCCCCTGTGGTGCGTCGACCGGGTGGTTGTGCCAGAAGTTGTAGAAGGCAGCGGATTCGGCGGGGTTGAGGTCGCTCTCGCCGAAGAGCGCGCAGGCGGGTTTCCCGTCGGTGAAGACCGCCCAGGCGGGCGCGCCGTCGCCCCCGCCCGAGGAGCTGCACCCGGCCGGCAGGTCCGCCGGGTTGCCGGGCAGGATGTAGCGGGAGTACTGGTCCTGGTGCATGTCGAGGACGAGGTAGATCCCCTGCTGGCGTGCCCACCCGACCACCTGCCGGACCCGGGCGAGATAGGTCGTGCTGTACCGCCCGGGTGTCGGTTCGAGCTGGCTCCAGTTGAGCACGAGCCGCGAGACGTCGAACCCGAGCGAGCGCATCTGCGCGAAGTCGTTCCCGCTCCCGGGCGCGGTCGACTGTTGGAATGCGGGCAGCGACGCCTGCACTTCGCAGAGGGGCGGTTGCGGGATCCGGGCCGCGGCCTCCGGACAACGGCCCTCATAACTGCCCGGGCTCACCGGGAACAGCGCGGGACCGCCGTTCGCATCGGGGTACGCCACGTCCTCCATGCCCACCGCTGCGGCACCGTAGAGGAGCACGTGCCGGCCGGCCGGATCCGCGAGGTACGGGGTCGCGTCGGCCGTCCCCGCCGCCGGCGTGACCACGTGGAGGAAGGAGAGGGCGGGGAGGTCTGCCGCGGCCGGCCTGCCGGCTCCGGAGGGGGAGCCGCCACAGGATGCCGCGAGCAGGCAGAGCGCGCCGAGCGCGGAAACAGCCGGTCCGGTCCGCCGCCTCCGGGCGACCGCGGTCCGACGACGCCGTTCCGGCCTCGGGGTCACGGGTCGCGTCTGCCCGCGAAGAACGACGACAGCAGCGCCGACGCCTCGTCGGCGCGGACCCCGGCGGTGACCGGCAGCTCGTGGTTGAGACGGGGATCGGCGCAGAGGTTGTAGAGCGAGCCGCAGGCACCCGCCTTCGGGTCGGATGACCCGAAGACCAGCCGGCCGACCCGGGCGGCGACCAGGGCTCCGGCGCACATCGCACAGGGCTCGAGCGTCACCACCAGGGTCACCTCGGAGAGCCGCCAGGTGCCGAGGGCGGCCGCCGCGTCGGAGAGCGTCAGGATCTCCGCGTGGGCCGTCGGGTCGCCCCGCAGCTCGCGCTCGTTGTGCCGGACCGCGATCACCCGTTTTCCGAGGAGTGCGACCGCCCCCACCGGCACGTCCCCGTGCGCTGTCGCGGCTGTCGCCTCCTCGATGGCCCGCGCCATGGCGACGTCGTCGCAGTCGGCATCTGTGGCAACCGGCGCGCCGACCGGGCGCGGTGGGACGTCCTCTGGACTGCTCATATGGCGGAGGCGGTGGGATTTGAACCCACGGTGGGTTTCCCCACACACGATTTCCAATCGTGCCGATTCGGCCGCTCTCGCACGCCTCCGGGATCGGGAGCATCCGGAGAACCCGGGCGTCCACGGTCCGCCAAGGCTACTCCGCCGCCTCGATCGGACCGGGCCGCAGCGGCGGCCACGCCGAGCAGGTCCGTCCCCGAACGCGGGATAGCATCGGGGTCTTCCCGGAAGTGGGTGCGACGGCCGGGTCCTGCGCAACGCCCTCCTGTGAACCGAGTCAGGGTCGGAAGGCAGCAGCTCTCAGCGGGCAAGGTCGTGTGCCGCAGTCAACCTGGCCGTCGCACCCACCCCCGGGGAGAAGCGGGGCTTCGGGCGGCCGGTAGGCTCCCACGACGTGGCCGACGGCTCCGTGGACCTTCCGTACCAGTCCCTCTACCGACGGTTCCGTCCGTCGACCTTCGCGGAGGTGCGGGGTCAGGACCATGTGGTACTCGCCCTGCGCAACGCGGTCCGCGACGGGCGGGTGGCCCATGCCTACCTGTTCAGCGGCCCGCGGGGGACCGGGAAGACTTCGACGGCGCGCATCCTGGCCAAGGCGCTCAACTGCACCGACCTCCACGACGGCGAGCCCTGCGGGGTCTGCGCGCCCTGCATCGAGATCGCCCGCGGCTCCTCGCTCGACGTCCACGAGCTCGATGCCGCCTCGAACAATGGGGTCGAGGCCATGCGGGATCTGGTCTCGCGGGCCGCGCTCGGATCTCCGGGCCGGCAGAAGGTCTACATCGTCGACGAGGTCCACATGCTCTCCAATGCCGCGTCCAATGCGTTGCTGAAGACGCTCGAGGAGCCCCCGCCCCACGTGGTGTTCGTGCTGGCGACCACCGATCAGCAGAAGGTCCTGCCCACCATCCGCAGCCGCACCCAGCACTACGAATTCCGCCTCCTCGGCCCCGACACGCTTGCTGATCTCCTCTCCCAGGTCCGGCGCGACGCCCAGCTGGACGTCGGGGACGACGCCCTCGACCTGGCGGTCCGTCGCGGGCGGGGGTCGGCCCGGGACGCCCTCTCGGTGCTCGACCAGGTGGTGGCGTCCGACGCCATGGACGACGACCTGCCCGAGCTGGACGAGGTGGTCGAGGCCCTGGCTGAGCGCGACGTCGGACGGGCCTTGGCCGCAGTGGCCCACCTCACCGGGGCGGGTTTCAGCCCGCAACAGCTGACCGTCGATCTGGTCGACCATCTCCGCCAGGGTTTCCTGGCCCTCGTCGCACCCGAGCTGGTCACCGTGTCGGGTGCCGAGCGGGACGCGCTGGCCTCCCAGGGGGGCAGGGTCGGACTGGCCGCCCTGGTCCAGGCGATGGAGGCACTCGGCCTCGCCCAGGTCGCCATGCGGGACGCACCCGACCCGAGGGTCACCCTCGAAGTGGCGCTGGTCCGCGTCGCCCACCCCGAGGCGGACGACTCGCCGGCCGCCCTGCTGACCCGCATCGAGCGGCTCGAGGCCGAACGGGGGACGGTCGCCCCCGCAGCGAAGAGCCGCGAGGCTCCCCCTCCTTCCCCCGACTCCTCCTCCGACTCCGCCCACGACCCCGATTCCTCCGAGACGTCCGCCGGACCGCCGGAGCCGCAGGTACCCGGGGTGCCCGGTACCCGCCCGACCATCGGTGCGGTCCAGAGGCAGTCATCGGCACGGACCACTGCCACCGACCTGCCGACGCCCCCACCCTCAGAGGAGCCCCCGGCGCCCGACCCGGCGGGCCCGACGGTGCCCTTCCCGACCCGGGACCAGCTCGTCCAGGCCTGGGGCGATCAGGTCATCGGGCGGCTCCGGCCGAAGGCCAAGGCCCTCTTCCAGGCGGGCCGGTTCATCGCGGTCGACGGCGAGCTCGCCCGCTTCGGCCTGCCCAACGAGACCCATCGCAGCCGGTGTGCGGAGATGCAGGCCGAGGTCGAGGCCGCGCTCGGAGAGTGCTTCGGCCGTCCGGTCGGCCTCGAGCTGGTGGTCGAGGCCGGAGCGGTCGAGCCCGGAGGTCCCCCCGGACCCTCCCCTGCCCCGAGACCTGGCGAGCCGCCCGATTCGCCCACCGCTCGGACCCCGCCGCGGTCCCGGTCGCAGGTCGCTGCGCCGGTCGGCGACCCCGATCCCGATCCCGAAGAGGCCGACCTCTCGGTCTTCGACGAGGCCGGCTCCGAGATCGCCGACATCGACAACTCGGCGGAGGCACGCGTCCTCCATGCGTTCCCCGGCGCGGAGGAGGTCGAGTAGTGGCCGTCTTCTCCGGCCCGCTGCAGGCACTCATCGACGAGCTCGGGCGCCTGCCCGGGGTGGGACCCAAGTCCGCCCAGCGGATCACCTTCCACCTGCTCAAGGTTGCCCCCGAGGACGCGATCCGTCTGGCCGAGGCGATCATCGCGGTGAAGGAGCGGATCACCCTCTGCACCCGCTGCTTCAACGTGGCCGAGGGCGGCCTCTGCGCGGTGTGCCTCGACGATCGCCGCGACGGTTCCTCGGTCTGCGTGGTCGAGGACCCCCGCGACATCGTCTCGGTCGAGAAGACCGGTGAGTTCTCGGGGACCTACCACGTGCTCCAGGGCGCGCTCAACCCGATCGAGGGCATCGGTCCCGACCAGCTCCGGGTACGCGAGCTGCTGGCCCGTGTCGGGACCGAGGGCATCACCGAAGTCATCCTCTGCACCAATCCCAACCTCGAGGGCGAGGCCACGGCCATGTACCTCGCCCGGCTGCTCAAGCCGATGGGCCTGTCGGTCACCCGGATCGCCAGCGGCCTCCCGGTCGGGGGCGATCTCGAGTACGCCGACGAGCTGACCCTGGGGCGGGCGCTCGAGGGTCGGCGCGAGGTCGACGCCTGACCGTCGGTGGCCGGTGGGGCGACGCACCTGCCGGGTGGGGCACGATGAGGGGATGCCGAGCGACCGGGAAGTGCACGTCCGGTTCCTGTGGCTCCTCAGGCACGGCAAGGCTGCTTCCGACGCCCCCCGGGGCGGTGGGGACCGCGAACGCCCGCTGACCGCCCGCGGTCGGAGGGACGCGACGGCGCTCGGCAAGCGCCTCGCCGGCGAGGACCCGCCCCTCGGGATCGAAGGGATGCGCCGGCTGGACCTGGCCGTCTGCTCATCGGCAGTGAGGACCCGCCAGACCGCCGACCTGATCATCGAGCAGCTCGGCAACCGGGTGCCCCTCGACACCTTCAACGCCCTCTACGGGGCCGGGACGGAGACCGTGCTCGGCTACATCCGCGAATTCGACGACGGCGTGCGCTCGGCCCTCGTGGTCGGCCACAATCCGACCATCTACCGGGTGGCCTGGGAGCTCCTGCATCCGGACGGGGAGGACCGGTCGGCGACGGCTGACAGCCGCCGCGGTCGCCAGCGCCTCGAGGAGTCCGGGTTCCCGACCTGCGCGCTGGCCGTGCTCGCGCTCGAGGTGGACTCTTGGGAGGACGTGGCCGACGGCTGCGGGGCGCTGGTCGGGCTCTTCGCGCCGCCCTACTGAGCAGATCCGGGGCGCTCGGCCGGTGCGGCGAGCGGGGTCAGACCGTTCGGAGCACCGCGGCGTCGCCCTGGCCCCCGCCACCGCAGAGGCTGACCGCGGCCGTGCCGCCGCCGCGCCGCTTGAGCTCGAGGAGCGAGGTCAGGGCCAGGCGGGTACCGGACATGCCGACCGGATGGCCGAGGGCGATCGCGCCGCCGTTGACGTTGAGTGTGTCCGTCCCGATACCGAGATCGTCGGCCGAGGCCACGCCAACCGCGGCGAAGGCCTCGTTGATCTCGAACAGGTCGATGTCCGCAGTGGTGAGGCCGGCCTTGTCGAGCGCCACCGTGATGGCGTGGGACGGCTGGTGGAGGAGCGACGGGCTCGGACCGGCCACCTGCCCGTAGCTCACCAGCTCGCCGAGCGGGGTGAGGCCCAGCTCCTCGGCCTTGTCCCGCGACACGACGATCACCGCGGCCCCGCCGTCGGAGATCTGCGACGCGTTGCCCGCGGTGATGGTCCCGTCCTTGTCGAAGGCGGGTCGCAGCCTGCTCAGTGACTCGGCGGTGGTCTCCGGGCGGACGCCCTCGTCGGTCTCGACCACCAGCGGGTCGCCCTTGCGCTGGGGGACCTGCACCGGGACGATCTCGTCGGCGAACCTGCCGTCCTTGATGGCCGCGGCGGCCCGCTCGTGGGAGAGCGCGCTGAAGGCGTCCTGGCGCTCACGGGAGACGCCGTCGGCACCGTTGTAGCGCTCGGTCCCGAGCCCCATGGCGCAGTTGTCGAAGGCGCAGAAGAGGCCGTCGTACATCATCGAGTCGACCGCCGTGGCGTCCCCGATCCGGTAGCCGCCACGGGCGCCGGGCAGGAGGTAGGGCGCCTGGGTCATCGACTCCATCCCACCGGCCACGACGATCTCGGCCTCCCCGGCGTTGATCAGCAGGTCGGCGAGGTAGATCGCGTTGAGCCCGGAGAGGCACACCTTGTTGACCGTGGTGGCGGGCACGGACATCGGGACGCCTGCCTTGGCCGCCGCCTGGCGGGCGGTGATCTGGCCGGTCCCGGCCAGGATGACCTGTCCCATGAACACGTAGTCGACCCGCTCGGGGGCGATCCCGGCACGCTCGAGAGCCGCCGCGATGGCGAACCCGCCCAGCTCGACGGCGGAGAACCCGCCCAGCGAACCGGAGAGCTTGCCGATCGGGGTGCGGGCTCCGGCGACGATGAGAGATCCGGCCATGACAACCTCCGCGGCCTGGTGGCCGACTCAGGCGGCGTTCCCTGGCGGGCCCGCCACGACGACAGGTGGCCATGATATGGCGTCCTTGCTGGCGCCGACCACACGACCGGGCCCGGCCGGTGGACCTGGCGGACGGGCGGACTATCCTGCCCCCTCATGCAGGAGTTCCTGGCCGCAATCCTGGCCGGCGCGTCCGGCGACGAGATCGCGGCCATCGGGCTGCCCGAGTCGTACCGGGCCGCCCATGTGCTCCGCGAGGAGACCGGGATGTTCGACGGGCTCGCCTCGGAGGACAAGGACCCGAGGAAGTCCCTCCACGTCGGCGAGGTGGCGGTGCCCGAGCTCGCCCCCGACGAGGCCTTCGTGGCCGTGATGGCCAGCTCCATCAACTTCAACACGGTGTGGACGTCGATCTTCGAGCCGCTGCCCACGTTCGGCTTCCTCGACCGGCTGGCCAAGGAGGGCATCTGGGGTGCCCGTCACGCGCTCGACTACCACGTCGTGGGTTCGGACGCCTCGGCCGTCGTGATCCGGGTCGGCTCGGCGGTGCGCAACTGGAGGCCGGGCGACAAGGTCACCGTGCACTGCAACTACGTCGACGACCAGAGCCCGTCCGCCCACGACGACTCGATGCTGGCCGACAACCAGCGGATCTGGGGGTTCGAAACCAACTTCGGGGGGTTGGCCGACCTCGCCGTGGTGAAGGCGAACCAGCTCATGCCCAAGCCGACGCACCTCACCTGGGAGGAGGCCGCGGTCAACGCGCTGTGCAATTCGACCTCCTACCGCATGCTGGTGTCGCGGAACGGCGCGCAGATCAAGCAGGGGGACAAGGTGCTGGTGTGGGGGGCCTCGGGCGGGCTCGGCGCGTTCGCCGTCCAGTACGCCCTCGACGGCGGGGCCACCCCAGTGGGCGTCGTCTCGTCGCAGAGCAAGGTGGACCTCCTCCACGCGCTCGGGGTCGAGGCGGTCATCGACCGCAAGGCGGCGGGCTACCGGTTCTGGAAGGACGAGCACACCCAGGACGAGTCCGAGTGGCGCCGGCTGGGCAAGGACATCCGGTCCCTGGTCGGGGACGACGTCGACGTGGTCTTCGAGCACCCGGGCCGCCAGACCATGGGCGCCTCGGTGTTCGCGGCCAAGCGCGGCGGCATCATCGTGACCTGCGCGGCGACCTCCGGGTACATGATCGAGTACGACAACCGGCACCTCTGGATGAAATTGAAGACCATCAAGGGTTCGCACTTCGCCAACTACCGTGAGGCATGGGCCGCCAACCAGCTGGTCTGCGAGGGAAGGATCGTCCCCCCGCTCTCTGCAGTGCACCCCCTCGACCACGTGGGCGACGCGGCGTACCAGGTCCACCGCAACCTGCACGAGGGGAAGATCGGGGTCCTGTGCCTGGCGCCCGAGGAGGGGCTCGGAATCGACGACCCGGGATTGCGGGAAGCGGTGGGCGAGGACCGGATCACCCTCTTCCGGAGGTACGGCGCGTGACCGAGCCCCTGCTGACCGAGATCGACCACGTGGCGATCGCGGTGGACGACCTCGACGCCGCGGTCGCGTACTACGCGGACACCTTCGGGGCCGTGGTCACCCACCGGGAGCGCATCGACTCCGACGGGGTCGAGGAGGCCCTGCTCGCGGTTGCCGACAGCTACATCCAGCTCCTCACCCCGATCCGGGACGACTCACCGGTCGCCGCCTACCTCGAGACGCGGGGTCCCGGGATCCACCACGTCGGCTACCGGGTGGCCGACTGCGCGGTGGCACTCCAGTCGGTGAAGGACCACGGGGGCCGGGTCATCGACGAAGAGCCCCGCCCCGGATCCCGCGGCACGACGGTCGCCTTCGTCCACCCCAAGGGAGCGTTCGGCACCTTGATCGAGCTGGTCCAGGAGTAGCCTCACCCTTCATGGATCACACGATGGCCCAACGGCTCGAGGAGCTCGCCGAGCGCCGGGAGCTCGCCCGCAACGCGGGATCCCCCGGGCGGTCGAGAAGCACCACGCCAAGGGCAAGATGACCGCCCGGGAGCGCATCGACTACCTCCTCGACGACGGCTCCTTCCAGGAGCTCGACATGCTGGCCCGCCACCGTGCCCACGGCATGGGACTCGAGGAGAACCGGCCCTACACCGACGGGGTGATCACCGGGTTCGGGACCATCGACGGTCGGCGGGTCTGCGTGTTCAGCCAGGACTTCACCGTCTTCGGCGGGGCGCTGGGCGAGGTGTTCGCCGAGAAGATCCACAAGGTGATGGACCTGGCCGCCTCCATCGGCGTGCCCATGATCGGCCTCAACGACGGTGCCGGGGCCCGCATCCAGGAGGGGGTGGTCTCCCTCCACTCCTACGGCGGGATCTTCCACCGCAACGCGCAGGCCTCCGGGGTCATCCCGCAGATCAGCGTGATCCTCGGCCCCTGTGCGGGCGGCGCGGTCTACAGCCCGGCGATGACCGATTTCATCTTCATGGTCCAGGGAACCAGCCACATGTTCATCACCGGGCCCGACGTGGTGAAGACGGTGACCGGCGAGGACGTCACCCTCGAGGAGCTCGGCGGTGCGATGAGCCACGCCACCAAGTCCGGTGTGGCCGCCTTCGTCGCACCCGACGAGAAGGCCTGCCTCGACGACGTCCGCTACCTGCTCGGCTTCCTCCCCTCGAACAACCTCGAGGAGGCTCCGCTGCTCACCCCGGGGGACGATCCCGAACGTCTCACCCCCGAGCTGTCCGACCTCATGCCGACCTCGCCGAACCAGCCCTACGACATGAAGAAGGTCATCGAGGCGGTCGTCGACGACGGAGAGTTCTTCGAGGTCAACCACCACTGGGCGATGAACCTGGTGTGCGGTTTCGCCCGCATCGACGGCCGCGCGGTGGGGATCGTGGGCAACCAGCCCCAGATGTTGGCCGGCGTGCTCAACATCGACGCCTCGGAGAAGGGTGCCCGGTTCGTCCGGACCTGTGACGCGTTCAACATCCCGTTGATCACCTTCGTCGACGTCCCCGGTTTCATGCCCGGCACCGACCAGGAGTACGGCGGGATCATCCGTCACGGGGCGAAGCTCCTCTACGCCTACTGCGAGTCGACCGTGCCGAGGGTCCAGATCATCACCCGCAAGGCCTACGGTGGCGCGTACGTGGTCATGAATTCGAAGTCGATCGGTGCCGACCTGGCCTTCGCCTGGCCCTCCGCCGAGCTCGCGGTGATGGGACCCGAAGGCGCCGTCGAGATCGTCTACCGGCGGGACCTGGCCGAGGCCGAGGACCCGGTGAGCCGGCGCAAGGAGCTCGTCGAGGAGTACACCGAGCGCTACGCGAACCCCTACGCGGCGGCCGAGCGCGGATACGTCGACGACGTCATCGATCCATCGGAGACGCGGCGGATCCTCGTGCGGAGCCTCCGCCTGCTGGTCTCCAAGCGCGAGGACCTGCCCAAGCGCAAGCACGGGAACATGCCGCTGTGACCGGCGACGCGGAGGTCGACCCCGAGGTGCTGGCGGTCCTGGCCGCGGCGGTCGACCAAGCCTGGCCCCGCCCGCCCTCGGTGGCGGCGGATCCGTCGACCCGCACCCCGGCCTGGCGGTTCAGCGGCCGGTGGTGGTCGCGCCCTGCCCTGTCCCGGAGGGACCGACCCCTGTCCGGGGGCTGACCGCCGCGCGGTGCTGCTCGACCAGTCCGAGCATGTCCTCCATGATCCGGCCGATCTCGAAGTCCTTCGGCGTGTAGATGCGGGCCACCCCCTTGCCGAGGAGCACCTCTGCGTCCTCCGGCGGGATGATCCCCCCGACCACGACCGGCGCGTCGACTCCCTCGGCCCGCAGGCGGTCGACCACCTCGGGGACCAGCTCGAGGTGGCTCCCCGAGAGGATCGAGATGCCAACCAGGTCGACGTCCTCGTCCCGGGCCGCCGCCGCGATCTCGGCCGGTGATGTCCTGATCCCCTGGTAGACGACCTCGAAGCCGGCGTCCCGGGCGGCGACCGCGATCTGCTCCGCCCCGTTGGAGTGCCCGTCGAGCCCCGGCTTCCCCACCAGCAGGCGGGGCGGGGCGCCGTCGCGCCCGGCCACCGCGCGGGACCGTTCGAGCACGTCCCGGAACGCCGCCCCCCGGTGGCCGACGCCACCCCCGACCCCGGTCGGGGCCCGGTACTCGCCGAAGACGTCGCGCAGCGCACCCGCCCACTCCCCGGTGGTGCCCCCGGCGTGGGCCAGGGCGATGGTCGCGGGCATGATGTTGTCGGTACCCGAGGCCGCGGCGCGCAGCTCGTCGAGCGCCCGTTCGACCGCGGTGCCGTCCCGCGCCTCGCGCCAGGCCGCGACCTCGGCGCGCAGCTCGGACTCGACCGCCGGGTCGACCCGGAGGATGGTGCCCTCGCCGCTGGCCGGCGCGAGCGGGGAGTCGGCGGTCTCGGTGAAGCAGTTGACCCCGACCACGCGGAGCTCGCCGCTCTCGATGCGCCGGACCCGCTCGGCCTGGCTGGCGACCAGCCGTGCCTTGAGTTCGTCGATGGCCTCGAAGGCCCCACCGAGGGAGAGCACGTCTTCGAGCTCGGCCCAGGAGGCCTCGCCCAGCTCGGCGGTCTTCTTGGCGACGACCACCGATCCGTCGAGGATGTCGTCGTATTCGAGCAGGTCGGATTCGAAGGCCAGGATCTGCTGGATGCGCAGCGACCACTGCTGGTCCCACGGCCGGGGCAGTCCGAGCGCCTCGTTCCATGCGGGGAGCTGGAGGGCCCGGGCCCTGGCCTTGCGGGAGAGGGTCACCCCGAGCGCCTCGAGCACGATGCGGGGCACGTTGTTCTCGGGTTGGGCCTCGGTGAGCCCGAGCGAGTTGACCTGCACCCCGTACCGCATCCGCCGGAGCTTGGGGTCGGTGACCCCGTAGCGCTCCGAGCAGATCCGGTCCCAGAGCTCGGTGAAGGCCCGCATCTTGCAGGTCTCCTCGACGAACCGCACTCCCGCGTTGACGAAGAAGGAGATCCGTCCGACCACCGCGGGGAAGGCGTCGGCCGGGACCTGGCCCGATTCGCGCACCGCGTCGAGCACCCCGATGGCGGTGGCCAGCGCGTAGGCCACCTCCTGGTGGGGCGTGGCACCCGCCTCCTGGAGGTGGTAGCTGCACACGTTGATCGGGTTCCAGCTGGGGACGTTGCGGACCGTGTAGGCGATGGTGTCCACGGTGAGCCGCCGGCTGGGGATGGGGGGGAAGATGAACGTCCCCCTCGAGAGGTACTCCTTCACGATGTCGTTCTGTGTGGTCCCGGACAGCACCCGGGGGTCGACGCCGCGGTCCTCCGCATTGGCGATGTAGAGGCCGAGCAGCCACGCCGCGGTGGCGTTGATGGTCATCGACGTGTTCATCGACTGCAGCGGGATCCCGTCGAGGAGCTGCGCCATGTGGCCGAGGTGGGCGACCGGCACCCCGACCTTGCCGACCTCCCCGGCAGCGGCCGGGTCGTCCGGGTCGTAGCCGATCTGGGTGGGGAGGTCGAAGGCGATCGAGAGGCCGGTCTGGCCCCTGGCCAGGTTGGTCCGGTAGAGCTGGTTGGACGCGGTCGCGTTCGAGTGCCCCGAGTAGGTGCGCATGACCCACGGTTCGTCCCGCATCCTGGCGGGCTCGACGGCCCCTCCGTCAGGCTCGTCCATCGTGCTCACCCTCCCATTGTGCCCCGATCGGGTGTGCCCCGATCGGGCGGCGGGACACCCAGCGGCCGGGGAGGACCCGCAGCGGTCACTGGCGGCGGTAGTCGAGGAATCCCTGGCCCGACTTGCGTCCCAGCTGCTCGGCGCTGACCATCCGGCGGAGGAGCGGCACCGCCGCGTAGTTGGGGTCGCGGAACTCGTCGTAGAGGGCGTCCAGGATGGCGAGGGAGGTGTCGAGGCCGACCAGGTCGAGCAGGGCGAAGGGCCCCATCGGGAAGCCGCAGCCGCCCATCATGGCGGCGTCGATGTCCTCGACGGAGGCGACCCCCTGCTCGAAGAGGCGCACCGCGTTGTTGAGGTAGGGGAACAGCAACGCGTTGACGATGAACCCGGCCTGGTCCTTGACCTCCACCGTGGTCTTGCCGCAGGCCTCGGCGAAGGTCCTCGCCGCAGCGATCGTGGCGTCGGAGGCGGTGAGCGGCCGGACCACCTCGACCAGGGCCATCACCGGCGCCGGGTTGAAGAAGTGGATGCCGCAGACCTGCTCCGGACGGCCGGTCTGCATGGCCAGCTCGATGACCGGGAGGGTCGAGGTGTTGGTGGCCAGGATGGTGCGGTCGTCGGTGATCCGGTCGAGCTCGTTGAAGAGCTCCTTCTTGATCGCCAGGTCCTCGACGACCGACTCGATGACCAGGTCGACATCCTTGAGGGTGGCCAGGTCGGAGGTGCCGGTGACCCTTGCCAGTGCCTGGTCCCGCTCCTCCTCGGTCCGCTTGCCCTTTTCGATCTGCCGGTTGAGCGACTTCTCGATCGCGGCCAGCGTGGCGTCGGCGGTCGACTGGTTCCTGGAGCGGAGGACCACCTCGAAGCCGTTGACGGCCGCCGCCTCGGCGATGCCCGAACCCATGATTCCCGACCCGACGATACCCACGCGTGCGATTGACATGGGTGGGTATGTTACCGGGGAGTCAGGGGCCCGGCTCCGGCGCCGCCCGGGTCGGCGCGCTCTACAGTTGCGGCCGTGGACACGACCCCCGGGATCCTGGCCTTGGTCGGCGGCGGCGAATGGCGGGAGGGCTGTTCCTTCGACGCCGAGCTCCTGGACGCCTCGGGATCCGACCAGGTGCTCGTCCTCCCGACCGCCGGGGCCTACGAGCGTCCGGAGCGGCTGGTGATCGAGGCCGGTGCGTGGTTCGAGCCGTTGGGCGGGCGGGTCGAGGGGCTGATGGTCCTCGCCCGGCGGGACGCGGAGGACGAGGGGGCCGCCGCGGCGGTGCGCCGCGCCAGGTTCGTGTATCTCGCCGGCAGTTCGCCGATGCACGTCCGCAGCGTGCTCAAGCACTCCGCGGTGTGGGACGCGCTGGTGGCCACCTGGCGCGAGGGGGCGGTGGTCGCCGGGTCGTCGGGCGCGGCGATGGTGCTCACCGACCCGATGGTCGACGCGCGGGGTGGAGGGCTCACCATCGGCCTGGGCCTGGTGTCCGGGGTGGCCGTGGTCCCGCACTTCGGCGACAGCCGCGAGGACGGCCACGGCGAGAAGCTCCACCGATCGGTCCAGCTGGCCCCGGCCGGCACTCCGCTGGTGGGGATCCCCGAGCGCACCGCGCTCATCCGCGACCCGGGGGGCGGTTGGCGGTCGGCAGGTGTGGCCCCGGTTGCGGTGTTCCTGGACGGGTCCGCGGCGGAGGCCGGGCTCGGGGCGCTCCCGGTCTGACCGGTCGAGCCGACCGGTCGGGCCGGTCGGCCGGTCCTCTACTCGGCCTCGGTGACCGCGACCGACTCGATGACCACCTGCTCGGAGGGTGTGCCCGACCGGCTGCCCACCGCCTCGATGGCCTCGAGCACGTCGAGTCCCTTCACCACCTTGCCGAAGAGCGAGTAGCTCGGGGGGAGGGAGACCCCGTCCCGGCCGCTCACGATGAAGAACTGGCTACCGTTGGTGTCCGGTCCGGCGTTGGCCATGGCCAGCGAGCCGATCTCGTACCGGCCGGGTGCCGGCAGCTCGTCCTCGAAGCGGTAGCCGGGCCCGCCGCGGCCGGTCCCTTCGGGGTCGCCTCCCTGGCACATGAAGCCGGGGATGATCCGGTGGAAGCCCACGCCGTCGTAGTAGTGCCACCGGGCCAGGAAGACGAAGTTGTTGACCGTCTTGGGTGCGGCGACCGGGTCGAGTGCGACGGTGATCTCGCCCTTCGATGTCTTCAGCACCGCCGTGTAGCGCCTGGCGGGGTCGATGATCATGGGCGGGGGACCGTCGAACCGCTGGGTCTTGGGGCTCGAACCGTCTGCTGCGGGGATCTCGGGTGGCATGGTCGTACTCCTCTTGTCGGATGTCGCGATCAGGACGTTGTCGGTGCGGCGATCAGGACGGGGTGACAGTCACCGACACCATCCGGTGGAGGGTGGTCGGCGTCCCCGACGACGCGCCGTCGGCGTTGATCTTGTCGACGACCGGCATCCCGGCGGTCACCTGACCGAAGAGGGTGTAGCTCGGGGGGAGGCTCTCGCCCTGCGGGCCGGCGACGATGAAGAACTGGCTGCCGTTGGTGTTGGGGCCCGAGTTGGCCATGGCCAGCGATCCCAGCGGGTACTGCGGTGACGCCTTGGCGGGCAGCTCGTCGGCGAACTTGTACCCGGGTCCCCCCGTGCCGGTCCCGGTGGGATCACCGGTCTGGTCGACGAAGGAGGGGATCACCCGGTGGAAGATGATGCAGTCGAAGAAGTGGTGGTCGGCGAGGTAGACGAAGTTGTTGACCGTCTTGGGTGCGGTCTTCGGATCGAGCGTGACGGTGATCGGCCCGACGTCGGTGGTGATCGTCGCGGTGTAGGTCTTGGTCGGGTCGATGACCGTCGGCGGGTACGAGGGGTAGGACTGCTTGTGGAGCTTGGCGCTGAAATTGGCCGGGCAATTGGCGGATGTGGTGAGGGCACCCGTCGTCGTGGAGGTGGTCGTGGTGCTCGACGCCTTCTTCCCCGGCTTGAAGATGAGGAGGGAGACGCCGACAACGACGGCGGCCACCACGAGGAGGGTGATCAACCGCCGGAGGTTCTGTCGCCGCTTGAGGGCCTTCTGCTCCGCCTCGCGCCGTGCCTGCCGGCCGGCCTTCTGGCGTTGACGCTTCTCGTTGGGCACGGGCGTTCAGGGTAGCCGGTCCCCGCAGGGCGCCCGCTGTCGCCCCGGGTGCACACCGCCGGGGCTCCGGACGGTGCGCTGTAGCCTTGGCGGCCAATGTCCCTCGTGGTCCAGAAGTTCGGCGGTACCTCGGTCGGCGACGCCGAGCGGGTCCGCGCGGTGGCCGACCACGTCGCCCGTACCCACCGGCACGGGGACGAGGTGGTGGTCGTGGTCAGCGCGATGGGGAGGACCACCGACCAGCTGGTCCGACTGGCGTGCGACGTGAGCTCGGTGCGGCCGACCCGGGAGATCGACATGCTGCTCAGCTCCGGCGAGCGCATCTCGATGGCCCTCCTGTGCATGGCGCTCGCCGAGCTCGGGGTGGAGGCCACCTCCTTCACCGGCAGCCAGGCCGGCATCATCACCGACACCGCCCACACCCGGGCGAAGATCCTGGAGGTCCGCGGGGAGCGGATCCGGGAGACCCTGGCCGCAGGCGGCGTGCCGGTGGTGGCCGGGTTCCAGGGCGTCTCCGCCGACCGGGACGTGACCACGCTCGGTCGCGGCGGATCGGACACGACCGCGGTGGCCCTGGCCGCCGCGCTCGGTGCGGACGTCTGCGAGATCTACACCGACGTCCCCGGGGTCTTCAGCAGCGACCCGAGGATCGTGCCCGAGGCCCGCAGGTTGCCCCGGGTGAGCTATGAGGAGATGCTGGAGATCGCCGCCACCGGCGGCCGGGTGCTCGCCCTCCGGTCGGTCGAGTTCGCCCGCAACCACAACGTCCCCCTCCACGTGCGCTCGAGCTTCACCTGGGAGCCGGGCACCTGGGTCGGACAGGAGGATCCCACCATGGAGCAGGCCGTTGTCACCGCGGTGACCCACGACGTGACCGAGGCCAAGGTCACCGTCACCGGTGTGCCCGACCGCCCGGGCCTCGCCGCCCTGCTCTTCCGCGGCCTCGCCGACCGGCACGTCAACGTGGACATGATCGTCCAGAACACCTCGTTGCACGGGACGACCGACATCTCGTTCACCATCCCCGGCTTCGACCTCCCGGTGAGCACCGAGGTCTGCGAGGCGCTCCTCCCCGAGCTCGGTGCGACAGGGGTGACCGGCGACGACGACGTGGCTCGGGTCTCGCTCGTCGGGGCGGGCATGAAGACCCATCCCGGTGTGACCGCCCTCACCTTCGAGACGCTCGCCGCCGCGGGCATCAACATCGAGATGATCTCGACCTCGTCCATCCGCATCTCCTGCCTCATCCGGGCCGACGAGGCCGAGACGGCGGTCCGCGCGCTGCACGCGGCGTTCGAGCTGGCCTGAACGATCCCTCCCGGCCGCGGCGAGCCGTCCGCCGTGACCGGCGGCCGCCCGTAGACTGGGGCGGTGCGAGTGGGAGTAGTCGGCGCGACCGGGCAGGTGGGGACCGTGATGCGCTCGGTCCTGGGCGAGCGCGACCTCCCGCTCGACGACCTCCGCCTGTTCGCCTCGTCCCGCTCGGCAGGACGCACCCTCGGCTTCCGGGGGGCGGAGATCGAGGTCGAGGACGCGGCGCTGGCCGACGTGTCCGGCCTCGACATCGCCCTCTTCTCGAGCGGTGCCCCGTCCTCCCGCGAGCTGGCCCCCCGCTTCGCGGCGGCCGGGGCGATCGTGATCGACAACTCCTCCGCGTGGCGGATGGACCCCGCGGTGCCCCTGGTCGTGCCCGAGGTCAACGAGTCCGCCCTCGGCTCGATCCCCAAGGGCATCGTGGCCAACCCGAACTGCACGACGATGGTGGCGATGCCGGTGCTCAAGCCGCTGCACGACGCTGCCGGGCTGACCCGCCTGGTCGTCTCGACCTACCAGGCGGTGTCCGGTGCCGGGCGGTCCGGGGTGGCGGAGCTCGAGGGGCAGCTGCTCAAGACGGTGGACCGGGCGGCCGCCCTCACCTTCGACGGCGGCGCGATCGATGCCCCTCCCGCCTCGACCTTCGCCGACACCATCGCCTACAACGTGCTGCCGATCGCCGGCCACCTGGTCGAGGACGGCTCGGGCGAGACCAACGAGGAGCAGAAGTTCCGCGACGAGAGCCGCAAGATCCTCGGGATCCCGGACCTGGCGGTCGCCTGCACCTGCGTCCGGGTGCCGGTGTTCACCGGGCACTCGCACTCGATCGTGGCCGAATTCTCCCGCCCGCTGAGCCCGTCACAGGCCACCGACCTGTTGGCCGGCGCCCCGGGGGTCGTGCTCTCCGACCTCCCCACCCCCCTCCGGGCGGCCGGGACCGACCCCTCGCTGGTCGGGCGGATCCGGGTGGCCGAGGGTGCCCCACACGCGCTCGCCCTCTTCGTGAGCGGCGACAACCTGCGCAAGGGCGCCGCCCTCAACGCGGTGCAGATCGCCGAGTCGCTGCTGCGCCTGGGCATGGTGCGCTGAACGGTCGGGTCGACGGTCGGATCAGTCGGCGCGCTCGGCGAGGAGGCCGGTGAGGGGGATCGGCCCGGTGGTGGTGGCGAGGGTGGCGACCCGCCTGGCGAGGTTCACCGCGTGGTCACCGAACCGCTCGTAGAAGCGGGCCAGCAGGGCGAGCTCGACGGCCACCGGGAGCGGCATGGTCCCCGCGACCACCTCCACGGTCAGGCTCACATGGAGGTCGTCCATCTCGTCGTCGAGGATGTCGACCGTCGACGCGGCGGTGGCCTGGCGTTCTGCGTAGGCGTCGGTGGTGGTCCGCCACATGCGGACGGCCACCTCGCCCATCCGCTCGACCAGTCCGCGGCTGCGTGCCGAGAGCTCGGTCCCGAGACCCCGGGCCGCCCGCCGGGCGACGTGCTCGGCCAGGTCGCCGTTGCGCTCGAGATCGGGGAGCATCCGGATGACCGTGACCAGGAAGCGGAGGTCGCTCGGCGAGTTGACCCCCGCGGCGGTCAGCTGCTCGAGGCTGAGCTCCTCGATGTCCCGGTAGAGGCGGTCGACCACCGCGTCGCGGTCGACCATCGCCTTGGCCGCCTCCCGGTCCCCCGAGAGCAGTGCGTGGGTCGCGCCGGAGACCGACTCGCCGACCAGCGCGAACAGCTGGAGCATCTTGCGGTCGATCTGCTCGAGGGCGGTGTCCACGGATCCACCGTACCGCCTTGCGCCCTCCCGCTCTGGGGCGTCACGGCCCGTGTCGAGGATCCACCTCGGCCTCGTCGCTCACGATGATCCGGGGGCCCGACCCCCACGAGAGGTACCGCCACGACCAGTTGATGAGGACCACGATCTTGTTGCGGAACCCGACCAGGTAGACCAGATGGAGGCCGAGCCAGGCCAGCCACCCGAGGGTCCCCCGGATCACCCGTCCGCCCGGGAACTGGGTGATCGCCGCCAGTCGCCCGATGGTGGCCATGATCCCCTTGTCCCGGTAGCGGAACGGCTCGGTGTCCCGGCCGTCCAGCACCCGGAGGATCTGGGCCGCGGCGTGGGCGCCCGACTGGATGGCCACCTGGGCGAGCTGGGGACAGATCCGCTCGCTGTCCGGACCCGGTCCCCACGGCACGGCCGCTGCGTCGCCGACCGCGTAGGCCCCGTCGTGGCCCTCGATGGCGAGGTCGGGCCGGACCACCAGCCGGCCACCGGGGCCGGTCGGGGCGGAGATCCCCGCGGCAACGGTGTCCTCCACCGTCACCCCCCCGGCCCAGATCACCGTGCGGCTCGCGACGACCGTCCCGTCCGCGAGCTCGACGCCGGTGCCGGTGACGGCACGGACCTGGTGGCCGAGCATGAGCTCGACCCCTCGCCCGGCGAGGGTGGCCGCCGCGTAGGCGGAGGCGGACTCGCGGAACGGGGAGAGCAGCCGGTCGAGCGCGTCGACGAGGACGATCCGGGCGGTCGACCGCTCGAAGCGGAAGCCGTCGTGGCGGACGGCGACGTCGAGCAGCTCGGCGAGGGCGCCGGCGACCTCGACGCCGGTCGGACCTCCCCCGACCACCACGAAGACCAGGGCCCCCTCGGGTGCCGTCTCCGGATGGGCGTCGACGGCCTCCAGCTCGCGCAGGATGTGGTCGCGCAGCCGGCGGGCGTCGGTCAGGGTGTAGAGGGGGAGGCTGTGCTCGGCGGCTCCCGGGATCCCGAAGAACCGGGCGGTCGCACCGCTGGCCACGATCAGCGAGTCGAAGGGCAGCGTCCCGTCCCCGTCCAGGAGCACCGCGCGGCGGTCCCAGTCGACGCCGGTCACCGTGGCCAGGCGGAAGGTGATGTTGGCTGCCTTGCCGAAGATCACCCGGACCGGGTAGGCGACGTCCCCCGACTCGAGACCTGCGGTGGCGACCTCGTAGAGCAGGGGCTGGAAGGTGTGGAAATTGCGCTGGTCGACGACGGTCACCTCGACCGGCGCCCCGGCCAGGTGACGCCCCGCCGAGAGGCCGGCGAACCCGGCCCCCACCACCACGACGCGGTGCATGCGGCCATGGTGGCACAGGGGTCCGGCCCGTACCCCGGTGTGCCCCCTCCGCGAAGCCGGCACACCCCCTCAGTACGCTGACCCACGCGGGCCGCGTGGGCCCGCCGGCGCTCCGCCGGGGTGGTGGCCACCCCGCCGTGGGTCACGAGAGAGGAATCGACATGATCACCGGACTCGTTCTCGGCCTGATCGCCGGTGCCGCACTGGGCCTGGTCATCGGCCTGTTGATCCGGGCGGGCCAGGTCACCGCCGCGCGCACCGCCGAGGCCCGGCTGGCCGACGCCGAGGCCCGCCTCTCGGTGCGGGACGGCGAGCTGGAGGCCGTGCGCCGGAGCCTGGGAGAGGGGCAGCAGCAGCTGGTCTCGGCGCGGGAGGGATCCGCCCGTCTCGAGGCGCAGCTCGCCGAGGCCCGCGCGACCACCGAGGAGCGGGCCGGTGTCTTCGAGGAGGTGCGCCGCCAGCTGACCGGCGAGTTCTCCCGCCTGTCGGCCCTGGCGCTCCGCCAGAACAACGAGCAATTCCTCCAGCTGGCCGAGGTCAAGCTCGGGGAGACCCGCCAGGCGGCCGACGGCGAACTGGCCAGACGCCAGGAGGCCTTCGAGCAGCTGCTCAAGCCCATCGGCGAGCAGCTGGGCAAGTACGAGGAGGGGATGCAGCGCCTCGAGGTGGAGCGCCAGCGCGCCTACACGACCCTGACCGAGCAGATGAAGCACCTCTCGACCTCCCACGATCAGCTGCAGAAGGAGACCCGCAACCTGGTTACCGCGCTGCGTTCCCCGCAGGCACGCGGCCGCTGGGGCGAGCTCCAGTTGCGGCGGGTGGTCGAGATGGCCGGCATGCTCGAGCGCTGCGACTTCTCGGAGCAGGTCAGCTCCGAGGGCGACAGCGGCCGCCTGCGGCCGGACATGGTGGTCCACCTCCCGGGTGGAAAGAACGTGGCGGTCGACGCAAAGGTTCCGATGCAGGCCTTCCTCGATGCCAACGAGGCCGACGACGAGTCGGCCCGCCGGCTCCACCTGGTCAGCCACGGGCGCCAGATGAAGGCACACATCGACAGCCTCTCGAAGAAGGAGTACTGGAAGCGGGTCGACCCCTCTCCGGAGTTCGTGGTCGCCTTCATCCCCGGCGACCCGCTCCTGACCGCCGCGCTCGAGCACGAGCCGGGGCTCATGGAGTACGCGGTGGCCAACCACGTCCTCCTGGCCACCCCGACCTCGCTCATCGCGCTCCTCCGCGCGGTGGCCTACGGGTGGCAGCAGGACGCCCTCGCCGAGAACGCGCGCCAGGTCCAGGTGCTCGGCGCGCAGCTCTACGAGCGGATCTCCGTCCTCGGCGAGCACGTGGCCGGGGTGGGCAAGGGGCTCACCAGTGCGGTGAGCGCGTACAACCGCGCGGTCGGCTCGCTCGAGGGCCGCGTACTGGTCACGGCCCGCCGCTTCGCCGAGATGGGTGTGGTCGGCGCGGGGGAGCCAGACCTGGTCTCGCCGCCGCCGGTCGATGCCGCCGCCCGGGCGCTGCAGGCCCCCGAGCTCACCCCGCCGACCCTTCCCCTGCCCGGGATGGAGATGGCCTCCGTCCTCGGCGATCCGGGCATGGAGCACGGGCCGTCGTCTTCCCTGCCGTCGTCACGGCCCCGGGCAGCGACCCACTGACCAGCGCCGACCCCGACGGTCGGGTGGTCGAATTCGCCGTGCGATCGTGGCAACATTACGATCTCGTTTCAGTTCCGAGGAACTCCCACCCGGAGACCGGGTCGCACCACCGGGAGTGCCGGACGAAGCGGGCTGGCGCCTGCCAGGGACGTCGCCCATCGGGGGCGGCCGACATGACCAGGACGGAGGAAGGCACGGAGTGAAGATCCTTGTGCTCGGAGGAGACGGCTACCTGGGTTGGCCGACAGCGCTCTACCTGTCCCGGCGTGGGCACCAGGTCGGGGTCGTCGACAACTTCGCACGCCGCGGTTACGACCTGGAGATGGGCGTGCACTCCCTCGTGCCCGTCGTGGACCTCCAACAGCGGGTGCGCCGGTGGTACGAGGTCTCCGACAACACGATGGACGTCTACGTCGGCGATCTCACCGATGCCCATTTCGTGAGCGAGACGCTGGCCACCTTCGAGCCCGACGCGGTCGTCCACTTCGCCGAGCAGCGGTCGGCTCCGTACTCGATGATCGACCGCAAGCACGCCGTCTACACCCAGGTCAACAACGTGGTGGGCACGCTCAACCTGCTCTACGCCATCGCCGAGCAGAACCGGGACATCCACCTCGTCAAGCTCGGCACGATGGGGGAGTACGGCACCCCCAACATCGACATCGAGGAGGGCTTCCTCGAGGTCACCCACCGGGGTCGCACCGACGTGCTCCCCTATCCGAAGCAGCCCGGGTCCTTCTACCACCTCTCCAAGGTGCACGACAGCCACAACATCATGTTCGCCTGCCGCATCTGGGGGATCCGGGCCACCGACCTCAACCAGGGCATCGTCTACGGGCACGAGACGGAGGAGACCTCCCTCCACCCGGACCTCGCCACCCGCTTCGACTACGACGGCGTCTTCGGCACGGTCCTCAACCGGTTCTGCGTCCAGGCGGTGACCGGTCATCCGCTCACCGTGTACGGCCGCGGGGGCCAGACCCGGGGCGTGCTCAACATCCTGGACACCCTGGCCTGCGTCGAGCTGGCCGTGGACCATCCCGCCGAGCGCGGGGAGTTCCGGGTGTTCAACCAGTTCACCGAATCGTTCTCGGTCGGGCAGATGGCCGAGATGGTCGCCGCCGGGTACACCGGCACGGTCACCATCGAGCACTCCCCCGACCCCCGGGTGGAGCGGGAGGACCACTACTACCGGGCGGCCCACACCAAGCTGCTCGACCTCGGCCTCGTCCCCCACCTGCTGACCGCGTCGGTCATCCGTTCGATCCTCGCCGTGGCCGACAAGTACAAGGACAACGTCGACCTGACCGCGATCCTCCCGACCGTCGAGTGGCGCAGCACCTCGAGTCACCTGGCCACCTCCGGGCGGATCCCGGCCACCGGGTCGTCCGTCGACGGCGTGGCCGTCGGCGAGGTGGGCTGACCGTCCCCCGCTTCGACGACCGTCGTCACCGGTGAGGCCGGGCTCCCTGGCCGTCACCCCGCACTAGCGTCCTCCGGGTGCCGAGAGCGAGCCGCCGCCGCCGCCGCTCGCGGAGAGGCGGTCTCCGACAGGCGCTCCTGGTCGGCATCGCCGCCGCGGTCACCCTCGTCCTGATCGTCGGCTCACTGGTCGCGGCCCACACCCAGTCGGCCGGATACCGGTCGGCGACCACCAGCGGGTACGCGATGCTCGCGGCGAGGACCGCCGATGCCTCAACGACGACCGGGCGGCGGCTCGCCGAGCTCGTCGCCGGGGCACCGGGCCTCACCAACCAGAAGTTCCCCCACACCGCCCGCGGGATCCTTCAGCAGGGTCTCGACTCGGCCGTTCAGGAGACCGCCGACCAGGCAGCAGAGGCCGATCACATCGCCTCGCCGCCGCCGTCGGGCGATCTGGCCGCTCCGTTCGCCGCGGTCATGGACCAGCGGGCCGCGGCGACCGCGCAGCTGCGTTCGACGGTCGACCAGCTGCTGGGCATGACCCCGCTGCCGGTGGCCGGCGCGCCCTCGAACGGTGTCCCGGCGTCCCCGGCCACCCTCATCTCGGTCGACCGGGCCACCGCCGCCCTGACCCGGGTCGGAACGCTCCTCGAGCAGGCAGACGAGGGCTACCGGCGACTCGTCGCCACCGCCCGGTCGCTGCGTCCCCCGGTACGGTTCCCCCCGTCGGTCTGGGTGCAACAGCCGGTCAGCCAGTCGCCCCTCGGGGCCGCGGGCCTCGGAGGCGCCGCCGCCGCGCTCTCCGCGTCGCCCGCGCTGGCCCCCTTCCACCACCTGGTGATCACCGCGGTCGGACTGACCCCACCGGCCGTACCCGGCGGTGGGGTCGGGGTGGTCGGGACCACCTGCGTCGCGCCCCAGGCGACCGTGCCCGGGGCGTCGCCGACGATCCTCCCCCCGACCACCCGGGTCGTCGCGTCGGTCGCCGTCACCAATTGCGGCACGGTGACCGAGTCGGGTGTGACGGTGACGGTGACCGTCGACCCGGCCGACCTCCCCGGCACCCCCGCACCGCCGCCGGGCTCCGCGGGGGGCACCTCCCGCGCCAGGGTGTCGCTGGGTTCGGGATCGTCGACCGCACCCACCCTCGCCCCCCTGCCTGTCGCGGTCGGCCACCGGTACACGCTGACCGTGTCGGTCACCGTCCCGGCCGGCCAGGCCGATCCGACCGGCACCGTGCACCGGTTCCTGCTGCAGGTGTCCGGCTGACCCCGCGGTCGCGCCGGGGCACCTGTTGGCCTCGCCGACCGGACGAGGCCCTAGGATTGAACCATCACCAGAGCACGGACAGACGGAAGGGTTTGAGCCCAGTGGCCGAGAGCATCACGATCACCGACAACCGCACCGGTGAGTCCCTCGAGATCCCGGTCGAGAACGGCGGCGTCTCTGCGACCCAGTGGGCCAAGGTCCTCCCCGGGGTGTGGTTCTTCGACCCCGGACTCGTCTCGACCGCCGCCTGCGAGAGCGCCATCACCTACCTCGACGGCGATGCCGGCATCCTCCGCTACCGCGGCTACCCGATCGAGCAGCTTGCCGAGGACTCGACCTACCTCGAGGTGGCCTATCTCCTGCTCAACGGCGACCTGCCCGACGCCGCGGCCTACGAGGTCTGGCAGCGCGAGATCACCCTGCACACCTTCATCCACGAGAACGTGCGAAAGCGGTTCCTCGAGGGGTTCCACTACGACGCGCACCCGATGGGGATGCTGGTCTCGGCGGTCGCCGCGCTCTCGACGTTCTACCTCGACGCGAAGGACATCTTCGACACCGAGTCGCGAAAGAAGCAGATCATCCGGCTCATCGCCAAGATGCCCACCCTGGCCGCCGCCGCCCACCGGTTCAGCGTGGGCATGCCCTTCGTCTATCCCGACAACTCGCTCCCGTTCACCTCGAACTTCCTCTCCATGATGTGGAAGATCGCCGAGCCCCGTTTCGAGGCCGATCCGGTGCTCGCCCGCGCCCTCGACGTGCTCTTCATCCTGCACGCCGACCACGAGCAGAACTGCTCGACCACGGCCATGCGGGTGGTGGGGTCGTCGCATGCCGACCCGTACTCGGCCACCGCGGCGGCGGCCGCGGCCCTCTACGGACCGCGGCACGGGGGGGCCAACGAGGCGGTCATCCGGATGCTGACCGAGATCGGGTCGATCGAGAACGTGGAGCCGTTCATCGCCTCGGTCAAGGAGGGTTCCGGTGGACGGCTGCAGGGCTTCGGCCACCGTGTCTACAAGAGCTACGACCCGCGGGCCAAGATCATCAAACGCACCGCGGACGAGGTCTTCGCGGTCACCGGCAAGAACCCGCTCCTCGACATCGCGCTCAAGCTCGAGGAGATCGCGCTGTCCGACGAGTACTTCACCTCGCGCAAGCTCTATCCCAACGTGGACTTCTACTCGGGCCTCATCTACCAGGCGATGGGCTTCCCGCTCGAGATGTTCCCGGTGCTCTTCGCCATCCCGCGCACGGCCGGGTGGCTCGCACACTGGCAGGAGATGCTCGACCAGGACTCGAAGATCACCCGGCCCCGCCAGCTCTACATCGGCGATGCCGAGCGCACCTACCGGCCCATCGGAGAGCGCTGACCCCGGGGCGGACGGCCCCGACTCCCGGCCGCGGGCTCAGCCGGTCCCCGACCCGCCGGTCAACCGCATCAGTCCCTCCTGGACCATCGACACGACCAGCTCCCCGGTGCGGGTGAACATGAGGCCCCTGGCGAGTCCCCTGGCACCCGACGCCGACGGGCTGTCCATGTCGTAGAGCAGCCACTCGTCCGCCCGGAAGGGCCGGAGGAACCACATGCAGTGGTCGAGGCTGGCCCCCATGAACCCGGCGTCGTCCCAGTTCACCTCGTGAGGGGCGAGCATGGTGTCGAACAGGGACATGTCCGAGGCGTAGGTGGCGATGCAGGCATGCAGCAGGGGGTCGTCGGGGAGGGACCCGTCGGCCCGTATCCACAGCCGTTGGGTCGGCTCCTTGTCGGCGCCGTGCGTGAAGGGCAGCGGTCCGATGTGGCGCTGGTCGATCGGGTGCGGTCGGGCGAACCAGTCGCCCAGCTTGTCCCGGAAGGGCTCGAGCCGGGTGGCAAGCGTGTCCAACGTCTCGGGGTCGGGGACCTCGGGCATCGGGAACTGGTGGGAGAGGCCCACCTCGTCGACGTGGAACGAGGTCGACATGTTGAAGATCGCCCGTCCGTGCTGGATGGCGACCACCCGGCGGGTGGTGAACGAACGGCCGTCGCGGATGCGGTCGACCTCGTAGAGGATCGGGACGTCCGGGTCGCCGGGACGGAGGAAGTAGGCGTGCAGCGAATGCGGTCGACGACCCTCCTCGACCGTGCGACCGGCGGCCATCAGCGACTGGGCGGCGACCTGGCCCCCGAAGACCCGTTGGCGGTCCTCGTTCGGACTGATCCCCCGGAAGATGTTGACCTCGATGGGCTCGAGATCGAGAAGGTCGACGAGGAACTCGAGTGCGTCGCTCACCACCCCATCCTGTCAGGTGGGCGGGGGCCGCCCCACTAGCGTGGGCCGATGCCCGAGCGCACCTTTCCCGATGGCTTCGTCTGGGGGACGGCCACCGCGGCCCACCAGATCGAGGGCGGCAACGTCAACAACGACTGGTGGGCGATGGAGCACGACCCCACCTCGGGTTGCGCGGATGTGAGCGGCGATGCCTGCGACTCGTTCAACCGCTACCCGGAGGACATCACCCTGGTCGCGGGCCTCGGCCTGTCCGCCTACCGGTTCTCGCTCGAGTGGAGCCGGATCGAGCCGGAGGAGGGCGAGTTCTCCCGGGTGGCCCTCGACCACTACCGACGCATGGCCGCCGCCTGCCACGAGCACGGGGTGTTGCCGGTCGTGACCTTCCACCATTTCACCCATCCGCGCTGGCTGGCTGCGGCCGGCACCTGGGAGGCCCTCCACGCGTCGGACCGCTTCGCCCGGTTCTGCGAGCGGGCGACCGTACACCTCGGGGACCTGATCGGGATGGCCTGCACCCTGAACGAACCCAACGTGGTCGCCACGATGGGATGGCGGCTCGGCCTCTTCCCGCCCCGGGTCCGGGACCGCACCAGACGCGACGTGGTCAACGCGGCCCTGGTCTCGGCCCATCGCAAGGCGGTCGATGCGATGCGGTCCGGTCCGGGGGAATTCCCGGTCGGCATCACCCTCTCGATGACCGACTACCAACTGCAGCCGGGGGGCGAGGAGTGGGTCGAGCGGCTCCGTCGTCCCAACGAGGACGTCTTCCTCGAGGCCACCGGGGGGGACGACTTCGTCGGGGTGCAGACCTACACCCGGATGCGTGTCGGGCCGGACGGCGCGCTCGGCCCCGAGGAGGGGATCCGGTCCACCCAGATGTTCTACGAGTTCTGGCCCGAGGCCCTCGAGGCCACCATCCGCCGAGCCACCGAGGTCACCGGCGGCCTCCCGGTCTACGTGACCGAGAACGGGATCGGGACCGATCGGGACCAGGAGCGGATCGAGTACGTCGCACGGGCCCTCGCCGGGGTGCGCCGGTGCCTCGACGACGGCATCGACGTCCGGGGCTACTTCTACTGGAGCCTCATGGACAACTTCGAGTGGGTCCTCGGGTACCGCCCGACGTTCGGCCTGGTCTCGGTCGACCGGGAGACCTTCGTGCGGACGCGCAAGCCCAGTGCCGCCTGGTTCGGCGAGGTGGCCCGGGCCAATGTGGTCCACGATTGAGCACGGCCGAGACGTCCGGGTCGGTGGCAGTCCTCCCCGCCGAGCGGGTCGGCTCCCCGCCGTCGCGCCTTCTGTTGGATCCGAGGGGTGACGGCTAGGGTGGGTCGGATGCCGAGCTTGACCGTGCGCGTGGTGCACCTCTGGGAGAAACGGCACACCCCCGAGGCCATACGGCTCTTCAAGTACACGATGGTGTCGGTGGTCTCGACGGCGGTGTCCTTCGGCGTGCTGGCGGTCGTGTTCGGCGTCCTCCATCTCTGGGGGGAGATCGCCAGCACCGTCTTCGCCAACGTGGTGGCCACCGTCCCCTCGTACTACCTCAACCGCATGTGGGTCTGGGGCAAGAGCGGCCGGTCGCACGTGACCAAGGAGATCTTCCCCTTCTGGGTGATGGCGACCATCGGTATCGTCGTCTCGATCTTCGGTGCCGCGCTCGCCCGCCACATCGGGAGAGAGCACAACCTGAGCCACTTCGACCAGACCCTGCTGGTCCTGGCGGCCAACCTCCTCTCGTTCGGCGTCTTCTGGGTGCTCAAGTTCATGCTCTTCAACCGCTTGTTCCACGTACACCCCCTCGAGGAGCTCGACGAGCTCGTCGAGGCCGCCTGATCCGCCCGGGAGCCCGTCGTGCCCATCGCCGCCACCGCTGCCGGCGGCGGGACCGCGGTCCTGGTGATCGCCGTCTTCCTGGCCTCCTCGGTGGAGATGGTCGAGGCGCTCACCATCGTCCTCGCGGTCGGAGTGACCCGCGGGTGGCGCTCCGCTCTGGAAGGGGTCGTGGTGGCCCTCCTCGCGCTTGGCGCGCTGGTGGTCGCGCTGGGCCCGGCCCTGGTGCACTACGTCCCGCTCTCGACGCTGCGGCTGGTGGTCGGCGGACTGCTGCTCGTCTTCGGGTTGCAGTGGCTGCGCAAAGCCGTGCTCCGGGCGGCCGGGCTCAAGGCCAAGCACGACGAGGACGCCATCTACGCCAAACAGGTCGCCGAGCTCTCCGGCAGCGCACCGACCTCGGGCCGGGACGCCACCGGGTTCGTCGTCGCCTTCAAGGGGGTCTTCCTCGAGGGACTCGAGGTGGTGGTCATCGTGCTCACCCTCGGCACCACCTCCCACCACCTCGGACTGGCCGCGGTCGCGGCCGCGGCGGCCGTGGTCGTGGTCTGTGCGGTCGGCCTCGCCGTGCACCGGCAGCTCTCCAGCGTCCCCGAGAACGCGATGAAGATGGGCGTGGGCCTCATGCTGGTCAGCTTCGGGACCTTCTGGGCAGGTGAGGGTGTGCACGTGGACTGGCCCGGCTCGGATCTGGCCATCCCGGTGCTCGTCGGGTGGTACGGGCTGGTCGCCTGGGTCCTGGTCGCCGTCACGCGGCGCCGGGCGGGCGGGACCACGGCCCGGGACCGGGGTCTCGCCCAGGCGGGGGGAGCGGTCAATGGGTGAGGACCGGGGCCCGGATCGACGGCCGGTGCTGCTCCGGTGGGCGGCAGCCTTCGGACGCTTCTGGTGGGAGTTCCTGATCGGCGACACCCCGGAGCTGTTCGTCGGCGCGGTGGCGGTGGTCGCCGTGGTCGCGCTGGTCTGCGTGCGTCCCGGCGCCCGCACCCTCGCCGCCTACCTCTTGCCACTGCTGGTGACCGCGGTGCTGGCCCTCTCGGTCTGGAAGGCGTCCCGGCGGGCCTCCTGAAGCGGCGCGGCCGGCGGGCACGGCGCGACACCGTCCGGGTCAGTCGCGGAAGTTCTCGAACTGGAGGGGGATCCCGAAGTCCTCTCCCTTGAGCGCGGCGATCACCGTTTGGAGATCGTCGCGTTTCTTGCCGGTCACCCGCAGCCGGTCCCCCTGGGTCTGGGAGCTCACACCCTTCAGCCCGAGGTCCTTGACGTACCGGTTGATCTTCTTGGCATGGTCCGCGGAGATGCCCGCCTGGATCGCGACGCGCTGGCGCGCGGTGCCCTTGGCGGCCTCTTCGATCTTGCCCGCGTCGAACGACTTGAGCGAGACGTCGCGCCGGACCATCTTCTCCTGGAGCACCTGGTGGAGGGCGCGCAGCCGATCGTCCGTCGAGGAGGTCAGGACGAGCTCCTTGTCCGAGAGCTCGATGGCCGAATCGGTACCTTTGAAGTCGAAGCGGGTGGTGGCTTCGCGGTTGGCCTGGTCCACCGCGTTGCGCACTTCCTGCATGTCGACCTCGGAGACGACGTCGAAGGTGGGCATGGCGAAACAGTACCGCCGCACCAGGCGATAACCTTCCGGCCTGCGGGTCGGTGCCCGAGCGGCCAAAGGGAGCAGACTGTAAATCTGCCGGTTCTGCCTTCGAAGGTTCGAATCCTTCCCGGCCCACCCCCGGAGCCCCGGTCGGAGCGGCGCGCGCCCTCCTGCCGGGGCCCCGTCGTGCCGCCCCCGGCGGGCGGACTGACACTTGCGGGGCGTCTCCGGTTGGTTACAATGACGTTACGGATTGATTGCGTTCGCGGGTAGCCCGGCACCGGGCACCACTGTCGGGGGGCGGACGCACCCGGAGCGGGACGGGACCGGCCCGTCCGTCCGGCCAGACGACCGCGCGACCGAGGAGACCCGACCCGATGTCATCCCAGCGCAGTGGGGCGGCACACCGAGACGCCCCGGGCCCCGGTGCCCCGGTCGGCCCGACGGTGCGCTCGACGGTCGCCCTCGGATCGCTGGCGGTGCTGCGGACCGTCCTCAGGATGGTCGACCTGAGCCGCGATCTCCTGCGGTCCCCTGCCGACCCGGCGACGACCCCGGCGGCCACCGGCGGGTCGGCGCAGCAGCGGGGTCTCCTCCTCCGCCCCGCCCTCCTCGGCTTCGTGGCCACGTTGGCGGTGGCCGTCGGCGCCTCGCTCCCGAGCTCGCCGTTCAAGCTCGAGATGGCCGGCGTCTGGTTCTTCGGTGAGCCGTCCACCGCCACGCCGAGCCGCTGGGGTGTCTACTTCTCGCTGGTCGCGGTCTACGGCGGTCTGCTCCTCTTCATGCGGGTCTGGTGGGGGATGACCCGTCTCTACCGGCGCTGTCCGGGCGTGCCGGTCAACAAGATGCTCTGGGTGCTCGGGCTCTGGGCACTGCCCATCCTGGTCATCGCCCCACTGTTCAGCCGCGACGCCTACTCGTACGCGGCGCAGGGGGAGATGGTCAGCAGGCACATGAACCCGTACCTCTACGGGCCCTTCGAGCTCGGGAACAACTCCTACACGGCGCCGGTCGACGCGCTCTGGGGCAACGCGCCTGCACCCTACGGCCCCCTGTTCCTCCAACTCGACGGGTTGTTCGCCCGGATCACCCTCCACAACGAGCTCGCCACGATCGTGCTGCTCCGTCTGCTGGCATTCGCCGGGGTTCTGATGATCGCGTTCTGCGTGCCCCGACTGGCCCGCCTCTACCACCGCGACGGGGCCGAGCTGTTCACCCTGATGGTCCTCAACCCGGTCACCATCTTCCACCTCATCGGCGGCGCCCACAACGACGCACTCATGCTCGGCCTGCTGGTGGCCGGGCTCACTGCGGCCAAGGAGAAGCGCCCGATCGTGGGGATCCTGCTCTGCGCGCTGGCGACCGCGATCAAGGCCCCGGCGGCCATCGGCGTCCTCTACATCGGGTGGAGCTGGCTGGCAGCGGCATCCCGACCCGCGAGCGGATCCGTCCGGTGGTCACCGCCGGGCTCATCGGGGTGGGCGTCCTCGGCTTCTTCTCCTACGTGAGCGGACTCGGCTGGGGGTGGGTCACCATCCTCGGCACCCCGGGTGCGGTGCGCTCCTGGACCGCGCCGACGACCACACTCGCCCTCCTTGTCACCGGCACCGCCCATCTGGCCCACCTCGGCGTCGGGCTCGGGGGCGTGCTCACGGTCACCCGCGGTCTCGGGTTGCTGGCCGCTGCAGCAGCGTCGGCGTGGCTCCTGTTCAACAGCGACCGGATCGGCACCCTGAAGGCGCTCGCCACGACCCTGCTGCTCTTCGTGCTCCTCGGGCCGGTTGTCCAGCCCTGGTATCTCTCCTGGGGCCTCATCCTCCTGGCACCGGTCGCCCTCGGGCGGCTCCGGTCGTTCATCATCGGGCTCTCCATGGTGACCGCCTTCATCGAGCTGCCGGGCTCGACCGCGCTACTCGGGCCGCTGCTCCACGGGGACCCGCTGCAGATCGTGCTGACCCTGCTCTGGCTGCTGTTCATCCTCACGGTCCCGGTGACCGCCTGGGTCCGCCGTCCGGCGCCCGCAGTGACCGCCCGGGTGGCCACCGCGGCCGAGCCCGCGGTCAGCGCCGCCTGAGCACCGCTCGGCGGTTCCCGGCCGCTCCGGGCGTGCCCGGGACCATCCCGGGCGTCGTCAGCGCGGTCAGAGCATGATCTGGAGGACCGAGACGTCCAGCCAGCGGTTGAACTTGCGGCCGACCGCACGCTCGACGCCCACCAGCTCGAACCCGCACGAGCGATGCAGCGCGGTCGACGCCGCATTGTCGCCCCCGATCCTGGCGATCATGGTGTGGAACCCGTGGCTGGTGGCCAGCCGGACCAGCTCCTCGAGCAACGCCCGGCCGACCCCGCCGCCCCGGTGGGCCCCGTCCACGTAGACCGAGTCCTCCACGGTCGTCGCGTAGGCCGGCCGGTCCCGGTAGGCCGACAGCGAGCCGAACCCGAGGACCCGGTCCTCGTCGTCCACGGCGACGGTCACCGGGTAGGTCCCCCGGTGCCCGGCCATCCATGCCGACTGCTCGGCGGGGGTCCGCGGCCGGAGGTCGAAGGTCGCCGTCGACCCGACCACCTCGGCGTTGTAGATCACCCGGATCGGCTCGGCGTCGGCGTGCCGGGCCAGGCGAACGTGCATCCGTGGATGGTAGTCAGGGCCGGACGCCTGTCCAGGGCCCCTGGCCGGTGGCTATGATCTCTGGGCTGCAGCTCGATTGAGCCGCACTGCCCCTGTAGCTCAGTGGTAGAGCACCGCCATGGTAAGGCGGGGGTCGTGGGTTCAATCCCCACCGGGGGCTCGCCCATGGCGGCGTAGCTCAGTTGGTCAGAGCACACGGCTCATAATCGTGGGGTCGCCGGTTCGAGTCCGGCCGCCGCTACCAGTTCGGGATCGACACATCGGAGCAGAGAACCTGCCGGCGGCCCCCGGCCGGCGGGACAAGGAGGCATCGTGGCAAAGAACGAGAAGCGGGTCCAGGTCACCCTGGCCTGCGAGTCGTGCAAGCGGCGGAACTACATCACCACCAAGAACAAGATGAACGACCGCGAGCGGATCGAGATGAAGAAGTACTGCAGCTGGGACCGCCGGCACACCCTGCACAAGGAGACCCGTTAGCCGACAGGCCCCTCTCCGCTCCGTCCGGGCTCCGTCCCCGGTGGTAGCCTGGAGGGCCGCCCCTGCCATCGGCTGTCCAGTCGCGGCACGGCGGTCGACAGAGGGCAGTAGCTCAACTGGTAGAGCACCGGTCTCCAAAACCGAAGGTTGGGGGTTCAAGTCCCTCCTGCCCTGCTCTGCACCCGTGGCCTCGGCCGAAGGAACCAGCACGTGAACCGAGAACAGAAACGAATGATGCAGCGCCAGGGCCAGGACCCCGAAGGGGAGGCCCCGCCCAAGCGCACCGCCGCGCCGCCGCGCCGGCCTGCCAAGCGCGAGCCGTTCCGGATCGGCCAGTTCCTCCGGGAGGTACGCTCGGAGCTGCGGCAGGTGGCGTGGCCCAACCGGTCCGAGGTGGTCAACTACACCACGGTGACCCTGGTCACGCTCATCTCGCTGATGATCCTCATCTTCGTGCTCAACTACGCCTTCGCCAAGGGCGTCCTCTGGCTGTTCAAGACCTGATCGGTATGACTGTGACCCACGACGGAACCACCGGCTCCTCCGGCGACGACCCGATCCTCGACGAGATCGGGGAGACGGCCGCGCCCGCCGCCGAGGCTGCCCCAGACGGTGGTGCCGCCCTCCCCGAGGACGCGACCGCCGCCGGGGACGCGGGGGACGCGGCCCCCGATCCGGCCCCCGACGGGCTCGGAGACGACCTCGACGCCGGAGACGACCTCGACGACGAGGACGACGAGGGCGACGAGCCGTTCGTCGTCAGCCCCTACGACCAGCCCGGGAGCTGGTACGTGGTGCACACGTACGCGGGCTATGAGAACAAGGTCAAGTCGAACCTGCACAGCCGCACCGCCTCGATGGGCATGGAGGACCGCATCTACGAGGTGGTCATCCCCATGGAGGACGTCGTCGAGTTCAAGAACGGCAAGAAGGTCGTCGTCCAGAAGAAGGTCTTCCCCGGCTACCTCCTCTGCCGCTGCGAGCTCGACGACGACAGCTGGTCGGTCATCCGCAACACCCCCGGCGTCACCGGGTTCGTCGGTCCGGGCACCAAGCCCACCCCGCTGTCCCGGCGCGAGGTCGAGGGGATCCTCCAGGTCAAGGTCGAAGGGGTCGAGGCGCCCTCCAAGCGCAGCCGCCCGCGTCTCGAGCACGAGGTGGGGGAGACCGTCCGGGTGAAGGAAGGCCCCTTTGCCGACTTCTCCGGTCAGATCGCCGAGATCAACGAGGACCAGCTCAAGCTCAAGGTGCTGGTCAACATCTTCGGCCGGGAGACCCCGGTCGAGCTCGAATTCAGCCAGGTCGCGAAGCTCTAGGCCGGCCGGACAGATCAGGAGCACCGCCCCATGCCCCCCAAGAAGAAGACCCTCGCGGTCGTGAAGATCCAACTGCCCGCCGGCGGAGCGACACCCGCGCCGCCGGTCGGCACCGCCCTCGGACCGCACGGCGTCCAGACCATGGACTTCGTCAAGCAGTACAACGCCGCGACCGAGAAGCAGGCGGGTTCCATCGTCCCGGTCGAGATCACCATCTACGAGGACCGGACCTTCTCGTTCGTCCTCAAGACGCCACCGGCCGCCGCCCTGCTGCGCCAGGCCGCAGGCATCGACAAGGGCGCGGCGACCACCGGCCGCGAGCAGGTGGCAACGGTGACCGACGCCCAGATCGGGGAGATCGCGGCGATCAAGATGCCCGACCTCAACACGACCGACCTGGAAGCGGCGAAGCGCCAGGTGGCGGGGACGGCACGGTCCATGGGGATCGCCGTCGCCGGCTGAGCCGGACGACACGAGCGCGCGAGCACGAAAGGACGAACGTGGCCAGGGGAAAGAAGTACACAGCGAGCATGGCGCAGTTCGACCGCCAGCATCTCTACACGCCCGCCGAGGCGGTCGACCTGGTCAAGGCTTCCGCCAAGGCCTCCTTCGACGAGACGGTCGAGCTCGCGGTGCGCCTCGGGGTGGACCCCCGCAAGGCCGACCAGATCGTCCGGGGCACCCTCTCGCTGCCGGCGGGCACCGGACGGACCGCCCGGGTGGCGGTGTTCGCGGCCGGCGAGAAGGCCGCCGAGGCACGGTCCGCCGGAGCCGACGTGGTCGGTGCCGACGACCTGGTGGCGAGGGTGGCCAATGACGGCTTTCTCGAGTTCGACGTGGCGATCGCCACCCCGGACCTGATGGGGCAGGTCGGAACGCTCGGCCGGGTGCTCGGCCCCCGCGGGCTCATGCCGAACCCGAAGACGGGCACCGTCACCGACGACGTGGAGCGGGCGGTCCTCGAGTTCAAGGGCGGACGGGTCGAGTACCGGACCGACAAGGTCGGGAACATCCACATCCGGGTGGGCAAGGCCTCGTTCGACCGCGCCCAGCTGCTGGAGAACATCCACGCGGTGATGGAGGAGCTCCACCGGGCAAAGCCGGCCTCGGCGAAGGGCAGGTACGTCCGGGCGGTCACCCTCTCCTCGACCATGGGGCCGGGAGTCCACATCGACCCGCTGCTCGCCCGCACGGTCGACGAGGAGCTGCCGGCGACCGCCTGACCGGCCCCCGGCTGGCCCGGTGTGGCCTGGTGGACTAGGGTCTCCCTGCTTCGAGAACGACCAAGAACGACAGAACTGCCGTAGACCTCCGGTGTACCGGCCAGCCGGTACCGAAGGGACCCGATCGGGTCCGCCTGAAGAGGCGTTCCGCTCCGAGCACCAGGTGCTCGCGCGTCGCCACCGACCGGCGTCTACGGCCCGGACCCGAGCGTGCTGCTCGGTGGAGGGACCATGGACAATCCGAGGGCCGAGAAGGTCGCCGTCGTCGACGAGGTACGCGCCCGCCTTCAAGCGGCGGACGGCGCCGTGCTCACCGAGTACCGCGGCCTCGACGTGGCCCAGCTGGCCCAGCTCCGCCGAGAGCTGGCCGCGGCCGGCGGCGACTACAAGATCTACAAGAACACCCTGGTGCGGCTCGCGGTGGCCGGCGGGCCCCAGGCCGGGATGCACGACCTGCTCACCGGCCCGACCGCCATCGCCTTCGTCCGGGGCGACGTGAGCGCGGTGGCCAAGGCCCTGCGGGACTTCGCCAGGGCGAATCCGAGCCTGGTGGTGAAGGGCGGCGTCGTCGGGGGTGGGTTGCTCTCCGCTGCGGAGATCACCCTCCTGGCCGACCTCCCGCCGCGTGACACCCTGCTGGCCCAGGTCGCCGGCGCGCTGTCCGCACCGCTCCAGCAGCTGGCGGGCCTCGTCCAGGCACTGCCGCGGAACCTGGCCTACGGCCTCTCCGCCCTGCTCGACGAGCGACGGGCCACCGAAGGTGGCACCGAGACGACAGCAGAAGCGGCGACGACAGCAGAAGCGGCGAGCTCCGGCCGCCGAGGAGACCGCAGACGTCACCGCCGCAGCGGAGGCCGCCGCCGGCGACAAGCCCCCCGAAGCGACGGACGGGCCGGAGCCCGCCCCCGCCGGGTAGCACGACCACACGACCGACCCAACCACCGACCGACAGCACCGACAAGAAGACAACGAAGGAGTCACCCCGATGGCCGGAACCCTGACCAAAGACCAGATCCTGGACGGCATCGCCGAGCTGTCCGTGCTCGAGCTCAGCGAGCTGCTGAAGGAGTTCGAGGACCGGTTCGGCGTGACCGCTGCCGCCCCGGTGGCCGTCGCCGCCGCCCCGGCAGCGGGCGCCGGCGGTGGGGCCGAGGCCGCCGCCGAGGAGGAGCAGAGCGAGTTCGACGTCGTCCTGACCGGCGCCGGGGACAAGAAGATCCAGGTCATCAAGGAGGTCCGGGCTCTCACCAGCCTCGGGCTGAAGGAGGCCAAGGACCTCGTGGACGGCGCCCCGAAGCCCGTGCTCGAAAAGGTCAACAAGGAGGACGCCGAGAAGGCGAAGGCCCAGCTCGAGGGGGCCGGGGCCACCGTCGAGCTCAAGTAGGCGTGGAGCAGGCAGGGTCGGCGACCCGGGGACCGGCCCCCTGGGCGTGACCGGGGTCGGACGACCCCCGATCCTTGACGTCGGGGTCCGGTTCTCCTACCCTGGCCGGGCCCGGCGCGGTCACGCGCCCCCCTGGGGTTGTGGTCTCGTGCGCTTCCGGTTATGATTGCTGGTTGCCGTGCCCGCTCCTGACGCCTCCCTCCGTGTCTTGGCTGATTGACGCGCGCCCCGGCGCCCCCGACGACTGCGCTGGCGGCAGCTGTCGACCCCTCAGCTCTCCCCGACACCCGCCGCTTCCGCCGCCCGCATCACCGCAGTACCCCGCCCCTGCCCCATTCGCCTTGCAACTGGGAGGAGTAGGCCGTTGCCTACACGGTCCAAGAGCCCGGAACGTTTTTCATTTGCCAACATCGACGAAGCACTGCCGCTACCGGACCTCGTCGCCATCCAACGGGACTCCTTCCAGTGGTTCCTGGACCGGGGCCTTGCCGAGACCTTCGACGACATCAGCCCGATCGAGGACTTCACCGGCCAGCTGAGCCTCGAGCTCGAGTTCGACCCGAGCGACCCCGACCTTCGTCCCCCGCCGAAGTTCTCGGTGGAGGAGTGCAAGGAGAAGGACATGACCTACGCCGCGCCGGTCTTCGTGCGCGCCCGGTTCATGAATGCCAGCACCGGCGAGATCAAGGAGCAGACGGTCTTCATGGGGGATTTCCCGGTGATGACCGACAAGGGCACCTTCATCGTCAACGGCACCGAGCGGGTGGTGGTCAGCCAGCTGGTCCGTTCCCCGGGGGTCATCTTCCAGCCGGGCCGTGACGCCAAGACGGTCTTCACCGGAACCATCCATCCCTACCGGGGCGAGTGGATCGAGTTCGACGTCGAGGCCAAGCCCGGCAAGGACGTGACCGCGGGCTGCCGGGTGGCCCGCAAGCGCCGGCTCTCGCTGTTCGTGCTGCTGCGCGCCCTCGGCTACGAGGACCAGGCCTTCCTCGAGCGCTTCGTCCGCCACTTCGACTTCCTCGAGGGCCAGTGGGAGAAGGAGCAGCACCTCGCCCCCTCCCGCGAAGAGGCCCTGCTCGAGATCTACAAGCGCGCCCGCCCGGGGGAGCCCCTCTCGGTGGATGCCGCACGGCAGTACTTCGAGAACGCCTTCTTCAACCCCAAGCGGTACGACCTGACCCGGGTCGGCCGGTACAAGCTCAACCGGAAGCTGGGCCCCGAGATCGAGCGGATCTCCGGCCTCCTGCAGATCGACCTCGAGCGCCCCACCCCGACCCAGGGGGTGCTGAGCCCCTCGGAGATCCTGGCCTCGGCCACCTACATGCTCCACCTGGCCAAGCACATGGCCGACGGGGAGTCGACCTACCGGATCGACGACCAGGACCACTTCGCCAACCGGCGGATCCGCTCGGTCGGCGAGCTCATCCAGAACCAGGTCCGGGTCGGCCTGTCCCGGATGGAGCGGGTCGTCCGCGAGCGGATGACCACCCAGGACGTCGAGGCGATCACCCCGCAGACCCTGATCAACATCCGGCCGGTGGTCGCCGCGGTCAAGGAGTTCTTCGGCACCAGCCAGCTGAGCCAGTTCATGGACCAGAACAATCCGCTCTCGGGCCTCGCCCACAAGCGGCGCCTCTCGGCCCTCGGTCCAGGCGGCCTCTCGCGGGAGCGGGCGGGCTTCGAGGTCCGTGACGTCCACACCTCCCACTACGGCCGGATGTGCCCGATCGAGACACCGGAGGGACCGAACATCGGCCTGATCGGGTCCCTCGCCACCTATGCCCGGGTCAACGAGTACGGCTTCATCGAGACGCCCTACCGCAAGGTGGTCGACGGCAAGGTGACCGAGGAGGTCACCTACCTGGCGGCCGACGAGGAGGAGGAGCACGTCATCGCCCAGGCCTCGGCCGCCCTCGACGACCGCGGGCGGTTCACCGAGGAGAAGGTGCTCGTGCGCCGTGGTCCGCAGGGGACCGGCGTGCGGGTCGGCGCGGCCACCACCTCCTACGGCACCACCTCGGAGATCGACTTCGTCTCGCCGGCCGAGGTCGACCTCATGGACGTCTCGCCGAAGCAGATCGTCTCGGTCTCGACCGCGCTGATCCCCTTCGTCGAGCACGACGACGCCAACCGGGCGCTGATGGGCGCCAACATGCAGAAGCAGGCGGTCCCGCTGGTCGTCCCCGAGGCCCCCTACATCGGCACCGGTGTCGAGGCACGCGCCGCCCGTGACGCGGGGGACGTGGTGATGGCCGAGGGTGAGGGCACGGTCGTCGACGTCGCCGGCGACCAGGTCACCGTCGACTACAAGGCCGGGGCGAAGAACCGCGCCGGCCAGGCGCTGGGGCGGAAGGTCTACCGCCTCGCCAAGTTCCGCCGCTCCAACCAGAACACGGCCATCAACCAGAAGGTCATCGTGGACGAGGGCCAGAGCGTCTCGTCCGGGGACGTGCTGGCCGACGGTCCGGCCACCCACAACGGTGAGCTCGCCCTCGGCAAGAACCTGCTGGTCGCCTTCATGCCGTGGGAGGGCTACAACTACGAGGACGCCATCATCCTCTCCGAGCGCCTGGTCAAGGACGACGTGCTGACCTCGATCCACATCGAGGAGCACGAGGTCGACGCCCGGGACACCAAGCTGGGCGCCGAGGAGATCACCCGGGACATCCCCAACCTCTCCGAGGAGATCCTCGCCGACCTCGACGAGCGGGGGATCATCCGGATCGGGGCCGAGGTCGGCCCCGGCGACGTGCTGGTCGGCAAGGTCACCCCGAAGGGCGAGACCGAGCAGACCCCCGAGGAGCGGCTGCTGCGGGCCATCTTCGGCGAGAAGGCCCGCGAGGTGCGGGACACCTCGCTCAAGGTGCCCCACGGCGAGCAGGGCACGGTGATCGACGTCCGGGTCTTCTCCCGTGACGACGCCCACGAGCTCCCGCCGGGGGTCGAGCAGCTGGTCCGGGTCTACGTGGCCCAGAAGCGCAAGATCTCCGAGGGCGACAAGCTCGCCGGCCGCCACGGCAACAAGGGGGTCATCTCGAAGATCCTCCCCATCGAGGACATGCCGTTCCAGGCCGACGGTACCCCGGTCGACATCATCCTCAACCCGCTGGGCGTGCCCAGCCGGATGAACGTCGGCCAGGTGCTCGAGTCCCATCTCGGCTACGCGGCCCGCTGGGGCTGGGAGGGCGCCGGCGATCTCGCCCGGACCCCGTCGCGGGGGACCGAGACCAAGACCCGTCCGCGGACCGACCCGGCGGTCTGGGTGTCGACGCCGGTGTTCGACGGCGCCCACTGGGACGAGGAGGACGACGCCGGTCGCCACCCGACCATCCAGCAGATCTTCCGGCGGCTCAACCCGGACGGTGCCGACGGCACGGTCCAGGTGGCCGACGACGGCAAGTCGCAGCTGTGGAACGGCCGAACCGGCGAGCCCTACGACAACCCGGTCTCGGTCGGCTACGTCTACATCCTGAAGCTCCACCACCTGGTCGACGACAAGATCCACGCCCGGTCCACCGGCCCGTACTCGATGATCACCCAGCAGCCGCTCGGCGGAAAGGCCCAGTTCGGCGGCCAGCGGTTCGGGGAGATGGAGGTCTGGGCGCTCGAGGCGTTCGGTGCCGCCTACGCACTCCAGGAGCTGCTGACCATCAAGTCCGACGACGTGCTCGGCCGGGTGAAGGTCTACGAGGCGATCGTGAAGGGGGAGAACATCCCCGAGCCGGGGATCCCGGAGAGCTTCAAGGTGCTGATCAAGGAGATGCAGTCGCTCTGCCTGGACGTCGAGGTCCTGGCACCCGGCGGCGAGGAGATCGAGATGCGGGAGCTGGACGAGGACGTCTTCCGCACGGCCGAGGAGCTCGGGATCGACATCAGCCGACCAGAGCGTGGGTCGGACGAGGAAGACGCCAGGCGCGCTGCGGAAAGAGGGTTCTGATGTTGGATGTCAACGATTTCGACCAGCTGCGGATCGGACTGGCCACCGCCGATTCGATCAGGGGATGGTCCAACGGCGAGGTCAAGAAGCCGGAGACGATCAACTACCGCACCCTCCGCCCGGAGAAGGACGGCCTGTTCTGCGAGAAGATCTTCGGTCCCACCAAGGACTGGGAGTGCTACTGCGGCAAGTACAAGCGGGTCCGTTTCCGGGGCATCATCTGCGAGCGCTGCGGCGTCGAGGTCACCCGGTCCAAGGTCCGCCGTGAGCGGATGGGCCACATCGAGCTGGCCGCGCCGGTCGTCCACATCTGGTACCTGCGGGGCACCCGCAGCTGGCTGGCCTACCTCCTCATGGGCACCGAGGCCCGTGAGGAGCTCAAGGCGAAGCAGCTGGAGAAGGTCATCTATTTCGCCGCCAACCTGGTCACCTGGGTCGACGAGGCCAAGCGCCACGAGGACCTGCCCGATCTCGAGGCGGAGCTGCGCTCCGAGATCACCGACATCGAGAAGAAGCGCGACCTGGACATCGACCGCCGGTTCAAGGCGCTCGAGGAGGAGCTCGCCGACCTGGAGAAGTCCGGGGCGAAGGACGCCGAGATCAAGGCCCGCCAGCGCCTGGTGGACAAGGAGATCGCCTCGGTGCGCGAGCGCTACCAGAGCGAGATCGAGCTGGCCCAGCGCTCCTTCGAGGAGTTCAAGTCCCTCCACTCGCGCAAGATCCTCGAGGACGAGCTGCTCTGGCGCGAGCTGCGCATCCGCTACGAGGACTACTTCGAGGGAGGCATGGGCGCGGAGACCATCTCCCGGCTCATCGACCGGATCGACCTCGACGCGGAGGAGATCAAGCTGCGCGAGATGATCGACGCGGCGGACGGGCGCAAGCCGCTCTCGGCCCAGCGCCGCCAGAAGGTCATCAAGCGCCTCAAGATCGTCACCGCCTTCAACCGGCGCGACGAGAACGGACGCCGGATCAACGATCCCCGGGCGATGATCCTCGACTCGGTCCCGGTCATCCCCCCGGACCTCCGCCCGATGGTCCAGCTGGACGGCGGCCGGTTCGCCACGTCCGACCTCAACGACCTCTACCGCCGGGTGATCAACCGGAACAACCGGCTCAAGCGGCTGCTCGACCTCGGCGCGCCCGAGATCATCATCAACAACGAGAAGCGCATGCTCCAGGAGGCCGTCGACGCCCTCTTCGACAACGGCCGTCGCGGGCGCCCGGTCACCGGGCCGGGCAACCGCCCGCTGAAGAGCCTGTCCGACATGTTGAAGGGGAAGCAGGGCCGGTTCCGCCAGAACCTGCTCGGCAAGCGGGTCGACTACTCGGGGCGCTCGGTCATCGTGATCGGACCGACCCTCCAGCTGCACCAGTGCGGCCTGCCCAAGCTGATGGCCCTCGAGCTGTTCAAGCCCTTCGTCATGAAGCGCCTGGTGGACGCCGAGTACGCCCAGAACATCAAGTCCGCCAAGCGGATGGTCGAGCGCCGGCGCCCCCAGGTCTGGGACGTGCTGGAGGGGGTCATCAAAGAGCACCCGGTCCTGTTGAACCGCGCCCCGACCCTCCACCGGCTGGGCATCCAGGCGTTCGAGCCGGTGCTGGTCGAGGGCAAGGCCATCCAGGTCCACCCGCTGGTCTGCACCGCGTTCAACGCCGACTTCGACGGTGACCAGATGGCCGTCCACCTCCCGCTCTCGGCCGAGGCACAGGCCGAGGCGCGGGTGCTGATGCTCTCGTCCAACAACATCCTCTCCCCGGCCACCGGGCGCCCGATCACCGTCCCCACCCAGGACATGGTCTTCGGCATCTACTACCTGACCCAGGTCGTCGACGGCGCGAAGGGCGAGGGCCGGGTCTTCCGGCACGCCTACGAGGTCGAGACGGCCTTCGACGCAGGCGACATCGCCCTCCAGGCCAGGATCGTGCTCCGCCCGCAGGCCGGCTCCCACATGGCGCAGTCGATCGCGCTGGCGAGCGGTCAGTCGCTCGACGAGGAGGGCAACCCGGTCGGCTCCGACGGCGACGGCGACGGCGACGGCCGGATCGAGATCGAGACCACCGCCGGCCGGTTGTTCTTCAACACCGCACTGCCCGACGGGTACCGATACATCAACGACATCGTCGGCAAGCGCAACACCGCCATCGGGACCATCGTGGAGGAGGTCGCGGCCGGCTTCCCGAAGCGCGAGGTCGCCGCCAGCCTGGACCGGATCAAGGCGCTCGGGTTCCGGTACGGCGCCCAGTCGGGCCTGACCATCTCGATCAACGACGTGGTCACCCCCCCGGACAAGCAGTCCATCCTGGACCGCTACGAGAAGGAGGCGGAGAAGGCCGAGGCCCAGTTCAAGCGCGGCATCATCACCGACGACGAGCGGCGCCAGAAGGAGATCGAGATCTGGACGTCGGCCAACTCCGAGGTCGGCAAGGCGATGGAGCGGTCGCTCGCCGAGATCACCTTCAACCCGATCGACATGATGGTCGACTCCGGGGCCCGCGGGAACAGCCAGCAGATCCGCCAGATCGCCGGCATGAAGGGCCTGGTGTCCAACCCGAGGGGCGAGATGATCCCGCGCCCGATCAAGTCGTCGTTCCGCGAGGGCCTGTCGGTCCTCGAGTACTTCATCTCGACCCACGGCGCCCGCAAGGGCCTCGCCGACACCGCCCTGCGCACCGCCGACTCGGGCTACCTCACCCGCCGGCTGGTCGACGTGGCCCAGGAGCTCATCGTCCGCGAGGAGGACTGCGGGTCGACCCGCGGGATCTGGATCGAGGGGATCGTCCCCGACGGGGCCGGCACCCGCTCCTACCTGGAGACCCGGGCCACCGGACGGATCACCTCCGAGCCGGTCTCCCTCTCGGACGGGACGACGCTCGACGCCGGCAGCGTGCTGACCGACGAGGTCGTGGTCCGACTGCGGGACGAGCCGGCCATCGATCGGATCCGTACCCGGTCGGTGCTGACCTGCGAGGCCGAGCAGGGGATCTGCGCGGCCTGCTACGGCCTCTCGCTGGCCACCGGCGACATGATCGAGCTCGGCGAGGCCGTCGGGGTCATCGCCGCCCAGTCGATCGGCGAGCCGGGCACCCAGCTGACCATGCGCACCTTCCACACCGGCGGCATCGTGGGCGAGGACATCACCCACGGGCTTCCCCGGGTCGTCGAGCTCTTCGAGGCCCGCACCCCGAAGGGCGCCGCCGTTCTCGCCCGCCACTCCGGCGTGGTCCGGGTGGAGGAGGACGAGTCCGGCCGGCACGTCACGGTGGTGGCCGACGACGGCGAGGAGCACACCGTGCTGCTGGCCCAGCGGGCCCACCTCGAGGTCGCCGACGGCCAGGAGGTCGCCGCCGGCGACGCGCTGGTCGAAGGTCCGAAGGACCCGAAGGAGCTGCTCGAGGTCCGGGGCATCCGCGAGACCCAGCAGTACCTGGTCGAGGAGGTCCAGAAGGTCTACCGGGACCAGGGGGTCTCGATCCACGACAAGCACATCGAGCTCATCGTGCGCCAGATGCTCCGCCGGGTGCTGGTGGCCGAGCCCGGTGACGCCACGTTCCTGCCCGGCGAGCGGGTGGACAGCCGTGCCTACGCCGAGGTCAACCGCCAGCTGGTGCAGGACGACAAGCGGCCCGCCGAGGGCCGTCCCGAGCTGATGGGGATCACCAAGGCCTCGTTGGCCACCGACAGCTGGCTCTCGGCCGCCTCCTTCCAGGAGACGACCCGGGTGCTCACCGAGGCCGCCATCGAAGGACGCTCGGACCAGCTGTTCGGGCTCAAGGAGAACATCATCATCGGCAAGCTGATCCCTGCCGGCACCGGCATGGACCGGTACCGGGAGATCGTGCTGGACATGCCCGGAGCGGAGGCGATGCCCTTCTGGGCCCTCGGTTCGCAGGGCGACGCCGGCACCGAGGACCTGGCCGCCTGGCTGCGGGACACCGGCGGCGACGGCACGCTCGGCGCGTTCAACTCGGACATCGACGCGAGCTGGCTCGGTGCGGTCCCCTCCGGGGACGACCTTCCCGGCGGGTCGTCGGACTTCGGGGGCACGGACGGGCCGGCGGTGGCCGACGGTACACTGGAGGCCGGGGCCTGAGCGCCGGGTGCGCGGAGGGTCCCCGGCTCCCGCACACCCGGGCCGATCCCGACGGCGAGCCCTCTCCGGACCCCGCGTCCGGGCAGGGTGCACTTGCCGGGAGGCAGGGGATGCCCTACCATGGGATCCTCAGGGCTGCGCGCCGTCGGTGCGCCGTGCCCGTGTGCAGGTCACCCGCGCAGGTGGTGCGAGCAGCGCAGCTGCGCAGTCCTGCCGGAGAGCCGAGTCCTGAGATGTCCCCGCAGTCCAAAACCTAGAGGTCACGCGTGCCCACGATTTCCCAGCTCGTCCGCTACGGACGGGCCACCAAGCCGACGAAGTCGAAGACCCCGGCCCTCCGTGGCGCCCCCCAGCGCCGGGGCGTGTGCACCCGCGTCTACACCCACACCCCGAAGAAGCCGAACTCCGCCCTGCGGAAGGTCGCCCGGGTGCGGCTGACCAGCGGCCTCGAGGTCACCGCCTACATCCCCGGGGAGGGCCACAACCTGCAGGAGCACTCGATCGTCCTGGTCCGCGGCGGGCGGGTCAAGGACCTCCCCGGCGTGCGCTACAAGGTGATCCGGGGCACCCTCGACGCGTCCGGAGTCCGTGAGCGGAACCAGGCCCGCAGCCGCTACGGCGCCAAGAAGGAGTCCTGAGATGCCCCGCAAAGGCCCCGCCGACCGACGTGAGCTGATGCCCGACCCGGTCTACCACTCGGTGCTGGTCACCCAGGTGGTCAACCGCGTGCTGAGCCGTGGGAAGCGGACCCTCGCCGAACGCATCGTCTACGACGCGCTGGCCGACGTCGGCGAGAAGAGCGGCAACGATCCGGTCTCGGTGCTGAAGAAGGCGGTGGAGAACACCCGCCCCGAGCTCGAGGTCCGGAGCCGGAGGGTCGGTGGCGCCACCTACCAGGTCCCCGTCGAGGTCCGTCCCCGCCGTGCGACCACCCTCTCGATCCGGTGGCTGGTCGGGTACTCCCAGCAGCGCCGGGAGAAGACCATGGCCGAGCGGCTCTCCAACGAGATCCGGGACGCGGCGAACGGCATCGGGGCCGCGGCGAAGCGCCGCGAGGACCTGCACAAGATGGCCGAGTCCAACAAGGCCTTCGCCCACTACCGCTGGTAGGCGGGGACTCCCCGCCCCACGCGGAACCCCGACGCATCACACGAGCACGACCCGAGAGCTGATCCACCATGGCTGAGAACCCGACCCGCAACCACCCGCTGGCCAAGACCCGCAACATCGGGATCATGGCCCACATCGACGCGGGCAAGACCACCACGACCGAGCGGATCCTCTACTACACCGGGAAGAACTACAAGATCGGGGAGGTCCACGAGGGCGCCGCCACCATGGACTGGATGGTCCAGGAGCAGGAGCGGGGGATCACCATCACCTCGGCCGCCACCACCACCCTGTGGAACGGCACCCAGATCAACATCATCGACACCCCCGGTCACGTCGACTTCACCGTCGAGGTCGAGCGGTCCCTGCGGGTGCTCGACGGCGCCGTCGCGGTGTTCGACGCGGTCGCCGGCGTGGAGCCCCAGACCGAGACCGTCTGGCGCCAGGCCAACAAGTACGGGGTCCCGAGGATCTGCTTCGTCAACAAGATGGACCGGACCGGGGCCGACTTCGACCAGTGCGTCGAGATGATCCGGGACCGCCTCGACTGCACGGTGGCGGTGGTCCAGCTGCCCATCGGCGCCGAGGGCGACTTCCGGGGGGTGATCGACCTGGTACGGATGCGCGCCCTGATCTGGGAGGACGGGATGGGCGAGGAGTGGACCGAGGACGAGATCCCGGCCGACCTCCGCCCGGCCGCCGACGCCGCCCATGCGGCTCTCATCGACGTGGTCTCCAACCACGACGACACCATCATGGAGAAGTACCTCGGCGAGGAGGAGATCACCCCCGAGGACATCAGCCGGGCCCTGCGCACGGTGACCCTGGGCAGCCACGCGGTCCCCGTCCTGTGCGGCTCCGCCTTCAAGAACAAGGGCGTCCAGCCCATGCTCGACGCGGTCGTCGACTACCTGCCGAGCCCGCTCGACATCCCCCCGACCATGGGCACCGTCCCCCGCAAGGAGGGGGTCACCGTCGAGCGTCCCGCCGATGACTCGGCGCCCTTCTCGGCGCTGGCCTTCAAGATCATGACCGATCCCTACGTCGGCAAGCTCACCTACCTCCGGGTCTACTCGGGCACCCTGACCAAGGGCTCCGGTGTGCTCAACTCGACCAAGGACCGCAAGGAGCGGGTGGGCCGGCTCCTCGAGATGCACGCCAACGATCGCGTGGACCTCGACGCGGTCTTCGCCGGCGACATCGTGGCGGCGGTGGGCCTCAAGGGGACCACCACCGGGGACACCCTCTGCGACCCCGGCGACCCGGTCGTCCTCGAGTCGCTGACCTTCCCCGAGCCGGTCATCCACGTGGCCGTGGAGCCGAAGACCAAGGCCGACCAGGACAAGCTGTCGAAGGCCCTGTTCTCGCTCTCCGAGGAGGACCCGACCTTCCGCGTCCAGTCGGACGAGGAGACCGGCCAGACGGTCATCTCCGGGATGGGCGAGCTCCACCTCGAGGTGCTCGTCGACCGGATGCTCCGCGAGTTCAACGTCGACGCCAACGTGGGCAAGCCCCAGGTGGCCTACCGCGAGACCGTCCGCAAGAAGGTCGAGAAGGTCGAGACGAAGTACGTCCGCCAGACCGGCGGCCGGGGACAGTACGGCCACGTGGTCATCTCCCTCGAGCCGACCGGCCCCGGGGGCGGGTACGAGTTCGCGGACAAGATCACCGGCGGGGTGATCCCGAAGGAGTACATCCCCTCGGTCGACCAGGGCATCCAGGAGTCGCTCACCTCGGGCGTGCTCGCCGGCTACCCCACCGTCGACGTCAAGGTGACCCTTACCTACGGCTCGTACCACGACGTGGACTCCTCCGAGATGGCATTCAAGATCGCCGGATCGATGGCCATCAAGAAGGCCGCCCAGCTGGCCGACCCGGTCCTGCTGGAACCGGTCATGGCGGTCGAGGTCACCACCCCCGAGGACTACATGGGCGACGTGATCGGCGATCTGTCGTCCCGCCGGGGCAAGGTCGAGGGCATGGAGCAGCGGGGGAACAACCACATCGTCCGGGCGCAGGTACCCCTGAGCGACATGTTCGGCTACGCTACCGACCTGCGCTCGCGCACTCAGGGGCGGGCCACGTACTCGATGCAGTTCCACGCCTACAGCGAGGTCCCCGAGTCGATCGCCAAGGAGATCATCGCCAAGGCGCGCGGAGAGTAGGCGGGACCGAACAGGGGCGCCGGGTCGGGTCCGTCCCCCCGGTGCGCCGGCCGCACCGTCCCGTTCAGCCGTTCCAGCACCAGTCCAGAGCACCAGTCCAGTCAGCACAGGAAGTCCAACAGCACCACCGACACGAGGAATGACGGAGGCACCCGCCTCCGTCGTGGCGGGCCCGAGGGGGTTCCGCCCGAGATCAGGGAGTACCGCCCCAGCCATGGCCAAGCAGAAGTTCGAGCGCACCAAGCCCCACGTGAACGTCGGGACGATGGGACACATCGACCACGGGAAGACCACGCTCACCGCGGCCATCACCAAGGTCCTCCACGACAACGACCCCTCCACCTCCTTCACCCCCTTCGACCAGATCGACAAGGCGCCGGAGGAGAAGCAGCGGGGCATCACCATCTCCATCGCCCACGTCGAGTACGAGACGCCCAACCGGCACTACGCCCACGTCGACATGCCCGGCCACGCCGACTACATCAAGAACATGATCACCGGTGCCGCACAGGTGGACGGGGCCATCCTGGTCGTGTCCGCGGCGGACGGGCCGATGCCCCAGACCCGTGAGCACGTGCTCCTGGCCCGCCAGGTGGGCGTGCCCTACATCGTGGTCGCCCTCAACAAGTCCGACACGGTCGACGACGAGGAGCTCCTCGACCTGGTCGAGCTCGAGGTGCGCGAGCTCCTCAACGAGTACGAGTTCCCGGGGGACGACACCCCGATCATCCGGGTGAGCGCGCTGAAGGCGCTCGAGGGCGACGCCGAGTGGGCGAGCAAGATCACCGAGCTGATGGATGCGGTCGACTCCTACATCCCCGAGCCACAGCGGGACGTCGAGAAGCCGTTCCTGATGTCGATCGAGGACGTGATGTCGATCACCGGGCGCGGCACGGTGGTGACCGGCAAGATCGAGCAGGGCATCGTCAAGGTGGGCGAGGAGGTCGAGATCGTCGGCCTCCGCGACACCCAGAAGACCGTGGTGACCGGGATCGAGATGTTCCGGAAGCTGCTCGACGAGGGCCGGGCCGGCGACAACGTCGGTGCCCTCCTCCGAGGCACCAAGAAGGAGGAGGTCGAGCGCGGGCAGGTCCTGTGCAAGCCCGGCTCGATCACCCCCCACACCAAGTTCGAGGCGACCGTCTACGTGCTCAACAAGGACGAGGGCGGCCGGCACAAGCCGTTCTTCACCAACTACCGACCGCAGTTCTACTTCCGCACCACCGACGTCACCGGCACCATCTCCCTGCCCGAGGGCACCGAGATGGTCATGCCGGGCGACAACACGGACATGACGGTGGAGCTGGGGAAGCCGATCGCCATGGACGAGGGGCTCCGGTTCGCCATCCGCGAAGGCGGGCGCACCGTGGCGTCGGGCCGGGTCACCAAGATCCTCGAGTAGCCGAACCCGCGACGCCGCCCCACCGAGGAGAGGAACCAGCCACCAATGGCCGCAGAAGGCCCCCGCCAGAAGATCCGGATACGCCTCAAGGCGTACGACCACGAGATCCTCGACCAGTCGACCGAGAAGATCGTGCAGACGGTGCTCCGCACCCAGGCCAAGGTCCTCGGGCCGGTGCCCCTGCCCACCGAGAAGCACCGCTACACGGTGATCCGCTCGCCCCACAAGTACAAGGACAGCCGGGAGCACTTCGAGATGCGGGTGCACAAGCGCCTGGTGGACATCGTCGAGCACACTCCGAAGACGGTCGACTCGCTCCAGCGGCTCGACCTCCCGGCCGGGGTGGACATCGAGATCAAGATCCAGACCGTCTAGACCAGACCCGTCAGAGCGCCGTCGGCCGGTGAGCGGCCGGACCGGACCCCCTGGTGGGCCGGGTCGAGATGGTATAGAGTGTCCGGTCGGCCCGTTTCTGGGCACCATGCGAATGGGACGTGTCCGAGCGCCCGCCTCACGGTGGGGACCTCGGGCCAAACCAGGCGAGCGCTCCGCTCGGATCGATCCGAGCGGAGCGTCTGTGTGCGAGCGACCGGAGTCGGTGACCCGGTCCTGGTCGGGCTCGGGGAGCACGGGTTCAGCAGAACGAGCAGTGCCTCGACGCCGGCCGGCGTCGAGCAGGACGTCGATACGGAGAAGCTCCAGTGGCGAGCAAGGCCATCGTGGGTGAGAAGGTCGGGATGACCCAGATCTGGGACGAGCAGCACCGGGCGATCCCGGTGACCGTTCTGCGCGTCTCGCCGGTCCGCATCGTCCAGATCAAGACTCCCGAGCACGAGGGCTACTCGGCCCTGCAGGTGACCTGGGGCCACCGTCGCAGCAACTCGCTGACGAAGCCCGAGCGGGGCCACTACGACAGAGCCGGGGTGGATCCCGGCCGCCGGCTCGTCGAGCTGCGGTTGGACGACACCTCCCAGTACGAGGTGGGCCAGCAGCTGACGGCGGACCTCCTCCAGCCGGGCGAGGTGGTGGATGCGACCGCGGTCTCCAAGGGCAAGGGCTTCGCCGGCGCGATGAAGCGCCACAACTTCAAGGGCCAGGGCGCCAGCCACGGCAACCACAAGAAGCATCGGTCGCCCGGTTCGGTCGGGGCCTGTGCGACTCCCTCCCGGGTCTTCAAGGGGACCCGCATGGCCGGCCGGATGGGTGGCCAGCAGGTCACCACCCTCAACCTCGAGATCGTCCAGGCGGACCCGGAGCGGGAGCTGGTGCTGGTCAAGGGCGCGGTACCCGGCCCGCAGGGCGGGATGGTGGTGCTGCGGGACGCGGTGAAGGCCCCGATGGTCACCGGCGGGGCGTCCCGATGACCCCGTCCACCCTCGACCTCGAGACGGCCGGCCCGGCCGAGGTCCGCCGGCTCCGGCGTCCGGAACCCGAGCGCCGTACGGTGACCCGCCGGTCGAGTGACGGTGCCGACCTCGGTGAGGTCGTCCTCGATCCGTCGACCTTCGGCATCGAGCCCAACCTGGCCGTCCTCCACCAGGTGGTGACCGCCCAGCTGGCCGCCGCCCGCTCGGGCACCCAGTCGACCAAGACCAGGGCGGAGGTCCGCGGTGGCGGGGCCAAGCCCTTCCGGCAGAAGGGCACCGGCCGGGCCCGCGCCGGCTCCAGCCGCTCCCCGGTCTGGGTGGGCGGTGGGGTGGCCCTCGGTCCGAAGCCCCGTTCCTACGCGCAGCGGACCCCGAAGAAGATGGTCCGCCTCGCGCTCCGGTCCGCCCTCTCGGACCGCGCCTCGGAAGGCCGCGTCGCCCTGATCGACACCTGGGACTTCGAGGCGCCGAGCACCAAGGCGGCTGTGGCGTCGCTCGAGGCGCTCGAGCTCAGGGGCAGGATCCTGGTCGTCCTCGGCGAGGGTGACGGGATCGCCGACCGCTCCTTCGGCAACCTCCCCGAGGTCCAGTCGCTTCTGAGTGGCGAGCTCAACGCCTACGACGTCCTGGTCAACGACTGGGTCGTCTTCACCGACGAGACCCTCCCCGGCGGGACCGCCGTCGAGGCGGTGACGGCTGCGACCGACGAGGACGGTGCGACCGACGAGGACGGTGCGACCGACGAGGACGGTGCGACCGACGAGGACGGTGGGGCCGAGGCCGATCCGGCGGCACCCGAGGCGCACGGGAGCGAAGGGAGCGGGTCGTGAGGGATCCCCACAACGTGCTCATCCGCCCGGTCGTCTCGGAGAAGTCGTACGGCCTGATGGACGACAACGTCTACGTCTTCGTGGTCGACCGGTCGGCCACCAAGATCGACGTGCGCCGTGCCGTGGAGGAGGCGTTCAGCGTCCGCGTGGCCAACGTCAACACCCTCAACCGCAAGGGCAAGACCAAGCGCAACCGGAAGGGCGGCGGCCTCGGCCACCGGCCGGACACCAAGCGGGCCATCGTCACCCTCGCCCCGGGTGACTCGATCGACCTCTTCGAGAACTGAGGGACCGGGACTCACGATGGCACTCCGCTCACGCAAACCGACCAGCTCCGGCCGTCGCTTCCAGACGGTGTCCGACTTCGCCGAGGTCACCCGCGACCGGCCCGAGAAGTCGCTGCTCTCCCCCAAGCCGTCCACCGGTGGCCGCAACAACCACGGCCGCAAGACCGCCCGGCACCGTGGCGGCGGGCACAAGCAGCAGTACCGCATCATCGACTTCCGCCGGGACAAGGACGGCATCCCGGCCAAGGTCGCCTCGATCGAGTACGACCCCAACCGGAACGCCCGGATCGCCCTCCTCCACTATCTCGACGGGGAGAAGCGCTACATCCTCGCCCCCGCCCAGGTGCAGGTCGGCGACCGCCTCCAGTCCGGCCAGGGTGCCGAGATCCGGCCGGGCAATTCCCTCCCCCTTCGCTACATCCCGGTCGGGTCGGTCGTGCACAACGTCGAGCTCCGCGCCGGGGGCGGCGGCAAGCTGGCCCGGGGGGCGGGGATGAGCATCCAGCTGGTGGCGAAGGAGGGTGCGTTCGCGACCCTCCGGCTCCCGTCCACCGAGATGCGTCGGGTCCCCATCGACTGCCGGGCCACCCTCGGGGTGGTGGGCAACTCCGAGGCCGAATTGGTGAAGATCGGCAAGGCCGGACGCAACCGCTGGAAGGGCGTCCGCCCCCAGACCCGGGGCGTCGCGATGAACCCGGTGGACCACCCGCTCGGCGGCGGCGAGGGCAAGAGCTCCGGTGGACGCCACCCGGTCTCGCCCTGGGGCCAGCCGGAGGGCCGGACCCGGGCCCGTGGCAAGGAGTCCGACAAGATGATCGTCCGGCGGCGCCGCACCCGCGGTGCCCGGCGGTAGGGAAGAGCGAGGACCGACACGTCATGCCCCGCAGCCTCAAGAAGGGTCCGTTCGTCGACGACCACCTGCTCAAGAAGGTGGACGCCCTCAACGCGGCCGGGGACAAGAAGGTCATCAAGACCTGGTCCCGGCGGTCCACCATCATCCCCGACATGGTCGGTCACACCATCGCGGTCCACGACGGCCGCAAGCACATCCCGGTCTACGTGACCGAGTCGATGGTCGGACACAAGCTCGGAGAATTCGCCCCGACCCGGACCTTCAAGTTCCACGCGGGTCAAGAGCGGGCGGGGAGGCGCTGAGGTGCCCGGAGTGAGCGCTCCCGAGCGCGAAGGCACCCGCGCGGTGCTGCGGCACAGCAGCACGCCGGCCACCAAGGTCCGCCAGGTCCTCGACCTCATCCGCGGCCAGGACGTGTCGCTGGCAACCGAGATCCTGGCCAACGGCGACCGCGAGGCCGCGACGACCGTGGGCAAGGTGCTGGCATCGGCCGTGGCCAACGCGACCCACAACGACGGCCTCGACCCCGAGGAGCTCTACGTCTCGGTCTGCTACGCCGACGAGGGCACCACCCTCAAGCGCTGGCGACCCCGCGCCCGGGGCCGGGCGACCCGCATCCGCAAGCGCACCTCCCATATCACCGTCATCGTGAGCCGGATGCCCGACGAACGCCTCGCCCGGCACCGGGCGAAGCAGTCGGCCGGGACCTCCCAGCGCTCGCGGCGGGTGGCCGGCTCTCGCCGGCGGCAGCAGGCGGCGAGCGGAGCGGAGACCGAGGCGGCGCCGACGCCGACCACCGACTCCGGATCGATCGAAGAGGCGGACGCTCCGGACGCCGGGACGGACAGCCTCGAGGACGACGACGTCGCCGACCTCGGCGAGGGCGACGCGGGGGAGACGGACGGTGACCATGAGGAAACAGTCGAGGCAGCCGTTGGCGCCGACGACGTCGACGCCTCGGGCGACGACGCCGAGGAGAAGGGCGAGTAGATGGGCCAGAAGGTAAATCCGTACGGGTTCCGACTCGGAGTGACCACCGACTGGAAGTCGCGGTGGTTCGAGGACCGCAACTACCAGAACTGCGTGATCGAGGACTGGGAGATCCGTGACTACCTGATGTCGCAGCTCGAGTCCGCTGCGGTCAGCCGCATCGAGATCGAGCGCACCCGTGACCGGCTGCGGGTCGACATCCACACCGCACGCCCCGGCATCGTCATCGGTCGCCGCGGCGCCGAGGCCGACCGGCTCAAGAAGAAGATCGAAGAGATCACCGGCCTCAACAACCGGATCCAGCTCAACATCCAGGAGATCAAGCAGCCGGAGCTCGACGCCGCACTCATCGCGCAGGGGATCTGCGACCAGCTGGCCCGCCGGGTGGCCTTCCGCCGGGCCATGAAGCGCTCCATCCAGACCGTGCAGAAGGCGGGTGCGCTCGGGGTCAGGGTCCAGTGCGCCGGGCGCCTGGGCGGATCGGAGATGTCGCGCAAGGAGTCCTACCGCGAAGGCCGGGTCCCCCTGCACACGCTCCGGGCCGACATCGACTACGGCTTCCGGGAGGCCAAGACCACCTACGGCCGGATCGGCGTGAAGGTCTGGATCTACAAGGGTGACATCCTCCCGTACAAGATCTCCTCCGAGGACAAGATCAACCGCGAGGCGGCCATGGCCGTCGGTGAGACGTCCGGCCAGTCGGGCGACGGTGCACCGCGTCGTCTGATCACCGCCGGTGGCGGTCGCCGCCGGGCCGAGCAGGGCGAGCCGGGCAGCGTGGTGACGCTCGATCCGGACGCCACCGAGACCGAGATCCCCGACGGCCTGGTCGACCGGTCGACCGAGGACATCGTCGCAGCCCCGGGCGAGCCCGACGAGCTCGAGCGCATCCTGAGCGAGGACGAAGAGATCGAGCGCCGCACCCGTGAGCACCACGAGACCCCCCACTTCCGCAAGGAGGTGGACTGAGGTGCTGATGCCGCGCAAGGTCAAGCACCGCAAGCAGCAGCGCGGCCGGATGTCCGGGCAGGCGAAGGGCGGCAGTGCGGTCACCTTCGGCGACTTCGGGATCCAGGCCCTCGAACCGGCCTGGATGACCGCGCGGCAGATCGAGGCCGCCCGTATCGCCATGACCCGCCACGTGAAGCGCGGCGGCAAGGTGTGGATCCGGGTCTTCCCGGACCGCCCGGTGACCCAGAAGCCCGCCGAGACCAGGATGGGCTCGGGGAAGGGGAACCCCGAGCACTGGGTGGCCGTGGTCAAGCCGGGGCGGATCCTCTTCGAGCTCGCCGGGGTGGAGCCGACCCTCGCCAAGGAGGCCATGGACCGGGCCATCCAGAAGCTTCCGTTCAAGGCCCGCTTCGTGGTCCGCCCGGGGACCCAGGGCACACCCGAGGTGCAGGTCTGATGGCCACCGCCGCCGAGATCTCCGAGTACGACACCGAGGAGCTGGAGCGCCAGTTGGGAGAGACCCGGCGCGAGCTCTTCAACCTGCGATTCCAGTTGGCCACGGGCCAGCTCGACAACTTCTCGCGCATCAGCCACGCCCGCAAGGACGTCGCCCGCATGCTCACCGAGCTGCGCAACCGGGAGATCGCCGAGGCCGAGGGCCTGGCCCTCGACCAGTTGCCGGCCCACCAGGCGGCGGCGAGGCGGCGGAGCGAGGACGAAGCGCTCGGCCGTGACCACACCACCGCGTCGGAGCGGCGTGCCGCCGCCCGTGCAGAGGCCGCCGACGAGGACGCTGCCGACGCCGAGGACGCCACGGTCGGCGAGGACGCCGAGCCGGACGCGGACGAAGACGTTGACGAAGAGGAGACGGAGTGATGGCCGACGAGCACCGTGCCGACGGCACGACCACCGGGCGCAAGAACGCCCGCAAGGTCCGAGAGGGCCTGGTGGTGTCCGACGCCATGCAGGCCACCGTGGTCGTCGCGGTGGTCGAACGGGTGCGGCATCCCCGCTACGGCAAGACCGTCCAGCGGACCAAGCGCCTCTATGTCCACGACGGTGAGAACGACGCCAAGGTGGGCGACCGGGTGCGTGTCGTCGAGACCCGCCCCCTCTCGAAGCTCAAGCGCTGGCGGTTGTCCGAGGTGCTGGAGCGTGCCCGATGATCCAGCAGGAATCCCGTCTGCGGGTGGCCGACAACTCCGGGGCCCGGGAGGTCCTCTGCATCAAGGTGCTGGGTGGCTCGCGCCGCCGCTACGCCTCGATCGGCGACGTCTTCGTCGCGACCGTGAAGGACGCCATTCCCGGCGCGGCCGTCAAGAAGGGCGACGTCGTCAAGTGTGTGGTCGTCCGCACCAAGAAGGAGAAGCGCCGTCCGGACGGCAGCTACATCCGCTTCGACGAGAACGCCGCGGTCCTGATCAACGACCAGCAACAGCCGCGGGGGACCCGCGTCTTCGGCCCGGTGGGCCGGGAGCTGCGCGACAAGCGCTTCATGCGGATCATCTCGCTGGCCCCGGAGGTGTTGTAGATGCGCATCAAGAAAGGTGACAAGGTCCGGGTGCTCTCGGGTAAGGACCGCGGGAAGGAGGCCCATGTGGTCCGGGCCATCCCCAAGGAAGGCACGGTGATCGTGGAGGGCGTGCACGTTGCCAAGCGCCACGCCAAGCCCACCCGCGCCACCATGCAGGGCGGTGTGATCGACAAGTTCATGCCGATCTCGGTCTCCTCGGTCGCCATCGTGTGCGGCTCCTGCGGCCCCTCCCGCATCGGGATCCGGGTCGACGAGCAGGGACGCAAGATGCGGGTGTGCCGCAAGTGCGGGGCGGACCTGTGATGGCCACCACTGCGACGGTCGAACGGCCGCGTCTCAAGCAGCGCTACGACACCACGGTCCGGGCCGAGCTCCAGGAGGCCCTGGGGCTGTCCAACCCGATGGAGGTCCCCCGGCTCACCAAGATCGTGATCAACATGGGCGTGGGCCGGGCGACCCAGCAACGGTCCCTGATCGAGGGGGCCATGCGTGATCTGGAGGTGATCACCGGCCAGAAGCCGGTGGTGACCCGGGCCAAGAAGTCGATCGCCCAGTTCAAGCTGCGCGAGGGCCAGGAGATCGGCGCCAAGGTGACCCTCAGGGGGGACCGGGCCTGGGAGTTCTTCGACCGCCTGATCTCGATGGCCATCCCGCGGATCCGGGACTTCCGCGGTCTGTCCCCGCGTTCCTTCGACGGGCACGGCAACTACACGTTCGGGGTGACCGAGCAGCTGATCTTCCCCGAGATCGACTACGACCGCATCGACACCACCAGGGGCATGGACATCACCATCGCCACAACCGCACGAACCGATGAAGAGGGCCGGGCGCTGCTCGCTGCGTTCGGCTTTCCCTTCCGACAGGAGAACCAGTAACCCGATGGCGAAGAAGGCATTGATCGAAAAGCAGCAGCGCACCCCCAAGTTCAAGGTGCGCGGGTACACCCGGTGCCGCCGGTGCGGACGGCCGAAATCGGTGTACCGCAAGTTCGGCCTGTGCCGGGTCTGCCTGCGGGTGATGGTGCACGCGGGCGAGATTCCCGGCGTGACCAAGGCCAGCTGGTGAGGGGAGGCGACGAGCCATGACGATGACCGATCCGATCGCCGACATGCTGACCCGCATCCGGAACGCCAACACCGCCCACTTCGACACGGTGTCGATGCCGGGCTCCAAGCTCAAGGAGTCGTTGGCCGCCATCCTGGTCGACGAGGGGTACATCGGCGGCTACCAGATCAACGAGACGCCCGGTCGGCCGGGGAAGACCCTCGAGATCACCATGAAGTACGCGCCCGACCGCGCCCGGACCATCTCCGGGCTCAAGCGGGTGTCCAAGCCCGGCCTTCGCATCTATGCCCGGGCCGACAAGATGCCCCGCGTGCTCGGCGGGCTCGGTGTGGCGGTGGTCTCGACCTCCAAGGGCCTGATGACCGACCGCGAGGCCCGCAAGCGGCGGATGGGGGGCGAGGTGCTCTGCTATGTCTGGTGACCCGGTCCTCTCGAACCGGATGCGGCACCTCCCCGGGAACCCCCGCGGAGGTGATCGCTGATGTCCCGCGTCGGGCGCTCGCCGATCGACGTGCCGTCCGGGGTGACGGTCGCGCTCGGTGAGGACCACACGGTGACGGTCAAGGGACCCCAGGGCGAGCTCGCCCGAACGGTTCCCGCTGCCATCAGCATCCGCCAGGAGGGCGACGTCCTGGTGGTCGACCGCCCCGACGACCAGCGCCAGAACCGGGCCCTGCACGGCCTGACCCGGTCGCTGGTCGCCAACATGGTGGCCGGGGTGACCTCGGGGTTCAGCAAGGAGCTCGAGATCGTCGGCGTCGGCTACCGCGCCGTCCCCAAGGGCCCCGGTGCCCTGGAGCTGGCCCTCGGGTTCTCCCACCCGGTCACCGTGAACGCCCCCGACGGGGTGACGTTTGAGGTGCCGAGTGCGACCCGGATCGTGGTCAAGGGAATCGACAAGCAGGTGGTCGGGCAGGTCGCGGCGGACATCCGCAAGCTCCGCAAGCCCGAGCCGTACAAGGGCAAGGGGATCCGCTACGCCGGAGAGCGGGTCGTGCGCAAGGCAGGAAAGGCGGCCAAGTGATGGCCCATACCGATCACAAGCGGGAGCTCCGCCTGCGCCGCCACGCACGGGTACGGCGGCGGGTCCACGGGACGGCCGAGCGCCCGCGCCTGGCCGTGTTCCGGTCGAACAAGCACATCTCCGCCCAGCTCATCGATGACGACGCCGGGCGTACCCTCGCCTCGGCGTCCTCGGTCGAGGGCGTCCTGCGCGACGCAGGCGGAGCCAACGTCGAGGCGGCCCGCGCGGTCGGGGCGCTCGTCGCCTCGCGTGCGAAGGACGCCGGGATCAACGCTGTGGTCTTCGACCGCGGAGGGTTCGCCTATCACGGGAGGGTGGCCGCCCTGGCCGATGCCGCCCGTGCCGAAGGACTGGAGTTCTGAGAACATGCCCGTGAACGACCTGCAATTCGAAGAGCGGACCATCCGGGTCAACCGGGTGTCCAAGGTGGTCAAGGGTGGCCGGCGGTTCTCGTTCGCCGCCCTGATGGTCGTCGGTGACGGCAACGGGCGGGTCGGACTCGGATACGGCAAGGCGAAGGAAGCCGGCCTGGCGGTGCAGAAGGGCATCGAGGAGGCCCGTAAGAACATGTTCGACGTGCCGCTCGCCGGCGCCACCATCACCCACCCGGTGCTCGGGGCGAGCGGTGCGGGACGGGTCCTGCTCAAGCCCGCAGCGCCCGGCACCGGGGTCATCGCCGGGGGGGCCGCCCGGCACATCCTCGAGATGGCCGGCATCCGGGACATCCTCGCCAAGTCCCTCGGCTCGTCCAACGGGATCAACGTCGCCCACGCCACGATCGCCGGACTCAAGAGCCTCAAGCGTCCCGACCAGGTCGCAGCCCTCCGGGGAAAGCCGGTCGAAGAGGTGGTCCCCGCCGCGCTGCTGCGTTCCTACCGCGAGCGTCGGCGTGAGGCGGACCTGTTCACGGAGGTGAACTGAGATGGCCTCCGCTTCTCCTTCTTCTTCTCCTTCCTCCCCGTCCTCCGGGGGCGCAGGATGGCTGCGGATCACCCAGGTCCGCTCCGCCATCGGGACCAAGCCGAAACACCGCGGCACCCTCCGGGCCCTCGGACTGCGGGGGATCGGGCGGACCACCGTGCTTCCCGACCGTCCCGAGATCCGTGGGATGCTGGCACGGGTTCCGCACCTGGTGGACGTCCGTGCAGCCGCACAAGACGAGAAAGGTCGACCATGAAGGTCCATGAGCTCCGTCCTCCGGCCGGCTCGACCCGCCCGCGCCGGCGGGTGGGACGCGGTATCGCGGGCAAGGGCGGCAAGACCGCCGGTCGCGGCACCAAGGGTCAGGGTGCGCGTGACACCATCCCGCTGGGGTTCGAGGGCGGGCAGCTGCCCCTCATGCAACGCATCCCCAAGCTGCGCGGCTTCAAGAACCCGTTCCGGGTCGAGTACACGCCGGTCAACGTCGGCTCCCTCACCCGGGTCGACGGTGACCAGATCGACGTCGCCGGGATGGTGGCCGCAGGGCTCGCCCACAAGGGTGATCTGGTCAAGGTCCTCGGCGGCGGCGAGCTGACCCGGGCGGTCCGGGTCGAGGCGCACGCCTTCTCGAGGTCGGCCGAGCAGGCCATCATCTCGGCCGGCGGTGCGGTCACCGTGGTCCCGCTGCCGTTCGGAAACGATCGCCCGCCCGCCAAGGGCAACGCGCTCACCAACCGGTAGCATCGGCCCACCCCGGCGTCGAGGAGCCCCATGCTCGCCAGTCTGGCCAACATCTTCCGCATCCCCGACCTCCGCAAGAAGGTCCTCTTCACCCTGACCATCATCGCCCTGTACCAGTTCGGGGCCAACGTCCCGGTTCCCTTCGTGAACTTCTCGAAGGTGGCCCAGCTGGAGGCGGCCTCGAAGTCCTCGGGGGTGCTCGGGTTCCTCAACCTGTTCAGCGGCGGGGCGCTGACCCGGATGGCCGTGTTCGGCCTGGGCATCATGCCCTACATCACCTCGAGCATCATCATCCAGCTCCTCGCCACGGTGATCCCCAAGCTCGAGCAGTGGCGCGACCAGGGTGCCGTCGGGCAGAAGAAGCTGACCCAGACCACCCGCTACCTGACGGTGGCCCTGGCGCTCATGCAGTCGACCGGCCTGGTCTACCTCTTCCACAAGGGCGGGGGCGGCCTCTTCGGCACCTCCCAGACGATCGACCTGATCCTCAACTACTCGATCTGGCGTGCCGGTTTCATCGTGCTCACCCTGACCGCCGGAACCGCCTTCGTGATGTGGTTGGCCGAACTGATCACCCAGCGCGGCATCGGCCAGGGCATGTCCATCCTCATCTTCGCCAACGTCGTGGCCGGCATCCCCTCGGGGCTCAACACGGTCCTCCAGGAGGGGGGCAGGGTCAAGTTCTCGGCCATCATCCTGGTGTCCCTCGCCCTGCTGGTGCTCATCGTGTTCGTCGACCAGGGCCAGCGACGGATACCGGTCACCTTCGCCAAACGGGTGGTGGGGCGCAAGATGTACGGGGGGTCCAACACCTACATCCCCCTCAAGGTCAACCAGGCGGGCGTGATCCCGATCATCTTCGCGAGCTCGGTGCTCTACATCCCGGTCCTGCTCTCCAACATCATCCCGTCGGCTGCCTTCCGCACGTGGGTGAACCAGAACGTGACCCCGACCAGCCTGTTCTACATCTTCACCTACTTCCTGTTCATCCTCCTCTTCACCTTCTTCTACGTCTACGTGGCGTTCGATCCCCACCAGCAGGCCGACATCATCCGCAAGCAGGGTGGGTACATCCCGGGCATCCGGCCGGGGCAGCCGACCGAGCGCTACCTCGCCCACATCCTCAACCGGATCACCTGGCCGGGGGCCCTCTTCCTCGGGGCGGTCGCAGTCACCCCCTCCCTGTTGATGGCCGCCTGGAACATCACCAGCTATCCCTTCTACGGAACGACGCTCCTGATCGCCGTGGGCGTGGCACTCGAGACGATGAAGCAGATCGACAGCCAGCTCATGATGCGAAACTACGAGGGCTTCCTCAAGTAGGTGGTACCCGGGGCCAGGCTCGTCGTCCTCGGCAAGCAGGGGGCGGGGAAGGGGACACAGTGTGTGCGCCTCTCCCACCACTATGTGGTTCCCCACATCTCGACCGGGGACATGCTGCGCGCTGCCGTCAAGCAGGGCACCTCGCTCGGCCTCAAGGCGAAGGACCAGATGGACAAGGGCGAGCTCCTCGGTGACGACCTGATCATGGAGATGGTGGCCGAACGGCTCGAGGAGCGGGACGTGTACGACCGCGGGTTCGTCCTCGACGGGTGTCCCCGGACCGTCGCCCAGGCCGAGCGGCTCGCCGAGATCCTCTCCCCGGTCGACCTCGACCTGGTGATCGACATCGAGATCGCCACCGGCCAGGTGCTCCGCCGGCTGGCCTCCCGCCGGGTCTGCGCCGACTGCGGGGCCAACTACTCGCTCTCCGCGCCGCCCCTGATCAACTGGACCTGCGACGTCTGCGGCGGCGAGGTGGTCCAGCGGGAGGACGACACCGAGGAGGCCATCACCCGCCGGCTCGAGCTCTACGAGCGCCAGACCGCCCCGCTCATCGAGTGGTACCGGGCGCGCAACCAGCTGGCCTCCGTGCCCGGGACCGGCTCCATGGACGCAGTGACCCGGCGGATGGTCAAGGTGATCGAGGATCACCGCAACCGCAAGCGCGGTCGGTTCACGTGAGGTGCACCGTACGATGAGACGGTGGGATCGAACGGCCGCGAGCGGATATGAGGCGTAGCCCCGAGGAGCTGGCCAAGATGCGCAAGGCCGGCCGGGTGGTTGCCGAGATCCACGAGGCCACCCGGGGCGTCCTCCGCCCGGGGGTGAGCACCGCGGACATCGACCGGGTCGCCCGCGAGGTCCTGGAGAAGCGGGGGGCCGGTTCCAACTTCCTCAACTACCACGGCTTCCCGGCGGTGGTCTGCACCTCCCCCAACTCGATGATCGTCCATGGCATCCCCTCCGAGTCGGTGGTGCTGGAGGAGGGTGACATCATCTCGGTGGACTGCGGGGCGATCGTCGAGGGGTACCACGGGGACGCCGCCTACACGGCCGGGGTGGGCGAGGTGAGCGAGGAGGCCGCCCGGCTGATGGAGATCACCGAGCGGAGCCTGCGGGCGGGGATCGAGCAGCTCCGGGAGGGCAACCGCCTCCACGAGGTGGGACGGGCGGTCCAGGAGGTGGCCGAGGCGGACGGGTTCTCCGTGGTCAGGGAGTACGTCGGCCACGCCATCGGGACCGCCATGCACGAGGACCCCCAGGTCCCCAACTACTGGCCGGGCACCCCCGGGCCCACCCTCAAGTCGGGCATGGTGTTCGCCATCGAGCCGATGGTCAACGCCGGCTCGGCCGAGACACTCCTGCTCGAGGACGGGTGGAGCGTGGTCACCGCCGACGGCCGGCTCTCGGCCCACTTCGAGCACACCATCGCGGTCACCGACAACGGCCCGGAGGTGTTCACCCGGCTGTGACCCCGACCGTCGGCGAAACCGGCGATCGGGCGGTCGGACTGGCAATTTGGTCCCGAGGGGATAGACTGGTGGTCCGGCTGGCCACGGCGGTGTCGTGGCTGCTGTCCCCGCTTCCGGTGGCGCTCCTGTGGCGTGCCCCGCGTCGTGGAGGCTCCGGACGACGAGGCTGTCGGGCCGGGCGCACGCCGGCCCGGGGTCGGCGACCGGAAGCGACACCCAGAACGACCGAGAACGACAGAACGAGGAGATTCACCTGCCCAAGCCCAAGGAGGATGCGATCGTGCTGGAGGGGACGGTCGTGGAGCCCCTGCCCAACGCCATGTTCCGGGTGGAGCTCGAGAACGGTCACAGCGTGCTCGCCCACAGCTCCGGCAAGATGCGGATGCACCGGATCCGGATCCTCCCCGGGGACAAGGTGCAGGTGGAGATCACTCCCTATGACCTCGCCCGGGGGCGGATCACCTACCGCTACAAGTGAGAAGGCAGCCGGACCGCGGCTCGAGCGGACGCACCCGGCACCGGATGGACGCACAGAGGCCATCCGGGCAGGACGAGACGAGGAAGGCGACATGAAGGTTCGACCGAGCGTCAAGCCGATCTGCGAGAAGTGCAAGGTGATCCGCCGGCACCGGCGGGTCATGGTCATCTGCGAGAACCCCCGCCACAAGCAGCGGCAGGGTTGACGCCGCCCCGCCGGACGTCAGAGAGAAGGTAGGACACGTGGCCCGTATTTCCGGTGTGGACATCCCCCGTGAGAAGCGGTTGGAGATCGCCCTCACCTACATCTTCGGCATCGGCCGGACCACCGCGCAGCGGATCTGCACGTCCACCGAGACCAGCCCGGACACCCGGGTCCGGGACCTGACCGACGAGGAGGTCACCCGACTCCGCAACTTCATCGACGGCAACCTGCAGGTGGAGGGCGATCTGCGCCGCGACATCTCCCAGGACATCAAGCGCAAGATGGAGATCGGCTGCTACCAGGGGATCCGCCACCGGAAGGGCCTGCCCGTCCACGGCCAGCGCACCCACACCAACGCCCGTACCCGCAAGGGACCCAAGAAGACCGTCGCCGGAAAGAAGAAGGTGCGCAAGTAATGGCCAAGACCACCAAGCCCGGGGCCGCACGGCGCCCGAGGAAGCGTGAGCGGAAGAACGTCACCTTCGGTGTCGCCCACATCAAGAGCTCGTTCAACAACACCATCGTCTCGATCGCCGACCCCGAGGGCAACGTCCTCGCATGGGCGTCCGCCGGCAACGTCGGGTTCAAGGGTTCGCGCAAGTCGACCCCCTTCGCCGCGCAGCTGGCCGCCGAGCAGTGCGCGAAGCGGGCCATGGAGCACGGGGTCCGCCGGGTCGACGTGCTGGTCCGGGGACCGGGCTCTGGGCGGGAGACCGCCATCCGCTCGCTGGCCGCTGCGGGCATCGAGGTGGCGGGGATCAAGGACGTCACTCCCATCCCGCACAACGGCTGCCGCCCGAAGAAGCGGCGCCGGGTCTAGGACCGGAACGAAGAGGAACGGGAAACACCGATGGCTCGATACACCGGACCGGTCTGCCGGCTCTGCCGCCGCGAGCGGACCAAGCTCTTCCTCAAGGGGGAGCGCTGCTACTCGATGAAGTGCCCGGTCTCCGAGGCGGTCACCGACCGCCACAGCCGCGCCTACCCGCCCGGCGAGCACGGCCGGGACCGGATGCGCCAGGGGTCCGAGTACCTCGGGCAGCTCCGTGAGAAGCAGAAGGCGCGCCGCATCTACGGGCTGCTCGAGCGCCAGTTCCACAATCTCTACGTGGAGGCGAGCCGGGCTCCGGGCATCACCGGCGAGAACCTGCTGCGGATGCTCGAGCTCCGGCTCGACAACGTGGCCTTCCGGGCCGGCTGGGGGGCGAGCCGCTCCCAGGCCCGCCAGTTCGTCCGGCACGGCCACGTCCTGGTCAACGGCAAGCGGGTGACCATCCCGAGCTACCGGGTGCGCCAGGGCGACACGGTGACGCTCAAGCAGTCGTCGCGCGAGATGTTCCACGTGCGCCGCAACTTGGACACCCTCGACCGGCAGCTGCCGCCCTGGCTGGAGACCGTCGGGGACCGTTTCGAGGTCCGGGTGTTCTCGCTCCCGCTGCGCGAGCACATCGACGAACCCGTCCAGGAGCAACTCATCGTCGAGCTCTACTCCAAGTAGCCGACCGACCACCACCACCGACCGAGTCCCACCGAACCGCAGCACACCGCCGAGGAGTCACGATCAGCATGCTCATCATCCAGCGACCCACCGTCGAGGCCATCGGCGAAGAAGAAGACAACCGCCAGCGGTTCGCCGTCGGACCGCTCGACCCGGGGTTCGGCCACACGCTGGGGAATTCCCTCCGCCGGACCCTCCTCTCGTCGATCCCCGGCGCCTCGGTCACCCAGGTGCGGTTCGACGAGGCGCTCCACGAGTTCACCGTCCTGCCCGGGGTGAAAGAGGACGTGACCGACATCATCCTCAACCTCAAGGACATCCTGCTCAAGGTCCACAGCGACGAGCCGGTCGTCGTGCGGCTCGACCGGCGCGGCCCGGGCGCGGCCACCGCCGGCGACCTCCAGGTCACCGCCGACGTCGAGATCCTCAACCCCGACCAGCACATCGCCACCCTCAACGCCAAGGGCCGCCTGGCGGTCGACCTCACGGTCGAGCGTGGGCGCGGCTACCTCTCGGCCGACAAGAACAAGCGTTCGGGGGCCATCGGGATCATCCCGGTCGACGCGATCTTCTCGCCGGTCCGCCGGGTGGCCTTCACCGTCGAGCCGGTCCGGGTGGAGCAGTCCACCGACTTCGACCGCCTGGTGCTCGACGTCGAGACCGACGGGTCGCTGACCCCCCGCGAAGCACTGGCCTCCGCCGGCGACACCCTGCGTACCCTGGTCAGCCTGGTGGCCGACCTCGAGGACGAGCCCATGGGGCTCGAGCTCGGCGAGGTCGGCACGGTCGGCACCGGCTCGCCCGACCTCGATCTCCGGATCGAGGACCTCGACCTCACCGAGCGCCCGCGCAACTGCCTCAAGCGGGCCCAGATCAACACCATCGGCGAGCTGGTCGACCGCACGCTCGACGATCTCCTCAACATCACCAACTTCGGCCAGAAATCCCTCGACGAGGTCCTCCAGAAGCTCGACGAGCGGGGCCTCTCCCTGCGGGTCAAGGACTGAAGCTCCCGTGCTCGGTACCCCCAAGAAGGGCCGCCGGTTCGGCGGCAGCTCCGCCCACCAGAAGGCGATGATGGGCAACCTGGTCGCGTCGCTCATCGCGGCCGAGTACCTGGTGACCACCGAAGCCAAGGCCAAGGCCCTGCGACCGGTGGCCGAGAAGGTGATCACCGCTGCGGCCAAGGGCGGCATCGCCCGCCAGCGGAACGTGGTGGCGTTCATCCGCGACAAGGACATGTCGAAGAAGCTCTTCGACGAGATCGGGCCCCGCTACGCCGAGCGCCCGGGCGGGTACACCCGGATCCTCAAGTTGGGCAACCGTCAGGGCGACAACGCCCCGATGGCCCGCATCGAACTGGTGTGAGCGGGCCCCCCGGGTCCGGGGGGCAGGGCGACGGCTCGGTCCGGTGGCGCCTGCGTGTCGCCTACGACGGGACGGGATTCCGCGGCTTCGCGGCCCAGGAGGGTCAGGAGACGGTGGCCGGCTCGCTCATCGATGCGCTCTCCCGGGTCGCCCGGGCCCCGGTCACCCTGACCTGCGCGGGGCGGACCGACGCCGGGGTGCACGCACTCGACCAGGTGGTCCACTTCGACCTGCCCGCCGGGCGATCGGCCGCACTCGACCCGGCCGGGCTGGTCAAGTCGGTCAACTCGCAGGTCGGTCCTGCCATCGTCGTGCGCTCGGCGGAGACCGCACCGGCGAGCTTCGACGCGCGCCGCTCGGCGATCGGCCGTCGCTACCGCTATCTGGTGGTCAACGCCCCGGTCGCAGACCCGCTGCTGGCCGGACTGGCCTGGCACGTGGCCGACCCCCTCGACCTGCGGGCGATGACCGCGGCGGCCGACTCCCTCCTCGGCGAGCACGATTTCCGGGCCTTCTGCCGGCGGGTGCCGGGCAGGTCGGCGGACGAGCCGGTCCCGCGCCGGGTGCACGACGCCCGGTGGACCCTCCTCGACGACCGGCCGCGGAGCGCCACCGACGGCACCGCCACCCCGGAGCGGCGCGCCGCCGCGGACGGTGACGCCGGCGGGCGGGGCCCGGCCCTGCTCCCCGCGGTCGGGGACCTGCTCGCCTTCGAGATCGAGGCGAACGCCTTCTGCCACCAGATGGTGCGATCCCTGGTGGGCACCCTGGTCGAGATCGGCCGCGGCCGCAGGCGCCCGCCGGACATCCTCGAGATCATCCGCTTCGCCGACCGGAGCCGGGCGGCCCAGCCTGCCCCGCCGCACGGCCTGACCCTGATGGGGGTCCGCTACCGGACCTGACCGGCTTGCCCGGGGGCGCCCCTCCGACCTAGAGTGATGGGCCGCCGGTCGGGACCGGGGGGGCCGCGCAGGCAACCGGGCCGGAGCCCGCTCCCCTTGCGTGCCGCTCCGTGCGCCGACGGTGGGGTCCGCAGCTCGGGGTGCCCCGTCTGCCCGGCACCACCCACACCCACCACCGACACGAGGACCAGCCGTGCGCACCTACACACCGAAGCCCGCCGACATCACCCGTGCCTGGCACGTCGTCGACGCCGACGGTCTGGTGCTCGGCCGGCTGGCCACCGAGGTCGCCTCGATCCTCCGCGGCAAGCACAAGCCGACCTTCGCCCCCCACGTCGACACCGGCGACCACGTGATCGTGGTCAACGCCGACAAGGTGGTCCTGACCTCCGGGAAGGCCGACGCCAAGATGGCCTACCGGCACAGCGGCTACCCGGGAGGCCTGACCGCCACCACCTACAGCGACCTGATGGCCGAGCGGGCCGACGAGGTGGTCCGCAACGCGGTCCGGGGGATGCTCCCGAAGAACCGGCTGGGCCGCCAGATGCTCACCAAGCTCAAGGTCTACCGCGGCGCGGAACACCCGCACACCGCCCAGTCGCCCGCACCGTTGGAGATCAGCGGGGCCAGACGCACGGCCTCGGCCCGGAGCGGCGGCTGACCGCCGCGCCGGACGGGCACCCACCAGACGAAACCGAGGACCACACGTGGCCACCACCGCCCCCATCTGCCAGACCACCGGACGACGCAAGCAGGCGGTCGCCCGCGTGCGGCTGCGCCCCGGACAGGGTGCGATCACCGTCAACGGGCACCGGTTCGAGGAGTACTTCACCTCGGCGACCCACCGGATGATCGTGACCGAGCCGTTGCGGCTCACCGACACCACCGAGTCGTGGGACATCGAGGTGTCCATCGACGGCGGGGGGATCTCCGGTCAGGCGGGTGCCTTCCGCCTCGGCATCGCACGGGCCCTCTGCGAGCTCGACCCGGAGCTGCGCGCCGCGCTCAAGAAAGCGGGATTCCTGACCCGGGACGCGCGGGAGAAGGAGTCGAAGAAGTACGGCTTGAAGAAGGCTCGCAAGGCTCCGCAGTACTCCAAGCGGTAGCCGGTGACCCGGGTCAGGTTCGGCACCGACGGTGTCCGCGGGATCGCGAACGTCGAGCTGACCCCCGAGCTGGTGCTCGCCCTCGGCCGGGCGGTGGCGAGGACCATCACCGCCACCACCTTCCTCACCGGCCGGGACACCCGCCGGTCCGGTCCGATGCTGCAGGCCGCCCTCGGCGCGGGCCTGGCCGGCGAGGGCGCCGACGTGGTCGACGTCGGGGTGCTGCCCACCCCGGCCCTGGCCTGGCTCTCGTCACAGCGGAACCTACCGTCCGCGGTGATCTCTGCGTCGCACAACCCGTTCCCCGACAATGGGATCAAGCTCTTCGCCGCCGGTGGTTCCAAGCTCGGCAGCGAGACCGAGACGGCCATCGAGGAGGAACTGGAGCGGGTCCTCGACACGACCGTCAAGGGACCCCGCCGGCTCGAGGGCCACGGGGTGGGGACCCTCCGCAGCGAGCCGGATCTCGGCGAGGCCTACGCCGAGCACCTCGTCGCCGCGCTCGACGGTCGGACCCTGGAGGGTCTGCGCCTGGTGGTGGACAGCGCACACGGGGCCGCGTCGTCGCTGGCGGCCGGGGTCTTCGAACGCGCCGGTGCCGAGGTCGTGGCCATCGGATGCGAGCCGGACGGCACCAACATCAACGCCGGCTGCGGCTCGACCGCGACCGAGACCCTGTCCGCCGCGGTCGTCGAGCACCGGGCCGACCTCGGCCTGGCCCTCGACGGCGATGCCGACCGGCTCCTCGCGGTGGACGCGACCGGGGCGCTGGTCAACGGGGACGAGCTCCTCGCCCTGTTCGCCCTCGACCTCGCGGAGCGCGGGCAGCTGGCCGGCAACACGGTGGTGGTCACGGTCATGACCAACCTCGGCTTCCGCCTGGCCATGGAGGAGCGGGGGATCGTGGTGAAGGAGACCCCGGTCGGCGACCGCCACGTCCTGGCCGCGCTCGACAAGGAGGGCTTCTCGCTGGGGGGCGAGCAGTCCGGGCACCTGATCTTCCGCCGGCTGGCGACGACCGGGGACGGCCTGCTGACCGGGCTGGTCCTCGCCGACCTGCTGGCCCGGAGCGGGCGCCCCCTGGTCTCCCTCCTCGACGGTCTGGTCACCCGGGTCCCGCAGGTGCTGGTCAACGTCCCGGTCCCGAACACCGAGCTCCTCGAGCAGGCGAGCGCGGTCTGGTCGGCGGTCGAGGAGGAACGGGCGGGGCTCGGCGAGTCGGGCCGGGTGCTGCTGCGCCCGAGCGGAACCGAGCCGATGGTGCGGGTCATGGTCGAGGCGAGCGGCGACGGGGTGGCCGAGGCCATCGCCGGGCGGCTCAGCACCCTGGTCGAGCACGAACTCCGCTCCGCCGCCGCCACCCAGGGCTGACCGCGCCGCCGCGGTGGTGCTCCCGGGCGCCGCCGACCACTAGCGTTGCAGCGCATGTGCGGCATCATCGGCGTCACCAGGGGCACCGGGGGGGACCCGGACGACCTGGCGGTCCTCGACGTCCTTGTCGAGGGGCTGGCCCGCCTCGAGTACCGGGGCTACGACTCGGCGGGTCTGGCGCTGGTCGGCCCGACCGCGGACGACGGCCTCTGGCGGGTCCGGGCCGCAGCCGGGACCCGGTCGCTCGACGACCTCATCAAGCGTTCCGTCGAGGCTCCCGCGAATCCGACCGCGGGCATCGGCCACACCCGGTGGGCCACCCACGGGCGGCCCACCGAGGGGAACGCCCACCCCCACGCCGACTGCACCGGACGGCTCGCCCTCGTCCACAACGGGATCATCGAGAACCACGTCGAGCTCGCCGACGAGCTGATCGCCGCCGGCCACCGGCTCGAGTCGGAGACCGACACCGAGGTGCTCGCCCATCTCATCGAGTCGGGACTGGCCGCAGGCCAGACCGACGGACTGGTCGGCGCGGTGCGGGCCGCGTTCGGGCCGGGTGCGCGGGGCGTTCGCGCTGGCGGTGGTCCACGCCGACGACCCCGAGGTCATCGTGGCTGCGCGGCGGGTCTCCCCCCTGGTGATGGGGGTCGCCGACGGCAGCGCGTTCCTGGCGTCGGACATCCCGGCGATCCTCGGTCTGACCCACGACTTCTCGGTCCTCGAGGACGACCAGGTGGCCGAGCTCCGCCCCGGCTCGATCCGGGTGTCCACCACCACCGGCGCACCGGTCGAACCGGTCCCCCTCCACGTCGACTGGGACCTCGACGCCGCCCGCAAGGACGGCTACGACGACTTCATGAGCAAGGAGATGCACGAGCAGCCCAAGGCGGTGGCCGACACCCTGCTCGACCGGCTCCTGCCCGACGGGACCCTGGTCCTCGACGAGGTGCGGATCACCAACGAGGAGCTCCGTTCCGTCGACAAGGTCTTCGTGGTGGCTTGCGGGAGCAGCTACCACGCGGGGCTGATGGCCAAGTACGCCATCGAGCACTGGGCCCGGCTCCCGGTGGAGATCGACATCTCGAGCGAGTTCCGCTACCGCGAGCCCGTCCTCGACGGACGGACCCTGGTGATCGGGGTCAGCCAGTCGGGCGAGACGGTCGACACCTTCCAGGCGGTCCGCGAGGCCAGGCGCCTCGGGGCGAAGGTGCTGGTCATCTCCAACGTGGTCGACTCCTCGATGGCCCGCGACAGCGATGCGGTGCTCTACACCCGGGCCGGCCCCGAGATCGGGGTGGCCGCCACCAAGACCCACCTGGCCCAGATCACCGCCCTGGAGATCCTCGCCCTCTACCTGGCCCAGGCACGCGGGACCCTCTCCGTGGCCGACGCCAGGCAGCTCCTCGCCAGCATGGGGTCCCTGCCGGGCAAGGTGGCAACCGCCCTCGGCCGCGCCCCCGACGTGGAGGCGGTCGCCCGGGCCTACCGGGACTCGCCGTCCTTCCTGTTCCTCGGCCGCCAGGTCGGGTACCCGGTGGCCCTGGAGGGCGCGCTCAAGCTCAAGGAGCTCTCCTACCTGCGCGCCGAGGGGTTCCCGGCCGGCGAGCTCAAGCACGGACCGATCGCGCTGGTCGAGCCCGGCACGGTGGTGGTCGGGGTGGCGACCCGCACACCGGTGTGGGAGAAGATGATGGGGAACGTGGCCGAGGTGGCCAGCCGGGGGGCCACCGTGATCCTGGTGGCCAACGACGGCGACGAGGAGACCGCCCGCCACGCCGACGCGGTGTTGTGGGTCCCCGAGACCGAGTACCTCTTCGCGCCGATCGTCGACGTGGTCCCGCTCCAGCTCTTCGCCTACTCGCTGGCCCGGCTGCACGGTCTCGACGTCGACCGCCCGCGCAACCTGGCCAAGGTGGTCACCGTCGAGTGAGGGGCCGCGGCCTGGCCGCCGCGCTCGACGCGGTGGCCGGGGAGGTGGCCCTCGCGGGCGCGGGCCACGGGCCGGTCGGGGTGTGCGGCGTCGGCATCGACGCGGTGGACCTCGAGCGCTTCCGTGCGGTGCTGGCCCGGAGGCGGGGCATGGCCGACCGACTCTTCACCGACGCGGAGCGCAGCTACGCCGATCGGGCCGCCGACCCGGTGCCCCGCCTGGCAACCCGGTTCGCCGCCAAGGAGGCGGTGCTCAAGGCGCTCGGGGCCGGGCTCGGTGCCTTCCGGTTCGCCGAGGTCGGCGTGATCCGCCGCGGGCTCGACGCCCCGTTCCTCGTCCTCGACGGGTCGGCCGCCCGCCTGGCGGAGCGGGCCGGGGTCACCCGCTGGCACCTCTCCCTCACCCACACCGAGCTGGTGGCGGTGGCGGTCGTGATCGCGGTCGGCGGCGGGGGCGCGGTCGATCGCCCGCCGGCGCCGTAGCGTCGGGGCCGATGCAACCGGTGCTCACCATCGGCGAGATGCAGGAGGTCGACGCCCGGGCCATGGCTGCGACCCCGCTCGACGAGCTGGTCACGCGGGCCGGCACCGCGGCCGCCCGGGCTGCGCTCGACCTGCTCGGCGGCGCCTACGGCCGCCGGGTGGTGGTCGTGGGGGGAAAGGGCAACAACGGGGCCGACGGCCGGGTGGCCGCCCGGGTCCTGGCCGCCCGCGGGGCCCGGGTGCGTGTGGTGGCACCGGGCGAGACGGACCGCATCGGCGCCGGCGGGCCGGCGGTGGACCTGGTGGTCGACGCCGCGTTCGGCACCGGCTTCCGCGGGGTCTACGAGGCGCCCGAGGTGGCCGCCGGCATCCCGGTGCTCGCGGTGGACATCCCCTCGGGAGTCGAGGGGGACACCGGCGCCGCGTCGGGACGTCCGATGAGGGCCCTCCGCACCGTGACCTTCGGCGCGCTCAAGCCCGGTCTGGTCCAGGGGGACGGCGCGCGGCTCGCAGGCGCGGTCACCGTGGCGCGCATCGGGCTGCCCATCGGGGAGGCGTCGATCGCGGTGGTCGACGACGGTGACGTGGTGAGGCTCGTCCCGCCCCGCGACCCGGGCGGCAACAAATGGTCGGCAGCGGTGCTGGTGGTGGCCGGCTCACCGGGCATGACCGGTGCTGCGGCTCTCTGCGCCCGGGCTGCCTACCGCGCCGGCGCGGGGATGGTCCGGCTCGGGGTCCCCGGTGGCGATCTCGGGCAGCTGCCCGCGGCCGAGGCGGTCGGCGTGGCCCTTCCCGCCGAAGGGTGGGCCACCGCCGCGCTGGAGGTCGCCGCCCGGTGCCGCTCGGTGGTGGTCGGCCCGGGGATCGGCCGCGCCCCGTCCACCGGGTCCGAGGTCCGCCGGCTGGTGGCAGAGTCGCCGGTCCCGGTGCTGGTCGACGCGGACGGCCTGGCCGCGCTCGGGCGGGACGGCCCCGCCCGGCCGTCCGCCGCACGGTCGGCGGTGCTGCTCACCCCCCACGACGGCGAGTACGGGCAGCTGGTCGGGGAACGACCCGGTCCGGACAGAATCGACGCGGCCCGCCGTCTCGCGGCGGCGCGGGGTGTGCTGGTGCTCCTCAAGGGTCCGACCACCGCGGTGGCCGACCCGTCGGGCCGCGTCCTGCTCGGTCGCTCGGGCACGCCCGCCCTCGCCACCGCTGGCACCGGCGACGTGCTGAGCGGGGTCATCGCCGCGCTGGTGGCCCGCGGCGTGCCCCTGCTCGAGGCCGCCGCGCTCGGCGCCCACGTGCACGGACGGGCCGCGGCGCTCGGTCCCGGCAGCGGCCTGGTCGCCTCCGACCTCCCCGAACTGGTGGCCCGGGTGCTCGAAGGCCGCGGCCGGGGCCGTCGGGGACGGCCGGTGACCCGTGGGTGAGGGGTGGCGCCCGGCTTGGGCCGACATCGACCTCGGCGCGGTCACCGCAAACGCCGCCCTGCTCGCAGAGGTGGCCGCCCCCGCCGCGCTCTGTGCGGTGGTCAAAGCCGACGGCTACGGCCACGGCGCGGTCCCGGTGGCCCGCGCCGCCCTGGCCGGGGGGGCGACCTGGCTGGCGGTGGCCCTCGTCGAGGAGGGGGTGACCCTGCGCGAGGCCGGCATCGAGGTGCCCGTCCTGCTGCTCTCCGAACCCCCGGTCGAGGCGATGGCCGAAGCCGTCGCGCGGGGGCTCGTGCCGACCGTCTACACCGCCGACGGGCTGGAGGGCCTGAGCCGGACCGCGGCCCGGGTCGGCGCAGGACCGTTCGACGTCCACCTCAAGGTCGACACCGGGATGCACCGGGTGGGCGCCGACTGCGACCGGCTGGGGGGACTGGCCGACCGGGTCGCCGCCGATCCGCACCTCCGGCTCGGCGCGGTCTGGACCCACCTGGCGGTTGCCGACGGCCAGGACGACGACGACAGCGCCTTCACCGCGCTCCAGCTCGAGCGCTTCGAGGGCGCGCTGTCCGCACTGGCCGCGGGAGGACACCACCCGCCCCTCACCCACGTGGCCAACTCGGCCGGCACCATCGGGTGGCCGGCCGCACGACGGGACCTGGTCCGCTGCGGGATCGCCCTCTACGGCGTGGCACCGACCCCCGCCCTCGGCGACGCCCTGGCCCGGTCGACCGGGGGCGGGCGGCTCTCACCGGTCCTCTCCCTCCGCACCAGGGTGACCCACCTGCGCGAGCTCGAGGCCGGGGAGCGCCCCTCCTACGGCCGCAGGCGACCGCTGTCCCGGCGCTCGACGGTGGCGACCGCACCGATCGGCTACGCGGACGGCGTGCCCCGTCGACTGTTCGACGCCGGGGGCGAGGTGCTGGTGGGCGGAGGCCGTCGCCCGCTGGCCGGCACGGTGACCATGGACCAGATCGTGATCGACTGCGGCCCGGCGGAGGAGACCGCGGTCGAGGTCGGGGACGAGGTGGTGCTGCTCGGGACCCAGGGCGAGGAGGAGGTCACCGCCGACGAGTGGGCCGGGTTGCTCGGCACCATCAGCTACGAGGTGCTCTGCGCCATCGGCCCGCGGGTGCCCCGTCGCCTGCAGGGGATCCCCGACCTCTGAGGCGCGCGGCCCGGACCGGTCGCTCGGGGCGGGCGGTACGATTCCCCGGTGGCCCCGGGCACCGATCTCGACGAGCTCGCAGCGGCCGCCGCAGGGTGCACCCGCTGCCCACTCGCCGCCGGCCGAACCCAGGTCGTCTTCGGTGTGGGTGACCCCGCCGCCGATCTCATGTTCGTGGGCGAGGCCCCGGGCCGTGACGAGGACCTGCAGGGGGAGCCCTTCGTCGGCCGCTCGGGCCGGCTCCTCGACCGGTTGCTGGCCGAGGAGCTGGGCATCGACCGGAGCCACGTCTACATCGCCAACGTGGTCAAGTGCCGTCCCCCCGACAACCGCGACCCGCGACCCGACGAGATCGCCGCATGCCGTCCGTGGCTCGAGGACCAGATCGCCCGGATCGCCCCGAAGGTGGTGGTCACCCTCGGGAACTTCGCCACCAAGCTCCTCCTGGGCACCGACCAGGGCATCTCCAAGGTCCGCGGCGCCTCCTACCCGGTCGGCTCGCTGCAGCTCGTTCCCACCTACCACCCCGCAGCGGCACTTCGCTCGGGCGGGGTGGTCATGGCCCAGATGCGGGCCGACCTGATCCGGGCCAAGCAGTTGCTCGGAGCCGGAGCGTGACCTGGACCCCTCCCGAGGCGCCCCCGATCACCCTGAGCACCACCTCGGCCGAGCAGACCCGGGCCGTCGCCGCGGTCCTGGCCGCCCGGAGCCGGGCCGGCGACCTCCTCCTCCTGGCGGGCGACCTCGGGGCCGGGAAGACCACCTTCGCGCAGGGGTTCGGGCAGGCCCTCGGGGTCGCCGAAACGATCACCAGCCCCACCTTCACCCTCTTGCGGCAGTACCCGGTCACCGCGGGTCCCGCTGGGGTGCGGACCCTCCTGCACGCCGACCTCTACCGGCTCGACCACCTTCGCGAGATCGAGGACCTCGGTCTCGACGAGCTGCTCGAGGACGGCGCGGTCGCCCTCGTCGAGTGGGGGGACGCCGCCGGGCCGCTCCTCGGGCCGGACGCCCTCACCGTCCGGCTCGGCCCCGGCGACCGCGACGACGACCGCACCCTCACCCTCTCCGCTGGGGGAACCGCCTGGACCCGCCGGTGGGCGCACCTCGACGACGTTCTCGCGCCCTGGCGGGAGCCGGGGTGACCCTGCTCGCCATCGAGACGGCCACCGACCTGGTCGGTGCAGCAGTGCTCCGCGACGACGGCGCGCTCGCCGAGCGAAGCCACGAGGGGGGTCGCGCGCACGCGGAGCTGCTGGCCCCGGCGATCGAGGAGGTCTGCGCGGTCTCGGGCTGCCCGCTCGCCGAGATCGACGCGTTGGCGGTCGACGTCGGACCCGGGCGCTTCACCGGGCTGCGGGTGGGGGTCGCCACCGCCAAGGCGCTCGGCCAGGCACTCGGGCTCGGTGTAGTCGGGGTCACCAGCCTGGACGTCCTGGCCGCCGCGGCGTTCGGGCTGCTCGATCCCGGACGGGTCCGGTGGGTGGTCGCGGTGGTCGACGCGCGTCGCGGCGAGGTGTTCGCCGCCGCCTACGCGGTCGGAGATACCGGGTCCGCCGCCGGCGGAGCCGGCGGTGGGAGGGAGGGCACCGGCGTGGACGATCCGGCACCCGCCCACATCGACTGGCAGGAGCCGCTGGCGCCCGACGCGCTCGCCGGGCTGCTCGACGTCCTGGCCGCCGAAGGCCCGACGGTGGTGGTCGGCGACGGCGCGGTCCGCTACCGGACCCTGCTCGCACCCCGCCCCGCTCTCGACCTGCATCTGGCGGGTCGGCTGGCCGCACCGCCCCCCTCGATCCTCGCCCGGCTCGCCTCACATCGCGTCGCCGCCGGGATGGTGCCGACCGAGCCTGGCGTGCTCGTGCCCGACTACCGGCGCCATGCCGACGCAACGATCAACTGGGAGGTGCGGAGCCCGCAGCCGGGTCCGGTGCGCAGCGGGGTCGACCGGTGGTGAGCGTGCTCGGGGCACCGGGCGGTCGGGACCGGCCTGCCGGGGGTGCGGTCGCCGGCCGGGTGGTCCTCGCCCCGCTCCGGACGAAGGACCTCCGGGCGATCCTGCGCATCGAGGAGGTCGTGTTCCCCGAGCCGTGGTCCCGCAGGCTGTTCGAAGAGGAGCTCGCCCAAAGGTCGTCGCGGGCCTACCGGGCCGCCTGGATCGGGCGGCACCTGGTCGGGTACGCGGGCCAGATGTTCATCGACGACGAAGCGCACGTGAACAACGTGGCCGTGGCCCCCGCCCGGCAGGGACGCCGGCTCGGCACGGTGCTCCTCCTCGACCTGGTCCACACCGCCCGCGAGCGCGGGGCCCGCCACCTCACCCTCGAGGTCCGGGTCGGGAACGAGCCGGCGATCGCGCTCTACCGGCGCTTCGGGCTGGCGCCGGTCGGGGTGCGTCCCGACTACTACCCCGAGGGCGGTGACGCCCTCATCATGTGGGTGCGCGACATCGACTCCGAGGAGTACGCGGGGCGGCTGACCGTGATCGAGTCGTCGCTGTCCCCGGGCATCGAGATCGAGCGGCGGGCGTGACCGCGACGGCTCCGGCCACCCGGGTCCTCGGCATCGAGACCTCGTGCGACGAGACCGCGGCGGCGGTCGTCGACGGCGGGACGAGGATCGTCTCCACGGTGGTGAGCAGCCAGATCGACCTGCACGCCCGCTACGGCGGCGTGGTCCCCGAGCTCGCCGGCCGCGCCCATGTCGAGCTCCTGACCCCGGTGCTGGCCGACGCCCTGCACCAGGCCGGCTCGGACACCTCCGGATCGGGGATCGAGGCGGTCGCGGTCACCCACGGCCCCGGCCTCATCGGCTCGCTGCTGGTGGGGCTCGCCGAGGCCAAGGCGCTCTCCCTCGCCTGGGGGGTCCCCCTGGTCGGGGTCAACCACCTCGAGGCCCACCTGTTCGCCTCGCTGCTCGAGCAGCCCGACCTGGGCTGGCCGCTCGTCGTCCTGCTGGTCTCGGGCGGCCACACCCTGCTCCTCTGCGTGACCGGCCCCGGCCGCTACCGGCTGATGGGCGGCACCATCGACGACGCGGCCGGCGAGGCCTTCGACAAGGTGGCCCGGTTCCTCGGGCTCGGCTACCCCGGCGGACCGGCCATCGACCGCATCGCCGGCGAGGGCGATCCGGCCGCCTTCGCCTTTCCCCGCTCGCTCCCCGGCGACGGGTACGACTTCTCGTTCAGCGGCCTCAAGACCGCGGTGGTCAACCGGGTGCGCAAGGAGCCGGGCGCCTCGACGGCCGATGTCGCGGCCTCCTTCCAGCAGGCGGTCGTGGACGTCCTGGTCGCCCGCGCCCGGCGGGCCGCGGCCGAGGTGGGCGCGCGGGCGGTCTGCCTGGCCGGCGGGGTGGCGGCCAACTCGCTGCTCCGGCGCGAGGTCGAGCAGGTCTGCGCGGAAGACGGCATCGGCGCGTTCCTGCCCGGCCGGGAGCTCTGCACCGACAACGCGGCCATGGTGGCGGCCGCGGGATGGTGGCGGCTCCGCCACGACGGGCCGAGCCCCCTCACCCTCGGCGCGGATCCGAACCTGCGCCTGGCCTCGACCGCCTGAGGCGGCCCGGGTCGGCGGAGGAGCCCGGATCGTCCCGGGCGGGGCGACCGCTGGCACTCGGTGGACCCGTTTGCCAAACCCGATCGGGCCGGGTATCGTTGGCACTCTCAACCGTCGACTGCTAATGCCCTGCCACAGGAGGCCCGAACCCATGAGTCTGCATCCCCTGGACGACCGTATCGTCGTCCGCCCAGGCGAGTCCGAGGAGACCACCGCGTCCGGTCTCGTCATCCCCGACACTGCGAAGGAGAAGCCCCAGCAGGGTGAGGTCCTGGCCGTCGGCCCGGGTCGCCGCGCCGAGTCCAGCGGTGAGCTCATCCCGCTCGACATCACGGTCGGTGACACCGTCGTCTACTCGAAGTACGGCGGGACCGAGATCACCTCGGACGGCGAGGACCTGCTCATCCTCTCCAGCCGCGACGTCCTGGCCAAGGTGACCAAGGCAAAGGCGACCAAGTAATGCCCAAGATCCTCAAGTTCGACGAGTCCGCCCGGCGCGGTCTCGAGGCCGGCGTGAACAAGCTCGCCGAAGTGGTCAAGGTGACCCTCGGGCCGAAGGGCCGCAACGTGGTGATCGAGAAGAAGTTCGGCGCCCCCACCATCACCAACGACGGCGTGTCCATCGCCCGCGAGGTGGAGCTCGACGACGTCTTCGAGAACATGGGAGCCCAGCTGGTCAAAGAGGTCGCCACCAAGACCAACGACGTGGCCGGCGACGGCACGACCACCGCCACCGTGCTCGCCCAGGCGCTCATCCGCCAGGGTCTCCGCAACGTTGCCGCAGGGGCGAACCCGCTCGGCCTGCGCAGGGGCATCGACAAGGGGGTCGAGGCCGCGGTCGAGTCGATCAGGAAGCAGTCCAAGGAGATCGACTCGAAGACGGAGATCGCGCAGGTCGCGTCCATCTCCGCGGCGGACACCGCGATCGGCGAGGTGCTCGCCGACGCCATCGACCGGGTCGGCAAGGACGGGACGGTCACCGTCGAGGAGTCCAACACGTTCGGCATCGAGCTCGAGTTCACCGAGGGGATGCAGTTCGACAAGGGCTACCTCTCCCCGTACTTCGTCACCGACGCGGAGCGCCAGGAGGCGGTCCTCGACGACCCGCTCGTCCTGTTCGTCAACAGCAAGGTCAGCGCGGTCCACGACCTGGTGCCCGTGCTCGAGAAGGTCATGCAGACCGGGAAGCCGCTGCTGGTGGTGGCCGAGGACGTGGACGGCGAGGCCCTCGCCACCCTGGTGGTCAACAAGATCCGTGGCACGTTCACCTCGGTCGCGGTGAAGGCCCCCGGCTTCGGCGAGCGTCGCAAGGCGATGCTCCAGGACATGGCCATCCTCACCGGCGCACAGGTGATCTCCGAGGAGATCGGCCTCAAGCTCGAGAGCGCCACGGTCGACCTCCTGGGCAAGGCGCGCAGGATCATCGTGACCAAGGACGACACCACCATCATCGAGGGTGGTGGCTCCTCCGACGAGGTCAAGGGTCGGATCGCCCAGATCAAGCGCGAGATCGACGACACGGATTCGGACTGGGACCGCGAGAAGCTCCAGGAGCGGCTCGCCAAGTTGGCCGGCGGCGTGGCCGTGGTCAAGGTCGGCGCCGCCACCGAGGTGGAGCTCAAGGAGAAGAAGCACCGCATCGAGGACGCCCTCTCCGCCACCCGCGCCGCAGTCGAGGAGGGGATCGTCGCCGGCGGTGGGACCTCACTGGTGCGCTCGCGTCCCGCGGTTCAGTCGGTCGTCGACTCCCTCGAGGGTGACGAGGCAACGGGCGCGGCCATCGTGCTCAAGGCGCTCGCCGCCCCGCTCGAGGCCATCGCCGCCAACGCCGGCCTGGAGGGGAGCGTGTTCGTCCGCGAGGTCGAGTCGAAGAAGGGCACGGTCGGGCTCAACGCGCTCACCGGCGAGCTCGAGGACCTGGTCAAGGCCGGCGTCATCGACCCGGCCAAGGTGACCCGGTCCGCGCTGCAGAACGCGGCGTCCATCGCCGGGCTCCTGCTGACCACCGAGGCGCTGGTCGCCGACAAGCCCGAGAAGGCGGATCCTGCCGCAGCCGCAGCCGCAGCAGCCGCCATGGGCGGCGGCATGGGCGGCATGGGTGGCATGGGCGGGATGATGTAGTCACGCCGTCCGGGGGAGGCGGCCTCAACGCGGCCGTTCGGGCACGTAGTGCCGGTCGCCTCCCCGGTCGAGCCAGACCCGCATCATCCGGTCGGTCCCCGGGTCGCGGAACACCTCGTCGGTCGGCGTCCAGCCGGCGTCGGGCGCACCGGACTCGCCGTGACGGCGCACGAAGAAGCTGATCACCACCGCGACCAGGACCGCGGCGAGGATGACGGCGAAGATCACCACGCCGGCCACCGGGCGGCCGCGACGGTCCGGACCGGCCTCACCTCCGGGCGCCCACGACGACCGCGGTGCCGTAGGCGACGATCTCGGTCAGGGTCTGGCCGACCTCGGAGGAGTCGAACCGGAACGACACGATCGCATTGGCTCCCTGGAGGCGCGCGTTCTCGATCATCCGGTCGAGGGCGTGCCGGCGGCTGTCCTCGACCAGCTTGGTGTACTGCTTGACCTCGCCCCCGGCCAGGGCCCGGAACCCGGCGGTGATCCCCCTCGCCGCGCCCATCGAGCGCACCACCACCCCGAAGACCATTCCGAGGCTCCGTTCGATCGTCCACTCGGGGAACTCGAGGGCGGTGGTGATCGGGAACTGGGCGTAGGGGGCCTGCGCTCCGCCCGCGTCGACCATGGAGCCTCCTTCTGCCGGTTCGCCGTCGTCTGCCATGTCCACCGTCCGCGGTGACCGATCCGGCATACCGAGTCGGGTCTGGTCGATGGTAGCCATCGGATCCGCGTGGACCGTGGGATGGGCGTCTCCCCGGCACCGGCCCGCACAGCCGGGCGGATGCTCCGGCGGCACCCGCCCCTAGGGTCTTGCCCCATGGCCGCCGCCACCCCCAGACCCGCCGCCGGACCCCAGGTCATCCCGCGTCCCGCCCACCACCGTCCGGGCGGTCCGGCGCCCTGGGCCGACTTCGACCCCGCCCGGCGGCGCCCGGTCCGCCTCGCCGCGGTGGTCGACGCGGTGGCTGCCCGTGACGGCTCGGCCGATGCCGCGACCACGGCCAGGGAGGTCGCCGAGTTCGTCCGCACCTTCGACCGACACCCGGACACCGACCCGGCCGCGGTGCTGGTCGCCCTGTTCGAGGAGGCGGGCGAGGCACGGGTCCTGCTCACCGTGCGCTCGAGCACGCTTCGCTCCCACCGCGGCGAGGTGGCCTTCCCCGGCGGGCGCCTCGAACCCGGGGAGATCCCCGAACAGGGTGCCCTGCGGGAGGCCTGGGAAGAGGTCGGGCTCGACCCGGCACTGGTCACCGTCGTGGGCCACCTCACGCCGATGCCCACCGTCTCCTCGGCCACGCTCATGACGCCGGTGGTGGCGACCCTCGGGGGCCGGGCGGCCACCCGGGCCGCCCCCGGCGAGGTCTCCCGCATCTTCGACGTCTCGCTCACCGAGCTGCTCGCCGACGGCGCGTTCGTCGAGGAGTGGTGGGCGGTCCCCGGACGGCGCGGGATCGGCGGCGTCCCCGGCGGGGAGTTCCCGGTGTGGTTCTTCACAGCGGGGGGCGAGACCATCTGGGGGGCCACCGCCCGGGTGCTGACCGAGCTGCTCTGCCTCACGGTCGGCCTACCCGGAGCACCGCCCGGACTCGGTCGCTGAGCGCGACGGCGGGCACCGCACGGAACCCGTCCACGGGTGCCCAGGCGGTATCGTGGACCATGATCGGTCGGCTCGCTCACGGACCTGCCGACGGTCGGGGGGTTCGACAGACGACGACCGGAACCGGAGGACGCGCACGTGGCTGAGCTAGAGATCGGCATCTTCAAGTCGGGGCGGAGGGCCTACGGACTCGACGACATCGCCATCGTCCCGAGCCGGCGCACCCGCGACCCCGAGGATGTCGACATCAGCTGGGAGATCGACGCCTACCGCTTCGAGCTCCCGCTCATGGCGTCGGCGATGGACGGGGTCACCAGCCCCGCGACGGCGATCGAGATCGGCCGCATCGGCGGGCTCGGCGTGCTCAACCTCGAGGGCCTCTGGACCCGGTACGAGGACCCGACCCCCCTCTTCGACGAGATCCGCGAGCTTCCGGCGGAGAAGGCCACCGCCCGCATGCAGCAGATGTACGCCGAGCCGGTGCAGGACGAGCTGGTCACCCACAGGATCCGCGAGATGAAGGCGGCCGGCATCACCACCGCCGCATCGGTCACGCCGCAGCGGACCGAGTCGTTCGCGCCCGCCCTGCTCGCCGCCGAGCTGGACATCCTGGTCATCCAGGGCACCGTGGTCTCGGCGGAGCACGTGTCGAAGTCGGTCGAGCCGCTCAACCTCAAGCGCTTCATCCGCGAGTTCGAGATCCCGGTCATCGTCGGGGGGTGCGCGTCCTACCAGGCCGGGCTCCACCTCATGCGGACCGGCGCGGTCGGCGTACTGGTCGGCGTCGGCCCGGGCAACGCCTGTACCACCCGCGGTGTCCTCGGCATCGGCGTGCCCCAGGCGACAGCGATCGCCGACGTGGCCGGGGCGCGGATGCGCCACCTGGACGAGACCGGCGTCTACTGCCACGTGATCGCCGACGGGGGAATGTCCAAGGGCGGGGACATCGCCAAGGCGGTGGCCTGCGGCGCCGACGCGGTCATGCTCGGCTCACCGCTCTCCTCGGCGGTCGAGGCCCCGGCACGCGGCTACCACTGGGGCATGGCCACCTTCCACGCCAGCCTGCCGCGCGGCGTGCGGGTCGAGACGACCACCCGGGGGACCCTCCAGGAGATCCTCCTCGGCCCGGCCCACGAGAACGACGGGCGGATGAACCTGTTCGGCGCGCTGCGCACGGCCATGGCCACCTGCGGCTACCAGACGGTGAAGGAGTTCCAGAAGGCCGAGGTCATGGTGGCCCCGGCACTGCAGACCGAGGGTAAGGACCTGCAGCGCTCGCAGGGTGTCGGCATGGGCCATTGAGCCCGGGGGCCGGCGCCGACGACCCCGGTGAGGGTCCGGTCCTGGTCGTCGACTTCGGCGCCCAGTACGCCCAGCTGATCGCCCGGCGGGTCCGCGAGGCCCACGTCTTCTCGGAGATCGTCCCCTGCTCCTCGACAGCGGAGGACCTGGCCGCCCGCCACCCCTCGGCGATCATCCTCTCGGGAGGACCCAAGTCGGTCAACGAGACGCCGGCGCCGACCATCGACCCGGCCGTGCTCGACCTCGGGGTACCGGTGCTGGGCATCTGCTACGGGGCGCAGCTCCTCGCCCGGCTGCTCGGCGGGGAGGTGTCCCGTACCGGCCGTGGCGAGTACGGCCGCACGACCTTGACCGTGACCGGGAGGTCGCCGCTGTTCGTCGACTGGCCGGAGGCGGTCGAAGTGTGGATGAGCCACGCCGACGCGATCACCGCGGTGCCCGAGGGCTTCGTGGCCACCGCGGCCAGCCCCGACGCCCCGGTGGCCGCCTTCCACCACCCGGGGCGGGCGCTGCACGGGGTGCAATTCCATCCCGAGGTCGTCCACACCGAGCGCGGCCGTGACCTGCTCGAGCGCTTCCTCTACGACGTCTGCCGCTGTCCCCCGCTGTGGACCCACACCTCGATCATCGAGACCCAGGTCGAGGCGGTCCGGGCCCAGGTCGGGTCCTCACCGGTGCTCTGCGCGCTCTCGGGCGGGGTGGACTCGGCGGTTGCCGCCGCCCTGGTGCACAAGGCCGTCGGCGACCAGCTCACCTGTGTCTACGTCGACACCGGGCTCATGCGGGCCGGGGAGAGCGAGCAGGTCGAGGAGACCTTCCGCCGGCAGTTCCACATCGACCTGGTCCACGTGAAGGCCGCCGACCGGTTCTTCGAGGGCCTGGCCGGGGTGACCGATCCGGAGGCGAAGCGCAAGATCATCGGCGAACTGTTCATCCGGATCTTCGAGGAGGTCGCCCGCGACCTGGTGCTGGAGAAGGGCGACATCGCCGACGGCGCCGACCGCACCGCCGGCGCCGACGACCCGGACCCTGCGACCTCGGGTTACCTCGTGCAGGGCACCCTGTACCCGGACGTCATCGAGTCGGGGTCGACCTGGGCCGCCACCATCAAGTCGCACCACAACGTCGGGGGCCTGCCCGACGATCTCGCCTTCGACCTGGTCGAGCCGCTCCGTCTCCTGTTCAAGGACGAGGTGCGGGCCGTCGGGGAGGAGCTCGGACTGCCCCACGAGATCGTCTGGCGCCAGCCATTCCCCGGTCCCGGGCTGGCCGTCCGCATCGTCGGCGAGGTCACCCCCGAACGGGCGGAGATCCTGCGGGCGGCCGACGACATCGTGGTCGAGGAGATCCGCCGGGCCGGTCTCTACCGGGATCTCTGGCAGAGCTTCGCGGTCCTTCCCGCGCTGCGGACGGTCGGGGTCATGGGGGACGGCCGTACCTATGCCTACCCGATCGTGATCCGCGCCGTCACCAGCGACGACGCCATGACCGCCGACTGGGCACGCCTGCCGTACGACTTGCTCGAGCGTCTCTCCTCCCGGATCATCAACGAGGTGGAGGGCGTGAACCGGGTTGCTCTGGACATCACGTCCAAGCCTCCCGGCACCATCGAGTGGGAATGACCGCGGCCGACGCGCTGCTGGAGGGCCTCACGCCCCCACAGGCCGCCGCGGTGGTGCACCGCGGCGGGCCCCTGCTCATCGTGGCCGGTGCCGGCTCTGGAAAGACCCGGGTGCTCACCCGGCGCATCGCCCATCTCATCGCCTCGGGGGACGCCGCGCCGAGGCAGATCCTGGCGATCACCTTCACCAACAAGGCCGCCGACGAGATGCGGCGTCGGGTGAGCGAGCTGGTCGGCCCGCGGGCACAGCGCATGTGGGTCTCGACGTTCCACTCGGCCTGCGTGCGGATCCTCCGCGCGGCGGGAGACCGGTTGGGTTACCGCGGATCGTTCACCATCTACGACGATGCCGATTCGCGCCGGCTGGTGGAGATCCTCTGCCGCGAGCTCGACCTCGACACGAAGAAGATCTCGCCGCGGGCGATCCTCGGGCAGATCGGCCAGGCCAAGAGCCGAGGAGAGGGCCCGGTCGAGTACCGCGCCGCGGGCATCTCCATCTTCGACCGGCGGATCGCCGATGTCTTCGACCTCTACCAGCAGCGGCTGCTCGCGGCCAACGCGATGGACTTCGACGACCTGCTGCTCAACACGGTCCGGCTCTTCCGGGACCACCCCGACCTGCTCGAGCACTACCGCAGCAGGTTCACCCACATCCTGATCGACGAGTACCAGGACACCAACCCCGTGCAGAACACGCTGGCCGTCCAGCTGGCGGGCGGCCACCGGAACATCGCGGTGGTCGGTGACAGCGACCAGTCGGTCTACCGCTTCCGGGGTGCCGACATCTCCAACATCCTCGACTTCGAGGAGGCCTTCCCCGACGCCACGACGATCACACTCGACCAGAACTTCCGCTCGACCCGGACCATCCTCGACGCGGCCAACGCGGTCATCACCAACAACGTCTCCCGCAAGCCCAAGACCCTCTGGACGGATCGAACCGGGGGGGGACGTCTGGTCCGCTACCGGGCAGAAGACGAGCACGACGAGGCGGAGTGGGTGACCCACGAGATCGTGCGACTGCGCAGCGACCAGTCGTTGCGCTGGGGTGACGTGGCCGTCTTCTACCGCACCAACGCGCAGAGCCGGGCGCTCGAGGAGGCGCTGGTGCGGGCCGAGATCCCCTACAAGGTCGTCGGGGGGACCAGGTTCTACGAGCGCCGCGAGGTCAAGGACGTCCTCGCCTACCTGCGGGTCCTGGTCAACCCCGACGACGAGGTCAGCTGGCGGCGTATCGTCAACGTCCCGCGGCGCGGCGTGGGCGAGACGTCGGTGGCCAAGCTGGCCGGATGGGCGGGCCTGCAGGGGATCTCCTTCGGGGAGGCGGTGGCCGACGCGGAGGCGGCCGGGGTGGGCGGCAAGGCGGCACGCGCCCTCGCCGAGCTCAGCGACCTGCTCGCCGACCTGCGTGGCCGGATGGCGCTCCCCGACCCGGTCGACGAGGACGGGGAGCCCGAGGCCCCAGAGCCCGGCGTCGGCGGGGTGGCCGACGGGACCGGCACCGTGGCGGCCCCTCTGCTCGGCCCGGGTGAGATGGTGACCGCGGTGCTCGAGCGGACCCGCTACCGCAGCGAGCTCCTCGCCGAGGGGAGCATCGAGGCCCTGGGCCGGGTGGAGAACGTGGACGAGCTCGTCGGGGTCGCCGCCGAGTATCCGACCCTGGTGGAGTTCCTCGAGGCCGCCTCACTGGTCGCGGACTCGGACGAGCTCGACGGAGACGGCACCACCGTCTCCCTGATGACCCTGCACATCGCCAAGGGACTCGAGTTCCCCGCGGTGTTCCTGGTCGGGATGGAGGACGGGATCTTCCCCCACCTCCGGGCGCTCGGCGATCCGGTCGAGCTCGAGGAGGAGCGGCGGCTGTGCTACGTCGGTATCACCCGTGCCGAGCGCCATCTCTTCCTCTCACACGCCTGGAGCAGGATGCTGTTCGGGTCCACCGGCTCGAACATCCCGAGCCGCTTCCTCAACGAGATCCCCTCGGAGCTGGTGAGCGAGGTCACGGGCGACGCATCGTCCGGCACCCCGGGCCGCTCGGTCTTCGGCAGCGGGATCTCGCCGCGCGAGCGCGCCGCCGACCCCGACCGCCTCCGGCGGGCGCCGGCCACCACCGGGGCAGAGCTGCTCGGCCTCGAGGTCGGCGACGCGGTGGTGCACGGCAAGTGGGGGGAGGGGACGGTGGTCGAGACCGGCGGCTCCGGTGACGAGGCCGAGGCCGTGGTGGTCTTCTCCTCGGTCGGCCGGAAGAAGCTGCTGCTGCGGATGGCCCCGCTCAAGCGGGCCTGAGCCGGGTGGGCCGGCACGGTGGTGGTCGGCGATTGGGACACCGGGATCGTCTCGTCGATCGGTCGGTCGATCGGCCACCAGCCACAGGGATGCTCACGTTGCATCCGCTGGGGGCGGACTCCCGGCACCTGTCGGGAAGCCCTCGAGCTGTTCGGCGGAGGGTATCGGTGGAACCCAACGATGCCGTGTCCCTATCGCGGTCTCCGTCCTCGGCGCCGGAAATTCCGGATCGACGAAGTTCCCGACGGCGATCCCCACGATCGGCTGTCCGGTGATGGTCCAAAAGACCGTGGAGCCACACGTCGGACAGAAGTGATAGCTGGTGTCGAAGCCGGTCACCGAGGCGAGACCGTCGATCTCCAGGCCGTTGTAGACCCTGGTCTCACCGCTGATCTCGACGTCCTTGTCGGCGAAGAACGCCTGCACGCTGAAGACACTGCCCGTCCGCTTCTGGCAGAAGTCACAGTGGCATGCGGCCAGGTGGACAGGCTCGCCCTCGACACGCACCCGAAGTCGCCCGCACCCGCACCGCGCGGTTCGTTCGTTCATCCGGCGATCCTCCCAGAATGTCCGGTCGGATGCGGCGCCTCGGGGACGACCCGGATGCGTCCGCCCCGGCCGTCCTGACCTTCAGGGTCGACGGTGTCGGTCGACGGCGCGCCCGAACAGGACCGCGCGCTCTCGGAGGTGGTCGATCAGCTCCGGAGGGGACGACACCTCGAATTCGGCGGCGGCCTTGCCGAGTGCCAAGGTCGGCCAGTCGAGTGAGTCCGCGCTCATCTCGAACCGGCACCGCTTAGGGCCCACGTCTTCGAGGATGCCCCACGGACCGATGCGCTCTCGGACCGTCGCCGCGGTGGCGTGGATGAACACCTCCACCCGGTGCCGCTGCGGGACGCTCTCGATGCTGGACCGCACGAACTCGGCGGCGTCCTCGGTCGGGAGTCGGCGAGGGATGGCGCGGGCGCCGGTGGCCTTGGGCTCCTGCAGGCGGTCCAGACGGAACGTCCGCCAGTCGAACCGGGTCAGATCCCAAGCGACGAGATACCAGCGCCTTCCCATCAGGACCAGCCGGTGGGGGTCGACCTCGCGGATGCTCGGCTCACCGGTGCGGGCGGTGTAGGCGAACTCCAGGCGTTCGCCATCGCGGCAGGCTTGTGCGAGCGCCACCAGCACGTGGGCGGCGACGCTGTTCGCCGACTCGGGCCAGGAGGCGGGCACCGTCATCGCGGCAAGGGCGTCGATCCGGCGCCGCAGCCGGGACGGCATGACCTGGATGACTTTGCTCAGCGCCCGCACCGAGGATTCTTCGATGCCGGTCACCGTGCCGGCCTGGATGGCCGTGTGCATTCCCACCCCGATGGCCACCGCTTCCTCGTCGTCGAGCAGGAGCGGGGGAAGCACGGCGCCTGCGGCCAGCTGATACCCGCCGTCCACACCCCGCCTCGCCTCGACCGGGTAGCCCAGGTCCCTGAGCCGGTCGATGTCGCGTCGGAGCGTCCGGGACGAGACCTCCAGGCGATCGGCCAGTTCCCCGCCGGACCAGTAGCGCCGGGATTGAAGGAGGGAGAGCAGCCGGAGGATCCTCGTGCCGGACGTCGACATCGTCCCAGAGTATTCACTATTTAGGTCAGAAACTGTCCACTAGCCGCCGTACGGTGGAGCAGGACAGCCACTGCACCCGAGAAAGGAACTCCCCATGACCAGCGACTCCTCCACCGTCACCAGCTCCGAGCGAGACGACCTCCTCAGCTCCATGTCCCAACACCGTGACCTCCTTCTCCGCACCGTGCGGGGGATCAGCGACGACCAGGCCCGGCTGACCCCCACCGCCAGCCAGCTCTGCCTCGGCGGGATCATCAAGCACGTGGCATTGGTCGAGCAGGGCTGGGCGCGCTTCATCGAAGACGGTCCCGCCACCGACGGCCCCCCCGACGAGGCGGCATACGAGGCCCATGCCGCGGGCTTCCGCATGGCGGACGGGGAGACGCTCCTGGATCTGCTCACCCAGTATGCGGCTGCGGCCCGATACACCGACGACCTCGTGGCCGGCCTGCCTTCCCTCGACACATCCCATCCTCTACCCGAGGCCCCGTGGTTCGAGCCCGGCGCCCGCTGGTCGGCCCGCCGGGTGCTCGTGCACATCGTGGCCGAGACGGCCCAACACGCCGGACACGCCGACATCATCCGCGAGACCATCGACGGAGCCAAGTCGATGGGCTGACCCGCCGTTCGGCGCGGGCTCGATTCCCTACAGGTGGATCGTCCCATCGGGACGGAGCGTCCAGCCCGGGTTGTGGGCGATCTCCCACACGTATCCGTCGGGGTCGGCGAAGGCCCCCGTCGTGCCTCCCCAGTCGGCGCCTCCGGCGGGGCGGACGATCGAACCGCCGGCCTGTTCGGCCTCATCGAGCACCTGGGTCACCTCGTCGGGCGAGCGCACGTTGTGGGCCAACTCGATTCCCGGGCCCCGTGACCGCCGAGCGCCGTCCACAACCCGAACACCATTCCCCCGGCTTGGAAGAAGCACACCTCGTCATCGGGTTGCTGCGCATCTGACCAGCCGAGGGCTTCATAGAAGGCCCGGGCCCGGTGGAGGTCGGACACACCCAGGGTGACCAGACTGATGCGCTGCTCCATCGCGATCAACCGGGGAGGCGGCGCCAGACTCCACGCGGCAGCTCACGCATGACTGCGAACACCCATCGCAGCAGCGGGGGGACGTAGACGACCTCCGCCCGGGTCTCGATGGCCCTGGCCACCGCGGCCGCCACTGCCTCCGGGGTCGTGGCGAACGGAGCAGGGTCCATGCCCTCGGTCATCCGCCCGACGACGAAGCCGGGCCGCACGACGGTCACCCCCACCCCGGACCCGACCAGCGCGTCCCCGAGCCCCTGGGCGAAGGTGTCGAGCCCGGCTTTGGACGCCCCGTAGACGAAGTTGGCCCTCCGGGCGCGTTCACCGGCGACCGAGGAGAGGACCACGATCCGCCCGTGGCCCTGCCGGCGCATGCGGTCGGCCACGGTCAGCAGCACCGAGACCATCCCGGTGAAGTTGGTGGTGATGAGCTCGGCTGCCTGCTCCGGGTCGTGTTCGAGAACCGACTGGTCACCGAGGAGGCCTGCCGCTGCAACGACCAGGTCGATGTCGCCGAGCCGGTCGAAGATCCCGCCGACCGTGGCGCGGTGGGCGCCGAGGTCGGTGGCGTCGAAGGTCACCGTCTCCACGGTCTCGGCACCGGCCGCCCGGGCCCGTTTCGCGGCCGCGTCGAGCCGCTCCCCGGGTCGCCCTGCGAGGATCACCGTCTTGCAGCGCGTCGGGACCAGCTCGTCGACGATGGCCTGAGCGATCTCGGAGGAGCCCCCGAGCACGAGCGCCGATTGGGGGCGCCCGACCGCGTCGATCATGGCTTGCTCCGTTCTGCCGGCTCGGGCCGGGCCACGACGACCGGGTCGGGCGCCGCTTTCCCGTTCGCCGACCGCTTGCTGACGATGGTCTTCTTCGGTGCCGCCCGCTTGGCCGGTGCCGCCCGCTTGGCCGGTGCCGCCCGCTTGGCCGGTGCCGCCCGCTTGGCCGGTGCCGCCCGCTTGGCCGGTGCCGCCCGCTTGGCCGGTGCCGCCCGCTTGGCCGGTGCCGCCCGCTTGGCCGGTGCCGCCCGCTTGGCGCGCGGCTTGCGGGGGGTGTCGTCGCAGAGCCCGATCCGGCGACCGAGGTCGGAGCGCATCACCCCGTCGGGGTCGACCCGGCGCCTCGTGGCGAGCCACTCGTCGACCCGCGGGTACATCGCCCGGAAGGTGGCCGGCGCGAGGCGCGAGTCCTTGGCGAGATAGACCCGGCCGCCGACCTCGACCACCTCGCGGTCGAATTCGTCGAGCAGCGGGCCGAGTCCGTGATGGCCGACCGGCAGGTCGAGCGCGAGCGTCCAGCCGGGCATCGGGAACGAGAGCGGTCCCGGGTCGCCCGGCCCGAAGCGCTTGAGCACGGTCAGGAACGAGGCCACCCGGAGTTCGGCCAGCCGCTCCAGGATCCGCCGGACGGTCTCACCGCGGTCGTCGCCGACGACGAACTGGTACTGGAGGAAGCCCCTCGGGCCGTAGAGCCGGTTCCAGTCGGCCAGACCGTCGAGCGGATGGAAGAAGGAGGCCATGGTCTGGGGCTTGCCCACCTCGACCCGCGGTGCCTTCCGGAACCAGAGCTCGTTGAACGCGGCGACGGTGCGGGGGTTGAGCAGCCCGCCCGGTGGGGTCAGCGGCACCCGGGCGCGGGTGTGCGCCACGAAGGCCTGTGCCCGGTCCGGCGACCGGCGCAATTTGGCGGGCAGGTCGTGCAGCCGGGCGTGGTCCCCGCGGGTGAGGACCGACCGGCCGAGGCGGCCCCCGCCGGACCGGCAGTCGATCCAGGCCACCGAGTACCGGTAGGCCGCGTCGCCGCTCTGCATCCTCTCCATCACGTCGTCGAGGTCGGCGGCACGTTCGGTGTCGACCAGCAGGTAGCTCGTCTCGACCGGGATCATCTGGAGCGTGGCCTCGGCGATCACCCCGGTGAGCCCCATGCCGCCGGCAGTGGCCCAGAAGAGGTCGGGATCGCCCTGCGGGGTCACCTGCACGGTCCCGGTGGGCGTGACCAGGGTCAGGGCGTGGACGTGGGAGCAGAAGGCGCCGTCGACGTGGTGGTTCTTGCCGTGGATGTCCGCGGCGATGGCGCCCCCCACCGTGACCAGCCGGGTGCCCGGGGTCACCGGGACGAACCAGCCGAGGGGGACCAGGCGCTCCATCAGCGTCTGCAGGCTGACCCCCGCGGCGACCCGGACCAGACCCGTGGAGTGGTCGACCTCGTGGACCGCGTCCAGCCAGGTGGCGTCCACCACGGTGCCGCCTGCGTTCTGTGCGGCGTCCCCGTAGCTCCGTCCGAGTCCGCGGGCGACCAGGCCCCGGCCGTTCCCCGCGGTGCCGGCCGCCGCCGCCATCGCCTCGTCGACCGCGCGGACGTCGGTCGCGTGGAGGAGGTCTGCCGCGGTCGGCGCGGTTCGTCCCCATCCGGTGAGCAAGGCCTGCTGCGGGCGGGACCCGACCATCAGGCGTACGCGCCGATGGCGAAGAGCGCCACCCAGCAGACGCCGTAGATCTGGAGTCGGTGGTCGTGCAGGGCCAGGTCCTCGGGGGCCGCTCCCTCGCCGGAGTCGAGAAGCCGCAGCACGTGGAGGAGGGCGATGACGAAGGGGAAGATGGTCAGCTGGAACCAGATCGGGTCGTGTCCGGGGTGCACCTGGCTCGCCCGCTCGAAGGCCCAGAGGCAGTAGGCCGAGACGGTGACCGAGGCCGAGAGGGTCCGGACGGTGCGCAGGAACGAGACCGTGTAGAGCCCGAGGGTCTGGCGGACGGTGTCGTCGGCCTCCTCGGCGGCCAGCAGCTGCTTCTCGCCGGAGCGCTTCCCGGTGACCACCAGCAGGGACCCGAACGAGACCACGATCAGGAACCAATTGGAGAGCGCGACCGAGGTGGCCACACCGCCGGCGATCGCACGCAGGATGAACCCGGCGCTCACGCAGGCCAGGTCCAGGACCGGCTCGTGCTTGAGGCCGAAGGAGTAGGCGAGCTGCACCCCGACGTAGGCCCCCATGACCGCGGAGAGGTGCCAGCCGGCGACGGGCAGCGCAAGTGCGACCGCGACCACCAGCATGCCGATCCCGGCGGCGACGGCCAGACGCACCGGCACCACCCCGGCGGCCACCGGCCGGGTGCACTTGGTCGGGTGCCGGCGGTCGGCGTCGGCGTCGATGGCGTCGTTGAGGTAGTAGGTGCCCGAGGCGGCCAGACAGAAGATCCCGAATGCGGCGGTGGCGTGGGCGAGGACGGTGGGGTGGAACAGGGCCCCGGCCGCACCCGGTGCGACGAAGACCAGGAGGTTCTTGATCCACTGGTGGGGCCGGGCGAGCACCACCAGCCCGCGGAGGAGCGGTGGGGCCCCGCCGCCGGCCGCGACCACCGCGTGCTCGTCAGGTCTGTCCACGGCCTCTGTCGGTGTGGTCACTGGGTCCTCGGGTGGTCGGCTCTCGCTCCGGGCGTGTGGGACCGCCCGCGGGCCTCCCCAGGGTAGGTCCTGTGCTGGCCGGACGTGGACGATGCGGCTCGCCGGGGGCCCGCTCGGCCGGTTCCGGATGGGGGCCCGTGCGCCCCCAGCGCCTAGTATCTGCCGCCGTGAAGCGCCCCTATCGTGTGGTTGTGGCCAAGCCCGGCCTCGATGGGCACGACCGTGGTGCCAAGGTCATCGCACGAGCGCTGCGAGACGCGGGGTTCGAGGTCATCTACACCGGCCTCCACCAGACCGCCGAGCAGGTGGTCCAGGCGGTCGTCCAGGAGGACGCCGACGCGGTGGGGCTCTCCCTGCTCTCGGGCGCCCACCTGACCTTGGTCCCACAGGTGATCGAGGGCCTCCGTGCGCTGGGGCGCGGCGACGTCATCGTCCTGGTGGGGGGGATCATCCCCGAGGCGGACATCCCCGTCCTCAAGGAGATGGGGGTCGCAGAGGTCTTCACCCCGGGGGCACCGCTGCCCGCCATCGGCGAATGGCTCGGCAATGCGCTGGACGAGCGCGAGGACGGAGACGAGAGCGGAGACGTGGCCTGACCGCGCAGCACCCGGCGGAGCCCGTCCGCCACGACCGACAGCAGCGACCACGCAGACCAGAGCGACAGTCCAGACCAAGACAGAGAGGAACGGATCCGGTGGATCTCTTCGAGTACCAGGGGAAGCAGTACTTCGCCCGCTTCGGCATACCCATCTCCAGGGGAGGGGTGGCCGACTCCGTCGAGGAGGCCGTCGCGCGCGCGGATGAGTCCGGCTACCCGGTGGTGGTCAAGGCGCAGGTCAAGGTCGGCGGCCGCGGCAAGGCCGGCGGTGTGAAGCTGGCCGACGACGCCGCCGAGGTCCGGATCCACGCCGGCAACATCCTCGGCCTCGACATCAAGGGGCACGTCGTGGACCGGTTGTGGATCGAGCACGCGTCCGACATCGAGAAGGAGTACTACGCGAGCTTCACCCTGGACCGCAGCGCGAAGAAGCACCTGGGCATGCTCTCCGCCCAGGGCGGGGTGGAGATCGAGGAGGTGGCCGCGACCGACCCCGGGGCCATCGCGCTCCTCCACATCGACCCGGTCGACGGGCTCAGCCCCGAGGCGGCCCGCGAGTGGGTCGACCGGGCGGCCCTCGACGAGCCTGCCCGCGCCCAGGCCGCCGACCTGCTGGTCGACCTCTACACCTGCTTCACCAAGGGCGACTGCGACCTGGCGGAGATCAACCCGCTGATCCTCACCCCGGAGGGCCGGGTCCACGCCCTCGACGCCAAGGTCACCCTCGACGACAACGCGAGCTTCCGCCATCCCGAGTGGGAGGAGTTCGCCGGGAGCGACGTCATGGACGAACGCGAGGCGCGGGCCAAGGCGCGCGGCCTCAACTACATCGGTCTCTCCGGCTCGGTGGGGATCATCGCCAACGGCGCGGGCCTCGCCATGAGCACCCTCGACGTCGTCAACCAGTGCGGCGGCGAGGCGGCCAACTTCCTCGACATCGGGGGCGGGGCGAACGCAGACGTGATGGCCGCGGCCCTCGAGGTCATCAACTCCGACCCCGCGGTCCGCTCGATCCTGGTCAACATCTTCGGGGGGATCACCCGGGTCGACGAGGTGGCCAACGGGGTCCTCGAGGCACTGGACCGGGTCGAGATCGCCTCGCCCATCGTCCTCCGCCTGGACGGCACCAACGCCGTGGCCGGCCGCGACATCCTGGCCCCCCATCTCTCCGACCGGCTGGTCGCCGAACCGACCATGCTCGACGCTGCACGCTGTGCGGTCACCCTTGCGGGAGGACGGTCGTGAGCATCTTCGTCGACGAGCGCACCACGGTCGTGATCCAGGGCATCAGCCCCACCAGCCAGGGCCTCTTCCACGGCCTGCGCAACCGCGCCTACGGCACCAGGGTGGTGGCCGGGACCAATCCCAACCGCGGCGGCGAGGAGATCGAGGGCATTCCGGTCTTCGCCACCGTGGCCGAGGCGGTCGAGGCGACCGGGGCCAACGCCTCGTTCATCTCGGTGCCGCCGAAGTTCGCGGCCGACGCGATCGTGGAGGCCGCCGCGGCCGGCGTGCCCTTCGTGGTCTGCATCACCGAAGGCATCCCCGCCCAGGACGAGGCACTGGCGTACAACCGGCTGGTGCGGGAGTTCCCCGGGACCCGCCTGCTCGGGCCCAACTGCCCGGGGATCATCTCTCCCGGCAAATGCAACATCGGGATCACCGCCGGGGACATCGCGATGCCCGGCGGTCCGGTCGGCATCGTGAGCCGGTCGGGCACCCTCACCTACCAGGCGCTCCACGAGCTCAGCCAGCAGGGGGTCGGCCAGACCACCTGTGTCGGGATCGGTGGGGACCCGGTACCCGGGACCAGCTTCATCGACTGCCTCTCCGCCTTCGAGGCCGATCCGGACACCCAGGCGATCATGATGATCGGCGAGATCGGGGGGTCGGCGGAGGAGGAGGCCGCCGACTTCATCTCCTCGTCGGTGAGCAAGCCGGTGGTCGGCTACGTGGCCGGGGTCACCGCGCCCCCGGGCCGGAAGATGGGCCACGCCGGCGCCATCATCTCGGGGTCCCACGGCACGGCACAGGCCAAGATCGAGGCGCTCGAGGCGGCCGGGGTCACGGTGGCGAAGAACCCGACCGAGGCGGGCGAGGCGATGGTCGACATCGTCCGGAAGCTCGGCTGAGCCCGCCGCCGCCCCCCGCCCCGCCACCGGCCCCCGGTGGGCCGGCCGCCCGATCGGTGGGAGCGGTCGTCTTCGACCTCGACGGGCTCCTCATCGACTCGGAGCCGTTCTGGCGCCAGGCGGAGATCGAGGTCTTCGCGAGCGTCGGGCTCGACCTCACCGAGGTCGACGTCCGCCAGACCATGGGCCTGCGGATCGACGACGCGGTCGAGTACTGGTGGGTCCGGCGGCCCTGGACCGGCTCCTCCCCGGTGGAGGTCGAACGGGCGGTCACCGCACGGGTGGCCGAGCTGGTCTCGACCTCCGGCTCGCCGATGCCGGGGGCGCTTGCGGCGATCGATCTCTGCGGCCGCCTCTCCCTGCCGGTTGCGGTCTGCTCCGGCTCGTACGCGGTGGTCATCGAGGCCGCGCTCGCCAGGCTCGGCATCGAACGGTCGGTCTCGATGTGGCACTCCGCCGAGTGGGAGGCCCTGGGCAAGCCCCATCCGGGCGCCTACCTGACCACCGCCGCCAAGCTCGGGGTCGACCCCACGGCGTGCGTGGCCGTCGAGGACTCCCTGAACGGCGCCATCGCGGCCCGCGCCGCCCGCATGCGGGTGGTGGCCGTGCCCGAGCCCGGCACGCTCGACTCCCCGGTATGGGGCTTCTGCGACCTGGTGCTCGACTCCCTCACCGCCTTCGACGAGGCGGTGCTGGGCTCCCTCGGGGGGCGGACCGCCTGAAGTTTCGCTTCGGAAACCCCCTGATCGTGCCGATACCACCCTGCACGAGGGGCATTCCCTGGGCAGGGGGCCGAGCGACGTCGTGCCCGCTCCGGTGGCAGGCCGGGCGGGCCGCGTCGCTCGGGTCTCTCGTGCGCGAGGACGTGCGCGCCGCCTCGCGGACGGACCCGGTGGCGCTGGTAGCTTCGCTGTGTGACTCCCGCGACGGCAGCCGGAACAGAGACCGCACCCGCGCGGATCGGGGTCCTGGTCTCGGGAAGTGGCACCATCCTGGAGGCCATCCTCGAGGACGGCCTGCCGGTGTGCCTGGTCGTCGCCGACCGGACCTGCCGGGCGCTCGACGTCGCGGCCCGGGCGTCGGTCCCCGTCCTGCTCGTCGACCGTGTCCCCTACGGGGGCTTCGGGTCCGGGTTCGACCGCGAGGGCTACACCTGCGCGGTCACCGCCGCCCTGGTCGAGGCAATGGTCGACGTGGTGGTGATGGCCGGCTTCGGGACCGTCCTCGGCCAGCCGGTGCACGATGCGTTCCCCGAGCGCATCCTCAACACCCACCCCGCGCTCCTGCCCGCCTTCCCCGGATGGCACGCGGTGCGCGACGCGCTCATCGCCGGCGTGCCCGAGACCGGCACCACCGTGCACCTGGCGACGCTCGAGATGGATGCCGGCCCGGTCCTGGCCCAGGCCACCGTGGCCATCCGGCCCGACGACACCGAGGACAGCCTGCACGAGCGCATCAAAGTCGTCGAGCGCACGCTCTACCCGGCCACCATCCGCACCTTCATCGACCACCTGGCGGCCGGTGTCGGCGATGGGCGAGGATCACCACGGGAGGTCACCGAATGAGGGCCCTGCTGTCCGTCTACGACAAGTCCGGGATCGCGGAGCTGGCCGGCGGGCTCGCCGACCTCGGATGGGAGCTCGTCTCGAGCGGCGGGACCTCGGCGGCCCTCACCGCGGCCGCCATCGATCACATCGAGGTGGCCGACCTGACCGGTGCGCCCGAGATGCTCGGGGGCCGGGTCAAGACCCTCCACCCGGTCATCCATGGCGGGATCCTCGCCGACCGGTCGGAGCGTGAGCACCTCGACGCGCTCGACAAGCTGGGCATCGGCCTCATCGATCTCGTCGTCTGCAATCTCTACCCGTTCTCCTCCGACCCGTCGATCGAGCTCATCGACGTGGGTGGTCCGACCATGGTCCGCGCGGCGGCCAAGAACCACGACCACGTGGCCGTGGTGGTCGATCCGGCCGACTACGACGCGGTCCTCGACGAGCTGCGGGCGAAGGGGAGCCTCTCGATCGACACCCGCCGCCGCCTCGCACGCCAGGCCTTCGCCCACACCGCCGGGTACGACGCGGCCATCGTCGAGTGGCTGGACGAGCGCGAGCACGCCGCCCTGGCCGCCGAGGGGGAGTCCCCGGTCGCCGATCTCGAGACGGCGGCGCTGCTGCCCGCCACCATCCACCTGACCCTCGAGCGGACCGGGTCCCTCCGGTACGGCGAGAACCCGCACCAGCACGGCGCGCGCTACCGGGTGGTCGGCCAGCAGACCTGGTGGGACGCGGTCGTCCAGCACGGGGGCAAGGAGCTCTCCTACCTCAACATCTTCGACGCGGACGCTGCCTGGCGGCTCGTCCACGAGCTCCCCTCCGGACCGGCCGAGCTCGCCGTCGCCATCATCAAGCACGCCAACCCGTGCGGGGCCGCCCTCGACGCCGACCCGGTGCGGGCCTACGAGCGGGCCCTCGAGTGCGACCCGCAGTCGGCCTTCGGGGGGGTGGTCGCCCTCGGCGACCCGGTCACCGCGGCCGTGGGCCGCGCCATCGCCGCCGGCCCCCAGGCGGACGTGATCATCGCCCCCTCCTACGACGAGGAGGCGCTCGCCATGCTGGCCTCCAAACGGAAGGCGACCCGGCTGCTGTCGGCCCCGGCTCCCGAAGCGGTGGTCCGCCAGTTCCGGGGGCTCGGCTCGAGCATGCTGGTCCAGGATGCCGACCGGTTCCTGATCGACCCCTCCCAGTGGGAGGTCGCGACGAGGGCCCGTCCCACCGATGCCCAGTGGCACGACCTGGCGATGGCCTGGAAGGTCTGCGCCCGTACCACCTCCAACGCCATCGCCATCGTGAACGGTGCCCAGGCGGTGGGCGTCGGCGCCGGCCAGCAGTCCCGGGTGGTGGCCGCCGAGATCGCCGCGTCCAAGGCCGGTGAACGGGCCGCCGGGGCGGCCGCAGCCAGCGACGCGTTCTTCCCCTTCCCCGACGGGTTGCTGGTCCTGGCCGGTGCCGGGGTCGCCGCCGTGGTCCAACCGGGGGGATCGATCCGCGACCCCGAGGTCGTCGCCGCGGCGGACGAGGCGGGCATTGCGATGGTGTTGGCGGGTGGCGAACGCCACTTCCGGCACTGAGCCGACCGGGCGGATCGGACCGACGGGAGAGGAACCGACCGACACAGATGGAACGGAGTCGACCATGACCGCAGCCCTGCTCGACGGCGAGTTGCTCGCGGCGAGGATCCGCGCCGAGGTCGCCGACCGGGTGGCCCGACTCCGCGGTGCCGGGGTGACCGTCGGGCTCGGGACGATCCTGGTGGGTGACGACGGGCCGAGCGAGCGCTACGTGTCCATGAAGCACGCCGACTGCGGGGAGGTCGGGATCACCTCCGTCCACGAGCACCTGCCGGCGAGCGCGACCCAGGAGGAGCTCGACGCGGCCGTCGCCCGGTTCAACGCCGATCCGCTCGTCCACGCGTACCTCGTCCAGTTGCCCCTCCCCGACGGGCTCGACGAGGAGCACACCCTGCTCGGCGTCGATCCGGCCAAGGACGTCGACGGCCTGCACCCGGTCAACCTCGGGAAGCTGGTGATGGGTGCGGACGGCCCGCTGCCGTGCACCCCGGCCGGCATCGTGGAGCTCCTGGCGGCGAACGAGGTGCCCGTCGAGGGCCGGCACGTGGTGATCATCGGCCGGGGGCTGACCATCGGGCGGCCGCTGGCCCTGCTGCTGGCCCTGAAGCGGCCGGGCTGCAACGCCGCGGTGACCGTCGTGCACACCGGGGTCGAGGACCTGGCCGGGCTGGTCCGCTCTGCAGACGTGGTGGTCGCCGCGGCCGGCCGGGCGGGCCTTGTGACAGCGGACATGGTCAAGCCGGGTGCCGCGGTGGTCGGGGCCGGCACCTCGTGGGAGGGGAGGAAGCTCCTCTCCGACATCGACGAAGGGGTTGCCGAGGTGGCCGGGTGGATCACCCCGCGGATCGGCGGCGTCGGACCGATGACCCGGGCCATGCTGCTGGTCAACGCCGTGCGTGCGGCGGAGCGGGCGGCGTGATCGGCGGGACACGCGCCTGTCGGCGCTGATCGGAGCCCCTGGGTCTCGGGGGCGCCCGACGGTACGCTGGTCGGGTCATGACCCGTATCGCCGACCTCTTGGGCAAGGGCCGGACCTACTCGTTCGAGTTCTTCCCACCGAAGACCGACGCCGAGCAGGCGACGCTGGTGAAGACCCTGCGTGCCCTCGAGCCCCTCGGCCCGTCGTTCGTCTCGGTGACCTACCGCGGCGGGGCGGAGTCGCGCAAGCGCACCTTCGACCTGGTGACCGGCATGTTGCGCACCACCACCCTGGTGCCCATGGCCCACCTCATCTGCGTCGCCCACACCCGGCTCGAGCTGGCCGAGATCCTGGTCGCCTACCGCACGGCCGGTGTCGAGAACCTGATGGCGCTCGGCGGCGATCCGCCCAGCGAGCCGGGAGGAGGCCCGGGGGAGCTCCGCTTCGCCTCCGAGCTCGTCGAACTGGCCGCGGCGATCGGCGGCTTCTCGATCGGGGTCGCGGCCCAGCCGACCGGGCACCCGCTCTCCCCGGACCTGTCGACAGACCGCGACCGGCTCGCCGAGAAGCTCGCCCTGGCGGACTTCGCGGTCACCCAGTTCTTCTTCGAGGCCGACGAGTACACCTCCCTGGTCGCCGATCTCGCCGAACGGGGCGTCGACAAGCCGGTGCTCCCCGGGATCATGCCGGTCACCAGTCTGAGCTCGGTGCCCCGCATGGCCACGATGGGCTCGGCGGTGCCCGGGTGGATGGTGGATCGCCTGGAGGAGGCCGAACGCACCGGCGGCAAGGAGGGGGTCCGGCGCGAGGGGGTGGCCTGCGCCACCGAGCTCTGCGAGCAGCTGCTGGACGCCGGTGTGCCGGGGCTGCACTTCTACACGCTCAACCGGTCCAGTGCCACCAGGGAGATCTACGCCGCACTGGGGCTCGCCACGTCCTGAGTCCACGGGCGGGGACTTGGATCCGGCCAGTTCTCTTCGTCAGCGCGGCCGGAACCCGATGGTCCGACCGGGGAACCGCTCGATGGGGCGTCGGGGGTCCTCACCTCGTCGGCGATGCCGTACGCCACCGCGTCGTCCGCGGTGAGCACCCGACCGCGATCGGCGTCCCGGCGGATCCGCTCCGCGGCCGGCTGAGCGCGCGGCGTCCGCTCCCGGTTGGCGACCGGGGTGGAGGGTGCCGGTAGGCTTCGCCAATGGCTGAACCGATCACCCAGGGTCCCGACGGCGCGCTCGAGGTCTCCGACAACCCGGTCATCCCCTTCATCGAGGGTGACGGCACCGGCGTCGACATCTGGCCGGCGGCCAAGCTGGTGCTCGACGCGGCAGCGGCCAAGCACGGCAAGACGGTGGCGTGGAAGGAGGTCCTGGCCGGCCAGAAGGCCTTCGACGAGACCGGCAGCTGGCTCCCCGAGGAGACGATCGAGGCCTTCCGCACCCACCTCATCGGCATCAAGGGTCCCCTCACCACACCGGTGGGCGGCGGTATCCGCTCGCTCAATGTGGCGCTCCGCCAGATCCTCGACCTCTACGTCTGCCTGCGCCCGGTGCGCTGGTTCACCGGGGTGCCCTCGCCCGTGGTCCACCCCGAGAAGGTCGACATGGTCATCTTCCGCGAGAACACCGAGGACATCTACGCCGGGCTCGAGGCCGAGGCCTACTCGCCGGAAGCGCTGAAGCTGGCCGCCTTCCTGCACGACGCGATGGGATGGGACATCCGTGAGGGCTCCGGCATCGGCATCAAGCCGATCTCCGAGACGGGGTCGAAGCGTCTCATCCGCGCCGCGATCCGGTACGCGCTCGCCAACGAACGTCCGACCGTGACCCTCGTCCACAAGGGCAACATCCAGAAATTCACCGAAGGGGCCTTCCGCAACTGGGGGTACGAGCTGGTCCGCGAGGAGTTCGCCGACGTGGCGGTGGGCTGGGACGACTGCGGCGGGGCACCCGGCGACCGGCTCCTGGTCAAGGATGCCATCGCCGACATCACCCTCCAGCAGGTACTCACCCGCCCCGAGGAGTTCGACGTCATCGCGACCACCAACCTCAACGGCGACTATCTCTCCGATGCGTTGGCCGCCCAGGTCGGCGGCATCGGGATCGCCCCGGGGGGGAACATCAACTACGTGACCGGCCACGGCATCTTCGAGGCCACCCACGGGACCGCCCCCAAGTACGCCGGGCAGGACAAGGTCAACCCGGGCTCCCTGCTGCTCTCCGGCGTGATGATGTACGAGCACCTGGGCTGGACCGGTGCCGCCGCCGACATCGTGCGGGCGATGGAGGCGACCATCACCGACAAGGTGGTGACCTACGACTTCGCCCGGCTGATGGCCGGCGCGACCGAGGTCAAGTGCTCGGAGTTCGCCGGGGCCATCGTCGACCGGCTCTGACCCGGGCGGTCCCGGTTCCGGTCGTTCCGACCCGGCGCCGCGGAGCCGTCTTGGGGTGCCAGAAGTCGACACCATTTTTCGAGGTCGATGGCCTGACCGTGCGACGGCGTTCCATGACTACCTGAGGTGACCTGCATGCCCCGAACTCATGACCAGCTCCAGAAGGCCCTCGCCGACACCGAGGCATGGCTCGACAGCCTCGATCCGGCGGCCCTCGGCTCGCCCGACTCCGACGGAGGCGATCTTCTCGCCATTGGCGACGCATTGAGGGCCGTCGCGGCCAGCGACTTGGACCTGGTCGACCGCGTGGCAGACGCCCGCGCCAACGGTCGAACGTGGACTCAGATCGCGGCAATCCTCGGTGTCAGCAAGCAGGCTGCACGCGAGCGCTTCGGCGAAGCGGGCCAACGCTCGCAGCCTCGCGCTTCGTGACTGCGCCGGTGTCGCCGGAGCGGCGACGGACGGGGACAGCTGCTCGGCGGTGGACACCGCGAAACGAGGTGCCCTGCGGTTGGTCTCAGGGCCGCTGCCAGTGGTACCGGATGTCCGGCGCTCCTTCTTCGTTGTCCCCGTCGGTCACGGCCACCGCGACGAATCTGTGCCGTCGATAGAAGCGTCTCGCGCGTGGGTTCGACTGGAACGTCCACAGGTCCAAGCTGGTGTGCTCTCGTTTTGCACGTTCCAGCATCTGGGAACCCAGCCCTCGACCGTTCCACGCCGGATGGACGTAGAGGTGCTCGATCGAGCCGACGCCGAGAACCATGAGCGCCGTCAAGGAGCCGGACGCCTCGGTGACCCAGACATCCTGAGATGCGAAGACCACGTGTTGAAACCAGGCTCTCACCTCTTCGTCACCGTGAACAGGCGCAGGGATGCATGGGATCGAAGCCCGACGGGAGAGGAGCCAGAGATCGGCGACCGCATTGGCCTCATCGAGACGGGCGCGTCGTGGTGGAGGGTCGACCTCGTCGCCGTCGCTGCTCACGTTGCGAATGATCGCAGAGCGCGGGACGGTATTCGCGGGATGACGCCGCGTGGGCCCGTCGCTACGGGTGGGTCCCGCCGTTGTGTTTGGTCAGGTCCGGCAGCTCGAGCCCGGGAACCAGCCCGAGGCTCTGGGCGCGCCGCACCCGTCCGAGGCCCGGGAGGGTCACCCCGCGGACACGGAGCACCTGCACCCAGGGCGGCAGGAGCGAGGCGCGGTAGCCGACCGCGAGGAGCTCTTCGGGTCGGGCCGCCTGGCACAGCCTCGCCGCCAGGTTGGCCGGTCTCCCGATGTAGTCCTCGCCCTCCATGAGCAGCGCCTGGCCGTGCGCGAACCCGCCGCGCAGGGCGAGGGTCGATCCGTCGTAGCGCCCGATGAGCTCGGCGGCGGTCGCCAGGGTGGGCCCGATGTCGGCCCCGACGATCATCGCCCCGTCCCCGAGCCACTTGGCCACCATCACCCCGCGACGCACCGAGATGTCGCGGGCGAGCGACCGGAACTGGGCGAGGGTGTCGATCGCCGCGTGCTCCCCGTGGGTCGCGATGAACGAGGTGAAGCCGCAGAGGTCGACGAAGGCGAACGCCCGGTCGACCAACCCGATCCGCTCGGCGAGCACGCGGGGCTCCTCGATCCCGCGGGTCCAGGGCGCCGTCCCGACGGCACCGGCGCCTGCGGTGTCCGCGGGCGTCTCGATCTCGGTGCGCGCCGCGGGGCGGTCCACCACTAGTTCGGCGCCGGGATGGGATGCCAGTCGAGCAGGCTCGCACCGTGCTCGAGACAGGCCTCCACCGTGCACCGCTGATCGGCACCGGTGATCAGCCGCCCGCGGACCCGGACCGGTCGTGGGCAGTGCCGGACCTGACCGTCGCCGTCACCCGCGACCAGGCGGAAGCACTGGCCAGGAAGGAGGACGATCGCCTGGGCGAGGGAGTGCATCGACCAAGTATGTCGGGACCGGCCGGGCGACGGGTCGATCCGGACCGCCCGCAACGAACTGTTCACCGTGGTTTCCCCGTCCCGTGACCGGGAGTTCACCCGCGCGCCGGTTCGACCGGTCAGGGGCGGCGGATTAGCCTGCGATCCATGGCACCCCCCATCCAGGTCACCGTCACCGGGGCTGCCGGGCAGATCGGCTACGCCCTCCTGTTCCGGATCGCCTCCGGCCAGCTCCTCGGCCCGGACCAGCCGGTGGTGTTGCGCCTGCTCGAGATCGAGGCGGGGATGAAGGCGCTCGAGGGCGTGGTCATGGAGCTCGACGACTGTGCGTTCCCCTTGGTGGCGGACATCGTGACCACCACCGACCTGGACACCGCCTTCGACGGGGTCTCCTGGGCCCTGCTGGTCGGCTCGGTCCCCCGCAAGGCGGGCATGGAACGTGGCGACCTGCTCGCCGTCAACGGCGGGATCTTCGGTCCGCAGGGCCGGGCCATCGCCGCCAACGCGGCGGGCGACGTGCGGGTGCTGGTGGTCGGCAATCCCTGCAACACCAATTGTCTCATCGCACGCTCGAATGCCCCCGAGGTCCCAACCGACCGCTGGTTCGCCATGACCCGGCTCGACGAGAACCGCGCCAAGCGCCAGCTCGCGGCCAAGGCGAGGGTCCCGGTCGCGAGTGTCTCCAACCTCGCGATCTGGGGCAACCACTCGGCCACCCAGTTCCCGGACTACGCCAATGCACGGATCGGCGGGAAGCCTGCCGCCGAGGTCATCGACGACATCGACTGGCTGCAGGGGGACTTCCTCACCACGGTGCAGAAGCGCGGGGCCGCGGTCATCGAGGCCCGCGGGCTCTCGTCGGCGGCGTCTGCGGCCAACGCGGCCATCGACTCGGTGATCAGCATCCGCACCGCGACCGGTGGTGACGACGTCACCTCGCTCGCCGTCGTCTCCAACGGGGAGTACGGGGTTCCACCGGGTCTGCAGTTCGGGTTCCCGGTGCGTACCAACGGCGCGGGCGGGTGGACGGTGGTCGAGGGCCTCCACCACGACGCGTTCGCGACCGAGCGGATCCGGATCACGACAGAGGAGCTCGAGGCGGAGCGTTCCGAGGTGAGCGGCCTCCTTCCCTGACCGGCACGGAACGGGCGACGGGGATCACCTGGCATAGGGTGACCGTCATGAACGGCTCGGTGACCCTGCACATCGACGCACCTCCGATGGCGGTCTGGGAGCTGGTCAGCGACGTGACCCGCATCGGGGAGTACAGCCCGGAGACGTTCGAGGCGGAATGGCTCGAAGGTGCGACCGGCCCGGCGGTGGGGGCGAAGTTCCGCGGCCACGTGAAGCGCAACGGAATCGGTCCCGTCTACTGGATCACCTGCACCGTCCGCGCCTCCGAACCGGGACGCGAGTTCGCCTTCGGAACCGGCCGCGCGGACCGCCCGCTCAACGTCTGGACCTACCGCATCGAGCCCTCCGGCGGGGGATCGGACGTGACCGAATCGTTCGAGCTCGCACCGACCCTGGGCCTGCGTCTCTACTGGGCGGTCCTCGGGTGGTCCCGCGGGAAGACCAACCGCAACGGGATGCGCACCACCCTCGAGCGGATGAAGACCGAGCTCGAAGGCGCTGCTCCCTAACCCGCTCGGCGGCCGCCCGGGACGAGCTCGATGCGGTTGCCGAACGGGTCGTCCACGTACCACTGGGGGCTGCCCGGGACGTCCTCCACGCAGCGGGTCGGGTACCCCGAGGCGTCGAGCCGGGCACACGCCCCCTCGATGCCGGAGACGACCAGGGCGGGGTGCGCCTTCCTGGCGGGTCGGAAGTCCTCCTCGACCCCCAGGTGCACCCGGAGCGGCCCGCGTTCGAACCAGCAGCCACCCCGCCGCTCGAGCGCTGCGGGCTTGGGGACCCGGGGGATCCCGAGCACGCCCTCGTAGAAGGCGACCGCACGCTCCTCCGCACCGGCGGGCATGGCCAGCTGCACGTGATCGAGCGACTCCACCCGGAACGCGTCACCCACGCGGTCAGGTTACTGCGACCGCGCCGAGCGGATGCGGCTACCCGACCCGGGGCACCGACCGGTCCTTCAGGGACGCGGGGGCGGACGGAGGTCCCGGCGCAGCGGATGGTCGGCGGGCACCTCGACCAGGTGGAGGCGCACACCGTCCGGGTCGTCCACCCACGCCTCGACCAGTCCCCACGGTTCGAGCCTGGGCTCACGGACGAGCGCGGTGCCACGGCCGCTGAGCTCGTCGACGGTGTCCTCCATCGAACGGACCTGCAGCCAGAGCGCCACTCCGGGGCGCGGGGGTGCCGGGCCGTCGCCGACCACCTCGAGGTACCCGCCGCCGGCGAAGAACACCACACCCCGCCCGGCGCCCTCCCCGAACTCGCGGGCCACGGCGAGCCCGAGCCCGTCCCGGTAGAAGGCGAGGGTGCGCTCGAGATCGGCGGGGTGGAGGATGGTGCGACTGCTCAGGATGTCCATGGCCGCCTCCCGGTCGCGCCCTGCTCAGTAGGTGGTCTCGGCGTCGACGGCCCGGGTGTGCTCGCGGGCGGCCGCCAGCAGCTCCTGGCCGGCCACCAGCACCGAGAGGTCCCCGCGCGCCCGGACCCGACCGCCGGCGAGGGCCTCGGCCGGGGAGAGCTCGCCCCGGGAGAGGGCGACGGCGTCGGCGTACCCGATGGTGATGGTGACCTCCACGCCGTCGCCGGCGGAGGGTCCACCGGGCCCACCGGGACCACCGGGCTGATCGAGGGGCGTGAGGGCGAAGGAGAGGGCGCCGTCGACCGCCTGCAGCACCAGCCGGACGTCCCCGTCGGGCCCGCCGCGGACCTCCTGCGCGACCCGGAACCGGCCGTCCTGGGCGGCCAGGCCCGCCTCGGGACCCGGTCCGGGCAGGTGCACGCCGTCCAAGGAGCCGTTGATCGCCTCCACCCACTCGCCGGTCAGGAAGCGGGGCACGCCTTGCCCCTCCCCGGAGCGGTCACCCGGGGGGCGCCTCGTCCACGTCGGGTTCGGACCCCGCCCCGACCTCGGCCAGCTCGACCGGCGGTCCGGGTGCGGGAGCGCCCGCAGGGGGCTCGGGGATCCCGTGCACCCCGGGTGGCGGCTGGATCGCCGCGGGACCCTGGGCCGCCGCCTCCTCCGCCGCCTCCGCCGCCGACCGCCTGGTGCGGTTCATGATCTTGCGCCCGAGCCACGCCACCGGGTCGTAGCGTGCGTCGACCACCCGCTCCTTGAGCGGGATGATCGCGTTGTCGGTGATCCTGATGTGCTCCGGGCAGACCTCGGTGCAGCACTTGGTGATGTTGCACTTGCCCAGCCCCTGCTCCTTCTGGAGCAGTTCCCGCCGGTCGTTGGTGTCGAGGGGATGCATCTCGAGCTCTGCCGTGCGTGCGAAGAAGCGGGGACCGGCGAAGGCCGTCTTGTTCTCCTCGTGGTCGCGCATCACGTGGCACACGTCCTGACAGAGGAAGCACTCGATGCACTTGCGGAACTCCTGGCCGCGCTCCACGTCGATCTGCTGCATCCGGTAGCCGCCGGCCTTCACCTCGTCGGCCGTCTTCGGACGCGGGCTGAACGGAGGGATCCGCTTGGCGACCTCGTAGTTGAAGGAGACGTCGGTCACCAGGTCCCGCAGGATCGGGAAGGCGCGCAAGGGGGCGACGGTGATCGTCTCGCCCCGCGGCAGGGAGTCCACCCGGGTCATGCACAGGAGGGCGGGGCGCCCGTTGATCTCGGCGGAGCACGAGCCGCACTTGCCGGCCTTGCAGTTCCACCGGCAGGCCAGGTCGGGCGCGGCCGTCGCCTGCACCCGGTGGATGACGTCGAGCACCACCTCGCCCTCCTGGGCGGGCATCACGTACTCCTCGAACCCGCCGCCGCGCTCGTCGCCGCGCCAGAGGCGCACGGTCACCTCGCCGCTCACCGTGCCGTGGACGATCTCCTCGGCCATCACACCACCTCCTCGAAGAGGGCCCGGAGCTCGTCGGGCATCTGGGGGATGGGCTCGGGGGTCGTGGTGATCGCCCGGATCGACGGCGTGCCCCCGGCACCCCGCGCTGCGCCGGCGGTGTCGGGGATCCGCTCGACGAAGTTGACCGTGCCCATCTCCTCGACCGACTTGGGGAAGTCGTCCCGGGTGTGCCCACCCCGGCTCTCCTTCCGGTCGAGCGCACCCTGGGTGGTGCAGCGCGAGACGGACAGCATCGCGGGGAGGTCGGTCGTCAGGTTCCACCCCGGGTTGTAGCGGACGCCACCGGTGAGGGACACCCGGGTGGCGCGGTCCTCGAGCTCCTCGAGCCTGCCCATGGCCTCCTCGAGCTCGGGGCCGGTCCGGATGATCCCGACCAGGCGCTGCATGACCTCCTGCAGGTCGTGGTGGATGTCGTAGGGATTCTCGCCGGTCTCCTGCTCGAAGGGGGCGACCGCGGCCGACAGGGTCGTCTCGATCTCCCCTCCGTCGAGCTCGACGTGGTCACCGCGGGCGGCGGCGAACTCGGCGGCACCGATCCCGGCGCGGCGGCCGAAGACGAGGAGGTCGGAGAGCGAGTTGCCCCCGAGCCGGTTGGCGCCGTGCATCCCCCCGGCCACCTCCCCGACGGCGAACAGACCGGCGGTGGTGGTCGCGGTCGAGTCTGCGTCGACCCGAACCCCGCCCATGACGTAGTGGCAGGTCGGGCCCACCTCCATCTGCTCCGCGGTGATGTCCACACCGGCCAGCTCCTTGAACTGGTGGTACATCGACGGCAACCGTCTGCGGATGTCCTCCGGCGTGCGCCGGGTGGCGATGTCGAGGAAGACGCCCCCGTGCGGGCTGCCCCGTCCGGCTTTGACCTCGCTGTTGATGGAGCGGGCGACCTCGTCGCGGGGGAGCAGCTCGGGCGGGCGGCGGCCGGCGGCGTGGTCGTCGTACCACTTGTCGGCCTCGTCCTCCGAGTCGGCCGTCTCGGCCCCGAACATCGGAGGGATGTAGTCGAACATGAACCGGCGACCCTCGGCGTTGCGGAGGACGCCGCCGTCCCCGCGCACTCCCTCGGTCACCAGGATGCCCCGCACCGAGAGCGGCCAGACCATGCCGGTCGGGTGGAACTGCACGAATTCCATGTCGATGAGGTCCGCCCCCGCCCAGAGCGCCATCGCGTGGCCGTCGCCGGTCGTCTCCCACGAGTTGGAGGTGTACATCCAGCTCTTGCCGATCCCGCCGGTCGCCAGCACCACCGCCTTCGCCCGGAACACCGCGAACTGGCCGGTGGGCCGCCAGTAGCCGACCACTCCGGAAACCGTCCCGTCGGTGTCGCGCACCAGTCGGAGCACCTTGAGCTCCATGAAGACCTCGATCCCGTCGGCGACCGCCTTCTGCTGGAGGGTGCGGATGAGCTCGAGGCCGGTGCGGTCCCCGACGTGCGCGAGGCGGGCGTAGCGGTGTCCCCCGAAGTCGCGCTGCAGGATGAGGCCGTCCGGAGTGCGGTCGAACAGGGCCCCCCAGTCCTCGAGCTCGCGGACCCGGTCCGGCGACTCCTGGGCGTGCAGCTGCGCCATCCGCCAGTTGTTGAGCATCTTGCCGCCCCGCATGGTGTCGCGGAAGTGCACCTTCCAGTCGTCCTCCGGGTACACGTTGCCCAGCGCGGCGGCGACCCCACCCTCGGCCATGACCGTGTGCGCCTTGCCGAGCAGTGACTTGCAGACCAGTGCGGTGCGCAGACCCGCAGCGCGGGCCTCGATCGCCGCCCGCAGGCCCGCCCCGCCGGCGCCGATGACGATCACGTCGAACTCGTGGCTCTCGTAGTCGGTCATGGATCCCCTCCTAGAAGTGGAAGCCGTAGTCGTGGATCGTCCCGCTCGCCACCAGCCGCACGTAGAGGTCGGTGACCGCGACGAACACGAGGCTCATCCAGGCGAAGAGCATGTGCTTCCCGTTGAGCGGGGTGAGCGCCTTCCAGATCCGGTGGCGGATCGGCGCAGCGGAGAACTGCCTGACGCCGCCGCCGCAGAGGTGCCGGCAGGCGTGACAGCTCAGGGTGTAGAGCCAGAGCAGGACCGCGTTGAGGATGAGCACCGCAGTGCCCACACTGAACCCGAGACCGAGGCCGGGCTGGCGGAAGGCCACGACCGCGTCGATGGAGAGGATGACGTTGAAGACGAGGCCGAAGTAGAAGAAGTAGCGGTGCACGTTCTGGAGCAGGAGGGGAAACGCGACTCGCCGGAATACGAGCCGTGTGCATCGGAGACCGCGCAGGCCGGCGGGGCCAGCCAGAAAGAGCGGTAGTAGGCCTTGCGGTAGTAGTAGCAGGTCATCCGGAATCCGAGCGGGAAGATGAGGATGAGGAGCGCGGGGAGATGGTCCACCAGGTGATCACCGTCGAGGGATGGCTGCCCGGCACGCAGCTCTGGGTGAGACACGGGGAGTAGAACGGCGAGATGAGGTCGCGGTTGAGTGAGGCTCCCGCGTAGTAGTTCTTGTTGACGAAGGCCGCCCAGCTGGCGTAGGCGACGAACGCGGTGAGCACGGTGACGGTGACCACCGGCTGCACCCAGTAGCGGTCGGTGCGCAGGGTGGGGACGTCGGGACCGCCCCGGGCGCCTCCCAGAACGACCGGGGTAACCGTCGCGTCCTCCAACGTCGTCACTGCACACCTCTCCCTGATCAGGCCCGACCGGGCACCGCTCGCAGCCCGTGCCGCCCAGCGGCCCGTCCGGACGCTCCCGGTCCGACCGCGCGCGAGACCGAGGGCTCGGGCGCAGACGGACCATCATTGTTCCACCACTTGCGACCTGGTGCGAAACCCGGTGCACCGGCCCCCCGACCGGGGCACGACCATCATGACCCGATCTCCACGCATAGGCTCGGAGCATGACCTCCCAGGACCACGCGGCAGCCCTCGACGCTACCGTCCGACAGACTCCGCCACCGGACATCGGCACCCTGGCCGGCCTGCGACACGCGGGGTGGGCCCCGTTGTCGGTGGCCGACGAGATCCGGCGCAACGCCTCGGCGCGCATCGCGGCCGGTGAGCCCCTGGTCACCGGTGTGCTCGGCTTCGAGGACACCGTCCTCCCCCAGCTCGAGAACGCCGTGCTGGCCGGGCACGACATCATCCTCCTCGGCGAGCGCGGCCAGGCGAAGACGCGGATCATCCGCTCGCTGGTGGGCCTGCTCGACGAGTGGCTCCCGATCGTCGCCCACTCCGAGATCAACGACGACCCGTTCCACCCGGTCTCGCGGTTCGCCAAGGACCTCGCCGCCGAGGCGGGGGACGATCTTCCGATCGCATGGGTCCATCGCAGCGAGCGATACGGGGAGAAGTTGGCCACCCCCGACACCTCGGTGGCGGACCTCATCGGCGAGGTCGACCCGATCCGGGTCGCCGAGGGGCGCTACCTCTCCGACGAGCTGACCATCCACTACGGGCTGGTCCCGCGGGTCAACCGCGGCATCTTCGCGGTCAACGAGCTCCCGGACCTGGCCGAGCGGATCCAGGTCGGCCTGCTCAATGTGCTCGAGGAGCGCGACGTGCAGATCCGCGGCCACCGGGTGCGCCTCCCGCTCGACATCCTGCTGGTGGCCACGGCCAACCCCGAGGACTACACCAACCGCGGGCGGATCATCACCCCGCTCAAGGACCGGTTCGGGGCACAGATCCGCACCCACTACCCCCCCGACGCCGAGACCGAGCTGCGCATCGCCGAGCTCGAGGCCGACCTTCCCGGTCGGGTCGGCGCGGACGGGCGGCCCGGCACCCCGCTCGTGGAGGTGCCCGCGTTCATGGCCGAGGTGATCGCCGAGCTGAGCCAGCTCGCCCGCCAGAGCCCCCATCTCAATCAGCGCTCGGGCGTGTCGGTTCGCCTGACCATCGCCAATTACGAGACCCTGGTGGCCAACGCGACCCGTCGGGCCCTGCGCAACGGCGAGTCCGAAGCGGTCCCCCGGATCTCGGATCTGCAGGCGCTCGTCTCCTCGACCCAGGGCAAGATCGAGATCGAGTCGCTGGAGGAGGGGCGCGACGCGCTGATCCTCTCCCAGCTGGTGGCGGCGTCGGTGCTGTTGGTCTTCCGCAGGCGGGTGCACCTGGCCGAGCCCCAGGCGGTGGTCGGCGCGTTCTCCGAGGACACCGTGGTCCATGCCGGCGACGACCTGCCCTCTGCGGCGTACGCGAGCACGATCGTCCAGATGCCCGCGCTCTCCTCACCCGTGCTCGCCCTCACCGGGGGGTCGGAGGACCCCGGCCTGGTGGCGAGCGCGGTCGAGTTCCTGCTCGAGGGCCTCCACCTCACCAAGCGCCTCAACAAGGAGGCGGCCGGGGCCCGGGCGACCTACCGGGGTCGCGGATGACCTGGCGGTTCGACTACCGGCGCTGGGACGGCACCCAGGACTCGCTCGCCGACGACGCCGACGCGGTGCTCGGCCAGCTGACCGACGACCTGCTGGCCAACGGCGACCTGCACGAGGCGCTGCAGCGGATGCTGAACCGGGGCTGGCAGACCCCGGACGGCACGCGGGTCCAGGGACTGCGCGAGCTCCTCGACGAGCTCCGGCTCGAGCGCGAGGAGGCGCTCGAGCGCGGCGACCTCGGCGGTGCCTACAGCGAGGTGGCCGAGGAGCTCCAGGAGGTGCTGGCCGAGGAGCGGCTGGGCATCGAGCGCCTCGAGTCCGAAGCCCGTGCATCGGGGGACCAGCGCCGACAGGAGGTCACCGACCAGGTGGCCACCGAACGGCGGATGCAGCTGGACCTCCTGCCCAACGACCTCGCCGGGACCGTGCGGGGACTGCAGAACTACGAGTTCGTCTCCTCCGAGGCGCGCCAGCACTTCGAGGAGCTCATGGAGCGCCTGCGCGAGGAGGTGGCCAAGACCTACTTCGACCAGATGTCCGAGGCGCTCTCCAACCCCGACCCCGCCCAGCTCGAGCACATGCGCCAGGCGTTCGACGCGCTCAACCGGATGATCGAGCAACGCGAGGACGGCCAGCCGCTCGACCCCTCCTTCGAGTCGTTCATGGAGCAGTTCGGCGATCTCTTCCCGGGGAACCCCGAGACCCTCGACGAGCTGCTCGAGCAGCTGGCCGCCCGGATGGCCGCGGCGCAGGCGATGTGGAATTCGATGACCCCCGAGCAGCGCTCGCAGCTGCAGGGCCTGGCCGAGTCGCTCCTCGAGGACATGGACCTGCGTTGGCAGGTCGACCGGCTCGCCGGCAACCTGCAGCGGGCCTTCCCCGGTGCCGGGTGGGAGCAGCGGTTCCGCTTCCGCGGCGACGAGCCGATGGGGATGGGCGAGGCCACCGACGCCGCCGCACGGCTCCGCGACCTCGACGAGCTCGAGTCGTTCCTGCGGTCGGCCAGCTCTCCTGCCGCGCTCTCGGAGGTCGACCTCGACAAGGTGGCACGGCATCTCGGCGACGACGCGGCACGCTCACTCGACCGCCTCGCCTCGCTGGCCAAGCAGCTCGAGGAGGCCGGTCTCATCGATCAGCGCGAAGGCCGCTACGAGCTCACGGCCAAGGGGATCCGCCGCATGGGGCAGCAGGCCCTCACCGACCTGTTCTCGCAGTTGACCAAGGACCGGGTGGGCACCCACGCCACGACCTGGACCGGGACCGGTCACGACCGCGAGGAGACCACCAAGCCCTACGAGTTCGGTGACCCGTTCAACCTCGACCTCTCCCGAACCGTGCACAACGCGGTGCGACGGGCGGGGAGCGGCGTGCCGGTGCGCCTGCACCCGGACGACTTCGAGCTGGTCGAGACCGAGGCGCTGACCCGTTCCGCCACCGTGCTCCTGCTCGACCTCTCGCTCTCGATGCCCATGCGGGACAACTTCGTCCCGGCGAAGAAGATGGCGATGGCCCTCCACACGCTCATCACCACCCGGTTCCCGCGCGACTACCTGGGCCTCGTCGGCTTCTCCGAGGTGGCACGCGAGATCGAGCCCGAGGACCTGCCGACGGTGAGCTGGGACTACGTCTACGGCACCAACCTGCAGCACGGCCTCATGCTCGCCCGCAAGCTGCTCGCCCACCAGCAGGGGACCAAGCAGATCATCCTGGTCACCGACGGGGAGCCCACCGCGCACATCGTCCCCTACGACGGCGGCCTCGGGTACGACGTCTCGTTCAACTACCCGCCGGTCCCCGAGACGCTCGAGCTCACCCTCGCCGAGGTGCTGCGCTGCACGAAGGCGGGCATCACCATCAACACCTTCCTGCTCGATCCCGACCGGGGCCTCTGGGGATTCATCGACCAGCTCTCCCGGATCAACCGGGGACGGACCTTCGCCACCTCACCCGACGAGCTCGGCGACTACGTGCTGGTCGACTTCCTCAACCACAAGACGACGGTCCGGTCGCGGGGTCGCCGGGCGGTCTGATCCCGCCGCACCCCGGGATGGTGCGGCGCGGCGGGCTTGTGCTTTTGTTCACGAAGTCCAGGTTCTCCTTGCGTTTCCGCCCGCGATAGTGAAGGATGACATATCTGTAGTTACAGCCGTGCCATGCGGATGCGCGCGTTTCGTGCGGGATCGGTGTGGATGAGTGGGAGGGAGGTCTGTCGATGGACATGGTCTCGTTGATGTACGGACCCCGAGAGCGGACATGGCAGACGAAGGCGAACTGCATGGGGGTCGACCCCGACCTCTTCTTCCCCGAGCGGGGTGCGTCGACCCGTGAGGCGAAGGAGGTGTGTCGGGGGTGCGTCGTGCGCGAGGACTGTCTCGAGTACGCGCTGGCCAACGGCGAGAAGTTCGGTATCTGGGGCGGGCTGTCCGAGCGTGAGCGCCGCAGGCTGCGCCGCCAGCGCGCATTGCAACGGCGGGCGGCCAGCGCGTCCTGACCCGCAGGTGGGCCCTCAGGGCCCGCCCGACCCGCCGGACGCGAGGTGGGACTCGATGGTGTCCTCGGGGCGCAACCCGAGCTCCGCCCATCTGTCCGGTGGGACCGAGTCGAGGACGGTGGCCGGGAGCAGACCGACCAGCTCTCCCCGGACCACCCTGCACCCGAGCGCCACGGCCCCGCGGCTGACCGCGTCGTAGACCTCGTCGAGCGGGACCCGGACAGGATCGACCAGGTTGCAGCTGACCTGTGCGCCTGCGGCGACCGTCAGGCCGAGGGTGCGGAGCCCGGGCCGGCGGAGTGCCGTGGCGAGCTCGCGGGCGACGTCGCCGGCCGGCGGTCCGGCGGGTCCGTCCCCGGCGATCCACACGTTGTAGGCCACCAGCACCCGGCGCGCGCCGACCGCCATGGATCCGGCGGTCGGGTGCGGCCGCGGCGGGCCGGTGTCGGGGAGGACGGTGCGGTAGGCGTTGCGCCGGACCTCGGGCAGGGTGCGCTCGGGCCCGTAGAGGAAGCAGGGCACGCCGAGCACCGAGCCGGCCCATTCGGCGAACCGGTCGCGGGCGGCCACCACCGTCTCCAGGTCCGCCGGTCGCGCCGCGTCCGCCGGTGTTCCGCCGTCCGGTCCGTCGAGCGCGACGAACGGGACCACGTCGACCGCCCCGAGACGCGGGTGCACGCCGTCGTGGACGGAGAGGTCGATGCGTCCGACCGCCTCGGTGGCCACCGCGCGTGCTGCCGACTCCACCTCGGTGAGCGGTCCCCCGAGGGTCAGGACGGTGCGATGGTGCTCGCTGTCGCTGTGCACGTCGAGGACCACGTCCCCGCCGGCACGGGCGATCGCATCGACGACCGCGACGTCACGCCCCTCGCTGATGTTGACGACGCACTCGACGACCGGTTCACCGGGGGGGCCGCCACCCACCACGCCCGACGGCCGGATCTGCGGGCGGTTCAGACCGAGACGGTGCGCCCGACCCGCCGCCGCCGGAGGATCCGCCGGCGCTCGCGCTCGGACTTGCCACCCCACACCCCGTGATCGACCCGCTCCTCGAGCGCGTACTCGAGGCATGCCTCGGCCACGCTGCACTCGGCGCAGATTCGCTGTGCGATCTGCACCCCGACCCCGTCACTCGGGAAGAAGATGGTCGGAGCGAGCTCCTTGCACTTTCCTTCGCTCATCCAGTCCGTGTCCATGCTGCCTCCGTCGGTTCCGGGGATGCGCGGGAGGCCCTCTCTCGGAGTTCCCCGGTCGCCGCCGACATCCGTTCACCGCCAGTGTCGCGCCCGGTGGCTCCGGGTAGGCGGAAATGGGCCGGTATTGACGGTTTCCTCACGATATTCTTATCCGGTACCAGGGCCTTCTTATGTACGACCGGGCGCCTAGACTGAGCCACCGCCGTCCGAGGAGGATCCACTGCCATGAGCGTCACCGACGACCCGAGCCTCCCCGAGGAGGACCAGGAGCCACAGCCGCCGGTCGCCCACGTCCGGGTGGTCTACCTCGGCCCGGTCGCCCCGCACTGGGAGGTGCGGTCCGACTTCGGCGACCCGGCCCTCGTCGAGGAGTTCCGGCGCCGCACCAACGCCCGCCTGGTCCTGCTGCCCCCGCACGATCCGCAGTACCGCCGCAACCGGGAGCGGGTGATCCGGGACGCCGAACGGGAGAACATCCTGCTCGAGTGGGACCTCGGCGTCCCCGAGGAGGAGATGCCCCCGGCAGCGGCGGCTGGAGCCGCTCCCGAGACCCCCTCCTGATCCACCCCGGGTCGGGGGGAAGGCACCGAAGGCGGTTCAGGCGTCCGGGGGGCCGTCGAGCCCGGGCAGGCTGATCCGCTCGAGCCAGAGGCCGGGGGCGTCCACCTCGGGTGGGGTCGGCAGGTTGCGGGCGGGCGACCACAGCCGGGCCAGTGCCTCGTGCCCCGCCCGCTCGACCACACCGGAGACGAAGGCACGCCCGCGGTCCACCTGTGCCTGGTCGAGGTCGAGGCCGAACAACGCGCCGGCGGCCTCCTCCCCCTTGCCCCGCTCGGTGCGCCGCCGGTACCAGGCCTCTGCCAGCTGGGCGTGCGCGCCGACCAGCTTCTCGCCCACCACCGCGGCGATGTGGTCGGCGTACGCGTCCACCACGACCGCGAGCGAGGTGAGCTGGTCGGAGGTGCGACGCGACTCCGGAGTCAACAGCTCGCCGAGCAGCTCCTCGGGGTCCCCGAACATCCCCTGGAGCGACTCGAGGTCCATGCCCGCCGCGGCGTCGGCGTCAGAGGGGTCGAGCAGCCCGCGGAGCCGGCCGACCAGGGAGTGCTGGGCGGCTGCCGATGATTCGGCCATGGCGAGCAGGAGCTCCTCGAACCGGGCACGCACCGAGGGCCTGCTGAGCACGCCGTTGGTGGCCAGTTCGCGGGCGCAGACCCAGAGAAGGGCCTCCTCGCGGGGCAGGCTCCAGTCGTCGGCGAAGGCGGTGATGTTGGCGGTCACCAGGAGCAGCTCGTCCGAGGGCGCCCAGGGGAGGGCGAGCGGGTACTGGCCGAGCGTGCGCTGCGCGAGGTGCCCGACCACCGAGCCGATCTGAAGCCCCACGAACATCGGACCGATCGCGGTCGCCCACTGCCCGAGCAGCCCGGCGAGGCCGGCCGACGCGTCGACGACCGCCGGGTCGATCGCCTCGCCGGGCGGCGGGGTGACCGCGGCGGGTTGCCCGGCCTCCGGCGTTACAGGCACCGCCATGGCGGACAGGAGGGGCCGCCACGACTCGAGGGCGCGAAGCGTCCAGTCGCCGCGCCCGACCGGCACGCAGGTGAGCCGCCGACCGTCGGGGGACAGCGGCATCCCGGTGGCCTCGGTCACGTTGAGCTCGGCCACCCGGGACAGCTGCTCGACCTGGATCCGCTCGACGGGTTCGACGTTGGACTCCGACACCCCACCGGTTGCCACGTTGAGGGCGAAGGACCGGGTCATCTCCCAACGGTCCGGGGCGTTGGTCCCGAGCATGTTCATGAGGTCCCCGAGCAGCGATTGGAACGGGTTGCCCCCGTCGCCGGGATCGGTCGGTGCCATCGGCTCATGCTACGGCGAGGAGGCGGTCTCCTGTACGTCGGTGCCGTCGCTGGCGAGGATCGCGGTCGTGACGAGCGTGTCCCCGTTGCGGGAGACCGTGAGATCGAGCACGGTCCCCGGGGGATCCGCGTAGAGGCGGGTCTCGAGGTCGGCGGCCGAGTGGACCGGGTTGTCGTCGATGTCGACCACCACGTCCCCGGGGAGCACGCCGGCCTCACCGGCGGGGCTTCCCGGCCAGACCTCGTCGACCACCGCGCCGCTCGTCCCGAACGCCGGAATCGACGTGGTGGTCGACGCCAGCGTCTCGGCCGTCACCCGCGCCGGTTGGGCGAGACCGACCCCGAGCCAACCATGGAGGACCTGCCCGCTGCTCAGGAGCTGCCCGATCACGTCCTGGACGAGCTCCGCGGGGAGGAAGACCGAGGTTCGGCTCCGGGCAGGACCGGTCACCCCGAAGAGGATCCCCCACACGTGGCCCGATCGGTCGACGAGCGGGCAGCCCAGATCGTGGGCCGTGAGCGGGGTGGCCACCGTGGTGCCGGCCAATCCGGCAAGCGCCCTGCCGCCCATGGGCTGACCGGCGGCGACCACCGTGCCGGCATAGAGATGGGTGTGCGGCCCGCGGGTCCCGGTGGCCGCGGCCCACTCGGAGATGGCGACCGCGGTGGCGCCGTCCGTCGGGTCGCTCTCGCTGAACACGGCCGCCGGCAGGTCGTCGCCGATGTGGAGGACGGCGATTCCCGTCGTCGGGTCGGTCCCGACCACGGATGCCGGCACCCGGGCCCCGTCGGGTTCGACCGCGGTGATGGACCGGGCGCGGCCGACCACCTTGTCGAGGGTCACGATGATGCCTCCGGACTCGGCGACCACCCCGGTCCCGATGACCACCCCCTCGGCCCCCGTGACCACCAGGGCGACGGTCGAGCGGCGCACATTCGATTCGAGCTTCGAGATGACCTTCTCGGTGTCGAGCAGGCGGGTGCCGGGTTCGGTCGTGGGCACGCTGATGACCGCCGGCATCGTCGTGGACTCCTGGTCGCCCTGCCCGGTGGTGGCCATGGTGACCGCGGTGGCCGTGACCATCAGGAGGAGGCAGGCGGTTGCGCCGCCGACGATCCACCGTCCGGCGAGATCCGGCCGGGCCGCGCGCAGCGAGCGGGCCTGGGCGGACCCGCCCCCGGACTCGGAGGGGTGACGCCAGAGCCGGTCGTCGGGCGGGACCCAGCCGCGCATGGGTCCCTCGTCTTCACCCCAGTCGTCGTCGGATCGACCACCGACGCCGCCCCGGTCCTCACCGTCCACGGCCCGAAGGTTACCGAGGGCGCGGTCGGTTCGGGGGTCGCCACGGGGTCGCCCCGCCGGCGGAGAGCCCGAGCCCACACCCGGAGGTCCGCCGGGGTAGCCCTACGATGACGGGGTGGCCCGAGACCTCGCGATCGACCTCGGCACGGCCAACACGCTGGTCTTCGCCAGAGGGCGCGGGATCATCCTCAACCAGCCGACGGTCATCGCGCTCAACACCCGCAGCCACGAGGTCCTCGCGGTGGGCAACGAGGCGTGGCAGATGATCGGTCGCACCCCCGGGTACATCGTTGCCGTGCGCCCCCTGCGCGAGGGCGCCATCACCGACTTCGACATCACCGAACGGATGATCCGCCTGCTGCTCCGACGAGCCGGGGTGAGCAAGTTCAACCGGCCGCGGGTCCTCATCTGCGTGCCCTCGGCCATCACCTCGGTCGAGCGGCGTGCGGTGAAGGAGGCGGCCCGCCGGGCCGGGGCCTCGGCCGCCCACCTCATCGAGCAACCGATGGCAGCGGCCATCGGCGCCGGGCTGGACATCCACGAGCCGGTGGGCAACATGGTCGTCGACGTGGGCGGAGGCACCACCGAGACGGCGGTCATCTCACTCGGTGGGATCGTCGCCTCGCGGGCGGTCCGCTGCGGCGGGTTCGACATGGATGCGGCCATCCAGTCCTACGTCCGACAGGAGCACGGCATCGCCATCGGGGAGCGAACCGGCGAGGAGGTCAAGCTGGCCATCGGGTCGGCCCTGCCCTATGCCGACGAGCTCAAGGCCGAGGTGCGCGGCCGCGAGATCACCACCGGGCAGCCCAAGTTCGTCGTCCTCACGCCCGAGGAGGTCCGCTATGCGCTCCGGGACCAGGTCCAGCTCATCGTCGACACCACGCTCGCGTGCCTGGCCGAGGCCCCACCCGAGCTCGCCCAGGACATCATCTACGAGGGCATCCACCTGGTCGGCGGTGGCGCCATGCTCCGCGGCCTGGCCAACCGGCTCGCCGACGAGACCGAGGTCGCGGTGCACCTGGTCGACACCCCGCTCGAGTGCGTGGTGCTCGGCGCGGGGCTCTGCCTCGACACCTTCGACGAGCTCCGACCCATCTTCGCCGCGGCCGAGTCCTGAACCGGACGTCGGGTCGGCTGCGCCGACCCGACCGGTCAGGGAGCCGCGAGCAGATCCTCGGCGACCTGGCGCACCTGCCAGTCCCTGTCGGTGAGGCAGCGCCGCAGCGCGCCGTCCACCTCGGGCCCGTCGAACGCGGCCAGGGCGACCGCGGCCCTCCGGCGGACCGCGGGCTTGTCGGTGAGGGCGTCCAGCACGGCGGCGAGCCCCTGTGGGTCGCCGATCGCGCCGATGGCGGCCACGGCCGCCTCTCGGCAGAGCGGGTCCGCATGCCCGGTCCCCGCGGAGGACATGCGGACCAGCGCCGGGACCGCGGCCCGCGCCCCCTGCTCACCGGCTGACCAGGCGGCCATCTCGGCCACCCCGGCATCCGGGTCGGCGAGCGGACCGATCAGGTCGACGCCCGGGCGGGTCGCGGCCAGCTCGCAGGCGCGCCGGCGCACCTCCGGGGCCGGGTCGCCGATGCCCCGCACGAGATCGTGATCGGTGAGGCCGCCGAGGCGGTCGAGCGCCCCGAGGGCGGTGGCACGGACGGTCCCCGCCGGGTCGGCGAGCCCTTCGCGTGCCCTCGCGCGGTCCCCGGTGTGGCCGGCCCGCGCCACCTCCCTCCGGCGGTCGATGACGCTGCCACTCACCGGTTCCGTGGCAGGCTGCATCGCACCACTATGACCGACGACGAGCCCAGCGGGGCGGCGACGGGGCCGGGGGGCCCGGTCCCTTTCGGCATCGCGCCACCCCCGGGACTCGGGGTCCCCGTCGAGGGTCGACCCGACGAGCTGTTCCCCGGCGCCGACCCCGCCCTTCCCCCCGCACCGCCACGTCGCCGGCACCGGTGGCCGTGGGTGCTCTTTCTCATCGTGGTCCTCGCCATCGGCGCGGCGGCACGGGTGAACCTCGACTACTACTCGATCCAGCCCGGACAGGCCGAGTCGGTCCAGCAGTTCATCACCGTCCCTCCAACCCGCTCCCACCCGGTGACCCACCCGGTGCTCCTGACCGATGTGGAAGAGGGGCGGGTCTCCGTCCTCAGCTACCTGTACTACAAGGTCCGCCGCGGGGACACCGACCTCTACCCGCTGACCGACGTCACCGGTGGGACCCCGCCCTCTGAGCTCGCGGCGCAGGGCGCGCTCGAGATGTCGCAGGCCGAGGCCTCCGCCAAGACGTCCGCCCTCCGCTACCTCGGCTACCCGGTGCCTGCCACCGCCGCCGGGGCGGTGGTCTTCGGGACCTTTCCCGGCACACCCGCGGCGAGCGCCCTCGAGGTCGGCGACGTGATCACCGCGGTGGACGGGGTGGCGACCCCGACCGCATTGACCCTCACCCAGGTGCTCAAGCGCTACCACGCCGGACAGACCGTCACCTTCACCGTCCGCCGCGGGGGAACCCGGCCTCCGGCACCGGTCGCGCTCACCCTTCGTCCGACCAGGGTCGAGGTCGGCGGCCAGACGGTCACCCTCGACGTCGGCATCCAGCCCCAGGACCAGGTCGACTACGCCTACCCCTTCCCGGTCTCGATCGACGTCACCGGCATCGGCGGTCCCTCGGCCGGGCTGGCCATGACCCTCGGAGTCATCGACGCGCTGACCTCGGGCTCGCTCACCGGCGGGCGCACCGTCGCCGCGACCGGCACGATGGACGACCGGGGGAACGTGGGCGACGTCGGGGGCGTGCCCCAGAAGACCGTCGCGGTCGAGAACGCGGGGGCGAGCATCTTCCTCGTGCCGCCGTCGGAGTACAAGGCCGCCCTCTCGAAGGACCGGCCCGGCCTCAAGGTCTACGAGGTCTCGACGCTCGACCAGGCGCTGGGAGTGCTCGCGGCCAACGGCGGGAAGGTCCCCGCGCCACACGGCGCGACGCGGCCCGCCACGCTGGCGGGATGAGCGGATTGGCCGACCCGCGGTCGTAGGCTCTCCCCCATGCCCGAGGAACGCCGGATGACCATCACCTCGTCGCCCCACCTGGTCCCCGACGATGTGGCCCGGCACACCTTCGCCTCGGTGCGACGCGGCTTCGACCCGGGGGAGGTCCGTGACTACCTCGAGTCGATCGCCGACGGTCTCCGCGCGCTCGCCGAGCGGGAGCGGGAGCTCCGCCAGGAGCTGGCCGAGGCCGAGGCCAGGGCCGCCGACCCGGTGCTCGACGAGCCGACCCTGACCGCTGCGCTCGGGAAGGAGACGGCCCGGGTCCTGCACAGCGCGCACGAGGCCGGTGCCGAGATGCTGGCCAATGCGGAGGCCGAGGCACAGCGCCTGCTGGGAGAGGCGACAGAGACGGCCGCGGAGGCCCGGGTCCGTGCCGAGATACTGGTTGCCGAGCGGTCGGCCGAGATCGAGGAGACCACCCGGGCGCTGCGCGAGCGGACCGAGCAGCAGGTGGCCGCGGCCCTCGACAAGGCGCGCGGCGACGCCGAGGAGGTGACCGAGCGGGCCCGCGAGGAGTGCCGGGCGATGGTCGAGGAGGCCCAGCAACTGCGGGCCCGGGTGCTGGCCGACCTCTCCCGCCGCCGGCGGGTGCTCCACGCCCAGATCGAGCAGCTCCGTGCGGGGCGCGAGCGGCTCGCGGAGACGATCCAGGACGTGCGCGGCTCGGTCGACGGCATCGCCGACGATCTGTTCAACGCCGAGAACGAGGCGCGCCTTGCGGCAGAGGCCGCGGGCCGTGAGGCCGCGTCACACCAGGAGGAGGTGACACCCGAAGAGCTCGCAGCCATGCTGCTGGCCGACGAGGCTGCCGCGGCCACCTCCCTCGGGCAGGTGCCCGGCGGGGTCGAGCCCGCGGAGGCTCCCGCCGTCGAGGTGGTCGCAGACGAGATGGTCGCGGAGGGGGTCCCATCGGAGCAGGACACCACGGAGGCCGGCGCGGGCGCCGCACCCTCGGCCGACGGGATGCCGCCGACCGGGCAGGTCGACGAGCTGTTCGCACGGATCCGCGCCCATGCGCAGCCGGTGCCGACCGAGCCGGCGGACGCCGCACCCGCCCCGGAACCGGCACAGGGCACGGCCGACGAGGTGCCCACCGGAGCAACCCCGGCAGCAGAGGCGGGCGAGGGTCCTCCGGAGGGCCGGCATCCGTTGGCGGTGCAGCGTGACGAGCTGCTTCGCCCGATCGTCACCGCGCTCGGCCGCCGGCTCAAGCGCACGCTCCAGGACTACCAGAACGACCTGCTCGACAGGTTGCGTTCGAAGGGCGAGACCTGGTCGTCAGATCTGCTCCCCCCCGAGGTCGAGCAGCTCGACGGGCTCGCCACCTCGGCGGTCCCCGCTCTCGAGCAGGCCGCCGAGGCCGGCGCCGCGTTCACCGGGATCGCATCTGACCGGCGCCCGAGCGCGGACGCCCTGATCGGTGTCGCCGATCAGCTGGCCGCGTCGATGGTCGGACCGCTCCGTCGCCGCCTCCTGGAGGACGAGGGCGTCGTGGGGGCCGAGGAGTCGGCGGCGGTCGAACACATCGGGTCGGCGTTCCGCGAGTGGAAGGGCGAGCGGGTCGAGGGGGCGGCCGCAGACCACGTGCTGGCCGCCTTCTCGCTGGGGACGCTCGCCGTCACCGGCGGGTCGCCGGGCTCCGCGATCGAGTGGGTCGCCGTCTCGCTCCCGGGGGAGACCCCCTGCCCGGATTGCGAGGACAACGGTCTCAACGGCCCGCAAGGAGCCGGCGAAGCCTTTCCCACCGGACACCCGCATCCCCCGGCCCATCCCGGGTGTCGATGCCTGCTGGTTCCGGCTTCCATCTAGGCTGCACCGGATGCATCCAGCCAGCGACATGCCCACGGCCCCCACCGAAGCCCCTCCGCGTCGCCGGCGCCGTCGGTGGATCATCGCCGTCGTGGTCGTCCTGGTCATCGTCTTCGCCTTCCTGCGGACGTTCGCCACCTTCTACACCGATGCCCTCTGGTTCTCCTCGGTCGACCTGCATTCGGTCTGGCTCAAGATGTTCGAGATCAAAGTCGGGTTGCTGGTCACCTTCTCCCTCATCTTCGCCGCGCTGCTCCTGGTGAGCCTGGTGATGGCCGAGCGCCTGGCCCCGAAGGGCCCGTCGCTCGACGCCGAGGACGAGTTCGTCAAGCGCTACCGGGAGGTCGTCGGCCCGTACGCCCGCTGGCTGCGCGCGGTGGTCGTGGTGGTGCTCTCGCTCATCGTCGGGTCGCAGGCCATCGGTCAGTGGCAGAACTGGATCCTGTACCGCAACGACACGGCATTCCCGACGAGCGACCCGCAGTTCCACCGCAACGTCGGCTTCTACGTGTTCAAGCTCCCCTTCGAGCAGTTCCTCGTCCACTGGGCGCTGGTGGCCCTCATCGTGGTGCTCCTCGCCACCCTGGTCAGCCACTATCTCAGCGGGGGCATCCGCCTGCAGGGGCAGCGCCCGCGGGTGCGCCCCGCGGTCAAGGCGCACCTCTCGGTCATCCTCGGGCTGATCGCCCTGGTCAAGGCTGTCGGCTACTACCTCGCACGCTTCAACCTGGACCTCTCCTCCAACGGCTACGTGCAGGGCGCCGGCTACACCGACGTGCACGCCCGGCTACCCGCCCTCGACCTGCTCATCCTGGTCTCGTTCGCCGCCGCTGCACTGCTCATCTACAACATCCGCCGCCAGGGTTGGGCGCTCCCGATCCTCGGGGTGGGCCTCTGGTTCCTGGTGGCCCTCACGGCCGGGACGATCTACCCGGCGGCGGTCCAGGCGCTCAAGGTCAACCCCGCCCAGAACACCCTCGAGCGCCCCTACATCCAGCGCAACATCGCCGCCACCCGGAGCGCGATGGGGATCACCCATGTCACCACCGCGGCCTACCCGGCGACGTCCAACCTCACCGCCTCCCAGCTCTCGGCCAACAGCGACACCTTGAACAACATCCGGCTGTGGGACCCGACCCAGACCCAACCGACCTACCAGAAGCTCCAGCAGATCCGCTCCTACTACCAGTTCAACACGCTCACCCTGGACCGGTACAAGATCAACGGCAACGAGACCCCGGTCGTGGTCGGGGTGCGCGAGCTCAACCCGGCGGACCTGCCCTCCACGTCGTGGGTCAACACCACCCTCCAGTACACCCACGGGTACGGGATGATCATCTCGCCTTCCACCCAGACCACCGCGAACGGTGACCCGGAGTTCGCGGTCGGGGGTGTTCCGCCGCTCTCCAACAGCGGTCTAGAAGGGGTCAGCCAGGCGTCGGTCTACTTCGGTCTCAACAACACGGGCTATGTGGTCGCCGACACCAAACAGCCGGAGATCGACTACCAGCTGCCGAGCGGAGCCAACGTCGAGACCCACTACTCGGGCGACGGCGGGGTGCAGCTCACCTCGATCTTCGACCGGCTCATGTTCGCCGTCCGCTTCAACGACGTCAACCTGCTCATCTCCAACCAGATCACCAGCGACTCGCGGATCATGTTCGCCCGGGGCATCCAGGCCCGGGTGGCCAAGGCGGCGCCCTTCCTGAGTCTCGACGCCGATCCCTACCCGGTGCTGCTAAACGGGCGCATCTCCTGGGTGCAGGACGCCTACACCACGACCGCCAACTACCCGTATGCGCAGAACGCCAACACCATCGCGGTGAACCCGGCCAGCGGCCTCCTCGCTGGCAGCTTCAACTACGTCCGCAACTCGGTCAAGATCGTCATCGACGCCTACACCGGCAAGATGACCTTCTACGTGACCGACCCCAACGACCCGATCATCAAGACCTACGAGAAGGCGTTCCCGGGGATGTTCACCCCGGCATCGCAGATGAGCAACCAGCTGATCCCCCACCTGCGCTACCCCGAGGACATCTTCGCGGTGCAGGCGACCATGTTCGGCAAGTACCACATCGTGAAGGCGTCGAACTTCTACAGCGCAGCGGACGCCTGGACGATCTCACCGTCACCCGGCGCCGGCTCGCCCTCCGCCGCCCTCGCCACCACCCAGACGGTCAATGCGGTGGGTCAGGTGGTCTCGACCGGCCAGGTGGTGCGGATGGCGCCCATCTACCAGGAATTGCGGATCCCCGGGGAGAGCCAGCAGTCCTTCAACCTCATCGACGCGCTGGTCCCCGTGTCGGGAGGGAGCCAGATCCAGACCCTCTCCGGGTTCATGATGGCCGGATCGGATCCCGGTCACTACGGGCAGCTCAAGATGTTCGTGACCCCGCGGGCCAACCCGGTCAACGGCCCCGCCATCGTGTCGGCCAAGATCGCGGCCACCCCGACCGTGTCGAGCGCGATCTCGCTGCTCAACCAGAACGGCTCGTCGGTCCTGCTCGGCCAGGTGCTCATGATCCCGGTCGCCAACGCGCTCCTCTACATCCAGCCGCTCTACGTCGCGTCGTCGCGCAACGCCTTCCCCGAGCTCCAGCGGGTCATCGCGGTCTACGGCAATTCCCCGGCGGCCATCGGGAACACGCTCGCCCAGGCGCTGACCACGCTGTTCCAGGCACCGGTGTCGACCGCGTCCGGCTCCAGCGCCCTCGGCAGCCTCTCGCCCCAGGCGCGGGCCCTGCTCAACCAGGCGCAGGCCGCCTACACCCAGGCCCAGACCGACCTCAAGGCCGGCAACCTCGGCGCCTACCAGAGCGACATCAACAACCTGGAGTCGAATCTGCAGGAGGTGCAGCAGCTCACCGGAGGGACGGTGGCCAGCACCACGACCACCACGACCACCAATCCGCAGACCGCGGGACTCGGCACCGGCTGACCACCTCCCGGCTCCCCGGCTCGATCTCCTCTAGGATGACTGCGGCATCAGCCTCTGGTCTTCTCGACGGGACGCTGGGGGGAACGCATGCGGTACAGGGGGAAGCTGACAGGACCGTTGGCCGCGCTGTGCCTCGGCGCGCTCCTCGCGGCCTGTTCGTCTGCATCGTCGGCGCCCTCGACCACACCGACCGGAGACAGCGTCCCGCTGGTCAGGGGCGGCTCGACGGGAACCTCGAGCTACCTGGTGTACTGGGACCAGAACGAGGAGGTGGACTTCCTGTCCATGCCCTCGGGGACCCAGGGTCAGCTCCTTCCCGCCTGGGACCTGAACGGCCAGGTCTGCGTCCTTCGAGACGGCCGGTTCGTCGGGGGCTACGACCCCACCCTCCCCAACCAGGACAATCTCGGCAGTGCGAAGCCCTACAAACAACCGCCTGACGGGGAGGAGCTCGTCGAGCCGAACGGGTCGTTCAGCGGACAGACCCTGTACGTGCCAGGCCCGTACAAACTCCGGGGTGAGTCGATCGGCAGCGATTCCCCGCCGACCGCCAACGGCGTCTTCAACAACAACCAGACCTACACCGGCTGCGTGATCGACAGGTCCGGCAACGTGTTCGGGAACGACATCGCCACCGCGCAGGGCCAGTATCCGGCACCGAGCAGCGGACGGCTGGTGGAGTGGTTCGCACCCAGCTACACGACCTCGTGCATCGTGTACGGCCCGACCTCAGGCGGGGTCGGGCCACACCACACCGACGGGTCAGGAGGGCTGGCCCAGCCCGGGATGATGGCCCTGGCCGACAACGGCGACCTGCTCGTCCCCAATGTCGGCACGTCGAGCGTCCTCCGGTTCGCCCGGTCGTCGATGCCGACCGGCCCCTCGGACTGCGCGGGGGGTGCCTATCCGCGCAACAAGGTGCACGTGACCGACTTCGTCAAGAACCTCTCGTTCGCCGCCGGGGTCGCCAAGGACCCGACGTGCGACTGCTTCGCCGTGAGCACGTACATCGGTGACCCGGCCATCCGCTGGTTCACCGGCAGCGGCCAGCCCGAACCCGGTCACGGCTCGGTGCCCGGCACGACCATCGCCGAGCTCGGGAAGAGCTCCGGCCAGTACAACCCGTTCGGAATGGCCTTCGCCCCGGACGGCACGCTCTACTTCATCGACATCCACATCACCTGCAAGGGACCGTTGACCGGGTGCGGTCCGGCCGATTACGGAGGCCGGGTGATGAAGGTGACCGTCACCGACGGACAACCGGCCACCCCGGTCGCCGTCGCCACCGGGTTCGACTTCCCGACCAGCGTGACGGTGTGCGTGCCGGGCACGTCGGTGTGCCCGTACCCGACCGGCAAGATCGTGCCTCCCCTCTCCGGGCCGTCGGAGAACCCCGCACCCGATGCCGGGCCGCCGACCGACCGACCTGCCAGGGCAGGCTTTGGCTAGCCCCTGTGCAGACGGACACGGTGAGGATCGCGTCGCGTGACCGGACGGGTTCGCCACCGCACGAGGACGGTGCTCTCGATCGGTGCGGCCGCTGCCGTGCTCGCCACCGGGTGTACCACGTCGACATCGCTGAGCACCAAGGTGCTCCCCGCCCGACCCACTGCCCCCACCCCGTCGGACTGGCCGACCTACGGCCACGACGCCCAGCACACCTTCCATGGACGGACCACGCTCACCGCGGCGACGGCGAAGGCGCTCAAGGTCGCGTGGTTCTTTCCCACGAGTGACGTGGTGACCGCCACGCCCACGGTGGTCGACGGGACCGTCTACGTGGGCTCGTGGGACGACGCCTTCTATGCGCTCGATTTCGCCACCGGAGCTCTGCGCTGGCAGTACCGGCTGAGTCCCCAGAACGCGGTGACCCCGTACCCGGGGCAGAACCCGCGGGACGTGACCTCCGACGGGGGGCTGGTGACCTCGTCCGCCTGGTACGAACCCGGCGCGGGCGCCCGTCCCGATCTGGTCATCTTCGGGGCGGGCTACACGCTCTACGCGCTCGACGCCACAACAGGAGCGCTCTACTGGCGGCACGACTACTCCGGACGTCCGGGTCGTCCGCTCGATCCCGCCACCGACCAGACCCGCATCTTCTCCTCGCCGGTGGTGGCCGACGGCCTCGTGCTCTTCGGGGTGGACACCGACGGGCAACGGGGTTCCCACGGCTACATCGTCGGCGCGAGCGTCTCCTCGGGCGACCCCGTCTGGGAATTCCAGACCGACACCGACCACGCCGGCCGGGTGATGGGCGACGGATGCGGGAGCGTGTGGTCGTCGGGTACGGTGCTCCAACAGCTCGGTACCGTCGTCTTCGACACGGCTGACTGCAAGTTCTCCGACAACGGTCCGCTGTCGGAGGCGATCCTCGCCCTCCACATCGACAACGGGCACCTCGCATGGGTCTACCGTCCGAATCACCCCGATCTCGCCTGTGACTGGGACTTCGGGGCAACGGCCAACGCCGGGATCGCCGCGGGGGGAGTGGCCACCTTCCTCGGTGCAGGCGGCAAGGACGGGACCTATTACTCGCTCGACCCTGCAACCGGCCATCTCCGATGGGCCACCAACGTCGTCTTCGGGGGGTTCTCCGGCGGGTTCATCGCCACGACCGCCTACGACGGCCGGCGGGTCTACGGGACGATCGCCCTGGGTGATTTCGGCCGCTTCGAGAAGGATTCCCAGATCCTGTGCGACCCGAGCAACCCCCGGGACACCCCCATCCAGCAACCTACGGTGAACGCCTTCGGCGCGGCGACCGGCGCGGTCGCCTGGCAGTCCGACGGCCGCTCCTCCTTCGCTCCCACCACCGTGGCCGGAGGGATGACCTTCAACGGGCCGGCGAGCGGCAGCCTGATCCTGGTGCGCGACGCCGCGTCGGGCGACCTCCTCGACTCGATCGCCACGCCCGGACCGGTCTGGTCGGGCATCGCCACGGTGGGGAACGCCCTGGTGACCGGGATCGGGGAGTCCTACAACGCCCAGCCGGCAGGTGTCGCCGTGCTCACGCCGGGAGGGGCGCGTCCGATCGAGAAACCGTGACCCCGGGCCGCTCGGTCCTTTCGCGCCCGGGCCGACCCGGGTCGCTTCAGCCCGAGGAGCGAGGGGTGAGGCGCACCGGGAGCTCCCGCATGGCCAGCAGGATCGGGTTCTCGATGCCGAGCGTGCTGTAGGACGGCGGTCCGAGCACGTCGATCTCGGCCGTCCGGGCGAAGAGCTCCTCGAAGAGGATGATCATCTCGCGCCGGGCGAGGTTGGCGCCCAGGCAGAAATGGGGTCCGCTGCCACCGAAGGCGACGTGCGGATTGGGGGTCCGGCGGATGTCGAACCGGAACGGCTCGTCGAAGACGTCCTCGTCGCGGTTGGCCGACGGGTACCAGAGGGTGACCCGATCGCCGGCTTCGATCGGCACGCCCCGGATCTCGGTGTCCCGAGTGGCCCGGCGGGCGAAGTAGGAGACCGGAGAGGACCACCGCAGGATCTCCTCGACGGCCGCCGGGATCGCCGTCGGATCCTGCCGCAGGGATCGGACCTCGTCCGGGTGGTCGAGGAGGGTGAGGAGGCCGAGGGAGAGGGCATTGCGGGTCGTCTCGCTGCCGGCCACGGTGAGAAGGAGGAAGAACAGGTCGAGCTCGATCTCGCTCAGCGCGGTGCGACCGCCCTCATCGTCCTCGATCTCCACCGTGGAGAGGATCGTCCACACGTCGTCCTTCGGGTCCGACCGTTTCGCCCGACCGAGCTGTTGCGCGTACTCGAACATCTCCGCCTGGATCTGGAGCTGCTCCTGCCGGGTCACCGGGTAGGTCGCGTCCCCTGCCTGGAGGAAGTCGGTCGTGCGGGAGAAGAGCCAGGCCCGGTCGTCGAGCGGAATCCCGACGATGTCCGCGATGACGTGCATCGGCAGCTGGTACGCGACGTCCCGGACGAAGTCGCATCGACCCAGTTCCAGCGCCGCGTCGATGATCGACACCGCCCGGTGCCGTGTGTTCTCGTCCAGCTGGCGAACCATCCGCGGCGTGAACCCGGCGTTGATCAGGCGCCGTTGGCGAAGGTGATCCCGTCCGTCCATGCTCACCAGCATGTTGCCGCGGATCTCCGGCGGCCCGTTCAGGCTGGGGCCGTCGAAGGAACGGAACAGCTCCGGCTCGCGGCTGACCATCTGCACGTCCTCATGGCGTGAGAGCACCCAGAAGCCCCCCTCGTGGCTGCCGGGGAAGTCCTCGGGGAACGCCTGCCACCGGACCGGCGCCTCCCGGCGGAGCGTCGTGAAGAGGTCGTGGGGGAAGCCGTGCCGGTAGAGCTCGGCATCGGTCAGGTCGACCTCGATGTGTCCGCGATCAGCGACGACATCGGTCATCGGCACGAGTCCTCCGGTCGTGGTGGCCCAACCCTGAGATCCTGCCAGAAAGTCGAGGACCGTGGAGCGCTAGCCTTCTGCGGGCGTGACGGTGACCCATCCGGATGACGAGGCCTGGTCGGCAGGGTTGGCGCGGTGGCTGAGCGCACGGTTCGGGATGGCCGATCCGGTCGTCGGCGACCTTCGACGACCGACCGCCGGCTATGCCAGTGAGACGGTGTTCTTCGACGTCACCTGGACAGGCGGGGCGGGGGAGTGTGTGGCGCCCGGGGTCATCCGGATGGCACCACCGGACGACGGTGTCTTCTCTCACTACGATCTGGTCTCCCAATGGCAGGCGCAGATGGCCGCAGCCGCCGCCGGCGTTCCGGTCGCAGGCCCGGTTCTGGAGACCGACCCCGGCTGGCTCGGGCGCCCGTTCGTTGCGATGCGCCGGGTGGAGGGGCACATCGTGGGATCCGTGCTCCATCGCGATCCCTGGTTGCGCGCGCTCGGGCCGGACCGGCAAGCGAGCGTGCATCGCAGCTTCCTCACGGTGCTCGCCGACATCCACAGGTCCGACCTGACCGGTGCAGCGGACGTCCCCCGTCGCGACAACCAGATGGAGCTCGACTTCTGGGGGGAGTACCTGGCCTGGTCGAGCGATGGCCACCCGGTCCCGGTTCTGGTCGATGCCCTGTCGTGGTGCCGTCGCAACCGGCCCGCCGACGAGCCTCCGCCCGCGCTGCTGTGGGGCGATCCCCGATTCGAGAACGCGGTCGTCGACGACGAGTTGACCGTCCGGGCGGTTCTGGACTGGGACATGACCTCGATCGGCGCCCCCGAGCACGACCTCGCCTGGTTCACCGGCCTCGATCTGACCATGCACCGGCTGTTCGGGGAGCGGGTCCCCGGGTTCCCCGACCGGGCCGGCACGGTGGCGCTCTTCGAGGAGTTGAGCGGTCGCCGCGTCTCGGAGCTCGAATGGTACGAGACGCTGGCCATGGTGCGGAGCACGGCCATCATGACCAGGATCGGCTACCTCCAGCAGCACGCGGGCCGGCCGGTGCTGCTCCCGACCGACGACAATCCGATCCTCGACCTGCTCGCGGAGCGGCTGACCTGAGTGGTCCCCGCAGGCGAGCCGGGTGGTCACTCGAGCAGCGAGAACCCACCCAGGGCGCTGCGCGCCGTCTCGTAGCAGAGGGTGTCGTAGGGTTCGACGATCCCGTAGGTGATCTCACCGTCGCACTCGAAGCGGGCGTGGTGTTGGTCGAGACCGCAGATCCGTGAACGGACAACGGGGTCGTTGGCATCGTAGGTCTCGCCGCTCACGACCCCGTCGCCGACCTCCATGCCGTGCCAGATGTCGCCGTCGGGCGTCCCCCCGTTGGGACCCCCGTACATCCCGCACCGGAGAAAGGCGATCTGGTTCCCGAGCCGCTCGAAGGTCATCGTCTTCTCGGCCCCGTCGGCGAAGACCAGGTCCACCTCACCGGCCAGGAGCAGGTGGGTGTCCGGTTCGAACCGGAGACGGTGGCGCCGACCGCGCAGGGTGTCGCTTCCCCTCCGGGGATCCCCCAGGTTGTAGAGGATGTGGTCCCCCCACACCCCGTACTCCCCGAACTCCACCCACTCGCCCGAATGGGGGTGCTGGTGACCACTCCACAGGGCGGGCCCCCCCACCCCGTCGCGGGTCCCCCAGTGGTGGTCGCGGGTGCCCCGCTGGAGCCGGCGGTCCAGCTCGAACCGCTCACCGTGGGCGGTGACCCAGCCGCTCTGGCGCCCGAACCCGTCGTAGCCGGCCACCCCGGCGAACGGCTTGGTCCCGACGAACATCCCCCCGCCGATCAAGCGGTACACCGGCCGCTTGGTGTCGTACCACGACAGGTCGAACGCGATGCCGAAGTCGTTCTCGTCCAATCGCAGGCGCCACTCGCGAAAGGGCTCGACCACTTCGAAGTGGAGTGGCCCCACCGTCATGTCCATCCGGTTGAGACCCAGCTTCCGGTGGGCGCGGACGGTGGTGTGGCGGCCCCGCAGGTTGACGATGGCGAAGGCCTCGGCCGTGCCCAGGTTGGGGTAGATGCCCATCCCCACCACCACCAGGAGGTCGCCGGTGGTGTCCTGGCTGGTGAACCACATGCGCTCGTAGGCCTGCACGTCGGAGGTCCACATCACCCGGACCGGGTGAGGGTGGTTGTGGATGAGGAACTCGTCCAGGCCGGACATCGGGTAGTGCTCGACGGCCGCGTCGAAGGGGACGGTCATGGCGGGTGCCAAGGGTACACGAGGCGATTCTCCGACCCGCGGGCGGAGCCCGCCCGCGGGTCGGACCTCACGGGGTGCTACTGGAGGATCTTGGCCTTCTGCGCCTCGAACTCGGCATCGGTCAGGACGCCCTTGTCCTTCAGGTCGGCCAGCTTGGCCAGCTCCTCGGCGCTACTGCTGCCACCCGCGGTCTGCTTGACGTACGCGTCGAATGCCTTCTGCTGTTGCAGGGCATCCTGGGCTGCCCGTTCGTGCATGCTGCCGCCACGGGCGATCAGATAGATGAAGACGCCGAGGTAGGGGAGGATGACGACGAAGATGACCCAGAGGGCCTTTGCAGCCCCTCCCATGTCGTGGCTCCGGAAGATGTCGGAGAAGACGACGATGAGGAGCCAGATCCAGATGATGAAGATGAAGATCTCGAACATCGTCCAGAACAGGTCCAGCAACGGATAAGAGCTCGCAAACATGATCGGTGTTGCTCCTTTTCCTTGGGTCAGCTGCCCCAGGGGGTGACACTATCGTGCGGCGCCGGCCGGCATCCGGATACGGAGTCCGGTGGACGGCGCCGTCCCAGCCGGCCCGCGACACCGGGCCCGCTCCGGGGATAGGCTCGGGCCGCCGCTCCACGTCCGTCGAGCGGGCGTCGAAGGGAGGGGTGCAGTGGCCGCACTGATCGATTCCGACGCCCACCTCTTCGAGCCGTCCGGAATGTGGCAGGCCTATGTCGACCCGGCGGATCGCGACGTCGCGCTGCACATGGCCGTCGACGGCCTCGGGTACACCTGGCTCATGTTCGGAGACCGGCGTCTGAGCCTGGGGGGGCCGCACCGCCCGGGTGACGTCGACGGGATCGGCGAGTTCCGGCGTCGCCTACTGGACGGCCAGCCGGTCGAGTTCGACCTCGAGGAATTCAACGCCGGCTATGCGGACCCGGCCGCCCGTCTCCGCCAGCTGGACAGCGCCGGGTTCGACCGCTCGATTCTCTTCCCGAATTACGGGATCAGCTGGGAGCGCACGCTGCAGGACGACGTCCGGGCCACGCTTGCCAACATGACCGCCTGGAACCGGTGGATCGTCGAGTACGCCTCCCAAGGAGAAGGACGGCTCTATCCGGTCGCCCACCTCAGCCTCCGGGATCCGGCGTGGCTCGAAGGGCAGTTGGAGGTGCTGGCCGACGGTGGCATCCGGTTGGGACTGATCGCCCCGGCGCTGGTCGACGGGCGCCCCCTCTCGCACCCCGAGCTGGATCGTGCATGGACGGCGTTCGTCGACAAGGGCATCACTCCGGTGTTCCACGTGGCCAACCAGGCCCGTCCCTTCGACGATGCCTGGTATGGACCGGACCTGGAGGGTGGGATCACACCGATGAGCACGGTGTTCATCTGGACCGCGGCGGCGCTGGCGTTGAGCGATCTGATCCTCAACGGAGTCCTCGACCGCCATCCGGAGCTCCGGATCGGCATCATGGAGCTGTCGGCGCACTGGGTCCCGCTGCACCTGCAGATGATGGACGGGGGCTACCGTCACACCTCCCGGTTCAACGGGGAGTCCACCGGGCTGCCGCTCATGCCGAGCGAGTTCTTCCGGCGTCAGGTTCGGGTGGCCGCCTTCTCCTACGAGCTGCCCAAACGGCTGATCGCGAGCGTCGGCGACCTCTTCATGGCCTGCAGCGACTATCCGCACACCGAGGGGACGGCGACGGCGATCGAGGACTACGCGGCAACCGGGTTGGTCCCGGACGAGCGCTCCGCGGGGTTCTTCGGCGGCAACGCCGCCTTTCTCCTCCGGGAGCCCTCACTGGTCTGACCCGGGTGGTCCCGGCTGTCCATGCCGGTCGGCTGGGTCAGCCTCCCGATCGGTTGAGCGTGGCCACCTCGTCCGGGGTGAGCTCGAACGCGGTCGCCCCGATGTTCTCGTCGAGGTGGCCCGGCGAGCCGGTACCGGGGATCGGGAGGATCGACGGTGAGCGGGCGAGGAGCCAGGCGAGCACCACCTGGCGCTCGGTCGCGCCGTGGTGGGAGGCGATGTCGGCGACCGCACTGTTGCGATCGGTGTCCAGGATCGGCGCCCAGGGGAGGAAGGCCATCTCCTCCTGTTCGCAGAGGTCGATCATCGACTCCGAGCTCCGGTCGCTCACGTTGAAGCGGTTCTGGACCGAGACCACCGGGGTGAGGGACTGGGCCTCACGGAGCTGGTGTTCGGTGACGTTGCAGACCCCGATGTGGCGGATCTTCCCTTGGTCCTTCAAGGCCACGAGCGCACCGATGGACTCCTCGATGGGGACCTGGGGGTCGGGCCGGTGGAACTGGTAGAGGGGGATCTGGTCGAGCTTCAGCCGGCGGAGGCTCCCCTCGCAGGCCTCCCGCAGGTGGTCGGGCCGCCCGTTGACCGGCCACTGGTCCGGGCCGGTGCGGGTGAGCCCGCCCTTGGTGGCGATGACCAGGTCCTCGGGATAGGGGTGGAGGGCCTCGGCGATGAGGCGCTCGCTGACCTCGGGGCCGTACGAGTCGGCCGTGTCGATGAAGTTGACGCCGCGCTCGACCGCCCGCCGGAGCACCGCCCTGGCCTGGTCGCCGTCGGGGGGATCCCCCCAGATGCCCCTGCCGGTGATGCGCATCGCGCCGTAGCCGAGACGGTTCACTGTCAGGTCGCCGCCGACGTCGATCGTGCCGGCCTGGGCGGCGGTAGCGGATGAGGTCTCGTTCATGGGACGTCTCCCTTCCACGGTGGGCTTCCTCCCGGTGGTCTACCAGGATCGGCCGTGTCCAGCACCCGGGCCTCTTCCCCAGCCGGCTCAACCCGCTGACCGAGCGTTTCTCCGCCCCCGTCCTCGGGAGATCAGGGGGGTCGGGTGATCTCCGAACCTGGCCACGGCGAGGTCGCGCAAGGCCTCGATCCCGGTGGCCGCCTCGGTGGCCACCACGCCGACGTCCGGGACGGACTCGTCCCCGGTGACGCCGAAGAACAATTGGCCGTTGTAGGAGAGGGCAGCTGTTCCGACCCGGAACCCGTGACTGATCGGTACGAATGGGAGGTATGCCAGCATCTCGCGGCCGAGACAGTAGAGGGGCAAGCCGGGTCCTGGGACGTTGGTGGTCACCGTGTTGAGTGATTGCTGGCCGAAGCGGTGCATCGAGCGGACCACGCAGCGAGTGAGAGCGCCCAGGAGGACCGGCGGAACGAAGTTGCCGGCCTCGGTGACGACCTCGCCCGCATCGGTCAGGTGTTCCGCCTTCAACGCTGCCAACTCCCGTTGAACCACCTCCAGGCGCTCGAGGGGGTCGGTGACGCGGACCGGCAACTCGTAGATCAGTGCAGAAAGCCGGTTGTCAGGGATGCCCCGGCCGTCGTCATGCCGCGTCGAGACGGGAACAAGGGACCGCAATACTGCGCGGTCTGCGTCGTCACCGTGCTCGAGCAGCAGGCGGCGGTACCCACCAGCCATCGCGGCGAGCACGACGTCGTTGACCGTGCCACCGAACGCCCGGCGGACCGCCGTCACATCGGCAAGGTCGACGTTGGAATGGGCCCACACCCGGTGGGGGCCGATCGGACCCTCGATCGAAAGACGTCGGGTCGGCACGAGGTGCGCCAGGAAGTGGAGGGCGCCGCCGGCGATCTCGACTGCGGAGCGGACCGCATCCAGAGGATGAACGAGCGACGACGCGCCCTGCCGGCCGAGTGCGGCGCTACTGGAGACGAGCCCGTCCCAGGCATCGAGCACCTTTGCGGTGCCCGAAGGCTCGGGACGCGGCGCCCAGGGCTCCGGAACTCCGACCGCGGTACCGGCGTCGACGTCCAGCACGATGGTGAGCAGACCGACTCCGGCGATCCCGTCGACCATGCAGTGATGGACCTTGCACACGAGGGCCCACCGGCCGCCTTCGAGACCCTCGACCAACCACAGTTCCCACAGTGGACTGTTCCGGTCGAGAGATTGGGACATGAGCCGGCCCATCAGCTGGCGGAAGATGGCGTCGTCTCCGGGAGCTGGCAGCGCCGCTCGGTGGATGTGCGACCCGAGATCGAAGTGCGGATCGTCCGCCCATATCGGTCGGCCGAGCTCGAGAGGCACCGTCCGGACCCGCTGACGGTACCTCGGGATCAAGTGCAGCTTGGCGCCGATGAGCGCCTCGAATTCCCCGATGGAGGGTGGAGGATCTCGGAACACGCATGCGCCTCCGATGTGCATGTGCGCGGCCCCGTCCTCGAGATGGAGGAACTCCGCATCGAGTGCACTGAGCCGTTCCATCTCACCTCCTCAGTCCGTCACTGCACGTTCGGGCCGCGGTGGAGCAGCTTCCGGGCGTTCATCGGTGAATGTTGCCGTGGCGCGGTCGTGGCCATGAAATCCCGTACGAGCTCGACGAAGACCCGGGGATTTTCCGCATGGGGGAAGTGACCGACGTCCGGGATGACTTCCAGCCGGCTGTGGGGGAGGGCCGAGTACGTCTCGTAGGCGTGAGAAACCGGGATGATCCGGTCGCGCTCCCCCCAGACGATGAGCACGGGGAGCCCTTCGGAGAGATAGAGCCGGTCCTTCGCGGCGACCGCCTGTCCGCCGAGCTCGATGACCGAGCGCGTCGTCCGCAGGAAGGCTTGCCGCGTGTCCGGGTCGGTCAGCGACCGGTACGACTGCCAGATCTCGTCGGCCGTGGGGTTGCGCACGCCGACGCGGTGGGCGATTTCGGATGCCCGGTCACCCAGTCCGGCCATGAAGGACGGGAAGAGGAGCGGCAGGACCGCCTCCACCCCGGGGAGTGCGAACAGCCGGAGTACCCAGCTCACGTCCCGCCCGAGCCCTCCCGAGTCGACCAGGACCAGCCGCTCGCACCGCTCGGGGAACTGGTAGGCGAACTGGAGTGCCACACCGCCTCCGTAGGAGTGGCCGATGAACGTGGCCTGGTCGACTGCCAGCATCTCGAGGAGGTCACGCGTCCAACTGGCAAGGTTGCCCAGGGAGTAGTCACCCGATGGCTTGTCCGAGCTCCCGTGGCCGACGAAGTCCGGGGCGATCACCGTGAAGTCCTGTTGGAGGAGGGTCATCGCAGGGACCCAGCTCCTCGAGCTTCCGGCGATCCCGTGGAGCAGGACGAGCACCGGGCCTGCACCGGCCCGGCGGATGCCGACGCGCTGACCGTGGATCGTCTCGTACTCGAGCTGGATGCCATGACCGATCGCACCGTTGCCGTCCGGGGCCTGTGGGTGAGAGCTCACGGTCGTCCTTCCCGTGCCGGGGACCGTCGGCGGTGCATGCCCGTCCGGGCGTCGGTCCCGCACGATCCCGGTTTCGCCACCGGGGATCGTGCGGAGTGGTCGGCTGCGGCGACCAGCTCTTCGAAACCCTTGCGGAGACATGTGGTCATGAGGGCCGCGTCGGGTACCGCCGCCGGGTCGATGGTCAACCCCAGGCTCGGTCGACCGGCCATCGTGACCAGCGCCGCGTTGAGCGCCGCACCCGCAGTCGGCGCAAACGCGTACAGCGCCTCGACCTTGGCCCCGACGAAGTAGGCGTCGATCGGGAGCCCGGGGACGTTGGTTGCGGTGAAGTCGACGCCCTTGAGCATCGACGCGAACACCCGGACCACGACCGGGGCCGGCAGTCGGTCGAGCGCCGTGGTCAGGAGATCGCTCACCGCCAGGGCCCCGGTGTGCTTCCACCGGGAGAGCAGTCTGGGCACCACTTCCAGGTACGCCCCGGCAGCCGGCAGATCCGCCGGCAGTCTCAGGCGTGCTGGTACGAACCGGTTGGTCTCGACGGGGTCATCCGGGCGGCGGATGCTGACGGGCATGAGGGCCCGCAGTTGGCGGACGGGTCGATGATGTCGGGCGTGGTAGAGGGAAAGGCCGCGGAGCAGACCCGAGACGAACAGGTCGTTGAGGGTCAGGCCAGTTCGTTCTGCGGCGTGGTGCAGGTCGGGAAGGTCCATCGTCTCGAAGTGGCGGTCGATGCTCCGTTCCCTCATGACCGGTGAGAGCGGGGTCGGCGAGGGAGCGACCAGCGCGGCCGAATCCACGAACGTGCCGACCCATCGGCCTGCGGATCCCGCCGGGTCACGAACGACCCAGCGCACCGAGGAGACAAGCCGGCTCGGGACGGCCACCGTTCCGCGGACGGTGGCCGCGAGCGCTCGCGGACCGCCCCGTACGGGTCGCCGGGGATCGGACCCCCGATCGGTGCGCGGCTCGGACGGATCGAACACGCTCTCACGGTCGGGGTCGAGCACACTGGCGATGACCCGCAGCCCACCGATGCCGTCGATGACCGAGTGATGGACCTTGAAGATCAGGGCGGCCCGACCTCCGGACATGCCGTCGACCAGGACGGACTCCCACAGGGGCCGGGCCGGATCGAACGCCTTCCCCGCCATGGACTGGGCGAGATCGAGCACAACGCGCAGGTCACCCGGATGGGGGGCCTGCACGTGACCGAGGTGGGAGGCCACGTCGAAATCGGCGACCGGTCGCCAGCCCGGGGTGACCCAGGGCAGCGGCGACGGCACCACCACCGAGCTGAAGTGGTGCCGTTGTCCGCAGAGAAGGCCGATCTTGGCAAGCACCAGCTCGAACGACGGCTCGCGATCGAGGACCACGACGACGACAATCGTGGATCGGAGCGAGGGATCCTGATCCAGCGTCCAGAGGATCGCGTCCGTGTCGCGCATCCGATCGAGGCCCTGACCTGGGCACATGCGGACCACGGTCAACTCCTCCTGAAGACAACGGGCGCCCTCACCCGGCCAGTCTGCTCTGGGCGGGCCGTTGCGACTAGGGCCGAATGACGGTATTTGCCAACCCTGGAGGCTGCTCTCGGTCTGGCCTACGGCCCGACCAGCGCGACGGCGAAGCCGTCGTATCCCTTGCTTCCCACTGTCTGGATGGCGGTGGCCTCGAGCCGTGGGTGGTCGTGGAGGAGGTCGAAGAGCGCCCGGGTGCCGACGATGTCGGGACTCTCGTTCTCGGAGTCGATGATCCTCCCCTGGCGCACCACGTTGTCGACGACGATCACCGAGCCCGGCCTGCTGAGCGCCAGCGAGCGCTCGAGATAGACGGGATTCGAGGCCTTGTCGGCGTCGATGAAGAAGAGGTCGTAGGGCTCGACGCCTTCAGCGATCATGCGGTCCAGCGACTCGACCGCCCGGCCTTCGATCAGCTCGACGACTCCCTGGACCCCCGCAGCCTCGAGGCTCCCCCGTGCCACGCTGGCGTGGTGCGGGTCGAGCTCGAGAGTGACGACCGTCCCACCTTCCCCGACGCCGCGAGCGAGCCTGATGGTCGAGTAGCCGCCAAGGGTGCCGATCTCCAGCACCCGCTGGGCGTGGGCCACCTTCACCAGCAGTTCGAGCAACCTGCCCAAGGGGGCCGAGACCTGGATCGGGGGCATCCCGGCCTCGTCGGCCCGGGCGGCAGCGTCACTGAGGGCGGCGTCGTCCTCGGCCAGGCGCTCGGTGATGTACTCGTCGACCTGCTTCCACTGCTCGGTCATGGTCTCTCCCGTCCGTCGGATCGAGGCACACCGTACGCATTGGTGAACGTCTGCCGCCGGCTGCGCCAGGTGGAGGGCGATCTGAGCAGGATCTTCGCTGTCCCGTTGCCGAGGACCACCCCGACGCCCACTCTGGACGAGCACGGGTCGGGGGGTGGTATCGTCTGCGTTCGCGACGCGGGGTGGAGCAGTCTGGTAGCTCGTCGGGCTCATAACCCGAAGGTCGGAGGTTCAAATCCTCCCCCCGCCACTAGGAAGTCCAGGTCAGAGCACCCTTTCAGATGTGAACTTCACAGCGTCAAGGCGTCTTCTACCGACCCTTCTACCGGGTTGAAGACGGTAGAAGAGAGCAGTCCTGCGAAGATCCGCGCCGCGTCGGCCTGCATGCCGGGCAGGACGTGCTGATACGTGGCCATCGTGAACCCAAGGCGTCGCATGGCCGAGGCGTTCACTCACCACTTTGATGGGCACGTGTTCCTTCAACATCAGCGAGGCGTGGGTGTGGCGCAGATCGTGAAGCCGGAGCCTCGGCACACCCGCCCTCGCCACCAGGCGGTTGAACGTCTGGGAGAAGCTGTCAGGATGAATCGGTTCTCCGTCCGGATGAGCAATCACCCGGTCTTCTTCGCCCATGGAGCGCCCGGCCTCGGCCCGGCGTTCGTGGCGCCAGGCGCGGAGTACCTCGACGGTGCGGGCGTCCAGGTCGACCGAACGGCGAGAGGAGCGGGTCTTACCGGGCGAGTCGTGTAACTCGTAGGCCACCGAGACCAGGGCCCGATTGACACCGAGTCGAGAGGAATCAAGGTCGACGTCGCCCCACCGGAGCCCGAGTAGCTCGCTTCGTCGCATTCCGGTGTTGGCGGCCAGCCAGAAGGCCGGAAAGAGCCGGTGCGATCGGGCCGTTGCCAAGAACTCCTGCAATTGCTGGGCATTCCAGGCCCGAAGCGGGCTCTGAGGCCGGCGGCGTTTCGGCGCTTCGGCGTGCTCGGCCACGTTGGAGCTGACCAGTCCCCGACGGCGAGCGTCGGCCAACGCCTTGCGGATGATCCCGTGCACCTCCAGCACGGTCTTGTCGTTGAGACCGCCCTGACCGTCCCTCCGACCGTTGGTGAGCAGCTCGGAGTAGAGGACTTCGAGGTGAGACGCCTGGAGGCGCCGAAGAGGGATGCCCCCGAGCCGAGGAACCACGTGCAGCTCGACCAGGCGGCGGTAGCCGTCCCATGTGCTCGGACGCAGGCTCACACGTTTGGCGGGAAGCCACCGGCGCAGCATGAAGGTGGCCATCGTCAGACCCGCGGCGGCCTGCGTGGGCGAGGCCTGTGCCGCCAGGCGCGCCGCCAGCTCGTTGGCGTCGTCCTTGTCGGTGCCAGCTGGATGCCAACGGCGTCGCTCGCGACCGGTCATGGGATCGACTCCGCCATAGATGACGGCGTAGGACCGGGACCCCTTTTGGACGACGCACCCCTTCATGGTGGCGACCTTCCTCTCCGGCGGCTGGGTGCCGCCGGTAGAAGGAGTCGGTAGAAATGGGGTGGAGCAGCACCTCAGGGGCCAAAATCTCGGGGTCGCCAACCCGATGAGCCTGCCTATAGCAGGGACGACTGCTCGCTATCAGCAGCCCCGAGCGATCCCGGATGGGTTTCGTCGGGGTCACCCTCAGCCAGGGGGTGATGTAACCGGCAGCTCCGATTGGTCGACCGCTCGGCGGGCAGGAAGATTCCGGCGTCGATATCGGATGGTCAGGAGTCGAGCACGTCGACAATACTGGCGGTCGTGGCTGCTCCCGAGGTGCGTTACGCCAAGACACCAGATGGCGCTCATCTCGCTTTCGTCGTACTCGGAAGCGGCACCATCGACTTAGTAGAGGTTGGCAGCGGTACCAACATGTCCATAGAGGCTGCCTACGACGAGCCGCGCTGGGAGGGCTATTTGGCGGCGCTCAGTTCCTTCGCCCGCGTCATCCGCTTCGATCCTCGGGGTATCGGCCTTTCCGATCCCCTGGGCACCACGGGTGTGACCACCGAGCAGAACGCCAACGACACCCTCGCGGTGATGAAGGCGGCGGAGTCCGAAGAGGCCGCACTTTTGGCGTCGGGGAAGGCCGGGCCAGTTGCCATCTATCTGGCGGCGACCCAACCGAACCTGGTTCGGGCATTGGTGTTGATCAACACCTACGCCCGAGTCGCACGAGCCGACGATTACCCGCACGGCATTCCCCTCGACCGGTACAACCTGTTCGTCGAGAGCCTGGTCCATCCGGCACCGGTAGTAGCGGCCGAAGAGGCCGATGACCTTCCGCTCATGGCACCCAGTCGGCTGGGAGACCCTGCCTTCCAGAGCTGGTGGCGCCAAGCGGGACACCGGGGAGCAAGCCCGGCGACGGCCCTCGCGATGCTCACGTTGGCCCGAGATTCCGATGTTCGAGACCTGCTCCCCGAAATCCAAGCCCCAACCCTGGTCGTCCACGCTCGGGACAACAGGTTTGTACAAGTCGAACACGGCAGGTATCTCGCCGATCACACGCCAACAGCGACCTACCATGAGATTGCGTCGGCGGATCACCTTCCGTGGACCGATGACACCGATCTGGTAGGAGAGATCGAAGAGTTCCTCACAGGAACCAGACACGCCGCCCTTGGCAATCGGGGCCTTGCAACGGTTCTGTTTACCGACATCGTCGGGTCGACAGAAGCGGTCCGGATCCTCGGAGACCAAGTTTGGCGCGACCGACTTGACCGCCATGACCTTCTCACCGAGAGACAGCTATCTCGCTTTGGTGGTCGGCTGGTCAAGACAACCGGTGACGGGGTGCTCGCCACCTTCGACGGACCGGCGGCGGCCATACGCTGCGCGCAGGCCATTGCCGATGCGCTTCACCAGATTGGGGTCGACATTCGCTGTGGAATCCACGTCGGAGAGGTTGAGCAGCGCGATGATGACATCGCAGGTATCGCGGTTCATACGGCTCAGCGGATTTGCAGCGCAGCCCAGCCGGGGGAGACCCTCGTGTCCCGCACGGTTACAGACCTTGTGGCTGGCTCGAACATCGAGTTCGAGGATCGCGGAGAGCATGATCTCAAGGGCGTGTCGGGCTCCTGGAGGCTGTTCGCCGTTCAGGGGTGAGTGCCGGACAATAGGTGCAGTGATGCTCGCCCCGTCCCGGAGGCGATCCGAGCGGCAACGACAGCGGGGAGTGATCCTGAGGCGCTGGGCCTGGTCAGATGGCTTGCGGCTGCGGAGCACACCCGGCCTTGCGCGTGGTAATCGAGGCGAAATCGTGTCCGAGAGAGGTGGCGATATCGGTCGGCGTTGCGACCGTGCGTTTCCCTTCAGGCGTCCAGCAGTTGGAGTGCCGCCGCCGCCCGACGTTCGACGTTCGCGTAGCCATGTGCCGCTGCGGCGCCCTGCGCCTTAGTAAGAAGGTTCCGAGCCTTTTCGGTGTCGTCCGCACCGTTCCGCTCGGCGAGCATCTTCCCCCACATGAGGTCATTCCGGGTGGCAAAGAACCTTGCTCCCATCCGATCGCACATGGCGGCAGACCGGGCAAAGTAGGCGTCCGCTTCGTCGTACCGATTCAGGACGGTGGCAAGGCCGCCCAGGAAGTAGCTGACGGGACCATCAGCTGTCGGACCGGTGCTGCACGACAGGTCAGCGTACCTAGAAAGACGATCAAAGAGTGGATCGGCGTAGTTTCGATCGCCTACCGCGATGGCTGCTGAGGCGTAGTAGACGATGCCGGTGAGCCAAAATCCGTCGAAAGGCAGATCGAAGGCAGCGGCAGCAAACTCCTCCAGCAGACTGGCCGCCTCTGCGATACGGTCCGATTCAGCGAGCTCCATCACCAAGTATGCCTGGATGATCCCGGAGATATTCGGCGAATTTGCGGTCAATTGCTGAGCCAGAGGCAAGAGCGCTTCGGTCGTTCCGCGTTGCACGCTTACGCAAGCGAACTGCGAGGCAAAGAAGATCTCCGCATCGGGCTGGTTGGCTTCCATGGAGAGCTGAAAGGACTGCGTCACTAGCTGCTCGGCTACTCCGGTGTTCCCGGCAAGGATCTCTCGCATGGCCCGGAACATGGTGCTCAACCACGTCAGAACCGGTTGGTCGAGCTGCGCGGCCTTGGCCTCCATCATCTCCAGACAGCGGTTGGTCTCATCGATATTCCCATCGATATGAACCGCGATGGAACGCCAGAGAGCCGCAAAGAAGAGCAACACTGGGTCGCCCACCCGCTCAGCGAGCCTCAGAGCCTCGGCGGTCCGGAGCAACGATTGTTGGTGGGCAGATGGCGCCATGAGGGGACCGAAGATGTGGTTGAGAACGCGCAAGAGGGTGGCGTCGTCATCGGAAGCCCGGGCGATTATGAGGGCCTCGTCGGCCAGGGCTTGGCGGCGCTCGAAAGTGCTGCTGTACATGAACTCCGAACACAGTGTGGCAAGAACGAGAGCGCGGTCGGGGTGGTCACCTGGGAGGAGATCAAGTGCCTTCTCCAATACCTCGACCTTGTCTTTATCGACAATACCTACGACGCTTGTCCAGCCTCTGTTATTTGCCAACGCCGCGGCCACCAGGTGGTCCGTATCGCCAATGTCGGCCGCCCGCCGAGCGGCGTCGATCAAGGTGTCACGAAAAGCGGGGTCAGCCGTCTGGCGCTGAGCGGTTCCGAGGCCGATGGCCAGGTCGAGGCCCAGGATCGGGTCGGGATCGGTGGTCTGTGAGTAGAGGTCGAGTGCTTGGGTGTAATAGCCGAGGGCGTCAGCGGGGGCCAGGGCATCCAGCGCGGCGTCGCCCGCCTGGCGGGCGTACGCCATGACCTTGGCGATGTCGATGGGCTGGGTCGCATTGAGCCAGTGCCGGACCAGCTCTCCGGCTCTTGCGCCCGGTCGATCCCCGCAGAGGCCCTCCAGGGCTTCGGCCACCTGCCGGTGCGTTCGGGCTCGACGCGTGAGACCCAAGTCTTCGTACAACGTGTGCTGAATGAGGGCGTGGGCGAAGCTGTAGCGGCCGGTGTCGGCCACCTCGCGCACCAAGGCAACGGAAGCGGCGGCGTCGAGGATGTCGAGCAGGTCGTCCTCGCTGGACCTCGTGGCACGGGCCAGCAGGTCGAGATCGAAGTCACGCCCGATGACCGACGCCACCGAAAGTACCCGCCCGGCGTCCTTTCCCAATCGCCCGACCCTCGCCCCGATCACCACGCGCACACTGTCGGGCAGGGCCAATTGCTCCAGTACGCTCTCGGCCACCCACCGACCGGTAATGTCCTGGTAGATCGCCCCTGTCTCCGACAGGTGTCGCAGCACCTCGGTCACGAAGAACGGATTGCCGTCGGTCTCCCGGTACACGGCATGAGCGAGGCCAACCCCGGCGGCGTCGAGGCTCTGACCGGCGGCGGCCTCGAGGAGTGCCACCACTCCGCTGTCGTCGAGTCCCGTCAGTTGGATGCGGGAGACGCCGCGTTGGCGATGAAGCGCGGCCAGGGTCTCGGTGAGGAGGTGGGTCGGTGACAACTCGCTGTCCCGGTAGGTCCCGACGACGAGTACTCGCATGGCTGGTTCGGCCGCCGCCAGGTGGCGGAGCAGAAGCAGGCTGCCCTTGTCGGCCCACTGGAGATCGTCGAGGACGAGGACGACGGGCTGTTCCTGGGAAATCGTGCCTAGCAGACCGACAACGGCGGCAAAGAGCAGGAACCGCTCGGTGTCGGAGTCGGTGGCCTTTGACGGTGGCAGGTCGCGAATGCGACTGGCCAGCGTGGGAACCAGCCGGGACAGCTCCGACCCTTGCGCCTCAACGTGGGCCAGGAGTTGCTCCTCGGGAGCGTGGGTGACGTAATGCCCTAGGGCCTCGGCGAAAAGCTGGTAAGGAGTGGCGAGATCCTCCTCGCAGTGCCCGAACAGCACGCAGGCTCCTGTGTCGAAGGCTGCTCGGGCCGCCTCGGCAACGAGTGTGGTCTTGCCCAGACCAGCTTCCCCCGAGACGAGGAGGACCTCGCGGCCTTCGCCACCGGCCACACGCTTGACGGCGTCGGCCATGGTCTGGCTCTCGGCGTCGCGTCCGACCACACCCACTGGGGGCCGCACGGCCAGACGACCGGACATTGGTATCGAGGTTCCGTTATCGGTTCCCCTAAACGGCTCCCAAGCCACTTCGACCGTTTCAACGGGATCGGGCAAACCTCTTAGAGTCAGCTCTCCGAGGGGCCGGTATTCATGACGACCTCGCCGTCCGGCGGTCAATCGCACCCACTCCGCCGCCAGGACTTGGCCGCTCTCGCACATGGCGCACAGACGTGCTGCTTCAACGACCGGGTCTCCGAAGCAATCGTCGTCCTCTCGAGTTACTTCCCCACCGCTGAGGCCCACCCTCAGTCCCACTGAGTGCTCCTGGCGACGGTTGTTCCGTTCCACACCCTGTTGCATGGCCACGCCGCAGGTCAGTGCAGCCGAGGCTGAGGCAAAGACCACCATGAGCCCGTCGCCCAGGTTCTTGACCTCTGTTCCTCCAGCCTCGGCGATGGCCTGACGCAGGATGGAGAAGTGGCCTCGGCGGACCTCCTCTGCGGCGTCGGGCGACAGCCGTTGCGACAGCTCCGTCGAACCCACCACGTCGGTGAACAGGATCGTTGCGCTCTCGATGGCCAAGAAACACCCTCCCGCCTGGGACCAGCGTAGGCGACGGCCGGAATGGCCTGCCGAGGTAAGCCCGAGGTGGTCAGAGGGACTGCCAGCTCGGCGTCGGAGCGTCTGGATCGCGCTTGCGAGTGGGCGGCACCGGCCGGCTATCCCCTTACCAACCGCACGATAACGCTCGGGGGCTTCCGGTTGAAGTGCGTCGTGTCGGCGCCGGAGCCACCGCTTCTGGTAGCAGGCCACTCCTTTGACGACTTGCCCTACCGGTTACTCCTACAGGCCACATCTCAGTAGGGCCGCGCGACATCCAGATGATCGCGAGACCTCCAACCTGAGAGACGACCAGCCGACTAGCCGACGGCCATCCCAGAAAAATCCCAAAATGGTCGAACAGATTGTCATGCGGTCCTGCCAGGTCAGGACGCCGGCACGCGAGAAAGCCCAGGTCAACGTAGACGAGGGAGAACGCCGACGGATCCGGTTGGAGCCTCTGACTGCTCTCATAACCCGAAGGTCGCAGGTTCAAATCCTGCCCCCGCCACTAAAGAAGTCCAGGTCAGAGCCCGTTTCTGGCGTGGACTTCTCCGCGCCGAGAGGTCGTTCTACCGACCCTTCTACCGGGTTGAAGCCGGTAGAAGAGAGCAGGCTGGCGAAGATCCGCGTCGCAAAGAACTCCGGCAGTTGCTGGGCGTTCCAGGCCCGCAGCGGGCTCTGAGGCCGGCGGCGTTTCGGCGCTTCGGCGTGGTCGGCGGCGTTATGGCTGACCAGTCCCCGACGGCGGGCATCGGCCAAAGCCTTGCGGATGAGCCCGTGCACCTCCAGCACGGTCTTGTCGTTCAGACCGCCCTGCCCGTCTCTTCGACCACTTGAGAGCAGTTCGGAATAGGGGCCTTCGGGGTGGGACGCCTGAAGGCGCCGAAGGGGGATGAGGCCCAGCCGAGGAACCACGTGCAGCTCGACCAGGCGGCGGTAGCCATCCCAGATGCTCGGACGCAGGCTCACACGTTTCGCGGGAAGCCACCGGCGCAACATGAAGGTCGCCACCGTCAGGCCCCCTGAGGTCTGGGTGGGCGCGCACCGCGCCGCTAGGCGGGCGACCAACTCGCTTGCCTCGTTCCTGTCGGTGCCGGCTGGATGCCAACGGCGTCGCTCGCGACCGGTCACGGGATCGACTCCGGCATAGATGACGGCGTAGAAGCGGGAGCCCTTTTGGACGACGTACCCCTTCATGGTGGCGACCTTCCTCTCCGGCGGCTGGGTGCCGCCGGTAGAAGGAGTCGGTAGAAATGGGGTGGAGCAGCACCTCAGGGGCCAAAATCTCGGGGTCATCGACCCGACGTCGACACGGGGGCCAGCCACCGCAGCGGGTGCCGCCGCGGACAGGAATACCCTGGGGGGTATATGGGTTGAACAGCGATGAGAGATCCAGTACCAGGAGGACGATTGTGGCGACCGTGGCACTCGGTAACAGCAACTTCGAGGAGACAGTGACGTCGAACGACGTGGTCCTCGTCGACTTCTGGGCAAGCTGGTGCGGCCCGTGCCGGATGTTCGCCCCCGTCTTCGAAGCCGCCTCCGAGACTCATGACGATGTCGTGTTTGCCAAAGTGGACACCGAGGCCGAGCAGGAACTGGCAGCCCGGTTCGGGATCATGTCGATCCCGACGCTCATGGCCTTTCGGGAGAACATCCTGCTCTACTCCCAGCCTGGGGCCCTTCCCCCGCCTGCGCTGGAGAACCTCATCGGCAAGGTGAAAGCCCTCGACATGGACGACGTCCGCCGCCAGGTCGCCGAACACGAGAGGGCGGTCTCGTGACCGCGGAACGACAGCCGCGGTCGGACCAGATGGAGCGCTGAGATGGACGCTTTCGAGAAGACCGTCGAGCAACCCATCGGCGACACCGAGCCGGCCCTGCGACAAGCGCTGGTGGAGGAGGGATTCGGGGTCCTGACTGAGATCGACGTCGCTGCCACCCTCCAGGCCAAGCTCGGCGTGCGGCGTCCGTCGCTCAAGATCCTCGGTGCGTGCAATCCCGCATTCGCCCATCGAGCCCTCACCGTTGATGCGTCGCTAGCGCTCCTCCTGCCGTGCAACATCGTCCTGGAAGACATCGGTGATGGCCGCACCCACGTCTCAATCGCCGATCCGCGAGCCATGCTCGCCCTGGGCGACCCGGCAACCACGACCGACGTGAAGGACATCGGCGAGGAGGCGGCCGCGGCTCTTCGCCGAGCGCTCGATCAGGTGGGTGGTTGACAATGGACGATCGGGGGCAACGAGGTCGCCTTCCGGTTGCGTCTTCGGTGCTGGCCGTCTGCGCCCATCCCGACGATGAGAGTTTTGGCCTCGGCGCTGTGCTGCACCAATTTGTCGCCACCGGTACCGACGTCGCCATGCTCTGCTTCACCCACGGCGAAGCGTCCTCACTCGGCCGGTCACACGCAGCCCTCTCTGAAGTCCGCAGCGCCGAGCTGGCCGGTGCCGCCGCCGCACTCGGGATCGGGCGGGTCGAGCTGCTGGACCATCGTGACGGATCGCTTGCCGAGGAGCCCCTCGATGATCTGGCGGCCGAGATTGCCACCATGGCCGACGAAGTGAGCGCCGATCTTCTGTTGGTCTTCGACGAGGGAGGAATCACCGGACACCCAGATCACCACCGCGCCACCCAGGCCGCGCTTGCGGGTGCGCCCGCACTTCCGGTCCTGGCCTGGACCCTGCCCAACCGGGTCGCCGAGGCGCTCAACGCCGAGTTCGACGCCAGCTTCGTCGGCCGAGATGCCCCGGAGATCGACGTGACATTACGGGTAGACCGCATCCGTCAGGGCCGAGCCATCGCCTGCCACACCAGCCAAACGGGCGACAATCCTGTCCTCTGGCGACGCCTAGCTCTCCTCGGCGACGAGGAGTCCCTTCGCTGGCTGCGCCGGCCGACGTCACATCCGGGATCAACGATGCACGATGCCTCAGACTGTCCCCATGGCACCTGACGACCCTTACGCCGCCCTCGCCGACGAGTGGGACCGTCGCTATGCCTCGGCGCCACGGGTGTTTCGCGCCGAACCGGACGAGACCCTGGTCGAGTTGGTTTCTCCACTCACGCCCGGCAGGGCAGTCGACCTCGGGGCGGGCGAAGGTCGCAACAGCCTATGGCTCGCTCGACAGGGATGGAATGTCATCGCTGTCGACGCATCACGCGTGGCACTGGACCGGCTCTCCCAGGGCGCAAGAGGCGACGGCCTCACGGTGCAAACGGTGGTGGACGATCTCGTTTCGTATCTCACCAATGCCCGTGTGGCTGGGGAGGCCTTTGACCTGGTTGTTCTCGCCTACGTCCATCCCGACCCCTCCGGCCGCGCCGAGCTCATGGCCGCGGCCGTCGGCGCGCTCGGCGCAGAAGGACACCTCTTCATCGTTGGGCATCATGTGTCGTCGCTCGGGCTGGCCGGACCGCCGGACCCGGAACGGCTCTATACCGACGACGACCTGCGAGCTGTCAAGGGAGTGGAGGTCGTCCGTCTGCAGCATCGGCGTGGCGTGAGCGACGTCGACGATGTCGGCACCGACGTCATCCTCTGGGCTCGCCGGCAGGAGACGTTCACGCAAGCTTCATGAACATCTTTTGGACCTCTTCCAGGGGATAGCCCTCGGCCGCGGCATCCTCGGGATGCTGCACGCAATACGTGAGCCCGGCCGCCACGATCCGGAATCCGACCTGTTCCAGGGCCTTTGTCGCAGCTGAGATCTGGGTGACCACGTCGCGGCACTCACGCCCTTCATCCAGCATGCGCTCGATCGCCTCGACTTGACCAGCGACGCGATGCAGCCGGCGCCGCGCATCCTCGACAACATCGTCCGACATCTCCATCGCGGCTTTCTCCTCGTGCTTCGTCTCTCCGTCGCGTTGGCCCGCGGCGTCACGACCCCGAGTCTACCTGATACCCTAGGGGGTATGTGTAGAGCGGTGACTTGTCGCAAGTGTGGGCGTCCGACCTGGCGAGGCTGTGGCGCGCACGTCGGCCAGGTCTTGGGGCACGTGCCGGCCGCCGACCGGTGCCAGTGCCCTCAGAGCCCGTCGTCGACATCCCGCCCGACGGGCTGGGGACGGCTCTTCGACCGTCGGAACCCAGCCGGTCGGAGCTAAGGAGGCCTCGACCATGGAGACAATCGTTCGAGTCGATCACCAGGGCGGCGATCTCTTCGAGATCGCGGTTCGTGGGCACGTGTTGCATGTCGATCAACCGACGGCAGAGGGCGGATCCGATGCCGCACCGACTCCCACCGAGATGTTCGTGGGCAGCCTCGCCTCCTGCGTGGCTTTCTACGTTCGGCGATTCCTCTCGCGCCATGACCTTCCCACCCACGGCTTGTCGGTGACAGCGCAGTTCACCATGGCAGCGCCGCCGGCCCGAGTCGGTGAGATCACGCTGTCGATCCAACTCCCCAATGGCGTACCAGACGACCGTCGGGCTCCGCTGTTGGCCGTGGCATCGCACTGCACGGTCCACAACACACTCCAACAGCCACCAACGGTGACGGTCCAAATTGCAACATGAGTTCGGCGGTCCAGTTCCTGTGTTTCAGACCGAGGACACGTCCATGTCCTCTTACGAACGTCTCTCAACTGGAAGCAGCAAGTGGGTCAGTGCGTCTTCCAACCATTCGGCGTACTCGCCCTGCGTCCAGTCGCGGCCGTCACACAGCATGCGAGATACGTCGGGGCTGGCGAGGGCCCAGATGATCTCGGCGGCGCGGTCTATGTCGACACGCAGCGGTCCATGAGCTGCGATCCAGCCTGCCACCTGACGCATGTTGCGTAGTCGATAGTCATCCATCTCGGCCCGGATCGCAGCCATCTCCGGCTCGACCGCTGAGGCCGTGCGCAGGATCTCGTAGACGGGACGGACCCTCGTCGAAACGGCGGCCATGTCGTTGGCAAAGAGATGAATCTGGTAGCGCTGGTCAGGTTCGTCACGGACGCTCTGAGCTTCGGGACGTTCGAGCACGTTGTCCACGCCTGCGGCGGGAGCCAGGCGCTGGTCGATGAGAGCGGTCAGGAGCCGAGCCTTGGTGCCGAAGACGGCGTAGACAGTGTCGGGCGACACCGTCGCCGCGTCGGCGATCTGGCGAATGGTGGTCTGTGCGTACCCCTGGGACACGAACAGCTCACCTGCCGCCTCGACAATCCGCTCGCGCGTGCGAGCGGATTGCTCTTGGCGGACGGGCGACGAGTAGGCACGCTTCTTGACAGGCTTAGCCATTCGGTCCAGTATCACTTTATTGAATCCGGTACTGATCGGATTATAAGCGACTGGGGCATCCACATGGCTGAACTCCTCACCCTCCCTCCGACGCCGGAGGCGATTTCGGCGATGGTCGCTATCCCCCGGATGCAGATTGCACCCACCATCCTCGCCACTCAGCAAGGGCCCGAGGGGGGCCTGGGTCCCGAGTCGGCCGGTGCCATCCTCATCCTGCAGGCCACATTCGCCCAGGCCGAGGGGGCCGAGAGGTTCTGGGCGGCGGCGGTCCCCCTGATGGAGTTGCTGGCCACGGCTCCGGGGTTCATCCGCCGCTACAGCTTCCCCGACGGGCCGATCATCACCCTGATCGCCTTGTGGCGCACAGCCGCCGACGCCAAGGCATTTGCCTCCTCGCCCGAGCATCGCGCCGCCGTGCGTGACCTCTACCAGCAGCGCTGGCAGTACAGCCACTTCTCGGCCGTCTGGGAAATGGCCTCAAACCATGGCCGCGTCATCTTCTGCGACCAGTGCGACGGGATCACAGCAGCTTCCGAAGACGCGTGCGGTGGTTGCGGCGTGCCTCTCGTCGACGTCTACCGATAACGTCGCGGGTTCAAATCCCGCCCCCGCCACCATCGAAAGTGCAGGTCAGGGCCGGTTCTTCGGGGCCGGCCCTGACCTGTCGTGGACCAAATGACAGCGTGTTGACGGCGGCGGTAGCTCGTGGCTCTGAACATCCGGAGCGCACATTCGTACTGCCCTGGATCGAGGAGGGCCTTGGCGTCCCGCACGCCATCATCGAAGAGGGGACCTTCGTCCCTACTCAGGGACCCGTCGTCGGTGTTGACTGAAATTGATGATGAAGCGCGTCGTGATTCTCGGTGGCGGTACGGGCGGGACCCTGAGCGCCAACCGGCTCCGCCGCGTCTTCTCGGACTCCGAACTGGAGATCACGGTCGTCGATCAGAACGACGGCCATCTCTACCAGCCCGGCTTGCTCTTCGTCCCGTTCGGGTTGACCCGTCTTGAGGACATCGTGCGACCGAGGGGTCGCCAGCTCCATCGTGGCATCGGCTACGTCAACAGCGCCATCGACCACGTCGACGTCGCCGCGAACCACGTCCATCTTGAGAACGGGTCGGTGCTTGACTACGACGTGCTCGTCGTCGCCACCGGCGCCGTTCTCATGCCCGAGGAGACCGATGGGCTGACTGGCCCCGGGTGGATGGAGAAGGTGTTCACGTTCTACTCGCCCGATGGTGCCGCCGCGCTGGAAGCAGCACTGGCGAGGTTCGACGGTGGGCGCTTGGTGGTCAATGTGGTCGACATGCCCATCAAGTGTCCGGTGGCGCCTCTCGAGTTCTGCTTCCTGGCCGACTGGTATTTCCACGAGCGGGGCATCCGAGACCGGGTCCAGCTGACCTATGTGACCCCCCTCGACGGTGCGTTCACCAAACCGGTGGCGTCAAAGCGATTGGCGGGAATGCTGGCCGAGAAGGGCATCGAGCTGGTCACCGAGTTCAACACCGGAGAGGTGGACGGGATGGGTGGTCGCCTGGTCGCCTACGACGGCCGCGACGTGACGTTCGACCTGGCCGTCGTGGTCCCGCTCCACGGTGGCGCCGCCTACGTCGGAAGGTCGTCGGGCCTCGGTGACGAGCTCAACTTCGTGCCCACCGACGAGCACACCCTGCAGACCAAGGCGGCCCCCAACGTGTTCGCCATCGGCGACGCCGCCAACGTCCCGACTTCGAAGGCCGGCTCGGTGACCCACTTCGAGGGTGAGGTGCTGGTGGAGAATCTGCGTCGCTACCTGACGGGTGAACCGCTCGACGCCAGCTTCGACGGACACACCAACTGTTTCATCGAGACGGGCTTCCACAAGGCTCTGCTCATCGACTTCAACTACGAGACCGAGCCGTTGCCTGGCCACTACCCGGCGAGTGTCGGGCTGCCGCTGCTGGCCGAATCCCGCCTCAACCACCTGGGCAAGCTCATGTTCCAGTGGTTCTACTGGCACAGCCTGTTGCCGGGCCGTGACGTCCCAGGGATCAGCTCTGCGATGCCCACCGCAGGCAAGTCACCCGTCACAGCCGTCGTATCAGGAGAGGACTGACCATGTCGACCACGACTATCGCCAACAGCGACGTCGAGCTCAACGGGGAGGGGTTCTTCGTTCATCCCGAAGCAGTGGACCGAGGACATGGTCCCAGAGCTCGCTCGCCGAGAGGGCATCGATGACCTCACCGACGCCCATTGGCAGGTCATCCGCTTCATGAGGGCCGAGTTCCTGGCCAAGGGGACTGGGCCCACGGTACGGGTTTTGGGCAAGACGTCGGGCGTGTCGATCAAGGAGCTCTACCAGTTGTTTCCCAAGGGACCGGCGAAGATCGCAGCCAAGATCGCCGGCATCCCCAAACCCCGCGGCTGCATCTGAAAGAGGGGTAAGACAATGAATGACGCCATCGAAAAGGTTTCGATCATCATCTCCAAGGGCTCCCTCGAAGGGATCTACCCAGGACTCATCATGGCCAACGGGGCCAGGGCGGAGGGTATCGAGGCCAACCTGTTCTTCACGTTCTTCGGCCTCGATGCCATCCACAAGGCCCGCAATGAGCACATCAAGTTGGCGACGGTCGGGAACCCCGGCCTCCATTTCGCCACCATGGCGGGAGGACTCCCCGGAGTGTCCACCGCCATGACCCATTACATGAACCACAAGATGGAGAAGCTCGACATCCCCTCCATCCCCGAGTTCATCGAGATGATCGCCGACACCGGTGCCGGCTTGTATGCCTGCAAGGCGTCGGTCGATCTGTTCGGACTCGAAAAGAACGACTTCATCGAACAGGTGCAGGACATCATCACCGTCGGCGAGTTCTACGAAAAGGCTGCCGGAGGCCAGATCATCTTCACCTGACAACCCCTCTGCCTCCGCCCGGCTGTCTCGGGCCTCAACGCGATGCTGCAGATGGAGGTCGCCGGGTTCCCGCTGTGGTACACCCCGTGCGGCATCGAGTATCCGGCGTCCTGGACGAGACAGAACAACGTACCGCTGGGCGCCGGGAGGCGAGGTATGCCGGCGCCAGTTCTTCCTTCCGAGCAAACCCGGCGTCCCGCAGCAACGGGCATCGTTGACAGCGACTTCGTGCTTGGATGACCGTCGCCCTGCTCCCCGTCGGTCCGTCCCGACAGCTGCGACGCCTCAGCTAGGGTCGAAACCGAGGCAACGTCTCACTCAGTAACGTCGAATCAAGACCATCGGGCCAGTCGGGGGAGCCGTGGACAATCGAGGTGAACCGACCGGACCACTGCGTGGCGTGAAGGTGGTCGAGCTGGGCGTGTGGGTTGCCGGGCCGGCCGCCGGGGGCATCCTGAGCGATTGGGGCGCCGACGTGGTCAAGATCGAACCGCCGAGCGGTGACCCGGCACGCGGGTTCCAGAAGATGCTCGGAGGAGACCTTCCGAGCAATCCTGTCTTCGAGCTCGACAACCGCTCCAAGAGAAGCATCGTTCTGGACCTGTCCTCGTCCGAGGGTCGCGAGATTGCCAACACGTTGATCGATGGGGCGGACGTGTTCCTCACCAACATCCGGCTGTCGGCACTGGAACGTGTCGGCCTCGATCCCACGTCCCTCAGGGATCGCAATCCCGCGTTGGTCTATGCCATCATCACCGGGTACGGCCTGACTGGTCCCGAAGCGGATCGGCCGGCGTATGACATCGGGGCTTTCTGGGCGCGCTCCGGAGTGGCGGCCTCCCTGACGCCTCCCGGTGCGCGACCTTCCCTTCCAGCGTGGAGGCATGGGCGACCACTCAGTGGCGATGACGGGAGCGGCCATGGTCTGCGCCGCGCTCGTCGCCCGCGAACGCACGGGCGTGGGTGACCTTGTCTCGGCATCCCTCCTTCGCCAGGGCGCTTACACCATCGGATTCGACGTGAACGTGGCGCTGATGTGGGGAAGGCCGATCCTGCTCGGGAGCCGGTCGACGATGACGAATCCGACCGTCAACAACTACACCGCCGGCGACGGGAGGCGCTTCTGGGTCGTCGGCCTGGAGGGAGAACGGCACTGGCCGCCCCTGGCCCGGGCCGTCGGTCGCCCTGAATGGCTCACCGACGAGCGCTTCGACACGACAGTGGCCCGATACAAGAACGGAGTTGAGCTGGTGCGCCTCCTCGACGAGATCTTTTCCACACGGCCACTATCGGAATGGGCCGAGATCTTCGACGCCGAGCCGGACTTCTTCTGGTCACCGGTACAGACCGTCGAGGACCTTCTCTCCGACGAGCAGTTCCTGGCGGCCGGCGGGCTGGTGCAGGTGCCCGATGAGCACGGGACCCAGATGATGATTGCCACTCCCGCCGACTTCGAGGTTGAATCTGCCAAGCCGCGATTCCGCGCACCGCGACTGGGAGAGCATACGCGGGAAGTGCTCGAAGGCCTCGGTTACGACGAGTCTCAGATCGCCGGTCTGGAGTCGGCGGGTGCGGTCAGGACCGACCCGGCCGGTACGGCAGACGGACCCTGAACGCCATGCCTGGGGATGGACCGCCGCGATGCCCAGAATGGTCACGAAGCACGACGTCGAGGCGACGTCGACCAGCAGACGGCACAATTCGTCGGCGCGTACGTCACCACGATCGAGTGAGCAAGTAACCGTCGCCGGCGCAAGCGTGGGCCTTGAACCCCAACGTCGAGCCGGGCTGGGAGTCTTCTCGGCCCATGCAAACGCTCAACCTGGCATCGGCGCCTTCTCGGGCAGCGACAGCACGGTCTCCCCGGCCAAGACCGGTCCTTCCGTATGGAGGTGGCAGCGAACCGACACGCCGGCGGGCGTCCGGTACGGCTCGGGCTCGACCGAGGTGCACACGTCCATGGCGTAGGCACATCGGGCACGGAACCGGCAGCCGGTCGACTCCGTCGTGGCGTCTCCGACTTCGCCTCGGAGCACCACTCGCTTGCGATTCTCTCGCCCGGTGGGATCCGGGATCGGTATGGCCGACAGCAGCGCGGCGGTGTAGGGATGGGCCGGGCGGGAGTAGACCTCTTCGGCCGGGCCTTCCTCGACGATCTGACCCAGGTACATCACGGCGATCCGGTCGCTGATGTGGTGGACCACGGAGAGGTCGTGAGCGATGAAGAGGTAGGCGGTCCCCAGCTCGGCTTGGAGATCCCGGAGCAGGTTGATCACCTGCGCCTGGGTCGAGACGTCGAGGGAGCTGACCGCCTCGTCACAGACCAACAGCCTCGGGTGCACCGCCAGGGCCCGGGCGATGGCGATGCGCTGGCGCTGACCGCCGGAGAACTGGTGCGGGTACCGTTCGAGCGCGGACCGGTTCATCCCCACCTGCTCCAGCAGCTCGACGACCCGTTCGGTCCGCTCCGTCGAGCTCATCTCGGCGTGCACCACCAGAGGCTCACCGATGGTGTCGGCGATGGTATGGCGTGGGTCCAGGGACGAGTAGGGGTCCTGGAAGACCATTTGCATGAGATCCCTGCGGTCCCGCAGGTCGCTGCCGTTCAACGCCGTTATTTCGATGCCGTCGACACAGACGGTGCCCGCGGTCGGGTCGATCAGCCGCATGACCAGCCGGGCCAGGGTGGACTTCCCCGAACCGCTCTCCCCGACCAGGCCGAGCGTGGACCCTGTCGAGATCGCCAAGGTGACCTGGTCGACGGCGTTGACGCTGCCCATGACCCGTCGGAGGACGCCCGAACGGATGGGGAAGAGCTTCGAGAGCCCCGACACGTCGAGTGCTCGGCCAAAGGGGGCGGCCTCCTCGTCGTGGTGAGCCCTGTCGCCGGCGGCCCTGGGGTCGGAGTGGGTGACGATGTCGGCGTGAACGAGCGGTTCTGGGGCTGGGGCCGAGGAAGGGGTCGGCGTCGTTGAGGGCGGGGCCGGTGCGATCGAAACGGCCCTGCCGCCCCGCCAGAGATGGAGCTCGTCCTGGCGGAGACAGCGGGCGAGCTGGTGCTGGTCCGGGGAACCACCGACGCGGGCCGACCGCAGGGCGACCGATCCCTCGGCACAGCGGTCCTCGGCATAGTCGCATCGAAGCCGGAAGCGGCAGGACGCGGTGAGCTCGTCGGGGCGCGGCACTCTCCCCGGGATGGCATGCAGCGGCATCCCCGCCGGGGTCATCTGAGGCATCGATGCCAACAGCGCCTCCGTATAGGGGTGCCGCGGTCGGCCGTAGAGGGCGCGCACCGGTGCCTCCTCCACGATCTGGCCTGCGTACATGACCACGACCTCGTCGGCGACGTCGGCGATCACCCCGAGGTCGTGGGTGACGAAGATCATCGACATCGACTGCTCGTCGAGCAGGGAGCGCAGGAGGTCGATGATCTGTGCCTGGGTGGTCACGTCGAGCGCCGTCGTCGGTTCGTCGGCGATCAAGAGCTTGGGCTGGCACGACAGCGCCATGGCGATCATCACCCGTTGGCGCATCCCTCCTGAGAACAGGTGCGGGTACTCGCGCGCTCGCTTGGCGGCATTCGGGATCTCGACTCTGTCGAGCATCTCGACCGCCACCCGCCACGCCTCCTTGCGGTTGAGTCCGCTGTGGACCCGGACCTGCTCGGCGATCTGGTTGCCGACCGAGTACGCAGGGTTCAGGCTGGTCATCGGTTCCTGGAAGATCATCGAGATCTCCGCACCCCGGAGCTTGCGCAACTCCTTCGGCCCCATCGTGCTCAGCTCGCGTCCCCCAAAACCCACGCTGCCGGTGGCAAGCCTGCCGCCGGGAGGGAGCAGTCCCATGACTGCCAGCGCCGAGACGGTCTTGCCCGAACCGCTCTCCCCGACCAGACCGATCGTCTGGCCCGGCTGCACCTCGAAGGAGACGTCCTCGACCACCGGAAGCCACTCGTCCTTGACGTTGAATTCGACCCGAATGCGCTCCACGGCGAGGAGCGGTGAGGATCCTCCGACCGACACCGCCGGCGAACCGGCCGGAGCGGTTGCCGCTGGCGATAGTGCCGTCTCTCGGTCACCGCCGGCCTCAGAGGTCGCCACATCCGGCGAGGACCCCGTACGCACCAGCCGGCCCCGCAGCCAACGAGCGAGCTGCCGGGCGCGCCTGGCGGAGACGGCCCGCTCGCGTCCCAGGGCATCACGCAGGCCGTCGGCGGCCAGGTTGAAGGCGAGCACCGTGATGGTGATGGCCAACCCCGGCCAGATGAGCGCGGTGGGGTTGGCGAAGATGAACTGGTAGGCCTCGCTGAGCATGTTCCCCCAGCTGGCCGTCGGTGGCTGGGCTCCGAGGCCGAGGAAGGAGAGGCCGGCCTCGGCCAGGAGCGCGAAGCCAAGGGCCAGGGCCACCTGGATGATGACCGGTGAGGCGACGTTGGGAAAGATGTGCGACCGGATCAACCGGGACGGGCCCGCGCCCAGTGACTGGGACGATTCGATGTAGTTCTCCTCTCGCACCGAGATGACCTCACCCCTGATCAACCGGACGAAGCTCGGGACGAACACCACGGCGATGGCGATTGCGGCATCGTTCAAGTTGGCACCCAGCAGCGCTGCCACGGTCAGCGCGAGCACCAGGGGCGGGAAGGAGAAGAGGGCGTCCATCAACCGCATGACGGTCGTGTCGAACCAACCTCGGAAGTACCCGGCGATCAACCCGATCGGGAGGGCCACCACGATCGCCATGCCGACGATCTCGAAGGTCGCCCGTATCGAGACCCGGGCGCCCCAGATGAGGCGGCTCAGGATGTCCCGCCCCAGGTCGTCCGTGCCGAGCCAGTGGGCTCCCGAAGGTGCGGCATTGACGGCGTTGAGGTCCTCCAAGTTCGGCTTGTACGGCGCGATCAACGGCGCAGCGATGGCTGCCGCGGTCACCAGGACCAGATACACCAGCGCAGCGACGGCGAAGGGGTCTCGGACGAACCGGCGCCAGAGCCGCTCGGGCCGGTCGGTCTCGGTGTCCGGGGAGCTCTCCTCGACCCGCTGCTCGTGGATCCGGTCCCCGAGCACGAGCGGGTCGGTGTCCCCCGGAGGTAGCAGTGAGGTCACCCGAGGCGCACCTTGGGATTGAGCATCCCGTAGATGATGTCGACGATGAGGTTGACGAGAACGAAGAAGAGGGCGGTGACGAGGACCACGCCTTGGATGACCGGCAGGTCCTTTTCGCTGATCGCCTGGAGCATGTAGGTCCCGAGTCCCGGCAGCGAAAAGATCTGTTCGATGATGAAGGTGCCGCCCAGCAAGTACGCGAACTGGATGCCTACGACCGTGACCACCGGGCTCAGGGCGTTCTTCATGGCGTGTTTGCCGATCACCATGCGCCGAGGGAGGCCCTTGGCCACGGCCGTACGCATGTAGTCCTGTTGGAGGGTGTCGATCATCGAGCCCCGGATCTGGCGAGCGATGGTGGCCGCCCCGCCGATCCCGAGCGCCAACCACGGCATGATCAGGTGCTGAAACCACCCCCAAGGTGAGGTGGTGAACTTCACGTAGCCGATTGGCGACAGCCAGTGGAGGTTGATCGCCAAGATCACCACCAGGATCATTGCCAGCCAGAAATCGGGAATGGCGACTCCGAGGCTGCTCCCGACCGTGACCACCCGGTCCGTGGCGGACCGAGGCCGTACCCCGGCGGCGATGCCGGCGGGTACCCCGATCACGATGGCGACGAACATCCCGCCGAGCGCCACGCTGAAGGTGACCGGGAACCGGAGGGCGATGCCCGAGGCCACGCTCTCGTTCTGGAACAACGAGTTCCCGAGGTGGCCGTGGAGCACGCCGGACAGCCAGTTCCAGAACTGTGCAAAGAACGGCTCGTTGAGATGGAGCTGATTGGTGATCTTGGCCACCTCCGCGGGGGTGGCCTTGGCCCCGCCGGCCAGGGTCAGCGCGGGGTTCCCAGGGATCAGGAAGATCAGGCTGAAGACACCGAGGCAGATGAGCAGCAGCAACGGGATGGTGATCAGCAGCCGTCTCGCCACGAACGAGAGCAGCGAAGAGTTGCTAGACGCCATCGTGGGGGGTCAGCCCTGCGGCGACTGGCTGAGGAAGACCAAGGCCTTGTTCGTGACGGACGCCGATGTCGAGTTGATCGTTCTGAGCCCATCTTGGGAAGACCCGCCGAGCCGTAAACAGAAGATGAATGCTCCCTTCCGGCGAGCCCGCGTGCCCCGAGGCCGGCCTATTTCTTGATGTAGATACCCGACAGGTCGGTGTGACACTGGCCGATCGGCGCCTGGACCGTCCCCCCGACCACACTCTTGTTGTAGCCAACGAGCGAGGGTTGGAACACGAGGGGAACCTCTGCCCCGATCGTCATGGCGAGGGCCCCGGCCTTTTGCATGTATGGCGCCTGCTGTTGGGCTGTCACGTAGTTGAGGGCCTGATCTATGTACGGAGCAAGCGCTGGATTGGCGGTCCCGAAGTGCTGGGTGAGGAAGCCGATCGGGAGGAACTCGTCCTCGAAGTTGTTGGCCAGGTCGGGCCCGTTCGAGAGCTGCTCGGTCAGGACGGCGTCGCCCTGTCCCTTGATGTACACATCGGTCAGCAGGTCTGCGGGGTCGACCTGCTGCAGGCTGACCGTAAACCCCGCCGCCTGGGCCTGCTGCTGAATGATCAGAGACGCTTGGCCCAACGAGGGGTCGCCGGAGGGCACGACGAGGGAGAACGAGACCCCGTTGGGGTAGCCGGCGGCCTTCAACATCGCCTTGGCCTTCGCTGGCTGGTAGGTGTACCTGTTGCCGACCGACTTGTTGTAACCGGGCGACCAGGACGGGAAGGGCTGGTATGCCGGCTGGCCGAGGCCGTTGTACACCACCTTGTTGAGGGCGTTGCGATCCACTGCGTATTCCAGTGCGGCGCGCACCTTCGAGTTGGTAAAGGGCCCGTTGTTCTGGCGCATCTGCAGGTCCACGTAGTCGTACGATTGGCCCACCGTCACCGCGAGGTTGGGTTGGGCCTCGACCTGCGCGACATCGTTGGGCTCGAGCGTCGCCATGTCGATCGCGCCGGATTCGAGCGCCCCGATGGTCTGCGGGCCGACCGAGACCTGGACGAAGTCGACGCCTCCGAGCTTGTACTGGCCCTTGTTCCAGTACTTCGGGTTGGCGACGAGGTTGATCGAGGAACCCTGCTGGTAGCTGTTGAGCACGAAGGGACCAGCTCCCACCGGCTTGGTCGCGTCGGTGCTGATCGTGGTCGGATCCACGATGGTGCCGTCCGAGTGATACATCGCCTGGATGACGTCTCCCGGGATCGGGTTCGAGAGGTTGAGCACGAGGGTGACCGGGTTGATCACATCGATGGTCGAAATCGCGCTCAGCGTGGTGAGCAGGGGACTCATCCTCATGTAGAGCAGGCTCGCCTTGACGGCGCTGGCATCGACCGGGTCGCCGTTTGAGAACACCACGCCTGGCCGTAGGTGGAGGGTGACCGTATTGGGCGTCGACGACCAGCTCGCCACGACATTGGGAACGAAGGCATTGTTGGTGATTCCCAGGCCAGAGGCATAGATGTTCGACAGAATCGCGAATCCACAAGGATTGAGGGACTGTTCGGGATTGAAGGTGTTGTCGAACTCCTTGTTCAGGTCGATCCCGTACTTGAGGACCCCATCGGGATTGGTGCCTGACTGCGTCGCCGCGGGGGTGCTCGTACCGCCGCATGCCACCAGCGTCAACCCGAAGAGAATCGCCACGGTGCCACCCAAGAGGGGGCGCAAGGCCCGGCGTCTGCGATCCGGGCGATCGGATCCACCGTCGGCATCCTTGCGCCGCCGGCCTGATCCACGAATCGCCATGACTAGCTCGCTTCCACGTCAGACCGCCTCCCGGGGGCAATCTGTGAAGAATACCTGACGCTGCTGTTTGGCACCTTGTCATTCGCGAGCGCATGAGTTGGAATTGACGCCCCCGGTTGCCATACGCCGGTCGGAGCTCGGTGTCGCTGATTCCACTTGGCGAAGTTACTCTCGCTGAGTCCCAACGCCCAGCGCGGTTCGCGTCCGATATCGGGTGGTGTTCGCCGATGTCGCCCAACTGAGCGCCATGTCGCGTTGTGTGGAGTCAGGCGGTGAGGGCGCGCGAATTGCGGATCGACAGGGCGACCAGTGTTAGCGTGGGCCCGTAGCCGGCCCCGGTGGGAAAAGGGGAGGAGTCGGCGATGACGACATTGGGGACGTCGTGGAGCCGCCCCCATTCGTCGCAGACCGAGGTCGCCGGATCGGTCCCCATGCGAACCGTCCCCACGACGTGGCGCGACGTCGGGATGCTCGCCATCTCCCACATTTCCTCGATGAAGTCGATGTCCAGGCGCCCGACCAGGTCGGTGCCCAGGCTCCCGATGAAGTCGGTGCCAAGGCGAGGCGAGGTCGTGCTCTGGGACCAGAGCGCTCCTGCCTCTTTCAGGACGGCCTCGAGCTTGGGGGCGTAGTAGGCCGAAGCTGCCAGCTCGTGGCGGTGTGGGTGGTATGTGGTGCGGGCCACCGGGAGGCCGTGGATGTCGCGGATCTTGGGGTCCAGGTCGACGCGATTGGTGGCCTGAGGGAGGTCCTCCCCCTGCATCGTGAAGCCGACCAGATGGTCGCGCATCGGCGACTTGCGCATCCCGTCTTTGTGCTTGGGCCCCCACGGATAGATCTTGGCCTCGAGTATGGGATGGGCCGCCCCGCCGTGCTCCACCAGTCCGCCTTTTAGCCAGGGCAGACCGGCCTCAGCCGCCGCGGCTCGGGCCGCTTTGTCGACGATGATGTGGTCGTCGTGGACGTGGGTCACAGAGCGACCCCTGTGGGCGTGGACCCGCATCGGCAGTTGGCCGAATGTGAGTGTCTGGAAGTGGAACATCAGGTTGCGCCCGATCATCGGGTGGTCGAGGCCCGACAGGAGCAGGAGCCGCGGGGTCTCCATGGCCCCAGCGGCGACGATCACATGCGCGGCCGTCTCGGTATGGGTGTTGCCCGCGGTGTCGATCCACTCGACGCCGGTGGCCCGGCCGTTTGCCACGACGATCCGCTTCACGAACGACTCGGGACGGAGCTCGGCTCGACCAGAGAGGAGAGCACGGCGAAGGAGCGCCACCGGATCGCCCTTGGCGTGGATCGGGCAGCCAAAAAAGGCGCAGAAGCCGCAGTTGTTGCAGGCAGGCCGACCGTCGTAGGGGACGGAGTTGCAGCCCGTAGGAGCGGCGTATGGGTGGTAGCCGAGCCGCTCGGCCGCTGTGGAGGTCACGACGGCGCAGTACATGGGGGCACCGGGGGGCATCGGGTAGGGACCCGAGCGCCACGGGGCAAAGGGGTTACCCTCCGCGTCCCCTGCCACCCCGACGGCGCGCTCGGCCTCGGCGTAGTACGGCTCGAGATCGTCATAGCCGATGGGCCAGTCGGCGACGGTAGCCCCCTCCACCGGCCCGAGCTCCGAGAGGACTCGAAAGTCGTCTTCCCGAAAGCGCGGCAGCTTGCCGTCCGCGTGGACCCCTCCCCCGCCAACCGTGGCCGGGAGATTGTTGACCTCACCGATGTGAAGCCGGTCGCCATCTTCCTCGCGGAGGCGGAACGTTCGCGGCTCGAGCCACGGGTCGGGCCCCAGGAAGTGGCGGCTCCAGAACTTGATCTCGTCGTTGGAGTACTCGTAGAGCAGCTCATTGGGGTTCTCGAGGTCGATCAGGTGGTTCCGTCCTCGCTCGAAGATGACGACGGATCGGCCCGCAGCAGTGAGCACGTCGGCCGCGGTCGAACCGCCCGGTCCAGAACCCACGATGATGACGTCGAAGTCGCGGCTCACGGCTGGGTGACCTCCTCGTCGGTGTAACCCCTGGGCTGGACGTCACCGTCCCATCCGATGTTGTGCCAACCGACCAAGCCGCGATTTCCCAGGTACTCCGGCGCGCCGTACATCCCTTCGCAGGCGTGTTCGTAGAGGAGCAACGCGAACTCGCGGTTCTCCGTCAACCGCCGGTCCTGCTCCTCACCGGACAGCTCGATGAAGTCCTCGCCGAGAGCGACGATGCCCTGTCGGTAGCGCTCCTGGAAGCCGCTGACCGGTCCGAGCCGCTCGCGCTCGGGGATGCCCAACGAGCCTTCGATCCTCGTGCGCCACGCGAGCTCGTCGCGCTGAGCCAGCCGGTGGAAGGTGGCGAAGCCGGGGGCGCCGCCGAACCGCCCCGAGAACGGACCACCCGCCCAGATCAGAGGCGGATCGCTGGCAAAGGCACCGAGGAAGCCGTCGATGTAGTCGACCACGCCCGCTTCGGTCGCTCCGGGGTCCTCGTCGGTCGGGATCAAGCGGGCGCATGCCGCCTGGACGACTGCATACTGCCGCTCGTCGAAGAACCGGGGCATGTCCGAGTGTAGGTCGGCGTGCGGTTACCGCGGCAAACCGGATCGTTCATCGACCAACTGGACTGCACGAGGCGTGCGAGATCAATGCCGCGAAGGCACCTCGTCCGGCTGTGGACGAATGGGTGCATACTTCCATTACGCCGCTCCTTCAGTATCCGACTACCCGCTGAGGATCCAAGCGAATGTCTTGAGGGCTCGGTTACACCGGGATGCCGAAGAGTCAGAGAGAGGAGTCAATGATGGGCAATCCGCTTCCGGAACCCCTCCTGACGAAGATCCTCCGATTGGAGGCGAGCCTCGGCGAGGTCCTCGATGTCGGGAACGTGACACAGGGGCTGCGGCGAATCGTTCCCGTGATCGGCGGCACGTTCACCGGGCCCGAGCTCAACGGGTCGCTCCTCCCGGGAACATGCGCCGATTGGCAGATCGTTCTGCCGGACGGCACCGCGCTCGCAGACATCCGTTACACACTGCAGACCGATCACGGTGACGTGCTGTACCTCCGCTCGCAAGGAGTGCGTCACGGCACCGCGGAAGTTCTTGCCCGCCTGAGTCGCGGCGACGAGGTCGACGCGAGTGAATACGTGTTCCGAACGTCTACGCAGATCGAGACGGCAGCTCCCGATTTGGACTGGCTGAACAAGGGCGTCTTCATCAGTGTCGGGGGTCGCCTACCCACGGGCGTGATCTACGAGATCTACCTCGTCGGATGAGCTCACCGCTCCCCAGCTCAGAACGACCGTCTTCGTCGCCGTCGGGTCGGAGGGTCGCGATCATCACCGGCGGCTCCCAGGGCATTGGCGCAGGGCTCGTGTCCGGCTTTCGACGAGAGGGGTATGCCGTGGTGGCCACGTCACGTTCCATCCACGCTACCGACGAGGACGACTACCTCACGGTGAGGGGTGACATCGCCGAAGCGGAGACAGCCCGGAATGTGGTGGAGCAAGCTCTCCATCGGTTCGGAAGGATCGACTGCCTGGTCAACGACGCGGGAGTATTCATCGGGAAGCCCTTCACCGACTACACCCTCGACGACTATCTCTTGATCACCTCGGTGAACCTGACGGGGTTCTTCAACCTGACCCAGTGCGTCATCGGTCAGATGATCACCCAGCGCGGCGGCCACGTGGTCAATGTCTCGACCAGTCTCGTGGACAACCCCGACAGCACAAGACCTGCTGCGCTTCCTGCCCTGACCAAGGGCGGTTTGGCGGCCGTCACGCGCTCACTGGCGACCGAGTACGCGTCGCGGGGGATTCGGGTGAATGCCGTCGCGCTGGGTGTGATCAGGACGACGGACGACCTCACCTCCTATGAGGGCATGGCGGCCCTCCATCCTCTGGGCCGGCTCGGCGAAATCGGCGACGTCGTCGACGGGGTTCTCTATCTCGAACGGGCGACATTTGTCACCGGAGAGACGCTCCATATCGACGGGGGTCAAGCCGCTGGGCACTGATCCCTGGAGATGCAGCATGGCAGGGTGTTGATCGATTTTGCTCCAATTCCGACTAGAACTGAAACGATCTTGGCGGCAACCGAGGAGGCTGACATGCCGGCAAAGGAGAGCGCGGAATGGAAGGGCGATCTACCCACTGGGTTCGGGACGTTCACAGCGGGGGACACGATCAGCAGGGGGTACACCTACAAGTCCCGCTTCGAGGACGGGCCCGGCTCGAACCCTGAGCAGTTGATCGCCGCCGCCGAGTTCAGCCGGAAGGCCAAGGAGGGATGCCCGGTGAGCCGCGCCCTCGCCGGTGTACCCGAGATCACCCTCGACGCGACGCTCTTGTCGTGACCGACGCGTTCGTCCTCGGAGGCGTGCGGACTCCCGTCGGCCGCTACGGCGGCTCCCTCTCGCACCTGCGGACCGACGACCTGCTTGGACAGACGATGGTGGCTGCATGCGAGCGTGTCGCGGTCCCACTCGATCGGGTCGAGGACATCACAGCGGGCTGTGTCAATGTGGCTCACGAAGGCATGGGGGACATCGCGCGCTGGGGTGCACTGGCTGCCGGTTTCCCCGATTCGGTCCCCGCTGTCACCGTCAACCGCTTCTGCGCCTCGTCGCTCACTGGCGCCATCTCCATCGCCCATGCAATCCGCAGTGGCGAGCTCGAGATAGGACTGGCCGCCGGGGTCGAGTCCATGTCGCGCTCGGGTTGGGCCAACATGAAAGGGGACGCCCCGTTCAGCCCACGGGGACCGGTCCTCCTGCTCGACACCATGTGGGCGGGTGCCGGCGGACCCCCGAACCCGGTCCTGCTCGTCCGGAATGCCTACGTCGAGATGATCAGGACGGCGCAGAACGTGGCAGACCGATACAAGTTGAGCCGCGAGGAGATCGACGCCTTCGCTCTGCGTTCCCACCACCACGCCGCCGCAGCCCGTGATTCGGGTCGGTTCGCCACCGAGATCCATCCGTTCGAGATCCCCGGCACCAGAAAGGTTCCCGGTCGGACCTTCGAACACGACGAGACGATCAGAGGTGACACCACGGCCGAGCAGTTGGCCGCGCTCCCGCCGCAGCCGAACACCACACAGATGACTGCGGGGAACTCGTCGCCGCTCAGCGATGGTGCCTCTGCCGTCCTCCTGTCATCCCTGGAAGCGGCCCAATCCCTCGGCCTGGCTCCGCTGGCGCGGGTCGTGGCCTCGGCGACGCACGCGCTCGATCCCCAGTTCATGGGGATCGCTCCTGCGTTCGCCATCGCCAGGGCACTCCACCGAGCCCACCTTCGACCGGAGGATGTCGACGTCTGGGAGGTACACGAGGCCTTCGCCGCCCAGGCCCTCGGTGTGCTGCGCGAGCTACCGCACCAGCTGGACGGCTTCGAAGTGCCCGATGACCGCCTCAATCCCAACGGCGGTGCGGTCGCCATCGGGCATCCGTTCGGGTCGTCGGGCACCCGCTACGTCCTCACACTGGCCACGGAACTGAAGCTGCGCCAGGCCCGCTACGGCGTTCTCGGTGTCTGTGTCGGATCAGGCCAGGGGGTCGCCCTGGTGCTCGAGAATGCCAGCGTGTCCTAGCGCCATCCTCGAGTAACCGGTCAGGTGCTCGTCCTGGCGCGCCCCGGCGAGAGCCACTGCATGCCGTTACGCCGGGTCCGCCGCTCGGCGCCGGTTGTAGAGGCGAGTGGCCCAGAGGTAGGAGACGGCGGCGATGCCGAGGCTCCAGGCGACGGCGAGGATGGCTTGGCTGGCGACGGCGGCACCGGTGAGCAGTCCGCGTACGGTGTCGACGACAGGGGAGAAAGGCTCGTACTGGGAGAACTGCCGGAGCCCTTCCGGCATGGTGGCCGTGCGTACGAATCCGCTGCCGAGGAAGGGCAGCAGGATCAGGAACATGGGGGTGTTGCTGGCCGTTTCGACGCTCTTGGCGGCCAGGCCCAGAGCCACCGCGAGCCAGATCAGCGCGAACGCGAACAGGGCCAACACCCCGATCGTGGCCAGCCACGCGAGGGGCCCGGCTGTGGTGCGGAATCCGAGCCCGAAGGCGACCCCGATCAGCACGGCCAGCGCGGCCAGGGTTTGGATGAGGCTGCCGAGCACGTGACCCGTGAGGACCGATGCGCGGGAGATGGCCATCGTCCGGAACCGATCGATGATGCCGCCGGTCATGTCCATCGCGACCATGATCGACGTGCCCTGAACGGCTGCGGCCACGGTGACCAGCAGCACCCCTGGGACGACGTAGTCGAGGTAGGCGCTGCGCCCGCCGTGGGTGCCGAGGCCGGCGCCGAGTTGGCCGCCGAGGACATAGACGAACAGCAGCAGGAACACGATGGGCATCCCGACCAGCATCAGTGTCATCGAGGGATAGCGGAGCTGGTGCTTGAGGTTGCGGCGCAACATGGTGCGCGCATCGCTGACCGTGTACGCGATCGTGGTCACCGCCGCGGTTCTCCTGTCGATGTCGAGCTCTCGTCGAGCGGGCCACTGACGTGGCCGCCGGTCACGGTCAGGAACACGTCGTCGAGATCGGGGTCGTGGATCGACAGCCGCTCGACGTCGACTGCGGCTTCGTGGAGCCGGGTGAGGAGATCTCGGAGTGAGTCGACGGTGCCGTCGGCAGGCACGTGAAGGGTGAGTTGGTCGGGGACGGCGGCGGCCGCCGGAAGGAGGTCGGCGGCCGAGCGCAGCACCTCCGGGTCGGCGAATTGGAGCTGGAGATGACCGCCGGGGATGCGGCTCTTGAGCTCGGCCGGGGTTCCCTCGGCGACGATCCGCCCCTGGTCCAACACCGCGATCCGATCGGCAAGTTGGTCCGCCTCGTCGAGGTACTGGGTGGTCAGGAGGATGGTGACTCCGTCGGAGGCGAGCTCGCGGATGATCTGCCACATGGTGCGACGGCTTCGCGGGTCCAACCCCGTCGTGGGCTCATCGAGGAAGATCGCCCGGGGCAGGGTCACCAGAGTCATCGCCAGGTCGAGCCGCCGCCGCATCCCGCCCGAGTAGATCGAGAGCGGTTTGTCCGCGGCGTCGGTGAGCTCGAACCGTTCCAACAACTCGGCGACCCGCCGTCGCCCGGCTTCGCGGCCGAGATGGCGGAGGTCGGCCATCAACCGCAGGTTCTCCGCCCCGGTGAGCAGATTGTCCACGGCGGAGAACTGGCCGGTGACCCCGATGACGGCCCGCACTCCGTCGGGGTCGGTGACCACGTCGTGACCGGCGATGCGCATGGAACCCGAATCGGCCGGGATCAGGGTGGACAGGATGCGGACCATGGTGGTCTTGCCGGCCCCGTTGGGACCGAGCAGTGACACGATCGTGCCCTGTCCGACCTCCAGGTTCACCCTGTCGAGGACGAGATGGTCGCCGAACGACTTGCACACGTCGCGGGCCACGATCCCCAGCGCCGTCCGGTCCGTCGTCACGCCTTGCCTCCCCGATGCGGAGCCGGGGGGTCAGGGAGCTCCCCGGCGGCCCGACGGGCCTCCCTCAGCTGTTTCCACTCCTGCTCGAGTACCGGAAGTCGATCCACCAGGAAGTCGGCGAACGCAGCCCATTCGAGCAGCACCGCTTGCCGCTCTTGCGGGGCGTCGGCGAGGAGTCGGAGACCTTCTCGGGCCAGTTCCCCCTGTTCCTGGTACTCGGCGAGGTCGAATCCCATTGCACGGGGTGACGACAGGTCGATGTACACACGGTCCATTCGCTCGCCCGCTGCCCGGGACCGGCGGATGAGTCCGAGGTTCTCCAACGTGTTGATCGCACCGGCAATGGCGCTTCTGCTGGCCAGCAGAGCGTCCGCCAGCTCGCTGACGCTCTGTTCGCGCGGTTCGGACACGGCCAGGTAACCGAGCAGCCGTCCCACCATCGGGGCCATCCCGTAGCGGCGGGCATAGAACCGACCGGCATGGTCGGCGAACGTGATCTCGCCGTCGCTGGGCACCTCAGCCACAATACACAGTCTCCTGAGAAAACACAAATTTGTGGAATCTCAGGCCATAAGGACGACCCGATTTGGAGCGCTGTCGAGTGGGGCAGAGTCCGGCAGAGTCCGAGCGACCGCACAGAGCAGACCGACCGCCGAGGACCCGAGGGCATCTTGTTCGCCGATACCACGGTACCTCAGGGTGGGGGTCTTGCTGCAAGGACCCCGGGCGTGCTGACAATGCAGGCCACAAGCCGGAGCACGGACATCAGCGCAACCGGCAGCAGCGGGGGAAGCGAGGGGAAAGGGACGCATGAGCAACTACGTGCTGAGTTTCCAGGAGATCGACCGGACGCAGGTCGCGGTCGTCGGCGGCAAGGGCGCGCAGCTGGGGGAGCTTTCCCGGATCGGAGGCATCCACGTGCCGGCCGGCTTCTGCGTGACGACGGACGCCTTCAGGCGGATCATGGCGGACGCGCCCGCGATCGACGAACGACTCGATCGGCTGTCGCGCATGACCCCGGAGGATCGTGAGGCGATCGGCACGCTCAGCGCGGAGATCCGCCGGGCTGTCGAAGGAACCGTCATCCCCGGCGAGCTCGCGGCGGCGATCACCGACTCGGTTGCCCGGCTCGACGGCCGAGCTGCCTACGCGGTCCGATCCAGCGCGACGGCGGAGGACCTGCCAACCGCTTCCTTCGCCGGCCAGCAGGACACGTACCTCAACGTCGCGGGGTCGGGGGCGATCCTCCGTCACGTCAGCAATTGCTGGGCCTCCCTGTTCACCGAGCGGGCGGTGACCTACCGCCTGCGGAACGGATTCGACCAACGCAAGGTCCACATGGCCGTGGTTGTGCAGCGGATGGTCTTCCCGCAGGCATCCGGCATCCTGTTCACCGCCGACCCCGTCACATCCAACCGAACGGTTGTCTCCGTGGAGGCCGGCTTCGGGCTCGGCGAGTCACTGGCCTCCGGCCGGGTGAACCCGGACGTCTACAAGGTGCGCGAGGGCGTGATCATTGCCAAAGCTGTCGGCACCAAACAGGTTGCCGTCCTTGCCTCGCCGTCAGGCGGGACGCAGGAACAGGCGATCGACTCGGAGCGGCAGAATCAGTCGGCGTTGACGGATGCCCAGGTCGTGCGGATCGCGCAGCTGGGAAGGAAGATCGAAGCCCACTTCGGCCACCCCCAGGACATCGAATGGTGCCTGGTCGATGACGACTTCCGGATCGTCCAGAGCCGGCCCATCACCACGCTGTTCCCCATTCCCGCCACAGACGACGGAGGGAATCACGTTTTCGTTTCCGTCGGTCATGGGCAGATGATGACCGACGCCATGAAGCCCCTCGGGATCTCGATGTGGCAGCTCACGGCTCTCCCGCGAATGTACGAGGCCGGCGGGAGGTTGTTCGTCGACGTCGCCGAGCGCCTTGCGTCTCCCACGAGCCGGGCCGCCCTCCTGGAGATCATGGGGAGAGGCGATCCCTTGATCAGGGACGCGCTGGAGACCGTCCTCGAACACGACGAATTCATCCCGTCGCTTCCGGACGGAGATCCCGGCGGTGCTCCGGTCGGCTGTGCTCCCGCCCCGCTGGAGACCGATCCGGCCATCGTCGGAGAGCTGATGGCACGCACCCGGGCGTCCATCGCCACGCTGCAACGCGACATCCGAACCAAGTCAGGACCCGCGCTGATCGACTTCATCCTGGCGGACATCCAAGAGCTGCGGCGCATCCTTTTCGATCCTCTGAGCCATCAGGTGTTCATGTCGGCGATGGAGACAACGTGGTGGCTCAACGACAAGCTCGAATCCTGGCTGGGGGAGAAGAACGCGGCCGACACGCTGACCCAGTCCGTCCCCGACAACGTGACGTCGGAGATGGGGCTGGCCTTGCTGGACGTCGCCGATGCGATCCGACCGCATCCGGAGGTGGTCGCATCGTTGCAGCGAGTCGACGGAGACGACGATTTCCTCGACGGGCTCGAGCGGGTCGCCGGCGGCCAGGAGGCGCGTGACGCCATCAGCGGATTCCTCGACAGGTACGGGATGCGCTGCGTCGGCGAGATCGACATCACCAGGCCGCGCTGGAGCGAACGGCCGTCCATCCTCCTCCCCGTGATCCTCGCCGACGTCGAGAACTTCGAGCCGGGGGCCGGCAAGCACCGGTTCGAGCAGGGGCTGCAGGAGGCGCAGAGCAAGGAACAGGACGTGCTGGAGCGCCTTCGGGCCTTGCCGGACGGCGCGCAGAAGGCGACCGAGACGAAGCAGAAGATCGACCGCGTCCGAGCGTTCATCGGATACCGGGAGTACCCGAAGTACAGCATGGTCAACCGCTACTTCGTGTACAAGCAGGCCTTGCTGGCGGAGGCTGAGCGCCTCGTGCAGGCCCACGTGCTCCGGGAGGAGGAAGACATCTTCTACCTCACGTTCCAGGAGATCACCGACGTGGTGCGCTCGGGTCACGTCGATGACCAGCTCGTCTGGCAGCGCAAGGCCGCGTTCAGGTCGTATCAGGCGCTCGTCCCGCCCAGGGTGCTCACATCGGATGGAGAGGTCGTCACCGGGTCGTACCGACGCGATGACGTGCCGACCGGTGCGCTGGTCGGCCTACCGGTTTCCGCCGGGATCATCGAGGGACGGGCTCGCGTCATCCTGGACATGGCCGAAGCCGATCTGGGGCCTGGCGACATCCTGGTCACCACCTTCACGGACCCCAGTTGGACACCGGTGTTCCTGCTCGTCGCAGGCCTGGTGACCGAGGTTGGCGGTCTGATGACCCATGGCGCAGTGATCGCGCGGGAATACGGCTTGCCGGCCGTGGTAGGCGTGGAGCACGCCACACGGCTGATTCGAGATGGGCAGCGGATCCGCGTCAACGGAACCGAGGGGCACATCGAGATCCTGCCCTACTTGTAGCCGCCGGCGTACTCGTCATCGGTTGGACGACAACCGGGCCATCGCCGCGTCAGTCCGCGACGTCCACCCTTGCGACGACGTGCGATGGCTTCACCCGCACGACCATCTCCGGGGGAACCGCGTTCCGGCGCCCGTACTCCTCGGCCCGCTCGGGTCCCATGTACCGCCCTCCGATGCGCGTCGCCCAGTACACGAGGTCGTCACGATCGGTCGTGATCGTTGCGGTTCCGGTGATGATCACGAAGCTGAACGGTGGCCGCTCGTCGTCCCAGCAGAGAGACACCCGGGAATCGCGCAGTACCGCCTTGCCCTTCAGGGTGTTCGCGCCGGTCATGAACACGACATCATCTCCATCGAGGTCCACCCAGACCGGAGCGACGTGTGGCGAGCCGTCGGCTCTCACGACGGCGAGCTTGGCGGTACGAGCCGGCGCTGCGGACACGAACTCCTGCCACCAGCCTTCGGGAGCGTCCGTGTCGCTCATACGAACCTCCTCTCTCAGGTACTGATGGAGCACGACTGAGGCTCTCGTCCCAAAGCTATCTTGGGGGCGTGGTCGATGACAGCTGGGCGCCGTTCGCTGATCAATTCGTTGATGAAGCGTATGCCTCGGTGAAGGGGTACGTCCGCACCTCTGTCATCCACCAGCACCTGCTCGAGCATCTGCCATCGCCTCCGGCGCCGGTGCTCGACGTCGGCGGCGGCGCAGGCAATCAATCGTTTCCTCTGGTCCGGGCCGGCTACGAGGTGACCCTGCTCGATCCGTCGCAGGCGATGCTGGACAAAGCGCAGCAGCGACTCCAGCGCCTGCCTGCCGAGGCCCGGCGCCGGGTGACGCTCTTGCAGGCCGACGGCGAGCACGCGGACCAGGCGGTGAACGGTCGACGCTTTGCCGCCGTGCTGTGCCATGGCGTGCTCGGGTACCTCGAGAAGCCGGAGCCGTTGGTCGACCAGCTCTGCCGGTGCGCTGCTGTCGGGGGCGTGGTCTCGATCATGACGGGCAACGCCAAGGCGATGGCGGTCCGCCCGGCGTTGGAACGGCGGTGGGACGGCGCACTGGCCGCCTTCGACGCCAGAACGGAGATCGGGGTGCTCGGACGGCCGAGCCGGGCCGACACGGTCGAGGAGCTCGGTGAGCTCATCCGGCGCCGGGGTGTGGAGCCGGTGCGCTGGTACGGGGTCTGGCTGTTCGTCGACTGGCTCGAGTTCAGCGGAGTCGAGTTGGACCCGGGCGATTCAGAGCAGGTCGCGGCGACCGTCGCTGTCGAACTCGAAGCCAGCCGACGAGACCCCTACCGCCAGCTCAGCCGCGTCTTCCATCTCGTCGGTCGCAGAGGCGGGAGCTGACCTGGCACGAGCGTCGGCTCTGCGAGCGTGACCCTCAGCGCCGCGCAAAGGCCAGGTGCTCGTGGACCGAGCGTACGGCGGCGGATCCCTCGCCAACGGCGGCGGCGACACGTTTTGTCGAGCCGGATCGCAGATCGCCCACGGCGAACAGCCCCGGACAGCTGGTCTCGAACGGCAGCGGCATGCGATCCAGGACCCCCCATCGGTCGTCCAGGTCATCCTCTCCGAGCGCCCGGTCGGTGAGGATGAAGCCCTTGTCGTCGAGTGCGACCCGACCCGAGAGCCACTCCGACTGCGGGTCGGCACCGATGAAGGAGAAGAGACCGGCCGTCGAGAGGATCGCCTCACCGTCGGCCCCCGACAGCGCGACGGCGCTGAGCGCCTCCTCACCCTCCAGCGCGACCACCCGGGTCCCGGTCTTCACCTCGATGCGGGGATGACTCTCCAGGCGATCGACGAGATAGCGGGACATCCCCGCATTGAGATCGGGACCCCGGATCACCACGGTCACCGAGCTGCTGTTGTCAGCGAGGAACACGGCCGCCTGGCCGGCGGAGTTGCCACCCCCGACCACCACGACCGGGCCCTCGGCGCATTGGCGCATCTCCAGATCGGTCGCCGCGTAGTAGACGCCTCTGCTCTCGAACTCCTCGAGCCGGTCCACCCCGAGTCGCCGGTAGCGGGCTCCGGTTGCGGCGATGACCGTCCGTGCGGCCACCTCCGACCCGTCGGACAGCTCGATGACGAGATGACCGGCCTCCTCCCGCAGTGCCAGGGCCTGACACGGCGTGCTGAGAACGGCACCGAATTTCTCTGCCTGCACCACACCCCGCTGGGTGAGATCGCTCCCCGAGATTCCGGTGGGGAAACCGAAGTAGTTCTCGATGCGTGAGCTCGTGCCCGCCTGGCCGCCCGGGGCCACCATCTCGACGCCCAACGTCCGGAGCCCCTCCGAGGCCCCGTAGACCGCTGCCGCCAGGCCGGCCGGCCCGCCGCCCACGATCACCAGATCGAAGCACCGGTCCGGCAGGCTCCCGATGGTCAGTCCCAGATACTCGGAGAGTGAACCCGGCGTGGGACGTCGCAGGACCGAACCGGAGGAGATCACCACCGGCAGCTCCGAGGGTCCCACCTCGAACTCGCGGAGGAGGCGGTCGACCTCGGGATCGGCGTCGGGATCGAGCCATTGGTAGGGCACCCGGGTTCGGGACAGGAACTCCCTGAGCTGCTGGGACTCGGCAGAGAACCGTGAGCCCACGACCCGCGTCGTTCCTGCTGCGTCCGTCAGGAGGTCGGCCCGTCGGGCCATGAACGTGGCCAGGATCTTGTCGCTCAGGGCCGGGTCAGTCGCAACGACCCGGCGCAGCGCGTCGGCCGGTACCACGAGCACCTCCCCGGGTTCGGCGACCCGTGCGGAGACGAAGACACGGAGCCCGGTGATGAGGTTGAGCTCCCCGAGGAAGCGTCCGGGACCGTGCCGGATGATCAATCGTTCCGCGTCGCTCTCGGCGCCGACCACGATATCGACCGTGCCGGACAGCAGGATGTAGAAGTCGTAGGCGCTGTCGCCCTCCCGGTAGAGGTACTCCCCGCGCTCGATGCGCCGACGCGTGCCCAAGGCCTCGAAGACGGCGACCTCGGACGCGTCGAGCGTCGGGATGTCGGTTCCGTAGGTCATGGGCTGGTGACCAGGCGAAGCCACAGCGGCCCGTGGCGGACGTCGAGGGCCATATGGACGATCGTCTGCTTGCCGACACCGGCTGCCGAGGCGATCTCGTCGGCCGTCACGGCACTGGGCCCGAACTCGCGCACCAGGGATCGGGCGCTGTCGAGGACCCGGTCCTTCGCTGCCTCATCCCGGGTGCGGGGCATGGGAGCGAGTGTACCGACGGGGGCACCGCGAGGCGGCTGGCATGGGCCTTCTGCCGCTACCACCGTGTCCACGGGACGGGGCGCGCACCGGTCGCCCGTGGAATACGAGACTGGTGGTTTCCTTTCTCCCAGGACGAGACGGTGGGACGTGCCGAACCCGTGAAGGCGTGCTCACACGCGGGCAGGGCGCCTGCGGTCAGGAGAACTCGAACCGTCCCGCGTCGATGACCGTTTGACCGTTCTGGTTCTGGGTGCGGAACCGGGCGGTCGAGCCGTCGACCCACATGGAGACGTTCAGCGTGTCGCCTGGATAGGTCGGTCGCGAGAACCTGCCGTACATGGTACGGAAGCGGCCCGGCTCTGATCGGCACAGTGCGTGGAGAAGGGCGCGCCCGGTGAATCCGTAGGTGCAGAGGCCATGGAGGATCGGGCGGTCGAACCCGGCACGCTTGGCGAAGACGGGATCGGAGTGCAGTGGGTTCCGATCGCCCGACAACCGGTAGAGGAGCGCCTGGTCCGGCCTCGTCGTATACGTCACGACCTGGTCGGCCGAGCGCGAGGGGAAGGGCTCGTTCGCGCCGGACGGTCCGCGTTCCCCGCCGAAGCCCCCTTCGCCCCTGATGAAGAGTCCGGTGCCGGTCGAGAACAGGGGCTCGCCACTTGCGGCGTCGACGGAGCGGGACTCCGATCGGACCAGGGCACCGGAGCCCTTGTCGTAGATGGCGGTGAGTGTGGAGGTGGTGGTGATCGTCGCCTCGGTCGGAATGGCGCTGTGCAGCTCGACCGACTGTTCCGCGTGCACGAGCATGGCTGGGTCGAAGCTTCCGAGTGAGGACCTCGGTCCCCCTCCGGCACCGGCCACGGCGGCGAAGGTGGGGAGCACCTTCTGGGAGACCTCCGCCGAGTTCTCGGTCGTGAAGTCGAGCTCGAATCCGGTCGCGTCCAGGGAACCGGCACCGATCCCGAGCGCGTAGAGCAGGCACTCTGTCGAGGTCCAACTCCGATCGGTCGGTCCGGATGTGGACCCCACGGCGTCGAGGTTCAGCGGCACGATCGTCCTCCCGACTCGCTATCGTTTACGGCTCAATACATAACATGAAACCATGTTACAATCAACCGGTGCCCCGCTTCACGGTCGATGAGCTCGCCCGGCTGGGCGGCACGACCGGTCGCAACGTCCGCGCCTTTCAGACACAGGGCCTCCTGCCCAGGCCCGAGCTGGTCGGCCGCACCGGCTTCTACGGCGACGAGCACCTCGAGCGCCTGCGCGCCGTGCTTCGTCTGCAGCGTGACGGGTTCTCGTTGGCCTCGATCGCCGTCCTGTTCGCGGCGTTGGACGCCGGTCGGAGCCTCGAGCAGGTGATCGGTCTTCCTCGTGGGTCTCCCGTCGACGAGCCCGATGACGACGACGCACTCTTCGAGGGCTGGCCCAACACCCGAAATGGTGAGCTGCTCTCTGTCGTGCCGACGAACCTCATTCGGACCCCGACGGTCTCCTGACGGCCGATCCGGAACCTCAAGTGGATGCTTGACCATTCCACCCACCGGTCACTACACTCAAGGATATGCTTAATCAAACGGTCGACCTGGATCGGACCTTCCAGGCGCTTGCCGACAAGAGCAGGCGCAGCATGCTGGAACGCCTGACCCTGGGACCCGCCTCGGTCAGCGAACTGGCACAGCCCCTGACGATGTCCCTTGCGGCCGTCGTCCAGCACGTGCAGGTCCTGGAGGCATGCGGGGTCGTGAAGACCGAGAAGGTCGGGAGAACACGCATGTGCCGGATCGAAGGGGTGGCGATGACCGCCGCCGAGCGGTGGATCACCGATCGCCGGCGCGGCTGGGAAGCCCGCCTGGACCGCCTGGGCGACATCCTGCAGGAAGAAGCCGGCACAGTGGAGCAAGCATGACTCCGTCCACGGAGGGAACGCGCTCCGGTCTGGATTCGCAGGCGGCCGTCGTGAACGGAGGTGGATCGTGACGAGAACCGTGTCGTCCTTCATCATGGCCAGCCTGGACGGTTTCTACGAAGGCCCGAACGGTGAGCTCGACTGGTCGATCGTGGACGAGGAGTTCAAGGGCTTTGCGCTTCGCCAGCTCGAAGAGGCAGACACCCTCGGCTTCGGACGCGTGACCCACCAGCACATGGCCGCCTACTGGCCGACCGACCAGGCCCGGGCCAGCGATCCCGACATTGCTTCCGGGATGAACACCAAACCCAAGCTGGTCTTCTCGAATACGCTCGAACAGGCGAGCTGGTCCGGCACGACGATCATCGATGGCGAGGCCGTCGAGCGGATCGCGGCACTCGAGTCCGCTCCCGGCGGCGAGCTGCTCGTGCTGGACAGCGCTCACCTCACCGCCTGCTTCGCTGCCGCTGGCGTCCTCGACGAGCTGCGGATCATGGTCAGCCCGACGCTCCTTGGGCAGGGCCGCTCCCTCTTCGAGGATCTGAAGGACCGGATCGCGTTCCGGTTGGCCCACGTGAGGCAGTTCGAGTCCGGCAATGTGCTGCTCACCTACCGGCTGAAGTAGTCGTCAGACGGCTACAGGGTCGCACCCACCAGCGCTGGCGGGCCGACGTCACCGATGATTCCGGACGTCTCGTCGCCCACGGGGAAGTGCGCCTCCAGAACGTGCAGGGCGGGCCGCCCCGGGAGCGCGGGACGGATCCCGCGGTGGTTTCATGAACCGGCCTGGTCGCCCAACTCCTTGCCGAGGGCGCCGAGCCAGTCGCTCGTGCCTTCCTCCCGCCAACTCGGCTGTTCGCGGTCGTCGAGGTATGCACCGGCCTCGACGAGGACCAACCGGGTGCCTTCGCCTTCGGGGACGAGCTCGACCGTGGTGAGCGACACGGTGGCAATTGTGTCGTTCTCGCTCAATGTCGAGGTGTAGACGATCCGCTCGTTGGGGATGATCTCTCGGTAGAGGGATTCCCAGGTGATCCGCTTGCCCCCGGGGGTGGCCGTGTTGCGTTCGAGGCCGCCGGGACGGAAGTCCAGTTCGTAGTCGTCGGGATTTCCGGCGAACCATCGGGCCTTGACCTGCGGGTCGGCCCACGCGTTGAAGACCCGCTCGGGCGGAACCGGATAGGTGCGCTCCAGGGTGAAGGTGGCATGGGTGACGACGTGATCAGACATCGGTTCTTCCTTTCCTGTCGGGAGACCGCTTGTCCTGTCGGGAGACCACTTGCCCAGCCTCGAGCACCCCAGGTGCTGGAGCACCACCGGCGGCCGGCAGTGGTTGGGCCGGCTGACCCACCGGCGCAGGGGTGGTGCCGAGTCGGTCGAGAATGGTCGGGCGGGTCGGATCGGACAGGGCATGGAACACCCGGTCCAGCTCGTCGAAACGGTCAACCACTCGCCTAAGTATATCCGGCTGACCCGATTAAGGTCAAGCAGAGACTTAAGTATCTAGGTGGGTGGCTCGACCGTCGGCGCCGCCGTCGAGTCGGGCGCATCGGGCGGTCAGCCTTCGGCCGCGACCGCTCGCAGTTCGGCCACGGAGTCCCGCATGATGGCGCCGAGCTCCCGGTCGTCCTCCGCGCCGGCCCAGCGCTGGACGGCCACCCGGAGCACGGCCATGCCGGACTCGGCAGCCAGGGTCGCCTGGGGTTCGCCGACGCCTCGCCGGCGAAGGGCGGCGGCGACCGCTGCGGCGTAGGACGCCAGCTTGGCGAGCTCTCGCTCGAGCAGTTCGGGGTTGCTCGCGATCACGGTCTGGCGCTGGCGGGCAAGGTCACGGCGGCCCTCGCCGAGCATGTCGGCGGCAGCGTCGAGGCCCCGCCCCACCGCGTCGAGAGCACCGTCGGTGACCGGTGCGTCGGCGACCCCCGCCACGATCCGTTCCTCGAGCAGCGCGGATCCACCGAAGAGCACCTCGCGCTTGTCGGCGAAGTGCCTGAAGAAGGTGCGCTCGGTCACGCCTGCGCGGACGGCGATCTCCGCAGCGGTCGTCTGGTCGAACCCGCGCTCGGCATACAGCGTGAGCGCCGCCTCCTGCAACCGCCCCCGACTGTCCGGCTGCCATCGACCCATGACCCGACATCCTACCGTTGACAGTCACTGACATCACGGGTATGGTGACAGCAGTTACTGACATCACCGTTTCCAGGAGGCAGCAATGAGAATCTTCGTCACCGGCGCATCGGGTTGGATCGGCGCTGCCGTCGTCCCCGAACTGCTCGGGGCCGGCCACGAGGTCGTCGGTCTGGCCCGCTCCGACGCATCGGCCGAGGCACTGCAGGCTGCCGGCGCCTTCGTCCGACGGGGCGACGTCGACGACCCCGAGGGCCTGGCCACGGCGGCTGCCGACTCCGACGGAGTCATCCATCTCGCCTTCCAGCACGAGGTGGCCTTCGGCGGCAACTTCGCCGCCGCCGCTGCAGCCGACCGCAGGGCCGTCGAGGCCATGGGAAGGGCGCTCGCAGAGTCCGACCGGCCCCTGGTGCTCGCTTCCGGCATGTTGGGGTTGAAGGCCGACCGCGTGGCCACCGAGGATGACGGGCTGGTGCCCGGTGCCGAGGTCCGGGCCAACCCCGCAGGGCGCCGCGTGGCCACCGCTCTGTTCACGCTCTCCCTGGCCGGCACGGGCGTCCGCTCGTCGGTGCTCCGCTTCCCCCCGACGGTCCACGGGGACGGCGACCACGGGTTCGTGGCAAGCCTCGTTGGCATCGCCCGCCAACGGGGGGTGGCCGGGTACGTGGGGGACGGCGGCAACCGCTGGCCCGCCGTGCACCGCTCCGACGCCGCCCGGCTCGCCCGCCTGGCTGTCGAGGTCGCCCCCGCCGGATCGGTCCTGCACGCGGTCGGCGACGAGGGCGTCCCCCTCCGCGAGATCGCCCAGGCAATGGGCCGCCACCTCGGCGTCCCGACGGCGTCGGTGAGCCCCGCCGAAGCCGTCGAGCACTTTGCCCACCTGGGCCACTTCGTCGCTGTGGACTGCCCCGCCAGCGCCGCCATCACCGCGCAACTCCTCGGATGGCAGCCGACCGGGCCTAGCCTGCTGGAGGACCTCGAGCAGGACCACTACTACCGGAAAGAGTCGGTCGTGGCGTCGGCTTAGAGGCCTTTCACCGTGAGCGACTGCCAGACGGGGCGACGCGTACGGGCTGATCTCCCCTCGTCACTACAGAAGGCTGGCCAGCACCAACAGGGTCGCTGAACCGATCTGCAACACGGGGCATATCTTGAACCAGACAACCGGCGTGCGAGCGCCCGTGAGAGTGGTGAGTACTGCGAGCGCAACCAGAAGGCCGGCAGCGATCCGGTAGACCCCACTCAGTCGTGGGAACCCGGCTCCGCCGACAGCGGTCGCAGACGCCACAAGAGCTGCCACACCCCACATCGTAAACGCCTCGGCCATCCACTCTTGAAGCACCACACGCCGGTTGTCCTGGGTGATCGGCTTGAATCCCGCGAGAACTTGCCTCGTGGGGATCGCATGAGCGACCCCCCAAAGGGCCACGATTCCTGCAGCAAGATAGGCGAGGTTGCTTGCCATGCCGCCCATTGTGGTCACGACTGTGCGTCAAGGACCAGGGCAGAACGACCCTGTTCCGTTCATCGGGTCGACCACGTGCATTGGTGTTGGGTGACATCGGTCTCGGACCGGATCACGGACGGACGAGTGGCACACTGTCGACATGTCCAGATTTCAGTTTGTCACGTGGGATGGCGGTGGCAACCTCCCGCCCACCTTGGGGATCGCCCGGGAGCTGCGCGACCGAGGACATGAGATCCGCGTCATCGGAGAGGAGTCGCAGCGCCACGCCGTTACTTCTGCGGATCTCTCATTTTCACCCTGGTCCCACCGGCTCACCAGCGGCCTGGCGGAGCATCCGCCGGATCGCCGGCTGACCTACCTCATCGAGGAAGTGTGGATGAACACGGACCTGGCCGACGAGGTTGTCGCTTCATCTTCTCAGGGTCCGGCTGACGTGGTGGTCGTGGACTGCATGCTCGAGGGAGTGCTCGCCCGGTCGCAGGAGATCGCCGCACCGACCGCTGTGCTCGTGCACGGGCTGTTTCGGTCTGTACTTCCGGTACGTGACTCGCTGGTCAGATTCGGTAATGGGCTCCGTGTGGATGCCGGACTACCAGTTCTCGCCGTCAGCCAACTCAAATGGGAATCGAAGGACCTCGTCGTGGTGACCACCGTGCGGGAGTTCGACGGGGGGGACGAAGAACCAGCCCCCAGCGTCCGATATGTCGGCCCAGTCCTACCTGAAGCAGGTCCCGCCGAGGGATGGCCGTCGCCTTGGGATGGAAGTGACCCGCGGCCGCTCGTCCTGGTCAGTTTGAGCACTATGCCAGGCCAGGGGTCTTCCGCCCTCGCGCAGGATGTGCTCGACTCACTGGCCGGGCGCGCCATCCGGGTGGTCATGACCACGGGAGCGCTTTCCCCCGACACGCTCAACTCGCCAGAAAACGCTGTTGTCTTTGGTGTCGTACCCCACCAGGCAATTTTGCCCGAGACAACATTGATGGTGACGCACGGAGGACACGGAAGCGTCATGGGGGCCTTGGCCCATGGTGTCCCGCTCGTCTGTATTCCTGGGGTCGGTGCCGACCAGCCGATCGTGGGAGAGAGAATCGTCGCGGTCGGCGCCGGAAAACTGATTGCGGCCGATGCAGTCGGCGAGCTTGGCGATACCGTCGAGCAGGTCGTGTCAGATCCCTCGTACCGTCAGGCGGCCCAGCGCATGCGAATGCTGATCAGGGAAACGGACGGAGCGCGCAACGGTGCGACCGGCATCGAAACGCTGCTCGGCCGGTGGTAGCGGGGCGTCCCCCGCCACGCGCCGGCGTGGAGGCTGACTCGCTACCCGTGAGATCGGTGACGACGGGTCAGTCGAGCCCGAACCAGCGCCGGCGGCGTTCGGTGGCGAACTGCCGTTTTTCACTGGCACCCTCGAGCGAGGGAGGTGTGTACAGGGCCGTGGGTGTCGGGCCGGACAGGAAGTTGGCCCTGACGCGGCCGATGGTCTGGTCGCCCATCTCGAAGTAACAGACGATCTCACCGCCGAACGGCGGGGGAGGTGGGCCGTCTGCGAGCTGGTGGATCAGGACCCCTGCGACGGTGGCCGCTTCTCCTTCGGCGATCACGCCGGCTCTCGGCACCGGGGCGCTGGTGATGTCGCCGACGGCATAGACATCGGGGAACTTGGTGACGAAGGTGGCAGGATCGACCGCGATCCATCCGTCATCGGTGAGCCCCGAGTCGACGACGACCTGCGGAGCCCGATGGACGGGGATGCCCAGGACGAGGTCGAACGGAACGCTGTTCCCGTCACGGAGCACCACCCGTTGTGTCTCCGGGTCGAGGCGATCGACCCAGGTGGCATGTGAGTGTCGGATGCCTCGCTCGTCGAGGAGCGCCAGGACCGCGCCGGAGACCTCGTCCGAGATGGGGATTGGCTTGGGCATCGGGGTGACCAGATTGATGGTGCACGCATCGCGTACGCCGTGCCGGGTCAGCAGATCGTGCAGCATGAAGGCGGTCTCGTAGGGGGCCGGCGGACATTTGAAGAAGCCGCCGAGGACGGCGATGACGATATCCCCTCCGCTGAAGCCGGCGAGGACGTGACGGAGCTGCGCGGCTCCCTCGGGTGAGTAGAACTCGTGACCGCACTGGGCGAGCCCAGGTGTCGCCTCGACGTCGAGATCGGCCCCGAGCGCGATGACCAGGATGTCTGCGTCGTGGGCGCCCTGGTCGGTGACCACCCGCTTGTTCGCGGCGTCGATGGCGGTCACCGTCTCTTGGCGGAATTCGACGTTGGGCCTGGTGATGGCGCGATAGGGCAGACGGACGTCCTGGAGGCTGTTCCGACCGAACATCACGTCCAGCTTCGAGAACCCGAAGACGAAGGCATCGCTCTTGTCGATGAGGGTGACCTGAACCTGGTCGCCGAGCTCTTCGGCGAGGCGGGTCGACAGCTCGAGGCCGCCGAACCCGCCACCGAGGATCACAATCCGGGTGGACATCGTTACTCGTCGTTCCTCTCTCGGGTCGGGCTGAGCCGCTCCCCGCTCACGGCTCACCGGAGAGACCGCACTGGCTCCGGCTCCGGCACTTGCTATCACGTGGCGCCCCCCTGTGGAACTCCGTGCCGTGGAACTCCTCGATCGGATGGAGAGCTCCGCCCGGCGCGCTCAGGGTCAGGGCAGATCGAGTCCGATCTTGAACCGGACCTGTGCACTCCGGGACCATCCGTCCTCGGAGATCCGCTTCCAGGCCTCGGAGTCCGCTCGCTGCCACACGGCCTGGCGGGTCCGTCCGAGGGACGATCCGATCTCCTCCCAGGTGTGACCTCGGCCGCGTGCCGCCCGGATCGCCTCGCGCTCGACCGCTTTGAAGTACCGCTGGAAGTGGGCCACGGTCTCCAGGACCTCGATCGGGTCCGGGTCTTCGCTCGATCGGAGCGACTCCCATCGCTCCCACGGTCCTTGGCTCACCGATTCAGCATGCACCCCCGATCCTCATCCGTCAAGGTTCCTTGACGAGCCGGCGTCCCGGCGTCCCGGCGTCCAACCCCTTGAAGAGGCCGAACACCGCTCCCTGCGGGTCCATGAGGAACGCGAACCGTCCGGCGTCGTCCGGGATGTCGGTGGGCTGCACCAGGATGGTTGCCCCGAGACCCTCGGCTCTCGCCGCGTCGGCGTCGAGGTCGGTCGCCCCGAAGTAGATCGATCTGTTACGGTCGCCCTGCAGTCCAAGCTGTGCGTCGGGGAAGCCGGTCGAAGTCCGGCACTGGTCCGCAACCGTGGGTGGCGAGCAGGTCGCTCGTCACAAGTCGGGATACCGCCGCTCTGCTCCATGAGTCCGTACCCGTCGAGAAATGCGGCAGGGACTCGGTCGGCCACCGGTCCGTTCGATCTGTGGGTCTCCCGGGTCGCTGCCCGGAAAGAGCGACCACATGTCCCGCACCCGCCTCCTTGCGACCGCCGCCCTCGCGTGCGCGCTGTCGTGCACCGCTGCCGCGGCACCGGCAGCGGCCTCCGCATCCGCCCCGCCCCCCTCCGGGGCGCCCCCGTCCCTTCCCCAGGTGTCGTCCGCCCAGAAGGGCGCCGAGTGGCTCGCCGGACAACTGACCTCCTCCGGGTACATCCCCTCGTCCACCACCCCGGGCCAGCCGGATCTCGCCGCGACCGCCAACACGGTCCTCGCCCTGGTCAGCGCCGGCGTCGACCCGACCGGAGTGCACGCGGCACTCTCCTACCTGGCGTCGCACGTCGATGCCTACGTGACCGTGGACGGCATGGACGGCCCGGGCCAGCTCGCGTTGCTCATCCTCGACGCCCACGCGGCCTACGCCGACCCGCGCACGTTCGGGGGGACCGACCTGGTCTCCCGGCTGCTCGCCACCCAGCGCAGGTCCGGTTCGACCGCGGGACTGTTCGGAGTGCAGAGCGCGACCTACGACGGCGCCTACCGCCAGGGGCTCTCCCTGACCGCGCTCGCCGCGGCGGGCGTGTCGACCGGGAGCCAGCTCACCGCTGCAGAGAGCTGGCTCGCCAAGCAGCAGTGCCCGGACGGGGGGTGGACCAGCCTGATCACCTCGAGCAATCCCTGCAACGGGAACCCGGCGAGCTTCGAGGGTCCCGACACCAACTCGACCGCGCTGGCGGTCATGGGTCTCTCCGCGGTCGGCGTGCTCGGGACCACCCGCGCCTCCTCGGCCTGGCAGTTCCTCGTGCACGCCGAGGACGCCGACGCCGGATGGGGGTACGAACCGAACTCGACCAGCGCCCCGGGCAGCACCGACCCGGACTCGACCGCACTGGTCGTCCAGGCGATCCTCGCGCTCGCCAAGTCGCCCTCGGCCACCGCGCTGGTCAAGGGCGCGGCTGACCCGGTCTCCGCGTTGCGCGCCTTCCAGCTCACCTCGGGAACGGGCAGCGGCGCCTTCTTCTTTCCGGGCAGCAGCACCCCCGACACCTTGGCCACCTACCAGGCGGCGCCTGCGATGGCCGAGGTCAAGTTCCCCTTCGACCTGACCGTGACGACCCACTCCCTCCCCGCTGGCACGGTCGGTCACCCGTACTCGGCCAGGATCGCCGCGCGCGGGGGGAACCCGCCCTATACCTGGCTGGTGCTTCCCGGCACCGGCACGCTGCCGTCGGGACTCTCGCTCGACGGGTCGACGGGAGTCGTCTCGGGCACGCCGACCGGGACCGGGACCTCGAGGTTCGTCGTCGGGCTGCACGACACCAGGACGACCACCTCCCCGATGACCGACAACCTCGGATGGAAAGTGTTCTCGATCACCGTCTCCTGACCGCGGGGTGTAACGCCCTTCGGAGGGCCGGTGACGGTACCGGCGTGGGGCCGATCAGCGGTCCCTGCCCGAAAGGAGCTCACCCAATGCCCGATAATTCGTTCACCCGGCGCGCCCGTCACCGGCTCAGCGTTCGGGGCCGTCTCGGCATCGCCGCCGCGAGCGCCGGCATCGCCGCCGCCGGAGTGGTCACCCTCGGCGCCGGAAGCGCCTCGGCCGAGCCGCTCTCGCACGGTCAGCGGGCCGACTCCGGAACCGTGTACACCGAGACAAACCAGGTCGCCGGCAACCAGGTGCTCGCCTACCGGACCGACCCGGGGGGCGGTCTGACCCAGGTCGGCTCGTACCCGACCGGAGGGACCGGGACGGGTGCCTCCCCCGCCTCGCAGGGCGGGGTGACCCTCGGCGACGGGGGCAGGGTGCTCGCGGTCGTCAACGGCGGCTCGGACAACGTGAGCGTGTTCCTGGTCGGCGATGACGGGACCCTGCAGCTCGTCGAGACGGTCGGCTCCGGCGGGGTGGACCCGATCAGCGTGACCGTGAACGGGCCCTCCGTCTACGCGCTCAACGCGGGCAACGCCACGACTCCGGCCGACATCGGCGGGTTCGACGTGTTCGGAGGGCTGTTCTTCCATCAGGCCATCTCGGAGCAACCGCTCAACTCTGCAGCGTCCTCGCCCGAACAGATCGGCTTCACACCCGACGGCCGGGATCTGGTCGTGACCGAGAAGGCGAGCAACACCATCGACGTGTTCCCGGTCGACCGGTTCGGCCTGGCCGACCCGGCGGTCACCACCACGCTCGCCGCGAACACCGGCCCCTACGGCTTCGCCTTCACGCGGGACGGCGTCGCAGTCGTCTCCGAGGCGGCCTTCGGTGGCCTGGCCACCTTCTCGGTCCGTCCCGACGGCTCGGTTACCCAGATCAGCCAGGTGGCGGACTTCCAGCTGGCTCCCTGTTGGGTCGCGCTGACCGGGAACGGGAACCAGACCGAGGCCTTCACGTCGAACGCCCACTCCGGGACGGTCTCTGCCTACTCGGTGTCGTCAGCGGGCACCCTCGGCCTGCTCAACCCCGACGTGCAGGCCAGCCCCGGTGTCGGTGACACCGACCTCGCGGTGTCCGGCTCGAGCCTCCTCATCGCCGACAACCTGGGGATCGACGCCTCGGGCATCTCCGCGTCGGGAACCCTCGGCCCGTCGACGCCGCTCGTGACCGGCCTGCCGGCCGGGACCTTCGGTCTCGCCGCCACCGGCACCCACCGGTCCGGCTTCTGAGGAGGCGGCACCCGGTCCGCTCCGTGCGGATCTGATCCGAGTCATCCGTGGCGGGGCCCGAAGTCCCGGGCCCCGTCACGGCTGGTTCAATGACCGGGTGACCACGCGCGACACCGTCAGGGCCCCGGCTGCACGGCGCCCCCCGGTGGCCGGGAGCGCTCCCCGTCGCCGGCGCCTCCCCACCGTCCTGCTGCTCGCACTGGTGGTCCTGGTCGCGGTGGCCGGATACCTGGTCTGGCACCGGGAGGAGGTCGCCGGCCCGGGAGCCGGCGACGGAGGCACCGCCCTCGACCCGTCGGCCTTCTCCACGGGCGCGTGCGTCGCCTACCCGCCGACCGCCGGGGACCGTCACACCACGGTCTTCCTCGATGCCGGGCACGGCGGGGTCGACCCGGGGGCGATCGGCACGACCACCTCGGGTGCGACCGTCGAGGAGTCGATGCAGACACTGCCGGTCGAGCTCGAGACTGCCACCCTGCTGCGGGCGGCCGGGTTCCGGGTCGTGGTCTCCCGCACGACGGACAGCTCGGTGGCCCGGCTCACCCCGGCCGACCGCTCGGGGTCGATCCTCAGTCTGCAGGGCGTGCACGACGACGTCGTGGCCCGCGACGTGTGCGCCGACCTGTCCGGCGCAGCCGTCCTCGTCGGGATCTACTTCGACAGTGGCGGCTCCCCCTCGGATGCGGGGAGCCTGACCACCTGGGACCCGGCCCGGCCGTTCGCCGGGGCCAACCTCCGTCTCGCCACGGTGGTGCAGCGCGACGTCCTGGCGGCGATGAACGCCCGCGGATGGGACATCCCCGACGCCGGTGTGGTCACCGACGACAAGGAGGGATCGCTCGTCCCGACCACGTCGGGCGGAGCGGTGGCCGAGGGCGCCGCCCGATACGGGCACGTCCTGCTGCTCGGTCCCGCGGCACCCGGGTACTTCACGACCCCCAGCGTGATGCCCGGGGCCCTCATCGAGCCGCTCTACCTGACCGACCCCTTCGAGGCCTCCATCGCGGCGAGCGCCGACGGCCACCAGGTGATCGCCCGGGGTCTCGCCCGGGCCATCGAGGCGTACATCGGTCCGGTGCGGGCAACGTCCTGAACGGCTCGGCGCCGGAGTGGTCAGGGTGCCGATCCGACGAGTCGCCGGGGTGCTCCCGCCTCGGCTGCCTCCCACGCCGCCCAGGTCCGGTACCCGCCGTCCAGGTTGCGGGCCGTGAAGCCGAGCTCGTGGAGGAGGGTGGTGGCCGTGTGGCCGCGCTGGCCCACCTCGCAGAAGACGACGAACGGCCCGCTCCCCATGCCGACGAGATCATCCCGGAGCGAGTCGAGCGGCGCGGACACCGCCCCGGGGATGGTTCCGCGCAGATGCTCCTCCGGGGTTCGGACGTCGAGCAGGGTCCAACCGGACGAGTGCAGCCCGGCGATCTCGCCGGGTTCGACCACGTCGCACTCTCCGGATCGGACGTTCTCCGCCATGTAGCCGAGCATGTTGACCGGGTCCTTGGCGGAGGAGAACGGGGGGGCATAGGCGAGCTCGAGATCGGCGAGCCGCTCCGCGGGGATGCGGCCGGCCATCGCGGTCGCCAGCACGTCGATGCGCTTGTCGACCCCACTGCGGCCGACTCCCTGGGCCCCGAGGATCTCGCCGGTGGTGGGATCGAAGAGGAGCTTGAGCGCCATCTGCTCCGCGCCGGGGTAGTAGGTCGCGTGGCTCATCGGATGGGACCGCACGGTCCGATAGGGCCGGCCGGCCGAGCGAAGGCGCCGCTCGTTCCACCCGGTGACCGCGGCGGCGAGCCCGAAGACCTTGACGATGGCCGTACCCGACGAGGGGGCGTCCCGTACCGGGAGACCGGCGATGTGGTCGGCCGCGCGCCGGCCCTGCCGGTTGGCCAGGTTGGCCAGCGCGATGAGCGAGTGACCGCCCCCGATCCGGTCGTTCTTCTCCACGGCGTCGCCGACCGCGTAGATGTCCGGGTCGCTGGTCACCCCAGACGGATCGACCGCGATGCCCCCATTGGGTCCGAGTGCGAGTCCCGCCACCTCGGCGAGGAGCACGTCGGGCCTGACCCCGATCGCGCCGACCACCAGCTGGCCGGCGATCGTACGTCCGTCGGCCAGGCTCACCCCCGATCCGGTGACCTCGGTCACCGCCACACCGGTCAACACGGCGACCCCGTTGGCCTCGAGCTCGGCACCGACCAGGACGGCAAGTTCGGGATCGAGTGGCGAGAGGAGCTGGTCGGCCGCCTCGACCACGGTGACCGCGATGCCGGTCTCGGCCAGGTTCTCGGCCGTCTCCAGGCCGACGAACCCCCCGCCGACGACCACCGCGTCGGCCGGCTTCCCGGTCACGTCGCGGACCAGCCGCTCAGCGTCCTCGACGGTTCGCAGGAGGCGCACACGCTCGATGCCCGGGATCGGGGGACGGATCGGCGCGGCACCCGGGCTGAGGACGAGCTTGTCGTAGGGGAGGGTGTCCTGCGCGTCGTCGAGCGTGGACCGGACCGTGACCTGGTGGGCGGCGCGGTCGATGCCGGTCACCTCGGTGTTCACCCGCGCGTCGAGGCGGAACCGCTCGAAGAGGCGCCGTGGCGTCTGGAGCAGGAGGTCGTCCTCGTCCTCGATCACCCCGCCCACGAAGTAGGGGAGGCCGCAGTTGGCGTACGAGACGTGCCCGGAGCGCTCGACGACGGTGATCCGGGCCTGCTCGTCGAGTCGCCGCAGTCGGGCCGCCGCCGACATCCCGCCGGCCACCCCACCGACCACGACGACCCGCAGCGCCGCGCCTCCCGCACCGTGTCGTCCGATCGCCCCGGTCACGGCCTGCAACCGTTCCGGGGTGCTCGTCGACCGCAGCAGGGCCCGCGGTGCTCCCGGGCACGGTGGTCGTCCAATGGGGGGACTGCAAGAGTGAAGCTGTGAACGTTCTCCTGGTGACGCTCGACCAGTTCCGGTGGGACTGCCTCTCGTCGGCCGGGCACCCGCTCGTGCGCACGCCGCACCTGGACCGGCTCGCGGCCGAGGGGGTCCGTTTCGCCTCGCACTACAGCCAGGCCGCACCCTGTGCTCCGGGCCGGGCCTCGCTCTACACAGGGATGTACCAGATGAACCACCGGGTGGTGGCCAACGGCACTCCGCTCGAGGACCGATTCGACAATCTGGCGTGGCTCGCCGGCCGCGCGGGATACGCGCCTGCCCTCTTCGGCTACACCGACCAGGGGGTCGACCCGGCGACTGTCCTCAGAGCCGACGACCCGCGCCTCGACACCTACGAGGGTGTCCTGCCCGGGTTCGACCCGGTCCTGCCCCTCGACGGCCGGTTCGTCGGCTGGCTCGCCCGGCTCGAGTCCCTCGGCCATGGCACCCTCACCCCACGCGATGCGCTCCGGACCGAGTCGGAGCGACCGGCCGACCAGAGCGCGTCCGCCTTTCTCACCGGGGGCCTGCTCGACTGGATCGACCGGCAGGACGGCCCGTGGTTCGCCCACGCGAGCTACTTCCGACCGCACCCTCCCTATGCCGCGGCCGGCCTCTGGTCGACCCGGTACGCGCCGGCGGACGTGGCCGCGCCGATCCCGGCGGGCAAGGATCTCCATCGGTTGCACGCCGCGTTCCTCGACCTCCCGGCCTGCGCCGCACCGGCCGACCCGGCGGCACTGGCCGAGCTCCGGGCGCAGTACTTCGGGATGGTCTCCGAGGTCGACGACCAGATCGGGCGGGTCGTCGAGCACCTGGAGACGATCGCCCAGTACGACGGGACGGTGATCGTGCTCACCTCCGACCACGGGGAGCAGCTCGGTGACCACGGGCTCCTCGGGAAGCTGGGCTACTTCGAGCAGAGCTACCGCGTCCCGTTCCTCGTCCGCGACCCCCGGCACTCGGCATCGACCGGCCGGGTCGTCCAGGAGTTCACCGAGGCGGTCGATCTGCTCCCGACCATCGCCGAGCTGCTCGGGCTCGACGTGCCTGGTCAGTGCGACGGCACCTCTCTCGTCCCCTTCCTCGCCGGAGAGACCCCGCGACGGTGGCGTGGCGCGGCGCATTACGAGTGGGACTGGCGCGACCAGCTCATCGGCCCCCACCGCGAGTCCGGCGGACCCGATCCCGGACTCGAACGTCGTAACCTCGCCGTCGAGCGCACGCCGACTCACGCGTACGTCCAGTTCGCCGACGGGACGTGGCTGTGCTTCGACCTCGCCGCCGACCCGTCCTGGCACACCTCCGTCGGTGATCCCGACATCGTGCTCCCGCTGGCACAGTCGATGCTCAGCTGGCGGTCGACCCACCTCGGTGGGGCCTACACCCAGATGCTGCTCGGCCCCGACCGGCGTGGCCGCTGGCCCACACTGCGGATGGGGTGACCACGTCACGGTGCTTACCTCCAGCGGAGTGGACGGAACCGTCGCCCGGTGACGTGGGTCCCCTCCAGTCGGACCAGGCGACCGGGGTCGGTCCGTTCGTCCCACCAGGACAGTGGGAGGCGCTCGTCGAGCTGCTGCCCGCGGGGATCGCCGATCTCGGAGGCCTTCCCCTGGATCAGCACGCTCCATCCGGAGGGGCCGACCGGCTCGTACCGGTCGGCCTCGAAGGCCACCACCGCCCCGACGGTCGCGGTGTCGAGTTTGCTGCCCAGGATGGTGCGGAAGAGGACCGACTCGTCCTGCACGGCGAAGTTGACCGGCACGATGACCGGCAGCGCGCCGATGGATACCGCGACCCTGCCTACGTCCTGACCACCGAGCAGGTCGAAGCACTCGGTCCTGGTCAGGATGTCGATCTTCTTCGGATCACCGGGAAGTTGGGCGGCGGCGATCACGATCGTTGGTGCCGGATGATCAGTACCGGGCAGTGGGCGTTGGCCGCGCAGTGCTCGCTCACCGAGCCGATGAGCATGCCGGTGAACGCGCCGTGCCCGCGGCTGCCCACGGCCAGCAGATCAGCGCCACGCGACGCCTCGACCAGAACCTGCGCCGGGTGGCCCTCGACCACGACCGGCGCGAATGCGACCGCAGGGTGGTCCTCCTGCACCACCTTGACCGCTCGGCTCACCATCACCTCGGCGTCGGTGACCGGGTCGTAGTTCGAGGGCAGGACCAGGGCCACGCCGTAGCGGGTCGGCCACTCCCAGGCGGCGATCACCTCGACCGTCGACGAGGTGGCCTCTGCCATTCCCGCGGCCCAGTCGAGGGCCGCCAGCGACTCCTCGGACCCGTCCACCCCGACGACGATCCGATGGCTCCTGGCGGCTCTGTTCTCTGTCAAGACTTTCTCCCCTCGACTGTGGCGTTCACGCTACGGAACGGCACGGGTCGCGAACAGGGGCAGAGGTCCCTATTTCAGGGTCGGTGCTGGATTTCAGGGTCGGTGCTGGCAGCGGCAGCGGGTGAAGGGCGTTGGCAGGGACGCAGGTGATGCTGGCTATTCGGTCCCGACCGGCACCTGCCAGACGAGTGTGGTCCCTCCGGTCGCCGGCTGGCCGACCTCGAAGGTCCCGCCCAGCTTCTCGGCGCGTTTCCGCAGATTGGCGAGCCCGAGGCCCCCGCCCGGGCCGGCCGCCGTCTCGCCGGTGAACCCTTGCCCGTTGTCGGTCACCTCGAGCCGGACGGACGAGGACGCGACCGAGTACGAGAGCACGACCCTGGCCTCGGTGCCCCCCGCGTGGCGCCCGACGTTGGTCAGGGCCTCGCGGACGGTGGCGAGCAGGTGCTCGGCCATCTCGTCGCTGACCGCGGTGTCCAGCGGACCGTCGAAGACGACCGGGACCTCGAATCCGACCACCGAGTGGAGGTCCCGGGTGAGCGAGAGCACCTGGGAGCGGATTCCCCGCCCGATCCCAGCCTCACCGAGCTCGAAGATGCTGGACCGAACCTGGCGGATGGTGTCGTCGATGTCCTCGATCGCACCCCGGAGCTGGTCGTTGATGGTCATGCCGGGCGGGGCCGCGGCCACGGCCTGGAGCGAGAGTCCGATGGCGAAGAGTCGCTGGATGACCGTGTCATGGAGGTCGCGGGCCATCCGGTCGCGTTCCTCGTAGATCGCGACGCCCTGTGCCCGCTGGTGGAGACGGGCATTCTCCACGGCGAAGCCGGCGGCAACCGCGAGGGCGCCCACCAGTGCCTCGTCGTCACTGGTGAATTCGGACCATCCGATCTTGTCGGTCAGGTAGAGGTTCCCGTAGACACGGTCGGCGACCTTGATGGGCACCCCGAGAAACGACTGCATGGGCGGGTGGCCCTCGGGGAACCCCGCACTCTTGGGTGAGTCGCCGAGGTGGGCCAAGCGGAGCGGGCGGGGGTCTTCGATGAGCAGCCCGAGCACCCCCTTGCCGGTCGGGCGCGGCCCGATCGCCGTCTCCTCCTCCTCCGAGAGGCCCGAAGTGAGGAACTCGACCAGGGACGTTCCCCCTGCGCTCAGGACACCGAGTGCGCCGTAGCGGGCGTTGGTCATCGACCGTGCCTCCTCCACGATGTGACCCAGAAGGGTGGGAAGGTCGAGGTTGGCCTCGAGGAGGAGGGTCGCCTCGAGCACCCTGCGCAGCTTCACAGGGTCCTCGATCGAGCGGTACGGCATTCGATCCCCCTCGAAGCGGCGGTTCATCGACGGCCCAGAGTACCCAAACGGGTGCCCGTCCGTCGCCGGCTCGCCACCGGCGTGATGGAATGGAGCCATGACCGTCCGTGTCTTCCTCCTCGACGACCACGAGATCGTGCGCACGGGCCTCCGGTCGGTCCTCGAGGCGGCCGAGGACGTCGTGGTGGTGGGCGAGGCGGGGACGGTGGCCGAAGCCCTCGACCGGATCCCTCCACTGCGGCCCGATGTGGCCATTCTCGACGTCCGGCTCCCCGACGGGAGCGGTGTGGAGGTGTGCCGTGAGGTCCGCTCGATGCTGCCGGCCACCGCGTGTCTCATTCTGACCTCCTATTCCGACGACGAGGCGCTGTTCGCCGCCATCGTCGCCGGCGCGTCCGGGTACGTCCTCAAACAGGTCGGGGGGTCCAGCCTGGTCGACGACGTCCACCGGGTGGCCTCCGGCGAATCGCTGCTCGACCCGGCGCTGACCGAACGGGTGCTCGAACGGATCCGCAAGGGAGCAGAGGAGGACCCACTCCTCGCCACGCTCACACCACAGGAGCGGCGCATCCTGGACCTCATCGCCGAAGGACGCACCAACCGCCAGATCGCCGAGGTCATGTACCTGGCCGAGAAGACGGTCAAGAACTACGTCTCGAACCTGCTCGCAAAGCTCGGCATGGAGCGCCGCACCCAGGCCGCCACCTACGCGGCCCGTCTCGCCGAACGGTCTTCCCGCGCCGGCGAGTTGGATGCCTCGGGCACCTGACCGGGTCGCCCGCTACTCCGCTCCGTTCTCCCTGTCGCGCCGGATCACTGCTTCGGCAGACTGGAATGCCAGGCGGACGTCGTCCAGGAGCTTCTCGATCCCCTCGAGGAACGAACGCAAGTTCGCCCCGGTGTCGTGGGGCATCTCGCCGAGGCGCCGCTTGGCCGCCAGGCAGGCGTTCTCGGCCACGCTCGCCTTCTGGCGGGCGTCGTCGCGGACCTCCTTGGATGCAAGGTCGGCGCGCACCACGAGCTCGTCGATCCGTCCGCGCCACTCGTCGAGCGCTCGATTGAGCCGCTCGAACGCATCGCTGCCGGGCCGGCCGTCCGGGGTGGTATCGGTGGTGCCAGTGGTGGTGTCCATGCTGTGACCTCCTCAGCGAGGAATCGGTTCCTGTTTCCAGGATGGGCGCAACCCGGGGAGCCCGGTAGGGCCGAACGTCACCGTCGGGAGTCGGGGCCCCCGGAGCGTCACCACCGCCCTCGCCGTCGCTCAGCCGGCCTTGCGGGCCCGCCGTGCCTTGTGGCCGCGTCCCACGGCCGGACTCGGCCCCTCGGCGCCGTCGGCCGCCTCGGGGAGTGCGCCCGCCGCGTCGCGGCACCGAGTGCACATGCGCACCCCGTCGACCAATCTGGTCACCGCCACCTGGCCGCACCGGCGGCAGGGGCGGCCCACGTAGACCTGCGCTTCGAGCACCGGGCGGGACGCACTGAGCTGGCGGAGGCGTTCCTGGACGTCCGCACGCAGCTCGAACGCGCCGGAGTCGGTGGGGTGCACCAGCCCCCAGTCGAGGAGCTCGTGGAGCAGGGGCGCGAGCCGGTCGAGCCGGCGCAACTCGTCGCCGGTGACGGCCCGCTGGTCCGTCTGCGGCTTCCGGCCCTGGCTGGTCACCGTGAGTCCTGCACCGTTCTGGGCCATCAGGGCCCCCTTCCGATTCGGTCCCGCAACAACAGGGTCCGGCCACGCCACACCGGGCCGACATCCCTCGTGCATCAACGCCGTTCCCATCATGACGCGGCGGACCGCCTTCGTACAGTGCGCGCGGCGAGAAAATTTCCGGGAACCCTCTCACCCGCCGACGCGCCCTACCATCGTCGACGATGGAGGACGGAGACCGGTCGGTCCCACCCGGCGCCGGGCCCTACCCGGCGGAGCTCGAGTCAGAGGAGCGCCTCCGCGACGGGACGCCGGTCCGTCTCAGGCCGATCCGTCCCGAGGACGCCGGGGCGCTCACCTCCTTCCACGACCACCTCTCCTCTCAGACGGTCTACCGCAGGTTCTTCTCCGCCCACCCCCACCTGACCGGCGCCGAGGTCGAGCGTTTCACCAACGTCGACTACGTCGACCGGCTGGCCTTCGTGGTCGAGATCGGCGCCGGCCTGATCGGGGTGGGTCGATACGAGCGGAACCCGGGAACGGCCGAGGCGGAGGTCGCCTTCGTGGTCGCCGATGACCACCAGCACCGGGGCGTCGGCACCCTGCTGCTCGAGCGCCTCGCGGACGTGGCGTGGAACAACGGCATCGGGGAATTCGTGGCCCAGACCTTGGCCGACAACCGCGAGATGGTCGGCGTCCTCGTCGCCTCCGGGTTTCCGGTCCGGACCAGCTCCGAGCACGGCACGGTGTCCGCCCGGTTCTCCATCGCCCCCGGGGACGACTACCGGAGGGCCCGGGATGCGAGACACCGCACCTCCGAAGGTTCGGTGCCGCCCCCCGACCGCGGCCGAGGCCACGCCGGCCGGGCCGACGAGGCCTGACCCGGCCGCCCCAACTCCGACCGACGACCCGGGCGGGCCTCCGGCTACGACGGCGGCGGGAGCCCGACGAAGGCGCCCATCTCGAGCAGGGCGCGCTTCTTCGGACGCAACGTCGATCGCCTGCTGGCCGGCAGGAAGGTCCGCCTCCTGGGGGACCCCGACGTCCCGCACACCTGGTCGCGGTCACCGCGGCCGGGCTCGTCTCGGCCCAGCTGCGTGCGCTCCGGGAGACCCGGTACCAGTTCGACCGCCCGTTCGTGATGGACTCGACGGCCTGCACCCGCACCTTCGGTCTCGAGGCCACCCCGCTCGACCAGGCGCTCTCGGCGGTGGCCGCCCACGCCGGGGCACCGCTGGCGGCGGCGAGCTGAGCGGCGGGTACGCTCGGCGCCACCGCGAGTGAGGGAGGCCCCATGACCGGAGGCGCGCAGACCTGCAGCCACCTCGCAGACGTGCGGGACGTCACCCCCTCGGCCGACGGGTGCGAGGACTGCCTGCGGATCGGGAGCACCTGGCTCCACCTGCGCATGTGCATGATGTGCGGCCACGTGGGCTGCTGCGACAGCTCGCCGAACCGCCACGCGACCGCCCACTTCCACGCGACCGCCCACCCGGTCATGCAGTCGTTCGAGCCGGGCGAGGACTGGTGGTGGTGCTACGTGGACCAGCTCGCGTTCGAGATGGACGGCGCCCCAAACTTCTCGCACTCCTGAGTCGCGCCGGCCTCCGGGCCGTGGGCCGCCCGGAACGCACCCTCGGACGGAGCGGAAGGAACGGCCGGTCGCTCCGGCGTCGCTAGGGTCGGCTCACCTATGGACGCCCGCACCACCGGCCGGAAGCGGCCGCGCCAGTCCGCGAGGGCCGCCGGTGTCCTGCTCACCGCGTCGCTCCTGTCCGGCTGCTCGGTCCTGGCCGACCCCGTCCCCGCGCCGGTCCCCGGTGGCACGCTCGCGCCGCACGGCCCGATCGGGTACGTGGTGTGCCCCACGGCGGTCACCCCGGTCGAGCTCGCGACGCGCACCGCCGAGGATCCGATCCCGCTCCCGGTCGCCGGCACCGCCGCGCTGGGCGATGACGCGGTCGCCATCGCACCGGACGGGCGGTCCGCCGACGTGGTGACCAGCGACGGCGGGCGCGGGGACGCCCGCAACGTGGTGGTCCCGATCGACCTCTCGACCCAGCGGGCCGGCCGTCCGATCCCCATCCCGGGCACCGGGAGCACCCGCGCCGTCGCGGTCATGCCCAACGGGATCGTCCTGGCGGCGAGCGGATCGACGGTCGTGCCGGTGGACCCGGCGACCCGCGCGGTCGGCAGACCGCTCGACGTCGGGACCGGGCGGACCATCTTCGGGATGGCGCTCAGCCCGACCGGTCCCACCCTCTTCGTTCTGGTCTCCGGAGGCGTCGTGCCGGTGGACACCTCGACCGCCACCGCCGGACCGCTCGTCCCGACCGGTCTGTCCGTCTCGTCGGTCTCCTCGCCGCACGGGATCGTGGTGAGCCCGGACGGGAGCACCGTCTACGTCGTCGGTCAGGGGGGCGCCGACTACGGCGGCCGGGTGCTCCCCCTCACCGCGTCGACACGGGCGGTCCGGTCGCCGGCCGGATTCGACCGGTTCGGCATCTCGGACCCCGCCGCGGTGGCGGTCACCCCCGACGGGACCCGGGTGCTGGTGGTCGACTCGGCCAACAATTGGGTGGACCCGATCACCGTCGCCGACTTCCCGAACCCCGGACCCCCGGTCCATTTCCCGCTGCGCCCCGGCGGCGCAGCCGATCCCGGCACCGGCCACCCGACCGACATCGTGGTCGGCCCCGGGTCGACCGGCGCGTTCATCGTGGACGGGTTCGACGCGGTCCTGCCGTTCGACCCGGTCGCCCAGCGGTTCGGGCGACCGATCCCGGTCTGCTCGGGCGCCTCGTCCATGGCGGTCGCCGCCGCACCGTAGCGTGATCGCTGCATCGGCCGCACCGACGCTCCGGCCCATCGCGGCGAATGCTCAGGGCCGGGCGACCGCGCCCCGGTGGACCCGCACGGTGGGCGTGCCCGGGAACGCCGGAGCCGCGGCACCCGAGGCCACCACCGCCTCGGCGGCCTCCTCGGAGCGGAAGCAGGCCGGAGCCTCGCCGGCCGCGGCGAGGAGCTCGTCGAGCGCGAGCGGGATGCCGGCCGCCAGATCCCAGACCTTGGGCATCGTCTCGGGACAGGCGATGATCCCCCAGAACAGGGTGCCCCGGTAGCTCATGATGGTGATGTTGAGGCCCATCCCGTCCATGACCGGACCGAGCGGGAAACCGGCGACCATCTCCGCCCCGGCCAGGTAGAGGGGGAAGCCCGGCCCGGGGACGTTGGACACGACCAGATTGGCGATGGGTCGGTGGCGCTCCGCCAGTCGCATCCTGCTGTAGAACCGGGCGGCGGTGGCGAAGGTGTTCTGGGTCGCGTGCTCGGCCCAGCTGACCAGCATGTCCGCGCCCAGTGCGCTGTGCTCTTCCTTCGCCCCCTTGGTCCCCTCTCGGATGGCCCGCAGCCGGTCGAGCGGATCGTGGAGGTGGGCGGGCAGCTGGACGAACATCGAGGAGACCCGGTTCGACCCGCGGGGTGCCCCCTCCTCGGGATGCACCGCGACCGGGACCACCGCGACCAGCGGCCGGTCGGGCAGCTCGTCGCCCTCGAGGAGGACCCTCCGGAGCGCTCCGGTGCAGACCGTCAGCACGACGTCGTTGACCGTGGTCCCGGTCGCGTTCTTGAGCCGCTTCACGTCGGCGAGGCCGATGGCGGAGAGCGCGACCTGCCGGCGACGGGTCAGTGACGAGTTGAACGAGGTGCGCGGGGCGGAGAGCGGCAGGGCGGCCCGCGACTGGGGGCTGCTGTGTTCGGGCCGGCGGCGTACCCGCCGGACGTCGAGGAGGCGATGGGTGGTGCGCAGGAGGTCGCGGGTCATCTCGAGCGGCCGAACGGCGCGGGCGGCGAGCGCTTCGACGACCAGCTCGAAACCCGAGGGGATCCGCTGGTCACCGGACGGCTCCGGGACGGGGGGCTCCGGTCCGGGGTCGGCTTCGAGGTCGAACAGGACCGAGAGCAGGGCCGCCCCGGACACCCCGTCGATGGTCGAGTGGTGCATCTTGGCGACCACCGCGATCCGTCCTTCGGCCAGACCCTCGACGATCCAGATCTCCCAGAGCGGCTTGGAGCGGTCGAGCTGGTGTCCGGTGATGTCCCCGATGAGGTCGGAGAGCTCACGCAGACCGCCCGGACCGGGCACCGCGGCCCGGCGCACGTGGTAGTCGATGTCGAAGCCGGGGTCCTCCACCCACACCGGGTGGCCGAGACCCAGCGGGACCTCGACCAGCCGGCGGCGGAAGACCCTGGCCTGCTGCGTGCGGGCCGCGATCTGGGACTGCATGCCGGTGAAGGTGTACCCACCCGGGATGGTGGACGGGTCGAAGACCGCGGCCATGGCCACGTGCATGTGGAGGGTGGGCGTCTCCAGGTAGAGGAAGCTGGCGTCGAGGCCGCTGAGTCGTTCCATGCAGATCCTCCCGCTCTCGTCCGCCGATCCCCCCACACCTGATGATGCCCCACCCGGCGGGGGGGATTCACCTCGGTGCCGCCAACGGTGTTTTGATGTGTGGGTGGCCTGGACCTTCTTCGCCGTCGGCACGATCTTCGCCCTGCTCCCGGTCAACGCCTGGGCTCCCCCCGGCGCGAGCCCCTCACCGCGGTCAGCTTCGTGATCGGGTCGATCCCGTCGGAACTGCCGGTCCACCTGGTCGTCGTCGAGGCGGCCGCCGCGGTGGCCTTCTCCGCCGCGGGCGGGCTCCACGCCTGGCAGTCCGAGGCCGGGCTCGCCCTGATCGTGGCCAGCGCGGCCTGGTTCGTCGTGCTGGCGGTCGTCGCCCACCGCTCGGGGGCCGTGGTGGACTCGGCGCTCGAGGGCGCGGCCAGCGGCCCGATCGACGCTCCGGGGACCGACCTGCGGCCTGCCTGGTCCCACTGGTGGCGGCTGGTCCTCGCCGTTCCCCTCCGGTTCGGCGGGATCCGCCGGATCCGCAACATCGACTACTGGGGTGACGGCGACCACCAGCACAAGCTCGACATCCTCAGGCGGCGGGACCCGGTCCCGGTGGGGGCCCCGGTGCTCGTCTACCTCCACGGCGGGGGGTGGGTGATGGGCGACAAGCGCGAACAGGGGTTCCCGATGATGGACGAGCTGGCGTGGCGCGGATGGGTCTGCGTGACGGTCAACTACCGGCTCAGCCCCAAGGCGACCTGGCCCGCCCACATCGTCGACTGCAAGCGGGCACTCGCCTGGGTACGCGAGCACATCGCAGAGTACGGCGGCGATCCCGACTTCATCGCCCTCTCCGGGAGCTCGGCCGGAGGCCACCTGGCCGCACTCGCCGCCCTGACCCCCAATGCTCCCGAGTGGCAGCCGGGATTCGAGGACGCCGAGACGTCGGTGCAGGCCTGCCTCCCTTTCTACGGCGTCTACGACCTGACCGCGGAACCCGACGTCGGAGGCGCCTACGGATCGGGGCTGGCCGAGTTGCTGGCCCGCCGGGTCATGAAGGTCCCCATCGAGGACGACCGCCCGCTCTTCGACCAGGCCTCGCCCGACCGCCGGATCACCCCGGAAGCCCCGCCCGTGTTCGTGCTCCACGGCACCAACGACACCCTGGTCCCGCCCGTTGTGGCCCGCCGCTTCGTCGACCGGCTCCGGGAGATCTCGACCGCGCCGGTTGCCTACGCCGAGCTCCCGCGGGCCCAGCACGCGTTCGACGTGTTGGTGACCATCCGCTCGCGCCACACCACGCTCGGGGCGGTGCGGTTCCTCGAGGGGGTCCGGAGCCGGGTCTCCCGCTAGCGCTCTCCGTCGGCCCCGGGCCCTGCCCGTCCCCGGCGCACAATTCCGCCGGAGGGCTGGACACACGGCCGAGTTTCTGACGTAGAGTCACATATTCGACCCGGCCGGACCCGTCATGAGAGCCGGGCAACGCAGCCGTCGACGACGAACCGTGACCAGGATAAGGGGGAGCCTTGCGTTCAGCACCGTGGAAGAGCCGTACCGGCGCGCTGGGGATCGTGATGGCGGTCGCACTGGTGGCCGCTGCGTGCAGCTCGACCAATTCGTCGTCGACCACGACGACTGCCGCCGGATCCGGTGGTGGGTCGACCTCCCACATCCCGTCGAGCGCCTTCAGTGATCACACCGGCGTCACCGCGACCCAGGTCCGGGTCGGCAACATCTCGACCCTGGCCATCGGCGGGCTCTTCAAGGGTGCCCTCGTCGGCACCGAGGCCTATGCGGCGTACGTGAACTCGACCGGTGGGATCCACGGCCGCAAGATCGTGGTCGACTCGGGTGACGACGGGTTCACCGGCGCGGGCAACAAGCAGGCGACCCAGAACGCGATCAACACCGACTTCTCCCTCGTCGGCGGGTTCTCCCTGCAGGACAGCTACGGCGGCACCCTCCTCGCCGCGGACCCGGGGATTCCCGACGTCTCGGTCGTCCTCGACATCCCGACCACCAAGCTCCCCAACGTCTACAGCGCGGTGCCGCTCCTCGGCGGCTGGGAGGAGGGACCGCTCCAGTACTTCAAGAAGAAGTTCCCGAACGACGTCGACGCGGTTGGGACGGTCGTCTCCGATCAGGCCTCGGCCCAGGTCGACTGGACCGGCGAGAAGTACGTCATGGAGAAGGTCGGTTACAAGGTCCTCTACGACCCGAGCGTGCCGGTCACCCAGACCGACTACACCCAGAACGTCATCGCGATGAAGAACGCCGGGGTCAAGATCCTCTTCCTCGACCAGCTCCCCGAGAACTACGCCTCGGCGATGTTCAAGAACCTCCAGCAGCAGAACTTCCACCCGCAGGTGATCGTCGGGTCGGCCAGCTACTCCGACCGCCTGGTGGCCGACTCCGGCGGGCCGTCGGCCGTCGACGGCGCCCGGGTCGACCAGAACACCTCGTTCTTCCTCGGCCAGGACTATCCGGCGATCCCGTCCGTCGGGCTCTTCAACAAATGGGTGCAGCAGACCTCCCCGGGTTTCAAGACCGACCTGTTCACCCTCTACGGGTGGCTCTCCGCCCAGCTCTTCTCCCAGGCGCTGGCCGGCGCCGGCTCGGACCCGAGCCGCGGCTCCCTGCTCCAGGCCCTGTCCAAGATCACCAGCTTCAGCGGCAACAACATCATCGCCCCCAACAACCCCGCGGCCAAGACGGTGGGCAACTGCTACCTGCTCGGCCAGATCGCCAACGGTCAGTACCAGCGGGTGGACGATCCTCCGATCAGCAGCGCCACCAACGGGTACCGTTGCGACTACTCCTACGTCACGCCTCCCGGAAGCTGAGCGGCCGGGGGGCCGGTCGTGACCATCTGACCTGATGCGAGGGGGGACGTGACGATCCGGTGAGCGAGTTCCTGCAGTACACCGTGTTCGGGGTCATGCTGGGTGCCGGCTACGCAATCGCGGCGACCGGGCTGGTGGTCACCTACACGACCTCCGGGGTGTTCAATTTCGCCCAGGGCGCGGTCGGGATGGTGGCCGCCTTCTGCTACTGGGAGCTGGTGTCGGCCCACCACGTGCCGGTGCTCCTTGCGCTGGTCATCATCCTGGTGGTCGGGGCGTCGGTGGCCGGCGCGCTCGTCGAGCGCGTCCTCATGCGGCGGCTGCACGGGGCCTCGGCCGAGCGGCCGGTCATGGTCACCCTCGGGCTGCTGGTCATCCTCACCGGCTTGGCCACGCTGATCTGGAGCCCGACCACCCAGCGGGCGGTCAACAACATGGTGTCGGGCCAGTTCCGGCTGGTCGGCATCAACATCCAGTACCAGGAGGTGCTCATCATCGGGGTGGCCCTCGCCGTCGCCGCCCTGCTGCGGGTGCTCTTCTACAGCACCCGCACCGGGTACGCCCTGCGTGCGGTCGTCGACGACCCGGACCTGCTCTCCATGTCCGGGGTCTCGCCCAACAGGATGAGCCAGTACGGCTGGATCCTGGGCTTCATGATGGCGGCGCTGGCCGGGGTGCTGCTCGCCCCGACCCAGACCACCGGCATCAGCATCGAGGCGATGACCCTGCTGGTGGTCAACGGGTACGCCGCCGCCATCGTCGGCCGGCTCAAGAACATCGCGGTGACCTTCGCCGCCGCCATCGGGATCGGCCTCGCCGAGAACTACGTGATCAATTACGTCCTGCCCCACGTTCCCCAGAACCTGGTGCCGGACATCACCTACGCGCTGCCCATGGTGTTCCTGTTCGCCGCCCTGGTCACCCTGCCGTCGGTCCGGCTCCGGGCGGTCGGGCGCCTCACCACCATGCGGGTCCCGCGGGTGGCGAGCGGCTGGGAGTCGTTGGTGGCGGGCGGTGCCTTCTTCGCCGTCGCCGTGGTGACCGCCCTGGTCTTCGGCAACACCGACTTCAAGGGAACCACCGTGCTGGACCTGGGCGGGGCGATCATGACCCTGGGCGTCGTGGGCCTCTCGCTGGTGCTCCTCACCGGCTACTCGGGCCAGGTCTCGCTCTGCCAGTTCTCGTTCATGGGGATCGGCGCGTTCGTCATGGGCAAGATCGCCGGCGGAGGATCGGTCCTCGGCCTGCTGGCCGCAACCGCGGTCTGCGCCGGCATCGGGGCGCTCGTCGCCCTCCCGACCGTCCGTCTGAGCGACCTCTACCTCGCGTTGGCCACCTTCGCCTTCGCCGACGCGGTGGCCACCGGGTTCTTCACCGACGCGCACATCTACGGCTCGGGCGGGGTCAGCATCGGGCGCATCGTCCTGCCCGGGCTCTCCTTCGGGGGGAACCAGGCGGAGTTCCTCCTGGTGACCGCCGTCTTCGTGTTGGCCGCCTGGCTGGTGCTCGCCATCCGGCGCAGCCTGTTCGGCCGGCGGCTGGTGGCGGTCAACGACTCGCCCGCGGCCTATGCCACGGTCGGGCTCCACATCGGGTTCACCAAGGTGGCGGTCTTCGCCATCGCGGCGGCCATGGCCGGCCTGGCGGGCGCGCTCTACGGAACCGTCCAGGGTGTCGTCGGCACGAGCGACTTCGACATCTTCCCGGGGATCATCTTCGTGCTCTTCGTGACCATCTGGAGCATCCGCACCGTGTCGGGTGCGTTCCTGGCGGCCGCCACCTACGTCGTGCTCAACCAGGTCTGGCCCAACGGAGTCGGGCTCTTCGCCGGGGCGGGCATCATCCTCATCGGCCGGGCGGCGGGCGGGCTGCTCGGGATCGAGGCACTCCAGTTCCGGCTGCCCTGGGTCAAAGCACCGATGGACGCCGGCTCCGACGTCGCGGCATCACGGCCGCAGCTCGGCGGCCCCGCGATCGCCGGAGGATCACGTGCCGCCGGCTGAGGACGGCCGGGCCGGCACACCGGTCCTCACCGTCTCCGAGGTGGCGGTGCACTTCGGCGGGGTGGCGGCCCTCACCGATGCGAGCCTGACCGTCCAGCCGGGCACGGTGACCGGGCTCATCGGACCCAACGGGGCCGGCAAGACGACCCTGTTCAACGTCATCAGCGGGCTCCAGGCCCCCGACCGCGGGACGGTCCGGCTCTTCGACACCGACATCACCCGGATGAAGCCCCACCGCCGGGCGCGGCTCGGCCTGGCCCGGACCTTCCAGCGGCTCGAGCTCTTCGGCTCCTTGTCGGCCGGGGAGAACGTCCAGGTCGGACTCGAGTCGGCGGTCAAGTGGTGGCAGTGGGGACACCTCAAGCGGGCGCTCCCCTGGGCACGCCGCGGCGACACCGCCGACGGCCCGGGGGAGGAGGGGCCCACCGGTCCGGGATCCCTCGCCGTGCGCACCTCGGACCGGCTCCTGAGCGGGGTCGGCCTCGCCGGTCTCGGGTCCCGCCAGGCCAGCGCCATGCCCACCGGCCTCGCCCGGATGGTCGAGCTCGCCCGCGCGCTCGCCATCGGCCCGAAGCTCCTCCTGCTCGACGAGCCGGGCTCCGGGCTCGACGAGAGCGAGTGCCAGAGCCTCGGCGAGCTGCTCACCACCCTGGCCGGGGGCGGGATGGGCGTGCTCCTCGTCGAGCACGACATGGAGCTGGTCATGCGCATCTGCGATTACATCTACGTGCTCGACTTCGGGGACGTCATCGCGTCGGGCCGGCCCGAGGAGATCCGCCGGGACCCGATGGTCCAGGCCGCCTATCTCGGCGCCGTGGCCGAGCACGCCGGACCCGCCGGCGCGGTCGCGGTCCTCGGCGTCGAGCGCCCGGGGCGTCCCGCCGACGCGGGCGCGTCGGAGGTGGCCGAGTGACCGGCCCGGCGACCGCGACCGCGGACGCCAGCACCACCACCCTCCCCCCGAGTGTGACCGTGCGCGGGCTGCGCGCCGCCTACGGGCGCATCGAGGTCCTCCACGGCGTCGACCTCGAGGTGCCGCCGGGCAGTGTCTTCGCGCTGCTCGGGCCCAACGGCGCAGGCAAGTCGACGCTGCTCCGGGTCATCGGGGGGCTGATGCGACCGACCGCAGGTGAGGTGCTCATCGGGGGGGTGCCCACCGGCCGGACCCCGACCGAGAAGCTGGTCCGCCAGGGGGTGTGCGCGATCCCCGAGGGCCGGGGGATCTTCCCCAACCTCACCGTACGCGAGAACCTGCGCATCTGGACCTACCGGGGCGGCCTGAACGCGAAGGAGGTCGAGGAGGAGACGTTCGCGACCTTCCCGCGGCTGCGCGATCGGCGCCGCCAGATGGCCGGCACCCTCTCGGGCGGTGAGCAGCAGATGCTGGCCATCTCGCGCTGCCTGGTGACCCATCCGCGGGTGCTCCTCCTCGACGAGCTCTCCATGGGGCTCGCACCGCTTGTGGTCTCCGAGCTCTACGACCTGGTGGGCCAGCTCTCCCGGCAGGGCATCACCATCCTGCTGGTCGAGCAGTTCGTGACGACCGCCCTCTCGGTGGCCGACCGCGCCGCCATCATGCTCCACGGTCGCGTCGAGCAGGAGGGCACGCCCGCCGAGATGAGCGAAGCGGCGATGCGCGCCTATCTCGCCTGACCGAGCCGGCGCCGCGTCGTCAAGCGCTCACTCGTCGGCGAGCACGACCTCGACGGACGGCTGGTCCGACTCCGACTCGTGGGTGACCAGCCGGATCACCCCCCCCGCATTACGCAGGTCCTCCTCGGCGGAGCGCAGGGCGTCGATCCGGGACGGGGTGTCGGTGACCACCAGCGTCTCCACCGACGCCCGCATCGAGCGCTTGGCCGCGGTCTTGGCCCGGCGGACCTGGCCGAGCACTTCGGACGTCACGTCGAGCACCGCGTCGGTCGCCACGTCGACGCCCTGCGGGCCGGCCGCGCCGGGGACGGCGATCCCCAGCTCCTCGACCGTGGGCCAGCCCGCGGTGTGGATCGAGCCCTCCTGCCACCAGGACCAGACCTCCTCGGTGACGAAGGGGAGGATCGGAGCGAGCAGACGGAGCAGCACCGAGAGGGCGACCGCGAGCGCTCCCCGCGCCGACGCGGTGGCCGGGTCGCCCGCCGAGCCGTACGCGCGGGACTTGACCAGCTCGAGGTAGTCGTCGCAGAACGACCAGAAGAAGGCCTCGGTGCGCTCGAGCGCGCGGGCGTAGTCGTAGGACTCGAAGGCGACCGTCGCCTCGTCCACGACGGCTGCGAGGCGGCCGAGGACCGCCCGGTCCAACGGTGCGCTCACCGCGTCGATGCCGGGCATGACGGTGACGCCTTCCTCGTCGGTGATCCGTCCGAGCGCGAAGCGCGACGCGTTGAGCACCTTCATGGCCAGCCGCCGGCCGACCTTCATCTGGCCCTCGTCGAACGCGGTGTCGGTGCCCGGCCGGCCCGCGGCCGCCCAGTAGCGCACCGCGTCGGCTCCGTGCTGCTCGATGAGCGGCAGCGGGGTGACCACCGCGCCCTTCGACTTGGACATCTTCTTGCGGTCCGGGTCGAGCACCCATCCCGAGATGGCCGCGTCGGACCAGGGGAGCATCCCGTGCTCGAGCTCGGCCCGGACCACGGTCGAGAACAGCCAGGTCCGGATGATCTCGTGGGCCTGGGGGCGGAGGTCCATCGGGAAGACCCGGGAGAAGAGATCGGGATCGTCCACCCAACCGCCGGCGATCTGGGGTGTGAGCGACGAGGTCGCCCAGGTGTCCATCACGTCGGGGTCGCCGACGAAGCCGCCGGGCACGCCGCGCCGGTCCGCGCTGTACCCGTCGGGCAGGTCGGTCGACGGATCCACCGGGAGGCGGTCCTCCCCGGCCAGGATCGGGGTGCCGTAGTCGACCTCGCCGTCCGCGCCGACCGGGTACCAGACCGGGAACGGGACCCCGAAGAACCGCTGTCGGCTGATGTTCCAGTCGGCGTTGAGCCCCTCCACCCAGGACCGGTAGCGGTGGGCCATGTAGGGCGGGTGCCAGCGCAGCTCCTCGCCGCGGGCGAGCAGGCGGTCCTTGAGCGGCAGGGTCTCGATGAACCACTGCCGGGACGAGACGATCTCGAGCGGCCGGTCGCCCTTCTCGTAGAACTTGACCGGGTGGGTGATGGGCCTCGGGTCACCGACCATCGCACCCGCCGCGGCCAGCTGCTCGACGATCCGGGTCCGTGCCTGGGTGACCGAGCGCCCGGCCAGTTGGTCGTAGTGGGCCGCCGCCTCGGTCGGGTCGTCGCTCGCCCACCCGTCGGAGCCCCATTCGACCGGGAGCAGCCGGCCGTCGCGGCCGACCACGGTCCGGGTGGGGAGGGAGAGCTCGCGCCACCAGACCACGTCGGTGGTGTCACCGAAGGTGCAGATCATGGCGATCCCGGTCCCCTTCTCCGGGTCGGCCAGCTCGTGGGCGAGCACCGGCACCCGGACCCCGAACAGCGGGGTGCTGACCTCGGTGCCGAACAGGGGACCGAAGCGCTCGTCGCCGGGATGGGCCACCAGGGCGACGCAGGCGGGGAGCAGCTCGGGCCGGGTGGTCTCGATCTCGACGTCCCCACCGGCGCCGACTCTCGGGAAGCGCAGGCGGTGGTAGGCACCGGGGCGCTCACGGTCCTCGAGCTCGGCCTGGCTCACCGCGGTCCGGAAGTCGACGTCCCAGAGGGTCGGGGCGGTGCGCTGGACGACCTGGCCGCGCCGGGCGAGGCGCACGAACCCGCGCTGGGACACCCGCCTGGCCCGCTCCGAGATGGTCGCGTAGGTGTGCGACCAGTCCACCGAGAGGCCGAGGGCGCGCCAGAGCCGTTCGAAGGCCTGCTCGTCCTCCGCGGTGAGCTGCTGGCACAGCGCCACGAAATTGGGTCGCGAGATGGCGACCGGTTCCTTGCCCGGTCTGTCGGGAGGGAGGAAGTCGGCGTCGAAGGGCAGGCTCGGGTCACAGCGCACACCGAAGTAGTTCTGGGCGCGCCGCTCGGTCGGCAGGCCGTTGTCGTCCCACCCCATCGGGTAGAAGACCGCCTTGCCCCGCATCCGGTGGTACCGGGCGACGAGGTCGGTGTGGGTGTACGAGAAGACGTGGCCGATGTGGAGCGAACCCGACACGGTCGGGGGTGGGGTGTCGATGGAGAAGACACCCTCCCGCGGGACGCTCTTGTCGAACGCGTAGGTGCCGGCCTCGTCCCACCGGGTCGACCAGCGCTGCTCGAGACCTTCGAGGCCGGGCTTCTCGGGGACACCGCGCGGCCGGGCCGCACCCGCACCCCGTCCGTTCGTCTGCTCCGGCATGATCGGGTTACCGTACCCTGCGTGCTCCGGCTCCACGACACTGCGACCGGTCGGGTGGTCCCGCTCCGGTTGCGGGAGCCGGGGAGGGTCTCCGTCTACGTCTGCGGGCTCACCGTCGACGGGGAACCCCATCTCGGTCACGGGCGGATGGCACTCGTCTTCGACGTCCTCCGCCGGTACCTCGTCTTTGTCGGCCTCGACGTGACCTATGTCTCCAACATCACCGACATCGATGACAAGATCATCGATGGCGCCGCTGCGGCAGGTCTTCCCATCGACGAGTTCACCGCCGCCAACGAGGCGCGGTGGTGGGAGATGGTGACCGCACTCGGGGTCCTGGTACCCGACGAGATCCCCCACGCCACCGCCTACGTCGACCGGATGATCGCCCTCGTCGAGGATCTGGTCGCCCGCGGAGTGGCCTACGAGACGCCGACCGGTGTCTACCTCTCGGTCCTCGACGTGCCCGGCTACGGGCTGCTCGCCCGCCAACCCCTCGAGTCGCTCCGTTCGGGTGCGCGGGTCGAGGCGGACGAGGACAAACGCTCCCCGCTCGACTTCGTGCTCTGGAAGAAGGCGAAACCCGGTGAACCGTGGTGGGACGCGCCCTGGGGGCCGGGAAGACCCGGATGGCACACCGAGTGCGTGGTGATGTCCCTCGATCTGCTCGGGGAGGGGTTCGAGCTGCACGGCGGCGGGCAGGACCTCGTGTTCCCCCACCACGAGAACGAGCGCGCCCAGGCGGTGGCCGACGGGAAGGAGTTCGCCCGCCACTGGATGCACAACGGTTGGGTCACCATGGGTGGCGAGAAGATGTCCAAGTCGCTGGGCAACTTCACCTCCCTCTCCGACCTGCTCGAGCGCGGCGACGCCCGTGCCTATCGCCTGCTGGTCCTGCGGTCCCACTACCGCTCGCCGATCGAGGTCACTCCCGACACCGTCGCCCAGGCCGAGGCCGGGCTGGCCAGGCTCGACGAGGTGGCCCGCCGATTCGGACTCGCCGACCCGCTCGCGGACGGACCGGTGGTGCTCGGCGCGGCGGGCGACGCCGCAGAGGGGGATGAAGGAGCCCTCTCGGCGCTGGGTCTCGACCCGGGTGCGGTGGCCGCGTTCCGCGCCCGCATGGACGACGACCTCGACACGCCGGGCGCGCTGGCCATCGTCTTCGAGCTGGCCCGCCGGGCAAACGTGGACGCCGACGCCGGCGACGACCAGCCGGCGGCGCGGTCGGCCCGCACTGCGGCACTGCTGGCGGGGGCGCTCGGGCTCCCCCTGCACCGTGACGGGGGAGAGGTCGACCCGTTGACCGCCGACCGGGTGCTGCGCCGCGACCGGGCCCGTGCGGCGGGCGACTGGGCGGAGGCGGACGCGCTGCGGACGGAGCTCGAGTCGGCCGGCTGGGTGGTCGAGGACACGACGGAAGGCACCAGGGTCCGCCGCCGATGAACGCCGCGTGAACACCGTGGGATCGGCGTGTTCCGCCGCCCGGATCCGTGAGACGGACTGCTAGCGTTTTCGGGTCGGAGTGAGCCTGTCACGGGCCGGTCGGGCGATCCGCTGGTGGCGGGTGTGTCTGGGCCGGTCGTCGAGGGCGACCCCCGGCACCCTGTAGGTGAAGGAAAGGGGAACGCCACCGTGGCCTCCGGAACAGTCAAGTGGTTCAACGCCGAGAAGGGCTTCGGCTTCATCTCCCAACCGGACGGCGGTGCCGATGTGTTCGTGCACCACACCGCCATCCAGATGAACGGATTCCGCTCCCTCGAGGAGGGACAGGCGGTCGAGTTCGACCTGCAGGAGGGCCCGAAGGGCCTCCAGGCGGTCGACGTGCGTCCCGTCCAGCCGGCCTCGTAGCCCCTTCCGGTCCCCGGCCCCGCCGGACGTGCCCAGTGGGGCACCCGGTGGTCCCCCCTCCCTACCGGGGCGGTTGCCCGTCGCGCCCAGTCCTTGTTACTATGCAGTAACCATGTTGACCCACCGCGTCGCGGTGTGCGTGCCGCGACGGTGCCGGCATCGGTCAGCGGAGTGGGGCCCGAGGGCCGGAACGGAGCAGGTCGCCATGGCCGAATTCTCGCTCGATCTCAACGAGGACCAGCTGCAGCTGCAGAAGTGGCTCCACGACTTCGCGGAGAACGTGATCCGCCCCGCCGGGCACGAGTGGGACGAGCGCGAGGAGACCCCCTGGCCGATCATCGAGGAGGCGGCCCGGATCGGCCTCTATTCGTTCGACTTCATCAGCCAGGCCTTCTTCGACGCGAGCGGCCTGCTGCTCCCCATCGCCGCCGAGGAGCTGGCCTGGGGCGACGCCGGCATCGCGCTGGCGATCCTGGGGAGCACCCTCGGGCTCGCCGGCATCGCGGGCAACGGCACCCCCGAGCAGCTGCTCGAGTGGGGACCGCAGTGCTTCGGCACCCCGGAGAAGATACAGATGGCCGCGTTCGCGGTCTCCGAGGCGGACGCCGGGTCGGACGTCTCGTCGTTGCGGACCCGGGCGGTCTACGACGAGGCCAAGGACGAGTGGGTCATCAACGGGACGAAGACCTGGATCACCAACGGGGGCATCGCCGATCTCCACGTGGTGGTCGCCTCGGTGGACCCCTCCCTCGGTGCGCGGGGCCAGGCCAGCTTCATCGTCCCGCCGGGCACCCCTGGGATCTCCCAGGGGCAGAAGTTCAAGAAGATGGGGATCCGGGCATCGCACACCGCGGAGGTCATCCTCGAGGAGTGCCGGATCCCCGGGCACTGCCTGCTCGGCGGGAAGGACAAGCTCGACGAACGGCTGGCCCGCGCACGCGAGGGGAAGCGCTCGTCGAGCCAGGCGGCCATGAAGACCTTCGAGGCCTCCCGTCCGGCGGTCGGCGCGCAGGCCCTGGGGATCGCCCGTGCCGCCTACGAGTACGCCCTCGACTACGCCAAGGAGCGCCGGGCGTTCGGCCGGGCGATCATCGAGAACCAGGGCATCGCCTTCAAGCTCGCCGACATGAAGACCCGCATCGACGCCTCCCGACTGCTGGTGTGGCGGGCCTCATGGATGGGTCGCAACGGCAAGGACTTCACGTCCGGCGAGGGCTCGATGTCCAAGCTCTACGCGGGGGAGACCGCGGTGTACGTGACCGAGGAGGCCATCCAGATCCTCGGCGGCTACGGCTACGTGCGCGAGTACCCCGTCGAGCGGTGGCACCGCGACTCGAAGATCTTCACCATCTTCGAGGGGACCTCGGAGATCCAGCGGCTGATCATCGCCCGGGCGGTCTCGGGCGTCCACATCAGCTGACCGCCCACCGGGTCTGTGCCGTGAGGGGCGCGTGGTGACGGGCACGCTGCTCGTCCTCTGCACCGGCAACGCCGCGCGCTCGGTCATGGCCGGTGCGATGCTGCAGACGGTTCCCCTGACCGTGGTCACCGCGGGGACCCACGTGGTCGAGGGCCAGCCGATGAGCCGCCGCACCCGGGCCGCGCTGGCCTCGGTCGGCTTCGACGCCGACGGCCACCGCAGCCACCAGATCACCGAGGCGGACGTCTCGGCGGCCGGACTCGTCCTGGCCATGGCCGGCGAGCACGTCTCCTACGTCAGACGGCGGCACCCGGAGGCGGCCGCCCGCACCGTCTCGATCAGGCGGCTGGTCCGCGACCTCCCCCCCGGTCCGCCGCCGCTGGACCAGCGCCTGGCCGCTCTGGGGCTGGCCGGAGTTCCCGTCGAGCCCTGGGAGGACGTCGAGGATCCGGCCGGCGGCGAGGACGAGGACTACGAGTCCTGCGCGCGTGAGCTGCTCGCGCTCTGTGCCACCCTCGGCCCCCGCCTGGCCTGATCCACCACCCGCCGCCCGGCACCGGCAGCCCGGCTCCCGGTGCCGTCGCCGGGTGGCGCCGTCCTAGATGCGGTGGACCTGTCGGAGGCCGGCCCAGGCGAAGTCGGCCAGACGGGCGGCCAGTCGCCCCGCTTCCTCGGACCCGTCCGCAGGGTCTGTTCCCGGTGCGCCGCGGCGATCCCCGAGGTGCTCGCGCTGCGCGTCGAGCCAGTGCCGGCTCGCACCCTCGGCCATCCCGACCACCGCGTGGGCGAGCAGGAGGCGGTGACCCGGATCGAGCCCGGCGTCGATGAGGGGATCGATGGCCTCGGCGATGGTCGCCTCGACCCGGCGCAGGGCGGCACCGAGCTCGGGGTCGTCGGGCGCGTCGCGTCCGTACAGGAGGCGGAAGGCCGGCTCGTTGTCGACCATCAGTTCGAAGTAGGCGGCGAAGCCCAGCTCGACCTGCTGGCGCGGCCCGTCGGCGGCCGCGGTGGCGGTCACGATGCGGTCGACCAGCTCCCGCGAGAAGACGTCCATGAGCTCGAGGTAGAGGGCCCGCTTGGACTCGAAGTGCTGGTAGACGAGGGGCTTGGTCACCCCGGCCGCCTCGGCGATGTCGTCCATGGTGGTCGCCGCGTATCCGTGCTCGGCGAAGAGGGAGAGTGCGACCTCGAACAGCTGCCGCCGCCGGGCGTCCGCCGTCAGGCGCCTGCCCCCGCCGGATCGGGCCGTGCTCACCGCGGCGGGCATGGCGGTCATGGTAGCCCTCCTTCCGCCCGCCCTCCGGCGGTCAGTGGTCGGGCAGGACCGAGGCGATGCGCTCGGGGAGGTCGGCGACCGAGAAGTGGGCGGACGCCACGGCCAGGTTGTCCTCGAGCAGCCGCGGGTCGGGGGCGGCGAGCCAGCGGGCGAGGTCGCCGACCCGGTCCAGTGCGAACCAGTCGAACCCGAAGGCGGCGAGCTCGTCCGCCACCGGATAGGGACCGATCGCCAGGGGCCGGCGGTGGACGACCGACTCGAGGCTCGGGTTGCCGAACCCCTCCCAGGTCGAGGGGAGGGCCACCACGTCGCAGGCCTGGTAGGCATCGTCGACGGTCGTCCGGCCGGCAAGGTCCGGCATGCCGAGCACGACCGGGCACGGGGCGCCGTCGAGGAGCCGTTCGAGCTCGGGCCCGTACCCGTCCTCGGCCGGCCCGAGCAGCCAGTAGGTCCCGCCGAGCGCGGCGGCCACGCCGATCCCGCCGGCCACGTTCTTGCGGGGCAGCGCCCGGGTGGGCTGGAGCACCAGCCGGTGGTCCGGATCGACGCCGAGCGCGTCCCGCACCTCCCCGGCCCGGCCGATGCGCCGGATCGACCCGCCGCCGGTCCGGGTTGCGGGCTCGGGCATGCGGAACGAGTTGTACACCGTGGTCGCCCGCGATGCCCGTGGCCGGCGAGCTCCTGCCGGCTCAGCTCGTTGATGGTCACGTGGCTCCAGCGCGGGTCGTCCGGCGGTGGAGGATGGTGCGTCGAACTGCGGCCGCTGCCAGGGGAGGTCGTGGTGGTGGAGGAGCGCCGGCCTCCCGGCGAGCGACGGCGGCGACCAGGGTCGAGGCGCGGCGGGTTGAGCGGCAGGGAGCAGAGGTTCTCGACCACCACCAGATCGGCCTCGGCGAGGGCGTCGGCGAGCTCCGAGGCGGTCGGCGGCTCCGCGGCCCCGATGGCGAGCCCCGGGAGCAGCACGTCGACCGGTCCGTCACCGGCCACGGTGCGGGTGGTGAAGCCGAGCGCGCCGAGCGCCTGCTGCCACTTGGCCGCCTCGACGGCCACGCCGTCGGACCCGCCGAGACGGAAGGAGAGGAGGGCGGCGGTCGGGATGGCGTCACCGTAGCGGCGGCCCGCGCGGATGCGACCGGGCCCGCGGGTGCCGAGTACCGTCGGGTGCGTGCCCGACGACGTGCCAGATGCCGCGGCCGGCGACCGTCTCGACGGGGAGGACGGCGAGCTGCTCGCCGTGCACGAGGGTCCGGTCCTGACCCTCACCATCAACCGCCCGGAGCGGCGCAACGCCATGACCTGGGAGGTCATCGCGGGCCTCCGCGACCACCTCGCCCGGGCCAAGACCGACCCGTCGGTCCGGGTGGTGGTCCTGACCGGGGCCGGCGACCAGGCCTTCTGCGCCGGGGCCGACCTCTCGGGCATGGTCCCGGCCGACGCGGGGGGCGGCCAGGACGAGTACGCGCGACCACCACGTGGCCCGGGGCTGGCTGGCCGAGCTGTTCGAGGAGATGTGGCACCTGGGAAGCCCACCATCGCCCGGGTGCAGGGCTGGGCCATGGCCGGCGGGTTCGGGCTGGCCCTGGCCTGCGACATGGTCATCGCCTCGGACCGTGCCCGGTTCGGGGCCCCCGAGCTCAACGTGGGGCTCTGGCCCTACATGGTGACCGTCCCGATGCTGCGGTCGATGCCCCCGAAGAAGGCGCTCGAGCTGATGCTCACCAGCCGGGTGGTCGGCGCCGAGGAGGCCGACCGCATCGGCTTCCTCACCCGGGTGGTCCCCCACGACCGGCTCGACGACGCGGTGGCCGAGCTGGCCGCGGTGCTCGCCTCGAAGCCGCCGGGTGTGATGAGGCTCGGTCGCGAATCGTTCTACGCTGTGCTGGACTCGGCGGCCACCGAGGCTCTGCCCTACCTCCATGCCATGCTGACCGTCACCAGCCAGACGGCCGAAGCGGCCGAGGGGATCGCCGCGTTCGTCGAGAAGCGCCCCCCGGCCTGGCAGGCGGGCACTCCCGGCACCACGCCGCCTTCCCCCGCCCCCCGACACCCCCAGTCGCCCGACCGATCCTGAGGAGTACAGAGCATGGCGAAACGAGCACTGATCACCGGCGTCACCGGCCAGGACGGCTCCTACCTGGCCGAGTTCCTGCTCGACCAGGGGTACGAGGTCTGCGGCATGGTGCGCCGATCGAGCACGCTCAACTTCGAGCGGATCGCCCACTTCCAGGACCGGATCACCCTGGTCGCCGGCGACCTGCTCGACGAGGTCTCGATGATCAACATCCTCCGGGAGAACCGTCCGACCGAGGTCTACAACCTGGCCGCCCAGTCCTTCGTGCAGACCTCGTGGAACCAGCCGGTGCTCACCGGCGAGACCACCGCACTCGGGGTGACCCGGGTGCTCGACGCCATCCGCACCGTCGACCCGGAGATCCGCTTCTACCAGGCCAGCTCCTCGGAGATGTTCGGCAAGGTGCTCGAGGTCCCCCAGGTCGAGACCACCCCCTTCTACCCGCGCAGCCCCTACGGGGTGGCCAAGGTCTACGGCCACTGGATCACCGTCAACTACCGCGAGAGCTACGACCTGCACGCCTCGTCGGGAATCCTCTTCAACCACGAGTCCCCGCGGCGCGGGCTCGAGTTCGTGACCCGCAAGGTGACCCACGGGGTGGCCCGGATCAAGGCCGGCATCGACCGGACCCTGGCCCTCGGCAACCTCGACGCCCAGCGCGACTGGGGCTTCGCGGCCGACTACGTGCGGGCGATGTGGCTCATGCTCCAGCAGGACCGCCCCGACGACTACGTGGTCGCCACCGGGGAGACCCACTCGGTCCAGGAGCTGGTCGAGCTCGCGTTCGCCGCCGCCGACCTCGACTGGGAGGAGCACGTGGTGATCGACGAGCGCTTCCTCCGCCCGGCCGAGGTGGACCTCCTGGTCGGCGACCCGTCCAAGGCCGAGAAGACCCTCGGCTGGCACCGCGACGTCGAGTTCCCCGCGCTGGTCCAGATGATGGTCGAGGCCGACCTGGCGCTGGTGAAGAGCGAGACGGGGTAGCGGTTGGCCATGGCCGGCCTGGCGGCGATCCACGCCGACCCGCTCGGCCTCCTGGTGGCGTTCGGCGCGGGGATGCTCTCGTTCCTCTCCCCGTGCGTCCTCCCCCTGGTGCCCGCCTACCTGTCGATGGTCTCGGGACTCTCGGCCGCCGAGCTGCGCGCGCTCGACCCGGCGCCTGCTCCCGTCTCCGCTCTCCACTCGGTCGGGGTGGGCGGGACAGCGGTCGCCGCGCAGGCCGGTCCCGATCCGGCGATCGACCCGGACGCCGACCCGGGCCGCGGCCCGTCGCCCGAGGTGCTGCGACGCGAGCGCGCCCGCCTGCTCCGCGGGATCCTCGCCTTCATCGCCGGCTTCACCGTGGTCTTCACCATCCTCGGTGCCTCGGCGTCCGCCGTCGGCCGCCTGTTCCTCACCCACCAGCGTCCGCTCGAGATCGCCTCGGGGGTGCTCATCGTGCTGTTCGGCGCGGTGCTGGTGGCCATGGCCGCGGGGGCCGACCTCCCGATGGCGCTCGCCTGCGGAGCGGCGGTTCGTGGTGCGGCCCTCGGTGCTCGGCGCCTGGGCCCCGCCGGTGATGGGCATGGCGTTCGCCTTCGCCTGGACGCCGTGCATCGGCCCGGTCCTCGGGAGCGTGCTCGCCCTCGCCGCCGGCACCGGGGGATCGGCCACCGGGGGCATCGCCCTGCTGCTGGCCTACTCCCTCGGTCTCGGGGTCCCCTTCCTGCTCAGCGGTCTGGCCTTCGGCCGGATGACCGATCTGCTGGCCCGGGTGCGGGGCCGGCTCCGGGTGGTCGACCTGGTCGGGGGGGTGGTCCTGGTCGCCTTCGGGCTGCTCCTGATCACCGGGCAGGTCGACGTGCTCTCGGCCCACATCAGCGGCTGGCTCCGTGACCTGCACCTGAACCGGCTCTCGACCAGCTGACCGGGCGACGGCGGCCGCCCGGCCGGGCCTTCGCCACGGGCTCCTCGGGCAAAGTCCCGTCTGGCTTCCCCGACCCCGACCCCCGTAGCATTGGAGCGCCCATGGCCCCTGTCGTCCCACCCCCTGCAGTCTCACTCCTCGACGCGGTCGCGCTGTCCGGCCGGTTCCCCCTCCTCGCCGGCGTCGACCTCGAGGTCGCGGCCGGGGAGACGGTCCTGGTCGAGGGTGCGAACGGTGCCGGTAAGACCAGCCTGCTGCGGGTCTGCGCCGGCCTGGTCCCCGTCGCATCCGGGCGGATCACCGTTCTCGGCCTCGACCTGCTCCGCGACCGGACCGGGGTCCGCCGACGGATCGGGCTGCTCTCGCACGCCTCCCACCTCTACGACGACCTCACCGTGCAGGAGAACGTGCGCTTCGCGGTGCGCGCGGCCGGTGGCGACGTGGACCGCATCGACGCGTCCTGTGGACGGTGGGGGCTGACCGGCCGCCTGGGCCGGACCCCGGCGTCGAAGCTCTCGGCCGGCCAGCGCCGCCGGGTCGCCCTGGCCATCCTCACCGCCCGGTGGCCCGAGCTGTGGCTGCTCGACGAGCCCCACGCCGGCCTCGATGCCGACGCGCGGTCGCTCCTCGACGCGCTCGTCGCCGAGGCGGCCGCGTCGGGGGTGACCGTCCTCATCGCGAGCCACGAGACCGCGGCAGTCGAAGCGCTGGCCACCCGTGCGGTGACCATGGCCGGCGGCCGGGTGACCGCGCGAGCGGACGGTCGGGTCTCCCGCAGGGAGCCGCGGGGGATCGACCGGCGACAGGGGTCCGGTGGCGCATGTGGCATGACACGCTGCTGGTCGCCGGCAAGGACCTCCGGATCGAGGCACGGTCCCGGGTCGGCCTCTCCCAGGTCGCACCCTTCGGTGTCGTGGCACTGATCCTGTTCGCCTTCGCGCTCGGCCCGGACCGCGCGCTCATGGCGAAGGGGGCGCCGGGTCTGTTCTGGGTGGCGGTGCTCTTCTGCACGGTGCTGGCCGTCCAGCGCAGCGTCTCGGTCGAGTCGTCCGACGGGGCCAGGGACGGTCTCCGGCTCTCGGGGATCGACCCGGCCGGCCTCTTCCTCGGAAAGTCGCTCGCCGTGGCGGCCCAGCTGGCGGTGCTCGAGATCCTGCTCGCCGGCGGGGTGGTCCTGCTCTACGGGGCGAAGATCACCGTCCCCTGGCTCATCGCCGTCTCCTGCGTGCTCGGGACGGTCGGGCTCGCCGCGACCGGCACCCTCTACGGCGCGCTCTCGGCCGGCCTGCGCGTGCGGGAGACGCTGCTGCCCTTCCTGCTGCTGCCGATCGCCGCGCCGGTCCTGCTGGCCGGGACCCGCATCTGGCAGGCGGCCATGGCGGGGGGCCTCCCCTCCGACGGCACGGCGTGGCTCCGGCTGCTCCTGGTCTTCGACGCGGTCTACCTCGCCCTCGGCGTGGTGCTCTTCGGCCCGATCCAGGAGACGGTGTGAGCCGGGACCCCGCCGGCGGCCTCGGGCTCGCCCCCGACCGGGACGGCACTGCGGTCCCCGCAACCACGGAGCCGCCGGCCGGCCCGCGCGCACCGGTCCTCTCGGTGCGCGCCCGGGGGGTGGAGCGGGCTGTCGGGGCGGCCGCGGTGGTCGGCACGGCGGCCACGGTGTGGCTCGGGCTCTGGGTGACCCCGCCCGAGCAGATCCAGGGGGACCTGGTCCGGCTGGTCTACATCCATCCCGGGGTGGCCTGGGTCGCGCTCTACCTCGCCTTCGGCCTCGCCGCCGTGGCGAGCGTCCTCTACCTCTGGCCGCGCACCCGGTCGCTCTTCTGGGACCGGCTGGCGGCGGCGGCCGTCGAGGTCGGGGTGGTCTTCAACGTCTGCACCCTGGTCTCGGGGTCGATCTGGGGGAGACCGACCTGGGGGGTGTGGTGGGCGTGGGACGCCCGGCTGACCAGCACCGCGGTCCTGCTGGTCCTCTTCCTCGGCTACCTGGCCCTGCGCCGGGTGCCGGCCGAACCCGAGGTCCGGGCACGGCGCAGCGCCTTCGTCGCACTCTTCGCCGCCGCCGACATCCCCATCGTCCACTTCTCGGTGCTCTGGTGGAACACCCTGCACCAGGGGGCGACCGTGCTCAACGCGAACCTCTCGCCGACGATCCACGGGTCGATGGCCTGGACGTTGCTGCTCGGCTTCGTCTCGCTGACCCTGGTCTTCGTCTGGATGCTCCTGGTGCGCTACCGGATCGGTGCCGCAGAGGACTGGCTGGCCTCGCGCGAGCTGGGCGTGGCCCTCGCCGAGCGCCGGTCAGAGGGGGCCTCCGGCGGTGACCCGTCCGCCGGCGGCGCGCTCGACGAGCACATCGGGGTGGCGTGATGGGCTATGTCGTCGCGGGGTACGTGTTCGTGCTCGGCGCCCTCTTCCTCTACGCGGTGCAACTGGTCTGGCGGCGACGGCGTCTCGACCGGGCGGTCGCCCGCGTGCTCGCGCACCCCGCCGATCCGCGACCGGTGGGCCGACCGGACGGGCCTGCGGCGCCCGCGGCCGGCCGGTGACCCGGCTGCGCTATCTCGTGGTCGGGCTGGTCCTCGTCGGGTCGCTGGTGTTCCTGCTCGCGAAGGGGCTGGGCTCCGCCCTCGACTTCTACCTGCCCGCCGACCAGGCGGTCGCCCAGGAGGCGACCCTCGGGACGAGGACGGTCAACGTGGAGGGGGTGGTCGAGCCGGGCTCGATCCACGCCACGCGGCAGGGGGTGGACTTCGTGGTGACCTCGGGCGCGATCCGGCTCCAGGTCGACAATGCGGGGAGCCCGCCCGAGCTGTTCCAACCGGGCATCCCCGTGGTCGCGGTGGGCCACTTCGCCCACGGCACGTTCGTGTCGGACCAGATCCTGGTCAAGCACTCGGCGACCTACATCGCCCAGCACCCGGACCGGGTGAAGGCGCCGGACGGGACCAAGCGGTGACGGGCGGGCCGGCCCGGGCCGCCACCGGCCTCCGGTGAACGGCGCCCTCGGCCACACCGGGGTGCTGCTCGGCTTTGCCGCGGCGGTGGTCGGCGCGGTGGTCCTCGCGGTCGGCCTGGCCCACGGACGCCGGAGCTCCCTGCGCAGCGCGCAGCTCTACGCTCCGCTCCTGCTGCTCGGCGGGCTGATCGCGGCGGTCGCCATGGAGCGCGCCCTGGTCACCCACGACTTCAGCCTCGCCTACGTGGCCGACAACAACAGCAGGTCGACCCCACTGCTCTACTCGATCACCGGTCTGTGGTCCGCGCTGGCCGGCTCGATCCTGCTCTGGGCGGTCGTCCTCGGCGGGTACGCCACCGCCATGGTGTGGCGGTTCCGCCGGCGGGCCGGGGACGACCTGGTGGCGTGGGCGACCCTGGTCGTCTACGTGGTGGCCGCCTTCTTCTTCGGCCTCATGCTCGGTCCGGCCGACCCCTTCACCCACGTGACCGGGGCGGTCCCGGCAAACGGCCTCGGGCCCAACGTGCTCCTCCAGGACAACCCGCTGGTCCTCTTCCACCCGCCGATGCTCTACCTGGGCCTGGTCGGCTTCACCCTCCCGTTCGCCTTCGCGGTCGCCTCCCTGGTCACCGGCCGCCTCGACGAGGACTGGCAGGGCGAGACCCGCCGGTGGACCCTCGCCGCCTGGACCTTCCTCACCGTCGGCATCGTGCTCGGCGCCTGGTGGTCCTACCAGGTCCTCGGGTGGGGCGGCTTCTGGGCCTGGGACCCGGTCGAGAACGCGTCGCTGCTGCCGTGGCTGGTCGGCACCGCCTATCTCCACTCGGCGCTCGTCCAGCAGCGGCGCGGGCTGCTGCGCATCTGGAACCTCTCGCTGGTGGTGGCCACGTTCAGCCTCACCATCCTCGGCACCTTCCTCACCCGTTCCGGGGTCCTCCAGTCGGTGCACTCCTTTTCCGCGTCGACCATCGGGCCCCTGCTCCTCGGCTTCTTCGGCCTGGTCCTGGCTGTCGGGGTCGGGCTCATCGCCTGGCGGGGCGACCGCCTGCGCTCGCCCGGTGGCATCGATGCACCGCTCAGCCGTGAGGGTGCCTTCCTCGCCAACAACCTCCTCTTCGTGCTCTTCGCCTTCGTGGTCCTGCTCGGCACCGTCTTCCCGCTCCTCTACGAGGCCCTCGACGGCGGGTCCCAGGTCGCGGTCGGGGCGCCCTACTTCAACCGGTTGGTCGTCCCGATCGGTCTCGGCCTGCTGTTCCTGATGGCGGTGGCGCCGGCCCTGCCCTGGCGCAAGACGACGCCCGAGGTGCTCCGAGGGCGTCTCGCGGTGCCGGCGGCGCTCGGGATCCTGGTCGTTGCCGGCTGCGTGGTCGCCGGTATCAGGGGGGTCGAGCCCCTGCTCGCGTTCGGGCTCGGGACCTTTGCCGCCGCGTCGGCGGGGCGGGCCCTGGTGCTCTCGGTGCGCGGCGCGTGGCAGGCGGCGCTGGCCTCGGGGGCGACCCGGCTGGGGGCCGCCCCCGCTGCATGGCGTGGCCTGGTCGGGCGGGCCAACGGAGGGATGGTCGTCCACATCGGGGTGGTCATCCTGGCGGTCGGGCTGGCCGCGGCCACCGCGTTCGGCCAGCGCGGCTCGGTGGTCCTCGCCCGCGGGACGTCGGCCGAGTTCGCCGGGCACTCCATCCGGTTCGTGGGCACCCGGACGGTGCGTACCACGGCGCGGGTCTCGTCCGAGGCGGTCCTCCGGCTCGACGGCGGGGGGCTGTTCACGCCCGCCATCAGCCAATTCGGCACCGGCACCCAGGCCGTCGGCACGCCGGCCATCGACTCGAGCTGGACCTCGGACGTCTACCTGACCATCGACTCGGTCCCCGACGGCGGCGGCCGGTGGACGTTCGGGGTGGTGGTCCAGCCCCTGGTGGTCTGGCTCTGGGTCGGCGGCGCGCTCATGGTGCTCGGCTCGGTGCTGGCGGCGGTCCCCGGACGGCGCCGGCGTCCCACCGACCCGGTGTCGGCCCCCGTCCCCGCCTCGGAGCCGATCAGGGGACGGGCACCGGAACAGGCCGACGCCGACCGCGCCCCCGACGATGCCGCCCCCGACCGCCTCCCGGTCGGTGCCGGAGAGTCGCCGTGATCCGGTCTCCGCAGAGCGACCCCCCGGTCGGGGCAGCCGGGTCGGCGCCGGCCCACACCGCCCGCTGGATCGCGGTCGGCGTGCTGGTGGTGGCGGCCGGCCTGGTCGCCGTCCTCGCCACCCGTCCCCCGGCAGCGGTGAACGAGGTGCAGAGCCCCCTGGTCGGCGCGCAGGCCCCCCCCGTCCGAGGGCTCACCGTGGGGGGAACGCCCTACGCGCTGCCCCGCCATCCGGGATCGTTCGTGGTCGTCAACTTCTTCGCCAGCTGGTGCGGACCCTGCCAGCAGGAGGGACCGGAGCTGGTCAGGTTCGCCTTCGAGCACCGTCGCCCGGCCGATGCGTCCCTGATCAGCGTCGTGTTCGACGACACCACCCGTTCCGCACGCGCCTACCAGGCCACGCTCGGTGCCACCTGGCCGACCCTCGCCGACCAGGGGGGAGCGCTCGCGCTCAGCTTCGGGGTGCGCGCGCCACCGTCGACCTTCGTGATCGCGCCCGACGGCCGGGTGGCGGCCTACATCGTCGCCCCGGTGACCGCGGCCGATCTCGACGCGGTCCTTGCCGGGCCAGGTCGTCGGGGGCATGAGCATGGGGCGCACCGGGCGGCGGCTCCCCCTCTGGACCCTCCTCGGGGCGGTGCTGCTGGTGTCCCTCGTCGCAGGAAGCGGCGCGCTCGTCCTCCGGACCGCCGACGACCGCCCAGCGGGCGGCCGCCATCGAGTCGGTGGTCCGGTGCCCGAGCTGCGAGGACCTCTCGGTCGCAACGTCCAGCGCGCCGACCGCGGCGGCGGTGCGGGCCACCGTCCGCCGGCTGGTCGGCGAGGGGCGGACCGATCAGCAGGTCGAGCAGTACCTGGTGGCCCGCTACGGGTCGACCATCGTGCTCGACCCGCCCGCGAGCGGATGGTCCCTGCTGGTCTGGGTGCTGCCGGTGGCCGGCGCGATCCTCGCCGCGGGGGCCACCGTGGTCCTCCTCCGCAGGCGCCGGCTCGGCGATGCCGACGCGGACGGCCCGGCCCCGGCCGAGCCCGATCCGGCCGACCTCGCCCCTGCCGTCCTGACCGAGCACCGGCGGTTCGTCGAACTGTCGCTCGCCGACGCCGACGCCGAGTTCCTGGCCGGTGACCTCTCCGACCGCGACTACCTCCTGCTCCACCGGCGCGACATGCGGCGACTGGCCGCCCTCGACGCGGGGACCGGCACCCCGGTCCGCGCCGACGCCCCGCCTGCCACCGCGACCGGGTCGATCGCGGTCGCCGAGCGCGAACCTCCGGTCCGCGAACCGGGCTCCCGGGTCCCCACCCCGGCGCCACGGCATCCGCGCAGCTGGTGGTTCCTGGCCGGCGCCGTGGTCTCGTTCGCGGCGGCACTCGTCCTCGGGGTGGTCCTCTTCTCCTCGTCGCGGCTCCCCGGGCAGACCGCCACCGGCAGCCTGGCCCTGAGCCCGGACCAGCAGACCGCCAGGACTCTCGACCAGGCGGCCACCCTCGAGAACGGTGGAGCGGTCGGTCAGGCGGCCCAGCTCTACGAGTCCGTGCTGCGTGCCCACCCCGACGACGTGGTCGCGCTCGCCCAGATGGGCTGGCTCGAGTACCGGACCGGGGAGGCCGGTGCCAGCGCGTCGCTCATCGCCGAGGCGCGTGCCATGCTCGAGAAGGCGACCAGGCTGGGTCCCGGCGACTACGCCGCCCACCTCTATCTCGGGACGGTGCTGCTCCAGCAGGACGGTGACGCGGCGGGGGCCGTCGCGCAGTACCGCCAGTTCCTGGCCGACCGGCCCCCCGGCGCCCTGGTGGCCCAGGCCGCAGTCGAGCTCCGCAGCGCCTACGGGCGGGCCGGACTCCCCCTCCCGCCGGGGGTGCCGCAGGCCTGACCCGGGCCGCTCAGCCCTGGAGCGAGCGGAGCCGGCCGACCACCCCGGGGAAGGCCGCACAGAACGCCTCGACGTCCGCGTCGGTCGTCGACCACCCGACCGAGAGCCGTAGCGAGCGTTCCGCGTCGACCCCCATCGCCTCGAGCACCGGCGAGGGCTCGAGCGACTCCGACGAGCACGACGACCCCGAGTGCACCGCGATGCCGGCCTGGTCGAGGCCGAGCAGGACCGGCTCCGCCTCGACACCCGAGACCCCCAGGCAGAGGACGTGCGGGACCCGGTCGCCGGTCGCACCGATGCGGGCGACCCCGTCGACGGCCAGGGCGGCCTCGGCCAGGCGCTCGGTCCGGTGCGTGGCGGACCCCGCCTCCTCCTCGAGGCGGCCGGGCGCGGCGAGGGCCTCGGCCGCGCCCCCGAAGGCGATCGCAGCGCCGAGGTTCTCCAGACCGCCCCGCCGCGCCCGCTCCTGCTCCCCGCCGCGGACCAGGGGATCGATGCGGCGCCCCCTCCGGAGGACCAGCGCGCCGATGCCCGGGGGACCGCCCAGCTTGTGGGCCGAGACCGAGACGAGGTCGGCCCCGAGGGCGTCCAGGTCGACCGGCAGGTGCCCGGCCGCGACCGCCGCGTCCACGTGGACCGGGATGCCGAGCGCACGGCAGTGTGCGACCACCTCGGCCACCGGTTGGACGGTGCCGACCTCGTGGTTCGCCCACTGGCAGTGCAGGAGCGACGGGAGTCGCCCGTGGTCGCGGCGGCACCGGGCGAGCGCGTCGTCGACCGCTGCCGGCTCGATGCGGCCGAGCCCGTCGACCGCGATCGGGACGACCGGTCCGAGACGGGCCGAGGCCTCCCGCACCGACGAGTGCTCGACCGCGGCCAAGGCCACCGGTCCGGGGTCGGTGGTGACCACGCCCCAGACCGCCGCGTTGACCGACTCGGTCCCCCCCGAGGTCAGGACCACCTGGCGGGGCCGGGCGCCGAGCAGGGCCGCGATGCGATCGCGGGCGTCCTCCAGTGCTGCCCGGGCCATGCGCCCCTCGGTGTGGACCCGCCCCGGGTCGGCGGCGACCCCGAGCTCGTCCCAGGCCGCGAGCGCGGCGCGGGCCTCTGGCCGGAGCGGGGTGGTCGAGGCGTGGTCGAGGTAGTGGCGGGCCAACGGAGGCCGGTTCAGACCACCGCGGCGCAGGCCTCGTCGCCGCGGGCCCGCGACGACGAGAGCACCACCGGGATCCCGGCGGGATCTTCCCCGCAGAGGCCGGCGAGCAGGCCCTTGACCATGCCGCGGTCGACAGCGCACAGCACCGGGTACTGCGACGCGGCATCCCCGAAGGGACAGTTGGCGGCGACCACCGCGGTGGTCGCACCGTTGTCCTCGGCGTGCGCGGCGAACCCGTGGGCGGTGAGTGTGTCTGCAATCGCGTGCATGGCGGTGCGCAGCGAGCGCGGATTGTCGCCCGGCGACATCTGGCCGGCCAGCGTCCGCCCGTACTCCTCACCGACCCGTTCGGCCATCTCCTCGGCGGCCAGCGGACCGAGCAGGTGGAGGGCCTCCTGGAGGAGCAGGACCAGCAGGTCGTCACGCCGGGTGAGCAGGTCGAGGGTCGGGTCGTCGCCGAGGGCGCGGAACCGCTTGGAGGGCCTGCCGGCGCCACGGCCGGGCGGCCGTTCCATCGACACCTCCACGTAACCCCCGGCCACCAACCGCTCCAGGTGGTGCCGGGCGACGTTGGGGTGGAGCGAGAAGCGCCCGGCGACCTCCGACGCGGTCGTCCCCGGGTTGGCGCGCACGAACAGATAGATCTCGCGCCGGGTCGGATCGCCGAACGCCGAGGTGACCGCGGTCACCGCGGCGGCGAACTGGCTGTCCGCGTCACTGGTCTCCCCGCCCGGGGAGGGTGGCACCGGGCTGTCCGCGGCGGGCTGCACGTGCCCTAGTCTACCGGTGAACCCGAATTCCCCTCAGGAGTGCCCCCGTGTCCATCGACCAGGCCCAGGTCACCGCCGCTGTGGCCGCGGTGAGCGATCCCGAGCTGCGCCGACCGCTCGGCGAGCTCGGGATGGTGGGCCGGGTGGACGTCGGTCGTCGGAGGGTGACCGTCGAGGTCGCCCTGCCGGTCGCCCACTACCCCGGCGTGGACGAGCTGGCCGCACGGATCCGGCGGGCGGTGGGTCCGCTGGCCGGGGTGGACCAGGTGCTGGTGGAGACTGCGGTGATGGACGAGGCGCCGCGCGCACGGCTCCGGATGCTGCTCCGGGGGGACCCGGTCGACGGGGGGACCATGCACGCGCAGGACGGCCCCGGCCACGGGCACGCCCACGAGGCCCCGCTCGGCCACGAGGCGGGTCGCCCGAACCGGTTCATGGACCCGCGCTCGAAGACCCGGGTCATCGGCATCTCCTCGGGCAAGGGCGGGGTCGGCAAGTCGTCGGTGACGGTCAACCTGGCGGTGGCACTCGAGCGCGCGGGCTACGACGTCGGCATCCTCGACGCCGACGTCTACGGGTTCTCGGTGCCCGGGATGCTCGGGGTGCACGCCGATCCGCTGATCATCGGGGACCTGGTCGTGCCCCCCGCCGCCAACGGGGTGCGCTGCCTGTCGATGGGGTTCTTCGTGGCCGACGACACGCCGGTGATCTGGCGTGGCCCGATGCTCCACAAGGCGCTCGAGCAGTTCCTGGTCGACGCCTACTGGGGGGAGCCCGACTTCCTCCTGGTCGACATGCCGCCGGGCACCGGGGACGTGACCCTCTCGCTCGGGCAGTACCTCACCAAGACCGAGGTCTTCGTCGTCACCACCCCCCAGCCGGCCGCCCAGCGGGTCGCCCAGCGTTCGGCCTACGCGGCCCGCAAGCTCAAGCTCTCGGTGCGCGGGGTCATCGAGAACATGAGCTGGTTCACCGCTGACGACGGCGTGCGCTACGAGCTGTTCGGCGCGGGCGGCGGCCGGCTGCTCGCCGACGACCTCGGGGTGCCCCTCGTCGCGCAGGTGCCGCTGGTGCCGGCCATCCGGGAGGGCGCGGACGCCGGCATCCCGGTCCTCGTGGCAGAGCCGGACGGCGAGGCCGCCGCGGCCTTCTCGGCCCTCGCCGAGCGCATCGCCGGTCTCGGCCCGGCACGGGTCTACCGGCGCGAGCTGACCGTCCGCTGAGCGACCCCGGTCAGCCCCACCCCACCCGGGTCGGGGGCATCCCGCTCGTCCCCTCCTCCCCGGGGACGACCCCGAGCACCTGGTGCACCGCGAGGCCGCCGTCGTCGAACCCGACGGCCGAGGCGGCCATGTAGAGGCGCCAGATGTTGGCCCGGTGCAGGCCGACCAGGGCGACACATTCGTCCCAATGGGTCTCGAGGTTCCCGACCCAGCCGTGCAGGGTCCGCGAGTAGTGCTCGCGCAGCGATTCGACGTCGCGCACCTCGAAGCCGGCCTCCTGCATGGCGAGGACGACCCTGCCGACGTCGATGAGCTCGCCGTCGGGGAACACGTACCGGCCGATGAAGGTCTGGCCACCGAGCTTCGAGCCGCCGGGCTTGGAGATCGCGTGGTTGAGGAGGCGCCCGGTCGGCCGGAGCAGCTCGCGGAGGGTCTCGAAGTAGCGGGCGGTGCGGACCGACCCGACGTGCTCGAACATGCCGATCGACGAGATGGCGTCGAACTGCTCGCCGCGCAGGTCCCGGTAGTCCTGCAGGCGGATCTCGACCCGGTCGCCGAGGCCGGACGCCTCGACCCGTGCCCGTGCGTGCTCCACCTGTTCCCGGCTGATGGCCACCCCGACCACCTCCGCGGCGTGGTGCTCCGCCGCGTGGAGCGCCATCGAACCCCACCCGCAGCCGACGTCGAGGAGCCGGGCCCCGGGCCGCCGGTCGAGGCCGAGCTTGCGGCAGACCAGCTCGTGCTTGGCCGCCTGGGCCTCGGTCAGGGTCGTCGCCTCGGTGACGAAGCGCGCGCAGGAGTAGGTCATCGACGGGCCGAGGACCAACCGGTAGAACTCGTTGCCCACGTCGTAGTGGTGGCTGATCGCCCGGGCGTCCCGGCCGGGGGAGTGGAGTCGCCCCGAGGGGCGGCACTCCTCGGGTGGCGGTGGCAGGGGGGGGCCGAGCACGCCGAGCCGTCGCGCCGCTCGCAGCGCCTCCGGCAGCGACCGCCAGCCGACCGCGCGCAGCTCGCGGGTGGTCCCGTCGCGCAGCGCCCGCAGCAGGGCGAAGAGGTCCCCCTCGACGGTCACCTCGCCGCAGACGAAGGCGCGGGCCAGGCCGAGCTCGCCGGGCGCCCAGAGGATGCGCCGGACCGCGTCGGGGGAGTGCACGTGGAGGGTCCCGGCCCCGTCGCCCGGGCCGAGGGAGCTGCCGTCCCAGAAGGAGAACCGGACCGGGGTGGTCTCCGCGAGCACGACTGCGAGCAGCGGGGCAAGGGCTGCAGCAGCACTCCCGGGTGGCGCGGGTTCGGCGGAGCGTGGGGCGACCCTGCCCCGACCCCGGTGCCGGCCACGGCCGCGGCGGTCGGGGACCGACTGTGGGGGAGGGCCACCGCCCCGCTGCGGGGACGGCCGCTCGGTCCGCTGCGAGGTCCGGGTGACCATGCTGACCTCCTCGATCGACGTGCCGGGTGCCGACGGTGTCGATCCTATTGGGCCGGCGAAGACCCCGTCCGGTGCGATGCTTGCCGGGTGAGGACGATCCTCAACATCCTCTGGCTGGTGCTCTGTGGCTTCTGGCTGGCCCTCGGCTACGTCGTGGCCGGGGTGGTCATGTGCATCCTGGTCGTCACCATCCCCTTCGGCATCGCGAGCTTCCGGCTGGCCTCGTTCACCCTCTGGCCCTTCGGGAGGACCCTGGTGCCCAAACCCGGTGCCGGGGCCGGAGCCGCGGTGGGCAACGTGCTCTGGTTCCTGCTCGCCGGGCTCTGGATGGCGATCGCCCATCTGGTCACCGGTGCCCTCCTCTGCCTGACGATCATCGGCATCCCCTTGGGCATCGCCGACGTCAAGCTGGCGGCTGCGGCCATCGCCCCGCTCGGCAAGGACATCGTGGCGACCGACGACCCGAGGGCCTTCTACCGCAGCTGAGCGTCCTCCGGACGCTCAGCCCGTCGCCACCGGCAACTTGTCGGGGTCCCACCCGAGCAGCGCCACCGCCTGGCCGAAGGCGAACCGGTCGGTCATCCCGGCCACGTAGGCCACCGCCGCCCGGACGGCACCGGGCTCGCCGCCGGTCAGGCCGTCCGAGCCCTCGGCGCGTGACGGGATGAGATGGGGCCGGTCCCCGAAGTGCTCGACGAGCGCTCGGAGGACCGAGACGACCGCGTGCCCCTGGGCGACCGAGCTCGGGCGCAGGTAGATGTGCTCGTAGTTGCTGGCCCGGAAGGCGGCGAGCGCCTCGGCCTGCGCGTCGGCCATGCCGATCCGTCCGGTCTGCAGGACGGTTCCCACCACCGCGTCGATGAAGGTGCCCAGCTGCTGGCCGCGCCGGTCGCCGCAGCGCTCGCGCACCACGTCGGGGAGGGCGGCGGCGGTCACGATGCCGCTGCGCACCGCGTCCTCGAAGTCGTGACAGACATAGGCGATGCGGTCGGCCCAGCTGACCACCTCCCCCTCCGGGGTGTCGGGCGCAGGCCGGGACCACGAGTGGTTGCGGATGCCGTCGAGCGTCTCGGCGCAGAGGTTGAGCGGGGCGAGGGAGACGTCCGCCCCCCAGGGCGCGTGGTCGAACCCGCCGTCGACGTAGGGCGAGAGGGCGTCCTCGCTCGCGTGCCCTCCCGGGCCGTGGCCGCAGTCGTGCCCGAGGGCGATCGCCTCGGTCAGGGCGACGTTGAGGCGGCAGGCCCGCGCGATGCCGGTGGCGACCTGGGCCACCTCGAGTGCGTGGGTCAGCCGGGTGCGCTGGTGGTCGTCGGGGAAGACGAAGACCTGGGTCTTGCCGGCGAGGCGGCGGAAGGCGGTCGCGTGCAGGATCCGGTCGCGGTCGCGTTCGAAGCAGGTCCGCCACGGATCGGGTTCCTCGTGGCGGGCGCGGGCGCCCGCATCTCGCGGCAGGGGTCGCGCCCGGGCAAAGGTGGAGCTGCTCGAGCTCCTCGCGACCGGCGCGGTCCAGTCCCGGTGCCGTCCCGCCGGCGCCGGTGCCGGCATGACTGTCGCTGTGGGCGAGGGTGGTCCCTCCGACTCCGTGGCCGGCCATCGTCGCCGCCCACCGCCGGTTGCGCTCGTTCTCCTCTCCTCCCATCCGGCCAGTGTGCCCCATCGGTGTGACCCCCGGGACGGCGCCACCCGGTGAGCTTGTATCGTCTGGGACACCAGGCGGCCGACGGTCGCTGCGGTGAGAGGAGCGTGCCGGGTGGACGTGCGGATCGGGATCGTGCAGTCGATGAAGGAGCTCGACATCGAGCTGCCCGAGGACTCGGACCGCGACAAGGTCCTGGCCGACATCGAGGCGGCGCTGGCCGGGGAGGGGAGCATCCTCTGGCTCACCGACCGGAAGGGCCGCCAGGTCGGTGTGCCGGTCGGCAAGGTCGCCTACGTGGAGGTCGACCCCCCGAGCACCGATCGCCGGGTCGGCTTCGGGATCTCCTGATCCGGTCTCCCGGCGCTCGCCGCCGCGTCGGTCACCCCTCCCGGCGGGGCGGTCCCTGAGCCGATGACATCGTTGCTCGACCTCAAGCTGGTCTTCGTGACCGGCAAGGGTGGCGTGGGCAAGACGACCGTCGCCTCGGCCCTGAGCCTCCTCGCCGCCTCGCGGGGCAAGCGGGTCCTCGTCTGCGAGGTCGACGCCAAGGGCGACGTGGCCGGGTTCTTCGAGGCGCCGCCCACCGGTTTCCACGAGAGCGAGGTCCTGCCCGGGCTGTTCGCCATGACCATGGACACCGAGGCCTCCCTGCGCGAGTACCTGAAGCTCCATCTCCGGATCCCGGTGGTCGGGCGGATCGGCCCGTTGGCCAAGGCGTTCGACTTCGTGGCCACGGCCGCGCCAGGGGTCCGGGAGATCCTCACCGTGGGCAAGCTCTGCTACGAGGTGCGCGAGCGCACCTACGACCTGGTCGTGGTCGACGCGCCGGCCACCGGCCACATCATCGGGCAGCTCGCCGCGCCCCAGGCCATCAACGGTCTGGTCAAGGTCGGGCTCATCCGCTCCCAGACCGACTGGATGCTCGACATCCTCTCCGACCCGGCCACCACCGGGCTGGTCGCGGTGTGCACCCCCGAGGAGATGCCGGTCAACGAGACGATCGACCTCGCGGTGCGGGTCCGGGAGGAGACCACCGTCCGGCTCTCGGCGGTGGTGGTCAACCGGGTGCTGCCCGAGCTGTTCGGCCGCCAGGAGGAGGCGGTGTTCGACGCGCTCGGTACCGCCGGACCCCTCGCCCACCTCGACGCTCTCGTGGGCGGTGACGCCGGACCGGTGCTCGACGCCGCACGCCTCGCGGTGACCATGCGACGGACCCGCTCGACCCACCTCGACCGGCTCCGGCAGGGCATCGACCCGGCGGTGCCGATGCTCTACCTCCCCTACCTGTTCACCCGCTACCACGGCCTGCGCACCACCCGGCAGGTCGCCGCCTCGCTCGGCGAGGAGCTCGGCGACTGATGGCCGAGCGCTGGTCGCGGCGGGGGACCGACCGAGAGGGTGCGGCACCGGCGAGCGGGACCCTCGACGGGCTGTTCGCCACCAAGGAGATCGTCGTGGCCTGTGGCCCGGGCGGCGTGGGCAAGACCACCACCGCCGCGGCCGCCGCGGTCATGGCCGCCGTGCGCCACGGCTCCAAGGTGCTCGTGCTCACCGTCGACCCGGCCAAGCGGCTGGCCGACGCGCTCGGGCTCGACGGGATCGGCAACACCGAGCACCGGGTGCCCGAGGAGGCCTTCCGCGCCGCCGGGGTCCGGCCGAGGGGTCAGCTCTGGGCGGCCATGCTCGACACCAAGGAGTCCTGGGACGCCCTGATCCGCCACCACGCGCCGGACGTGCAGACCCGCGACGAGATCCTGGCCAACCCGCTCTACCAGAACATCTCCGGCCGGTTCGTCCAGAGCCACGACTACATCGCCATGGAGCGCCTCTACGAGATCCACGCGGCGTCCGACTACGACCTGATCGTCGTCGACACCCCGCCCACCCGCAACGCCCTCGACTTCCTCGACGCACCCGCAACGCATGGCCGACTTCTTCTCGTCCCCCCTGCTCCGGTGGCTCATCGTCCCCTACCGGTCCAGGCTGGTGAACGTGGCGACCCGGCCCTTCTACCAGGTGGCCGACCGGATCCTCGGCACCGAGTTCCTCGCCGACATCTCGGAGTTCTTCATCCTCTTCCAGTCGATGTACGACGGGTTCGTCGCGCGCTCCGAGGCGGTCGGGCGCCTCCTCTCCGACCGTCGGACCACCTTCGTGGTGGTCTCGACCCTGGAGGCGGTGCCGCTGCGCGAGGCCGAGTTCTTCGCCGAGCAGCTGACCGCCCGCAAGCTCCACCTCGGGGCCATCGTGCTCAACAAGGTCCTCCCGGACTACCTCCAGCGGTCCGGCGGCACCCTGGTCGCCGAGACGGTGAAGGACCGTGCCGACGAGCTGGCTGCCGCGCTCGCCCCGGACCTGGCGGCGGCGGACCCGGCGCTCGGCGACGCCCGACCAGATCGCACGGGTGCTCACCGAGGTGGCCGACAGCTACCTCAACTTCCAGGTGGTCGCCCTCCGCGAGAAGGAGGAGCGCGCCACCCTTGCCGCGCACCCCGACGTGCTGGCGACGGTGCCCTTCTTCGACACCGACATCTACGACCTGGCCGGGCTGCTCCGGCTGGGCGAGGCAGATCTGGGAGTAGCACCCTGGCCTGGACCTGGCCCGGGCTGCCTTACGATGCAGCCATGACCGACATCGTCGATCCCGCGGTCGAGGCGTACGCCACCGAGCACACGACGGCGCCCCCGGCCCATCTGGAGGCGCTGGCGGAGGACCTCCGGGCCACCCTCGAGGCCCCGGGGATGATGGTCGGCCGGCTCGAGGGGCGCTTCCTCGAGCTGCTGGTGTTCGCGCTCGGGGCGCAGTCGGTCCTCGAGGTCGGGACCTTCGGCGGGTACTCGGCTCTCGCGATGGCCGCCGGGCTGGCCCCGGGGGGGACCATCACCACCTGTGAGCTCTCCCCCGTCCACGCCGAGTTCGCCCGCCGCCACATCGCGCGAGCCCCTACGCGGACCGGATCGAGGTCCTCGAGGGACCCGCCATCGAGACGATCGCCCGACTGAGCGGGCCGTTCGACCTGGTCTTCGTCGACGCCGACAAGGCCGGCTACCCCGACTACTTCGAGGCGGTGCTGCCCAAGCTCGCCCCCCGCGGCCTCATCGCGGCCGACAACACCCTCTGGAGCGGTCAGGTCCTCGACCCCGGGGACACCACCGCGGACACGGCCGCCCTCCGCCGGTTCAACGACGCCCTCGCCACCGACCCGCGGGTGGTGGTCGTCCAGACCACCGTGCGCGACGGCGTGACCCTCATCAGGCGAGCCGACACGGGCGGCTGACCCGCGTCCGGAAGGAGCGAGAGCGAGCGTTGCTGGACTACCACCTCCACCTCTGGCCGCACGGGCAGCGCGACGCCGAGACGACCGTCGAACAGGTCGCCGCGTACTGCGAGCGGGCGACCGCTGCCGGGGTCACCGAGATCGCGGTCACCGAGCACCTCTTCCGCTTCACCCAGGCGAGGGACCGGCTCGGAGGCTTCTGGGACGCCCTGCCCGGCGAGGCGCTGCGCGCGGGCATGGCCGAGTACTGGGACCACCACGCGCGGGTCGATCTCGACGACTACGTCTAGGTGGTCGAGTCGGTCAAGGCCGAGGGCCTGCCGGTCGTCCTCGGCCTCGAGGTCGACTACTACCAGGACCGGATGGACGACGTCGCCGACCTGCTGGCCGGCTACCCCTTCGACGTGCTGCTCGGGTCGGTCCACTGGCTCGGGATCTGGCGGTTCGACGTCCTCGACGACCCGGTCACCCTGGCCGAGTGGGACGCCCGTGACGTCGACCGGGTCTGGGACGACTACACCCGGGCCATGGAGGAGCTCGGGCACTCGGGCGTCTGCGACGTCTTCGCCCATCCCGACCTGGTCAAGGTCGCCGGCCGGGTTCCCGGTGTGCCCGACGAGTTCTACGACCGGATCACCGAGGCGGCGGTGCGATCGGGCATGGCCGCCGAGGTCTCCTCCGCCGGCTGGAGGAAGCCGGTCGGGGAGGAGTACCCGGCCCCGCCGCTGCTCAAGCGCTTCGTGGAGCAGGGGGTGCCGCTCACCACCGCCTCGGACGCCCACACGCTGCCCGACGTGGCCGACCGGGCCGGCGAGGTGCAGGAGCTCCTCCTCGCCGCCGGGGTGGACCGGTTGCAGGGGTACCGTGCGCGCCGGCCACGGACGGTCCCGATCGACGCTCCGGTCGCCGATCGTCGCCCCGCTCCCACCGACGGCCCGGAGGCCTGAGGTGGCGACCCCCGCCGAGCTCGCCTTCGAGCGCACCGACCTCGACGAGACCCAGCTCGCGCACCTGCAGCGGCTCCTCGGGACCTGGGGCATCCTCGCGGACCTCTCGTTCTCGGACCTGGTGCTCATGGCGCCGATGCCCCCGCACCGAGGGCCACCGGAGCGGGGGCCTCGCCCTGGTCATCCTCGGGCAGATGCGCCCGTCCAACAGCGCGACCGTGGTCGAGGACGACCTGGTGGGGCAGACCGTCTCCGCCGACGCCTGGCCACTCGCCGTGCTCACCTTCGAGTCCGGCGAGTCCGCCCGCGGGGAGATGGTGCTCGAACCCGGCGGGGAGCCGGTCCGGCTCCACACCATCCCGGTCCGCTGTGAGGGGACCACCGTGGCGGTGCTCGCGCGCCTCGCCGCCGGGGCGGGCCGCCGGCCCGGGCACCTCGAACGCACCTACCGGGACGTGTTCAACCGGTTCGCGGTGATGCTCTCGGAGTCCACCTTCCCGTTCCCGAGCGAGGAGGTGGCGACCGAGGAGGCGCCGCGGGTCGGTGACGGGGTGGTCCTCGTCGACGAGGAGGGGAGGGTCTGCTACGCGTCGCCGAACGCGACCAACGCCCTCCACCGGATGGGGATGTACTCGCAGATCGAGGGTCGTCGTCTCACCGACCTGGGCATCGACGAGTCGGCCATCGAGTGGGCGCTCGCATCGGCGCTCCCGGTCGTCGAGGAGGTCGAGCGCCGTCCGGACGTGACGGTGCTGCTCCACTGCATCCCCCTCATCCAGACCCAGGACGTGACCGGCTGCCTGGTCCTGCTGCGCGACGTGACCGATCTCCGCCGTCTCGACCGGCTGCTGCTCTCGAAGGACGCGGCCATCCGCGAGGTCCACCACCGGGTCAAGAACAACCTCCAGACCATCTCGGCCCTGCTCCGGCTGCAGGCCCGCCGGCTGCCCCCCGGCGCCGGCAGGATCGCCCTGTTCGAGGCCGAGCGCCGGGTGCGGTCCATCGCCATCGTGCACGAGATCCTCTCCCGGGAGCCGAGCGACCAGGTGCCCTTCGACGAGATCGTGACCTCGCTGATCCGGATGGCCGAGGACTCGGTGGTCTCCCGCCATCTCACCTTCTCGGTCACCGGCGGGTTGGGTGAGGTGCCGGCAGACGTGGCCACCCCGCTCGCGGTGGTCCTGGCCGAGGTCGTGCAGAACGCCATCGAGCACGCCTTCGTCGTGGACGGCGAGGAGGACGGGGAGCACCGGGGCGACGCCACCGGGCGGACCGGGGCAGGATCGACCGGCACCATCCGGGTCGACCTCCACAACGACGGGGGGGTGATCGGACTCGACGTGCTCGACGACGGGTCGGGCCTGCCCGACGACTTCGACTTCGACGCAACCCAGAGCCTGGGTCTGTCGATCGTCCGCGACCTGGTCCGGAGTCAGCTCGGCGGGTCGATCACCATGCGAAACCGCAGGGTCGCCGACCCCGGGGTGAACGGAACCATCGTGGCCATCTCGCTGCCGCTGCGCGACCCGCAGCTGATCGGGAAGTAGCCCGAGGGGCCGGCGCTACGAGGCCCGCCGGCGGGCGGCCAGCCAGGCCTTGCGGAGCTTGCGGCGCTCCTCTTCGGAGGTCGCCCCCCACACCCCCGACTCCTGGTTGGTGGCGAGGGCGAAGTCGAGGCAGGGCTCCTGGACCTCGCAACCCCGGCAGACCCGTTTGGCCGATTCGATCTGGTCGACGGCGGGCCCGGTGGTCCCGACCGGGAAGAAGAGGTCGGGCTCGGTGCTCCGGCACGCGGCGAGCTGCCGCCAGTCCCCGTCGTCCCAGTCGACCGTGCGGTTCCACATGAGAGCCACGCTGATTTCCTCCCACTCACTCCCGGACCCCTTGTGATTTATTTCACATAGCTCGGCGCCAGAAATGTCACCGGCTGTTCAGGGTGCCTCACTAGAGTAATGACCGGTCCTCACGGTTGCAAGCAGTTTTCGGGCGTCCGGCGCCCCTCGCGGGCCAGGGTCCCGGCGGGCTCTCGCCGAGTGTCTGGAAGGGTGCGGAGCGTGACCCATCCCATCCACGTGCAGGCCCACCGGGGCAGTCCCGACCCGAGCGGCGGGATCGCCGAGAACTCGCTCGCGGCGTTCGTCCGGGCCCGCCGGCTGCTCGCCGACGGGGTCGAGCTCGACGTCCGGCTGACCGCCGACCGTGAGCTTGCCGTCCACCACGACCCCGCCATCGACGGGGCCGGGCCGGTGCGGGGCATCCGGGCCGCCGACCTCCCTCCCGGGGTCCCCCTCCTGGCCGAGGCGCTGGCGGCCTGTGCCGGCATGGTGGTCAACATCGAGGTCAAGAACCTCCCCAACGAGGCGGGGTTCGACCCCGACGAGCACGCGGCACGTGCCGTGGCCGACCTGGTCGAGAGCTCCGGGCGTACCGGGTCGGTGATCGTCTCGTCGTTCTGGTCGGGTGCGCTCGAGGCGGTCCGGGACCGACGGCCGGCCGTCCCGACCGGGCTGCTCGTCGTTCCGTCCTTCGACCCGCAGCGCAGCATCTCGGCGGCGACCGGTCTCGGCTGTTCCGCGGTGCACCTCCCGCTGGGCCTGGTCGGTGCCGCGACCGTCGGCGCGGCCCACGAGGCGGGATTGGCGGTGGCGGCCTGGACGGTGAGCGACCGGGCCGGCCTCGAGCTCGCCCGGTCGGCCGGGGTGGACACCGTCATCACCGACGACGTGCTCCTCGCCCGGACCGTGCTCGGCCGGGGGTAGTCGGCGCCCGACCTGCGCCTCGTCCGGACCCCGGCTCCTGACGGTCCTGACCTGGGATCGCGGACCGATTGGTCGGAGGGGGCAATTTTCGTCAACAATGCACGGCCATGAACGTCGTCGTCTGTGTGAAGCAGATCCCCGATCCAGCCGCCCCGCCGGCCCTCGACCCGGGGACGAAGAACCTCGTCCGGGCAGGAAAGCTGATCCTCGACGATTCCGACGCCTACGGCGTCGAGATGGCCCTCCAGCTCGCCGATGCCGCCGGGGGCGGGGAGGTGACCCTGGTGTCGATGGTCCCCAACGGGGAGACCTCCGGCCTGCGCACCGCGCTGGCCATGGGTGCCGCCAAGGCCATCCTGATCAGCGACGACGCCCTCGCCGGGAGCGATGCGCTCGGGACCGCCAAGGTGCTCGCAGCGGCCATCCGCCGTGCCGAGCCCGATCTGGTCCTCGCCGCCACCGAGTCGACCGACGGCTACACCGGCACCACCCCGGTGCAGGTCGCCGAGCTCCTCGGTCTCCCCTCGGTCACCTTCGCCAAGAAGGTCGAGGTCAACGGCGGCTCGGTCAAGGTCGAGCGTCAGACCGAGGCCGGGTACGACGAGGTCGAGTGCCCGTTGCCCGCGGTGGTCACCGTGACCGCCGGCGTGGTCGAGCCCCGCTACCCGTCCTTCAAGGGGATCATGGCCGCCAAGTCCAAGCCGGTGGAGACCCTGACGGTCGCCGACCTCGGCCTCGATGCCGGACAGGTCGGTGCGGCCGGAGCCCGCCAGGAGGTCACCAGCGTCTCCCCAGCGGAGGCACGCGGCGCCGGTGAGATCGTCGTCGACGAGGGCGAGGGTCATCAGCGGGTCATCGAATTCCTCGAGCAGCTCAAGGTCCTCTAGGGACCGGGTAGGAGACCAACCGCATGTCCGTCGACAAGATCTGGGTCCTCGCCGAAGTTGCGGACGGGGCCGTCATCAGCACCTCCCTCGAGCTGATCAGCCACGCCCGGTCGCTGGCCGGCACGGTCGAGGCCGTCGCCTGGGGCGCCGAGACCGCCGCGGTCGCGGCCGTCCTCGGCGACTACGGGGTGACCACCGTGCACGACGTGGGCGACGTGGCCGGGTCGCTCCCCGGGGTGCCCGTGGCCGCCGCGATCGCCGCGGCGGTGGGCGCGGGCGGTGGACCCGACGCCCTGTTGCTGCCCGCGACCTACGACGGGCGCGACATCGCCGGTCGGCTCTCTGTGCGCCTGGACCGGCCGGTGCTGACCAACGTGGTCGGTCTCTCCGAGGTCGAGGGATCCCTCGTCACCCAGCACGCCATCTTCGGCGGGTCGGAGGTCCTCACCGCGCGGTTCACCGGCGAGGGTCCGGGCATCTACGTGATCCGGGCGAAGTCGTTCGCCGCCGAGCCGTCGGGCGGCGCCCCTGCGGCCGTGGTCGCCGCCGCCGTCCCCGAGACCGGGGCGACCGACGCCGCCAAGATCATCGACCGCCATGTCGAGGAACGGACCGGGCCCAAGCTCGACGAGGCCGAGGTCGTGGTCTCCGGCGGGCGCGGCCTCGGAGAGAAGGACAACTACGCCCTCATCGAGGAGCTGGCAACGCTGCTGCACGGTGCCGCGGGAGCGAGCAGGGCAATCGTCGACGCCGGCTGGGTGCCCTATTCGCACCAGGTGGGTCAGACCGGCAAGACGGTCAAGCCGACCGTCTACCTCGCGTGCGGCATCTCGGGCGCGACCCAGCACATGGTGGGCATGAAGAACTCGAAGAACATCGTGGCGATCAACAAGGACCAGGACGCGCCGATCTTCCAGATCGCCGACCTCGGGATCGTCGGTGACGTCCACAAGGTGCTGCCGAAGCTGATCGAGGCCATCAAGGCCCACGGCTGACTCCCCGCCCGGTGACCCCGGGCGGGAACGACCGGCGGCCGGCGGGATCGGCGTCGCCGGGAGTGTCGAGGGCGCCGGTATCCGCCCGGCGAGAGCGCGCCCAGCCTGTCGGCGGTCACCGGGGGACTCGGGGGCGACCGGGTAGTGTCCGGGCGGGTGCCGCCCGGCGCAGCGCCCGGCGTCCACTCCCTGTCCCATCGACGGTCACGTGCTCTTTCCCACCATCGACTTCGCCATCTTCTTCGCCGTGGTCTACACGGTGCAGTGGCTGCTCAACCCCTACGCCGGACCGTGGAAGGCCTTCATGATCCTGGCCAGCTACGTGTTCTACGCGTGGTGGGACTGGCGCTTCGTCTTCCTCCTCGCCGCCTCGACCTCGGTCGCATTCCTCGGGGGGCGGCTCATCGGCCCTGCGAACGGCAGGCGGCGGTTGGTCACCCTCTGGGTCACCGTCGGGCTGCTGCTCGGTCTGCTCGTCTGGTTCAAGTACTTCGGGTTCGTCGCGGTCAACCTCGACAACCTGACCCACCTCCTCGGACTCGGGCGACCGGTCCCGCTGTGGACGGTCACCCTGCCGGTGGGGATCTCCTTCTTCACCTTCATGGCCGTCAGCTACGTGGTCGACATCCACCGCGGCGTGCTCCAGCCGGCCCGCGGGATCGACGTCACGGTCTACCTCTCGTTCTTCCCCCACCTGGTGGCCGGGCCGATCGTCCGGGGCACCGAGCTGCTCCCGCAGATCCGGACCGTGCGCGACCCGAACGACGTCCGCCACGTGGAGGCCTGCTGGCTGATCGCGGCCGGACTGGCAAAGAAGGTGGTGCTCTCCTCGTACCTGGCCACCTACGTGGTGGACCCGGTGTTCGCCGACCCACGCCAGCACTCCGCCCTCGAGGTCCTCTTCGCCATCTGGGGCTACGCGGTCCAGATCTACGCGGACTTCAGCGGGTACACCGACATCGCGATCGGGATCGCCCTGCTGCTCGGCTTCCGGTTCCCGATCAACTTCCGGAGACCCTACGCGGCCATCGACCTCCAGGACTTCTGGCGCCGGTGGCACATCACGCTCTCCTTCTGGCTGCGCGACTACCTCTACGTCCCCCTCGGGGGCAACCGCGGCAGCGAATGGCGGGTCTCGGTCAACATCCTCGTCACCATGCTGCTGGGCGGCCTCTGGCACGGCGCGTCGTGGACGTTCGTGTTCTGGGGCGCTTATCACGGCGTCGGCCAGATCATCGGTCGCCGCCGCCGGGCGGTGCGGATCGCTCGAGGGCTGCCCGCCGAACCGGTCGACCCCCGCCGACGGGCGTGGGCGCGGTTCGTGACCTTCCAGGTGGTCTGCCTCGGATGGCTCTTCTTCCGGGCGGACACCGTCGGCGCGGCGTTCACCATGCTCGGCCGGCTGGTCGTGGGGTGGGGACCCTCGCCGCTGGTCACCCCGCTCGCCGTGCTGGCGATCGCGGCAGGCATCGCCGGCCAGTACCTGCCCGACGGCTGGCTCGGCAGGGTTCAGCAGGCATTCGCCGATCGCCGCCCGGTGGTCCAGGGCGGCATCCTGGGCCTCGTGCTCCTGGCCATCACCACCCTCGGGCCCCAGGGTGTGGCCCCGTTCATCTACTACCGGTTCTGATCGTGCCCCGCCCGACGCCGCCACCGGTCACCCCGCCGACCGAGCACGCCGGCTTCGCCTACGACTGGGCCGAGAAGGAGCCCCATCTCCGGACCGGGGGCGACTCCTCCGGGGGTGGTGGGGCGGACGGCACCGCCCGCACGTCCCCCGGCCCGCACGCGCCCCCCGGCAAGCGGCGCTTCGCGGGCGTGCCCTGGACCCGCATGCTGTTCATCGGGGCGGTGTGCTTCGGACTCTGGTTCCTGCTCGACGCCCCCAGCCTGCAGCATTCGGCCTCGGTCTCGCCCGTCGGGACCCGTCGGACCGTGTCGCTCGACCTGGTGGGGCCGGTGGCCGCACTGAGTCGTACCCTCGGTCTCTCCCACCTGGTCGGGTGGACGGACGAGGCCCTCGGTCGCACCCCCGGGGGCGGTCCCTCGCTGGCCCGTGCCGACCCCGGCCGCCGTGGGCAACCGCCGCCGGTGCCGGTTGCGACGGGCCCCGGCGGCGCGGCGACCGCGACCACCACCACGACCCTTCCCGCCCTCAACCTGGAGCCGACGGCCGCCCATCCCCTCAGGGTGCTCATCGTCGGGGACTCGGTCTGCCTCGACCTCGGCCAGCCCCTGGTCAGTGCCCTGGGTGCGACCGGGGAGGTGAGCAGCACCCTGGACGCCCGTGTCGACACCGGACTGGCCCGTCCCGACTACTTCGACTGGCCGGCGGAGCTCGCGATCGACCTCGCCAACCAGCAGCCGCAGCTGGTGGTGGCCATGATGGGGGCCAACGACCCCCAGAGCCTGGTCGACGGCGGCAGGGTCACCCCCTTCGGCAGCCCGGCGTGGAACGCCGCGTACGGCCGCCGGGCCGGGGCGTTCATCGACGAGGCGAACGCCGCGGGCGCCCACGTCCTGTGGGTGGGGATGCCGCCGATGGCCTCGGCCCAGCTCGACGCCGAGATGCAGGATCTCAACAGCGTGGTCCAGGGCAGGGTCGCCGCCCGGTCGAAGGGGGCCGCCTACCTCTCGTCGGTCCGGGTCCTCGGTGACGCGCAGGGCGGCTTCGTCCCCTATCTGACCGATCCCTCCGGCGCGCTGGTCGACGTCCGCACTCCCGACGGCATCCACCTCACCCCGGGTGGCGGCGCCCGGCTCGCCGCGGCGGTCATCGCCGCGATGCGGGCGGATTTCCACATCCGGCTGGCTCCCTGACGACCGGGCGACGGTCCTGCCGGACCGCCGCCGCGGCCGGGTCAGACCAACGGCCAGGGGTACGGGGGCCGGTCACCGACCGGATCGGGGAAGACCCCGTCCCGGAGCAGGCGGGCAGCCCGTTCGAGGAGCGCGCTGCGCTCTGCCCCGTCGAGCAGCTCGCAGAGCGTGTCGGGCAGATCGCAGGAGAGGAACCGCTCGAGGTCGGCGAGGATCCGCGCCGGGACCACCTCACCCGCGAAGTCCCAGATCACCGTCCGCAACTTGCGCTGGGTGTGGAAGCAGAGCCCGTGGTCGATGCCCCAGAGGCGGCCGTCCGGGGCCGGCAGGACGTGCCCGCTCTTGCGGTCGGCGTTGTTGGCCACGACATCGAATGCGCAGAAGGTCGTGAGCGCGTCCTCGTGGCCGCCCTCCTCGAGCAGGGTGAAGTAGTGACGCTCGTAGTCGGCCTCGACGAAGAGCTGGACCGAGCCGACCCCGAAGGGTCCGTCCTGGCGGAGCACGGTCGGCGGGACGAGGCCCCACCCCAGGGCCTCGGAGAGCGCGTGGGCCGCGACCTCGCGGCGGTAGAGGCCGCCGGGGAAGTCCCAGAGCGACCGCTCACCACGGTGGGGCTTGTAGACGGCGAGCAGGGGAACCGCGCCCGCGCCGCCGCCGGTCGTGTCCCCGCCGGTGCCCTCGAGGCGGGCCAGGAAGGTCAGGTTCGAGCTCCAGGGCAGGCGCCCCTCGACGGCGAGCTCGGAGGTGGCCAGGAGACGCCCGGCCTCGGTGAGCCCGGGACCGGTCTCCGGCCGCCAACCGGTCAGACGGCCGGGGGATGGTGGCCGTTGGTCCGCGGACACTCGTGTCCCGAGGGGTCGAGCGGGGATCCGCACAGCGGGCAGGGCGGCCGTCCCGACTCCACCAGGCGGGTGGCCTGGACGGTGAAGGCCGCCGCCTGCTCCCGGGTGATGGTGAGCCGGACGATGGCTCCCGACTCGTCCTCACCGACCAGCTCCTCGATGACCAGGACGACCCGGTCCTCGGCCTCGTCGAAGGAGACGCCGATGGTCCCGACCGCCCAGGCGGGCTCGGCCGGCTCCTCGAGTGGCTCCTCGTCGGGGAGCCGCTCGGGCCGCTCGCGGTCCTCCACCACCCGCGCCAGGTACTCGGCCATGGCCGCCACCTGCTGCTTCTCGACCTTGAGGGTGAGCAGGGTCCCTCCCTGGCGGCACTGGAGGAGGAAGAGCCGGCTCCCGACGGCGCCCACCGTGCCGACGGTGAGCCGGTCAGGGGTGAGGTCGAACCCCTCGCTCACTGGATCGCCAGGTCGTCGAGCGAGACGGTCGAATTGACGCTCAGGACGTAGGGCCCCGACCGGGTGTAGGCGATAGCCGAGACCGAGCAGGGGGCGACGGTCAGCCGTTGGAACTGGTCGAGCGGCGTGCCGGCGGCGAGGGCGACCGCCGCCTTGATCGGGTCGGCGTGCGAGACCGCGACGACCGTCTCGCCGGGGTGGCGGGAGACCAGGGTCGCGAGCGCCGAGGCCGTGCGCGACTGCATCTCGACGAACGACTCGCCACCCGGGAACCGGAACCCGCTCGGCCAGCGCTGGACGGTCGTCCACTCGGGCTTCCGGACGAGCGTCGAGAGCCGTGCACCGGTCCAGTCCCCGAAGTCGCACTCGAGCAGGCCCCGCTCGGCGCGGACCCGGAGGCGGAGCCGCCGGGCGATCGGGCGGGCGGTCTCGGTGGTCCGCTCGAGCGGCGAGGCGTAGACGGCGGTCGGCGCGGTCCGCCCGCGCTCGACCAGGTCGCCGATGCGGTCGGCCACGGCCTCGGCCTGCGCCCGTCCCTTCTCCGAGAGGTGGAGACCGGCGGCCCTGCCGGGCAGCACCTTCCCGGTGGTCGGGGTGCTGCCGTGGCGGACCAGGAGCACGACCGTCGGTCGCTGCGCGGAGTTGCGTCGGCCGGCCACGACGGATCACCGTACTCGGTCGCTCCCGGACCCCGACCGCCCCGGACGGAACGCTCAGACCCCGAGCTCGGTGCCGACCGGGGCTCGTTCGGCTCCGGCCCCGTTGGTCACCGCACGGTCCGGCACCTCTGCCGACAGCCGGACGTCCGACGGGGGACCGCATGCCGGACCGTCCCCACCCGGCGACACCGGGTCGTGGTCGTGGTCCTCGTGGCTGAGCCGCGACGGCCACCAGTTCCAGCGCCCGAGGAGGACCACCACCGACGGGACGAGCAGGGTCCGCACGAAGAAGGTGTCGAGCAGGATGCCGGCGGCGAGTCCGAGACCGATCTCCTTGACCTGGGTGTTGCCGGTGGCGGTGAGCACGCCGAAGGTCCCGGCCAGGATGAGCCCGGCCGAGGTCACCGTGGTGCCGGTGGTCTCGACCGCCCGCCGCACGGCCACCCGGACCGGAGCGTGGTGGGCTTCTTCCCGGATCCTGGTCATGACCAGGATGTTGTAGTCCTGCCCGAGGGCCATGATGAAGACGAACATGAAGAACGGCAGCACGAAGTTGATCCCGCTCTGGCCGCCGATGACCTCGAAGACCAGCACGCAGAAGCCGAGCGAGGCGAGGTACGAGAGGCCGACGCTGGCCACCAGGTAGAGGGGGGCCACCAGGCTGCGTAGCAGGATTGCGAGCAGCAGGCCGAGGACGAGCAGCACGATGGGGATGATCCGCTGCAGGTCCCGGCGGGAGATGGCACCCACGTCGGAGGCGAACGCCGCCTCACCGGCCACCCCCGAGGCGGTGGCCCCGATCGAGCGGCCGACCGTCGAGACCGCGGCGCGGATGTGGGGGATCGCTCCCGCGGCCGAGGTGCTGGTCGACGGGCCGGCGGCGAGCGCGGTCTGGAAGAGCACCGACCGTCCGTCCGCACTGACGTACTGGGCCGAGGCGCGGTAGGCGTCGTAGACGTCGACCGGCAGGTCGAAGCCGGGGGGCGGGGCGAGGGGCAGCCCTGCGGTCGGGCCCTCCCCCGCCAGCAGCGCGTGGGCGGCGGCCAGCTGGTCCGGGGTCACCCTGTCTCCGTTCGGCTCGAGGGCTCCGGTCACCCCTGCGAAGACCCCCGAACGGACCAGGCCCCGCTGAGCGCTGGCGAGGACCTGTGGTTCGTTCCAGACCGAGGTGGGTAGTCGGAAGATGACGCCGGTCGGGTCGGACTCGGCCATCGGGTAGTCGGCGGCGAGCAGCACCTGGCCCTTCCCCGAGTCGGACGAGACCGGCGCCGGCTCGTCGGCGAAGCCGGTGGGCGTGTAGGCGAGCATCGCCAGGGCGAGCCCGCCGATGACGACCAGCCCGGCCAGCAGCGTGGCGACCGGCCGGCTCACCACCTTGGCGGCGATGCGGCCCCAGGCTCCGTGCTGGACCGGACCGGCGACCGGGATGCGCGGCCAGAAGACGCCGCGACCGAAGATGGCGAGCAGGGCGGGCAGCAGGGTGAGGTTGGCCAGCAGCGCGACGCCGATGCCGATGGCCAGCCCGGGCCCGAGGCCCTGGTAGAGGCCGAAGGTCGCGATGACCACGGTCGCCAGGGCGGCCATCACGGTCAGGGCCGAGAAGGTGATCGACTCGCCGACCTTGCACAGCGAGAACGCGACCGCGTCGTCGCCGGTGCGGCCGCGCCGGATCTCCTCCCTCACCCGGAAGATCAGGAACAGCCCGTAGTCGGTCCCCGCGCCGAGGATGAGGACGGTGAGGAGGATCGGGGTGAGGTCGGAGACCTGCACGCCGATGTGGGTGGAAGCGGCGATGAGCGGACCGGCGGCCACCAGTGCCACCACCGAGGGCAACAGCGCGACCACCGGCGCGAGCAGGGCACGGAAGGTCAGGAGCAGGAGCAGGACGATGAACAGCACCGAGAGCAGCTCGGTGAGGGTCTGGGCCTTGGACGTCTGCTTCTGCTGGTCCACGTTCTGAGCCACCGAGCCGGTCAGGTGCATGGCCAGCCCGGGCGGCGGCCGGGAGGTGGTGAAGGTGGAGCGGATCTGGTCGACCGCCCGGCTGGCCGCCGCCGACCTGTCCCGGGTCGGGAGGCCGAGGTCGACGATCGCCTTGCGGGCCCGGCCGTCGGCCGACACCCCCTGGTCGGTCACCGTGGTGACCCGGGGGACGCCGCGCACCGACTGCTCGGCGCGGTCGATCGCAGCGGCGTCGGCCGCGGTGAGCGGACCGGTGGTCGAAGCGGCCACGAAGATCGCCTGGGAGACCTGCTTCGGCTGGAAGGCCGTGTCGAGAGTGCCGGCACGGACGCTCGCCGAGCTGGCAGGCAGGAAGTCGGAGTTGCTGCTCTTCTCGACGCTGGAGAGCGTCGGGAGGCCCGCCACCAGTCCGACCGTGGCGACCGCCCACGCCGCGACGACCAGCCAGCGGTGGCGCACGGTGAACCGTCCGAGGGCGGCGAACAACGTTGGTCCTCCAGGAAGGGTGAGCCCCAGGGGCGGCCGGGCCGCCGACGGTAGACGGGCGATCTGGGGTGCGCAGCGTCACCTCCTGCGGTGACAGCACCGGTACGCGGTGGCCGCAGATGCGCGGTCGCTCGGACCACTGTACGACCGCGCCCCACGTCAGGGCAGGGGAATTGGTCCCAACCCGGCGATTCTTAGGCGATTCTCAGGTGCGGACCGGCAGCCGGCGGGGCATCGGCACCGCCGTCTCCGGCCAGCGCCGGCGGCTGACCCGGGAGAGCTTGTGGAGCAGGGCGATGGCCCCCGGGTCGTCGTCGCCGGGCCGCGTCTCGACGGCACCGTCGTCGATCATGCCCGCAAGCAGCTCCCGTCCCCTGTCGGTCCGGACCATGGTGAGCGTCCAGTCGTTGAACGCGCCGATCCCACCGGTCGAGATGTCCGCGTGCTCGGCGGCGAAATCCGGGCACGACGTGCATCCCTCGCGGGTCCACGCGTGCGCCTCCCGCAGGGGGATCTCGTGGAACGCGCCGTCGCGGGTCCAGACCTGGAAGACCCCCTTGATGTTCATCTTCTCGATATCGGCCCGGGCGATCCCGTAGCGCGCCTCGAAGAGCTCGGGGAAGATCGCGTCGTCGAAGGTCTTCGAGCAGAGCAGCCCGATGGTGAGCGAGAGCCTCCGGGCGATCTTGCCGGCCTTGCGGGCAGCCATCACCGGGGGTGCCGACGTCTGACATCCCATGCCCACGAGGGCGATCCGCTCGGCCCCGCCGGCGATGGCCTGGGGATAGGCGAGCGGGTTGGCCGAATAGGTGTAGCGGGACCCGGCGGCGGCGAGCACCTCGTCGCGGGTGGTGGCCACCCCGGGTACCGCCTTCCAGGTCGAGCCGTCCCCCTCCATGTACGACACGAGGGCGGCGTCGATCACGTCGTGCTCGAGGGCCCAGATGAGCAGTGCGGAGACGAGCCCCCCGTCCTGGCCGCACCGCTGCACCTCGGGGTCGGTGGCCCGCACCAGCAGGACGTCCGAGGCGATCCCCGCCACCTCGTCGTCGGTCCGCTCCCGCCCGTGGAGGTGGGTGTCGATCTCGGGCTCCCAGAGGCGGAACCGGGGACAGGCGCGCGTGCACATGGTGCAGCCCTTCACCCCGTGGGTGCAGCTGTCGGGCCCTCCCTCGGCGTCGATGTGGAAGGGCTTGTACTTCCCCCCGGTCTCGTCGTAGGCGAGGACGTCGTAGGGGCACGCCACGATGCAGGCCGCGCAGCCGGTGCAGAGCCCGGAGGTGACCACCTCGTTGAGCAGCTCGGTCCAATGCGGCTTCTCGGGCGGCATGGGGTCACCCTAGTGTCCGTCCACGGGCGCAGGTCCCGCCCGGATCGGCGGGTCAGCCGGTCGACTCCTCCAGAACCTTTGCCGCGTGACCGTCCGCCCGCACGTGGTACCAGGCCCGGGCGACGGTGCCGTCCGCGGCGACGAGGAAGGTCGAGCGGATCACCCCGGTGGTCTTCTTCCCGTAGAGGGTCTTCTCCCCCCAGGCCCCGTAGGCGGACCCGACCGCGTGGTCGGAATCGGTGAGCAGCGGGAAGGTGAGCCCGTACTTGGCCCGGAAGGCCTTGTGCTTGGCCGCCCCGTCCGCCGAGATGCCCAGCACCGCGACCTTGGCCTTCTTGAAGGCCTGCAGATTGTCGTTGAACTGACAGGCCTCCTTGGTGCATCCGGGAGTGTCGTCCTTCGGGTAGAAGTAGACGACGACCTGTTTCCCGGCGAAGTCCCGCAGGGAGACCGGTTTGCCGTCCTGGTCCGGGAGGGTGAAGTCAGGGGCCTTGTCACCGGCGGCGAGCGTTCCCATGGGCGTCCTTTCACTGGCTCGGGTCCGACGAACACGATGGCACACTCGGAGGTACGGCGAGGCCGGCGTCGTGGGAGACTCACCACAGCACGCCGCTGGAAGGACGACCCCCCATGAGCCACTCGACGACGACAGGCCACACCACCGACGATCTCGGAACGGCAGACCACCGGGGCAAGGTCTACGTGGACGGCCCCGGCGGGGTGCGGGTGCCCTTCGTCGAGGTCTCGCTCGCCGACTCGCCGACCCGCGATGGCTCGACTCCCAACCCCCCGATCCGCCTCTACGACACCTCGGGTCCCGGATCCCGGCCCACCGAGGGACTCCCCGACCTGCGCGGTCCCTGGATCACCGGGCGTGGCGACGTCTGCGAGTACGAGGGTCGCCCGGTCGGCCGCCGTGACGACGGCCGTGGCGCGGTGCGCCGGACGGCCGGTGCACCGCGTGACCTCCCCCCCGGGGGCGCCGCCCGCGGCGCTCGAACGGCGGGCCGGTGACCCAGTTGCACTACGCCCGCAGGGGCGAGGTGACCACCGAGATGGCCTTTGCGGCCACCCGCGAGGGGGTGCCCGCAGAGCTGGTCCGCGACGAGATCGCTGCCGGGCGGGCCATCCTCCCCGCAAACGTGAACCACCCGGAGTCGGAGCCGATGGTGATCGGCGGCCGCTTCCTGGTCAAGGTCAACGCCAACATCGGCAACTCGTCGGTGACCTCGTCGATCGAGGAGGAGGTCGAGAAGCTGACCTGGGCCACCCGGTGGGGCGCGGACACGGTCATGGACCTCTCGACCGGTCCGGACATCCACACCACGCGCGAATGGATCCTGCGGAACGCGCCGGTGCCGATCGGGACGGTGCCCATCTACCAGGCACTCGAGAAGGTGGACGGGATCCCGGCGGAGCTGACCTGGGAGCTCTACCGGGACACGCTCGTCGAGCAGGCGGAGCAGGGCGTCGACTACTTCACCATCCACGCCGGGGTGCTGCTCCGCTACGTCCCGATGACCGTCTCCCGGACCACGGGCATCGTGAGCCGCGGCGGGTCGATCATGGCCGCATGGTGCCTGGCCCACCACACCGAGAACTTCCTCTACACCCGCTTCGCGGAGATCTGCGAGATCATGGCCGCCTACGACGTGGCCTTCTCGTTGGGCGACGGGTTGCGTCCCGGCTCCATCGCCGACGCCAACGACCAGGCCCAGTTCGCCGAGCTGACCACCCTCGGCGAGCTCACCCAGATCGCCTGGCGCCACGACGTGCAGGTGATGATCGAGGGTCCCGGTCACGTGCCCCTCCACAAGATCGCCGAGAACGTGAGCCTCCAGAAGGAGGTCTGCCACGAGGCGCCCTTCTACACGCTCGGCCCGCTCACCGTGGACGTCGCCCCGGGGTACGACCACATCACCTCGGCCATCGGTGCGGCGGTGATCGGGATGCACGGGACCGCGATGCTCTGCTACGTGACCCCGAAGGAGCACCTCGGCCTGCCGGACCTGGAGGACGTGAAGCAGGGGATGATCGCCTACAAGATCGCGGCCCACGCCGCCGACCTCGCCAAGGGCCACCCGGGGGCGCAGGCCTGGGACGACGCGCTGTCCAAGGCGCGGTTCGAATTCCGGTGGGAGGACCAGTTCAACCTGGCCATGGACCCCGGGACGGCCCGGTCGTTCCACGACCGGACACTGCCGGCCGCGCCGGCCAAGACGGCCCACTTCTGCTCGATGTGCGGCCCCAAGTTCTGCTCGATGCGGATCAGCCAGGAGGTGCGCGACGAGGCGGAGCGCACCGGGATGGACCTGGCCACGGCGGTCGAGATCGGCCTCAAGGAGAAGGCGGACGAGTTCCGCCACGCCGGTGCCGAGATCTACCGGGAGCCCTCCAGCACCTGAGCCGCGGCCGGATCCGGGCCCCTCCGTGGGGCGATCGACCAGGTGATGGGTGTCGGACGGGTAGACTGGGGTTCGTGGTCGGGCGAGCGCCCGCCACCGGGGTCTTCCTCATCCTGTTCTTCTGGTCGGTCACGCCGGTCCGGACGATGGCCCGAGGCGGGCCCGCAGCGTCCGTGAGTGGCACGGCGCTTGACGGTCGGCTCCGGCCGTCAACGAGTGATGAGAGCGAGCTTCTGAACCCCATGACCACCCTCTCCGATCCACCGGATCGCGTCCTGGACCAGCCGGGTCCACCCTCGGACGCCGACGACGACCTGGGCGCTGCGCCCTCGTTCGCCGACCTCGGCGTCGAGCCTTCGATCGTCAAGGTGCTCGAGGAGCAGGGCATCCACTCCCCGTTCGCCATCCAGGCCATGACCGTGGTCGACGCGCTGGCCGGCCGGGACGTCTGCGGCAAGGCCAAGACCGGGTCGGGAAAGACCCTGGCATTCGGCATCCCGCTCCTCCAGCGGACCATGGCGTCCCCCTCGACCGAGGCGGGCCGGCCCTCCGCCCTGGTCCTCGTCCCGACCCGCGAGCTGGCCGTTCAGGTGAGCGACGTGCTCGAACCCCTGGCGACCGCTGTCGGCCTGCGGGTCGTGGCCGTCTACGGCGGAGCCGACATCGAGCGCCAGATCAAGCGGCTGCGCCGCGGCGTCGACGTCGTCATCGCCACCCCGGGGCGCCTCATCGACCTCGGGGACCGCGGCGAGCTCTCGGTCGCCGACATCGAGACCCTGGTGCTCGACGAGGCCGACCGGATGGCCGACATGGGCTTCATGCCCCAGGTCGAGTGGGTCCTCCGACGGCTCGAGCGCGAGCACCAGACCCTGTTGTTCTCCGCCACCCTGGACGGCGCGGTCGACCGCCTGGTCAGCCGCTATCTCACCGACCCAGTCCTCCACGAGGTCTCCTCGCCGTCCACGACCGTCGAGGAGATGGAGCACCGGTTCCTCGAGGTGCACCAGATGGACCGGGTCAAGGTGTGCGCCGCCATCTGCCGGAGCTCGGACAAGGCCCTTGTCTTCGTGCGCACCAAGCACGGTGCGGACCGCCTCGTCGAGCAGCTTCGCAAGGAGGGGGTCCGGGCGGCCGCCATCCACGGTGACCTCCGGCAGGCCAACCGCGAGCGCGCCCTGAAGGACTTCACCGACGGAACGCTGCACACCCTGGTGGCCACCGACGTGGCCGCCCGCGGTCTCGACATCGACGCCGTCGACGTGGTCGTCCACTTCGACCCGCCCGAGGACCACAAGGCCTACCTCCACCGCTCGGGCCGCACCGCCCGCGCCGGGTCCGCCGGCATGGTGGTCACCCTCGTCCAGTGGAACCAAGTCCTCGAGGTCGAGCGGATCCAGACCCGGATCGGGCTCCGGATGCCCATCGTCGAGATGTTCTCCAACGACCCCCGCCTGGCAGACCTGGCCGGGTGGCTGCCCGAGAAGTCCTGACCAGCCCCGACCGTCCCCGGCCGTCCCCCGCCGTCGTCAGAGGCGGGCATCTCGCGCGACCGGACCCCCTGAGGAGACCCCGGTGGCCGACCACGCCGTCCAACCCCTGACCATCGACGACGGCTCCGAGCCGGTCGGGCGCATCCTGGTGGTGACCGCCCATCCCGACGACGTCGACTTCGGCGCGGCCGGATCGGTGGCCGTGTGGACCGGACGAGGAGTCGAGGTCGCCTACTGCATCGTCACCGACGGGGACGCCGGCGGTTCGGACCGCTCGATCAGCCGGAAGGAGATGGCCGCCATCCGCCGCGAGGAGCAGCTGGTGGCCGCACGCTCGGTCGGGGTCACCGACGTCACCTTCCTCGGGTTCCCGGACGGGATGGTGACCGCGAGCCTCGAGCTGCGCCGTGCCATCGCCGCGGTCATCCGCCGCCTGCGCCCGGACCGTGTCGTGACCCAGTCCCCGGAGCGCAACTGGTCCCGCATCTACGCGAGCCATCCCGACCACCTGGCCGCCGGCGAGGCCGCGGCGTGCGCGGTCTACCCCGACGCGCGCAACCCGTTCGCCTTCGCCGACCTGCTGGATGAGGGCCTCGAACCCCACACCGTCCCCGAGCTCTGGATCATGGCCACCGAGCGGGCCGACCGGGTGGTCGACGCCACCGCCGTCTTCGACCGGAAGCTGGCCGCGTTGCGCTCGCACCGGAGCCAGGTCGGCGACGGTGACCACCTCGAGGACCTGCTGCGGAGCTGGATGTCGGGGACCGCGCTCGCGGCCGGGCTGCCCGAAGGTCGGCTGGCCGAATCGTTCCAGGTCGTGAACACCGCCTAGTGGCCGCTCCGTCCGATCCGACCCAGTTGGTGGTCTGCGAGGGTGACGAGACGGGTCAGGAGCTCCTCGAGCAGGCCCTGCGGGTGCTCGACCCCTCGGTGCTCGCCGTCCCGGTCGAGCTTCACCGGTTCGACCTCTCCCTCGAGAACCGCCGCCGTACCCGCAACAGGATCGTCTCCGACGCGGCCGAGGCGATGCGCGCGACCGGTCTCGGGCTCAAGGCGGCGACCGTCACCCCTCCGGCCATCGGCGACGTCGGCTCGCCCAACCGGATCCTCCGCGAAGGGGTCGGGGGATCGGTCATCGTCCGGACCGGCCGGCGCATCCCGGGGGTGGTTCCCCTGGCCCCGGTGGTCCATCCGATCGTCGTGGTGCGGATGGCGGTCGGAGACGCCTACGGCGCCGACGAGGGACGGTCCGGGCCGCCCGGAGGCGCAGGTGAACAGGCGTGGCGCACCGAGCGGATCGAGCGGTCGGTCTGCCACGCGGTCGCCGAGTTCTCCTTCCGGACCGCGTCGGATCTCGGGGCGTGCGTCTTCGGGGGTCCGAAATGGACGGTCTCGACCGTCTACGAGGCGATGCTGAAGGAGGAGATGGACGCCGCCGCCGCCCGCCACCCCGGCGTCGCCTACCGGCCGATGCTCATCGACGCCGCCTACGCGGGGCTGCTGACCGAGGCCGACGACCAGTCCCTGGTTGTCCCCGCGCTCAACCGCGACGGCGACTGCCTCTCCGACCTCGTCCTCGCCCTGTTCGGTTCGATCGCCGGTGCCGAGTCGGTCCTGCTCGCACTGGACGACGACCTGCGACCGAAGGTGGCGATGGCCGAGGCCCCGCACGGGACGGCCCCGTCCCTCCAGGGCAAGAACGTGGCGAACCCGATGGCCATGCTGCTGGCGTGTGCCGCCGTTCTCGACCACGCCGCGACCGACCGGGGACATCCGGTGGCCGGAGCGGCCCGTTCGATCCGCGAGGCGACCCTCGGCGCGGCGGCCGACGGGATCCGCACCTTCGACCTGGGCGGGGGCGCGTCGACCAGCGAGGTGGTCGACGAGGTCGTCCGCCGGATGGTCGACGCCGATCGGCGCTGAGGCGGAGGCGGCCGGTCTCAGCCCGCCATCTGTCGCAGCATGTAGGGGAGGATCCCGCCGTTGCGGTAGTAGTGGGCCTCCATCGGGGTGTCGATGCGCAGCAGGGCCTCGAACTCGACGGTCCGGCCCCCCTCTGTGGCCCGCACCGACACCGTCTTGGGGGTCGCGCCCTCGTTGAGCGCACCCAGCCCGGTCACCGAGAACAATTCGTGGCCGGTCAGGCCTAGGGACTCGGCGGTCTGACCCTCGGCGTACTGCAGCGGGAGCACGCCCATCCCGACGAGGTTCGAGCGGTGGATGCGCTCGTAGCTCTCGGCGATGACCGCCCGGACCCCGAGCAGCGAGGTCCCCTTGGCCGCCCAGTCGCGCGAGGACCCCGAGCCGTACTCCTTGCCCGCGAGGACCACCAGCGGGACCCCCTCGGCGGCGTAGCGCTCCGCCGCGTCGAAGATCTCGGTCTGCTCGCCGTCGGGCAGGTGGAGGGTGATCCCGCCTTCGGTGCCCGGGGCCAGCTGGTTGCGCAGGCGCACGTTGGCGAAGGTCCCCCGGACCATGACCTCGTGGTTGCCGCGCCGGGCGCCGTAGGAGTTGAACTCGGAACGCGGGACGCCGCGGTCGGCGAGGTAGCGGCCGGCCGGGGTGCTCGGGCCGATCGAACCGGCGGGCGAGATGTGGTCGGTGGTCACGCTGTCGCCGAGCTTGGCGAGCACCCGCGCGCCGGTCACGTCGCTGACCGGGGCGGGGGTCGAGGAGAGCCCCTCGAGGAAGGTCGGCCGGAGCACGTAGGTCGAGGAGGTGTCCCAGGAGAAGGTGTGGCCGACCGCGGTGCGGACGGCCCGCCAGCGGTCGTCGCCGTCGAAGACCGAGGAGTAGCGCTCGCGGAACATCTGCGAGGTGAGCGAGGCGCGCACAGCTTCGGTGACCTCGGCCGGGGACGGCCACAGGTCGGCGAGGGTGACCGGCGTGCCGTCCGGGTCCGTGCCGAGGGGGTCGGTCGCGAGGTCGAGGTCCATGGTGCCGGCGAGGGCAAAGGCGACCACCAGTGGTGGCGACGCCAGGAAATTCATCCGCACCTCGGGGTGGATGCGACCTTCGAAGTTGCGGTTGCCGGAGAGCACCGAGGCGACAGAGAGGTCCCCGTCCGCCACCGCCTCGGAGACTCCGGGGAGGAGCGGTCCCGAATTGCCGATGCAGGTCGTGCAGCCGTAGCCGACCAGGTCGAAGCCGACCCGGGTCAGCGGTTCGGTGAGACCGGCCCGGTCCAGGTAGTCCATGACCACCCGCGAGCCGGGCGCCAGGGTGGTCTTCACCCAGGGCCTGGCGGTGAGGCCGCGAGCGACCGCGTTCCGGGCCACCAGGCCGGCCGCGAGCATCACCTGTGGGTTGGAGGTGTTGGTGCAACTGGTGATGGCGGCGATGACGACGTGACCGTCGGCGAGGTCTGCCGGAGTGCCGTCGGCGAGGACGGCCGGCCGTGAGCGGGGTGCCCGGCCGAGTGCGCTCCGGAACGCCGAGGCGGCGTTGTCGAGCGGCACCAGGTCCTGGGGGCGGGAGGGCCCGGCGATGCTGGGCACGACGGTCGAGAGATCGAGCTCGATCACCTCGGTGAAGACCGGCTCCGGGTCACCCGGGGTGAGGAAGAGTCCCTGTTCCCTCGTGTAGGCCTCGACGAGGGCGACGTGGTGGTCGTCGCGTCCGGTGAAGCGGAGGTAGTCGAGGGTGACCTCGTCGATGGGGAAGATGGCACAGGTCGCGCCGTACTCGGGCGACATGTTGCCGATGGTGGCCCGGGTGGCCAGCGGCACCGTCGCCACGCCGGGTCCGAAGAACTCGACGAACGATCCGACCACCCCGTGCCGGCGGAGGAGGTGGGTGATGGTCAGCACGAGGTCGGTTGCGGTGGTGCCCGGCGGCTGCTCACCGCTCAGGCGGAACCCGACCACCGGCGGCAGGAGCATCGAGAGTGGCTGGCCCAGCATGGCCGCTTCGGCTTCGATGCCGCCGACGCCCCATCCGAGCACCCCGAGCCCGTTGACCATCGTGGTGTGCGAGTCGGTCCCGACCAGGGTGTCGCAGTACGCACGGCCGTCCTCGGTCGCGAACACGACCCGGGAGAGGTACTCGAGGTTGACCTGGTGGCAGATCCCCATTCCCGGTGGGACGACCCGGAAGCCGTCGAAGGCCTGCTGGGCCCAGCGCAGCAGCTGATATCGCTCGATGTTGCGCCGGTACTCGATGTCGACGTTCTCGTCGTAGGCGGTGGGCGTGCCCGACACCTCGGCGATGACCGAGTGGTCGATGACCAGCTCGACCGGGACGAGTGGGTTGACCTTGGCCGGGTCGCCTCCCATCTCGGCGAGGGCGGCACGCATGGCGGCCAGGTCGACCACCCCTGGCACCCCGGTGAAGTCCTGCATGAGCACCCGTTCCGGCGTGAGGGCGATCTCGGCAGCTCCGGCGCCGGCGGAGAGCCCGTGGCGTTCGGGATGTTCGCCCCAACGGGCGACCGCCTCGATGTCGGCCGGCCGCACCGCGACGCCGTCCTCGTGGCGCAGCAGGTTCTCGAGGATGACCTTGATCGAGTAGGGCAGACGGGCCACGTCGAACCGGTCGGCCAACGCCCCGAGACGGAAGATCTCGTAGGTGGCGTCACCGACAGGAAGGCTGCCTCGGGCGCCGAAGGTGTCGGGGGAGGAGGGGAGGGGTGCCATGCCTCCATTCTGTCGCGTCGGCCGTGCCGGGGAGCCGCCCCGGCACGGCCCGTCTGCGGTGATCGCGGTCAGGTGCGGGTGCGGTACCGGTGGATGGCCAGGGGAATCAGGACGGCCAGGAGCACGGCCGTCCAGAGAAGGGACTGGACCACCCACTTCGCGGTAGGTCCGCCGATCATCAGCGCACGGCAGGCGGTGATGACCACGCTCACCGGTTGATAGGTGGCGAACCCCTGCAACCAGCTCGGCATCGCGTCGACCGGGACGAAGGCCGACGAGACGAAGATGAGCGGGAAGAGGATGGGAAAGGACATCACCTGCGCTGTCTCGCTGTTGGGCGCCGAGAGGCCGATGACAGCGAACCCCCAGGACAGGGCATAGGCGAACAGCAGGATGAGGCCGATCCCGGCCAGGTAGGGCAGCACCCCGGTGGTCGGCCGGAAGCCGACCAGGAACCCCACCACGGTGATGATGACGACCACGAAGACGTTCCGGACCACGTCGGCGGTGGTGCGCCCGGTCAGCACCGCGCCGCGGGACATGGGAAGGGCGCGGAACCGCTCGATGAGGCCCTTCTGGAGGTCCTCGGCGAGGCCGATGCTCGTGCTCACCGCACCGAAGGCAACCGTCTGCACGAAGACGCCCGGCATGAGGTAGTTCACGTAGCTCCCGTTCGGGGTGCTGATCGCGCCACCGAAGACGTACCGGAAGAGCAGCACGAACATGATCGGCTGCACCGTCGAGAAGAAGAGCGCCTCGGGGATGCGGGTGACGGCCAGCAGGTTGCGCCGGGTCAGGGTCAGGGTGTCCGAGATGCCCCAGCGCAGCTTGGCGGCCGGTCCGACCGGGACCGGCGCACGCGCCTGGGTGGGTGCGGCAATGGTGGTCGTCATCCGACCTCCCCCGTCACCACCGGCATGGCCTCCTCTGCCTGCCGAATGAGGCGCCGACGACGCCGTGCCGTCGATGTCCCGTCCCCGTCCGCGTCCCCGTCCGCGCTCTCGTCCCCTTCGGTCCGGTGCCCGGTCAGTGAGAGGAAGACGTCGTCGAGGCTCGGCTGGCGGAGGTTGAACACGGTCGGGACGATCCCCGCGTTGTCCAGGGAGCGCAGCCCGGTCATGGCCGCCTGCGGTCCGTTGTCCACGGTCACCTCGACCACGGTGCCGGTGACCTGGGCAGGATGGGGTCCGAGTGCCTCGAGGAGGGCGCCGGCCCGCTGGGCCTCGTCGACGCCGGATAGGCCGACCTCGAGCACGGTGGCGCCGAGCTCCGACTTCATCGACGCCGGCGTACCCTCGGCGATGACCCGACCGTGGTCGAGGACGGCCAGTGACGTGGCCAGCCGGTCGGCCTCCTCGAGGTACTGGGTGGTGAGCAGCACCGACGTGCCCGTTCCGACGAGCGCCTCGATGACCCCCCAGAGGTCGTTGCGGCTCTGCGGGTCGAGTCCGGTCGTCGGTTCGTCGAGGAAGAGCACGGTCGGGCGCGCGACGAGGGCAGCGGCAAGGTCGAGCCGCCGGCGCATGCCTCCCGAATAGGTCTTGAGCGGCCGGTCGCCGGCGTCGGTGAGGCCGAACTGCTCGAGCAGCTCCCTCGCCCGCACGGTCACCACAGCCGCGCTCGAGGTGGTTGAGGTTCCCGACCATCTGAAGGTTCTCGCGGCCGGTCAGGTTCTCGTCGACCGCGGCATACTGACCGGCAAGGCCGATGAGGCTGCGGACGAGCGCCGCCTCCTTGCGGACGTCGTGGCCGAGCACCCGTGCGGCGCCCCCGTCCGGCTGGATGATGGTGGTCAGGATGCGGACCGCCGTGGTCTTCCCGGAGCCGTTGGGCCCGAGCAACCCGAAGACCGTCCCCTCCTCGACCGCGAAGCTGACCCCGTCGAGGGCGCGCACCTCGCGCTTGCCCTTGAAGGTCTTCTCCAGACTGTCGGCCTCGATCGCGGTGGGCATCTGTGCATCCTAGGGTGGCTCCCCGCCGACCGATTCCGACTCCGCGGCGGGACGCCCCGCTCTTGGCGCGGCGGGACGCCCCGCTCTTGGATAGCCTGCCGCTCATGGAGAAGGGCGACCTCGCACCGGACTTCGAGCTCCGCGACGAGGACGGCACGCCACGCCGGCTGAGCGACCTGGCCGCGGCCGGGCCGGTGGTCCTCTTCTTCTATCCGGCGGCGATGACGTACGGTTGCACAAAGGAGAGCTGCCACTTCAGGGACATGAAGGCCGAGTTCGAGGCGGTCGGCGCCCAGCGGGTCGGCATCAGCGCCGACGAGGTGACCAAGCAGCGACAGTTCTCCGAGAAGCACTCCTTCGACTACCCGCTCCTCTCTGACCCCGACGGGGCGGTGGCCACCCAGTTCGGCGTGCGGCGGCGGTTCACCAAGCTGTCACCGACCAAGCGGGCCACCTTCGTGATCGGGCCCGATCTGCGCGTCATCGAGGTGATCCAGAGCGAGGTTCGGATGAACGTTCACGCCGACCGTGCCCTCGACGCGCTCAAGGCACGCGCCGCCACCTGAGCTCCCCGCGCACCCGTCACGTCACCCACCCTGACGGTCCGAGGTCACACGCAGGAGGGAGAAGTCGCGTCCCGGCCCCGGCACCATGGGAAGCTGAGGGGATGGAGCAGGTCATGAGCAGGCGGGCGCGATGAGCCCGCTCCCCGGCTCCGCCCGCATGGACCACCTGGCCCAGACGGTGGCCGAGCGGGTGGTGAGCCTGGTGGTCGAGGCCATCGACATCGACGGGCTGCTGGCCCGGGTGGACATGGACGCACTGCTCGCACGGGTGGACATCGACAGCATCGTGAGCCGGGTCGACGTGGACAGTCTCATCGACCGGGTCGACGTCGAGAAGATCATCGACCGGGTCGACGTGGAGAAGATCGTCGAACGGGTGGACATCAAGAAGATCGTCGAGCGGGTGGACATCGACGCCCTGGTCGAACAGACCGAGCTCGGTACAATCATCGCCCGGTCGACGAGCGGGGTCGCTTCCGAGGTGCTCGACTCGGTCCGCGCACAGGGGGTGGGGCTGGACGACTTCGTGGCCCGGTGGGTGGACCGGATCCTGCGGAGGTCCACTGCCGGGTGGCCGGCCGGACCACCCGCTCTGATCGAGTCGGCGCCGGCGCCTGCGCCCGCCGCATCGGCCGCGACGTCTGCGGAGGGGCCGTGACCGTGGCCGCGACCGAGGAGGCGGTCGCCGAGCAGCCCGTCCGACGCCAGGGCAACTACGCCGGCGCGGTGACCCGCCTGGTCGCCTTCGCGGTGGACGTCGGTGCTGCCTGGGGTCTCTTCAGCCTGGGGATCGCCGCGATCGACTTCGCTGTCCAGCTGGTGACCGGGCACCAGTTCTCCCTGCACAAGCACCAGGTCCTCGCCCTGGTCTCCATCGTCGTCTGGGTGTTCGTCTACTTCGCCTACCAGTGGTCGCTCGGGGGCAAGACGATCGGCATGGCCCTGCTCGGGATCCGGGTGGTCCGCACCGACGGGACCCCGGTGCGGTCGCGTCAGGCGGTCATCCGGACCCTCACCCTCCCCCTGAGCGTCCTCTTCCTCGGCCTCGGGTTCCTCGGCATCCTCCTCACCCGGGACCGCCACGCGTGGCACGACCGGTTCGCGGGCACCGTCGTCGTCTACTCCTGGGACGCACGGGCCTCCCGCCTCCGCTGGCTGGCGAGACGCGAGCCGGTCGTCGCCTGAGCCGCGCTCGCGTCGTTCCGGCGCCTGTTGTGCCAGGGTGATCGGGTGGGCAGAACACGGGATCCCACCAGAACAGCGGCGACCCCGGGTGGGGTCGCCGCTGCGAGGTTGATCGGCCGCGAGCCGACCCGGCTGGCTCCCGGTGCCGTGCACCTCCCCGGCTGGCTCGGCCCCGGAGCGCAACGCGAGCTGGCCAGCGCCTGCCGGCGGTGGGGCGAGGACGGCGGCGGGTTCCGCGCGCCGCGGTTGCCCTGGGGCAACCAGATGTCGGTGGGGATGACCTGCCTCGGCTGGCACTGGTACCCGTACCGGTACGTGCGGACGGTCGAGGACGGCGACGGGCGGCCGGTCGCGCCGTTCCCGGGATGGCTCGCGTCCTTGAGCCGGGAAGCGGTCGCCGACGCCCGGGCGGTCGACCCCTCGGTCGGGACGGGCGGAGGGGCCTTCGAACCCGACGTCGCCCTGGTCAATTTCTACGGGGACGGAGCCAAGATGGGGATGCACGCCGACCGGGACGAACGGTCCCCGGACCCGGTCGTCTCCCTCAGTGTGGGTGACACCTGCATCTTCCGATTCGGGAACCCGTCGGGACGCGGGAGACCGTGGACCGACGTGGCACTCGAGTCCGGTGACCTGGTGGTCTTCGGGGGTCCGTCCCGTCGTGCCTACCACGGCGTCCCGAAGGTCCTGGAGGGCACGGGCGACCCGGGCCTCGGTCCCGTCGGCGGTCGGTTCAACGTCACGGTGCGGGCGACCGGACTCGAGGGATGACCCGGCCCTGGCCGGTACCGCCCGGACGCCGTCAGGGCCATGTAGAGCGCTCCTTCCGGCCGTCCGGGTCCGTCCGGTAGCGTGAAAGGGTATGGAAAGGGGCCGGGGGTGGAACTGGTGTGCCGCCGCGGGCGCGTGCTCGCTCGGTGCGGGGACGATCGCCTTCGCGTTGTTCAGCCCCGCCACATCCGGTTGCACGACCAATCTGGTGGTGCTCGCGGACGGGGCGGTGACCACCCGGAGTTGCGCCGCCTATTCGGTCGCAGCCCATCTCGGGGTCGGGCTCATGGTGCTCGGCGGGGTGCTCCTCTTCGGATTCTTCCTCATCGCGGCCATCCGTCCCCAGGCGGGACCCCCCGCGGAGTCGCCCGCCGCGGAGACCCCCGCCGTGGAGCGGCCGGTGGAGCCGCCGGTGGAGCCGCCCGCACCCGACCGAGTTGCACCTCCACCCGCTCTCCCCCCCGGCTGGTACGGCAACCCCGGCAACCCCGCCAAGCCGGTCCAGTGGTGGGACGGGACCCGGCTCACCGACGCACCGCCGGGCCCCGGGGAGTGACCCGGGCCGCAGGGCCGCGCCTCACCGGACCCCGCAGCGGACCTCGGTTCGGCTCGAGTTGGACACAGGTTGGACACCGCCCTGCGATCATCAGTTGCAGAGGCCCGGACAGTCCAGAGCACGGCACGTCGCTTCCCCCCGGCGAACCCCCCGTACCTGGTCAGGACCCCGGGCCTCGGATCGTTGGCGGGAACCATGCGGGAGCCGACCTGGAGCGCTACGGGTCGGCTTCGGCAATTCCGGGCCGGGTCCCGGCCGGGTCGGGGTGATCGACGGTCCGCACGACCTCCGGACTGACTACCACACAGAGTGACAAGAAATTACCGAAGAGTGCTGTTTGCAGCGGCAATTACCCCTGGTAACCTGGTAGTCGAAGAGCCAGACCCGTGGAGCAGGGTTCCGCCTCCCCGCTCCGGGCCTGGCCCTTTCGCGTTCCGAGCCTTGCCGGCTGTGATCGGCACCCCACCGAGTGGCCCCCTCACGCGTTCCGGGCCACCTCGGGCCCGGTGATCCGGTTGAGGAGCGGGAAGGTCGAGGCGATGATCGCCAGCGAGGCGGCAAGTCCGCCGAGGACGGTCGCCCAGTAGGCGGTCCCCGGCATCCGGAACGCGATGCCGACCTGCGAGTTCAGATAGAGCGCAGCAGAAACCAAGCCGACCACGATCGACACGACGGCGACGAGAAGGAGCGGCAGCGCACTCTCCAGCGCGACGACACGGTCCAGGACGCCGGTCGGGACGCCCGTGAGCCGGAGCAGGCTCAACGGGCGCTTTCGTTCGCCCAACCCGGCAGCGATGTTCACGGCGAGGCTGCAGGCAGCGATGATCAGGCTCGCGACGATGACCACGTTGGTCATGTCCTGGATCATCGTGAGAAGGCGAGCGCCAGACGGCTGGACGCTTTCGACGACCACCGCCGTTCCCTGGAAGGGAAGCGCCCGCTCGAGCGCGGTCCGCGTCCGTTCGATCGAACCGGACGACCCGTCCGTGGCGACGACGACTGCATCGACGGGAAGATTCGCGATGCTCGCCGCCGACAGGTGAACGGACGGCCAGACCGTCCAGGACCCGTGCGAGTGGTTCCCGAGGAGGTCCTGAAGGAACCAGCCGACCGTCGCGACCGTCGCTCCCGGTGCGCACCTGCCGATGGCAGGCGTCCTCGCCAGCTGGTCGCACGCAACGACCCCGCCGGGCCCGCCACCGGTCGCCTGCTGCAGGGACGACGGCACCTCGTGGATCACCGTCACCCCGCGGACCCCGGGCGTCGTTCGGAGCCCGGTGAGCACCCGGCCCGGGACGGAGGGAACGTCGGTGGAAGCAGGACACCCCGTCGTCCCGAAACTGCAGAACAGGTCGGCAACGGTGTCCTTTCCCGCGCTGCCTCCCTGGGCGTTGCGCGCGCCGGCGATCGAGCTCAGTGCCCCGATCGCTGCAGTCGTGATGAAGAGGGCGAGCACGAGCCCTGCGACGAACCGGAAGGCCGCTCTGGGGTTGTCGAGGAGCCGACGCCCGGCGATGAGGGTGGCGGGGCGGCTGGCCCTCCTGGCCATGAGTCGAGAGGCCGTCGTCGTCAACCATGGTCCGGAGAGGATCAGACCGACCACGATGAGGACGAAGCCGAAGAGCAGCTCCAGGAGCTGGCCGCCATTGCTGCCCGGCTTGCCGACAGCGTCGAAGTACGCCAGCACTGCGATGCCGGCCACGAGCGGGATGATCCGGACAATCCGCGGCGGAGTGGACGACGCTCGCCGTCTCACGCCGAGCGGCGAAACCTGCACACGCCGGAGCGCGAGGCGCGCGGAGACGACCGCGGCGATCGGGACGCCGATCACCACGAGCAGGACGTCGATCCAATGGAGCGAGAGGTCGCCGGGCGCGAGCGGCGCTCCGGTGAAGGGGACGTCAATGAGCAGCGGCCGGAACAGGAAGAAGAGAGCGAACGCGACCGCGACGCCAGCGGCAGCCGCAACCGTCGCCTCGACCGCTGCGACCACCGTGATCTGGCGCGGGGTGGCGCCCACAAGGCGCATTGCGGCGAAGCGCTCCTCCCGTCTGGCTGCCGAGAGCCGGCTCGCCGTCGCAATCAAGATGAGAACCGGCAGCAACAGGGCCACGGCTCCGCCGACCAGGATCCACTGCAGAACGGCCCCGCTCCCGACGCCGGCGCCGCTCTGACAGGCGTAGCAGCTGGACGGCGTTCGCTGAATACCTCGGACCTCGACGGCCCCAGGGGCCCGCGAGAGTTGGCGGGCGTCGTGGCCGATGACGATGATCAGCGAATCCGGGGACGGGAGGGCCGCCGCCCCGACGGTCCCGATCTGGCGCCCGGGGAACCGGTCGGCGAGCTGGTCCGGCTGCGTCGACCCCAGCAGTCGCTCGAGGGCCGGCGAGGCGTAGTACTGCCCGTTTCCGGGCAGATGCGAAATCCCGGGCGGCACCGGGGAAGTCGTGCCGGTGCCGGCAACGTCCACCCGGTCGATCGACTGATTGCCGAACTCGTCGACGGTCAGCTGCCACCACAGCGGGTCGGACGTCGAGCCACGCGACGTCGACGGGGGTGTTTGCGTCGAGGTGTCGAGCCACGCGCCACGGTCGGTCTGGCTCTTCAGCCCGTTGACGCCGGCCAGGGCGAACAGCAGCAGACCCACGCCGAGGGCAACGGCAGCCGCAGTGATGAGGACGCGCAGCGCCGCTTCGCGACCGCTGCCCAACGTCAAGCGGAGGCCGAGCTGGATCATCGGAGCGCTGCTTCGGTCGCGGTCACCCGGCCGTCGCGTACGATCACTTCGCGATCCGAATACGCGGCGACGCGGGGTTCGTGGGTCACGAGGATCACCGTCGATCCCTCCTCGCGCGCCGATCGCGTCAACAAGCCCATGACCAGCTCCCCGCTCAGCGAGTCGAGTGACCCGGTCGGTTCGTCGGCGAAGAGCACGTCGGGACGGGCAACGAGACCGCGGGCCAATGCGACGCGCTGGGCCTGGCCGGCGGACATCTCGCCGGTGCGGTGGCGCTCCATACCCCCGAGCTCGAGGCGATCGAACCAGGTGCGCGCCTCACGGAGGGCCTCCTCACGGCGGGTGCCTCCGAGCAACAGCGGCAACGCGACGTTCTCCTCGGCGGTCAGCTCGGGGACGAGCTGGCCGAATTGGAAGACGAAGCCGAAGCGATCACGCCGCAGCTTGGACCGCTCGGCCTCCCGCATCGTGTCGACGCGCCGGCAGTCGAAGTAGACCTCGCCGAAGTCCGGGGCGAGGATGCCCGCCAGGCAGTGCAGCAGCGTCGACTTGCCCGAGCCGCTCGGACCCATCACGGCCACGATCTCGCCGCGCTTCGCGGAGAGAGTCGCTCCGCGAAGCGCCGGGGTCTCCCCGAAGGAGAGCGCCAGGTCTCGTCCCTCGACGATCACGCCTCCGACCTGGACCGGCGATGCACCGTTCCGTCCGGGCCGCTCACCATCCAGTACCACCTGCGGAAGCGCCACGGCACCGCTCCGGGCCGGTCCACCATCCACCGGGCCCTGGTCCGGCGTGGCTTCGTTGTCCCCCAGCCCCAGAAGCGGCCACGGACGTCCTGGGTGCGGTTCGAGTCGAACCTGCCCAACGAGACCTGGCAGGCGGACATGACCCACTGGTCCCTCGCCGACGGGACGGGGGTGGAGATCCTCGATTTCGTCGACGACTACTCCCGGATGGTCACGGTCGCCGTCGTGTTGCCGGTCACGACCGCCGCCGACGTGGTGGCCGCGTTCTCCCAGGGTGCGGGGCGTTTCGGGCTGCCGGCGTCGATGCTGACCGATAACGGCTGCATTTTCACCGCCCAGTTCCGCAACGGCCGCTGCGGATTCGAGACCGAGCTCGCCACGTTGGGCATCACCATCAAGCACGGCAAGCCCTACCACCCCCAGACCCAGGGAAAGATCGAGCGCTTCCACCAGACGCTCAAGCGCTGGCTGCGCAAACAGGAGCCGGCCACCTCCATCGCCGAGCTCCAGGGACAGGTCGACTATTTCGTCCGCTACTACAACGAGATCCGGCCCCATTCGGCCCGGGGCATGATCCCGCCGAGACAGGCCTTCGATGCCCTGACCAAGGCTGCCCCGGACCGTGAGAGGTACCCGATGGCTCCCCACACCCGGGTCCGCCACGACAAGATCGACAAGACCGGGGTATTCACGCTCCGCCACGGGACCAGGCTCCACCACATAGGGGTCGGTCGGGCCCACAAGGGGAGGCGGGTCATCGTCCTCGTCGCCGACCTCGACATTCGGGTCCTCAGCGAGGCGGGAGAACTACGCCGCCACCTCACCCTCGACCCGAAAAAGGACGACCAACCCATCACCGCGGACCCGTGATCACGTAGCCTGCATAGGTTCGTTTGTCCGCGATGTCCTGGGACATCACAAACGTGCCCCCGGCAGGACTCGAACCTGCGCTTCCGGCTCCGGAGGCCGGCGCTCTATCCGCTGAGCTACGGGGGCGATCGGCGGGACGCATGGCCGTTCGGAGCGGCCGGGGGCAGCGCCACCGAGGTGCCAACACTAGTGCCGGTGTCGGGGGCCCCCGGGGCCCTCCGGGGTCGCCTGTGGACCACGTATCCTCGCTGCACCATGTGGATTGGCGCGCAATGACCGCGAGCACCCGATGACCACGAGAGACCAGCTCGCCGAGGCCCTGTGCGCCGCGGCTGCTGTCGTTGCCAAGTCAGAGGGCCTCGAGCTGGCCCTCGACCCGGCCGCGGTCCACCTCGAGCGGCCGGCCCGTCGCGAGCACGGCGACTGGTCCACCAACGTCGCACTGGTCACGGCCAAGCGCGCGGGCACGAATCCGCGTACCCTCGCCTCGGCGCTGGTCGAGGCGTTCCGGTCCGATCCCCCGCCCCACGTCACCTCGGTCGAGCTGGCAGGCCCCGGGTTCATCAACTTCCACCTCGACGACGGATGGTTGCACGAGGCCCTGGCCGACCTCCTGGCAGAGGGGGAGGACGGCTACGCCCGACCGGACATCGGCCACGGAGAGACGGTCCAGGTCGAGTTCATCTCGGCCAATCCGACCGGCCCGATCCACGTCGGAAACGGATGGTGGGGGAGCTACGGCGATGCCCTGGCCCGCGTGCTCGCCCGCACCGGGCACCGGGTCAGCCGCGAGTACTACGTCAACGACACCGGCGGGCAGATCCGGGCGTTGGGGGAGAGCCTGCTCGCCCGCCACCACGGGGAGGAGGTGCCCGAGGGCGGGTACCAGGGCGAGTACCTCGCCGAGCTCGCCCGCTCCTACGAGGGGCCCGACGAGGTGACCGCGGCCGGCCGCTGGGCCGCCGAGCAGATCCTCGACCACATCCGCTCGACGCTCGCATCGATCGGCATCGTCTTCGACGAGTGGTACTCCCAGGCGTCGATCGAAGAGAGCGGTGCGGTGGACGAGACCATCGCCCTGCTCGCCGCCAAGGGCCTCGTCTACGAGCAGGACGGCGCGACCTGGTTCCGCGGCACCTCCTTCGGCGACGTCCGCGACCGGGTGTTGCGCAAGTCAAACGGGGACGCCACCTACCTCGCCGGTGACATCGCCTACCACCGCGACAAGTTCCTGGTTCGCGGGTTCGACCGGGTCATCGACATCTTCGGCGCCGACCATCACGGCCAGGTGGCCAGCCTGGTGGCCGGTGTCGCCGCGCTCGGGGTCGATCCGAGCCGCCTCGAGGTCAAGCTCGGCCAGATGGTCTCGCTGGTCGACGGTGACGAAACCGTCAAGATGGGGAAGAGGGCCGGAACAGCCATCGACCTCGACACGGTGATCGCCGACATCGGCCCCGACGCGACCCGCATCCTGAGCCTCATGAGCACCCTCGACCAGGCGACCACCTTCGATCTCGCCACCGTGCGGGAGCAGTCCGTCGAGAACCCGGTCTTCTACGTGCAGATGGCCAGCGCCCGGATCGGGGGAGTCGGCCGAAAGGCGGTCGAGCGCCACATCGAGCGGGCCCCGTTGCCCGAGGTGGACCTCACGATGCTCGTCCATCCAGCGCGAGCTCGAGCTCATCCGGTGCCTCGAGGAGTTGCCCGAGGTGGTGGCCGACGCGGCGGTCGACCGCGCCCCGACCAAGATCACCACCTGGGTCAGGCGCCTGGCCGCCTGTTTCCACGGCTTCTACCACGACTGTCCCGATCCTGGCCGACGACGTCGACCCCGCCCTCACCCAGGCCCGGCTGTGGCTCGTCGAGGGCGCCCGCATCGGGCTGGCCATCGGCCTCGGTCTGCTCGGCGTGGCCGCCCCCGAGGCGATGTGAACGGAATGGGCGCCGACCGCGGTGTCCGGCGGGTCCCGGCGCGTCCGGCGGCCCGACCGACCCGGTGGCCCCGGACCTGCTCCCGATGACGGCGACCACCGACGCGGCGGGTCGCCTCTCGGTCGGGGGCTGTCGACCTGGGCGGCCTGGCCGCCACGTACGGCACCCCCCTGTTCGTCTACGACGAGGCACATCTGCGTGCGATGTGCCGGGAGGCGGTCGAGTCGTGGGGCGACGGGGTCGCCTATGCCACCAAGGCGTTCCTCTGCGTGGCGATGGCCCGGCTCGCCCACGAGGAGGGGATGTGCCTCGACGTCTCCACCGGCGGGGAGCTGCACGTCGCGCTCACTGCCGGGGTCCCCGCACACCGCCTCGTCCTGCACGGCAACAACAAGTCGGACGAGGAGCTGTTCGCAGCGGCCAGCGTCGGCGTGGGCAGGATCGTGGTCGACTCCTTCGACGAGATCGACCGCATCGAGCGCCTGGTCACCGACCCACCCGGCCAGGGCGATCCGGGCGCGGTGACCGCCTCCCGCTGGCGACCGAAGGTGCTCGCCCGGATCACCCCGGGAGTCGAGGTCCACACCCACGAGTTCGTCCGCACCGGGCAGGAGGACTCCAAGTTCGGCTTCGGTCTGGCCTCCGGGGCCGCCGACCGAGCGGTCGCTCGGCTCGCCGATCTCGACGCGCGGGGGGTCGTCGAGTTCGTCGGCATCCACGCCCACCTCGGCAGTCAGGTCTTCGCCCTCGCCCCCTTCGCCCGGGCCATCGAGCTGCTGGCCGGGTTCTTCGCCCCGCTCGGCCTGCCCGAGCTGGTGGTCGGCGGGGGTCTCGGGGTCGCCTACGTGAACGGGGAGGAGGCGCCCCCGATGGCGCAGTGGGCCGAGTCGGTCCGCCGGGCCTGCAAGGCCGCCGGCATCCCGGACACGGTCCGGGTGACCGCTGAGCCCGGTCGCTCGATCGTGGCCGCCGCCGGGGTCACCCTCTACGAGGTCGGGACGATCAAGGAGGTCCCCGGCCACCGCACCTACGTCTCGGTCGACGGCGGGATGAGCGACAATCCCCGGCCGGTGCTCTATGGCAGCGGGTACGAGGCCTTCCTGCCGCGTGAGGCACGCGCCGATCGTCCGATGCCGGTGCGGGTGGTCGGCAAGCACTGCGAGACCGGCGACGTGGTGGTGGCGGAGGGCTTCGTCCCCGCCGACCTCGTCGTCGGGGACGTGCTCTGCACGCCGGTCACCGGTGCGTACGGGCACTCGATGGCCTCCAACTACAACAAGGTCCCCCGGCCGCCGGTCGTCTTCGTCGCCGACGGCGCCGCTCGGGTGGTGGTCCGCCGCGAGACCCTCGACGACCTGGTCCGTCTCGACACCTGACCTGCGTCGGAAGACAATCGCCCGTCACGGGAGGCGGTAGCGTGAACGGGTGACCCTGGCCCCCCCCGAGCGAGTCGTGCGCGTCGCGCTGCTCGGATGCGGGAACGTGGGCGCCGCGCTGGTCGGGATCCTCAGCGAGCGGGCCGAGGCGATCGCGGTGCAGTCGGGAGCGCGCCATGAGATCGCCGGCATCGCGGTCCACGACCTGGCGGCACCGCGTCCGGCGCACGTCCCGCGCCGACCTTCTCACGACCGACGCCGCCGCCCTGGTGGCCGATCCCTCGATCGACCTGGTCGTCGAGCTCATCGGCGGCACCGAGCCGGCCGGTGCCCTCGTGCGGGCAGCCCTCGATTCGGGGCGCCCGGTGGTCACCGCCAACAAGGCGCTGCTGGCCTCCCCCGACGGGGTGGCGCTGCGGACACTGGCCCGGGACCGCGGGGTCGACCTCCTCTACGAGGCAGCGGTGGCCGGCGCGATCCCCCTGGTGCGCGCGCTGCGCGAGTCGCTCACCGGCGAACGCATCCACCGGGTGATGGGGATCGTCAACGGGACCACCAACTACATCCTCACCAGGATGGGTGAAGAGGGGGCGGACTACGCCGAGGCGCTGGCGGAGGCCCAGGCTCTCGGGCTCGCCGAGCGAGATCCGACCGCCGACGTGGAGGGGTACGACGCCGCGGCCAAGGCGGCCATCCTGGCCGGTGTGGCGTTCGGCTACGACGTGGCTGCGGACGATGTGCTGCGCGAGGGCATCTCCGGGGTCCGCAGCGCGGACGTCACCTTCGCCGACCGGTTCGGCTACGTGGTCAAGCTGTTGGCCGTCGTCGAGCGCTCCGGCGAGGACGGCCTCTCGGTGCGGGTGCATCCGGCCATGGTGCCCCGCTCCCACCCGCTGGCCGCGGTGCGTGAGGCCTACAACGCGGTGTTCATCGAGGGGGAGGCGGCCGGCGAGCTGATGCTCTACGGGCAGGGTGCCGGTGGCCTGCCGACCGCCAGCGCGGTGGTCGGGGACCTCATCGACGCCACCCGGAACCTGGCCGCCGGCACCACCGCTCCCGCCCCGGACCGGCTGCCCGCCCGTCTGCTCCGGGAAGCCGACCTCGAGTCCGCCTACTACCTCGCCATCGACGTGGTGGACCGGCCCGGGGTGCTCGCCGCGGTGACCCGCGCCTTCGGGGATCACCGCGTCTCGATCCGTTCGATGGAACAGGAGGGTGCGGCCGGCGAGGCGCGGCTGCTCTTCATCACCCACCTCGCACGTGAGGGGGACCTGCGGGCCACCCTCGCCGACCTGGCCGGGCTCGACGCCGTCGAACGGATCGGCGGGATGATGCGGATCGTGAGCGGCCGGTGAGCGCCGGGCGGGAGACCGGCCGAACCTGGCGCGGGGTGATCGAGGAGTACCGCGAGTTCCTCCCGGTCGGGGACACGACCCCGGTCGTCACCCTTCTCGAAGGCGGGACGCCCCTGCTCGAGGCTCCCCGGCTCTCGGCGCGGGTCGGCGCACGGGTCCTGCTCAAGGTCGAGGGCGCCAATCCGACCGGCTCGTTCAAGGACCGCGGGATGACCGTGGCCATCTCCAAGGCCGCCGAGGAGCGGGCCAAGGCAGTCGTCTGCGCCTCGACCGGGAACACCTCGGCCTCGGCCGCCGCCTTCGCCGCGCGGGCCGGGTTGACCTGCGCGGTGCTCATCCCCGAGGGGCACATCGCGCTCGGGAAGCTGGCGCAGGCCCTCATCCACGGGGCACGGGTGCTCCAGGTGAGGGGCAACTTCGACCAGTCGCTCACCATCGTGCGCGAGCTCGCGGAACGGGCACCGGTGACCGTCGTCAACTCGGTCAATCCCTACCGCATCGAGGGGCAGAAGACCGGGGCCTTCGAGATCGTCGACCAGCTCGGGAACGCACCCGACGTGCACTGCATCCCGGTCGGGAACGCCGGCAACATCACCGCCTACTGGAAGGGCTACCTCGAGTTCAAAGAGGCCGGCCGCTCCACACGACTCCCCCGGATGCTCGGCTTCCAGGCCGCCGGCGCCGCCCCGATCGTGGCGGGCCACCCGATCGAGCACCCGGACACGGTCGCGACGGCCATCCGGATCGGCAACCCGGCCAGCTGGTACGGGGCGACGTCCGCCGCCTCCGAGTCGGGCGGCGGAATCGCCTCGGTCACCGACCAGGAGATCCTCGAGGCCTATCGGTATCTGGCGACCGAGGAGTCGGTCTTCTGCGAGCCGGCGTCGGCCGCATCGGTGGCGGGCCTGCTCAAGTGCGGCCTCCCGGACGGTCTGGACGCATCGGCCACCGTGGTGTGCGTGCTGACCGGCCATGGGCTGAAGGACCCGGACATCGCGATCAGTGAGATCTCCGTCCCGACGGTCGTGGACGCAGAACTGGGCGCCGTCCTCGACGAGCTCTCGCTCTGATCGGGGACGTCGGGGCCTGCCCGAGGGGGGGTTGTTGCCGGTCCGTGGCGGCGCCTGTATGCTGGGTTCACCTTCGCCTCCACAGTTTGCCCGTCCGGGCCTGTGGGCGGGATCTTCTGGATCGACCCTCTCGACCAGCCCGTGCCCGGCGTCGGGGGGAGTGGCTGGCGAGAATCCATCTCGATATCCGCACCTCCCCACCCCCTGAATCCCTGGCAGTGGGATCCAACCCACCTGCCGATGAGGACATGTTGAAACGAGGAGGCCGATGACTGCCGAACAGCAGCTCGAGCGCTCGGTGTTGGAGAGCAAGGAGCGCGAAGAGCTCCATGCCATCGCACAGGCCCTGTCTGTGAAGACCAACTCCAGGACCAAGAAGGCCGACATCATCGACGGCATCCTGAAGGCCACCGGGGTGGCCGTGGAGGGCGAGCCGGTGAACGGCCACGCGCCCGGCGATGCCGAACCCGGGACCCGGCGCCCGCCCCGCGGCCGGCCTGCAGTGGACAACGGGCGGTCGACCAACGGCGACCAGGCCGGTCGGCCGGCGGCGTCCCCGGTCGCAAGGGCAGCCCGCCCGTCCCAGGCCGCCCACTCCTTCGGGCCTGCCGACGACGCCGGCACCGCCGACGTGGCCGTCGAGCTGGACTACGACTTCGACGACCTGCCGTCCCCCGCCGCCCCGGCCGGGACGCCATCCGGTCAGGAGCAATCGGGCAGCCCGGGTGGCAGCCGCCAGCAGGCCCAACCGGCCACCCAGAGCCCGACCCAGCAGGGGGGTCAGGGGTCGTCCCAGTACCCACCAGAGCTCCCCCCAGACCCACCAGAACCCCTCCCAGAACAACCGCAACAACCGGAACGCACAGGGGAACCGGCCCGGCAACCAGGGCAACCGGCCCGGCAACCAGAACAGCCAGGGGAACCGCCCCGGCGGGCAGGGCAACGACGACCTCGGCAACCGCCGGTCCAATCGCCGGCGCCGCGGGCGCGACCGCCAGGGTGGTGGCCCCGACGGCGATCTGCAGGGCGGCGCCAACCAGGACCAGCAGTACCAGGGCGAGCTCATCGCGGTGCGCGGGCTGCTCGATCTCCGTGACGAGGGCTACGGGTTCCTCCGCTGCGAGGGGTACCTCGCGTCACCCAAGGACGTGTACGTCTCGATCAGCCAGGCCCGTCGCTTCGCACTGCGCAAGGGCGACAGCATCGAGGGGTACTGCCGCCCGGCGGGTTCGACCGAGAAGTTCCCCGCTCTGCTCCAGATCGACACGGTCTCGGGGCTCGATCCCGAGGCGGCCCGCAACCGCCCGCGCTTCGAGGACCTGACCCCGCTGTTCCCCGACGAGAAGCTCCATCTCGAGATGCCGGGCGACAAGGAGAACATGACCGCCCGGATCGTCGACCTGCTGGCGCCGATCGGCAAGGGCCAGCGCGGCCTGATCGTCTCGCCGCCGAAGGCGGGCAAGACCACGGTCATGAAGCACATCGCCCACTCGATCGAGGCCAACAACCCCGACGTCCACCTGATGGTCCTGCTGGTCGACGAACGCCCCGAAGAAGTCACCGACATGCGGCGCTCGGTCAAGGGCGAGGTGGTCGCCTCGACCTTCGACCGCCCCTCCGAGGAGCACACCTCCGTCGCCGAGCTGGCCATCGAGCGGGCCAAGCGCCTGGTCGAGGGTGGCCGGGACGTGGTGATCATCCTCGACGGCATCACCCGCCTGGCCCGTGCCTACAACCTGGCCCAGCCGGCCACCGGCCGGATCATGTCCGGCGGTGTCGACTCGGGTGCCCTCTACCCGCCCAAGCGGTTCTTCGGGGCGGCGCGCAACATCGAGGAGGGCGGATCGCTGACCATCCTGGCCACCGCCCTGGTGGAGACCGGCTCCAAGATGGACGAGGTCATCTTCGAGGAGTTCAAGGGGACCGGCAACATGGAGCTGCGGCTCGACCGCCGTCTCGCCGAGCGCCGGCTCTACCCGTCGATCGACGTCAACGCGAGCTCGACCCGCCACGAGGAGCTGCTGTTCGATCGTTCCCAGCTCCAGCAGGTCTGGAAACTTCGGCGGGTGCTCAACGCCCTGGCCAACGAGGGGAGCGCGGCCGCCGGCCTCGAGCTGCTCATGGACAAGATCCGCACGACCAAGAGCAACGACGAGTTCCTCGCCGAGATCGCCAAGGGTCCCGCCACCTGACCCGTGGGCCCTCCGGCGCACCGGTCGGCCGTGCCGGCCGCCGGACGGGCCGCTCGTCCGGACCGGTACACTCGGACGACCGCGAACGGGCGCCGGCCCGACGAACCAGGCACCCTGGGAGACTCCGATGAAGACCGACATCCACCCCGACTACGTAGCGGCCTCGGTGCGCTGCTCCTGCGGGAACACGTTCACCACGAGGTCGACCAAGCCGGAGATCCACCTCGAGCTCTGCAACGAGTGCCACCCGTTCTTCACCGGCAAGCAGAAGCTCGTCGACTCCGGCGGCCGGGTCGAGCGCTTCCAGCGCCGGTACGCGACGACCGGCCGCAAGAAGCGCCCCGCGCCCAAGCCCGGGGCCTGACCGACCAGCCAGACCTGACCGGCTTCTCGACCGGCCGGTCGCCCGCGGCACGGGGCCGGCACCCGGCTGCGGTCCCGGCGGGTGACGCTACCCTTTGCCCGTGCCCAACGACCGCCTCACGGAGCGCATGGTCGGGCTCGAGCGGGAGTACGAGACGGTGCTGACCGCGCTCAACGACCCGGCACTCTCGGCGGATCCGGCCCGCCTGCGCGACGTGTCCCGCCGTCACCGCGAGCTCGGAGAGGTGGTCGAGGGCTGGCGCCGGCTCCAGTCGGCCGGTTCGGACCTCGAGGCGGCGCGGGAGATGGTCGCGGGCTCGTCCGGCTCCGAACGCGAGCTGGCCCAGACCGAGCTGGCCGAGGCCGAGGAGGCCATCTCCCGGCTGGAGGAGGAGCTGCGCCTCCTGCTGGTCCCCCGGGACCCCAATGCCGGGCGCAACGTGATCGTCGAGATCCGCGGCGCGGAGGGCGGCGAGGAGGCCAACCTCTTCGCCAAGGACCTCTTCGAGATGTACACGCGCTACGCGGCGGCCAGGGGATGGACGCTCGACGTCCTCTCCTCGAGCCCCTCCGAGCGTGACGGGCTCAACGAGATCACCTTCCGGGTCAAGGGGGACGACGCCTGGCTCCGGCTCGAGCACGAGGGTGGACCCCACCGGGTCCAGCGGGTGCCGGTCACCGAGTCCCAGGGCCGGATCCACACCTCCTCGGCGGTCGTGGCCGTGCTGCCCGAGGCGGATGAGGTCGAGGTGGCCATCGACCCGGGAGACCTCAAGATCGACGTGTACCGGTCGACCGGCCCCGGAGGACAGTCGGTCAACACGACCGACTCGGCCGTGAGGATCACCCACCTCCCGACCGGGATCGTGGTGGCGATGCAGGACGAGAAGAGCCAGATCCAGAACCGCGCCAAGGCGATGATCGTCCTTCGCTCGCGCCTGCTCAAGGCGGAGCAGGAGCGCCAGGCTGCCGAGCTCTCCGAGCAGCGGCGCAGCCAGGTGGGCGGCGGGGGCCGCTCCGAGAAGATCCGGACCTACAACTTCAAGGAGAACCGGGTCACCGACCACCGGATCAAGCTCACCCTCCACAAGCTCGACCGGGTCCTGCTCGGCGATCTCGACGAGCTGACCGACGCGTTGATCGCCGACAAGCGCACCCGGCAACTCGACGAGGGCTGAGCAGGTGGTCCCGGTCTCCCGCCCCGTCGCCCGGCACACGGGTGTCGCGCCGGTGCCGTCGGTCGGGCGTTCGGGCCTGGTGGACGCGGTCGCCGCCCTGGTCGGGTCACAGCGGGAGGCGGCCTGGATCGTGGAGCACGCGGAACGTGCGGGCTCGAAAGCGGGGGTCAGCACGGGCGAGACGGCGCTCGTTCTGGCCGAACGGCGGGCTGCCGGTGAGCCGCTCCAGTACGTGCTCGGCAGCTGGCCGTTCCGCACCATCGAGCTCGAGGTGGACCGCCGGGTGCTCATCCCGCGCCCCGAGACCGAGCAGGTCGTCGGTGCCGCGCTCGGGGAGCTCGCCCGGCTCGGGGAGCTCGCCGCGTCTCCGCCGGCCAACCGCCGGACCGGCCGCTGGTCTGCGTGGACCTCGGGACGGGTTCGGGAGCGATCGCCCTCTCCCTCGCCGCAGAAGCGACGGCAACGGGGGCGCTCGAGATCTGGGCGACCGACTCGTCGGGCGACGCCTTGGACGTGGCCCGTGCCAACCGGGCCCGGCTCGCACGGTGTGACCCGGCGGCGGCCGCCAGGGTCACCCTGGCCGGGGGCGACTGGTTCGGGGCGCTCCCCGCCGCACTGGCCGGCGCGATCGACCTGGTGGTCTCCAACCCGCCGTATGTCTCCGGGGAGCAGTACGCAGGGCTCGATCCCGAGGTCCGCGACCACGAGCCCGCGCGCCGCCTTGGTCGCCGGCCCGGGGACCCACGGTGGATCCGGGACGGCCGCGATCGAGGCGGTGGTCGCCGGGTCGGCGCGCTGGCTCCGACCGTCGGGGGGTCTCGTCGTCGAGCTCGCACCGTCCCAGGCCCCGTTCGCCGTCGAGGCGGCCCGCCGGGCCGGTTTCAGCCGGGTCCGCGCGGAGCGCGACCTCGCCGGACGGCTCCGGATGCTGGTCGCGGAGCGCTGACCGTGTCGGTCCTCCTGGCAGCCGGGGCCCGGGGCGCGCTGCAACAGGCCGGGGAGGCGTTGGCCGGAGGAGCGGTGGTGGCGGTCCCGACCGACACCGTCTACGGGCTGGCCGTCGATCCTCACCTGCCCGACGCGGTCGACCGGCTCTTCACCGTGAAGGGACGGCCTGCCGACGTACCCCTCCCGCTCCTGGTCGCCGGGCCCGAACAGGTGGAGCTGGTGGCCGCTCCGCTGGACGCGGCCGCCGCCGCGCTGGCGGAGCGGTTCTGGCCGGGGCCGCTGACCCTGGTGGTTCCCCGCCGTCGCGGGTTCAGCGCCGACCTCGGCGGCCCGCCCTCGGCCCGACGGACGGTCGGGGTCAGGCGACCGGACCACCCGGTGGTCGCGGCGCTCTGCGGGATGCTCGGGCCGCTCGCCGTCACCAGCGCCAACCTGCACGGCGAATCGCCCGCCACAACGGCCGCCCAGGTCGCGGTCGCGTTCGCAGGTCGCGACCAACCGGCGGTCATCCTGGACGGCGGGACCTGTGACGGCGTCCCGTCCACCGTCGTCGAGTGCAGAGGGCCGGCCACGGCGTGCCTGCGGGAGGGCGCGATTCCGTGGAGCGCGCTCTCCGGTCCCTCCGGTGCCGACACGGAGCAGTCTCCCGCACCCACCCACCTGCACCGGGGTTGACGATGGGCGGCCGGCAAGGGAGACTGGGAGCCTGATGCGCACCGGGATCCCGCCCCTCTCCGGCACCGTAGGCATTATCGACTAGGCACACACCGATGCCGGTGTGTGCCTGCTGACCGTCCACTCCCGGTGGGCGGTTTTTCAATTGGAGCAGCGCAGAGAAGGAAACGGACGAGTGAGCACCTATCAGGTTGGCGTGATCGGCGGTGACGGCATCGGCCCCGAGGTGGTGGCCGAGGCCCTCAAGGTGGTCGCCGCGACCGGTGTCCAGCTCGAGACGACTGTCTACGACCTCGGTGCCGAGCGGTACGTCCGCACCGGTGAGGTGCTCCCCGACGCGGTCCTGGAGGAGCTCCGCGCCCAGCAGGCCATCCTGCTCGGAGCGGTGGGGCCTCCGGTCGGGTCGACCGCCGTGCCGGCCGGCACCCTCGAGCGGGGGCTCCTCCTCCGCCTGCGTTTCTCGCTCGATCTCTACGTGAACATGCGACCCTTCACCGGGGTTCCGGGGGCGTTGGCCCCCGACTGCGACTTCGTGGTCATCCGCGAGAACACCGAGGGCACCTACGCCGGTGAGGGGGGATGGCTGCGCAAGGGGACCCCCCACGAGGTTGCCACCCAGGGTTCGGTGAACACCCGCCACGGTGTCGAGCGGTGCATCCGGTTCGCCTTCGAGCTGGCGGCCTCCCGACCGCGCACCCACCTCACCCTGGTCCACAAGACGAATGTCCTGACGTTCGCCGGTGACCTCTGGCAGCGCACGTTCGACGAGGTCGCCGCCGAGTACCCGGGGGTCACCACCGACTACAACCACGTGGATGCCGCCTGCATCTACCTCGTCGAGCGTCCCAGCGGCTACGACGTGATCGTGACCGACAACCTGTTCGGCGACATCATCACCGATCTGGCGGGCGCTGTTGCGGGCGGCATCGGCTATGCCGCCTCGGCCAACCTCAATCCCGACCGGACCGGACCGTCCCTCTTCGAGCCGGTCCACGGCGCTGCCCACGACATCAAGGGCACCGGCAAGGCGAATCCGGCTGCGGCCATCCGCTCGGCTGCCCTGATGCTCGATTTCCTCGGGGAGCACTCGGCCGCGGCCAAGGTGACCGGGGCGGTCGAGGAGTTCATCGTCTCGTATCCCGACCCGTCCCTCTCGACCACCGAGATCGGCGACGCCATCGCAGAGAGGCTCTGAGCCATGCCACTGACCCCGACCGAGCGGATCTGGATGGACGGAAAGCTGGTCAACTGGGACGACGCGACCGTCCACGTGCTCAGCCACACCCTGCACTACGGCTCGGGAGTGTTCGAGGGCATTCGCGCCTACCCGACCCAACGAGGGGTGGCGGTCTTCCGCCTCCGGGACCATATCGAGCGCCTCTTCGTATCGGCACGGGTCTTCCTCATCGACATCCCCTTCACCGTCGAGGAGATCATCGAGGCGGCCCGCGAGGTGGTCCGGGTCAACGGACTGACCGACGGGTGCTACATCCGGCCCCTGGTCTACCTGGGCTACGGGGAGATGGGCCTCAACCCGATGCCCTGCCCGGTCAACGTCTCCATCGCGGCCTGGCCGTGGGGCACCTACCTCGGCGACGAGGGGGTGGCCAACGGCGTGTCGACCAAGATCAGCTCCTGGCGCCGCCACGATCCCAATGCGGTCCCGACCGCGGCCAAGGGTACCGGCATGTACGTGAACTCCTCGCTGGCCAAGGTGGAGGCGATCAAGGCCGGCTACGACGAGGCCATCCTGCTCGCGCCGGACGGGCACATCAGCGAGTGCACCGGCGAGAACATCTTCGTGGTCCGCAAGGGGCGGCTCCTGACGCCGCCCACCTCCGACTCGGGAGCCCTCGACGGCATCACCCAGCAGTCGGTGGAGTCGATCGCCGGAGACCTCGGCTACGAGGTGTGCCACGAGCAGCTCATCCGCACCGACCTCTACACGGCCGACGAGGCGTTCCTGACCGGGACCGCAGCCGAGGTGGTCCCGATCCGGGCCGTCGACGACCGTCCGGTCGGCACCGGCATGCCCGGTCCGATCACCCGGCAGATCCAGGAGCTCTACTTCGCCGCGGTCCGGGGCGAAGTGGACCGGTACAAGGACTGGTTGGACTATGTCGACTGACGGACCCACCCTCGGCGACGACGTCGCCGGCAGTCCGGGCGGGGGGCACACCCACGGCCACGGTCATACGCACACCCACCAGCCGACCCCCGGCCAGCAGGCCCATGCGCGCGGACGACGCCGGCGAGACCCGGAGACCGACCACCCGGGGTCCGCCGCCGCAGGGACCGGCCACGACTTCGCCCTGCCTGATCTGCCCCCGGCGGTCGACGTCTTCGACACCACCCTGCGCGATGGCTCCCAGCAGGAGGGTCTCTCGCTGACGGTGGACGACAAGCTCCGGGTCGCGGAGCAGCTCGACCACCTCGGGGTCACCTTCGTCGAGGGGGGCTGGCCCGGCGCCAATCCGAAGGACGTCGAGTTCTTCGCCCGGGCGCCGAAGGAGCTCGCGCTCAGGCACGCAACCCTGGTCGCGTTCGGGTCGACCCGACGTGCCGGCGTCCGGGCGGAGGACGACGAGACCCTCCGCCACCTGGTCAACGCCCAGACCGAGGCGGTCTGCATCGTGGCCAAGTCGTCCGAGATGCACGTGGTGGACGCCCTGCGGACGACCCTCGACGAGGCGGTGGCGATGGTCGCCGACTCGGTCGCATTCCTCCGGGCCAACGACCTCCGGGTCTTCCTCGATGCAGAGCACTTCTTCGACGGGTACAAGGCCAACCCCGGGTTCACCCTGCGCATCCTCCAGGCGGCGGAGGAGGCGGGCGCCGAGACCCTCGTCCTCTGCGACACCAACGGGGGTACCCTCCCCTTCGAGGTCGAGCACATCGTGGGGAGGGTGCTCGACCGCTTCGAGACCCAGGTCGGGGTGCATTTCCACAACGACAGCGGGTGCGCGGTGGCCAACTCGCTGACCGGCGTGGCCATGGGGGCCACCCACGTCCAGGGGTGCGTGAACGGTTACGGGGAGCGGGCGGGGAACGCCGATCTCGCGACCGTGGTGCCGGACCTCTCGCTCAAGCTACGTGTCTCGACCATCCCCGCCGAGCGTCTCTCCCTGGTCACCCCGGTGTCCCACCACATCGCGGAGCTGGTCAACATCGCCCCCAACCCCCAGCAGCCCTTCGTCGGCTCGTCGGTCTTCGCACACAAGGCTGGTCTCCACACATCGGCGATCGCACGGCGGTCCGACGCCTACGAGCACGTCGCCCCCGACCTCGTCGGCAACGGGACCCGGTTCGTGGTCTCCGAGCTGGCCGGGCGGTCGACGCTGGCCATGAAGGCCGACGAGCTCGGCCTCGAGCTCGACTCCCAGGCCATGACCTCCGTGCTCGACTCGCTCAAGCAGCTCGAGTACGAGGGATACCACTTCGAGGTCGCCGACGGTTCCCTCGAGCTCCTGCTCCGGCACGCGACCGGATGGGAGCAGACCTTCTTCGAGCTCGAGTCCTACCGGGTCATCGCCGATCAGGGTGCGCACCAGTCGACCGAGGCGACCGTCAAGGTACGGGTGGGTGACGATCGGATCGTGGCGACCGCGGAGGGCAACGGGCCGGTGAACGCCCTTGACGGTGCCCTGCGGGCGGCCATCGGTAGCCGCTTCCCCGCTCTCGCCGGGGTCCACCTGGTCGACTACCGGGTGCGGGTCCTCGACTCGGCCAAGGGCACCGGATCGGTGATCCGGGTGCTCATCGACTCGACCGACGGCGACCGCACCTGGACCACGATCGGCGTCTCGGAGAACATCATCGCCGCCTCGTGGCAGGCCCTCTCCGACTCGATCGTCTACGGTCTGCTGCACGCGCCGCAGGTCGCGGCCGATCCGGCGTGACCGGGCATCCAGCAGCCAGGAGCACCCGGTGACCCAGCCCAGCTTCGTCCCCATCGTCGAGGCCGACCAGGTCCGACCCTCCTTCCAACTCCAGGTGCCCGGCGCCTGGACCCTCTCCCGACCGTCCGAGGTGCGCGGCACCCACCAGCCCACCGGTGCCTCCCTCGGTTCCCCCGGTCCGGACCAGGGCTTTGCGCTCAAGCTGGCTCGGCGGTTCGAGGAGCGGCTGGTCCTCCAACCGGGCGAGCGCTCCGAGGACGCCGTCGCCGGGTGCACCGCGGTCGCCATGCGCCGGGCGGCGAGCTTCGGCCGGGCACCGGTGGTCCACGACCTCACCCACGCCTTCACCCTCTGGGGGTTCCTGAGCGGAGCCCCGGAGGACCTGGTGGCGGAACGGGGCCCTCTCTTCCGGAGCGCGGCCCACCACTACCAGGCGCAGCGGGCCATCGCCGACAGCGTGCGGGAATCCACCCTGCGCCTCACCCCGGAGGCCGTGGCCGAGCGGTTGGAGCAGTGGCGCGACCTCCTCGACCTGCCCGCGGAGGTGTGACCGTTCCCGACCGGTGAGGCAGGACCGGTGGCGCGGGAGTCAGTGTCCGCGGCGCCACCGACGCTTGGTGGCGGTGGCGCCGCTGAAGCTGCCCACCGCCCCGGAGCTCGAATCCGATCCAACGGACGCCGACGGGGCCCTGGGGGCCGGGTCGACCGAGCTCCGCGGGTCGTCACCGCTGTACTTGACCGAGACGTTGTCGGCCAGGTGAGAACCCTGGAGAGCCTTCTGGAAGAGGTCGGGGAACTGGGGCCCGATCTTGGGTGCCTGGTCGTCCTGGGCCGGGGAAGCGCCCTGGCCCTGCCAGCGCTGGGGCGCCGGGGAGGATCCCGCGGTCACCGTGCTCTGCGGCCCGGTTGCCGCCTCCGGTACGGCTGCCGGCTGGGGGTCGTCCTGGCGCACGGAGGGGTGGAGCTCGGGTGGGTACCACTTCCCGTCGCTGGCGATCCACCAGCCTGGACCCTGGGGTTCGTCACTCATACTGCTGCCTCCACTACTCTCAGTGAGAATCGATACCTCGAACACTACCTCCCCGAGGCGTGCACTGTCAGGTGGCAATTGCATCGGCACCTGCGGAGACCGACTTGAACCGGGCGATCCGGCATGCGTGAACCCGGCGATCCGGCCCGGACGTGGCAAGGTGCCCGGGTGGGGAATCCCTTCGAAGAGGCGACCTCGGCGGTCCCGACCGGTGACGCTCCCGGCCGCTACACGGGGGTGATCGACGAGTCCTGGTGCCTGCTGCCGATGCCCCAGGGGGGCGTCGTGACGGCGGCCGCGGTCAGGGCCATGGCCACCGAGCTCGGTCGGGCCGACCAGTCGCTCCGGACCCTGCACACGACCTACGTGGCCCCGGTCGCCCACGGCCCGGTCCTGATCGACGTCGAGACGCTGCGCCTCGGACGGACCATCGCCCACCTGCGGGCGGAGGTTCGGAATCCGTCCTCGCCGCACGGTCACGTGACCACCGCCGTCTTCGGGTCCGACCGCCGGGGGTTCGCGTTCACCGACCTCGAGCCGCCGGCGGGTTTCGTCCCGCTCGTCGAGGCCCGGTCCTTTCGTGAACCCCCACCTCCGGGCGCCGAGGCGTTCGCAGCCACCCCGTTCTGGGACCGCCGCCTCGAGGGCCGCGGGGCCCTCGGACATGCGCCGTGGGAGTCCTACCGACCCGATCGGGCCGAGCACGGCACCTGGTACCGCCTGGACGAACCACCGATGCTCGCCGACGGAACGCTCGATCCGCTGGCCCTGATCGTCTTGGCCGACACCATGCCCGGCGCGGTGCGAGAGAAGCTCGGGGTGGAGCACGGGACCGGCTGGTTCAGCCCGAGCGTCGACCTCACCTTCCACCTCCTCGATTCCTGCCGGTCGGAGTGGGTCTTCGCCCACAACCGGGCCCGGCACGCAGGGGACGGCTACGCCTCGGCGGACATGGCGCTGTGGGATTTCGGGGCGGAAGGGACCGACCCGGGCAGGCTGATCGCATATGCGACCCAGGTGTGCATCTTCACCGGCGTTCCCTGACGCTCACAACCGGTATCGAAGTGGTCAGGGAACGGATCAGGCCGCTTCGAGGGCTTGGAGCACGATCCACGCCCGGCATGCGAGCTCGAGATGGAACCGCTGGTCCGGGTCGGTGAGGTCGCGACCACTCACGTGGTAGATCTTGGACAGGCGGTACCGGAGGGTGTTCCGGTGGACGTGCAGCGCAGCCGCCGCCGTCTCCATGGCGCAGGAGGCCTTGAGGTAGATCGTGAGCGTTTTCACGAGCTCGCTGTTGTGCAGCTCGTCGTGCTCCACCAGCGGTCCGATCCATTCGGCGACGACCTCGCGCAACTTCCGCGGTTCGCTGGAGTCGACCAGCATCTTCCACACGCCGAGATCGGCGAAGGTCGTGACCGGGGCTCCGCTCCCCGCCGTCGTGCCCAGCTCGAGAGCGAAGACCGCCTCGGTCAGCGATCGGCTGAGCTCGTCCACCGGGTACCCCAAGCCGACGCCGAGGCGCACCTCACCGCCGCAGGTGTCACTCAAGGTCGATGCCAGGCAGTCCCAGTCGAGTTCGCTCGGTGTCAGCAGGATGGTCCGCGTCGCCCGGGCGGTGACCAGGGGGGCCGCCAGTCCGAGCTTCTTCGCGACCTGTTCGACGACCCCGACCGCCTCCTTCCCGGCAAAGGGTGCTTCTACGGCGACTGCCCTGTGGGCCGGGTCCAGGTCATAGCGGTGCACTCGGGCGCGTGCGCGGTTCCGATCGGGATCACTACCGTCGAGCAGCGCGGCGGCAAGTTCCCCGAGCGATCCGTCGTTGCTGCGGTCCACGATCTGCGCCCGGAGCAGCTCTGCGGTGAGGATCGAGGCCGCCTGTTCTAGGGAGAGCAGATCGACCTCGGGCAGATCTCCGGCGGGATCGAGGATGCTGATCCTGCCGAGCAGCGTCTGGTCCGGACAGGCGGCCGCCGTCCAACTGTCTCCGTGGCGCTCGCGGACCCCGTGGACCGACCCCAGACGACCAGCTCCAGGGTGCCTCGCCGGCAGCGGTTGCTGAGGGAGGTCGTGCGGGCCCGCGTAGCCGGCACATGCGAGCACGCCTCCGGACGGGTCGATGATCAGCACTTTTCGCCCGGTCCTGGCGTGGAGCACCCGGGCGATGCCGTTGACCCCATTGTCCTGGGCGATCTCCGTGAGGAGCTCCTTCTGCAGGGCCATCATCTCGTGGGTGGCCGCCCGATAGGCGGCGGTTGCGACCTGCTTCGCCGTTGAGGCGGAGTACGCCGATTCGCGGATCACGGCGAGGAGCAGTGGATCCTTTGACCTGGTGAGCGGCGTGAGCGTGAGGCAGAGCGGCAGATAGGTCCCTCCACGGACCTTTCCTTCGATCTCGATACGACGTGGAAGGAACTCACCCACAGATGAGTCGGGTTGCTGCACGCGTTCGAGCGCCAGATGACCGTTCAGCTCGCCGGCGAAGAGGCTCGAGAGGTTCCGGCCGGTCAGCTCGCCGCGACCGAGATCGAAGAGATCCTCCGCAGCGGCATTGCCCGCCAGGATGTTCCCGGAGGGCTCGGCCACGATCATCGCGTCGGGGTTCGTTTCCAGGAATTCGTTCTGTGCGGATCTCGACAGCACCGAACCCAGCCCGACGCCCGGCCGCACGGAGAGCGTCGCCCCGTCCAGCTCCGCCTGATCCCAACTCCGCACGATCGCCATCGCCATCCGCCCAACATTTTCGCCCAGCCCGATACCGCATACCGGCGCTCCCCGCCTGCCCCGGCCGAGCCGCCAACCACTGTGTAGTCCGATCGCCCGGAGGTGTCCAACGCGAACGCGGCGAATGCTCACTCTCAGGGGAGCAGGGAACCACGCTGGGCGGCGAAATGCGGACGGATCTCTTTTTTGACGCCCATATGGCCGAGCGGGGGAGCAGGCTCTCGCTGGCTCATGGGCGGATTGAACAACTCAGGGTTGCAATCTTCGTTCGGATCGGACGATGACTTGGCCTGGGTTTTCAGGGATGGTTAGTACCGGGTACCCATAGGTATCTCCCGATAGCTCAGAAGGAGTTAAAGCATGACTACAGGAGAGCGGCCGCAAGCCGCAACGAAGAGGGGTCGGCGAACGTTGCTGGCAGGGGTCGTAGCGGTCGCGCTCTTGGGCGGAATGACCGTTAGCGTCGCCTCTGCAGGCGTTGCCGGCGCCACGGTGGTGACACGCCACATCGAAGTGTGCAAGGCGGGTCCGGTCGCCGGGTTGTTCAGCTTCACGGTGAACGGCACGACGACGTTCTCGTTGACGAGCGGTCATTGCAGGACCGTGGCAGCGACTGCAGAGACCAACACGGTCACCGAGGCGCTCGACTCGACCGGTGCCACGCATCTCGCATCGATCGCCCTCGTTCCGAGCACCGCCGGCACCACGTCGGTCTCGACCCGTACGGCTCACATCACCGTTGCGGCGAACACCACGGTCACAGCGACCTTCACCAACCAGCCGTCTTACGGCTATCTGAAGGTGTGCAAGGTGGCTGGCACGTCCAATCTGCTCGGACACTCGTTCAGCTTCACCGAGAGCACGGCCAACACCTCTGTCGGCCCGTTCGCTGTGACGGCGGCTTCGACGCCGGACACGAATTGCGGCGGTCTGACCAAGTATCAGGTCGGCACGCGGGTGAACATCGTTGAGGCGGCGACGGCTGGGGTTACTGTCAGCAACGTCGGCGTGACCGGTGGTTCGCTCGCATCTTGGAGCGGGCAGAACGCGACTGCGATTGTCGGTCCTTCGACGGTGACGACGGTGGTCAATTACACCAACAGCAGCTCGATTACCCAGCCGCCAGGGGCGATCGAGATCTGCAAGCAGGCCGGCGACAGCTACGTCAACGGCTGGTTCAACTTCGAGTTGAGCCAGGGTGAGTGGAGCACAACGACGTCGGTCCTGACCGGCCAGTGCACGGGTGACATTCCGGTCCCCGCAGGCCAGGTCACCGTGACCGAGGAGCCCAGCTCCCCGTACTACGTGAGCTCGGTTGCGGCCATTCCGCAGGGCGCCCTGGTGGCTGAGAACCTGGCCAACCAGACGGCGACCTTCAGCGTCGCTTCTCAGTCCGCCACGACGGCGATCTTCACCAACAGCACGGAGCTCGGCTATGTGAAGGTCTGCAAGACGCTCCAGGACGAGAACAGCTCGGCCCTGACCGGTTCGGTGTTCACCTTCAATGTGGCCGACGCTGCCGGCACTCAGACCGAGTCCGTCGTCGCCGGTCCTCCCGGAACCACGGCCTGCACCCTGGACCTCACGGCCCTTCCGGTCGGGTCCACTGCGACGGTCACCGAGGTGGCACAGCCGAACGTGGCCGTCACCGGGGTCAGCATCTATCCGGCGAGCGCCGGAACGGTGTCGGGCTCTTCGGCCGCCCTCACGGTGAGCGGTACCGGCGTTGTGTCGGCGACATTCACCAATGAGGCGCTGGGTTGGGTCGAGGTCTGCAAGAATGCCGCAGATCCGTCCACGGGTCAGCAGATCTTCCCCTTCACGGTCAACGGAGGCCCGGTCTTCACCGTGGCTGCCGGACAGTGCTCGCAGCCCTTCCAGGTGCCTGCCGGTACGGCGATCGTGAACGAGATCCAGGCGAACCCGAACTTCTACCTGGCGAACGTTTCGACCGTGAGTGCGTCGGATCCGTCCGGTAGCCGTCTCGAGTCCTGCTCCACCTGCGACCCGGCCTACGTGTCGGTTCCCTACGGTGGCGTTGGCAACGAGACGCTCGTCACCTTCACCGATGCCGTTCGGGTTGGTCAGTTCAAGGTCTGCACCCAGCAGACCTCGCCTGATGCCAATCTCGCCGCAGGGCAGCCGTTCGTGTTCACCTACTCGTACACGGTGAACGGCACCACGACGACGGGGACGGTCACGTTGACCAACCCGACGAGTGGCGCCAACTGCTCGGCAATCAGTGGGTACATCCCGGTGGTGAATGCCAACGGGTCCGCTGTAACCGTGTCGGTCAGCGAGCAGCAGCCCACTACGGCGGCGGTCGAGTTGACCAACGTCCAGTACGCGGGTAACGGCTCCGTCATCAGCAGCCCGCCGGTGCCGACAACGTCGTTCCCGGCCACGCTGGTCTTCAGCAACGGAGCTGGCATCAATGTGGCAACGTTCACCCAGGGGCGCACCCCGTAGGGCGAATGAGGGGATGCCGGTAGGCGTCCTCGACCGGCCCTGAGGCAGGGGACTCTCGAAAGGGAGCCCCCTGCCTCGGGGGTGAAGCGAAGGGACCCCGGAAGGGGTCCCTTCGCCGCGTCATGTCGGCGGTGGTGTCGTAGAAGCGCGAGTCATGCGTCAGGCATCGTCAGCTCAATAGAGTGACGTTGGGTGGCAAGTGCAATGCATAGAGCGTTTGTCACTGCATTTCCCCTTGTAATTGGGTTATGCCGTCACATAGATTCTGCGCTGGTCGGGGGGTGTAACGGGGAACCGTGCTGCGTCGCCCGATTCATCATGAGGGATGGGCAGGGGAGTCCGAGCGACTCGGACCCACATGAGGCTTGAGGAGACGCGCAGATGAATGCTTCACGATCGCTGACGAGGCGGATCGCACTACTCGGCGGAGCAGTGGCGCTAGTCACGGCGGTCGTTGGCGGTTCCGCCGCCCTCATCACGGCTGGACCAGCGGCGGCAGCCGGAACCATTACCCAGTCGGCACCTACGACGGGCACCGTCGCTTCAGGCACCCCGTTCACAGACCAGTTGCAGACGACAGGCCAGATCGGGTCGGTGACCTTCTTCACGGACTCGGCGGTCTGCGAGCCGATCACGGTTTCCTCCACCGGGATGGTCAGCGCGACAGGTACGGTTCCGCCTGGCTTGTACCCACTCTTCGGACATGACCAAGACGGGTTCGGCGACACTGGGACCTGGTTCTATAACCTCACTGTGACGGGCACGGGCAACGGGATAACGCAGAGCGCGCCCTTCTCGGGTTCTGTCACCCAGGGCAATCCCTTCGCCGACCAGCTCGGCACCTAACGGAGTGAGCCCGGTGACCTTCAGCGTGAGCGTGCCCACCCCGGCCTTCACCGTGAGCTCGACTGGCGCGATCTCCGCGCCGGACACGCTCGCTGTGGGCACCTACACCGCGTCGGGGACCGACTCCGACTCTTGCAGCACTGCGGGCAACTGGACCTACAGCCTCACGGTGCATCCCCACACGGTGAACCAGAGCGCGCCCTCTCGGGTTCTGTCACCCAGGGCAATCCCTTCACCGACCAGCTCGCCACCTCCAACGGAGTGAGCCCGGTGACCTTCAGCGTGAGCGTGCCCTCCCCGGCCTTCACCGTGAGCTCGACTGGCGCGATCTCCGCGCCGGACACGCTCGCTGTGGGCACCTACACCGTCGTCGGGGACCGACTCCGACAGCCTTGGAAACACGGGCAACTGGACCTACAGCCTCACGGTGCATCCCCACACGGTGAACCAGAGCGCGCCCTTCTCGGGTTCTGTCACCCAGGGCAATCCCTTCGCCGACCAGCTCGCCACCTCCAACGGAGTGAGCCCGGTGACCTTCAGCGTGAGCGTGCCCACCCCGGCCTTCACCGTGAGCTCGACTGGCGCGATCTCCGCGCCGGACACGCTCGCTGTGGGCACCTACACCGTCGTCGGGGACCGACTCCGACAGCCTTGGGAACACGGGCAACTGGACCTACAGCCTCACGGTGCATCCCCACACGGTGAACCAGAGCGCGCCCTTCTCGGGTTCTGTCACCCAGGGCAATCCCTTCGCCGACCAGCTCGCCACCTCCAACGGGTGAGCCCGGTGACCTTCAGCGTGAGCGTCGCCCACCCCGGCCTTCACCGTGAGCTCGACGGCGCGTCTCCGCGCCGGACACGCTCGCTGTGGGCACCTATACCGTCTCGGGGACCGACTCCGACAGCCTTGGAAACACGGGCATCTGGACCTACAGCCTCACGGTGCATCCCCACACGGTGAACCAGAGCGCGCCCTTCTCGGGTTCTGTCACCCAGGGCAATCCCTTCACCGACCAGCTCGCCACCTCCAACGGAGTGAGCCCGGTGACCTTCAGCGTGACCGTGCCCTCCCCGGCCTTCACCGTGAGCTCGACTGGCGCGATCTCCGCGCCGGACACGCTCGCTGTGGGCACCTACACCGTCTCGGGGACCGACTCCGACAGCCTTGGAAACACGGGCATCTGGACCTACAGCCTCACGGTGCATCCCCACACGGTGAACCAGAGCGCCGCCCTTCTCGGGTTCTGTCACCCAGGGCAATCCCTTCACCGACCAGCTCGCCACCTCCAACGGAGTGAGCCCGGTGACCTTCAGCGTGACCTGCCCACCCCGGCCTTCACCGTGAGCTCGAGCTGGCGCGATCTCCGCGCCGGACACGCTCGCTGTGGGCACCTATACCGCGTCGGGGACCGACTCCGACAGCCTTGGGAACACGGGGAACTGGACCTACAGCCTCACGGTGAACCACGGCACCATCACGCAGGCTGCTCCGACTTCGGGCACGGTGACAGCAGGCAATGCCTTCACGGACCAGCTGGCAACGACCGGTAACCACGGAGCGGTCACCTTCACGGTGACCTCGTCCAGCCCGCCTTCGCGGTGAGCTCGAGCGGAGCCGTGTCGGCTCCCGCGACGCTTGCCGCTGGCAGCTACACGGTGTCCGGCACGGACACTGATTCCTTGGGGGACGCTGGGAGCTGGTCCTACACCCTCACGGTCAACGCGGCTCCGCACGGCAGCAGTGGCTACTGGCTGGTCGCCTCGGACGGCGGGATCTTCGCCTTCGGCGACGCCGTCTTCCACGGGTCGACGGGTGACATCACCCTCAACAAGCCGATCGTCGGGATGGCCGCGACCCCTGACGGCAAGGGCTACTGGCTGGTCGCCTCCGACGGCGGGATCTTCGCCTTCGGCGACGCCGTGTTCCACGGGTCGACCGGTGACATCACCCTCAACAAGCCGATCGTCGGGATGGCCGCGACCCCTGACGGCAAGGGCTACTGGCTGGTCGCTTCCGACGGCGGGATCTTCGCCTTCGGCGACGCGGTGTTCCACGGGTCGACCGGCGCCATCACCCTCAACAAGCCGATCGTCGGGATGGCCGCGACCCCTGACGGCAAGGGCTACTGGCTGGTCGCTTCCGACGGCGGGATCTTCGCCTTCGGCGATGCGGTGTTCCACGGGTCGACCGGCGCCATCACCCTCAACAAGCCGATCGTCGGGATGGCAGCGACACCTGACGGCAAGGGCTACTGGCTGGTCGCCTCCGACGGCGGGATCTTCGCCTTCGGCGATGCGGTGTTCCACGGGTCGACCGGTGACATCACCCTCAACAAGCCGATCGTCGGGATGGCCGCCACCCCTGACGGCAAGGGCTACTGGCTGGTCGCGTCCGACGGCGGCATCTTCGCCTACGGCGACGCGGTGTTCGACGGGTCGACCGGGGCGATCGGCCTCAACAAGCCCATCGTCGGGATGTCTGCGTAACAGGGGATCTGCGCGCAATGGCTACTGGGGCATCCATGCGAAATCAACGTGTGACAAAGTGGTCCTTCGTCTCGGCATCCGTCGTGATCGGGCTTTGCCTCGCCGGATGCTCCTCTCCGGCCGGCACCGCCGACTCGTCATCGGGTCGATCCACGACAACCACCGCGACTCCGGGTTCGAGCTCCACCACCACCACCAGCTCGAAGAAATCCGACGGGCCGACCACGAAGAACCCAACCCCCTCTTCACACAAGCCTTCTTCTACCTCGTCAACCCAAACTCCCGCTTCGAGCTCCACCACCTCGTCGACGCATCCTTCCGGCAAGGGGTCGAAGCCCACGACAGCTGCCGAGGTCGCCGCCAACACCCCGCCGTGCTCGGCTGCCACGCTGACGGCTCAGGGCGGCCGTACGCGGATCGCATCGAGCGGAGCCGCATTGGGAACAGTCGTGTTGACCAACAGCTCAGACGGCTCCTGTTTTCTCTCGGGTGATCCGACAGTCGCCCTCATTGGGTCGAGCGGCGCGCCCCTGGGTGTGGAGTTGATTAAGTCCGCCAATCACGCGCTTCCCGCGGTGCTGCTCGTTCCCCACGCCGCGGCTGACCTGATCGTGACGTGGACGAACTGGTGCGGATCAGTTCCGGGTCCGCTGCAGATACGCGTCGCGATCATCGGCAGTCCAACGGCACTCGTCGCTCCATTCGACGGTCCCCCCGGGAGCGACTATGTGCCGTCCTGTACCAGTGCCAGGAAGGCAACCACCCTCACGGTCGTTTACGCTTACCAAAAGGGGGCGTTGGCCAAGTCGCTGTCCCCGTAAGCGCACCGACTCCACCGAGTGCCGCGGACGGCGCGCGGGCAGTTGCGCACCGTGCTCGCAACGACGCTCAGGGTGTACTCGAGACCACCCACTGCGTTGGACAACTGTCGATCCTGCAGCGTTGACGCTCTACGTTGGTTGTGCGAGTCGCACCAAAGGCGCGATGCCTTGCCACCTACATCGAACCCCGTAATTCTCCGGGCGGCACAATCAGAAATGTGGGATGCTTCCTCGGTAGAGGAGGCAGGGAGCGGTGTTGACGGAAGGGCGGGGCGCAATGGGCAGGTCTGATCGGTCGGAGTGGCGGCGTCCCGCGATTCGCTCCATGGGCTGTATCGCCGCCTTGGCGCTCGCCGTCGCCTCGGTGATCGCCGTGATCGCTCCCGCCGGTGCGATCACGGTCACTCGTCCCGGTCCCCCGACCAACGTCGCTGCGACCGGAGGCCCGGCCAGCGCGACGCTGACCTGGTTGCCTCCGGTCTCCAATGGTGCCAGTGCGGTCACCGGCTACGTGATCACGCCGTACGTGCTCGCAACGCTTGCGCCGCTCCCGGCCACCCACGTGGGCAACGTGCTGACTGACATGGTGACCGGTCTCAACAACGGCACCACCTACGTCTTCACGGTCGCAGCTATGAACGTGGCCGGTACCGGCACGCCGTCCCCTGACTCCGATCCGGTCACTCCCTTGGCGGTCCTCCCGGGTGCTCCGACTATCGGCACAGCGACAGCAGGCGTCCAGAGCGCGACGGTGACCTGGTCCGCACCTGCCTCCGACGGTGGCAGCACGATCACCGGGTACGTGATCACCCCCTACGTCAGCACGACCGCTCAGCCCGCGATCAAGGTGGGTCCCGTCTTGACCGACATCGTGACCGGCCTCAGCAACGGCACGACCTATACCTTCACGGTCGCGGCCGTGAACATCGAGGGAACCGGCCCGGCGTCCTTGAATTCCAATCCCGTGACTCCGGCGTCGGTACCCGGAGCTCCGAGCGTTGGCACGGCGTCGCCCGGCAACACCACCGCGACGGTGACATGGTCTGCGCCCGGCTCAAACGGCGGCAGTCCGATCATCGGCTACGTGATCACTCCCTACGTCGGGATGACCGCCCAACCGACCATCGCCGTCGGGGCCGTCCTCAGCGACGTGGTGACCGGTCTCACCAATGGCACGACGTACACCTTCACGGTGGCTGCGACGAACGCGGTGGGCACCGGCCCGGCGTCGGACCCCTCGAACCAGGTGACGCCGATGGGAGCGGTGCCGGGCGCCCCGACCATCGGAACGGCCACACCGGGCATCCAGAGCGCGAGGGTGACCTGGACGGCTCCGACCTCCACCGGTGGCAGCCCGATCATCGGCTATGTCATCACTCCCTACATCGGCGCGACCGCCCAGCCGACCATCACGGTCGGTGCGGTCCTCAGCGACGTGGTGACCAGCCTCACCAACGGGACCACCTACACCTTCACGGTCGCCGCCACCAACGCCACTGGGACAGGTCCCGCGTCGGCCAAATCCAACGCGGTGACCCCCGCGACCGATCCGGGCGCCCCGACCGCCGTCACCGCGACGGCGGGCAACACCACCGCGACGGTCAGCTGGAAAGCTCCTGCCTCTAATGGCGGCAGCCCGATCATCGGATACGTGATCACGCCCTACAAGGGCACGACCGCCCAGCCCACCATCACGGTCGGGGCCGTCCTGAGCGACGTGGTGACCGACCTCACCGACGGGAGCACCTACACGTTCACGGTGGCCGCGACCAACGCGGTGGGCACCGGCCCGACATCGATCCCCTCGAACCAGGTGACGCCGACCGCGACCGCCCCCGGCGCCCCGACCATCGCCACCGCGACGGCGGGCAACACCACCGCGATGGTCAACTGGAAAGCTCCTGCCTCTGACGGCGGCAGCCCGATCATCGGCTACGTGATCACGCCCTACAAGGGCGCGACCGCGCAGCCCACCATCACGGTCGGGGCCGTCATGAGCGACGTGGTGACCGACCTCACCGACGGCACCACCTACACGTTCACGGTGGCCGCGACCAACGCGGTGGGCACCGGCCCGGCATCGGCTCAGTCCAATGCGGTAACCCCGGTCGCCACCGTCCCCGGTGCCCCGACCAGCGCCGGCGCCACCCCCGGCAACGCGAGCGCCGTGGTCACCTGGACCGACCCGACCTCTGACGGGGGCAGCCCGATCACCAGCTACGTGGTCACCGCGTCACCCGGCGGTCAGGCCTGCACCGTCACGGTTGCAAAGCCGGAAGTGGACAGCTGCACGGTCACCGGGCTCACCAACAACACCCGCTACCGCTTCACGGTCGCGGCGGTCAATAGCGTGGGCACCGGCCCCCCCTCGGCGCCGACGATCGGGATCACCCCGCGGCTCATCGTCGACGGCTATCAGGTCTTCCCCGGAGCGAACCTGACCGGTGCGAACCTGGCGGGAGCCGATCTGAGCGGCGTCGATCTGGCCACGATCAACTTCACCGACGCAACGCTGACCGGTGTCAACTTCACCGGAGCGAACCTGACCCATGCCATCTTCACCGGTGCAGCGCTCGGGGGCGTCACCTTCACCGGCGCTACGCTCACCGGGGTGGCGTCCGGCAAGGTTACCGGAACCCCACTCGCTCTCCTCCCGGGATGGTTCGTCGTCGACGGCTACCTGGTGGGTGCCGGTGCCAACCTGACCGGGGCTGCCCTCACCGGCGCCAACCTCGCAGGGGACGACCTCACCGGAACCACCCTGACAAAGGCCAATCTGACCAACGCCGACCTGAACGGGACGAGGTGCTCGACGGCGACCCTGACAAACGCGACGTTGTCGGGCGTCCTCGCGACAGGAGCGAACTTCACCGGCGCCACCCTGACCGGTGCCAACCTCACCGACGCCGCACTCGACGGGGCCAACCTCACCGACGCCGTGCTCACGAGTGCCGATCTCTTCAACGCGGATCTGTCCAAGGTGACCGTGACCGGCGCGACCTTCGCGGGTGCCAATCTCGGGGACGTGCAGTCCGGGGGTGTGACCGGCACGCCGGTCAAACTTCCCTCGGGCTGGAGTGTGGTCGACGGGTACCTGGTCGGACCCGGGGCCGACCTGGCCGACGCCGTGCTCACCGGAGCGGCGCTGGGCGGGGTCAACCTGAGCGGCGCCATCCTCGCCGGTGTGGTGTCCGGAGGCGTCACAGGCGTACCGGCAGCGCTCCCCACCGGGTGGAAGCTCGTCGCGGGATATCTGGTAGGCCCCTCGGCCGATCTTCTCGACGCAGTCCTCTCCCATGCCAACCTAACCGGCGCAAACCTGAGTGGAGCCACCCTCACCGGCGCCAACCTCACCGGGGCCAACCTGACCAAGGCCAACTTGACCGGCGCGGTCATGGCCCATGCCATCGTCACGGGGGTGACCTGGTCGGGCACGACCTGTCCGGACAGTACCAACAGCACCACCGACGGCGGGACCTGCGTCGGTCACGGCGCGTAGCCGCCGCTGCCGGTAGCGTCTGCCCGGACCGGAGCTCCGCCCCAACCGTCGGGCACCCCCAATTGTCGGACGCCCTCAATTAGGGTGGCACCACCGACCGATGGAGGACCCCACGTCCGCGCGATCCGTCATACCAGCGACCAGGGAGAATGACTCGACCTCGGGACGTTCGGCACTGTCGGTGGCAGACCCGGACAGCCATCCTGGGAGACGACCGACCGTTCCGATGTCGGCGGGTGGTGGCCGACTGCCATCGGGAGGTGCACGTGACGTGGCGGGATTGAGAGACCAGGACGAGGACCTCCGCCATTCCGGGCGCGCTGCCCGATGACGCTGCTCTCCCTGATCCTGGCCAACATCCTTGCCAAGAAGACCCGCTCGTTCGGGATCGCGTTCGCCGTCGCGCTGGCCGTCATGACCGTGGTCACCCTGGTCTCGATGAGCAGCGGTCTCGAGAATTCCGCTTCCCAGCTCATCAATCTCGGGACGTCCAATTTCACCGTCGCCCAGAAAGGGGTGTCCGAGATCATCTACAGCAGCATCGACGACGGTCAGCTGCAGAAGATCCGATCCACTCCCGGTGTCAAGACGGCGGTGGGCGTGCTCCTCGAGACGGAGCACATCAACGCCGCCAACCCGGTGTTCATCGAGATCGGGATCCCACCGGACCAGCTGGCCAACTTCGGCGTGACGGTCGTTGCCGGCCGGCCATTCGCCGCCAACGCGACCAACGAGGTGATGCTGGGCTGGCGTGCGGCCCAGAACTTCGGGCTGAGGGTCGGGTCGAAATTCACCGCCAACGGCACCGTCAACACCGTGGTGGGTATCTACTCGACCGGCATCTCGTACGGCGACCTCGGGGCCATGTTCCCGCTCACCGCGGTGCAGGCCTACAACAGAGTGCCCGGATCGGTCACCCTGGTGTTCGTGAAGGCCGATAAGGGGTGGCCGGTCAACAAGCTGATCAAGACGATCAACACGAACCATCCCGAGCTCACCACGATCCAGACGACGGCGGAATTCGGGCGGGCCAGCCGCGACCTCGTGTTCTTCCAGGCCGCCGCCACCGCCAGCACCATCATCGCCGTCCTGATCGGCGCTGTGATCGTCGCCAACACGATGCTGCTCTCGCTGTTCGAACGGACCCGCGAATTCGGGCTCCTGCGGGCCATCGGGTGGGCACGGGGCCGGGTGGTCGCTCTGGTGGTCGGGGAGGGCATCCTGTTGGCCCTGGTCGGATCGATCGCCGGCGTCGCGCTCTCGTTCGCCGCCGCCGCCGCGCTCCAGTCCCTTCCCCAACTGTCCGGGGTGCTGCACGCCAATTTCACCCAGGGCGCCTTCTGGCGGGGACTGCTGACCGGACTGGTCATGGCCATCGTCGGCTGCCTCTACCCAGCGATCCGTGCGGCAAACCTGACCCCCCTCAAGGCGCTGAGCCATGAGTGAATCGGCGACCGGTGCGGTGGGGAGGATCGAGACTCGCGGCGTCGAGAAGATCTACGAAGAGGGCACGGTCCACGCCCTGCAGGGGGTGGACCTGACCGTGGCGAGCGGGGAGCTGGTCGCGATCACCGGCCCTTCCGGGTGTGGCAAGTCGACCCTGCTGCACCTCATCGCGGCGCTGGACCGGCCGACCGCCGGAACCATCATGGTCAGCGGCCTGGACGTCGTCCACCTCGAGCACCCCGACCGGTTCCGCCGCGAGCAGATCGGGCTGATCTTCCAGCTGCACAACCTCCTGCCGAGGCTGTCGGTGCTCGGCAACGTCGAGATCGCCATGGTCGGCACCCACCGTCACACCGGGGAGTGCGCCACCCGGGCGCGGGAGCTGCTCGCCGAGGTGGGGCTCGACCACCTCGCCGACCGCCGACCGCCCCAGCTGTCCGGGGGTGAGCGCCAGCGGGTGGCCATCGCACGGGCCCTGGCAAACGAGCCTCCCGTGCTGCTGGCCGACGAACCGACCGGCAGCCTCGACAGTGATTCGGTCCAGACCGTCCTGCGCCTGTTCGACCAGCTGCGCGACGAGCGCGGAGTCACGATCGTCCTGGTCACCCATGACCTCGCCGTCGCCGCCGTGGCCGACCGCACGGTCGAGATGCTCGACGGCAGGGTCCTGACCGGGGATCGTGCCGGAGGGGGCACGAGCGTCCCCCGGTGACCGCCTCGCAGCCCGCGGCACTGGCTGTGGTCGCCGGGTGCGTCGTTCTCTGGGTGCTGGTCTCGTCCCGTCTGGAGCGCCTCAACATCGGCGCTCCCATCGCCTTCGTGGTCATGGGGCTGGCGGTGACCCACCGGCCGCTCCTCCTGGTCCATCTCACCCTTCACTCCTCGTCCATCCGCTCGCTGGCAGAGATCACCCTGGCGGTGGTCCTCTTCACCGACGCCTCCCGCGTCAACCTGCACGAGCTGCGCCGTGACGCGGGACTCGCCGTCCGGCTCCTCGGTATCGGGCTCCCACTGACCATCGGCTTCGGCACCGCCGCCGCGGCCGCCCTGTTCGGGGGGAGCGGTCTCTGGGTCGCCGCGCTGCTCGGGGCCATCGTCGCCCCGACCGACGCGGCGCTCGGCGCGACCGTCATCCAGGACACCCGGGTCCCGGCCCGGATCCGTCGCCTCCTCAACGTGGAGAGCGGGCTCAACGACGGGATCGCCACCCCCTTCGTGAACTTCTTCCTGGCCGGAGCGCTCTCAAGCGAGGTCGCCCACACCGCGCACCTCACCGGCGCGCTGCGTGAGCTCGTGGTGGGGATCGCCGTCGGGACCGGTGTGGGCGCGATCGGCGCCTGGCTGCTACGGGGGGCCGACCGGCGGGCCTGGTCCGCACCGGGGTTCCGCCCACTCGCCTGCCTCGGGCTCTCCCTCCTCGCCTACGGTGCGGCCGTCGAGGCCTCGGGCAACGGGTTCATCGCGGCATTCGTGGCGGGCATGGCGTTCGGGACCGTCCTCCGGGAGGTCGACGAGGCCACCATCGGCTTCACCGAAGACACCGCAGAGCTTCTGACCCTGCTGGTCTGGTTCGTCTTCGGGGCCGGCATGGTCGTCCCCGGCTTCGAGCACGCGGACTGGCGGAACTATCTGTTCGCAGTCCTCGCGCTCACCGCCGTGCGTATGATCCCGGTCGCGCTCTCGCTCTCCGGCTCGGGGTGTGACCGTGCGACCGTCGCCTTCGTCGGCTGGTTCGGGCCGCGGGGTCTCGCCTCGGTGGTCTTCGGGCTCGTCGCCTACGACTCGCTCGCCGCGCCCGAGTCGGGCCTGGTGCTGTCGGTGGTGACGGTGACGGTCACCCTCAGCGTTGTCGCGCACGGGCTCTCGGCGGGACCCTTGGCCCAACGGTACGGGAGGCGGGCCGGCGCGCTCTCTGCGCGGCACCCCGAACACGTGGCCGCCCCGACCATCCGGGCCCGCCCGTTGCAGGGGCCGGCGTCGCCCCGCGTCGCAGGCGGTGGCGCCTGACCGGGCCCGGGTGCCTCAGGCGACCGCTGCCCGCCGGCGGGCCGCCCACCCGGGACCGCGCGCCACGTAGGAGAGGCGCTCGGTCCAGCCGGTGGACCGAGCCACGTCGCGCAGCATGTCCGCGTACTCGTGGGTCGCGATCCGGACCGGGTCGAAGGTACCCACATTGGTGGTGAGCCCGTAGACCACCGGCTCCCCCTCCGGTTCGAACGTCCCGAACAGGCGGTCCCAGAGGATGAGGATGCTCCCGTGGTTGCGGTCGAGGTAGCGCCGGTTGGACCCGTGGTGCACCCGGTGGTGGGAGGGGGTGTTGAGCAGCTCCTCGGCCGCGCCGAGGCGTCCGACGGCCTCGGTGTGGATCCAGAACTGGTAGAGCAGGTTGACACCGCGGGCGGTCGCCACCAGCTCGGGTGAGATCCCCACCAGGCACAGGAGGCCGTAGGGGAGCATGGTGGCGAGCGCGTCGGCAACCGGCTGGCGCAGGGCGGTCGAGAGGTTGTAGCGCTCGCTCGAGTGGTGGACCACGTGGTGGGCCCACATGTAGCGGCTCTCGTGCATGAAGCGGTGGTTCCAGTAGTAGATGAAGTCCCATCCGACGATCGCGAGGGCGAGCGCCGCGGGCCCGCCGCCGAGGGAGGGGAGGAGCCGTCTCCGCCAGAACCGGTCGGGCGTGAGGTGCGACGCCCAGGTGGTGGTCACCGCCACCCCGCCTGCCACGGTCGCCACGACCCCGCCGACCGAGGAGATCCTGCGGGCGGCGGCCGCGGCACCGGACGGGGTCGGCTCGGGCGCTGCGTCCGCTGGGGGCCTCTGGCCCCGGGCGACCGCGTCGGCCAGGGTGGTCACGGCCACCGCTCCGAGCGCGGTGGCGACCAGTGCCTTGCCGAGGCGCCCGCGACCCGGCGTGAACGGCCGCAGCATCCGCGGCATCACCAGCGGGACGACGAGGCTCGCGGTGCCCATGGTCAGGCTGGCCAGGGTGTCCCGCCGTTCGTAGTCACCGGCCGTCGGTCGCCCCCCGCCGGCCAGGCGGCGGCGCTGCACCAGGTATTCGGCCCCCATCGCGGCGAAGTAGGCAGGGACGGCGACCACGGTCAGGTCGGGAGCGCCCCCTGCCCGCGTGCGCCGGGTGCCGGAGCGCACGGTCACTGGGACTGGGTCACGGTGACCGTGAACCCCGGGAACTGGCCCTGATCGGGGGCGGGCACGGTGGCGGCGGGGTCACCGTGGAACACGTTGTGGAGCTGGAGCACCGTGTAGAACTGTACGACCGGCCAGAACCGGCTGGGCGGCAGGTCCGATGCCCGGCATCCGTTGATGGCGTAGGCCGCGTTGGCTGCCGAGACGAAGTGCTGGCTGAGGGCGTAGGGGATGAGCCCGATGCCCGACCGGATCCCCGTGCAGATGTCGGTGTAGGTGTTGTGCCCCTCGCCCGAGATCTCGACGAGCACCTTGGGTCCGGGGAAACGCCGGTAGGTCCGTCGCACCTGCGATGCCGGCACCACCGTGTCGCCCTGCGCGCCGATGAGCATGACCGGCTTGGAGGACGGCGTTCCGGCCGGCGGCACCGGCGCCCAGCCGACCGCGGTGGCCACGCTCGGGGCGCCGAGGGCGTCGAAGGCGGTGCCCCCGCCCGACGAGTGGCCGACCGCGGCGACCCGTGACGGGTCCGACGACCGGTAGAGCACCGAGCCCGGGTCCTTCGAGGCCTGCTCGACCGCGGCGAGGGACGACGCCATGACCGCAGAATCGTGGGCGGGGGTGGGGTACCCCTTGGTCTGGAGGACGTAGGCGGCAAGGCCGCGTTCAAGGTAGTCGGCGCTGACCACGACGTAGCCCCACGATGCGATCCCGGCCAGCAGTGTCGAGTAGACCAGCCGCTCCCCGCCGTCGCCGTGGCTGAACAGGACGACCGGGAACGGGCCCTTCCTCGAGGCGGGCGGACCGGTGAGGGCAGGGACGGTGGCGACCTGGTCGAACCTGGCCGGAAGGATACCCTGGTATGCAGTGGGCAGGATCGAGGCGTCCGAGTAGCTGAACGGGGCGCGCCCGGCGAGCCCTGCCGGGTCGGCCGGGTAGTAGACGGTTGCCAGGCGCTCGCCGAAGACGGGACCGGCCGAGCCGAGGTCGAGGGTGGTCACGCCGACCGGGTCGGGTCCCCGGTGCTGGTAGGGGGGAGGCGGTGACGCCGACCCCGTGCCGGAGGACCCGCATGCCGCGCTCAGGGCCAGGCACGCTGCTGCCAACGCAGCGAGCACCCTCGGTGACCCCATCGACGCCCTCCCCCTGATGGCGGTTCCGACCGCCCGCCCGGAGAGTACTGCACCGGACCGGGACACTGGAACCGGTTCTATACTTGCCCCGACCAGAAAACCTCCAAGGGGGACCCGCCATGGCCCAGCCGGTGATCGTCGACGCAGTCCGCACCCCGATCGGGAAGCGAAACGGCTGGCTCTCCGGGTTCCACGCGGCGGAGCTCCTGGGCGTCGCCCAGGTCGAGCTGGTCAAGCGGGCCGGTCTCGACCCCGGCGACGTGGAGCAGATCGTCGGTGGATGCGTGACCCAGGCCGGCGAGCAGGCCTCCAACGTGACGCGGACCGCCTGGCTCAGCCAGGGCCTCCCCTACGAGGTGGCCGCCACCACCATCGACTGCCAGTGCGGCTCCGCCCAGCAGGCCAACAACTTCGTCGCCAACCTGATCAGCGCTGACGCCATCAACACCGGCATTGCCTGCGGGGTCGAGGCCATGAGCCGGGTCGGTCTCGGGGCCAACGCCTTCAACGGCCCGGGCAAGTCCCGTCCCGACGGCTTCCCCTGGGACATGCCCGACCAGTTCAACTCGGCCGAGCGCATCGCACAGAAGTACGGCATCACCCGGGACGACGTCGACTGGCTCGGCTTCGAGTCGCAGCGCAAGGCGGCCGTCGCGGTCGCCGAGGGCCGGTTCGACCGCGAGATCGCCCCGATCGAGGCCCCGGTGGTCGGCCCCGACGGGCCGACCGGCGAGAAGACCCTCGTGACCAGGGACCAGGGCCCGAGGGACACCACCCGGGAGGGTCTGGCCGGCCTCAAGCCGGTGCTGCCCGACGGCATGCACACCGCCGGCAACAGCTCGCAGATCTCCGACGGCGCGGCGGCGGTCCTCTGGATGTCCCAGAGCAGGGCCGGTGAGCTCGGCCTCCGGCCACGGGCCCGAATCGTGGCGCAGACCCTGGTCGGTTCCGATCCCTACTATCACCTGGACGGGCCGATCGCCGCCACCACCGACGTGCTGAAGAAGGCGGGGATGACCCTCGCCGACATCGACATCGTCGAGATCAACGAGGCGTTCGCCTCGGTCGTCATGTCGTGGGGGACCGTCCACGAGCCGGACTGGGACACGGTCAACGTCAACGGTGGGGCGATCGCACTCGGCCACCCGGTCGGCTCGACCGGCGCCCGCCTCATCACCACCGCCCTCCACGAGCTCGAGCGCTCCGACAAGAACCTCGCCCTGATCACCATGTGCTGTGGCGGGGCCCTGGCCACCGGCACGATCATCGAGCGGATCTGAGGCAACCCCCGCCACGACCCCCCGGGCGGGAGCGCCGGATGCACGTTCCGTGATGGAGTAGGGGGATGCTCCCGACCCCCCGCATCCTGCGCCCGGCGGCCACCCTGGTGGCCGCCGCGGCAACCGTCCTCGTCCTAGGCTCCGCTCCCACCCTCGCCGCCACAGGGCCGGGGCCACGTGTCGCGCCGTCCTCGAGCTGGACCACCTTCGACCAGAACGGGCTCCGCACCGGGGTCGACGCGTCGGGGGCGCCGTTCTCCCCGGCCACCGCCGCCTGGACCTCTGCCACCCTCGACGGCCAGGTCTACGGGCAGCCCCTCATCGCGACCGGCCGGGTGTACACCGCCACCGAGAACGACACCGTCTACGCCCTTGCCGCCGACACCGGGTCGGTGCTCTGGGCGACCCACGTGGCGACCCCCTTCTCGCCGTCGACCGTGCCGGGGATCTGCGGCAACATCCGTCCGACCGTCGGGATCACCTCCACCCCGGTCATCGACACCGCCCGGGGTGAGATCTTCGTGGTGGCGGCCGAGCAGGCCGGTGGCGCCGCCGCACACCACCTCATCGGCCTCGACATGTACACCGGGGCGGTCCTCCTCAACGAGATCATCGACCCGCCGAACCTCGTCCCCAATCCGGCGTACGAGCTCCAGCGGGCCTCCCTCGGCCTCGACGACGGCCGGGTCATCGTCGGGTTCGGGGGCAACTTCGGGGACTGTGGGACCTACCACGGCCTGGTCGTCTCGGCTCCCGAGACCGGCGCCGCACCCTCGACCTTCGTCGTGGCCCGCGGCTTCAACCAGGGCGCGGTGTGGCTGGGCGGGGCGGCCCCGACCATCGACGCCCAGGGGAACGTCTGGGTGGCCACCGGCAACAGCTCGGCGCCGTCGAATTCGTACGACTACAGCGACGGCGTCATCGAGCTGAGCCCGACCATGCAGGTCGTCGACTACTTCGCGCCGACCAGCTGGCACGCCGACAACTCCTCCGACGCCGATCTCGGATCCGCGGCCCCCGCTCTCCTCCCCGACGGCCTGGTCTTCCAGGTGGGCAAGTCCCTCACCGCCTACGTGCTCCATCAGTCCGGCCTCGGCCACATCGGCGGCCAGATCCAGTCGAAGCTCAATTTCTGCGGCTCCGACCCCGACGGCGGGTCCGCCGACCTCAACGGCACCCTCTTCGTGCCCTGCAGTGACGGGCTGCGCGCGGTCACCCCGACCGCGGGCTCATCTCCCGCCGCGCTCTGGCACACGTCGAGCGGCGCCCACGGGTCCCCGATCGTGGCCGGCGGGCAGGTCTGGTCCATCGGCGGGGGAACCCTCTACGCCCTCGACCCGGCCAACGGAGCCGTCGACCAGCAGTTCCCGGTCGGCTCCTCGTCGACCGACTTCCCCTCGCCGGCCGCAGCCGACGGCCTCGTCGTGGCGCCGTCGGACAACCGGCTCCATGCCTTCACCGGCCCCGACGGGCTGCCCGGACCGCCGACCCCGGTGCCGCTCCGATCGGGCTACTGGTTCGCCGGCTCCGACGGTGGGGTGTTCGCCCTCGGCGGCGCCGGCTTCTTCGGCTCGGCGGGGAACATCCCCCTGGCCCAGCGGGTGGTCGGAATGGCGTCCAGCTCCGACCATCGCGGGTACTGGCTGGTGGCCGCCGACGGCGGCATCTTCGCCTTCGGGGACGCCTCGTTCTTCGGGTCGGCCGGAGCGTTCCACCTCGACGCTCCGGTGGTGGGAATGGCCCCGACCCCCGACGGCGGCGGGTACTGGCTGGTCGCGGCGGACGGCGGGGTGTTCGCCTTCGGGGACGCCAGATTCGCCGGGTCGACCGGCGGGAAGCACCTCAATCAGCCGGTGGTGGGTATCGCACCCGGCCCGGACGACCACGGCTACTTCCTGGTGGCCGCCGACGGCGGCATCTTCGCTTTCGGGGACGCCTCGTTCGCAGGCTCGACCGGGGGCATCCGCCTCAACCAGGCCATCGTGGGCATGGCCGCCGAGTCCTCGCCCGGTCCCACCGGCTACTGGCTGGTCGCGGCCGACGGCGGCATCTTCGCCTTCGGGCGGGCCAAGTTCGCAGGCTCGACCGGCGGGTTCGCCCTCAACCGCCCGGTGGTCGGCATGGCCGCGACCGGCGACGGGGGCGGCTACTGGCTGGTCGCCTCCGACGGCGGCATCTTCGCCTTCGGAAATGCCCCGTTCGAGGGCTCGACCGGCGGGCTGCACCTCAACGCACCTGTGGTGGGCATGGCCGCCGGGCCGTTCGTCGCCTGAACGGCCCGAGGACCGCAGACCGCCCCCAGCCCGGCGCCCACCGGGTGGGCCGGTGGCGAGAAACTGGAATAGGTTCTCGTTCCATGACCGGCACCGAACACCTGACCTTCGAACGCGTCGGCTCGACCGCCATCGTGACAATGAACCGACCGGAGGCGAAGAACGCCCTCTCCGGGCCCATGCTCGTGGGGATGGCGGACGCCTGGGTCGAGATCGACGGCGACGACGACATCCGCTGCGCGATCCTGACCGGGGCAGGGGGAACCTTCTGCGCCGGCATGGACCTGAAATCGATGTCCGGCCCCGCCAGCGAGGAGACCCAGCGCCGCATGGCCGAGGACCCCGACCTCCACTGGCGGGCGCTGCTGCGTCACTACTCCCTGCGCAAGCCGCTCATCGCGGCCGTCGAGGGCTGGGCGGTCGCCGGTGGCACCGAGATCCTCCAGGCCACCGACATCCGGGTGGCCGGGGAGACCGCCAAGTTCGGGGTCTTCGAGGCCCGGCGCGGTCTCTTCCCCCTCGGTGGCTCCACCGTGCGCCTCCGCCGCCAGATCCCCTTCACCGTGGCCATGGACCTGCTGCTCACCGCCCGCGAGGTGTCCGCGCAGGAGGCGAAGGATGTCGGCCTCATCGGCCGGGTGGTGCCCGACGGCACCGCCCTCGAGACCGCGCTCGGGATCGCCGAGGTCATCGGCGCCAACGGCCCGCTCGCCGTCGAGGCGATCAAGGCCTCGGTCAAGGCCACCGAGGGGATCCCCGAGGAGGAGGCGCTCCGGATCGAGCTCGAGCTCGGCTGGCCGATCTTCGCCACCGAGGACGCCAAGGAGGGACAACGGGCGTTCGCCGAGAAGCGCCCGGCGGCGTTCAAGCGCCGGTGACCGATCCCTTCGCCGCAGAGCCCACCGCGACCGACCCCCGCCGGCGCCTGGCCGAGGCCCTCCGGCCGATCATCACCATGACCGTGGCCGCCGAGCTCGACGACGACGCGCTCACCGGGGCGGCCGAGGCGGTCGAATCGCTGGCGAAGACGCTCGCCGCCCGGGCCGGCCCGCGCCGGACCCGCAACCAGCCGGACCTGGCCCGCGCAGCCCAGGACTTCTTTCCGACCAGCCCGGTCATCGGGCTGGCCAACCCGGTCGCACCGCCGGTCCTGGTGGAGGTCGTCGACGGGAAGAACGGCCGCGAGATCCGCGGCACCGCCAACTTCAGCTTCGCCTACGAGGGACCGCCGACCTGTGTGCACGGGGGGGTGATCGCCGAGGTGCTCGACGAGGTGCTCGGTGCGGCCAACATCGTGGCCGGCGTGGGCGCGATGACCGGGACCCTGACCGTCCGCTACCGCAGGCCGACCCCGCTCAACACCGATCTCCGGGTCGAGGCCCGCTCCCTCCACCAGGAGGGTCGGAAGGTCTTCGCCTGGGGCGGGATCTACCACGGGGACGAGCTCACCGCCGAGGCCGACGGGATCTTCATCGTGGTCCGGCCGCGCCAGATGCTCGACATCGCGGAGTCGAACGCGGAGAGCGCCGACCCGGCCATGCTCGAGGAGATCCGGGCCGAGGCCTCCAAGGAGGGTGCCGCCTCCGACGTGCAGCCGGTCGGTCTGCCGGTCGACCCGCACCCGGGGTGACCCGGACCGTCCGGCGGTCCCCTCAGATCTTCTGGCGGCCCTCCCAGTAGGGATCGCGCAGCCGGCGCTTGTAGAGCTTGCCGTTCGGGTCGCGGGGCATCGCGTCGGTGAAGTCGATCGACTTGGGCGTCTTGAACCGGGCCAGCCGGGTCGAGCAGAACTCGAGGATCTCGGCGGCGAGCTCGTCGCTCGGCTCGACGCCGTCGGCCGGCTCGATGACCGCCTTGACCTCCTCGCCCCAGTCGTCGTGGGGGATGCCGAAGACGGCGGCGTCGCCCACCTTGGGGAAGCTCAGGAGCACGCCCTCGATCTCGGCCGGGTAGATGTTGGCGCCGCCCGAGATGATCATGTCGATCTTGCGATCCCGCAGGAAGAGGTAGCCGTCCTCGTCGATGAGCCCGATGTCGCCGACCGTGAAGTACTTGCCGATGCGGTTCGACCGGGTCTTCTCTGCGTCCTTGTGGTAGGTGAAGTCTCCGGTCTGCATGGACATGTAGACGGTGCCGATGACGTTCGGCTCCTCGATCTTGTTGCCGTCGTCGTCGAAGACGGCGATCTCCGAGATCGGCCACGGTCTTCCCGACCGTGCCGGGCTTCTCGAGCCACTCCTGCGCCGTGACCAGGGTCCCGCCGCCCTCCGAGGCCGCATAGTACTCGTCGATCGCGTCCCCCCACCACTCGATCATCTGGTGCTTGACGTCGACCGGACAGGGGGCGGCGGCGTGGATCATGTGCCGGAGGGAGGACACGTCGTAGCGTCCGCGGACATCCTCGGGCAGGGCGAGCAGACGGTGGAATTGGGTGGGCACCATGTGGGAGGTGGTCACCCGGTGGCGCTCGATGAGCGAGAGCATCTCCTCGGGCTGCCACTTGTCCATGACCACGATGGTGTGGCCGAGGTGGAGCGAAGCCCCCGCGAAGCGCAGGACCGCGGTGTGGTACAGCGGCGACCCGACGATGTGGACGTTGCCGTCCTGCGGCTGGATGCCGAAGAGGAAGAGGAGTCCCGACAGGCCGAGCGCGGCCTCCTCGGGGGTCAGGCCGGAGAGCGGCCGGTAGACCCCCTTCGGGTTCCCGGTGGTGCCCGAGGTGTAGTTCATGGCGTCCCCGACGGTGCGCCCCACGGGGTCGTCGGTCGGCTGGGCGTCCCGCATGCGTGCGTAGCTGCCGAACCCGGCGATCTCGCCGACCGCGAAGCACACCGACGAGGGGAGCTCGGCCTCCTCGGCCGCATCGAGTGCCACCTCGGCGAAGCGCTCGTGGGTCACGAACGCCTTGGCTCCCGAGTCGCGCAGGATGTAGGCGACCTCGGGTCCGACCAGGTGGTGGTTGATCGGCACGAGGTACCAGCCGGCCTGCAGGGCGGCCACGTAGAGCTCGACCATCTCCACCCCGTTGGGCAGGAGGGTGGCCACGACGTCGCCCTCCTGGAGGTTGAGGGCCCGCAACCCGTGCACGACCTGGTTGGCGCGGCCGAGCAGCTCGCCCGCGCGGTATTCGGTGCCGTCGGGCGCGACCAGCGCCAGGTGTCCGGGATCCTCGTGTGCGAGTGCCCAGAAGCCGAGGTCGCCCATGTGTCCCCTCCCCTGTCGTCGAGTGCGCCGTTGCGCTGGCCGCGGACAGCGGAGCAGGGTGGCGCGGGCCCGGTGGGCACGCTAGAACAGGTTCCAGTAGAGGTCAACCTCCCGGGAGCCGGTCGCCCCCCGGGACGGCGGTCGCGGAACCGGCCGGCCGGGTCGGCCATCCGAGTGGGACGAGCACGGGGAGCAGCGCGCGATGAGTGGATTCCTGGACGGCAAGGTCGTGGCCATCACCGGCGCGGGCGGGGGCATCGGGCGCGCCGTCGCCCTGGCCGCGGCCGCCGAGGGTGCGAGGGTCGTCGTCGCCGACATCGGGGTGTCGCTCGCCGGGGAGGACCCGAAGAGCGAGGTCGCCGAGGCGCTCGTCGCCGAGATCGGTGCCGCCGGGGGCGAGGCGGTCGCCGTCGCCGAGAGCGTGACCACCCTGGCCGGTGGCGAGCGGATCGTCGGCACCGGGGTGGACCGCTGGGGCCGGATCGACGGTGTGGTGGCGGTGGCCGGCATCCTGCGGGAGCGGATGCTCTTCAACATGAGCGAGGACGAGTGGGACGCAGTCGTCGAGACCCATCTGAAGGGCCACTTCACCGTCTTCCGGGCCGCCTCGGCCATCATGCGCAAGCAGGACGGGGGCGGTTCGCTGGTCGCCTTCACCTCCGGGGCGTTCGCGGGCAGCGTGGCGCAGGCCAACTATGCGGCGGCCAAGGGCGGCATCGTCTCGTTGGTCCGTTCCGCCGCGGCAGGGCTCAGCCGCTACGCCATCACCGCCAACGCGGTCGCTCCGGTGGCACGGACCAGGATGTCGGCGAACGTGCCGATGGACCTCGCCGAGATGGGCGATCCCGAGGACGTGGCGCCACTCGTCGTCTACCTGCTCTCGGACCGGGCCAAGCACGTGACCGGTCAGGTGTACACCTCGGTCGGGCCGAAGATCGCGGTCTGGAACCAGCCCCGGGAGGTGCGCGCCGCCTACGCGGAGGGACGGTGGACCGTCGAGCAGATCGCCGAACGGCTGGACTCGACGGTCGGTCAGGAGCGGATGCCGCTGCTCGACCAGCTCGAGGCCTACCGCAAGGCCGCAGAGGACAAGGCCAGGTCGGAGGCGGAGTCCGGCGGGACCTGAGCTGCGGCGGGCGCTCCCGGCGTCCCGCGCTCAGTCCTCGTCGAGCACGCAGAACTCGTTGCCCTCCGGGTCGGCGAGCACCACCCAGCTCTCGTTGCCGGTCTGGCCGATCGATGGCCGGGTCGCCCCGAGGGCCTCGAGCCGCTCGACCTCCCGCTCCTGGTCGTCGGGGACCAGGTCGAGATGGATGCGGTTCTTGGTCGACTTGGGTTCGGGCACGCCGAGGAACAGCAGCGGACGGACCGACCCGTGGTCGGGATGATCCTCCGAGGGCTCGACCCAGACGTCGCCGTCCTCGTCGATCCGGTGCCCCCATCCGAGGACCTGCGACCAGAACCCGGCCAGCGCGAGCGGGTCGACGGCGTCGATGCTCACCGTCTCGATGCGCACTCCCATGGACACCTCCGGGGGATCGTCTCCGGCCCATCGCTGCGGAGACTCTAAAGCGAACGGGACCACCCTGCCGGCGCGAAGGGCTCACCCGGCGGGGTGACACCACCACCGGGTGACCGTTCCCTACAGTGGGTCCGGGTACCGGGTGGGGTGCGGCGCCCGCGGCGCAGCCGCCCCGATGACGCGGAGGTCGCAGATGATCGCACTGGCCATCGTCCTGGGCGTGGTCGTCCTTCTCCTGGCGGTGCTCGTCGCCGGGTTGCTCCGGAGCCACGCGGACATCCTCACGTCGCTGCACGACCTCGGGGTGGGCGTGGGGGACCCGTCCGGTGAGCAAGGCCTCCGACCTCAGTCGGGTGCGGCCGCGGTCACCATGGGTCCGTCCCTGCCCGCCGGGCGCGACTCGTCCTCGGTACCGACCATCGCCGGCGTCACCCCGGCCGGCGACGCGCTGGCGGTGGCGCCCGCCGGATCCGACCGCCTCACCCTGCTGGCGTTCCTCTCGTCGGGGTGCGCGTCGTGCACGCGGTTCTGGGAGGGACTCGGCGCGCCGGGGGAGCTCGGGCTGCCGGCGCGCACCCGGCTGCTGGTGGTCACCAAGGGTCCCGACCGCGAGATCGCCGCCGAGGTGGCGGCCCAGACCCCTCCGGGGCTCTCCGTCGTCATGTCCTCCGAGGCGTGGACCGACTACGAGGTGCCCGGTTCCCCGTTCTTCGTCCTGGTCGACGGCAGGGCCGGGCGCCGGGTCGGCGAGGGTGTCGCCCACCACGTCGCCCAGCTGGCCGAGCTGGTCCGGCGGGCGGAGGTCGACGCCGGAGGAGACGCGACCGACCGGGTCCGCCGCCCGGTGGGGATCGACGGTCCCGGGCGCGAGTCGGCCAACGACCGCGAGCTCGCGGACGCCGGGATCCGGCCGGGCGACCCGAGCCTCTACCCGGCCTCGCTGGAGGACATCTTCGGACCGGCGGGCCCGGTGCCCGCTGCCACCCACCGGCGGCCCCGCCGGGTGCGCTGAGGATGCCGACGCTGAGCGCCCACGGGATCGCGGCACCGCTCCCGGCGGGATTCGAGGGCCGGATCTTCGTGCGGGGGGCATCCGGCGACGAGCGGTCCCATGCGGTGGCCCAGTTCGCGACCTTCGCGCTCCCGCCGGAGACCGGCGACTTCGGCGGCGGTGCGGTCACCTCGATGGGACAGGAGGACCTCCTCGTGGTCCTCTTCGAGTACGGGCCGGAGAGCCTCGGGACGAGCCTCTTCGCGCGGGTGGGCATGCCACGGCAGCTGACCACCGCGGACTTCCTCCCCACCGTCCTGCGCAGGGGGTTGGTCGGCCAGTCGGGGACCCAGTGGTTCTTCACCGAGGCCGGTCGGCCCTTCACCCTCTACGTGGTGCTCGGGAGTCATGCGAGACGATCGCAGCTCGTCCCGCGGGTGAACGGGCTGCTCACCCGGATCTCGGTCGAACCGACCCTGCTGGCGGCCGGACCGGTGGCCCCGTGGAACTGATCGGCCCCTACCTGGCCGCCTGCGTGCTGCTGGTCGCCGCCGGGGTCGCAAAGGCCCTCCGCCCCGCGGACACCGCCCGGGCGGTGGCGGGCGCGTTCCCGTTCGCGTTCCCGCTTCGGCTCATGCGTGGGGTCGTGCGCAGCGGCGCGGCGCTCGAGGCCGCGCTCGGAGCGGCCGCGCTCCTCCGTCCGGGCCCGGCCACGGCCGGGTTGGTCGCGGCCTCCTACCTGCTCTTCGCCCTCTACGTGGCGGCCGTCTCCGCCCGAGGCGGCCCCCTCTCGAGCTGCGGCTGCTTCGGGACCCCGGACACCCCGGCGACACCGCTCCACGCGGTGGTGGACCTGTTCCTGGCCGGATCGTCGGCGCTGGTGGCCGCGACCGTCGCGTCCGGCACGCTGCCCGGTCTCCTCTCGGGCCAGCCGTGGCGCGGCGTGCCCCTCGTGTTGCTCAGCCTGCTCTGCGCCTGGCTGGTCGCCATGACCCTCGGGTCGCTCGCCCGTCTCGGCGCGGCCCGGCGGAGGCTCGGCATCATCCGTGGGACGGTCGGGTGACCACCACCGTCGTCGAGCGTGCCTCCGCCTTCCTCGGGTCGCGTCTCTCCCGCCGCAGCTTCATCAACCGCTCGGCGATGACCGGGAGTGCGGTTGCGGTCGGTTCGGGCCTCGACCTCCTGCTCAAGCCCGGCACCGCCTATGGCTACGTCTGCAGATGCGGCAGCGGCTCCTGCGGTTGCGGCTCGACCTGTTGCTCGGGCTTCTCGGAGTTCTGCTGCTCGATCAACGGCGGTTACAACTACTGCCCGGCGGGCTCCGTGATGGGCGGGTGGTGGAAGGCCGACAACTCGTCGTACTGCAACGGGCCGCGGTACTACATGGACTGCCACGCCCCCTGCGGCTGCGACACCGGCTGCGGGAACGGCTGGGGATTCTGCGATCCGGCCTGCGACGGGACCGGCTGTGGATGCGGACCGGACGGGTGCGACTCGTTCGCGACCGGCTGCTTCCAGTTCCGGTACGGACAGTGCAACCAGCAGATCGACTGCGTCGGGAGGATCCTCTGCCGGGTGGTGGCCTGCGTCCCGCCGTGGACGGTCGACCCGTCCTGCACGACCGCGCTGGCGACCGACCAGAGCACGGCCGAGCAGAACGCGGACTGTTGGACGCCGGCCCCGCCCGCTCCGCCCCCCCCGCCGTGCGCCTCGGTGCTCACCGACTGCCAGGTGCGGGCCATCTCGGCGTGGGCCGCCGGATCGGGGTACGCGATGGTGACCTCGTTCGGTCGTGTGCTGGCCTTCGGTGGCGCGGTGTGGGAGGGGGATCTCTCCGGTGAGGTCCTCGACCAGCCGGTGGTCGGGATGGCCGCCACGCCGACCGGCAAGGGTTACTGGCTGGTCGCCGCCGACGGCGGCATCTTCGCCTTCGGCGACGCCTCCTTCGAGGGATCGATGGGCGGGCACCCGCTCGACCGACCGGTGGTCGGGATGGCCGCCACGCCGACCGGCAAGGGTTACTGGCTGGTCGCCGCCGACGGCGGCATCTTCGCCTTCGGCGACGCCTCCTTCGAGGGATCGATGGGCGGGTCTCCGCTCAACCGACCGGTGGTCGGGATGGCCGCCACGCCGACCGGCAAGGGCTACTGGCTGGTCGCGTCCGACGGCGGCATCTTCGCCTTCGGCGACGCCGCCTTCGAGGGATCGATGGGCGGGTCTCCGCTCAACCAGCCGGTGGTCGGGATGGCCGCGACCGCGACCCCGACCGGCAAGGGCTACTGGCTGGTCGCGTCCGACGGCGGCATCTTCGCCTTCGGCGACGCCTTCGAAGGATCGATGGGCGGGCACCCGCTCAACCAACCGGTGGTGGGGATGGCGGCGACCCCGACCGGGAAGGGCTACTGGCTGGTCGCCGCCGACGGCGGCATCTTCGCCTTCGGCGACGCCTCGTTCCACGGATCGCCGGCCTGAGATGGTGACCGTCGTCCTGCTGGTCGCAGCGTTCGCCGTCGCCTGCGCCGCCGCGGTCCGATCCACCTGGTCGCCGTGCGGCCTGTCGATGCTCTCGACGATCACCCCGTTCGGAGAGCGGGGCAGGGGTCACCGCTACGGCGTCACCGTCGGCTGGTTCGTGGTCGGCGCGGTGTTCGGCGGGCTCACCCTGGGCGCCGTTGACGCGGCACTCGCCGCGCTGACCGCAGCCATCGCCCCGTCGTCGGTCGCGGTCGGGACGTGCGCCCTCGGTGCGACCCTGGTTGCCCTCTGCTCGGACGCCGGTCTCGCCGGGATCCGCGTGCCGGTGCACCACCGCCAGGTCAACGAGCGATGGCTCGACGCCTACCGGCCCTGGGTCTACGGCGGCGGGTTCGGGTGGCAGATCGGGACCGGGCTCGCCACCTACATCACCACCCCCGCGGTCTATCTGGTGGTCGTGCTCTGCGCCCTCTCCGGCGAGCCGGCAGGAGCGCTGGCGGTCGGGGGAGTGTTCGGCCTGGTCCGCGGGTTGGCCGTGACCCTCACCCGGGAGGTGTCCTCACCGTCCGGGCTGCCCGCGCTCCACCGGCGGCTCGCCGCGGCGGCGCCCCGGGCCGACCGCCTGGTCCTGATCGTGCTGGCCGGGACCGCGGTCGCCCTGATGGCCACCCTGCGGTCGGTCTCCTCGGTCGGCGTCCTGGTGGGGGTCGGGACCGCGGCGCTCGCCCTCGGGGCGGCCACCCGACGGTTGCGGCGCCAGGGCCGCCTCCGCGCCGCCGACGGGGCCACCTGCCCGGCGGGCGCTGACCGGCACCTCGAGCGGTCGACCGCTCGAGGCTCAGTCGTTCCCGGCTAGGCCGGGCCCACCGCCGGGCCCCGCACCGCCCGAGGCCACCGGGGCGGGACGGTGGTCGTGGTCGAGCCCGCCGACCGGCTCGTCGGCGGAGCTCGCGCGTGCGTCCTCGTCCGCTTGCGCGCCGTCGGGACCTGGCTGCGCGTTCCGCCAGCGGCGGAGCGGCCCGATCCGCGAGACCAGCAGGACCAGCCCGGCGACCGCGAGCCCGATGCCGGCGAGCTGCACGAGCAGCGATCCGAGGTGGCCGTCCTCGCCGAGCCACAGGTGCTCGTCGAGGAAGCGCTCGATGCCCCAGAGCACCATGCCGACGCCGAGGACGATCCCCGCCGGGGGCCGGGACAGCGCGCCGCCGGGCTGTGGCGCCGGGGCCTGCGACGCGAGCCACCGCTCCACGAGCAGCAGGATCCCGAAGATGGCGAAGTCCTCGAGCGCCTGGAAGATGGGGACCGGCAGACGACGGCCGGCCTGGCCCGCGTAGTACATGCCGAACCACTGGTTGGTCGGGTGACCGCCCCCGGCGACCATCAGCTGCGGACCGAGCAGCCGTCCCATCCCCCAGCAGGCCATGAGCACCGGCGCCATGAGGTCGGCGAAGCGCAGGGTCGGCAGCTCCGGGCACATCCGGCGCTGGCACACGATGGCCACCGGCACGGCGAACAGCAGCCCGCCGAAGGAGGAGAGACCGCCCTGCCAGATGGACAGGATCTGTCCGGGGTGGGCCGAGTAGAAGGAGAGGTTGGAGAGGACGTGGAGGGCGCGGGCTCCCACCACGGCCGCGGCGACCACCCACAGGAACATCCCGGTGACCCAGCGCCACGGGTAGCCGGCCCGCCGCAGCCGGCGCTCGGTGTAGCGGAGCCCGAACCAGAAGGTCAGGGCCAGTCCGATCCCGTAGGTGTGCACCTCGAGGAACCAGATGTGGAAGGCGACGGGGATCGGTCTCATGGAGAGGGGCCGCTGGAGAGGGCAGGAGCATCCCGCCGGTGCAGACAGCGCCCCTCAGTATGCCCCAGGGTCTCGGTAGGGTGGCTTCGGCAGGCCCGGGGCGACGCCGGCCACATCGGCACCGAACCCGGGGCGGTGCACTCGATCGGGGGGACGGAGGAGCACATGGACGGTCTGGTCGGAAAGGTGGCGGTGGTGACAGGCGGGGGATCGGGCATCGGGTTGGCCACGGCGACGCGGCTGGCGGGGGCCGGGGTCTCGGTCGCGGTGGTCGACCTCGACGGAGCCTCGGCCGAGCGTGCGGCGGCCGGTCTCGACGGCATGGCCCTCCAGGCCGACGTCGGCCGGCCCGACGAGTGGCCGGGCATCGTGGAGGCGGTGGCCGGGCGGTTCGGGGGCATCGATCTCGCCCACCTCAACGCGGGGGTGATGACCGGCGAGGCCGACATCACCCGGGTCACCGACGAGATCTACCGGCGGGCGGTCGGCGTCAACCTGGACGGCGTCTTCTTCGGGCTCCGTGCGCTGGTGCCTGCCCTCACCGAGCGCGGTGGGGGCGCCATCGTGGCCACCGCCTCCCTCGCCGGGCTGATCGGCTTCTCGCCCGACCCGGTCTACTGCCTCACCAAGCACGCGGTGGTCGGGCTGGTGCGCTCGCTCGGCCCGCAGCTGGCCGGGCGCGGGATCACCTTCAACGCGGTCTGCCCGGGCATCGTGGACACCCCGCTCATCGGGGACGTGCGCGCCGAGCTCGAGGGAAGCGGGTTCCCGCTCATCGACCCGCAGGTGGTGGCGGATGCGGTGGTCGCAGCCATGGGGGGCGGGGCGACCGGCGAGGCGGTGGTCCTCCAGGCCGGGCGAGAGGCGACCCCGTTCCGGTTCGCACGCCCACCCGGTCCTCGGGCCGGGGGCTCCGCGGGGCTGATGCCGCCGCCCGGGTTCGCCGCGCACGACCAGACGCGGGAGTGACGGACGGGGAGCTCAGCCCACCCGGCCGACGCCGGCGAACCCGCTGCCGGTCCGCACGCCGGTGATCCAGACCGACGCACCGGTGTAGGGCGCCTCGATCATCGAACCGCCGCCGACGTACATGGCGACGTGCTCCGAACCGCCGGGACCGTAGAAGAGGAGGTCGCCGGGTTCGATGTCGGCCAGCGGGATGTGGGTGGTGTCGTCGTACTGGGCCCCCGAGAAGTGCGGCAGGCTGATCCCGACCTGCGCGTAGGCCCACGCGACGAGGCCGGAGCAGTCGAAGCCGGCCGGGGATTCCCCGCCCCAGACGTAGGGGACCCCGATCTCGCGCTCTGCGGCCTGCACGGCACCGGCCGCACCTGCCGCGAGCGGGGGCGGCGGTGCATCGGGGGCGGACGTGGTGCCGGGGCCGGAGCCCCCCGAGGAGGACGAGGAGGACGACGACGAGGAGGAGGAGGACACCGAGACGTCCCGGGCAGCCTGTGCCGCGGCAGCGGCCTGCGCCGCCCGTGCCGCCTGCACCTTCTGGTTGAACGCCGCGGTGGCCGCGGCCTGGGCCGCCGCGGCCGCGGCAGCCTGCTGCTGGGCGACCAGCTGCTGGATGTTGGCGTCGACCCCTGCGAGCGTCCGGCGATCCTGCGCGGCCAGCGCGCCCGCCTGGCTCTCGGCTCCGACCAGCCCGTTCCGGGTGGTGGCGGCCTGCGACTGCTGTTGCTCGAGCGAGGACTGCGTCGACTGCAGCGCGGCCTGCGCGGTGTGCAACCGGTCGATGGTGGTGGTCACGTTGCCGGTGGCGATGGCCGAGTACTCGGACCGGATGCCACTCGTGTTCATGTTGGAGGTGAACAGCTGGGTCGTGGTGTTGCCGGTGCCGCTGCTCGTGTAGTCGCGCATCGCCTCTGTCTCCAGCTGGGCGGCGTCCTTTGCGACCTCCTGATGGTCCTTGGCGATCTGCGCCCGGGTGCCGGAGATCTGGACCTGCAGCTGCGAGAGCCGGTAGTCGGCCGCGGTCACCTGGGCGGTGAGCGACTGGATCTGGCCCTCGGTCGCCTGGATCCTTGCGGTGATCGCGGCGGCCTGGGCCCGGGCGTTGGAAATCTGATCCGCGGTGGCCGGTGTGGCGAGAGAAATCACCGTCGCTGCTACCCCCAATGCGGAGGCCAGTGCGAGTACCCCAAATACCCGTCTCCGGGGTGGGTTGCGTACGGTTGGGCAGGCACCTGGCTCAGACGTCGAGTTCCGCTCGGCGTGAGTCATATTGGGGGTATGTTCTAGTCCACCCGGCCCGGGGCCACAAGCACCGATCGGTAGATAGTGCCGTTGAGCTGGGTGTTCGTCCTGCCACCCCGCCGGGGAATCCGGCGAACAGCGACGCCGACCTGTCGTCCGGGCGGCTCCCTCGGAGGCCCCGCCGGACCGTCACCGGGTAGGGTCGCCGGACATGGGTCAGCGAATCGAATTTCCGGAAAATGGCAGCACCGGCCAGGGGTATATCGCGGTGCCCGCCGGCGGTGCAGAGGGAACGGCGGGCGTGCTGGTGATCCAGGAGTGGTGGGGACTGGTCGACCAGATCGTCCGCACCTGCGACCGCTTCGCCGCGGAAGGGTTCACCGCCCTCGCCCCGGACCTCTACCACGGAACGGCGGTGCCCCTCGGCGAACCCGACGAGGCCGCCACCCAGATGATGGCGATGACCATGGAGGGCGCGGCGCGCGACCTGAGCGGCGCGGTCGACGAGCTCCTCCGCCGCACCGGCCGGAGCGATGTCGGTGTGGTCGGCTTCTGCATGGGCGGCGGGCTCGCGCTGGTGCTCGCCTGCCAGCGCCCCGACGCGGTGCGCGCGGTTGTGCCGGCCTACGGCGTGATCCCCTGGGCCGACGCGCGGCCCGACTACCGCGCGCTCGCCGCGGCGGTTCAGATCCACGCTGCCGAGCTCGACGGCATGTTCCCGCCCGACGCGGCGCGGGCGCTGGAGGAGGAGCTGGTCGGGCTCGGGAAGGACGCGACGCTGTACTTCTACCCCGGGGTCGACCACGCCTTCTTCAACGAGGACCGCCCCGAGGTCCACGACGAGGCGGCGTCCGGGCTGCTCTGGATGCGGACGGTGGCCTTCCTGCGCGAGCAGCTGCGCTGACCCACGTGAACGGGCCCGCGCTGGTCGACGACTACCTGACCCTCGGCCTGCGCCTGGGTCGCCACGTCGAGGGACTGGTCGACGCGTACTACGGACCACCGGAGCCGGCCGCGGCGGTCGCCGCGGAGCCACTGGTCGCACCCGACCGGTTGGTGGCCGAGGCGCGTTCCCTGCTGGCCGCCATCGGTGCAGGCGGCCCGATGGACCCCGGGGCCACCGGGTCCCGGGGGGAGGACTCGGCCGCCCCCGCCCGACGACACTGGCTCTCGGCACAGGTGGTCGGCCTGCTGACCACTGCCCGCAAGCTGGCCGGAGAGCCCATCACCTACACCGACGAGGTCGAGGCCTGCTACGGGGTGCGACCGTCGAGGGTGGACGAGGAGGTTCTGTCGGCCGCCCACCGGCAGCTCGAGGAGGCGCTGCCCGGCAGCGGGCCGCTCGCCGAGCGACTCATCGCCTGGCGCGAGTCCCACGCGGTCCCCGTCGACCGGCTGGCCCCGGCTGTCGACACACTTGCCGAGGACCTGCGCGAACGGACCCGGCGGCTGTTCGGGTTGCCCGACGGCGAGCACGTCGAGTTCGAGCTGGTCTCGAACGAGCCATGGTCGGGGTTCAACTACTACCTCGGCGGGCTGCGGAGCCGGGTGGCCATCAACACCGACCTGCCGGTGCTCTCGACCGGACTCGCCCATCTGGTGGCCCACGAGGCCTACCCGGGCCACCACACCGAGCACACCCGCAAGGAGGTCGGCTTGGTCCGCCGGCGTCACTGGTGGGAGGAGTCCATCTTCCTCGTCGGCACGCCCCAGTGCCTGCTGGCCGAGGGTCTCGCCGACCTCGGTCTCGACGTCGTGATGGGCCGCCGCCCCGAGCAGGAGATCGCCGCCCACCTCCGGCCGCTCGGCATCCGCTACGACGCAGAGGTGGTGGCCGCGGTGGCCGAGGCGGGGGAGGCGCTCGGCGCGGTGCGCCAGAACGCGGCGTTCCGCCTCCACGAGGACGGTGCCGATCCGGACACCGTGATCGACGAGGTGGCCCGGTGGGGTCTGCTGCCCCGGGACCGGGCCCGGAAGGCGGTCGAGTTCCTCACCCACCCGACCTGGAGGGCCTACCTCACCTGCTACGTCGAAGGGCTCCCCCTCTGCCGGGCCTTCGTCGGCGGTGACCCGGGCCGGTTCGAGCGCCTGCTCTCGGAACAGCTCACCCCCGACCAGCTCCTCGACCAGATCGCCCGCGACGGGCGCCCCGCACCCTCCCCGGCCTGACCGCCGGCGCGCCCGCCCGCCTCCGTTTGGTCAGGCCCCGCCGGGGCCGTACCATCGATGGCATGTCCGAACGCTCGCGCAACCTGCCCCGCCGCTCCTGCATGTCCTCCCCGGGATCCAACGAGCGGTTCCTGGCCAAGGCCCCGACCGTGCCGGCCGACATGAGCTTCCTCGACCTCGAGGACTCGGTCGCCCCGCTCGAGAAGGAGGCGGCAAGGGCCAAGGTGGCCGACGCGATCAAGAACCTCCCATGGGACGACCGCGTCCTCTGCGTCCGGGTCAACGCCTGGGACACCGAATGGACCTACGGCGACGTCATCGAGGTGGTCTCCAACGCCGGCGACCGCCTCGACGAGCTCATGCTCCCGAAGGTCCAGACGGCCGCAGAGGTCGTCGCGCTCGACCTCCTGCTCACGCAGGTCGAGCAGAAGTGCGGCCTGCCGGCCCGCCACATCGGGATCGAGGCGCAGATCGAGACGACCCGCGGCCTGATCAACGTCGAGGAGATCTGCGCGGCCTCGCCGCGACTCGAGACGATCATCTTCGGGCCGGCGGACTTCGCCGCCTCGATGGAGATGCCCGTGCTCACCGGTGGCGTGGCCATCCCCGAGTACCCCGGTGACCACTTCAACTATGTGTTCTCGAAGATCCTGATGGCCGGGCGGGCCAACGGGCTCCAGGTGATCGACGGCCCCTTCCTCAAGGTCCGGGAGCTCGACGCCCTCCGCGAGTTCTCCCAGCGCACCCGCGTGCTCGGCTACGACGGCAAGTGGGCCCTCACCCCGGACCAGGTCGGTGTGCTCAACGAGGTCTACTCGCCGACCCAGGAGCAGTTCGACCGGGCCTGGCGCATCCTCGACGCCTACCGCACCGCCACCGAGGAGCACCGGTCCGGTGCGGTCATGTTCGGTGACGAGATGATCGACGAGGCCTCCCGCAAGATGGCGACCAAGTTCGTGACCCGTGGCGAGCGCGCCGGGCTGGTCCGCTCGCCGGACTGATCCCGGACCTGCGGCGGCCCCCGACCGGCGGGATGCTCAGGAGCCGGCGGTGCCCAGCAGGTGGCGCGCGATGACCTTGAGTGCGAGGGTCTCGTCGGCGCCCTCGAAGATCGAGAGCACCCGCGCGTCCACGAAGTACCGGCTCACCGCGAACTCCTCGGCGTAGCCCATGCCCCCGTGGATCTGGAGCGCCTCCCTCGTGACCCACTCCGCGCCCCGGCACACGTAGGCCTTGACCATGGACGCCTCCAGGGCGCCCTCGCCCTTGGACATGAGCCGGGCCACCTCGTAGGAGAACTGCCTGGTCGCCTGGATGAGCACGGCCATCCTGCCCAGCTTGGCCCGGGTGAGCTGGTACTCGAGGATCGGGGACCCGAAGACGACCCGGCCCGACGCGTAGTCGAGCGCGGCCTCGTACGCGGCCTGCATGACCCCGATCGCCCGGGCCGCCGTCTGGAGCCGGCCGTTCTCGAAGCCCTGCATCTGCAGGTAGAAGCCCCTGCCGAGGCCTTCGGGTCCGCCGACCAGGTTGGCGTCGGGCACGAACCAGTTCTCGAACGCGACCTCGTAGGAGTGCATCCCGCGGTAGCCGAGGGTGTCGATGGGGCGGCCCTCCATCCGGCCGGTCGAACCTGGCGGATGGCCGTCCGTGCCCGGTTCCTGGGAGAGCACGAAGCCGTGGCCGTCGGCCGGCGGCTTCTCCACCAGGAAGAGCGAGAGGCCGCGGTGGGCGTGCGATCGATCCGGATCGGTCCGGGCGAGCAACATGAGGACGTCGGCCCGGGCCGCGAACGTGCACCAGGTCTTGACCCCGTTGACCAGCCAGCCGCCCTCGGTGGCGGTCGCACCGGTGACCACGTTCGCCACGTCCGAGCCGTAGTCGGGTTCGGTGACCGCGACGGCCCCGAGGACCTCGGCGGTGGCCAGCCGCGGCAGCCAGTGCCGCTTCTGCTGCTCGGTGCCGCCGTGCACGATGGCCCGGGTCAGGATCTCGGGGCGGGTGATCAACGAGCCGCCTGCGCCGAGCGATCCCCACGCCAGCTCCTCGGTGGCGACCACCATGCCCATGTAGTCGGACTCGTCCCCGGTCGCGAAGCCCCCGTACTCCTCGGGCACCGACATCCCGAACCCGCCCATCTCCGCCATCCCCGAGATGATCTCCTCGGGGATGTCGGTGTTGGCCCGGTGGATGTGCTCGGCCCGCGGCCGGATCTGGTCCTCTGCGAACCGGTGGAAGGTGTCGCGCACCAGCTCGAAGTCGGCATCGAGATGGCGGGGGCCCTCGGTCTCGGCGAGGGAGGCGAGGAAGTCCGGGGCGCGGAACCTGGCCACGAATGCCCCGGCCGGTGCGAGCCAGTCGGCGGGCACTCCCCATTCCGCGGTCCGTCCGACCGTTCGGGCGGCCAGGTCGGCGAGGGCGTCGGCGGTGAAGGCGCAGGCGATCCGGCCCTCGGTCTCCCCCTGGGCGCCGTAGGCGAGCACGGCCTCAGCGGTGCGCACCGCGGCGGCCGCGTGTGCGACGTCGTAGGCGAGGACCTGGACCCGGTCCGGGCCACCGCCGGCGGCCATCGCCGCGACGCCGGCCGCGACGACCGACCTGGCGACGGAGATCGCCTCTGCGGCGCCGTCCGGATCCGGTCTGGGCGGCCCGTCGGTGGTCACGGCGCCAAGGTTACCGATCGGCCGTTCGGCCGACCACGGTCACCAGGGGCGGGAGCACGACCGGGTCGTCCCCCGGGTCGACATCGGTGAGCAGCGCGAGGTACTCGGCCACCGGTCCGGGGCCGGCGCCCGCCGGTGCCTCCGCCCAGGCGTCCACGATCTCGAGGCCGGCGTCGCGGGCGAGCGCGGGGAGCAGGGCACCCACATCGGGATGGAGCGCCTCGGGCATCGAGCAGGGGAGACCGGCCACCCGGCCCGCCGAGGTCACCGGCTCCTGGGCGACGACCCACCCGCCCGGGCGGACGGCCCGGGCCATCCGGTCGAGGACGACGGCCGGGTCCGCCACGTGGAGGAGGAGGAAGCGGCAGAAGGCCAGATCGACCGGCTCGGGCAATCGGAGGTCCTCGCCGGCCTGGGTCACCGCCAGCACCTGGCTGTGCGCGGCCGCCGCCTCCGCCACCTCGTCCCTCGCCTTGGGGTCGCTGTCCACGGCGTAGACCCGTCCGTCCCGGCCGACGATCTCGGCGAGTGCGACCGTCACGTCACCGCCCCCCGCGCCGACGTCGACGCAGGTCCATCCCGGACCGATGCCCAACCGCTCGAGCGCTGTGGCCAGGGGCCGCCGGTAGACATCGTCCCGCAGGCCCCGCAGCTCCATCACGCCACGTTACCGGCCGGTCGAGCCCGACCCGGTAGCCTCCCCTTCCGTGAAAGTGACCATGATGCTGTGTGACTCGGCCCAGGTTGCCGACGGCAAGCTGTATGTCCTCGGTGGCGGCTGGAGCATGACCGGGCCGGACCCGGTCCCCTCGGCGATCGCCCTCAAGATCGACGTCGGTTGGCACGAGGCCGAGTCCGCCCACCACTGGGAGCTCTTCCTCGAGGACGCCGACGGTCGCCCGGTCCTGGTCGACACGCCCGACGGTGAGCATCCGGTCGAGGTGCGTGGCGAGTTCACGGTGGGGCGCCCACCCGGCATCCCCGAGGGATCGCCCATCGACGTCGCGCTCGCCGTCAACCTCGGTCCGTTGCCTCTGGTGCCCGGCACCCGCTACACCTGGCGGATGGCCATCGACGGCGACACCCACCCCGACTGGGTGCTCGCGTTCACCACCCGGCCCGCGCCGGCCGCTCCGTGACCGTCCACGAGCGACCCTTCGGTCGCTACTTCGAGGACTTCGTGCCCGGGGACGTCTACCGCCACTGGCCGGGCAAGACCATCACCGAGGCCGACGACCACCTCTTCTGCATGATCACCATGAACCACCACCCGCTGCACAGCGACAGCTGGTTCGCAGAGCACGAGACGGTGCAGGGGAGGAACGTGGTGGTCGGCAACCTGGTCTACTCGCTGGCCCTCGGGATGAGCGTCCCCGACGTGAGCGGTGCGGCCATCGCCAACCTCGAGGTCGAGTCCCTCCTCCACCGCGCCCCGACCTTCCACGGCGACACGGTCTACGCGGAGACCAAGGTGATCGAGAAGGTCGCCTCGACCTCCCGCGACGACCGCGGTGTGGTCACCGTCGAGACCAAGGCCTTCAACCAGCGCGGCGAGGAGGTCTGCTCCTTCCGGCGCAAGGTCATGGTGTGGAAGGAGGCGAGCGCCCCACCCCGCCGCCGCCCGTACCTGGAGGACGTCTGGGGGTGAGCGGCCGAACGGGCCGAGTCTCCGCCCGGACGACGCCGCCGGGCACTGGCCGGACCCGGCGGCCCCGACCGCCGCGCAGGTCCGACCAGGTGCGCGCGCTCGGCGCTGCCGTCGAGGAATGGGGGTCGGGCGGCGGACGGCCGACCCGTCGGCCCGGTCTCCCGTGGCGGTCGACCCGCGATCCGTGGGCCGTGCTGGTGAGCGAGGTCATGGCCCAGCAGACCCAGGTCTCGAGGGTGGTCCCGGTCTACATCCGGTTCCTCGCCGCGTTCCCGACCCCCGCCGCCTGCGCCGCCGTCCCGCTCGGCGACGTCCTGCGGGCCTGGGAGGGGATGGGCTACAACCGGCGTGCCCGCGATCTGCACCGCGCCGCCGCCTCGATCGTCGCCGACCACGGCGGCGTGGTCCCCGGCTCACTCGACGCGCTGCTCTCGTTGCCCGGCGTCGGCTCCTACACCGCCCGAGCGGTCCTCGCGTTCGCCTTCGGGCGCGACGTGGGGGTGGTCGACACCAACGCCGGGCGCGTCCTTTCGCGCGCAGTGGCCGGACGACCGCTCCGGCCGGCGGAGGCCCAGGAGCTCGTGGACCGGATGGTGCCGCCGGGACGAGGCTGGACGTTCGGCCAGTCGCTCCTCGATCTCGGGGCGACGGTGTGCACGGCACGCGACCCGTCGTGTGGCTCGTGCCCGGTCCGACCGCGGTGCCGGTGGGCGGCGACCGGGCGGCACGACCCGGACCCGGCGGCCGGGTCGGCCGGCGTGTCCGGCAGGCAGGCCCGGTTCAGCGGCTCGGACCGTGAGGGCCGCGGCCGGCTGGTGGCCGCCCTGTGCGCCGGTCCGCTCGACGAGGGCCAGGTCCCCACCGCTGCCGGGTGGGCAGGCGACCGGCGCCGGGCCGAGCGGGTGCTCGACGCGCTGGTGGCCGAGGGGATGGTGGTCCGCGACCGCGCCGGCACGGTGCGCCTTCCCTGAACGAGCGTCGAGCCGGCGACCCGGGCGCCGGCGCGGCCTCAGATCTCCAGGAACCGGAGGATGTGGCCGTTGACCTCGTCGGGCCGCTCGACGTGCAGGAAGTGGCCGGCACCCTCGACGACCACCAGTTCCGAGCCGGGGGCGAGGAACTCGGTGACCGGGCCGATCGCCTCGAGGCCGAAGCAGCCGCAGCGGTCTCCGTGCAGGTACAGGGTCGGCTGCGGTGCGGTGGTCCCGCCGGCTGCCTGGGCCGCCGCTGCATCCGGGTCGTCGGGCGGACCGGCGAAGATCTGGCGGTAGTAGGAGATCGCCGCGGTGAGGTGCTCGGGTGCGGAGAGGGCCTCCTTGACCCGTTCCACGTACCACGAACCGTCGAAGCCGGGCGACCAGTCGGCCCAGAGCCGGTCGATCATCGCCTGCCCCTCGCGACCGAGGGCGTGCTCGGCGAGCGCGGTCTGGAAGACGAAGATGTACCAGCTGCGTTTGAGCTGGTCCACCTCGAAGAGCCGATCCCCGACCGACCGGGTCGGCGGCACAGCGGCGGCGACCACCCGGCGCCACCGCTCGGGCTGGTGTGCCGCGGCGCAGTAGGCGGTGAGCGCGCCCCAGTCGTGCCCGATCAGCACCGCGTCGCCGGTCCCGCCGAGGACCTCGTGGAGCGCGCAGGCGTCGAGGGCGAGGGTCCCGGTGTCGTACCGCCCGTCCGCCGGGACAGCGGTCGGCGCGTAGCCCCGCGTGAACGGGGCGACCGCGCGGTAGCCGCGTGCGGCGAGGAGCGGGAGCAGGTGGCGCCAGGTGTGGGCGGTGTCCGGGAATCCGTGCAGGCACAGGGCCAGGGGGCCGTCCTCGGGTCCGGTGACCAGGCAGGCGAACTCGAGGTCGCCGGCCTGGATGGAGCGTTGGTCCATGCCAGGACGGTACCCCGGGAGCCGACCCCCGGCTGCGGCTAGCCTGCCTGCTACGTGCGCATCACCTACTTCGGAGTCCGGGGCTCCTGCCCGTGCTCGTCCCCACGGCAACGCCGGTACGGAGGAAACACGTCCTGCGTCCTGGTCGAGGTGGACGGCGAGCGCCCCCTGATCCTCGACATGGGGACGGGCCTGCGCGCCCTCGGCCACCACCTCAACGCCCCACTGCACGCCGCGGGCCGCCCGCTCCGGGCGGACGCGCTGCTCACCCACCTCCACTACGACCACGTGCTCGGGACCCCGTTCTTCCCGCCGATGCGCGACCCCGGCGCGCTCGTCGAGATCTACGGTCCCTCCCAGGGGGCCGAGACACTCCAGGACACGATGGCCGGGATGGTCAAGCCACCGTTCTTCCCGGTCAACATGGCCGACTTCCGAGGCGAGCTCCGCTACCACGACCTCGTCGGCTGCGACGAGCTCTCCTTCGGCGGCATCGACGTCAAGGTGGGCACGGTCCCCCACATCGGCAACACCCTCGGCTTCCGGATCGAGGCCGACGGGGTGTCGGTCGCCTACGTGCCCGACCACCAGGCCCCGCTCGACCGCGACACGGTGGACGAGACCGTGCTCGGACTGTGCGAGGGGGTCGACCTGCTCATCCATGACGCCCAGTACACGGAGGACGAGTTCGTCGAGCTCTTCGACTGGGGCCACTCGACGCCGGCCTACGCGGTGCGGGTCGCGACCGAGGCCGGGGTCCGCCGGCTCACCCTGTTCCACCACGACCCCGGCCACACCGACCGCGACCTCGACCGGATCCTCCGCGCGGCCCGGCGGGTCGCCGCGGCGACCGGCAAGGTGGAGGTCGACGCTGCCGTCGAGGGCGTCACCACCGAGGTCGGCAGGAGCTGACTGTGCCGGCCGAGGACCGGACGTTCGGGATCGACAGCTTCAAGGACGCCATGAGCCGGTTCACCACCGGGGTGACCGTGGTGGCCGGCATGGACGGTGGCGAGCCGGTCGGCTTCACCTGCCAGAGCTTCGTCTCCCTCTCCGTCGACCCCCCCTACGTCGCGGTGGCGCCGGCCCGCACCTCGACCAGCTGGCCGCGGATCGCGAGCGCCGGCAGGTTCTGCGTGAACGTGCTGAGCGACCGCCAGGAGGACCTCTGCCGCGGGTTCGCGGTGTCCGGCGGTCCCAAGTTCGAGGGGGTGGCCTGGCACCCTGCCCCCGCCAGCGGCTCGCCGGTGATCGAGGGCTGCCTGGCCTGGGTGGACTGTGGGGTCGAACTGGTCCATGATGCCGGTGACCACGAGCTGATCATCGGGCGGGTGCTCGATCTCGGGGTCTCGGAAGGCATCCCGCTGGTGTACTTCCGGAGGGAGCTCGCAACGGTTGCAGTACGCGACCAGCGCCGACACGGGGGGTAGCAGTGCCGAAGATCATCGAGTCCGATGTCATCGCCGATGTGGTGGTCGTGGAGCCCGAGGCCCACGGGGACCAACGGGGCCGCTTCGTCGAGACCTACCGCCGCAGCTGGTTCCCCCTCGGGCGCGAGATGGTCCAGTGCAACCGGTCGACCAAGCAGGCCGGGGCGGTGGTCGGGCTCCACTACCACCTGCACCAGGCCGACTACTGGTACGTCCTCGCCGGGACCGCCCGGGTCGTCCTCCACGACCTGCGCCAGGGCTCGCCGACCGACGGCGCCACCCTCTCCCTCGACCTCACCGGGGAACACGACCGGGGCCTGTTCATCCCGCCGGGGGTCGCCCACGGGTTCGCCTCGCTCACCGACCTGACCCTCTGGTATCTGGTGGACAACTACTACAACCCGGGCGACGAGCTCGGGGTCGCCTGGGACGATCCGGCCATCGCCGGCGACTGGGGGCTGACCGACCCGGTCCTCTCCGCCCGCGACCGGGACAACCCGCGGCGGTCGGAGATCCCGCCGGGGGTCCAGCCGAGAGCCGGGTTGCGCACCTGATCCGGGACGGCGCGGTCTGGGAGACTGCGCCGATGCCCTCCGACCCGCCGCACTCGCCCCGATCCCCGATGCCCGCCCGCCTCGGTGATCCGGGTACCGGGGTCCTCGTCACCGGGGGTGCCTCCGGCATCGGCCGGGCGACCGCCCTCGCCCTCGCCGAAGTCGGGCGACCGGTCGCCCTCTGGGACATCGACGCCGAGGGCGCAGCCGACACGGCCGCCCGCTGCGCGGAACGGGGGGTGGCCGCCCACGCCGCCGCGGTGGACGTCGCCGACTCGTCGGCACTCGGGCCGGCTCTCGCCGAAGCGGTCGGCGCGCTCGGCACGATCGGCGGGTTCGTCCACGCTGCGGGGGTGCCCGGGGCGATGACGGTGGACGGCATCGACGACGCGCTCTGGGACACCACCTTGAACGTGAACCTGCGGGCCGCGGTCATGATCTGCCGTCACCTGTTGGTGCCCTTCCGGGGGGCCGGCCCGGGCTCCGCGGTGGTGCTGGTGTCCTCGATCGAGGGGCTGTTCGGCAACTCGATCCTGACCGCCTACTGCGCCTCGAAGGGCGGGGTGCTCGGGGTGATGCGCTCACTCGCCCAGCACTTCGCGACCGAGGGCTTCCGGGTCAACGCGGTCTGCCCGGGCGCGGTGGACACCCCCATGTTGGCCCCCGCGCTCGAGATCCCGGGATTCCGCGGCCAGCTCGAGGAGCGGACCCCGCTCGGACGGGTGTCCACGCCCGACGAGATCGCCGGCCCGATCCGCTTCCTGCTCTCCGACGAGGCGTCCTTCGTCACCGGAACCCACCTCACCGTAGACGGCGGCCTGACCTCGGTGACCGCTATCTGAACCGCCCACCAGGGACGATGTCACCGACCGGGCCGGGTCCACCTGCCGGCGGCCGGGGTCCGCCCTCCGCCGGGCGGCCGATTCGGGGTTGAATGGTCCCGATGTGGGTCGCGGTCCTCCTGGTGGTCACGCTCGCGGTGGGCGCCCTGGTGGTCGCCCTGCTGCGCCGTCCGAGCAGTGACGACCTCCACTCGGTCCGCAAGTACCACGCCGCGCTCGGCACGATCGAGCACCTCTCGGAGCGGGTCGGGTCACAGGAGGTCCGGCCGATGGGCGGCCCGGGGGACGGGGGGGTCGTCCCTCCGGTGCCGGTCCGCGGGAGCGACCAGTTCCCCGACGCCGGGGTGCAGGTCGTCTTCGACGACGCGCGCCCGAGCCCGGGCCCGCCGGTCGGTGGAGAGGGGGTCTCCCGGGCCCGGTCCGACCGCGTCCAGCGCATCGCGCTCGAATCGATGAACCACCGGCGACGACCGGGATCGACCGCCCTGCTGGTCGCCGCGGTCCTGGTGCTGTTCGGGGTGCTGGCCTACGTCGGGAGCCACCACACCAGGCCCGCTGCCGGCCACGCCACCACGACGACGCGTGCCGGCCGCCCGGCATCGGGGTCCACCCACCGCCACTCGCCGTCCACCGGTCCGACCCGTCACGCACCCCCGACCACCCTGCCCCGGCGTCTGGTCGCCACCACCACCGCGGCCGACGGTACGTCGGCCGCCTACACGGTGCCCTTCACCTCCTACACCCTCACCCTCGATGCCACGGGGCTGTCCTGGGTGCGCGCGGCCACCGTCGAGCCGCAGAAGACGCTGTGGGCCGGGGAGCTCACCGCCGGTTCGGTGCAGGCGATCCCCGCCGCTGCGGCGACCACCCTCGAGATCGGGGCGCCCCCGGTCACGCTCTCCCTCGACGGGATCCCGGTGGTGCTGCCGACGCCGCTGCACACGCCGTTCACCGCGACCTTCACCCCGTCCTCCGCGGCCGGCGGGTCTGCTCCGTCGTCGACCACGACCTCCACCGCGGTCGGGTCGTCGGTCACCTCCTCGACCACGACCGGATCGCCGGGATGAACGGCGGGGTGCGGCCTCAGTCGGGAGCGTTCTCCGGGTAGGGAGCCGGCGCCGTCCCGGCGAGCCCGAGTGCGTCGAGGATGAACGAGTAGACGAAGGCCTCGTCCCGCCAGGCGTCGTAGCGGCCGGACGGCCCGGCGTGGCCGGCCCCCATCTCGGTCTTGAGCAGCACCCTGTTCGCGGGGTTGGCCGCACGGAGGCGGGCCACCCACTTGGCCGGCTCCCAGAAGCCCACCCGCGGATCGGTGAGGCCGGCGGTGGCCAGGATGTCCGGGTAGCGGATCGGTCGCCCGTCCGGGTCGGTCGAGCGCACGTTGTCGTAGGGGGAGTACCCCTTCATCACTGCGTAGATCTCGGGGTCCTCGGCCGGGTTCCCCCACTCCTCCCACTCGGTCACGGTCAGCGGGAGGCTCTCGTCGAGGATGGTGGTCAGGCAGTCCACGAAGGGGACCTCGGCCACCATCGCCCGGAACAGCTCGGGGGCCAGGTTGGCCACGGCGCCCATGAGCAGGCCACCGGCGCTCCCACCACGGGCCACCAGCCGGTCGGGGGCGGTCCATCCCTCGTCGACGAGGGTGCGGGCGCAGGCCACGAAGTCGGTGAAGGTGTTCGGCTTGGCCGCGAGCCTGCCCTCCTCGTACCAGTGACGGCCCAGCTCGCCACCGCCCCGCACGTGGGCGATGGCGAAGAGGAACCCCCTGTCGAGGAGGCTGAGCCGCAGCGACGAGAACACCGGATCGGTCGAGATCTCATAGGACCCGTAGCCGTACAGCACGCACGGCGACCCGCCGCCGTCGGGGTCGCCGTGCCCGGGAGTCCCGACCAGGTCCGGGCGGTAGACGAGGGAGAGGGGGACCGCCGTTCCGTCGGGAGACCGCGCCCAGCGGCGCTCGGTCCGGTACCGGCCCGGGTCGAAGTCGCCGAGTACCGGCTGACGCTTGCGCAGCTCGAGCTGCCCGTCGGCCAGGTCCAGGTCGAAGACGGAGTGCGGGGTGGTGAGGGAGGTGTACTCGTAGCGCAGGACCGTCGAGTCGTACTCCGGGTTGGCCCCGCCCCAGACCGTCGAGGGCGACTCCGGCTGGTCGACCGGGGTGGAGGCTCCACTGGCGGCGTCGACCACCCGCATCCGGGTCACGCCCCCCTCACGCTCGGAGACGACCAGGTGATCGGCGAACGGGTCGATCCCGTCGAGGCGAACCCCGATCCGCTGGGGGATCACCTCCTTCCAGTGGTCCCGCCCCGGCGCCGTCTCGGGCGCCTCCATCAGGCGGAAGTCCTCGGCACCGTCGTTGGTCACGATGAGGAATCGCGATCCGCGCCCGGCGGCCGGGTCGCCGCGGTCGTGGTCGACGGTGTACTCGATGCCCTGCCTGCGGGGCTCGACCGCGGTGAAGTCGCCGAGGGGGTGGTCGGCGTCGAGGACCCGGACCTCCGAGGTCATCTTGGAGTCGAGGCCGCAGAGGAGGAAGCGGTCGTCCTTGGTCCGCCCGATCCCGAGGTAGTAGCGGTCGTCGGGCTCCTCCAGCACCAGGACGTCGACCGACGGGTCGGAGCCCACCCGGTGGCGCCAGAGCTGGAACGGGCGCATCGCCTCGTCCACCCGCACGTAGAAGACCGTGGCGTTGTCGTTGGCCCAGGCCACCCCGTAGGAGGTGTCCCCGATCGCCTCGGGCGAGGGGGTCCCCGACTCCAGGTCCACGAAACGCATGGTGTAGCGCTCGCCGCCGGTGGTGTCGGTCGAGTACGCGAGCCACCGGTGGTCTGGGCTCACCGAGAGGGCGCCCAGCGCGAAGTACTCGTGGCCCTCGGCGAGCTCGTTCTCGTCGAGGAGGACCTGTTCGGCGTCCTCGGGACCTTCCGCCGGTCGCCGGCAGTGGATCCCGTAGCTGCTCCCCTCGACCGTCCGGCCGTAGTAGAGCCAGGGACCCTTCCGGGCCGGCACCGAGAGATCGGTCTCCTCGATCCGCGCGACGAACTCCTCGTAGAGCGCCCCCTGGAGCGGGAGGGTGCCGGCCATGCTCGCCTCGGTGAAGGTGTTCTCGGCCTCGAGATGGGCGATGACCTCGGGATCGTCCCGGTCCCGGAGCCAGAACCAGTCGTCGACCCGGACGTCACCGTGGGTCTCGAGGGTCACCGGGCGGCGCTCCGGGGCCGGTGGGCGGAGGCCGGCGGGGGCGGGCTCGCTGCGGAGGGTCTCGGGCATCCGCACAGGATGGCACGCCCGCAGCCCGGTGACCTCGGGCGATCCCGGGCCGCCCTCCCCGGACCCGGGGTCCCGGTGGCAGCCCCGGAGGCGGTACGGCCGGGGTCGCCGGGTTGTTACTATCTGGATAGGGGAAATAGCGACAGGCGGCGAACCGATCCAGGAGACCCCATGACCACAACCGATCTCGACCTCGGCAAGTACAAGCTCGGGTGGTCCGACGAAGAGGACTACGTCTTCAAGCCCAAGAAGGGCCTCTCCGAGGCGATCGTACGCGAGATGTCGGCCATGAAGAAGGAGCCGGAGTGGATGCGGGACTTCCGCCTCCGGGCCCTCACCCGCTTCGAGCGGCGGCCGATGGCCCAGTGGTTCGCGGTCAACATGCCCGATCTCGACTTCGACGACATCTACTACTACATCAAGCCGACGTCGGGGCAGGTGGAGGATTGGAACGACCTTCCCGACGCGATCAAGAACACCTACGAGAAGCTCGGGATCCCCGAGGCCGAGCGCAAGTACCTCGCCGGGGTGACCGCCCAGTACGAGTCCGAGGTCGTCTTCCATCGCAACCGCGAGGACCTCGAGGCCAAGGGGATCATCTTCTGCGACATGGACACCGCGGTGCGCGAGCACCCCGAACTGGTCCAGAAGTACTTCGGCACGATCATCCCCCCGAACGACAACAAGTTCGCGGCCCTCAACTCGGCGGTCTGGTCCGGCGGCTCGTTCATCTACGTGCCGCCCGGGGTGGTCGTCGACCAGCCGCTCCAGGCGTACTTCCGGATCAACGCCGAGAACATGGGCCAGTTCGAGCGGACCCTGATCATCGCCGACGTCGGCGCCCAGGTGCACTACATCGAGGGCTGCTCGGCCCCGGTGTACACCACCGACTCCCTGCATTCCGCCGTCGTTGAGCTGGTGGCCCTGGAGGGGTCGCGGATCACCTACACCACGATCCAGAATTGGTCGAACAACGTCTACAACCTGGTGACCAAGCGGGGCCGGGCGGAGGCCGAGGCGCACATCGAGTGGATCGACGGCAACATCGGCTCACGCCTCACCATGAAATACCCGTCGGTGTACCTGATGGGTCCGAAGGCCTCCGGCGAGGTCCTCTCGGTCGCCTACGCCGGTGCCGGACAGCACCAGGACGCCGGGGCCAAGATGGTCCACGCCGCACCCGAGACCACCTCGACCATCATCTCCAAGTCGATCTCCAAGGATGCGGGGATCACCACCTACCGGGGTCTCGTCCACGTCGACGAGGGTGCCAAGCACGCCAAGAGCTTCGTGCGTTGCGACGCGCTCCTCCTCGACGACACCTCGGTGTCCGAGACCAAGCCGTACATGGAGGTCGGAGAGCGCGACGCGCGCATCGGGCACGAGGCGACGGTCTCCAAGATCGGCGACGACCAGCTCTTCTATCTGATGAGCCGCGGGCTCTCGGAGACCCAGGCGATGGGGATGATCGTGAACGGGTTCATCGAGCCGATCACCCGCACCCTCCCCATGGAGTACGCGGTCGAGTGGAGCCGGCTGATCGAGCTGCAGATGGAAGGCTCCATCGGCTGACGCTCACCGGTGCCGCCGGCTCGGGCAGAATGTGGTTCCGGCGCAGATCGCGGCCGCGTCGACCAGGGAGTTCCCCATGCCGATGAGGGAAGAGTGCAAGCATTTCCAGTCGAGGACCTACGACTCGGGCGAGGTCGCCCGCTTCTGCGTGCTCGACCTCGCTCCCGACGCACCCTGGAAGTGCCCCGAGAACTGCCCCTCCTACGCCCCCCGCTACGCGGATGTCGGGTGGGACCACGGCTCGCTGATCGAGCCGGCCCTCGAGCCCATGCCGGACGTCCCCGACGGGGACGCCGCGACCCTGCTCGACCAGGCCGAGGAGATCGTGAACACGGTTGCTCCCGACGTCCTCGCCGAGGTGCGCAAGGAGGACGAGGGACGCGGCCGCAGGTGGTGGCGTCGCCGGCGCTGAGCGCGACCCTGCGGGACCCGCGACCCGGCGGGGCTACCGACCGGAGGGCTACCGACCGGTGAAGTTGCCCGGCCGTTTCTCGGCGAAGGCGGCCATCGCCTCCGCCAGGTCGTCCGATCCGAGGAACGCCGCGTTCCAGACGGCCACGTAGTCGAGCCCCTCGGCCACGGTCTGCCCGTCACCGGCGGCGAGCACCGCCTTGGTCCCCTGTACCGCGAGGGGGGAGTTGGCCGCGATCTCGCCGGCCAGCCCGACCGCGTCGGCCACCACCGACTCCGGGTCCGCGCTCACCGCGTTGACCAGGCCGATGGCCTCGGCCCGCGCCGCAGTGATGTCCTTGCCGGTGAAGGCGAGCTCGGCGACGTTGCCGCCGCCGATGATCCGGGGGAGGCGCTGGAGGCTGCCGAGGTCGGCGACGATCGCCACCTTGGTCTCGCGGACGGAGAACCGGGCGTCGGCACTTGCGAGCCGGATGTCGCAGGCGGCGATGAGGTCGACACCGCCACCGATGCAGTAGCCCTGCACCGCTGCGATGACCGGCAGCCTGCAGTCGGCCACCGAGCTGACCGAGGCCTGCATGCGCACGATCTGGGCCCGGGTGCGGGCGGCGGATGCGGCCGTCGACGGCCGTGAGGTGTCTCCGCGGTCCGGGGAGCCGCCGATGCCGGCCATGGCCACGAGGTCCAGACCGACCGAGAAGTGGGGCCCGCGGGCCGCGATCACCACCGCCCGGACATCGGGGTCCGACCCGATGGCCTCCATGGCCATCGGGAGGTCGTCGAAGAAGGCCTGTCCCATGGCGTTCCGCTTCTCCGGACGGTCGAGCCAGAGGGTGGCGACGTGGTCGCCCACCTCCACGTCGAGGACGTCCGATGCGAAGGAGTCCAGGGTCGGAGCGGCCATCCCGCCGAGCGTAGGCGGGCCACGTGCACCCTGCAGGGCCGGCGGCCCGCCCACGCCGGCCCGGTAGGATGGACGGGGAGGCTCGTCGACCGGGCCTCCTTTCGCGAGAGGCTCCTGCTACGTCCACCTTCACCCCCGACATCGCGGCCCGCCTGCCGGGTGCCCCCTGGCTCCGTGAGCGGCGTGCGGCCGCCGCCGAGGCGTTCTCGTCCTCGCCGCTCCCCTCGGCGAAGGACGAGGTCTGGCGGTACTCCCGGATCGAGCGCCTCGATCTCGACCGCTTCCGCCCGGTCGACACCGTTCCGACCGGTCCGACGGACGAGCCCGGGCCGTCGGCGTCCGACCGGGTCCACTCGCTCGTCGAGGGTCTCGGACCGCGTTCCGGCCTGGTGGTGACCGTCAACGGGGCGTTGGCCACCCTCTCGTCCGCCCTCGACGACGAGGTGCTCACCGTCGGGCGGGCCACGGACCATCCCGACGGCCGGACCCTGGTCGGATCGGTGGCATCCGACCCGCACGACTTCCCGTTGCTCAATGACGCGTTCGCCCCCGACCCGGTCGTCATCGACGTGCGGCCGGGTGCGGTCGTCACCGATCCGGTGGTCGTGGTCCACGTGGTGACCGGCCTTGCCGGGTTGGCGGTCTTCCCACGCACACTGATCCGTGCCGGGGCGGGGTCGACCGCTGCCGCAGTCGAGATCGTGGTCGACGCCCACAACGGGGTGATCGCCGCCCCGCCGGCCGACCGGGTACCGGCGGCCGGGCCACCACAGGAGCAGCTGGTGGTGCCGGTGACCGAGCTGGCGGTGGCCGACGACGCGACCCTCGCCTTCCTGTCGCTCCAGTCGCTCGGAGCGGCGACCTGGCAGATCGCGCACCAGGCCAGCTCCATCGGCGCCCGGGCCTCCCTCTCCAGTTACGCGGTGGCCCTCGGAGGTGGCTACGCGCGGTTGCGCACCGACTCGGCCCTCGAAGGGGAGTCCGGGACGAGCTGGCTGCGTGCCGCCTTCATCGGCCGCGGGGACCAGATGCTCGACTTCCGGACGCTGCAGGACCACCGCGCGCCGCGGACCACCAGCGACCTGCTGTTCATGGGCGCGGTGGCCGACACCTCGCACTCGGTGTACAGCGGGCTCATCCGGGTGCGGCGCGGGGCCGTGCGTTCGGACGCCATGCAGACCAACCACAACCTGGTGCTCGACGAGGGTGCCCACGCCGACTCGGTGCCCAACCTGGACATCGAGGAGAACGACGTGCGGTGCAGCCACGCCTCCACGGTGGGGCCGGTCGACGAGGACCAGCGGTACTACCTCGAGTCCCGGGGGATCGAACCGTCCCGGGCCGAGCAGCTCATCGTGGCCGGTTTCTTCGCCAGCATCGCCGACCTGGTGCCGGTGCCCGGTGCCCGCGGCCTGGTCGGCCGCTCCCTCGCCACGCGGTCGGGGGTGTCCGGTGGGTGAAACGGCGGAGGAACCGGTGGACGAGGGTGCGCCGGCCGGGACCACCCGGCTCTGCGGCCGGGACGACCTCGCGCCCGGTGAGGCCAGGCGGTTCGACGTCGCCGGCCTCCGGGTCGCCCTGGTGCGCATCGGGGAGGACTTCTACGCGGTGGGCGACCGCTGCAGCCACGAGGACTTCTCGCTGGCCGACGGGGAGGTCTTGACGGACGAGTGCGAGATCGAGTGCGCCAAGCACGGCTCGACCTTCGACCTCCGCACCGGAGCACCCTGCTCGCTGCCGGCCACCCGGTCGGTTCCGGTCTACCCGGTGGTGGTCGAGGGGGACGACGTCTCGGTGGTCCTTCCGTGAGCGGGAGCGAGCTGCGGATCGAGGGCCTGTGTGCCGGGATCCCCGGGCGGGAGATCCTCCGCGGGGTGAGCCTGACGGTACGCAGCGGCGAGGTGCACGCGGTGATGGGGCCGAACGGCTCCGGCAAGAGCACGTTGGCCCACGTCCTCATGGGCCGGGCGGGGTACGAGGTGCTCGAGGGCACGGTCACCCTCGACGGGGTGGACCTGTTGGCGCTGCCCACCTGGGAGCGTGCCCGGGCCGGCCTCTTCCTCGCCCTGCAGCACCCCATCGAGGTGCCCGGCGTCTCGCTGGTCGAATTCCTGAGCGCGACCGGCCGGGTCGCGACGGAGGGGGAGCCGTCCGATCCCCGATCGGAGGTGGCCGAGCGCCTGCACGAGGAGGCGCGGAGGATCGGCTTCGAGGACCGCTTCCTCGACCGCCCGCTCAACGTCGACCTCTCCGGCGGGGAGCGGAAGCGCAACGAGACGCTGCAGCTGGGCGTCCTCCGCCCGCGCTTCGCGGTGCTGGACGAGATCGACTCCGGTCTCGACGTGGACGCCCTCGCCGGGGTGGGCCGTCGGATCGAGGCGGCCACCAGGGAGTGGGGACTCGGGGTGCTGGCGATCACCCACTTCCGGCGGCTCCTCGACGTCCTCCGGCCCGACGTGGTCCACGTGCTCTCGGAGGGACGGGTCGTGGCGACCGGAGGGAGCGAGCTCGCCGAGACCGTCGACCGGGCGGGGTACTCGGCCTTCGCGTGAGGGGCCCGTCCCTCAGGCCGGCGTCTCGACCGCGTCGAGCCCGTCGGCCAGCGTGTTCCAGCTGAGGGTCGCACACTTGATGCGCACCGGGAACTTGACCACCCCCTGCAGCGCGGCGAGCTCGCCGAGGGCGTCGACGTCGATGGCCTCCGGCTCGGTGTGGTCGGACAGCTCGTCGTGGTGCGCTCCGTCGCCGGAGGGAAGCGTCGACTCGTGGATCGACATCATCCCCTTGAAGGTCCGGATCAGGGCGCGGACCTCGGGGACCGGCCGCCCTTTGACCGCGGCCGACATGAGCGAGGCGGAGGACTGGCTGATCGAACAGCCGGTCCCGGCGATCTTGATGTCCGACACGGTCCCGTCGTCCACGGTGAGGGTGACCACGATCTCGTCCCCGCACAGCGGGTTGAATCCCTCCGCCCTGGTGGCGGGTGGCGTCTCGAGCTCACCCCGGTTCCGTGGCGAGCGGTAGTGGTCGAGGATGATCTCGCGATAGAGGTCTTCGAGACCGGGCATCAGGTGCTCAGCCTACCGGTGCCTGCTCATCCGAAGAACTTCGCCGCGGCGTCCAGCGCCTCGACGAGCGTGTCGACGTCGGCCTCGTCGTTGTAGAGGGCGAACGAGGCGCGGGCGGTGGCGGTCACCCCGAGGCGCCGCATGAGGGGCTTGGCGCAGTGGTGGCCGGCCCGCACGCAGACCCCGTACTGGTCGAGGATCTGGGAGATGTCGTGGGGGTGGAGATCCCCGTAGGCGAAGGACACCACGCCGCCCCGTTCGGCGCTGCCAGGAGGGCCGAAGATGCGGATCCGGTCGCCGAACCGCTCGCGCAGCGCGCCCAGCGCGTAGTCGGTCAGCGCCACGTCGTGCTCGCGCACCGCGTCCATCCCCACCGCCCGCAGGTAGTCGACCGCCGCGCCCAGGCCGATCGCCTCGGTGATCGGCGGGGTCCCGGCCTCGAAGCGCCAGGGCACGTCGTTGGGGGTGAAGCCGTCCTTGCGGACGTCGAGGATCATCTCCCCGCCGCCGAGGAACGGGGGGAGGTCGGACAGCAGCTCGGCTCTTCCCCAGAGCACCCCGATCCCGGTGGGTCCGAGCATCTTGTGGGCGCTGAACGCGAGGAAGTCGACCCCGAGGGCTGTGACGTCGGTCGGCAGGTGCGGCACCGACTGGCACGCGTCGGCCACCACGAGAGCGCCGGCGGCATGGGCGGCCGCGGAGAGGGCGGGCATCGGGGTGAGGGTGCCCAGCACGTTGGACATGCAGGTGACCCCGAGGAGCTTGGCGCCCTCCAGGACCCGGTCGAGGTCCTCGAGGACCAGGAAGCCGTCGTCGTCGACCGGCAGCCAGCGCAGCTCGATGCCCCGCTCGGCGGCCAGCATGTGCCAGGGGACGATGTTGGCGTGGTGCTCCATCTCGGTCAGGACGACCACATCGCCGCGCTGCAGGTTGGTGCGCCCCCAGGCGTGGGCCACCAGGTTGAGCGCCTCGGTCGCGTTCTTGGTGAAGACGATCTCGCGCGCGGGGTCGGGTGCCCCGATGAACCGGCCCACGTTGACCCGGGCGGCCTCGAAGCGGCGCGTCGCCTCCTCGGCGATGGCGTAGACGCCCCGGTGCACGTTGGCGTGGGTCGTCTCGTCGTACTCGCGCATGGCGTCGAGCACCGCGGTCGGACGTTGGGAGGACGCGGCGGAGTCGAGATAGGTGATCGGACGGCCGTGGACCTCGCGGGCGAGCAGGGGGAAGTCCTTCGCCACCGCCGTGGCGTCGATCCGGCTCCGGGTCAGCTCCGCCACGAGTCGTACCCCTCGTCCTCGAGCCTGCGGGCCAGCTCCGGTCCCCCCTCGGTGACGATGACCCCGTCGATCAGCAGGTGGATCCGGTCCGCCGAGAGCTCCTCGAGCATGCGCACGTAGTGGCTGATCACCAGCACCCCCATGCCGGGACGGGCCTCCCGCACCGTGCGGACGCCCCTGGCGACCGCACGCAGCGCGTCGACGTCGAGCCCCGAGTCGGTCTCGTCGAGGACGGCCAGCTCGGGTTCGAGCAGGGCCATCTGCAGGATCTCGTTGCGCTTCTTCTCCCCGCCGGAGAAGCCCTCGTTGAGATAGCGCTCACCGAAGGCCGGGTCCATCCCCAGCCGCTCCATCCACTCCATCATCATGAGCCTGACCTCGAGGACCGAGAGGTCCGCGCCGCGGCGGGCCGAGAGGGCCTGGCGGAGGAATTGGATGACCGGGACACCGCCGATCGCCTCGGGGTCCTGGAAGGCGAGGAAGAGCCCGGCCTTCCCGCGGACGTCGGTCGGCCAGGAGGTGACGTCCTCCCCGCGGAACCGGATCGACCCCCCGGTGACCTGGTAGGCCGGGTTGCCGAGCAGCACGTTCGCCAGGGTCGACTTGCCCGAGCCGTTTGGACCCATGAGGGCGTGGATCTGGCCGGCCTGCACGATGAGGTCGACGCCGCGCAGGATGGGCTCCCCGTCGACGGACGCATGCAGCCCCACGATCTCGAGGAGGGGCGGGGCAGGCTCTCGGGCGTCGGGGGAGTCGGGCACCACCGCGATTGTAGCCTCTCGCCGGGATTTCTCCTACGCCGGTAGTGGGAATACCGATCGGGGCGAGCGACTCGGCGGATTGGGTGGATGCCCAGGTCAGCCGGTACGGTACCCCGCATGACCGACCCGTGGAACTACGCCGGTCCGGTCGCCCGGATCACCCCGGGACAGGGCCTGGTCACCCTCGTCGACGAGTCGACGTTCGCCATCAGCGGCGGTGCCGGTGACATCACACCCGGCTCCGCTCAGGGCCTGTTCGTGCGTGACACCCGGATCCTCTCCCGCTTCGAGGTCCTCATCAACGGCATGCGGACCGAGCCGCTCGCCGGGCTGAGCGAGGACCCCTTCTCGGCCACGTTCGTCTCCCGCAACCTGCCCGGGCCCGGCCGTGCCGACTCGACCCTGATGATCTTCCGCAGCCGGCACGTGGGCCAGGGGATGCGCGAATCGCTGACCCTGCGCAACTTCTCCGACGAGGCGACCGCCTGCACCCTCGAGATCCTGGTCGACGCCGACTTCGCCGACCTGTTCGCGGTCAAGGAGGGACGGGCGACCAGCGTCGCGCCCAACGGCGAGCTGACCGCTGTGGTGGGAGGTCAGACCGGAGTGCCGAGTGCCGCGGCCACGCTCACCTACACCTATCGGAGGGGAGGGGTGACCAGGGGGGTCGAGATCCGGACCGACGGGGCGGTGGCGGTCGCACCGGGGCTGGCGACGTACGAGGTCCTGGTCCCGCCCCGCGCCGAGTGGACGACCTGCGTCGAGATCGGTCCCGTCGTCGACGGCGTGCTCTTCTCCCCGAAGTACCGCTGCGGCGAGCCGGTCGAGCGCGCCATCCCCTCGGAGCGCCTCGCCCAGTGGCGCCGCCGGGTCCCCCATGTCCAGACCGACCATCCCGCGCTGAAGGAAGTCGTGACCCGCAGCGCGGAAGACCTCGGCGCGCTCCGGATCTTCGACCCGGACTACCCCGAGCGGGTGGTGGTGGCGGCGGGCGCCCCCTGGTTCATGACCGTCTTCGGCAGGGACTCGCTCCTCACCGCATGGATGGCCCTCCTGGTCGATCCCGACCTGGCCCTGGGGGTGCTCCAGACCCTCGCCCGGTTCCAGGGAACCGAGGTCGACCCGCGACACGACGAGCAGCCCGGCCGCATCCTCCACGAGATGCGGTTCGGCGACGCGGGCTCGCTCTCCCTCGGCGGTGGCAGCATCTACTACGGGACCGCCGACGCCACCCCGCTGTTCGTGATGCTCCTCGGTGAGATGCGTCGTTGGGGGGTCGCCAGGGAGATGGTCGACGAGCTGCTCCCCAACGCGGCACGGGCCATCGAGTGGATCGAGCACTTCGGGGACGCCG